>NZ_CP152042.1:0-3764816 GCF_038630785.1 Bacillus sp. FSL K6-1000 | reverse complement strand
AAGGCCTCTCCCCCCTCCTTTTCTTTTTAAAATGACCAGTATCAAACTGTTATAGAACACGAAAAAGAGCAAATGGTCATCACCATTCGTGCACATACATTGTTGAAAACAATTAATATAGTAGAAAAACGTCTTTTCGACAAATTACACAAGCTGTGGATAAACAATTCAACAGGCTGTGTAATAACTTTCCACAGGTTATCCACAATTTGTGGATAATATAAATGGGCCAGATAAGTAATTAAGAGTTAAAACACAAATATAATATCAAAATAAACAAGATGGTGCAATGGGTGTCACAAACTTATCCACACACTTTACATCTGTTGAAAAATAATTATCCACATCGGTTATTTGTGTGAAAAAAATGTCGATAATGGGTGTGGATAGTCTAAATATGCCGGAAAAATATCCACATCCATGTTTTGAAGGTCTTTTAGGAGGAAAAAAAGAATAAAATGCTGGAAACTAAAAAAGAAGGTTTCTTCGTTTGATAACTTATGTTATGCTTATAAGGTTGATAATAAGAGTTTTATCATTGATATTGACAATCGATGGGTTACACAAATATAATGAGTTAGACTGTCTTAAACAGCTATTCCTCAGGGAGGTGTCATAAATGAAAAGAACGTTTCAACCAAATAACCGTAAGCGTAGTAAAGTTCATGGCTTCCGCAGCCGTATGAGTACTAAAAACGGACGTCTAGTTTTAAAGCGACGCCGCAGCAAAGGTAGAAAAAAATTATCAGCTTAGGCCACTGAATAATGTCAGTGGTCTTTTTTACATAGAATCGTAAATGAACTGTCAGTTTTTATCGGAGTGGAAGAAAACATGAAGAAGCGAAACAGGCTAAAAAAAAATGAAGAGTTTCAAAAGGTGTTCAAAAAAGGTCAATCAATGGCAAATCGCCAATTCGTTATTTACCAGCTGGATCAGCCAAATCAAGATGAACTGCGTTTAGGATTGTCTGTCAGTAAGAAGATTGGTAATGCAGTGATAAGAAACCGAATTAAACGACTGATCCGTCAGGTGTTTTTAGAGGAAGGTCATAAGTTAAAGCAAGAAAAAGACTACATAGTCATTGCACGAAAACCAGCGAGTGAATTGACCTTTGAAGAAACAAAGAAGTCTCTCCAACATTTATTTAGAAAATCCGCTGTTTATCAACAACAACCGAAAAAGTCTTCGTAATAGAAACTTTCGTTGAATCAATTTTTAAAAGCGCTTCCTTCATCTAGTGAATTAAAATGAAACCACCACTTTGCAAAGAAAAAATGTTACCATACTGATTAGGTGAGTCACTTTCTTAATCAATTCCAACTTAAATAAAGTTTGAAGTAATGGGAGGAATCTTGTTGAAAAGGCGATTATTACTAATATTTAGCTTGATTGGCGTATTGGTTTTATTGGCAGGATGTACACAGATCAATGAACCAATTACATCAGATAGTAAGGGATTCTGGAATTCTTATATTGTTTACCCGCTATCTCAATTAATCACGTACATGGCAAACTTAACTGGTGAAAACTATGGTGTAGCGATTATTATTGTGACACTATTAATTCGCTTGCTTATTTTACCATTAATGATTAAACAGTTAAGAAGTACAAAAGCGATGCAAGCATTACAGCCTGAATTGAAAAAGCTTCGTGAAAAATATAGCTCTAAAGATCAAAAAACACAGCAGCAGCTTCAGCAGGAAACAATGGCCCTTTTTCAAAAAAATGGCGTCAATCCGTTAGCAGGCTGTTTCCCAATTTTAATTCAAATGCCAATCCTTATTGGTTTCTATCATGCAATTATGAGAACAGCAGAAATTAAAAAGCATACATTCTTATGGTTTGACTTAGGCAGCCCAGATCCATTGTTCCTACTACCGATTATTGCGGGTGTAGCTACTTTCATTCAGCAAAAGCTGATGATGGCTGGAAATCCTTCGGACAACCCTCAAATGGCTATCATGTTATGGGTGATGCCAATTATGATCGTTGTGTTTGCAATTAGTTTCCCAGCAGCACTTTCATTGTACTGGGTTGTAGGTAACATTTTCATGATCATTCAAACATTGGTGATTAAAACACCTCAAGTAAAAGTAGATACAAAAGAAAAAGCTGGCGGGAATAAAAAATGAAGGAAATAACTGCTGTCGGTCGCACAATCGAAGAAGCAGTAGATTCCGGACTTAAACAAATTCAGCTACTACAAGAAGAAGTAGAAATCACAATAGTAGATGAAGGAAATAAAGGGTTTTTGGGATTATTTGGTAAAAGACAAGCTGTGGTTAAGTTAGTAGAAAAGATAAATGCACTTAAATTAGCTACACAGTATTTAGATAAAATTGTTAAGTCTATTGATCCTAAAGCAAAAATTACTTCCAAACAGGAACCGAAAAAGATTTCTTTCCACATTGATGGAGATAAAACGTCATTAATGATTGGAAAAAGAGGCCAAACATTGTACTCTTTAGAAACTCTGGTACAGCTAGTGTTTAATCGTTATTCTGATCAGTATCATCATATAACAATTGATATTGGCGATTATAGGAAGAAACGACAAGAAGCACTTGAACAATATGCCGTCAAAACAGCAAAACGGGTATTAAAAACGAAGAGAAAGGTTCATTTAGAACCAATGCCTTCGAATGAACGAAAAATTGTTCATGATGCGATTGCTGCATTCTCTAAAGAACTTGCAACAGCATCTGAAGATACAGGCAGCAAGCGTCATGTTGTGGTGTTGTATAAAAAATAGCAGAAAGGCTAAGATTCAGCAAAGCTGGATTTTAGTCTTTTTTTATTGAAAAATTGCTTTTTATAGATGATTCATCCTTTATTTCTAAAAATTAAGTGTGAGATATGAGTGTAAAACGCCATTTTAACAAGTAAGTAAAGGGGTCAGGGCGTTTAAATTTATTGGATTTAGGTGTAAGATGTGAAGACAAGTTTCAAACGTCGTTATTCACATGTGGATAAGTTAAGTGTTAAAATAGATAAGATGCAAAGCTGTGGATAATTAGATATGGGATACTTTCACTTCGCTTTCATTTATGGTATCTTTAAATTTTGGATTAAGCGTTTTTGATATAGAGATGGACATTGTCCATTTAATAGATAACAGACTGTTTATTCAGTAGAGAAAGAGGTGAATGAGTGATGGATACAATTGCAGCAATTTCTACGCCGATGGGTGAAGGAGCAATTGCGATTATTCGTTTAAGCGGGCCTGATGCGGTACAGATTGCTGATCGGATGTATAAAGGTCCTAAGGAGAAAAAACTTATATCGGTGGATTCTCATACGATTCATTATGGTCATATTGTGGATTCTAGCACTGAGCAAGTAATAGAAGAGGTCATGGTGTCAGTATTAAGAGCGCCAAAAACATTTACGAGAGAAGACGTTATTGAGATTAACTGCCATGGCGGAATTGTAACGGTCAATAAAGTATTGCAGCTTGCTTTAAGAGAAGGAGCAAGATTAGCAGAGCCTGGTGAGTTTACAAAACGAGCTTTCTTAAATGGAAGAATTGATCTTTCACAGGCTGAAGCGGTAATGGATTTGATTCGCGCAAAGACAGATCGTGCGATGAATGTAGCGATTACTCAAATGGAGGGACGCCTCTCCGGTTTGATTAAACGACTTCGCGGCGAGATATTGGAAACTTTGGCCCAAGTTGAAGTCAATATTGACTATCCTGAGTATGACGATGTTGAAGAAATGACGCATCGGGTTTTAGTTGAAAAGGCAACATCAGTGAAAAAGGAAATTGAGTCACTGCTAACGACGTCTCAGCAGGGGAAAATACTTCGCGAGGGCTTATCCACTGTCATTATTGGGAGACCGAATGTTGGGAAGTCTTCCTTGTTGAATAGTCTTGTACAGGAAACAAAAGCGATTGTAACGGATATTCCTGGAACAACGAGAGATGTCATTGAGGAATATGTAAATGTTAGAGGTGTACCGCTTCGTTTAGTCGATACTGCGGGTATACGTGAGACGGAGGACATTGTTGAGCGTATAGGGGTTGAACGATCAAGACAGGTCTTAAAAGAAGCTGACCTGATTTTACTTGTGCTCAATTATAGCGAGGAATTGTCAGAAGAGGATATCAAACTATTTGAGGCCGTCTCAGGCATGGATATCATCGTGATCGTGAATAAGACAGATCTTGAGCCTAAGCTTGATATTGAAAAGGTCAAGCAGTTAGCGAAGGATCGTCCGGTGGTTACGACATCATTATTACAAGAAAAGGGGATTGATGAGCTTGAAATTGCGATTCAATCACTATTCTTCACGGGTTCAATTGAAAGTGGAGATTTAACGTATGTAAGTAACACAAGGCATATTGCGCTCCTTCAGGCAGCAAAACAATCCATTGAGGATGCTCTTGAAGGAATTGAAATGGACGTACCGATCGACATAGTTCAAATAGATTTAACACGCTGCTGGGAACAGCTGGGTGAAATTATTGGGGATGCTGTTCATGAAAGCTTGATTGATCAGTTATTCTCTCAATTCTGTTTAGGAAAGTAAAGGGAGGAACATAAGAAATGGGTTATGAAGCTGGCAATTATGACGTAATCGTCGTGGGTGCCGGTCATGCTGGAGTTGAGGCTGCTCTTGCATCTGCAAGACAGGGCGCCAAAACACTTGTATTGACTATCAACCTCGATATGGTTGCTTTTATGCCATGTAATCCGTCCGTAGGCGGCCCCGCAAAAGGGATTGTCGTCAGAGAAATTGATGCTCTAGGCGGAGAAATGGCACGAAATATAGATAAGACGCATATTCAAATGCGCATGCTGAATACGGGGAAAGGACCTGCTGTCCGTGCGTTAAGAGCGCAAGCAGATAAGTTCCAATATCAGCATGAAATGAAAAAAACAATGGAAAATGAACCAAACCTGACAATGTTGCAAGGTATGGTAGATCATTTAATTGTAGAAGATGATGAATGTAAAGGTGTTGTTACTCAAACAGGGGCGAACTATCGTGCGAAGTCTGTTGTATTAACAACAGGGACTTTCTTGAAAGGCCGCATTATTTTAGGAGACCTTTCGTATTCAAGCGGTCCAAATAACCAGCAGCCTTCTATTAAATTATCGGATCATTTAGCAGAACTAGGATTTGATTTGGTTCGTTTTAAAACAGGAACACCTCCTCGAGTGAATAGCCACTCGATTGACTATAGTAAAACAGAAATTCAACCAGGTGATGATGTCCCGCGGGCATTCTCCTATGAAACGGTTGAATATATTACTGACCAGCTGCCATGCTGGCTAACATACACGAGTTTAGAGACTCATCAAATAATTGATGAGAATCTACACCGTTCTCCAATGTATTCAGGTATGATTAAAGGAACTGGCCCTAGATACTGCCCGTCCATCGAAGATAAAGTGGTGCGTTTCAATGATAAACCGAGACATCAAATTTTCTTAGAGCCAGAAGGTCGTAATACACAGGAAGTTTATGTTCAAGGCTTGTCTACAAGTCTTCCGGAGGATGTACAGCAGCGCATGCTTTCAACCATCCCAGGACTCGAGAATGTACAAATGATGAGAGCGGGTTATGCCATCGAGTATGATGCGATTGTACCTACTCAATTGTGGCCTACACTTGAGACGAAGAAAATTTCTGGATTATATACAGCTGGCCAAATTAATGGTACGTCTGGTTATGAGGAAGCAGCAGGTCAAGGGATTATGGCAGGTATTAATGCAGGAAGAAAAGCATTGGGTAAAGAAGAAGTCATTTTAAGCCGATCTGATGCATATATCGGTGTTCTCATCGATGACCTTGTCACAAAAGGAACAAATGAACCGTACCGTCTCTTGACATCACGTGCTGAGTATCGTCTACTTCTACGTCATGACAATGCTGATTTAAGATTAACTGAACTTGGGTATCAAATTGGATTAATTTCTGAAGAAAGATTCCAGTCATTCCAGCAGAAAAAAGAAGCCATCGAAGCAGAGAAAAAACGTTTATATTCTGTCATCATTAAACCAACAGCAGAGACTCAAGAATTTATTCGTTCACTCGGTGGAAGTGAGCTGAAGGACGGTATTCGTGCAAGCGATTTGATGAAGCGTCCAGAAATGAACTATGAATCTGTTGTGAAATTAGCTCCTGCTGAAACACCGCTTCCTTCTGATGTGTGTGAGCAGGTAGAGATTCAAATTAAATACGAAGGTTATATTGAAAAGTCACTCCAGCAAGTTGAAAAACTGAAAAAGATGGAGAACAAAAAGATTCCTGACCGAATTGATTATGACGCCATCAAAGGAATTGCAACTGAAGCGAAACAAAAGCTGAAAGAAGTCCGACCGCTTTCTGTTGCACAGGCTTCTCGTATTTCAGGCGTTAACCCTGCTGATATTTCTATCCTTTTAGTATATTTAGAGCAGGGGCGTATTGCGAAGATAGCAGAATAGAAAGGATGTCGGCATGAACATTGAACAATTTACAGCAGCACTAGAGGAGAAAGGGATCACTCTTTCTCCTGTGCAGCTTGAACAATTTGAAACCTACTTCCGCATGCTTGTAGAATGGAACGAGAAAATGAATTTAACGTCCATTACTGAAAAGGAAGAAGTGTATTTAAAGCATTTTTATGATTCAATATCAGCAGCATTTTTTATTGATTTTCACAAAGTGACGACGATTTGTGATATTGGAGCTGGTGCTGGTTTTCCAAGCATTCCTCTTAAAATTTGTTTCCCTCATCTACATGTGACCATTGTTGATTCTCTTCAGAAACGAATTACGTTTCTCAATGAGTTAGCAAAAGGATTAAACTTACAAGATACTACTTTTTATCATGATCGTGCGGAAACGTTTGGACAACGTAAGGAAAAGCGTGAAAGCTATGATCTTGTCACTGCTAGAGCAGTTGCACGTTTATCTGTCTTGAGCGAACTTTGTCTGCCTCTAGTGAAAAAGGAAGGATTGTTTGTTGCCTTAAAAGCATCTGCCGCTGACGAAGAAATGCAAGCAGGGAAAAAAGCCGTCACAGTCCTCGGAGGAGAGGTTGTTGAGAAGCATTCCTTTGTTCTGCCTTTAGAAGAAAGCGAACGGAACATCATTGTCATTGAAAAGAAAAAGCAAACACCAAAAAAATATCCTAGAAAACCAGGAACACCTAATAAATCACCAATAGAAGGTTGATCATGTAAAAGGTCGGTTTTTCTTCAATATTTATGATTTTACAGAAGGAAAAAACATGAGAAAATAGAATTATAAAAAGGTAGTTTTTAAAGGTGGTGTAGGTTCATGAAGCATTCACTCTCACGCTTCTTCGGGCTTGGTGACAAAGAACATCCTGAGCGTGAAACCGAAATAGAGGCAGAGATTGCTGAGCATGATACATTAAAGGAAGAGATACAGGAGCTCCCGGTCGACACAATTATGCCAAACCGTTTTCAGCCACGCACCATTTTTTCAGAAGAAAAGATACAAGAGCTGGCCACGACGATTCATACCCATGGCATTATCCAACCGATTGTTGTTAGACCAACAGAAGAAGAAGGAAAATATGAACTGATCGCCGGCGAAAGACGTTGGAGAGCGGTACAGACTCTTCAATGGGAGAAAATCCCCGCTATTATAAAAGATTTTACTGATACGGAAACGGCATCTGTGGCATTGATTGAAAATTTGCAAAGAGAAGAGCTGTCTGCTATTGAGGAGGCTCATGCTTATGCACGTCTTTTAGAGCTCCATGATTTAACACAAGAGGCGCTTGCTCAGCGTTTAGGCAAGGGACAATCAACTGTTGCAAACAAATTAAGACTTTTAAAGTTGCCTGAAGAGGTACAACAAGCCATTTTAGAGAAAAAAATCTCTGAAAGGCATGCACGTTCACTTGTGCCCCTAAAGCTTCCAGAATTACAAATCGCGCTATTGCAGGAAATCATCGAAAAGCAGTTGAATGTGAAACAGACTGAAGAGCGTGTAGTGAAGATGCTTGAACAAAAAACAGATCGCAAACCGAAGCCAAAACGTAAGGCGTTTAGTCGTGATACACGAATTGCGATGAATACCATTCGTCAGTCTCTCCACATGGTAGAAGACAGCGGACTTAAGATAAATACCGAGGAAGAAGAGTTTGAGGAATATATCCAATTAACAATTCGAATCCCTAAATAGAAAAAAGCTGATGAGCGCCACTCGTCAGCTTTTTTTTGTCTTATTTCTAGCACACATTCAATATACATTATATTTATAAATTGGTAAAATATGATTTTAGAAGTGTGAAGGAGGTGACAACTACTTGATGAAAATGAAGAAGACTACTTTCGCCATTATTTGTTATTTACTATTTTCTTTTTCTCTTTTTTCAAATGAAGCGACAATATACGCTGTGAAATCGTCAACGGCTCATCATGCGGATGAAAGTTTGATGACCAACGAAGAATTGAACGTTCTGAAGGAGCAAGGTGCTGTTTCTAAAGATGTGACTGTACAGCAATTCAATCAAGACTATGTGTCTTCCGACGATTCGATCGACTTGATTACAGCTGACGATGATTTGAAGAACTATGGATTACGACAAAATAAGCAGGATGAGCTGGTGACGGATGAGAAGCCGCACACCCTCAAGCTCCTTTTAGGAAAGCCGTATCCTGGTACCGATATTATCCCTAAAAAAGGAGATATTTTGGTGACAACCACTGATGCTGTGAAGGGGTTGGTTGGACATGCAGGTATCGTCATTAATGAGAAAAGCTATGCTTCTATTCCAGGGTTACGGCAGCATCCGCAACTAGATTCCATTCATAACTGGTTTCGCTATAGTGCCAATACAAAGGTAATTCGGATTAATCAAGAGGAAAAGGCAGATTTAGCAGGAGAATGGGCACACGATTATGTGAAAGGTCATCCGAAGGCTCGCTACTCGATCACCATGTCCATTCAATCACTGGATCCGACTTATTGTTCAAAGATTGTGTGGCAGGCCTATGGCAAAACAGGGGACGCATTGGGACATGCGAACTTTACCATTAAGACACCCTACGGATTTTTAAAAAAGAAAAGCTATAAAACAGTAACTCCTAAGGTCATTGTGAGTGAAGGCCGTAAAATAGGTGAATTAAACTTTTGACATGTGACCCTCACTTTTGATGAAAGTGAGGGTTTTGAGCATGTCTATTTCTTGAAAAAGCTATATCGATATACTTTTTGGGTGTGTTTTCATTCATCCTTTTATGTACGAAAAGGCACATTCACCGACGAATTTATAATAGGGAAACAAAAAAAGCAAACGTTTCATACTTTTTTTGATAGAATAGGAAGTATGAATGAATGAGAAACTTGTTAAGTTGAAAGTGGGTGACATCGTGGGAAAAATCATAGCGATTACCAACCAGAAGGGCGGCGTCGGGAAGACGACAACTTCTGTTAATTTGGGTGCGTGTTTAGCATACATAGGCAAACGAGTGTTGTTAGTTGATATTGATCCGCAGGGCAATGCCACGAGTGGTATTGGGATTGAGAAGGCCGACGTAGAGAAGTGTGTGTACGATATTTTAGTTGATGATGCAGATGTTCTTGATGTGATTAAGACGACAGAGGTCGAGAATCTTGATGTCATTCCTGCGACGATACAGCTTGCAGGGGCTGAAATAGAGCTTGTGCCTACAATCTCACGTGAAGTGAGGCTGAAGAGAGCACTTGAATCTGTTAAGCAGAATTATGATTATATGATTATTGACTGCCCGCCATCACTTGGACTACTGACGATTAATGCGTTAACTGCCTCTGATTCCGTTTTAATACCAGTTCAGTGCGAATATTATGCGCTTGAAGGATTGAGCCAATTGTTAAACACAGTTCGTCTCGTGCAGAAACATTTAAATACCGATTTAGCCATTGAAGGTGTCTTACTGACAATGCTTGATGCCAGAACAAATCTTGGGATTCAGGTTATCGAAGAAGTGAAGAAGTACTTTAGAGATAAAGTCTATCAAACCGTGATTCCTAGAAATGTGAGGCTGAGTGAAGCGCCAAGTCATGGAAAGCCGATTATCTTGTATGATCCACGTTCAAGAGGTGCAGATGTCTATTTAGACTTAGCAAAGGAAGTGGATGCGAATGGCTAAAGGTCTTGGAAAGGGTATTAATGCACTATTTAACAACGTAGACTCAAATGAAGAAACGGTTGAAGAAATCAAACTAAAGGATTTGCGCCCGAATCCGTATCAGCCAAGGAAAACGTTTGATGATGATGCGTTGTCTGATCTGAAAGAATCGATTCAGCAGCACGGTGTTTTACAGCCAATCATTGTTCGTAAATCGATTAAAGGATATGACATTGTAGCAGGGGAGCGCCGTTTTCGAGCGGCACAACAAGCTGGTCTGACAACAATTCCTGCGATCGTTCGAGAGTTTTCAGAAACTCTGATGAGAGAAATTGCCCTTTTAGAAAACCTGCAGCGCGAGGATCTATCTCCACTAGAGGAAGCCGAAGCGTATGCTTCCTTGCTGGATCATCTAAGTGTGACGCAAGAGGAATTAGCGAAGCGATTAGGGAAAAGCAGACCGCATATTGCGAACCATCTCCGTCTGTTGACTTTACCGGATGACATACAAAAGCTGATTGCAAATGGAACGTTATCAATGGGACATGGCCGGACATTGCTTAGCTTAAAAAACAAAAAGAAGCTGGCGCCTTTAGTAAAGAAAATCGTGGATGAGGGATTAAACGTACGCCAGGTTGAGAAACTTGTGCAGCAGTTAAACGAAAATGTTCCACGTGAAACAAAGAAAAAAGAAGCACCAAAGGATCGAGTTTTGAAAGAAAGAGAGTCTTTCTTACAAAACTACTTTGGTACTTCCGTGACGATCAAGAAACAAAAGAAAAAAGGGAAAATTGAAATTGAATTTCTCTCCAATGAAGATTTAGAAAGAATCCTTGAATTGCTTTCTACGAGGGAATCATCAGAGTGACCATCTTGATACAGGATGGTCTTTTTTATATTCTCCCAGTGATATTTTGAATAGGTGTAAAAAGAGACCGGCTTTTTTCTCTCGTCCAATCCATTTGGTCAATGTGAGATAGACTTTCAGAAAGTGTATTGGCCATAGACATGACAAGATGAAGACGTGTGTTTTGGAGAACGAAGTATTCCATGAAACCACTCACATTGACGATTCCATTAATATGAATATCTCCTACCTCTGGCAGTTCTTTTTGCACACCAGCTCCAGGCTTTAACGGGCCATCTCCAATTTGGAAGGAACCGACACTTTTCACTCTTCCTAAACAGGCATCAACCGCTACAATAAACGGGTGTTTATGAGCTTGTTCAATTTCAGCGAGTTTTTCTTTTAAATTGACTGCATGCACTGGATCAGAGAGTGTTCCATATACATGAAGCTTTTTCAAATCTAGACCTGAAAGCTTTGTACCAACAAGTGGACCTAGAGAGTCGCCAGTTGAGCGGTCTGTTCCAATACAAACGATGGCAACGGGTCTTTTTCCTGCTTTCTGAAGATGCGAGAATAAAATACTTTTAAGCTGTTGAATGGCATTTGTATCCGTATGGGACACGTATTCTTTCACCCTATTTCTAAAAAAAAGACCGTTCTTGCTATTCATAGGTCTCACTTCCTTGTCATAGTAGTTAGTAACAGTATACGGAAACAAGCTTAATTCTATACCTATGAGGTGATGATTGTGTGGAAGGCTGGTTCAAGGTGGACGCTTTTAATTTTAGGAAGCTTAATAGGAGCGGGATATGCTTCCGGCCAGGAAATTTGGCAGTTTTTTGGCATTGATAGCGGACTAGCCATTCTACTGTTTACATTGATGTTTATGCTGTCTACCTATGTGGTGTTAAAAATCAGTTATGAGGTGCGTGCCGATCACTTTGTGCCAGTGCTGGAGCGGCTTGTCGGTCCATGGCTGGCTAAGGTGTATGACGTGTTAATTGTCCTTTATTTATTCACGACAACGACGGTCATGATTGCCGGCGGCGGGGTGACTCTTGAGATGTATCATGTGCCTTTTTGGATTGGCATCGGCGCGTTCTGTTTGTTTTCGTTTATGATTTTTTTCTGGGATGTGAAAGGGCTTTTATCTGTGAATGCTTTCATTATACCAATTTTGGTGGCAGGGCTCATCTATGCGTTTGTTTTTTATTATATGAACCATGATCATATGTGGCGGATTGATTTTGGACAGCAGTACAATTGGCCTGCCAGCATTGTCTTTGCTTCTTTGAATATATTATCCGTTGTGGCAGTGCTGTCTTCGGTTGGGAAAGAAATGAAGGGGCTTGGGGAAGCCAAAGTGGCGAGTATATTAAGCGGTCTCATTTTTGGTGTCATCTCGTATGTGTATAACGAAATACTGGTTGATATTTCTGGAAGCCTTTCAGCAGAGGGAATTCCTTTGTTTACAGTATTAGAAGGGGCGCCGGCGTCTTTGTTTGTGTTTATGACGGTTGTCCTTTGTCTAGCCATTTATACGACGACGGCAGCAGGTTTATTTGGATTATCCAGCCGGATGCTTTCTTTTGTACGAATGCCCCGCTGGCTGGTTGTATTGGTAATGCTTCTTTTGATGGCACCTTTAACATCTCTTGGATTTGCTGATTTGATTGCTTTCTTGTATCCAATTTATAGTTTGTTGAATCTTTATTTGCTCGTCTGTTTAATGCTGTATCCGATTTTAAGTAAAAAGATATTTTCTCGCCCTAAAAATTATATTGATAAAATAAAATAAGCACCTCTCTTTTTAAGAGCTGTGCTTATTTGATCTGAATTGAATCAATAGCTTCTTTGATGTCATCGTAGACAGGCATTTGTTTAAGACGCTGGAGGCGATCCTCTAATTCAGAAATGGCCTGTCCCTTTAAATGCTGGGAAATGTGTTGTTTGACAATGGTCGTCTGGTTTATCATGTCTTCTGTTTTAGCCAACTGATACTCCAAGTGCACGCGTGTATTTGCTAATTCGTCGTGCAGCCGCATTTTGAGCAGCCGTTTTAAATCCTTACGCTGTCCTTCTCTGCGCATGGCCTGAATGGCGGCAATTTCTTCAGGAGACTGTGTTTGTGTGTGTGGTGCCGATTGATTTTCAAATACAGACATGGAGCGGCGGGCACTCACATTTTGCAAGAAACGCTGGGCGTCACTAGGAGGTTTATTTTGATTGATCATGCGATGACTCCTTTCTTAATGAATACCCATTTGCACCGCAAGGCGTCTATCTGCCTTGGCGTAGTCATCACCCATTGTGTACATATGTCTTGAAAGGGTAGAAAGCTCTTGTTCGTAATCTCTCAGGGTGTACAAGGCATTCAGTTGTTTTTCGTGTGAATAAAAGGAGGAATGGGTCTGTTCCATTCTCACTTCCTCTACGAGTGCTTCCACATCACTATGACTTAATAAATCATAGTGGCCAAAGCCGACGAGTCCTTTGAGCTCTTGTTTTACATGAAGAACGGCGTCTTTTACGCTTTCATCAATTCCATCGATTTTTTCAAATACAGTGTGTACTTCATGTTCAATAATACTTTGCAGATCATAGGATGAATTTTTCAGTAAATGGGATTTTATGATAATTTCAAGTCCGCTTTGTGCATATGCACGTCCAGAATGAATTTCTTGCAGCAGCATGGCTGTAAAACTTGTATTATGATCAAGCTGTTCATCTAAAATACGGGCAGATCCATTCGGATGGAATGAATATCCATTTTCTTTAAATTCTCCTGAAACGAGAGCTAAAAAAGCATTTGTATCAAAGGATTCGTTCCATTCTATATTCATAGATGCAAAAGCTGATTTTAAAAAGGTGTCTATTTCTCTTTTTTTGTATTTAACGGATTCTTGGACTGAGCCTTGCTGCTTTGGCGGTACGGTGTACTTGACTTGTCCAACCCCTTGATCATGACGATTGAGTAAACCGACGTAATGACTAGGCTGAATATATTCAGTCAACATGTGTGTATATTGACCTTGCTGCGCCTTTTGCTGAATCGAAGGCGATAGACTGCTCCATATATTTGGGCTGTCAAAAGTGACGGCTTTTTTGACAGTTGGCTGTTCTGTTGCAACATAAGCACAAACAGCACCGGCAAGTGCTTGTCCAGTGAGATGTATACCTGCATTCGGATGCTTCTGACAGACTTTCTCTATGTATTCCTTCCCTTTAAAAAAGACATGTTCTTGATTGCTGTCAAGGGACTTTCTTTCAATTGGATAGGCATAATCTGTTTTGAGCAATGACTGTGCAGCGTTGTGTACATCTTGCTTAGATGTCACCGTCATTTGATGTGGCAGCGGACAGTGAAAAGCGACAATGAATTCGTCTGATTGTTCCGGCTGCATCGTTAAACCATATAATTTTTGATCGATTTTTAGAAAATCGTGGACAGTGAGTGTTTGCTGACCTATTTCTATCGTATGGTGCTGCTGGTAATTGTCGATATTTCCAGCATGATCGGATATGATTTTATATTCTTTATCAGTTAATCTATCCTTTCGATTGACCATCGTACCTGCTCCCTCACATAACATTTATGCAGATATCATAAATCAAAAAATATGGAAAAACCACCGCGTTCTACCAATAAAAACCTTTTGACCTACAGTGTTTGTGACAATATTGAAAAAAAGCGGAATTTAAGTAACTATTGGTCACAAATAAAATGATCTAAAAGAAGGGTTTTTTCTTTAAAAAAGAATAGGATGAACGATTGAAAGAGACTCTTTGTTTTGTGCATTGCCCTCCATCGCCGTTTTTTTGTACAATAGATGCAATGAAGTGAGCAAGAGAGGTGAAGGCTGATGGCAGACAAAGTGTTTGGGTTACATGATGTTGTTGAAATGAAAAAGCCCCATCCATGTGGTGCCAATCGGTGGAAGGTCATTCGTTTGGGCATGGATATCCGTATTAAATGTGAAGGCTGTGGACACAGCGTGATGATCCCAAGAAGAGATTTTGAACGAAAAATGAAGAAAATTCTCGTCAAGCATGAGGAGCCAACTGCGTAAGTAGGCCTCATGCTTTTTTTTATTAAATTTGTCTTTTTTACAGCAAAGCCAGGTGCAATTTCCCGTTTTGAAGCATTGATTTATTCTTTTTGACGATGTTTCTTCTATTGAAAATGCATGATGGTTAGCTTGTCTTTTCATGTAAACCTACTTATAATTGCTCTAGGTTCATATTACGCAGTATAACGAGCACGTTTGATATAGAGGAGATGAAAGAATGGCTTTAACAGCTGGTATTGTTGGCTTACCTAACGTCGGGAAGTCAACGCTATTTAATGCAATTACACAGGCTGGAGCGGAGTCTGCTAACTATCCGTTTTGTACCATTGATCCAAACGTCGGAATTGTAGAAGTTCCAGACGAGCGTTTACAAAAGCTAACAGAATTGGTGCAGCCGAAAAAGACAGTTCCCACTGCTTTCGAATTCACTGATATTGCGGGTATTGTCAAAGGTGCATCTAAAGGTGAAGGTTTAGGGAATAAATTCCTTTCTCATATTCGTCAAGTAGATGCGATTTGTCACGTGGTCAGAGCTTTTGCAGACGATAACATTACACACGTAGCTGGTAAGGTTGATCCTGTTGCAGATATTGAAACGATTAATCTCGAATTGATTTTGGCTGATTTAGAAACAGTTGAAAAGCGTTTAGCTCGTGTGAGCAAGCTTGCAAAACAAAAGGACAAGGAAGCAGTAGCTGAATTTGAGATTTTGTCGAAGCTAATGACCGCGTTTGAAGCTGGGAAATCGGCAAGATCTGTAGAATTTACAGATGAGCAGCAAAAGCTTGTGAAACAGCTCCATTTACTCACATCTAAACCAGTTCTTTATGTAGCAAACGTGAGTGAGGATGAAGTAGCGGATCATGACGGCAACGAATATGTGCAGCAAATCCGTGAGTTTGCTTCTGGTGAAAACGCTGAAGTCATCGTCGTTTGTGCGAAGATCGAGTCTGAAATTGCAGAGCTTGAAGGAGAAGAGAAGCAAATGTTCCTTGAAGAGCTTGGTATTAATGAGTCTGGGCTTGATCAGCTAATTAGAGCATCTTATTCTCTTCTAGGATTAGCTACGTATTTCACAGCAGGTGAGCAAGAGGTACGTGCTTGGACATTTAAAAAAGGAATGAAAGCGCCAGAATGTGCTGGAATCATCCACACAGACTTCGAGCGTGGATTTATTCGTGCTGAAACGGTTGCGTATGAGGATTTACTAGCTGGCGGAAGCATGTCTGCTGCTAAAGAAGCAGGGAAAGTTCGTCTAGAAGGTAAAGAATATGTAGTGAAAGATGGAGACGTCATTCATTTCCGTTTTAACGTATAGGTTCTTGTCATAGGCCAAGTGATTTGTTATAATATACAATTGTGAGTAATATAATTTATTGCTCCTTGCCCGTTTAGGGCCGCTTAGACCAAAAGGAGGTGCAATCAGATGAGAAAGTACGAAGTTATGTACATCATCCGCCCAACAGTTGACGATGAGGCTAAAAAAGCAGTTATCGAGCGTTTCAATAACGTGTTAACTTCTAACGGTGCGGAGATCACTGGAACAAAGGATTGGGGTAAACGTCGTCTTGCATACGAAATCAACGATTTCCGTGACGGTTTCTACCAAATCGTAAACGTTCAATCTGACGCTGCAGCAGTTCAAGAATTTGACCGCTTAGCTAAGATCAGTGACGATATCATTCGCCACATTGTTGTTAAAGAAGAAGTATAAATCATTGAAATATATATTTAAAGGTGGTCTTTCAATATGCTAAACCGTGTTGTATTGGTCGGAAGACTAACAAAAGACCCTGAGCTTCGCTACACGCCTAATGGTGCGGCTGTAGCCACGTTTACTCTAGCTGTGAATCGTACGTTTACGAATCAATCTGGAGAGCGTGAAGCCGATTTCATTAACTGTGTTACTTGGAGAAGACAAGCCGAGAACGTGGCTAATTTCTTGAAAAAAGGAAGTCTTGCCGGTGTAGACGGTCGTTTGCAGACAAGAAACTATGAAAATCAGCAAGGACAGCGTGTCTTCGTGACAGAAGTTCAAGCTGAAAGTGTTCAATTTCTTGAGCCTAAGAGCGGCGGTGCTGGTTCAGGTGGATACAGCGGCGGTGGCAATAGCGGAGGCCAGTATTATGGCGGCAGCCAAAACGATCAGAATCCATTTGGAAATGAACCAAGTCAAAATCCATATGGCAATCAAAACAACCAAAATCGTAATCAGGGAAATAGCTTCAATGATGACCCATTTGCGAACGATGGTAAACCGATTGACATCTCCGATGATGATTTGCCATTCTAATTGATCTGAAAAAATGACTAAAGGAAAGGTGTGAAAACAAATGGCAGGTGGACGCAGAGGCGGTCGTGCGAAACGTCGTAAAGTATGTTTCTTTACTTCTAACGGTATCACGCACATCGATTACAAAGATGTTGATCTTCTTAGAAAGTTTGTTTCTGAGCGTGGTAAAATTTTACCTCGTCGTGTAACAGGAACTAGCGCTAAGTATCAACGTAAATTGACATTAGCGATCAAAAGATCACGTCAAATGGCATTACTTCCATACGTTACTGGTGAGTAAGTCGTTGACTTAAAAAGCGGAGAGCCCCGAGCTCTTCGCTTTTTTTATTTGCCTCACTAAGAACCTCATCTATTTTTGCTAGAACTGTTTTTTGCAGTCAACCGAGGGGAAGTATGTTAAAGTGACAGTTTATTCTATACAAATATGAGGTTGATCTGTCATATTGGTAGTCTAGAAAATAATTGCAGTCAGGGCGTGGGAAGATGATTGAATTTAAAAAGGTATCGATGCAATTTTCTGATGAGCGCTATGCCGTTCAATCTGTTGATTTGGAGATTCAGCAAGGTGAGTTTTTTGTATTGATTGGACCTAGTGGCAGCGGGAAAACGACGACATTGAAAATGATCAATCGTCTCATTTCTTCAACAGAAGGTGAGATTTACATAAAAGGTCAAAAAATAAGTGATTATGATATGTATGAGCTGCGCTGGGATATCGGTTATGTTTTGCAGCAAATTGCGCTTTTTCCTCATATGACCATAGAAGAAAATATTGCTGTGGTGCCAGAGCTTAAACAATGGAGCCGGAATGAGACCAATCAGCGTGTCGATGAACTCATGTTGATGGTCGGGCTTGATCCTGCTATGTATCGTCATCGAAAGCCAGCAGAGCTTTCTGGTGGCCAGCAGCAGCGTGTCGGTGTGGCACGGGCACTTGCAGCTGATCCTGAGATTGTCCTGATGGATGAGCCTTTTAGTGCGTTAGATCCACTAACGAGGGAGAAATTGCAGGATGATCTGCTCGATTTGCAGCGTCGTATTCAAAAAACCATTGTTTTTGTGACGCATGATATGCAGGAAGCTATGAAGCTGGGTGATCGAATTTGTGTGATGAATGAAGGAAAAGTAGTGCAGATCGGACGTCCTGAGGAATTGGTTCAGCAACCAGCCAATGCCTTTGTACAGGAGTTTGTCTCAGGGGCTGCCCATCATGTAGGACATCAAGCATTTGAGCTGGAAACCTTGGCGCAACCGATGGCTCACGAAGCTCTTTTATCCTATGAGGCGGTCTCAGCACATGCCACACTGGATGAAGTCTTATCTCAATTGGCAAGGCACGAGGAATTGGCTGTAGAAAAGAATGGAGATCGGATAGGTCTAGTGAACCGTCAAGCAGTGATTCAGTTTTTAGCTGATTCTCCTAGAGAGAGGGGCGATTCACATGAATGATTGGACCCATGTGTTATGGGAACGAAAAGAACAATTGGGACACGCCTTACTTGAGCATATTCAAATTTCTTTTATTGCTTTATTTTTAGCGATTTTGATTGCCATTCCATTAGGTATCTATTTAACAAGGGTTCCAAAGCTAGCGGAGTGGGTCATCGGGGTGACGGCTGTCTTGCAAACAATTCCGTCGCTCGCACTGCTTGGCTTGCTGATTCCTCTCGTGGGGATTGGGCAAGTGCCTGCGATTATTGCGCTTGTGGTCTATGCCTTACTCCCTATTTTAAGAAATACATATACAGGCATTCAGGAGGTTGATCCTTCCCTGAGAGAAGCGGCGCTTGCTATGGGGATGAATCATCGCAAACGGTTATTAAAGGTGGAGCTCCCTCTTGCGATGCCAGTCATCATGGCGGGTATCCGAACCGGGATGGTTCTCATTGTGGGAACCGCCACTCTGGCAGCACTGATCGGGGCTGGGGGATTAGGAAGCTTAATCCTGCTGGGAATTGATCGAAATGATATGTCGCTCATTGTCATTGGCGCGATACCAGCTGCCTTACTCGCACTCTTATTTGATGTGGTGCTGCGAACCTTTGAGAAGATTTCCTTTAAAAAGACGGTGATCTCTGTGACTGTTTTTGCTCTGATTGCAGGAGCAGTTGTCGCTTCCCCCGTGCTGTTTCAGCAAGAAAAGAAAGAAATCACCATTGGCGGAAAGTTAGGTTCAGAGCCTGAGATTTTGATCTCGATGTATAAGCTTTTAATTGAACAGGATACAGATATTCAAGTGAACCTGAAGCCCGGTCTTGGTAAGACGTCCTTTGTTTTCCAGGCTTTACGCTCTGGTGATATTGACATTTATCCTGAGTTTACGGGTACAGCGATTTCTGAATTCCTCAAGGAAACAGCAAAAAGCACAGATAAAAGAAAAGTGTATGAGCAAGCTCGACGCGGATTGGAAACATCCTTTCAGCTCCGCCTTCTTGAGCCCATGTCATACAACAATACGTATGCTTTAGCCGTGCCGCAGTCACTGGCTGATCAGTATAAGGTGTCCAACATTTCAGATCTAGGTAAGATCAAAAACCGTATAAAAGCTGGATTCACCTTAGAGTTTTCTGATCGTCAGGATGGGTATCGCGGCATTCAAAAAGCCTATCAATTTTCTTTTGATGATGTCGTGACGATGGAGCCAAAGCTTCGTTATCGAGCAATTCGGAAAGGAGATATCAATTTGGTCGATGCGTATTCGACAGATAGTGAATTGAGACAATACAAATTAAAGGTGCTTGATGATGATCAGCATGTTTTCCCGCCATATCAAGGAGCACCGCTGCTCAGGCAGGAGACATTAACTGAATTCCCTGAGATTGAGACCTCTCTCAATAAACTTGCGGGTCAAATCACAGACGATGAGATGAGAGAAATGAATTATGAAGTCAATGTGAAGGGGAAGGATGCATTTCAGGTAGCGAAAGCCTATTTAAAAAAGAAAAAATTGCTGCAATAATCAAGGCAAAGCAGGGCTGTTTATGGCAAAGCAGCTCTGCTTTTTTAAAAGAAAAAACAAAAATCATTGACATTTACTTAAAAACATCATATCCTTAATTCGAGATAAATATATTTTTTTGATTTAATATCTCGAATTCGAGATAATATAAAGACGTCAGTAAAGACATAATGAATAGAGGTTTATTACTTCATGATTAGGAGGTCATTAGAAGTGAAAAAAACAGAAGGAATTCACCATATTACAGCTATTGTGGGTCATCCTCAGGAGAACGTTGATTTTTATGCAGGTGTTTTAGGGCTTCGTCTCGTGAAGAAGACCGTGAATTTTGATGATCCGGGCACATATCATTTATATTTTGGAAATGAAGGCGGCTCTCCAGGGACCATTATTACATTTTTCCCTTGGCCGGGAGCACAAAAAGGTCAAATTGGTGCAGGTCAAGTGGGCGTGACGACATATGTCGTACCGACAGGCGCTTTCTCTTTCTGGAAGGATCGTCTTGAGCAGTTTAATGTTTCTTATGAAATGGTTGAACGTTTTGGTGAAGCTTTTCTCTCATTTGAAGATCCACACGGCTTATTGATTGAGCTAGTAGAGCGTGCGGAAGGAAAGCAAAACGAGTGGACATTTAACGGTGTCACACCAGATGTAGCGATTAAAGGTTTTGGCGGAGCTGTTTTATTAACTTCGCAGCCGGAACAAACGATGCAGCTGCTAGAGCAAACGATGGGACTTGAAAGAGTCGGAGCAGAAGGAGACTATGTGAGATTCCGTTCGTTTGGCGAAATAGGCAATGTCATTGATGTGAACATCACACCTGTTCCACGAGGACGTATGGGTGTTGGAGTTGTGCACCATATTGCATGGAGAGCAACAGATGATCAGGACCAATTAGATTGGCAAAGACATATTGCACAAAGCGGGTATCAAGTGACACCTGTGCAAGACCGAAATTACTTCAATGCCATTTATTTTAGAGAACTTGGGGGCATATTATTTGAGATTGCCACTGATCCTCCAGGGTTTGCACATGACGAATCAGTGGAAACAATGGGTGAAGCATTGAAACTGCCACCGCAATATGAGGCGCAGCGCAGTCAGATTGAACAAATTGTACTGCCAATTGAAGTGAGAGAAGTTAAAGGGAAAGGAGATTCATGATGAAGCATCTTTTTCGAAAAGGAAAGAATGAACAAAGACCTGTTCTGCTATTACTGCATGGAACTGGCGGGACGGAAGAAGATTTATTGCCGCTTGCACAGATAGTAGATCCTGACGCATCTGTTCTTAGTGTGAGAGGGAATGTATTAGAAAACGGCATGCCGCGGTTTTTCAGACGTTTGGCAGAGGGCGTATTTGATGAGCAGGATTTGATTGCTCGTACAGAGGAGCTGTATACATTTATCGGAGAAGCAGCCGATGAATATGGGTTTGATCGTCACAATGTGGTGGCTATCGGATATTCCAATGGGGCAAACATTGCTGGAAGCTTGTTATTCCATTATGGGGATGCTTTAAAAGGAGCCATCCTGCATCATCCAATGGTTCCAAGACGCGGGGTTTCATTGCCTTCATTAGCGGGGAAACAAGTCTTTATAGCAGCTGGTGAAAATGACCCAATGTGCCGTCCAGAGGAATCGCAGGAGCTGGAGCAATTGCTGCAGGGTGCAGGCGCATCGGTTACACTTCATTGGGAAAATCGCGGACATCAGTTAACGAGAGAAGAAGTCGATGCTGCGGCTTTATGGTATCGTCGTCAATTTTAAATAAGGTGGGGAATACAGGTGGGATTTTTACAGAAGCTTTTTGGGCAAAACAAACAAAAGGAGATGGATCAAATGGAAAACGTAAAATTAGCGATTATTTATTATAGTTCAACAGGTACAAACTATCAGATGGCGAAATGGGCTGAAGCTGGAGCAAAAGAAGCTGGCGCAGAAGTTAAAGTATTAAAGGTTGCTGAATTGGCACCAGAAGCAGTTGTAGCTTCAAATCCAGCATGGAAAGCACATTTAGACGAAACAAAGGATGTGCCAGAGGTTCAATTAAGTGATTTAGAGTGGGCAGATGCCATCATCTTTAGCATGCCGACACGTTTCGGTAACCTGCCAGCTCAAATGAAGCAGTTCTTAGATACGACAGGCGGCTTGTGGTTCCAAGGTAAATTGGCAAACAAAGCAGTCAGTGCGATGACTTCAGCTCAAAACGCAAATGGCGGACAGGAGCAGACGGTTCTCAGCCTTTATACGACAATGTTCCACTGGGGAGCAATTATTGCCGCTCCAGGATACACAGATGATTCCTTATACGGTGCAGGGGGCAACCCTTACGGTGTGAGTGTGACTGTTGACCAAAATGGAAAAATCCAAGAGGATGCAGAAGCAGCTGTGAAACATCAGGCAAAACGTACAGTGAATGTGGCAGAATGGATCAAAAAAGGTCAAAACGCTTAATAGATGTATACAAAAAGAATGCAGCCTCGCCGCTGCATTCTTTTTTTCATTAATAAGGATCTGATGGTGTGCTGTTGTTGATGGCTTCGTCCACGGCTTGAGCAGCGCCGGTAGAGCCGATAGGTCCGCTTGACTGCTCTTGTTTAAAGGCTTTTAAACCGTCAGCGACACGCTTGCCGTAATCAGGGTCTGCTTTTGTAAAGTTTTCGATCATTTGGTCTTGAATGTCCTTTTGACATGTCGCAAGGGTGTTGACTAAGTTCTTAATCAGTTCCTCTCGCTCCCAATCATTAAAACGGCGATATGTTTCTCCCGCTTGTCCGAAGTTGTTTGGGCGGTCAATGGCTTCTCGTTTGACTTCACCCTCTACAAAAGGGGTATGATCCTTTCCGTCCTGTTTGGCTTCTTTTAATCCCCCGAGGATCGATGGTTCATAATTCACATGGGGATTTTGCCCTTTGCCTTGATCGACATGGTACTCCATTTGGCCGTCTCTCTGATTGGTGGCGACATGCTTTTTCGGTGCATTGATCGGCAGCTGTAAATAGTTTGGTCCTACACGATATCGCTGCGTGTCAGAGTAGGAGAAGGTACGGCCTTGAAGCAATTTATCATCTGAGAAATCCAAACCATCTACGAGTACACCAGTCCCAAAGGCAACCTGCTCGACTTCTGCGAAATAGTTTTCTGGATTTTTGTTTAATACCATCCGTCCGATTGGTTTCCATGGATAGTCATCCTTGTACCAAAGCTTTGTCGGATCAAGCGGGTCAAAGTCGAGGTGAGGGTGGGCATCATCTTCCATGATCTGTGCATATACCTCCCATTCAGGATAATCTCCTTGCTCAATGGCTTCATATAAATCCTGTGTGGCATGGTTAAAATTTTCTCCCTGAATCGCTTGCGCCTGTTCTTGGGTCAGATTGCGAATGCCTTGTTTCGGTTCAAAATGATATTTAACCAGCACCGCTTTTCCTTCATGATTCACCCATTTGTACGCATGGACACCTGAGCCTTGCATATGCCGGTATGTTGCTGGGATGCCCCACGGTGAAAAGAGAAATGTCACCATATGCGTCGCTTCAGGTGATTGTGAGACAAAATCAAAGATACGCTCGCCGTCCTGACGATTGGTGACGGGGTCTGGCTTAAAGGCATGAACCAAATCAGGGAATTTTAAAGCATCACGGATAAAGAAAATTTTCAGGTTGTTCCCCACGAGATCCCAGTTGCCTTCTTCTGTATAAAATTTAATTGCAAACCCTCTCGGATCGCGTAATGTTTCTGGCGAATGCCCGCCGTGAATCACAGAAGAAAAACGAACGAAAACAGGCGTTTTTTTTCCTTTCTCCTGAAACAATTTCGCTCTCGTATAGGTGGAGATCGGTTCATCGCCGAATGTTCCATAGGCTTCAAAATAACCGTGAGCTCCGGCACCACGTGCATGCACAACACGTTCAGGGATGCGTTCACGATCAAAATGACTGATTTTCTCTAGGAAATCGTAGTTTTCAAGTGTAGTGGGTCCTCTATTCCCAACAGTTCTCATATTTTGATTGTCTGTGACGGGATGACCTTGTCGATTCGTTAAGGTTTCTTCTGACTCTGAAGATGGTTTAGGCTGTTGATCTTCTTTCAATTCAAATCCCTCCTTCAATATCTCCCTAACAATATGGTCATGCTGCTCCCTATTTCATACAAGGATTGATATAATGATTGAAAACTTTCACGAGGAGAGAGCCTGATGATTCGATTACACTGCCTTCACGCCCATCCGTCCAATCAGTCATATATAGAAGATGTTTTTGGTGATACAGATGTTGATTTGCATCACACAGTCGATTCATCATTTATAGAACGCGCCACTCAAGATCCTGCATTTGATCAATACAAGCAGCAAACGTATGCTATCAACAGATTAAAGCAAGAAAGTGAAGCCGATCTCATTCTGCTCACGTGTACACAATACATTGCTGCTCTAGGTGATCAGCAGCACCTCTTTAAACAACCGATTGTTCCGATCGATGAACCGTTATTTGAGCTGATTTGTGAGAAAAAAGGGCCTCTTCAGCTTGTGTTTTCCAACCCAGATACAGTGGAGGGAACGATGCAGCGGCTTGAATCATATGCAACAGAGCGGGGTAAACAGGTTGAAGTAGAAATGGTTGTGATGGAGGATGTCTTTCATCTTTGCCTAAACGGTGATATGCAAGCCTATGATGAACAAATCATGGAGCAGCTGAGAAAATGTATGAAGCAAAAAGGCAGAGATATTTGTGTGATGCAGCTTTCGATGGTTCATGCGGCACAGCAGATGGAGCGGGAGACAGGCGTTCCTATCATTCATCCGCTTTCTCCACTAAAACAGTTTGTCCATCAAACACTATCCGTCTGGAAAGAGTGAACCCATCAGGTTCGCTCTTTTTGTATAGGAATGCAAATGCGATGACATGTTAAAAAAATAACCGAGCGCAAACTATTTTTAAAAGGCACGCGTCTATCCAATGTAAGAAATAACAGATGCGCATTTAAGATAAAGGAGCTCTTTGTAAAATGAAGAAACGAAAAATAGACGATCAATTTGCGGATTACGTCATGGAGCATAAACACAGTTTTTATCGGTTGTCCTATAGTTATGTTAAAAACCCGGAAGATGCTATGGATGTTGTTCAGGAGGCTATTCATAAAGCACTCAAATCTGTTCATCGATTAGAGGATACGAGCAAGATGCATAGCTGGTTTTATAAAATCGTGGTGAACGCTGCCCTAGACTTTTTACGAAAGAAGAAGCGGGTGCAGGTGACAGATGATGATACGCTTGAATTCTTATCACAGGGCGAATCAGATGTATACGAGGATCAAGACGTCAAACGGGCTATAGAAGATTTGCCTGAGATGTATCGAGTCATCATTATTTTGAGATTCTTTGAAGATCTAAAATTAGAGGACATCGCCCAGATTCTCGATGAAAATGAAAACACCATTAAAACAAGATTATATAAGGCGCTGCGGCTTTTAAAAGTAGAATTATCACAGGAGGAAATATAAATGGATAAGTATTTGGAACATTTAAAAGATGAATATTTAGAAATCCCTATACCACCGGAATATGATGCGATGATTGAACGAACGTTAAAAAGAAAAAACAAAAAACCTCATTTTCAGCAATGGACCATCGGACTTGTTGCAGCGGCTGCTCTTTTTGTCACAACTGTTAATGTTAGTCCACAGGCAGCAAGAGCGATTTCAGAAGTACCTATCATTGGCGAGCTGGTGAAAGTCGTGACGTTTACAGAATTTAAAAAGAGCGATCAAGGAACGAATATTGATCTTAAAACACCACACATTTCAGGACTTGGGGACGGAACATTACAAGACAGCCTGAATGAAAAATATTTAGCTGAAAACAAAAAGCTGTATCAAGATTTTGAAAAGGAAACAAAGGGTTATAAAAATGGTCATTTGAGTGTAGAGAGCGGATATGAAGTAAAAACAAACAATAACCAAGTTCTTTCACTAGGTCGATACAAGGTGACGACTCAGGCTTCTGCGGCAGAGGAAATGACATATGATACGGTGGATAAGAAAAATCATGTCCTCATTACATTACCAAGTCTGTTTAAAGATAACCGGTATATAGATGTGATTAGTGAAAATATTAAAGAGCAGATGAAGAAACAGATGAAAGAGGATTCAAACAAAATATATTGGATTGGCAAGCAAGATATGGCGGATCCATTTAAGAAAATTAAGCCGGATCAAAATTTCTATATCAATTCAAAAGGCAAACTGGTGATTTCCTTTAATGAATATGATGTGGCACCTGGTTACATGGGCGTAGTTGAATTCACGATTCCAACAAGTGTGTTAAAGGATATTCTCGTGAGTGATACGTACATTCATTAAAAAGAAGACAGACAAAAAAGACTGCTGAATGATTCAGCAGTCTTGTCTTGTTTTATTAAGAAAGTGCGTCTGTTAATGCAGGTACGACTTGTTTCTTTCTTGATACAACACCTTTTAGTAAAGCTGTGTTGTTTTCAAGCGTGACGTTAAATGCTTTTTCTACTTTTGCTGCTTCTGCACCGAGTGCAAGAGCAAGGGAGTCATTTTCTAAAATGTCTGTGATGACTAAAACAAATAGATCAAGACCTTTTGCTGCAATGACTTCATTGATTTTCGCTTCAATGTCAGCCTGTCTTGCTGTCACTTCAGCGATATCTACTGTATTGACTTGCGCAATTTCCACTTTGCTTTTGCCTAGTGCGAATTCTTTTGCATCAAGTGTAATTAATTCTTGAACCGTTTTTTGGCTTAGATCAGCGCCGGCTTTAAGCATGTCTAGGCCATAAACTTCTGGATCTACCCCTGCGATTTTTGCAAGCTCATGCGCAGCATCAATATCTTGCTGTGTGCATGTTGGGGATTTGAATAGTAAGGAATCAGAAATGATCGCAGATAAAAGCAAACCAGCGATTTCCTTTTCAATCGTCACTTGGTTTTCTTTATACATTTTGTTTAAGATCGTTGCTGTACAGCCTACAGGCTCAGCACGATAGTAAAGAGGTTCACTTGTTTCAAAGTTGGCAATACGGTGATGGTCAATGACCTCAGTTACTTGTACTTGATCAATGTCGCTTACACTTTGCTGGAATTCGTTATGATCGACAAGAATGACTTGCTTTGTTTCATTTGCAGCCGTTTCAATGAAACGAGGTGCTTCTTGTTTAAAGAAATCTAATGCGTATTGTGTTTCTCCATTGATTTCTCCAAGTCTGACGGCTTCTGCCTGAGCGCCGATTTTGTTTTTCAGATCAGCGTAAGCAATAGCAGAACAAATCGTGTCTGTGTCAGGATTTTTGTGTCCGAATACGAGTGTTTTTCCCATGTGAATTCTCCTTCTTACTTTTATTGATGATGTTTCTATTCTAACAGCTTTTGACCTTGAATTCAGGGTTTATAGCTAAGAATTATCTTAAAAATTGTAACATGCTGTTTGAAAACTTGCATGTACGATTCCATATCGGTGTTCCACGTGAAACGCTCCCAGAATAGCCTGCATTTTACTTGAGATTTGCCGCTATGGTAAAATAAAGGTTGGGGCAAGACATGATGGAGCTGACATCATACGTATACATAGAAGTACACATTGAGCAAGATATAGACAAAAGGATTGGATAGAGGTGAAGGTGTGAAACAAACAAAAGCGTTAGTAGAGGGCGCAATCATGATGAGTATTTTCTCGGTCATGATGCTGTTTTATTTGTATGTGCCGCTATTATCCATTATTTTCTTTCTAGCTGCTCCGATTCCGATCATCCTCTATACAATCAGACACGGCTTGAAAAAAGGAATTGCTGCTGGCGCTATTGGCATAGTGATCAGCTTTTTAATTGGGTCTATGGCTGGACTCATGAGTGCACCTATTCTGATTGCCGCCGGATTAGGCATGGGTGTTTTCTACAGCAGAAGGCAGCCCGGGAATGCCATCATAACAGGTGCGCTGATTTATTTATTCAGTTTTCTCATCTCCTTTGTTGTCAGTGTTCAGCTCTTTCAAATCGATATTATGAATATGGCGAAAGAGTCGATTGAGCAAATGATGCCGATGGTAGAGAGTGTTTTAAAGCAATCCGGGGCTTCTGAAAAGGACATAGACAAACAGCTCAAACAGTTTAAAGAGATGCAGGATATGGCATTGAGTGCTTTACCTGTAGCGCTTTTGATCGCTGTTACTTTGATGGCTTTTGTGAATCATTGGTTCGTTCGACCTTTGCTCAAACGGTTTGTTTCAGACATGCCGGCTTTGAAGAAATTTAAGGATATGCGGCTGCCAAAAAGCATGGTATGGTATTATTTACTCACATTGCTTTTGATGCTGATTCAGACGGAAAAAGGCAGCTTTTTATGGCTCGTTCAAACGAGTGCGTTTCAAATTTTATTTATACTGGTGCTTATTCAGGGATTTTCTTTTCTCTTCTATTATTGCCACGAAAAAAACATCTCAAAAGCGGTACCCATTTTCGCTGTCGTGTTAACGGTTTTCTTTCCGCCGATCGGTGTGATTGTGCGAATTATAGGGATTGCTGACATAGGCTTTGATTTAAGAGAAAAAGTAAAAAACAAATAATTCACTCTGAATGTTGAGGAGTTGATATCAGTGCCAAGCTTCTATAGAAAACCTGTCATCAAGTATCCGATCATCGCGTTAATTGTCCTTGCGGTGGTCACAGTCCTCCTCAACCTTTATTTTAATTGGATCATAGGAGCGGTTGGTCTTTTCGTCCTTGCAGGTGTGCTCTACTTCTTAAAGTGGGCAGATACGCAAGTACAGAAAGAGATTGATTCATATATTTCAACATTATCCTATCGAGTCAAAAAGGTTGGAGAAGAAGCATTAATGGAGATGCCAATTGGTATTATGCTGTTTAATGACCAGTATTATATCGAATGGACGAATCCATTTCTCGCTTCATGCTTTCATGAAAGCACACTTGTCGGCAGATCCTTGTACGATACATTCGAGTCCATTGTGCCTCTTATTAAACAAGAGGTCGAGACCGAAAATGTAACGCTGAATGACCGGAAATTCAAAGTCATTATTAAACGATCAGAGCGCCTTTTATATTTCTTTGATGTCACGGAACAGGTGCAGATTGAACGACAGTACGAAAATGAACGAACGGTTTTATCTTATATCTTTTTAGACAACTACGACGATGTCACGCAGGGCCTTGATGATCAAGTGCGCAGCGCGATTAATAGTGAAGTGACGTCTCTGCTCAACAATTGGGCACAAGAATACGGAATTTTCCTGAAGAGAATTTCGTCTGAACGATTTATGGCGGTCCTAAATGAGAGCATTTTAGCTGAGCTTGAGGCGTCGAAATTCTCCATTTTAGACGAGGTCCGTGAGAAAACAGGGGCACATAGTGCGACGCTTACTTTGAGTATCGGGATTGGTGCGTCCGTTCCTTCTTTGAAAGAGCTTGGAGCACTAGCGCAGTCGAGTCTTGACCTTGCCCTCGGACGAGGCGGGGATCAGGTCGCCATTAAACAGCCGAATGGAAAAGTGAAGTTCTACGGTGGAAAAACGAACCCAATGGAGAAACGGACACGCGTACGCGCACGGGTCATTTCTCATGCTTTAAAAGAAATTGTATCTGAAAGCGGTAATGTCATGATCATGGGTCATAAGTTCCCAGACATGGACTCAATCGGTGCATCCATCGGGATTTTAAAGGTCGCTCAGGCCAATGGAAAAGAAGGCTATATTGTCATTGATGCCAACCAGATTGGCGACAGTGTTCAACGCTTAATTAGTGAAATTAAAAATTATGAAGAGCTTTGGTCACGTTTTATCACGCCAGAGGAAGCAATGGAGCTTGCAAAGGATGACACATTGCTTGTCGTCGTGGATACACATAAACCGTCTCTCGTCATGGAGGAACGACTACTGAATAAGATTGAAAACGTCGTGGTCATTGACCATCATAGACGAGGCGAGGAATTTATCCGTGATCCTTTACTTGTTTATATGGAGCCGTATGCTTCATCTACAGCAGAGCTTGTGACAGAGCTCTTAGAGTATCAGCCGAAGAAATTGCGGATTAACATGATTGAGGCGACTGCGCTTCTTGCTGGGATCATCGTGGATACGAAGAGTTTCTCTCTGAGAACGGGGTCAAGAACGTTCGATGCAGCATCTTACCTTCGTGCAAAGGGAGCAGATCCTGTCCTTGTGCAAAAGTTTTTAAAAGAAACAGTCGATCATTACATCAAACGGGCAAAACTCATTCAGCATACAGAGCTGTATCAAAATCAGGTGGCCATTGCTTCATTACCGTCTGATAGGTCGGAGTATTATGATCAAATTACGATTGCCCAGACGGCTGATTCCCTGTTGTCAATGAGTGAAGTAGAAGCGTCATTTGCTGTCGCTAGACGAGATGACGATACGGTATGCATTAGTGCCAGATCATTAGGGGATATCAACGTTCAAATTATTATGGAAGCACTAGACGGCGGCGGTCATTTGACTAACGCTGCTACCCAGATTTATGGTATAACCATTGAAGAAGCGGTAGGGAAGTTAAAGGCTGCCATAGACGAATATTTCGAAGGAGGGGTTCAAAGATGAAAGTCATCTTTCTAAAAGACGTAAAAGGCAAAGGGAAAAAAGGCGAAGTCAAGAATGTAGCTGACGGATACGCTCACAACTTTCTCATCAAACAAGGGTTAGCTGTTGAAGCAACTCCAACGAACCTAAGTGCATTGGAAGGGCAGAAAAACAAAGAGAAAAAGAATGCCATCCAAGAGCTTGAACAAGCAAAACAATTAAAAGAAACACTTGAGGCGTTAACAGTGGAACTCACTGCAAAATCAGGTGAAGGCGGCCGTTTGTTTGGCTCCATTACAAGCAAACAAATCGCTGATAAATTGCAAAAAGATCATCAAATTAAACTCGATAAGCGCAAAATCGAGCTGAATGATGCCATCCGTGCATTAGGTTACACAAATGTACCGGTAAAGCTTCATCCAGAGGTACAAGCAACGTTAAAGGTACATGTGACAGAGCAGGCATAAGCAGAAAAGAACCCGTCTCACGAGGAGGCGGGTTCTTTTTTATGAAGGATCTGAAATATAGACGCTGCGTCCGGCACGCATACCGGATAAAAACATGAAAAATAGGATGATGATAAAGATGATAATTGCTGGTGTCCATGTATGTGTGAAATCAAAAAGGATACCGATCATGAATGGACCAACAGCGGCTAATAAATAACCGAGTGACTGCGCCATTCCAGAGAGGGCAGCTGCTTGTTCCATATGTCTTGTCCGCAATCCAATGAAGGTGAGCGCTAGACTGATACTAGCACCTTGTCCAATGCCGATCAATAGGACAGAGATGACAAGAATAGGTGTCGATCCTCCGAGAAGAAGTCCAATCATGCCGAGTAAATACACAAGGACAAGGCCGGCGACAAGCGGTCTTTGCGTTTTTAATTTTTCTGCAAGAACGGGCGTTAAGAAGGTGGATGGCAGACCAGCGAACTGCATAATGGACAGCATCCATCCAGCTGTCGCCAGATTCATTCCATGTGATGTTAAAATATCAGGAAACCAAGCGATGCTGCTATAGAAAAGGAATGATTGCAAGCCCATAAAAAAGGTCACTTGCCATGCGACACGTGAGCGCCATATTGGCTGCTCTGTAAGAGAAATGGTTTTGACGGCCGCTGTATTCTGATGAAGAAGCTGCGGCGCCCAAACCATCATGGCGAGAAGGGCAAGTCCAGCCCATACAAGGAATGATGTATTCCAGCCGCCAGGCATCGTATGACTGAGCGGAACACTGATACCTGATGCAAGTGCAGCGAAGACGGACATTGAAGTCGTGTATACACTTGTCATCAAACCTGCATGTGCAGGAAATTTATGCTTCACAAGCCCCGGTAAGAGCACATTACAAATCGCAATTCCGACGCCGACTAGCGCCGTTCCAATCATTAAGAAGGTGATGGTGCCAAACGAGCGAATCACAATCCCAAAGAGAAGGACAGCAAGTCCAAGCCAGAGGGTTCGTTCATTGCCAAGGCGTTTTCCGATTTTAGGTGCAATTGGAGAAAGCAATGCGAATGAAAGCAGTGGTAATGTCGTAAGAAAACCTGCCAGTCCATTTGAAAGCTGTAAATCGGAACGAATCGCGCCGATAACAGGGCCAACGGACGTAATGGCAGGCCGCAGATTAAATGCAATGAGCAAAATCCCAGCAATCAGCAGGATGGTTTGTCCTGTACTGCGAGAATGTAATGTTGATTTTTCTAGTTGTTGTTCCATGAATGTAAACTCCTTTATTTCTTTAAGAAGAACGATCTTTCTTCTGTTCAAGTTCCGCTAATTTAGCTAATAAGATATGCTGCGGCATATGCATAATTTGTTCTAATGGTACATTGAGTGATGCAGCAAGCTTTTGTGCGGTATCGGCTGAGATTTGTAAAGGTCTCATGCGCAAATCCCTCCCTTTCAATCTATACGTTCCAATATATCATATCGGATGTGCCATGCTGATAAAAAATTAGCATTCTCTTTTATAAAACCACATTAGAGCCGATAAGAAATTTTTTTGAAATTGTTTCAGATGATGGCCCTCTCCTTGTTCGATGTGATAGTGCAGCTGCCATTCCTGCATCCCTTTCTGTAATAAAAGATCATGCAGTTGTTTGGTGAATAACGGCATATGCTGTTGAACAGATGTTTTGCCTTTCCCTTCTTCACTGCCTACCGACAAATAGACAAGGTGATCCAGACACTGAATGTTTTGTTGTTTAGCAAATGGTAGAAAATCTTGATACCAAAACGACCCGGAGAGAGATGCGATATTTTTAAAAAGATCAGGGTGCATGAATAAAGTATAAATAGCAAATAGCCCGCCTAATGAAGCACCTACGTGGCTATGCTCATGACAGGTCTCTTGAACTGGATATTCACTTTTGATATATGGGAGCAAGTCATTCGCTAAAAATGACACATACGTCTGTGCCTCGCCTTTAAAGTCAGGGAACCCAGATCGCAGTGATGATGCCTTCCATGGTGTATATTCGTCAAGTCGATTGAAGGGGTGTATGCCGACGATGATGATTGGCGAGATGGTTTTGGCTTCGATCATTCTTTCGATTTCTAGCAGGTGTGTTCTAAACAAAGAAGAGCCATCTTGTACAAAGACAGCTGGAACATGAATAGAGGTGTCCGGTGGTAGGTAAATATCAAGCTGACGCCCGTTAAACTCGTCATATAGAAACGTTCCGTTCATGTGTCATCTCTCCTCCAAGTTTTCAAGCTCCGCTGAAAAGAAGACAAAGGGCTAAAAATAAAGATCATTTTAGCCCTTTGTCATTCGTCACATCTTTTTTAGTTGTTTTGATCTAACCATTTCACGGCCTTATCAAGGAAGGTTGTCTTGCTTAGTGCTGTTCCTCCTTGAAGCATAGGGTCAACGGCATTTTCATTGATGTGCCCATTTTTCACAGCTTTTAGGCTTGTCCAAATTTTATTTTTCTCTAAGTCCTTCAATGCGTTCGGATTCGATGAGTTTTCCTCTTTAGAGAACTGAACAAAAATATAGTCAGGATTGAGTTCTCCTAGGCGCTCCAATGAAATCAATGCTTGTGCTTTGGCTTTTTTGATATCACTTGGTGCTGTAAAACCTAAGTCTCCATATAAAGTAGAGTTGAAGTATACGTCTTCAGGGTATACGTACAGGTCGCCCTGTCTAATGCGTAAAATGACAGCTGTTTTGTTGCTGCTTTTGTCTTTCAGGGTTTCTTTCGCTTGTTTAAGATCTTTCTGATAATCAGAGATGATGGTTTTGGCTTCTTTACTTTTTCCAGTCAGTTCACCGAGTAATAAAAGATTGCTTTCCCAGTCGGAAGAGACATGTGATACTGGGATCGTCGTTTGGACTTTATCTAGTTTTTTAATTGTTGCAGGCGGGAACTTGGTTGATCCAAGTATCACATCTGGTTTTAGTTTTAGGATTTTTTCTAGGTTCGGTTCTGTTTTTTCCCCGATGCCTTCAGTTTTTGCTGTGATGTCTTTAAATAATTCAGGGAAAGTGCCGCCTACAGTAGAAGCACCAATAGGCTCGATACCAAGTAATTTTGCATCTTCCATTGATTCTAGGCTTCCAGCAATGACGATTCGTTTCACTGGTGTTTTGAGTTTGTACGTTTGTTCTAAGTATTTGATGTTTGTTTCAGCTGCTTCAGCTGACTTACCTTTGGTTGTGTTTGAAGCAGGTTTATTTTCTGCAGCACCACAGGCTGCTGCGATGATCGTCATGATACAAAGGATAAGCAATGCGAACCATTTTTTCATTTGTTTTCTCCTTTAACTGATAATTGTTCTCAATTAAAGATTGTAGTAGTCTTTCGTCCTTTTATCCATAGACAATGATCTGTCATATGATGGACTTTTTACGGAAAAAAAGATAAAAGGTCCTGAATGACTCGTTGATGACTGGCTGCTGTGTATTCACGCCAAGGGTCAGACGTAAGTGGATAGACTGCTTGCTGCGTAACAGCTTTGAGATTTTGCCAAGCCTCCTGCTGCTTTAATTTTTGATAAAAAGCAATGGTTTTTGGCTCCTTATGCAGGAAAAGGAAGATGGTATCTGGATCTAGCTGTTGTATAGAGCGAATGCTGATTTCTTTTTCTATTAGCTGGCCGTCATTCTGAAAAGATGGCTGAAGACCAATGTCTTGAAAAATCACTTCTGACATGGTGCGATTCACAGACAAATAGAGCTGATCTTGAAAGATACGAAGAGGTAGGACGGTTTTTGGTGGATGATCAAAAAGGCATGCCTTTTTCGCTTGAATGACGAGTTCCTCGTAATGAATCAGCCATTCTTCTGCTTCCTTCGCTTCGTTTAGGAACATAGCTGTTTGTCTGAATTGAGTGCGCCAATCCATTTGTGTGAATGAAACAAAGTGAACAGGACAGATGGTTTTTAACACTTGTTTTTCTTCCTCTGTCACATGATCATTGGCAATGATCAGCTCAGGCTTTGTTTCCTTTAATAGCTGTAAATTGGCTTCAGCGTGCTCGTTGATCCGATGTGCACTCAGGTGAATCGGAATTTCTTCTGCATAATGCTCAAAATCATGTGCTGTCCATTTAGGGTGAAGAGGGGCAGCATATGGGATGATATGAATGGGTGTGAGCTGGCCGAGTATGGAATGGCCATAGGCTGCAATTTTCCGCTGCCGGCTTTTCATATAAGTAGAAGGGGTCATGCCCGTTTTTTTCTTAAAGATGCGGCTGAAGTAATACGGATCTTGATAGCCGATTTCAAGTGCAATGTCTTTGAGCTTTGCGCTGCCTTTTGCCATTAATTGTTTGGCTCTAGCCATCCTTTTCTTGGTGATATAATCAGTCACACTCACATCAAAATGCTTTTTAAATAGCTCACTGTAATGATTAGAGCTGATGCCAGCCATATGAGATAGACTTGTCAGGCTGAGAGGTTCTTCGGAATGTTGATCGATATATTGTTTTGTTTTGAAAAGGGCATGTGCCGTGTCACAAATATCTTCTTTATGCAGTGTGAAAAGCTGCATAATGAGCTGCTGAAAAAGAGTTTGGCTTCTAAAAAAGCTAATGGATTCAGGTCTTTGCCATTCCTCTGTCATATCGGACAGTAAAGAATGAATTTGTTCAATCGAACTAATATCGATAAATTGCCATTTATTCAGTAAAGAACAGGCATGTTCCGTTGATACTTCTCCTATGTTTTGATCTTGCAGCGTGTAGAGCTGAAAGCGAAACAGATAGAGCTCGTGTTTTTGATAAGGCTCTGTTTTCAACATAAATGTTTCCCCAGGCATGATCGTATAGAGTGTCAGATGTTTCAATCGCCATTTTTGATCGTTCAATGTGAGTAAACCGCTGCCGCTTATGCTGAAGAGGAGGCAGAATGTATCTGATAGCTGCTGCTCTGTATGTGGAAGCTCTGCATTATTTATTTTTTCAGTATATGTTAATCGATAGATGAATTGTTCGGCATTTGCCAATGTACGTAATTGATTGTTGTTTCCCATAAAACCACCTGATCTCTTATTGATTGATAAACATTCTCAATTAAATTGTAGCAGAAAGAGCTGAAAGATGGTGATGTTTATTCTGTCAAAAAAGCACCCTGATGGAGATCAGGGTGCAATGATTTATTCCGTTTTTCCATGTGCTAGTGCAGGTTCTTTTGTTAAGCTTAATGGCCGCAAGTCCTGCCAGTGTGTCTGGATATAATCGATGCAGGCATTTCTAGTGTCTTCACCAAAGACCTTTTCCCATCCATCTGGCACTGGTGCAAATGATGGCCAAAGTGAATGCTGTCCTTGTTCATTGACCAGCACAAGAAATACACCGTCTTCACGATCAAAGGGATTTGTCATTTGTCATCTCTCCTTTATTCTTAGTGCTTTTGTTTGACCCGATGCAGTGCGTTGTCTAAGATGACACCAATTTCTGCTAGGGGTTTAGGCTGGCACATGTCTTTGTGCCGGCAATGAATGTCGTGCTGTTCGATTGTTCCGTTGATATAAGGTGCCCATGCTTCGGGATCAATTGGTGTAAACCAATCTGGGATAATGGTAGATCTAAAGAATAATATGTCTCCCTGATAAGTTTTTGGCTGATATTCTCCGAGCAATCGAACTGAATTCACATAGGTTTCTTTTAGATTTCTAATGGCATCTTCACTTAAGCTTGCTAGTGCACTGCCATCTTTTTTCAAAATGTCGATGGCACTTTTCATCGTGAGTGGTTCACCTGTTAAGGTATCTGGATCATAACCGCCGAGCGCAAGAAGAGCGATTAGTGCTTCTTCTTCATCAGGTGCTTCTTTAATCGGTAAGAAATGGTTTGGATAGGCATCCAGCATCGCAACAAGTGCGATTTCTTCACCTTGCTGCTGGAGCTGTGTAGCCATTGCTTGTACAACGTTTCCACCTAATGACCAGCCAAGAAGATGATAAGGGCCTTTTGGCTGAATTGTTTGGATGTGCTTGATGTAATCCGCAGCCATATCATCTAGTGTGTGCGGGTAGTCATCTTTTCTTGCGATTCCTCGTGCCTGTAATCCATAAATAGGGATGTCTTTCTCTAATGTATTCAAGAGGCCGGCATAGCACCAGCTAAGACCACCTGCTGGGTGAACACAGAAGAGAGGATACCTTTCTCCATTTGTTCGCAGCGGCAGTAAGATTTCTAGTGCATTTTCATCGCTTCCTGTTTCTAGTTTCTCTGCTAAACTTGCTACATTTGGTGCTTCAAACAATGTTCCGATACTTAGTTTGACACCAAGTGCATCACGAATGCGGCTGATTAAACGAACCGCAAGCAGTGAATGTCCGCCAATGTCAAAAAAGCGATCGTCTATGCTGATTTTAGGCAAATCAAGCACCTCTTCAAAGAGATGACATAGGATTTCCTCTTTCGGATTTCTTGGGCCGCGCCCATCCGCTTGCTGTAAATGCAATTGAGGGGCCGGCAGTGATTTTTGATCAAGCTTCCCGTTTGCTGTAAGCGGCATGGCGTCAATCTGTACATATGCTGCGGGCACCATGTAATCAGGAAGACTGGCTGATGCAAAATGACGAAGGGCTTCAGTATCGAAATAGTCTTCTTCCGTTGTGACGATATATGCAACTAAGCGCTTGTCGCCAGGCTGATCCTCTCGCACCATGACGGCCACTTGTGCAACTGCATCATGGCGTGCCAGAACGGCTTCGATTTCTCCAAGTTCAATACGGAATCCGCGTATTTTAATTTGATGATCAGCTCTGCCAATGTAATCAAGCGCCCCTTCTTCTGTCCAGCGCGCAAGGTCGCCTGTACGATACATCCTTGTGCCAGGTGCTCCATAAGGATCAGCAGGGAATCGATCTGATGTCAGGTCAGGTCTGCCTAGATAACCTCTTGCAAGGCCAGCTCCAGCTACATACATTTCACCTGTTGTCCCAGGGGGAACAGGCTGCAGGTATTCATCAAGTACGTAAACGTGTAAATCAGGAATCGGTTCGCCGATTAAACTGCTGGAGTTCTTTGTGATTATGTCTCGATTGAGTTCATTGTACGTAACGTGTACGGTGGTTTCTGTAATGCCGTACATGTTAATTAGCTTTGGCTTACAGTCTGAGTGACGGCTGTACCAATCTTCTAATCTGCTAAGCTCTAATGCTTCACCGCCAAAGATGACATAGCGGAGTGATAATGCTTGGCCTAGTGTTTGTTGTTCCTTGTCTATCTGCATGAGCTGATAGAAGGCAGAAGGTGTTTGATTAAGCACAGTTACCCCTTCCTCGACTAGAAGCTGCAGCATCTCTTCAGGAGAGCGAGAGATGGTATGAGGTACAATGACAAGCCTGCCGCCATATAAAAGTGGTCCCCATATTTCCCATACTGAAAAATCAAAGGCATATGAATGGAACATTGTCCAAACATCCTCTTCATCAAAATGGAACCAATGTTCAGTAGATGTCAGAAGACGGATGACATTTTGATGTGGGATGACCACTCCTTTTGGTTTCCCTGTAGAACCGGATGTATAAATAATATAGGCCGGATGCAGAGAAGATAGCGGTTCAATTCTGTCTATATCAGCCGGATTATGATTTGGCATAGTCAGCAATTGATCGCTCGTTTCTTTTTCGTCTAACAAAATCAAATCGCAATCAGCAGGGAGATGCACTGCATCTGCTTTTGTTGTGATGCTGCAAACTGGTTTGGCATCTTGTATCATGTATGCCAGCCTGTCTGCTGGATAGTCAGGATCAAGCGGAACATAGGCTGCGCCTGCTTTATGAACGGCTAACAAGCTTACGAGCATGTCGATTGATCTAGGCAGGGCAAGTGCAACGAACTGTTCTGGTCCAACGCCTCTTTGTATTAATAAATGAGCAAGACGATTGGCTTTGTAGTTTAACTCACCATAGGTAAGCTGCTTATTGCCATACGTTACAGCCACTCGATCAGGATATTGCTGTGCCGTTTTTTCAAATAAGGCTGGGAGACTATGTGCTTGATCTAACTGAGCGAATGTCTTTTTATCAGGGAGAAATGTTTGCCGTTCTTTATCTGATAAAATGTTCACTTGGCCAATCGGCACGTGTGGGCGCTCAGTCACTTCAGTTAAAAAGCGCTTCATTCTGTCAGCGATTGCTCGAATGGTGCTTTCTTTAAACACATCTGTACTGAATTCAAACAAACCTGTTAATCCTGCTGCTGATCCAGTTTCAGTTCTTTGTTCTGTCAATTCGATGGTCAGATCAAATTTAGCTGACCCTACTGGTTTCACGTAAAGGTCTGAGTCAAGCTGTGTCAGCTTCATTTCTGCCTTCGGTGTATTTTGGAAGGCAAGCATGACTTGGAACAATGGATTTCGTGATCTGGATCGGGTAGGATTTAGGATTTCGACTAGCCGTTCAAATGGCAGATCCTGATGCTCATAGGCTGCTAAGTCAACGTCTCGCACTCGCTTCAATAGCTCACTAAAGGTTGGATTACCATCTGTATTGGTACGTAATACTAGTGTGTTCACAAACAAGCCCACAATATCGTCAAGTGCATCGTCATTGCGTCCAGCAATCGGACTGCCGATTGGGATATCTGTCCCTGCTCCAAGGCGTGTCATTAATGCTGCAAGTGATGCTTGAAGCACCATGAACAAACTCACTTGATGCTGCTTGGCAAGCTCAAGGAGGTTCTGATGTAAAGCGGGTTCAATCGTAAAGTCTATCGTCGCACCGTTGAAGCTTCCTTCCTGTGGACGCGGGAAGTCATAGGGAAGTTCAAGTTCTTCAGGCAAGTCATGTAAGGCACCTTTCCAATAGCTGAGCTGCTTGGCAAATAGACTATCCGTCTCTTCTTCACTACCCAACAGCTTCTGCTGCCAAATAGCATAGTCAGCATATTGAACAGGTTCTGCTGGCAAGGAGATGGATTTTCCTTGTATACGGGCTTCGTAAGCAGCAGCTAAGTCTCGCGTCAATGGTGCAAGTGACCAGCCATCACCAGCGATATGATGCAGCAATAGAAGCAGGACGGATCGGTTTGCATCAAGCGTGAATAACTCTGCTCGCAGTGCAGGTTCTTCTTCAATTTTAAAGCTATAGCGAATGGCTTCGTTTAACTGACTCTCAATTTGTTGATCGGTTGAAGCTGTGACATGGAGTTCAGGCTGAACACTTTTCGGATGTAAAATGACCTGTCTTGGCATGCCGTTCTTATCTGGAAAAATGGTTCTAAGGGTTTCATGTTTTTCAGTGATATCTGCCAGAGCACCAATTAGAGCTGTTTGATCTAGTGTACCTGTCAGTTGAATGACAAGTGGAATATTGTAAGTTGGACTTGGCCCTTCAAGGCAATGAAGGAACCAGAGCCGTTTTTGGGCAAAGGATAATGGAATTTCATCTGGCTTGTCTTCAACCTGAAGCGGCGGCCGAATGTCCTTCGCTTTGTCAATATGCTGCGCAAGATCAGCAACCCGAGGCGATTCAAAAATGGTACTCATGCTTAGGTCTGCGCCAAGTGTATCGCGTATACGTCTAAGCAGGCGAGCGGCGAGTAAGGAATGTCCTCCTAAGTCAAAGAAACTATCATCTATGCCAATTTGAGATAGGCCAAGGGTTTCTGCAAATAAACTACATAACATGTCTTCTTGTGGTGTTCTAGGTGTCCGCTCAGAACTAACTAAAGACATATTTGGTATTGGTAATGCTTTGCGATCGATTTTGCCGTTTGGCGTAAGTGGAAGTTCTGGCAAAACGACAACAGCAGAAGGTACCATGTAATCAGGAAGTAATGAAGCCACAAACTGTCTGAGCTCTGAAGGGTGTAGAGAAGAGCCATCTGTCAGCACAACATATGCACAAAGCAGCTGCTGCCCAGGTTGATCTTCACGAACGATAACAGATGTATGCTTAATGGCTTGGTGCTGCATCATCACGGTTTCGATTTCACCTAGTTCAATACGGAAGCCGCGGATTTTAATTTGATGATCGGCACGGCTGATATAATCAATCGAACCATCTTCACGCCATCTGGCTAAATCACCAGTACGATACATTCTCGTGCCGCTTGTGCCGAATGGATCAGCGACAAAACGTTCAGCCGTTAAATCATATCGTCCAAGATATCCTCTAGATACTCCTTCACCAGCAATATAAAGTTCACCGATTGACCCTGCTGGGACTGGGTTTAGTCCTTCATCTAAAATATAAACGCTCGTATTCCAAATGGGTTTACCGATTGCCGGCCCGCTATTCTCTCGATGTGCTGTGACATTTTCCATCGTAGACCAGATCGTCGTTTCTGTAGGTCCGTACAAATTAGTAATGTCGCATTGAAGAGATTGCAAGGTATGCAAAAGGGAGGCAGGGAGTGCTTCTCCTCCAACAAGAACTCGCATACCTTTAATCACGTCAGGATATTCATCTGCCAACGCATGCCACAACGTTGGTGTTGCCTGCATGATTGTGACATGATAAGAACGAATCATATCTGAAAGTTTTGCTGGATCTTGTATGGTTTCTTTTTTTGCCAATAAAATAGCAGCTCCATGTAAAAGCGGGAGGAACATTTCGAGCCCGGAAATATCAAAGGCAATGGTCGTTACCGCTAAAAGCTGGTCTTCTTGATCTAATAAAAATGAATCTTGCATGGACAATATAAAGTTGATCACATTTCGTTTTGTTACAACAACACCCTTTGGTTTGCCTGTCGATCCTGATGTGTAGAGGATGTAAGCCGGGTGATGTGGAGAGCCCTCGCTCCAAGTCGGATTGAGATTTGGACTGCCTGCTATCTCCTGATGAACAGTTGAATCATCCAGTTGAACGATGTGCGGATGGTCCAAACCGTCTGCTGTCTCTTTGACTGTGAGCAAGCACGCCGGTTTGGCATCTTCTAGCATATAGGCGACTCGATCGTTAGGGTAATCAGGGTCTAATGGCAGATATGCAGCTCCCGTTTTGACGACGGCTAATAGACTTACGACCATATCGATGGATCGAGGCAGAGCAATGGCGACAAATTGTTCTGGTCCAATGCCATGTTTTTTCAAATAATGAGCTAATTGATTAGCCCGCTGATTCAACTCTTCATAGGTCAAATTAATTCCTTCAAACTGTAATGCTTTTGCTTGTGGCGTTTTGCTCACCTGTTTTTCAAATAGTTCCCGTAAAGATTCCTTTGGTAATTCTCGTTTTGTATCATTCCAGTGCTTGAGAATCTTCTCTTTCTCTTCAAACAAAAGAAGGTTGAATTGACTGATCGTCTGATCTTGCTCTAATTCGGTTATTTCCTCCAGCAATTGAAGAAAACGCTGCTGATGAGCGTCAACTGCTTGCTCTTTGTAAACGGCAGGGTTTGCATCAAAGTCGATTTGAAATCCGTTCCCATCCGCGCGGTCGTATATGTTGATCGATATATCATCCACGGGTCCTGCTGAGAGGTTATGTGCTTGACCAATGCTCTGATCGAACATGAGATCATAATCAAATGGCATGATATTGATCTGCGGGCCAAATAATCGCTGATTTCTTCCGATAAGTTTAAAGTCTCTCCGCATGTCCTCGTGACGATATCTTTGATGAGGGCGAATGGCTTTTAGTTCATCAGATACTTGGCGAACAAGTGCTGAGAGCGTCATTTCTGGTTTGCATGTTAAACGAAGCGGTACCAGGTTCATGACCATTCCGGGTGTTTGTAAGGCGCACGATCCAAGGCGCATCATCACAGGTAATCCTAAAACAATATCATGTGCACCAGTCATACGATGCACATATAAAGCGGATGCAGCAAGGATCATTTCATGCCACGTACCACCGAAGGCTGGAGCATTTTTTTTCATTTTGCTTACCTTTGCAGCATCGTAGCTAGCTGTTTTTCGTATAAAATGATCCGACGTTCTTGGGGCAAGCTCAGCAAGGCTGACAATTTCAGGTTGATCAGCAAAGCGATTTTTCCAAAACGCTCGATCATCTTCATATCGATTGGACTGTTGATAAGTGATCTCCTCTTGAACTACGTCATGTAAGACTCCAAATGTTTGAGGAGGCACAGGTGTCCCTTTCGATAGAGCGGAATAGACCTCAGCAACACGACGCGCAATGAGCGAAAAGGCGAATCCATCAATGGCAATGTGATGAATGCGCTGATACCAGATAAATCGATCGTCAGCAAGTTGAAAAAGTACTTCACGGAATAATACATCTTTCTCTAAAGAAACTGGCGTTGAAAGATCTGCCTTCATCCATGCTTTAGCCGCATCAAGCGGCTGTTTTTCATTTTGTAAATTGATCAATTGGAATGGAATCTCTTTCTTAGAAGAGAACCATTGCTTTGGACCGTCAGTATCCTCAACGAATCGCATATACAAAGAATCTGCTTCTAAGACAGTTTTTCTAATGGCTGCTTCAAAGTGTATGGGGTCAATAGGACCTTTAATATCTATATACTCAGCTGTATTGAAAATAGGATTAGATGGATCAAGCTGCTGCGCATACCAAATGCCTAATTGGGCACCGGTTAGTGGAAATGAATCGACTGACTGGATCGACAAGGGTCTATACCTCCTTTACAAGTAATCGATATTTGGAATAGATGGCTGTTTGTCTGGGAAAAGAAGAGTCCGCCAATGAGCGAGTGTTGGATTTGCTGCAAGCTCAACGAAATTGACTGTCGCTCCTTGCTGTCTCCACTTTTCCGCTAGGCTCATCATTCTAATAGAATCAAGTCCAAGGTAGACGAGATTCTCGTCAAGCGGTATTTCATTCGGCTCCATTTGGAGATACTCAGCTACTTGCTGAAGAATGGCCTCAAAGGATAGGTCATCACTTTCTGCATCCTGTCCTGTTAAACGACCAATGATTTGATTTGTTGTTGTGGTGACCGCACAGCGTTCAGCTGCATAGGTCATGGCCATTTTGTGATGTTTCAATGAAAAGTCAGCGACGGCATCGGCGACAAAGAAGGTTTCAATATCGAGCATGAATGCTTCTGCGGCTGTCAGCATACAGCCAATATGTGCATATACGCCAGTAATGATCAGTTGATCACGCCCGCCTTCTTGAAGAATATCCAAAAAATTAGATTTTTTGAATGCGCTATAACGCCATTTTGTCAGCAATGTATCTGCCTCAGATGGAGCAAGCTGATCAATGATTTTTGTCAATGCTTCATCATCACCAAGTCCAGGTCCCCAAAAATCTGTTAATAGGGCACGATCCTTCGGGTCTTGGTCACCAGGCTGAGCTGTATAGACGACTGGAATGCCAAGTTCATTGCATGTGTCACGTAATTGTTCAATATGCTGAACTAACTCTGTGATCGGTGATGTATCTTGTTGAAATGCATTTAAAAAATATTGCTGCATGTCATGTATCAGCAGAACAGCACGTTTCGGATCTGGTATCCAGTTCACTTTATTTTCGGGTAAATCTTGTGTGCTTGGCATTGGATATGCAGGAATAGTAGGGATTGCCATGGTTTTCACTCCTCTTTTTATACGTTGGCAGTATGGGTTGCAGCTAGTTCTCTTAATGCTTTTTTACTGACTTTGCCTACACCTGTTTGTGGGAACGCATCGATCCATTCAATGCGGTCAGGAATTTTATAGGCTGCGAGTCCGCGTTCTCTTAGAAATGATTTTAAGACGTGCGGTGCTGGTTTGTTGTCTCCTTTTGCAATGACAAAGGCACATGAGCGTTCGCCAAGAAATGGATCCGGCATGGATACCATGGCGGCATCATGAATGTCAGCATGCGCAAGTAAATGGTTCTCAACTTCTTCAGCGGCAACCTTTTCGCCGCCACGATTGATTTGATCCTTGTCTCTGCCTTCTACAACAACATTTCCTTCTTTGGTTAATCGCACGATGTCACCTGTTCTGTAAAAGCCATCGGGTGTAAATGCTTTTTTGTTTTGTTCATCGGCTTTATAGTAGCCACGAATCGTATAAGGTCCTCTTGTTAAAAGATGTCCAGCCACTTCATGCGGGACGGGCTTGTCCTCATCATCTACCACTAGTACCTCATCATATTCAGACATCGGGCGTCCTTGTGTATGAATAATGACATGTTCAGGATCATCTAATCTGGTATAGTTGACCAGACCTTCTGCCATACCAAAAACTTGTTGTAACTTACATCCAAGGGCAGGCATCACTCGTTTTGCTGCCTCAGCACTGAATTTAGCACCGCCGACTTGTAAGACTTCAAGACTCGATAAGTCATCTGATCGATGAGGAGCGGCCTCTAGCCAAATCAATGCGATAGGTGGAACGACAGCGGTAATGGTCGCCCGTTCTTTTTCAATGAGTGGAAAGATTACATCAGGGCTTGATCCAGGTGCAAGAACGACTCTTCCGCCTGCGTATAACGTCCCAAGGACTCCAGGCGAGCTTAATGGATAGTTGTGCGCAACTGGAAGTGTAGCTAGATACACACTTTCTTGTGTGAGCTCGCACACCTCATTGCTTTTCCAAAGACTATAAATATAGTCATCATGCGTGCGAGGAATAAGCTTAGAAAGGCCTGTGCTGCCTCCAGATAACTGAAGAAATGCAATATCGCTTGCCTCTACATGAATTTGGGGATCAAGTGCTGGGTCCTTGCGCAGATCATCTAAGCCAAGGAATTCCTCAGCTTCCCCTGCAACAATGACATGAGGTAATGAGGGAAGCTTTTCTTTCACTTGACGTGCGAGTGTTCGATAATCAAAGCCGCCATCGATATCTGGTATGACATATGCGTCTGCTTCGGCAAACTCAATAAAATAAGTGATTTCACTGCTTCTATGAGATGGCAGAGAGAAGACGGGTAAAGCACCGATTCGAAATAAAGCGAAAATGACCTCAAAAAAAGCAGGAATGTTAGGAAGCTGCACGACAACTCGACTTCCTTTTTGAATGCCAAGCTGATGAAAACCGGCGGCAAGACTGCTGACGCGCTCATCAAGTTCTTGGTAGCTCATATGCGTATCAGCGTATGTAATCGCTGTTTTATTTCCTAACGATGCGGCGCGTGCACGAAGCATACCGCCAAAGGTTTCCCCACGCCAACAGCCGTTTTCACGGTAGCGTTTTGCAAATTCTTCTGGCCATGTAGGTGGTTGAACAAACATGTTTTTGTCATCTCCTAAGAATTTTTATAGCTGATGGATGCCCATCGCATGAAGCATTGTGTTGAATTTTGCAGATGTTTCAGCTAGCTCTTCTTCTGCCTTTGACCCTTTGACCACTCCTGCACCAGCAAAAAGGCGAAGGGAGTGACCCTCAGCTTCTGCACAACGAATGGTGACAATCCAATCACCATCACCATTTTCATCTGCCCAGCCGATCATTCCTGTGAAAAATCCTCGATCGAAGGGTTCGATTGCTTGAATGGCTTCACGTGCATCTGCTGTAGGTGTTCCGCATACTGCAGGTGTTGGATGAAGGCTAAGCGCTAAATCAATTGAGGACACACTAGAATCTGTTAATTCACCTTTGACCACAGTAGACAAATGCCACATCGTTTCTGTTTGTATGACGGATGGTGATGCAGGCACATCTAATGTGTGACAGTAAGGAGTAAGCGCTTTAGTGACAGCTTCGACAACCACTGCGTGCTCGTGTAAATCCTTCGCTGAAGTAAGAAGTTCATCGCGGCGGCGCTGGTCTTCTACTGGATCTGAACTGCGCGGCCGAGAACCAGCGAGTGGATTGGAAATCACAGATGAACCAGTTTTTGAAAGTAGCAGCTCAGGGCTTGCCCCAAGAAGTGTGCGCTTTTGGGAAGCCTTCGGGTCAGCTATATTTGCAGCAAACGTATAGCCAGTCGTATTATGACGAGCCAGTCGTTCGAGTATTGTTTTCGTATGAATATCTCGATTTGCTTTGAGATGGAGAGATCGAGAGAGTACGATTTTGCTAAGCTCTCCGTTCTCAATTTTAGCTAATCCTTCGTTCACACCTTCCATGTAGACATCTGGAGCAGGGACAGGTGTCACCTCATAGGATGGCGATACCGCTTCTGACTCCTCATCACCTTGTTGAAATTCGAGTGGATCACTAAACTGTACATGGACTGGAACATTTAAACGAACGGGCTGCGCCGGATCAAATGGGACAGCACCAGCCACAATCGGTGCTTGAATACCAGCTTGTTTGGCAGCGTCAAATACGTGCGCTACCTTTGTGGATAGTTCATTTAGTTGATTGGTTTCAATATGCTTGAATATCCCTTCGGCAAGTATCGTGCGTTTAGGGGAAGCAAGGAAAAAAGCGCCTGGCTGATAGTCTTGAAGCAACTGTACTTTTTCTTCTGACGACAATAATGAATGTTTCATGAAAAGGCCTCCTTTTGATTGAAATGCTAGATTCCGAGTGTTGCGCCACCATCTATTGTGAGATTCTGCATCGTAATATGATTGGATTGCTCAGATGCAAAGAAAATGACTGCATCAGCGATGTTTTGAGGATCAGCGATTTTTTGTAAAGGAATTCCGGTTTTATACGTCTCTAATGAGCCTTTAATCACCTGATTTTCTCCTTGTTCATCAGCCCATAAAGCCCATTGCATAGGTGTTGCGGTAGAGCCGGGAGAGACGACGTTGCATCTGATCCCGTAGGCTGCCAGCTCTAATCCAAGCGTTTTTGTAAAGGAAGTAGCTGCTGCTTTTGAAGCGGCATAGGCAGCCATATTCATTCTAGGAATGGCACCTGCGTTAGAGCTGACAGTCACAATGACCCCTTCTGATCTTTTCATCATGTATTTGGAGACAGCTTGAGATACGTAAAAGACACCATGTGTGTTGACTGCGAAAGTTTGTTGCCAGTCATCTGCACTAAGCTGGTCAATAGAACTGATTCGAAGGATGCCTGCTACATTGACCAGTAAATAAATGGGTCCAAGCTGCTTTTCAATTTGATCAACAATGTGCTGAACAGAAGTTTGATCGGTTATATCACCTGGATAGGCAAAGGCACGTATGCCTTCATCATTCATTTGCTGGACGGTGCTTTGCAGCTGATCTTCATTTGCGTCAACTGCTGCAATAATCGCACCTTCCTCGGCTAGTCTTTTAGCGACTGCTTGTCCAATACCTTGTCCTGCGCCTGTAATAAGGGCAATTTTTTGAGATAGACCACTATGTTTCATGTGTTCACTGCCTTTCCTTCATGTCTGTGGTTGTGAAAGGATCATCATGATAGAGTGCAAAACGAAAAGCGTAATTCATTAGCACTGGTAAAACGGACGTATGTCCTTCTTCAGGGAACTCGTGATAGGCCGTATGCAAGCCATATGAAGATAAAGGCAGCATCCGATTTGCTAGTGCATGTGCATGATCATTCATTTGACATGGATGATGTTTTTCTAATTCACCTACACCTACAAGCAGCCTGGCATCCATAGACATCTGACGTATATGATTGGTGAATTGGTGTTCTTTTTCTAGAAATAAATCTTTGTTCCAGTGGATAGAAGGACTGCCCGCAATATATGTCTGATAAGCATCAGGGTGCTCAAATAGTGTGTGTAATACAAAAAGACCGCCAAGAGAGTGCCCAAACAATGTTTGACGACTCTGGTTGATCGGAAAGCGCTGCTCGATATAAGGCTTTACAATCTTTTCTAAAAAAGAAAAGAACGAAGAGGCGCCGCCATATGTATGGGTGGAGAAGTCTTTTCTTTTGCCACCAATGGAAGCGTCAGGGCCGGTTAGAGTGAGATCATAATGCCTGAGCGGATGATAGGGCGCTTCTGTCTGATAGCCAATTCCAACAATGATGGCAGGTACGACACCTGTTTTTTCAGGTCTTCTTGACTGTAAACGAAGTGCTTCGACCATTGTGCCAAAAAGTGAATTTCCATCAAGTACGTACATGACTGGAAAACCAGCCGCTGGAGGAGTAGTATTCGGTTTAAATATAAAAAGTCTATATGGGTGTGCTGTGATATCCAGTTGCTCCGTCCCAGGTATAAAAAAAGGACGGCTTTCTCCGAAAATTGAATCCTCAGCACCCATTCCATCAGGGCGTTTGGACATATGTAAAAAATCCCCTTCCTCAAATTGAGCCTCATACGATGATAAAAGCAGGCTTGCGGATATAGGATGAGTGTAGTAATAGAATTGAAATGAAAATGATTCTCAATTATCACGCAAGCAAATCAAATGATAATGGTTATCAATTATGAAGTCAAATGTTCATTAAGTCGTGTAGTTGATCATTTAATCTAAATATTATGAAAATAAAGGACTAAATAACTACCAAATGAATGGAAATAGGGAATGCCGGACTGAGTCATTTAAAAAGAGGAGAAATGCCAAAAGACCTTGACCGTCTCGGTATATTTACCATTTTCTTCTGTTTGATTCAGGAATATATATAGGTTTTTCTTCTTGAAATCATTTTGAGGAAAAATAAGTCTATAGACCTTCTTGTATTTTTAGGAAAAAAGAGGAGAATTTTTCGAAAAGTTGGTGATCATATCTCACAACTTATTCAATATTATACGTAAATTCATATACAATTTTCTAAGGAAGACAAGATCGAAGGGAATGTAGGCAGAATGAAAACTTCATTAGGAAAGCTGAGGCTAAAACTGCATGAAAATCAGCTCAAACTGACAAATACATTTACAGTGGAAGAATATCATGAAATGAAACAGTCATTACATGAAATACGGATGTCATTTGCGGCCTATGAACAATGGGATTTATACCAGCGGGCCACCGATATGATCACCGTCTCCTCTTTCAACACGCCCTCAAGCAAAAACCCCAATAATTTCTTATGAAAGGACGGTGCTGTCTTAAGACTGGTAAAAGATCATATAGCATCAAAAATGCGGCAATTAAAAAAGTAAGGGAAGTCCCCTTACTTTTTTTCTGCAAACACCATTCAATTAAAATCCATCTGTGACATCATATTCGTAACGAATATCGGCTTTGACATTGCTCATAGTAGATCTCGCTGTAGCCTTTGCGTTGTACTTAAAGCTCCATTTTTGCGCGACTTTTAATTGATCATCCAGAGAAATACGGTAAGAACCACTTGTTGCAGATGAAACAAGTGATGTGTACCAAATATTACTTTCACTAGCCATCAGTTTGTGAGTGACATTCCCTTGGTTGGGTGTTTGGGTACTAGTTGTCGAAATCGATTTAACTACAGCACGTTTAGGAACTGTGGAATTATTAGTTAAATCCATTGTAATGACTGAAGAATCAACTCCTAAAAAATTTAAAGAAGAATTCCCCAAGTTAGTAGCAGTCCCCGAAAAATTGAATGTCCCATTCCCAGATTTAATACGATCTTGAATGGAAACAGTAAAGTACATATTCCCTGTATATGTACCACGGGTCACTTTCACAAAATAAGTTTCTGAAGTTGAAGTCACGTCACCAGTATTAGCAAAAATAAAAGGCGTTACTGAATCAGGATTAATAACTTCGGACCCTGTCCTAGAATATTTAGAATTATACACCTCGATATTCATCCCTGTATATTGCTTATTATACGAACTTCTGACATAAACTCTTTCACCTTTATTGATCGTAAACTGATAATACGCTTCATTTTCACCTTCAGGTAAGATTGTCGTATCTGGACGACTATATTTCCAATATCCCATTGAGCTTGCTGTGTTAGGACTGTTATTCCCCGTAATAGCTGCTTCTGCTGAATGAGGTGCAAAAAAACTAGTAAAAAGCACTAATAATAATGCAGGTAATAAAAAACGTTTGAAGATAGTATTTGTCATATTTTAACCCTCCTTGTAATAATTACTATATCGGATCAAAACTAACAAATTTTAACTGAATTGCCGATATATTTAATAATCACTAATTTTTTTAAAAAAGGAGAATCAAAATGAATATCAATACGTCATATACGATACCTTCAAACAATCAGAACCGAATCGACTCTAAAGATCAATCAGCTATTAAAAGTACAAATGAGGTGATGACCGAATCTGATAGACGGATGAAAATATTAGATGAAAAATACGAAAAAATAAATGAACAAAATAAACGATTCAAAGATCCTCAAGACCATATATATAATAAGTATAGAAACCCTTATTCTTCTTATTTCAGAAGTGATTTAACAAAAACGGAAAGAGAAGCTGCTTACATTATGGAAATGAGTTGGGCAAGGAATAATAAAGGAGGTCAATATGACTTTAATGACGCCATCTTCCGTAATGAAAAACGGTACGATCCTACGCAAGAAAGTGTAGAAAAGAAAATACTCAATCGTCAAAAGGTGAACGAACAATTACAAGATTTATTCTCTAAAAACGGTATAACCATTCCTAAAAACACAAATTTAACTTTTACCATTGATCCAAATAATTTCAAATTAGTGGTGAGTGGATCAACAGACGAATCGCTGATGAAACAAATAGAAGACCTATTAAATACAACCAACAATACAAGAGAACTATTTTTCCATATTATGAAAAGCAGAAATGATGATTCTACTCAATTCACACCTGATTCTCTGGCAAAGTTCCATCTTGTCAATCAAATCAAAACGGTGACAGGCTACAATTTAAAAGATTTAAGCATTGTAAACGGTCAATTTGTAACGGATAACGGAGCGAATATTTTTGATCTATACAAAGAAGAACTCCTAAAAAATCCATACACAGCTGAAAATGCACGTATTGCTGCTTCACATTATGGTGCACAGCTCTTTGATCTAGCCAAAAATGGGTTTGACTCTATTCCCGATTTGGTGCTATCTATTGGTTACCAAAACGGCTCCTTATATGACATTGGACAAAAGGTGAATTACGGAGTATCAAAGTGAAGATAAATACATCTAACACGACAGCCGTTCTAAATAAGCAGAACCTTTCGGACTTCAATAGCCATTCAGCTATTAAAAGTACAAATGAGGTGATGACCGAAGCTGATAGACGGATGAAAATACTAGATGAAAAATACCAAAAAATAAATGAACAAAATAAACGTTTCAAAAATCCTCATAGTCATATACACGATAAGTATCGAAATCCACGCTCTCCTTATTTCAGGAGTGATCTAACTAAAGTAGAGAGAGAAGCTGCTTATACGATGGAGATTGGCTGGGCTAATTCTGGAAAAGGAGGTCAATATGACTTTAATGACGCCATCTTCCGTAATGAAAAACGGTACGATCCTACACAAGAAAGTGTAGAAAAGAAAATACTCAATCGTCAAAAAGTGAACGAACAATTACAAGATTTATTCTCTAAAAACGGTATAACCATTCCTAAAAACACGAATTTAACCTTTACTATTGACCCGAACAATTTTAAATTAGTGGTAAGTGGTTCAAAAGAAGAATCGCTGATGAAACAAATAGAAGACCTATTAAATACAACTAACAATACAAGAGAACTATTTTTCCATATTATGAAAAGCAAAAATGATGATTCTACTCAATTCACACCTGATTCTCTAGCAAAGTTCCATCTTGTCAATCAAATCAAAACGGTGACAGGCTACAATTTAAAAGATTTAAGCATTGTAAACGGTCAATTTGTAACGGATAAAGGAACGAATATTTTTGATCTATACAAAGAAGAACTCCTGAAAAATCCATACACAGCTGAAAATGCACGCATTGCTGCTTCACATTATGGTGCACAACTATTTGACCTAGCGAAAAACGGGTTTGATTCTATTCCCGATTTGGTGCTATCTATTGGTTATCAAAATGGCTCTTTACAAGACATTGGACAAAAAGAGAATTATGGGGTTAAGAAAACGATAGATTAACAAAACGTGGACGACGACAGGTACAAAACTAGATACCGTTAATAAAGGACTCTATAACAATTTATGTTACAGAGTCTTTTCTATTGAAGTGCGTTGTTTCGCTGTTCAACGAAACATCCTCATGGTAATTTTGACTATAGTCGATGTTTTTCACTTTTTTATTGATGAAAATGTTAAAATGATGAGTAGCGTATTTTTTTATGAAAGGACGGTGCTTGGCATGACGGAACTTCTCGATGACCGGCTGCCGCCGCAAAATATAGAAGCCGAGCAGGCCGTATTAGGTGCTGTTTTTTTAGAACCATCTGCGCTAACGCTCGCTTCTGAGGTATTAATTCCAGAGGATTTCTATAGAATGTCGCATCAAAAGATTTACAATGCGATGCTTATACTTGGCGATAGAGGAGAACCGGTCGATCTTGTCACGGTGACATCTGAGCTTGCCAATACAGATTTACTAGAAGAGGTAGGCGGGATTTCGTATTTAACCGATATTGCGAACTCGGTCCCAACGGCCGCAAACATTGAATACTATGCAAAAATTGTAGAAGAGAAATCCATTTTAAGACGTCTGATCCGTACGGCGACAACCATTGCACAGGATGGGTACACGCGTGAGGATGAAGTAGAAGACCTGTTGAGTGATGCTGAAAAGACCATCATGGAAGTGGCTCAGCGTAAAAACTCAGGAGCCTTTCAAAACATTAAGGACGTTCTTGTTCAAACATACGATAATATTGAACAGCTTCATAACCGCAAAGGCGATATCACAGGGATTCCAACGGGTTTCTCTGAGCTTGACCGGATGACAGCTGGATTCCAGCGAAATGATTTAATCATTGTAGCGGCTCGTCCATCAGTAGGGAAAACCGCCTTCGCATTGAACATTGCCCAAAATGTCGCGACCAAAACGGACGAAAGTGTCGCCATCTTTAGTTTAGAGATGGGTGCGGAGCAGCTCGTTATGCGTATGCTGTGTGCAGAGGGGAATATCAATGCACAGAACTTAAGAACCGGTAATCTGACAGAAGAGGACTGGGGCAAGCTGACAATGGCGATGGGCTCGCTGTCAAACAGCGGGATTTTCATTGACGATACACCTGGAATCCGAGTAAGTGAAATTCGCTCGAAATGCCGCCGCTTGAAGCAAGAAAATGGTCTTGGCATGATCCTGATTGACTACTTGCAGCTCATTCAAGGGAGCGGACGATCAAGTGATAACCGTCAGCAGGAGGTTTCTGAAATCTCTAGGGCATTAAAATCGCTGGCAAGGGAACTTGAAGTTCCGGTTATTGCCTTGTCTCAGCTTTCACGTGGTGTTGAACAGCGTCAGGACAAACGTCCGATGATGTCTGATATTCGTGAATCAGGAAGTATTGAGCAGGATGCCGATATCGTGGCATTCCTTTATCGTGATGATTACTATGACAAAGAATCAGAGAATAAGAACATTATCGAAATTATCATTGCCAAACAGCGTAACGGTCCAGTTGGTACAGTATCACTGGCGTTCGTCAAAGAATATAACAAATTCGTCAACCTGGAAAGAAGATTTGATGATGCGGGTGTTCCGCCCGGTGCTTAAAGCCCAGCTCAAGAAGCTGGGCTTTTTTTGATTGACCTACATCGAAAGAATGATTGAAAAAACAGTCAATATGAGGAGGAGAGAGAAAAAGAGAAAGCGTATACTAAAAAGAGAAAAGGAGTGAAGACTGATGAAATTTCAACAGTTTGAAGCCGCTCAATTACGTATTGCACGCCCAACCGTCAACATGAAAGAGGTTGTTTCCTTTTATGAAGAAGGCTTAGGGCTCAAACGAATAGGCTCATTTGATCAGCATGAAGGGTACGATGGTGTGATGCTCGGGCTGCCTCACCAGCATGTTCATTTAGAAATCACCAAACATGAAGAAGAAGAAAGTCTGCCCGTCCCGCATCCAGAACAGCTGCTTGTTTTCTATATTCCGGATGAAGAGGAATTTCAGCAAATGAAAGAGAGATTGATTTCATTTGGCGGACGGCATGTCACCTCAACGAATCCATACTGGGACCGGGGAGGAGCAACCATTGAAGACCCAGATGGGTACCGGGTTGTGCTGATGAATACAGATGGTATTACACCGGTTTAAAAAAGACTCCTATTGGTGGGGTCTTTTTTATGTTGATGAACAGTGGACACGATAAAAAGTTGTTTTTTCTCAAAATCTCCATTTCCAAGCGCTAAAGAAGTGATTAAAGCGCTTTTCTTTATATTTAAAGCGAACAAAATTTGATTTCGAGATATTAATGTTCGGATTTCGCGTTGACTTTTTCGGTGTGCATTGATAAAATAAATGTGTTTGAAAGAGATAACGTTTTGAAAGGTTAACGGAGGTGCACGATATGTCTTCAGTAGTCGTAGTAGGTACGCAGTGGGGTGACGAAGGGAAAGGGAAAATTACCGATTTCCTTTCAGAAAATGCAGAGGTGATTGCCCGTTATCAAGGGGGAAACAATGCAGGTCACACGATCAAATTTGATGGAGTGACATACAAGCTACACCTCATTCCATCCGGTATTTTTTATAAAGAGAAAACTTGTGTCATCGGTAATGGAATGGTGGTTGATCCTAAAGCGTTGGTCACTGAGCTTGCGTATCTTCACGAACGGAATGTGAGTACAGATAACCTCAGAATCAGCAATAGAGCCCATGTTATTCTGCCTTACCATTTAAAATTGGACGAGGTAGAAGAAGAGCGGAAAGGGGCTAACAAGATCGGCACGACGAAAAAAGGAATCGGACCAGCTTATATGGACAAAGCAGCTCGCGTCGGTATCCGTGTCGCAGATCTATTAGATCGTGAAGTATTTGAAGAGAAGCTTGCACGTAATCTAGAAGAGAAAAATCGTCTTTTAGAGAAAATGTACGACACAGAAGGCTTCAAGATTGAAGATATTTTAGACGAGTATTATGAATATGGCCAGCAAGTGAAAAAATATGTCGTAGACACATCTGTTGTTCTGAATGATGCACTAGATGAAGGCCGCCGCGTGCTATTTGAAGGAGCACAAGGGGTCATGCTTGATATCGATCAAGGGACATACCCATTTGTGACGTCATCTAACCCAGTAGCTGGAGGAGTGACGATTGGTTCTGGTGTAGGACCAACGAAAATTCAACATGTGGTCGGTGTGTCAAAAGCATACACAACACGTGTTGGAGATGGCCCATTCCCGACAGAACTCCATGATGAAATTGGCGATCAAATTCGTGAGGTTGGCCGTGAATACGGTACGACAACTGGACGTCCGCGCCGTGTCGGTTGGTTTGACAGCGTTGTTGTCCGTCATGCACGCCGTGTGAGCGGAATTACAGATTTATCTCTTAACTCAATTGATGTACTAACAGGGATTGAAAAGTTGAAAATCTGTGTTGCTTATAAATTGAACGGAGAAATCACAGAGGAATTCCCAGCAAGCCTAAATGAATTAGCGAAATGTGAGCCTGTCTACGAAGAAATGCCTGGATGGACAGAGGATATTACAGGTGTGAAGAACTTAAGTGAACTGCCTGCAAATGCCCGCCATTATTTAGAACGCATTTCACAATTAACAGGTATTCCACTTTCCATTTTCTCAGTCGGACCAGATCGTTCACAAACGAACGTTGTCCGCAGCGTGTACCGTCCATAAGAATAGATTGATGAGACACCAGTAAAATCTCGCATTTTACTGGTGTTTTTTTGTTTAAATATTCCTTAATTTCAGTAGAACGGACTTTCGGTCATTACCAAAATATGATAACTGTATAGAGGGAAGGAGCGTTCTAGTGAAAGAAAGAATACGATTATTAGATATTTTACGAGGTTTTGCCATACTAGGCACATTGGGAACGAACGTCTGGTTTTTTGCGTACGCAGGGGATACCTTTGCGACAGATCAGATAGCGGATGAATATGAAAATGGCAGTTTTCTTGAAAGTCTTGTCTCCATGTTCGTTTATGGAAAAATGCTCTCGCTGCTCACGATCATGTTTGGTGTTGGATTGGAGCTGAAATACCAGCAGGCAAAAAGGAAAAACACGCCTTGGCCGGGCACTTATTTATGGATTCTTTTATTTTTATTTATCGAAGGCTTTGTCCATTTTGCGCTCGTGATGGAATATGATGTGCTCATGAGTTATGCCGTTACTGGGCTGCTTGTGGCTTACATTGTACGGGGAGGCAGCAGGCGTATCAAAAAAGGCATGATGGTCTCAGGTGTGATTCATCTGCTCGTCATGTCATGTTTGATGGTGTACTCCCTCTCTGAAATGGAGTCAGCGGCCGATGATCAAAACGGTGAATCGGTGCTGGAAGAGCAGCTGCCAGAGACATGGATCTCGCAGGTTCAAGAACGGTTACAATACTTTTTCATGTACCGAGAAGAAGCGATCTTTATCATTCCAATGAACACATTTCTGTTTTTATTAGGTGTGCGGATGATGAGAGCCGGTGTATTTTATGCAAATGAACGCGGACAATCTCTCCGGAAAATATTGTTCCGAATCGGACTGTGGGTTGGTCTGCCGCTGAATGCACTAGTCTTCGTTCCGAACGATCTAGTGGAATTTGTGGTGCGCTACGCCTTTTCACCATTCCTCTCTATTTTCTATATAGCTGTCATTGCGAAGCTCCTCGCACGCACGGAGTCATGGTTCATGTGGATTTGGTTTGAATATGTAGGGAAAATGGCGCTTAGCTGCTACATCCTGCAAAATGTCATCTGCTCCATTCTTTTTTATAGTTGGGGATTGGGTCTTGGCGGTCAAATCAATGCGCCCCTTATTGTATTGGCATGGCTGTTGATTTCACTTCTGCAAATCGCGATTTCAGCAGTTTGCCTAAAGGTTTGGAGAATTGGACCAATGGAATATATCCGTTCACGGGCACTTCGCAGGGTGACGATGAAAAAAGCATCATAAAGGGGATAGACAATATGTTTTTTAAAAAAATGACGAAAAAAGAACAAGCGAATGCACATCAAGCGGCTGTGCCGGCATTTGTCTTTTATCTTCTGGCATTAGGAGGGCATGCGTTATACGCGTATTTCCAAGATGACAGGCCACCGGTTACTTTTGTCATTTTAATGGCGGGACTCCTTGTTTTTTTCTCCGCTGACTGGCTATTTAACAAAAAACATTCATAAAAAAAGCCCTCATCACGAGGGCTGTTTTCTTACTTCAGGCTTTTATATTGGCCTTTTAAGTTTTTACGGATGTACTGAATGATTTTGCGCAATTCGTTGGCATGCGGTCTGCCAAACGGACTTGTTTGTCTTTGCTGATAGAGCACTTGCCCTTTTTCATTTAATAAGAAATAAGCGGGTTCACCGTGCACCCCGTGGTCTTCATATGGGGCATCCTCCCCGTGATAGTGGACTTCATATGCTTTTAAAGACGTGAGGTCATGGTCATACATGATTGGGAAGGACAGTCCCTCTTTATCCGCAAATGCCTTCAAGTCATCAGGGTTATCGGTTGAAATCGCCATCAAGTGAATATCCTTGTCCTGAAAATATGACTGCTGCTGTTCGAGCTCTTTTAATTCTTCTACACATACCGGACACCAAGATCCTCTAAAGAAAACGATCAGGTGCCAGCTTTGATGCTCCTCTAAATGTTTGTCGAAATCAATGTGATCGCCCTGTATTGTTGGAAGTGAAAAGTTGGGCATTTTATCTCCTAATTTGAATGAACTCATACTGCTTCCTCCTTTTTCAATGACAATGTCACTTGTTTCATGTATAGCCATTTTTGAGCGGCCTGAAACGTGTCTATGTGTTTGAATAGGCAGAAATCATCCGAAAAGACGTATTTAATGAATGCGGTTGCAGAAGTGGAGGCTTTGAAAGCAGATTTGACATCCGACACTTTTTTTAAAAAAATGTCGAAAAACGTATTGCCATATGTAATTATTCTATGATATTATAAATCTCGTTGTTGCAAAGGTCTCTGAAACTTGTTAGGATGCGATGTTCCAGCTTTTTTAAAGCGATTGGTTTGACGCAATACAACTTCTTCAGATTTACTTTTCACAAACCGAGAGCCATTAGCTCAGTTGGTAGAGCATCTGACTTTTAATCAGAGGGTCGAAGGTTCGAGTCCTTCATGGCTCACCATGTATTGGCCCGTTGGTCAAGCGGTTAAGACACCGCCCTTTCACGGCGGTAACACGGGTTCGAATCCCGTACGGGTCATTGATTTACTTTAGCGTTAAGCTAATTTTTTCCTCACTTGCTTGAAGGAGCACCACGATTGCTTTTTCGGGCAAGTTACTGAGGTCCGGTAGTTCAGTTGGTTAGAATGCCTGCCTGTCACGCAGGAGGTCGCGGGTTCGAGTCCCGTCCGGACCGCCATTTATACATATTCATCTTTTTGATGATGGCTCGGTAGCTCAGTTGGTAGAGCAACGGACTGAAAATCCGTGTGTCGGCGGTTCGATTCCGTCCCGAGCCACTTCCAAACGCATCTGCAATCGCAGGTGCGTTTTTATTATGAAAAGAAGGCATAAAAAGGGAGAAGCCGGACCTAGGTAGGGCCCGGCTCCATAAGAAGAAGACGTTACATCTATATAGACGGCTGATGATTGGAAAAGTTTCAATAAAAAAGGAAAAAGTCATCAATTTTTTTGAGCGGTGCCTTCCTATCCAACGTTTACTAGAAAAGAAAGCCGTTATTATTTTTATCTTTGCCTCGTAAAACGTTATAATAGACAGTGAGCCTTTTTTTCGTAAACGGAAAAGGCGTAATGATATATGCAAAATGGAATGACATAGATGCTAAAAATGCAGGAGGAAATCACAATGGAAAAAAAGATTCTTGTCGTAGATGATGAAAAACCGATTGCTGATATATTGGAATTTAATTTAAGGAAAGAGGGCTATGAGGTCCATTGTGCATATGATGGAAACGAAGCCCTTGAAATGGTAGAAGAAATTAAGCCGGACATTATTCTGCTCGACATTATGCTGCCGAATAAAGATGGTGTTGAAGTATGCCGTGAAGTGAGAAAGAAATACGACATGCCCATTATCATGCTGACAGCAAAAGACTCTGAAATTGATAAAGTCATCGGCCTTGAGCTTGGCGCAGATGATTATGTGACAAAGCCTTTCAGCACGCGTGAGCTGCTTGCCCGCGTGAAAGCGAATTTGAGAAGACAAACCGCTGCTCCGCAGACGGAGGAAGAATCTGAATCAAATGATATTGAGGTTGGATCACTCGTCATTTATCCAGATGCGTATGTGGTGTCTAAGCGTGAGGAAACGATTGAATTGACGCACCGTGAGTTCGAATTGCTTCATTACTTAGCGAAACATATCGGACAAGTCATGACACGTGAGCACTTGCTGCAAACCGTATGGGGCTACGATTACTTCGGAGATGTCCGTACAGTAGACGTTACAGTCCGCCGTCTTCGTGAAAAGATTGAAGACAACCCTAGCCATCCGAGCTGGATCGTGACAAGACGAGGCGTCGGCTACTATTTAAGAAACCCAGAGCAGGACTAAGATTCTTATGAGTAAAGTAGGTTTTTTTCGCTCGATTCACTTCAAATTGACCTTGATTTACGTGCTGCTGATCATCGTCGCCATGCAGATCATTGGCGTGTACTTTGTGAAGCAGCTAGAGCAGTCCTTAATTAATTCATATGATAATTCCTTGAATCAGCGAATCTACTCGTTATCGTATTACCTAGAACAAGATTCATCGAAAAGCAAGGCAGAATTAAAAGAGGATGCTCAAAAGATATTGAACGATTTTAACAACAAAGATGAGTCTAATGAAATCTCTGAAGTCAGCTATATTGACGAAAGCAGAGAGGTCATTGCCTCTGTCAATAATGGCAGCCAAGAGATTGCCGGCAAGAAAATCACTGATCAAATCATTAGCCGTATTTTCGCGGTTGGCAAAGACTATGAAAAAAAATTCTATGACCCTGAATCAAATAAAAGGGTGCGTATTTCTGCGACAGCCGTAAAAAATGAGAACCAAGAGACCGTTGGTGTGATTTATGTTGTGTCTTCAATGGAAAGTGTGTTTAACCAAATGCGAACCATTAACACCATTTTGGCAACAGGGACACTGATTGCACTTGGGACGACTGCTCTACTTGGTATTTTCATCTTCAGAACGATCACTCATCCTATTTCAGATATGAGAAAGCAAGCGATCGAGCTTGCCAAAGGAAACTTCTCCAGGAAGGTCCGGAAGTATGGGCATGATGAGATTGGCCAGCTTGCGACAACCTTTAACCATCTGACGAGAGAGCTGGAGGAAGCTCAGCTGATGACGGAGGGTGAGCGGAAAAAGCTTTCTTCTGTCATTGCCTATATGACGGACGGCGTCATCGCAACGAATCAAAACGGTGCAATTATTCTATTAAACAGCCCCGCATTAGAGCTGTTGAATGTTTCACGTGAAACAGCATTAGAGATGCCGATTACGTCTTTACTTGGATTAGAGGAAACTCATACATTTGAAGATTTAGTCGAAAATCAAGACTCCATGCTGATCGAAATTGAACGAGAAGACCAGCTGTCTGTATTGCGTGTTAATTTCTCCGTTATTCAGAAAGAGCATGGGAAAATTGATGGCTTAATTGCGGTCATTTATGATGTCACTGAGCAGGAGAAAATTGATGCTGAGCGCCGTGAATTCGTCGCGAACGTATCGCATGAGCTGCGCACACCGCTGACGACGATGCGAAGCTACCTTGAGGCGCTGGCTGAAGGGGCGATTGGTGATAAGGAGCTTGCGCCAAGATTCCTTAGTGTCACACAAAATGAAACTGAGCGCATGATCCGGCTTGTCAATGACCTGCTGCAGCTGTCTAAGTTCGACAGCAAGGATTATCAATTCAACCGTGAGTGGACGAACTTTATCAGGTTTATCTCGCTCGTCATTGATCGTTTTGAGATGACGAAGGAGCAGCATGTCGATTTTATCCGCAACCTGCCGCAGCGTGAAGTATATGTGGAAATCGATCAAGATAAAATTACACAGGTGCTCGATAATATCATTTCCAATGCCATGAAATACTCACCAGAGGGTGGACACATCACGTTTACCGTCGATCTGGATGAGGAGAAAGGCCTTGTGTTATTCAGCGTGAAAGATGAAGGAATCGGTATTCCGAAGAAGGATATGGATAAAATCTTTGAACGTTTTTATCGAGTGGATAAAGCAAGAACAAGAAAGCTTGGCGGAACCGGCCTAGGTCTTGCGATTGCAAAAGAAATGGTTCAGGCTCATGGCGGAGATATTTGGGCTGACAGCATTGAAGGAAAAGGGACAACGGTGACCTTTACCCTTCCGTACAATGAAGAACAAGAGGATGATTGGGATGAAGCGTGAGACCTTTAAAACCATAATATTGACAATCCTAATTGCGATCAGTCTTGTATTTACGTGGAATATCTGGATGTTCCAGCCCGTCATGCAGGATCAGGCAGATACAGGCACACAGGTCGTGGAAACGAAGAAGATTTCAAGCGACGAGCCTAGAAGTCTCATTGATGTCGTGAAGCCGCGCGAGATGTTTATCCATTCAAATGGGGAGCATTTTAAAGTAGATCAAAAGGAACTCTTTCAAAACTTTTGGAATGATGTGAGCCTTTGGGATGTCAAAGAGGTTAATGATGTGTCGGATCAATATTCCGAGCAGAAATTTAAGAATTTCTTCTATGGACGCGAAGGGCAAGGAAAGACATTGGATCTTGTATTCAATGATCCGATTCCGATTGATATTTTCCAGGCGCTCTTTAAATGGCCGAACAAGTCCATTGAATACAACTCGTTTGATCGGATGATTGTGCCGTTCGCTCAGCAGGATAAGGCCAATAAGAAAGTTTACTTGGTCTCATACAGCAAGGAAACGGTGCTTGAGCTGACAATTGAGTCCGCCAACTACCGTAATCTAATGGCCAGTATCGCTGCCGCTCAAAACGAGATGCCGCGCTATGATCTTTATACATTCTCTACGAATTCTAAACGAGATTTCCTTCTTCCGAGAAAGCAAAAGCAGCTTGAAGCGAAAATGTTCTTTATCGAAACGATTAAGACAAACAAGTTCAAAGACGCTTTGTTTACGGACCCGAGTCTTGTCGGTGAGGAATCTAATTTAAACCGGACGGTGTACACAGATGGCACAAGCCGCCTTGAAGCCAATCAAAAAGACCACCGCATTCAATATCAGCATCGCAATATCAATTCCAGCACTGTTTTCCAAACGGGGGATTTGATCAAGCGAAGCGTGAAATATTTCAATGATACGGGAAGCTTTACTGATGACTACCAATACTTTGGCATCAACAGCAACCAGCAGCTGTCCTTCAATATGTTTATGGACGGTCTGCCGATTGTGAACAGTACAAAGCATCCATTTGGGATGACCTCCCTTGAAGTCCAATGGGCGAATGATGACATTTTGAATTACAAGCGTCCAAACTATATTCTTGGCAATAAAGCGAGTCAAAGTGAACAGGTCAAGCTGATGAACGGGACAGAGCTGAAGGACTTGATCATCAAGCAGACGAAATATGATGACTTGGAGAAAATTGAACAGATTTTCCCGGCATATCAAGCTGTTTCAACTGCATCAGATCAAGATCAAGGGATGTTTGTCTGGCTGGAGCCTGTATGGTGTATGAAGTATAACGGCAAAACCGTGATTCTATCGAATGATCTTTTGACAGAGGGGAGCGAGAATCATGGAGTGGAATAAGACCAAAACGATCTTTATCCTAGCCTTTCTCGTTCTCGATATCTTTCTAGGTTTTCAATACTTTGAAAAACGGTCAACCGATCATTTTGCGATTATCGAAAAAACGGATACGCTGGAAGAAATGAAGGCAGACGGGATTAAATATGGCAATCTATCAGATGAAGCGAAGATTGGATACCGCATTACAGCTGAAAAGAAGCAATATACGAAAAAGGATGTCGACGGATTAGCTGATCAAAAGGCGAAAAGCACATTCCCGAAATCAGACAAAGATGATCCTGTCACGCTGCTTGAAATGACCTTCAACAAACCAGTTGCCTTGCCGAAAAAGGATATCAAAACAGCGGCGACGAACCTTGTGAACCAGCGATTGCTGGATGGGAAGAATTATAAGCTGTGGAATATAGATGAAGAGACAGGGGAAATCGTCTTTTTCCAAACGTATAAAGGGAAATACATCTTCCAAGAAGGCCTTGATGACACCGAAACCATCGGTAAAATCACCTTAGATCTCAACGATCAAAACGAAGTTGTCTCTTATCAGCAGTCAATGGTGACGTCGATTAATGAAGTGAGAAAAGAAACCCTTGTCCCAGCACTTGAAACCGTGAAGGACTTATATACGCAAAATATGCTGAGTCAAAACACGACCGTGAAAAAGGTAGAGCTTGGTTACTATACGCAATACCCGGGGGCAAGCACGCAAGTCATGGTTCCTGTATGGCGTGTGGAGCTTGAAGGCGTATCAGCAGGTTCAAAGAAAAAGACAGAGGAAGAATATTTGATCAATGCCATCGATGGCTCAACACTTGATCATATAGAGAAAGATGACAAATCTTCAATGGAGTGAGAGAACATGAGCTTGCAGTTCAGTGTACTAGCGAGCGGAAGTACGGGGAACGCTTTTTATTTAGAAACAGACGAGCATGCCTTTTTGGTCGATGCTGGTTTAAGCGGCAAACAGATGGTCGAGCTGCTTGGCCAAATCGACCGCAAGCCTGAAGACTTGGACGGCATTTTTGTGACACACGAGCACTCCGATCATATTAAAGGGCTTGGTGTCATGGCAAGAAAGTACAAGCTTCCTGTCTATGCAAATGCGAAAACATGGAAGGCGATGGAATCTCATATCGGAAAAATTGATACAGAGCAGAAATTCCATTTTGATATGGAGACCGTTCAATCCTTTGGCGGTCTTGATGTCGAGTCATTTGGCGTCTCACACGATGCGGCAGAGCCTATGTTTTACGTATTCCATTATGGAGGGCGCAAACTTGCGCTCATGACAGATACCGGCTATGTGAGTGACCGCATGAAAGGCATTATTAAGTCAGCCAATACGTTTGTGTTTGAGAGCAATCATGATGTCGGTATGCTACAAATGGGCCGATACCCATGGAGCATTAAGCGTAGAATCCTGAGCGATGTCGGACATGTATCAAATGAAGATGCGGCTCTTGCGATGACAGATGTCATTGGAGATGCCACCTCACGCATTTATTTGGCTCACTTGAGTCAAGACAACAACATGAAGGATTTAGCCCGTATGGCGGTCCAGCAGACGCTTGAAATGAAAGGCTTTGTTGTTGGGGACGGCTTTGATTTATTTGATACGGACCCGAAAAAAGCAACCCCGCTTTGCGCCGTATGATTTTTATAATCGTATGATTAAGATAAGAGCTTCTTACCAACACTATATACATCATCTATTCACTGAAAGGAAGGAAACATAGTGGATTATCGCGATGTAGAGTGGAAGCCGAGACGAAGCAGAAAAGGATATTTTCTTTCTGGTTTGATCGGTGTATTGGTAGGAGCTTTTTTAATGGGATTCTTTTTCCCCTATGTATCTGGACAGAGCGGCAGTCCCTTTGGATGGCAGCAAAATGGTGATGGACAAACATCTCAGGGCCCTTTAAAAACTGTGAATGTAAACGTCAATGATGCTGTCACGAAAGTGGTGTCTAATATGTCAGATACGGTAGTCGGCGTCATTAATATTCAAAAATCGAGCTTTTGGGAGGAAGGCGGAGAAGCAGGCAGCGGGTCAGGTGTGATCTATAAAAAAAAGGGTGACACGTTTTATATTGTCACAAACCATCACGTCATCAAAGGCGCCAACCAGCTTGAAGTGAGCCTTCATGATGGGACAAGAATTGGTGCCAATCTTGTCGGCAGTGATCAGCTCATGGATTTAGCGGTTCTCACTGTCAAAAGTGATAAAATCAAGAAAACGGCAGCCTTCGGTAACTCAGATCATGTGAAGCCGGGTGAGCCAGTCATCGCCATTGGAAATCCATTAGGGCTTGAATTCGCAGGCTCTGTCACACAAGGGGTCATTTCGGGCACGGAGCGAGCGATCCCTGTCGACTCAAATGGAGACGGACAAACGGATTGGAATGCAGAAGTACTGCAAACAGACGCCGCCATCAATCCTGGAAACAGCGGTGGTGCCTTGATCAATATGGACGGAAAAGTGATCGGCATCAACTCAATGAAGATTGCTGAATCAGAGGTAGAAGGAATCGGGCTATCTATTCCAGCGAATTTGGTTATCCCTGTCATAGAGGATTTAGAGCGCTATGGAGAGGTGAAGCGTCCGTATCTTGGCGTCGGCATGAAATCATTAGCGGATATTGCGAGTTACCACTGGCAGGAAACATTGAAGCTGCCATCCAAGGTCACATCTGGGGTTGTTGTCATGAGTGTTGAGCCTTTATCTCCAGCAGGAAAAGCAGGACTAAAAGAGCTGGATGTCGTGACCTCCTTTGATGGCAAAAGTGTACAGAATATCGTAGATCTTCGTAAATACTTATATCAAAAGAAGGTCGGCGACAAGGTAAGAATGCAATTTTACCGAAGCGGGAAGAAAAAATCAGCAGAGATTAAACTTTCTCAAACCGACCGATATGGCAGCTAACCAGTTCCAGTAAGGGACTGGTTTTTTTGGCATGACTGACATATGATGAAGAAAAGGGGGTTGTACGATTGGTTACACTACAACGGATGTCACAAACCGATTACGATGTATTGATAAAGAAGGCCATTCAGCGGTACGCGGAAGAAAAGGTACTCGCAGGGACATGGGAAAAGGAAGAATCACTTGCGAACGCAGAAGAACAATTTGACAGACTCCTTCCAGAAGGACTTCAGACAGAGCATCATGAGCTGTGGAATTTCTTAAACGGAGATGAAGCGATTGGCTGGGTTTGGCTTTGCTATGACCCGAATCACCCGCAGCACGAAGGATTTATTTATAACTTTATTTTGTTTGAAGCTTATCGAGGAAAAGGCTTTGCAAAGCAGGCTATTGCTGCATTAGAAGAGGAGGCAAAGTCATTAGGTGTGCAAAAACTCTCGCTCCATGTCTTTGCTCACAATCAAATCGCCCGTTCGCTGTACGAAAAAACAGGATTTGAAGAAACTGGGATCTATATGAGTAAACCTTTATAAAAAAGAGCTTTTTGAATTCCTAATACCACTCAAGGACGGATTCGAGAGCCCTCATTGTTCATCGGAACACGTTGTTCGGTTCGGAAAGTATAAGGTTCGGAAACGGTATTTTAGGGAAGTGATTCATGATATGATAAGTGTTCTTGAAAAATTTATGGATGAACCTTGGTGGATAATTAATGATAGTATGTCGGAGTTTTTTAATGCAGAATTAAAGAAAGAAGTTCATCCAAATCACATTCTCTACGGAAAAAAGGCTGTCGCAGTTGCAAAAAGGGAAGATAACGATGATATAGTTTATTGGATAAGTGAACTAAAAAAATTCGCATTAGTTCATTTAACGTATTCCGCAGATAACACAAGCCAATATCCAAAAACACAGTTAATTACAATAGTTGAATTAGAGGAACATTGTAAAAATGTATCCGAGTTTTACTAAATATGGGCTGGTTCCCTCTTAATTTCATTAATGATCGACACTAAAGTTTACCAGAGCCATAAAAAAAGAAGAAGTACCGTGCAGAAAGCGTACGGTACTTTTTTATGAGGACATCATGGCATCCTGAGCCGTGACTCTGTACAAATCGACTTTACACTTCACGAAAGCGCGAATGATCGCTGGAACTTGAGCTTCTGAACGAATTAACAATGAGGTCTCGTCATCACTGATCACAAGATCTGTTCCGACAGTTTGTAGGTACTGCGTGAGAACAGGTTTCACCTCATCATCAATCCATGCATGCTTGAAGGTTGCACGTATGTTTGAGGATGTGATGGTTTTCTCTTGAGGATGAGTATGTGGGGACACTAATTTTCCTTCAGAAATGAATGCAGTTTTGGTACAAATACTATTGGTGAACCTTGGGCGGTCAGCTGTTAAAAAGACGGTTTTTCCTTCATCCTTTAATGCTTCAATGACCCGCTGAATGTGGAAAATCGAATCTGCATCAATATCGGCAAAAGGCTCGTCGAGTAAAATAAATTCCGGCTGATGGGCAATGGCCTGCGCCATTCCAAGCCGCTTTTTCATACCAGGTGTGAAGGCACTTACCTTCTCCTGATGATCATGATGTAAGCCGACAAATTCGAGCAGTTCTTCATAATCACTCGTTTTCTGGCGTGTTCCGGTGATTTTTGATAAATAGGCAATATGCTCAAGAGCCGTGAGACCTTCATATAAATCCGTATATTCAGGTAGAACACCGATATGCTGCCTCACTTTTTTTAGCGAAGGCTTATTCATCACTGTAAACGTACCAGAGGTAGGGCGGGAGATTCCGGTAATAATATTGAAAAACGTCGTCTTACCAGATCCCTTTGGTCCAATGAGTCCGAAGATATCGCCTTGATTGACATCAAGATTAATATCATTTATTGCGACTTTTGTACGATATTTTTTTGTGAGCCCTTTTGTATGAAGCATCTACACATCCCTCCTTTGAAACAGCAGTGCAGTTCCAATGAGTAAGATAACGGTCAATGCCGTGTTCATTAGGACGTAGGTCAGCGGTTCACTCCAGCGCGCATAATAATAAGGCGTCATATATTGGAACCAATGAATCATTCGTTCAGAAGAAAGAACAGAAATCATACTGACGATTGGGAAAAGAAAGGAAAATAACATGCCGACAAACATTGATTTCTGCGGTGTTGGAAAGAGCATGGACAAAAATAAAGCACATGAGATACCGACACTGATAAAGGTTAAGATTTTTAACGCATCAGAGAACAGAAAACGGTGTGAGATCACCATATTCAGTACATATGTCGTCATAATACAGCTAAGCCAAAACAGCATCAGTCCAAGATATTTCCCGATGATGATGTTCAAACGGGTTGTTTTACTGACGAGAAAACGAATGGTTTTCAAATGAATTTCGCGGCTTAAAATATCATGAGACAACAAAAAAATAAGGAAAAAACCAAATAAAGAAATCACCAGTTCATTCCCAATAGAATAAGGATCCTTTGCCAGTTCCCATTGTTCCTGATGAGCAGCGATAAACGGAAGACTTGAAACAAAAGTAGATAAAATGAAAATAATAACAATTGTTAAAATAGATTTTGTGCTTTTGAAGAGCTGCTTAAACTCATTCATACAGATGGTCCACACACGCTGTACCTCCCTTCACCTTTATTATACCCCTAGAATAGAAAGACACCATATCTTGCTCTTTAACATTTGTTTAAATTTCATAAAAAGAAGACTCTTCCAGCACCAGTTGACTCATTTTTAAAAATGTTCAGAAAAATATCTTGATTTATGAAAAAACATCATGTATGATAGCTTTAATTCAAGATAATTATACAGGCAATGACGAGAGAAAGTACAATCATCAATTTTTCCACAGAGAGCTTCGGTAGCTGAAAAGAAGCAAAAATAATGATTCGAAAAATGGTCTCTGAGCCTCGTGCTGAACATATCTATGATATTAGTAGGTGACGACGAGAGTTGGTACTCGTTATCAAAACCACAGTATATGAGCCAGATTGGAGCTTTGTACTTGTAGAGGCTGTTTAGCGCGAGCAAACAGTAAATAAAGGTGGTACCACGAGACAAATACCTCGTCCTTATGATTCAAAGATAAGGATGGGGTATTTTTTATTGTCCACTTTTTTTCATACAATTGTTCAAATGTTCCACGTGAAACACCACATCCATTTTTTCAAATGAAAGGGAGATTGACATGAGTGAACATGCATTGGTTTTACAATCAGATTTCGGCATTGATGATGGAGCTGTCAGTGCAATGTACGGAGTCGCAAATACGGTCAGCATCCGCATCCGCATTTTTGATTTAACACACAATATTCCGCAGTATGACATTTGGGAAGCTTCTTATCGTCTGCTTCAAACCGTCACATACTGGCCGGAAGAGACGGTATTCGTTTCCGTCGTTGACCCAGGTGTTGGGTCAGAGAGAAAAAGTCTTGTTGTCAAAACGACAAGCTCACACTATATCATTACCCCAGATAACGGGACACTCACGCACGTCGCGCAGGATATTGGCATTGTGGAAGCCCGTTATTTAGATGAAACCATTAACCGGCTGCCAAAGTCGGGAAAATCACATACATTCCATGGGAGAGATATTTACGCTTATACAGGGGCAAGAATTGCATCAGGTGTCATTTCTTTTGAAGAGGTTGGGCCAAAGGCGAATATTGATGATATTATCCATCTTCCAGTCGTACAGGCATATGCGGAAGAAGATGTGATCACAGGGACGATTGATATTTTAGATGTGAGATTTGGAAACCTATGGACAAACATTCATCACACGCTATTTGAACAGCTTTCAATTAATTATGGGGATGCAATAGAAGTTACCATTGCCAACGGGCCAAAAAATGTGTATAAAAATATCATGACCTATGGACGATCTTTTGCCGACTTAAAGGTAGGCGAACCACTCGTATATGTCAATTCACTAGACCATTTAGGCGTGGCGATCAATCAAGGGTCATTTGCAAAGGCTTATAACATCGGTACAGGCACAGGCTGGCGCCTTTCGATTCGCAAAGCTCCGCGCATTATATACGAATAAGAGGAGGATACATCATGGCAGGAAAACAACTTTCAACGAAAACTGTCGTTGCTATTGGAATTGGCGCAGCCGTCTTTGTGATTTTAGGACGATTTGTCTCCATTCCAACTGGAATTCCGAATACACAAATTGAAACCTCATACGCATTCCTTGCATTAATGGCCGTGCTATTTGGTCCTGTTGCAGGCGCACTGATTGGTTTTATTGGCCATCTCATTAAAGATGCGACCACATTTGGCCCTTGGTGGAGCTGGATTATTGTTTCGGGTGTGGTTGGTTTATTGATCGGCTTCATTTCTAACCGTTTAAAAGTAGAAGAGGGAGACTTCGGCTGGAAGAAAATCACGCTCTTCAACGCCGTACAAGCAGGCGCACAAGCATTAGGCTGGTTTATCATTGCTCCTGTGCTCGACATTGTGATCTATGCAGAACCTGCGAACAAAGTATTTGTTCAAGGCATCGTGGCAGGGATTTCAAACATCATCACAGTTGGTGTATTAGGAACCATCATCATTGCAGCCTATGCAAAAACGAGAAGCAAAAGCGGCAGTCTATCGAAAGAAACATCATGAAGCAAGGTGGAACACATAAATGAAGAAACCGATGATTCAATTCGAACATTTCGGATTCAAGTATCGCAGTCAGGCAGAACCAACATTAAAGGATATCAACCTGACCATCTATGAAGGAGAAAAAGTTCTCATCGCAGGCCCGTCTGGATCGGGAAAAAGCACACTAGCCCATTGTATCAATGGGCTAGTTCCTGCGTCTTATAAAGGTTCTATGGAAGGAAGTCTTCACATCGGCGGGAAAAATGCAGAGAAAGAGAACATTTTCACCCTCTCCCAGCTTGTCGGAACGGTGCTTCAGGACCCTGATGGACAATTTATCGGGCTGACCGTTGGAGAAGATATCGCATTTACACTTGAAAATGATCAAGTCGCACGTGAAGAAATGAAAACACGTGTCGAGGAAGCGGCAAGATTAACAGAGGTAGACGGCAAGCTGGCATCGTCCGTGCATGAGCTGTCAGGTGGACAAAAACAACGTGTCGCCATTGCGGGCGTACTGGTCAACGATGTCGACATTTTGCTGTTTGATGAACCACTTGCAAGCCTTGATCCCGCAACAGGTAAAGAAGTCATCGACCTCATTGACCGGCTGCAAAAACAAACGAAAAAAACCATTGTGATGGTTGAGCACCGATTAGAGGACGTCCTCTTCCGTCATGTGGATCGCATCATCGTTGTCAATGAAGGAACGATTGTAGCGGATATGACACCAGATGAATTGCTCGCCTCAAATGTTCTAGAAGCGGCGTATTTACGTGAGCCTTTATATGTAAAGGCGATGAAATATGCAGGCATTCCGGTCGCGCCTGGAGATCAAATCGCTGATTTACAGCGTCTCATCTTAGACGATGAGGCAAAAGAGAAAATTGAGAAGTGGATGGAAGCGTCTGAACCATCAGTAGAGCAGATTGCAGCACAGGATTTACTAGAAGTGCGTGAGCTGAGTTTTGATTATCCAACAAGACCAAACACGCTGAGCAACATCTCTTTTACGGTCAAAAAAGGAGAAATGATCAGCATCGCAGGAGCCAATGGAGCAGGCAAGACAACATTATCTAAGGTGCTCTGTGCGTTTGAAAAGCCAACGAAAGGCTCAATTCTTTTAAATGGTGATGACATCACAGGAGATACGATCAAACAGCGCTCCGAACGAATCGGCGTCGTCATGCAAAACCCCAATCAAATGATTTCAAAACAAATGATTTTTGATGAAGTCGCACTCGGTCTCGTTTTAAGAGGCGTAAAGGAAGAAGAGATCAAAGAACGGGTGGAGCGGGTCCTGAAAGTGTGTGGGCTGTATCCATTTCGGAACTGGCCGGTTTCAGCGCTCAGCTTTGGACAGAAAAAACGCGTCACCATTGCGTCAATTCTTGTATTAGAGCCAGAAATCCTCATCCTAGATGAACCAACCGCAGGACAGGACTTTAAACATTACACAGAGATGATGACGTTTTTAGAACAATTAAATCAGCAGGGTGTCACGATTTTCATGATCACCCATGATATGCACTTAATGCTAGAATACACAACAAGAACCATTGTCATTTCAGATGGAGAAAAAATCGCAGATGATACACCAGCCAAAGTACTGACAGATCAGCTGCTTGTCCAAAAGGCGAGCTTAAAGGAAACTTCGCTGTATGAACTGGCGCTGAAAGCTGATTGGCCGAATCCAAATGAACTCGTGGATCGCTTCATTGAGGTTGACAGAAAGGAACGAATGACATGGCTGTAGACATGCTGTCCTATATCGATCGCCCGTCGCCGATTCACCGGCTGACAGGTGCCACCAAACTCATTTGCTTTATCCTCTGGTCATCCGCAGCGATGCTCACGTATGATACAGGCGTTTTAGTGTTTATGCTAGTTGCTAGTATCGTGTTCTTTCAGCTATCAAACGTGCGATTTCGTGATATTTCCTTCGTGGTGATCGTCCTGGCGATTTTCCTAGTGATTAATAACATCGCCATTTACATCTTTGCGCCTCAGCAAGGTGTCGCCATCTACGGAGCAAAGCATGAGCTGTTTCATATTGCCGGCTGGTACAACGTCACACTTGAACAGCTTTTCTATCAGTTGAACATTACGCTAAAATACGTGACCGTGATGCCAGCAGCGCTTTTATTTATTGTGACAACAAATCCAAGTGAATTCGCCTCATCGCTCAGCAGAATTGGGGTCAGCTACCGGATTTCCTATGCGGTAGCGATTGCCTTGCGCTATATTCCAGATATTCAGCGGGATTTTCGCACGATCGCGATTTCTCAGCAAGCAAGAGGGATTGATTTATCGAAGAATGAAAAGCTGGGAAAACGGATCAAAAATGCGCTGTCGATTGTGATGCCGCTGATATTTTCTAGCCTAGAGCGGATTGAAACGATCAGCAATGCAATGGAGCTGCGTGGTTTTGGGAAACATAAAAAGCGTACATGGTTTACGGCAAAAGACTTTCAAAAAGCAGATTATGTGGCGTTCATATTTGTTGGTATGGTACTGATTGTTTCGTTAGTGATTACATTTGTTAGAGGAACGAGATTTTATAATCCGTTTTTATAGAAAGAAGCCTTCACAGGAGTGGAGGCTTTTTTTATTTGGTTTGTGGATAAAAGGTGTGGAAAATGGTAAAAGACTATTAACATGTGAATAAATCGGTTATATTGAACAATGAGCGAAACACTTGTGAATAACGAGACAACATATTGGAGGAATTAGAAACTTATGAACAAATCACTTTATGCTTGCGCAGAACATATAGAAACCGTACTAGACATGTACATAGATGACCATGAAACGCCACCAGAATTCAGAAAAATCGAACATACACACAGCTTATCCACAACCTGTGAATTGTGCGATGAACCTGCAATATATATAGTGGGGAACGAATGATCGGACACAAAATACACAAATTTTATCCACAATTGTTGATAACTTATATGAATAACTTGTTCTTAAGGTGGGGATGACCTGTGAATATATCAATTATCACAGTAGGAAAATTAAAAGAGAAATATTTAAAGCAAGGCATAGCCGAATACACAAAACGATTACAGGCCTATGCGAAAATCGAAATCATTGAGCTCGCGGACGAAAAAGCGCCCGAGAATCTCAGCGATCAAGACATGAAAATCATCAAAGACAAAGAAGGCGAACGCATCCTAAGCAAAATCAACCCAGACGCCCACGTCATCGCCCTCGCCATCGAAGGAAAAATGAAAAGTTCCGAAGAATTAGCCGATACAATAGATAAGCTAGCAACATACGGAAAAAGTAAGGTATGTTTCGTCATAGGCGGATCCCTTGGCTTAAGCGACGCTGTCATGCAGCGCGCGAATGAGAAACTGTCGTTTTCGAGGATGACGTTTCCGCATCAGTTGATGAGATTGGTGTTGGTGGAGCAGATTTATCGGGCGTTTCGGATTGTTCGGGGGGAGCCTTATCATAAGTAAATGCAAAATTGTTGTAGGTAAGGTGGTAATTCTTTTTATTCGAAGCGGGTCTTGAAAACGTGTGTTCATTATCCGTTTCCCGATATAACGAGTAAATTATGTGTAGTTTAAATAAAACAACTCCAATTATATGCTCTAAATAGTTCTGGATCTATCTATTTGTCTAATTGAAATATTATCAATTAACAATTGTAGTAATTGCTTTTGATATTGTCTAAGTATCTTCTTATAAACCAATAGGAATTTTATAGTAACAAGGCTAAAAACAATAGCCAAGAAATGTTTGATAAAAGTAATGGGTTAGTTAACTAAGAGTAATTAGCCTACCAAAAGCTCATTGGCGCGCTGACGATATAATATACCAAAATAAGTACCAGGTAGTACATAGTACAATAAGTATTAAAATAAAAGAGAATATTGTTTGTAACAGCTGATGTTAGGAATTATTGTAAAGGTTGTGTGAAGGAAATTTTATGGGATGCCTTACATTTGAAAGATATTTTGATGGGGGTTTTTTGTAATGAAGAACAAAATTTCAGCTGTCGTAATTGAACTTTTAAAAGAGGCACTATGCAGTATATACTGGTATAAAAGTAACTTGAGGAGCTTTTTAAGTAACTGTATAAATGACCCTGCTATTATTAATCGTTCAGACTGGAATGGATATAAAAGACAAATTGTATCGGATATTATTGATGAACTATGTAGTGATCAGGAAAAGTACTTGGGTGATATCAGAAGACTAATACACGAAGTGATCAAGATGGATAGTTTTCATCACCTAGAACAACTTGAAGATGGAAAAAGAAAGGCAGTGAGAGCAAAGCAAGCTGTTGCTGATCTTAAAAGGTTAATAGAAGATCAAACACAGAGAATTAAAGAGGAAGAAGAAATTAAAAGGAAAAGACTTGAAAATCTAGAAAAAATCAGATCAAGTCAAGCAGTATTGAATAAACTAGATGAAATTAAGACAAATTATTTTAGGCTTGTTACTTCTCAAGATTATCAAAAGAGAGGCTTTGAACTTGAGAAGGTTCTATACGACCTATTTGAACTATTTGATTTAGATCCTAAAGCTTCATTTAGAAATATTGGAGAACAAATTGATGGAGCTTTTTCTCTAGAAGGTACTGATTATTTGTTTGAAGCCAAGTGGAGGAATCAATTATCGGATTCCTCAGATTTAGACAGTTTTGTTGGAAAGATTAATAGAAAACTTGATAATACTTTAGGTTTATTCCTATCTATAAATGGGTTTTCCGAAGATGCTGTTAAAATTCATTCCGTAAGCCGTAGTACCATACTATTAATGGATGGCACCGATCTTATGGCTGTACTGGAAAATCAAATAGATTTTGTATCTTTAATTATAAGAAAGAGAAGGCATGCGGCACAAACTGGGAATATATATCTTAAAAGTAGTGAGGTTGTATGATTTTTAATTAATATATGGAAGAAAAGCTCTTTGTTCTATTTAAGCAAAAATAAAACTTGTAAATAGGGCTAGTTTTTAATTATTAATCTTAAATTGATGAAAAATGAAAGTTTAAATTTCCCCAATTCAATTATCACAAAAATTATCATTAAATCCTTCCTTTGGAAAGATTATATATGAAGAGGGACAAGCTTAGTATCTAAAATTAATTCAGATGTTTTAGTCTATGTAAAGCATCTAATACAAACAAATATAGATACAACCTGCTGATGGAATAAATTTAATATTTTTAACTAAAGCTCTTAAATTATTAATCTAAGAGCTTTTTGATTTTAAGATTTCCTCTATTTTATAACTAGCACCCCCCTCTTTGCTAAAGAAAACCCATATATTATAATATACAACATTTAAAAAAACCAAAATATTCCGATATATGATGTATAAGGATAATAGAGGGGTGTAGTATGAATGGCAATTACATTACCAGAAAGTATTAAAAGTACTGCTACTGCAGGAGAACGAATTTTATTTCGAACATTAAAGGAATATCTACCCGAGGAGTATATTGTTCATTATGAGCCTAATATCAATGGGTTTAGACCAGACTTTGTGATAATCGGTCCTGATTTAGGAGTATTAGTTCTAGAAGTAAAAGATTACACCCAAAATACAATAAGAGAGCTAAACGACAATACCTGGAGCATTTTAGATTCGTCTGGTGATTTACATAGAGTGAAGAGTCCTTTAGTTCAATCAAGAGAGTATGCTTTTAAAATAAAAGATATGCTTGAGAAAGACATCGATTTAATCAATACAGAAGGGAAATATCAGTTTAAATTAAAGTTTCCTTATGGTTATGGCGTCGTCTTTACTCGGCTTCATGAAGAACAACTTTTAAAAAATAAAGTATATGAGGTTATTGATCCACATTTTATTTTATCGCGTGATCAGATTGATCCGGATAATGACCATTTTGATCCTGAGATCTTAATAGAAAAATTGTATGATATGTTTCATGTGCCTTTCAAGTTAAATACGCCATTATCATCTGACGAATTAGAAAGGATTCGTTATCATCTATACAAAGAAATACGCGTTGGAGCAGATGTTGAACCAGTCCCATACCAAGAAAAACTGTTATTATCTTTTCGAAACATCAAAACGATGGATTTGCATCAAGAAAACTTGGCTAAACAGATTGGTGATAAACATCGGCTAATTAGAGGAGTAGCAGGAAGCGGTAAAACCTTAATCTTAGCGACTCGAGCAAAAATGTTAGCAGAACAACATCCGAATTGGAAGATATTAATACTCTGTTACAATGTAGCTTTGAAACAAAATATTAAACAAATGGTTCATTCTAAATTTACAGAACCAGATGATTTTCTGACATCCGATCATAGAAAAACACCAAATTTAAATAATATACAAATATTAAATTTTCATCACTGGATTAAAAAAGAGCATGGTATTTCAGAACTTGAAATAGATGATTACATTGAAAAGATAGAAAATGATGCTTTAACTCCTGTAAAGTATGATGCCATTTTAATTGATGAAGGGCAGGACTTTGAAGGGAGCTGGCTGCATCTCATCAGCTTATGCTTAGATCAAGAGACGCAATCTTTACTTTTAGTAGAAGATAGAGCGCAAGATATCTATCGGAAAAGTAGAAGCTATGTGAAAGATACGGGGCTTGATTTTAGAGGTAGATCTAGAATCTTAAATATAAATTATCGTAATACGTCACAAATTGTGGATTTTGGATGGAAATTTTACGATAGCCATAGAGCTTTAGATCTTAAATTAAAACAAGAACAGACAGAGACAATCGAAATCATCCCTCCAAAAAAGACGAAACGTAAAGGGCCAGAGGTAGAGCTTTTAAGATGTAATACCTTTAAAGAAGAAATAGAGGAGATTACTAAACAAATAGTGGATCAACATATTGAAAAGAACATACCATACTCTGAAATGGCCATTTTATATCGTATAAAGGGATACAATAACCATTATATATCAGCGATTCAATCGGAATTTCAAACAAAGAATATTCCTTACAATTGGATAACTGAAAATGGTGCAACCAAACATAAGTTCAATCCAGAGGAAGAGACTGTAAAAATATGTTCTCTCGATAGTAGTAAAGGTCTTGACTTCCACTCAGTTTTTATTGTGAAAGCTGATTTAATGCCGTTAAAGTATGAAGAGGATCAAGAAAAAGAAGTGTCTTTAATGTATATAGGAATGACTCGTGCTAAAGAGTACCTATCAATATCCTATTCAGGCGTCTCTTCGTTTACTCAGTATTTTGAGGATACAAAGCAAAAAGAGCCGACATTTAATCAATAATCTTTAAATAGTAAAAGGTACGGGAATTTATTCATTTCCCATACCTTTTTTATGTAAGAAGAAAAGAAGACTCTCTGTAATAAATATCGTATTATATATAATGGAAACTTAGTTCAAATAACGATTACAGCAGATATTGGGGACGATCCCATATTTAATCTACAATTACTTAAAGGAGACTTCCATGAGTTTTAAAGCTGACTTTAAACGTGAAATGCGTAACGTAGTAAAAGATGTAGAAAAAGAAATAAATAAAACATGGAAAATTGATTATAAAGGGCATTCTATAGAAATTACAAACCAAATAAAAGAAGAGCAACTAATCATTGATGGTGTGACAGTTGATAAAAAACAACGAAAAAGTTTATTGACTCATATGATTCCATATTCAACATTGTCGGGGATATTGGAACTTCAAGATGGTACAAAACACAAGGTGTCCGTTAAGCTTGGAGGGTATGTACGATTTCGTTGTATTGTGAAAGTGGGTTATAAAACGGTTTTAGATGATTCAATAAAGTTAGATTTTCTACCATGGGATCATAAAGAGAAAATCGTCCCCTTTATTCAACAACAAATTCAAACACATCATAAAGTAGTAGCCGACCGTTTACCAGATGAAGAATTTTTATTTGACGAAAATGAACCACGATTGGCTCCCGGTTTATCTGATTATCATGTAGATGAACGACCTTCCCCTTTTTATGTGAAGAAATTATTGAAGCTTTTTGAAAAACAACTAAATCATCCTACAAACGAAACAAGAAAGAAAACATATGAAAAAATCATTTCTAACAATATGGCGAGTCGCAACAGTGAGTTAATTGACCGATTTCAACAAACACAATGGGATGAGTCTCTTGTACAGCAAGAAGCGTTATGGCTTCTTGAACATGCAGCGCATCGGGAGGTCGTCAAATTTGCGGTCACGATATTGGGATGTACGAACTGCGAAAAATATAAAGAGCTCTTATTCGCAATAGGTATGCATGAAGAATTTACTTCGTATGTCGTATGTGCATTGAAGAAAGGCACAATTCAAGGAAACGAACATGTTTGGCGTCTTGCAAAGTCCGTCGATGGATGGGGGAAGATTTCGGCTGTTGAGCAATTGGAAGCCTCGACGCCAGAAATAAAACGATGGCTACTAACAAAGGGCTGCGAAAATACAATCATGAATGAATATTTAGCCTATACTTGCGCTCTTAACGGTGATCTGGAAACAGCTTTATCCGAAGAAGAAATTTCCAAAGAATTATATGATGGAGCGAGTCTCATCATTCAAGCACTACTAGAAGATGAGGTTGCAATCCACAGTATCGAAGAGTATCCAAATGCAAGCTCAGTTCTTTGCCGCTTTATTCACCATGCTCATAAGCACTGTCAAACAATTGAGGACTTTTACCCAATTTTGAAAATAAGTGAATTTTTAAATGATGATCAAGAGCTTTGGGAAGACCGATTGAATGAGTCATGGACACAGGACGATTATAAAGCTATCCAGGAAGCGGTTCAACCGTTTATCAATGACAGTAGATGGCCAAAGCTTGCAATCGATACGTTACAACAGGGTTTTAGCTCTCAAGCACTTAAAATCGCTCTCTTTTATCGTTTAGATGTGATTGAGATTCTATTTGCTTTACTTGAGAAAGACCCGGCAAATAGTGAAATATACTTTGCTGTGATGGACACAAATCATCATCAACATATTAGAGAGCTTAGCACATTTGCAGAAACACATTTATCGTTATCAAACCTCTCAGATGATGAAGTGGCTTGTTTACAATATATTGTGCAAGATTTATATGAACACGAAGGTGTAGGATTACCATTGATTCAAGCTGCACTTAGATCAGATGATGGAAATTTACAGTATCATGCTTTAAGTGTATTAAAAGAATGGTCACCTTCGTATTCACAGCAAGATGCCACAAGAGAATTGATCGAAAACATTTACGTGAAGACAAAAGATAAAGAAGATCGAAAGTTAGTCAAACACTTATTAAAGAAATAAGATTTAAAAATATTAGAAAGCTGGCACACCATGCACACAATCAAAAAAATAGGTCATACCTTCGCCTACATCACACCAGTATCACTTACCGACCGCCCCATCCTAGGTATGGTCGTAGGCAATAACAAAACCTTAATGATCGATGCCGGTAATTCAGAAGATCATGCGAACTATTTCATCCAAAAAACTTTAAAGCACAGAACGCCACGCCCGATCTTGTTGTCCTCACGCATTGGCATCGGGGTCATATTTTTGGTCTGCCTGCGCTGCCTGATACGATTTCAATTGCTTCTGCAAAGACAAGAAAGGAAATGGAGAAGCTTCTGCCGTTTTCTTAATTGATGAGCGGGTGAGGGACGGAACGGAGATTGAGTTCTGCGCGAAGACGATAAAAGAAGAATATCAGGATCATCGAGATTATTCAGGTGGTTTTACCGGATGTGACGTTTGATTAGCGGATGGAGATTGATCTTGGCGGGGTTACTTGTGTCGTGCAACATGTTGGAGGCGATCACGCTATCCAACATAAATAATATTTTAAGAACCTTGGTAGATAATAACCTCATTTAAAGGCATCACGGTGAGCCTTATCATAAGTTAATGAGGGGTGAGAAGGCTAAATTTAGCTGTACAAGCAGCAAAAAAGTACTCTAATCCTTTTCCATCAAACATCTCCATTGCACCAGAATAGAAGATATAACCACTCCGCAAAAACCACGATTAAGCCTAAAGCAGCGAGAAATTACCTAGGAAAACAGAAAGTTGTAAGGAATCCCCAACAACACATGTTGACATATCGTTATTTATCGATATAATGGGGTGTATGGAGCCAATAGAAGTTTTCAAAGCCTTATCCAATGAATCCAGATTGCAAATTTTACAATGGTTAAAGGAACCTGATCGTCATTTTACACCCCATGAAGGGATTGATATGAATACTACAGGGGTATGTGTTAGTCAAATAACAGATAAATTGAAAATGACGCAATCAACAGCATCTCAATACCTTTCAATTTTACTACGAGCTGGATTAATTACGACAGAGCGTATAGGTAAATACACGTATTATAAAAGAGATGAAAATGCCATTAAAAAAATTGCTAAGATTCTAGAAAAAAATATTTAATAAATGAACTGAATTCATACATCAGAATTCAGTTTCATTTATTAAATACAAATCGACTTATCGTAATATGTTTTTTTGTCCATACATATTAACAATTCTAGATATGTAAATTCATATAAGGAGTGATCTACATTGTCAAACACTGTAAAGATTTACATTTTAGCTATTGTAAGTTTTTTAGTTGGTACATCAGAGTATATCATCTCTGGTATTTTGGATAATATTTCTGAATCATTAGGAATTACGATAGCTGCAGCTGGCCAGTTAATTACGATTTTTTCTCTTGTGTATGCCATCTTCACCCCAGTATTAATGGCTTTAACATCGGGAATGAATAAACGCAAGTTAATGTTATTTTCACTTAGCGTTTTTATTCTAGGTAATATTCTTGCATTCGTCCTCCCTGGGTATCAATTATTTATTGTGTCAAGAATTATTATGGCTCTTGGAGCGGGGATGGTCGTAGTTACTGCATTAACAATTGCTGAAAAAATTGCACCAAAAGGTAAGCAAGGTACCGCTATTGCTACTGTAGTAATGGGATTTACAGCATCATTGATCATTGGAGTCCCACTTGGCAGAATGACTAGTGATTTCTTTGGTTGGAAAGCTGTATTTGGAGGAATAGCTTTACTCGGATTATTAGCCATGGTGATCATTTCTCTTACGATTCCAAAAATCCAAGGGGATAAACCTGTACCTTTAATTCAACAACTCGCTCTTTTTAAAAAACCAAAAGTAGTGTTGGGATTAGCCATCACCTTTTTCTGGCTCGGTGGTTATTCAATTGCCTATACCTATCTATCCCCTTACCTTTTAAATATATCGGGTGTAAGCAGCAAATTGCTGAGTGGAGTTCTCCTCGTATTCGGGATTGCTAGTCTAGTTGGGTCAAAGTTTGGTGGATTTAGTACCGATCGATGGGGTGTGAATTTTACTCTGATTAGTGGAATGACATTACATGTCATCATGCTCATATTGCTCTCACTAGTTACGCATTCTTATGTTGGTGTATTACTCATTTTAATATTATGGTCATTTGCTGCATGGTCTTCTGGCCCGACTCAACAATATCACTTAGCTACAATGGAGCCAGAGTCATCAGGTATACTATTGGGTCTCAATCAGTCAATGATGCAATTGGCGATGGCTGCAGGTGCAGCTATTGGAGGTATCTTTGTAGAGAGGGTTTCTCTATCTTCCGTTACTTGGGCAGGTGCTTTAGGCGTTGCAATCGCGATCATTGTAACAATATTGGCTTCACGTGCTACTTCGAGTAATGAAATTCGATATACTTAAACAGTAGAACGATGGGAAAAAACGTGATTCAATTTAAAAAATAATGACAGAAAGTAGGAAGCACCTTTGCACTCAATTAAAAAAATAGGTCAGAGTTTTTGGTACATCACACCAGTATCACTTACCGACCGCCCCATCCTAGGCATGGTCGTAGGCAATAACAAAACCTTAATGATCGATGCTGGTAACTCGGAAGATCATGCCAAATACTTTATCAAAGAAACCTTAAAACATGAGAACGCCAAGCCCGATCTCGTTGTCCTCACGCATTGGCATTGGGATCATATTTTTGGTCTGCCAGCGCTGTCTGATTCGGTTTCGATTGCTTCTGCAAAGACCAGAAAGGAAATGGAGAAGCTTCTTCCGTTTTCTTGGTCAGATGAGGCGATTGATGAGCGGGTGAGGGAAGGAACGGAGATTGAGTTCTGTGCGAAGGCGATCAAAGAAGAATATCAGGATCATCGAGATATTCAGGTGGTTTTACCGGATGTGACGTTTGACCAGCGGATGGAGATTGATCTTGGTGGGGTCACTTGCGTCGTGCAACATGTTGGAGGCGATCATGCTGCTGATTCCGTGATCGTGTATGTGAAAGAAGAGAAAATCCTGTTTCTTGGTGATTGTATTTATCCTAAAATGTATGCCGAAAAAGTACATTATACGGTGAAGGAAACGTTGCGTCTTTTAGATGAGTTAGATGCTTTTGATGCTGATATGTATATTCCTTCACACCAAAGACCGTGGACAAAAGAGGAGTTTCGTCAGGAAACAGACAAACTTCGGATGATAGCGAAATTCACTGATCTATGTGGTGGAGATAAGCAGAAAATCACGAAAGAATATCAACATTACGTGAACAGAGAAATGAAAGAAGATGAATTAGAAACCATTGCTTACTTTGTAAATGGGTATTAAATAAACACTAAAAAAAGTCTCATTTGAGTGATTTCCCTCAAACGAGACTTTTTTTGCATCATGTATGGTGACAGACTTATTTTTAGCATTGATAATAAAAACAATCCCCAAGTAGGCTTGAGTTTTCCTTATTAGGAGGTAAAAAACAGATGGACAAAATAACTAACCCATACGACATGTTCAAAACCAAAATATCGAAATATCCAATTGAACAAAATCATTGGCAAGCCTTCAAAGATGGAACAACGATTAAACAATTAAAAGCAGGTACATGCATGATCAAGGCTGGCGATCCAGTGAAGCATGCTTATTTCTGCATAACGGGGCTCTTCCGTCTCTTCTATTTGTTACCGGATGGAAGGGAGTACAACGTGGCTTTTACGTTGGAAGATGATTTTGCTACTTCTTATGCAAGTATGATCAACGGGCAGCCTTCTCCTTATTCGATTGAAGCGATGGAGGATTCTATTGTGATTGAAATTCCGTATGATCTGCTTCAAATGTTGATGGATAGAAGTCATATGTGGGAGCGGTTTGTTCGGGTTAGTGTAGAGAGGCTGTATACGAGAAAGGAAGAGCGAGAGAGGGAACTGCTATATTTGCCGGCAATTGAGCGATATCAGGCGTTTTTATTGAAATATCCCGGGTTACATCAACGTATCGCTCAATATCATATTGCCTCATATATTGGTATTTCTCCGGTTTCGCTGAGCAGGCTTCTCCATCCTGCTGAACATTAACCTATGTTAATGCACATTCTCTAGATCTGACGTACAATCATCACATCATAGAAGAATCGGGGGTATGATGATGAAATATATGATGGTTGTTTTATTAGAGTTCTACCCATCTTGGCTTGCTTTACCACGAGAGGAGCGCAGAACCCATGCGGCTTCGCTACAAGAGTTGATGCAGAAATATGAGGAACATGTGACGGTGCGCTTTTTTGATGCTGAAGCTCTTCCAGGTAAAGATTACACAGATTTTGTGATGTGTGAAACGGAAGACCTGAAGTTCTATCATTTTATGTGGGAAGAGATTAGGGATTCTATTCCTTACACAAGTGGTTATGTCAAAATTAAAGAAGTCATCATGGGAATGGAAAATGCTTTTCAAACATATGAAAAAGAATCTCTGAAAATGGATCAGTAATCGAAAACCACCTGCTATCAGGTGGTTTTTTGTACATTCTATTTTTTGGTATAATCAGAGGTAATGTAAGAACGGAATTTTTGAACTAAATCGGAGGTACATATGAAACAGCTTTACATGAAGCAGAAAGTGTTTAGTCTGAGCGGCAGGTTTACGGTAAAGGATCAGCAGGAGAACGATGTGTATGTGGTTGAGGGCAGTTTTATGAAGATGCCGAAGACGTTTACCATTTTGAATACAGAACGAGATGAAATCGCTGTGATTACGAAGAAAATGTTTACCTTTTTACCGAAGTTTTTAGTAGAAGTTGATGGTCAAGAGGTATTGACGATTAAAAAAGAGTTTACGTTTTTTAAAGCAAAATATTCAATTGATGCTGCTGGGATTGAAGTACAAGGTAACTGGTGGGATATGAATTTCCAAGTGCTGCAAAGCGGCGAAGTGATCGGTCAGGTGAAGAAGGAATGGTTTACTTGGGGTGACAGCTATAAGGTTGATATTTTGAAAGAAGAAATGGAGCCTGTGATGATTGCGCTCGTTGTTGCGATTGATTGTGTGAAAGCTGATGAAGCAGCGTCTCGGTCTTCGTCGTCGGCAACGACGAATTAGTAAGAGAATATCAATAAAGCCTCGAAGAGCTTAAAGTTCTTCGAGGTTTTTTATTTTATTGAATCTTATTATTCATAAATTATGAATTTTTTAGGTTATACTCTATTATTTAACTTTAATGTTATAATAATCAAATAAATTAATTAAGGAGTTTGAAGAATGAAGAAAAAGACGTTATTCATTATCGGTAGTAGTGCAGTTCTTTTACTTATTATTATCTTTTTGGTGGCTGGACGTTCAACAAACCCAGCAGATTTGGCAAAAGAATTTAAGGAAAAAGTGGAAAATGGAGATGCAAATGGCTTAGTTAAATTAGTAAAGCTTCAAAAAGAGGAGATGTCATGGGACAAGAAGGATGCCGAAAGCATTATTAACTATCTAAAAGATGAAAATAAAGAATTTGAAAATCAAGTAGAGTTATTAGAGTATCAAGCAAAGTATTATAATTCAGACGGTAAGGATGGTACATTTACTGAGAGTCTATTTGGAAAAGCTTTTTTGTCTATGGGTCCTTTTTTTATAGAAAAAGAGAAAGGTCTATTTGGGCGCGAGAAATATACACTTAAGGCAAGAGCTTATAAGGTAGAAATAGAAGCCATGAAAGGGGCAGAGCTCTCTTTTAATGGTGAGAAAATCAATTTAGAAAACAACCATTCTAAACTTCTGGGCTATTATGGACCAGGTGTGTATAAAGTAAAAGGAAAAAAGAAGTTTAACTATACAACAGTAAATGATGAGGAGGAAATCACACTTTTTGATGCTGATTCTTTTGAAAAAACAGTGAGTCTTAATTTTTCAGGCGATAATGTAGATGTTTCATCATCAATGCCTAATACTGAAATAGTGGTAAATGGAAAAGGAACTGGAGAGAAAATAGAAGAAGGTACTACGTTTGGTCCTGTAAAAGATGGGATAACCCTTCAAGGTAAAGCTGAATTTCCTTGGGGAGTGGGCAAGAGTAAAGAATACGAAATAAAAGTTGAGGAAGATACTGACTCATCTTCTTTTGGTGGATCAACGAATCAGTATGATTTAACACCTAATCCAATTATTGACAAAAAATTTAAAGAAAATATTAAACAAGTAATAAATGATTTTGCAAAACAGAGGGTTGAAGCTAAAAATTCAAAGGACGCAAATAAGTTAAAAAATGTGTCTGATAATCTTAAAAAAGATTATATAGAAGTGATTGCTGATTATGATTCAAATAATTATTATGAAGGAAAGGCACTAGGAACTAGAATTGATTTTTCTAAGGCAACCTATGAATTAGGAAGTGGCGGTTCACATTTGATACATATTCCAGTGGAGTTTCATGTTAAAGAAAGAGAAGTGCTTGAATATGTTGACAGTGAAAGCGAAGAAAGATTTTCAGAAGTTGAACTTACCTTGAAATATCTTGAAGATAAAAAGACCTGGTTAATTAGCAGTGTTGAAGATGATTATTCAGCTGATGATGAATATATGACTAGCTCAGAAGTAGAAAAAACAAGTTTTTAGTTTGATCAAGGAAAAAATCATAAAATAATTATGATACTTAAAGAGAGTCATTCTGTGATTATCTAACTGAAGAAGAGTGCTTCAAAAGCACTCTTCTTCAGTTCTATTTAGAACAAATCACAATTCTTTCAAATACTAATGGAAACTAAAAATGAAATCTATAAACGAAATAAAAACAAAGAGGTGAGCACACTGATCACATTCCAATACAAAGTATTTCTAACAGTTGTCGAATGCGGCAGTTTTACAAAAGCTGGGGAGAAGCTTGGGCTGACGCAGTCTGGGGTGAGTCATAATATTGCGAAGCTTGAGTCGGAACTCGGGATTGTGCTGCTTCGACGGAATCGAAACGGGCTGTCGTTGACGGACGCAGGTGAGCGGGTGATGCCGCATATCCGGCAAATCTTGCATCATGCGGCATTACTTGAGCAGGAGGCGGCGCTAATTCAAGGGATGGAAGTGGGGAGCATCAAGATTGGGACATTCCCTAGTTTTTCTTCAAATGTTCTACCACGCCTTATTCACCGTTTTACGCAATGCTATCCGCATATCAAGCTGGAGTTATATGAAGGTGGTTATGAGGAGATTGAGGAATGGATTGCTTCAGGCACGGTTGATGTTGGATTTTTAACGCAGTCATCGAGGGAATTCGAGACCATTCCACTTTTTCAAGATGAATTGGTGGTGCTCATACAAGAGAATCATCGCTTTCATACGAAGAAAGTGATTGAAGTTGACTCGTTACATGATGAAGCCTTTATCATGCCGAAAGCGGGTTGTGACATTCTCGTTAAGAAGCTGTTAAAAGAAAGAGGCGGCGTGAAGCCTCATGTTCTGTTTGAAATTGAAGACAACAATACGCTCATTTCTATGGTTCAAGAAGGATTGGGGGTCACAATCATTCCAAAATTAGTTTTGCCGCCGCACATATCTCATACGAAAGTCATTCCACTGGAGACGAACGTCTATCGCGAGGTCAACCTGGCGTTCAAATCGTTCAAGGCAGCTTCCCCATCGGCGAAAAGATGGATTGAAACGGTCAAAAGTCATTTTAAATAGAATCAGCTTGAGCAGGAGGTCTCCCATTCAAGCTGGTGTTTTATAAAGTCAACACGCCGCGGATCGTGATGACAGCTGCGCCTGCCACTTTGATCACTGGCTTTGATTCATTTGGAATGACTGTGATTCGAAGCAAGCCAGGTCTGCCGATGGTATCCCCTTGGGCAATGTTCAGGTGAGTGATTTCTTGTTGAGAAATGATGCCCTCCAAATAAAGATATCCAGCCAATGCCCCGTTTGCTGCCCCCGTCACAGGATCTTCCGGTATACCAATCCCAGGTGCAAAATCCCTCGTATAAAGATCGCATTCTTTTAAGGGGTGAAACGTATAAAGGTGGGTTGTCGAGATGCCATGCTCTTTATTCATTTTAGCTAAAGCCGCTAAGTTCGGTGCTGCTTGATCAATGTCCTGTTGGTGCTTCATCGGAACAAGAAGATGCCAGTTACCGGTGTTTGCTAATTTGATAGGAAAGGATGGATCAATGCGGTCACTGCTCACACCAAGCATGTCACTAAGCTCTTCTAAATCAATGACAAAATCAATCGTCTTCGGTGTCACCTGCGTCATTTCCACATCAACAACCTTGCCATTTTCTTCGTGCCATACGACAGGAACATTGCCGATCTTTGTTTCTAACACGACCCCTGATCTCTCTTTAGCCAGCCCTAGCTCCGTCGCCAGAAGCCAAGTCAATCCAACAGTCGCATGCCCGCAAAAATTGACCTCTTCCGTCGGCGTGAAGTATTTGACCCGATAATCGGCTTCCTTATCATGGGCAGGCAGCAAGAAGACGGATTCCGGTAAATTCAACTCCTTGGCGATGCTCTGCATGTCATCTTCTGTTAAAAACTCACCATCCAACACCACCCCAGCGGCATTTCCTCCAAATTTCTCAGTTGTAAACGCATCGACGTGGTACACTCTAATGTCTCTCATCTGATGACCCCTCCTATGCACTCTTGTTACGTTTATCATAAGTTTGTTTGATGCATTCGTAAAATGAATCTTTTTGATAGGTTGAATTTATTTAACTTATGTAAGCGATATCAATTATATTAAACATTCAATTTTTATAAAGAGATGAGAGATGAATTGTCAGATAGAATAACAATTTAACCTTAAATTAAGGTCATTTAGACTAGTTAATTCACAATAAAACATTTTCCATCTTGTGTATTTAGTAGTTGAAATGTACAATATTAACATATAAAAAACATTAAAAGGAAAAGAGGGAGTATTTTTGTGAATAAAGTCCTGAAAATGATTAGATACATTTTATTTATCATGATAATGTGTGTAATTACACCAAATCATGCAGTGGCTTCAGATAATGACACGGGTGAAATTCAAACCACTGTGGATCGCTATCAATATGGGGATAATTATCTGACAGGAAAGACGAAACCTCATGCAACAGTAGCATTTATTTATTGGGGAACTTACGGAGGTAATAATTGGAAATCTCAGTATGCACACTATGCAAAGGCTGATGATAAGGGGAATTTTAAGTTGACTGCCCGATACTATAGTTCAGGTCAAACACTTGATTTTGCTGCATTTGACGAAAACGGGAAGAAATTTGCTACCAAAAAAATATTGGTTTTCAAAGGTTCATATAGCACCTTAGATGAAATTTTTGATACTTCCCATGAATTAACTGGGAAAACGGTAAAAAACACTAAAGTTGAGGTCTTCAAAGATGGTCAGGTTATTGCATCTGGCACATTCAATGATGAAGTCAAATTAGCATTACCTAGTTTGCCAGCTGGCACATTTTTATCAGTGAAATTAACGACAGGTAGTAATGTTGATATATACAAAAAAATGGTTCAAGCCAATCAAGTTTCTTTCATCTCCCCATCAAAATGGTCAACATCTTTTAAAGGGAAGACAGGAACTCCAGGGGCAAAAATAGCATTAAAGAGTAATGATCTTAGTGTCACAAATAGACTTATGACAACAGATAGTAAAGGAGAGTTTATATTCAGTTTAGACAAAGAAACAAGCAATAAATTGAATAAAAATTATTTTCAAGTACTCGAGCCTGTTTACGACAATGTCATATTTGAAGCTCAATTTAATTTAAGATCGACAGCTCCAACCATTCATCCATTTACTCAGCTTTCAACTTCAGTGAGTGGAACCGCAACTCCTGAAAGCATAATCAACATTTTAGATGGAGAGGGAAGAGTCATAGGTGAAGGTCAGACAGACTCTAATGGCGTCTATGATGTTCCTGTTTCAAAGTTAATCGGTGGTGACTTAATTACAGTCAAGTCGTTCATGGCTGATAATCCTAGTGAAACAGATCAATCTCAGGAAGATGTACAGAAAGTTTTTGTGGAAGAAATCGATGATTCAAGTGATACCATTAATGGCGTCAGTACCTTTGGTCATCAAGCTGTTGTAGAGGTGCAATCTAATTCATTGAATAACACAGTAATGGCAATGTCTAAGCTCAGCACAAAAGCAGTGAAAAAGAAATATGGACCATTCTCCATTACACCGGGTAAAGATTTCAAATTAAAAACGGGTAAATTACAACAAGGGTCTAAAGTAACGATCACGTTGCTAAGCGGAAATAGAAAGGTCGCTCTGCCTGCCGTAACCGTCAAAAAAGTCGTCACATCTCCACTTGCAGCATCCCAAGTGAAGGTGACGAACAACAAAGGGAAAAATGATACGGTGACGATAAAAGGAATCAAAAAGCAATCAGTCATCAAAGTTTTTAAACAAGCCTCTGGTGGAAAAGCGATTGCCCAACAGGCTGCATCTAGCTCGAACCTGACGATTTCCTTGAAGCAATTGGGTCAAACAAGTGGAACGCTTTATATCAGTATAAAAGAGCCTGGTTTAAAAGAGGGAAATCGAGTACCAATTCGTTATCAAGGTGAAAAGTCAGATGCTTTAAAAGCCAGCCAAGTCAAAATCAATAATCTTAAAAATAAAAATGACATCATTACAGTGAGTAAATTGAAGAAAAAAGATGTGATTAAAGTCTACTCAACAAGCGGGAAATTACTATCCACATCAAAACCTGCTACCAGCTCGTCCATCAAATTGTACGTTAAACAAGTTGGGACTAAGAGCGGTAAAGTGTATATCACGCGTAGCAGCGATAAGATGCTGGAAAGCGGAAAGCAAACCATTTCTTTTAAAGGTGAGCCGTCTGCTTCGTTAAAAAGTAATCAAATCAACATCGTGAACAACAAAAAGAAAAAAGATGTGGTCACGGTTAGTAAACTCACAAATCAAGATGTTGTCAAAATCTATCATTCTTCAGGAAAGCTTATGGGGAAGTCAACAGCTAATAAAGGGAAAGTTGTAAAAGTCACTTTCAAACAACTAGGCGCTAAGGGAGGAAAACTCTACTTTACCGTCACTGGGAAAGGCATGTCGGAAAGCAGTAAGACTGTAAAGGCGTTTAAAGCTGAAAGAAAATAATGGTTCATAAAAAGGGTAGGTTCGAATGAACCTGCTCTTTTTGGGATTAAAGAAAATAGAAAGCGAGGGATGAATGATAGCTCTAGGTGGATACATCAATATCGGACTCGTTTTTTATGAGACCATTCATATACCAAATACTTTTCGCCAATTGATTGATTATCTAGTCCAAAAAGACATGTCTATGACCAAAGTAAAGTTTAGTCTGGACCCTGACGGAGAAACATGGATTGAACACAGTGTTAAAGAGAACATCCTCAAAGACGATGACTTTTCAGGTTATTATACAGAATTTGAATTGTCGGGGTCGAAGCTAAATGATATGACCATCAACATACAAAAAGAAACAGGTTATGTAGGGTTCGTTATCTGTTTAAAGTGGACAGAGGTCGTTTCTCATGATGTCATTCATCTTCAGCAGGAAATCATACGCTGTCTTGTGGATCTTTATCATACGATAACGTTTGAATATGCGTTCATTGGACATGAAATTGAAGTCGAGATTCATCCAGATAAGTTTGAAAAGTGCCTGCAAGACCAGCATGCTTTTCCAGTTGCTCTAATTGGGAAAGGAAATCACATAGATATTTATTATGGTGATGTGGCGATTGATGATCTTTCTTCTCAAGAAAGAAGGATAGAATGTTTAAAGGTTAAAAGCTAATAGTAAAAAAGCCTCCTGATACTCTCAGGAGGCTTTTTCCGTCCATCACCCATAATAATTATTCGCTTGAATAAAAAATTGGGATTGCATGTAGTTATACGTGATTTTCGAAAAGTCGAAGGGCTGGCCGTTTGTGAGGTGAAAGACCGTCTCGACGCGGAGGGCGGGATCGTCTTGTTTGAGGCCGAGGTGCGTCGCTTCGGTTTCATTCAATTTGCCTACTTGTAAGTACATATCGGAGAAACCGACTTTGAGTCCCAAACCTTCACTGACGAATTTAAAAACAGAATCGGCGGCAATTTCTGTGTTGAGATAAGGAATGATCGTTTTTCGGTAATAGGATTCTTCTAAACATAAGGTTTGTCCGTTGATGTAACGAATACGTTTTAGATAAAAAACATCTTCATCTTGTTCAATGTTCAAATTAAGTGCAGCTTCTTCGGACGGCTTGATGGTGTCTAGCATTAAAACCTCTGATGTCAGTTGAAATTCCTCTAAGTCTTTTTTAAACCCTTGGTTGGATAAAAGACTGATGTAGCCCTTGCGCCGGTGTCTTCGAACAAAGATGCCGCTGCCCCTCACTTGATAGATAATTCCTTTTTTTTCGAGTAATTCTAACGATTTGATAATGGTACTCTTGCTCACAGCAAATTGGCTCATGAGTGTTTCGAGTACAGGGAGCTTATCCCCTTGTTGCATCTCATGGGTGACAATATATTTTTCAATATCGCTCGCAATTTGTTGATACTTTAACATGGCTATTCCTCTTTGTTTTCACGATTTATTGTCTTTTTATTATAGCACATACCAAATTTCCTTTGATATGCTATTTAAAATTATATATGTATTGATAAATTGTACCGGTATAATTATAATGTACATATACTAGTAGTGATAAAGGGGGGTTTTATATGTCAAAAGTGAGGGACTATCAAAAGCTTGCAGAAGACATCTTAGAGGCAGTTGGCGGAGAAGAAAATGTGGTGAGTGCTACAAGATGCGCCACGCGGCTGCGTTTGGTCTTAAAACGTTCGAATCCAAAGGCAAAGGAAGCAGTCAATGCGATGCCTGGCGTCATTACCGTGGTGGAAAATGGCGGTCAATTTCAGGTCGTTATCGGTCAGCATGTTGGTGAGGTATATGAGCATTTTTCAAGCCTTGTTCAGCTGCAGCCGTCTGATGATGATCAGCCAAATGAAAACAAGGGAACGGTGCTGAACCGTGTCATCGCGACCATGTCTGCTGTGTTTGCGCCATTTGTGTATATTTTGGCAGCAGCAGGTATTTTACAAGGTGCACTTATCCTCATTAATTTATTATTTCCAAGCTTCTCGAAAACGGGAACGTATGAAGTCTTTAGCTTTATTTCATGGGCACCGTTTACGTTCTTGCCTATCTTTATCGCCATCACAGCAGCCAAGCATTTTAAAACGAATATGTATATCGCTGTAGCGTGTACAGCAGCGCTTGTCAGTCCAGCTTGGACGGAGATTGCTGGACGCGTGGCCTCAGGGGAAGGCGTTACTTTTTTAGGCATAGCGTTATCTGAAACAGTTTATACGTCATCTGTTTTGCCGCCGCTATTCTTGGTATGGATCCTTTCATATGTAGAGAGATTTTTAAACAAACGCATTCACGAAGTGGTCAAACCGTTATTTGTGCCATTTATCTGTATGGTTGTCATGGTTCCGTTAACGATTCTATTAATTGGTCCTCTTTCAACAGCCGGTGCAAATGGGATTGCAAACGGATACAATGTCTTAGCGGAAAATGTACCAGCTTTAGCAGGTGCTATTATCGGAGGATTCTGGCAAGTGCTTGTCATTTTCGGTGTTCACTGGGGCATTACACCAATGGTGCTCGCCAACTTTGAACAATATGGACGTGACTCCTTCCAGGCATATCAAACCATCGCTGTTATCGCTCAGGTCGGCGCAGTGTTAGGGGTTATTTTAAAAGCAAGAAACCGCGAAATACGAAAAGTCGGGGTTTCAGCGGGAATCACGGGTCTCTTTGGAATTACTGAGCCTGCGATTTATGGGGTTACCCTGCGTTTCAAAAAACCATTTATTTTCGGATGTATATCTGGAGCGGTCGGTGCCATTGCTGCCAGCTTCTTTACGCCTTATTACTTTGCGTATGCAGGTTTGCCTGGTCCACTGACGATTGTAAACGGAATTAGTTCAGATTATCCAACATCGGTCATCGGCATATTGATTGGTGTCGCAATTGCGCTGATCTTACCAGTTGTGCTTATTCAAATGTTTGGTTATGGAGAAGATACAGTGGAACAGACAGCCGGTGCAACGTCTGATAAAGAGCAAGTTGGAGAAAAAATGAATGCTTCGATGAATAATGAAGAAACCATTCCTGCACCGCTTGCAGGGAAAGTGATCCCGTTATCTGAAGTGCCAGATGCCGTATTTAGCTCGGGGGCGATGGGCAAAGGGTTTGCGATTGAACCGACAGACAACAAGCTGTATGCACCGTTTGACGGTAGTGTCGTCATGCTTGCGCCAACAAAGCATGCGATTGGACTGCGTTCAGAATTCGGGGTGGAGTTACTAGTTCATGTAGGAATTGATACGGTTTCCCTAGATGGCTCAGCATTTACTCTGCATATCAAAGAAGGCAGCAAGGTGAAGAAGGGTGACTTGTTGATGACATTTGATCAAGAAGCCATTGAAAGCAAAGGATTAAAAACAATCACACCAGTCATCATCACCAATACACAAGCGTACGAAGATGTGATTGTAGAAGAACAATCGACATGTCAGCCAACAGACGTCATGATCACAATTGTGAAATAGGAGGAATAAATAATGACATTACCAAAAGATTTTCTATGGGGCGGAGCATTAGCTGCACATCAATTTGAAGGTGGGTGGAACGAAGCTGGAAAAGGCCCAAGTGTTGTAGATGTGATGACAGCAGGTGCTCACGGAGTACCGAGACAAATAACTGAAACGATAGAAGAAGATAAATTTTATCCGAACCATGAAGCGATCGATTTCTACCATCGTTATAAGGAAGATATCGCAATGTTTGCCGAAATGGGTTTAAAATGTTTACGTACATCGATTGGCTGGAGCCGGATTTTCCCTAAGGGAGATGAAGCAGAACCGAATGAAGCAGGTTTACAATTTTATGATGATGTATTTGATGAACTGCTCAAGCATGGCATCGAGCCTGTGATTACGTTGTCTCACTTTGAGATGCCGCTCCACTTAGCAAGAGAGTACGGCGGGTTCCGCAGCCGAAAAGTCGCTGAGTATTTCGCGAAATTCGCAGAAGTATGCTTCAATCGATACAAAGACAAGGTCACATACTGGATGACATTTAATGAAATCAATAACAAAATGGATGTCAACAACCCACTATTCCTTTGGACAAATTCAGGGGTATCAGTCAAAGAAGGCGAAAATGCCAAAGAAGTCATGTATCAAGCAGGACATCATGAATTACTTGCAAGTGCATGGGCAGTAGCCAAAGGAAAAGAAATTAATCCTGCTTTCCAAATTGGAGCGATGGTGTCACACGTGCCAATCTATCCATATTCCTCAAACCCTGAGGATGTCATGCTGGCAGAGGAATATATGAGACAGCGCTATTTCTTCCCAGATGTACAGGTGCGAGGCTACTATCCGAGCTATGCATTAAAAGAATTCGAACGCGAAGGCTATCACATTCCATTTGAAGAAGGCGATGAAGAAAGCTTAAGAAAAGGAAAAGTGGATTATCTAGGCTTTAGTTACTACATGTCGACAACGGTTAAAAGTGATACGGTGTCTGATCACAACGGAGACATTGTCAACGGAGCCCTGCCGCATGGTGTAGATAACCCTTATATCAAATCAAGTGACTGGGGCTGGTCCATTGACCCGACAGGCTTAAGATATACATTGAATCGTTTTTACGATCGCTATCAAATCCCGTTATTCATTGTAGAAAATGGATTTGGTGCAATAGATCAAGTGGAAGAAGACAGTTCTATTCACGATCCAGAAAGAATTCAATATCTCGCTTCTCATATCGAAGCACTGAAAAAAGCCATTGAATACGACGGTGTCGACCTTATTGGCTACACACCTTGGGGCATCATTGATATCGTGTCATTCACAACAGGCGAAATGAAAAAACGCTACGGCATGATCTACGTTGACCGCGACAACGAAGGAAACGGCTCAATGAAGCGCCTCAAAAAAGATTCGTTTACTTGGTATCAAAACGTCATCGCAACGAACGGTGAAGAAGTGTAATAAAGGAAAATAGAAGCCCGGACGAGCGTGGTATATGCTTGTTCGGGTTTTTGCGTTCTTTCAGAAAAATTGGTGTGTATATCCTTTTGTTCACTAGATATAAGTCTTATAATTTAGTAAGAAGAAAAGATTGGAATGGGAGAGATTTTAAATGACAAAATGGTGGATGGTTCGTGCAGGAGACCAGAATGATTTAATTCCGATGTGGGAAGAGAAAGGCTTAGCATCAATCGGTTGGCCGAAATTAGGTAATCCAAAACAATATCAAACAAAGCAAGAGATGAATGCCCGAGCTGATGTTATCTTCCCCGAGAGCAAACCGTTTACAAGAAGAAGCTGGGTTAGTCAGGTATGGAGGTTTAGTAGAGAAATTCAAAAGGGAGATCGAATTATTACATACATAAAAGAAAGCCGTGAATATCGAGTTGGTACGGTGATTGCTCCACATTTTTTTGATGAAGCAGCAGGGGATAAAATGTATCCAAATCATATTCAAGTCAACTGGGAATCAATCGCAGTGAAACGAGATTCTCTCAGCCAATCAGCCAAAAACAGCCTCGGTTCTATATCAACTGTTTTTCGTGTAGATGATTGGGGAGAAGAAATTGAACACCTACTGAAAAACCCTACTTCTATACCAGCATCCGAAGATGAAACCGAAGAAGATGAAATTATTGAAGATTTAGTCAGCAAAGCAACTGTGATGATTGCAGATAAGGTGGATAAATTAGACCCGTGGAAGATGCAAGACTTAGTTGGGGGCCTACTGCAAGCTATGTCATACAATGTTCGTGTGAGTCCAAAAGGTCCTGACGGCGGTGTAGATGTATTAGCTTATAAAGATGCATTTGGATTTGAAAAACCTATTATTAAAGTACAAGTCAAGCATCGTAAAACTTCAGCCAGTGCACCAGAAGTGCAACAATTATTAGGAGCTAACCCCATGAATGCAAATAGTTTATTTGTTTCTACTGGCGGATTTACCTCTCATGCAAAAGCTGTTGCGAAGCATAATGAAGTTCATCTATTGGACTTAGAAGAACTCGTGAATCTTATTGTACAATGGTATGAGGACATGCCAACAGAGACAAGATCTTTATTACCTTTGAAAAAAGTGTATGTGCCTGAGTGATTTTTCATTGTTTAAGTTTTATTAATGCCTGAATACAAAGAAAAAAGAGAGTAATAGCGACAAAATAGTTCATTGGATTGTGGAATATCTTAATGTTCAAGGATATTTGAAGAAGAATCCAAAAGCCGAATATCACCATAACAGCAGGAATGATTTTTTTATACATAATAATTCTCCTTTCGAGAGTAGTTTGTTTTTAATTGGCATTGTCTCATATCATTGCAGAGATTGAAATGAGATAAAGATATTCATAGGTTCTATTATATAATTTGGTATAATTGATCTATAAAAGCGATAAATGGTAGATATAGAATAGGAGTTGTTGAAATGAATCAAACTCTGCAAATGGGTGCCAATACTGTACTAAACTCTCCAAAGGGACAAGTATCCATCAGTTATGAAGTATCATCTGCAATTGATATTTCTTTAACAGCGTTTCTCTTAACAGATTCAGATCTAGTTCAAGGAGATCATGGCATTATTTTTTACAATCAGCCGGAGAGTGCCACGGGTGTCGCGACACTTTTACCAGCAGAGATATCAGGTCAGTTGAAAAGGCATCAATTGAATTTTGATATGAGCAAAGTGCCTGCTGGAATCACAAAGGTGGCGATTACACTAACAGAGGATCAAGGAATTGGTTTTTCTCAAGTGAAGAATCTGCAAGCAGAAATTCAAACAGGCGATGAGGTACTATACCTTACACCAGTAAGCTTTACAAATGAAAAGGGTATTGTCGTAGTAGAGCTATATATCAGAAATGGTGAAATGAAAGCACGATCCATCTGGCGTGGCTTCGATTCTGGATTAGAAGGGTTATGTCAGCTTTTTGGGGTAGATGTTGAACCTGATGAACAGGATGTTTCTACACCTCCTCAAATGACTTCTGAAAAACTAATTGATGAGCCTGCTCCAATGAAGCCAGCTGCTAAAGAGAAAGTCGCTGCACCAATTAGCTTAGAGAAAGTTCAAGGTAAAATTAGTCTAGACAAAGGTCATAAACCGATCATCATTGAAAAAACGCCTGAGATTACAGCTACAGTATCCTGGGAGTCTGGAACCGATTATGATATTTATGCATTGGTTTATACAAAGTCAGGAAAACAAATAGATGTGGCCATGTTTGGCGCAAAAGGTGTTCCTGCTCTCAAAAGTTACGGTAACGGGGCTGTAGAGCATATGGGAGATGTCGGTAGAGACCGTGAATTGATGAAAACAGAAGTCATTAAATTACGGTTAATTGACGATATTCTTGCTATCGTTCCGGTTGTTTATTCTGCTCAATCAAACGGAACAGGTTCCTTTTATAGATATAGGGTATCTATGAGTATCGATAATCACCAAGGAACGTCTGTGACAATCCATGCCAAACATGCGAATGATAATGATCGGATTTATTCTTGTGTGCCGGGTATGCTTCAAAATACAAATGACGGTGTGATCATCCGTCCGCTAGAGCTATACAGCAAACCAAATTCCGAGCGCAGACCTAAATTAAAAATGAAGTCTTCTAATGAAATTGATGTTTTGATGGATAAAGGACCAATCAATGATTATAAATAAAACGAATGTATGGCTAGCTGGCAATTAGAAAACATAAGGTTTTGAGTATAGAAATCCTAAAAAGAAGAAGCAGAAGAAAGCACTTAATGAACGAATTAAGCTATATGAAACTTCCAAAAATTCATTTTTAGATCATTTTCTTGAACAGATCAAATTTGCAAATGGATATGGTGATTTTATTTTAGTCGCAGAGAGAGTTTTCATTTTGGATTATGCATAGAGCGAACGGAATATTATTATGAGCTAAGTATTTGGGGTGTATAAGAATTAAAAAATATGTAATAAGAGACGCGATTTATTTGAAGCATAGCTTGATGTGGAAAGATCTATGATAACGAAAATAATAAGCTTCTTTAATTAATTTTGATCAAAATATAATTCTATATGAGTATGTTATTCACCCGCTAAAATAATGCCTAAAGTCATAGTGATTGGTTTAAAAAAGAATTAATTGAGTATAAAGATCTAATTTTTTTGTTAAAAATTTCTTCTGTCAGCCGATATAGATATTATCATCCAAAAATGTGCGTTTCAGGAAATAGATTTTGTGATGAAACACTATATCGTTATGAGGGAAGGAAGTTTAAAATGAAGTTTTTAAAGAAAAGTTGGAAGTATATTGTGGTAGCCATTGTTGCAATGTTTATCGGATCGGCAATGTCTGGCTCTTCACCATCAAAAGCAAGTGAAAAACTAAAGAAAGAAAACGAAACTCTACAGAAAAAAGTAGATGAATTAGCTCCATATGCAAAATTAGCTGAGGCTGATGCAAAAGAAAAAATGGAGAAAATAGAAAAGAAAAAAGAAGAAGAAGCTAAAGCTAAGAAAGAAGAAGAGAAAAAGAAAGAAGAACTAGCGAAGAAAAAAGCTGAGGAACAAGAGAAAAAGGGTTACGATACTGGCATCACTTACGAACAATTGGCTAGAACACCTGAAAAATATAAAGGGAAAAAAGTGAAATTTAAAGGTGAAGTTGTCCAAGTCATGGAAGGTGACGGTACGACAGAAATAAGAGTAGCTGTAGATGAATATTACAATGATATTGTTTATGGTGCTTATCAAGCTGATCTCGTCAAATCACGAGTTTTAGAAGGAGACGTAATTACTTTTATGGGTACTTCTGAGGGTGTCATTACATATGAATCCACGACAGATGGTAACATTACAATTCCAAGCGTAAGTATTGAGAAAATCGAAAATTAAGGTTTTCTATCGAATACTTAAAAAGCTTTTACTTGGATTAAGAGTCAGCCGTCAAAGTTTTTGAAAAAGGAGTGGCCGCCTGCCACTCCTTTTTTGTATCAATTCCCCTCAAATTTAAGCAATTCACTATCTTTACCTTTCTCATTCATATAAAATAAGAGCAGTGAAAAATTGAAGAAATGCTTGATACATGAAGGGCGTGTAAGCTGTGAGCTGCATGACATGATGAGATGTATGAACGTGAAGGCTGCAAAGCTGTTCTTCCTCTGTTCGGTTTTTTTGTATGGAGTCACCCAGACTCCTCTATACTTAATAATCGGTGTAGTTGCTCTGTTCCTCAAAAAACTTCAAAAACTCTTTTGTCGAAGCTGATAAGTAGCTATTTGATCTCCAAACTAATGAAGGATCTGAAATCCATGGATGATCTTGAATGGAGATCTTTTTAAATTCTTTCGTAAGTGGATGGTTGACCATGGATAAAGGTAAGATTGTCGCCCCGAATCCTTTTCTGACTAAACTGAATAACATAGCAGAGTCGTGACATTCACATAATATATTAGGCGTTAATTCTAACTGTTGAAATGTATCAACTATTTGATCAAATAATCCCACTCCCTCTGTTGGCCGAAGTAATAAAAGGGGAATTTCAGAAAGTGTTTGTATGCTTATTTCTTTTTCATCTATCTTATATCCTTTAGGGACAACTAATACACAAGGATCTGTATACAAACTTTTCACTTTCATATCTTTTTTAGGAAAAGGTCCTCCTGTAATCGCAACATCAATTTGCCGATTATTCAATAATGTCATTAAGTGAGCAGAGTTTCCTTCCCAAATATTAAATTTAACATGCGAATGCTTTTTCCTAAATTCGGTAAGAGCTGAAAGTAAAATCGGTGCACAATAAATAGTAGAACCAATTGAAAGAGTCCCGCTTATTTCCTCACTAAATTCTTTAATTTCATGAATAGCATCCTCCATGCTATAAACTATTTCTCTAGCCTTTTTTAAAAAAAGTTCTCCCTGAGCGGTTAGAGTGACTTTCTTCTTTTTATTCCTTTCAAATAAAACAACACCTAATTCATCTTCCATCATTTTTAATTGCCTGCTAAGTGGCGGCTGAGCCATATGCAGGGATTCTGCAGCTTTAGAGATTGTACCTTGTTCTGCAATGGCTATAAAATATCGCAGTTGTCGAATATCCATATGTCTTCTCCTGTCTTTTTATACTTTGTAAGTATTATATATAAACAATATGAATATTATCAATATATTAAACTGGAGAGTATACTTTATTTAGAGATATGAATCATTAATATTAAAGAAGGTGAAGCGTATATGAAGATTATTGTTGGAATGTCTGGTGCGACAGGAGCCATTTTTGGTATTCGTCTTCTAGAAATTCTCAAACACACAGATATTGAAACTCATTTGGTCATGTCTTCATGGGCAGCCGCAACCATAAATGTTGAGACATCTTACACTGTAAAGGATGTTGAAGAATTAGCTGATTTCACATATTCATATAAGGATTTAGGTGCGAAAATTTCAAGCGGATCTTTTAGAGTAGATGGAATGATTGTGGCACCTTGTAGTATGAAAACTCTTGCATCAATTCGAATGGGGCTGGCAGACAATCTTGTTACGCGAGCTGCTGATGTCATTTTAAAAGAGAGAAAAAAATTGTTATTGATGACCCGTGAAACTCCTCTTAATGATATTCATCTTGAAAATATGTTGGCATTATCAAGAATGGGATCTATCATTTTTCCTCCAATGCCTGCTTTTTATAATCATCCTCAACAGATTGATGATATTGTTAACCACATTGTTTACAGAGCCTTAGATCAGTTTGGTATTCAATTATCAGAAGCTAAGAGATGGGAAGGTATACAAAAAGCGAAGTAAGCTGATCAAAAGATGATTTGAGAGGCTTTTTCAATCTGGTTCGTCCTTTTAGGACGAACCTTTTGTATTTGATTTTCATGTTGAACTTCATTTTAGTTAAAAAGCATACCTTTAAGGTATATTTTAAATATTTAATAGATATTTTTAATATCATATGATGGGGCGTACAATGGTGATGTAAGGGAAAACACATCACATAAAAATTGCTGAATAGGAGGATTTCCCATGTCCTATAGAGATTTAAGAGAGTTTCTAGATTTACTAGAATCAGAAAATCAACTAGTTCGTATTAAGGATGAAGTCATGCCTGAACCAGATTTAAGCGCGATTGGCCGTTCTGCCCCGGATATGGAGAATGCACCAGCTGTTCTTGTAGAAAAAGTGAAAGGATATAAAACACCTGTTGTCCTAAATGTACACGGTTCATGGCAAAACCATGCCTTGATGCTTAACATGGACAAGAACACACCAGTTAAAGAACAGTTTTTCGAATTAGAAAGAATTTGGGATAGATATCCGATTAAACCTGTTTGGGTAGATAAAAAAGATGCACCAGTGAAAGAAGTTGTAATTGAGGAAGATATCAATTTATTTGATGTACTGCCACTGTTTCGTATTAATGAATTCGATGCGGGCTTTTATCTTTCTAAAGCTCTTGTGGTTAGTAAGGATCCAAATAAGCCTGAAAGCTATGAGGAACAAAATGCCGGAACTTACCGTATTCAAGTAAAGGGTAAAGATAAAGTAGGAATTCAGCCACTTCCATTTCACGATATAGCGGTCCATCTAAAACATGCAGAAGAAAAAAATGAACCTTTACCAATTGCCATTTGCTTAGGTAACGATCCTGTCTTGAGCTTTATGGCTAGTACACCGATAGAATATGCTCAATCCGAATATGATTTTGCCGGAGCTTTAAAAGGAGAAGCAATTGAATTAACGAAAAGCGAGCATGGTCAATTAGATATTCCAGCGAGAAGTGAGGTTGTTCTAGAGGGATACATTATGCCTCGTGAAAGAGAGATAGAAGGCCCATTTGGCGAATTTCCTGGAAGTTATTCAGGAGCCCGTTTGCAGCCGATTGTAAAAATCACTAAAATCACTCACCGTCAAAATCCAATTTTCGAAAACTTATACTTAGGTATGCCATGGACGGAAATTGATTATTTAATGGCTTTAAATACAAGTTTACCATTGTATAAACAGTTAAAGCGTGACTTCCCAGAAGTTGAGGCAGTAAACGCAATGTATACACACGGTATAGGAACTATTGTATCGACAAAATCTCGTTTAGGTGGATACGGTAAGGCGGTTGCGATGAGGCTATTATCCACTCCTCACGGAATGCCTTATACGAAAATAGCGATTATCGTAGATGAATTCGTTGATCCGTTTAATTTAGAACAAGTGATGTGGGCATTAACAACTCGGGTACGTCCAGACAAAGATGTGTTCAAAATTCCATATGCGCCTGGAATGCCATTAGATCCATCTTCTGACCCTGCTGGTATGCACACAAAGCTAGTCATTGATGCGACAACTCCGATTGCACCTGATATTGCCCGAGATACTGAACTTTTGGCTACGCCAGAAAAAGCAGAAGAATGGTCTGCCATTCTCCGTGATTTAATAAAAAAGGGAGGAAATAAATAATGAAGTGTCCGAGATGTGAATCTGAAAAAGTAAGCTTATTAACAAAGTCTCCGGTTAAGGATGCTTGGGAAGTATATATTTGCGATACTTGTACCCTATCTTGGAGAAATACAGAAGGTCCTAATATCACAGACCCCGAAAAATATGACAAACGTTTCAAGTTGGATGCAACTAAATTTAAAGAGTTAGATCAAATTCCTCCAATCCCAAAGTTAATAGATTAATGTAAAAATAAGAAGATCTCTATATACCGCTTAGAGATCTTCTTATTTAGTAAAAAAAGTAACGATAGATTGTCTAATGAATCTTGGCTCAGTATCGTCTAATAGGTGAAGGTAAGGTGGTGTTAGCATGTGTAAAACGGAATTGTCTCCTGAGGTATTTGAATTCTTGAATGGAAAACAGCTGTCAGATAAACAGCATGAAGTGATGATGTTAATGACTGTAGGAGAGGATGGCTGGCCACATAATGCGATGATTAGTGTGGGGGAAATTGTGGCATTAAACCGCCAAGAGTTAAGAATTGGTTTATGGCCAAATACAACGACTACATCCAATATCATTCGTACACAGAAAGCGACTTTGGTAATGGTATGTCAAGGAAAGGTTCACTATATTAGACTGTCTTTGAAAAGGCTAGATAAGACGCCTGACAGCCATTATGTAAGAGAAAGATTCTCTGCTCAAGTTGTTTTAGCTAGGGAAGATGTAGCAAAATATGCTCAAATAATCTCTGGCATCAACATCGACTTATTCAATGAGAAAGAAGTCATTGAACGCTGGGAAAAAACAGTGAAAGAAATGAAAGAATAAGTAAAAGGGATGGCTTAGTTAAGCCCATCCCTTTTTTCTCTTAGAAAGGATATTTTCTTGGTTGATTTTGTACAGAAACCCACTGGACTCGAGTGAATTCTTCTAGAGCCCATTGGCCCCCAAAGCGACCAATTCCAGAAGCCTTTTCCCCGCCAAATGGCGCCAGGCTATCATCATTTACGCTTTGATCGTTCACATGAGCCATTCCGCTTTCAATGCGTCTTGCTAATGTAATCCCTTTTTCAATATTCTCTGTAAAGATACCAGCACTTAAACCATATTCACTGTCGTTTGCGAAATGGATGGCTTCTTCCTCATTGTCAAATGGAATGATAGAAACAACTGGACCAAATATCTCACTGCGTGCAATCTTCATGTCGTTATTGACATCTGCAAATACAAACGGTGTGATCAGATTTCCTTCTCTTTTTCCTTCTAACACTAATTTGGCACCTTCATTTTTTCCTTCTTCAATGATCGACATGACATGATCAGCTTGTTTCTCATTAATGAGAGGCCCAATCACTACAGAAGGATCTACTGGGTTCCCGCATTTTAATGAAGCTGCTCTTTCAGTGTACTTTTCAATAAAGGTATCATAAAGATTACGATGAACGAGAATGCGGTTAATAATCATACAAATTTGCCCTTGGTGTAAAAATTTACCGAAAATTGCAGCGTTTATCGCTTGATCAATGTCTGCGTCTTCCAATACAATAAACGGATTGTTTCCACCAAGCTCTAAGGCTGTTCGTTTCAGGTTTTTCCCCGCAATTGAACCAATATGACGCCCAACGCCAGTTGAACCTGTAAAAGAGATGATTTTTGGAATTGGATGTTCGATAAATGAGTCTCCAATTTCTTTTGTATTGGTCAGGATTAAGTTGAAAACCCCTTTTGGCAGACCAGCGTCTTCAAACGCTTTTGCAATGACGACACCACCTGATAATGCTGTTTGCATGTCTGGTTTGTGTACAACTGAATTTCCTGTAGCAATTGCAACAGCAATAGAGCGCATAGATAAGTGAAGAGGAAAATTAAATGAACTGATAATACCAGCTACCCCTATAGGTGCTCGATAGACATAATTTGTTTTGTTTTCTATTAAAGCAGGAAGCTCTGATCTCTCTTCTAGTTGGTGTGGATAATCCATTGATTGTTTCAAAACATTCATGGTAGCTTCGAGTTCGATATTGGCTTTCACGAAGGAACTCCCTGCTTCTTTACAGAGCGTTTCTATTATGTCATCCTTATGTTTTTCAAAGAACTGATATGCTTTTTCAAGCACGCTCACCTTTTTTGAAGCTGATACTTTCCCCCAATGTTCTTGAGCTTCTTTTGCAGCTTGATAGGCTGCGTGAATATCCTCTTCTGAAGCTATATGTACTTCAGCAATGACCTCTGAAGTATAAGGGTTATAAACTTTCTGAATTTTATTTGATGAACCTTTTCTCCATTGTCCATCAATATATTGATTTATTTTTTTTGTGAATAAATCCACAATGATTCCCCCTTGTGTCTATCAATTTCAGCCATTATTTAATTATAATGATGATAGATTAAGAGGGGAAATATCCATTTTGTATAAAGAAAATACCTATTAAGTATCTTATTTCTCGAATTTTAATAGGATAGGATGAACAAAAGAACCTTCCAGAGTGGAAGGTTCTTTATTGTCATGTTCAGCTAATTTTCACAATCGGTTTTAAAACGGCACCAGATTTCGAATCAGCAAAGGCTTGGTTGATATCTTCGAATTCATAAAATTTCACTAGCTTATCAAATGGGAACAACCCTTTTTTATAGAAATCAATAAGTTTCGGAATGAATAACTTAGGAACTGCATCGCCTTCAATCACACCCATTAATGTCTTACCTTCAGCCATGATATCGTTATGGACATCAAACTCCATTTTTGGTGTGACTCCAACAACTGCGGACACACCTAGCGGCTTTAGAGCATGTAATGATTGACGAACAACAGGTGGTACACCCGTTGTTTCAACAGCATAATTAGTTCCACCGTTTGTTATTTTTTTAATTTCTTGTACAGCATCTACTTTTGCTCCATTAAAGACATCTGTAGCACCTAATTCCTTGGCAAGTGCTAATCGGTTTTCATGTACATCTATCGCAATGATTTGTTTACAGCCTGCAATTTTCGCAGCCATAATGGCACTTAATCCGACTGCTCCACAGCCATATACAGCAATTGTCGAACCAAATTCAGGTTTTAATTTATTTAAAACGGTTCCACTTCCTGTTTGGATTCCACAACCTAATGGTCCAAGAAGAGCCAAATCAACATCTTTCTCTACTTGAACGACATTTCGTTCGTTAACAACTGCATATGTGGCAAATGAAGATTGTCCAAAGAAAGTAGAAACTGCATGATTGTGTTTGTGTATTCTGTTTGTATGATCTTCCATCTTGCCATCAAAATTTAGTTCATTGAACCGCATACAGCTAGTAGGATGTGCAGCTAAACAGTTTTCACATTCTCCACAAGAAGCAAATGATAAGACAACATGATCTCCTTCTTTAACGGACTTGACACTATCTCCGACAGCTTCTACAATTCCAGCTCCTTCGTGGCCTAAAACTACAGGGAAGGGTGATAATCCCATATCGCGAGCGACAGCATCTGTATGACAAACTCCAGTTGCTACCACTTTAATTAATACTTCATTACTTTTTGGGTTTTCTAGCTTTAGTTGTTCAAATACAAAATCTTCACCTTGTTTTTCAATGACAGCCGCCTTAATTTCCATCATAAAGCCCCCTTTTATGAACTCTTCTTAATGTGAATTAAGAAATCAGAGAAATTATATGCTGTAACTGTTTAGATTACAAGTGATTGATTTCCGGTTAATTGACAAGAAGAGGGTGACGATGAAAGCGTGGTAAGGGTTGTGCCCGTTTGAGAAAAAAGTCCTAATTTGAACAAATGGATTGTTTTATTAGATAATTCTTGTGATGATAGTATAAAAAAACAAGGATTGTTAAGTTGATTTTTATGAATAACAACAGAAAAACAAAAATCGAAACCTTAAAAAGAAAAAGCAGAAGAAAGCACTTAATGAACGAATTGAGCTACATGACACTTCCAGAACACCCCTTTTTAGATATCGAAGAAAATCAATTGTTTTGTCAGAAGGTGTTTGCTTTCCTTTATGCAAGAGAAAATAAGATTCAAATACATGGGGATAACTATCGAGAACATATAAAAAAATCTACACAAATGTTAAAGGAATTGGTCAAGAATGCAGAACGTTATCCCAAAGAAGCTAGAATCATGTTTTTTCGAGAGCAAGAAATTGAAGCTCTTTTAGTAAACGTGAACGAAGTGTTTAGCCATTTAAACCAGCTTCTTGAGACAACGAAATTTTCAATTGGATATGGAGATTTTATGTTAGTCACAGAGGATCTTCATTTTGGATTATGCATTGAACGGACGGAATATTTTTATGAGTTAAGTACTTGGGGACTTTAAGTTTAGACGGTCTTTATTAGAAAGAGCATGACAATACCATTCATTTTCAATAGGTACGATTAGATGATATAACAGTGCTCTTTGATCTATATTTAATCAATTTATTATTGTTTTTCGAGAAAAAACATTGCTTTTGTGAAGATAATTAATTACTATAAAGATATTAACATGTTAAAAGCGGTTTCATGAAACGATGAAAATTTAAAAATAGAATAATGCGTACATTCAATAAGGCGTGTTACTGTTCGGCAGGCAAGACCTAGATTGGATGGGATATCTGTATTTGTATATTCCCACCCAATCCAGGTCTTTTTTTGTTGCCTGAGCTCCTATAATCAAAAATGAAAGCGGTGACTTTAATGAACCATAAAGACTTAGCTCAAGACATTCTAAAACATATTGGCGGAAGCGAAAATGTTCAAAATGCCATCCACTGTATGACGAGATTACGGCTGACTTTAAAAGATTCTTCACGCGCAAACTCTCAAGAAATTAGTCGTCTTGATGGCGTCATTCAAGTAGCAGATACAGCTGGTCAGTATCAAATTATTATTGGAAATGATGTTGGTTATGTTTATAAAGAGTTTGCAAAACTGATTGATCAAAATCCGGAAGCAAGCGGACAGATTGTACAGAACAAAGATCATAGCTTGAAAGGATATTTCAATCGTTTTGCCAATTTAATCACTGGAATTTTTGCACCGATCATCCCTGCGATCGCTGGTGCAGGAATGTTGAAGGCTCTATTAATTTTATTGCCGATGCTGAATTTGATGAAAGAAGACAGCCAAACCTATTTGGTATTGAAAATCATCTCAGATGCAGCGTTCTTCTTCTTGCCTATTTTGTTAGCCTATACAAGCTCACAGAAATTCGGCACAAACCCTATGGTATCAATGGCTTTGGCTGGGGTTTTGTTACATCCTAACTTAACAGCCCTGTTTAGCAGTGGTGATCCAGTTGTCTTTGCGGGCATCCCGCTAAAAGCTGTTTCATATGGTGCATCGGTTATTCCGATCATACTCATTGTCTGGCTGATGTCTTATGTAGAAAAGCTGGCAGATAAATTATCACCGGGACCGGTCAAAATCTTTATGGTTCCTTTAATTACGATGATTATTGTCGCTCCGATTGGTTTACTGTTTTTAGGGCCGCTCGGTATGTATCTTGGTGCAGGCTTAGCTGCAGGGGTCTTATGGATCCAGCAAACTGCGGGATGGGCAGCTGTTGCGATTTTAGCCGTTTTCTTACCTTTTATCGTCATGTTTGGGATGCAGAAGGTGTTCTATCCAGTTGTTATCGCCTCTCTTGCTTCGCCTGGATACGATGCTCTCATTGGGGTCGCTATGTTAGCGGCGAACTTTGCGCAAGGTGGAGGTGCTTTGGCTGTTTCATTTAAAACCAAAGATCCTAAGTTAAAACAAATTGCGATGTCCGGAGGAATTTCTGCTTTATTTGGTATAACAGAACCTGCATTATACGGCGTTCATTTAAAACTTAAGAAAACATTACTCGCATGTATGATTGGAGCAGGGGTTTCAGGTATTTTTGTTGGATTGATTAAGCTAAAGGCGTTTGTCATGGTTTCACCTGGTATTGCAACAATGCCAATCTTTATTGAAAAAGGGACTTCAAACTTTACGTTTGCTATTATTGGTGCAGTCATGGCAGCGGTCATCGCGTTTATTGCTGTTTACATCATCGGCTTTAAAGATACAGAAACTGAAAACATTGAGAAGAAAAATGAGCCTGTTTCCACATCAGAAAGCACAAGAAATCGTGAAGTCATTTATGCACCGATGAAAGGAGACATCATTCCTTTAGCAAAAGTGAATGATAAGGTATTCTCTGAAGAAGTGATGGGGAAAGGGGCAGCAATTCAACCTAGTGAAGGGAAAGTATTTGCTCCTTTTGATGGACAAGTAGAAATGATTTTCCATACAAATCATGCCATTGGTCTAAAATCCAACCATGGTGTGGAAGTTCTGATTCATATTGGTATTGATACTGTAAACTTAAATGGACAATATTTTACTTCACATGTTCAAAAAGGTGATACAGTGAAACTAGGTCAACTTCTGATTGAATTTGATCAACAGAATATACAAAAGGCTGGCTATGATACAACAACACCAGTCATTATTACAAATACAGCTGATTATTTAGAAATTTTACCCCAAGAGGGAAAAACGAATCCTGTTTCTGGTCATCAGCAGCCACTTTTAACAGTTTTATAAATCGATTTTGAATGTATCCAGGAAGGTGATATGGTATGGAAATTATAAAAGTGCTGAATACCAGTGTGGTTCTCGCTAAAAGAGATGACGGTAAAGAAATCATCGTAATGGGTAAAGCCATTGGATTTAAAAATAAGCCAGGCAGTCTTATTCAAGAGTCCGATATTCAAAAGATCTATGTGCTAGAAGATCAAAGTACGTCTAATGATTTAGCTGAGCTTATGAGGGAGACCCCAGAGGAATTTTTAATCATGACAGATGAGATTATATCCTATGCGAAGCGCCGTTTATCTACACACCTAAATGAGCATCTTTATATTTCTTTAACGGATCACCTTTTCATGGCTACGAAGCGCTTTAAGGAAAATTTAACGATACAAAATCGCCTGCTGTGGGAAGTGAAGAAATTTTACCCTGACGAATTTAGCATTGGTCTGCATGCACTAGAGCTGATTGAAAAACAGTTAGGCATTCAGCTGCCTGAAGAAGAAGCGGCGAATATTGCATTTCATCTAGTAAATGCGCAGCAGACTAAAGATAATTTAAATCAAATCGTGATGATGACCAATATGGTCAAAGACATTTTAAATATTATCAAAATGCATTATAAGATCGACATTCCGACAGATACGATTAATTACTCCAGGTTTTTAACACATTTACAGTTCTTTGTTCAACGTTTACTTGAGAACAAAATGCTTGAAACAGATGATCACGATCTAATTGATCAAATCATGAGGAAGTATCCTGAAGAAGTAAAATGTGTGGAGAAAATCGAGAAATATATTAAAACAAGTGTGGATTACACGATTTCCAGTGACGAAAAAATGTATTTAATTATTCATGTCAATCGAGTGGTTCAAAGAAATAACGCATAGTCTTGAGGAGGAAGAAACATGTCTAATCAAATCAGGAAATTTCCAGAAGGATTTTTATGGGGAGGCGCCATCGCGGCAAACCAAGCAGAAGGCGCATGGAATGTAGACGGAAAAGGGCTATCGACTGCTGATGTGGCGATCTTTAAAAAAGGTCTCAGTAAGTCTGATTATAAAAAGCACAACAAAGTGGATGAAGAACAAATTCAGCAAGCGATGCGTGCAGATACCGCTGAAGGTTATCCGAAACGAAGAGGTGTAGACTTTTATCATCGTTATCCTGAAGATATGGCGCTGTTCAAAGAAATGGGATTGAAGACGTTACGTGTCTCGATTGCATGGACACGTATTTTTCCAAACGGTGATGAAGAAGAGCCAAATGAAGCGGGATTATTATTTTACGACCGCCTATTCGATGAGATGAAAAAGCATGATATTGAACCACTCGTTACGTTATCTCATTATGAAATGCCGCTATACTTAGTGAATCAATATGGAGGATGGTCTCATCGCATTGTCGTTGATTTCTTTGTGAAATTTAGTCGAGTTGTATTTGATCGATATAAAGATAAAGTCAAGTATTGGCTGACTTTCAATGAAATTGATAGTATTGTCCGACATCCATTTACAAGTGGTGGAATCGTTTCAGAGCGCTTTGACAATGTAGAACAGGCAGTTTATCAAGCATTGCATCATCAATTTGTTGCAAGTGCTTTGGCCGTTAAATATTGTCATGAAATGATCCCAGGGGCAAAAATAGGGTGTATGTTGACGAAATTAACAACGTATCCGTATTCTTGTAATCCAAAGGATGTTCTGAAGGCATCAAAGAACAATCAGTTCAATATGTTTTTTACAGATGTACAGGTGCGTGGTGAGTATCCGCGTTTTATCAATCGACTGTTTAAAGAAAAAAACATTCACATTGAGAAACAGCTGGGAGATGACGAATTATTAAAGGTGCATACTGTTGATTTTATTTCATTCAGTTACTACAATTCCTTGGTTGCTACTGAAAATAGTGAAGGCATGGAAACTGTCAGCGGCAATACAATAGGTGGAGTGAAAAACCCATATTTAGAAGTGAGTGAATGGGGCTGGCAGATCGACCCGATTGGAATTCGTATCTCTTTAAATGATTTATACGATCGCTATCAACTACCACTATTTATAGTTGAGAATGGATTAGGTGCATACGACAAGGTGGAAGATGGAAAGATAAATGATGATTATCGGATTAGCTATCATGAGCAGCATTTCCAGCAAATGCTGGAAGCCATTGAGGATGGAGTCGAATTAATAGGTTACACCAGCTGGGGAATTCTTGATTTAATTAGTTACTCGTCATCTGAAATGGAAAAGCGATATGGGTTTATCCATGTTGATCAAGATAACGATGGAAACGGAACGTTAAATCGAACACCTAAAAAAAGCTTTTACTGGTATCAAGAAGTCATTCGTCAAAATGGGTTGAAAATGAACGATGAACAGAAATGAGACATCAGTTAAGGAGTGGCAGCTAACCACTCCTTTTTTCTATCGATGGTGTCATACGCTTGATCGATGAATTCCCCTCAAATTTAAGCAATTCACTATCTTTACCTTTCTCATTCGTATAAAATAAGAGCAGTGAAAAATTGAAGAAATGCTTGATACATGAAGGGCGTGTAAGCTGTGAGCTGCATGACATGATGAGATGTATGAACGTGAAGGCTGCAAAGCTGTTCTTCCTCACATATGAGATCTTGTAAGCGTAACCATTATTTGTCACTTCATTGCGATGGTGTTGAGGGGTGTGTCAGGATGAGGAATCCGTATGTGAGAACGGCTTCTAGTCTGTATATTAATTACTTTTTATTAGGTATGGTCAATATTATTTTGGCTTCAAATATGCCATTTTTAATCAAACAATTAGATACCAATAGTGCGGGAATTAGTTATATGATTTCGGCGCTTGGCATTGGCAGGGTGCTCACGTATGGTTTATCAGGCGTACTGTCAGATCGTTTTGGGCGAAAGCCGGTCATTTTGGTTTCTGGTGTGCTGATGGCGGTGTTCCTCATCGGAATCCCATTGTCTCCGAATTATCAAATCGCGTTTGCGTTTGCGATTTTGGCAGGGGTTGCGAATTCGGCAATGGATGCAGGAACGTATCCTGCGTTAATGGAGGCTTTTCCGCAAAACTCAGGATCTGCGAATGTGATGGTGAAGGCCTTTATCTCCATTGGGGCAACCATTTTGCCACTGGCGATTTTCTTTTTAGCAGAGCATGATTTGTTTTATGGAATTTCATTTTTTGTTCCTGCTCTGATCTATCTTGTAAATGTCTTGATGCTGTGGACCTTACCATTTCCGAATCATCGCAAGGTGGAGCAAGTCCAGGTAACGGAGCATGATGGACTTCCGCGCTTCTCGACAGAGCCTACATTTTGGAGGGAAGGGATCGCACTCATTTTGATCAGCTTTACATCAAATGGGCTGTATGCGCTGCCGCAAATTTGGCTTCCTACGTACGGTGAGGCCATCTTGGGGATGGCATCGGGCAGTGCTGTGAAACTGCTCAGTTACTATAGCATGGGCGGGCTGCTGTCTGTTGTGTTGCTCGCGTTTCTTTTGCGCCGTTTTGTCCGTCCGGTCACTGTACTGCTGATTTATCCAATCATTACACTTGTTTCTATTTGTGTACTCTTGGTCGTGAAATCGCCAGTCATAGGAACCGTCAATGCTTTTGTATTAGGGTTTTCAACAGCAGGAGTTTTTCAGCTGACGTTAACTGTGATGGCTGAATTCTTCTGGAAAAACAAAGGGACGATGACTGGGATTATCTCCACAGCGGGCGGCGTGTCGGCTATCGTCATCCCGGTCGTAACAGGGTTAATTCAGAGTCACGCGTCCATTTTACAAATCTTTATGTTCGATGCAGTGGTGGCTGTTGCGGCCATTATCGGCGCACTGTATATCCTGTATCGATACCGCCAAGTTATGGTACATGATTAAAAAAAAGACGACCTCCGCTTAGGAAGTCGTCTTTCTTTTGTTTTAGAAACGGTCATTTTCAAAAAGAATTTGTTTTACTTGATCAACTGGCATATCTTCACCAGTAAAGAGTTTGTAAGCAAGTGCACCTTGCCATAGCATCATTCCAAGACCGTTAATCGTTTTGGCACCAGCTTCTTGTGCTTGTGCAAGAAGCTTTGTTTTTTGCGGGTTGTATACGACATCTGTCACGATCAAATCTTCACGAAGTACATCAAGTGTATCATCGATAATACTGAGCTGATCTAGTGGTTTCATGCCAAGGCTTGTCCCGTTTGCTAGGATCGCACTTTCTGCTACTTCACGGCGGAACGCGTCTTTGTCTTCAAGTGGGAAAATGTTTGCTTTAACACCGAAAGATTTCATTTCGTTGTTGATGTAATTTACATTTTCTTCTGCTTGAACAAAGTATTGGTCATTACGAGCAAAAATACTAATTTCACGAATGCCGGACTGTGCAAGCTGAATCGCAATCGGAGTTGCCGCGCCGCCAGAGCCAACGAGTGTGACTTTTTTGCCGGCTAATTCAACGCCATGCTCAATCAAGTTTCTCACATATCCAAGACCGTCTGTGTTGTAGCCGATGAGCTTACCATCTTTGTTTACTACAGTGTTACTAGCACGTGTATATCTTGCAGAATCATCTAGTTCGTCTAAGTAATCTAGTACTTTCATTTTGTTCGGCATAGAAACGTTAAATCCAGCTGCACCCATTGCTTTCATACCGCTTACGGCTGCTTCTAGTTCATCATTCCCTACTTCAAATGCGAGGTAAGCATAGTTGATACCTGTTAGTGTATAGCCAAGGTTATGCATACGTGGTGAAAGGCTGTGTCCGATTGGTGTAGCAAGAAGACCGACTAATTTTGTTTTTCCATCAATATTTCGTTCATGTATGTTTGTCATGATTGACATCTCCTTTAGTTATCTAAATAATTTTTTCATGCGTCCAAGAACAAAGATCGCTAGTAATACGCTAATAACCGCAATGATCATATCGAAAAACAACGTCATTTTAATATCGTACGTGCTGACCAACCCACTTGTAATGAGCGGCACTAGAATAAACGCTGAGCTTGCCGCAATGTTGACATAGGATGAAGCCGTTGCTTTGTTTGTCGGGAACAATTTCATCATGATACTCATCGCCAGCTGGAAGATTCCCGCTGTAAATAGTCCTAAGAAGAAGGTGCTGACAATGACAATGCTATACGTTTCGATTTGGAAAAGTGAAAGCATTGCAAGGAACGCCCCAATTGGATAAATGATCGCGACCATAATCGGTGAAATGAATTTATCTAAGACGATCGAAAGCAATAGAACAGATACAAGAGCACCAATACTAAAATAAGATAGAAGCTGTGTGGCTTGTTCTGTGCCAAGTCCGATTAATTTCAACCCGAGCTGCGGAAGCCATGTCTGCCATACGACAAACAATGCAGTCGATGTGAATCCCATCAGTACAACAGCTAAACCTTCGCCAAGCATTTTTGGTTCTTCCTTAAGCTGATCCTGTACTGGAAGAGCGTCTTGTGAAGAAACTTGCTTATGGTTCGGGAATGGCATAAAGATTAAGTAAATTCCTACAAGTAAATAAAGAAGCCCTAGTCCAAAGAACGCCCAGCCCCAGAAGATGTCATGTGCCACTAGGTACGCCAAGATAAATGGAAGAACAGTCGCCCCAATGGATACAGACGCTTTTACTAAAACAGAAGCCGAACTTGCTTTTTTCGGAAATGACTCTGTCAAAGCAGGGTAGGTTCCTGAATCAAGCAGTGAGTTGGCAATACCTGCTGAAATCGCAAAGATAAATGCCAGTGTATAACTCGTTGTCGTTGGAATACCGATTAAGAATAATAAGTAAAGAAAATTTCCTGTAATAATGACAGGCTTACGTCCCCAGCTATCGGCTAACCGACCTGAGAAAAAGAGAGCAATGAGTTTACCAATTCCGATCGCCGATACAAGCAAGCTGATTTTCGGAATATCTACATGGTAGCGTTCAGATAAGCTGTCCATGTTGGAAGCTACAATAATATTGATCATGCCAAGCATGAAGTAATTTAAATACATGCCAAGTGACGATTTAATATAAGGATTTTTCATGTTCCCACTCCTATATTTGAAACCCCTAAGGTCAAATTCTTTGAATACCCTTTGTTATTGTTTCCTTAAAAATTAAGAATATGAAGCCCATCACAACACCCCTTATGTGATTGATGAAAAAATAATGAATATTCATCTGTTCTTCAATCAAGTACATCGTTCTACTAAAATGTAAAAAATAATAACAGCCTTGATTAGGAAGTGAAACTTCATGATTTGATCAGAATCATAAAAAATCACTTTTAACTGTTTTTTGATAGAAATAACGATAGGACGAAATAGGTATAACGATATACTAAAAGAAGCAACGAGATAAATATACTCCTGCTTTATAAATGTGTCAAGTTTATGACTTTGTGATTTAAAAAAAGAAAAATGAAACAAAGAAATAGTTGACTTGTTCAATAAAAAAAGAGAATTGCTGCACACAATTCTCTTTTCATCATGATGGAGAGGTTTCTCTAATATGAAGTTGAGGCTTTAAAATCAATCGCTGCAGCTCTTCATCCTGCTCGTTCATTTTATGATATAAAAGGTTCGCTGCTTTTGCCCCGATGGATCGGGGGAAGGAAGAAACAGTGGTGAGCGGCGGATGGTACATCTCCGCTTCAGGAACATTATCGAATCCAACCACATCAATATCTTCACCAGGCTGGATGCCCCGTGCTGACAGTGCTTGCATGACTCCAAATGCAACTAAGTCACTAAAACAAAAAATAGCGGTAGGAGGCTCGGATTGATCCATGACTTGAGCGAGTGCTTCTTTCCCGCCTTCACGAGTAGGTACGATATCAATAATAAGGGAATCATCAATTGCCGCATTTTCTTCGTCATGAGCTCTTTTGAAACCTTTCATCCGCTCAATCCAAGTCGATGAGGTCTTGATGCCGCCTAAGAAGGCGATACGTCGATGCCCCTTCTGAAGAAGATGATGAATGGCCATCCAAGTGCCTTGTTCATAATCAACACCGACATAATCACATTGCACATCTGATAACTCACGATTTGCAAGTACTTTTGGGGTGCGAATTTGATTTAATTGTTTGACGGTTCGAGCAGAGCTTTTCGAAGCTGGGTTTAAAATAATTCCGCCCACTCGGTGCTCTACCATGGTGGAAATGAGCCGCTCCTGTTTATCGACACTGTCAAAGGTTGTACCAAGTAAAACAGTATAGCCTAGTGATTCAAGCGTGGTTTGCACGCCGATTAAAAATTCCGAAATAAAGGTGTTAGAAATATCTGTGACAATCACACCAACGATATTTGAGCTTTTTGACCGCATGTTGGCAGCAACGCGGTCATATACGTATCCTAAGTCTTCCATGGATTGCAGTACTTTGTTTCGAGTGGCTTCAGAGATTCTAGGATTGTTTCGAACAACGAGTGATGCCGTTGAAGTCGAGACACCGGCATGCTTGGCGACTTCCTGTAATGTGACACGCTGTTTGTTCATTTTTTTCATTTATCTTCACCAACTTCAATGGATTGCCTAACTTTGTTCATGATCAAGAGGGATTTCTCCATCAGACGAGCCGAACATCTTTTGGTTTATTATACATGAATTAGGGGGGATTGATGAAGTGAAGACATATGGGTATCACCGTAAATCATAAAAGATTACCATTGACAGCATTCTGATTGAGGCGTAAAATATAAAATTATTCAGAAATAGCAACATTTTAATTAAATAACGAAGGCTATGATTGCTGTGGGTCACACTATAGCAGGAGCAGCTTCTGGAGAGACCGCATGTATGTGCGGCGCCGAAGGGTTCACAATCTCAGGCAAAAGGACAGAAGAGTACGAAATATTGTATTTGTGATGCATGGATGATGCCGTGTATTACTTTTCTCTATTTTGCTATTCTTTTATGACCGTGAGATTGGAGCGCATCCAATCTCTTTTTTTATGGACTTTTTAAAGAGTTCATTATTTCAGTATAAGATCGTGTCGTAGGAGGGTGTTAGCATTGGCACAACAAGAATTAAAACGAGATTTATCAAACCGTCATGTACAATTGATTGCCATTGGCGGAACCATTGGAACAGGGCTGTTTTTAGGCTCTGGAAAAGCCATTCAATTGGCAGGTCCATCAATCATTTTTGCTTATTTAATTGTCGGAATGGCCATCTTTTTTGTCATGAGGGCACTTGGAGAATTGCTTTTATCGAAGGCGGGCTATCAGTCATTAACCGATATTGCAGAGGACTATCTCGGCCCGTGGGCATCTTTTGTGACAGGGTGGACATATTGGTTTTGCTGGATTATGACAGCGATGGCGGATGTCATTGCGGTCGGAGTGTATGTGCAGTATTGGTTTGATATCCCGCAATGGATTCCTGCCATCATTTGTTTGTTGATTTTACTAGGATTGAATCTATTAACGGTGAAGCTTTTCGGAGAAATGGAATTTTGGTTTGCACTTATTAAAGTGATTACGATTCTATTACTGATCGGTGTTGGAATTGTTCTTTTAATCATTGGTTTTCAAACCGATGCCGGACCGGTGACAGTAACGAATTTATGGTCTCATGGCGGGTTATTCCCGAATGGTGTCACAGGCTTCTTGCTGTCATTCCAGATGGTGATTTTTGCGTATGTGGGAGTTGAACTGGTTGGCGTATCCGCAGCAGAAACAGCTAATCCGCAAAAAAACATTCCCTCTGCGATTAATAAGATTCCATTAAGAATTCTATTTTTCTATGTGGGTGCGATCTTTGTTTTACTATGTATCAACCCATGGTCTGAGCTCAGTGCATCAGAAAGTCCTTTTGTGAAAACCTTTGGGCTCATTGGGATACCAGTAGCAGCGGGGCTTATCAATTTTGTTGTGTTGACGTCTGCGGCATCAGCTTGTAATAGCGGCATGTTCTCGACAAGCCGTATTCTGTATAATCTCAGTCATCAAAAGCAGGGGCCAGCTTCCTTTGGACGTTTGAACAAGCACGCTGTCCCGAGTAATGCGCTATTTGTTTCAACGATTGTAGTATCGGTCGGTGCACTTTTAAGCAAGCTGATTCCCGAACAAGCCTTTGGGATTGTTACCACGATCAGTGCCATTTGTTTCATTTGGGTATGGAGTATTATTTTAATTTGTCATTTGAAATATAAAAAAACACGGCCTGAACTGCATGCAGCATCTACCTTTAAAGCACCGTTCACACCTTTTGTGAATATTTGCGTTCTTGCGCTCTTTGCAGCCATTCTCGTGATCATGCTCTTCGCAGATGCAACACGTCCTGCGTTGCTATTGACACCGGTATGGTTTGGTTTCTTATTTTTGATTTATGCACGAAAGAAACGCCGTGCATCGTAACGGACGGAAAAAGCACAGCCTTTTGACAGAGCTGTGCTTTTTATTATTTAACGATTTCTAATCCTCAACACATAATTTGCATTCAAAATGATCAAAACAACCCCAATGACCAAGATCGAGAAGAGTTGAGAGTGATTGGCTCCAAGGGAATACACAATCAAAATAAACATGGCACTGGTCAATAGGATATTCATCATTTGATACGTGTGAAACAGTCCGCCAAGCATGACATGCTTTTCCCCTTCGTCTGATATGGCGAGCAGCTTTTTACTATAATCTTTGTCGGACGGACTTGGCAGATTGCGATTAGGATAGACAAGTTTAAGAACGGATATCGCTGCATAAGAACTGATAATGGTGACGATAAATAAAGCAGCATTGACCAGAATCAACCAGAGGGGCTGCTCGGTGACGATGGTTATACCGATGGCAATAATGGACAAAATCGTACTCACCGTATTGGCTAATGTCGAATCAGTAAAGGTCCGATATTGCTTAGCCTCCAGTTCATCTTCCTCATCTCCAGAGACCGAAAGAGACACTCTTTTTTTCATACGTGAAATCCCTGAAAAACAATAAATAATCAATAAAATTGTCAATCCACTGATGACAAGAGTCGCTTCAAATGCAATATCAAGAAGTGTCATCTCAAATTCGGCTGCCAGTAGACAGTAAGCACCGAGAAAGCCAAGGAGAGCACCTAAGAGCATTTTGTATACAGTTTTCATGATAGTTCATCCTCCTCGAATAGAAAAATACGTTCAATGGGTTCCTGAAAAATTCGTGAAAGCTTAACAGCGAGCAAGAGAGACGGCATTAATTCATCTCGTTCCATTAAGCTGATGGTTTGACGAGAGACCTTTGCACGCTTTGCCAGCTCAGTTTGGTTTAAACCATCACGCGCACGAAGCTCTTTTAACCGATTTTTCATTCTGTCACCTCAAGTTTTGATTGAAATCTTACATTGATTGTAAAGTATTATATTCATTTTGACAAGTAAAGTTGTCAAAATGATAAAAATAATTGTCAGAAAGATCATCTTTATTGAAAAGGTGAACCATGATACGCTAAAGGAAAGAGAAACAGAAAACAGGTGATGGCCGTGTTCATTGATCAATTAAAAAATGACTTACATCAATCACAACCGTTGTTCATTGGAGAAGAGACAGCGTTCAAAGCAGCAGTCCTGATCCCTTTAGTACAAGTAAATGGAGAATGGCATATATTATTTGAGGTACGATCGCTGACCATGAGAAAACAGCCGGGGGATATTAGCTTTCCTGGGGGCAAGCTCGACGGCAGCGAAACAGCACAGGAAGCTGCACTGCGAGAAACGCATGAAGAGCTGGGTATCCCGCCAGAATCGGTCGAAATCCTTGGACAGCTCAGTCCTTATATCGCTTCTCCATCCTTTGTCGTATACCCATATGTCGGTATCATTGATGAGCAAAAAGTGAAACACTCCTATAATCAAGAAGAAGTAGAAGAGACCTTTACCGTGCCTCTATCATGGCTCAGCCAATATGAGCCGTACCTACATCATGTATCCGTTCAGCCAACACCAGGAGAGGACTTCCCTTATGAAAAAATCATGAATGGTGAAAAATACAGCTGGGGGAGCCGTTCAATCGAGGAATGGTTTTATGATTACGAAAACTACACCATATGGGGATTAACAGCCCGCATATTAAAACATTTTGTATCCGTTGCAAAAAAAAATTCCTAGAGAATCGCTCTCTAGGAATTTGTTGTTTTCAGCCGTTCCTTCGCTGTTTGTTTTCCTTTACCAATTGGAATTGGCGCTCTCGCTTGGCTCAGTCCGTAGGAAGGCATGTTCACGTAGACGGATTCATACGAGCCGGCTTGAATTTGGTATGTTTCATGATAAATGCCCACCGCATCATTATTTCGTGCCATTTGGTTAAATCTTTTCCAAGCAGCCAAATGCTTCTCCATCTTGGCATAGGCAAGGAGGTCATCTGTTGATTTCCAATATTGAATCATCGCTGTCGTGCGTAATCCAAAGTAATTTTCTGTCCCAAGAAACCCTAGCTCCTCTTGATGGGTATACAGCTCCTTGATCATGCCAGGCATCGCCATGAACACAGGCATCCATTGATGAATGGCCCAGCGTTTGTTGATCCTCATTCCGATGATGAAAACAACAATCGAATCAGAATTGTCCGTTGTAAATCTGCCAGCACGTATGTCTTTTTTCATTCATTTACCCTTCCTTCTTCATCGAATGGAATGTCTCCACGCACCAATCAATTCCAGCTTGAGCCACTCTTTTCCCATAATCTAAAGTAAACAGCCAATACTTCGCATCCGCTTCATCTGGGTAAAGCTCTTGAATGTTTTGTTCAATCGCAACATATGTCTCATAACGAATACGGAGCTGCCTCTCATAATCCTGTAAAAGCGCTAGTTTCTTCTCAAACGAAAGATATTGACCGAAGAATAACTTTAATAACACCTCATTACGTTCTGTTGGTAACTGATCGAGCGGCTGCGCCAGCCATTCTCTTAACGTGTCCAGTCCTTTTTCAGTCAAATGATATTCCCGCTTGTCTGAACGACCAGAGCTAGCAGCAGGTGAAACCTCCGCAAGGCCTTCCTCGACTATTAACTTTAAAGCTGGATAAATTTGTCCATAACTGATTTTCCAAAAATGATGCAAGCTCCTATCAATTAATTGCTTCACTTCGTACCCTGACTTACAATCTGTCGTTAAAATACCTAAAATCGCATACGTCGTATCATTGTATTTTTTCATATCAGCACACCTATCTAAAAGATATATCATTTAGATATATAATAAATGATGGGGAGTGGCAGATACAAGGGGGTGTTGAAAAATAAATTCGATAAAGGAGGGACTCACTCATATATTGATAGAAAAAATTAAATTCTATCGGTGGAGGTATGTATGAATAGATCGAAAATCTGGATCGTGGCAATTCTAGCGGTACTAATCATGGGTGCTGTCAGCTGGATAGTATATCAAGCAAATGCAAAAAAGAGTGTATTGAATCAATCTTACGCCTTTGCATATAAGACCAAGAATCATGTGAACTGGTTCAAAGTAACGGAGAAAAAAGGGAAAGTAACAGGTCATCTGAATGAAACCATTTTGGAGGAAAACTCAAAAAGGCATTTTGATCCTAATCTATTTATCAACAAATATAAATTAACCGGCAAAACGATTGAAAACGGTTACGAATTTCAAGTGAAGCAAGGGAAAAAGACGGTCACATATGAAGTTCACCTTGCTGAAAAAGATCTTTCTGTGAGAAAACAAGGTGAAAAACAAAGCATCACATACAAAGCAGTTGATCAAACAAAACTACGTGCTGTTCAAAAGGACATTCATGACCGATATGAAGAACTGATGGAGGACAGTGAAAATAGATTTCATGATTATGTAAGAAACTTCATTAAGAAAGTAACAGGCGCTTATGGTTATCTGTATACGGCGGAGGATGGTTCATACCAGCTATTTCTAAAAGTAAAACGAATGTATATGCAGTCTGAATGGGCAGGTTCTTTTCTGATGAGAACGGTCCCAGGAGATGGTGGAGCACCTTATAAAGAAACGAAACATACAGCCGGGGGTGTTTCAGATGGGATAATGTTTGATTTGAGTACTTATCCTGCAATTGAAAAGGGTTTTATTTTAGGGGAAACTGACCGAGACGCAACATCAATTAGATTTCCCTTTAAAATGGCAGGCGGTACAATAGAATTTAATGCTGTCACGAAAGAGGAATATCAAGAACAAACGGAAGCATTTAAAAAGCAGGCTGAAGAAAAGAAAAAATAGATGATAAAAGGATATAAATAGAAAAAGATTATCTGGACTAATTAAAGAAAAACATTTTAGGTAAATAGACCTTAATAAATTTCAGAAAAATAAATGTTGACGCTTTCATATAATGCATATATACTAAAAACAAATCCAATATGAATAAATTAGACATGTGACTGGTCATGCAGGCAGGATCTAAAAACGATGAATTTTTCTTTTATTTGTCGTTTTAGGTCCTTTTTTTATTGCCGAAATATAGGTCTCGTGTATGAGAAAAGGGGGAGAAAAAATGAATTACACACAAGTTGCCAAAGACGTTTTACAGCATGTAGGCGGCAAAGAAAACATTGCGCACCTTGAACATTGTTCAACAAGACTTCGCTTCACACTCATTGATCAGAAAAAAGCAGATGTACCAGCACTGGAAAAAACACCGGGTGTCATAGCTGTTAGAATGACAGGACAATGCCAAGTAGTCATTGGGAATGACGTCATTGAAGTGTATCAAAAGGTAACAAGTTTAATAGGCAGCAGCTCATCAAGCCAAGACGTGCCATCCAATCAGCCAAAAGAAAAAAGAAAAGCAGGCACAGTTCTGTTAGATTTCATTGTCGGTGTCTTCCAGCCGCTTGTACCAGCTATCGCAGGCGGAGGAATTTTAAAATCATTTCTTCTCCTTTTCTCTTTATTAGGCTGGATGGATGCAAAGGGACAAACCTATCAAATACTGAACATGGTAGGTGACGCACCACTTTACTTTCTGCCTTTACTAGTTGCTGTAACGACGGCGAATAAACTAAAAGTAAACCCACTGGTCGCACTATCAGCAGTCGGTGCGCTTCTTCTGCCGAACATGACGGCGATGCTTACAGAAGGTGCACAATTACTGTCATTCGATGTGAAAAATATAGCTTATGCGTATCAAGTGTTTCCGGCCATCCTTTCTGTATTGCTTTACGCGCAAATGGAAAAATTCTTTACACGGTTTTCACCAAAACCAATTCGGATTTTCTTCGTTCCGATGATGTCATTGGTCATTACTGTACCAGTTACGCTACTTCTGTTAGGACCGATTGGTTTTACAGCGGGGCAAGGTTTTTCATCTATTATTCTTTCGATGTTTAATACGGTAGGCTGGGTAGCTGTCGCCATTTTAGCAGCGGTCCTCCCATTCATGGTGGCATCAGGCATGCATAAAGCAATGGTTCCTTATGCAGTCACAACGATGGGAACCCTTGGGAAAGAAGCACTTTATTTGCCGGCATCACTTGCGCATAATATTGCGGAAAGTGGAGCGTGTTTCGCTGTGGCACTTCGAACAAAAGACAAGGTACTTAGATCAACAGCCATTTCGGCAGGGATATCAGCCTTTTTTGGCATCACAGAGCCAGCGCTGTATGGTGTGACACTGCAAAATAAGCGAGTTCTAGGAAGTGTCATGATTGGTTCGTTTGTTGGCGGAATTTTCATTGGATTAGTTGGTATACAAGCCTTTGTGCTTGTTGGTCCTGGTTTAGCAAGCATGTCGATGTTTATATCAGATGAGCTACCGCGAAATCTGATGTTTGCTATCATTGGAGCGGTCATTTCGTTTATTGTCGCCTTTATCGCTGCTTTTGTATTAGGTAAAGATCGAACAGTAGAAGAAAAGACAAAGGATCAAGCTGGGTTTGCTGAAAAAATTGGAGCAGGCGAAACATTCAAGAGCCCTGTGATTGGCCAAATGATCTCTCTATCCGAAGTGAAAGATGATATTTTCTCTTCAAAGGTCATGGGAGAAGGAATTGCCATTGTACCTTCAAAAGGAGCACTTTATGCACCTGTAGATGGAGAGGTAACCTTGCTGTTCGAAACAAACCATGCACTTGGTATGAAAACGGACCATGGAGTTGAAGTATTATTCCACATCGGCATTGACACCGTTCAGTTGGAAGGGCAGTATTTCCATCCAAAAGTACAGGCTGGAGATCGTGTTCAAGCGGGTGATTTATTGATTGAATTTGATCTAGAAAAAATCATGGAAGCAGGATATGATCCAGTAACACTTGCTGTAGTCACAAATACAGATCAATATGATATTAAGGTACAGCCATTACAAGAGGTCAATCGTCAAGATACATTGATGGTTGTTACACAATTAGGAGGCTAATCATATGACAAAAATCAAAGGTTTTCCAAAAGGATTTTTATGGGGCGGCGCCATTGCTGCTAACCAGGCAGAAGGCGCCTGGAATATAGATGGAAAGGGGCCGTCTGTTGCAGATATTGCAATGTACCGTTCCAACTTGAGTGTAGAAGATTATGAAGGTCATCTTGCAGTTACCACTGAAAATATAGATCGTGCGATGAAAGATCCAGACGATAAAAAATACCCAAAGCGCAGAGGTGTCGATTTCTATCATCACTATAAAGAGGATTTGGCTCTCTTTGCTGAAATGGGATTTCAAACACTTCGAATTTCTATTGCATGGAGTCGTATCTTCCCTACTGGAGAAGAAGCTGAACCGAATGAAAAAGGGCTGCAATTTTATGATCGTGTCTTTGCAGAAATGAAAAAACACAACATAGAACCGATCGTGACTCTCTCTCATTATGAAATGCCTTTAGCCCTTAGTGTGAAATATAACGGCTGGGTTGAAAGAAAAGTAATCGACCTCTTTGTGAAATTCGCCAATGTTTGTTTCGAACGTTATAAAGATGATGTGAAATATTGGCTTACCTTTAATGAAATTGATAGTATTCACCGACACTCTTTCATTACAGCGGGAATTATTCCTGATCGCTGCTCAGAAGGAAAAGTAGAAGAGACGGTGTACCAAGCACTTCATCATCAATTTGTCGCATCTGCTCTCGTAACAGCAGATTGCCATCGTATCATTCCAGGCAGTCAGGTAGGATGTATGCTGACAAAATTGACAACGTATCCGCATACGTGCCATCCAAATGATGTAGAACAAGCTTTGAAACAAAACTTAGAAAACTATTTCTATGCAGATGTTCAGGTGTTTGGCGAGTATCCGCCACTGATCAAGCGTATGCTTGAGAGAAAAGATATTCATATTCAAATGGAAGCAGATGATCTTACCATTTTAAAAGAAAACACAGTAGATTTTATCTCATTTAGCTACTATATGTCTTTAACGGAATCAGCCCAAGATGGATTAGAAGAGACAGAAGGGAATACCATTCGTGGAGTCAAAAACCCTTATCTTCCTTCAACTGATTGGGGCTGGCAAATTGATCCAGTTGGTCTGAAAATTTCTTTGATCGAATTGTATGATCGCTATCAAAAACCTCTTATCATTGTCGAGAACGGCATGGGTGCAAAGGATGTAGTTGAAAGTGATGGCTCAATCCATGACGACTATCGTATTAACTATTTCAAAGAGCATTTCCGTCAAATGAGAGAAGCCATTGAAGAAGGCGTCGATCTCTTTGGATATACGAGCTGGGGCTCGATTGATATTATTAGTGCAGGTACATCACAAATGTCAAAACGGTACGGCTTCATTCACGTAGATCAAGATGATGACGGGAACGGGACATTAAAACGATCTCGAAAAGATTCATTTTATTGGTACCAAAAAGTCATTGAGACAAATGGTGAATCGCTTGATTAAACACCACAATCATGAAAACAGGTGATGACGATGTTTAAAATCAAAAAAGTTTTAAACTCGAGCGTGGTCCTGGCTGAAGATCAGAACCAACAGGAGATGGTTTTGTTCGGCCGAGGAATTGGCTATGGCCAGAAACCAGGTCAAATGATAGAAGAGAAAAAAGCGGACCAAGTCTTTATGTCAGTCGATAACATGAGAGCAAAAGAATTTCTTCAATTGTTAGATTCAATGCCTCAGGAGTTTATTGATTTAACTCAGCAAATTGTCCAATATGCAGAAAAACGTTTAAGCTCAACTTTAAATTCAGGTGTTTATTTTACCTTAATGGATCATTTGAATTTTGCAGTGGAACGTCATAAAAAGAATATTAATATTACGAATCGTGTGTATTGGGAAATCAAAAATTACTATACAGAAGAATTTGAAGTAGGGAACTACGCACTTGAGTTAGTCAATGACACATTGGGCATACAATTACCAAAAGAAGAAGCTGCCAATATTGCCTTTCACTTGATTAATGCATTAGGTGAAGAGTCCGAGTCGAAAGATGGTATGAAATACGCCAAGATGATCGGAAGTATTGTCAATCTTGTTCGCTATACGTTGAATATGAAAATGGATCAAGAGAATATTCATTACAGCCGGTTCATTACACATGTGAAATTCTTTGTAGAAAGATTTTATGCTGATAAATTATTATCAGATCAAGAAAATGAGTTATTTGAACAAATTGCACATTTATATCCTCAAGCGATGGATGTTGCTTTTAAGATCAAAGACTATATTAAACAGGTGCATAGTATCATCATTCCTAATGATGAGCTGACTTATCTTGCGGTACATATACACCGCCTCATTTCTTATCAGCAACTAAAATAAATGTGGAACCACTTGCCTTGATGAGGCGAGTGGTTCTTTATTTGGCAAATGTTTATATTAAGTTCCGATAGGTCGTTCTGTTGGACCATTTTCATCATTTAATGAATTGAAAGTCCCTGTTTGTCCTAAAACAACGATGGTCAAAGTGATAATCAATAAACTCATTTTTTTCATTAGAATTCCCCCAGTCAATGATAGGATGTTTCATGCGATCAGCTTCCTTCAAAAAGAGATAGGCTTGATGAATTGCTCCCAGCTCTTCAAAGTGTTTTGCTGCTAATGCACTTAATTCACAGACTCCTTCAGCATCTTTTAATTTTTTAAGAATGCTGATTTCATCGAAACAGGCTTGAGCTTTTTGAGCCATATCTTCAGTGAAATATAGATGGTAAAGCAAATTCATTTTTGCTGTATAGATGGGGCATTTCTCTGATTCATGTTTTTGGTTAACCAATTCGAAGTAATAGAGAGCTTGTGTCCTTTCATCGATAGAAAGCAGCTCTTTCATTAACATGTACATGGAGTGATGGAAGTAACACGATGAGAGATAGTCTTCGTCACTAAGAGCCTTTTCTAGGGCATCGATACATTTTTTTGATTCGCCAGCTTCGGCGTACAAAATACTGATATTATGATAAAGCTGTGATGTTAGAAAATGATCATTGAGACTGTCTGCGATGTGTAATGCTTTTTTGTAGTAATTTTCTGCCCTTATAAAGTCGCCAATGTCCATATAATTAGCAGCGGCGATGACAAAGGCTGCAGCTAGTCTTCTTTCATATCCTTCATGGCTTTTGAAAATATCAATAGCATTCTGAATGTAGTGTAGAGAAATTAGGCTTTGACGAAGCAGCATATATAAGTTAGCGATTTTCGTATGGAATTCTGCTACTTCTATTTCATCAGGAATGTGTTGTAGTTTTTTCTCGGCAATTTTAAACAGTCCAATGGCTGATGCATAGTCTCTTTTATATGACGCGTAAAGAGCTTTGTATAGGTAAAAATAGTATTCAATTAAGTCGTTTGTTTTAGAGGGGCAATCCGGCTCTGGCTGTTCTTTCAGTTTCGTACCTCTTCGTTCATATAACATGAGCTTATACTTGCCTTCTAGCAATGAGTAATAGGTCAAGACCTCCTGATTCTCTTCCATTTTTTGAAGTAATTCCTTTAATTCTGTATACATTGCTTTTGCACTGTGTACATCGTGCTTACGAATTGCAATTCTCCAATCATTTAAACGATTCCCCACCTGTTCAGCAGAAATGATGGCCATGGAAATTTCACCTCTTTAAGATCCTTTCACCTGTTTCATAAAAAACGATATCACAATTTTTGGTAAAATATAATCGTTTCGGTGAGGTGATTGACAAGAGGTAATAAAAAGGACCTAAGGTCATGCGATGTACGATATTGTAAGGGTGATTGCTTGTTAACACAAATGAATAAGATCTCTTTTTGGAAATCTAAAAAAGGGATTTATACAATGGATTTTATGATAATGAACGAAAATAACACTCGTATATTTGGAAAAAAGAAATTTTAGCTATTTCAGAGGGAAAATGGAAGGTCGATCTAGGAAAGAAAATCAGGTATGATGTTGCTAGATCATGAGATAAGGAACTGATAGATGACGACAAAAGTAAGTATTAAACACAAACTCCGACCTTTTAGAAAGGATGTTGAAATGAAAAAAAGATTTCAAAGCTTAAACAGACAAATCACAGTCATTATCACGACTCTTTTACTTGTTTTAGTGACTCTATATATGTCAAAGAGATACTTCTATAGCAAAGAAATTGAGCTGCTGACAGAATCTTGTCAACAAGCTGGCGGCAAAATCATCTTAGAAACAAATAGTCTATGGATTACTCGTTTGAGTGCCAGAAAAAGTAGAACAGGCAGTTTCCTGCCTGTTTGACTCAAATTAAAAACCTAAATTTTGCAGCCATTGATTTAATCTCATTTCTCGGTTCTCGACAGTTGAATGATCATATCTTCCTAATTGTAAACTGTCTTCCATTTCTCCGTCATTCATAAACATGATTCTTTCAGAACGAAGAGCCACCTTGGGGTCATGTGTAACAAGTAGCAGTGTTGCTCCTTCAGAGTGGATTCTTGAAAAAATATTCATCACTTCCTTTGTTGTACTGGAATTAAGAGCACCTGTTGGTTCATCAGCGAAAAGTATGTCTGGTTCATTCATGAGCGCTCGGCAGATAGCAGCTCTTTGAAGCTGTCCTCCCGATACTTCTGTCAAATATCTATTTGCCAAATGATCAATTTCGAGTTTTTCCATTAAATATTGAGCTCGTTCATTCACTTCTTGTCTTGGCTTTTTCTTTGCTAAATAAGCTGCTGCAATGATGTTGTCAAATAGATTAAGATTTTTTAATAAGTGGCTGTGCTGAAAGACAAATCCCATCTCAGTTAAGCGCAGAGCACTTAACTGTTTTTCTGTCATTTCTGATAGTGATCGGCCTTTATAATTGATGTCTCCTGTTGAAGCTGTTTCTATGCCGCTAAGCTGATAAAGTAAGGATGTTTTTCCACATCCAGAGGGTCCCATAATGGTCACGAATTCCCCACGCTTTATCGATAAATGTATATCCTTAAGAATCGTTTGTTTCTGTCCTTTTAATGAATTGATATGCAATGACAATCGCTTCGTTTCAATCAAGTGTTCCATGTGAAACAACTCCTTATAAAAGTGTATGCCTTGTCGTTTGATTAGAAAAAAACGTCTTCAATAACCAGGCGATCAAAGCTAAATTGACAATAAATAGTATGAGTGGATACACAACCGACACCCATTGCGGTGACAGCCACTGGAGGCTCGACACCCCTAATGATGCTCCACCTATACTCATCAAAGCAGGACCAATTGTATTGACCGCGATTGTTCCAATAAAAGCGCCAAAAGAGAGAACAACGATAAAACTTGTTATATATTGTGCTGTTATATCTGTTAGAGAAAATCCAATTGTCCTTAACATGTTGTTCCGGCTTGAATCTTTCGCCTTTAACATGTGCAGAAACATGAATAGCATTAAGCTGGCGGTTCCAAAGGCAGCTAATGCAGCAAAAAATGCAACGACTTTTACGATAGCTGCTGTGCTGCCGATCGTTTGATGAACGTATTCTTTCATATCTGTCACTTTTGCAGGAGATACCTTTTTTTCAAATATCGCCTTTTTCTCTGCAATATTTACTCCTGGTTTTAGTTGGATTTGAATGGTTTTCCAAAGAGCTGATTGAGGAAATGGCTGTGATATTGCTTTTGCTGTTTTGCCTCCATTGGTGACGTCCTGATAAATACCTGTCACTGTTCTTTGGGTTTCATGTCCGTTAGTTACGAGAGTGATTCTTTCTCCTATCTTTTTCTGAAGTGAATCTGCATTTAACACGGATAAGGCAATTTCATCATTCTTTAAAGGCTGCCGCCCTTGTAAATAGGTGAGGGGAAATGCTGAGAGCTCACCTGTTTCTAAATAGAGCGTTTCTAATGAATTCTCCTTTGATTTCGCCTGAAGAGAAGCAGTCTCATAGATGGCTGCTGTTTGAATGCTCCGATCTTCACGAATCATTGATTCTATTTCGTTTGTATTTTTCGTTAGTTGATTTCTTTGGCGTATATCAATTCGGAGGTCACTTTTACCAGAGCCAAGGTATGTGATGAAATTCGGTGATTGTAAGGTATGCCATAGCTGAATAGGCATCAGCATTAAAAATGTACAAAGTGCAATAATACAAGTAATCGTTGTGTACAACTTCTTTCGTGATATCAGGTCTTTTAAACCAAGCCAAATATGGATTGGTAAGAACCTGCTTTTCTTGAGGTGCATAGGTATTTTTTTCTTATGATTCGATGAATGGATACCACCTTGAAGGGCTTGAGCAGCTGATATTTGACCAAACTTTCTTAGGACAGCATAGCTGCAAGAGATGACGATCATTGCTGTCACAATAGAAACAAAAAGCGGGATTAATAAATGATCAAAAGAAGGCTGATTCCCCATGTATTGCTGAATATTGGCCGTAAACATATCACCAAATATAAGTGTTAACACATAGCCTGCTATACATCCTGCACAAGCAAGCACGGCATACTTTCCAACGTATAATTGCTTAATTTTTGTTAAAGGAACCCCAATTACCTTCAGTATGCCAATTTCACGTTCATCTTCTTCTATAGAAGCCGTCATAGCAAGATGGAGTGAGAGAAGGGCTATACTAATGAGCAGCAGGCAAACAAGCAGGAGAATGGCAATCACCATTCCATCTGTCAATGCGTTCAGCATGCGCAACAAAGGCAGTGTGACAGCTGGGCCTTGTTGTGGCATCTGTGATGATTGATAGATTGCTTGAAAAGCATCTGTCTGCGCGGCATCATGCAGTAAAAATTCGATTAAGTACTCTTTTTGTTGAAACACTTGATTTATTGCGTCCCAATCCTCGTTATGAAGAAGAAATCTTTTTGAACTGACTAGACTGGGGTTCATTTGTGCATCTCGCAAGAACGCTTTGATGCGAAAGGTGAATTGATTAGCTCCTTTCTCAATCAGTAACGTTTCACCTATGTTGAGATGATACTTTTGTTGAAAATAAATTGGGACAGCCACTTCACCTTTATTGACAGTGAGCTTCTCGTTTTGTTGATTTAAAAGAAAATCAAAATTGCGATTTTGCTTCACAAATAAATGATCCATCACACCTGCTTTGGCAGGCTCATGTCCGAACCTGATGTTTGCATGTTCAATTGGTATCATTGGGACGATTTGATGAGCTTTTACCATGGACTGCTTACTTGAAAATGCTTCAATGTCTTTTTCATTTAGGTCGCCGTCATGCATTTGGACAAAGTCTGGCGCTTTAGCAGAATGGAGCAGGCCAGAAATGGACCCATTCAGCTGTACTGTCATTTGAGCGGCACTTGCTGCGAGAAATGAAGTCATCATGATGCAAATAGTTAAACCAATTGAAATAAGACGGTGGCGGGTTAAGTCTTTCTTTATAAAGGCGAATCTCATGAGGCTGATTCTCCTTCATGTTGAAGCATATTTTTTGTTAGGTAGGCTAGGGCAAACATGAAAATACTGACGATCAACACAGTCACATACATGTTGGCTGAAAACGTATTGAACAAGAACCCATACATCATTTGACCAAGCGGGACAGCACATTGAGAAACCATTGTTAGGTTGGCCATCACTTTTCCTAATTGGTGATTTGGTGTTTTCTTTTGAATATGTGATATCACAACGACCGAGATCATTGTAAGCAGCATAGCAATTGGAAGACATCCTGCTAAAAAGAGGAAATAAGCTGGATAAGTGCCAAATTGTAGAGCCATAGTCGATGTTGAGAACGCCACAGGCAGCAGGATGATGGCGATGACAAGCATCCAGCGATATAAAGTAGGAATGCGCCAATGCTTCGTTACAAGTCCAACTAGCAGAGCACCTGCGATGACAGCGAACTCAATCAAGCCCATTCCTATTCCATACATGATGTCACTGGTTTTCATTGTGACCCTTAAAATGATTGGGCCACCTACGATAAAAAATGGTGTAAGAATGAAATTTAACATTGCAGCAAGCAGCATGGTTCTTTTTAGAAACGGCTGGCTGCCGATATAAGAAAATCCTTGTTTCATATCTTTTATGAGCACTTTGCCCATAGAATCTGTCAGCGGACTAGAGGAGAAGGGTATTTTTAATCGTAAGAGCATGCACGCAGATAGGAAAAATACGATGGCACTGGCACCTATAATGAATTGACTTCCAATCATTCCGTATAAAACTCCGCCGATAACAGGTGCGAGAACACCTGAAAGTGCCTGAACGCCATTGACGATGCCGTTCGCTTGTTCTAATTGATCTTCTTTCACTAGCTGTGGAATGCTGGACATCACAGTAGGTGCATAAAACGTACTCATCACACCAAGAAGTATCATAACAGCTCCGATCATGTAGAGTGAATCATTTCCAGATAGTAACCAGAAATAAAAAGCCAGAATCATGATGCCGGCGAGGACGTCAAATAAAATCATCAAGTTCCTTCTGTTAAACCGGTCAGCGATTGCACCAGCTAATGGGGAGAGAAGGAACGGGATATTGGATAAAGCGAAAAGTAAGGCAAATAAATCAACTCGTTGTGTCATATCAAGCACATGTAAAGATAGAACAAATCGAATGAGAGAAGATCCGAAAACGGAAATAATCTGTCCGAGAACGAGGTAGATAAAGTGAGATGAATCTCTTTTGAATAATCCATTCATAAATATCACTCTCCTTTTAGACCGACCGTCAGTCTATAATGTATGCAGGATTGGTATTGAAGTGACCAATCACTGATTATTTTCATCCTGCTCACCAGATAATCGCTTCAGCAGGAAGGAAAAGCTCCCCTTATCTGCATGCAATGAGGATTCGAGTATATCGATAAAAGCTAAAGCGCGTTGTATACTTTCTTCGGCTGTCCATTGAAACAGGCCTTCATCAAATATGACCTGTGCAGAAGCGAGAAGGAATTCAACCGTCTCTTGCGGATACTTCGTTTTGAATGTCCCTTCCTCTACACCTTGCTGAATGACATCTGCCAACACTGGTGATAGTTCTTTAATGGCTTTAATTAAGCTTTTTTGATGCATTTCTGCATTAGAAGGCTGATGGAACTGATCGATCATCCCCTGTTTATGGCTTCCTTGCTGAGGTGATTGCGCCATGATGATACGAAATAGTTTGTCAACGACTGGAAGGTCTGGATCAGCCGCAATACGCTTTGCCACGATGATATCTTCTTTGATGATCCTGTCAATAATGGCATCCATTACTTCTTCTTTGGATGCGAAGTAGTAATAAAAGGTGCCTTTTGCAATGCCAACGGCTTTTAATATGTCAATAATCGTTGTTTTCTGATAGCCTTTGGTTGAAAAAAGCGCTTCTGCTGCGTTTAATATGTCATTTTTACGTTCCTCAGGATGTTTAACGGTTCTCATAAAGCCATCCTTTCTTTTAACTAGACTGTCGGTCGGTCTTTGATTTGATTAAACACTTTTTAGGGTGTCTTTGTCAATGGCTGGTTTTAAACACTTTGCATTTATTGTTCAAAGACACTATGATACATTGAATGAAAACACCTTCAGGAGAGATGCCTCATGCAATTTTTAACCAGTGAATTGGCTCAAGAAATGGTTGAACGTACGATGCATATTTTACATAAAAACATCAATGTGATGAATGCAGATGGTGTCATTATTGGTTCTGGTGAACGAAACAGGATTGGCCAGAAACATGATGGTGCACGACTTGTTCTGACAAGCGGGAACAGTGTGGAAATTGACCATGAGACCTCCTTGCGCTTAGAAGGAGTGAGACCGGGGATCAACCTGCCTATTTGCTTTCATGAACAAGTAGTTGGTGTGATTGGGATTACTGGTGAGCCAGAGGACATTCGGCATCATGCCGAGCTGGTGAAGATGGCAGCTGAACTGGTGTTAGAGCAATCTTTTCTACTCGAACGGGTTCAATGGCGTCATCGAATAGAAAGTGAAATTGTCAATCAGTTGATTTCATATTCTGATGTTGGGGATCATCAGCTGAAAAATCGAGCTGCTTGGCTGGGAATGGATTTAGACAAGCGCCGAAGGGCTATTGTTTTTCAGCCAGTTCCATCCTCAGAGGATGCTGTTCATAAATTGATGCATGCGATTCAATATGATAAGAAGTCGGATGATTTACTTGGTATGACCTTTTGTCATGAATTGATTCTTTTAAGTCATTCAATACCTGAACATCAATTAAAGCAGATGGCAGGTCATCTGCAAAGAACAATGCAAAGAGCAATAGGAGGCCAAGTGCTAGTGGGGATAGGGACTGTCGCTGACGACATCAGCCAGCTGCCAATTTCTTTTCAGCATGCGAGAGAAGCCCTGAGATTAGGGAAAGCTCTTGATCCGGAAGAAAGTATGTATTTCTTTGAGTCTTATCAGCTGGAAAGCTTATTCATGATTGCGGGAATTGCTGAAAAGAAAAGTCGATGGACTGACTTTTACAAGCCGCTGACACAAGAAGCAGAGCTCGCCCATACATTAAGGGTTTACATTGAAGAGGGCGGTGATTTGCAGAGCATTGTTGATCGTTTATTTATTCATCGGAATACATTGCGTTATCGTTTAGACAAAATTCAAGAATTGACTGGAAAAGACCCTCGTCATGTAAAACAGTTAATCGAGCTTTATATGGCGCAGCTAATGAATCAATTATCTTGATTGTGCAAATGCACAATTGAGTAGAGTGATAGATGAAAAAAGTTCATCCAGATTCACAACACAATCCCTCTGGGTAAACGCTTACAATTGGAGAAAGATATTTTTAGGGGGATTGAGGATGAGTGGAGATGTAACGGTAAGTACTTTGGGAGCCCTGGCGGCGCTTGTGATCGCGATTGTTCTCATTCTAAAAAAAGTATCACCTGCTTATGGCATGCTGGCAGGTGCATTTATAGGCGGCTTGGTTGGCGGTGTAGATATTGTTCAGACCGTCAACGTCATGATGGAAGGTGCTAAGGACATGATTCCAGCTGTCCTTAGAATTATGGCGGCAGGTGTACTGGCTGGTGTTCTCATTGAGTCGGGTGCAGCGTTATCGATCGCTGAGGCCATCGTGAGAAGGCTTGGTGAGGCGAGGGCACTATTAGCACTCGCACTTGCAACGATGATTTTAACAGCAGTGGGCGTGTTTGTAGATGTTGCGGTTATTACGGTAGCGCCCATCGCACTTGCCATTGCCAAACGCGCAAAGCTCTCAAAAACGGGAATTCTCCTTGCTATGATTGGAGGCGGGAAGGCAGGAAATATCATGTCACCGAATCCGAATGCCATTGCCGCTTCAGATGCTTTTGGTGTACCTCTGACTTCAATGATGGCTGCGGGTGTCATTCCAGCTGTGTTCGGGCTGGCGGTTACATATGTATTAGCTAAAAAGCTTGCAAACAAGGGGACACCCGTTCTTGAAGAGGAAACCGGGCAAAGTAAAGTTCAAATACCTGCTTTTTTTCAAGCACTGGCTGGTCCGCTCGTTACCATTTTATTGTTGGCTTTAAGGCCGCTTTTTCAAATCAATATAGATCCAATGATCGCCTTACCAATTGGAGGGATTGTAGGCGCTCTTTTCATGAAAAAAGGGAAATTTCTCAATGATTATGCGATGTCAGGGCTTCATAAAATGTCAGGTGTCGCGATTATGTTATTAGGGACAGGTACATTGGCAGGAATCGTATCGAATTCTTCCTTAAAAGATGTGTTTATTCAGGCACTTGATGCATCGGGTTTACCTCCATATTTACTTGCACCAACTTCAGGGATATTTATGTCAGCCGCTACTGCTTCGACAACAGCTGGCACGGCGGTAGCGAGTGGTGTGTTTAGTGGAACACTGATTGGGCTTGGTGTATCTGCTCTTTCAGGGGCAGCCATGATTCATGCTGGCGCAACAGTGCTTGACCATATGCCGCACGGGAGCTTTTTCCATGCAACAGCAGGAAGTGTTCAAATGGATATTAAAGAGCGTTTAAAGCTCATGCCTTTTGAATCGTTAATCGGTTTGACGTTAACCGTTATATCGACCATTATTTTTGGCGTTTTCCAGCTGTTTGGCTGAGGACATGATAAGAAAAGAGGGGCTTTAGGATGAAAATTGTGATCGCACCAGATTCATTTAAAGAAAGTTTATCTGCTTATGAGACAGCATGTGCCATTGAGCGAGGATTTCGTTCTATTTTGCCAAACGCAGAATATATCAAACTGCCAATGGCAGATGGAGGAGAGGGGACTGTTCAATCGTTGGTTGATGCGACGGGCGGGCACATTGTTCATCAAGTGGTCACGGGCCCGCTTGGTGAGCCTGTGGATGCTTTTTTTGGCATGTTAGGAGACAGTCAGACTGCTGTCATAGAGATGGCTGCAGCCTCTGGATTACACCTTGTTCCGCGAGAAAAACGTAATCCGTTATGGACGACATCGAGAGGAACTGGTGAATTAATACTTGCAGCGCTGGATAAAGGAGCGAAGCATGTGATCATTGGGCTTGGCGGAAGTGCAACAAATGATGGCGGTGTTGGGATGATGCAAGGATTAGGTGCAGCTTTCCTTGATAAAACAGGACATGCACTGACGTCAGGCGGCGGGGCACTTCATCAATTAGCTTCAATTGATTTATCTGGACTCGATCCAAGACTGCAATCCGTCCGGCTGGAGGCGGCTTGTGATGTGGATAATCCTTTAACAGGTGAGAGAGGAGCGTCTGCCGTTTTCGGCCCTCAAAAGGGAGCAGATGAAGAAATGGTTCAAGTGTTAGACAAGAACCTAGCTCATTTTGCACGAGTAGCTGAAAAGCAGTTCAATATATCCTTTGAAGATGCAGCAGGGGCAGGAGCGGCAGGAGGACTTGGTGCGAGTTTATTAGGCTTTTTAAAAGCCGATTTGCAAAGAGGAATCGATATTGTGCTGAAAGCTGTTCATTTTGATGACATCATCAAGGAGGCAGACCTTGTCATTACGGGAGAAGGCCGAATTGACCGGCAGACCATTTATGGAAAAACGCCAATCGGCGTAGCCAAAGCAGCGAAGCAGTATAATCTACCCGTGATTGCCATCGCAGGCTCTCTTTCAAAAGACAGTGCAGTCGTACATGATCATGGAATTGATGCACTTTTTAGTATTGTTCCAGGTATTACCTCTCTTTCTGAGGCGATACGCGATGCAAATCTTCATGTAGAGAGAACAGCTCGGAATATCGCAGCTTTGTTAGAATTTGGAATAAAAAAGTAAAAGGTGAAAAATGTTTCCTTTTCTATCACATTCCTTCTATGAGAAATGTGGTAAAATCGATATAAATGATGTAGAAAGTTGGAGGAAACAAAAATGTCTAATCTACCGAATTGTCCTTCGTGCAGCTCACCTTATACATACGAGGACGGCAGTCTGCTGGTTTGTCCTGAGTGTGCGCATGAATGGTCACTTGAACAAGAGCAAGCGGCAGAGGAACAGCTTGTTGTCAAAGATGCGAATGGGAACCTGTTAAGTGATGGGGACACGGTCTCTGTTATTAAAGACCTAAAAGTAAAAGGTTCTTCATCCGTTTTGAAAATAGGAACGAAGGTCAAAGGCATTCGTTTAGTGGAAGGCGATCATAACATTGATTGTAAAATCCCTAGCTTCGGCGCAATGAAATTAAAATCAGAGTTTGTGAAAAAGATATAAACAAAAAAAGTTATACTATTAGAACTTGCTAAATCTGAGCAAGAAATAAGTATAAGAATGTTGTAGTTGTACAAAAAACACCTAAATTGTTAAAGGAAACATATCCCTTAATAAATTAGGTGTTTTATATTTTTATACAGTTTTTAAAATGATGAGGAACTATTCAAAGGAATATCCGTATATATTATTGGAATAATTTAAGCTTATCATTTCATAAATTAATTGAGTCTAAAAATAAATGGGAGATAAAAATGGAGTTTGGATATTTTAAGAAGCCTGTGATCAAAAAAACGACCAAATGTATACCAATTAGTAATAAAGAAGAAATCACCATTGGATTTATAAAAAGATTTTATACAAACAAAGTTGAAAAGTTGATTGATCACATATTTGATGAGTTTTATGTGAATGTTGAAGTAATGGATTCGAATTCTAATATGATTGTAAAGGCTACTGAAAATAAATCTCTCCAATCAATGTTACGTTCAAATTGGGTCATAGAATGTAAAGATAAAGGAAGGTTATTATTAGAAGATAGAACTAAAATTAAAATAAATCCAATGATGAAATTAATAATAAATGATACTATATATTGTCTAAAGAAAGATTTTTCCAATAGACGTGTTAGATTAGAAAACTCAGAGCAGACGATAGCTGAAATTACATACGATAAAATAATACCTCCTGCAACAGTTAGTATTGAAAAAAAGCAGGGTGACTTATCTTTACATCTTATTGCATGCCTCTATTATATATTTATGTTAAGAGAGTAAGCGGGGATCCTATAAGTGCATCATCATTTTGAATCCCACATTCTATAAACAGTATTTTAAATCATTACCTTAACCCTACCTTAAAAAAGGCAGATGATTCGCTAAATTTTGGCTAATCCCCTTCACAACTTTTGGGCATTGCTGTACCATATGGAAGTGTATTTCTATTTTTGACGGATCATGGTGTTTATCAGGAAATAGAATGATAGATGAAACTTAGACAAAGAAGGAGAGGTAACGTGACGAACGTTTTAGAACTGCATAATGTATCTAGACATATTAGCGGGAAAAAGATTGTTCAAGACTTGAGCTTTTCTGTCCAAGCGGGCGAAGTCTTTGGCTTCTTAGGACCTAATGGTGCAGGGAAAACAACAACCATTCGTATGATGGTCGGTCTTTCTCCCATTACATCTGGTGACATTCTGATTAATGGTCATAGTATTCAAACATCCTATCAGCATGCCATCCAACATGTCGGTGCGATTATTGAAAATCCAGAAATGTATAATCATTTAACGGCAAGACAAAATCTTGTTCACTTTGCCAGAATGAATGGGAAAGTGGATGAAGCGCGTATTGATGAGCTGTTAGAGCTAGTCAGCTTACAGCATGTGAAACATAAACGTGTGCGTACATTTTCATTAGGAATGAAACAGCGATTGGGCATTGCGCAGGCACTCATACATAGACCGAAACTGCTAATCTTAGATGAACCAACCAATGGACTTGATCCTGAGGGGATTCGAATGATACGAGATTACTTGAGAAGGCTTGCAAAGGAAGAAGGGCTGGCTGTTATTGTTTCAAGTCACCTCATGTCAGAGATGGAATTGATGTGTGATCGCTTTGCAATTATCCAAACGGGAAAGCTAGTTGCCATTGAGGATCAGCGTGCTGAGACGAAGCAGGATGATTTGGTTAATTATCGAATGAAGGTAGCAGCTGGTGAGCTTGAAGAAGCACAGAAGCTCATTGGTGCATTTGAGGAAGGCGTCACTGTAAGAGGAGAGGAGCAGTATTTATTCTTCTCTATGCCAGAACAAAAAATGCCAGAATTAATTCGTCATTTGAGCAGCGCGTCTATTCATTTGTACGAAATCAAAATCGAAAAACAAACCTTAGAAGATAAGTTCTTAAGCTTAACAGGTAAAAAGGAGGCAGACGTATGATTCGCCTCATTCAAAACGAGTGGATGAAGATCAGTTATCGTATTGGTACTTGGATTATGGTTGGGCTTCTTGTGTTAGGTATGATTGCCACGCTGATCTTTGTAGTGAAAACAAATGACAAAGATCAAGCTTCAGGTGATTGGAAAACCCAGCTAGAAATGATGAATAAGGAAAACAAGAGGGAGCTCAAAGAGACAGAGAATGGTTTCTTTAAAAGAGAGCTTGAAAAAGAGATCGCTATTAATGATTATCGAATCAAGCATAACTTGCCGCCAGCTGATCAGTTTAGCGGCAGTGTATGGGACTATGTGAAAACAAACGCCAATTTACTTCAGCTAGTCGGTGTGTTTGTGATCATTATTGCTTCCACCATTGTGTCGGCTGAATACAAGCATGGTACAATTAAATTATTATTGATTCGTCCACCATCAAGACTAAAGATCCTAATATCTAAATATATTACAGTACAGCTTTATGCTCTTTTACTTGTTGTGGTGCTATTTATCTTGTCATTCATATTGGGTGCTATTTTCTTTGGACTTAACACTGATTATGTGAATTTGGTGTATCAAAATGGTGAAGTGATTGAACGTTCGCAGTTTGCCAATATGGTCTATTATTATCTTGCTCATTGTGCAATGTTTGTCGTTTTGGGAACCCTTTCGTTCGCCATTTCTACAGTATTTAGAAGTGAAGCTATCTCCATTGCCATTAGTGTGTTAGCGTATATTGTGGGTGGATCAGTCACAGGTATTTTAATGCTCTTCTTTGATTGGTCAAAATATCTGTTATTTGCAAACGATCCATCCCAATACTTTATGGAACAGGTTACTCTTATCGAAGGTATGTCTCTAGGATTCTCATTAATCGTCCTAGTCATCTATTGGGCTATTTTCTTAGCCATTGCCTTAATCGTCTTCCAAAAGCGAGAAGTGAAAACAGGTTAATTTAACTTTTTAGGAGGTTTACACATGATGAAACGTAAAGGTGAAAAAATTATGGGGATTATTAGTATTGTCCTCAATGCCATTGGTGTTGGGTTTGGGGCATTAATCCTTTCTGTGGGTCCATCTTTTTATGATGAAATCAATGAAGTGTTAAAAGAGGAAGGAGAAACATTGCCGATCGAAACGCTTCAGGCTTCGGTTCATGCATTTGGTACTCAGTTCATGGTCGTTTCCGCAATTGCGGCTGTGCTGTCGATTGTTGGTGTGATTTTCTTGAAAACTGACCGCCGTGCCGTGCTATCAGGTATTCTTTTCTTGGTTTCTGCTGTGACTCTTTTAATTGGAACAGTTGGCCTTGCATTCGTTCCAATGGTTCTATTGTTTATCATTGGATTAATGTCTCTTATTAGAAAGCCGAATACAGACATTCACACAAGTGAATATCCTTCATAATGATAGAAAAGACATGCGCATATCCGCGCATGTCTTTCTTTTTAAATGATGCCAATCAGCATCGCCACGAACAGAAGGATAATACTGAATCCCCACATCCAAAAGAAAGAGTAGCGGATGTGTTTCCCCATATCAACCCCTGCAAGACCTACAGCGAGCCAAACAGCGGGAGCAAGCGGGCTGACAAAGGTTCCGATGATGTTCCCAATCATCATGGCATATGCCGCAGAAGTGCCTGGTACGCCAACTTCAGATGTAATGGATTCAACAATTGGCAGAAGGGCGTAATAATAGGCATCTGTACTTGTCAGCATATCCAGCGGCACCCCAAGCAGCCCAACAATGATATGTAAAAATGGCAGCAAGAAGGCTGGTAAAATGTGAATACTGTCCACAGCAATGGCTTTCAGCATCCCCGTGCCTTCAAGAATTCCTAAAAATGACCCTGCGGAGAAAATGACAGCCGCCATCATCAGCGCACTAGGTGCGTGTGCCTTAATTCTTTCCATTTGCAGATTCACATTCGGAAAGTTAATCAATAGTGCCAGTGACAGGCCAATCATAAACATAAAACTAGCAGGAATCACGTTCAACACGAGAAGCACGACAACAGATACAAATAGGATGAGGTTGACCCAGATGAGATGATAACGCTTTAAAGAGGCGTCTCCCGTTTCACTAATAGACTGAATGGCACGATCCCAATCTGCACCTTCTAGTTGAACCGCAGCTATTTCATTTGCAGCAATTTTCACCCGAATTCGTTTTTCTTCCCTTTTTCCTAAAATGAATGCCATCCCTAATACGAGCACAACGCCAATGAGCTGAATTGGAATGAGTGGCACCCACAGTTCAGAGGGATCCATATTTAGGACACTTGCTGCCCGTCCAGTCGGTCCGGCCCATGGAATCATATTGGTTAATCCGGCACTCGTCCCGATTAATAACAGCAGCAAATAAGGACTCATATGTAATTTTTTATAAAGCGGAAGCAGTGCAGGTACAGTTAATAAAAAGGTCGTAGCTCCTGCTCCGTCTAAGTGTGCGATAACCCCAATTAAAGCAGTTCCCATTGCAACTGTGACAACATTTCCTTTTGTCAGCTTGATTAAAGCTTTAATTACAGGTTCAAAGAACCCTGTATCTTGCAAAATGCCAAAAAATAAAATGGCGAAGATAAACATGGTCGCCACCGGTAATACTTTGATAATCCCTTCCTCAAAGAAGGTTTGAATGTCATTGATCCCAAATCCCGCGATGAGTGCCCCTATTAAAGGCACCATGACCATGGCGACAATTGGACTTGCTTTCCCCCAAATCAGCAGCACAACAATCGTTAAAATAATCAACAATCCAACAAACGTTAACATAAGCCCCTCCCCCTGCAAATAAACCGTTTACATTTATCTATTCTTTTCATCCAATGCACTCCCATAGGTGCATTGAAAAAAAAGATTATCAAATTTATGAGTATGAAGCAACCGCTTTCATACCTATACAATGGTAAAAAAGGATGGAGAGACCAGTCGTAATGCGGCATCAAATATTGCAAAAAAATTTAGATAAAAAATAACTAATAAATTCACAGCGATAAATATGGGTATATATACTCATTGAAATCAAAAAGCGCCCAATAAATGGACGCTTCTTTCAATTATTTTTTCAAGATGACGTACTCGTAAGGATCAAGTTGAAGCTGCTCAGGCACTTGCTGGCCAGTCAGTATATTCTCATAGCTTGCCTCTGAATCTAGTGACATGTTCTGCTGCTCTTCTGAAAAATTCATCAAAAACACATAGTCCTGCGTACCGTCTGTTCGTTTTTGTACACTGACTCCTTCTGGAATTGCAGTGGATAGGACGGGCTGTATGCCAATGCCTGCGATAAGGTCTTCGTAAAACTCATCATAAAAAGCCTGTTCATTTTCTGAGGCCATATAGTATGCCTTCCCTTTTTCTAATGAACGGACAGTCAGGGCTGGCTGTCCTTCGTAGCAGCCATTCTCAAAATGCCCTAGCACAGAGGCCGTTTCAGGATGTATGGATTCGCAATATTGTCCGACATGATAGGTGCGTCCATTTCCTGTCGTCATTAACACATGTTCATCTGGCATCAATGTGTTGATTTCCTCTGCCCAAATGCCAAGTACATGGCGGAGAGGACCAGGGAAACCGCCGAGGAAACAGAGATCATTTTCATCGACCATGCCGCTCCAGTAAGTCGCAATAAAAATGCCGCCCGCTTTGACAAAGGCTTCAATTTTTTCTGCAACGCCTGGTTTGATCATGTAGAGCATTGGCCCAATGAGCACACGATAGGATGAGAAATCCTTTTCCATTCCGACAATGTCAACAGGAATGCCCTTTTTCCAAAAGCTTCGATAGTGAGTTTGACAAGCCTCTACATAGCGTTTGTTTGTATTATTTAAGCCTTGCGCATCATCAATGGCCCAGTGGTTTTCCCAATCGTAAATGATGGCAACCTCTGGCTGAACAGATGTGCCCGCAATTGGCTGCAACTGCTCCAGTTGTTTTCCTAGATCAGCTACCTCTTGAAACACGCGCGTATGTTCATGACCGGAATGATCAACAACGGCACCGTGGAATTTTTCAGAGGCGCCTCGGCCTTGCCGCCACTGGAAATAAAGCACGGAGTCTGATCCGTGGGCAATGGCCTGCATGGCAGAAAGGTGTGCCATGCCTTTATGTTTGACCTTGTTGACTTCATGCCAGTTCACAAGGCTCGGCGTACTCTCCATGACGAGAAACGGCTGTCCGTCCTTTAATGAACGATACAAATCATGTACAAAGGCGACGTTTGATGCTAATTCGGCAGTTGTTTCTCTGCCGCTATGCCAAGCAGGATAGCTATCCCATGAGATCACATCGACCTCTTTAGCAAATTGATGATAATCCAGCCCAAGGAATGGACGCATATGTGGATAGTCACCCATAAAGTTCGTGGTTACTGGGATATGAGGCGTCAATTCCCGCAGCGGTTCAATTTCATTTTGATAAAAATTAATCGTTTGCGCTGTGACAAAGCGTTTCCAATCCAGGTTCATGCCGTGAATCATGTGCTCCCCGTGTGGTGCGGGAGACTCGATTTGTGACCAATCACTATACGTGTGGCTCCAAAATCCTGTCCACCATGCTTGATTCAAAGCCTCAAGATCATGATTGTATTTGTCCTTCAAATAGTCTCGAAATGCTTCCTGGCAAAGATCGCAATGACACTCGCCGCCGTACTCATTTGAAATGTGCCACATGATCAGTGCTGGATGATCCTTGTAGCGTTCCGCAAGCAGCCGGTTGAGTGTGTTCGTTTTCTCTCGATAAACCGGAGAGGTGAAGCAATGATTATGGCGCAGTCCATGTAAGTTACGCTGACGATTCGCTTCGACGCGCAATACTTCTGGATATGTTTGCGACAGCCAAGCAGGTCTTGCCCCGCTTGGCGTAGCGAGAATGGCGTGTGCCCCCTGCGCTGCCAAGCGGTCCATAATGTCATCCAGCCAAGCAAAGTCATATTGACCTTCTTTTGGCTCTAGCTTACTCCATGCGAATATGTTGATGGAGAATGTTTGACAGTGTGCAAGCTTCATTAATCGAAAATCTTCGTCAATGATCTCTGGCATATGGAGCCATTGATCTGGATTGTAATCGCCACCATGCAAAAAGCCTTTCACATTTGGGTGAACGAGTGGGTAACGCTTTCCCATTTTGTCACGTCCTATCCTTTTAGTTACGGTGTCATTTGTTTAAATACATCAAGAGAAGGTAGTGCTTTTCCGTTGAAATCAAACATCGCTTGATTTTCCCACGCATTTCCGACAGTACCGGTGGTTTGAATATAAGCGAGCCCGTATTGACTAGACCACGGGGCACCTTTCGCTGGAATCCAAAGCGGCTCCCAATAAAAGAATCCTTTTCCGCGGTTGTTGTTTACTTTTGAAATCTTTTCGGATAGATCTCGTATAAAAGATGCCTGGCCTTGAGGTGAGGCTGGATAGCCGGCTGTGTTGACAGAGTCTTGATTAAATGAGTTATCTAGGTTGTCACCGTTTGCTGTCGTAAAGCCGTAAGCAGTTTCCACCACGATGACGTCTTTGTTATAGCGGGCACTAATATCATTCATATTGGACGTAAGACCGCTAAAGCCGCCGTCCCAATACGGGTAATAAGATAAACCGATTGTATCGAATGAGACGCCTCGTTTTGTGATTTCATCAAACCACCAGCGGGATGCACCATTGTCTCCGCCATGTGCAAGGTGAAGCATGATTTTGATGTTTGAATCGACAGAGCGGACGGCATTTGTGCCAGCTTTTAGCAAAGCAGCGAGCCGATCAAATTCACCACCGCCTTCACCCCAGCTTTTTCCGTTTGGCCACAGCATACCTGAGTTCAACTCATTCCCGACCTGAACCATATTCGGCAAGGCATTTTGCGCTCTCATCGCTTTGAGCACATCGCCTGTGTAAGTGCCGACTGCTTTTTCTAAATCACTTTGTGAGAGGGACGCCCACGCTTTCGGTTTGAATTGTTTACCCGGATCCGTCCAGAAATCACTGTAGTGAAAATCAAGCAGCACTTTCATATTTTGTGCTTTTGCACGTTTCGATAAAGCGATGGCTGTATTGAGATCATTTGTCCCGCCGTTATAAGCACGGCCTTGATTGTCATATGGATGGTTCCACAGTCTGATACGCACATAGTTGACGCCTTTATCCTTTAATAGCTTGAGCGGATCAACCTGCTGTCCGTTCTGGTTGTAGTATCTGCCACCGCTTTTCTCTACTTCTGCAAGCATAGAGATATCGGCTCCTTTGATGAAATCACCTTGCAATCCATTGATCGGCTGAACAGAAATCGCATCTGCCTTAGCTTCAGGCAAAACACCTAACCCTATCAGAAAGAAAAAGGCAACAGTGACAAGCAACCATTTCTTCATCAAATCTCCCCTTATCCTTTTGTCCCGCCTTGTGTGAGGCCGGACACAAATTGTTTTTGTAAAACAAGGAACAATAAAGCGACTGGAATCGCAATGAGTAAAGCCCCGGCTGCAAAGGTCGTGTAGCTGGCACCCATTTTATCTGACACAAGATTGTACAGACCGATTGGGAGCGTATACATTTCGGGTGAGCGGACAATGACACTGGAAATGATGAAATCACCCAGTGGTCCTGTAAATGAGTTGATCGCGACAACGGCTAAGATGGGCTTAGCGAGCGGCATAATAATTTGGATGAAAATCCGGAAATGCCCTGCGCCATCCATTCTGGCTGATTCATCGAGATCCTTCGGAATCGCATCAAGATAGCCTTTCATTAAATACGTATTCATCGGAATTTGTCCACCTGCATAAATCAAAATCAGGGCAAGGTGGCTATTAATGAGTCCAAGCATTTGAGCAAGAACAAAAATCGCAATCAGCGCTGAAAATTGAGGAATCATTTGCAGCAGCAAAAAGAGCATCAGCCCATTTTTCCGTCCTTTGAAGCGGAATCTGGAAAAGGCATAGCCTGTAAAACTAACAAGAATCAGCGTTAAAACCATAGTGGCAATACTGATCTTCATTGAGTTCCAATACCATTTTGCATAAAGTGCCCCCTGACCGAAGAACAGCTCGGTGAAATGGCTGAACGTTGGATTCTTCGGAAACATACTGGTACTCATCAGGCTGTTCCCAGGATTAAAGGAAGCACCGATCGTCCAAAGCAGTGGATATAGAATACAAATGGAGGCAATGAAAAGGATAAAATAAGTGATGCTCAGGCGAATGAGCTTATTTTGTTTTGATCCCATATCACATCATGTCCTCCTTTTTGAATGAATTCGTTCTCTTAAACTGCCAGAGTGCAATGGCGATGACAAAGATTGAAAGTAAGATCGTGACTGCGGCAGCAAGTGCATATTGAGAAGACTGCATCGTGAGTTTGTAAATCCAAGAAACCAAGATGTCCGTTCCCCCAGCAGTTGAGCCAGCCACAGGCGGTCCTCCGCCATTAAATAAGTAGATGATATTAAAGTTGTTAAAGTTAAACGTATATTGCGTGATTAATATAGGCGCAATGGAATAAAGGACAAGCGGTAACGTGATGGACCGGAATTTCTGAAAGAAGTTTGCCCCATCAATGGTCGCAGCTTCGTATAGATCCTCTGGAATCGCCTGTAAAACACCGGTTGTCATAATGAAAACAAAAGGGAATCCAAGCCAAGTCTGCATCGCGATGAGGGCGATTTTGCTCCAAAATGGATCTGTTAGCCATGGTTTTGGATCAATCCCAATCGATGCAAAAAGTGTGTTGTTAATGGCTCCAAATGTATCGTTGAACAGTCCGGCAAACACCAAAATGGTCACAAAACCTGGAACAGCCCAAGGAAGAATCAAAATCGTTCTAAAAAAACGTTTTCCCTTTAAATCCTTCTGGTTGAGCAGAACCGCTAGAAAGATGCCAATGGCACATTGAAGGGTCGACGCAGCCAACGTCCATACGACGGTCCAGCCAAGTACATCAATGAAAGTGTCTCTCCAAATATCAATTGAAAAGATATTTTGAAAGTTCTTGATCCCTACCCAATCAATCAGATTGGCAGGAGGCGAGTGGTATAGATCGTAGTTCGTAAAAGCCAGCGCAAAGCTGAACATAATAGGAAAGACAACAGAGAATAGAAGTAAAAAGAAAGCAGGAGTGCTCATTAAGTAAGGAAAGCCTTGGTCGATAAGCTGATGATATTGAGCTCGGATGGAATGAAGCGGAACCCCTTGATCACGTTTTTTTCCGTTTATAAAAGCGTCACGCATCATGAGTACGTAAAAGCCGATACCAAAACCAGCTGTTAACAGTGCAATAATCCCTTTTGCCAAAAGAAAAACAGAGTTGTCACGAGGCAGCATCGTACCTAGTGTGAACAGCCCCCAGAAGCCAATATTAAATAAATCATAAAATACGATGATAAAAGAGACGCCGAATAGGAAAAAAAGTGCCCCTTTGCCGTACTGTTTATTGTATATCTGCCCCATCCCGGGTATTAAGGAGAACATTAGCGCCCGTCTCCGGTGTGTCTTTGATTCCACTATGTGTGTGCGGTCTAGTTCAAGGTTACCCGTCACGTCTAACACCTACTTCATATGAAATTAGATCAAATACGGGCAGCTTGATAGACTTAAAGGCTACCCGTGTTTGAAGATTATTTAGAGTGATTTGCTTTAATTTGAGAGTCGATTTGATTGACCGCATCATCAAATGCCTTTTTCACATCTGTTCGTCCGGTTGCAATGAGACCTAATGCGCTGTCAATCGGCTTCCACACCTCTGCCATTTCAGGGGTATTCGGTGTCAGCGTGGCATATTTCGTTTGTTTTGAAACAGCATCCGCATTGACGTTTTCAGTAATAATTGGATCCTTCATCAGCTTTTTCACTGGTGGAATTTCCTCTGTTACTTCAAATCGCTTCTTCGAATTTTTTTCATTCGTGATAAACTCAACAAATTTCTCAGCAAGGTCTTTATTTTTAGAATAAGAGGAGACGTTGTAGCTCTTTACACCTAAGAATGAGCTCATATGCTTTCCATTAGGGAGTGTTGGCAGCTCTGTTACGCCATAGTCAATTCCAGCTTCTTTATATGGACCAAATGACCATGGACCAGAAATGACAGCTGCCGCCTTTTTCTCTGTGAATAAGGAGTTGAGGACATTGATTCCTTGTTCACCGATGATACCTTTCGGGAAAAGTCCTTCGCTAAAGAATTTTTGAATGTATTTTCCGCCTTCGATGGCGCCATTGTTGTTCAGGCCAATATCATTCACATCATAGGAGCCATCGCTTTTCTGTTTGAAAATATAGCCCCCTGATCCGCCTAACACACTTTGTGCATAGTAAATTTCATCCCATTTCGCAACAAAACCGTATTTCCCGTCTTTTGTCAGCTTTTTCGAAAGGTCATACCAGTCATCAAGTGTAGTTGGTGCCTTTTTGACAAGGTCTTTGTTATAGAAAAGCACAGTCGTTTCAACGGATTTCGGAAGGCCATACAGCTTGCCGTCTACCGTTTGTGATTGAATGGATTCGTCTGTAAAGGAATCGATTACTTTTTGATCAGGCTTGATTTCCTGTAACAGCCCCTCAGTGACAGCTGATCCAATTTGATCGTGAGGCATTGTGATGACGTCTGGGCCTGTCCCGGCTGCTCCATCAAGGCGGAGAGCTTCGATTTGGTCAGCATACGCTTTTTCGACCACTTTGATTTTCACATCGTTTTGTTTTTCGAATTCTTTTACAGCGTCTTGAATCCCATCAGACTTTTTGACATCCTCCCATACTAGCAAGGTCTTTGTACCTGTAGATGCTGGCTGACTCCCGCTTGAATTGTCATCTCCTGGCCCGCATGCTGAAAGCAGAAGCACAGCAGTACCAACGACTGCTGATAATGTCGCCCATTTTCCCTTTTTCATTGGTAATCCCCTCTCGTTCTTTTTTCACAGATGATAAGAAAACGCTTTCTTAATGTGAGAATATCAACTTAAGTAAAAAAAGTAAACATATTTTATTAAATTTATTAAGTAAAATTTTTTACTCATATAGAGAGAAAAGAAGCCCTCCACATTAGGAGGGGCTTCCAGTTGATTATATGGTGCTTTTTCGAAAAACAGGTTCTGAGGCAATCAGAACAGTTTTAGGCAATGTTCTGCCGTCCACAAGTCTTTCTAAAAGTAAATCGATCGCTGTCTCACAAAGTAATGACGTATGGATATGATACGTGGTGAGCGGCGGCGACACATATTGAGATACATGAATATCGTTGATACTAAAAACGCTGACGCGATTCGGCAGAGAAAATCCGCGCTCATTTAATGCTTGTAAGCAGCCAATGGCAAGAGGGTCACTAGCGACACAAAAAGCGGTGGGCAGATCATCACCAAGCTCATCAATCGCCTTCATCATGAGCGCATAGCCTTCATCGACTGAGAAATGGTGGCCGATATAGACCAATCGCTCATCAAGCATATGGCGGGCAAGCATGTATTCACGGAAAGTCGTTTCACGAATATCTGGAATGTGCACATTCGTATTGAGATCAAGATCTGTGCCGCCAATGAATCCAATGGATGAGTGTTCTTTTAAGATAAAAGAATCGACGATCTTTTCAACAATTCGTTTCAGGTTCGGCTTTACAGAATCAAAACGATCTTCATCCGGTGTCGTATCAATAAAGACAATGTGCGGAGTGACCGCATATAATTGGTCAAGCTCTGACGTTTTAAATCGGCCGATGGCGATGATCCCTTCTGTAGCAGGATCAATGGAATGAAGCCCATCAGAAGGATTGTAAGCGGTGACATTTAAGCTCCGAGTATTGGTGAGTTCCTCAATGCCGAGTCGAATGGATTTAAAATAAATATCTTCAAGCTCTTCCTTTTCGGTCATCCAATAGAGAAAGGCGATTTTTTTTAATGAATGTTTGAATGTCTTCTTTTGGTAGGACAAAGCTTCTGCGGCGGCATATACTTTTTCGCGTGTTTGATCGGTGACAGATAGGTTGGGATCTTGGTTCAGTACGCGAGATACCGTTGCAATGGATAAACCTGCTTTTTCTGCAATGTCCTTTATTTTAGCTGCCAAATCAGCACCTCCTATAGAAAATATCTCCTCTTAGTATAGAGTCTTTAAAAAAATTAGTAAATATTTTTATTAAATTGTTTTCGTTTAGGAGGTTCTTTACGTGCTGGAAAGGAATTAGTAAGATATATATATGTAAGGTGTTGGATTAAGATTTCTGATAGGAGAGGGACCGATGTATTACGATGCACTGAAGACTTTTGTGACAGTGGTGGAGGAGAAGAACTTTACAAAAGCAGCCCAAAAGCTGCGGATTTCTCAGCCGAGTGTCAGTCTTCATATTAAGAACTTGGAGCAAGAATTCCAGACCGTTCTGCTGAATCGTTCGCCAAAGCAATTAACCGTTACACCAACAGGGGATATGCTATACCATCGATCAAAACAAATCATTCGTCTCTATGAACAGGCGAAGCAGGACATTTATGAGCATCATCATTTGGCAAGAGGAAAGCTGACCATCGGGGCGAGTTTCACAATTGGTGAGTATGTGCTGCCGCAAATATTGGCGGAGTTTCATCAGCTCTATCCGCATGTTGATATTGAGGTGGTCATTGATAATACAGAGGCGATCGCCGGACACGTCCGTTTATTCCATGTCGATATCGGTTTGATCGAAGGACAAACCAATGACAAAGAGCTTTCTGTAGAAACTTTTCTAGAGGACGAGCTGTATATTGTGGCGCCATTAGATCATCCTTTTGCCAAGAAAAAAGATGTCACCATTGATCAATTACAAAACGAAACATGGATCACGAGAGAAGAGGGATCAGGGACAGGAGAATATTTACAGCATGTCCTGAAATCAAATGGACTGAAAGCACGAACCTTTGTGACCTTTAGCAGCAATCAAGCCATTAAAGAAGCTGTAATCCACGGAATGGGTCTTTCTGTTTTATCTAAATATGTCCTCCAGCGAGGCAGCATTGGCGGTGAATTGGCTGTTATTTCTGTGAGAGGCATGGATTTCAAACGAAAATTCTCCTATGTTGAGTCACCGATGACCGGGGGAAATAAAAATAAGGAATTGCTCGTTGAATTGTTAAAAGAGGGAAACACACGAGTGAAATAACCATTTTAAATAGAGCTTTTGAAAGTATACAGTAATTTGTAAAATATGATAGTACAAGGGAGATTAACTAATTGATACGTAATAGAGATTTTAAACTAGATAATGTAAAGGCTTTACTTATTACTTTAGTAGTAATAGGTCATATGGCAGATTTTTATGTGAATACTTCTACAAATATGAAATTTATATATTTTTTCATTTATATGTTCCATATGCCATTATTTATATTTTTATCAGGGTACTTCATTAAATCTACTGTTAATAGTGATAGATTTAAAGTTGAAAAAGTAATATCTTATTTTATGCTTTATCTATTATTTGAAGTTATGCTGTATCTACTTTTTAAATATGGATTTGCAGTTGAGGAAGTGAAATTTAATACATTCAACGAGAGTAATGTTCCATGGTATTTACTTGCTATGTCAATCTGGATTATTTTAATCTATGTGTTAAAACAAATTAAACCTGTATATTTAATATTAATATCAGTGTTATCAGGAATTTTTATTGGATATGACTCTTTTGTGGGTGATTATTTAGCTTTATCTAGAGTCATAGTATTTTTCCCGTTTTTTATACTAGGTTATTACATGGACCAAAATAAATTTGTAACTTTTCTTTCTTCCCAAAAGCTGAAGATTTTTTCTCTGATGGTTTTCATAATATCTTTTTTAGTTGTGTATTTTAACATTGAAAATATATATCAATATAGGGGTTTCTTAACAGGACGCAACTCATATGAAGTATTAAAACAACCTATATACGGTGGGGTTTACCGTATGCTTTTTTACCTTCTAGCTGTGCTGCTATCAACAGCTTGTTTGTTGATCGTTCCTAAATCTAAAACAATATTTACTGTAATTGGGCAGCGAACCTTACAAATATATATTCTACATTTGCCTGTAATTTATATATTAAATCACTTCCATTTCACCACGTGGTTAGAGTCCATCTCTCAACAACATTGGCTAAAGTTATATATTCTTTTTGCAATACCGATTGTAATATTCTTATCGTTTAAACCTATTGGTTGGCCTTTTCATATTATAATGCGATTAAAATTTAAAAGCTTGTTAAAAACATATAATAAAAATCCGGACTAGAATAATAGCCCGGATTTTTAAATAATGGAGTATGTTTTTATAACCCATTAATCTTAAGCACATCGACTGGAAGGAAGATTTCACCTGTATCTGTATATTTCATGGTGACCTGATCGCCCTCTTTTAAATAGATGACGAGAGGTTCTTTTTCAGATGACATAGTGTAGCTTTTTCCATCGTCTAGCAGGAAGGTGACGGTTGTATAATCACCGGTCTTTTCTTTGTAGACTCGTTTGACCTTCCCTGCTGCTTCTTTCTTTTCTTGCTTAGAGGAGCTGTTAACGGTACCGCCGCCTTTTTGCAGAGCTGTTTTATAGGCTCTCAGTGCTTCGTTTGGTGTAGAAGCGTACGCAGCGATTTCTGGATTGGCTGCAGAAACGATAAAGTAGTTTTGCAGGAATCCATTTGAATCGAGAACCGGTGTGAGCCAGCTGGCTTCACCATAGAAATTATAGAGAATCGGCATGCGCCCTTTCCATTTCTTCTCGATGAATCGTTTCTCAATAATTTGCAGAGCGCCCTGAGAATCCATATAGGATTCTTCAAGATTTCCGGTATAATAAGTCGCTTTTCCTGTTCGGGCATTTGTGAGGGCATATCCGAGCATGGAATCAACACCCTCTTTCGGACTTGTGAAATCTGTAAAGTAATACATATCTCCTTTTGAATCAAACACTGGGCTCACATTGGCTTCCGTTCCTTCATCGGAAGGCAGCTTTACATCTGACTTCCCAAACATACTGTTCCAGAACCCGTGAATATAGTTTCCGAAATAGCTGTTTTGCAGACTGACCGCCTCTGGTGAAACAGCACCGTCGATAAAGGCAGGTACTTGATCTAGAGCATATTTCTTCGTGGCACCCGTTTTGGCATCAACAACGACCACACCGGAAGCTTTAAAGCCGTTTCGTGCAGAGATGAAATCGCCATACGTTTGAATGTAATAAGGCTTGCCGTCATCATTGATTTCCAGCTGTGTATCGCCGTAGAAAATCAAATCTGGGTACTGGAGACGGATATGCCGCTCAATTTCTTTGTTGAAATAGGAGGAAGGCGTATAAACCATCTCCGTCTTCACGAACTTTGGATTAGCAGATGAGTCAGTCGCGCTTAATGTAAAGTAACCCGGCGTGCTGCCTGCACGAATCCATTTAAAGAAGTCCGAGAATTCCACCGGAGCGATGTAAACATACTCACCGTTGACCTTCTGAATTTGCAAGCTGCCAAGCTCATAGTAGCTTGTATTTGGAACCTGTCCGAACGATTTCTTCATTTTATTACGGGCAAATTGAGGTGGTACACTCGCAGGTGTTTCTGTCTCTTCAAACGCTTTGATTTCTACTTTTTGCTCCATTTTGGAGACATCGAATTTCTCATTCGCATTGAATAGAAAAGCTGTCGCCATGTAAACACCGAGCAGTAATAGAATAAGGAACAGCACGCCTTTGATTTTACGCTCCAATCCAACTGACAAAAAGGCGCCTGCTGCTGTCACAACAAGACCAATCAGCCATAGGGAGGAAGGGTTCCGATCTAAATTGGTGATGTAATAGAAAACAAAAATACCGATCATAAACAGTAAAGCAAGGCCAGCAATCCACATGAACGGCACCTGCTGTTCTGTTCCTTTCTTTCTTATAATCAACCTAATTGGTGTGAGCAAAAGGGTCAGGACAAGACCGATCACAACCGAAAATAACAGAATATATCCCACAAACAGATCTCCTTTCAAATCAATCACTCTTTTAGTATATACGAGTGAGGCGGGGAAAAGATTCATCGGATGGAAGGTTCATCTAAATGCCAATCGAGTTGATGGCGGAACGAACATCTTCTTTCATTTCGTAGAACTTGAGTCTTTGTTCAATTTTTTCTATTAAGGCATCAATGGCTTGACCTGACATATGTGTTTGGATGCGATTTTGATGTGTATACACTTTGATCTGAAGTTCATCAATTAGATCTAAAATTTTTTCCGCTTCTTGACGGTCATCTGCAAACTCATTTTGAAGCTGATGCCGGATGGCTCTGATAAGTGCTGTTTTCTGTTCTTCTTTGATCTTTGCTTTCAAAGCTGCCAGCTCTGCTGGTGTCATGTCTTCCGTGTCAAAGTTTGCTTTTGAGAAGATGGAGCTTGATGTATGCGTATCTGTCATTCTTTGCAAAAAACGATCTGCATCTGTTGGTTGTTTCTTTGAAAATTCCATTTATCGTACTCCTTAAGAAATACCCATGTTCTTTGCCAGGGCTGTATCTGCATTGTGGTATTGTTTTCCAAGATCGCTCATATCATCTGATATTGAGTCCATCCACCTTTTCATATTCATAGCGCTATCTATCGCTGTATCATACTTTTTGACCGAATAGAACTCATTTTCAAGACCTTCTGTTTTTAAGTGGCGAATCACGGCATCTACATCTGAAGCCGTCAGCTGATCATACGAACCGAAACCGACAATTTGTTTGTATCTCGAACGAACTCGTTCTACCGATTGATCTACTTTGTCATCGAGTTTCTCAATTTTGCGAATGATTTGCTGCATATGGTGATCAGCATATGTCGAGAATTTACGCCCTGTGTTCATGAGAACGTGGGACTTAATTAAAATCGCCACTACACTATGCGGATCAACATTAGATTGACCCAACTGTTGTAACATGGCCGTAGTAAGAGAAGGATTTTTTTTCAACATATCATCAATGGTTTGAACGGAGCCATCTGGCGAAAAGGTATAACGATCTAATCCATGGCTGCCAGCGAGGGCTTCAAGAAATAAATTCGCATCCAGTGAAGGATTCACACTCATTGCCCGATTGAGGAGGTCTTTTATGAATTGGACGGCTTTTGAGGAGTCCTCGGAGTAATCGACGCCTTCAGGGAGAGCGGCATCATACATCACTTTCACTCGACCGATTTCTGTCGTATGCCGATTTAAAAGAGAAAGCCCGTCATTGAGATTGATATATTCTGTTAATCTACTGCGGTAATCGCCTTTTAATGCTTTAGCTTGTAGACCATCCGATAGATTTGGGTAAATATTCGGATTCTCAAAGGTGACCCCGCCTTGAATAAAATCATTTTTGACAAGAACATAGGAAGCATTTGACCCGCCGAGTGAATGCCCTGTGACATACATCTTCGCATTCGGCATTTTCTTATGGATTTCTTTCGCATACCGATCCGCTTGAACCATTTGATTCTCTGCACCATGCTCAAATGGGATATTTTTAATCAGATACTTTGTATCCGAAACCATCCAATCTTGAACAATTTCATTTGTATAGGCGGTTGTACCTGTTGTCAACTTAGTCGTCACTTCCTGTGAACCCTTCGACCGACTAAAAGGAGGCAGCTTCGTCAAAATGGTAGAAAGAAGATCATCTGACTCTTTTTTTCCATGTTTTTTAATGGTATCTTTATATTGGTCTGCACCAATCGGTTCTGAGCCACGGTAGGCGATGACGGCGTTTTTGATTTTGGTGAGGTCTTTGCCTTTGTTTGAGTTACGATAATCTTCTCTCGAGACAAGGGTTAGTGCATTAAGGCCTTTTTTTGTTTCTATATGGTCGACGACATACATGGTTTTACCGCTTTTTAAGCGTATATCTTTCTGGTGGGAATAATTGTTAATATCATAAGACTCTGAAGATATATCATTATAATCTTTATCGCTAAGTTGTTTAATTGAGCTTTTTGTGGTCAATTTTTACACTCCTGTAATATTTATCATATATATTATATTATAGAAAGATATAAATATCTATAATATGTGTAGTATTTAAGTAATCTCTAAAGAAGAATATTATAACTTTTAAGAGGTGGAAGATATTTCATATGAGAAATAAAATTTCGATTATAATTGTCTTGATAATTATTGCTATCATTTCAGTTACACTGATTCTTTTAAATGGTAAGCAATCTCAAAAAAATGAATCTGGAGGAAAGGTTATCGTGGAAGAAAAAGAGAAAAATGAACAACAGAAGGCAGAAGAGTTCGCAGAGGAAATGAAGCCGAATATAGAAAAGCGTTTACGTAAAATGGATATTCATAATTTTATCGAAACCATATCTTTTAAAAAGGGAGTAACCATTAATCCAATGGGTTATATAAGAATTAGAGGGTACGTGAATGATGAACCAGAAAGATTTGAGTTCTCTGCATCTTTAGAATATAGATCTAAAGAAGTGGGTTCTATGAGCATTTCATCTGATTTATCAGACCGTTTCGAGAACTGGGATGATTTTGATCCGCAAGTGAAAGAAGATTTTTTGAATAGTCTCTCTAAAAAGGAACGTGAACAGTATCTGAGAGACATTGGAGAAAAAAAGTAAAGCAGGTATTTATGTACCTGTTTTTTTATGTTTCATTCATAAAAAGGTGGAAGTGCTAGATATGAAAAATACAATAAAACTTGTTGCTGTATTAGTTGTGATCATTCTTGTCTCAGTGATTTCGTTAATCGTTCAGCACAATAAGCAAAGTCAATCAAATGTAGATGTAGAGGTAAAAGAAAAAAGCGATCAAGAAAAGGCCGAAGAATTCGCAGAAAAGATGAAACCAAAAATTGAAGAACGTTTACACGAAGAAGATATTCACAATTTTATCAAAACCATCACATTTAAAAAAAATGTATCTATAAGCCCTATGGGTTATGTCACAGTTGATGGATATATAAATAATGAGCCTGATAAATACCATTTTTCTGCATCATTAATATACAAATCTAATGAAATAGGTTCGATGAGTCATTCCCCTGATTTATCAGATCGCTTTGAGAACTGGGATGATTTTGATCCGCAAGTGAAAGAAGATTTTTTGAATAGTCTCTCTAAAAAGGAACGTGAACAGTATCTAAAGGACATTGGAGAAAAAGAGTAATAAGATCAACCTGCTAATATTCCCTAAATAGTTGAAACAGGCATATGCTATCATTCACCTAACAACACTTACAAACAAGGGAGAGATTTCACCCATGGTAAATACAAAGAAATTGATCTTGGATGTAGATACTGGAATCGATGATGCGATTGGGATTTTGCTGGCAGTGAAAAGTAAGCAGTTTGATATGTTGGGGATTACAACGGTGTGCGGGAATGTGTCTGTCGATACCGCTACTTTGAATACGTGTAAAGTGCTTGAGCTGGTTGAGGCAGATAACATTCCTGTCATCAAAGGTTCAGCAACCCCTCTTTTAAGAGCACCTCATTATGAACATCGGGTACACGGTGAGGATGGAATTGGCGGCGCTTTAAAGGATGCCTGGCCTAAGAAGACCGCAGATGCTGGTTTTGCGCCTGATTTTATCATTGAACAAGTGCTGCAGTATTCGAAGCAGGTCACGATTGTGTTGACAGGGCCCTTAACGAATTTAGCCCTTGCGGTAAAAAAATGCCCTGAGCTGATTCATCACGTGAAAGAGGTCATTTTTATGGGGGGAGTCGTGCAGGGACAGGGGAATGTCACACCGGTTGCGGAATTTAATACATATGCAGATCCAGAAGCGGCAAAATTGGTGCTGGAGGCTGGGTTCCCTTCATTGACTCAAGTAGGGTTGGATGTCACGAGACAGGTCTTGTTAACAGATGGGAGAATCGATGCCATTCAAAATGAAACGTTGGCAGCTTACATCAGAGAGAGTACAAGCATTTACCGCCAGCGCTATTTTGAGCGCAATGGTGTGTGGGCGTGTGCCATGCATGATCCGCTTGCTGTAAGTCTTGCCATTAACAAGGAGCTTGTAAGCACACAGGCTTTTCATGTAGAAGTAGAGACGAAGAGTGAGTTTTGTGACGGTCAAATGATCTGTGATTTTCAGCACCAATGGCAGAAGGAGCGCAATGTCCAAGTGTGTATGGATGTAGATGCTGAAGCTTTTTTTGATTTATTGATCAAAACGATGAATTCATAAAAAAGAAGTCTGTGCAAACAGGCTTCTTTTTTATAAGATGGGAACATGAGGAAATGTATGCGCTCGCATGAAAAGGAAGGAGTGAAGTCAATTGGCTTCTGTCAGTTTAAGTAGTATTGAAAAAATACGAGCAGCAAGCAGAGGGTTGCCGCCAAAGCTGAAAGGAATAGCAGAACATATTACGAGTGAACCTGGCGACATTATTCATTTATCTATTGTCGAGCTTGCCAAAAAGACAGCGAGCTCAGAGGCAACGATTTTTCGTCTTTGTAAAAGGCTTGGATTTGAGGGCTTTCAAGATTTGAAGATTGCAATTGCCCAGGAAATAGATCAAACAAAGCCTGATTATGTAGACGAAGAAATGAGTCTTGATGATGATACGGCCGTTTTTATGCAAAAGGTTTTTCAGGCGAATATATCCGCATTAAAGGATAGCTTTCAATTGTTGAATCCAGAAGATGTAGAAAAAGCCATACAACTCATTCATGAAGCAAAGCGCTTAGAGTTTTATGGGAGTGGCGGGTCTGGCCTCATTGCAACAGACGCTTTTCATAAATTTATGAGGACAGGCATCAACTGTATTGTTCACACCGATTCTCATTTTCAAGCGATGTCTGCCGGTCTTCTCGACCAGCACAGTACAGTGATCGGTATATCTCATTCTGGCCGGAATAAAGATTTACTCGATGCGATGAAAACAGCAAAGGAAAAAGGCGCGAAAACCATCGGTATTACAAGCTATCAGCGCTCTCCATTAAGCCAGCTTGCTGATGTTACATTGTATACATCGACGCAGGAAACGGCCTTTCGAACAGAGGCGATGTCTGCAAGACTTGCTCAGCTCACTGTCATTGACGTACTATACTTTGCACTTGCTCACTTAAGGCAGCAGGAAACTTTATCGAATTTAAAACAAATGAGAGAAACCATTTCACAAAAAAGGGTGTAATGGTTTCAAAAATAAATTTTTCTATTAATGAAAAATGCTGTTGTGGTAACGATTGTGAGCTTTTAAGTGAAAAAAATTTTCTTTTCAGTCGTTGAATGTCGAAAAAATTATTCCTATAATGGGATTTAACAGGTATATGAAAACAGTAAATATGATTTCAAATCAATGATTGGGCGTGATACAGATGAAGGGAAACCAGGCGGTAATTGGTTTGGATATTGGAACAACAAGTACAAAGGCGGTTCTGTTTGGACAACAGGGGAAAGTGATAGCAAAGCATTCGGTTCCTTATGATCTCATTCAGCCCCAACCAGCATGGGTTGAACAGGACCCTGAACATATATTAGAAGCTGTCATTGCAAGTGTAAGAGGTGTGTTGACGAAAGCAGCATTTGATGCAAAACGTCTCATAGGCATCGGAATTAGTACAGCGATGCATTCCTTGATTGTGATGGATAAAGATGGCAAGGCGTTAACGAACAGTATCATTTGGGCAGATAACAGAAGTGCAGAACAAGCGAAGCAAATCATTTCGGACATGGATGGCTTCCAAGTGTATAAAAGAACCGGTACACCGATCCATCCAATGTCACCGCTTTCAAAAATAAGGTGGTTCAAGGAAATGGCACCTGATGTCTTCAAGAAGGCAGCGAAATTTATTTCCATCAAAGAATATATTCTTTATCATTTCTTTGGCCAGTATGTGGTCGATTATTCAATTGCTTCAGCAACAGGGCTGTTCCGATTGGAAACGCTTCAATGGGATGAAGAGGCGCTTCGTATTACTGGAATTAAAGCCAATCAATTGTCTGAACTTGTTCCGACGACGCATCAGCTGAGAGGTCTTCAGCCAGAGATCGCCCTGCGAATGGGTATTGCGGAAGATACACCATTTGTGGTTGGTGCGAATGATGGGGTTCTAGCGAATTTAGGTGTGGGAGCGATTGGAAAAGGGGAGGTGGCTGTCACGATTGGGACAAGCGGTGCAGTCCGTACGGTCGTGGACAAACCAATCACAGATGAACAATCAAGAACGTTCTGCTATGCGCTGACTGATAAGCATTGGGTGGTTGGAGGACCGACGAATAATGGCGGAATCATGCTGAGATGGCTGAAGGATGAATTTGGATCCTCGGAGGTGGAGGTAGCAAAGCGCCTTGGAGTGGATCCTTACGATCTGATGATTGATATCGCGAAAAAAGTTCCAGCCGGCTCAGAGGGGCTGCTGTTTCTGCCATTTTTAACGGGTGAGCGTGCACCTTATTGGAATCCAAATGCGAGAGGTACTTTCTTTGGGATCGGTCTTCAGCATAAGCGGGAGCATTTTATAAGAGCTGTGTTAGAAGGCGTCATTATGAGTGTTTTCTCAATCGGTGTTGCCTTAAGGGATTTAACCGGTTCAGCAAAGGATGTCAGGGCATCGGGCGGTTTTGCGCGATCTCCGCTGTGGCGGCAAATTTTAGCGGATACGATGGGCAGGGAAGTACTTGTTCCAGAAAGCTACGAGGCATCAGCACTTGGGGCGGCTGTCCTCGCACTTCATAGTTTAGGTTATATGGAAGAGATAGAAGAGGTTCAAGATTGGATTCGAATCTCTGCCCGTCATGAACCAAATATGGAGAACAATGAAACATACATAGAATTGTTTTACTTATATGAGCGCCTCTATGACAAACTGAAGGATGAATTTGATGTCATCAGTGCGCTGCAATTAAAACAAAATCATTAAACATCAGGGAAAAGGTGGGAGAGCATGCTTTTATTCATCGTGATTGCAGCAATTGTCCTTTTACTCATCCTCATAACAGTTGCTAAGTTGAATCCGTTTGTGAGTTTAATTATTACTTCTATGTTAGTCGGCTTTGCCACAGGGATGGACCTGCAGGAAATCATTCAATCCATTAAAACAGGGTTAGGCAATACGTTATCATTATTGGCCATAGTTCTAGCGCTTGGCACCATGCTTGGGAAAATGATGGCTGAATCAGGTGGAGCTGAGCGGATCGCTCACACATTAATCGGCCGGTTTGGGACAAAAAATGTGCATTGGGCAATGATGTTTGTTGCCTTTATTGTGGGGATACCTGTCTTTTTCCAGGTCGGATTCGTTCTTCTCATTCCTTTATTGTTTACGATTGCGATTGAAACGGGCATCTCGCTCGTGACAATTGGGATTTCGCTCATTGCTGGCTTGTCTGTCGTTCATGGTCTTGTGCCGCCTCATCCAGCTGCCATGGCGGCTGTCGGCATCTATCATGCCAACGTGGGGAAAACCATTTTCTTTTCCATTATTGTCGGTTTACCGACAGCTATTATTGCTGGGCCGCTGTATGGAAAGTGGATTGGAAAACGGATTCATAAACCAGTTCCGGAGCTGCTGAGAAAGCAATTTACTGAACGCAATGAAGATCGAAAACTTCCCGGCTTTGCAAATACGATGTTTACGATTTTGGTGCCAGTGATTCTAATGCTTCTTGCCACACTGGCAGATATTATTTTACCAGAGGACAGTTTATGGTTTCAGATATTCAAGTACATTGGAGATCCAATTACAGCACTGCTGATTGCAACCGTGTATTCTTTCTTCAGTCTTGGCTTTGTGCAAGGTATGAGCCGTGACCGGGTGCTTTCCTTTAGTAATGAGTGCTTAGGTCCGATCGCTTCCATTCTGCTTGTCATTGGAGCAGGCGGGGCTTTCAATAATGTGCTTATCGATTCAGGTGTCGGTGATTATATTGCAGATTTAGCCAAACACTCGCCGATCTCGCCAATTTTGCTTAGCTGGCTGATTGCTGCGGTTATTCGTGTGGCAACAGGATCTGCTACGGTCTCCATGATGACCGCAGCTGGTATTGTCGCACCGATTGCTGCATCTATGCCGGATGTGAGCAGAGAGCTTCTAGTGTTAGCTACAGGGGCGGGTTCGTTGATTTTGTCTCACGTCAATGATTCTGGTTTTTGGCTGATTAAAGAGTATTTTGGTATGACCATTAAAGAAACGTTTTTGACATGGACGGCTATGGAGACAATTATTTCTGTTAGTGCTATTGCATTTATTATGATCATTAATATGTTTATATAGCGAAACGCAACAGCCTGATTCTTCGGAATGGGGCTGTTTTTGCTTTTAGCCATACCACCTTTTTCAGATTGGGGTAAAATGAAGATATTGAGATGTGGGAGGCGGACAAGATCGAACCATTAAAACACGTTTATCATGAATTATTTATTGCAGAATTAGCCGAGAAACTTGCACAAGCGTCGACTGGATTTGATGCTGAAGAATTCCAACGGCTTGTGCTCCAAAAGGATTGGGAGCAGCTGGAGTTAAAAGGCAGAATGAGAAGAGTCACTGAATCAATGCATGCCTGTCTACCTAAGGATTATGAGCAGGCAATTGAGGTGCTGCGTCAGACAGCCCCGCATTTTTCAGGACTTAGTGCGCTTGTATTTCCAGACTACGTCGAAACGTATGGTCTAGCACATTGGGATATCTCGATCAAGGCGCTCGAATTCTTTACGTCTTTTTCCACTTCTGAATTTGCTGTTCGGCCTTTTCTAATTCAGGATCAAGAGAAAATGCTCGCGCAAATGCTTGTATGGTCACAGAATCAAAATGAACATATTCGGCGGCTGGCTAGTGAAGGGTGCAGACCACGTTTGCCATGGGGATTAACTGTTCCTGCACTTAAAAAGGACCCTTCGGTTACGCTGCCTATATTAGAAAACTTGAAGTCGGACCCAGCGCGGTATGTGCAAAAAAGTGTAGCGAACCACTTAAATGATATTTCTGCAATTCAGCCTGATTTGATGAAGAAGACGGCTAAAAGCTGGTATGGAATGAACGAACATACGAACTGGATCATCAAACATGCATCCCGTACCTTACTAAAAAAAGGCGATCCAAATATCATGGCTTTATTTGGTTATGGGGATGATCCATCTGTTCAAGTAACGGATTTGAAGGTAGAGCAAAATCCCATTCGTATTGGAGAGAAAATGACCTTTCAATTTACACTTCAAGCTGCTAAGTCACTAAAGCTGCGTGTAGAGTATGCCATAGATTATGTCAAAGCTCGGGGTACCCGCAACCAAAAGGTATTTAAAATCACAGAGTTTGAAACAAGTGCAGCGTTACATAGAGAATTCGTCAGGTCACAGTCCTTTCAAAATATGACGACGAGAAAGCACTATGAGGGAATCCATACTTTAACGATTATCATCAACGGCATTCCAAAAGCATCGGTTAATTTTGAAGTAACAGAAGATAGAAGCTCATGAAAAAACCCGCCATTTCGGCGGGTTTTGGCGTTTAAGCCTTCTTTTTCATTAAGAATGAAGCGATGATGGCAGCGACTAAGAAGCCGATGCTGATAATGGAGCTAGGCAGGTTTTCTTGTCTGAATAGGAACAAAACAAAGCTCAAGCTGAGTACAAGACCTGCAAATAAAGTCAAATACGGAAACAGCCACACTTTGAAATACGGCTCCTGTGGATATTTTGGACGCAGCTTTAGATGTGCCATACAAATGCTGATCCAAATGAGTGAAACCGCAAAACCAGGAATAGCCAGCATATAGCTGAAAATTTGGTCCGGATATAAGTAAGCAAAGAATGTTCCAATGAGAAGAAATAGAACGGTGACCCATAAACTCAAAATGGGTACGCCTCTTTTGTTGACCTGTGCCAGCTTTTTCGGCCCGCCATCTGATTTAGAAAGAGAATGAATCATTCTCGTCGTTCCATAAATTCCAGAATTCGCCGCAGATAGAACGGCTGTAATCAAGACGAAATTAATGAAGTGAGAGGCGCCTTGCATACCAGCAGCAGAGAAGACTTGGACAAAAGGACTGTTATTTGGGTCAATTTGATTCCAAGGAATGAGTCCGCAGATGATCAAAATCGGCAATGTGTAGAATAAGATAATCCGCCACATCATACTTTTGACTACTCCAGGCAAGACCTTCTCCGCATCCTTTGTTTCAGTAATGGTCAGCCCGATCAATTCAGAGCCTCCATAAGAGAAAATAACCACTAAAAGTGATGCAAAGATCGCTCCCCATCCGTTCGGGACGAAGTGTTGATAGTTGGTAAGCGCTGGTGTGCTTTGTTCGTTTGGAATGATCCCAAATAATAATGCTGCACCGAGAATAATAAAGACAATAATAACGAAAATCTTCATTCCAGCGAACCAAAATTCAATTTCACCAAAGTATTTTACATTATTTAAGTTAATTCCGATGACTAAGAGTGAGCAAAGTAAACATAGTGACCATAGCGGTACGTTCGGCAGCCAGTATTGAAGCAGACTGCCAGCTGCAATAATCTCAATGACACATACAGTGAGCCACATAAAACAGTAAACCCAGCCGACGACAAATGAAAAACGTTGACCAAGCGCAATTTGTATAAGGTCGCGTAGATTATTTCCCGGGTACACAATGGCCATTTCGGCTAATGCTGCCATCACAATAAGGAGCAGCAATCCTGCAAATACATAGGAAAAGATCACCCCAGGACCTGCTAAACCAATTGTATCGGCACTTCCTTTAAAGATTCCTGTACCAATGACCCCGCCCATCGCAATCATGCGAATGTGACGCGGTGATAAAAGCTTTTTTAATTCTTGTTGCTCCTGATTCGCGCTCATGACGTTCTCCTTTTTTAAAAATGCTTATGTTCCATTTTCTTTTTTCAAGACGTCAGTGTCAATATAAAAAAAGAGATTTTTCAGACAAAAACAGAGGTTGATTCTATCATTTTACCCACATAACTCCATAAAACACTTCCTTCATCCAAATCCAACATATGAAATCCCATGAAAAAATAAACATTTGCCTTCATTATGACATAAACAATTGTCTGTTTTTGTCGATATATCTTTTGTATTACTAAAGTCCTAATAAAGAATTGTTTATAACTGTAAAATATTTCAAAAACGTAAAAGTTGAAAGGAGTTATGAAAGATGTTTAAGAGAAAAGGAAATGATTCATCGTCTGAAATCCTTCTGAGTGAAAGCAGCCAATTAATAGAAAAAATCGAAAAAGGAGACCTTTCAGCAAGACTAGACACTGCTGCATTCTCTTCAAGCCAAACGATAGAAGCGGTAGCGCAAATTAATGAAGCTTTGCAAAAGATGCAGGATGCCAATGAAAATATTCAAATGAGGGTGGAATTAGTGACAAAAGCCATTAAAGTTGGCTTATGGGATATGGTCGTTATCGCTGGAGATCCAGTTAATCCAAAGAATGAATTCACATGGACGGATGAATTCCGCAAAATGCTCGGCTTTCAAAATGAGCACGATTTTCCAAATCTATTAGACAGCTGGGCATCTCGAATACATCCGGATGAACAAGAATATACATTAGATGCATTTGCTTCGCATTTATTGGACCATTCGGGGCGTACGCCGTATGATATCGAATATCGCTTAAAGTTAAAAAACGGAGATTATCGCTGGTTCAAAGCAACTGGAACGACCGTTCGTGATCGAAATGGTGTCCCTCTTCGTGTGGCTGGAGCTCTTTTTGATATTCATGATCAGAAATTGAAAGAAGAAGAGCTGCAAGCATTCGTCACAAGATATGACTTAATCAACCGTGCGCTTGTTGAAGCCCCTTGGGACATGGTGGTAGAGGCCGGTGATCCAGTCAATCCAAATAACGAATTCTGGTGGTCTCCGCAGTTCAGATCAACTCTTGGCTTTACGGATGAAAAAGATTTCCCGAATGTTCTGAGCAGCTGGAGCGATCGTCTGCATCCTGAGGATCAAGAAATGGCACTCCAAGCTTTTGCAGATCATTTAAATGACCACTCTGGCCGCACACCATTCGACATTGATTACAGATTACAGAGTAAAAATGGTGAGTACCGCTGGTATCATGCGGGTGGTGAAACCATTCGTGATGAAAAAGGTGTTCCTCTTCGTGTGGCAGGAACTATTCGTGACATCACGTTAGAAAAAAACAAAGAGAAAACAGCGGATGAAATGGCTTCACAAGTAGAACAGCTTTCAAGTTCTATTAGTGAGATGGTATCGGGCATTAGCTCTGTGACAAATCAAGCACAGGAGCTTGCTGTTGCTCAAGAGCAGTCAACGTCTGCCGCCCACTTAGCAAAAAATAGTGCAGATGAGACGAAAAATATTTCTGACTTAATTAAAGAAGTGGCGAACCAAACGAACCTGCTTGGTCTAAATGCTGCGATTGAAGCGGCTAGAGCTGGTGAACAAGGCCGCGGATTCTCTGTCGTTGCAGATGAAGTGCGAAAGCTGGCGCTGCATAGTGCCAATGCAACGGAAAATATCGAATCTAGTTTAACGGATATGAAAACACAAATTGATGAAATTCTTGAAAATATCTCGAATATGACAGCTCTTACGCAAACTCAGGCTGCTTTAACAGAGCAGGTGAACGCTGCAGTCGATGAAGTGAATCACATGTCTCAGCGTCTTGTGGCGTATTCAAAGAGTATTTAATCGTCAAAAACCGCCCTCTCGTCGAAGGCGGTTTTTTCATTAAAATTGATCTGCTGGGAAAACAATACCTGCATCTTTTCTTGCAGCGTCAAGGACTTTCATCACGGAGAGACTTTCATCAAGCCATGCATAGCATTGTTCGTGATTTTCTGTTTCAATAATATGCTGGAAAGCTTCAGCCTCATAAAACAGACGGTTTGGATTCGTTTGTGCATTGAGTGAGACGACCCTGTCATCAACATGCAGCAGCACTTCCTCACATCCATTCGCCCCATTTTTCACATGAATGAAGCCTTTTTCTCCTTGAATCAATGCAAAGTTCATGCTGCTTGTATCCTTACTGCCCACACTTGTCGCAATAAAATCATTGTAAGTGAACGTCAAAACACCAGATGTGTCAATACCGTTTGGATGGCGGTTTGCCTGATATCGGACCTGCTCTGGTGATCCAAATAGGTTCATGATGAAATGGACATTATAGATATTAATATCCATCAACGCTCCTCCAGAGAACGCAGGGTTAAAGACATTTGGCGTTTCGCCGGCTAGTAGCTGATTATATTTGCTTGAATATTGACTATAGTTGCATTGAACCAGTTTGATTTTACCTAATTGATGAAGATGCTTTTTGATTAAATGATAGTTTGGCATATGAACGGTCGTAATGGCTTCAAATAGGAGAAGCTGCTTTTCCTTTGCGAGAGCGATTAAGGCTTCCAGCTCTTTAACATTTGAGGTGAAAGGCTTTTCGCATATCACATGTTTTCCGTGTTTCAATGCAGCTGTTGCATGCTCGCTATGTAAACGATTCGGTGACGCGATGTAAACGGCTTCTAAGTGAGGATCTTCTAGCATAGCGGTTAGATCCGTATAAGTTGTCTGCACCCCAAATTTGTCTGCGAGCTTCTTTGCCGTTTCTTCCTTTCTTGAATAGACAGCGTGGCAAGAAGCACCTTCGAGCTGGTCAATGGCTTGCAGGAAGCCTTCCACAATGATACCTGATCCAATGGTTGCGATGTTCATTCTCCAAAACCCCTTCCACTCGTTTAAGCTGTCTCTAGTATAACCGATGTTTTCATTGGACGTGTAATGAGATACCTGAGCGAAGGTGTGCCAGTGACCAAGACCGGCACACCTTTGGTAGCCCTTACAATCAGCTGATGTTTGCTAATGTTTGCTTTGTTAACAATTGAATAGCTGCCTTCCTTTTTTTTAACTCTTGAATAGAGTGTTGAATATCTTCGACTTTTTGCTCGAGCAGCTGTTCAGCTTCTGTTTTTGACTGTTTTTCGAAAAGTGATTTGATAATTTCACGAATTTCTTTAAGGGAGAAATCTAGCTTTCTCGCTTCGGTGATAAATGATAGCATGAGTACATATTTTTTATCATATAGACGATAGCCGTTATGCGCTCTTTTGGGCTCTGGGAGCACCCCTTCATTTTCGTAAAAACGAATGGTTTCAATATGTACTCCAGACATCTTTGACAATTTACCTCTCGTAAACGTAATCATTCCCTGCACCTCCTTTCTTTGCTATCCATCATACAATTAGATTTGCTAGTTTCAAAACATTCTATAGTGCTAAACAATTGGTCTATTTTACTTGTTGTAAATGGGGGATCAGCACGATGAATAGAATACGTTATAATAGAGTAGACTCATGTGATATTTGTTACAGATATGAACAAGTAGACAGCGTGAAGAAAAAACGATAGGCTAAAATAGGTAAATAGTAATGAAATAACCTGTCATCATGGGAATGGTGGCTCAAAATAGTGACAGCACGTTTTTGCTGAGAAAAGGGGACCAGTGAATGTATAAATTAGTCGCAATTGATATGGATGGTACGTTATTAAATGATCAACATATGGTGCCGGATGAAGTGTTTGAAGCCATTCAACAGGCAAAGGCAGAAGGAATTAAAATTGTTTTATGTACAGGCCGGCCAATTGGCGGGGTAAATCGCTATTTAACTGATCTTCAGCTTGATCAAGAGGGAGATTATGTGATCGCCTATAATGGAGCGCTTGTTCAAAACAGCCATACAAATGAAGTGGTGTCAGAGCTGACATTATCCTATGATGACTTAACTTCTTTATATGAATTGAGCCGTCAGCTGGATACACCGATGCATTATTTCGATTCGGTCAATTTATACACACCGAATCGCGATATTAGTGAATACACAGTGCATGAAGCCTATTTAACAAAGCTGCCGCTGAAATATATGCCTGTTGAAGAGGCAGATTCATCGATGAGACTTCCGAAAATGATGTATATTGATCAGCCAGAACGTTTGGAAAAAACGATACAAGCCATCCCGTCTGAAGTGAAGGAAAAGTATATGATGGTGAAAAGTACAGATTTCTTCCTTGAAATCTTGCATCCTGATGTGAGTAAGGGAAATGCTGTGAAGCTTCTAGCGAAGGAGCTGGGAATTCCTCGTGAAGAAGTCATGGCCATTGGTGACAACGGGAACGACATATCAATGGTAGAGTTTGCAGGCTGCGGCGTCGCTATGGGAAATGCCATTGATGATGTCAAAGCTGTAGCAGATGTTGTAACAAAATCTAATAATGAAGCCGGAGTAGCACATGTGCTGCATGAGCTGGTTTTAGGAAAATAAAAAGAGAGAGCGGTCTACCAGTGCGGTAGCCGCTTTTTTATATATTGGAGAAAAAGTAAACAAGCATACGTCTGCTACTTAAATTCGTCTTTTGCAGCATCGCTTTCACATGATCATGAACGGTATGGGGTGAAATAAATAACGTGCTCGCAATTTCCTTTGTCGACTGGCCCTTTAATAAGCAGTCGAGGACGTTCATTTCTCTTTCTGTCAGTCTGTACGTTTTCGCCGCATAAGGAAGGATATCATTTGTTTGAGCTCGTTTGATGTGAATCATGACAGCCTCCTCCTGCCTGTCAGCCTGCGCTAATCGAAAGGCTTGAAGAGAGAGGAACAACCCCGTAGGCAATCTCGTCATGCTTGCCGGTGTTTGCTCAATACCGCCGTATAAAAGTTTTGCCCCTAATGCTCTAAACGGGCGTGGCATGATCGCCCTGTCATGGATTTGTTCAAAGGCTTGAAACGTCTGAAGCCAATGAAGACCTGTCTCATTTCCATAAAGAAGGTTGTAATCGTGCGAAAGAATAAGGAAGCCTTGTTGCTCCGCCGCCGCGTCTTCTTCAGTATCTCTTTTCTTGAAAAGTTCATCTCTTAGCTTGGCTGCGAGTCTGGGCGTTTGTTCGATGACCGCTTGGATATCTTTTTCTTGAAAAGGTTCCTTGTCCTTTAGACGATAGAGGCTGGCAATCCCCCAGCATTCCCCTTGAATCACAAGAGCTGCCCGCAATTCATCAGACCATCCTTTAGGTAACAAAATATTTTGATAGCGCTCACTGCTAAGGTATTCTCCGCTTTGGACTAGGCTCGCAGCATGAACAGGGCCTTTGGCTAGAAACTCATGCTGATGTACGTCCCTTTTTAAAAACTCATTTTGAAACAGCTGGTCATGAATTTCTTCAATCGGTTCATCTGTGAAGGAACCTGTCGAGAGGAGAGTGGCTGGATCAATGGTCGTGATACAGGCGGCATCAAAATCAAGGACGGCAGCAAGTTCGTCCCGAATGTGTTGTCTCAGCTGCTGAAAATGAGTGGCTGGATTGGTCACATGATCTCCTCCTCAAAAATCCCCACTTTTAGGGATCGTGTTTTCTGTTGTCTCTTTTTACAATAAAGATGTCATATCTTTAGTGTACAGGAAACGATGGAAAGCGGAAAGGAACTGGAGGAGAAGGACATGAAAGAAAACCAGCATTGGCACGATCCTGTTGCTGAGTCATATGCAGCGACGATTTCACATAAAGTACCCGGCTATCACCTTTTGCATGAGTTAACAGTAGATGTATTAGAAACTGAAATAAAGAAAGCGGGCTCTCGTATTCTAACTGTCGGAGCAGGTGGGGGCGAAGAGATCATCAACATGTTACAAAGAAAAGAAGACTGGCTCATCACAGGGGTCGATCCGTCACCTTCTATGCTGGACATGGCGAAACAACGAGTTGCACAGCTAGAAATGGAGGCGCGTGTCACATGGCATGAGGCCTCATTAGATAAGGTTTCAGCTGAACCTGTTTACGATGCAGCAGTGAGCTTGCTTGTCATTCATTTTATAGAAAAGCGCCAGCTCTTTTTAAACGAGGTTGCCCGCAGGCTTCAACCAGAAGCACCGTTTATGTTGGCATTTATACAAGGCGAGATGAAGTCTCATGCATTTCAACAGGAGCTTCACATGCTCTCTCTTTTCATGCAGCGGCAAGGCCTAGAAAAAGAGGTGTTTACGTCCTTTAAAAACAGGCTGGGACAGACGACACACCCTGTTCCCGAGGAAGAAATAAAAGCGCAATTAATCAAAGCAGGATTTGAAGACATCAGACCTTATTTTCAGGCAGGAATGATCAAAGGGCTTGTTTGCAAGCGGAATCGTAGAGAGGCGGATGAGAAATGAGAACACAGGTGATGGTGATAGGCGGCTATGGACATGTTGGACAGCAAATATGTCTTCAGCTAAGTGAAGTGTATCCCGGTCAAATTGTTGCAGCAGGCAGAAGCTATGAGAAGGCAGAGAAATTTTCACGTCAGACAAAAGGGAAGGTTCTTCCCTATCAACTTGATGTCAGTGAGCCGTTATTTTCGGACTGGATGGATCAAACAAAGCTGGTGATCATGTGCCTTGATCAAGAAGACCCGTCATTTGCTGAAACAGTTCTGCGGTCAGGTATTGATTATATAGATATCTCTGCGAAAGGGGCCTACATGGAACAGGTGGCAAAGCTGGATCAGCAGTACATCGGTGCAACGGCTTTGCTCAGTGTAGGTCTCGCACCCGGCCTTACGAATTTATTGGCTGCGAAAGCATCATCTATGCTCTCATCAGTGAATCAAATAGATATAGGGATTATGCTTGGATTGGGTGATCAGCATGGAAAAGCCGCCATTGAATGGACGCTGGACAATGTCCATACTGACTATGTGCTTACTGAGCATCATCAACGTAAAAAAGTCAAAAGCTTTACTGGAGGCAAGCGTATAGATTTTGGGATGAAACTTGGAAAGAGGAAAGCCTATCAGTTCCCTTTCTCTGATCAGCAGACATTGCCTTTGACACTCAACGTGCCTTCTGTGACGACAAGGCTTTGTTTTGATTCTCGCGTGGCAACGCGGGCATTTGCCTTCACAAGGAGCCTTGGAATGACGTCACTTCTCACTGTTCCGAAAATCAAGGAAAGAGCCATTTCCATGATACAATCGGCTAAAATGGGAACAGATCAATATGCAGTGAAAGTGGAGGCGACAGGAATGGAGAGGAACAAGATTCATCAAGCAGCGCTTGGGATAAAAGGGCATGATGAGTCTCAAGCCACAGCTCAAGTCGCCTCTGCTGCAGCACTACATTTATTGAGCAGGCGGTTTCAGACAGGTGTGTTTCATATCGAACAATTATTTTCATTAGCGTATGAGAATGGAGAATTTGCGTTGGTGGATCAAAAAACGAAGGAAAAGCGTGTGTTAGCGCTGAAAGCCAGCCTTTTAACCGCATAAAAGAATACGAACATAGGGTAATTCAAATGGAGGGTTGTAGACGGGAATGATAAAAAGGTTACGTTTTGTAAATAAATTTCAAGTGGGTGTTTACAAGTGTTAAATACAGAACAGGATATAATTAAGAATTATATAGATTCACCCCAAAAATTGAAAAAATTATATAAACGAGTATTGTTCGTTGTTAGTTTATCGCAAATATTTGGAGGGGCTGGACTAGCCGCAGGGATTACGGTAGGTGCCCTTTTAGCTCAACAAATGCTTGAAACGGAAGCCTATGCAGGAGTGCCAATGGCTTTATTTACTTTGGGGTCGGCTTGGGCAGCTTTCATTGTAGGAAAACTTTCACAACGTTATGGACGACGCATCGGTTTATCGACAGGTTTTGTTGTTGGAGGGATCGGAGCAATTGGCGTTGTGATTGCAGCTATGATGAATAGTGTCATTTTATTATTTGCATCGCTCTTCATTTACGGTGCGGGAACAGCCACAAATTTACAAGCTCGTTATGCTGGGACTGACTTAGCGAACTCTAAACAACGTGCAACGGCCATTAGTATGACAATGGTCATGACAACATTTGGGGCTGTAGCAGGTCCGAATTTAGTTGAAATGATGGGTAAATTCGCTGTATCAATTGGTGTTCCATCACTTGCGGGTCCCTTTATTTTATCAGCCGCAGCATTTATTGTAGCAGGTCTTGTCCTTTTTATTCTGCTGCGTCCTGATCCGTTAGTTATTGCTCAAAGAATAGCAGCTTACAAAGCAAAACATGAGCATGGAAATCAACCAGATGCTGCTGATAAAAAAATAGATAAAAAAGGGATTACAGTAGGTGCCACGGTTATGATCTTAACTCAAATTGTCATGGTTGCACTCATGACCATGACACCGGTACATATGCAGCATCATGGTTATGGATTAGCCGAAGTGGGAATTGTTATTGGTTTTCATATAGGTGCAATGTATCTTCCTTCACCTATCACGGGTGTACTCGTAGATAAATTAGGACGAACAACTATGAGCATAGCGTCGGGCATAACATTGTTACTTGCTGGTTTATTAGCAGCATTCGCACCAAGTGATTCAATGATTCTATTAATCATTGCTCTGTCTTTACTTGGATTGGGATGGAACTTTGGTTTAATTAGTGGTACTGCTCAAATAGTTGATTCTACAGAACCATCAACCCGGGCCAAAATCCAAGGAACACTCGATGTTTTTATTGCGTTAGCAGGTGCTGCTGGCGGTGCTCTTTCAGGAATGGTAGCTGCGAATACGAGTTATGCTACATTATCTTTAAGCGGAGGAATTTTATCTTTATTTCTCATACCTGTAATAGTTTGGTCCTTTAAAAGTAAAACATAATGCAGCTCCGTGCCCCATCACAAAAAAAGACATGACGCCCCATCATGGGAGAGCATGTCTTTTTTCATCTTCCATAAAAATACGTTTTGCTTCATAGTAGAGCACCTGCACAAATTTCTTCACATTGACAAGCTGGATGCTTGTTTTTTTATGATGATGTCGACACATCCCCTTTTTTCTTGATGCTCGCTGTGATGAGCTGTGTCAATGTGTCAGAACCTTTTTTTGAAAGATGGACACCATCGGGCTGGAAATAGGATGGTTGTCCAGTAGCGGCTGAATGCCAATCAACCAAGGTGACATTTTGATCTTGATCTGCCACTCGCTGAATTACCGCATTCACATCATTTTCCCATGACCTCGGGACCCTCGTATTCACTAGGAAAATATGTGCCTTTGAAAAGTTTTGAATGAATGCTGTCAGCGTGTCCTCAGTAAAATAACCATTTGTGCCAAGTTCAATGATAACAGCGGTATCAGATTGATTAAATGATTTGTATTGAGGGGCGATGCTGATGGCTTCGTTCATCTGTCTGCCAACTTTCCCATCGATGGTGATCTGTTTATATGCTTTTTCAAGATTCGGCGCAATGTCTAACATGACGGAATCACCAATGGCAAGAATTTGGTGAAATTGTTTTTGATCAGCTGCTTTTTTCTCGTGCTTTTCTTTCTTTTTCTTCGCTTTTGATTCCGATGGTTCGGCTGTTTTTTTCGGTGCTGTCTTAATTTGCGTCACTTCCTTCACATGTGGGGAGGAAGTGGACGAGCTAGACATGCCAATGATAAATAAGATCAAAAGAGCTGCAGTGATTCCCAGGAACACCTTATTAGATGTAGACCATTGTTTGATTCCTTTTTTCCAAATAGACCAAGAGGCAAAATATTGTCTAAAGCCATGCTGGCGGATTGGCTGTTCAATGAAGCGATAGGAAGCCTCAGCAACTAGTAAAATGGCGATGAGCTGCAATGTGACACGCGCGATGGAAGGCTGTCCAATTTCAATGACCGGTGTGGTCAGAACGATAATGGGATAATGCCACAGATAAATACCATAAGATCGCTTACCAAGCCAGACGAGCGGCTGAAAGGACAGCCATTTCCCGATAAGACTTGCAGGGTGGCAGACGCACGCAATTAAGATGGCCGCATTCAGACAGAATAAAAGCATGCCGCCCTGATAGAGAAAGGCATCGAAATCGTCCACTGCATAAATACAAAGTAGGAAAATCGCAAACGAACCGAACCCGGCAATATGTAAAATACGTCTGCCAACAGGAAGTAATTTCTTGCTGGATAGTCTTTGCATAGGCCACACAAATGCCAGACTGCACCCAATCAGGAGCGCAAATGCACGAGTATCTGTTCCATAATAAACCCTGCTTGGATCTGTATCTGGTGAATAAAGAATGGCCATCCATAGGGCGGAGACAAGTGCTAGGCCAAAGGTGATCATAGGCAGGTGAGATCTGTTTTTTACCCATTTCAGCCCTGCAATCAACAGGACCGGCCAAATGATATAAAATTGCTCTTCAATTGCCAAAGACCACAAATTTTTCAGTGGAGATAGGGCATTGAAGCTATCAAAATATGAAAGCTCGTGAAAAATATACCACCAGTTACTGACATAAAAAAAGGACGATATGGCATCGCCACGAATGGACAATAATGCGTTTGAACCAGCAATCGCGCACCAGCTGACGGTTATAAAAATCATGATGTAAGCAGCTGGAAGAAGCCTCCTGATCCGTCCCATCCAAAATGGCAAAAGCTCTTGATAGCCTAAATCCTGCTTATGTAACAAGATCGTTGTAATCAAGTAACCAGAAATGACAAAAAATAAATCAACGCCAAGAAACCCGCCGCTTGCGGGTCCGATATGTAAGTGATAAGCAATGACTGCCAATACAGCAACGGCTCTTAGTCCATCTAATCCTAAAATATAACGAAAACGATTTTCCTTGCTGTTCATGAAAATGAATCCCCCATCAATGTCAAACGCTTCTTTTTGTTGTTCATTCAAAAGAGCAACGATTCTTTTATTTTATATAAAATTAGACGAATCAGCATTACATTTTGTTGGCGAATTTCTGTCTTTTTTTAAAATTTTTTCATACGAAAAAAGAATTGGTGGGTGAAGAGATGTCGAATTTGATACTCAAAACCAAAATCCCTGTCATAATAAAAGAAGAAGGAAAGGGGATGTGTTGAATGAGAACGATCGAAAATGATCAGTTATTGGTTCAGATTCATGAAAAGGGAGCGGAAGTCAGGGAGGTGCTTGACAAGAAAAGCGGGCGTCACTATATGTGGTCTGGTGATCCAGCTTATTGGGGCAGGGTGTCGCCTGTCTTGTTTCCGATTGTTGGGCGATTAATGAATGATCAATACAAGATGGACGATCAAACCTTCGAGCTCACGCAGCATGGATTTTTGCGTGATGTCAATTTTGATTTATATGAAGAAACGGCGCATACGGTGGCCTTTCAATATGAATCAAGAGGCCGGCACGTGAAGCAATACCCGTATGAATTTACAGCACGTATTCGTTATGAACTATTAGAAAATGGACTGAAGATTTCCTGGGAAATTGATCATGACGGAGATGATACGATGTATTTCTCCATTGGAGGGCACCCAGCATTTCGTGTTCCTCTTGTTGAAGGTGAGCAAGCAGCAGATTATTCACTCACATTGACACCTTCGACTGAACATCTCCCTGTGCAATATGAACTGCGGAATTCACTTGTCAGAGAGAAAGGAAAAGGCATTGAGATTGAGCCGATCCAGCTTCGACCAGAGCTTTTTCAGCATGATGCGATGATCTTTAGCCATATCAATCGAGTGTCTTTGACTTCTAGGGCAGGTCACGGAGTTGAGGTCGATCTCACTGGTTTTCCGTTCGTGGGCATTTGGTCGCCTTATGATCAAGAAAAAGGAACGATGGCTCCTTTTGTTTGTATTGAGCCGTGGTATGGCATCGCCGATATGGAAGGGACGAATGGGGAGTATAAAGAGAAGTTTGGAATTCAAACGTTAGAAATGAATGAGACCTTTCATGCAACGTATACCGTTTTCTTCAAATGAACAATTGTGCATGAAGAGGTGAACAATTTGTTATGATAGAAGAAAAAAGGGGGCGTATGAATGGATCGAGAGAAACAACAGCTGAGTATTGAAGCGGCAAGGCTTTACTATTTGTCTGATTACAGCCAGCAGGAAATTGCCAAGCAGCTCAACTTGTCGAGACCGACTGTATCTCGGCTGCTTCAATATGCGAAAGAGAAGGGATACGTCCAAATTACGGTGATGGATCCGTTCGAGGATTTAAACGAGCTTTCTTCATTGCTCAAGGAAAAATATGACCTACTCGAAGCTCATGTGGTGTTTTCGCCAAAGGACGACTATCCAACCATCACCGATTATTTGAGCCGATTTGGTGCAGATTACTTGCAAGAAACGGTGAAAGACGGTGATATCGTTGGCGTGAGCTGGGGAACGACTATGTATCAAATTGCACAAAAGATGCAACCTAAACAGGTAAAAGGTGTAGAGGTTGTCCAGCTCAAGGGCGGAATCAGCCATTCTCATGTGAATACATATTCTGCGGAAACCATTCAGTTGTTTGCGGAGGCCTTTCAAACAGCACCGCGCTATTTGCCGCTTCCTGTTGTATTTGATAGTGCTGCTGTCAAGGAAATGGTGGAGCAGGACAGACATATTCAGCGAATTATTGAAATGGGCAAGCAGGCGAATATCGCTGTGTTTACTGTTGGAACGGTAAGAGATGAGGCACTTTTGTTCAGACTAGGTTATTTCCGTGAAGAAGAAAAAGCGCTCCTCAAGGCATCCAGTGTCGGAGACATTTGCTCGCGTTTTTATGATCAAGATGGACGCATTTGCAGTGAAGCCATTAACAATCGCACAATTGGTGTGGAGTTAGATGATTTAAGGAAAAAAGAACGATCCATTCTTGTCGCTGGCGGTCATCGAAAGGTGGCTTCTATACACGGCGCACTAAGAGGGAAATATGCGAATGTATTGATCATCGATCAGCACACGGCGAGGGCTCTTTTAAATGTCACAAAATAGATGAACAAAATTTCATAACCATGTTTACAATTGTTCATCCGTCATATATGATGAAAGTATCATAATTAAAAGGAAGTGTGAAGCATGACGATAGCAAAGCTCATTGATCATACAGCACTAAAACCAGATACATCTAGAGCTGCAATTATGCAGTTACTTGAAGAAGCAAAGACTCATCAATTTGCATCTGTTTGCGTGAACCCAACTTGGGTATCTCTTGCGTCGAAAGAACTAGCAGGAACAGGTGTTGATGTATGTACAGTCATCGGTTTCCCGTTAGGCGCAAACACAACAGCGGTGAAAGCATTCGAAACAAAGGATGCGATTGAAAACGGTGCAACAGAAGTGGACATGGTCATCAATGTTGCCGCATTGAAAGACGGCGAATATGATGTGGTTGAACAAGATATTCGTGCAGTTGTAGACGCAGCAAAAGGCAAAGCATTAGTGAAAGTTATCATTGAAACATGTTTACTTACTGATGAGGAAAAAGTCAAAGCTTGTGAGCTTTCAGTGAAAGCGGGCGCTGATTTTGTGAAAACATCGACTGGATTTAGTACAGGCGGTGCAACAGCTGAGGACATCGCATTAATGCGTAAAACAGTAGGGCCTGACATCGGTGTGAAAGCATCAGGCGGCGTGAGAACAAAAGAAGACGTTGAGGCAATGACAGCTGCAGGTGCTACCCGTATTGGCGCAAGTGCAGGCGTTTCCATTATCAAAGGGGATCAATCATCTCCTTCGAAAGACTATTAATTCATACGATCCTATGGTAGGATAACATTCATGACTCATAAATGATGAAAAAGTCATATGCGGAAGGACCTCTCTTCTGGGAATTTCTTCCGCGTTTTGTTTACGAAATAGGGTTTGTTCCATACAAGCGCATTAATGTAAACGAATTCATTCAAGGAGGAAAAACATGAAATACGTGATTGGTATCATCGGTTTGCTAGTGATTCTCGCCATTGCATGGCTGGCTAGTAATGGGAAAAAACGAGTGAAATTCCGTCCAGTAATTGTCATGATTGTACTGCAATTTATTTTAGGTTATATTCTGCTCAATACAGGTGTTGGAAACTTCCTAGTCGGAGGCTTTGCAAAAGGATTCCAAATGCTTCTAGGCTATGCCGGCGAAGGAATCAACTTTGTATTTGGCGGGTTAATGAATGATAAAGCGTCTACGTTCTTCATCAATGTTTTACTGCCGATCGTCTTTATCTCGGCGTTAATCGGTATCCTGCAGCATTGGCGTATTCTTCCGCTTATCGTACGTGGAATCGGATATTTGCTTAGTAAAGTAAACGGTATGGGAAAACTAGAATCTTACAACGCAGTAGCGTCTGCGATTTTAGGTCAATCAGAAGTCTTTATTTCTATTAAGAAACAACTTGGATTATTACCACAGCAGCGTCTTTATACATTATGTGCATCTGCAATGTCGACGGTATCGATGTCGATTGTTGGTGCGTACATGCAAATGATTAAACCAGAGTACGTGGTTACAGCACTTGTGCTGAACCTATTTGGTGGATTTATTATCGCATCGATCATCAATCCATATGAAGTGTCTAAGGACGAAGACATGCTTGAAGTCGTTGAGGAAGAAAGACAATCCTTCTTCGAAATGCTTGGCGAATACATTATGGATGGTTTCAAAGTAGCGATTGTTGTTGCTGCAATGTTGATTGGATTCGTTGCATTAATTGCGATGATTAACGGTATCTTTACAGCTGCCATCGGTGTTTCTTTCCAAGATGTACTTGGATATGTCTTTGCTCCATTTGCGTTCATTGTTGGTGTTCCTTGGAGCGAAGCGGTACAAGCAGGAAGCATTATGGCGACCAAAATGGTATCGAACGAATTTGTGGCAATGCAAATTCTATCCGGTGATGCTTTCCAATTCAGTGCTCGTACAGAAGCGATCATTTCTGTATTCCTTGTATCATTTGCGAACTTCTCTTCTATCGGTATCATTGCTGGAGCAGTCAAAGGCTTAAACGAAAAGCAAGGGAACGTTGTCGCACGCTTTGGATTAAAGCTGTTATTCGGTGCAACTCTTGTCAGCTTCTTAACAGCAGGCGTTGTCGGTTTGATTTACTAATTTAAAAAAAGGAATGGTGAAAACAATGAGAATGGTAGATATCATTGCGAAAAAACGTGACGGAAAAGAATTATCTTCAGAGGAAATTTCTTTCTTTGTCAAAGGTTATACGGACGGAACAATTCCTGACTACCAAGCAAGTGCCTTGGCTATGGCAATTTTCTTCCAAGATATGACGGATCAAGAACGTGCAGACTTAACACTCGCTATGGCGAACTCAGGAGATACAATTGACCTGTCTGCCATTGAGGGTATTAAAGTAGATAAGCACTCAACAGGCGGTGTAGGTGATACAACTACACTTGTACTCGCTCCTCTTGTTGCGGCACTAGATGTACCTGTTGCGAAAATGTCTGGGCGCGGCCTTGGGCATACAGGCGGTACAGTGGACAAGCTTGAAGCGGTCAAAGGCTTCCACGTAGAAATTACAAAAGACGAATTCATCGAGCTCGTGAACCGTCATAAAGTAGCGGTTATTGGTCAATCAGGCAACCTGACACCAGCTGATAAAAAGCTGTATGCTCTTCGTGATGTGACAGGAACTGTTAACTCAATTCCGCTTATTGCAAGCTCCATTATGAGTAAGAAAATTGCTGCTGGTGCAGATGCGATAGTACTCGATGTGAAAACAGGCGCAGGTGCTTTCATGAAAACACCAGAAGACTCAGAGAAGCTTGCAAAGGCTATGGTGCGCATCGGAAACAACGTAGGCAGACAAACGATGGCGGTCATCTCTGACATGTCCCAGCCGCTAGGATTAGCGATTGGAAATTCCCTTGAAGTGAAAGAAGCGATTGATACGCTTCGAGGTGAAGGTCCTGAAGACTTAAACGAGCTTGTGCTCACATTAGGAAGTCAAATGGTCGTTCTTGCGAAAAAAGCAGACACACTTGATGAAGCAAGAGAAAAGCTGATTGAAGTGATGAAAAACGGCAAAGCACTTGAGAAATTCAAGGAATTCTTAGAAAACCAAGGTGGAGACAGCTCCATTGTGGATCAGCCTGAAAAACTGCCGCAAGCACCTTACAAAATCGAAGTACCTGCAAAAGAATCAGGTGTCGTAGCTGAAATCGTCGCGGACGAAATCGGTGTTGCAGCGATGATTCTTGGAGCAGGACGCGCAACAAAAGAGGATGATATCGACCTATCTGTCGGCATCATGCTGAACAAAAAAGTGGGCGATCGTGTTGAAAAAGGAGATTCACTTGTGACTCTGCATGCGAATCGAGAAGATGTTGCAAATGTCATGGAGAAAATTTATGACAACATCCGCATCGCTGATCATGCCGATGCACCAACTTTGATCCACACGGTCATTACTGAATAAAGAAAAAGGACAAAAGTGATTCGTCGCTTTTGTCTTTTTTATGCTCGTCTTTTTCTATTGAAATAAAAAAATTCACTTTATGAAACAAACATCTTGCAATCATCAAACAATGGGTGTATATTAATTGACGAGTCAATGATTGATATATCAAGTAATTGATTTCTGAATAGAAAAGAGGGGATGGCATTGACTGCATTTTGCTCTGAAGAGGCAGAGGTATTATATCGTTTGCAGTGCGTGAACCGTATGATGGGCGTGAAGTTCGAAGCATGCACGGGCATCAGCCAATCAAGACTTGAGTTGCTATCGCTGTTATTCCAAGCCGATGAAATCAGCCAATCAGATTTGCAGAAAAAAGTAAATATTGATAGTGCAGCTGTGACGCGTCATTTAAAACAGTTAGAAACAAAAGGAATGGTCACACGCAGAAGAAAACCAGAAGACAATCGAGTCACACTTGTTCGCTTAACAGACGAAGGCAGAACAAGAATCGAAGCTTCTAAAATAGAAAAAGAACGATTTATCTCAGAAATGCTTGAAAACGTAAGTGAAGAAGAACGAAGGCTTCTCACTGATGTGCTCATCCGTATACAACAAAACATCGAAAAGATTCAAACAACCTAAAGGAGTGTTACACATGGCTACAACATTAAAAACAAACGATTTTATGGAAATTATGAAAGGGCGCCGCTCTATTCGTAACTATGATCCATCTGTGAAAATCAGCAAAGAAGAAATGACAGAGATTTTAGAAGAAGCAACAACTGCACCATCATCAGTGAATGCACAACCTTGGCGCTTCATGGTAATTGACAGCCCAGAAGGAAAAGAAAAGCTTGCACCACTTGCAAAATTCAACCAAACACAAGTGTCAACATCAGCAGCTGTCATTGCAGTTTTTGCAGATATGAAAAGCGATGAATACTTAGAAGAAATTTACTCAAAAGCAGTAGAGCATGGCTACATGCCGCAAGAAGTGAAAGAAAGACAAATTGCTGCATTAACTGCACACTTTGAAGTTCTTCCAGAGCAAGTGAATCGCGAAACAATTTTAATTGACGGTGGGATTGTGTCTATGCAGCTTATGCTTGCTGCACGTGCACACGGTTATGATACAAATCCAATTGGCGGATATGATAAAGAAGTAATCGCTGAAACATTTGGCTGGGATAAAGAACGTTATGTACCAGTCATGCTGCTATCAATTGGGAAAGCAGCTGACGAAGGCTATGCATCTTACCGTTTACCGGTTGATCGTATTGCTGAGTGGAAATAATATCTTTTCAAAAGGAGACGATCAAATGATTATTATTCATGCAGGGATGACCATTCATCCAGAAAAAGAAAACGTATTTTTAGAAGAAATCAACGAATTAATGCAAGCTTCACAGGCTGAAGAAGGCAATGTTTCCTACAAGCTGTTCAAGGATACAGATAAGGAAAATACCTTTTTAATGGTAGAAGTGTGGAAAGATGACGCTGCGGTTCAGAGCCATAATGCAAGTGCTCATTTCCAGGCTTTCGTAGCGAAGGCAAAAGAATTCTTAGCCGCTCCACTTGACGTGGTTGCCTTTCAAGGTCAGCAGCTTTCATAGAAAAACAACAAACACCCTAGGCGGTTATCGCCTAGGGTTCTTTTATTTTCGACATATGGTTCCACCTATTTCATTCACGTATTGTGTATTTTCCACAAAATTTCTGAAAATAAAATGTTTTTCGACTTAACTATATTGGAATATGCTAGAATTAGATATTATTTATTACCAAAATAGGGAGGAACCAAAATGAAACAAGGGAAATGGACGAAAATTGCACTAACCGCTGTCCTAAGCTTAGGAACATTGACAGCTTTCAGCACCCCTCTATCTGCCCACACCACAGAAAAATCAACATCCTCTGATGGCGGTCATTATTCAGGTATTCCATTTGACTCAAGTGTCGTAAATGAAGACCGTCTCGTCAAAGCCTTGAAAAAACAAGGAAAGATCAAAAAGAATGCCAATGAGGCAGAAACCCAAAAAGCATTAAAGAACTATCTAAAGAAAAAAGAAGAATCGGCAATGAAACAAAGTGCCAGCACTTTAACAGAAGAGCCTGAATTCCTCAAAGAATACAAACAAGAGGTACATAACAAACTTGCAAAAAAGAAAAAGTTAAAGAAGCATAAAGGAAAAGAAGGCAATCAAGTAAAGCCGGTCAAAAAGGAAAAGTATAAAGGTGACGTCCGCAATGATAAGGTATTGGTTTTATTAGTAGATTTTAAAGATTATAAGCATAATAGTATCAAAAAAGAAGAGACTGATATGTATTATGACAAGTTTGATCAACAGCATTATCAAGATATGCTTTTCGGAAAAAATGGCTACATCGGTCCAGATGGAAAACGAAAAGTATCCATGAAGCAATATTATGAAAAGCAGTCCGGCGGCAGTTACACAGTCAGTGGAACAGTTGCCGGATGGTATACAGCGAAGCATGAAGCAGCTTATTACGGCGGGAACGTACCTGACGATTCAGGCAGTGACGGCAGACCGCGCGAATTGGTAAAAGAAGCACTCGAAGCAGCAGCAAAAGATCCGAATGTTGATCTCGGCGAGTATGATCAATGGGACCGCTATGATATTGATGGCGACGGTGTTTATAACGAGCCAGACGGCATCATTGACCATCTGATGGTCGTTCACGCGGGTGTAGGTGAAGAAGCAGGCGGCGGACAACTTGGCGCTGATGCGATTTGGTCACACCGCTGGTCACTTGGTGATGTATTTGAAATTCCGGATACTGAATCTGAAGTCGGACAAGGCGGGAAAATAGGCGCATTGGATTACACCATTGAGCCTGAAGATGGCGCAGCAGGTGTGTTTACACATGAATTCGGACATGATCTTGGTCTTCCTGACGAGTACGATACACAGTACACAGGCAACGGAGAGCCCGTTTCTTACTGGTCGATCATGTCAAGCGGAAGCTGGGCAGGTAAAGTTCCTGGCACGGAACCAACAGGCTTTAGCCCATATGCGAAAGAAATGCTTCAAAATCTGCATGGGGGCAACTGGCTTTCTGGACAAACCATCGATGGTAAAACATTAAAGAAAAGCAAAACCGTCTTAATTGATGAAGCAGCAACAAAAGGAACGAACCATGACGCCGTTCGAGTCGATTTACCAGATAAAGAGATTGTCGTTACGACACCTGCTCAAGGAAAATATTCGTACTTCAGCGGAACGGGTGACAATTTGAATGCAACTATGACGACAACAGGTATTGATTTGTCAAAAGGAAGCAAAGCAGAGCTGACATTTAAAGCATGGTACGATATTGAAGAAGATTATGATTATGCGTATGTCGAAGTGCGTGAAACAGGGACTGATCAATGGAAGACCATCGCGGGTAACATCACGAATGATCGAAATGAAGCAGGTGCAAACGAAGGCAATGGCATCGATGGAAAATCAGACGGCTGGGTAGATGCATCCTTTGATCTGTCTGCTTATGCAGGGAAGAAAATCGACCTGCAATTCCGTTACACAACCGATGCAGGCTATTCACTTCCAGGTTTATTTGTAGATGATCTGAACGTCAAAGCAGATGGAACGAACGTATGGTCAGATGATGCCGAGGATACATCTACTTTTACCTTTAATGGATTCTCAAAATCTAATGGAAAACAATATGCAGCACAATACTATTTACTAGAGTGGCGCTCTTATGCTGATGTCGATAAAGGCTTAAAGCATATTAAACGCGGTGCAAGTCTGATGAGCTATAATAACGGTTTGGTCGTGTGGTTAGTCGATCAATCATACAGTGATAACTGGGTTGGAAAGCATCCGGGGAACGGCTTCCTTGGCGTAGTAGATGCAGATCAGCAAGTATTAAAATGGAGTGACGGTTCCATTGCCGCCACAGGCTTCCAAGTACATGATGCAGCATTCTCTTTGAATCCAAGTACGAAGCTGAATATCGATTATACAGCAACAACGGGCTTAACTTTGCAAGATCGCTACATTCGCCCGACTCGTACATTTAGTGATAAAAAGAACTATGTGAATCCAAATAACCCAGATGCAGGACGCGATGTACCGAACTATGGATTATCCTTTAAAGTCGTTGGACAAAGTAAGGATCGTTCTGTTGGAAAGGTGTTAATTTCGAAAAGTAACTAAATAGAAAGCCGGATTCTACTATTGAATTCGGCTTTTTGATATGTGAGAAAAGGATTATAAGGACACGATTTGGTTTTTAATCGAATGTCTGTTCTTTTTTATTTTGATATCCGATTGAAACCATTATATAATAGAGCCTGGAAGGTTTTTCTTTCAACCATGATTCTTTTAGCTGTTAAAACAAAGGAAAGGATGAGCGTTACCAATGAGTTATGTCACTGCCAAGCAATTAAAGGTGATTCGAGGGACGATGCAGACTTTTTGCAGCCATTTGGAGTATGATGGTCATGGTAAGCTTCATATCAATACCATCATGGCTTTTATTAAAAAGGAATTCGGCGTGAGAAAAATGAAAGACATTCCACAAAGTCGCTTTACAGAAGCGCTAGAATTAATACAAGACTTCGATTTATACACGGACAAAATAGAGATTCGTGACCGTCTATCAGAAAGGAATTAACTAAATTGAATATTTTAGCAATGATTTTAGTAGGAATTGTCGCATTAGAACACATTGTCATCATGTTATTAGAAATGTTTTTTATGGAATCAAAGATGGCGAAGAGATCTTTTAAGCTGCCAGAACACTTGCAAAAAGATCCAAATGTCAAAGTGATGTTTGCTAATCAGGGGCTTTATAACGGGTTTTTAGCAGCAGGACTCATTTGGGGACTCATTCTTGGATCGAATACTGTTGGATATATGATTCAGCTATTTTTCATTCTTTGTGTGATCATCGCAGCAGTATTTGGCGGTGTAACATCCAATAAATCAATTATCATCAAACAAGGAGTACCAGCGCTTCTTGCATTAATTGCACTGATGCTGGCGATCTAATCTTAAAATAAAGCCGCCCCTAGAAAGGGCGGCTTTTATCTTTTTCGAAGTCCCATCAAACGAATAATGGATGTCAGACAAAGGGCAACAGCAACGGCTAAAATGATTTTTCCGTACATGACCCCTGTTAGGTTCATCAAAAAGACGGCCAATATTATACAGAGCGTGATGATGATCATCACAATCGAATAGGTTTTCATCTCTTTTTCCACTCCTTTAAAAATCCCCTCATGTGACACGAGAGATCTGTCAATCTTTCCTCATATTATATCACTCAATGACAATTTTACATGAAATTCCCTACCAATAGAATGTGACATATTGATTAGATTTTGAGTCATACCATATTTTTTAGAAAATCGGGTATAACATAAAGAATTGACCCAAAGTCATATTGCTTGATATTTAATTGTGCAAAATATAAAATAACCACAGGATAAATCGAAAGGATGATCAAGATGAGTAAGAAAGTGTTATTAGTATCTACAAGCAGCCCAGAAATGAATGGACATCCAACAGGCTTATGGCTAGAAGAGTTAGCAGAGCCATTTCATATTTTTAAAGAAAATGAACTAGAAGTACAAATTGTCTCTATTCAAGGTGGCACTGTACCAATTGACAAAAATTCAATTCCTGAAGGTGTCCCAGCGCAATATCAAGATGTGTATGAACGACTTCAAGACACAAAGGCGCTTACAGATGTGAATCCAGCTGATTATGACGGCATTTTCTTTGCTGGGGGACACGGCCCTATGATCGACTTTGCGTCTAATCAATTGGTAGCGGAGGCGATCTTAGAGGTTTCAGATAAAAATGGTGCGATCGGAGCCGTTTGTCATGGTGTTTCAGCATTCGTTGATGTGAAGGACGAAAATGGCAAATCATTTATCGAAGGCAAAAAAATCACAGGCTTCACCAACGAAGAAGAGGAAGCCGTGCAGCTGACATCAAAGGTTCCATTTTTATTGGAAACAAAACTTCGTGAGCAAGGGGCAGCGTTTGAAAAAGGTGATGCCTTTGCGCCATTTGCTGTCGTTGACGGTCAAATCATTACTGGACAAAACCCAGGATCAAGTGCAGAAACAGCACGTTTGTTTGTCAAAACTATTGCATAAAACGATCAAAAACCAGCCGTTACTCATGCGGCTGGTTTTTTTGTTATAAAAATGTCCCAAAAAAGACCAAAACAATGATTGGAATAATGGTAAAATTATCACAGGGTAAAAAACCCAAATGAGGAAAAGGGGATGTTCTTGTGAGAGCATTTTATGTCAAAATCACTGCAGCTTTACTGTCTGTTTTACTCGTCGCAACAGGTTTGTTTTCACCAGCATTAAAAGCAGAAGAAGCACCAAAATCAAGTGGGAAAAGATCACCACTGACAGAAAAAGCGATTCAGCAAGTGCAAGAGTCGTTTTTAAAGCAGGATGAAGGAACCGCTATCCAACAGAAGCAAGTGAAAAAATCATTTAAAGTGGATAAGAAGAAAGGAATCAGTATCAAACGAAAAGCTGCTAAAGATGGCAAAATGCGCACGTCTGCCGTTCGCTCCATTGATGGACTAGCCATAAATCAATCGGCTGTCTTAACAGAGGACGACCCAGTTGATTTATGGTTTTTAAGCACATCTTCACCTCAGGCACTCATCAGCCGGATTACCTCTTCAAACCCTGATTATTTCGTTCAATTATTTGTTGTTGATTATGAAACAGGACAAGCCTACCCAACGGATCTTATTCAACCGGCAGGCAGTCTGATTGCGTTAAGCAATTTACCAGCGGGTGATTATGCGTTTGGTATTACCAGCGGTGGAGACTTTGGAGACTCATATACATTACAGGTGAATGCCAAAAACCCACCAAATTTCACAGGTGCTGAATCCCTGTCATCAACATTGCAATACTTTGTCGCTACGTATGCCAATGGGGATGTTTTCGCAAATGGTACAAAAGTATATAACAAACAATCTAAGACCGCCGATTATAAATGGGAGCGTGTATTTTACTTCTCATATGATGGAAAATATGAACAGAGAACTCATTCTGTTGACAGTGTGAAGGTGAAAAGTATTTCGGCACCAGTGTCGTACTCTGCTCCATACGCAAGTTCCTCAGAGGCCATTCTCGTTTACTTAGATGTGGAGACTTTATTTATGTATCATGAATCATCGTTTGCTAGCGGGCAGTACTACCATAGTAGCTTTGTTGATACACTTGGGAAGACGACACCAAGACGCTTAGATATTGATGATATGACAAATTACGGTGATCATATTTTAGCTGTAGATTTAAAAACAGGAAAGCCGATCGATTTCTTCAGTGTGTTGAATTTCTACTATGCTGCAGGGATCGAGAAACTGCCAACAATCAGCACGTTGAATTAAGAAAGGCGGTTGACATCAAATCGCCACATGTGTAGAGTAAAGATAATTAAATGACAAAAGTCCACTAGGGGAGTCATGTATGACTGAGACAAGAGAAAATCTTGGACCCTTTGAACCTGATCTAGTTCGTACTAGCGGAGGGAAGTGGAGCTGGACCTTGTCTTATTCATGATTGAATCGATAAGAAGGCCGCTCCATTTGGGGTGGCTTTTTCATTTATTCAACTGAAGAAGAGGAGGCTTTTTTTATGACATTTTCTACACAATTAAGGAAAGAAGCAGAACCGTTATTTGAAGCCATTTATCAGCATCCGTTCGTCAGAGGCCTGGCAGCAGGAAAGCTGGAAAAGGAACAGATCATTCATTATGTCAAACAGGATGCAGAATACTTACAAGCATTCATTAAAATTTATGCAGCAGCGCTCAGCAGATGTACAGACAGAGAGGATATTGCGTTTTTTCATCAGCAGATTGCGTTTGTACTAGATAGTGAAACGCACCCCCATCAAAACCTCTGCCGAGTGGCAGGAGTAGCATATGATGAGCTCCAAGGTGCTTCTTTGGCTCCGAGTGCTCATCACTATATTCATCACATGCTGCAAGTCGCACAGGAAGGTACGCTTGGTGAAATCATCGCTGTCCTGCTACCATGTCCTTGGACATATTGGGAAATAGGGAAACGAATGCTCACAGATGTGCAGCCAGACCCGTCACATCCGTTTTATGAATGGATCACGTTTTATGGAGGGTTAACCGATTCTGTCACAGGTGAGCTTTGCAAGCGGCTCGATCAATTGGCGGAAGCAGCAAGTGAGAAGGAAAAGGAAAAAATGAAACAGCATTTTATCTTAAGCTGCCAGCTCGAGTACAAGTTTTGGGAAATGGCCTTCACTGTTGAAGAGTGGCCAGTTCAACTGGAGGTGCATTCATCATGACATGGAAGATGAAAGAAGTCGTCCTTGCTGTGATTTTATCCGTTGCGTGCGGTGTGATCTATTTAGGATGGTCCACACTTTACTTACCGATTACAGCACTTGTTGGCCCAGCAGGAGGCAATATCATGTTTGGAATATGGGTCATTGCCAGTCCAATCGTTGCGTATATCATTCAAAAGCCGGGGGCTGCCCTGATTGCGGAAACAGCTGCCGCGGCTGTGGAATTATTGACTGGCAGCCACTTCGGACTTTCAGCTCTGCTGATTGGTGTATGCCAAGGGCTTGGGGCAGAAATCGCCTTCGCTCTTTTTGGGTATAAACGATACCGCATGTGGACACTGATGCTGTCTGGTGCCTTTGCAGCTATCGGAGCGATGGCGTACAGTCTCGTGGCAAATGGATTTGGTTATTACACGCCTCAAGTTTTACTTATGACCCTTGTGACTCAAATTATTAGTGGAATGATACTTGGCGGCTGCCTTGCGAAAGTGGTGGTGGACGCACTATCCAAAACAGGTGTACTGAATCAATATGCCATCATGAAAGAAAAACGAAACAAAGGTGAACAGCATGAATTCATTTCTCGCGTGCAATGATTTGACTGTCCGTTTTTATGAACAGCCTAAGCCTGTTTTAAATCAAATCTCCCTGACGATTCAAAAAGGGGAAAAGGTGCTTATTTTAGGGCCGAGCGGAAGCGGGAAATCCACGCTCATTTCGGTTCTGGCTGGAATCATTCCAGAGCATGTGGAAGCAGACATGCAGGGTGAAGTGGTGTTACAAAGACATACAGGCGTCATGTTTCAAGATCCAGACTCTCAGTTTTGTATGCACCGCGTCAATGAAGAAATTGCCTTTAGCTTAGAGAACCGTTCCGTCCCTCGGGAAGAGATGGATGATATCATTCAGCAACTCATGCAAAAAGTCCAACTGAATGTCGATCCGCATACAGAGATTCACACTTTATCTGGCGGCATGAAGCAGCGATTGGCACTTGCTTGTTTACTAGCATTACAGCCGGATGTTCTATTCTTTGATGAACCAACCGCACAGCTTGACCCAGCAGGTAGAATGGACATATTTCAACTGCTGCAGCAGCTTGCAGCCGATCAGCAGCAAACCATGATTTTTGTAGAACATGTACTTGACGGAGTTATTGAATGGATGGATCGGGTGATTTTATTAGATGACCAAGGCAGCATTTTAGCAGATGGAGCTCCAAAAGATGTGCTCGTGACATATGAGGAAGAAATGAAAGAGGCAGGAATTTGGCGGCCAAAATTATTTCCCGAGAAATGGTCCACGATTATTCAAGATCCATTTCATCCACTGAGTCAAACCTTTATGCAAACCTATGAAGCAAGAAAAGAGCAGCATGAAAAAGTGCCGTCAATCGAACGAGAGACAATGATTCGTACAGAAAATCTTCAATTAAGCTACGGGAAAAAAAGGATTATGAGTAACCTTCAGCTTGATATCAAAGCAGGAGAATGGGTGGCGATTATTGGAGAAAATGGAAGCGGGAAAAGTACGTGTCTCAAACATTTGATCCGCTTAGAGCCAGCTAAAAAAGGTCATATTTTCTTAAAAGAAACAAACCTTAAAAAATGGTCTGACCGACTACTCTATGAAAAAGCAGGATTTGTGTTTCAAAATCCGGAGCTTCAATTTATACAAGACACAGTATTCGGTGAAATTGCCTTTGGCGGCAGACAGCGAAACTGGCCAGAATCAGTCGTACAAGAAAAAACGGCCCAGCTGCTGAAAGAGTTCGGTTTAGAGAAGCATGCAAAAGCACATCCCTTCACCTTAAGTTTAGGGCAAAAAAGAAGATTGAGTGTTGCCACGATGCTCCTTTTTGATCAAGATGTATTGCTGTTAGATGAACCGACTTTCGGTCAGGATGAAAAAACAGCGAAGGAATTAATGAGGCGTTTAAAAGAACGGCAGCGCCAAGGCACGACCATTGTGATGGTTACACATGATATGGAGCTTGTCGATGAATGTGCCGATCAAGTGCTTCTTTTTCATCAAGGCAAGCATGTATATGATGGTCTCCCTTATGATCTATTTTCAAATCAGGAACTTGTCGATGCTTATCAGCTGAGAGCTCCCTTACATTATCGCTATGTGGCAGAAAGAAAGGATGTGCTGACAATTGCAAAGTAATCATTCCTTTCTTTCTACTGTGAATCCAGTCATGAAATTACTCGCTCACCTGCTTGCGATGGGCTGCCTCATGGCGATATCTGATCCTAAAACAACCTTTATCATCTGGCTGTTTGCTCTTGGCATTGGACTTGTTTTTGGTGGATGGAATATGAAGTATCTCATCACAAGGCTTGTCCCTTATCTGCTCTTTTTTATTCTCGTCTTTTGGATGATGGCGGCATTCGGCAAGGGGGATCATACTGTTTGGAAGTGGGCGTGGTTTCATATCACGGAGGAGAGTTTAAGAAATGGTCTCACCATCGCTTTCAGAATGCTTGGATTTGTAACATTTGGCCTCCTTTTTACGTCCACAACAGATTTGACGGCATTTATGATGAGTTTGATTCATCAATGCCGAATGTCCCCAAAATGGGCGTATGGAATGCTTGCCGGCTTCCGGTTTATTCCGTTATTTCAAAGTGAATTAAAACAAATGAAAGCTGCTCATAAAATCAGAGGCTACAAGCAAAAAAACAGCTGGAAGGCCTTTATGCGTTATGCATTACCCCTTTTTACGCAGGGCGTACGAAAATCAGAACGCTTAGCGATTGCAATGGAAGCCAGGGGCTTCACAGGGACGAGAGAGCGAACGTATTATCACATCATCAGCACCTCATGGATTGACTATATGTATCTTTTTCTCATCGGTATCAGTGTCTTCATGTGCATTTACCTTGTTTAAAAAACACCCACATTCTCTTGATAGAATGTGGGCTTTTTATATGTCTTAGGTCATTTGATTGATATTAGTACACATTACAGGCTGTAATAGATCATATAACGAACCGATAAAGAAGGTGTACTGAGAAAAAGAGAGGATGAACGTAAGCGAATGTCACAGAGAATTGATAACATAATAGACGCTTTACCAATCATTGGACTTGCTATGAGAGAACAGCTAACCTTTTCTGTTTTAGGGAAAGAGAAGGTTCTTTATTATCAGCAACATGGGAATATTGATTTAGGATTTAAAGCTGGTGATACAGTAGATCCTGGATTCCAAAACTTTGCGATGCTGAAAAATGGGAGAGAACCATCGTTTATCCAAATTCCGAAAGAAGTATACGGGATTCCAATGGATATCGTAGCCGTTCCAATTACTGATGAATCAGGTCAAGTGGTTGCTGCCTTCTGTGTGGCCTATGACCAAACCAATCAACAACGATTAGAGCACATCATGACGGAGAGCAATGAAGCTTCCGAAAAACTAGTCGCAATGGTACAGCAGGTTGCCGCACATTCAGAGGAACTACAAGCGACAAGTGAACAAATTCTACAAAATACGAAAACCACTGTCGAAAATTCCTCTAAAATCAATCAAGTGTCCAATCTCATCAAAGGTATCTCTGATCAAACGAACTTACTTGGACTCAACGCATCAATAGAAGCTGCAAGAGTGGGAGAAGCAGGAGCAGGCTTTGGAGTGGTCGCAACAGAAGTGAGAAAGCTGTCAACTCACGCGAAACAGGCGACAACTGATATTGAAACAGCCCTAAAAGATGTGCAGGGGTCAATCAAAGGAATGGAAGAAGAAATTGCGCAAATTGTCGCTTCCTCTGAGCATCAGGCAGAACTTGTAGGCACTTTTACAAAAATTATTGAAGGCCTTCATGAAACAAACGAAACGATGAAAGCATTAGCAAACGACTTAGTGAACTATCAAGTGAAATAAAAAAACGATAAAACCTCCAGCTGAATTGGAGGTTTTTTATCATTTCAAGGTGAGAAACTTGTTAGGATTATGACCGTTTTATCGCTGACAGGCAGGATACACTTCTGTATGATAGAAAAAGAGAGACTAGTTTTGTCATTAGACCTATTCATAAGGAGGAAGATCATCGTGACACAATCAGCAAAGCTGCAAGAAATACTTGCACCCTACCGTCCGTTGTTAGGTGAAACGGAAAAACCAATGATTCAATTACAGATGAAACAAGGAAAAACAGGACCATACGACAGCAAAATAGCTGGTGATCCTTACTTCCCCAAAAATGACGAATATCCTGTTGACGGCGAAGGACATCCTATGAAACTTTTGGCACAAATTAATTTCGGCCAGCTGCCAAAGTTGAAGGGTTATCCAGAAAAAGGGATTTTGCAAGTCTTTATTTCTGTGCATGATGATCTTTATGGAATGAATATTGACCATAAAACAGAGCAAAAAGATTTTCGAATTAAATTTATTGAGGAACCTTTCTTGGCAGAAGAAGAGTTATTGACTGATTTTTCTTTTGTGAAAATTCCTGATGATTTTTATTTTCCTGTGACGAAGGAAGGCGCGATTACAGGTGAATTAGCAAGTGAAACGATCAGTGTAGGAGATTTCCGCTTTGAAAAAGTCACAGGAAAGAACAGCTGGGACCTATTCGAAGATGCAGATGGTGTTAATGGCGATGAAGCAGATGCCCTGCTGGATGAATTTTATGAAACAGCGAGTGGCTTTGGTCACAAATTGGGCGGGTACCCAGGGTTTACACAAGAAGACCCGCGTACCTATGTAGATCAAGAACATACCGTTTTGTTATTACAAATTGACTCAGATGACGAAGTAGATTTGATGTGGGGAGATTGCGGTATTGCCAATTTCTTTATCAAACCAGAAGACCTCAAACGAAAAAATTTCGAGAATGTTGTCTATAATTGGGACTGCTCCTGATTTTGTAAAAAACACACTTTAAACACTCTTTATAGAGTGTTTTTGTGTATGTTTTTAGACTTTTTTGTCCCTATTTCGTCATTTCTAAGAGGCAATATGTCATTCTTACTAGTTGACCGGATCAAAAAAAAATGTAAAATCATCTTAAAGTCCTCTTTTTTGAAAATAATAATAACATGACTTATGATTCAACGATAAAATGCTCGAAAAAGCGGAATGTACTGGGGGGTATCAATTGATCATTTCGAAAGTAATCAATAATAATGTTGTCAGTGCGTATGATGACGAGCAGCATGAGCTGGTCATTATGGGCAGAGGGATCGCGTTTCAAAAGAAAAGCGGAGACCCGATTGACGAAGAACGAATCGAGAAGGTATTTTCTATTCAAAATAAAGATATATCAGAAAAATTCAAAACCCTGCTTTATGATATTCCAATCGAGTATATGCAAGTGTGTGAGGCGATTATTGAGCATGCGAGAACAACGCTTAACAAAAATCTAAATGACAGCATCTATGTGACGCTGACGGATCATATCACCTTTGCCATTGAACGTCATCAAAAAGGAATGGACATCAAAAATGCCTTGCTCTGGGAAATCAAACGGCTGTATAAAGATGAGTTCAGATGTGGTTTAGAAGCGATTCGGATCATTGAGGACAAGCTGAGCATCCATCTTCCTGAGGATGAAGCGGGCTTTATTGCCATGCATATTGTCAATGCAGAGCTCAATGAGGAAATGCCAAACGTGATTCAAATCACCAAACTCATTCAAGACATTTTAAACATCGTTAAATATCACTTTCAAATTGATTTAGACGAGGAATCATTAAATTATTTCCGATTTGTAACGCATTTGAAGTTTTTCGGACAGCGTCTGTTTAACGAAACACAAATGGAAAATCAAAATGAGTTTCTGTATGAAGTGGTAAAAGAGAAAAACATTGCAGCTTTTCAATGCGCAGAAAAAATTAACGAGTATGTTCAAAAAGAATACAACCGAAGTCTCATAGAAGATGAAATGCTATATTTAACTTTGCATATAGACAGAGTAATAAAAAGAAAATAAATTCAAAAAGAAAGCGTTGACATCACAAAATTAACATGATAATTTATAACTATAAACTAAATAACCCACAATCTTTTAGGATTGTTACTGGTCAAGCAGGCAAAACCTAAATCATTGTCCCTATCTTTGATAAGGCATGATTTAGGTTTTTTTATATCTAAAGACTTATAAAAATTAAATAACGATCAATCGCTATGAAGGATTGTTACTGGTTAAGCAGGCAAAACCTAAATATCGATTAATGTCTGAATCGCTATTTCTCGGACATTAATGGATGTTTAGGTTTTTTCTATATCAAGATGAAATCAACGATTGGAGGGTAACACAATGAACCACAAACAAACAGCAAAAGAAGTGCTAGAACTTGTCGGCGGTGAAAAAAATGTTAAGCAAGTCACACATTGTATGACAAGACTTCGCTTCAACTTATACGATGAAAGCAAGGCAGATAAAGAAAAGCTACAATCAACAGACGGCGTCATGGGCGTGAATCAAAGCGGAGGTCAATATCATGTCATTATCGGCAATGATGTCTCAAATGTCTATCAAGCGATGATTGCTGACTCTGGACTATCAACAGATGTAAAATCAGGCGGTACAGAAGAAGCATCAAAACAAAATGTGATATCAAAGCTTTTCGATTTTATCTCTGGTGTCTTCACACCGATTCTCCCAGCCATCGCTGGAGCCGGTATGATCAAAGGGATTTTGGCACTGATGCTCACATTTCAGTGGATATCAGATAAAAGCAGCACGTATGCGATTTTAACAGCTATCGGAGATGGAGCCTTTTACTTCTTGCCGATTCTGCTTGCTGTAAGCGTAGCCAAAAAAATTGGTACAAATCAGTATATCGCAGCTGCCATTGCAGCAGCAGCACTGCACCCACAGTTAACCGCTTTACTGGGTGCGGGAAATACAGAATTTCTCGGCTTGCCAGTGGTTGCCGTTGTGTACTCTTCATCGGTGATTCCAATTCTTCTTACCATTTGGCTCGGCTCATATGTTGAAAGATTCGCAGAAAAATATAGTCCAAAATCATTAAAGATCATCCTTGTTCCAACAGTTACACTTCTTGTCGTTGTACCGGTTATGCTCATCGCGGTTGGACCACTTGGTGGAATTATCGGTAATGGCCTTTCAGGTGGAATTGATTTATTGTTTAAACATGCCGGTATTCTGGCCGGACTTTTGATTGGCGGGTTCATGTCACCATTGATCATTACGGGCATGCACTATGCACTGCTTCCAATCATGATTAACAACATTACATTAAACGGTTTTGACTTTATTCTTCCAATGATGTTTGTAGCGAACATGGCACAAGCAGGCGCAGCATTCGGTGTCTTCTTAAGATCAAAAAACAAAACATTCAAATCATTGGCGATGTCTACAAGTATTACAGCTTTAATGGGTATTACTGAACCTGCTATGTATGGTGTGAACATGCGATTGAAAAAACCGTTCTTTGCAGCCCTCATTGGTGCAGCAACAGGCGGCGTGTTCATGTCGATCTTTAAAGTAAAATCATATGTGGTATCTGGATCAGCAGGCCTCCCAGGTCTCCCAACATTCATTGGACCAACATTTGTCTACTCTATCATCGGCTTAATCATCGCCTTTGTCGTAGCATCAATCATGACACTTGTTCTAGGATTCAAAGATGTACCAGTGAAAGATGATAAAAAAGCAGACAAACCAGAAGAAAAAAAAGACACAGCAGCGCTTCAAAATGAAGTGGTACAAAGCCCGCTTGAAGGTCAATTAAAGCCGCTCAATCAAGTAAATGATGCAACATTCTCTAATGAAATCATGGGCAAAGGTACAGCCATTGTACCAACTGTTGGACGCGTTGTTGCACCGTTCAACGGCAAGGTTGAAACCATTTTTCACACAAAACATGCCATTGGCTTGAAGAGTGACCAAGGCACAGAACTTCTTATTCATGTCGGGATTGACACGGTAAAGCTTGACGGAAAGTATTTCACAAGTCATGTGCAGTCCGGTGATCTTGTTAAAGCAGGAGATTTGCTTGTTGAATTTGATATCAAGGGTATTCAGCAAGAAGGCTATGATGTGACCACACCTGTTATTGTTACCAACACAAATGATTATGCTCAAGTTGATGCGAAAACAGATGGAGCGATTACAGTGAAAGAGACACTGCTTACAGTCAGTGTAGAAGAAAAAGAGGAGGGCATTCAACATGAACAAGTTAGAAAAAACATTTCCTAAAGGTTTCTTATGGGGCGGCGCTGTTGCAGCCAACCAAGTTGAAGGCGCATATAATAAAGATGGAAAAGGCTTATCGACAGCAGACGTATCACCGCATGGTATTATGCATCCATTCGATGAATCAATGAAAGACCTAAACTTATATCATGATGCCATCGATTTCTACCATCGCTATAAAGAAGATATTGCACTCTTTGCAGAAATGGGATTCAAGAGCTTCAGACTATCTATTTCTTGGCCGCGTATTTTCCCAAATGGCGACGATGCGGAACCGAATGAAGCAGGTCTCGCTTTTTATGAAAAAGTATTTGATGAACTTCATAAGCATGGAATTGAGCCAGTTGTTACGATCTCTCACTATGAAATGCCGCTTGCACTTGTGAAAAACTACGGTGGATGGAGAAACCGTAAGCTTGTGGATCTTTATGAAACATACGCTAAAACATTGTTCACTCGCTTTAAAGATAAAGTGAAATATTGGATGACTTTCAATGAAATCAATGTCGTGTTACATGCACCTTTCACTGGCGGCGGGCTTGTATTTGAAGAAGGGGAAGACGAGAAAAGCATTCAATATCAAGCAGCGCATCACCAATTTGTTGCAAGTGCTCTGGCTGTTAAAGCAGGACATGAAATCATTCCAGATGCAAAAATTGGCTGTATGATTGCAGCGATGACCACATACCCGTACAGCTCAAGACCAGAGGATATGTTTGCTGCAATTGAGCAAGACCGTAAAACATTGTTCTTCTCAGATGTACAGGCAAGAGGCTATTACCCAGGTTACATGAAACGTTATTTCCTGGAAAATAACATCAACATTGAGTTCCAAGACGGGGACGAAGACATTTTAAGAAACCATACAGTTGACTATATTGGCTTCAGTTATTATATGAGTTTTGTGACGAGTACTGATCCAAAGATCCTTGAACAAGTTACTGGTGGTAACCTATTTGAAGGTGTGAAAAACCCTTATCTAGAAGCAAGTGATTGGGGCTGGCAAATTGATCCGAAAGGACTTCGTACAACACTGAATCAGCTGTATGACCGCTACCAAAAGCCATTGTTTATCGTAGAAAATGGATTGGGTGCTGTCGATCAAGTAGAAGAAGACGGATCAATTCAAGACGATTACCGAATTGATTACCTCAGAAGCCATTTGCTAGAGGCGAGAGAAGCCATCGCAGACGGAGTAGACCTGATCGGTTATACAAGCTGGGGCCCAATTGACCTAGTCAGCGCATCAACGGCTGAAATGAAAAAACGCTACGGCTTCATTTATGTCGACCGTGATAACGAAGGAAACGGTACATTAGATAGAAAGAAAAAGAAAAGCTTCGATTGGTATAAACAAGTGATTGCGACGAATGGTGAACATTTGGATGCATAAAAGAAAAAGACAAACCGCTCATACTGCGGTTTGTCTTTTTTGTCCTTTGAGGGACTACGAAGTCCACACTTGATCAGCAATCTCAATCACATGACGCAGCTTTTCCCATTGCTGCTCTTCTGTTAACAGGTTGCCTTCCTCTGTTGAGGCGAATCCACATTGTGGACTCAAACAAATTTGGTTAATGTCCACATATTGAGCCGCTTCCTCAATGCGTTTTTTAATCTGTTCAACTGGCTCAAGCTCACCGTATTTTGAAGTGACAAGGCCTAGTACGATTTGAAGGTTTGGGTTCTTCACATATCGAAGGGGCTCAAATCCGCCAGAACGATCGTCGTCGAATTCTAAAAAGAGACCATCAAGATCTAAGCCGGCGAAAATTGTTTCTGCCGCTGCTTCGTAACCACCTTCAGCTGCCCAAGTTGATCTAAAGTTACCGCGGCAAATGTGCATAGTAATCACCAAATCCTCTGGGCGATCAGCAACAGCTTCATTGATTGTCTTCGCAAACGACTCACGAAGTTCATCTTCTTCACGGCCAAAGGCTTTGATTTGCTCGTGACCTTTTTCAGAAAAGAACACGGCCCATGCCGTATCATCTAGCTGCAAGTAGCGGCAGCCTGCATCATAAAAACCACGGATGGCTTTCTTATACGCCTGTGCCACATCATGGTGGAATTCCTCTAAGCTGTCATACACTCCTTCTTCAAGCTTTCCACGGAAAAAGAGCATATTCGGACTTGGAATCGTCATTTTAGCTGTATGATCACCAGCGATGCTGTGAAGGAAACGATAATCCTCCAGCATTGGATGGTCTGTAAAATCGATCTTGCCTGTTACCTTGATCCCTCTTGCTTTTGTTGTCGTGTTATGGAATTGAATGCCCTGATCTGCTTCAAATCCTTCAACCCCGTCGAGTCCTTCCAGAAAGTCAAAATGCCACCATGCACGTCTGAACTCACCATCTGTGACAACCTCTAACCCAATTTCTTTTTGCTTCTCTACAATACGTGTGATTTCTTCGTTTTCAATTTGTCGGAGTTGTTCTGCTGTCAGCGTACCGTCTGCTTTTAGCTTGCGTGCTTCCTTGATGCGTTCTGAACGTAGTAAGCTTCCTACTTGATCTGCGCGGTATGGCGGTTTCGTTGTTTTCTTTCCAATGGTTTTTACTTGTGTCATGCTGAATCCCTTCTTTCTTCAGGTTAAAAAATCAAATAAAAAAGCTCTTCCTTGGATAAGGAAGAGCATCATATACTGTGAGAACTCTGCCTTATCTTCAAACAAGCATCTGCTTGCTTAAGGAATTAGCACCATTCTGTTCCTAGGAACAGCGGTTGCCGGGTTTCACAGGGCCAGTCCCTCCACCACTCTTAATAAGGTTACCTTTTGATTCAATTTTCTTAATAAACACAATTATTCAACGTTTTTAGGGAAAAGTCAATGGTTTTTACAATTTAATTTCCTACATGAACAAATCAGCAACAAGAACACCAGCAAGTCCGACAAGTGAAAGCACGGTGACCATCAAAGTCCACGTTTTAAAGGTTTGAGCCATTGATAGGTTAAAGTATTCTTTATAAATCCAGAAACCTGCATCATTCACATGAGAGAACGTGATACTGCCGGCACCTGTTGCGATCACCATTAACTCAGGGCTGACACCCGTCAGGCCAATCAGTGGTGCAGAAATGCCAGCCGCCGTGAGACCGGCGACAGTCGCTGATCCTAAAGAGACACGAAGGACAGCAGCAATGAGCCAAGTCAGAAGCAGGGGAGAAAGTGTGCTTCCTTGCATGATCCCTGCAATGTATTGATCGACGCCGCTATCAATGAGCACCTGTTTAAAGGCGCCTCCGCCCGCAATAATTAATAAAATCATGGCAATAGAGCCGATAGAATCCGTGATGGACTTCATTACGTCATGCATGCTCTTTCCTCTTCCAAGCCCAAACGTGTAGATGGCAAGCAGCACTGAGATTAATAGTGCAATCGCCGGTTCGCCTAAAAACTCAGCGGTAGGCAGCAATGGGGAGGAAGGGAAGAAAATTTCTAGAAATGCTCTGAAAGTCATAAGCAATACAGGCAAAACAGCGGTGAAAATGCTAATGCCGAAGCTAGGCATTTCTTCTTCTGTGAATTCCTTTGGATTAAATAAGTTCTTTGGGATATGTGCGTGCAACTGGTCTTTTTTAAATAGTTTTGTAAACAGAAGTCCACCTACTAAAACAGCAGGAATCGCTAAAATAATCCCAACCAATAAGGTTTGTCCCATGTTTGCTTGAAAGACATTCGCAATGGCAGTCGGCCCTGGGTGAGGAGGGAGGAAGCCATGTGTGGTGATGAGAGCAGCGACAAGCGGCATGCCCACATACAGCACAGGAAGTCTTGCAGCCTGAGCGATCGTAAAGACTAATGGAATTAAAATAATGAATCCGGTTTCATAAAATAGAGCAATTCCAATCACAAATCCAGTCAGCATTGTCGCCCATTGGATTTTTCCGATGCCAAATCGGTCAATGAGTGTCATCGCGATACGCTGAGCACCGCCAGAATCAGCCATCAATTTCCCAAGCATCGCTCCAAAACCGAGAACGAGTGCCAGGTGTCCGAGCGTACTGCCAAGTCCTTTTTCGACGGAAGCAATCGCTTCTAGTGGTGTCATCCCTTCTAACACAGCAACAATTAAAGAGACAATAATCAAAGAAATGAAAGCGTTTAACTTAAAGACAACCATGAGTAAAAGCAATAACAAAACGCCAAGTCCAATAAACACTAACGACATGATCTTTCCTCCTTTGTGGTGCATAAGGGGGCGCAAACACCCCCTATGCCTTATCCTTCAAGTATGTCTACAGCTTCTTTTAACGTATCCTTTGACCCAACATTTCCCGGGAAAATCACATAAGACATGAAAGGGAATTTACTTTCTTCTCCTGTTTGCCAAACAGGGATCCCTGGTTTGATTTGACCTGCCACGGTCGCACGTCTCACGCTAAGTCCTCTTGTCCCAATATCGCTGGAGGTGATTCCGCCTTTGGCAATGAGATACTTAGGACGAATGGTGAGGCGCTGGACAATACTTGTCACAGCATCACTAATCTGTACAGAGAGCTTTAATTCTTCCTCTTGGCGATCATCCCCAAGATCAAGCCGTTCTCTTCTTGTATAAATAGCCACAGATTGACCTGCTACCAACAGTGCTTCAGTTTGCTGAATGACACGGTCAATTTCTTTGCGAAAGGCATCAGGCTCTAACACGAGGTGGGTATTAAATTCAATAAAAGCCATCTCTTTATTTTGCTCAAGCGCTTTTAATTGTTCTGTTGTTTTTTTCACATGAGAACCGATCATAATGAGACCACCATGAGGGCTTTCTTCTTGTATCAAGTCACCTCTTGTTAATAAGGCCTGATCCCCTATACCGCCAAGTACTTTTGTGAGCGCGGCCGCACTTCTGAACATCAGCTGCTGTCCTGCTTGAATGGCTTCAATGAGAGCGGTGACAAAGACTTTGACATCGTCATAGTCCACTGCGTTTACAACCACCTTTTTGAAATCCTTCACACCCATGATCTGTTGTTTGATTTGATCGATGCGTAAAGCCCGCAGATCAGCTAACGAAATGTAGGTTGTGTTCTCTTTTGTGAACAATCCCTCTGACTTTTCTTCAATCCATTCTCCTAGATGAGAGGATTGAAAGCCGAATGTACGGTCTCTTGCAAATTCTGTATCACCAGCAGGAATTAATTCGTGTCCTTCCTGTACGTAATGAGTATTGTCGATCGTAAAGCGTCCGCCTTCTTGGAAAAAAGGAAGAAGGATTTCTCCATCGAACTGGCGGGAGCTTTGCTGTTCAATGGTCGTTTTGAGTACTTCAGTTTCAAGCGGAAAGTGTCCGCGAAGAGTAGAATCTCCTCGGCTGACAATGATGAATTCCTGATTAAGCCGTTCAGCCACCTTTACAATGGTTGCAGCAATGGTTTCGTGCGCAGCGGCAGTTTCTTTCTCTGTCATACTGCGAGAATTGGTCAGTATAAAGAACATGCGGCTGTCTTCAAGAAAACCAGCCTCAATGCTTTCTTCTGACCAATCGGTGAAAACAGAGACGCCATGTACGGTTTGAATCCCTGTTGGATCATCGTCTAATACAATGACTTTATGCTGAAAGCTGCTCAGTGCTTGTTCGTATGCTGATTGAATGGCCTTTGAATCTGCTTTTGGAATGGCATTCAATATGTCAGTACTTTGCTTCATGACCATCTCATCCTTTCTTTACTTCGACATGAGCCATTTTTTCGTAATATTGAACGATGCCGCCATGATCAAGCCCAGATTTTCCGTCTGCTTTGAGGGCGTGGAAGATTTCAAGCAGCTGGCTAGAAAGGGGAAGAGGAACACCGATATCATGAGCAGTTTCCATGACATTGGTTAAATCCTTCAAGTTGATGTCGATGCGTCCGCCAGGTTCAAAATTTCGTTCTAAGATGAGAGGAACTTTTGCATCGAGAACGGCACTTCCTGCCAGTCCGCCGCGGATGGCTTCATACATCTTATCAATGGCAATGCCTGATTTAGCGGCTAGAACGAGCGCCTCGGACATGGCCGCAATATTTAAATTGACGATGATTTGATTGGCTAGCTTCGCTGTTGTGCCGCTACCATTTGCCCCAACTAATACGACCTCAGTGCCCATCGCAAGCAGGACATCCTTCACTTGCTCAAAGATGGATTCTTCGCCGCCAGCCATGATGGCAAGTGTTCCGTCTATTGCCTTCGGTTCTCCGCCGCTGACAGGTGCATCGATAAATTCCACCTGCTGCTGTTTGGCAAGAGCAGCTAAAGCCCTGGAGGTTACAGGAGAAATTGAGCTCATATCTACGATGACAGTGCCAGGTGCGGCTGTCGTTAAAATGCCATGATCACCTGAAACGACTGCCTCTACATGCTCTCCTTTAGGAAGCATTGTGATGATGATATCGCTTTCAGAAGCTGCCTCAGCTGCTGAAACAGCACCCTTTGCTCCGGCTTTCTGTAACGATCGAATCGCTTCCTCATTTAGGTCAAAAACCGTTAAAGTATGACCGGCTTTTAATAGATTGAGTGCCATCGGTTTTCCCATAATACCTAGTCCAATAAATCCAATCTTCTTTGTCACGTTGTCCGCCTCCTATATAGAAAACCCTTACAAAAAGCGCTTTCTTTTCTTTTTGTTAGTATATATACTATCTTTTAAATTTAATAGTAGGAAATAAACTATTGTTCATTTAATGTACATGACGTGATAGGAACGTGTCAACGGAAAATATGAAAAAAGTCACAAAAAAAGACCGGAATCAGCTCCGGTCTTTTGTGTTCATGTTTTATTTTTAGCTACGGCTAATCGAGATCGTTTCACGTTTTCAATGGCATTTGATCCTAGCTCTAAAACAGCGGCGACGTATAGTACATCAATGATCACAAGCTGGTTGATACGGGAGATCATGGAGTCCGATCGATAGGTTGTCTCTCTGGAAGAGCTAAGCAGATGAAAATCAGATCGCTTTGCGAGCTCGGATTTCGGATAGCTGGTAATAGAGGCAATTTTTTCCCCTTTTTCTTTTGCAAACTGTACGGCGTCAAGAATTTCTCTGCTTTCTCCTGAATGGGAGATTGCGACGATAAAATCGTGTTCCGTGGCGTGTGTTGCAATCATATTCATCATATGCGGATCACTGCAGAGGCTCACTTCAAAACCAAGCTGCAGGAACTTATGATAAGCATCACCAGCAATAAAGCTGGACGCACCTGCTCCAAAAAAGACGGTTTTATGTGCCTGTTTCATGTGTTCAATGAATTGTGTGACGGCATGATCCTCTAAAATATGTTTCATATCTTGGATAGAGTTTGTTGTTAACTCTATGACCTTATGCTTAATGTCAGCTACACTATCGGATGCCTCGATCTCGCCGTATATGGATTGAGGCGTATTGGTCGCGATATCCTGTGCGACATGGACACGAAACACTTGATACGATTCATAGCCAATTTTTCTTAGAAAACGAAAGATCGTCGTTTCACTTGTGCTGCATTCAGCAGCGAGAGCACTAATGGAATGAAGCACAACTTTCTGAGGGTTTTGTAAGATGTAATTGGCAATCTTTTTCTGGGTTGGGGACAAACTATGGAATGTCGTCCGAATATGACTAAAAATATTCTCTTCTATGATAAACACCACACTTCATCTAGCATTCTATATTAAGCATACAGGAACTTATGAAAACGGTAAACAAACCAGATGTGGAAAAATGAAGAATAATATGGAAAAAATACTTCTTTTGGTTCTTTTGTCATGGTATACTCATTTGGTAATAGACAAAAATGGGGGTTTTTACTATGACAATGAAAAAAGGCCTAACGATCGGCCTGCTTATTTTCTCACTGATTGTTTCCTTGTTTGCGCCAGTTGGATCTGCGGATGCCAAACAAGCAAAAAAAGCAAAAGTAAGCACACACTATTATAAAAAGAAAAAAACGTTCAAATATGCACAGGTGAAAAACCTAAGCAAGGCGCATATGAAAACCATCAATCGTGATTTAAAAGAAGATATTGCTTTCTCTTATTCTACTTACTTGTTCTTAAAGGATGAAGCGAAAAAGGAAGGCTTTGGGAAGATCACGTACGAGAGATCGTTTCAAACGAAATTTAACAATGGGAAGAAACTAAGTATCTTAAACTATGACTACATGAATGATGGCAGCATGCACGGGGACACAATGGTTTCCAGCATGAACTATGTGTTAACAAAGAAAAAAACAAAGCAGCTGTTCTTGACTGACGTTGTGAAAACAAAGAAAAAGCGTACGAAAGTAAGAGATTATATTTATAACTACACAAAGAAACATAAAAGCAAATTCTATGCGAACCTGAAAAAAAGTGACATTGAAATCAACTACAACACACAGTATTACTTCACGAAAAAGGGAATTGCTGTTGTCTTCCAGCCATATGAAATTTCACCTTATTATGTTGGAATTCCTATGATTCAAGTTCCTGCGAAGGTATATAAATAAAAAGAAAAACGACCACTGAATCTGGTCGTTTTTTGCTGTTTATGCAAACAAAAAAGAGCCCCTCAAGAGGCTCTTTTATTTGGATTTATACTTGTTTAGGTGCTTCGTTTAGTGGGTGACGGCGTTTTCCGTTGTAGTGGCGGCGCATACGAAAGATTTCAAACTCCGAAAGCTCTGCGCTTTTTCTTTTTTGGGTGCGGTTATCTTTTTTGAAAGAGAATAGTAAGTAGCAGCAAAGTGAAGCGATAATCAATAAAATCATCATATGACATTCCTCCAATTCATCCTATTCTTTAAGTGTAGACAGGGTGAGTGATGTTTATAACTGAAAATAAGCAGCAGAATCGGTTTAGTCCTTAAGGTTCATTTGATCTGCTATTTTAGGTCTAAAATACTGGTTGTTTTTAACTATTATATTTCCAGTTATTTCACTCGTCAAGAAGAATTTTTTCTGGGGTTGTCTCTATTAGTACGAATAAGTGTCATAAAAGTTTCAGAAAATTGTAAACTTTTATTAAAAAACCGTTCCCGAACAGGAACGGTTGTAAACATGTCTATGCTTTTTCTTCAAATAAACGGGCAATTTCAACGATAACTTCGGTTGCTTTCACCATGTTTTCAACGGAAATAAATTCATATTTACCGTGGAAGTTTTCTCCGCCAGTAAAGATGTTTGGCGTTGGTAGACCTTTATATGAAAGCTGGGAGCCATCTGTGCCGCCGCGGATTGGTTCAATGACCGGTGTGACTGAGCGATTTTCCATAGCTTCATGAGCTATGTCCACAATATGTTTCACCGGCTCAATTTTTTCTCTCATATTATAATATTGATCCTGAATGCTGAGGGTGATGCTGTTTTCTCCGTAGGTGGCTTTTAAGTCATTTGCTATTTTTTCAAACAATGCCTTGCGATTGTTGAATTTCTCTTTATCAAAATCACGGATAATATATTGCAGCTCCGCCTCTTCTACTTCTCCTACAAATTTCGTCAGGTGGAAAAAGCCTTCGTAGCCTTCTGTATACTCCGGAGATTCGTCAGAAGGAAGTTTGTTGTGAAAGAGCATCCCGATTTTCGCAGCGCTGACCATTTTGTCCTTAGCTGTTCCTGGGTGGACGTTGTTTCCTTTAATGGATACTTTCGCACCTGCTGCGTTAAAGCTTTCATATTGCAGCTCGCCAAGCGGTCCGCCGTCAATTGTGTAAGCATAGGAAGCGCCAAAGGCATCAACATCAAACTTGTGCGGCCCTCTGCCAATCTCTTCATCTGGCGTAAAAGCGACGCGGATTTTTCCATGCTTAATGTCTGGGTGTTCAATTAGGTAATGCATAGCTGTCATAATTTCTGCGATACCAGCTTTGTTATCAGCACCAAGCAGGGTAGTGCCATCTGTTGTGATCAGCGTATGTCCTTGGTACTTTTGTAAATTTGGAAACTGTTGTGGAGATAAAACGATATGTAGATCTTCATTTAAGGTAATGTCGCCGCCTTGATAGTTCTCATGAAGCTGCGGTTTTACATTTTTGCCGGTGAAATCAGTGGCTGTGTCGATATGAGCCAAAAAGCCAATGGTCGGCACGTCTTTGTCTGTGTTAGACGGGATCGTTCCCATGACATAGCCGTTTTCATCCATTGTCACTTCTTGAATCCCAATGGACTTCATTTCTTCAACAAGCTGTCTCGCCAGATTCAATTGTCCTTCAGTAGATGGGCAAATTTCCTTTTCTGCATCTGACTGCGTATCTACCTTCACATAACTTGTGAAACGCTGAATCATTTCCTCTTTCATCTATACGTCACTCCTTTTGTAGAATACGTCCATTTTATCACGTCTTGAATGCGCTTCATAACAAGAAAGGCTTTCTCTGGCAATTAGAGAGTAAAAAGGCCTACTTTCATTAGGTGATGTGCTGAATGGTTCTTTAGGGTGATTTTTTTGGGTGTCTTTTTATTTATAATGAGGACATATAAAATCATCCATTTGTACGTTAAATTGGGAGAAAGGGGTGCGAAAGTTGGATTCTAGTCAAACGCTGGCACTCGCTCAAAAGTTTCAGGAAGCGGCTGATGAGATTCGGCAGTCAAAGCAGCTGCTGGAAAATCGGCTGAAGGCAGTAGGATCAGGCTGGCAGGGAGAAGCAAGAGATAAATTTGATCAAAGCTTTGAAGAAACAACGGCACGCTATGATCAATTTGAAAAGGATTTGCTTGAAACAAGTCAGGAACTGCGTGATGCAGCGGTCAAAATTGAGGAGCGTAAAGCTGAAATTGCCAGAATGGAAGAGCTTGAGCGAAAGAGACGAGAAGAACGGAGAGAAAGAAACAGAGAAGGGAGATGATGTGATGGCACGTGACATTGTGGTTGATCCAGATCAGCTGACAGGGTTGGCGAATGATTTTGTAGGCGAGCTGTCAGCCATTGAAACGAAGCACCGCGATTTACATAGTGAACTGGACGGGCTGATTTTAGGCTGCGATCCTCGGTATAGAAGCTGTTTTTCTGGTGTCGGGGATGCATGGGGAGCAGGACAAGCGTTAATCAGCAAATTGAGTAGCGATGATATTGCCATTCGTCATGCAACAGATAAAATGGTCGAAGCAGATGATATATTGCGGAAATTGTACAGCATCTATGATCAATATGGTACACTCACGAGCTTAGCAGGTATCGTGATGATGCAGGCGAAATATTACGGGCTTGGAATGACGACCTTCATTAAAGAAAATGGCCGATATGCAGCGCAGCATTCGAAGCTGCTGCTTGATCTGACCAGCCGGGTAGAAGGAACGAGATTTGACAGGTTAGCAAGGATTTGGCTGAGTAAAAAAGAATTATTAAAACGATCGAACTGGCCGATGGCTGACTTGGTCCATAAGAAATTCACAAAATTTTATCCTGACGATACAGTTGCGTTCACAAACAGTGTCCGTGATTTTACAAAAGGAAGTATTAATTGGAAGGACACAGCTGCGATCAAGTCTGTTCTGAAAAATGGTGCAAGGTTTGCGAAAGGGAATGCCATCATTGCAACAGTTGTCACTGGTGCAACAGAAACAGTGGGCTGTGGATTGAAAATTGCCGAGAACTATGCAGAATTCGGTGATCAGCCAGAAGTTCTTAAGCGTGAAAATGCAAAGGCTGTTGGAAATGCAGTGAACAATACGGTCTTTATCGCTGGCGGTTCTGTCGCAGGTGCCGTTGTCGGCGGCGCTCTAGGAAGCTTTGCAGGCCCGATTGGTACCGTTGTTGGCGGAGCCATTGGTTCAGCGGTAGGTGGATTTATTGGAGAAAAAGTCGCCAAGCTGACATCCGGTTTTGCTGAACAGATGGCAGTGAAATTAAAGGACCCGATTCATGCGGTCGTGGATAAAGGGAAAAAAGCATTCGAACTGGCGGGTCAAGGTGTGAAAGCTGTCAATGATACCATTGATCAGGCAAATCAGGTGATACATAAAGGGATAGAGAAAACAAAAGAAACCGCAGATTCGCTCATAAAGGGTGCAGGCGATTTCTTTAAGGGTGCATTTTCTTTTGGATAAGGAGAGATCAAGTTGGATCAGCTAAGTCTAAGTATTGAGGAACTCATCTTTAGTTTTTACAGTGAAGGCTATTTTGAACAAGGCATGTCCTTAAAGGAAGCGTATTATCCTGATGTTGAGGATGAGCGCCTTGGGTTTTTATTTGAAATTGCGTGCCGTTCTTTGCTCGCAAAAGGTGTACTGGAATTTCGAAACAGACAATACCGTTATAAAGCGGAATACCGTCATTTCATCCAGGCGATGAATGATGCCTCTTACACCGTCAAGGCGTCTAGATTTGGAGATTTAGATGAAGAAATCAGCACCTCCTTTCACACAACTCAGGCGGGTGTATATGCGCATCATACGCTTTATGATCAACAAGTGCATCAGATTCGTAAACTGAGCGGCGATCAGCAGGCAGAAGAGCAAGTGACAGCCTTTTTCAACATACAGATGAATGATCACCCTGAACCTGTCATCAGTCTCCAGGCGGAGGAATTTGAAATGCTGTTAGAGCAAGCAAGCGAAGCAAAAAATGAGTGGCCATCCTTTCTGAATCAAGCAGAGAATCAAGAGCTCGTGAAGGCATTTGTTTCTGATGTACAGACGAGAAAAGGAAAGATGGATTCCCTCATGAAGGTCGTCTATGACAAAAATAATACGCCTGATGTGGAGTCGATGATATTTGTCATTCCAGGTGAGAACCAATCGTGGCTTGTATCAGGAGTAAAAGAAAATCAATTTCGCATTGAGACGGCTCATCGAGACGGGTTCCGTTCTATATTCTAATGGAGAAAAGGAGAATGACGCTTGAATCCAAGTGAAGTAATAGAAGTAAGGAGCAGACCTTTTTTAAGAGTATGGGCATTCTTAGCAACGGGCGGCTTCGGTATCATCGGTATTTGGTTATTTTCAGAAGCTCTTACATTTGAATCGAACTATACATTGTTTTTATTTTTAGGCGGACTATTAGGTATTGTCTATGGCTGGATCTCCTTTTTGATGATTTTGCCTGCTTTTACGAAGAGGGGAAATGTGATTTTTCGGATTCAGCGTGGAGAGAATGGCGCTGTGCTGTACAGGGAGCGAACGATTCCTTTTCAAGATATTCAATCAATCGACATGCGCAGGCATCGGTACAGCATAAGAGGATTTCTTTTTATGGATGTGCTCATTCGGAAAGTAGATGGAAAATTGATCAGAATTCCGGCGTACAGCATTTTAGATGAAGAAGTATTTGAGCAGACCGTCAAACAGGAGATCTATCCATATTTACATCAGCCAGCCCAAGAAAATTGGAGACAGCAGCATGGCCAGGGAGAAGAGAAGACCGACTAAGCTGTTTTGTCAGAATTGTATAGGATGAGGCGCCACTTTTTCGAAAAAATCGTGTATGATGTCAGTAAAGACTGAACACTCGAAAGAGGTGATGAGATATGGATAAAGAGATGGTAATCGACCTCGTCACAGAACAAATGGCACGGATTCGAAAAGAAAAGGATTATACGCAGGATCGCATGGCGGAGGTACTTGGTCTATCGAAACGGCATTTACAGCAGGTTGAAAAAAACAGGCTGCGTCTCAATTGGACGCAATCCGCGGCCGTATGTGCATTATTCAGAGATAGTGACATTCTGAAAGGGACACTAGGGGATGACCCGCTTGAGATTTTGGAAGTTGTGGCACATGATGAATTACATCTATCAGTTGAGCGTACGATTGGCGGAAAGGTTTGGTGGAGGACGGCTGTCAAAAAAGGCACGTTTCGCCTTCAGCAAAATGTACTTAGTCAGCACTACCGCATCTTAGATGAGGAGAATTATCGCTATTATAGTTCTTTTAATAAAGAAGAAGCGAAGCGGCGGCTAGAGGAATTAAGCCAGCTGTCTTCTCCATATTGAGATTGGAAAGAGAGGCACCTGTTTGATAGGTGCCTCTCTTTTCTGTGTTTATACTTTTAGAGTGTTTTTCGCCCGAATAAAGGCAACAAGCTGTTTGATTTCTTCATCATTTAGGGGAACGCCGTCTACATGAATGGTTCCTTCTTTTGCTTCCGTCAGTTCAATTTTGATATCAGAGATTTTGCGTTGTATCTCTGGCTCGTCCGTTCTACCAAGTAAAAAATCAATGGACGTATCATACAAATCAGCCAGCAGCTTCACTGCTTCAAGCGAAGGTCGTCGGTACCCAGATTCGTAACCGGCATAGGTGCTTTTGGCGATACCTAGGCGATCTGCCGTATGCTGGAGAGACCATTTTTTCTTTTTTCTAAGAGTGGTTAAACGATCGAGTATCATACATGAACGCTCCTTTATTTACAACAACAGTATATCATATTTTGGCATAGAATGTACGCGTTATGCGTAACAATTTCTTGATTAATTCGCGTTATGTGACTATAATGGCAATGAAGGTACGCGTAAAGCGTATATTATAGAATAGCACAAGCTAGCTTATAATATGTGTGACAAACGAAGTAATTTTACGAAAGAGGTGGACCTGTTGAAGAAATTATTGCTTTTAACGACTGGTGGGACGATAGCATCTGTAGAGAGTGAAAATGGATTAGCTCCAGGTGTTAAAGCTGAGGATCTTTTGAGCTATTTAAACGAAATTAATGCAGAATATACAATGGACACAAAGTCCCTAATGAGTATAGATAGTACAAATATGCAGCCTGAATACTGGGTTGATATCGCAACAGCCATTTATGAGAATTATGATCAGTATGACGGGTTTGTCGTGACTCACGGAACCGATACAATGGCCTATACATCAGCAGCGCTGTCTTATATGCTGCAAAATCCTGATAAGCCGATCGTAATTACAGGTTCACAAATTCCGATTACTTTTAAGAAAACAGATGCGAAGAAAAACATCACAGATGCGATTCGTTTTGCATGTGACGGTGTTGGCGGCGTGTATGTCGTGTTTGATGGCAGAGTCATCCAAGGAACACGTGCGATCAAACTAAGAACGAAAAGCTATGATGCATTTGAAAGCATTAACTACCCATATATTGCATCAATTGAAAACCATCAAATTGAATACAATAGCAAAGTAAAAAGAACACCAATGAAACCGCTTAAATTAGATGCATCCTTGAACACAGATGTGTGTCTGTTAAAATTGCACCCAGGCCTTAAGCCTGAGTTTTTAGATGCAGTAAAAAGCATGTACAAAGGCGTTGTCATTGAAAGCTACGGCAGCGGCGGAATTCCTTTCGAAGGAAGAAACCTTTTAGAAAAGATCAACGAATTGCTGGAAGAAGGCATTTCTGTTGTCATCACCACTCAGTGTCTTGAAGAAGGCGAAGACATGAGTGTGTATGAGGTAGGACGCAAGATCAATCAAGAATTGGTGGCACGTTCAAGAAATATGAATACAGAAGCTATCGTGCCGAAACTGATGTGGGCACTAGGCAAAACAACAGATCCAAGAGAAGTCAAAAAGATTATGGAAACGCCAATCGCAGAAGATTTAGTGATTTAACTATTCTATAGAAAGCAGGTCATAAGAGATGGTTCAAGCAACTTATCGCTATGAGAAGGATTTTCTTGGTGAAAAAGAAATTCCAGCAGACGTGTATTATGGGGTTCAAACCCTTCGTGCGAAAGAGAATTTCCCGATTACAGGATATCGGATGCACGAGGAACTAATCAGAGCCTTTGCCATCGTGAAAAAAGCAGCAGCTCAAGCCAATATGGAAGTCGGACGTTTATATGAAGGAATTGGAAATGCCATCGTTCAAGCGTCTGACGAAGTCATTGAAGGCAAGCTTCACGAGTACTTTATTGTCGATCCAATTCAAGGCGGCGCAGGAACGTCCATGAATATGAATGCCAATGAAGTGATTGGAAACAGAGCGCTAGAAATCATGGGACATCAAAAGGGTGAATACATCCATTTAAGCCCAAACACACATGTGAATATGTCGCAATCAACAAATGACTCATTCCCAACGGCGATTCATATTGCTGTACTCAAGCAGTTAGACATTCTGCTTGAAACGATGCAAGCCATGCAGGACGTCTTCAAAAAGAAAGCAAAAGAATTCGATCATGTGATCAAAATGGGCCGTACGCACTTGCAGGATGCTGTTCCAATCCGTTTGGGACAGGAATTTGAAGCTTACAGCCGCGTGCTGAGCCGTGATATTAAGCGGATCAACCAATCGAAGCAGCATTTATATGAAGTCAATATGGGTGCGACAGCTGTTGGGACGGGCTTAAACGCAGATCCTCGTTATATTGAGATCGTGGTGAAAAAGCTCGCTGATATTTCTGGTCTTCCTCTTGTAGGGGCAGAGCATCTCGTGGATGCAACGCAAAATACAGATGCTTACACAGAAGTATCCGCCGCTTTAAAAGTATGTATGATGAACATGTCTAAGATTGCCAATGACCTTCGCTTAATGGCTTCTGGTCCGCGTGCAGGTCTTGCTGAAATTGCATTGCCAGCTCGTCAGCCTGGATCATCCATTATGCCTGGGAAAGTCAATCCAGTCATGGCAGAGCTCATTAACCAAATCGCATTCCAGGTCATTGGGAATGACCACACGATCTGTCTTGCTTCTGAAGCAGGCCAGCTTGAGTTAAATGTGATGGAGCCTGTTCTGGTCTTTAACTTGCTTCAGTCTATTAGTATAATGAATAACGGATTCCGCTCATTCACAGATCATTGCTTAGTGGACATTGAAGCAAATGAAATACGTTTGAAAGAATATGTAGAAAAAAGTGCAGGCGTAATCACTGCCGTGAACCCTCACTTAGGCTATGAAGCAGCTGCTAGAATTGCAAGAGAAGCCATTTTAACAGGTCAATCGATCAGAGATCTTTGCTTGCAGAACGATGTTTTAACGGAAGAAGAACTTGATATTATCTTAAATCCATTTGAGATGACAAAGCCTGGCATTGCGGGTGCAGAGCTCCTAGAGCGATAATATTATCAAAAATTTTATTTTATTAATATGTGGAATTGCCTGTGAAAAAGAGAAAAAACAGGCAATTCACTTTCTTTCGAATTGACACACTTTTTTCACAATATTTTGAAAACGCTTAACGCACGCACAAAGGGAGGAAACACAATGAAAACACCACGTCTACCATCTATTTTAGAAGTCGTAGCTGTACTTGGCTTGTTTTTAGCAATTGTTTTATCATTTACTCTTTACTTCAAATTAGATATTCAACTCGCATTGTTTATCTCATGGTTTATGGTTATTGCGTTGGGTATTCGATTGGGGCATTCTTATAAGGATCTTCAAAACGCCATTACAAAAGGGATATCGAATGGTTTAGAAGCTGTTTTAATTTTAATTGCAGTAGGTGCACTTGTAGGAACATGGATTGCTGGTGGAGTTGTACCAACGTTAATTTACTATGGACTGGAATTTATTCATCCTAATATATTCTTACTAGCTACACTGATTATCTGTTCCATTATGTCTGTTGCTACAGGAACATCATGGGGTACAGTTGGAACCGCAGGTATTGCCATGATTGCGATTGGTGAAGGTTTGGGAATTCCATTACCTATCGTGGCTGGTGCTGTTTTATCTGGAGCCTATTTTGGTGATAAATTATCTCCATTATCTGATAGTACTGTCCTTGCTTCCTCACTTTCAAAAGTGGACGTGCTCGCACATGTTCGAGCGATGATGGTCTTATCCATACCTGCCTTTGTCATAACTGCCATTATGTTTACCATTACCGGGTTTATGTATGGCGGAAAAAATATTGATCAAGGAAAAGTAGAGTTTTTGAAACAAGCACTGCAAGATACATTCACGATTAATATTTGGATGATCATTCCGGCGCTTATTGTTGTGCTATTACTTGTCTTGAAAAAACCTTCAATGCCTGTTATTGCGATTGGTGCGCTTCTTGGCGCAGTTTGGGCAATGGCATTCCAAGGGATGAATCCAGCCGATGCACTTGGTACAGCTTATAATGGTTTCTCTATTAATTCAGATGTAGAATTCTTAAATACGCTGTTAAACCGTGGCGGTATTGTGAATATGCTTGGATCTTTAGTGGTCATTATTCTCGGACTTGGTTTCGGTGGAGTATTAGAATATTTAGGCGTATTAAAAGTCATCGTTGCGACATTTGAGAAAAAATTACATAATGCAGGGAATGTAACGCTGTCTACACTCGTTGTTGCGTTCTTCGCCAATATCTTTGGCTGTGCGATGTATGTATCGTTAATCCTTACACCAAAAATTATGGAAAAGAGCTACGATAAATTAAAGTTAGACAGACGAGTTTTATCCAGAAACTCTGAGGTCGGTGGTACGCTTACTTCTGGTATGGTTCCATGGTCAGATAACGGTATTTACATGGCAGGAATTCTTGGCGTATCGACATTCTCTTATTTACCATTTATGTGGTTGAGCTTTGTCGCCATTGGTCTTGCGATCATTTACGGATATACGGGCAAATTCATTTGGTACGTGAAAGATCAACAAGAAAGAGAAGAATCGGCCTCATAAGCCTTTGCAAAAGCCGCTCCTGCACGGGGCGGCTTTGTTTGTCCTAGGACCGAGAGACTATATGTGACATATAGCAAACGAACAGGAATTTAGACCTCCTATAAAAGAGGTCGAAAGGGGGAGTGTGAAGCAGAGTGAAAGCATATTTATCCCATAAAAAGGGCACAAATCCCTATTCAAACATGAGTCTTTGAACCTTATAATAACAATATTGGAAAAAGTGCTATTCACCTTACGCTCGTTTAGAGGGACTCTAAGCAGCGTTTTTATTTTGACAGGAGGAGGAACCCATATGAGCTTATCGGATATGCTGTCTGCCCTTAACGGTGGCATTTCAAATAAAAAAGCAGAAATTGAAGAGAAAATCGCTCGGCTCAAAAAGGCGAAAAGCAAGGTTGAACGTGAACAAGATGCGGCAGAAACAGATTTAAAGCAAATCAAGCAGCCAAAGCTTGGGACCTCTTGGAAAGGTGAGCGAAGCCAGGATTTCAAAACAGACCGAAATGAAGCACATGATGCGCTGCAAACGATCGTGAACGATAAATACCCACGCTATGTGAGCCGTATCGAATTCAAAATCAGTACATTAGAAGCAGAACAAGCTGCGTTATCCTTTGCCAGTTCCTTAGCTGGAGACGCCGCACGCCTTGCTGAAAAAGGAGAAGACGCAGTAGAGGACGCAAAACGCTTGATCTCAAAAGCATGGAGCAGCTTGTAAACAAGCTTCATGCTGAACAAATCTGGAGGATATCAATGGGACAAATTAAGTTAAACTACCAAACAGTCATGGATAAACTAGATGAAGTCTCCCAAGCAGTCGAAGCTTTAGCGATGAAAAAGGCAGCAGATAAAGCGGGTGAAAACAGCCTTGAATTTGTAACCAAGTGGACGGCACGTGAAGCAGAGGTAAGCGAAATGGTTTCAAGCTTTAAAGAAGCCCTAATCAAAAACGTTCAGGATACACGTTCTAACGTGAAAACATTAAAAGAACAAGACGAAGCGATTGCTGCAAAATAACCAGCACAATCGCTTTTATTTATGGATATCATTTACATGAAGTAATTGTAGTTATAAAGACTCATATAAAATTCAGGGTGTAAGACCTTGTATTATTCCGTTTTTCTTCCAAACGCGTCGCTAAAAGGACACCTTTTCCCTATTTAAGCCTGAGGCTTTTCACCTTATACTATACTTAATGAAAGCAGAACGATAGAAATGTCAGGATTGGAAAAATCAAGTGAGTCGATGGTTTCCAAAGGTGCTCACGCCGTGCTTTCGTATGAGGTCAGATAGAGGTGGATGACATGAGTTTATCCGAGATGCTGCACCATCTGCATATGGGAATTGAGAACAAACGTGCAGAATTTGACGAAATGATCTCTCGGTTAAAGACAGCCAAAAGCAATATTCGAACAGAACAAGATCTTGCCCAGTCAGATATCAAAGAAATCAAGAAGCCTGCTCTAGATTCGTCATGGAAAGGCGAGAGAGGAACCGACTTTCATCGCCACCGAAAAGACGCTTACAGCGTGATGCACGACATCGTCAACGATGAATATGAAAAATATATAACAGAGATTGACCAAAAAATCTTACACTTTGAATTGAAAAAAATGGAGCTGGCCGTTGCCAGTAATTTTGCAGGAAGAGCTCAGGACGTGATGGAAAAGGGCGAGGATTTTGCAAAGGACGTTAAACATTTGATTGAACGGGGCTGGAAAGCTCTTTAAAACCATAAACGAAACAGCCGTCTCATAAAAGGGCGGCTGTTTTTTTGTTTAGTCACATCCACCACCGCCGCTATCACCTGAATCACTCCCGCAGGAGGCGTCAGAAGCGTGATGGGTATACGAATCAGTATATGTACTTGTCGTTGAATTATGATGTGCAGAACGCTTAGCAGATGCACGTTTATCCTTTGGTGTGAACAAGCTGGCAATGATGGCTCCTAAAAAAGCTAATATGATAATGACAACAAACATAAAAGTACCCATAATGCATCCCTCCTCTAGTTTCATATTCATACGAATGAGCCATATCCAGGTTCCCGGTTTGAAAGAAAAACTGGGCAAAGAGTTCTATTTTCGTTTATGATGATAGGCAAAAGTAAATGCCAAGGGAGGAGAGCCCATGCTATCTCTACGTCAGGAGGAGCTTCTGAAAAGATTGATGCAAGCGGAGCAGGAACTGACAAGTGAAGAAATTGCCCGTGTGATCGGAGTCACATCACGAACCATCCGCACAGATATGAAAGCGCTTAAAGTGATCTTAGAAGAACATGGTGCCGCACTACATATTAAACGCGGGGCAGGCTATACATTGAGCGTTGAAGATTATGGGGCATTTCGTACATTTTTGAAAAAATCACTGAGAGAAAGAAATGAGAAAAAGGAACAGTCCATTCCCAATCAGCCTGAGGACCGCGTGGCTTATCTATTGAAAAGGCTGCTTCTGTCAGAAGAATATATCAAATTAGAGGGATTGGCAGAGGAATTATTTGTGAGTGAATCCACAGTGAAAAATGATTTAAAAGCTGTCAGGCATTTGTTTTCATTGCATGGACTTTCTATATCGCACCGCCCTAAATATGGACTGCGTCTGACAGGCGATGAAATGAAATTAAGATATTGTATGGCAGAGCATGTATTTCAGCAGGATCAAGCGCACTCTACACTGTTACCTGAAGAAACGTATCAACTGATTCAGGACATCGTGCGTTCACGTACAAAAGCCACCGGGCTTCATTTATCAGAAATCGGTTTAAGTAATTTAGTGACCCATATTGCCATCGCATGCAAACGAATAGAAGAAAAAAAGCTGGTTCAGATGCCAGAAGCGGAATTGAGAGAAATTCAAGTGCAGCCAGTTTTCCAAATAGCTCAACAAATGACAGAAGATATTCGCCGCGTATTAGCGATTGATTTTCCGTTATCTGAAATGGCGTACATCGCAATTCACTTAATGGGGGCAAAGATGATGGCATATGGAGAGGCTGGCCATACGCTATTTCATCTGCTGGACGAAGATCATTTTTGTTTCACTCACCAATTGCTTGCTTATGTGGAGGAGCATATGTCACTTGATATTCAGTTTGATAAGGAGCTGATCGTTGGTTTAAGTCTTCATTTGCGTTCCGCCATTCATCGTTTTAGATACGATATGAATATTCGAAATCCCTATTTACCAGACATTAAAAGGCACTATCCCATTGCGTTTGAGGCGGGTGTTTATATGGGCAGGTGGCTGAAGGAAAAAGAGGGTGTTGAGATTCCTGAGGATGAAATCGGATATTTGGCACTTCATATTGGAGCTGCAATCGAGCGGACAAAAACACAGCATGTGAGAAAGACATGTCTTATTGTGTGTGCGACGGGTGTCGCCAGCAGTCAGCTTCTTCTTCATAAGCTCACGGCGGCATTTAGCGGAAGACTGGAGATCGCTGGAACTGCAAGTGTGGGGGAACTTCCTTCGTATGATTTGAAAAGCATTGATTTTATTATTAGTACCATTCCGCTTCAGAATACATTGCCTGTGCCAGTAATTGATGTACATACGATTCTAAGTGATGATGATATTGTCCGGCTGAAACGATTTGTGCAAAATTCACAGGATACAGGGGTTTTGCGGTATGTGAGTCCGGCGATGACATTTTTTCAGCAAGACCTTCAATCAAGGGAAGAGGTTCTTCAATTTTTCGTGAACGTGTTAAAGGAGCAGCATCGAATCCCAGACGAGTTTGAACAATTATTGCTAGAAAGAGAGCAAGTGTCACCCACCTCTTTCGGTCATTTGGTTGCGATTCCTCATCCAATTAAGCCGGCAACAGACGATACGTTTTGTGCAATCTGTACGTTAAAAAAGCCGGTGTTGTGGGGAGAAGATCGAGTACAAGTCGTTTGCTTATTAAGCATCCAGAAGACGTATCAAAAAGAATTACAGTCGCTTTATCAATTTCTTGTGCGGCTGACAGAACGGAAGGAAGTGGTGGAACAGCTCATCAAAGCCTCTTCATTTGAAGAACTGACAGCAGCACTTCAAGTATTGGAGCAGCCAAATGAAAAAACGCGACACCCATTTCCGCATCTGTGAGGAAAAAGATTAGATGTTAATGAAAGCGCTTTTAAAATAACATCAAAAAGGAGGATGATCACGAGTTTGTGCAAAGGGGGAGACGGATCATGAGCTTCAAGGAGAAAGCGGCAGATGTCATGGGGCATGTGGCTTATCGCATCACCAATCAGAAATATATTATGGCGATTAAACAGGCATTTGTCACACTGATGCCGATCATCATTACAGGAGCTTTTGCTGTACTGGTGGCGAATATGATCATGAGCCCGGAAACAGGGCTTGCTCATTTTGAGATATTCAGGTTTTTAGCAGAGCTTCAGCCTATTATGAAGGCAATCAATTATGCCACGCTGAACTTTTTAACCATTGGGGCTGTGTTTCTCATTGGGATTGAGCTTGGGAAAATCAACGGGCACAAGTCGCTGTTCCCAGGATTGATGGCGTTGATTTCATTTATATCCGTTATTCCAACGACACTTCTTCTTGAAGTTGATGGATCGATGCGTGAGGTTGTAGACGTGTTGGCAAGACAATTTTCCGATCCAAAAAGCTTATTTTTAGGGATGATCATTGCGATCGTATCTGTGGAAATCTTTTGTAAGCTGACTGAGGTGAAATGGCTGCAAATCAAGATGCCAGATTCGGTTCCGTCGAATGTGGCAACGTCTTTTTCATCACTTTTTCCTTCTATCATTACAATTACGATCATTAGTTCATTCGGGTTTGCATTTCATCGTGTGACAGGCATTTATTTGCATGAAGCAGTGTATAACGTTGTGCAGCGTCCGCTAGAAAGTGTTGTGCAGGGGCTGCCAGGGATTTTAACGTTGATGTTTGTGGCACAATTTTTCTGGGTGATCGGCATCCATGGTAACCAGATGATTAAGCCGATCCGGGAGCCGCTCTTATTAGGATCAATTGCAGTGAATATGACTGCATTTCAAGAGGGAAAAGAGATCCCGAATATTATCACGATGCCGTTTTGGGATGTGTATATGAGCATCGGCGGTTCAGGTGTGACCATTGGTCTTTTGATTGCGATTTTTATTGCTGGGAGAAGGGAAGAGATGCGAAGCATTGCCAAGCTCTCATCAGGACCCGGACTGTTCAACATCAATGAACCCGTTATTTTTGGATTACCCGTCATGCTAAACCCTGTGATGGCGATCCCATTTATCGTCACACCGCTTGTGACAGGTACGATTGGTTATATTGCGACGGCTACAGGATTCGCTGGAAAAGCGGTCGTGATGGTGCCGTGGACGACACCGCCGCTTGTGAATGCATGGCTGTCAACCGCTGGCAGCATGGGAGCCGTCATCACACAGCTTATCTGCATTGTGGTTGCTGTTTTCATCTATTTACCGTTTGTTCTCTTGTCTAACCGCAAGCCAGAAGCAGCACCAGATTCAGAATAAACATTCAGACAAAGAAAAGGGAGGCGGCAACATGAACAGCATTGAGATTCCAAGAGATTTTATCCTAGGTGCTGCGGCTTCTGCATGGCAGACGGAGGGCTGGAAGGGAAAGCGGGCGCATCAGGACTCGTACATCGATTTATGGTATAAGGAAGGGTATCACGTATGGCACGAAGGCTATGGGCCGGCTGGTGCAACGAATTTTTACGAGCGCTATCCTGAGGATGTAGCCTTAATGAAAGAGATTGGGCTGACACATTACAGGACATCGATCAATTGGTCGAGATTTCTCATAGATTACGAGAATGGGATAGTGGATGAGGCCTACGCTCGTTACATTGATGATCTGATCAATGAATTAATCGCAGCAGGTGTAGAACCGATGTTTTGCTTAGAGCATTATGAGCTTCCTGCCGTTTTGCTTGAGAAGTACGGCGGATGGTCATCAAAGCATGTCGTTGATCTGTTTGTTCTCTATGCAGAAAAAGTGTTTGAGCGCTACGGAGACCGGGTCAAGCATTGGTTTAGTTTTAATGAACCGATTGTTGTCCAGACACGCGTTTATCTAGATGCTATCCGATATCCGTATGAGCAAAATACGAAGAAATGGATGCAGTGGAACTATCATAAAGCACTGGCAACAGCAAAAGTGGTGAAGCTGTTTCAGGAGATGGGTTTGAAGGAATCGACAGGAGCCAAAATTGGGGTGATTCTCAATCCAGAAGTGACGTATGCAAGATCGTCTGCTCCGCATGACCAAGAAGCGGCACGTATGTATGATTTGTTTTTTAATCGAGTGTTCTTAGATCCTTCCATCAAAGGGGAGTATCCAGAGGAACTGATCGATGTGTTGAAAAAGCATGATATTCTTTTCGATTCCACAGAGGAAGAGCTTCAAATCATCAAGAATCATACGGTAGATGTCGTCGGACTTAACTTGTACTATCCGCATCGTGTCAAGGCGCCGAGTAAGGCTTGGAACGAAGGGACGCCTTTTCATCCATCCTATTATTACGATATGTTTGAGCTTCCAGGGAGAAAAATGAATCCTTTCAGAGGCTGGGAAATCTACCCGAAGATTGTCTACGATATGGGGATGAGGATAAAAGAAGAATACGGAAATATTGAGTGGTTTGTGGCCGAAAATGGCATGGGTGTAGAAAAGGAAGAACGGTTTAAAAAAGAAGACGGTATCATTGATGACCAGTATCGCATTTCATTTATCAGCCAGCATTTGAAGCGGGCACTTCAAGCGAAAGCAGAAGGATCAAATTGCACGGGCTATATGCTTTGGGCATTTACAGACAATGTCTCACCGATGAATGCCTTTAAAAATCGCTACGGCTTAGTCGAAATCCAGCTGGAAAATGAACGAAATCGACAGCTGAAAGCATCTGCGTATTGGTACCAGACATTAATCAAAACTAGGGGACTGACAGTTGAAACAGAAGTCATTTATCAATAGGAGTGATGGGATATGAAACGAATCATTCTCGCTTGTGCAGCAGGAATGTCGACGTCCATTGTGGTGTCGAAAATGAAGGCCGCCGCAGAAGCTAAAGGGCTGGATTACTATATTTATGCTATACCTGAAGGAGCCATTGCGGATGAACTAGAAGAGCATGGAGAGGATGTAAAGGCGATTTTACTTGGACCGCAAGTAAGTTTTATGAAAAAAGCAGCAGAAAAAACAGCGGCACCTTATCAAATCCCTGTCGATGTCGTCAATGTGAGGTTATACGGAACAGCAAACGGAGAAAAAATCCTAGATCATGCACTGAAACTAGCAAATGAATCTTGAGTAATTGGAGGAGAAGCAGATGACGGTATTAGAGGAAATGCAGGGAGCAGCCTTTCAAATCATTGCCCATGCTGGCGAGGCAAGAAGTCATTATGTAGAAGCGATTCGTCTAGCAAGAGCTGATGATTTTGAAAAAGCGCAGCAGTTGATCGAAAAAGGGGAGGAAGCGTTTCGAAGCATCCACAACCTGCACTTGTCGCTGATTCAAAAAGAAGCGGCAGGTGAACAGCTTCCGTTTTCTTTACTGCTGATACACGCAGAAGATCAAATGCTCACAACAGAGACCATTCATCTGCTCGCCATCGAGATGATCGAAATGTGTAAAAAAATGAATACCCTGTCAAAATAGATATCAATGAATAACCAATTTCTGTTATAATCATTCGGTAGATAAAGAGAAAGCAGGATTGGTGAATGAAGAAAACATGTATGCTGATGACGGTTGGTCTTATGCTGCTGCTCATTTCTGGCTGTATGGGAATGAAGGAGCAGGCGGAAGGAAGCCAGCAAGTCGTCAAAGATGAAAAGGGTCCATTACAAACAAAAGATATGCATCAGAAAAAAGAAACGACAGTGATAAAGACACAAAACTGGATGAAGCAAAAGGAGCCGGTCGAGCTTCCAATTTTGATGTATCACAGTATTTCAAGCGGCAACTCGTTACGTGTGCCAAAGAGCGAATTTGCATCTCATATGAAATGGCTGAAGGACAACGACTATGTCACACTGTCGCCAGAAGAGGCGTACCGCGTTTTCACAACAAATTCGATGCCAAGTAAGAAGAGTGTCCTCATTACATTTGATGATGGATATACGGATAACTATACAAAGGCATTTCCGATTTTAAAACAGCATGGAATGAAAGCAACGATTTTCATGATTGAGCAATCCATTGGCCGTCCGAATCACTTAACGGATGAGCAAATGGATGAGATGATCGCACATGGGATCTCGATTGAGAGTCATACGATTCATCATTTAGAGCTCAATCAATTATCAAAGCAGCAGCAGGAAGAGGAGTTAAAAGGATCAAAGACATTCTTTGATCAGCGATTTTCTCAGCGTACGAGAATGGTCAGCTATCCTGTCGGGCGCTATAATGAAGAGACGTTGAAGCTGGCGAAGGAAGCCGGATACCAAATGGCTGTTACCACTGAACCAGGACATGCGAAGAAGGAACAAGGCATGATGTCCTTGCACCGCATCCGCATTTCACCGGGACTTTCACCAGAAAGCTTTGGCAGGCTGGTTGAAGCGAAGTAACGATCAATGTTTCACATGAAACATTTTACGACAAGTTTCATCAAAATGAATCATGATATATCTTGGTCTCAAATGTCATGACAAGAGACACTTAGATGGACAGAACTTTCATGACCATGGGAGTTCTGTTTTTGAAAAAAATACTGCATTCAAACACTACATCTTATGAAACACCTCAAAGAAAATCTTCAAGTATCAAGCCCACCAATGAAGAAACAATCAAATTTGTTGAGCATCACAAAAAACTGAAGAAACACTACATTGAAAAACCAATTGAGAACAGAAAGGGAGAGGGAAATATGTCAAACTTTGTTGGAATCGACCATGTTCAACTAGCTGCCCCAAAAGGCAGTGAAGAGAAAGCTCGCTTGTTTTTTGGTGAAATTTTAGGGATGAAAGAAATACCTAAGCCTAGTAATTTAGCTAAACGAGGAGGTGTCTGGTTCCAATGCGGTCATCATCAGCTTCACATTGGCATTCAGGAACATTTTCAAGCTGCAAAGAAAGCTCATCCAGCTTTTCTTGTAAAGAGCCTATCAGAATTAAAAGAGGTATTATTGAAGCATCAGATTAGTATAAAAGAAGATGAGCCATTGGAGGGAGCCAATCGGTTTTATGTAGAAGATCCATTTGGGAATCGAATTGAGTTTTTAGAGAGAAGAGACTAGAAGACAAAAATAAGGCTGTCGAGGAAATCTCGACAGCCTATTTGTTATTGATAAACGGGATAGCCCGTCATTTTGATATCTTTCCCGAGTGGTTCCACGGCGAGTTGATCCAGTTCAATGGCATCACTCATGAGGCGTATGCCTTCGCCTCCGAAAAAGGAAGGGGAAAGTCGTCCGCCAATGAGTTTAGGCGCCATATAGATGACCAATTTATCTACAAGCTGCTGTTCTAAGAAAGAGGCGTTAATCTGGCCGCCGCCTTCAATCATGAGGGAGGAGATATTTTTTTCTCCCAGCACTTGAAGCACTTCCTGCAGGGGAACCCGCGTGTCGCTGTCAGTCATAAAGACACGGACGCCAGCTTCTTCTAAAGCCGCTCGTTTTTCCTCATCGGCTTGCTTTGTTGTAAAAATCCATGTAGGTGCCATCTGATCTGTGACGATCTTTGCTGTCAGTGGTGTAGACAGCTTAGAGTCTAAAACAATTCGAATCGGATTGTTTCCATTTGGAATCCGCGCAGTTAATGAAGGATCATCGTGAATGACAGTTTGAGCACCGACCAAAATCGCATCATTGATACTGCGGATATGGTGAGCATCATAACGGGATGTCTCAGATGTAATCCACTTGCTGTCAGACGTGGCAGAGGCGATTTTCCCATCTAAGGTAATGCCCGCTTTGAGCGTCACGAAAGGTGTTTTTTTCGTAATAAAGTGATTAAATACTTCATTCATCAGTATGGATTCTTGTTCAAGTACGCCCGTGATAACTTGGATGCCCGCGTCTTGTAAAATGGCAATCCCGCGGCCAGCGACAAGTGGATTCGGATCAAGAGCCGCGACGACAACGGTTTCGACGCCGGCTTTCACAAGTGCTTCGGCACAAGGGCCTGTGCGCCCATGGTGGGAACAAGGCTCAAGGGTCACATAAATCGTGGCTCCTTTTGCCTTGTCTCCAGCCATGTTAAGTGCATGAATTTCAGCATGCGGTTCACCGGCTTTCATATGAGCGCCGACTCCAACAATCTCATTCTCTCGCACAATCACAGCCCCGACGAGCGGATTCGGAGATGTCTGACCTTTCATTGCTCGTGCATTATCAAGGGCTAGCTTCATATATCGCTCATGATGTGGCAATCGTACGCACCTCTTGCTCCGCCTTCATGTGACCTGAGCGGTTGATTTTTGTCTGCAAGTATTTCTCGTTAAATTCAGAGACATCTCCCCAAAGCGGAATGCGTCCAGAAAGAGATAAACCTGCATGGCTGATCGCATCTGTCTTTTTCGGGTTATTGGTAATGAGTCTGACCGGCTTTGTACGAAGTGTTTGAAGAACGGCAATGGCTTCTTCGTATTGACGTGTGTCATCTTCAAAACCAAGTGCTTCATTCGCTTCTACTGTATCATAGCCGTTTTCTTGAAGAATATAAGCCATGGCTTTACTGAAAAGACCAATGCCGCGGCCTTCATGATTGGCTAAGTAAAACAGGGCTCCTGCTCCATTGTCCTCAATCATTCGCATAGACTGCTTCAATTGGAATCCACAGTCGCAGCGCTTGCTTCCGAAAATATCGCCAGTGTGGCAAATGGAATGCATACGGATAAGAGCTTCGTCAGCGTGCTCGAAATCCCCATACACAAGAACGCTTGACTGCTGATGATCAGCCAGCTGGCGGGACGAAAGGCTTTCAATTAAAGCTTCATCTGACAGTGGCTCTTTTCCATCGTCTTTTAACCATGAATACCAGTTAAACATCACGGTTCTGCCGTCTAAATTCACTGGCAGTTTAATGGGTCCAGTGATATAGATATACCCGTCTTCTTGCTGTACTCGTTTGATTTTATCTTTTAATATGGCTGTTTTAAGCTCTGTGTGTTTGTCCATATTCTGCACCTTCTTTTTAGTCTGTTTCTTCAATCTGTAAACGAACGAGAACGCCAAATGGATCAACAAATTCGCTGCTTTTTCCTGTCGTGTTGACTTGAGTGCCTGCTTTTGTCAGACGTTCGACGACGGATTGTCTGTCTGCTTCTTCTGGGAAAACCAGTGTATAGCTTCTAATTCCTGAAAAACGTGGATCAATGGCTCCTTTTCGTCCGCGTCCCCATGCATTAAAGGCAAGGTGGTGGTGGTACACACCAGCGGCGATAAATACGCTTGCTGGTGGAGCCATTCGGATATGAAAACCGAGCGTATTGACATAAAAGGAATCCGCTTCTTCTGGGTTGAGATGGAAATGCAAGTGTCCCATCACTGTACCGGCAGGGAGTCCTTCCCATGTGGTATCAGAAGCTTCTTGCAGGAGTCCATCTCCATCAAGCGGTGCATTTCCGCCACCTTTCAGTTCTCCATGCTCACCGACCCAAATGTCCTGAGGACGGTCAGCATAAATTTCTACGCCAATGCCGTCAGGATCACTTAAATAAATGGCTTCACTGAAAAAGTGATCGCTTGCTCCAATTAAAGGATAGCCTTTTTTGATTACATGTGCCAGCCATGTGCCCAGGTTTTTTCTGGTAGGTAATAAAACAGCAAAATGATAAAGTCCTGGCTCATGATCAGGCTTTTCTTTCAGTTGTGCATCTTCTTTTAACAAAAGAATCGGTTCCTTTGCATTGCTGCCAAGTGTCACCGTGGAATCTGTCTTTTCTAATATAGAAAATCCTAAAATGTCTGTATAAAAAGGTAAAGAACGATCAAAGCTGGACACATGTAATTCTGTTACACCCAGCCTTAGCTGCTCAATTGTCTTCAAGCTCGGTCATCTCCTTCATGATATATGCATCGGCATGTTCAAATGTTTTTGAAAATCTATAAAAAATGAATACCTTGTTACTTTTAGTAACTAAACTATATAATAGTTAGTGACTTATTTCAAGTAATTAATTGTGTTATAATAAAAAAAAGAGAAAAAAGCAGGAGGGAGTAAGATATGGCTCAAGTAGATGGCTGTCCAATTACAGATGCCATGGAGATTCTAGGCAAGAAGTGGGTCATTCTCATCATCAATCAGCTTCTGACAGGGCCTAAGCGTTTTTGTCAGCTTGAAAATGAAATGAACATCAGCGGAAGATTACTATCAGAAAGGCTGAAGGATTTAGAAGCTGAGGGACTTGTTGAGAAAAAAGTATACCCCGATATTCCAGTACGGATTGAATACGAATTAACAGTTCAAGGGAAGAAAATTGAACCGATTATTCGTGAAATGTATGCTTGGTCTTTAGATCGTAAACACAGCAAAATAGAGGAACATGTTTCATCTTAATCCATTTCGATCAGTGTGTCTGATCGAAATTTTTTTGTGTGATTTTCCAGAAAACTAAGACAATAGTATGAAAAATGATGTTGACAATCATTTCATGCATTATATAATATCAAGGAGAAGAGGGTTCTTTTCCCTGTAATGGAATGGAGGTTATGCCATGTTATTATAAATGGGACAGATTGCCTAAAACTCGTATCAATCCATCATTTAGAAGCAGACATCTTTGACTTTTAGGAAGCAAAGATTTATTTTTTTGACTCAATTGATAATGATTATCATAATCATCTATAAGTGTGTTCCAGCACTTGTGAAGGTTATTTTTTTTATTATCTATTGAGAATAATTATCAATATCATTTAGGAGGGTTCACATGAAAGTCATTCGTTCAACATCACCCGTATTATTATTCCTTAGTTTTGTTCTATTATTTGCTCTAGCTCCTGTTAGCTCGGCCTCAGCAGCTGGCTTAGCAGATGGTCAATATTCAGCGCAATATGTGGTATGGAAGGCTGATAGCGATTCGACTTCAACAGCGAATACGTATTTTGAAAAACCAGCTAAGCTTGTCGTAAAGGATGGAAAAATCAAAGCACAAGTCACGTTAACGAATAGCTCTTGGATCACAAGCTTTAAAACGCTCGATCAAGGTGTCTACAAAGATGCGAAGGTGATCAGTACAAATACAGCTGCAAATAAGAGAACAGTAGAATTCAATGTGAACAGCCTGACTGAGGTTGTACCAGCAAAAGTGAGTGTGACTGTACCAGCCATCGGATATACAGGCAATTACGACATTCGCCTCAAGTTTGATGCGCCATCTGTTCAATAGAAAGGGAGGAAATTCGCTTGATGAAAAAAAGAATGAGGCTGTCAGTCTTCATGGCGGTTTTTTTACTGGCACTTATGCTGCCTTTTTCAAACGCACAGGCTGCCGCATTAAAGGATGGTACATACTCCGTCAATTATACAGTGCTAAAAGCTGAAGGAAATGCGGTCTCAATGGCAAATGATTACTGGCTGAAGCCAGCAAAAGTGATAGCGAAAAATGGGAACCTGACAGTACAAATGACGATTAAAAATAGCAGCTGGGTAACGGAATTTAAAGTGCCGGGAAATGGCGGCTATGTTGATACAACCGTTCTCTCAACAAATAAAAAAGCCAATACAAGACTCGTTCAGTTCCAAGCTCAGAGCTTGTCTAAACCGATCAAGTCAAAAATTCATGTCACTGTAAAATCTGCTGATTATGATCATGATTACACCATTCAGCTGAAATTTGATGAAAGCAGTATGAAATCGCTATCCTCTACCAGTGAAAATAAATCAACGGGTGCACAAGAAAGTCAGCAGCCATCAAAAGAATCAACAAACAAAGCTGATACATCCACAACGAAACAACAAGAAGACAACCCTCAAACTGGTGATACAAGCCAGATAGGATGGCTCCTTGTGCTTGTCTTATGTTCAGGCGGATTTTTAGCAAGAAAGTGGATCATCAAGCATTAACGGAAGGAAGTGTCACCATTTGAAACGTCTTTTTCATCTAAAGGCAGCCATTCTGCTTGTTTTATTCAGTTTGTTGACTGCGTTTCAGATTCCTCAAGGAACAGCTCAAGCGGCATCATTCGTTGATGGGGAATACACAGTCGGATTCACCATTTTAAAAGATGGTACCTCAGAAGCGTCTATGATGGATACCTATACAGAAAAGCCAGCTAAGCTGATTGTGGAAAATGGCAAGACAACAGCTTATGTCACACTGAAGCAAAGCAAAGAAATAACAGATTTCAAGGTTGAACAAAATGGTGCTCTCGTTACCACTGAAACGGTCAGTGAGGACGAAACAGCCAATACACGTGTGATCAAATTTGACGTACCCGACTTATCAGCAAAATTAAACGGCTGGGTGAAGATTTACTGGGATTTAGGCGGCTTTATTTATGACGAAGCATATGACGTACAGCTTGCATTCGATCAAAGCAGCTTAACACTCGTTACGCCTGCAAAACCAGACGATAACGAAACAAAACCAGATGATCAAAACGGTACAAAGCCAGACGACAATGAAACTAAACCGGATGACCAAAACGGTACAAAGCCAGACGATAACGAAACAAAGCCGGATGATCAAAACGGTACAAAGCCAGATGACAATGAAACTAAACCGGATGACCAAAATGGCACAAAACCAGACGATCAACCGACAACACCAGGCAATAACAATGGCACAAAGCCAGATGATTCTGCGCAAAATCAATTAAAAGATGGCGTATATCGTATCAATTACAGTGTGCTAAAAGGGGATACGGATGAAGCATCTCGAATGAATCAATACTTCTCACATCCCGCATCCTTAACCGTCAAAAATGGAAAGCAGACCATTTCCTTTACAGTGAAGGATCATAAGTCTGTCGCTTCTTTGAAAACAGAGAAAAACGGTTCTTATCAAGAAGCAAAGACAGTGAGCACAGATGAAGCGAAGAATACAAGAGTGGTTTCATTTGATGCTGCTGATTTGAAAAAAGCGGTGAAAGGAAAAGTACACATTGTAGTAGCAGCCGCTAACTATGACCAAACCTACGATATTCGTTTTCAATTTGACTCAAAGAGTATCGCTCCAGTGAAGGACGGGCAGGTGGTAGAGGAAGAAACACCAGCTACACCAGAAACGCCAAAACCAAATACACCATCACCAGAAACAAATAACAGCGGAGCTGATCAAGAGACTACTCAGCTAAAAGATGGTGTATACAAGCTTCCTTTCTCAATGAAGAAAGCAGACAAGGATGAGCTTTCCCGCATGAACGATTACGTCGTGAGCCCTGCGACACTGGTTGTGAAAAATGGCCGCCATTTCGTTTCATATAAAGTGAAAAACAGCTCAGCCATCACGTCATTCCAAGTAGGAACAGGCGGAAAATTTGAAGAGACACTTGTCGCGAAAACAGATCAAAAAGCAGATACACGTGTCATTCAATATGAAGCAAAAAGTTTAAGCAGTGCTCAGGCTGCACGCGTAAAAATTGATATTCCAGCTGCGAACTATCATGAGCAGTACGATGTCAAACTTGTCTATGACACAAAAGGAATCGCTCTCGGTGAGGGAAGCGGAATTTCAACGGTCATTGGAGACGATGAGAGTATCGGATTTGTCAAAAATCCAAATGATCACGATTCTCAAAAAACTCAACTTGAGAATGTAGCACCAGAGGAAACGGGTGCGGAGCAGATGACATTTACGCCATCAGATGATCAAACCAAATCTGAGTCTGGACAGCTGAATCCGAAAACGGGAGATGCCTCTCTTCTTTGGGTGTATATTCTTTTATTCGGCGGTTCGTTATTCGTACTCGTCAGAAAATATCAAACACGGACAAGATAGTTCGTTTTATTTTAAGTGAGATGCGCCTTTTACCTCGGCGCATCCACTCTCTTTTTTCGAAAGGAGGCTTCTGTTTTTGAAGCATCGAATGTTATGTACCTTGATCGCTGCCTTCAGTGTGTGCATGATCTTATCGGGCTGCTCACAGTCAGCTGAAAGCTCAGCAAAAGGCAAAAAAAGCGCTGAATCAAGTGAGCGTATTGTAGCAACGACTGTAGCTGCTGCGGAGATCATGGATGCTTTAGAGGTGGATCTTGTCGGGGTGCCAACAAGTCAAAAATCCTTGCCAGCTCGTTACAAAGGACTGCCGGAAGTCGGCAATCCCATGAGCCCGGACATGGAAATCATCCAATCACTTCAACCGACAGATGTCCTGTCTGTCACAACCCTTCAATATGATTTAGAGAAACCCTTTCAGCAAGCAGGTGTCCCTGCCACATACTTAAATCTCGAGAGTATGGCCAACATGGAGAAGGCCATCACGAAGCTTGGGGATAAGTATGACAGGAAGAAGCAGGCTGAGCGCATTGTGTCTGCGTTTGAGCAAAAAAAGAAAGACATACAAGAGAAGGCAAAAGGAAAACGCAAGCCGTCCGTTCTGATTTTGCTTGGTGTGCCAGGAAGTTATTTGGTGGCGACAGAAAATTCATATATTGGTGATCTTGTACGTATCGCAGGAGGAAAGAACATTGTGGAAGGCGAGAAAATGGAGTATTTGGAATCCAATACGGAGTATTTACAAAAAGCCAATCCAGATATCATTCTCCGAGCCGCACATGGGATGCCGGATGAAGTCGTCAAAATGTTTGATCAAGAATTTAAAACAAATGACATCTGGAAACATTTTAATGCGGTCAAACAAGACCGGGTGTATGACCTCGAAGAAAGCTTATTCGGGACAACAGGCAATTTAAAGGCAGCAGAGGCATTAGATAAATTGACTCGTATGTTGTATCCGTCATAAGTTTGCGAATCTTAATGATAAAAGGACGTTCAAGATGAAAAAAATAGGATTTTTATTTCTGATAGTCAGTCTCTTACTGGTCTGCGTGTTTATTTATTCAGCCATTACTGGGAGCATTCATGTGACCCCAATTGAATTATTAGAAGGGCTCATCACCGGTCAACATGCACAGGTAGAAATCATTAAAGATTTGAGAATCCCCCGCGTGCTCATCGCGATGTTTACAGGGGCCGCCTTATCTGTCTCCGGTGTACTGCTGCAGTCGGTCATGAGGAATCCGTTAGCTGATGCCGGCGTCATTGGGATTTCATCAGGAGCCAGCTTCTTTTCATTAATGGCGATTACAGCGCTTCCTCAATTTTATTTCTACTCACCTTTATTTTCGGTATTAGGCGGGGCGATTGCGTGTTTCCTCGTATACGTTCTATCTTGGAAGGGTGGTTTAAGCCCGATCCGCATGATCTTAGTTGGGATCGCCATCAATGCCATGTTTACTGGAATGGCTGAAGCATTTGTGACCATTTGCAGCTATTTCAATATCACAATTAATCAGTCAGGACAGTCGAATCTCACGATGAAAACGTGGGGAGATGTCCGTTTAATCGGTGTCTATGGTGTCGTCGGTCTTGTCGTTGCACTCTTCTTCAGCAGATGGTGCAATCTCCTGGCCCTTCAAGACAAGACAGCGAAAAACTTAGGCTTGCGTGTGACCAGAATGCGCCTTTTGATTTCCATCACAGCCGTTTTACTTGCGGCAGTGACAGCTGCAGTAGCGGGCGTGATAGCCTTTGTCGGCTTGCTCATTCCGCACATTTCAAGAAGGCTTGTCGGCTCGGATCACCGAGTACTGATTCCATTTTCTGCGTTAAGCGGGGCTTTGCTTATTTTGACGGCTGATACGCTTGGCAGGACGCTTGTGGCGCCAAATGAGATTCCTGCTTCTACGATCATGGCCGTGATTGGCGGGCCGTTTCTGATCTTTTTATTAAGAAGGGGGGACCGTCTCCATGGACATTCGTGAGGTGTCATTCTCATATGACCAGCAGAAGGACATCGTTCAATCGGTCACAACACAGATTGAAAAGGGGAAAATCACAACCATTATCGGTCCAAATGGATCGGGAAAATCCACACTGCTTTCCTTAATGGCAAATAATCATTGTCCAAATAAAGGGCAGATTCACTTAGACGGGCAAGCGCTGAATGCGTTCAAGCCAAAGGAGCTGGCAAAAAAGCTGGCTGTCGTCCATCAGCAAAATGAAGCACCTCTTGATTTAACGATCGAACGGGTCGTGGCATTCGGCAGAACGCCGTACCAGACAATGCGCGGAGGAGACAAGGAAGAGGATGAGAGAGCGATAGAGTGGGCACTGTCCAGTACAAAGCTAACGGACAAACGAAAGGTGCCGCTCGCCTCACTGTCAGGTGGAGAGCGTCAGCGTGTATGGATTGCGATGGCACTTGCGCAAAAAACACCGATCCTTTTCTTAGATGAACCGACAACTTATTTGGATATCTACTATCAATTTGACATTCTTGAGCTGATTCGTGAGCTGAATGCCATGCACGGATTAACCATTGTCATGGTGCTCCACGATATGAATCAGGCTGTCCGCTACAGCGATATCATCATAGCGATGAAGGATGGACAGATTATCAGCGAAGGACAGCCAAACGATGTGTTAACAGAAGAGAACGTACGGCACATTTATGATGTGTCCGTCACGATTCGACAGGATGCAGAAACAGGGATGTACATCGTGCCTGTTGGTATATAAGCTGGGCAAAAAGCAGGTGAGACAGTGTGAAACGAGGAAAACGACTTTGGCAACGGATGCTGACGATCGTTTGTTTAGGAGTATTGATTTATAGCGGAACAGCCATCGGCTTCGAACTTTTCGGTTATTATCAAAATCGACAGGTGCTTGCAAAGGCCCAGACGATGTATGGACATGAAGAAATGAATGAAAAACGGGAGTCGGGAAAGATCCGTTCGTCATTTGATGAGCTGCGGAAGGTGAATGAGGACATTGTCGGCTGGATCAATATGGAGGATACGATGATTCAGTATCCGATCGTTCAATCTCGCGATAATGCGTTCTACTTAACTCGTAATTATTTAAAAAACGACACCCGGGCAGGCAGTATCTTTATGGATTATCGTAATGATGTCCTGCATGAAAGCCCAAATACAGTGGTGTACGGCCATCGGATGAGGGATGGATCCATGTTTGCTGGACTCACAAACTATCTAAAAAAAGATTTCTTTAATGAGCACCGGACATTTCAGTACGATACGCTGTATCAAAGCTATGAAGCGGAGATTTTTGCCGTGTATGAAACGACGGTTGACTTCGATTATATTCAAACCGATTTTCAGGATCTTGGCGAATATGCCCATTACTTGCAAGCTGTGCGGAAGAAATCAATCTATCAAACGAAGACAGACGTGTCCACAGATGACCTCATCCTCACCTTATCGACCTGTGATCATGTGCTTGCACCTAAAAACGGGCGTCTCGTGGTACAGGCAAAACTAAAGAAAGTTTACTAGAAAAGGAGAGACAGACGGTTGAAATTTTCACATGTGATCTTGGCGGGACTCGTCTTGATGCTTCTCCTCGGCGGATGCAGTCAGGCAGCACCTGTAGAGAAAGAAAGCGCGGCAGGAGCGCTGAAGATAAAGGATTTTACCGGAAGAACGCTGTCATTTGATGAATCCCCTCAGCGTATTGTCGCCTTATCGACCGGGGACTTGAGCATTCTATATGCTTTAGGCGGTGAGGTGGTCGGCAGGCCAACTGCCGAGTTACCAGACAGCTTACAAAAGGCAAAGTCCGTACAAACGATTGGCACAACGCATCAATTTGATGTAGAGCTGATCACAAGCCTACAACCTGATGTTGTGCTTGGAAATGAACAATTAAACAGCAAGGACATCTCGACAATAGAAGGAATTGGTTCACAGCTTCTTTTGACAAGCGCCAATTCAGTGAAGGACATCCAGCGCCAAATTTCGTTATTTGGGGAGTTGCTTGGGAAGCAGCAAAAGGCTAAAGCACTCAATGATCAAATTGATGAGCGGAAAAAGCAGGTCAAGCAGCCTAAGAAAAAAGTAAAAACACTCGTTGTGTACGGTGCACCCGGCACATATATGGCGGCGCTTCCTCAATCCTTAAGCGGAGATTTACTGCATATCGCTGGGGGTGCAAACATCGCTGAGAATGAACCGGCACTCGAAAAATTCCCTCAATACGCCCAAATCAATGCTGAAAAGGTGATCGAAGCCGATCCTGATCTCATTCTGCTCATGACACACAGCAATCCTGAAGATGTGAAAGCGGGCTTTATGAGTGAAATGAAACAGAATGCAGCATGGCACGACGTATCAGCTGTCAAAAATGGCCGCGTGGAGATTCTGCCTAGTAATTTATTCGGGACGAATCCAGGCGCAGACGTCATCAAGGCGATTGATGAACTAGAAAAGAGATTGAAGCGATTGTCATCATGAAGGTGAATGCAGAGTTAGATTTTCAAAAAAGACAGTCGAGACGAAGGTGGCTGATACCAGGACTGCTTCTTTCGCTAGGTGTGGGCATATGTCTAGGGCTTGCATTAGGTTCGGTTCAATTATCGCTGCCAGATTTGATCGCTGCTTTGACGGGATCAGGCCAGCCTGTCCATGAAAAGATCGTCATGGATTTACGCCTGCCGCGCGTTCTCATAGGCTTCATCGTCGGGGCCTGTCTCGCAGCATCAGGAGCGATTTTACAAGGAGTCGTCCGAAATCCACTCGCTGACCCTGGCATCATCGGAGTGACCGCCGGCGGTGGATTAGCGGCTGTACTCAGCATGATTGTGTTTCCACAATTCACGTATCTGCTTCCAGCGGCTGCCTTCCTTGGCGCTTTATTAGCGGCACTCGTTGTGTATATCCTGTCGTTTGACCAAGGAGTTTCGCCACTGAAATTGATTCTGGCAGGAGTGGCAGTCAATGCCCTGCTTGGTGCAGTCATGAATGGGTTGATGGTGCTTTATAGTGAGCGTGTGCAGGCTGTTCTGCCTTTTTTATCAGGAGGATTAAATGGACGGAGCTGGCATCATCTGAGCTTTGTGTCACCCTATGCGCTTGCTGGATTGTGTCTTTGTTTTTTTGCGATCAAGCCGGCAAATCTTCTTTTGCTTGGTGATGAGTCAGCGCAGCTGCTCGGCCTTAGAGTCGAGCGAACCCGTTTTTTCTTAATTGCACTGGCGGCGCTTTTGGCGGGTGCAGCGGTAAGCGTGAGCGGTTTAATTGGATTTGTCGGTCTTGTCGTCCCTCATTTTATCCGCCTTTTAATTGGAGATGACTACCGGTACCTGCTTCCGATCTCAATGCTGGGCGGCGGCGTACTTGTGGTCTTTGCTGATACAGCAGCACGGGTATGGTTTACTCCGGTTGAACTGCCTGTTGGTATTCTGCTTGCCTGTATTGGTGCACCTTTCTTCCTCTATTTATTAAAAAAGAAAGGGAGGAGTTAAGTTGGATGTGATTTCGATGGATGACGTGAGCCTCAGTCAAGGAGGCTTTCGGCTGTCGTCTATTTCAGCAGCTGTGCCTAAAGGGAGTGTAACAGGAATTATTGGACCGAATGGGTCAGGGAAGTCGACGTTTATTAAAGCGGCCGCACGCCTTACGTCGATCGAAAGCGGCATGATTTATATTCACAATATCCCGCAAAAAGAAATGACAGCACAGGAGATTGCACAGGAAATTGCCGTTCTGATGCAGACGAGAACTGCCATCCCATCGATGACAGTACGTGAGCTGGTTGCACTTGGACGCAGTCCGCATCGTTCGATCTGGAAAAAGAGCTCGCAGACAGATCAGGAAGCGATAGAGTGGGCGCTTGATGTGACCAATAGCCGCGTAAATGAAAACAGGATGCTGCATACATTGTCAGGCGGAGAAAGGCAGAAGGCGTATATTGCAATGGCACTGGCTCAGAAGACAGAGACGATTATTCTGGATGAGCCTACCACTTACTTAGATATTGCGCACCAGCTTGATTTACTAGAGCTGCTCAAACAGCTGAATGAAACGCATGGGATCACCATTTTAATGGTTCTTCATGACCTGCAGCAGGCAGCAAAATATTGTGACCGCCTGATTGCGATGAAGCGTGGTCAGGTTTACCAAATAGGGACACCAAACGAAGTATTAACAGAAAACTTTTTCAAAGAAGTCTTTGGGATTCAGGCAGAGGTTCACTTAGATGGAGAGCATCCGCTCATTATCCCAATCGCTTCGATCCAACAACAAAAGGGAGATGAATCAAACATGATCATTGTAAACAACCAGGTTAGAGTAGAAAAAGGCAGTGCAGACCACCTTGTCAAGCGTTTTAACAAGCAGGGACAAGTAGAATTCATGGAAGGATTTTTAGGCATGGAAGTCTGGGTCACACAGCAGACAACCGATTACGATGAAGTGACCATTCATACCCGCTGGAATCGAAAAGAAGATTTTGTGAACTGGACAAAATCTCAGGCATTTGGAGATGCACACGCTCACGGAAAAGCAAAACCTGAAGGCCTTTTAAAAAATAAAATTACGTATTATGAAGTGCAAGTCACAAGACCTGCATTACAGAAAAAAGCCTAAAAAAGAAACACAGCGCTGCGGCCCACATGCAGCGCTATTTTTTTCGCTTTTTTATTTTCCGTCACATATTTTTGACAAAGTATTCAAACAACTGACACAATACCATCCAATTTTTAGGTAAAATTTACTTTATTTTTGAAGCGTATGGGTGTAAAGTACAGGTATAAATAACTAACCGAATGAAAATCAAGAGTAAAATTTCACCGAGTGAACCATTTCAAATGGACTTTTATTTGTGAATCATTGAACAAATAGTGAACGTTTTGTGAAATGGTGAGCATGAATCGTTCGGCATGTGAAAGTAAGGGAGGATGTAAGGCTGTGAGTGAGCTGTTTTTAGCAAGATTTCAATTTGCTTCAACGACATTATTTCATTTTATTTTTGTTCCTATGTCAATAGGTTTGGTGTTTATCGTCGCATTGATGCAGACCCTTTATGTCGTCAAGAAAAAAGACATCTATAAAAAGATGGCGAAGTTTTGGGGTCACCTGTTCTTACTTAACTTTGCAGTAGGTGTGGTGACAGGGATTCTGCAGGAATTCCAGTTTGGGATGAACTGGTCAGATTATTCAAGGTTTGTCGGTGATGTCTTTGGTGCACCGCTTGCCATTGAAGCGCTTTTGGCCTTTTTCCTTGAATCTACATTTATTGGACTTTGGATATTCGGCTGGGATCGTCTGCCGAAGAAGATTCATTTATTGTGCATTTGGCTTGTTTCCCTTGGTACGATCTTTTCGGCGTTTTGGATTTTACTCGCCAACTCATTTATGCAGGAGCCAGTTGGATTTGCCATTAAAAATGGTCGTGCAGAAATGAATGATTTTGGCGCTCTTGTAACGAACCCGCAGCTTTGGGTTGAATTCCCGCACGTTCTGTTTGGTGCACTGGCAACAGGAGCTTTCTTTATTGCAGGAGTTAGTGCCTATAAAATGATTAAAAAGCAAGAAATCGCCTTTTTCAAAAAGTCATTCCAGATTGCGATGGTCCTCGCTTTAATTTCTGGCTTAGGTGTGGCGTTCTCTGGACACGATCAAGCGAAGCATTTAATGAAATCACAGCCAATGAAAATGGCAGCAAGTGAAGCCCTTTGGAAGGATAGTGGAGATCCAGCGGCTTGGACACTATTTGCCAACATTGACACAGATAAAAAAGAAAACTCTGCGGAGATCAATATTCCGTTTGCCTTAAGTTATTTGGCTTATTCGAAGTTCAGCGGGGATGTTCCAGGTATGCTGACACTTCAAAAAGAATATGAAGCCAAGTTTGGTCCCGGGGACTATATTCCGCCAGTGAAAACAACATTCTGGAGCTTTAGAATCATGGTCGGTGCAGGCATGCTGATGATTTTTGCTAGTATGATTGGCTTGTACTTAAGCTTTAGAAAGAAACTTGAAACAAACAAATGGTATTTACGCTTCATGGTATGGATGATTGCGTTCCCGTTTATTGCGAACTCAGCCGGCTGGATCATGACTGAGATCGGGCGTCAGCCGTGGACCGTCTTTGGCATGATGACGACGGCTCAATCGATTTCACCGAACGTATCGTATGGCATGCTGTTATTCTCAGTCATTAGCTTTACGGCGATGTATCTGATTCTTGCTATTGTGCTCGCTTACTTATTCATTCGAGAAATTAAAAAAGGTGCACATTCTGAAGAAGATACAGATCAAAAGGATGAAACGGACCTGTCTACAGATCCATTTGATGGAGGCGCATATCATGGCATATCTTAACGAGATTTGGTTTATTCTTGTCGCAGTATTGTTTGTTGGATTTTTCTTCTTAGAAGGATTTGATTTTGGTGTCGGGATGTCCATGCAGCTGCTTGGAAAGGACGCGCACGAGCGCCGCATTTTAATCAATACGATTGGTCCTTTCTGGGATGCGAATGAGGTCTGGCTGATTACAGCTGGCGGCGCTATTTTCGCTGCATTTCCTCACTGGTATGCCACGATGTTCAGCGGATACTATATTCCGTTTGCGGTTCTCCTCTTAGCGCTCATTGGGCGCGGGGTCGCCTTTGAATTCCGAGGGAAGGTTGAGAAAGCCTCTTGGATCAAGGTGTGGGACTGGGTCATCTTCTTTGGCAGTCTGCTTCCGCCATTTTTACTAGGTGTATTATTCACGAGTATTTTACGCGGGATGCCAATTGATCAAGACATGAACATGTACGCTGGTTTTACGGACTTTGTGAATCTTTATTCAGTGATCGGCGGGGTAGCTGTGACAGTTCTTTGCCTGTTGCATGGCTTGATTTTCGTCACACTTCGTACAGAGGGTGAATTAAGAGATCGTGCAAGAAAACTGGGCCAGCGTGTCCTGCTTATTGCACTCCCTGTTCTTGTTATTTTTGTCGGTGTGTCCATCATAGAAACAGACATTTATACCGTACGCCCGATCATCACCATTCCGTTAACTGTGCTGATTGTGGCTTGTTATATAGCTGCTCTTGTTTTGATGAGAAAAGAACGTGATGGCTGGACATTCTTATTCACAGGCGCAGGCATCATGGTGACGGTGTCCATGCTGTTCACTGCATTGTTCCCGCGCGTCATGATTAGTTCAATCAGCCATTCATTTGATCTCACGATTCAAAACGCTGCATCTGGATCTTATTCACTGACGGTCATGACGATTGTGGCCATTTCTTTGCTGCCCTTTGTGCTTGGGTATCAAATTTGGAGCTATTACGTCTTCCGTAAACGTGTAAGCGGTAAGGAGCCAATGACCTACTAATGGATAAACGTTTGCTTCAACTAAAAGGAATGAGAGGGCTTCTTGCCCTCTTAGGTATTGTGTCACTCATCCAAGGAGCAAGTATTATTTTCCAAGCACAGTGGCTGGCACATGCCATTACAACGCTGTTTGACGGGAAAAGCCTCTCGCAGGCAACGCCATATGTCCTGCTATTTCTTGCTGCCTTTCTTGTGCGGCACGGTCTCACCTTGATTCGGGAGAAGGTCATGTTTACGTACTCTTCCCGAATTGGAGCAGACGTCAGAAAGCAGCTGCTAGACCAACTTTTTCGATTAGGGCCTGCCTTCGCAAAGAAAAAAGGGACAGGAAAGCTTGTCACATTAGCAATGGAAGGAATTGCTCAATACCGTCAGTATTTACAGCTGTTTTTGCCGAAAATGGTGAACATGGCAGTGATTCCGGCAATGGTCCTTATCTATGTGTGGACATTAGATGAAACATCGGCCGTCATTTTAATTGTGACGCTGCCTATTTTAATTATTTTTATGATTTTGCTAGGCCTTGTTGCTCAGCGTAAAGCGGCTAAACAATGGAGATCGTATGAGAAATTATCCAATCATTTTACTGACTCTCTCCGCGGCCTTGAGACGCTTCGTTACTTAGGTATCAGCAAAAAACACTCCCGTAATATTGCGGAGGTGTCAAAGCGATATCGAAAAGCGACCATGAGCACACTGAAGGTCGCCTTTCTGTCATCGTTTGCGCTCGATTTCTTTTCCATGCTATCAATTGCGACCGTCGCTGTTTTTCTTGGCTTGCGATTAATTGAAGGAGAGCTTCTCTTATTGCCGGCTTTGACGGCGCTTATGCTGGCGCCAGAGTATTTCCTGCCGGTACGTGAAGTAGGAAATGATTATCATGCGACGTTAAATGGAAAAGAAGCGAATGAAGCTATGCAGGTCATTTTAGAAGAAAAGGGCTTTCGCACGCAGGAGACACAATCTGTGCAGCTGGACAAGTGGGATGCACAATCCGTGCTCACGCTGCAAGATGTTTGTGTCCAGCATGATGAACATGCCCCTTATTCCATTCAGGATGTAGATCTCATTGTCAAAGGGAAGAAAAAAATCGGCATTATTGGTGCCAGTGGTTCAGGGAAATCGACGTTAACCGATGTCCTCGGCGGCTTTGTTGAACCGTCTTCGGGTCAAATCACGCTAAACGGCCAGCCACTTGTTCATTTACAGATGAAGGAATGGCAAAAGGAAGTTGTCTATATGCCGCAGCATCCCTATTTATTTCACATGACATTAAGAGAAAACATTCGTTTTTATGAACCGAATGCAACAGATGAAGAAGTGGAAAGAGCTGTGCATGAGGCTGGTTTAACTCAGCTTGTCACGCAGCTGCCAAATGGCCTGGATGAGGTCATTGGAGAACAGGGAAGAGGGCTAAGCGGCGGACAGGCGCAAAGAATTGCCCTTGCTCGAACTGTGCTGGGCCAGCGGTCGATTATGCTGTTAGATGAACCAACGGCGCATCTCGATATTGAAACAGAGTATGAATTGAAAAAAACAATGCTTCCACTGTTTGAACATAAACTTGTGTTCTTAGCGACACACAGACTCCATTGGATGCCGGACATGGATGAAATCATTGTCATGGATCAAGGAACCGTCGCAGAAATGGGGACACATGAATCATTAATGCAAAGAAAAGGCGTGTATTATCAATTGGCACAGGAGCAAATGGGGGCGGTCACACATGATCAGTAAAGGCTGGTTTATACCTTATATCAAGGAGAATCGAAAGCTGTTTGCCTTGGTTTTATTTTTAGGAGCCATTGCGGTATTCTCTGCTTCTATGCTGATGTACACGTCGGGCTTTCTCATTTCAAAAGCCGCGACAAGACCTGAGAATATACTCATGGTCTACGTCCCAATCGTGGCTGTACGTACCTTTGGTATTTCGCGCTCTGCTGCCCGCTATGCAGAAAGGCTGGCGAGCCATCAGCTCATTTTGACAATGATTGAAAAAATGCGTGTGCGTCTGTATGACATGGCTGAACGAAGTGCCAAACAGACAAAGCTGGGGACAGGTGAAATGCTTGGTCTCTTGTCAGATGATGTAGAGAGACTGCAGGATGCCTATTTAAAAACCATCTTTCCATCCATCGGTGCACTGCTTTTATATGCCGCATCCATTGGAGCACTTGGCCTTTTCTCATGGCCTTTTGCTGGACTGATGCTGCTTTATATGGCACTCCTCGTATTCGTTTTCCCATACGTCACAGTGCTTGTGAACCGGGCAAGACAAATTCAAATGAAAAAAGGCAGAAATGAACTGTACAGCCATTTAACAGATGCAGTCATGGGCGTTAGTGACTGGTTGTTCAGCGGCAGGCAGAAAGATTTTGTTGATGGTTATGAACAAAAAGAAGCGCAGCTGTTAGCGCTTGAAGCAGCCAAGCACCGGTTTATCCGTCGGCGCCAATTTTTTGTACAGCTGATCATTGGAGGAGCTGTCGTGCTTGTCGTGTATTGGAGCGGATCGGTTGTTCAGTCAGGATCCATGTCACACACCCTGATTGCAGCCTTTGTACTTGTGCTGTTTCCATTAACAGAAGCCTTTCTTCCGCTGTCAGATGCAGCAGGTGATATCCCTGTCTATCAGCATGCTGTCAGCAGATTACATCATTATGAAAAGCAGTCATATGAAGGAGAAACTGAGAGCAAGGCAGTGAATCAGTCAACCCTTTCTCACGATGAAGCGGTCTGTTTCAATCAAGTGTCCTTTCGGTATGACACGCATCAATATGTACTTCAAGACCTGTCCTTTTCTCTGAAGCAAGGGGAATCACTCGCACTATTAGGAAAAAGCGGTGCAGGCAAATCGACCATTTTAAAATTGTTAGAAGGGGCAGTCGTTCCAAATCAAGGAGCTGTCAGCATTCAAGGAAAACCGGTTCAAAGCATTCAAGAGAAGGTGTCTGCCTATGTGTCTGTGCTCAATCAACAGCCTTATTTATTTGATACGTCTGTTTTAAACAATATCCGTTTAGGATCTCCAGAGGCGACAGAAGAGCAGGTAAAAGAAGCAGCTAGACAAGTGCAACTGCATGATTACATCGAGTCTTTGCCAGAAGGTTATCACACAGGTGTTCAGGAGACAGGGGTTCGATTTTCAGGTGGAGAAAGACAGCGTATGGCATTAGCTCGGATTTTGCTGCAGGACACGCCGGTTGTTGTATTAGATGAACCGACCGTCGGGCTTGATCCACGGACAGAGCGTGAATTGCTTGAAACCATCTTCCGTGTGTTAAAAGGGAAAACAGTTATTTGGATAACCCATCATCTGACTGGCTGTGAGGCGTGTGACCGCATCATGTTTATTGAAGACGGACGCATTGAGATGCAGGGTCAGCATCAGGTTTTACTAAAAGAAAACAAGCGTTATCAAAAGTTGTATGAAATGGATCGTCCTTTTTCTACAATATAAATGAAATGACAAGAACGTTCGGACAGGAAATCTCTGCCCGAACGTTTTGTGGTTTAAGGGTTTACTTTACCAACACCTGCATTTGAGATCACTTCTGATTTCACATTGTTCACGTTAAGCAAAGAGTAGTTATAAGGAGGGTTATACGTACCTGTTGAAGATGTTGGCAGACTGCCTGTGCTGTTAATATAAGAGTTGTTGATGACATGCCATGTTCCTACTTGACGGCTGTCCCAGCTTCCAATGGCATTATTGGTGTTTTCAAATACGTTGTGTTCAATTCTCATCTTTGCGCCCATACGTGAGTTAATCGCTGTTGCCAAGATGCCTTTGTAATAGTTGTTATAGACATGTCCTTCCCCGAAGCGCATAGACGGTACACGAGAGTTCAGGTTTTCAAAACGGTTGTTGTGGAACGTAATTTTTCGATTGTAGTTATCGTTATCGGAGCTGCCCATGAGCATTGTTTTCCAGCTGTCATGTACATAGTTCCACGAGAAGGTAATATAGTCAGAGTCATTTTTCACATCAAATAAACCATCGTAGTCATCCTTCCCAGAATTCAATGTGTTGTACAGTTCATTATGGTCGACCCATATGTTTTTAGAACCGCCTTCGATCCCGATCGCATCTTTGTCACCGATTTTGCTGTGGTGGATTTTCAAGTTGCGGATGATGATGTTATTGGCACGCCATACTTTAATACCAATCCCATTAAATTCGCCGTTCGTCCCTTTACCGACGATCGAAACATTATTTGTATCTTTCACATCGATTTTATTGGCTGATGTATTAGAAGGGGTAATCGTCCCGTCTACTACAATTTTTAATTTTTCGTTTGTTCCTTTATTTTTGAGGGCAGCCAATAATTCATTTCCAGTCTTGACTGTGACGGTTTTACCGCCCTCACCGCCTGTTGTGCCGCCATTTAATGTGGAGAAGCCTTGTTGATTAAAGTTGGCCATAATAGAAGGGCTTTCTGGGTATTTGGCTGCTGCCTTTGCCTCCCCGTTTGGTGCAAATAATGAAGTGACGAGACCAACAGCTAATACACCGGCTAACATTGGAACTTTTCTCTTCAAAGTCAACATCTCCATTCTCTATTTTGTTTTAATGAAAACGTTTCCAAAATAAGCTGTGATTCACCCAATCCTCCTTCCTTCACAAGCATCGCCTCATTCGGAATGTAGGAAGAGCATAGCATGCAAAAAGGTATCATCGGCTAAGGATAGGCGCAGCGTATTCCATGATTTTCTAGGAAGCTAAGCCAATGATTATTTTATTTCATCTTCATGAGATAAGGACCATTGTCGATAGGTATGTGGATGACATCATGATTATGGAGAGGAGGCTCTCCATTTGCTAGAAAATCAAAACGCATCATTTTGTTAGAGAAGAAGGAATGCCATAATCATTACATAAGAAAAAATGGCATATAAAATGGGTTTCATAGAAGTTATGCTAAAAAATAAGGTCTATTTTAAACGGTATTGTCATTCGTGTCGTCTCATGAGTAAGAGAAGAAAAGGAAGGAGGGGCGTGTTTGGAGCAGACAGAAGAGGCATTATTGATTCAGCGGGCAAAACAGGGCGATGATGCTGCGTTTACAGCCCTTTATCGACATCATTATTCCTTCCTTTACCGATATATGCTGAAGCTGACCCTTCAACAAGAGCTGGCAGAGGAAATCATGCAAGAAACGATGCTGAAAGCGTATATGAAACTTTCTTCATTTAGAGGAGATTCTTTATTTTCAACCTGGCTCATTTCGATTGCATCTAGGCAATTTTTAGATCACCAGAAGAAAAGAAAACGTGAACAAATGAGAGAAGGAAAAGCGAATCAGGAGGCCATACGTCGTTTCAAATGGGACGTTCAGCAAAAGGGGAACACATGGCATGACATGTGGGATGCTTTAAATGAATTAAAGGCTCAGGAGCGAGCACCAATTATTCTGCACTATTATTATGGCTTTACCTACCCAGAAATCGCTTCAATGCTTGGAATGAGAGAAGGCACTGTGAAATCGAGGGTTCATCATGGATTAAAGAAAATTCGAAAGGAGTGGGATGTATGAAGGAAGATCGTTTGACCGAACGTTTAAAAGAAGAGCTGCAGCAGCTAGATGAACAAATTGAAGTGGAAAAGCCAAGTGAGCAGGCTGTCATGATGATGTTGAAACAGGCGAAGGAACAAGAGAAAAGGCGTTTTAAACAAGAAGTGCTGGCATACGTTTTGATCAGTTTGACCATTCTGGCACTCTTTGCAGCTGCCATTACCCATTTGCCTATCATCTTCATTCTTCTCCAAATAGTGAGCATACCCATCTGCTTTATTGTTGGCTACAAGGAATATCAACATATCAAAGGAGGGTCTTCCTTATGAGTCAGACGGAAATGATCATCTTATTGTGCGTCTTGCCGTTATTGTTTGCACAGGGCTTTCTTTTATTTATGGATGCAAAGAAAAGAGGGCGTTACAAGTGGTTCTGGGGTATTGTCGGTCTCATTAACTTTCCATCGTCTTCTATTTTATATTGGCTTTGTGTCGTGCTACCTGATCGAAAAAGAGGCGGGAAGCTTCGAAAAGATTGAGTGCATCCGATCAAACTTTTGACCCTTTTTTCGTTGGAAAACAAGCTAGAAATTCATCATGATTCATGTATTTGTTAAAGAAAACGGGACGAGAAACATCCGCTTGTTCGTTTCTAGCACATTAGTCATTCCCTGAGCGCTTATTTTTAAAGTCAATTGCTGCGGCTGCTTGATCTATCTCAATTCGGCATCATTTTCATCTGTTATCAATATTGATCAGATTTTACAATTGGTGTTAAATTAATCTCAATATGCGTTAGAAAATCTAACAATTAAAAGTGTGGAGATATCTACAAGGAGGCAGATGCGACATGTTGACCTTAGATCGAGCAGCACAAACAGCACAAAGCTACATCCACCGTGTGTTAGAAGAGGTGGAAAAACGAAATCCCGGCGAGGAGGAATTCCAGCAAGCGGTAAAAGAAATTCTGGAATCACTCGTCCCAGTTTTTGCAAAGCATCCAGAGTATGAAAAACAGGGCATTTTAGAACGGCTCATTGAGCCTGAGCGGCTTGTGGTATTTCGAGTGCCATGGGTAGACGATGAGGGCAAAGTACAAGTCAATCGAGGGTTTAGGGTTCAATTCAATAGTGCCATCGGTCCTTATAAAGGAGGCATTCGTTTCCATCCAACCGTCAATGCAAGCATTATCAAGTTTTTAGGGTTTGAACAAATCTTTAAAAACGCTCTGACTGGTATGCCGATCGGCGGAGGGAAAGGAGGATCGGATTTTGACCCTAAAGGCAAGTCTGATGGAGAAATCATGCGTTTCGTTCAAAGCTTTATGAGTGAACTCGGCCGATATATCGGACCTGATCAAGATGTGCCAGCAGGTGATATTGGTGTAGGAGCACGCGAAATTGGCTATATGTTCGGACAGTATAAGAAAATGCGCGGTGCTTATGAAGCGGGTGTACTCACGGGGAAAAGCCCTGGGTTCGGAGGTAGCTTAGCGAGAAAAGAGGCGACAGGCTACGGACTGGTGTACTTCATGGAGGAAATGCTGAAAGCACATGGGCTCCAATTTGAAGGGCGTTCAGTTGTTGTGTCAGGCTCAGGAAATGTGTCTATTTATGCAATGGAAAAAGTAATGGAATTAGGCGGTAAGGTTGTGGCTTGCAGTGATTCAAGCGGAGCGATTTATGATCCTCAAGGGATTTCACTGGAGACCATCAAACAGTTGAAGGAAGTCGAGAATCAGCGGATTGGGGCATACATAGACATTCACCCGCATGCTGAATTAATTGAAGATTGCGAACAAATTTGGTCCGTTCCTTGTGATATTGCGCTGCCATGTGCAACACAAAATGAAATATCAGAGGCGCATGCACAGCAGCTTGTGGCAAATGGTGTCATCGCTGTTGGAGAAGGAGCCAATATGCCGTCCACTCTTAAGGCAGTCAAAATATTTGAAGAGAATCGTATTTTGTTTGCGCCAGCAAAAGCAGCGAATGCTGGCGGAGTAGGTGTCTCAGCACTGGAAATGGCGCAAAACAGTGCAAGAATGTCTTGGACATTTGAAGAAGTAGATGATCAGCTGAAACAAATGATGCAGTCTATTTATCGTCAGTGTACAGAGACAGCGGACGAATATGGACACTCAGGGAACATCATGGTTGGAGCAAATATTGCAGGATTTCGTAAGGTGGCAGATGCCATGATCGCACAAGGCGTGATTTAACTCCTGCTCTCCCGCACCTGTTTATTTCATGACAAGATGGGGAATCGTCCTTTAAGAATGACAATAAGGAGGCGCGGGAGAAATGAAAAAATGGCTGAAACAAATTGTCAAATGGGCACCTGTGATTTATCCAGTGGTGAGGAAAATATATAAAGAGCGAAAAGCATCTAAACGTCGTAACGTATCAGCCGGATAATCCGGCTTTTTTTTATGCAAACATACAGATCCTGTGTTGTAAAAAAAATAATAGAATCGAATGATCCATTTCATCCCTCTCTCCGTTAAGTACATAACAAACGGAAAGAGGAGGAAATAAAAGATGAACATGAAGAAAGCAATGTTAACCATTCCACTGAGCGCAGCGTTACTATTCCCAGCGGCTCATAGCGCAAGTGCACACGAAGGACATATGCATGGGGAGGCGAAGAAGACGTCTTCGTCACAAGAGGTTTCAAATAAAGCAACAGATCTTCGAGCAGCACTAGATCAGCTGTTTTCAGAGCATGCCTATTTAGCGGTGATCACGATGCAAAAAGGAATTGACGGCAGTAAAGACTTCGATCAAGCAGCGGCGGCTTTAAATGACAACACGAATGACTTATCAGATGCAATAGCCTCTGTGTATGGTAAAAAAGCAGGCAAACAATTCAAAGACATTTGGTCAAGTCATATCGGCTACTTTGTTGACTATGTACAAGCCACAGCGAAAAAAGATGATGCAGGTAAAAAGAAAGCGATCAAGCAGCTTGACCAATATCGAATGAAACAAGCCGATATGCTCGATCAAGCAACAGACGGCAGACTGAAAGCAAGTGAGCTTGAAGAAGGCTTGAAGATGCATGTGAACGAACTGCTAAAAGCGTTTGACAGCTATAATGAAAAGGATTTTGATACGACCTATGAAACGGTGAGAAAATCCATTCATCATATGTTTGAGGTAGGAAAAGGCGTGTCATGGGCCATCACAGATCAATTTCCTGGGAAATTTGATCAAAAGTCAGTGGATACACCAGCAGCGGATCTTCGTGAAGATTTAAACTACTTGTTTTCAGAGCATTTGGCACTCGCAGTAGTTGCCATGCAAAAAGGAAATGATGGCAGTAAGGACTTTGAGCAAGCAGCAGCGGCTTTAAATGAAAACACAAATGATTTATCTGCTGCAATTGCATCTGTTTATGGTAAGGATGCAGGCAAACAATTCAAAGACATTTGGTCAAGCCATATCGGTTACTTAGTTGATTATGTCAAAGCGGATGCATCAGGGGATCATCAAGCAAAAGAAAAGGCTGTCAAAGATTTAGATGCGTATCGAATGAAGCAAGCGAAATTCCTAGATCAAGCGACAGATGGACGTTTGAAGGCAGCTGATTTAGAAGCTGGTTTGAAAACACATATTGATGAGCTGATCAAAACATATACGTCTTATCATAATGGTGAATATGATCAGCTTTACCCGACAGTGAGAGAGGCTTATGGTCATATGTTCATGGTTGGTCAAGATGTCACAGCAGCAATTGTTGATCAGCATCCTGAGCTGTTCAAATCGAACATGCCTAATGAAATGCCGAAAACAGGTATGGGGGGCACAGCCGGTCCTTTAGGCATGTCCTATGAAGCATTTGTGGGAATGATCGCAAGTTTGATCCTCGCAGGCGGCGTGGCAGGTGCATTCTTCCTTAATCGCCGTAAGGCATCAAATTCTAACTCATAAAGACAGACGGGAACGTGCACAATCGTGCCGTTCCTTTCTTCAAAAGGAGGCCGGCTTAGATGAAGAATTGGCTGCTCAGCATATTTTCATTTCTCATCATCACAGGCTGTTCATCACAGTCAATGGATGAATCGTCATCCTCAAAAAACATATCAGCTTCTAAGGAAATGACCACACATCAAGCTGAGAAACAGAACCACTCACACGAAACATTTAAAGACGAGCCATCTGGTATAGTACCAACTGAAATCGCCATTCCCGCTATTGATGTCAAAGCAAAAGTGGAGAAAACAGCTTTATTAAAGGATGGCAGTATGGGTGTCCCTCGGGATACAGACAACACAGCTTGGTTTAAAGATGGTCCAAAACCAGGAGATAAAGGGAATGCCGTCATGAATGGCCATGTAGATAATAAATGGGGGCCATCGGTTTTTTATCGATTAAAGGAGCTGAAAAAGGGAGACAAGGTGATCGTTACGTCCTCATCGGGAAAAAAGCGAAGCTTTGAAGTCATAAAAGTTAGAAGCTATCCGCGTGAAGAGAAGCCTAATGCGTTTTTTGGATACGCCTTTACACGGAATCTCAATTTAATCACTTGTACAGGGACATTTGATCATGCTGCAGGCACGCATGAAAAAAGATTGGTTGTCTTTACCCAGATGATCTCTTCATAAAGAAGGCGGATACACGATGGTGTACGCCTTTTTTTCGTGGTTCGCAAGTATCTTTCAAAAAGATTCATAGGACATTAGATATGGTTAGTTGTATAAATAGGGGCATTTGTCATATAAATGAGATGGCAATTTTTATTTCTTTTCAGTAGAATATGAGTAATGAAGAGAACTGCAAGCGTTTACAACCTGTCCAGACAAGGCAGATTCTCCACCCTACATAAGGAGGCCGATCTGATGCTGAGTAAAAGACTGGCGCACATCTTAAGTCAGCTCATGGCAGCTGAGACCCCGCTCACAAGCGCTGCACTATCTGCCAGTTTACAAGTGACAAGCCGCACCATTCGTACAGACATAAAGGAACTGAACGACCGTCTTGCCCCTTATCAAGCAGCTGTAACAGCTGTAAGAGGAGCTGGCTATGAGCTGTTGATCAACGATGAGAATGCCTTTCGCCGTTTTATGAAGGAGGAGGTTGAGCAGGAAGAGCCGCTTGCTGTGCTGCCAGAGGAGCGAGTTCGGTTTATTTTAAAAAGGCTTCTTTTGGCAGAATCCTATGTGAAGCTTGAGGATTTACAGGAGCAGCTGTTTATTAGTAAATCGACGATGAGCAACGATGTGAAATCGGTCAAACGTAAGCTGGAGCCCTTTGATCTGAAGCTGGAAGCGAAGCCGAGCAAAGGCTGTCGGATCAAGGGATCAGAGATGAAAATTCGTTATTGCATGTCAGAATATTTATTCAATGAACGTCGTTCTTATCAAACGATGCTGAACACAGCTGTTACCATTTTGCCAAAGCATGAACTCGAATTGATTCAGAAAACAATGATCGATTATATCAATGAGGAAGGCATGAATCTATCAGACATTTGCATGAATAATTTAATTGTTCATGTTGCTATTGCCTGCAAACGAATTAGACACGGAAACTATGTATCTGTTCTTCCAGAGGAAATCAGCGAAATTCCGCGGGCAAAGGAATACAGGGTCGCTAAAAAAATGGTGGAGCGTCTTGAAAGGCTGCTGGGTGTCTCATTTCCACAAGAGGAAATCGTCTATATCACCATTCATTTACTAGGAACAGCCAAAATGGTACAGTCCTTTTCCTCGAGCGGTCAAAAACAAATTGTCGATGATGACACGAGCCGGCTTGTACAGTTCATGCTGAAGGCCATTGATCAAAAATTGCAGCTTGATTTAGCCGGCGATACGGAACTAATGATTGGATTGAGTCTGCACTTAAAGCCTGCCATCAACCGATGTAAATATGGAATGAACTTAAGAAATCCGATGCTTGATGAAATAAAAGCGGGGTATCCACTTGCCTTTGAAGCGGGGATTATCGCCAGCAGGGTCCTTGAAGAAGAGGAGGGGCTGAGTATTCATGAGAATGAAATCGGATATATGGCGCTTCATTTTGGTGCGGCTTTAGAGCGGAGGAAAATGGAGATCCCGCCGAAGCGGTGTCTCATTGTCTGTGCGTCTGGTGCAGGGAGTGCAAGGCTGCTGCAGGATCGTTTGCGTTCACAATTTGGATCAAAACTGACCATTTTAGGAACAGCAGAGCTATATTCGCTTCCGCATGTCTCTTTACATGCACTGGATTTAATTATTACAACCATTCCAATTCATATGGAATTACCGGTTCCAGTCATTCAAGTGAACACCATTTTGGGAGGCGGCGATTTTTTAAAAATTGAAGAAGCCCTGACGAGTGAAACAAGGGTGACATTGGCCTCGCAATATATGAAAAAGGAATTGGTTTTTACAAAACGCGCCTTTCACACAAAAGAAGAGGTCATCACCTTTTTAACGCAAAAAGTCATCGATATGGGATTAGCGCCAGCTGAGCTCACACCATCTGTCATGGAAAGAGAAGAGGCTGCTCCTACCTCTTTCGGACATTATACGGCGATTCCGCACCCGATGACACCGCTGACAGATGAGACGTTTTGGGCGATATGTACATTAGAAAAACCAATCATTTGGGGAGAGAAAAAGGTTCAATTTGTCTGTCTGCTTTGTGTCGAAAAAGAGAATGCCAAAGATTTAAAAGGCATGTACCGCCTGCTGGGGGAGCTTGTGCATAATGTGAAATTCATTCAGCACCTGATCGCCTGTGATACATTTGAAGACATGCTTGATATCATGTATAAAAAGGCTCCTTCGTACAAGAACTAACTGTGTGATATTAACTTTTTCCGCTTCCTAAAGGAAAAAGTATGGGTGTTTATGAAAGCGGTTTCATAATATGATGAATGTGTAAAGAATAGCTTCACACTTTGAAAAGGGGGCGTTTACACATGAATATCTTATTGGTTTGCGCAGCAGGTATGTCCACAAGCTTACTTGTCACAAAAATGGAGAAAAGCGCACAAGAACAAGGAAAAGATTATCGTATTTGGGCAGTATCTGGAGATTCTGCGAAAAATCATATTGATCAAGCCGATGTGCTTTTATTAGGACCTCAGGTTCGATATTTATTACCGCAAATGAAAAAGCTCGGAGAAGAAAAAGGAATACCAGTAGACGTAATTAATACCGTGCATTATGGCGTATGTAATGGCGCCGAGGTTTTAAAATCTGCTGAACAGCTAGTGAACGGATAAAGGGGGCGGAGGGGATGAATGGATTCAACCGATTTCTAGAAGAGAAGGTCATGCCGTTTGCAGGGAAGATTGCCGCTCAAAGACATTTACAAGCATTGCGTGACGGAATTGTTTTAACGATGCCTCTCATTATTGTCGGTTCACTGTTTCTCATTTTAGCCAACCTTCCGATCCCAGGATACAGCGATTTTATGGCAAGTATCTTCGGAGCAGAATGGGCCACGAAACTATCCTATCCTGTTAATGCAACCTTTGACATTATGGCACTTGTTGCAACCTTCGGGATTGCTTACAGGCTGGCTGAAAAGTATGCCGTTGATGCACTATCATCTGGTGCGATCGCTGTTGCGGCTTTCCTGTTGGCTACTCCATATCAAGTACCTTTCACACCTGAAGGCTCAACAGAAGCTATCCTAGTAGGCGGGGGCATTCCTGTCACACTGATGGGCAGTAAAGGCTTATTCGTTGCCATGATTATTGCCATGCTTTCAACCGAAATTTACCGCTTTATTGTACAGCGGAATATCGTCATCAAAATGCCTGATGGTGTACCGCCAGCAGTCAGTAAATCGTTTATTGCACTTATTCCAGGTTTTGTGGTCATCACACTGATCTGGGTCGCTAGACTTGTGATTGAGATGACACCTTTTGAGAGTATTCATAATATCATCACGGTCTTAATTGGTACACCGCTTTCCATTCTTGGTGGCAGCTTAGGCGGCAGTATCGTTGCGATGGGTGTGCAAATGCTCCTATGGGCATGTGGTATTCACGGAGCAACCATTGTCGGGGGCGTCATGGGGCCAATTTGGCTCGGTGCAATGGATGAGAACCGTCTTGCATTCCAAGCAGGAGAAGTGCTGCCGAATATTTTCACAGCGCAGTTCTTTGAAATCTTCATCAACGTCGGCGGAAGCGGTGCAACGCTTGCTTTGGTGCTGACCATGATCTTACGTGCCAGAAGTAAACAAATGAAACAGCTTGGCCGCCTTGCCATTGGGCCAGCCATCTTTAACATCAACGAACCGATCATTTTTGGAATGCCGATTGTGATGAACCCAATGCTTCTCATTCCATTTATCCTTACGCCAATCATGATGATCATCACCACATATATCGGAATGAGCACAGGGCTTGTGGCAAAACCTGCAGGGATTGCTGTTCCATGGACCATGCCGCCAATCATTTCAGGCTATCTCGCCACAGGAGGCAAAATCTCTGGTGCTGTCATGCAGCTGATTAACCTTGCGTTGTCATTTGCTCTATACTACCCATTCTTTAGAATGTGGGATAAGCAGAAATTGAAAGAAGAAAGTGAACTAGAAACAAAAGCATCAACTGATGAAAATGTTGTCAGCATGTAATAGAGGGAACAAGGGGGATGCGGCCGATGGAAATGGAACAAATTGTGTTTCAACTCATCCTGCACGGCGGAAATGGCAGAAGCTCAGCGATGGAAGCCATTACGTGTGCAAAGCAAGGTAATTTTGATGAGGCGAAGCAAAAAATGCAGGAAGCACAAGACGCGTTAAATGAGGCGCATCACGCACAGACAGAGCTGATCCAAGGAGAAATCAGGGGCGAAAAGACGGATATTAGCCTCCTCATGATTCATGCGCAGGATCATCTCATGAACGCAATGACCGTTAAGGAGCTCGCAGCAGAAATCATTGAGCTCCATGAAAAAATGAAGCAACTCGGAGGTGTCAATTCATGAAAGAAGGAATCAAAATTGTCACAATAGGCGGTGGATCGAGCTATACGCCTGAGCTCGTCGAAGGGTTTATTAAACGATATCATGAATTGCCTGTAAAGGAATTATGGCTTGTGGATATTGAAGCGGGTCAGGAAAAGTTAAACATCGTGGGCGCTCTGGCGAAACGTATGGTCGAAAAAGCAGGTCTACCGATTGAGGTACACCTGACTCTTGACCGCCGGGAAGCCTTAAAGGACGCAGATTTTGTGACGACACAATTTCGTGTAGGACTGCTGGAAGCAAGGGCAAAGGATGAAAGAATACCGCTTAAATATGGCGTCATCGGTCAGGAAACGAATGGACCAGGCGGTTTATTTAAAGGCCTTCGGACCATCCCGGTCATTTTAGACATTGTGAAGGATATGGAAGAGCTTTGCCCAGACGCATGGCTTGTGAACTTTACGAATCCAGCCGGCATGGTCACAGAAGCTGTTTTACGCTATACGAATCTAAAAAAAGTCGTCGGTCTATGCAATGTGCCGATTGGGATCAAAATGGGAATCGCTAAGGCGCTTGAAGTGGATGTAGAACGCATTGAGGTACAGTTTGCCGGTCTCAATCACATGGTCTATGGATTAGACGTATATTTAGACGGGGTCAGCATTATGGATCAAGTGCTTGATGAACTAGGAAATCCGAACAGCCAGTGGTCCATGAAAAACATTGAAGCGAAAAACTGGGAGCCTTCTTTTGTGAAAGGATTAGGGGTCATCCCATGTCCGTATCACCGCTATTACTATAAAACGAAAGATATGCTGGAAGAAGAACAAAAGGCGGCTCAAGAAAAAGGAACACGAGCGGAGGTTGTACAGCAGGTCGAGCGGGAACTATTTGAGCTCTATAAAGATCCTGATTTGTCGATTAAACCACCGCAGCTCGAAAAAAGAGGCGGAGCCTATTACAGCGATGCGGCTTGTAACTTAATCAGCTCCATCTATAATGATAAGCACGACATTCAACCAGTCAATACAGTGAACAAAGGGGCGATTGCCAGCATTCCGGCTGAATCAGCTGTTGAAGTAAACTGTATCATTACGAAGGACGGACCAAAGCCAATCGCGACAGGTGATCTGCCTGTAGCTGTCAGAGGGCTCGTTCAACAAATCAAATCATTCGAGCGTGTGGCAGCTGAAGCGGCTGTAACTGGAGATTACGAGACGGCTCTTGTTGCGATGACGATCAACCCGCTCGTCCCATCTGACGAGATTGCAAAGCAAATTTTAGATGAAATGCTTGAAGCGCATCGTGAATATTTACCGCAATTCTTCAAATCAGTCAATGCTTAACACATAATGAGTGACCCCTTTTATGGGGTCATTTTTTATGATTTCTTCATATGGAAACTGGAGAAAGAAGTGTATGATAGAAAAAACAGCATGTATGGCTTCAAAGAAAGGACTGTTGGAATATGGTTGCAATTGGTTTAATGCTTTACGGATTTGTCGTACAGCCTGTCATGAGTTATGGCACAGTGATCTTGTTTTTGTATGGCCTTATTGCTTCATTTGTTGGTCTCATTCGGCATAAGGACTATGTGTGGATTTATGTTCTCCGCCTGCTTGTTTGTTTCACCATTCCAGTGACTAACCTGTTGATGTATTTCGCAACGATTGGAGGAGATGCAAGAAAGTTTGATTTCCAGCCGATGCCGCTTGTTTACTATCTTGTCTTTATCCTAGAAATCATGATCATCTTTTTGCCTGAGATTTTTTTACTGATCGAAAGAAAGCGAAGCATCAAGGGAAAACAGTGGATATACGCTGGGGCGATTGTTGGGGTATCGGTCTTGTTTTGGTGCACGATTTGATGGGAAGCAGACGAGTCAACTAAGCCTTTTTCGCCTTTTGTTTCTGTAACTTCTTTCGTCTAACCTTTACAAAAGAGATGGAAAGAGCAAGGATAGAAATCCCAAGCGCCTTAAATAGAAACCGGGTGAGGAACGGTGAATCGTCGAAACCAGTAGCGACGATCATCGATCCGATACAGATCCCAATGAACGCTAATAGATAAGTAAAAAACATACCATCCCTCCTCAATTTATTACCATTATAAGGGATAAAGGAGAGGTAAATAAACAAAAAAGAACCCTTCGTGAATGAAAGGTTCTTTTACATGATTATGCTTGCTTGACGACCGAGTCAACTTCAACTGTCCAGCCGAAGATGTCTGGCTGTGTTCCTTTTTGGATGCCAGTAATGGCTTCATACAATTTCTTGGATACTTCGCCTGTTTGACCATTTTGGATCACATATGGCTGATCATGATAAATTAATTCCCCGACAGGAGAGATCACGGCCGCCGTTCCAGTCCCAAAAATTTCTTCAAGCTCGCCAGATTGATGTGCTTCAATTAACTCATCAATTGAAATTTTGCGCTCTGTGACTGGAATTCCCCAATGCTTTAACAGCTCAAGTACAGAGTTACGTGTGATGCCTTCTAAAATGCTGCCGTTCAATTCAGGCGTCACGATTTCTCCGTTGATTTTAAAGAAGATATTCATGCTGCCGACTTCTTCAATGTATTTTTTCTCGACCCCATCAAGCCAAAGAACTTGTGAAAACCCTTTCGTTTCAGCCACTTGCTGTGCTTTAAGGCTTGAGGCATAGTTTCCAGCTGTTTTGGCATTTCCTGTTCCACCCTTAACGGCACGGACAAACTCATTTTCAACGGCAATTTTGACCGGATGAATGCCTTCTTTATAGTATGATCCCACTGGAGATAAGATAATGATCAGCTTATACGTGCTAGACGGTGCAACGCCTAAATACGGCTCAGTGGAAATAATGAATGGACGAATATACAAGGAAGTGCCCTCTGCATCAGGTACCCAATCCTTATCAATGCGAATGAGTTCATTTAAGCCCTCTAATACTGTTTCTGAATCAATTTGCGGAATACACAGGCGGTCATTGGATCTGTTTAAGCGTTCCATGTTCTTTTCCGGACGGAATAAGAGAATTTTTTGATCCTCAGAAACATAAGCCTTTAATCCTTCAAAAACAGATTGACCATAATGGTAGACCATCGAAGCTGGGTCCATTGGAATAGCCTGATAAGGAATAATTCTTGGATCATACCAGCCTTTATCAATTGAATAATCCATCACAAACATGTGATCTGTGAAGATTTTTCCGAATTCAAGTTGATCAGATTGAGGTTTTGGTTTTTTTGTTGAACTAAGTTCAACGCGGATGGGTTGTTTTGGCATTGTAAATCTCCTTGCTGTTTGATTATTTGAAAATTCTAATAATATGAAATAATTATGATTCTATTCTATACCTTCACAAAATATTAGCAATAGGTTTTCTGGAATTCAGACAAGAAAAATCTGTTAAAGCGCTTTCCTTCTCTCTGCTGTCAGTTTGGCTCATGTCCCCCCTTTTTAAAAAAGAAATAAAATCCAAATACGTTATTAACTGATTAATCTGACAATTTAAAAACGAATGGTTTTCCTGTAAGATATTCTTTCAACCATACACCTTTTGACTAGTACATTGCAAGGGACATTGTCATATTTTAATCCTCTTTTTTTTAACCGATAAAGGAAGAAGAGAAGGGAAAGGAGCAAACAACAAGATGAAACGAGTGATACCAAGCATTTTACTCATTGTATTCATGTCCATGATCAGCTTTGGCTGTCAAGCGATGACAGAGGAAGCTGGTGCTAAGCAAAGCACAGCTTATTACGTAGCGGTAAACGGAAACGACAAAAACCCGGGAACAAAGCAAAAACCTTTCCGCACGCTGAAAAAAGCAGCAAGTATGGCGAAGGCTGGGACAACCATTTACATGAGAGGCGGTACATACAAAGAGAAATTGATTGTCCGTTATTCCGGAACAAAGAAAGCACCCGTTGTCTTTCAAGCTTACGGAAAAGAAAAACCTGTGATTAGTGGGGCATCCCTTAAAGGAAATCAAGCCGATGGCGGTCTTGTCACGGTCGATCAAAAGAGCTACATCACCCTCAAAGGCCTCACTGTAGGACATCTTAAGACGAATAAAGAAGATTTAACACCAGTTGGTATTTTCATCAAAGGAAGCGGTAAAGGCGTAAAACTGCTCAATAACCGAGTGTATGACATTCAGACGAAACATGAAAATGGAAATGCACATGGAATTGCTGTCTATGGGACAAAAGCTCCTGCAGCAATAGAAGACATTGAAATCAAAGGAAATACCGTTGAAAAATTAAAACTGGGCTTCAGTGAAGCGCTTGTGCTAAATGGAAACGTCAAAAAGTTCCGTGTGACACATAACACGGTCCGGCACACTGATAATATTGGCATTGATTTAATTGGTTTCGAGAACGTAGCACCCTCTAAAAAGTATGATCAAGTTAGAAATGGAGTCGTCTCTAGAAACAAGGTATATGAGATTACGAGTGCAGGGAACCCAGCCTATGGAAGCGACATCTCCGCTGGCGGAATTTATGTTGATGGCGGAAAAGACATTGTGATCGATCATAACATCTCACATAACAATGACCTGGGGATTGAAGTCACAAGCGAACATAAAGGAAAAATGGCAGATCGCATCCGCATCGAACACAATCAAGTATATTTAAACCGTTATACAGGCATATCTATTGGCGGCTATGATACGAAGCGTGGCGGTACAACCAATACGACGATTTCACATAATATTTTGTACAAAAATGACACAGCCGGCTTAGAAGGCGGCCAATTGCTAATGCAGTATCAAGCAGTGAACAATCGAATCACGAATAATATCATGACGGCTAGCGCCTCGCATTACTTAGTCGTGAATCTTTATCAAGTGAACCAAAAGAATACCTTCCAGAAGAACGTTTATGATGATCGCAAAGGTGCGAAAGCATCACAGTGGATTTGGCGCGGGAAATGGATGGAAGGCTACAAAACCTATCTCTCTAATAGCGGTCAAGATAAAGGATCAGCCCATCTCAACCCACAATTTGTGAATGAGAAAAAATATGATTTCCGTCTGAAGAAATCATCACCTGCTAAGAAAATTATCGGAAGCTGATGATATTTTAGAAATTTTCAAAAAAGTCATTGACATTGATGTGACATCACATTAAAGTAAAGAAGACATTTCAACGAAAACAAATTTCATAACGGATCTCTTATCAAGAGAGGCAGAGGGACTGGCCCTATGACGCCCAGCAACCGTTTCTATTGTAGAAATTGGTGCTAATTCCTGCAAAGCTGTTACAGCTTTGACAGATAAGAGAGGAAGACTTCCCGATACATGTTTCATGCAACGGTGATCAAGCCTCTCTTTCCAAGAGAGGCTTTTTTTCGTCTCTTTTTCGAATCAAATGCCTGTTTTTACAGGCGTATTACCACATTTTTACCTAGTTTTCCGATGTGAAAAATAAAAACAACTTGAGGAGGAACAGCAATGAAGCGTAAGCATTTTACATCATTTCTTGTCTTATTAACGGCATTAACCGTCCTATTATCTGGCTGCGGCACTGGATCAAGTGCAGGCTCAAAGGCAAATGCAAACGAAAAAGTCTCTTTTGACAATGTACCGAAGCGATTTGCAAAGGGACAGGGGGCAAAAATTAAAGTGATCCGCAAAATTGGAGGAGACGATCATACAGCTCAATTTTTAGCTGGAACGAAGGCAGAAGGTGAAGCACTCGGCTTTACGGTAGATGTCTACACCGCAAATGGTGATACAGCAAAATTCCATGATGCCATCTCTCAGGCGCTGGAAGAAAATTATGATGGCTTTATCATCTCTCACGGGGACGACGAGGCGACAGTCGCTGATGTGAAAAAGATCACAGCGAAAGGCATTCCGGTTGTAGCGTTTGATTCGAATCCTAAGCTAAAGGACATCAAAGGGGTCACAGTGACGTCTCAAGATGACGAACAATTAGCGAAAAAATCATTAGACGCGCTCGTGTCTGACTTTAAAGGAAAAGCAAATATTGCGTACCTGTGGGTAGATGGATTCCCGCCAATGGTGAGACGAAACAAGGTTTATCAAGAAACGCTTAAACAACATTCAGGGATCAAGGAGCTTGACCGCTTTGGTGTAGCCTCTTCTGATACGTCTGTTCAAACGCAAAATGCAGTAGCAGCCATGCTGAATAAGTATCCAAAGGGCAAACTGGACGCTATTTTTGCCACATGGGATGCCTTTGCCATTGGGGTAGCAAGAGCGTTAAAGGAAGCAGGAAGAACAGAAGTGAAGATTTATGGGATTGATGTGTCAAATGCTGATCTTCAAGAAATGACAGCGAAGGACAGTCCATGGAAGTACACAGCAGCGGTTGATCCGAAGCTCATCGGCGCAGTCGACGTGAGGATTCTTGCGAAGAAAATAGCTGGTGAGAAAACACCATCTTCCTATGACCTTGAGGCCTCTCTCATCTCACAAAAGCAGCTTCAACAAGCAGGAAAAGCCATTAACATGGTCAATCTTGCAGACGAAGTGAAGGGATTCGGTTCATCGACTGCTTTTGAGGAAGATTGGATGAAGACCTTGAAGAAGCATTATACAAAATAAGCGACGTGCACTCTCTTTCCATAGAGGGTGTTTCGTTTTTCAGATGATATCAAGAGAAGGAGGACACCTATGACAGCGCCGCTTGTTCGTATGAAAAATATTTCAATTGAATTCCCAGGGGTCAAAGCTTTAGATCAAGTGAATTTCACATTAAAAAAAGGGACGGTCCATGCACTAATTGGAGCAAATGGTGCTGGGAAGTCCACGTTAATGAAGGTTCTTTCTGGCGCTCATTCCCACTTCGACGGAACCATCCACATCAATGGCCAGGCGGCAACTATTCAAACCCCAAAGGATGCATCCTCATATGGTGTGCAGACGGTCCATCAAGAAGTGGATACGGCTCTTGTTCCCTACTTAAGTGTTGGCGAGAATATGATGATGCATGAGATTGAGAAAAAAACATTTGTCAGCTGGAAAGAGCTGCATCGCAAGGCGGCTCAGCTATTAAAAGAAATGGACATCGACATCTCCACAAAACGACTTGTCAGCGATCTGACCCTTGCTGAAAAACAGATGGTGCTCATTGCTAAGGCCGTTTCCATTCAATGCAGCATTTTAATCTTAGATGAACCAACAGCTCCGCTTAGTCATGCAGAAACAAGCAAATTATTCTCCATGATTGATCGGCTGAAACAGCATGGGACAGGGATCGTGTTTATCTCCCATCGCATGCCCGAAATTTTCACCATCTGTGATGAACTGACAGTGATGCGAAATGGAACGGATGTTGCAACCCACCTTGTCAAAGACACAAATCCGCAGCAAGTCATTGAAGAAATGCTAGGTGCGCCATTAGAGGAACAATTCCCGTCTCGCAAACCTTTGAAAGATGCACCTATTGTGCTTGAAGTGAAAGAGCTAAACGATCAAAACAAATTAAACAACATTCACTTTTATGTCAAAAAAGGAGAAATTCTCGGGATCGCAGGACTTGTCGGTGCTGGAAAAACAGAATTGTGCAAAGCCCTTTTCGGTGCCTCAGAAAAAAAGACGGGGACTGTGCAGTTGCATGGTCAAACCATTCACATCACATCGCCTCATCAAGCTGTGAGAGCTGGAATAGCCCTTGTGCCTGAAGAGCGGAGAAAAGAAGGGGTTCTGACCGAAGAGAGCGTGGGGTGGAACTTAACGGCTGCAAGTCTTCATTCATTTTCACGGATATTCAGCTTCTTACATCGGTCGAAGGAAAAGCAGGGTGCAGGCGACATCGTCAAACGACTTGGTGTCAAAACGCCGTCTCTTGAAGCAAAGGTGAAGCACCTATCTGGTGGAAATCAGCAAAAGGTTGCCATCGGAAAATGGCTGCTTGCTGAGGCAGATGTGTATCTCTTTGATGAACCAACTAAAGGTGTAGACGTTGGAGCGAAAAAAGATATTTTCACTTTGATCGCAGAGCTTGCCGCCCGCGGAAAATCTGTCATTTATGCGTCGAGTGAGCTGTCAGAGATTGCAGGTATCGCTGACCGAGTATACGTGTTATATGATGGCAGCATTGCCCGGGAAATGACTGCACCGACGACTGAAGAGGAGCTTTTATATCATTCAACAGGAGGACAATCATGAGCGAACAACAAATTCCAGCCCCTGTGCAGCAAATCAAAAAACAGCGGCAATCCTTTCATCTGTTTGATTTCTTTTATCGATATGGGACGATTTTAACCATTGTCGTGTTAATTGTGGTATTTGCGGCAGCGAATCCAGCGTTTTTGCAATCGGGAAATATCATCAATATTTTACGGTCTATCTCAATTGTGACCATCATTGCGGTGGGCTTAACCATCTCATTGGCAGTAAACGGTTTTGATTTATCAGTTGGATCAGTCGCTACGCTGTCAAATGCCATTGTCATTTCGATGTTCGTATGGTTCTCGCAAAACCCACTTATTGCCATCCTTTCTGCACTAGCGGCTTCTATCATTGTTGGATTGTTAAATGCATGGATGATCGTCAAAATGAAAATTCCAGATATGCTCATGACATTAGCCATGATGTTTATCATTCAAGGGCTGGCTCAAACGTATACGAAAGGGGCGACCATTTCTGAAAATATGGTGCTGCCCGATGGCACGTTTTCAACGGGAACGATCCCTGCCTTTTTTAGCAAAATCGGACAGGTGCCATATATCATTCTCATTATGGCTGCCATTGTTCTATTTGCGCATGTTTTCATGACCTACACAAAGCATGGCAGATTCATGTACATCATCGGTGGGAATAAGGAAGCGGCTCGATTGTCTGGCATTCATGTGAACAAATACAAAATTGCGGCCTATCTGCTTTCTGCGTTATTTGCAGCGATCGGAGGTATCGTGCTGGCATCAAGGGTGATGACAGCAGAAATTAATGCTGGTGCACCATATTTAATGGATGGAGTAGCGGCTGCTTTTATCGGCTTTTCCGTCATGGGAGCAGGTAAGCCAAACGCATTTGGTACTTTTATCGGGGCTGTACTCATCGGAATCTTACAAAATGGGCTTGTGATGATGTCTGTTCCTTATTATGCAATGGATATTGTGAAAGGTTCTGTGCTGGCTCTTGCACTGGCGCTGACCTATTACAAACAAAGAGGCTAACTGCGTATTTTTTAAAACCATTCGAGTCCTCTCTCCGTCTAGTAAACGGAAAGCGGTACAGCTGCCGTTTCCCAAAAGGAGATGACAAAGAAAATGAATATGTCAGCAACTCATGTTGAAGATTTGAAAAATGTCATGGAAGACTGGAAAAATGAACTATTAGTATATAAATTTGCATTAGATGAAATGGATACAAAGTTTTCGATTATCAGTCAGGAGTATAATTTAATCCATGGACATAACCCTATAGAGCATACAAAATCACGGATCAAATCCTTTGAAAGCATCGTGAATAAACTAGCAAGAAAAGGATGCGATATCACGACACAATGTGCCAAGGAGCATATCCATGATATCGCAGGTGTCCGCATCATCTGTTCTTTTATTCAAGATATCTATAACATTATGGATGTATTGAGGCAAAGAGAGGATTTAAAGATCCTTGAAGTGAAGGACTACATTCAACATCCGAAACCAAATGGCTACAGAAGCCTTCACTTAATTGTTGAGATTCCTGTCTACTTAACGAATCGTGTGGAGTATGTGAAGGTTGAGATTCAGGTACGGACCATAGCGATGGATTTTTGGGCGAGTCTAGAGCATAAAATCTATTATAAACTGCAAAACGATGTTCCTCATCAACTGACTGATGAACTGAAGGAAGCCGCAGATATTGCCCATTACTTAGATGAAAAAATGCAAAATATCAAACGAGAAATTGATTAACACATAAAAAAGCAGCTGTTTTGATCACAGCTGCTTTTTTCATATTAAGGGTTGGTTCCACGATCCCTCTTTTGAATGATATCTTGAGATTGTGCAGATTTGCTGTCTTTTTGAACGGAAGCACCAATAGAAACACCTGTTATCAAGAGGGTAAAAATCGCACTTGTGATAAGCCATTTCTTCATCATACATCACTCCATATTCTTAACAAGTTTTTAAGGACAACGCCTTGTTTCTAAAATAAGAGGATTCTTCATGAAGTCCAAGATCCATTAAGTAAGCAGCTGCATCCTGACAAATAGCTTCAAGATCAACAAGGAAATTCATCGATTCTAATTGATCACAATAAGACTTGATTTGCTCAATCATGTTGTCTGGCTGAATCATAAGTGTTTCTAAAATGGATAATTTAAGTGAAATGTTTCGTTGTTTTAAATTTTCTGCTTTTTGAAGTGAAAGCTGTACATAATAGTGGAACAAACCTGGCTTTTTTAGCTTAAATAGTGCTTTTGTGTAGGCGTACATGGCAAGTAAATAGCCGCCTGGAGAAGAAGTTTCGAATGTTTCTATCATTAAAGCCTTTTCTAGGAGTGGCACAGCTTCACTGTATTCATTTCTTAGACTTTTAATAAAGGCTGCATTACAATAGGCGTGTCCAAGCAAATCTGGATCTTCCATCTGTTCTAGTGAATGAATCACTTCTTTGAACAACGATTCTGCCTCATCATATTTCGACTGATCCGCATAATTCAAAGCAAGCATCATTTGACAGCTGATTGATTTTTTCACATAACATGGATCTGCGTCGTAAATAGATGAAGCCTTCTTTAAGTGGTGGATGGAGAGAAGCGTGGACCTGATATTATAGTAAAGACACCCTGTTTTATAATGAAATTCGGCTTTTTCAATGTCATCATGCACGAGATCTAATTTATCCTCGGCCAATTTTAAATGGTGAAATGCCGTATCCTGATTGCCTCTGCGCATTTCATACATCCCTTTAAAGAAATAGAAATAATAGCTGAGCATATCATCCGTACGGATGGCATTTTCATCAACAAAAAGACTATGATCTAACGAAGCTGTATCTTCTATTAGATCTTTAAAACGGTACTCTAGCAGTTGATAGTAAAGTAAGACGTCTTGATTTTCTTCCATTCGATCAAACGCCTGAAGAATGTCTTCTTTTAACTGGATGGCACCTTGTATCTCTCTTTTTTTCATCATGACATACCAATCATTGAGCATATTTGCTACATCAACGGACGACAAAACACCTGCTTCTGCCAATTCATATCCTCCTTTCTTCATCTATCAAAATCCGTTCTTTTGAATCAACTTTCCATATTCCAGTATCTTCTTATATTTTAAGCTCTCTCATGCAGTTTGTAAAACATGTTTTTTGATGTAAATTCAACCAGTAGTGAAAGAAATAGGGAGAATCGACATTTTGTATACGCTTACATATTTTTAGGTAAAAAGAGGGTTTTGAAAAAAATATACTACAATATCAATAAAGAGAGGAAGCCGGTTATTGAGTTTGCTTTCGTATACTAGAAAGAAACATCATTAATCAAGGTGTTGCCTCATTTTTTTGTAAGATTATCTTACATTATAATTGTGAATGACTCTTCTTTTAGAATAAAATGAGTTATTCGCAAAAAAGTAAAATTTAAAGAGACTATTGATCTAGAATTGTATGGATCTTTGGTATTGATAAAAAACATCACACACTATAGCTTTAGCGTGTTATAGTATTATTGTTATTGCGAATATTTAGACAAAACTGACAATGGGGGTCGTGTTTTATGAAGAAATCGATGTTATTGATCATGGGACTAATTGTTGTGCTTGTCATGGCAGCCTGTGGATCAAAGTCGGACAGTGGTTCGGGAGAAGGCAAAGGCACATATAAAATTGGGATAGATACAACGTATCCGCCATTTGAATTTGAAAAGGGCGGTAAATATGAAGGCATAGACGTTGATTTAATTAATGCAATCGCGAAAGATCAAGGTTTCAAAGTGAAGCTGGAAGCTATGGACTTCTCAGGTATCATTCCAGCAATGCAGGCAGGACAGCTTGATGTTGGAATGGGCGGGATGAGTATTACAGATGAGCGTAAGAAGAAAGTAGATTTCTCAGATCCTTACTTCGACGCTGGGCTGACAGTTGTTGTGAAAAAGGACAGCAGCATCAAATCAATTAATGATTTAAAGGGGAAAAAGCTAGCTGTTAAAAACGGGACGACTGGTGCAAAGTTCGCATCTGATAACGCAGATAAATATGGGTATGAAGTCGTTCAATTTAATGACAGCCCATCTATGTTCCAGGAAGTATCAAACGGAAATGCAGATGCCTTAATTGAGGATTATCCTGTCATTACGTATGCGATCGCACAACAAGATTTAAAATTGAAAACAGTTGGAGACCGCTTGAATGGAGACCAGTATGGTATCTCTGTCATGAAGGGGAAAAATCAAGACCTATTGAAGAAAATCAATAAAGGTCTGGAGAACCTAAAGAAAAACGGTGAATATGACAAAATTATTGATAAATATTTGAAGTCATAACACAAGCGAGGCGCGCTCCGAGCGCGCTTTCTTTATGTGTCAGCCGTATGTGAATTAGGGAGGGAGAAACATGGATACAATTATTAATGCATTTCCGTATTTAATGGATGGTTTGCAAACCACTTTATATATCTTTGTTGTTGCCATCATTTTAGGATTTATCATCGGGTTAATTGTGGCATTATTCCGTCTGTCACCATTTAAAATCTTAAATTTCATCGCACTCGTCTTTGTGAATGCCATTCGAGGCACACCATTTATCGTACAGCTATTCTTCATTTATTTTGGTTTGAATACACTGGAATTCATTTCGCTTGATCGAGTGCCCGCAGGGATTATAACAGTAGCAATTAATGCAGGGGCTTATTTCTCAGAAATTATTCGTGCAGGGATTCAGTCCATTGATAAAGGGCAAACAGAAGCTGCGCGCTCATTAGGCTTTACAGGGGGACAAAACATGCGCTTTATCGTCCTTCCGCAAGCCTTCCGCCGCATGCTCCCAGCGATTACAAACCAGGCCATCATCAGCTTGAAAGATACATCTCTCTTATCTATTATCGGGATTGCCGATATTATGCAGCGAGGACAAGTTCAAGCATCGGCTACATTTGATCCATTGAATGTCTGGCTCATTGTCGGTGTCATTTATTTCGTGATCATTTATTTACTTTCTCTACTGGCTAGCTACGCAGAAAGGAGATTTGATATCAAATGAGTATGATTACGGTGAAAAACTTAAAGAAATCCTTTGGCGATCACGAAGTCTTAAAGGATATTAATGCAGTCATCGAGGAAAAGGAAGTAGTGTGTGTCATTGGTCCTTCTGGATCAGGGAAAAGCACGTTTCTTAGATGCCTCAATAAATTAGAAGATATCACTGCTGGAGAAGTCGTTGTCCACGGACACACGATTACAGACCCAAAGGTGAATATCAATAAAGTACGACAAGAAGTAGGCATGGTGTTTCAGCACTTTAATTTATTTCCTCATAAAACTGTTTTAGAAAACATTACGATCGCACCGATAAAGGTAAAAGGCATTGAAAAGAAGGCAGCGGCCGAAAAAGCGTTAGACTTGCTTGAAAAAGTCGGCTTAAAAGACAAAGCCCAAAGCTACCCTAACCAATTATCCGGTGGACAAAAACAGCGTGTTGCCATTGCAAGAGCCTTGGCAATGGACCCGAAAGTACTATTATTCGATGAGCCGACATCAGCTCTTGATCCTGAAGTTGTAGGGGATGTATTAGCTGTAATGAAACAATTAGCTGTCGAAGGCATGACCATGATTGTGGTGACACATGAAATGGGCTTTGCAAGAGAGGTAGGAGACCGTGTCATCTTTATGGATGGCGGATATATTGTCGAGGAAGACAAACCGGAAGCCCTCTTTGGAAACCCACAGCATGAGCGTACAAAATCATTTCTTAGTAAGGTGTTATAAAAAAGAGTAAGGGCATGTATATGCTCTTACTCTTTTCTTTATGAATAAATGGAAGATAGATTTAGCGGCACGATTTCCTAGGGAATATTAGCGCTGGAAGAATTCGATCCATTCTTGATCTGGTCCTCTGAAAAAGAAGTAGCAATATCCATTTGGTAATGTCGTGATTTCTTCATCGATTAATTCAATTTGCAGCTTTTGAATACGATTGAATTCAGCATGAATATTGTCTGTTGTGAAGGCGAGATGATGGACCTTCCCTTCAGATGGCAGGTCACTGCTGTAGCCTTGGATGAGCTCAATTTCCGTTTCTGCTTCATCTTTAAAACCGAGAAATGCAAGCTCAATCACTCCATTTGTATGAGTGATGCGGTCCTTTAATTTCATCCCCACCACTTTTTCATAAAAATCAATCGACTGATCAATATTCGAAACCATAATACCTGTATGATCTAAGCGTAATGTCGTCAAACGAAGTGCCTCCTCTATGTCATGTTGATATTTTTCTCCTCATCTTATCATAATAGAAGTAACGTATACATTCATATGGTAGGATAGAGAGAGTCAATTTAGGATAAGGATGACACAAATGAAAAAAATCTCATTAAAACAAACATTTGCGGAACAAGTGAAGAAGGGATATCCGCTCATTTCTAAAGATGCAGTATCGCATGTGAACGGTGTACGGGAAGGCGAGCTCATTGAATGGGTAGATGAGCGGGGCACTTTTTTAGGAAAAGGGTATTATGGTGTGCAAAATAAAGGAATCGGCTGGGTACTAACCTTTGATGCAAACGAAAAAATAGATCAAGCTTTTTTTGTCTCTAGGCTTGAGCAGGCAGCGAAAAGCAGAACGCATTTATTTCGTGATGCACAGACGACTGCTTTTCGTGTGTTCAACGGAGAAGGGGATGGAATTGGCGGCGTCACGATTGATCATTATGACGGATTCTACCTCATCCAATGGTATAGCGAAGGAGTCTATACATTAAAGGCAGAAGTATTGGCTGCACTTGAGCAAGTATATCCAGACTATAAAGGTATTTATGAAAAGAAACGGTTTGATACGTCTGGACAGTATATAGAAGATGATGATTTTGTGAAGGGAGAGAAAGGTGAATTTCCTCTCATCGTGAAAGAAAATGGCATGAACGTAGCAGTTTACTTAAATGATGGTGCGATGACGGGCATTTTCCTTGATCAGCGTCATGTGAGAAAAGCGATTCGAGATCGTTATGCAAAGGGAAAGACTGTGCTCAATACGTTTTCTTACACAGGTGCTTTCTCAGTAGCAGCTGCGCTTGGTGGAGCGAGCCGTACGACAAGTGTGGATGTTGCAAACCGCAGCTTGAAAAAAACATCTGAGCAGTTTGAAGTCAATGATATTGATGTGGACGGGCAGGATATCAAAGTCATGGATGTCTTTAAATATTTTCCGTTTGCAGCGAAAAAAGGCTGGACCTATGATCTCGTTATCTTAGATCCGCCATCCTTTGCACGAACGAAAAAGCACACATTCAGTGCGGCAAAGGATTATAAGAAGCTATTAAAAGAAGCCATCCAAATCACAGCTGAGAACGGCGTCATTGTGGCATCAACGAATAGCAGTGCATTTGGCATGAAGAAGTTCAAAGGATTTATTGCGCAGGCCTTTAAAGAATCAGGGCAAAGCTATCGGATACTTGAAGAATATTCTCTTCCTGAGGATTTCCGTACAACGAAGAATTATCCTGAAGGGAACTATTTAAAGGTTGTCTTCATACAAGCATAAGAAAAAGCCACTTTCCAATAAGGGAAATGGCTTTCAGCGTGTAGACAAACCCTCGCATTCGCCCGCAGGTCTGCGCTCCGGTGCTCACGAATGTCAAATTTGCTCCGCTCCGGTACTCGTCCTTCCTAGGGCTGCAAAGGTTTTCTATCATGCTGAAAAGAAGACAAAGTGCTAAAATAAAGAACATTTTAGCATTTTGTCAACAATCTAAAAGCTATTTCCTATAAGGGAAATAGCTTTTTTTATAAGGCAAACGACATGAGGATCGGCGCTGCACATAATGTAATAATGGCTGAAATAATCATCGATACACTTGAGATCGTCCCTGAGACGGAGCTCATTTCAAAGGCTTTCGATGTTCCTGCACCGTGTGCACCTGTTCCAAGCAGGACGCCCATGGCAATGTCATTATCGATGCGGAAGTAACGGATCACCATTGGACCGATAATCGATCCAAACAGTGCGGTTAAAATGACAAAGACAGCCGTAACGGACGGCATGCCGCCGATCATTTCTGACACACTCATTGCTACAGGTGTTGTGACCGATCTTGGGACAAGGCTCTCAATAAGGCCTGTGTCCAGATGAAATAACTTGGCGATAAATGCCGTTGATAAAATCGCAATGATAGAGCCGCAAGCCACATTCAAAAGAATTTCCACTGCATGCTTCTTCAGGATATGAAAATACTTATATAAAGGAATGGCAAAAGCAACAGTCGCAGGCTGCAGCATATTCGTGAGCCATTTCCCGCCTTGATTGTAAGCATCGTAAGGAATGTTGACGATTAGCAGTAAGACGACAAGAACAAGCGGAGTGACAAGTAATGGTGAGACATAAACCTTCGGATGCCGTTTGTACACCGCTTTTGATCCGAGATATAAAAGAACGGTTAAAATCAGAAATAGTCCGCCAACTAACATAGCTTTTTTCGCTCCTTTCGTTTCGCAATCATTTGCGTCATGATACCAGTTGAGAGCATGACCACAAACGTACTAATTAAGACGACAAGGATAATACTTGTGCCAGATTGAGAAAGCAGTTTTCCATAATCAATGACACCAACTGCTGATGGAATAAAGAAAAGCAGCAGTTCTCCGAGCAGCCATACGGCGCCAAGTTCTATCCATTTTAATTGAATGATCTTAAAATGAAGTAATAAGAAAATGACAAGAATGCCTAAGATCGTGCCCGGGATTCTTAAATGCAAAAAGGCCGCTAGCACATTCATGAATTTCGCAAAAATAAACAAGACCATAATCTGAAGGGTAGCAATCAGCGGCTTTTTGAGCAATTTCACTTTCTGTTCACTCCTTTTTCTATATAAATTGTTCACTATTTCACAAAAACATGACAACGTTCCAATTGATGAGCTTACTTTAAAGTGTACAGTACGTTTAGTTATAGGTAAAATACATATATCGAATAGTAATTATTCCTTTTGTCTATAGGAAGGATGAAGCATGTGGACATTAGACATTTAACATATTTCTTAGAAGTGGCAAGATTAAAGAGCTTCACGAAAGCATCGCAGTCCCTTTATGTATCGCAGCCGACCATTTCCAAGATGGTCAAAAACTTGGAGGATGAGCTGGGGGTGCAGTTGTTTTACCGAAATGGACGGCAGGTTGAAATGACAGATGCCGGCCAAACCATGTATACACAGGCGAGTGAAATCACGCAGTCATTTCAGAATTTAACGAACGAATTAAATGATTTAATGAATGTGAAAAAAGGACATATCCGAATCGGACTGCCCCCGATGATTGGGTCAAGTTTCTTCCCGAATGTCATGGGAGAATTCCGCCAGCAATATCCAGATGTCACATTTCAATTGGTCGAGCACGGCTCCATTAAAGTAGAGGAAGGGGTCGAGGATGGGTCGTTAGATATTGGTGTCATTGTTCTGCCTGCAAATGATAAAATTTTTCATACGTACACCATTATTAAAGAGAACATGAAGCTCGTGACGCATCCATCCCATCCGATGGCCGGTCGTGAGGAGGTACATTTAGCTGATTTAAGGGAAGAGTCGTTTATTTTCTTTAGAGAAGATTTTGTTCTGCACAGCCGGATTTTAAATGAATGTATGAATGCGGGATTCCGGCCAAATGTCATTTATGAAACGTCTCAGTGGGATTTCATTAGTGAAATGGTAGCTGAAAACTTAGGGATTGGACTTCTGCCAGAACGAATCTGCCGTGATCTTGATCCTGAAAAGGTAAAGGTCATTTCCCTAAACCCATCGATCCCGTGGCATTTAGGTGTCATTTGGCGAAAAGACCGTTATTTGTCGTTTGCGGCAAGAGAATGGTTAAAGCATACGAAATCTTACGTGTGGGATGCAGAGTAAAAGGAGGATGATACAGATGAAAACAAGCCGCGCGTCTCATTTATTGGAGAAGGTTCGAGAGGAAAATCCACTCGTTCATAATATCACGAATCAAGTCGTGACGAATTTCACAGCGAATGGACTGCTTGCTTTAGGTGCTTCGCCAGTCATGGCAAACGCCAAAGAAGAAGTGGCTGAAATGGCACAATTAGCGGATGCACTTGTGCTTAATATTGGCACACTGACCAAGGAGACGGTGGAAGCCATGATTCTCGCTGGACAAGCCGCCAATGAAAAAGGTGTACCTGTTTTGTTAGATCCTGTCGGCGTCGGTGCGACAACGTTTCGAGCGAATGCGGCTAAACAGCTGTTAGAGAAAGTAAAAATGACCGTTGTCCGGGGGAATGCTGCTGAGGTGGCTCATTTACTTGGAGTGGATGGCTGGGAGTCAAAAGGCGTTGATGCGAAAGCGGCGAATGGAGATGTATCGGCATTAGCCAAACAAGCGTCCATTGTACTTCAGACAATAGTGGTGATCACAGGAAAAGTCGATGTGGTGTCAGATGGAAATGAGGTGCTGTCCATTCATAATGGACATGAATGGCTCACCAAGGTGACAGGAACCGGCTGTTTGCTGACATCTATCATTGGAGCATTTTGTGCAGCAGGTGAAAGGCCGCTTCATGCGTCGGCCGCTGCATTGCTGTTTTATGGTGTGGCAGCTGAAAAGGCAGCTCTGCACACAAAGGATAAAGGACCGGGGACCTTTCAAATGGAATTGTTAAACGCACTAGAACACACAACCGGCGATGATGTTCTGACATTAGGGAAATTAGGGGGAGTTTCACATGACAAAGGCTGACCAAGAGCAAATCAAACAGCAATTATCGGTTTATTTTATTATGGGAACAGCAAATTCAACGAGACAGCCGCTTGATGTTGTGAACGAGGCCATTCAAGGCGGAATCACCATGTTTCAATTTCGTGAAAAGGGTGAAAACGCCTTGCAGGCTGAAGAGAAGAAACAATTGGCTCGTCAAATTCAAGCGCTTTGCCAAGAAGCAAATGTTCTTTTTATTGTGAATGATGATGTACAGCTAGCGATTGATCTTGATGCAGATGGCGTGCATGTTGGACAGGAAGACGCAAACGCACAAGACGTCAGACAAAGGATCGGGAATAAAATATTAGGCGTGTCGACGCATAACCTAGATGAAGTGAAACAAGCCATGAAAGACGGAGCAGATTATGTCGGGATGGGCCCAGTCTATCCAACGGAAACGAAAAAGGATACACGCAGTGTCCAGGGGGTGTCTTTGATTACTGAAGTCCGCCGTCATGGCCTTCAAATTCCGATTGTGGGTATCGGAGGGATCACATACGACAACGCTGCACCAGTCATACAAGCTGGAGCAGATGGTGTAAGCATCATTAGTGCTATTAGCCAGAGCGCCGATCCAAAAAAAGCAGCAGAAAAGCTGAAATCACTTGTTGAAGCAGAAAAAGCATCTCTTTGATCTGAGGGAGACATGGATTGAATCAATTCATGTCTTTTCTTATGTAGGGGAAAATAGACAGGCGAGAAACAATTGTGTACAATTATATAGTTCGATTGTTTTCGAAATGACAGGTAAATAAAGGAGAATGAACATGGAAGTGCTCGATACGTATTTTCGCCGATACGATGAAGCAGGAAAAGGGCAGGAGCAACTGGATGAATTGCTGGCATTGTTTTCTGACGATGTCATGATTGTCTTAAATGGCGCCCGGAGGCCTGGAATCCAAGCATTCACACAATTTTTGAACACATTTTTCCACGTACATGATGACATTAAGCATATGTGGGATGGATGGATTAAAAGAGAAGATGGAAAGTATGAAACAAACTGGGCCGTGTGCGGAAAGCTTTCAGATGGCCGTGTCTATACAGCAGAAGGAATTGATATCGCAGAGCTGGACGACCAAGGGAAGATCGTTTATTTAGAAAACGTTCCGAAAAACCCAGAGTTATTCCAGCGCTATTAAAAAGCCGGCTGAGCAGCCGGCTTTTTTATTTGTCTAAAGAATAGGCCTCGATGGCTTCTTGAACAGAAGTTTCTTCATCAAAAATAAGGTGGCGGCTATACACTTCACTCAAGTGTAGTGATTTTTGCTCTAAGTGATCGACAAGCTCAAAAATATCTAGAATGGCTGCTAATTTTATGTTAGTTTGGCCACCTTCTGCATTATCATAGGTTTCCTCTGGGAAGCCTTGTTTGACTATTTCCTTCACTTGCAGTTGGTTCTTAGCTTTTACCAAGACGATTCGTTCTTCAAAGATTTTATCGGGTATATTGCTTGGTGATGAGATGGATTCGAATAATAATTTTGCGGAATAAATCCTTTGCATACGTCATCCCACTTCTTTCGTGTCGATTTAAATAATTTCCAGTATGTGTATAACATGATAACATAGGAATGACATCTTGCAGGGAATTCATAACGATAAATAGATTCATTACGGGGAGGGATAGAGATGAAGAATGTGGTTGATAACATAGGGGAAGTTCATGAAATTCTGTTAATCCTCATTACATGCTGCTCTCTCATCACGTTTAGAAGGGTTGCCAGATTAGAGAAGTATAAAAATAAGTTGAAAAGCCAATTTATACCTTACTGAGATTTGAACAGAAGAACACAAAAAAAGCCGGCTGAGCAGCCGGCTTTTCCTTATGAATCAGTATCCATATGCATGCCTGTATGTGCCTTTACTTGAATTTCCGTAAAGGTGTCTTCATCTGCTTTTTCAGACGAGAATATCGTGCCTAAGTATGCGGCAAGGAATCCGAGTGGAATCGAGATAATCCCAGGGTTCGACAGCGGGATGAGCGGCTCTCCTGTGAAGATGGCTGCTCCTGATGGGTCCCAGACGCTTGGGCTGAGCGAGACGATAATCAGTGCGCTCAGAAGGCCTGTTAAGCTTCCGGCGATGGCACCCGTAGAGTTAAATCGTTTCCAAAAAACAGTGAAGATAATCAAAGGTAAATTCGCACTCGCTGCGACTGCGAAGGCAAGAGACACAAGAAAAGCGACGTTTAAGGACTGGGCAAATAATGCAAGAATGATGGAGAGGATCGCCACGCCGATTGAAGCAAAGCGTGCTGCCTTCACCTGCTCCCGCTCACTCGCTTTTCCTTTGCGGATAATCTGACTATAAAAGTCATGGGCAAAAGCTGACGCGGCGGATAAAACAAGACCAGTCACCACTGCTAATATGGTCGCAAAGGCGATAGCGGAAACAAAGGCAAATAATAAATCTCCTCCAAGGGCTTGTGCCAGAAGAGGTGCGGCCATATTTCCGGCTGCATCTGCTGCTGTGATCGCTTCTGTTCCAACAAAGGCAGCAGCACCAAAGCCAAGGAAAACCGTCATTAAATAAAAAATCCCGATGATCCAAGTAGCAGAAAGAACCGATTTTCGCGCAGAAATCGCATCCTTTACTGTATAAAAACGAATCAAAATGTGCGGCAGACCTGCTGTCCCAAGCACTAAGGCGAGGTTAAGAGACAAGGTTTCTAAAGGCACATCATATTTATTTCCCGGGTGAAGAAACGATTCACCAAGCGGGGTTGCAGTTTTCATCTGTTCAAACATCTTTAGCAGACTAAAATCAAACTTTGCAAACACAAGCAGAGAAATAATGAGCGTCCCAAGCATGAGAAGCACAGCCTTGGTGATCTGTACCCAGCTGGTCGCAATCATGCCGCCAAACACGACATAAATGGTCATCAGGACACCCACGATCAGCACTGCGATCCAGTAATCAATGCCAAGAAGCAGCTTGATTAACGCACCTGCTCCAACAAGCTGTGCAATCATATAAAAAGTGGAGACTGTAATGGTATTAAAGGCGGCAACCCCTCGAATGGCAGGGCGCTTAAATCGTGCAGCGATCATATCAGCCATCGTATATTTCCCTAGATTACGAAGCGGTTCAGCTACAACGTAAAGAACGACAAGATACGCTACTAGAAAACCAATGCTATAGAAAAAGCCGTCAAATCCGTTTAACGCGATCATTCCAGCAATCCCTAAAAAGGATGCAGCAGACATATAGTCGCCAGCAATGGCAAGGCCGTTTTGAAACCCGGTCAAACCTCCGCCTGCTGTGTAAAAATCACTCGCATTGCTTGTTTTTTTTGCAGCAAAATATGTGATGACCAATGTGAGACCTACGATCGCTACGAACAAAATAAAAGCGGTCATGCTCATTCGTCATCACCTCTTGATTCAGTTTTTAAAGCGCTTACATAATTGTCGAACTTAGCTGCTTTTTTTGCATAAAGTCCACATAAAACCCAGGTCATGACAAATTGTGTGAGGGCGAATAACCAAGCCCATGAGATCGCGCCAATTGCCGGCGTGTTCAAAAAGGTGAAGTAGGATGTAGCAACCGGAAGTGAAAAGTAAAAGAGAAAAAAGAAAATCGTCATCGGTACGATAAATCTGCGTTTTTCCTCAAGAAGTTTTCGGAAATCCTCTGAAGCGGCAACCTTCTTATAATGAACTTTTTTGTCTGCCATTGTTTCCTCCTTTGTACGAATTAGGGACAAGGTACTCCAATGCATATGAGACGATCTGGCTGTTTATGACAGTATATCATAAAAAAGGCACCCGAAAAGGGTGCTTTCTATCGATAATTTGCAAGAAATTGTTCTCTCGCTTTTTCATATGCTTCTGCGTCAAAATGATCTCCGCATTTATGAATACACCAAGGCTCTTCTTGTTTTGCAATCCCAACTTCATAGCCCTGCTGAGTGAATTCAAAGGACTGCGAGACATCATAAAAATGAAAGCCATCAAAGAGGTCCTCACGCCACCTCACATCGTATTGTGTTGCCATGAATAGACCATCAATAGCCGAAGCTTTAATATAATCTTGTACTTCGGGCTGCTGACGGCCTCTTTCAAAGGAAAGCAGCTGATAGGTGTCGTGGCGATATTCAATGACTTTACCCCTGCAATCAGCACTCTCCCACCAAATTCCATTGTCAGGCACGCTTTCTGCTCCAATCACGCCCACCATGCCAAGTGATGGATTTTGTAAAAAAAGGGGGATGAGCTCGAGCAGCATATGCTGTTTGACAATCAAGGTATCCTGATGAAGGTAAATTTTAAACTGAGCTGGATGAGTGATGGCTTCATTGTAGGCAGAGGTCATACTTGATGCCTGTCTGATTGGTAAGACCTCCACATGGTATCCATGAGGAGCCGGAAGCGAAGCGAGCTGCCGGAAGCAAGCCTGAAACATCGATTCATCATTTACACATAAAACAAACAGGATGGTCGGATTACTCATGAAATGGAACCGCCTCGACCACATATTGATAGGCTGTAGCGGCCTCGTGAAAATCAGAACGAATGCCGTGTTTCATGAGTAATTCATGTAGGTCATTCAACACGCCTGCATAGGAAGGATGCTGTACGCGAATAGCCTCGAATTCGCGAATGCGAAAACCCGCTGAATGAAAGAGTGCATGTATTTCGTGAAGCGTGAAGAAGCGTAAATGGGTTTGATCCATTAACCCTGCATCTGTATAAGTAAATCTGCCGGCTAGTAATTCTAAAACCGTTGAAATGTGGCCGATATTTGGAATAGATGACAAGATGGCACCCTCTTTTTTAAGGAAGGGTTTCACCTTTTTTAAAACGGCCCAAGGGTCCAATAAATGCTCGAGGACATCTCCGAAAATAATGCAGTCAAATTGTTCATGGTCATAAGGGAGAGCCATCTGTTCAATATTTCCGCAGAGAACATGATCCAGCTCTTGCTCAGCCTCTTTTGCTGCGTCCTCAAATGACTCAATGCCATAGATGGTTCGGCCCTTTTGTTTCAGGACTTTTCCAAGCTTGCCTGTGCCGCATCCGATATCCAACAAAGACGTCCATTCCGCGCGAATACGACTGACGATGACCGGGTTTACCCCATGATAATACTGATCCTTTTTTTGGTGATAATACGAAAGGGAATCTGAACTCACGCTCTACCCACCTTTCTGCTTTCTCGTTGTTTTCATGGTTAATATATGGGTGGGCAGCTTGGTTTTATAACGAGAGAAGGACAATTTTCATGAATGCAACTAAAAAGGGATCATATAGAGAACGGGAAGTGGACTGTCCTCCTAATATAGAAAGACAGAACCCCATTGAGTGAAGGGATTGGTATGGAGAGGTGTTCAATTATTGTAGCGTATCGTCATGAAAGGATTTTCAAAAGGTCAATTGACAGGTCAGAACTTTTAGCCAAAGCAGTCTGAAAGACAAAGGATAACGGCGTTGATTTACGGTTTGTTTATCATCTTCTGATCACCGTTGGATGTTAAAAAAGCTTGTATTTCTTCGATGCCTAGTCCAATTTTTTTCGCTTCCTGAATCAAATAAACCCACTCTTCGTCAACTCTTCTTTTCACTTGCGTATCCATAATATCCTCCAGTTCAATAAGACATATTCACTGCAACCAATGACTTGAACAAACCGTCTAGTAACTGTACGTGTGGTTGAAAACAGCACAAAATAAATTTTTGTCGAAAAATGATGACATTTAACCTATTTTGTAAAACCTATCACCTACCACGTCCCTAAAAAAATGACTAAAAAACCCATAAATATTGAAATCTTACTTCTAATAATAAACAATTGTTATGTCAGTTGAAAGATTATAAATTAAAATAATGAAAAAGACCTAAAACATTTGACTCATATAAACCAATTGTGTTGACATTTGCCATCGAGTAGAACAAATTTCATCTTTGCAGGACGTACATATTGTTCGTTTGGGAAGTTCTTCTTAAGATGGTATTCTAAAAGAAACAGAAACCACCAAGAAGGAATGAAGAAAGACATGTATAGCCTTTTTCAAAAGTATCGAGAAGTTGTCATGTATCTTGTGATGGGTGTGTGTACAACCATTGTCAATATCGTCAGCTTCTATTTATTCGTTGAGATGTTTTCCATGGATTACAAAACAGCTACGGTTGTTTCATGGGTATTTGCTGTTCTCTTTGCTTATATCACCAATAAGAAGTATGTCTTCAAGCAAAAGGCTCGTGACACAAAAAGCCTCATGCGTGAGCTTTCTTCATTTTTTAGTGTTCGTCTCATGTCTCTAGGTGTAGATCTGGGGCTGATGATTTTATTTGTGAGCCAAATGGCGCTCAATGAAACCGTCGCAAAAATTCTCGTCAACTTTGTGATTGTGGTGGTCAATTATGTCGCCAGTAAATGGTTCGTCTTCAAGAAAACAAAAGAAGATGCGATTTAACACATAAAAAAAGATAGGTGATGTGAAATGAGCAGCAGGTCAGACGACTTATATGATGCCATATATCAACAAACAGAAAAGCAGCATGAACAAGTGCTGAGGCTAGTCAAAGAAATGACCGCACATCCTGAAGCGTTTTCGGAACAAGAAAAGGAAAAGATCAACCGAATGGACATTGCGCTTCAAACGGCAACGGACATTTTAGAAAACTTAATGACCCCTGATACGCAAATGACCATTGTTTTAAGACAAGGGAGAATTCATGTTGACCTGTCAAAAGCGTAAAAGAAGCAGCCAATGATAAAGCGGCTGCTTTTTATTATGCATCGCTTGTTTCCCGCATTTGCTTTGGAGACATGCCAATTTTCTTTCGAAAGACTTTATTCAAGTAATTCGCATTTCGGTAGCCGCACTGTATGGCAATTTCTTCAATCGAGTATTTCGTTGTTTTTAGTAATGTTTCCGCCTTCTCTAACCGGATATTGGTTAAGTAGTGAATAGGTGTGAAGCCAGTGGCCTTTTTGAATTCCCTCGTAAAATGACTTTTGGATAAACGTGCCGCAGCTGCCATATCGTCTGGGCCAATTTCCTCGTGAAAATGATGGCTGGCAAACAAGGCCGCTTGAACGATGGGCTCAGGCCATTTCTCCATTTGTCCCTCAAGCTTTGGCAAATATGAATACAGTTCCATGACAAATTGATAAGCAAGGCTAGACCCCTCAAATGGATTGGTAATCCGTCTTTCACTGGCTTCATCATAAATTTTCTTCAGCAGGCGGATCGGTTTGGAATTAGGATGAAAACGCATGACCTGCTTTCCTTGATCTATAAATTGGTCAAAGCAAAGATCGCAGGCGTCCCCATAAAGCGTCAAATAGAGAAATTCCCAATGCTCACTGTCTTCTGGAAAATAATATTGATAGGCACTTGGGCTTTTCACAAGAAAGGCCTGCCCTGGCAAGACTTTGAACCGCTTCTGTCCGATTTCAATCATGCCGTGTCCAGACAGTGTGAGCTGAAAGATGCACTTGCCCTGATCCTTCCGCTCCACGCCATTCCAGCTGTATAACGAAGATGATTGAACCTCCCAGCCAACAGACCATATTTGTGCCGGCAATGTAACATCAGAATGGTGAAAACGAAATGCAAATGCTTCCTTCTTCAAATTGGAAAACCTCCTTCACAGCAAAAAACAACCTTTTTCTATTTTGAATCATGGTACACCTCATATCACATCGTACCATTCACAGCAAAAAAAGGGTATTTTTTAACGATTTTTTTACCATTGAACTTACGCAGTTCAGGCAACTAAAATAAGAGTATCAGAAGAGAAAAGGGGAATGGATATGATCGATATGTTACGCACGGCATTTCACCAGCAATTTGGGGATAGAGAAGAAGAACTTCGCTATTTTTTTGCCCCGGGAAGAGTGAACCTGATTGGTGAACATACAGATTACAATGGAGGTCATGTATTCCCTTGTGCGCTCACTCTCGGTACATATGCAGCATGTGCCAAGCGGTCAGATGGCCGCGTGAGAATGTATTCCTTGAACTTTGATGGCGATGGTGTGAAAGAATTCGACCTTTTTGAAATCGCTTACTTGGAGTCAGACGGCTGGGCAAATTATCCGAAGGGCGTGTTCCATCAGTTTATCGAAGCAGGAATGAAGATAGAAGAAGGCTTTGACATAGTATACGGCGGCAATATTCCCAATGGTGCAGGCTTGTCTTCCTCTGCCTCCATCGAGCTTGTCACCGCTGTCTTTATCAATGAATGGCATTCATTCGGCGTTTCAAATGCCCGTCTTGCCCTCCTTTCGCAGCGTGCAGAAAATGAATTTATTGGCGTCAATTGCGGCATTATGGATCAGTTTTCAATCGCTCTTGGAAAAGAAGATCACGCCATCTTGCTCAATTGCGATACCCTTGATTTTGAATACAGTCCGTTTCGGCAAGAGGGGCTGGCGCTTGTCATTGCCAATACAAACAAAAAGCGGACACTGGCAGACTCCAAATACAATGAACGCCGGTCAGAGTGTCAATCAGCCTTAAACGATTTGCGAAAAGAAATCGATCTTGTCCACTTATGTGAGCTCACGGCTGATGAATTTGCCGAGCATGCCCACTTGATTCAGGATGAAACATGCCGCAAACGTGCAAGGCACGTGGTGACAGAAAACGACCGAACCATAAAAGCAGTCAAATTTCTGAAAGATGATAAAATGGAAGAAATAGGTGCGCTTATGAAGGCATCTCATCTCTCTTTAAAGAATGATTATGAAGTGACTGGATTTGAACTGGATACTCTGGCAGAAGCCGCTTGGCTCCATCCTGGAACGATTGGCTCCCGTATGACGGGCGCGGGTTTTGGCGGTTGCACGATCAGTATTGTGAAAGAGGAGCAGCTGGCATCATTTATAGAAGAAACGGGTGCGATTTATCAAGAGAAGACAGGTATTGAAGCCTCTTTTTACACAGCTGGAATTGGAGGCGGCGCAAGAGAACTCACGAAGGAGGAAGTGTAATGACGATTTTAGTGTGCGGGGGAGCAGGGTACATTGGCAGTCATGCTGTAGCGGCTCTTTTAGCGAAAGGTGAACAAGTAGTAGTAGTAGATAATTTGCAGACAGGCCACAAAGAAGCTGTTTTGGAGGGAGCTGTTTTAGAAGAGGGAGATTTACGAGATCAAGATTTTTTAAGACAGGTTTTCAAAACGCATCAAATAGAAGCGGTTATGCACTTTGCCGCAGATTCACTTGTAGGTGAGAGTGTAACAAACCCGCTAAAGTACTATGACAACAACGTTGGGGGAGCAACAGCTTTACTTCAGGTGATGAATGAATTTGATGTGAAACACATCGTTTTCTCTTCAACCGCAGCTGCGTATGGTGAACCAAAGCGTGTGCCGATCGTTGAAACGGATGAGACGAACCCAACCAATCCTTATGGAGAAACAAAACTTGCGATTGAAAAAATGCTGAAGTGGTCTGAGCAGGCATATGGAATGAAATACGTCGTGCTTCGCTACTTTAATGTAGCTGGCGCTCATACAGATGGACTTGTCGGAGAGGATCATCAGCCTGAGACACACCTCATTCCGATCATTCTGCAAGTGGCTTTAGGAAAACGAGATCAGATCATGATTTACGGTGATGATTATGAGACAGAGGACGGCACGTGTATTAGAGATTACATTCATGTCATGGATTTAGTAGAGGCGCACATCTTAGCAGTTGATCGTCTGCGTGCTGGAAAAGGAAGTGCAACATATAACTTAGGGAATGGCACAGGTTTCTCCGTGAAGCAGGTAGTAGATGCTGTAAGAAACGTCACGGGGCATGCGATTCCAGCACAGGTGGCTGACAGACGCGCGGGAGATCCAGCAAAGCTGATTGCTTCTTCTGAAAAAGCGCTGCAGGAATTAGGGTGGACACCTCAATATGCTGACCTTCACACCATTATTCAAAGTGCGTGGGATTGGTTTCAGAAGCATCCAGACGGTTACCAGAGTAAATAACGCGTAACAGGCAGGCAAGAGAGGGGACAGAGAGAATGGCGGTAGATATTTTTGAAAAACTGGAACAGCTGATTCAATACGGAGTCAACCAAGAGCTGATTACACCACTAGATATCGATTATACGAGAAATCGGCTGCTTGAGGTGCTTGGGCTGGATGAAGCTGAGGCAAGAACAGTCTCAGGGGATGCGGAACTTGAAGACATCTTAATGCCAATGCTGGATTGGGCAGTAGAGACTGGCCTTATCCCTGAGGGGACGGATACTTATCGCGATTTACTAGATGCGAAAATCATGGGATGCTTGGTGGCGCCTCCAAGTGTCATCTACGCGAAGTTTGAAGAGAAACGCCAGCATGAAGGACCAGAGGCGGCTACAAGCTGGTTCTATGAAATGCAGCAGCACGCACACTATATTCATACAGGCAGAATCGCCAAAAATGTTCAGTGGTTTACACCAACAGATGATGGCGAGCTGGAGATCACAATTAATCTATCGAAGCCGGAAAAGGACCCAAAAGCAATCGCTGAAGCCAAAAAACTTAGTCAAAAGCAATATCCTCTTTGTCTGCTTTGTAAAGAAAACGTTGGGTTTGGGGGACGGATCAACCATCCAGCGAGACAGAATCACCGGATTATTCCTGTGACACTCACAGATGAATCTTGGTTTCTACAATTTTCACCTTATGTGTACTACAACGAGCACTGCATTGTGTTCAAAGGCGAACATGAGCCGATGAGTATCACCAAAAAGACCTTTGAACGATTGCTTTCTTTCATATATATATACCCGCATTATTTCATCGGATCGAACGCCGACCTTCCGATTGTCGGGGGCAGTATATTAAGTCATGACCATTTTCAGGGCGGTGCGCATGAATTTCCGATGGCGAAAGCGAAGCTTGAAGATGTTTTTTCTCTGAGTGCCTTTCCGAATGTGAGGGCCGGGATTGTGAAATGGCCGATGTCTGTGATCCGCCTTCGAAGCAGCGATAGGCAGACGCTTGCAGACGCCGCTGACTTTATCTTAAACGAGTGGAAAATGTATTCAGATGAAGAAGTGGAGCTGCTAGCTCATACAGGGGAGACGCCGCATAATACCATTACACCAATTGCACGCCGACATGGAGATGACTATGAATTAGATCTAGTGCTGCGTAATAATCGTACAAACAAGCAGCACCCGGACGGAATTTTCCATCCGCACGAAGAAGTCCATCATATTAAAAAAGAGAATATCGGATTAATTGAAGTGATGGGTCTTGCAGTTCTTCCTGGTAGATTAGCAGAGGAATTAAGCCAATTAAAAGAAGCGCTGTTATCCCAAAACCCCCTTGTAGAAATCAAAGCCCGTCCTGCTATCACGAAACATGAAGCATGGGCAAAGCGTCTGCTTGAAGAGAAAACCTTTACAGAGGACAATACAGAAGCCATTTTACAAAAAGAAGTCGGCATGATTTTTTCTCGAATTCTCTCACAGGCTGGTGTGTTTAAAAGAACCGAGCAAGGGAAAACAGCTTTTAAACGTTTCATTCATACACTCATATAGGCAGGTGATTAGATGATTGAACAAGTAAGAACAATAATGGAAGAAAAACAGCTCGACGGTGTCTTAATTCAAAAGCGAAATAACTTCTCCTGGCTGACAGGAGGAAGAAGAAATCATATCGTGTTAAATACACCAGAGGGCGTGTGCAAGCTGCTTGTGTTAAAAGACGACATCGTCCTCATTGTGAATCAAATGGAAGAAAAGCGGATCATTGAAGAAGAGATGGCGTATATCGATCACCCATTTCAAGTGGTGACGATGGATTGGTTTGAGGATGATACGGCACACATTCAAACACTCACAAAAGACAAACGAATCGGATCAGACATTCAAATGGATGGATTCGAATCGGTTGAGCCGGATTTGTCGCAAGTTCGATCCATTCTTTCTGCATCACAGCTCCGCCAGTATGAAACGCTTTGTCATGAAACAGCGGTCATTGTAGAGAGTGTCTGTAAAGAAATCGTTCCAGGACAGACGGAGTACGAAATCGCTTCGCTTGCGGCTCAAAAAGCGATCGCGCAGGGAATGACGATTGAAGTGCTGCTTGTAGCAACAGATGACCGGATTCATCAATACCGTCATCCAATTCCAACAGACAAAAAACTTCAAAAGCATGCGCTTGTTGTCCTTTGCGCTGAACGGCATGGACTCGTGGCCAATGTCACAAGGTCTGTTTACTTCGGTCAGCTTCCACAGGAGCTTGAAGAGAACAAAGAGCGGCTGGCACGAATTGACACGGTCATGAATGCCGCTACGCGCCCCGGTAAGACTTTGGGAGACGTGATGAAAGCAGGTATCGCTCAGTATGAAAAAGAAGGCTTCCCTGATAGCTGGAAAAAGCTTCATCAAGGAGGAAAAACGGGCTTTGTATCTAGAGAAATTATAGCAGTTCCTTCATCTAAGGAAGAAATTCAGCTGCAGCAAGTGTTTACATGGAACCCTTCATTGCCTGGATTGAAATCAGAGGATACGATGGTCGTAGAGAAAGAGGGGAACCGCTTTTTAACCTATACAGGCAAGTGGACATACATTGACGTTGAACATGAAGGGGACATCTATAGGCGCCCTGATATTTTAGTAAGAGATGAATAATTGCAGAATGCCGGCGCTAAGCCGGTTTTTTGCTGGAAGTCATTAAGTGGGATTCCACATATTCAACATGATTACCAATTCTTACAGCGTATAGTCAGAGGATCGATACTTTCTTTTCTTATCAACTTGCGTTAAAATAAGTAAGGTTTTTGTTAAATGTGGGGATACCTATTTCGAAATTGTTTACCTAGATAAAATTTCATTAAGTTAAATTGAAATTTGACCAAACTTTTTTATTGTGGTAAACCTAAATTTGACAAAGTTCTTGATTGTTTGTCCTTTGCCTTCAACTCTCAACTTTTCAAAATCCTAGAAATTTATTGTGTGTGCAATAATATAAATTTATGTCGAATTTATGACATTTTAAAAGAAATCTGTTGAAAAATAAATGAACTTTTGAAAAAAGGGAAGCTAACTCTAACAGATTTTGATAGCATTACAAAGGGAAGAAAAGTTTTCGAAGGCAGATGGCTTTTCACAATTATTCAGCAATTTATACATTATCTAAGGAAGGATGGTGATCTTCTTGTTCAGAGCCATTAAACCTATGCTTTTATTAGCGATGCTCGTGAGTGTTTTTGTATTAGGAGGTTGCAGCAATATCGCTGTTTTAGATCCTAAAGGACCAGTCGCAGCACAACAAAAAGACTTAATCCTTTTATCTATCGGATTTATGCTCTTTATCGTTGGTGCGGTATTTGTAATGTTTACCATCATTTTGGTTAAATACCGTGAGCGTAAGGACGTTGGAAACGCCTCTTATAACCCAGAACTACACGGGAACACGCTTCTAGAAGTTGTCTGGACAGTGATCCCAATATTAATCGTTGCTGCCCTTTCAGTTCCAACTGTAAAAACAATTTACTCTTTGGAAGAGGCACCTCAAGCAACAAGCCATAAAGATCCTCTTGTCGTTTATGCGACAGCTGTCGATTGGAAATGGATCTTTAGCTATCCAGAGGAAAATATTGAGACAGTGAACTACTTAAACATTCCAAAAGATCAGCCGGTTTTATTCAAAATCACTTCCGCTGATACAATGGCATCACTATGGATTCCTCAGCTAGGCGGGGAGAAGTATGCGATGGCTGGAATGGAGATGGAACAATACCTTCAAGCTGATCAAGTTGGCACATATCAAGGAAGAAACGCCAACTTCACAGGCGAGGGCTTTGCTCAGCAAAAATTCAAAGTCAATGCGATGACGCAGTCTGACTATGATAAATGGGTAAATAAAACAAAGAAAGAAGCACCGAAGTTAACGAAGAAAACGTATGACTACTTGATGCTTCCTGATGCTGCAGATGTGCAGACATTCTCATCAACACATTTATCCTTTGCGAAGCATGGAGAGGATTCTGAATATGCACTCCAAGCACGCAAACGTTTAGGTTACCAAGCAGTTTCTCCGCATTCCAAGACAGATCCTTTCGAGAATGTGAAGAACTATAAAAGAAAATTAGAAACAGAATAAACTGACTAAGGAAAGGAGGAGGCCGTTATGCATTTAAAATGGGATGAGTTTTTTGTAACTGGAGACCCATTAATTCTTGGTGCGCAAATTTCTATCGCTCTTACCTCCATTGCCATCGTGTTTGTTTTAACCTACTTTAAAAAGTGGAAATGGCTCTGGAAAGAATGGCTGACATCAGTTGATCATAAAAAGCTTGGAATCATGTATATCCTTGCTGCTGTGATTATGTTCTTCCGCGGTGGGGTAGACGGACTGATGATGCGCGCGCAGCTGGCGCTTCCTAATAATACGTTTTTAGATTCAAACCACTATAATGAAATCTTTACAACGCATGGTACGATCATGATTCTATTCATGGCGATGCCATTTTTAATTGGTTTAATCAACGTCGTTGTTCCTCTTCAAATTGGTGCACGTGACGTTGCATTCCCTTATTTGAACAACCTTAGCTTCTGGACATTCATGGTCGGAGCAATGCTGTTCAACATATCCTTCGTTATTGGAGGATCACCAAGTGCAGGCTGGACGAGTTACATGCCGCTCGCCGGAAATGATTTCTCACCAGGACCTGGACAGAACTACTACTTGCTCGGGCTCCAAATTGCAGGTATTGGTACACTTATGACAGGTATTAACTTCATGGTGACCATCTTAAAAATGCGTACAAAAGGTATGACACTTATGCGTATGCCAATGTTTACATGGACAACATTGATTACGTCTGTCATCATCGTTTTTGCATTCCCTGTACTAACAGTTGCTTTAGCACTTATGACATTTGATCGTTTATTCGGTTCTGCATTCTTTACACTCGAAGCAGGCGGTATGCCGATGCTTTGGGCGAACCTATTCTGGATTTGGGGACATCCTGAGGTATATATTGTTATCCTGCCGGCTTTCGGTATTTTCTCAGAAATTTTTGCGACGTTCTCAAGAAAGCAGTTGTTTGGTTACAAAGCGATGGTTGTCTCGATTGTTGCAATCTCTGTTCTTAGTTTCCTTGTGTGGGTTCACCACTTCTTTACAATGGGGAACAGTGCAGCGGTTAACTCATTCTTCTCGATTACAACAATGGCGATTTCTGTACCAACAGGTGTGAAAATCTTTAACTGGCTCTTTACGATGTATCGAGGCCGTATCAGCTTTACATCACCAATGCTTTGGGCACTTGGTTTCATTCCGAACTTCGTAATAGGTGGTGTAACTGGGGTTATGCTTGCGATGGCAGCTGCGGATTACCAGTACCATAACACGTACTTCCTTGTATCCCACTTCCACTATGTATTAATCGCAGGTACTGTATTTGCTTGTTTTGCTGGTCTTGTTTTCTGGTATCCAAAAATGTTTGGTTACAAGTTAAACGAAAGAATCGGCAAATGGTTCTTCTGGGTATTCATGATCGGATTTAACATCTGTTTCTTCCCGCAGTACTTCTTAGGACTGCAAGGAATGCCAAGACGTATTTATACGTATGGACCAGAAGATGGCTGGACTGCACTAAACTTTATTTCAACAATTGGTGCATTTATGATGGGTATCGGATTCATCATCCTTTGCTACAACATTTACTACAGCTGGAGACACGCAAAACGTGAAGTGTCTGGAGACAGCTGGGGAGAAGGACGTACACTTGACTGGGCGACATCTTCTGCAATTCCGCCGCATTATAACTTTGCAGCACTTCCAGAAGTGACAACACCAGATGCATTCCATCATTGGAAGCAAAACAATGTAGACGTTCATCCTGAAAAAGAATTCAAGAAAATTCACATGCCGCACAATTCAGGCAGACCGTTGATCATGTCTGCATTCTTTGGACTTGGTGCATTCGGTCTTGTATTTGAATGGTACTGGATTGGCGTTATTGGCTTAATCGGTGTATTCGCAACGATGATTTTACGTTCATTCGAATATGACGATGGCTACTATATTCCTGTTGAAGAAGTAATCGAAACAGAGAAAAAGAATAAGGAGGCGCAGAAGTAATGGGACATAATGATAGCAGCTATGCAAATGCACCGCTTGAATATCGCTCTGAAACCGGACGTTTAAACATCCTTGGTTTCTGGATATTCCTTGGCGCGGAAATCGTGTTATTCTCAACACTTTTTGCGACCTACTTTGTTCTACATGGCAGAACAGCTGGTGGCGTTTTACCAGCTGAGCTGTTTGATATGAAACTTGTATTGATCATGACATTCCTGCTATTGGTTAGTTCATTTACATGTGGGATTGCCGTTCATGAAATGCGCCGTGGAAGTACAAAAGGGGTTGTCATCTGGACGATTCTCACACTGCTTCTAGGTGCAGGCTTCGTTGGATTTGAGATTTTTGAGTTCTTCCATTATGTACATGAGGGTGCGAGCATCCATACAAGTGCGTACTGGTCTGCATTCTTTGTACTCTTAGGAACTCACGGACTACACGTATCGATCGGTATCTTCTGGATTACCGGAATCTTGTTCCAAATTAAAAAACGTGGATTAACTCCACAAACAGCAGCGAAGATTTTCATCTCAAGTCTATACTGGCATTTCCTTGATGTTGTATGGATTTTCATCTTCACAGCTGTTTACTTGATCGGATTAGGGGGGCTTTTGTGATATGGCTGGAAAAACACATTCCTCAGCAGAGCACGAACACTTCCCTTGGAAACACGTAGTTGGCTTCATCCTATCCATTGTGCTGACAATCTTAGCATTCTGGATTGCCATTGGAGCTGAAATTGGCAGTTCCGCAAAACTATGGATTATCTTTGGTTTTGCGTTCATTCAAGCATTCTTGCAGCTGTTCATGTTTATGCACATGACAGAGAGCGAGAACGGAACTGTTCAAGTCGGAAATACTTTGTTTGGTCTGTTCTGTGCGATTATCTTCGTTATCGGATCTGTTTGGATCTTTGCGGCTCACTACAGCCACGGAGAGAACAGTAAAGACGGTTATTCACCGTCTGCACCAAAGCAGTCTGAGCATTCAGAGAAATAATAAAAAAACCACTCATCTCTTAAAGGTGAGTGGTTTTTATCATAATGGTGATAACGCTTCCAATAGTTGGGCGATATCTATCTGCTGCTGAATCTTTTGCGAATGAATGGAAGTCCGTAGATGAGGAACGCTGCAATGTGAGCCAAAATCACGTTAATGGCAAAGAATGCGATCATGAAGGTATGTCCTGCTGGAGATAAACTGCTTGTCATGTAAAGACCGAAGAAAATCCACATAATCATAATGGGTGGAATAGAGGCTAATGCAATCTTTCTGTTTTCCAGCCATAAAAACAGGGGTGTAGCCGTTGCAATACATAGGTACGCAAAGAACATATCCATCGTATCCAACTCCTTTGTAAGTTGATGTTCAAATCAAATGAGAGGTCAGGATGCAATTGTGTCTGTTTTTAGGAGATATTGTGAACATTTTGTTACAGGTATTATACCACAATTGACTTTGAAGTAAACGTAATAATTGGAAAATGGGCCTTATTCCATACAAAATGGTTTTATTCCTCATTCCTCAGTGCAGCTATCTCATCTGATGTTTACTTGTCATATCGCCACATAGGTCATTGAATTTTCCCCTTAAAATCTGTAAAATAAACTTTTTAAAGGACTTGAGATCGGTTGAATGAAAAGTGTATAGAGGAATTTTTTCCTATTGTTAGGATGAAAAGTATTTCATTTTTTGAAAATTGAATGGAACCTTTCGGATGTATCTTCCGTCATATTTAAGGTGAGTTGATTTTGTGAAAATTTCAATCTAATATAAACAAGGGCTTTTATGTTTTGTAATAAGGGTGGTTAGTTCATGAACAAGCAGAATACATCTCCTTACTATCAAGGAGATTTGATTTTTATATTTTTAGCCTTCTTTGCCATCAGTGTCATTGCGATTTATGCTGCGGGTCAATTTGGGCAGTATGGATCTAATGCATGGACGAGGCAGATCATATACTATATGGTCGGAGTTATATGTATTGTTGCTATTAATTATTTTGACTTAGAGCAATTAGAGAAACTGAGCTTATATATATTTATAGGCGGCATTATGCTGTTAATTCTTCTTAAAGTCGCTCCTGCACAAATCGGGGGTCATGATTTTGCTCCAATCAAAAATGGTGCAAAAAGCTGGTTTGTGTTGCCAGGAATAGGGACATTTCAGCCTTCAGAGTTCATGAAAATTGGTTTGATTATGATGCTCGCATCTGTCATTGGAAAGTCTACACCTAGAGGAAAGCGTACATTAGAGGATGATATTTTCCTTCTATTAAAAATTGCCGGGGTGGCGGCTGTACCAGTTGGACTGATCTTCTTGCAGGATGCAGGGACTGCGGCTGTTTGTATGTTTATTGTTGTGGTGATGGTATTTTTATCAGGGGTCAATTGGAAACTGATCTCACTCATCGGCTCAGTGGTTGTGCTTTTAGTTGCCTCTATTTTAGCCGTAATCATCTTATTCCCTGATTTTGCGAAAACAATAGGCATTCAGCAGTACCAGATCAACCGTATTACCGCTTGGCTGCCTGATAGTTCTTCGGCAGCCAACCAAGCACAGACGCAGGATGCATCTGGATCTGATAAATATCAAGTAGAGCAGGCGATTATGGCCATTGGTGCAGGTCAGATTTTTGGGAACGGCATTAAAAACTTAAAGGTCTATGTTCCTGAAGCACAAACGGATATGATTTTCTCCATTATAGGTGAAGCCTTTGGCTTTATCGGCTGTGCGTTTGTTGTGATCATGTTCTTCTTCTTGATTTACCGGCTGGTCGTACTGATTGACCGAATACATCCTTATAGCCGATTTGCGTCATTCTTCTGCGTCGGATATACAGCCTTGATTGTGATCCATACGTTCCAGAACATTGGAATGAACATAGGCGTGATGCCTGTAACAGGGATTCCGCTCTTATTTATCAGTTTTGGAGGGAGCTCTGTCTTGTCCGTTCTGATTGGATTCGGGATCGCCTATAACGCAAGCGTTCAATTAACGAAATATCAAAGTTATTTATTTAAATAAAACGGGTAAGGGCAGTCTAAGTATAGGCTGTCTTTTTTTATTGCGAGTTTTAATTTTTGAAAAGCCCTATGTCTTTGTTTTATGATAGAAGAAGTCAAGGAGGTCTTCGAGTTGAACAAAACGATAGAAACCATATTAAATCATCGATCCATTCGTTCGTTTACAGACGAGCGTTTGACAGAAGAAGAGGTGCTGACACTGATCAAAAGTGCACAGGCTGCTTCAACATCAAGCTACGTACAGGCGTATAGTATTATTGGTGTAACAGATCAGGAGAAGAAGGCCAAGCTTGCTGAACTGGCTGGGAATCAGCCTTACGTTGAGAAGAATGGGCATTTCTTTGTCTTCTGTGCAGACTTGAAACGCCATGATCATATTGCAAAAAAAGCAGGGAAGAATCATCAGGAGGCGCTTGAGAATACAGAAGCCTTTCTCATTAGCGTCATCGATGCGGCATTGGCTGCACAAAATGTCAGTGTTGCCGCAGAATCAATGGGACTTGGAATCTGCTATATTGGCGGACTGCGTAACCAGCTGAGAGAAGTCTCTGAAGTGCTTGAAACGCCATCTTATGTGCTGCCATTATTCGGTCTGGCTGTTGGCCATCCAGCTAATCAGTCGTCTCAAAAGGAACGGCTGCCAGTTGAACTCATATATCATGAAAATTCATATCAGCAAGATGAAGCGTATGTGGATCGTTATTTAAAAGAATATGACGATCGTATTTCCGCATATTATGAAGCACGAACAAACGGCGAGAGAAAAGATACTTGGTCTGAGCAGATGCTGCGAGGCTTTAGCCAGCCAAAGCGTGCCTTCCTTGGAGAATTTGTGAAAGAGAAGGGCTTTAATCGAAAATAAATAAGAATCCCCCTTTCGCTTGAGAGAGGGGGATTTCTGTAAGAGGTGCAGCATGATGAAATTAAGTATACTGGATCAATCTCCTTTGATAGGAGGTGCTACGCCTGCTGAGGCTTTGAAGCAGACGGTTGAACTAGCGAAGCAGGCGGAAAAGTGGGGTTATCACCGTTTTTGGGTATCAGAGCATCATTTTTCAAATCGGCTTGCAGGATCAAGTCCAGAGGTGCTTCTCGGCCATTTATCAGCCGTTACGTCGCATATACGCATTGGCTCGGGCGGCGTCATGCTTCCCCACTATAGCGCCTATAAAGTAGCAGAGAACTTCAGGGTTCTCGAAGCGCTGGCTCCTGGCAGAATTGATCTTGGGATTGGACGTGCCCCTGGTGGTATGCCCATTTCATCTATTGCCCTTCATCATGGGGAGCGAAAGCGTTTAGGTGATCAATATCCTGAGCAAGTAGAAGAATTGAAGGTGTATTTACACGATTTAGCGGATGAATTTTACCCGCTGCCTCATTTGACTGCTTCTCCGAAGGTAGAGACCGTGCCAGAAGTTTGGATGCTCGGTTCCTCTGGAGGGAGTGCAAGGCTTGCGGCGAAAGCAGGTGCAGGCTACACGTTTGCTCTTTTTATTAATGGTGAAGGCGGAGAAGATTCTGTAGAGCAATATATCAATCGGTTTGAACCTTCAGTATTCGGTGATAAGCCACGTGTCAGTCTGGCAGTCTTTGTTTTATGTGCTGAAACAGAGGAGCAGGCAGAAAAACTAGCTGTCAGCTTAGATTTATCTTTACTTGCCAATGAACAGGGGCTGAAGCTTGAAGGCTTTCCTTCATATGAAGAGGCACAGGCGTATTCTTACAGTCCATATGAACAAAAACGAGTGGCTGCCAATCGTCAAAGGATGGTCGTTGGAACACCAGCATCTGTGAAAAAGCAGCTGACCACACTCGCCAAGGCTTATCGGACAGATGAATTGATCGCTGTGACCATCACACATCACATGCAAGACCGGCTCACATCGTATCGTTTATTAAAAGAAGCCTTTGATGCATAACGTATGTATATTTATCGTCCACGCAGCCAGTAAAAGGGGAAAAGCAGCATCATAGTGAAGAAGAAGGCGGCTGACACCAGCAGGCTGAGCGGGTAGATACAGGAAGCATAAACAGTCAGCTCGCATGCTTGATGAAAAGGACGAGGCTGCTTCGTATGTAAAAAAGTTAGTAAATAAACCAAGGTGATCGTCAGAAAAAAAGCAGTAAAAAAAGAAACGATCCATAGCCATATCAACATGAGTTTCTCTTTCCTCCATATATGATCGAAAAGCCTTGATGAGCTTATCCGCTCATACAAGGCTTTTCTTGTGATTCACATTTATTCAGGGTAAATTTCGAAAGGTTCCTTCGTTTGTACGGTATCTGATTTTCCTTTCAAACTTGCATACGCAAGCATTGTATACTCACCAGCTTCAAGCTTCTGGCCTTGATTGATCGTGCCATTCCATTTTACGCGGTGCTCTCCTTTATCAACATGTTGATAAACACCAGCTTCACCTAAATACTCTCCATCTGTCGAGTAGACAAGGAATGCAAGGTTCTCAGCACCGCCAGGCAGGTAGCTGCTGATGACATAGCTTCCAGCACGGTTGTCAGGCTCTACGGAAACAGAAGTGACGCGCGGATAATCTGGCTCTTTCACAATCAATAAAGTGGGGATTTCCGTGACCTTTCTGCCATTTTCGCGAATGGTTATGCTACCTTGGTACGTCCCTTTCTTGGTTTTTCCGTAATTCACCTGTACTGCGGAAGTAAAGGATCCAGTGGAATTCCCTTTGACGGTGATTTTTTTCGTTCCGTTTGTACTAATGCCGCTGCCATTGAATTTGTAATCAATGGTATACGTTTTCGGTGCTTTTGAAAGGTTTTCTACCTTGAATTTCTTCGTTTTGATTTGAACGCCTTTTTCCTTTAAGAAAGTGCCGTAAGAATAGCTCGCATCAGAAACGATAGAAGACGCTTGAAGTGATTCCATGATTCGAACGCTGCCTGTTCCTTGTGTGTTATGAGGGAAAGGGCTGCCATTTGCGTCAAACAGTTTTTCTGCTGTATTCATCAGTAATGCTTTGATTTGTCCAGTTGAGTACGATGGTTTTGCTTGTTTGATGATCGCTGCTACTCCTGCCACATGCGGAGAAGCCATACTTGTTCCTTGCTTAGAACCATATCCGTAAGGCTGAGAAGGATCATGCGTTGGGATCGTACTCACAATGCTGACGCCGGGTGCTGATAGATCAGGCTTAATCATCCACGTATCCACAACAGGTCCGCGGGACGAGAAGTCAGCGACTTGCTCACTAAGTTCTTTGACAAATTGAATGGAGAAAGCCGTTGTATTGTTTCCAGCCTCAATGGCTTTGATAAGCGCTGTTCCTTCAGCTTTTGACAGCTTAATTGTAGGAAGTGCGAGACCTGGTACATCGACTGGGATTTCTCCATCGGTATTGTTATACATCACAACGCCGATTGCACCAGCTGCTTTTGCATTGTCGACTTTATCCACAAAAGCAATGGCACCACGTTCAATCACGGCCACCTTTCCTTTAACATCGATGTCTTCAAATACCTTTTCGTCACCGATTCCAGCTTGGACGAGTGTGACTTGTTTTTGGTCAAGCGCTTTTAAATCACTCTCTTGGTAGTAGCCCATGACTTTTGCAGTGGAATAGTTCGGGAATTTCACATTGTAAAGGCTGTACGGAAGCTGAGTTGCTCCGACAGAAATGGCATCTCTTGACGTGCCAGGTGAACCGACTGTCCAGTTGTTCGGACCGCTGTTTCCATTGGATGTAACAGCGACAACGTCTTCAGACATGGCCCAATCGAGAGCGATGCTCGTTGCATAATCAGGGTTATTGACACTGTTTCCAAGAGAGAGGTTCATGACATCTGCTCCGTCAGTAACCGCCCGGTCGATGCCTGCAAGAACGTTCTCAGTTGTTCCAGATCCACCTGGTCCAAGTACACGGTATGCAAGAAGTGTGGCATCCTTTGCGACACCTTTAATTTGTCCATTTGCCGCGATCGTTCCTGCGACGTGTGTGCCGTGATCTGTGGATTCGCCTCTAGGATCTCCTTTAGGAGTCTCTTGCGGAGAATAATCATTATCAACAAAATCATAGCCTTTGTATAAACCGAAGTTTCCTTTTAAATCAGGGTGGGTATAGTCTACTCCAGTATCAATGACTGCGACTTTGACCCCTTTTCCAGAATAGCCGGCATCCCATGCTTTTGGTGCACCGATAAATGGAGCGCTCTTATCCATAAGCGGGGAGACATCTTCGTTTGGAAGCTGGATGCTTTCCTTTTTCACTTCATCGGTTTTATATGTAACATCCGGATAAACAGCTTTTACTCCATCAACTGCGAGCAGCTTCGGGATTTCGTTTGCAGGAAGTTTCATAGAGAAACCAGAGAAGACTTTTTCATATTCTTGACGAACACTCGCTTTATCTACCTCTTTGAGTGCTGCATTCTTTACTTTTGTTCGAGATTTTTTGAGGGAGGCTTTTGTTTGTGCTTCGCCGTCTTGCTTGGCTTCAACTAAGGATTTTTCCTTTAATTCAACAATGACAGTGGTTTGTTTTTTCGAGTTGACATTGATTTCACCGAAGATTTCTGCTTTTTCTAGTTCCACCTTTTTGTTAGATGGAGCAGCAGCCGCCTGTTGACCGGTAAAGAATGTGGATAAAATAAAAATAGTGGAGAACAATAGAACAGAAGAACGAGATATGACCTTTTTCATTAATTTTCCCCTTTCTAGCTGTGTTTTTAGGGAGATAGCCTTTCTTTTTGTGGATAAATAGGAAAGATTCACTGCCCGTTATTAAGTATTCAATATGTTGAAAACAATTCCTTTACTAAAATGGTCTTATTTTACATAGTTATAAAGAACTATTTTGTTTATAAAGTCGCACTTATTCACAAATGTCTGTTGATAACTCTATTATTAAGATACATATATGGAAAATAAAAAATTTACATACACAAAATCTAGTGAGAGGGTGTTGATATGTGGATAAACTCTGTTGATAAGGTGTGCTTATCTTTGGGATAGCGTGTGCATAAAATTTTCAATGAAACATCTAGGCACATGATGATCTTCTGCACTTTTCAACAAAACTTCTGAAAACTAGTTTGTTTTTTCACCCAGATTGTGACAAACCTCTCTTTTTTCTCGGGATATGATAGGAGCAGTTGTTTTGATAGAGCTGCTAGATTCTAAGAAAAGCGGAGGGATGTTCAGTGAAGAAATTAAAAAGCTGGTTGAGCGTATGGTTTGGTTTCATGATGAATGTGCTTGTGAACCCTGGTGTGATGATGAAGCAGCAAGGGTTTCAGGCGGCCGCGGTGGATGCCGGATTCTTTCAAGTAGTGAAAGAGAGAGAGCTGGAAAAGCTGGCAGAAGAACATAAGAAGAAACGCAGGACAGAGAAGCGGTTGACTCAAAGTCTGATGATGCTTGAAGAGAAGACGATGCGAGAGGCGCGTGCTGGTCCGCTCTTACCTTTACAGAAAAAGTGAAACAGGGTAAAATCCCACATAAGAAATGTTATCTGCTGGGAGAGGATACCCCTTGAAGATATATAAAATATTGAATAACAACGCAGTGGTTGTAAAGGAGGGCGATCAGGAGAAAATTGTGATGGGACCCGGAATTGCTTTTCAGAAGGGGAAAAATGACGTCGTTCCTCTTCAAAAAATAGAGAAAATCTTTGTTGTGCGTGAAGAAAATGAGAAATTCAAACAAATTCTTGCCACATTGCCAGAAGCGCATATTGAGGTGGCAGAGCATATCATCAGTTATGCAGAAGGTAAACTCATGATGCCGCTCAGTGATCACATCCACATATCACTGACTGATCATTTGTCCTTCGCCATTGAACGCCTTCAAAAAGGCATTGTGTTATATAATAAATTGCTTGGTGAGATCAAAGTCTTATATAAGCAGGAATATGAGATTGGAAAATATGCCATTCGTTATGTAAAGGAGCGGCTTGGGGTCGAACTGCCGGACGATGAGGCAGGATATGTGGCACTTCATATTCATACGGCCAAAATGAATACGGAGTCCATGAAAAAGACCGTGAAATATACAACGATGATCAAAGAAATGATCGAGCATATTGAAAGCTATTTTCAGCATTCAATTGATGAGGATAGTATTTCCTATCAGCGGCTTGTGACACATTTGAGGTATGCATTAGGCAGGTTGGAATTGAATGAGGCATTTCAAATCATGGACGATGACATGCTGATTTTTATCCAAACAAAGTATGATACGGCTTACCGGTGTGCACTTGGACTCGCTGATTTGTTAAAAGATGAATATGGACTTCATCTCCCTGAATCGGAGATCGGCTACATCACGCTGCATGTCCAGCGTCTGCAGGAAGCCGAATTGGTTTAAAATGATCGTGCCTGCATGCAGGCTTTTTTTATGCACACTACTCTTATTAGTGTATATGGGTCATTGGATTTGAAAAAAGAGGTTGACGCATGTCACAGTCTTATACTATGATGAAAGCGTCATCAAAATTTGATATCGCGGGATTGTGACTGTCAGGCAGGCAAGACCTAAAATTTGCGTAACGAGGGGACGTGTATGTCCTTTACTCGTTGGTGAATTTTAGGTCTTTTTTGTTTTAAAAAAGGAGGAGACATCATGGATTATCAAAAAACAGCCAAAGAATTAACAAGTCTGTTAGGCGGCAAGGAAAATGTCATCAGTGCCACACATTGTGCAACAAGACTCAGATTGGTGGTGAAAAATGAGGATTTGATTGACAAAGAGGCTATTGAAGAACTTGAAGGAGTGAAGGGGGCTTTCTCAAGTTCAGGGCAATTTCAGGTGATTTTTGGAACTGGATCTGTCAACAAAGTGTATGAACCATTTGCTCGTGAGACTGGTCTCGAGACAGGCGACGAGAAACAAAAGCCTGTCAGCCATGATGAAGCAGTGAAACAAAAAATGAATCCACTTGCGCGTTTTGCAAAGACGTTATCGAATATTTTTGTACCGATCATTCCAGCAATTGTGGCAAGCGGTTTATTAATGGGTCTCTTAGGTATGATGAAAGCCTTCAAATGGGCTGACCCAAGCTCTGCGGTCTTCCAAATGCTTGATATGTTCTCAAGTGCAGCCTTTATCATTTTGCCGATTTTAATTGGGGTCAGTGCAGCGAAAGAGTTTGGCGGAAATCCATATTTAGGAGCCGTCATTGGGGGAATTATGATTCACCCGAATCTGCTTAATCCGTGGGGATTGACGGAAGCAAAACCAGAATATATGCATTTATTCAATGTTGATATTGCTCTTCTTGGTTACCAAGGGACGGTTATTCCAGTGTTATTGACCGTATATATCATGTGTCTTGTTGAGAAGAATTTAAGAAAAGTGGTTCCGAACAGTATTGATTTACTTGTGACCCCATTTGTGACGGTGATTGTAACTGGATTTGTGACGTTTATTGCAGTTGGACCGCTTGGAAGAATGCTTGGTACAGGAATTTCGAATGTGCTGACGCTTATTTATGACCATGCAGGGTTCTTAGCAGGACTCATTTTCGGCGGTGCTTACTCTTTAATTGTGCTCACAGGGGTTCACCATAGCTTCCATGCGATTGAGGCAGGATTGCTGAATGATATTGGACGTAACTATTTGCTGCCAATTTGGGCAATGTCCAATGTCGCGCAAGGCGGAGCAGGATTGGCTGTCTTTTTCTTAGCCAAGCGTGCAAAAACAAAAGAAATTGCCCTTCCTGCTGCCTTCTCTGCTTTTTTAGGAATTACCGAGCCTGTCATATTCGGTGTAAACCTCCGCTACCGTAAACCATTTATTGCGGCGATGATCGGGGGCGCATTGGGCGGGGCATTTGTCGTTTTCACGAAGGTAGCCGCCAATGCTTATGGTTTAACAGGCATTCCGATGATTGCGATTGCAGCACCATTCGGTGTTCAAAATGTGGTCAATTATGTAATTGGTATGTTAATCGCTGTTGCTGTTTCATTTATTCTCACCATCATTTTTAAAGTAAAAGAAGTCGAAAAATAATCAAGGGGTGGTCACAGTCATGACAACAACTGACGCAGCACTTCGTCAAAAGATAGCAGAACGTATTCGAAACTATGAGCATTTGGTTAAAAAGGATGTGTACCGGCAGCAATTTCATTTAATGCCGCCAGTCGGTCTTTTAAATGATCCGAATGGGCTGATTCAGTGGAAAGGAATTTATCATGTTTTTTATCAGTGGCAGCCATTCAAAACGGGACATGGTGCAAAATTCTGGGGTCATTACACATCGACAGATCTAGTGAATTGGCATCACGAAGAAGCCGCTCTTGCCCCAAGTGATTGGTTTGATCAAAACGGCTGTTATTCTGGCAGTGCATTTATAGACGATGGGCTGATGCATGTGATGTACACTGGAAACGTTCGGGATGAACAAGGGAACCGTGAGACGTATCAATGTTTAGCTGTTTCAGAGGATGGCATTCACTTTCAGAAAAAAGGTGTCGTGGCAACGCTGCCGGAAGGTTTCACTGCCCATTTTAGAGATCCAAAGGTATGGAAGAGGAATGGTCAGTGGTACATGGTTCTTGGTGCACAAAGCTTAGACCTGAAAGGACACCTTGTTTTGTTTACCTCTGATACATTAGAGAAGTGGACGTTTCAAGGCACGATTGCAGGCAGTGGAAAGAATGGTTTAGACAATTTCGGCTATATGTGGGAATGTCCAGACCTGTTTGAATTAGACGGCCGGGATGTATTGATTGTGTCACCGCAAGGGCTCAAGCCGGATGGTTTAAAATATCACAATACCCATCAATCAGGCTATTTTGTTGGAAGATTGGATGATCATACCTATCAATATACACATGGAGCGTTTGAGGAGCTGGATCGCGGCTTTGACTTCTACGCGCAGCAAACCTTTCTAGACGAATCAGGCAGACGTCTTTTAATCGGGTGGATGGGGGTGCCTGATCAAGGAGAAGAGCATCATCCGACGATTTCTTATCAATGGATACACTGCCTCACGATCCCGAGAGAGCTCCGTTTAGATGATGACGGACATCTCATTCAAAAACCAGTAAGTGAACTTCAATCCATGCGGACCAATGAACAAGAGCATGTTTTTCATATTAAACGTTCTGTTCATTCTATCCCGGTAGATGATATTACGAGCGCAGAGGTATTCATTGATCAAATTGACACACAGAAAGGGTTTGAATGCTGTATCCGTGCAGCTGCACGGATCATCTATGATCAAGAGGAAGGGAAGTTGACATTAGAACGGGATCGATTTGAAGATCGATCAAAAGAAGTTCGTGAAGCGGTCATAGAGGAATTACACGATCTGCATATCTTTATTGATGCATCGTCGATTGAGATTTTTGTAAACGGAGGCCGAGAAGTTTTTACTGCACGTTACTTTCCTTCCCCGGGAAATAAATCGATCTCCATCAGTGGAAGAAATGAAACAAAGCTGACATTGAAGACATGGCATTTACAAAAAGAAGCAAGTCGTTGATCCGTACCCTACAAGTGATGATAATATGATGTGAAATTAAAAGTAACCAAAAACAGCACGGCATATAAAAAAGGGAGATTCAGAGCCGTCTGCACGATTGATAGAAAGGTTTGATGAATACATTTCTCTATCAAATAAGCGAGGTGCGGGAAATTTGGTACCCCAATACCGCATCCTCATTTTATTCCACTGTCATAAGTGGAATTTTTATTTTCATTATTTTTTTACTTTTGGACCAATGGTAATCACAACGTCTATATATCCCTCGCCATCAATTCCATTATATTTTCCGGAAAACGATCGTTTCCCATTTGCTTCACTGTTCGTTTTACTTTATCTGCTGTTCTTTATAAAAAATGTTTACTTTATTAAGCATGAGTGATAACATACATTTAAATTATTGGTAATAAACATTACTCTTATATAAAAAATAGTAATTTTTATTACATAGGATAAATCATAAAAATTTTTTTGAGGTGCGTGATAATCCTTTGGGGATAGGGTTGCGTCATTCATTTTATTTTTGAAAGCGCTGTCTTATTTGTTTGTGTATGGAAATGAACCACTTAGTTGATTGTTCCACTATCCAAAAAGAAGAGAAGTGTATGTTGGTCAGTGATTTAGCACAGTGGTTGGATGTTATCAAGGCATGTAAAGAAGATGCTATTGTCAACAATTAAATAAACGAATCTATTATATCAATATGAAGTTAAGGGGTGTATTTGCATGGGAGTATGGAATTTTAAAGGCGGTTCTATTTGGTCAGAAAAGGGATTCATTCCAAATAAGTCTACAAGAATAACAGTTACTCATGAGGATGATAGGGATATTCATTTATCTGAATCTAGCGTAATTGTACCAGGACTAGTCGATTTTCATTGTCATTTATGGGCACCTGGAGCGGAGATTGGTGTGACAGATAAACAATATCTCTCCTCAGGAGTAACGACAGTTGGGGACGCAGGTACTTTTGGCTATGACGGATGGGAGGAAGCAAATCGTTATTGGGAAAAGAGCCCATTAACAGTTCGTTCTTGGTTATCAGCCTTACCAGAAGGGCTAACCAATCATCCCAACCCTAACCCAACCAAGCCAGAAAGTATTTCGTTGGATCGAATAGTTGAAGTTGCATCTTTAGCTGATGATCGTTTATTAGGAATTAAGATTCGCTTAGGTCAGGTGGATATAACGACTGACCGGTCTTTATTACGCTTAGCAAGAGAAGCAGCCGATCGAACTGATTTACGAATGATGGTTCATTTAACTGAAACTAAACTAGATATTGAAGAGGTAACACAATATTTTAATAAAGGGGACATTCTCACTCATCCATTTCAAGGAAGGGATGGAAACGTGTTAAATACTGCCGGGAAGGTAAAAAAAGAATTTCTAGATGCAGTAGAAAGAGGGATAGTATTAGATATCGGTCACGGTAGAAAACACTTTAATTGGAATGTTTTTTATAAATGCTTAGCTGAGGGAATTAAACCAGATACGATCAGTTCAGATTTAACAAGCGCGTCATGGAGAAAACACCCTGTTTATAACATGAGCTACATCATTTCTAAAATGATTGTAGGTGGACTGTCTCTAGATGAAGCTTTTAGAACCGTTCTGGTAACAGCTCCTAAATTGTTAGGAATTGACGATTTTACTTTTACTCCAAATAACCTTGTGGTTCTGGATTCTACTTCTACTGAGACTGCTTTTCCTGATGTAGATGGAGAAACCGTGTTAGGTAACATTAATTATCAACCGAAACACTTAATATTTAACGGTATACCAGATATTGAGAGCGTTTCTAGTTGGAAATAAACGTTTTTTGACAGATATATTTCATTTTGTTCGCTGTGCTTGAGGAAACAACAGAAGGGTAAATGGAGATACTCTTACACATCTTACAGAAGCGTAAGAGTATCTCTTTATTTTTTAAATAAATGTAAGCGTTATCAAAATTTCTTTTTAAAAGGAGGAATTTGATTGGAAAATTCTCAATTGAATTTCGAAAAGAAGACGATTCGAAAGGTGACACGAAGAATTATCCCGTTACTATTTTTACTCTATATTATTTCTTATCTAGACAGGGCAAATGTGGGATATGCTGCATTGGAAATGAATGAAGCACTAGGACTAACAAGTAAAATGTTTGGTCTTGTGACAGGTATTTTTTTTATTGGTTATTTTCTGTTTGAAGTACCAAGTAATATTTTAATGCAAAAATTTGGGGCAAGAGTTTGGATTACTAGGATACTCTTTACTTGGGGAATTATTTCTATGGCAACTGGGTTTGCTCAGAATGCTACCCAGCTCTATATCATTAGATTCCTTCTTGGAATAGCAGAGGCAGGTCTATTTCCAGGTATTATTCTATACCTTACTTATTGGTTCCGAGCTAAAGAAAGAGCAAGTACAATTGCGATGTTTATGACAGCAATCGCCGTTTCTTATATTATAGGGGCTCCCGTTTCTACTTTAATTATTGATCATATTCATTGGATGAATGTGCCTGGATGGCGTTGGATGTTTATTATCGAAGGCGCACCTGCTGTTATTTTAGGGTTTGTTACATATTTCTACTTAACAGACCGGCCAGAACAAGCAAAGTGGCTAACAACTGAAGAAAAAAATTGGTTGATTTCAGAATTAAGAAAGGACGAGGAGTTACGAGAAAAGAAAGGCCAACAAACAACTAGTCATAAGACGGCCTTGACTGATCCTAAACTGTGGTACCTCGCCTTAATTTACTTTGTATATACTGCAGGTACACTGGGCGTTGGATATTGGATGCCCCAAATTATTAAAGGCTTATCTAGTTATTTATCAAACACCCAGATCGGCTTCATTGCTACAATCCCTTACATTATTGCTTCAATCGTCATGAATTACTGGTCAAGACGCTCAGATCGCACTGGTGAAAGACGTATGCACACAGCTTTACCATTACTCGTAGCTGGTTTAACGTTACTCAGTGTAGGAATGGTATCCAATCCATTTATTGCAATGGTTTTCATCACCATATCATTGGCAGCCATGTATTGTTTTAAAGGTCCTTTTTGGTCATTGCCCACTATGATATTGAGTCCAGCCACAGTAGCTGTTGGAATTGCAGTCATTAATTCAATTGGAAGTCTAGGAGGTTTTGTTGGCCCTTATGCAGTTGGATGGTTAAAAGATGCTACAGGAAAAATGCAAGCCGGTTTGATTTTCTTAAGTATTATTTTAATAATAGCTTTCATATTAGTATTAGCTATGAAATTTGAGCAAAAAAGAACTGCCTTCAAGAGTCAGAAGGAAATAGGGGAAATCCGGCTTGAAAAATAATTTGTCTACAATCTGAGCAGATCAATGATCTGCTTTTTTCTAGTGAAATCAACCTGTATCTTAAGGTCTATATCGTGTATATACAAGGTTGGCCTAAAGCGGTTTGATGACGTTTTACATATATGATAACAGGTGGAATTATGGTATCATTTTAAAATATATACAGCTGAGGCTGACGTTTATCCAAATGCGGTAGGACAAAAAAGGGGTTGTTTACTTGAATTCAAAACAGCAGCCGACGACTAGAAAACGCTTGGAGACAATGGCAGATCATGTTGAAGATAAACGTGAAGAATATAAAGAATTGCTCATTCAAGTTCAATCTATTCTCGGTGAACCTTCTTTAGAGCAGGAAGAAGTGAAAGAGAAGCTGACAGATACGTATAAACAAATGAAAGAATATGCTTTATTTGTTGAATCCATCGAAGCCTTTATTCGAAAAATGGCGAAAGAGTCCGATCAGCAAAAATAGGCATTCATGTATGGATAAAAGAGTGTACTCGGTTGCGGGTATGCTTTTTTGTTTCGGTCAGATTATTCAGAAATTTGAATGAAAGCGTTGACATTCTTATTGTCATGATAAATAATAAATAAAAATTCATCTGAGCATGTACAGGAGGAACGATATGAACCATACAACCAAGAAATGCCTGATCACCTTTATGATTGTCTTATTTTCTATGAGTTTTCTTTTTCCTTCCATTTCTTCTGCCCGAAATCATACGTCGTATGCTGCATCAACTGCTTCAGTCCCGTCTGGTCAATATTATCGTTCACAAGAGGTAGCTCTGCATTCTCACGTTCAAAAAGCTTCTCTTTATTACACAACAGATGGCAGCCAGCCGACAACTCAAAGTCAGTTGTACAAAAAGCCCATTCATATCGAAACAGATACGACTTTAAAAGTAAGCGTCTACAAGAAAAACCACCGCCTTTCCACGTCTACATACAATTATCGGTTTGTCACACGAGAGGACATTGCATCATCTTTTTTATCTTTCGAATACAAAGGAATGCCTTATCGGCTGTATATTCCAAAAAATCGTAAGAGGGGTAAAGCCTATCCTCTCGTCCTGTTCTTACATGGAGGCGGTGAGAGGGGAACAGACAATCAAAAGCAGTTACTTGCGAATGATGGTGCAGTTTTATGGGCTTCCCCTGAAGTCCAAAAGAAACATCCTTCGTACGTATTAGCCCCTCAGGCGCGAAATGCTGTGGATGGAGGCTTTGCATTAACAAGAAATTTGCAAAATGAAATCGATCTGACAAACGTGTTTCAATTTTCACCGGATTTACACAAAGCTTATGATGTCCTTCAGCATGTGTTAACTTCTTATCAGATTGATCAGAAAAGGATTTATGCGACGGGTTTATCACAAGGTGGATTTGGCACGTACCAGTTGAACATCACATATCCTCGTTTGTTTGCAGCGATGATTCCTATTGCGGGGGGTGCAGATCCAAGCAAGGCAGGAATTTTAGCACACAAGCCGATATGGGCATTTCATGCAGAAGATGATTCCATTATCCCTATCAGCTATGCGAGAAATACAATTCAAGCTATTCAAAAAGCAGGCGGCCAGCCGCTTTATACGGAGTACGCAAGCAAGTATGGATATGACCATGCATCATGGACGCCTGCTTATGAGACGCCAGGCTTAACCGATTGGCTGTTTGCACAGAGACGCAGCTTTCGATAAACAAAAAACCGATTCACCTACTAACAAGGCGAATCGGTTTTTTTCTGTTTTATTTATCAAAACGATGAGCAGAATGCTTTGTTGGTCCGATGTATTCGTTTAGCTGGAAAGAGCCTTTGATAGCAGCAGTGATGAATTCTTTTGCTGCATAAATGGCTTCTTTCACGTCTGATCCATTCGCTAGTTCAGCTGTGACTGCTGCTGAGAATGTGCAGCCTGCGCCGTGTGTGTATTCTGTGTCGATTTTATCTGTTTCAAGGCGTTCGAAGGTTTGTCCATCATAAAGCAAATCGATGGCTTTGTCCTCGCTTAGCTTACCGCCTCCAGTGATGACCACATATTTTGCACCAAGTTCGTGAATGCGTTTTGCTGCTTCTTCCATTTGTTCAATCGTTTTGATCTCGCCGATTCCGCTTAATTGACCTGCTTCGAAAAGGTTAGGTGTAATAACGGTTGCCAGTGGCGTGAGCTTCTCGCGCAATGCTTCCGCGTGCTCTGGGTAAAGGACTTCGTTCGCACCCTTACAAACCATAACAGGATCAATGACGACATTTTTTAGGTCGTATGTTTTGATGGTGTCAGCTGCAAGCTCGATCACGTCGACGGTTGGGAGCATACCCGTTTTCAGTGCATCTACACCAATGCCTTCAACAATGGTAGAGAGCTGCGCGCGAATCGTCGCCGTATCAATTGGAAACACCTGATGATCCCAATGATTATGAGGGTCCATTGCAACGACAACGGTTAAAGCTGTCATCCCGTAGACGTTTTTTTCTTGAAACGTTTTTAAATCTGCTTGGATACCTGCACCGCCGCTTGAATCCGAACCTGCGATGGTGAGTGCTTTATTCATAGACATAGTTGCTGAACCTCCAATGTGATGTGTAACAGTTATTGTTCTATCCCTTATTATAATCAGCTTTTCCATTTATCACAATGAAACGGCATAAAAAAGCGTTCCTCTCTTCGGAACGCCTTTCTTTCTTACCTTTTACAAATCACCAATTTCCCTTTTTTCAGTTCGTCTAAAAGGGTTAAAGCTAACTTTTGATCGGCGCCAACTGACATCATTTTGTCCATCAGTTCATCATCCCGGGTGCGAATGACATTGGCGACTTGATCCAAAATCCCTTGATCGACCGCAGTCATGCTTTTGGCGTCTGTATACTCCGTTACGGTATCAGAGCGTTCTGGGTCGTACGCAAAAACAAATACAGCGTCCTTTGTTGAACCCGATGAATGAAAGTGGTCGATGGCCTGTTTCGCTTCTTTACTATTCTCAGCCGTGATATATTCCATGATCATCACTCCTTTTCATCAAAAATTCCCATTTTCCCGTCAAATCAAACCGCCTTTTATATCATGAGAAGAAAGCCAATTTATGTTTTAATGGAAAAAGACGAATCTATTAAAGGAGTAAGCTGCATATGAAGATTTCCTTATTAATTGTGACACATAACCGGCTCAGCGCACTGTGTGAGCTGCTTGAATCCATTTCAAGACAAACCGTACAGCCTTTTGAAATTGTCGTCGTCAATGATGCAGGAGAGCGAGTCGACATCATTCAGGAACTTTACCCTGAGCTTCCGATCCGCTTGATTCATTTAGATGAGAATGTCCAGCATGTGAATGCCAGAAATGTGGGGGTTCGGGAGCTGACAGGCGACATAATCATGCTGAGTGACGACGATGATTACTTCACACCTTGTCATATCGAACGCATGAGCAAGGCGCTGGAAAATGCCGATTTTGTCTTTTCTGATGCAGAAATTGTGTCATTTGAAGAAAAAGGCGCGACCCGTTTCCCGTTGTCGAGACGTTTGTTTGCTTATACAGCGGACATTGAGGATATGCGTGTCTTTTCTACATATGTTCCTTCCGGCAGTATGTACAAACGCTCTATACACGATGAGATTGGCTATTTTGATCCAGCGATGCATCATTATTGGGACTGGGACTTCTTTTTGCGTGTATCACAGCATGCCCGAGTCAAACGAGTACCGGCTGCCAGCGTGATCTATGCGTTTTTTGACGGCGGTGGAAATCAGTCTAGTGATCTTGGTGAAACAAGGAAGAACTACCTAGATGATTTAAGTGAAAAGCATGATTTAGGCGACCTGCCAACAGCGAACTTTGCTATATTATTAGAAGAACCAGCGATGAAAAAGCGAGAATCAGAGAGTGAGATTGTGTGGGATGGAAAACCGATGATCTCCAGACTAGCGCAGCAAGTAGAAGGAGGAAAACCACAATGAAGCCATTTTTAAATGATAGCTGGTGGGCTGTGATGAAAAGTGAATTTGAACAGCCGTATTATCAGGAATTACGTGAATGGATGAAGGAAGAATATCGCACGCAGACCGTTTTTCCAAAACCAGATGACGTGTATCGTGCCCTTCATTTGACGTCATATGAAAAGGTCAAAGTGGTGATTTTAGGACAAGACCCTTATCATGGCCCAGGACAGGCACATGGATTAAGCTTTTCTGTTCAGCCGGGCGTCAAACACCCGCCATCTTTGAGAAATATTTTTCAAGAGCTAAAGGATGATCTTGGCTGCCCTGTTCCAAACCACGGCTCACTTGTTAGCTGGGCAGAGCAGGGTGTGCTGCTCTTAAACACTGTGCTGACTGTGAGGAAGGGAGAGGCGAATTCGCATAAAGGCAAGGGCTGGGAACGTGTGACAGACCGCGTGATTGATGTGCTGAATGAACGTGATCAGCCCGTCGTTTTTGTGTTATGGGGAAGACATGCTCAAAATAAGAAAGAACGCATTGATCAAAACAAGCATTACATCATTGAGTCACCTCATCCAAGTCCTTTTTCTGCAAGAAACGGCTTTTTTGGCAGCCGGCCGTTTTCAAAGGTAAACACGTATTTAAAGCAAATGGGATTCGAAGAAATCAATTGGTGTATCAAGGATATTGAATGAAAATAGGACGAGGGGAGAGCCCCTTCGTCCTGTTTATTTTAAAAATTTGCGGACCAAGTCGAGTCCGTTTTTCGCATTTGGATAACGGAAGGAAAAATCGAAGCGGTTCGTTTGACGCAGGACGCTTTTTTCATGCGTAAAAGTAAAGAAGCTTTCCTTCCCGTGATATCGTCCCATGCCGCTTTCGCCGACGCCTCCGAATGGCAGGTAAGGTGTAGCGACATGCATAAGCGTGTCATTGATACATCCTCCGCCAAATGAGAGGTTTTCTAGAATATACGATTCTGTGTCTTTATTTGTTGTAAATAAGTAAAGCGCCAGCGGCTTTGGCCTTGCTTTGATCATATGGGCTGCCTCATGCAGAGAATCAAAGGTCATGACAGGCAGGATTGGCCCGAAAATTTCCTCCTGCATGACGGGATCTTCCCAAGTGATGTCGTCTAAAATGGTCGGAGCGATTTTAAGCTCCTGTTCATTGCGCTGTCCACCTGTGACGATCGTTCCATTTGAGAGAAATTGTGAAAGCCTGTCAAAATGACGCTGACTGACATTTTTTCCGAAGTGCGGATGCGTTTCGGGATGTTCACCATAAAAGTCACGGATACAGGCCGTCATTTCTCGCAGAAGTTCCTCTTTGATGGATTCATGAACAAGCAAATAGTCTGGTGCAATGCAGGTTTGCCCTGCATTGGTGAATTTTCCAAAGGTGATCCGCTTCGCTGCTAGCTTGATGTCGGTATCAGGCATGACGATGCAAGGGCTTTTTCCGCCAAGCTCAAGTGTGACAGGGGTCAAATGCTTTGCGGCGGCTTCCATGACGACTTTGCCGACTGCCACACTTCCGGTAAAGAAGATATAATCAAAGGGCAGCTTCAGCAGCTCTGTACTAACATCGACACCGCCCTCTACAACAGCCGCATGGTCTTCTTGAAATACACGTTTGATGATAGTGCTGATCACTTGTGAGACTGCCGGGGTCAGCTCAGACGGTTTTAAGATCACGGCATTTCCCGCAGAAATCGCGCCGACTAATGGAGAAAGGGCCAATTGGAAAGGATAGTTCCAAGGGGCAATGATGAGCACACTTCCATAGGGCTCCTTGATGATCATGCTTTTCGATCCGATATGAGTCAGCGGTGTTTTCGCGCGTGTTGGCTTCGCCCATTTGTGAAGGTGCTTGATGGTATGATTGATTTCTTCATACACCATCCCGATCTCTGTTGTATAGGCTTCCTGTTCGGATTTAAGCAAATCATGGGCTAAGGCCTGTAAAATATCCTTTTCATGCTGTTTGATTGCTGCTTTTAAGTCTTGAAGAATGCGGATGCGTTCTTTAACTGCCGGCTTCTGAAAGACTTTTTGTTTCTGAAATAGAGCTGTGAGCTTGTTCATGATTTAATCCTTTCATAGACGATTTTGTTTCTTTTATTATGTGTGAATGATGGTGACGGGTCAAATAAGAGAGTCGTGAGCGCACTGCTTTGAAAAAATGAACCCATTTGGTTTGTTCATTTGGTAAAATAATGTTGAAAAGAGATTTTTTTAGATTGGAGGGTCTACCCTTGAATATTCATATATCAAGCCTGCTTCAAAAAATGGAGGAAGCGGTTCAAAAAGCAAAACAAAGTGGAAATGATGAAGAGGTGAAACGTCAAGTGGCGGCGATTTCTTCGCTATGTGATGTCATTCTCGACGCACCATCACAGGTGCAAATGCCGCAGTCGCCGGTCATCTCACCACCTCCATCGATACATACACCATCAGCGCCATCTGTGTCTACAGATCAAGCCATGCTGGAGAAACTCATGGGCACAAGTGGCGCGAAGAAATTTCAGCAAAATGATGAGGGTCAAAAAGAGAAGGACGGGAACGGCGACTCTATTTTTGATTTTTAATGGTCTTGTCACGACAAAGGGAAGGTGATCGGTTTGAAACTATTTTTGGGCGCCATTCAGTGGATGGCATTTTTTATCGCAGCTTCTATTGCCGTACCAATTGCGATTGCACAAGCATTTGAATTGAACCAAGTACAATCGGCAGAGCTGATTCAAAGTACTTTCTTTTCACTTGGTCTTGTGGCGATGGTGCAGTGTTTATGCGGCCATATGCTGCCGATCAATGAAAGTCCAGCAGGGCTTTGGTGGGGTGTGTATACCCTTTATGCCGGCATGACAGGAACAATCTTTGCGACGTATCCTGAAACTTTGCAAGCATTACAAGGGGCTTTAATTTTTAGTGCTATTTTCTTTTTTATTTTTAGTCTATTTAAAATCATCAATTGGCTCGCGTCTTTATTTACGCCAGTCGTCACAGGCATTTACCTGCTGCTGCTTGTTGTGCAGCTAAGTCAGCCAATCATGAAAGGGCTGATGGGGATCGGCTATCGAGGAAATCAAGTAGACGGGCTTGTCTTTTGCTTATCGATCTTGATTATTATCCTCACCTTCATGATCAGCCGCTCAAAATGGCATTACTTGAGGCAGTTTTCTGTGTTATTCGCACTTGCAGGCGGATGGCTGTTATTCGCTCTACTCGGATTGGCGAAGCCGGTTCGAATTCCAGAACAAATCATCGAGTTTCCGAAGCTGTTTCCATTCGGTATGCCGGTCTTTGACAGCGGATTGCTTGTCACGTCCTTTTTTATAACGATTTTACTCATTGTGAACATGCTGGCAAGTATTCGAATTGTGGAAAGCTCAGTGAAGGCATTTGGTGAACTGCGTGAGCGGAAGAGAGCACGTCCTGCCGGTTTTGTCGCAGCATTTGGTCATTTACTAAGCGGGCTGATCGGTGCGATTGCGCCTGTACCTATTTCGGGGGCAGCAGGATTTATCCAGACAACCAAAATTCCTTCGAGAAAGCCTTTTTTCATAGGAAGTCTGCTTATTGTTCTCATTAGTTTGTTTCCGCTGCTCATGAGCTTTTTCTCTGCATTGCCATCACCTGTGGGGCTTGCTGTAAACTTTGTGGTCTTCTCTTCTATGATTGGGATTGCGATGTCAGAGTTTGATCAATATGAGAAAGAAGACATTCCGCGGATTCGCTTTGTCCTTGGGATTGCCGTTTTAGCAGGCGTAGGGGCGATGTTTGTGCCTCAGGGGGCCTTGAAAGGCATGCATCCTGTGCTCATTTCATTATTAAGCAACGGTCTTGTTCTAGGCACGCTCATTGCGATTGTTGTCGATCAGGTCTTGTTACGAAAGAAAAAGAAATCCGACAATCTCGTGTCAACGTAAATGGAAAGTTGAATGTCGCCCTTCACCCGCGCTATGATAAACATAATTGATGAGATAAGGAGAATGACGAATGAAACTATTTTTCATTTTAGGTGCCATTAACGCCATGCTTGCTGTAGGCCTTGGAGCCTTCGGTGCACACGGTCTAGAAGGGAAAATCCCTGAAAAATATATAGAAATATGGAATAAAGGTGTTCAATATCAGATGTTCCATGCTATTGGCTTATTTGTTGTCGCTTTTCTTGCAGATAAGCTGTCAGGTGTCTCCTTGGTTCCTGCTGCTGGCTGGGTGATGCTTGCAGGCATCCTTTTCTTCTCAGGAAGTCTTTATGTGCTGGCATTGACTCAGGTGAAGATTCTAGGTGCCATTACCCCTATTGGTGGAGTAGCATTTATCGCATCTTGGATCATGCTTGTCATTGCAGCAGCAAAAAATTTATAAGGTAAAAAACCGATGCTCTCATAGGGGCATCGGTTTTTTTTCTTAACTCCAGTAAGGAGTATAATTGGGCGGTGCTTGATAATAAGGGACGTAGTGAGATGGAGGGACAGGATGCGTTTGAGACTCTTCTTCCCGGTGGCAAAATGGTCCGATAAACACACTTGGTTTCACCGGCTTTATCGCCTGCTTCCACTGTGTTTCGTTCATGCAATAAGTATGGGCCATGATGTGAGAAGGGGTGAGGGTGAGAAGGTCTGAGCCTAAGATCACTTCAGGTGTAGATGCGTTAAAAATGGCTAACAAATGAGTTCTGTCTTGAAGAGCGACTTCATAGTGCCACCAGCCTTGAGGCACGTTTGCCACCTGTCCAGGTGTAATGGTGTAGGTGTGCAGTTTTTTTGTAAATGGATTCAGCATCGATACGGCAGCAGAACCGGCTATACAATAAACAAGCTCTGCGGCATTTTGATGATAATGAGGCTCTACGACTTTGCTTTTACTCAAATATATATCCAGCAGGGACACTTGATCCAATGAGTTTAATTGTTTTTTTCCTAACACATTAATCAGGTTATGCTGATCGTATTTCACAAGGGGGCTTTGATTCAGATCGTATGAAAATTTCACATTTGGTGATGTATAATCCAGTTCAACAGTCATTGATGTCACCTCTAGGCTTTTGATAAAAACTCCTAGGCATCTTATGAGCCGCGCCCCAGAGGTGTGACAAAAACCTAGACAAAAGAAAAAAGCAAGGGCACCTGAGCCTTGCTTTTGCCATGTATGTCGTTATCTCGGAGAATATGTTGACATCGAATATGGATAGTCGTACTGAATTTCTCCATCAAATGTAATGTAATCAAGATAGATTGTTAATAGTAAGTATCGTGTTCCTGTCTTGTTATCACTAATGATAATGTGGTCACGTCCTGCAGCTTCAATGACGCCTCTAAAAATCTTCGAATTCCATTCTTTACTCGCCTCAAACGTCATATAAATCGTGGCTACCTTGCCGCGGTTCAATCGTAAAATATTTTCAATATAGGACTGCTCAAGAGGCAGCTGTCCGGTGACATTTTGCTGATAAATCGGTCCAGAAGGAATTTGATATGGCTGACCGCCGCCTTGCGTTCCTTGGCCTCCTTGTGAAGTGCCGGTAGACGGCATTGGTGAAAACCCCTGCTGCATTTGTCCTTGCATTTGACCCTGCGTTTGGGGAGGGACTGAATAACCCATCTGCTGCGCAGGATACGGATTTGCTCCATATTGTTGCTGGCGGAAATCTTGACCTTCGAAACCCGAACCTTGCCCAAATTGATTTTTCAATTTCATAACGTTCCTCCTCTTTCCTCATGGTGTTCTAAACAGAAGGCGTTTAGGCGCCTGTTGTTTCCATAGCATTCTTTCTCTCTTTCACACTATGAGACAGGAGGGGAGAATATGTACATTGAACGAAAAAAAGGAACTGCTCTACAGTTCCTAAAGTGGAGAAAAATCTTCGTATTCTATCGGTACTCGTCCTTTTTACATGATCCAGTTTACAGCGTGCTGAACATCAAATAAAAATGTCACGATGAGAAAAAACGCGGCGGGCGGTGTGATCACAATGATGAAGGCTTGCCATAATCTGAGCTTCATCACAGCGACAATGCCTAAAACAGCCATTCCAAATATCCACGTCTTTGCATATACATCCGTAAGAGTTAAAAGATCGATATAATACCATACTTCATAATGCTGATCTAAATATGGTGTGATTTTAACAAACGTATACGGACCGAGCATCCCAACAGTGGAAATCCAAGTAAGTGCAAATAAAGCAGAAGGGAAAAAGACCGTCAGTGTGCAGGCCTTGAGTATATCTCGATACGCCGTTTGACAGCCGAAAAAGAGACGCCCTAACCACTTGATGATGAGGACACCGAAAAATAGAATTATATTGCCTGCCAAAATACCATATCCCGCTCCTTGTAACAGAATAAAAGGGAATGGAATATGATTGCCCATATACTCGCTAAAATACCCTTCGTAGATCCAGCCCGTACCGGCAATACTTGCAAGGAGCATCATCAGCCAAATTGGGATATTGGAATGTCGATATGAGCGAATAATCGTTTTTGTCGCGACGAAAATTTTAAAAAATCGAAAAAATCCTTTTACTTCCTCTTCTTGGGAGTGATCATTCTTCATAGCTTCCAATGTTCTTTACTCCTTTAATACACATAAATGATTACTTATATTACCAAAAAGTTCACGTTTTTCAAAGAAAGATCAATAAAAAAATACAATTTTATAAAAAATAGGTCACTCTACAGTCTCTTTAAGAGGAGACACATATGATAAACATAGTTTGAAAGAGACCGAGGTGATAATTTTGACAAAAGTAACTGTCATTATGACGAGCTACAACAAGGCGGCTTACGTCGGCAGATCGATTGAAGCGGTCCTGAAGCAGACGCTGTCAGACTTTGAACTTTTTATCATGGATGATGGATCAAACGAAAAAACCCTTGCTGCTATTGAACCGTTTCGCAAAGATCCACGCGTTCACTTTATCCAAAGCGGTGTCAAAACATTGGAAGAGAGAACAGCGAAAACTCGCTATGCCGTGCTGATTAATCAAGCATTAGAACTGGCAAAGGGCGAGTATATTTCCTATGCCACAGATGACAATGTCTATGCCCCGGACCGTTTAGAGAAGCTCACTCATTATCTAGATGCCCATCCAGATAAAGATATTGTCTATTCTAGTTCTAAAGTTATCTATTTAAATAGCAAAAAAGAGCCAGTGAAGGAAATGATTCGGCCGGCGCAAACAGTGCAATGGAATGCTCCCTGCGCCATAGATCATTGCTCTGTCGTGCATCGTGCATCCATCTTATCAAAAATTCATGATGAATTTGGGTCCTACTGGGACGAGAGTCCGCATTTTTATCGAATAGGGGATGCCCGCTTCTTTTTTCGATTAAATCATTTTTATCCGTTTTATCCCTTTGAAGAAATATTAGATACAAATTACATCACAGAACAGTCGATTCATTATCAGCTGGCAGCAGAAGAGAAAAGTGCCTTTATTCATGCACTTCCCGAGCAGTCTACCTGCTGGGATCTCCGCAGTATATTAAAACAAAAATATGGGAGGTGACCTGAAATGTCGCACTATATTCATCATTATTGGCAGGTGTACTTTGAGTATGTGAATCTGATGAAAGATTTGTCCTACAAGGAAATTCCTCTTGGGTTGATCAGCAATTTTTATCAATATATCAGTCCTGAAGTGAGGGAACGCATGGAAGATGAAGCATTTGGTCAAGAACTGACAACCGATTGTCCATTACCGGAAGAGATTCAGCCATTTTTTGATCAGCATAAGCAGCAGATCAAGCGTATCGCTTATCGTCCGGCGAATGGAAAGGTATTGCTTCACTTTGAACACCTGCGTTTTACTGAACAAAATTACAAGCGGTTCCATCCAAACCAAACGGTGGTGCTTGCTCGCTGGAAGAAGGCAGATTATTTCGGATTACCTGTTATCAGTAAGCCGGAATTAACCGGAGAGGTTAATAAAGAAGCCCACGCTGAATATATTGAAAAAGCAAATGCTCTCCTTAAACCTTACGCTCACCACCCTGTCTTTGGCAATGTCTTTTTTAGAGAAAAATTGCGGAAGGATATTGTGCAATTTATAGATGTCATTGACCAGATAGAAGTGCTGTTTCAAATGCAGCCGATTGCAGCTGTTATTGTTGGAACGACGGAGGATGCTTACAGCCGTGTACTCGCTTTGCAAACAGTGAAACGCCAGCTGACGAGTATCTGTCTTCAGCACGGCGCGCTTATGGGAGACGAAGCCTTTTTACCGATTTTCACGACTTGCCATGGGGTGTTTGGAAAGTATGAAAAGGACTGGTATGTAGACAAAGGCTGTCAGCCGGAACAGGTGGAAATCACAGGTCATCCGAGGTTTGATTTGGTGAAGGAGCGAACACCGCTTCAACAGGATCTCATTTATCGTAAATTGAACTTCAGTCCGGCTAAAAAGACCGTGCTTGTGGCAACGCAGCCGTTTTCTGAAGCCTTCTATGGTGATGTTCTTAAAACGATTGCCAAACGGAAAGACATTCAGCTGATCATGAAGCCGCATCCTTGGGAAATTGCTCGAAATCGATTAAACGACTATGTGTCTATTGAACGAGCGGGAAATCATGTGAAATTGATTAAAAAAGAAATTGACCTGTATGACCTGCTGCCATATGTGGATATCGTGATTACGCTCACATCAACAGTTGGTCTTGAAGCCATGCTTTTTGAAAAGAGTGTGCTGATCGGGAAAATGACAGAAGGCAGAAGATACCCATATTACGAGTCGCTTGGCAGCTATCATATGGAAAACCCTGTTGAACTAGCTGAGAAAGCCATTCGTATTTTGTCGGATGAACAAGAGATGAAGCTGGCAAAGCAGCAAGGAGCTCAGTTCATTAAACAACACTATCCGCATGCGCGATCTACCGATGTTCTGCTTTCTCTGCTCAAAACAAAAACTGGTGTGGATTTTCAGAGATGAAGATAGGGGTGTGCAAGCGATATGGGAAAAAAGAGAGCACAATTTCTTCCTTATGCTCTGCCTTTCATTGAACAGGAAGAAATCGATGAAGTCATCGGAACATTAAAGTCCGGCTGGCTGTCAACTGGACCAAAAGTAAGACAGTTTGAAGAAGAATTTCAGCAGCTGACCGGTGCAAAACATGCGATCGCAGTCAATTCATGTACGGCTGCTTTATTTTTAGCGTTAAAGGCAAGAGGGATTGGGGCTGGGGATGAGGTGATTACAACACCTCTGACATTCTGCGCAACAGCAAATACAATCATCCATACGGGAGCAGCGCCTGTATTTGTCGATATTGATCCAGCAACACTCAATCTGGATGCAGAGAAAATAGAAGCGGCCATAACACCACATACAAAAGCAATTGTCCCTGTTCACTTTGCTGGTCAATCGTGCGATATGGACCGGATTTTAGCGATTGCCAAAAAGTATGATCTATTTGTACTTGAAGATGCTGCCCATGCTCTTTACACAACGTACCATGGTCAGCCCGTTGGATCGATTGGTGATGCGACCGCTTTTAGCTTTTATGCAACGAAAAACCTAGCGACTGGTGAAGGCGGCATGCTGACAACAAATGATGATGCGCTTGCGGCTCGAATTAGACGACTAGCGCTTCATGGGATGAGCAAGGGAGCGTGGAATCGTTATGGAGAAAAAGGAACGTGGTATTACGAGGTCGAGGAACCTGGTTATAAAATGAATATGTTTGACGTGCAGGCATCGTTAGGGCTTGTTCAGCTAAGCCGACTAGATGACATGCAGGCACGGAGAGAACAGATTGCAAAAGAATACAATCAGGCTTTTCAAAAAGAAGCGGGCCTGATCCTGCCGCCTGTGCATCAAGAAGGAAGACATGCATGGCATTTGTATGTACTGCAAGTGAATCCAAAAGAAGCATTCATCACGCGTGATGAACTGATTGATCAGCTGCAAAAGGAATATAAAATCGGCACGAGTGTTCACTTTATCCCTGTTCACTTGCACCCATACTATCAAGAAACATATCACTATTCACCAGAGGATTTTTCTGAGTCACTCGCATACTACAAGCAGACGCTCTCACTGCCGCTCTATCCAAGTATGACAGATGAAGATGTGCAGGATGTTATCACAGCGGTGTTGTCTATTTTAAAAGAACAGAAGGCATCATCATGAAGGTCGTTCATTCCATCGATGATCAGGTGCTGGCGGCATGGCTGGAGAAATACGGCCAACAAGCAGAACAAATGAACGAATTCAAGCAGTTTGCTCTTGTTAATGGCGCCCAGCTCAAAGCGGTCCTGTTATATGAATGGTCAAAATGGGAAAGCGGCATTTTTGATCAGCATATTTTTCATGTGAAGTTTATAGAAGCGGAGTCAGCGTCAGCTTTTCAAGAATTGATGGAGCGTTTCATCAATTGGATGAGAACAGAAAAATGCGATTTTTTCTTTTTACGTCTCGAAGCGTCTGATCTTGAAAAAAACCGCATCGTTCAAAGGCTGTCACATGTGTACTATGTAGGCGGACTCACTCGTCTTGAGGCGCCGCCTGTTCAAATGGAAATGCCATCAACAGGTGAAGATGTGGTCATCAGTCTGCCAGATGAAAAGGAATACGATGAGGCGGTGTCACTTGCTCATCAGGCTTTTGGGAAAAGCCGGTATGCACTTGATCCTTTTCTAGATCAGAATGTCGTCCAGCATTTTTTTCAGGAATGGATGAGAAATAATTTGCTCGGACGTGCAGATATCAATCTCGCGGCAAAGGTGAACGGTGAAGTCATTGGATTGATTCAAGGTGTAACAAAGGGCGATGAACTGATCCTTGATTTATTGTCCATTAGACCAGATACACAAGGAAAAGGGATCGGAAAAAAGCTGGTTACGGCGATGATAAAAGCCTCGTATGAGAGAGGGCACCGGTTTATGTCTGCCGGAACTCAGATGCATAACACAACCGCGATTCAGCTGTACGAAAAGCTGGGCTTTAGAACAAAAAATGCCTTCTTGTATTACCATGTGTGGCCGAAAAAAGGAGAGAGGTAAGATGGCGCATTTCTATATCGGAGATCGCAAAGTGGGGGATGGTGCGCCTGTCTTTATCATTGCAGAGGCAGGCATTAACCATGATGGAAAGCTGGATCAGGCACTTGCTTTAATTGATGTGGCAAAAGAAGCAGGTGCCGATGCGGTGAAGTTTCAAATGTTTCAAGCTGATCGGATGTATCAAAAGGAACCGGGTTTGTATGAAACAGCCAAGGGAGAAGAGGTGTCCATTTTTTCTTTAGTAGAAAAAATGGAGCTGCCGCCAGAATGGCTCCCGGTGTTATTGTCACGCTGCGCGGAAAAAGGGCTGATTTTTTTAAGCACAGTGTGTGACGAAGAATCTGCGGATCTATTGAATCAGACTGATCCGCCGGCTTTCAAACTGGCATCCTATGAAATCAATCATTTGCCGCTTATGCGTCACACGGCATCTTTTCAAAAGCCCATTATTTTCTCAACAGCCGGGGCAACCATTTCAGATGTCCATGAAGCATATGAGGCGATTACAAGCGAACAAAATCAGCAGGTCGCTATCATGCATTGCGTAGCAAAGTATCCAGCACCTAGAGCTTACACGAATCTGCGAGTGCTTCAAACATTAGCTGCGGCATTTCCCGATGCAGTCATTGGCTTTTCTGATCATAGTGAGCATCCGACTGAAGCGCCAGTGGCCGCTGTGAAGCTTGGTGCAGCAATCATTGAAAAGCATTTTACAGTAGATAAAACGTTACCTGGGGCTGATCATTCCTTTGCTCTTGATCCTGATGAATTGAAGGAAATGGTTCAGCATATTCGAGCGGCAGAAAAGCAGCGGCATCTAAAAGAAGCTGACACTCATTCAGTGCCAGAAGAGCTCCTTGGCAGTTCTTATAAAACGACAACAGCTATTGAAGGCAAGATTCGTGAATTTGCGTATCGAGGCATTTTTACGACAAAAGGCATTGCGAAGGGCGAGACATTGACCGCAGAAAATCTAGCTGTGTTACGTCCAGGACAAAAAAGCCAAGGTCTGCATCCGCGGTATATGGCGATTTTACTTGGCGCAAAGGCTGTCAGAGATATCCCAGCCCATACAGGAGTTTCGTGGAAAGATGTACTCACGCAGGAGACGCCAAATGATTAATGATGTCCTCTTTGTCATACAGGCGAGAATGGGCTCAACAAGGCTGCCCCAAAAGGTGATGAAACCGATCGGCGGTATGGCGCTGATCGACCTGATTGTTGAACGAGTAAAGCAATCAGATTATTACAATCACAAAACGCAGAACCTCATGATCGCTACAACAGTTGAGGCAGAAGATGATCTGCTGGCTCATTATTGTCTCTCAAAGGGATATAAAGTATTTCGTGGCAGTGAGACAGATGTATTGCAGCGATTTGCAAAGATTGTCCGTCATTTTGAACCGCAAATCATTGTGCGTTTAACAGGAGATAACCCATTTATAGATCCGGCCCTTTTGTCGAAAATGCTTGAAAAACATAGACAAGAGAAGGCTGATTACACGTATACGACTGGCACACCACTCGGTATTTCCGGGGAAATGATCGACGCACAGATTTTAAGTAAAATCGACATTTTTCCCCTTACGCAGCCAGAGCGTGAGCATGTCACGCTCTATATCAGAAAGCATCCTGAGCAATTTCATCTGCAATTATTCACACCGCCCAAAGAACTTGCATATCCTGCTTATCGATTCACGATTGATACAGAAGAAGATTATGAGTTTGCGACCCGTTTACTAGAGAAAGCTGGCGGCTCCATTGATGTGCCTACGGCTGAACTCATCACCATTTGCGAACAAGATCCCGATATTGTTCGATTGAATCAATTTGTGAAACAGAAGGATGCTGAATGAACAAGAAAATCATGATTGTTGTGTATGGCGGTTTTTTAAGAGGAATGGGGCATGTTGTCAGAATGAAACGGCTGGCAAATCAACTGCTTCAAGAAGGAAACGACTTATATTTCTATACAAATGAACAGATCTGTGTAGAAATGCTCTCAGGTCCAAATTGGCACGTTCATTTAGTGCAGGAGTCGAAGGCATTCCTTCAGATGGAAAAGGATATAAAAGAGCTGAATCCTGATCTTTTGCTGATTGATGTACTTGAATGTGACCTCCAATTTCTTCGATTGATCAAAGCGTGCTCCGGCTCTGCAAGGCTGGTTTTATTCGAAGAAAATAGAGCAGAAGCGTGTCAGCTTGCCGATGCTGTCGTGAACGGCATTTATGGCGGTCTGGACGAAAATCACATGCAAGTAGATGGGACAGCATATTTTGATGGAACACCTTATTTATTGTTAGATCAAGAGATAAGTCGATTAAAAGACACATATGAGGTTCGAAAAGAATGCAAAAAGGTGGTCATCAGCCTTGGGGGCAGTGACCCGCGTGGATTGTTATCAAAGGCTGTATCAGCACTTCTCGAAGCTGACCACCTACACATTTTAGCGGTTACAGGAAAAGCCTCTCGCATTGAAGAACAAATAGAGGCTGAGCATATTCAATTCATTCGTCATACAGATCAATTACTTGCGCGTCTCTCGGAAGCCGATCTGGCAATAGTGGCTGGCGGGATGACGTTATACGAGGCAGTTTGTATCGGAGTGCCCAGCATTGTCCTTTCACAAGTAGACCACCAAGCAGTGACAGCCGCTCGTTTTGCGCAAAAGGGAGCCTGTCACCATCTTGGATTAGGTGAATTTGTGGATGAAAAAGATATTCGGCGTGCTGTGGAAAGACTGTCCGGCAGCTATTTTCTCCGCAGAAGCATTCATCTCAATGGACGGACACTCATAGATGGAAAAGGAACTGAACGAGTGAAAAACATTCTTATACACCTCATGAATCATTACCAAAAAGAACATAAGGATGTGTAGATGTGAAGGGAGTTATTTTAGCAGGAGGAAAGGGATCACGACTGGCGCCTTTAACGAAGATTTTCAATAAACATTTATTGCCGGTTGGTCCATATCCAATGATTTATTGGTCATTGTTCAAATTGAAGGAAGCAGGGATTTTAGATGTGATGGTCATATCACAAGAAGAACAAATCCCGCTGTTTCAAAAGCTGCTTGAAAGCGATCAGGAACTGGGAATGAACATCGTATATCAGGTACAGCCTGAAGCGTCTGGAATATCAGACGGTTTATCCTATGCAAAGCCCTTTGTAGAAGGGGAGAAGTTTGTGCTGATGCTTGGTGATAATGTATTTGAGGATTCACTAAACCCTTTTGTTGAAGCCTTTCAACAGCAAGAAAGAGGAGCCAAGGTTTTGTTGAAAGAAGTGGCAGATCCAAAGCGATTTGGCATTGCAGAAATTGATGCCTCGCGCCAACGGATTTTATCAATAGAGGAAAAGCCGGAGTATCCGCGCTCATCTTACTGCGTCACGGGCATCTATTTTTATGACCAGGAAGTCTTTCAATATATTGAGAGAATCTCACCGTCAGATCGAGGCGAATTAGAGATTACAGACGTGAACAATCTGTATGTCTCAAATAGTCAGCTGACCTATGATATGTTAAAAGGGTGGTGGATTGATGCAGGAACACATGAATCTCTCCACCAAGCATCTGCGAAAATGTTTGAAACGATGAAGAAAAAAGAGGGATCCGAATGACGAAGTCTTATTTAATTACAGGCGGAGCGGGTTTTATCGGACTGAATTTTGTGAAGCTGCTGCTTCAGGATACAGATGTCCGGCTCACCGTTTTTGATAAATTAACGTATGCCAGCCATCCAGAGGAGATGGATGAATTATTAAAGTTGTCTCATTTTCGTTTTATTCAAGGGGATATCACCCTTCAGCATGAGCTGGATCAAGCATTTGACGAAGTCTATGATGCCATCATTCATTTTGCGGCAGAATCGCATGTTGATCGCAGCATTGAATCAGCAGAGCCTTTTATTCAAACAAATGTCCTTGGAACGTATCGTATGCTTGAAGCGGTCTTAAAAGGAAAGGCGAAAAAGCTCATTCATATTTCAACAGACGAAGTATATGGAGATTTGGAGCCAGATGATCCTGCTTTCACAGAACAAACACCACTTTCACCGAATAATCCTTATTCAGCAAGCAAGGCGAGTTCAGACCTGCTTGTGAAATCCTATATCCACACTCACCAATTACCCGCGATGATTACACGATGCAGCAACAATTACGGACCGTATCAGCATGAGGAAAAATTAATCCCGACCATTATTAGAAAAGCAGTCAATGGAGAGAACATCCCGATTTATGGAGACGGTCAGCAAATTCGCGATTGGCTGTATGTAGAGGACCATGCGAGAGCTGTGAAGCAGGTGCTCGAAAATGGCACAGCGGGGCAGGTATACAATATTGGCGGCGGCAATGAGAAAACAAATCTCGATTTGACCAAAACAATTTTATCGCAGCTCGGGATCAGTCATGATCAAATTGCGTTTATTCAAGATCGAAAAGGACATGACAGACGGTATGCCATTGATGCCAGTAAGCTAAAAGGCGAGCTCGGCTGGACGCAGGAGACGTCATTTGAAGAGGGTATCGAAAAAACGATCAATTGGTATCGAGCCAAATACGATCAGAGCGAAGAAGGGTGACGGATGAAAGTTTTAATCACCGGTGCAGGCGGCCAATTAGGGAAAGAATTGAGCAGGCAGCTCAAGGAAAAAGACATGACCGTCATTGCCTTAACGAGGAACATGCTCAATATCGCAGACCAGCAAGCGGTCAGACATGCGATGAGACACTATCAGCCTGATATTGTTGTCAGTGCAGCAGCCTATACATCTGTTGATCAATGTGAAACAGAAACCGAAAAGGCGTATCTTGTGAATGGCATTGGCGCCTACTATACAGCATTAGAAGCAAAGCGCGCAGGGGCTGATGTGTTACATGTCAGTACAGATTATGTGTTTGACGGGCAGGCGGACACCCCTTACCAAGTCGATGCACAAGCAGATCCTCAAACCATTTATGGAAAGAGTAAAAAGCTTGGTGAGGAATTGATTCAGCTTGTATCAGACGAAGTGAAAATCATTCGTACCTCGTGGCTTTACGGACATGAGGGGCATAATTTTGTGAATACCATTCTTCGGCTTGCTGAAACGAAGGATCATTTACGCATTGTGAATGATCAGATAGGGTCTCCTACTTATACAAAGGATGTAGCCGAGGCTCTGATTCATTTGTTTGATCAGAAGGCAGGCGTGTACCATGTCAGTAACCGAGAAAGCTGTTCCTGGTTTGATTTTGCGTCAGAAATTGTGATGAAAAGCGGCTTGTCAGCCACAATTGAGCCGATTACCACGGAAGAGTACGGCTTCCAAACGCCACGTCCGACCTATTCTGTCTTAGATCTTCAAGCGATTGAAGCCACAGGCTGGCAGCCGAGGCATTGGAAGGATGCACTTCACGAATACTTGCAGAAAGAAGGGAGATGGCATCAGCATGATTGATGGTGTTCAAACGAAAAAACTCATGAAACATTGTGATGACCGCGGCTTTTTTGCAGAGCTCATTCGAGATGATGAACCGATGCTGAAACGCTTTGGTCAGGCGTCATGGTCGAAAAGCTTTCCAGGCGTGATCAAAGCCTTTCATTATCATGAAAAACAAGACGACGTTTGGTTCTTCCCCGCAGGTCATGCACAGGTCGTGTTATATGATTTGCGTGAGGACTCTCCCACAAAGGGGCAAACCGATGTGTATTATATGGGGGAAGACAATCCGATGCTGCTTCTTATCCCAAAGGGTGTCGCGCATGGCTACCGTGTATTAGGTGAGACGCCACTGCAAATTGTGTATTTCACAACAGAATCGTATGACCCGAAAAACCCAGATGAAAAGCGAATCGCCTGGAATGACGAAATGATCGGGTTTGATTGGGAAACGACATTTAAATAGAGAACGAGGGGCCTTTCGCAGGAGAAAGGTCTTTTTTTGTTGAAATACATTCTATATGTGTCATTTTATGTATATGTACGAAGCTGATAAGAAAAGGGATGTGGATGAGTTTGTCTAAAAGAATTGCATTTGTAACAGGAGCAAGTACAGGAATTGGAAAGGCCATCGCCATAAAGCTTGCCGCTCAAGACAATGTAAAGATCATCATCAATTCTAGAAATCAATCCTCACTAGAAGAAGCGCAGCAGGACATTGGGCGTATGGCAGAAACAAAGGAGCCGGTGGCTATTTTCTGTGGCGACATGTCAGATGAAGGGGTGAGGGCTGAGGCTTTTGAGGAAATAGAAAAAGAGTTTGGCAGACTGGATGTGTTGATTAATAACATTCCGGGGGGAAAGCCAGATACCTTTGATTCGTGTGAGAGCGAGCAGATGATGGCAGCATTTTCTCAAAAAGCCATTGCGTACATTGATACGATGAAGCGTGCAGTAGCGATGATGAAACGACATGAATATGGCCGGATCATTCAAATTGTCGGGAACCTATGGAAGGAACCTGGTGACCAAATGTTTACGAACAGCATGATGAATGCAGCGATTATCAATGCTAGTAAAAATGCTGCCACACAGCTTGCACCTTCAGGGATCACAGTGAATTGTTTAAACCCGGGATTTATTGCTACAGATCGGTATGAACAATTTATCGGAAACATGATGCGTAAACAGGTATTATCGCGGGAAGAAGCTGTACAGGCTGTAGCGTCAGGAATTCCAATGCAACGAGTGGGCTCAGCGAGTGAAATGGCTTCATTGGCTGCTTTTATCGCATCAGAGGAAGCCTCCTATCTTACAGGACAACAAATATCTGTCGATGGTGGAGCGATGAAAAGTATATAGCATCAAAAAAACCGCTAGATGCGGTTTTTTGATCCAGCGTGTAGATAAACCCTCGCATTTGGTGTCAGGTCTGCGTGCCGGTGCTTACGAATGTCAAATTCGCTCCGCTCCGGTACTCGTCCTTCCTAGGGCTGCAAAGGTTTTCTATCACGCTGAAAAGAAGACAAATGGCTAAAATCAAGACCCATTTTAGCCATTTGTCAAAAACCCGCTAGATGCGGGTTTTTTGATTAAAGCGAATCGGAAGGATGCGAAGCCGGTCGATAAACAGGGCAAGCTGTTCAATTGGAGCAACCATTGAGATGCGGACATGACGTTTTCCATGTGCTCCAAACACCCCCCCGGGCGTGACAACGACATCGGTATGTTCGAGTAAATAGTCTGCAAATGCATGAGAATGTTCAAACTCATCAGGGATTGGAGCCCATAAATAAAAGGCGCCAGCTGGACGTTCGATGGACCATCCTAGCTGCTTTTCTGCCTGACGGATGAAGAAGTGAATTCGTTCAAGGTAGACCTCTTTTAATGATTGAATGTGACGGTCATCACTTTGCAAGGCGACGGTTGCGGCTTGTTGAAATCCGCCATACATACTAACAAACACATGATCTTGGAAGGCGTTAATGGCTTGGATGATGTCCTCATTACCTACAGCAAAAGCGACTCTCCACCCTGCCATATTAAATGTTTTGGATAGAGAATATAATTCTACTCCTACACTTTTTCCAAGAGGAGCATTCAGAAAGCTTACTGGTTTTTGCTCATAATGAAATGAACCATAGGCAAAATCATGAATGACATGCAGTCCGTGAGCTGATGCAAAATCAGCAGCCTCTTCAAAAAATGCATCATTTGCCACAGCACCTGTTGGGTTATTCGGATAATTTAAGAAAAGAACCTTTGCCTTTTTGAGCACCTCCGGATCAATTGAAGAGAGATTCGGCAAATAGCCATTTTTCGTTTCAAGTTTGATGCAGTAGGGCTTTGCGTCTGCCATCAAGATCCCAGAATGATATTCTGGGTATCCTGGATCGGGGACGATGGCAATGTCCCCTGGGTCAAGCAGACACTGACTCATGACATAAAGGCCTGTTTTCCCCCCATTGAAAAGGGCCACTTCTTTCTGTGGGTCTATCTCAGTCTCGAATTCTTTTTTGTAGAAATCTGCAATGGCTTGCTTGAAAAAGTCGAAGCCTCTAAAAGGTGCATACTGCTGAAACTCTAAAGTGCCTGCTGCCTCTTGAAGCGCGCTTACGATATGTGCAGGAGTCGGAAGATCAGGATTTCCCTGCCCAAGGTTGATGATGTTCGCCCCGTTTTGTGCTTTATGCGCAATTTTCTCAAAGACGGTTCCAAATTTCTGTTCTGGCAGCCGTTCAATCACGTTAGATGATAAGATCTTCACCACATTACCCTCTCTTTCTATCCCTTCACTAATTCATCCATTAACTGAATGGCAGCTTGCTTTTGTAAGTTGCGGATGGATGCGGCAACATCCTGTGAGGATGACCCTTTTAATTCAAGCGACACGATGCCATTAAAGGCTTCAAATAAAGAGAGATCCACAAAGGTGCCTTTAGATGGGACGGATTCACTGACGATCACAGTATCTCCAACTAAAGCATCCTGCGGAATATGGACATGATCAATGGTGATATGTGTGGCCTCTGCCGGTATGTGTCCGCTTTCTTTGAAATGCTGAGGGTATAAATGGCAGTCTGCTATATAATGCGTATGTCCAGAAAGCAGCTCTTTTGGCAGATTCGCTTTTTTTCCATCGACTAATACATCGATCAGCAGCTTGGCCATATCCACACCAAACACTTTTTTGATATTCGGAATCATATTCCAGCCAGCAAATCTAGCTGCGGATTCGATCAGTCCTGTTTCTCGATTTTTCATGAGCTTGATCTCTGTATGGGTCGCACAGTTTTCAAGTCCCAGCCCTTCATTTGCCTTCTTAGCTGCCTCAATGATGATTTGCTGTGCTTCATTGTCTAGGATCGAGGGAGTAATATGAGCCGTTTCTGTAAAACCGATTTGAGGGGTCTTGTCATGTATGACAAAAGGGATATATTCTCCCTCCACGACGAACCCTTCTACACTGACATAATCAGAATAGCCACCCTCTTGATACCAATCCTCGTAAGCCCCCTCTAAGTACGTTTCAGCGACAAATGGTGCTTCATATGTCACAGCGTTTGGGACGGGAATGGTTTGCAAATAGGACTGTACGTTTAAAAAGAGATCATCACTGCCGGCTCTGTCATGAAAAAGGGTCACGCCAATCGAGCTTGCTAAATATGTAGGCTTTAAAATAAGCGGTGTCCCGATATGTTCAATAGCTTGCTGGAAATCAGCTAAAGTGGTGACAGGCTGAGTTTTCACCGCTTTGACACCAGCAGCGTTGAATGCAGCTCTCATTTGGCTTTTATCACGCGCCATTTCAGCTGCTTTTACCCCAGCGCCGCGCAGCCCCAGCCGTTCGGCGGCTTTTGCCATTGGTGCAATGAATAATTCATTATTGGTGGTGATGGCATCAGCTTTGAAAAAGGAAGCCACACGGACTAGGTCATCCACCACCTCTTCCTCTGATTTCAAATAATCATCATGTGCCCAGTAAATAGAATCAGGGTGTTCAAAAGAAGGGTGTGTCTCAAAATAATCGCGATCTTTGATGACGGCAATGGAGTATTTTTCTATTAGCTCAGCGTGTCCCTTTGTAATGGCAAAGGGTCTCGGGATATAAGAAACGATATGATAATATGCCGCCACGCTTTCATAAAACATATGGGGCGGGCACCCTCCTAAGTCAGCAATGACAAGTACGGTTTTTTTACTCAATGAAAGCACTCCTTTTTATCTAGCGGTGTATCCGCCATCTGCTGTGACAACACTTCCAGTCATATAGCTGGATAGATCAGAGGCGAGAAACAGCATCACGCCCGCAATTTCTTCAGGTTTTCCGAGACGAAGCAAGGGATTCACCTTTGCTTTTTCCTTTTTGACAACCTCAAGACTTTCTGAATGATTGTCTAAAAAGGATTTTTCATTTAATGGCGTATCAATGATGCCTGGGGCGATACAATTCACCCTGATTTGATGAGCGGCATAGTCAATCGCCATCGATTTGGTGAGCTGGATGACACCGCCCTTTGTTGCGTTGTATGCAGGAATGTCAGGCCAGCCAACGAGACCTCCTACAGATCCAGTATTAATAATACTCCCGCTTTTCTTCTCAAGCATATGCGGCAATGTATGCTTACTCATGAGAAATACACCCGTCAGGTTGACCTGTAGAATGTGGTTCCAATCTTCCAGTGTCATCTCGTGAATAGGTGAGACAATTTCGATGCCTGCATTGTTAATCAACACATCAATTGTCCCGAATTGGCTCAGCACGGATTGAACGGTTTTTTGACAGTCAGCCTCATTTGTAATATCTGTTTTGAAAAACGCAGCATGTTCATGAGGCAATGATTCAACGAGTTGTTTACCGCTATCTTCATTAATATCAGCCACAGCTACTTTTGCTCCGTGTTCAAGGAAAAGCTTGACGGCGGCAAGCCCAATCCCAGACGCACCTCCTGTAATCAGGACGACTTTTCCGGCAATGTTCATTTCTTCACCTTAGACGCTTTTGGCTTTAAGCGGTTATAGCGTGGAGGGAAGAAGAGATTAATAGACTTTGATGCTTCTGGCTTTGGATTAATGGCGCCGTGATCTTCTTTTGGATCACAGAAGTAGGTCGTGCCAAATTCCATCTTCTCTGTAAAGCCTTCAATCGTCATATCGTATCCACCGCTAATGCAAATCCCAATTTGTTCATTACGGTGCTTATGAAAAGGCATTTCCCCGCCATTTCCCGGAATGTTAGCAATCATAAGCTCCATCCAGTCCTCAACAAAAAAAGTCACTTCCATGCCAGGAAGCAAATCACGCGTTTTGAAAATGTCTAAGAAATAAGTAGGAGGAGCCGTATATTCCTCGCCATCTTTTAATCTCTTAATATCAATGGCGATCACTTCTTCATCTGTCAGATTCGATGCGCCGTGAGGAACGAATGGTGGTGCAATATAGGCTGATTCTAATGGGGTGAGCACTTGTGTCGATTGGCCGACCGTCATTTGAAGCTCGCCTTTTAATACGATGCCGATTTGTGCTTCTGGATGCTCGTGAGGTTCGATGATCGTGTGAGGAGGGACGTGTGAAATTAACACTTCCGTATCGCCTCTGACAGTAGAATATTGGATGACACCATTATCCCATTCTCGTTTTTTCGCTTGAGGAAAATATAATTCTTGCACCTTTTGTTCAGTTGTCATGTTACATCTCTCCTTTTCCGAATATAGACCAGCTCATAGGAATGCTTTTAAATGTTCGAATGAAGGTGAGGCCGTATGTAGCTCTAGCCACCTCATTGGTTAAAGCGAAATCAAATTCGCCGTCTCTTACTTTTTGTGCGGCTGTACTTGTGGAATTGACAAGCTCAAATTCAGCATTTTGATGAATAAAATATTGAATCAAATTCACAGGTGCAGGATGAGAAACAATTTTTAAATGGTGAAGCATTTGTTCTTGAAAGGGGAAATCTGGTCTGACAGCCAAACCATACATGGGCGTGTCACATCTGAATATTTGTAAAAGCTGCAGGTCAGGTCTCATGTAGAAGTGTTTAATTCCTTCGTATGCGTGTGGAACGAGAGTGTATTGGAGTGCGTTAGAGAGAGTATGTTCAATGCAAGTTTCGAATGTGTCGTAAAGGGATAGTTTCGTATGAGTGCCGAGTGTAGTGGTGGAATGAGAGATGAAATGTTTTGCTGCATATTCACTGCTTGTCCCCTTAGGGCCTAATGTATTGACTGTAAACATCTTAGGTGAAACGATGGGCTCTTCTTTGAAATGAAAAACATCATTCTTTAAGATCATGTTTACCATCCAATCTTTTTCAAATTTTTACTAGATTATAAAAAATAAAATTGGTAATTGTCAACATAATTTATAAAAAATGTATTTTATAATAATATTAAAAATTGATCTAAAAAACTGCACATATCGAGATGTGCAGTGAAATGAGCTCACGTTTCAAAGGTGTTTTTATGTTTCTGCTGTAAGGTTTTTTCACGTTTATAGCTGATGAAGCTGATGAGAAAACCAACAAGCGTAATGAGTGCACATACAAGTCCTACCGTATGATAGCCGAAATGGACATAAACAGGTCCCATTAAAGCGGACCCAAGCATAACGGCTAGATTGGAAGCAAGGCTATAAAAAGCCATCACTTTGCCTCGGTGAGTTTGGGAGCAGTCGCTCAGGACGGTGCTCAAAAGCGTGACGGATAAACTTTGCATGGCACCCCAAATAAATAAAGCGAAAATGAGCAATGTCCATGAGAACGGTGCATAAGGAAGTAAGGCAAGAACGAGCGCAATCCCGCCCAGCACAAAGAAAAGAGACCGTGTTTTGCCAAACCAATCTGCTAATTTCCCGGTAAATATACTCATGGAAAAACCAACGCCATAAGCCATGATCAGAAGTCCAGCTGTTGATTGCCCTCCGGAAAACAAACTTTGCAGGTAAGCTCCTAAAAATGAGTACATGCCATAAAATCCAAGCATGTTACAAAATGTCACGGTCAAATAGGCAGGGACACGGTCGATTTTCAAAGCCCCCCATAAAGAGCCTGATTTCTCCCTAGCTTGAGGTGCCTTCGGATGAGCTGTGGCGACTTGTTTTCGAGATTCAAGGATGACGAGCAGCAGGACAACGAGACTCATCATGGCGAAAATCCAAAATGTCCAGCGCCAGTTCAAACTTTGACCGATAAAAGCGCCAATGGGCACACCAAGGACAAGAGAAAGAGACCAGCTCGATACAATGAGTCCCATCACTTTGCCGCGATATTCATATGGAACCCGGTCCCCCACAAGAGCATAGGCTGTTGGCACAAATACACCAGTCGCCAGCCCAGAAATAGCACGGCCGGCAAAAAACACGGCCAAATTTGGGGCAGCAGCACACATCACTGTTCCAATCAAAAAGAAAGACAGCCCAATTATCAAACACAGCTCTCTTGAATATCGGTCCCCTAAAGGAACGAGAAGCGGAGCTCCAACCAGCACAGCTAACCCATAAATGCTGATGGAAAGAGCGAGAACATCAAGAGAGTGCTGAAAGGAGTTTGATAAATCAGGCAGCAGTGGTGAAATCACCAGTTCCTCCGATCCCGCCGCAAAAACGCCAAGTGTGAGTGCGATGGCAAGTGTGATGGGAAATGTTTTAGAAGCCTGGCTGTCTAAAGATTCTTTCATCAAGTGATCCCTCCATACTTGCTTTTTCATTCAATTCCGTTAAAATAAATTCTACCATTATTTAGTTTTATTTTACATTTCGCATCATAAGTATTATCATCAAATACTTTTCAAATGGAACGATTTTTGGATAGGAGAGGTACGAATGAAAATCACCGATGTAGATGTGCATATTTTAAATGAATTGAGAGAAGATGCCCGCTTATCCATGAGGGAATTGTCCAAACGAGTGAATTTATCAGCACCTGCGGTAGCAGAAAGAGTGCGTAAATTAGAGGACGCAGGGATTATCGAAGGGTATTCTGTTCAGGTCAATTATAAAAAATTAGGGCTTCTGATTGACTGCCTGCTGGAAGTTACGGTGTTAAATGGGGAGTATCAGCGTTTTGTGGCTTTTATGAACGAGCACCCACGCGCTTTTTTTGCTTATCGAGTGGCAGGACAGTCTTGCTTTTTCATTAAGCTGTCAGTTTCGTCTCTTGAAGAAATTGAAGCCTTTATTCAAGAAGTGTCTGGATTTACAAAAACCGTCTCCCATATTGTCTTGTCAGAGCACTCTTTTTCTCATCCTATTCAGGAACGCTTGAAACAAATAGAAGAGCCAGAAATGACTGTGATGAAATAAAAAAGGACCTATGTCAGGTCCTTTTTATTCGTTTATCTGACTGATAACTCATAAACGTAATGATAAGGCCAATAAATGTCACAGCTGCAGCAAATAACGGAACAAGCTGTAAATGTGTGATGTCGATAGCAAGACCGCCAAGCGCTGCACCGCCGGCATTCCCAATATTAAAGGCAGAATGGCTGAGCGTCGATGCGAGTGTCGGTGCTTCATGTGCCATGTTCATCGTGCGGTATTGCAAGGTAGGAACAAGAATAAATGAAATGATTCCCCAAACAAAAATGGTCAGCACGGCAGGCACTTTGAATTCGGAAGTGACTGTAAACAATAACAGGACAGCAATGAGTAGGATCAGTGTCATCATAATACTCGGCATCAGCTTCCAGTCAGCAAGCTTTCCGCCAACTAAATTCCCGATGGTGACCCCAAGTCCAAATAGGACAAGGATGAGCGTTACCCCATTTTCCTGAAAGCCAGTGACTTGCAGCAGGATTGGGCTGATATACGTAAATGCTGTAAAAACACCAGCAAAACCAAAGATGGTCATCGCAAAGGAAACGAGTACCTGTGGTTTTTTCAAGACGGATACTTCATTTCGAATGTCCAATACTTCTTCCTTTGATTGATTCGGAACTAAGCTGATGATACCGATTAAGGAAATGAGACCAATGACGGCAATGACTAGAAAAGACATACGCCAGCCGAATTGATTTCCTATAAAGGTACCGAACGGCACACCGAGTACATTGGCTACCGTCAGTCCTGTAAACATGAAGCTGATCGCACTTGCACTTTTCTCTTTAGGCACAAGCCGTGCAGCCATAATGGCTCCGACGCCAAAGAACGTTCCATGAGCAAATGACGTTAAAATACGGGCGGCCATTAATAGACCATAAGAGGTCGAGACAGCGGCAGCAGCATTTCCCGCCACGAAAAGAATCATTAACAGAATGAGGAGACGTTTTCTCGACATTTTCCCAGTCGATAACGTTAATATAGGTCCGCCAACTGCGACACCAAGTGCGTATCCAGTAATCAGCTGTCCTGAAGCAGAAATTGATACATGAAGATCGTTTGCGACATTTGGCAAAAGGCCCATGATGACAAATTCAGTCATGCCAATCGAAAACGCACCGAGTGTTAATGCAAAAATAGCGATGGGGAAGTTTCTCATGATGTGATCACCTTTCTAAACAAATACATAAAAAAGCTTCGGAAAGATCCGAAGCCTTAAGAGTTTATCATACATGGAAATAAGACGCCAGCTGCTCGTTTGCTAATCGGTTTCCAACAAAGAAGGAACCGAATTCGCCATAGCGTGCACTGACTTCATCAAAGCGCATTTCATAAACCAATTTTTTAAATTGGAGCACATCATCAGAGAAAAGGGTAACGCCCCACTCATAATCATCAAAACCAACAGAACCTGTAATGATCTGTTTTACTTTTCCAGCATAGCTTCGGCCAATTAAGCCATGGCTTCTCATAAGAGATTTACGCTCATCCATGGAAAGCATGTACCAGTTGTCATTGCCAGAACGTCTTTTATCCATTGGATAGAAGCACACGTATTGAGAAGAAGGAAGCTCTGGATATAGGCGCGCACGTACATGCGGGTTCTCGTAAGGATCTCCGCCATCGCCGCCTCCTGCTAAGTAGTTACTGAGCTCAACAACTGAAACATACGAATAAGCTGGAATCGTAAACTCTGCTAGTCGTGTTTTGTTGAATTCAAGTTCAATTTCACCTAGTTCTTCCATTGTCGGACGTAAAATCATGAGCATAATATCTGCTTTTTGGCCGACAATACTATAGATTGTTTGGCTTCCAGCTTTATCTTGCTCAGCTGTTTTCCATTTTTCCAATAGACCTGTGAACTCATGAATGATGGCTTGGCGCTCATCACTTGTCAGCAGCTTCCAAGCTGTCCAGTCGATCGTTCTAAAATCATGCAGCGCATACCAGCCATCTAGTGTTTGAGCTGCTTCATTTGTTGTATGTTGTTCGCTCATTTCTTTCACTCCTATTAACAGTTTTCCATCTGTTCCAACTATAACATAGTTTGTCCAAATGGAGATGTGATCAAAACTTGAACGAAGAAAACAGCTTTTATCAAAATTGATTAAATTAGTTTGAAAAATAAGAATTTAATTTGTAAGCGCTATAATATAAGTTGGTAGTTTGAATTTAGGTAGAAGAAGAGTATGCTTAAAAGAGAACGCTTTTTTTGTAAAATCAAGGAGGGTATTGTAGTGGCAGATATTTTTTCAACAGTTCAGGAAAAGGTTGCAGGTAAAGGAGTAAAGATCGTTTTTCCTGAGGGAATGGACGAACGCATTCTAACAGCCGTTCAAAAACTAGCAGATGGCAAAGTATTACAGCCAATTGTGGTAGGTAAAAAACAAGAAGTCGAAGCAAAAGCAAAAGAATTAGGTCTTACACTTGCTGGTGTTGACGTGTATGATCCTCATACATATGAAGGTTTTGAAGAGCTTGTACAAGCTTTCGTCGAAAGACGTAAAGGCAAAGCAACAGAAGAGCAAGCAAGAAAAGCATTACTAGATGAAAACTACTTCGGTACAATGCTTGTGTATAAAGGTCTTGCAGACGGACTTGTGAGCGGTGCGGCACACTCAACTGCTGACACAGTGCGTCCAGCACTTCAAATCATAAAAACAAAAGAAGGCGTAAAGAAAACATCTGGCGTCTTCATCATGGCTCGCGGCGAAGAGCAGTACGTGTTTGCTGACTGTGCAATCAACATTGCTCCAGACAGCCAGGATCTAGCTGAAATTGCGATTGAAAGTGCAAACACAGCAAAAATGTTTGATATCGAACCACGTGTGGCAATGCTTAGCTTCTCTACAAAAGGCTCAGCAAAATCAGACGAAACAGAAAAAGTATCTGAAGCAGTTCGCATTGCAAAAGAAAAGGCACCTGAGCTTGTACTTGATGGAGAATTCCAATTCGATGCAGCTTTCGTTCCTTCAGTAGCAGCGAAAAAAGCGCCAGATTCCGTCATCAAAGGCGATGCTAGCGTATTTGTTTTCCCTAGCCTCGAAGCTGGAAACATCGGTTACAAAATTGCACAGCGTTTAGGTAACTTTGAAGCTGTAGGTCCAATCCTACAAGGCTTAAACCAGCCAGTAAACGATCTTTCAAGAGGCTGTAATGCCGAAGACGTTTACAATCTTGCGCTTATCACAGCAGCTCAAGCACTATAATGATCTCGACAAAGGCAGCCAGTACGATAGATTCGTGCTGGCTGTTTTTTTGATGACAAATGTGTACAATATAGGGGAAAAGAAAAAATTTGATCGTAGATAAAGCCGATAGAATGGGCAGGTGCTATAATGAACGATTTAATACATAAGCTTCAGCATAAGGTCGCGGGATTAACAGAGGCACAAAGGAGAATTGCAGATTATATCGTGCACAATCCGATGGAGGTCGCGTTTTTAACCGTAGATAAATTGGCTTCAAAAGTTGGGACGAGTACAGCTACCATCATGAGATTCTCTGCTGCTTTAGGGTATTCCGGTTTCTCTGAGCTTCAAAAAGAGCTTCAATCAAACATGAAGCATAAAGCTGCCCCTCAAACGAGACTTGAAGCGAACCTCAAGCATTCAAATAAAAGTAAGCTTCTGCATAACCATGTAGAGCTGCAATTTCAAAATATCCAGTATGCTTTAGACAATATCACGGAAGAAAACTTTAAGCATATTGTTGAAAAAATAGCCAGCTCCCGCCAGGTTCTGTGTACAAGTGCCCGAAGTGGAAGACCTGTTGGCGAGTATCTGTCATTTGGAATCAATCGGCTATTGGGGAACTGTCAATATATTGATGCGGACAAAAGCGACTGGGTGGATGATCTCGTTCATTTTCAATCTGATGATTTCATTATAGCGGTCAGCTATCCTCGCTATGCAAAGCGTATAAAGGACTTGCTGGAGGCAGCGAAGTCATATGGGGTGGAAGTGCTTTTAATTACAGACAGCTACAGCTCTCCACTAACTAAGTATGCACAATATGTATTACCATGTTCCTCAGCAAGTGTGGGCTCTCATAACTCTGTCGTATCTGCTATCTTTATCGTAGATTATATTTTAAGTGCCTTAGCCATTAATGACCCTGAAAGGACAAAACCACGTTTAGATCAAATCAATCATATGTTAACGAAAATGAGTTATCACACAACACATTAGTCGTGTGGTGACTCATTTTTTTCATTTAATTTTTATGAAAGCGCTTTACTAAATAAAATCGAGATGGTATGATCGTGTCACGAAAGTAATATATATCACTTTAATAAAGTTTAATGTAACGAATATAACTCAAAGGGGATGATGGAAACAATGAGTACTGTTCAATTCGTGTCAAATGATCTAATAGATCGGGCAAGAAAGCTTAACTCAACCTTGCTGTCAGACGTGATGGGATGCACCGGAGCGATGGATCATCAAATTAAACCTGTTGCAAGAGGCATGAATATAGTAGGGACTGCTTTTACCGTTAGCTTACGGCCAGGGGATAATTTATTTCTTCATCATGCGATCTACTCTGCTAAAGAAGGAGATGTACTGATTGTTGATGGAAAAGACCATAAAGGTCATGCATATTTAGGGGAATTGATGGCAGGTGTAGCAAAGGCTGTAGGAATAGAAGGAATCGTGATTGACGGGCTTGTTCGCGACAAACTCGCTTTAGAGGAGCTGGCTTTTCCGATATACAGTAAGGGGTTTATGCCAAACGGACCTTTTAAAGATGGTCCTGGGGAATTGAATCAAACCATCTCGTGCGGCGGTGTCAAAGTAGCACCAGGTGATTTAGTCATTGCTGACGATGATGGAGTCGTCATCGTTCCACAGGAGAAGGCGGAACACATGCTCACACTAGCGGAAGAGAAACAAGCGTATGAAAATCAGAGATTAAACACGATTCAACAATATATGGACGAAGGAAAGCAAGACACTAGTCTCTTAGCACCTGCATGGCTGGCAGGCAAATTGAAAAAATTTCAGGAATAGGGGAGAATCGGTGATGAAGATAGGCTTTATCGGTTATGGAGAAGCAGCATATGAGCTATCAACGGGATTGAAAACAGAAGGATTAGATCAATTTTATGCGTATGATGTACTGTTACAAAATGAGAAATTGGCTGGAGCGTTGAAAGAAAAAGCATCGCAGACAGGAGTTCAATTAACCAGCAGTATCAGCGAAGTCATTGAGAAATCTGATATTGTCATTGCAGCTGTGCCAGCGAATAAAACCTTAGAAGTGGCCCAATCTGTATCGGGAAGTTTGAAAGAGAATCGAGTATATGTAGATGTGTCAGCATCAACACCAGACATTAAAAAGCAAGTGGCCAATGAAATTGAAAAGCAAAAAGCTCTATTCGTAGATGCTGCCATGCTAGGGCCTCTTCCAGTCAACAAACACAAGGTTCCGATCACGGCAAGCGGCAGCGGAACCGACCAATTCATGAAAGTAATGAATGCTTATGGCATGAATATCACAAAAATCAGTGACCAGCCAGGAGATGCTTCTGCCTTAAAGCTGATCAGAAGTGTTTATATGAAGGGGATCGTTGGTCTCATGATTGAATTTTTGGAAATTTCCAAAAAATATAATGTGGAACAACAAGTGATTTCTTCATTAAGCGATACAATGGATAGCAAAAGTTTTGAAGAGACCATGAACCGTCTTGTGACAGGGAGTGCATTACATGCAAAACGACGAGCGATCGAGCTCCTTGGCTCTATTGAAATGTTAGATGAAGCAGAGGTTGATGCCAGCATGTCTCGGGCAGCGCAACAGAAGCTAGAGAGATTAGCAGACTTTCAATTCGTTGAACGGTTTAATGGGAAAAAGCCGGCCAGCTGGGAAGAAGTCATTGACGTGATGCAGCAGGGGTAATAAATTGTAAGCGTTTTATTTAACAAAGGGGAGGCGAAAAACGATATGGGTTTTATTGCGTTGATTGTATTCATAGCTGTCATCATTATATGGAATGTCGTCGTGAAACGGAATATGGGAGAAGCCATGCTATTAGGCTTTATTGCAACCACATTATTTGGCGGATTGGATGCATTAAGACTTTTCTGGGATGGATTAAAATTTGCATCCACATATGAGGTGCTCTATGCAGCTGTCGCATTTGTATTCATGGCTTATTTAATTGAAAAGCTGGAATTAATTCATGCACTCTTGCGAATCTTAAATTCGGTTGTAGGTAAACTTCCTGGTGGAGCGGCTTATATGAGTACGTTAGGCTCAGCAGTCTTAGGTGCTCTTTCAGGTTCAAATTCTGCAAACACAGCTGCCACTGGCTCTATCACGGCCTCTTGGATGATTAAATCAGGCTGGAGCCGAACCCATACAGCGACCATTTTAGCAGGGAATGGCGGACTTGGAGCGGCACTGCCTCCAAACTCTTCCATGTTTATCATGCTGGGGTTTGCACCAATTGCAGCCCTTGTATCTGAGGGAGATTTATATATTGCGCTTCTCATAGGAGGACTGTATCAAGTCGTATACCGATTTATTTTGGTGTATATTCTGGTGAAAAAGAATAAAATTCAGGCCATGCCGCCAGATGATATTCTTCCTTTTAGGGAAGCTGTGAAACAAGGGTGGAAGTCGATCTTTATTTTTTTCGGTGCCTTGATTCCTATCATTATCACAATTGGTCCACTGGCAAACTACTTAAAAAGTAATCCAAACATTGGACCAGAGGCAATGGATCAAATTTCTTTAATTACGTGGATTCCGATTCTCATGATGTTGATTAGTTTAACGATCGGGAGAAAAAAGGCGTCTGCACTTGATTGGTCTCAGTTTTTCAAGTCGGCCATTCCTAAATTTACAACGATCGGTGCCTTGATGCTGTTTGCTGTTGCGGCAAGTCAGGTGCTTGCTGAATTAGGATTGGCAGAAGATTTGACGCAAATCACATCAGTACTTACCATTCCGAAATGGCTCATGGTACTCATTGTGGGAATTCTTGTCACGCTGGTGGCTGGACCATTATCTTCAACAGCCACATTAACAGCTGTTGGACTTGTCTCGTTTTCAGCTTTAGTCTCAGTCGGAGTTGATCCAGTTGTGGCTGTTGTCGCCATTCTTGCTTTTTCATCGACAGAAGGCGCTTCCCCGCCGGCATCAGGATCGATTTTCATTGCTTCTGGTCTTGCAGGAGCCAAACCTGAGAAAACATTTATACCGCTGATTCTCTACTATATGCTGCCGATCGTGGGAATTGGCTGGCTCATCGGAATGGGAATACTTCCAGTATAGAAAGGAGAAACACATGAGAGCATTAATGGAATTATTATTTAAAGTGCTGCTTGTCCTGTTCTTAACGTCAGGAGCCCTGTTGGTATTCGGTCAAATACTAGGGATTCTCTTGCAAAAGGGTGATATGATTATTGCGAGTACGAATCTATTCAAAAACCCAACACTGGTGTTAAGTGCCTTTTTTAGTCTTGTTGGTTTCTCTCTCAATTATATTCCTGAAAAGAAAGACACCTCATTTAGCGATCATCCATCAGCATCAGCGAGTGATTCGCTCAAATAAGCAATAAACAGCTGGATTCAGTAAATGAATTCAGCTTTTTTGTGCGCGAGAAATAGGTATTAAAACCCAATACGTACGATTCATTTTTTGGTAAATTCACTTTCGATCATATGCCTCTTGTTCTAGTAAATGGTAACATAACGGAGGACTATTTAAGGGATAGAGGTGTTTGACGATATCTGGAGCAATCATCGGTTATAAAACAGCCTTGTATTCATTAAAGGCAGATATATCTATAAAAAAAGAACAAATCATCGAACTCAACATGTGCCGCAAAGAAATCAAAGAGGCAAAATCAACCCTGTCAGATGCCAGCAAGAAAATCACTCATCCAGATCTGACATCACAAACATGGTTTGGCCATTTGGCAGACACGTTTGATGACATTCGAGACGAAATGGCTTCCGCCAGTCAGGAAATAAAAGGTGTACAGCTAACCAATCTATTAAATCGAATTGATGAGAAAATCAATGACCTAACATCAGAGATCCAATCGTTAGAACATGAAATTCATTCGGTTGAAAGAAAAATAGAGAAAGAAAAGCAGAAACAACTGGAAGAAAAAAGAGGGTAGTCACATGACGAGAGAAATTAAAATAGATGCCAGTCAGGTCAAACGAGTATTACAGCAAGCAAAACAATCAGGCACTCAAATGAATGCAGCCCTTCCAACAACCATCAAAGGAAAAAATCAGCTCCTGACAGCAGACTCATTAGCAAAGATCAATCAACAGCTGAACGAATTAAGTAATTCCTATATAGGCATCCTTCAGAAACAGCTTGTACAAACAGAACAAGCGGTGAACACCATGATTGAAACGGACAAGGCGCTTGCTTCCAGCAGTAAAAGAAAATAAAGGAGAACGCAATGAAAACCCTTGACGCCTTTGCGCTAATAAACGGAATAGATCAAACGCTGAATGCGTTAAATCAGCAGTCACAGCAAATCAGCTCCATAGAAAAACAAATCCATCACATCATCTCACTCGATGGCGCACTAAAGGGAGAAGCAGGACAAGCTATCCGCGCCTTTTATACAGAATGCCATATTCCCTTCCTGCAATTCTTTCAGGTCGTCATTGAGGAATATAGCGCTGCATTAAAAAACACAAAGCAGGCTCTTCATGCACTAGAATCAAACGAGCACGGCTTTATCTCACAAGCGTTTATCGAAGATGATCTTGATCAAGGCTTAAAAAAAGCTGAACGTACGATTTCTGAAATCGTATCAGAGGTAAACCACGCCATCGGCAGAGTTGGTCATATTGTTCACTTGCCAAGTGTAGACGAATCAGCTTTTCAGCAAAACTATCAAAAGGCATGGCTTGAGACCTCAAGAACCATTGGTCTGCTTCATGCATTTGACAGGGAGCAGACAAGTGCTTTACATGAAACCAAAAGCTCCCTTCAAACAATGAAGCAATACATAGATACCTTAAGTACCATGTTCACCGGCCCAAAAATCGACATCACAAGCTATCAAAAGGGATCTATTTTCAAAGATGGAAAAAAAGAAAAAGTAAGCAGCACCATCAGTGGATTGAACGACAAAATAGACAACCCAAAAGACAATCCAATGCTCATCATGCTGAAGAAACTGAAAGAGAAACAACAAGCGAATGTGGAGACGGTTGTTCGGGAAACGCCGTCTAGTAAAATCAATCAAACCACATTAACTTTAAATGGAAAAGTATACAACATAAATGAGTACAAAAAGATCAACTTCGAACATGCCAAAACGGTTGACGTCATGCGAGATGGAATGCTGTATCGGTTACGAATATCAGAAAAAAACAAAGTAACGATTGAGAGCGTTAAACCGATTTCTGATGTAAAAACAGGCGATAAACCCCAAAATATTTTAAATAAAGCGGTTGAATTTACAGGAATAAACGATGCAATTCGGGTTATTACAGGAAGAGATCCAATTACAGGTGATAAAGTCGCGGATATGGATCGTTTGGTATCAGGGATGTACATGGTTCCAAGCACCAACATTGTTAAAGTGGGGAAATATGTTTTTAAGATTATTAAAGGGGAGAAAGCAGCTAAGAGGGTTCCAAAGGCTGGTAAAAGCTCTAAGACCATAGTGAAACTTCCTAGCAGACATGGTGCTCTTAATGAAGCTAAAAAGGATGCTGGCATTTTAAGATCTCAACATCCTGAATCAATTCGGCGTGTAGAGATGCGAACCGCTCCTCATGAAGGTGGGCGTGTAATAAAAGACGAATATGGTAAAATTATTTGGACTAAAGAGTATCTATATACTAATAACAAGGGTCAAAAAATTATCATACAAGATCATAGTGCAGGTCATAAAAAAGGTGGACAAGGGCCCCACTTTAATGTACGACCCTTTGATAATCCTAGAACAGGAAAAGTCCCAGGGACTAAAGAGCATTATCCATTTAAAAAATAATTAGAGGTGATATTATGTGGTTTGAAAAATTAGAGGAAAACTTCTTTTTAAAAAGTCTATACAAAGAGGTTCCCAACTTAGAAAACATACGAATTGAAGGTATCCATATTAAAGAGGAAGGTAGAAAAGTGACTTTGCATTTTGATATGCCGTATTATGCGGAAAATCCTCCGAAAAAATGGGGTCAATTAGGTTACAATTCGATTTCTCTCGAGGTGGACATTTTTGATATCCATTCTTTAGAAATAAAAACATCTTCAGATACATATAGAGGGAACATTGAAATAAATAAAAATGACCAAGATTTAATTGAAATTACTATTACAGGGGAGGTAACAGCAACAATAAAAGGAGACGTCGGCCTCATTCAATCAGTTAATGGTTATATTAATGGAGCTTTAGAAAAAGAGTAACGTAAAACGCATGTGACCCTTTTCAAGAAAGGGTCTTTAATATATCCAAGTAATAATAACTTAGACATCACATTTTCCTATGTCCTAAAATGCAGCCACTTTAAAAAATTGAAATAGGAGAGTTTTATGGACAAAAAACAAGAACTAATAAAACAAATCCAAACCGTCATCAACATCCTAGAAAAAGACTATTCCCAAAAAATCAATCAAGGTGTTCTCCAATTAATATACAAAAGATATAAGGATGCACAAAGGATCATTCAGAACAATGAAGATCTCCAAAAGATGTTGATCATTGGCGGGGTAAGAGCTTATTTGGATAGTTACAATGATTATTTAAACCCCTTTCTAGATGAATTACATAAAGCAGAGAGTTTGCTAAAAGAAATGTTGTAATAGATAGAATGGCTGTCTATAGTTCTAGATGAGGCTATTTTCTTTTAAAGATGTATAAACGGGGCATGAAAAAATCAGCAGCTTAACATAGAGGAGGCTCTTAAAATGCTCAATTTAACTCAAATCCTAAATTTGCACGTGAACAAACCAGCAAGTGACATACATATCAAAGAGGCAGAATCCCAGCTAAACATGGTACTGCCCCGTGCTTATAAGGAATTGCTGAAACAGACAAATGGATGTTCTGTTGGAGGCGATGTTCTACTATACGGAACTGAGGACATAGTGGAACGCAATGCAACGTGGGAGGTTCAGCAGTATGCAAGCGGCTATGCAGCAATTGGCGACGATGGCGGCGGGCGAGTATTTCTCATGCGGCAGGCAGAAGAGGAGAAAAAAGTGTGGATCGTCGATGCTGGTGTGATGGACCCTCAGCATGCGGAATTGGTGGCTGAAGACTTGTTGAGCTGGGTAAATGAGGGCTGTTTCATAGAAGTTTAGTCTATTAAGGAGATGATCAATTTGCCGTGGAATACATTGATCGCTGCATGCCTCGTGGTTGGGGTTCCTGTCGTTTTAATTGCAGCTGTTTATTTCATCTCGAAAAGGAAGAATAAGAAAACCAAATCATCCAACTGAAACGCTCTGTGACGCCAAATGTTATGGAGCTTTTTTGCATTCTCCCTCCATTCCTCCCATGGTATAATAAACACAGTTTATGAACGAGAGGATATGCAGGACATGAAAAATGAACCTATTGAGTTATTGACACAGCCGACATGGCGAATCATAGATCAATCGAGCCTAGGTCTCTATGTAGACCCAAAGCAATCCTTTGCGATGGATGATACGCTTTGCGCGTCGGTGGGGAAGGGCCTCTCACCAGCGACAGCCCGTTCTTGGGTGCATCACAATACGATTGTGCTTGGGATTCAGGATACAAGACTTCCTTTTCTCCAAGATGGTGTAAAGCTGCTTGAGGATGAAGGATATCGTGTGATTGTGCGCAATTCAGGCGGTCTTGCTGTGGTACTGGATGAAGGCGTACTGAATGTGTCTTTAATCTTTGCTGAACAAAAGAAGGGCATTGATATTGACCGCGGGTATGATGCGATGGTGGAATTGATCCGCCGGATGCTGTCGGTGTATGAGGTGGACATTGAAGCTTATGAAATTGTCGGCTCTTACTGTCCAGGCAGCTACGATTTGAGTATCAATGGGAAGAAATTTGCCGGCATTTCTCAGCGTAGATTACGCGGAGGGGTCGCTGTGCAAATCTATTTGTGTGCAGATGGAAGCGGTCGAAAACGAGCTGATTTGATTCGCCGTTTTTATGAGGTGGCCTTAAAGGATAAACGACATGAGGTGAAAGCGGTATTCCCTGATATACAGCCGGATACGATGGCATCCCTATCAGAATTAACTGGAGAACCAATTGACTGTGCGCTTCTCATGCGTCTTTTACTAGAAGAACTCCAAAAGCTGAGCGAACAACTGACAGCTTCAGGACTGACCACCGAGGAACAGCTAGAGTTTGAGAAAAATATGACGCGGATGATTGAGCGAAATGAGAAAGTGTTCTCGTAAACACATCTTTCCATCTTAAAAATTAGGGGTGATGTAATGGAAACGAAACTTCTGAAAGCCATTGAACTTCGAGAAAGTGGCCATCTTCAAGAATCCAATGACATGCTCACCCGTCTTGTAGAAGAGTATCCAGACCATGCCTCCATTCACTATCAATGTGCTTGGAGTTATGATGTGTTAGGAAAGGAAAAACAAGCTGTCTTTTTTTATGAAAGGGCCATTGAGTTAGGATTGTCTTCAGAAGAACTAGAAGACGCTTTACTAGGGTTAGGAAGTACATACAGAACCTTAGGGGAATATGAAAAGTCAAAACAGATATTCCTGCATGCGATGGAAGCTTATCCGCATAATAAAGCCATTCAAACGTTTTATGCCATGACTTTGTATAATTTGAAGGAACATAGCAAAGCGATGGAAATATTACTGAACTGTTTAACTGAGACGACAAACGATCCTGCTATTTTGAGTTATCGAAAGGCCATTGATTTTTATTCGAATCAGTTAGATAGATTGTGGAAATAATAGTTGATTTGGCTACTTGAATAGATTTGGAGGGGCAATGTTATAAAAAAATCCCCTCCTTTGTTATGAAATTTTATTTATGTGATAGTCCTTTATGACATAAGAAAGAAGGAAAATGTATTGTCATTCATCACCACGTATTACCCGCTGTTTATGCTTTGTGTTTTGTCTTTGTTGTATGTGATGTATCGTATTCAGCCGATAGCCTCTGCGATTAAAAAAATCATCATTGTGCTCTGTGTGTTAACAAATGCCGCATATATTTGCTGGCGTCTCTTCTTTACACTGCCGCATGAAGGTACATTTAATATGATAATGGGCATCTTGCTTGTGGCCTGTGAATGTATTGGATTTTTACAGCTGCTTGTGTTTTATACACTTGTTTGGAAGCCTTCAAATCGGAAACAAGTCATGATCAGTGATCTTGAAAGGCTGCCAACAGTTGATATTTTCATAGCTACATATAATGAACCAATTGAAGTGCTAAAGCGCACGGTTGCAGGTTGTTTGAATCTGTCTTATCCAAAAGGCAGCGTCCATATTTATTTATGTGATGATGGCAAGAGGGAGTCTGTAGAGCAGCTTGCTTTTGAGTTTGGTGTTCATTATCTGACAAGAACAGATAACAAGTTTGCTAAGGCGGGGAATTTAAACCATGCGATGTCTCAAACGAATGGGGAGTTGATTCTCACACTTGATGCTGATATGGTCCCCCTTCCTGCCTTTTTAGAAAAGACAGTGCCTTACTTTCATGATGGAGCGACTGCGTTTGTTCAAGTTCCACAAGCATTTTATAACGAAGATCCTTTCCAATATAATATGTTCTCGAAGGATCGAATTCCAAATGAGCAGGACTTTTTCATGCAAACCCTCCAAGCTGGTAAAGATCGATTCAATGCGGTCATGTATGTCGGGAGTAATACGGTATTTAGAAGAACAGCATTAGAGGAAATTGGCGGATTTGCTACTGGGGTAATTACAGAAGACATGGCGACAGGAATGCTTCTCCAAGGGAAGTTCAAATCTGTGTCTGTCGGAGAGGTATTAGCTGTCGGTCTGGCACCTGAAAGCTGGCTTGATCTGTTAAAGCAGCGAGACCGGTGGTCGAGAGGGAACATTCAGTGCGCCCGTAAGTTTAATCCATTGAAGGTTCGCGGCTTAACGCTTATGCAGCGCGTTCTTTATTTAGATGGCATTGTGTATTGGTTTAACGGTTTGTTTAAAATGATTTACATTCTTACACCGATATTGTTTTTATTATTTGGTATTCAAAGTTTCTGGGCCGATTTTCAGTCCATTTTCATGTTTTGGCTGCCGGCGTTCTTTAGTTCGTATTTAGCGTTTAAACTGGTGTCGAATCAAAAAAGAAGTATGTTTTGGAGTCATATTTACGAAAGCTCTATGGCATTCCACCTGGCTGGTGTGGCTTTAAGTGAGCTATTTTTGAAGAAGAGGGTTGAATTCCTTGTCACACCGAAGGGAATTCAAACGGACAAGAGACATTTTCATTTGAAAACGATGATTCCTCATTTGATCTTCTTGCTACTCTCATTGCTTGTCCTTGTGAAAATAGGATACGATATGAAGGTAAATGGGACGATGAATGCTGATCTCACGTTGATTAATATTTTTTGGGTACTTTATAACGGTGCAGGGCTGTTCATGGCACTTATTGTGGCGTTTGATCGTCCGCGTTATCGAAAATCAGAGCGGTTTGTCATTGAAAAAGAGGGGCATCTTCGTTCCGATCATCAAGATGAGTCGATTGCTTGTTTTCTACTAGATATGAGTGATTCAGGTGCGCGTCTATCCATTCCATCGGATCAAGCTTCTTCTCTAAATCAAGGACAAATGCAATTATTCTTTTCAGAGAATGAAAGTGTGGCATGTGATGTGGTCTGGAGTCATCCGGAGGGAGACAAGCTGATGGTTGGTGTGGCTTTTACTGACACAGAAAAATCACAGTACCTATCACTGATCCGCTTCTTATTCACACGAGAGCACGTATCGATAACGGATCGTGAGAAAAAATCCTATGCTGTTCGGACATTTCTCCGCTTTGTAAGAGAATCGGAGAAAGTACCAAAGGCTATTCGGCGCAAATGGATGAGAAGACCGTTGCAAGGTGTGGCAGGCACGCTAGTCTATGAGGACCGGTTAGAAGAGAAGGTGCCGGTGAACATACATGATATTAGTTTATCTGGGTGTAAAATCGAGTCAGAGGCTTCAATTGAATTACATGACAAAGTGCTAATCACCATTGATACAGAATCTCTGACAGAGCAGCCGGCGATTGTGGTCTGGACATCACAAAAACGCGGCCGCACAATAGCCGGACTCAAGTTTGTTCAGCCTGAAATCAAGCAGATAGAAGAAAGAGAGGGAGTGGTTTCTTGAAATCCAAAAATGGCGGTTACCTCTATTTACTATGGCTTCCTGTCATCATGGGAGCCGGCTACGGCATTTCGCTTTTAGTGCCATTTCTTCAGCCTGTACTAACACTTGGCATCGCAGGTCTTTATATTTTTATGTTTGGTGATTTTCAAGTAAGGCAGGTCAAGTATATTTTTATGTTCGTGTTTTTGATCAATGTCCTTTTTAGTGTGATGCTATTTTTGGGCATTTAAAAAAGTGCTTCCCGAGGCGGGGAGCACTTTTTGTTATTCTGCCATTTTTTCGAGGTTGCCGTTCCGGTCCATTTTAAAGGTTGGTGCGGCACTATCGTCTTCTTCAAACAAAACTAGTTTTCTTGCACGGTTCATGATTTTGACGAGTGTTTCATAATCTTCTTGAATCGTGAGCTGATCCTTTTCGAGCTTTTTCACTTCAGCTTCTAGCTGCGAGACTTTATGAGAAAGCTCATTGTTTTCTCGTTTTAAGCGGCTGTTTTCCATACGTAAGGCAGTGGATTGCTGACCATCGCCTTCATAACGGCGTAAGAAATCAATGATATCGTCGATGGTTAATTCTTGATGCTGCCTAAATGGATTCGCTTCCGGCTTTTTCTCTGCGGTATTTGGGGCAGGAGAAGCCTGTGACAATAAATGTGATAAACTAGCTAACTCTTCATTGTAGCTTTGATCCACAAACTGAAGCTGTTCGGCAGTTTCAGCAGCTGGTGCAAATGTTTCTTCCTTTGCTGGCTCCAATTCCTGTGAGAATTCCTCCTGAGTGACCGTTTCTTCTACTTGCGGCTGATAAAGTAATCGTTTTTTCGCAGGCTGGCCATTGCCAAGTGCGCGCATCCGTTGTTTTCGCTGTTTTTTGGCAAGTGCCAACGCTTTTTCATATTGATGCCTCACGACAGCGTTCCATCTAAATCCGCATGCTGCGGAGGTGCGGTTCAGCTTGTCTCCTACTTCTTCAAACGCATTTAGCTGCGTACTGCCCTCTCTGACGTGACGTAAGACGGTTTCTGCCAAGAGGAGATCATTTTCCTCTGACCAAGCATCTTGTCTTTGTTTTGACATGTGTTTAAACCCCCATATGATTTGATGGTATTAGATTAGCCAAGTTCATGATGGTTTATACAAGTTTGCTAAAAGGATAGTGGAAAATACTAGCTTTTATGTAAGCGCGTCATTGGGACGGCAAAGCGTCTTGCAAGTCCAGCCGCTTCGATGTACAATGTTGGGTGGTATATTAATCACGATTGGCTGTCCAACTGTTTCATATAGAATGAAGTATCATCATTGAAAGGAAGCGTAAGACCATGGCTAATGAGTTTCGCGTATGTGACGATTGTGATGCGACGAACCTAAAGACGTTATTGCCTCGACTCAAATCGGTTGACCCTGATGCAAAAATTGAGATTGGCTGTCAATCTTATTGTGGTCCAGGACGAAAAAAGGCTTTTGCGTTTGTGAACAATCGCCCATTATCCGCACCAACAGAAGATGAATTACTCGAAAAGGTTCAAAAAAAAATCAATAAATGTCACTGAATGTGTTCAGTCGACCTAAAAAGAGGTCCGTCCCTGTCAGGTCGGGCTTTTTACGTCCATGCAATCTTTGAGAACACATTCACCAGCAAATTCAAGGATGTTTTCGGGAAAAGTTACCCGATATAATAGAAACACGTCTTAAAAAAAGAGGGACGAAACGATGGCGTATCCAAAAGGTAAATTATCTGAGGAAAAGGTATTTAAAGATCCTGTGCACCGTTATGTTCACGTAAGGGACGCATTAATATGGGATTTAATAGGAACAAGAGAATTTCAGCGCCTGAGACGGATTAAACAGCTAGGAACCACGTATTTGACGTTTCATGGTGCAGAACACAGCCGATTCAATCATTCACTCGGTGTATACGAGATTGTGAGACGAATTGTGGATGATGTGTTTAAAGGGCGGCCGGAATGGGATGAAGGAGAGCGCGAGCTTGTACTTAGTGCAGCCTTGCTTCATGACCTCGGACATGGTCCATTTTCTCATTCCTTTGAAAAGGTCTTCCACTTAGACCATGAATCGTTTACAAGAGATATTATTTTAGGGCAGACGGAAGTCAATGAAGTGCTCCGCCGGGTGAGTGATGATTTCCCGAAGCATGTGGCTGAAGTCATTGCCAAAACGTATCAAAACAAACAGGTAGTTAGTTTGATCTCAAGTCAAATCGATGCCGACCGAATGGACTATTTGCAGCGTGATGCCTACTATACAGGCGTCAGCTACGGCCACTTTGATATGGAACGTATTTTACGTGTGATGCGCCCGAGAGAAGATCAGATTGTGATGAAGCAGAGCGGGATGCATGCGGTAGAAGATTATATTATGAGCCGTTATCAAATGTACTGGCAAGTCTATTTCCACCCAGTGACACGCAGTGCTGAAGTCATTTTAACGAAAATCCTTCATCGTGCAAAAGAGCTGCATGAAACGGGTTATATTTTTACACATGCCCCAGTTCATTTTTACTCAATCTTTGAGGGAAATGTCACCACAGAGGACTATATTAAGCTGGATGAATCTATTGTTTTATTTTATTTTCAGGCGTGGGAAGATGAAGAAGATCACGTGCTGGCCGATTTGTGCCGCCGTTTTATGAACCGCCGATTGTTCCAATATACAGAGTTTAATCCAAATGAAGAAATGACGAAATATTTCAAGCTGACCGCCTTGTTTAAGGAGGCAGGAATTGATCCTGACTACTATTTAGTGGTCGACTCGTCTTCTGACTTGCCCTATGACTTTTATAGACCAGGAGAGGAAGAAGAGAGGCTGCCAATTCACCTTTTGACGCAAAGTGGTCATATTAAAGAACTGTCGAGACAGTCAGATATTGTTGACGCCATTTCCGGTAAACGAAGAACCGATCATAAACTTTATTTCCCGATGGACTTAATTGTAGATATGTCGGAAAAAGCTGAAGAAAAGAAGGCGATCATGAAGCTGCTTGGTTTGGGATAAAGAAGTACTGAAAAAGGAGATGTCGGGAATTTGTTGAAAGAGCATGCAAAGTTGATGAAGGTATTCTCTGAATCAGGGGAAATCGTTGGACGGAAGAAGCTGCAAAAGATGATTTACATAGCAAAAAAGCTAGATTTGCCTTTTTACGAGAAATACGATTTTCATTTTTATGGCCCCTATTCAGAGGAGTTGACGCTCAGAATTGAAGAGCTGTGCAACCTTGGATTCTTGGACGAAATGAAGGAAAAAAAGGGCGGATACTATCAATATCGCTATTCGCTGACGGACAATGGGAAAGAGTTTCTCGATCAATGTGAAGTGGACATGCCTGACCTCAAAGTGCTGACGCAGCAGATGAACGAGCAATCGTCCCGTTTCCTAGAGCTTGTCTCAACGATTTTATATTTTGATGACCTGCCAGAAGATGAGATAAAGGAAAAGGTCTTCACCATTAAAAGCAAGCAGCGTTATACGGACGAAGAATTTGAGGCTGCCCTTGCTTATATTGATCAGTTGAAGGAATTGAACTAACGAGAAGAACCAGTATGTGATGGCTGATGGCTAGAACAGACTGGTTTTTATTTTTGTACAGAAACAAGCCGACCGCATGGATCGACTTGTATTTTATGAATGGTAATAAGAGAATCTTGCTAAAAATTGTTTTGTACGTTCTTCTTTCGTCTGTTCAAAGACTTCTTCCGGCGTACCTGATTCGACGATGACTCCATCCTCCATGAAAATCACCCTGTCAGCAATATCATAGGCAAAGCTCATCTCGTGGGTGACGATGATCATGGTGACCCCGGTTTGTGCTACCTGTTTAATGACATCAAGCGTTTCTCCTACAAGTTCTGGATCTAATGCAGAGGTCGGTTCGTCGAATAAAATGACTTCTGGATTCAAAGCCAGTGCCCGTGCAATGCCGACTCGCTGCTGCTGTCCGCCGGATAATTGATGCGGATAGGCATCCTTTTTCTCCAGTAATCCGACCTTTGTGAGTAATTGGAGAGCTGTGTCATAGGCTTGATCTTTCGGTTGTTTACGGGCAATGACTAAACCTTCCATGACGTTTTCAATTGCTGTTTTATGAAGAAATAGATCGTATTGCTGAAAGACCATGGCGGTTTTTCTGCGAAGTGCGAGAATGTCTTTAGGTCTTGCTTGATTGAACTTGACGGTCGTGTGATCAATGCTGATTTCTCCTTGATCTGCACGCTCAAGAAAATTCAAGCATCGCAGAAAGGTTGATTTTCCAGAACCGCTCGGACCTAAAATGACGACCACTTCGCCTCTTTCTATCGTTAAATCAATTCCTCTCAGAATCTGATTTTTACCGAACGCTTTATGCACCTGTTTGATATCAATCATGCCAATCGTCTCCTTTTGTTTTTGTGTCCATATTTCTCATATCCGGCTGTAATGGCTTCGATAGAGGCACACAGGGCCCAGTAAATCAGGGCAACTGCGATGTATGCTTCAAGATAACGATAGTTCACATTGGCTTTAATTAAAGCGCCGTTTAAAATATCGACCACAGACACCATAGAAACGAGAGAAGAGGCTTTGATTAAACTGATCAGCATGTTGTTCAGCATTGGAAGGGAGATGGGAAAGACTTGCGGTATGATGACCCTTCTTAAAACCTGTCTGCTGGTGAAACCAACGGATAGAGCAGCATCGAATTGTCCCTTTGGAATAGATGCAAGAGAGCTTCGAAATATTTCAGATAACCCGCTTACGGCATATAAAGTAAGGGCGAAAATGGCAATCCATCGTCTGTCCAAATCACTGAAACGAATCTGAAGAGAAAGAGATGCAGCCAAATGGTCCAGTGAATCGGAAAAAAGCAGATAAGATACGAGCAAAATCAGGACAACCGGAATTGCTTTAAAAATAGCCACAAACCATTTGAACAAGGGAGACAATACAGGCACCTGATAAAAACGGATAAGGGCAATACCAAATCCAAAGACAGAGCCAAATAATAGCGGGAGAAAGCCTAATAGCAATGTCGTTGGCAAATAATGAAGTGCGGCTATAAAGGCCTGCAACATAAAGGCAACATCAAAATCCACTCAGATCGCTCCTTTCTTATGATGTAGTAAAGTCTCCGCCCAATATTTTCTTAGACAATTCAGCGAGCTTGCCGTTATCGATTAGTTTTTGTAATGCTTGATCAATGTCTTTTTGAAGTTTCGTATTGTTTTTTTGATAAAGATAATACGTTTTAGATACGTTTACAGGCTTTCCAGAGGTGACTAGATTGGCATTAAATTGTTTGTTTAGCTTGTTGACGTCATACTTTGTGAGCAGGGCCGCATCGACTGTGCCATTTTGAAGGTTTTTGACGAGAATCTCGTTCCCGCCATCTCCGTAGACAATGTCAATTTTCCGATCATGCTTTTTGTTATATTGCTCAAGAAGATAAGCGAAATTACTTCCTGTAGAGGTGTGCACTTTGTGTCCAGCCAAATCGTCAAGGCTTTGAAAATCATGACCGGAGGCTTTATCAACAACCACATAGCTTGTATAATCTGTGTAGCCAACTTTTCCAAATAGATATTTCTTCTGGCGCTCATCATTGATTTCATATTGATGGGCAGCGAGATCTACTTTACCAGCATCTAAAGCGGGCAGAATATTTTTAAATTCGAAGGATTCATATTTAAACTTATATTGTGGAAGCAGCTGATCCACTTCAACTAATACAGCCTTCTCATAGCCAGTTAATTTGCCGTTTTCATCTAAGTAAACGAAAGGCTGGTAAGCATTCCCTGTGCCAACGATGATTTCCTTCGCATCTGGATCATTATTCGCTGATTCTGCTTTGACTTCATTCGATTGTTCCGTATTTCCGCAGGCAGCAAGCAGCAATGAGCCAAGTGTAAGCAGACCGATGATGTAATGTTTTTTGAATTGTTTGTTATTTTTCATGTGAAATCCTCCTCGTTTTACTTCGCACGCTTTTCGACTGTGAAAGCCGTTTCGGGTCTTTTTAAGGAAACGAATGTCGTCTGACGCTGTTTTCTTGTTTTCGGTGTATTGATCTGTTTTTCCAATAGGTCAAACGCTTTTTCCAGCAGCAGACTTAACAAAATAAAAATGACGGCAGCAATAAAGTATCCTTCTAATACGCGATAGTATAAAGCCCCTAATGTTTGAACCTTTCCTATAATATCCATCACGCCCAATGTGAAGGCGAGGGAGGTATTTTGTAATAAGTTGACAATGGCTACGCCAATATTCGGGAGCGCGATTCTACCTGCTTGAGGAATGAGTGTCCTTCTATAAATCTGCCATTTCGTCAGCCCGATTGAGGCAGCCGCTTCATATTGAGATGCTGGGACACTTGATAAGGCTGATCGGAATATTTCTGAAAAGTAGGCAGCTGTATTGAGTCCATATGTAATATAAAGAAAGATCAATTTGTTCCACATGGAGATATCAAGGCCAATTGCTGCGAGCACACCTGGCAGACCATAAAAGACAATAAACATTTGAACCAGGATAGGCGTTCCGCGAATAAAAGAGACATAGACTGCACTGAGTTGGTGCAGAACAGGAATGCGCTCAATTCGAAAATAAGCAAGGATGAATCCAAGAAAGCTGCCAATCAAAGTGGCAAATAAAACAATCAGCAAGGTCGTTGGAAGGGCTGATAATACTTTAGGAAAGAGTGTGACTACGTACTCCCATTTGAAAAACTCACCCACGTTGAATCACCTCCTATGTAGAAGTCGTTTCGACTTTTTCTTCTGCGGGTGGTGTCCCTAGAATGTCTGGATCAAAGCGTTCAGGGATAAGCACTTTATACATCAAAACACCTAAATCTCCATTTTCAGCCTCGCGTTCAATATATTTTGTATATCCTTTTCGTTCGTACATCTCTAAAAGCCAAGGGTGTTTCCGGCCAGAAGTGCCCAGTGTATATGCAGGCGCTTTATATGTCTGCCTAAGCAAGGTGTTTTCTACATAATCGAGCAGCTTATTTCCAATCCCTTGACCGGCTAAATCAGGAGCTGTCGCAAACCACCAAACAAATGGATAGCCTGAGACCGGCTCAGTGCTCTCCCAAGGAAAACGTATGGTGATGGTAGATATGAGCCGGCCGTCTCGTTCTAATACAACGGCAGCGGACTGTTTAATGTTTTCTGTGACCATTTCAAGCGTGGCGTTCGTGGAGGGCCAATCGATGCCCATTTCACCAAGTGGTTTAAATGCACTGGACAGCAATTCCAAAAAAGCTGGTGCATCTTCTTCGGTAGCGATGCGAAAAATATCTCGACTCATGACAAACCTCCATTCAAAATGTAATGTCAGATTAACGCTTTTCTTAAAGTCTCGATATCTGGATTCAGCAATGCTTGATACACGTGGGAATCATGGCTGATCTCAACTACAGGCACATAGCGGACACCGTATTTTGCTTCTAAAATGTTTCTGTAATCGTCATGCTCTGTGACATCAATCGTTGAAAAAGGAATCTGCTGTTCGTTGAAGTAGGATTGAATGTCCTTGCAATAACTGCATCCATTTTTGCTCCATAAAATGATTTTTTGACTGTTTGACATTAGACGTTCACCTCTTGATTGATTGGTTTTTGGTTTGTTTGTTCTTGATCAAGTGCTTCTTTTAATAAAGTAATAGACGTGATCCTTTTATCAATATCTACGATTGGCGACAGCACGATGAATTCATTGATATCGTATGACTCGGATAGCTCAGTCAACCTGTGATGAACGGTTTCTTTTGTGCCAGCGGTGTAGCCGGTTTTTTGTACGTGAATGTTGTAGTGTTCCTTCTCCGTTTCTTTCACCAGTTTTTCTGCATCCTCTAACGATGTGACATTCAGCTTTCTTCCATCGGAAAAGGAGACCTTTACTGTTTCCTTTTGTTTGATGTGCGAGAGTGCTTGTTCGTGATCTTCAGCTACAGAAACGGTGATGGCAAGAAGGAACTGCTGGCGGGTGCCCGCTTTCTGATATGTTTGGAAGGTCTCTCTTGCTTCTTTTAATAAGGCTTCATCTCCATTAATAAAGAAGGCAAACACAAAGGAGATACCAAGTTTTGCTGCGAATTCAGCGCTCTCCGTACTTCCCCCTAAAAGGAAGATGTCGGGTGATATACGCGGGATGGGCTGAGCATTCAAGTCATTTGTGTGTTCCGTCAGATAGGTGTTGAGATCCACTAATTTTTGAGAAAAATCCTTTCGTGACGCCTGATAATCTTCCTGAAGAGCTTGTGTCGATAGGTTCAGTCCTCCCGGTGCTTTCCCAACACCTAAATCGACCCTTCCAGGCGCTAATGATGCCAGGACGTGAAATGTTTCAGCCACCTTAAACGGACTGTAATGCTGAAGCATGACGCCACCAGACCCAATGCGTAGGTTGTTTGTTTTTGCTAAGAGATAGCCGGCAAGAGCTTCAGGTGAAGAACCTGCTACTTGAGGGTTATTGTGATGTTCAGACACCCAAAACCTGTGATAGCCAAGCTGATCCGCTGCTTCAGCCAATCTGACAGTATGCTGAATGCCCGTCTCTGCGTTCTCGTTTTCACCGACAAGGCTTTGATCAAGAATACTAAGGGTGAACGACATTGGCTGTTCCTCCTATCAGACTTTGATATTGAGATAATGCGAGGTTTAACCTGTTTGCGGCATCTGAATCAAGTAAATAATCACCTGATTCCTGCTTTGTGACCTGTTGATCCACGACATACACGCCAGATTGAACAACCGTTGCACCAAGTTGATGAATAATCGGTTTAAGAGCATATTCAATGACGAGCAGGTGACCGTAGGTTCCTCCTAAAACGAACGGAAGGACGGGTTTTCCTTGCAACACTTTCTGTGGAAGTAAATCTAAAAACGTTTTTAAAATACCGGAAAATGAAGCTTTGTAGACAGGCGTTAACACAATGACACCGTCACTCTCATTCACAAGTTCAATGGCCTTGACAATCTCTTCGTTTGAAAAGTCCGCACGTATTAGTGCGCTGCTAGGCAGCTGGTGAACTTGAATGATATGTACATCGATTCCATTGATCGTTAAATGCTGCTGAACATGCTGCAGTACACCGGTTAATCGAGATTGGACGGAATGTCCGCCTGCTATAATCGTTACTTTCGTCAATTCGTCTCCTCCATTTCACATAATTCCTTCTAAACAACTTGGAATAGTTGATAATATAAATTATAATAAGGCAAACCAATTGAAAAGTATAATTAGTAATCATAAATACACGATTCAGTTATTTAAAATATAGAGAAAAGAGGGGTTTTTATGGAGATTCGTGCGATCCGCACCTTTGCCACCATCGTGAAATATGGGAATTTTTTAAAAGCAGCAGAAGCACTGAATTATTCTCAGCCAACCATTACCTTGCACATCAAACATTTAGAAGAGGAAATTGGAGAGAAGCTTCTAGAGAGAGGGAAGACCTTAAAGTTAACAGCATCAGGACAGCTTTTTTATGAAAGAGCCAATTCTTTACTCAATGAATATGAGAAACTGACGAAAACGCTCCAAGATTTAGAAGTGGGCATTGCGGGATTAATTCGCATCGGTGTTTCTGAGCCTACTGCCAGTTTAGAATTCCCGGCGCTCCTTGCAGAATTCAAGGAAAGGTTTCCGAATGTAGAATTTTCTGTGCAAGTAGCAGATGCAAATACACTGAGTTCCTTGCTTTCCCATGATGAGATTGATTTTGCGATTTGCGGCGCACCAGAAGCTTCGATGGAAAATAGCTATAAGCCGCTTTTTCAAGATGATATCGTCCTGCTGGTCCCGTCTTCCCATCGATTGGCGGAAAAAGAGGCAGTGGAGGTAACAGATTTAGAAAATGAGACCATATTATTCACACCGCACAATTGCCCCATTCGCATTCAAATTGAACAACAAATCGTCGATGGCATTGGGACAAATTATAAGAAATTAGAGATTACTAGCAGCATGTCCCATAAACATTATGTTCAGGCGGGCTTAGGAGTTTCTCTGTTTACACGAACGGCTCATTCTTTTACACTCCCCGGTACGAAGGTATTAGAAATAAAGGGCATTCAAGTTTCCCCGCCAGTTGGTCTATTGAGGAAAACAAATGATACGCCTGGAAGAGCTGTGCTCCAGTTTATTGATCTCATTGAAAATCGATTGCACCAGCACCAACCATCATAAAAAGAGGGGTTAGCCTTTATGCTAGCCCCTCTTTCAAGTTTATTTCACTGTTTGTTTCAAAAACTGATTCTTCTTAATGGGCAGACCCAAGTTTTCGCGAAGGGTATGAGCTGGATAATTTGGGTCGTAATATCCTCTTTCGACTAATATCGGAATGACGTGCTCCGTCCATTCGGATAAACCACTAGCTAAAATCGGAGCGCCAAAAATAAATCCATCTGCGGCATCCTCTTCGATCCATTGAATTAATTTGTCAGCTACTTGTTCATAAGTGCCGAAAAAGGCACTTTTAGGCGTGGTCACTTGTAAAGCGACTTCTCTTAAGGTCAGGTTTTGTTCTTTGGCCATTTTCTTAATGGAATCTGTTGTGGATTGGAAGCTGTTTGACCCAGCGTCACCTATATCCGGAAAAGGTCCATCAAGCGGGAATTGACTGAAGTCCAAGTGGTCAAAGAATCGGCCCAGATAATGCAGAGCTTCTTCAATAGAGACTAGATGTTTAATGGCTTCATATTTTTCTTCTGCTTCTTCGACTGTTTTCCCTGTAATCGGGTGGATGCCAGGGAATATTTTAATATCAGATGGTTTTCGACCAAACGCCTCGGCTCTATTTTTCACGTCGCGGTAATAGGCTTTTGCCTTTTCGAGTGAATCGGCATTTGTAAATACAGCGTCTGCTTCTTTTGCGGCTAGATCTTTTCCAGCCTCTGAAGCGCCTGCCTGGAAAATCACGGGCTGCCCTTGTTCAGAGCGTTCAATATTTAAAGGACCTTTGACAGAAAAGTGTTTTCCATGATGGTTTAAAGTGTGCAATTTATCTCGATCGAAGAAAACCCCCGTTGAACGATCCCTTACAAAAGCATCTTCTTCCCATGAGCTCCAAAGCCCGTTCACTACATGTAAGTACTCTTCTGCAATTTCATATCGAAGTGAGTGGCTTGGGTGCGAACGGATGATGTGATTTTCAGCAGAGCCCTCTAATGGGGAAGTCACAACATTCCAGCCTGCCCGGCCTTTACTTAATTTGTCCAAGGAAGCAAATTGTCTGGCAATGGTAAAGGGCTCACTGTATGAAGTGGATACAGTACCCACAAGTCCAATCTGTTTGGTGACTGTGGCAAGCGCAGATAAGATGGTTAATGGTTCAAATCGATTCAAGAAATGAGGAATTGAATGTTCGTGGATATATAAACCATCTGCAACAAAAACAAAACGGAAACCCGCTGATTCTGCCTTTTTTGTCATCGCTTGATAATAATCAATGTTAACACTTGCATCTGCTGGAACCGATTCATCCTTCCATGCATTCATGTGACCCCCTGGGCCATGTAACATTAATCCAAATTGTATGTGCTTTTTTCCAGTCATGCCGATCATCCCTTCTGTTTGAGGTAGCAATGTTTTATGTCCTTCATCATAAGGCAGAACCGCAGAGAAGTATAATTGGTATCAGTAAAGTGTGACTTTATCTTTTCTAATATCATTTTTTGTTTCTTTTAGATGTGTCGTTAGGTCCATGATATGATTTCTTGAAAAACATGGATGTTTACTAAGTAAATGACCCAGACCAAAAGCGCTATTTTTCGATGAAATGTGTGTCAAAATATCTGAAAAATTAGTGAAAATGACGTAATTCGACTTTTTTCCTGTGCATCTAATTCCCTGTTTTTGACTGAAGAGAAGGAAAATGGTGAATTTTCAGTGAATATATAACTTTGTGAAAAACAAAGGAGGGATAGGAATGAAAAAGCGTTCAGTCTTTTTGTCATTTTTATTGGTAGGTAGTTTGTTACCGGGAGTAAGTTCAGCTTCAGCACCAGTAGCGAGTGCTGGTCATGGTCATGATCATGGTCATGCGCCGTTCGAAACCCATATTGGTGAGGGGTTGCCAAAAGCAAACAGTTTTAAAGATTTGACGGCAGCACCTCCAATTGAACGAGATGTAACAACAAAGGTATTAGATGAGTCTGGTAAGCAGGTAGGCTCGAGAACCTTTAAGGCCAATACAGGAGATTCAATTTCAACAAAAGCAAGTACAGGCAGTCAGAAGGTCACTGTCTATGCGGTTGCTGATGCGCAGTATCGTGCGAAATATAGTGACTGGCAAACACGGATTGTCAACATCATCGAGCAAGCAGATGTCACGTTTAACCGTGATCATGATGTGGACTTTGTCGTACAAGCAGTAGGATCTTGGACTTCTTCGGGATCAAATTCATCACAAATTCTTTCCAACCTTGCGCGCAGCTTTGATGGCAGAGGATACGACTTTGTCACTGGATTTACAGCAAATCCAAACTTTGATGCTGGCGGAATCGCTTATGTCTACAATAGTGCACCAAGCGGAAGTGCATTCGCCGTGAACCTTGACCAAGGAACAGCGAATACAGCAAAAGCGGCTACACACGAATACGGCCATAACTTTGGCTTACCGCATGACCCTCAAGGAAGCGGCATTGTCTGCTTAATGAATTATGATTATTCCTACACAGTTGACTACTTTGATGCGGCTCATAAAAATCAAGTGAACCGTAATAAAGCTTGGTACAGATAAGAAAGAAGACAAAAGGACAAACCCCTTATGGGTTTGTCCTTTTTATATGCTTACAGGTCGCTCATTCGCTTTCCTGCTACGGCATAGTGTTCTTTTTTCATTTCTTCAATAATAACAGAGACTTTTTCTGCACCTGCGCCTGTTGTTTCAACAACAGCATCAGTGATTTTCTCCACAAGCGCTCTTTTTTGCTCGTCTGTTCTTCCTTCAAGCATTTGTACGGTGACAATCGGCATGGCGGAAACCTCCTTTTTCCTTTAATGCTACGCTTCCCTTTAGTTTAAGGGACTTCTTATAGTATACTGAATGAAGTAAATCATTGTATAGAAAGAAAGAGGGATTCATGCCTTTGAACCAATTTCTTGTTTATCCATTAGAACTTATTCCATATGTCGCCATTACGCTTGTTGTTGCATTTACGATGCACGAGCTGGCACATGCATATGTTGCGTACCGTTTCGGAGACCCGACGGCTAAGAATCAAGGGAGACTGACGTTAAATCCACTGAAGCATCTCGATATTTTCGGGACGATTTTGATCTTTGTGGCCGGGTTTGGCTGGGCGAGACCTGTACCAGTGAATCGTTACCATTTTAAAAAACCGCGTTTAGCAGGGATTTGTGTCTCTATTGCTGGACCATTAAGTAACTTAGTGCTGGCGTTTTTGGGCTTTCTTGTGTATGTGCTTCTTCAGAAGTTTGGCGGGGAATGGATCATGCGTTTTGAGCCGGGAGTCGATTATTTCTTCCAGATCTTTATTAACTTAAACGTCATCTTGTTCCTATTTAACTTATTGCCGCTTCCGCCGCTTGATGGATATCGTATCATTGAGGACGTCGTCAGTCCTAGTATTCGTGCGAAAATGACGCAATTTGAACAATATGGGATCATTATTTTTCTCATATTCGTGATCACACCGCTGGGTCAGTTTGTGTTTGGTCCATTGATCGGAATGCGGGATCAAATCATATACTGGTTTAATCTTATTTTGAAGCCGCTGCTTTAGGAGGTTTAATGAATGGAAGGTAAAAAGAAGAAACCAATTGGTTTTAACATCATTAAAAAAACAGATGCAACCGACGGACATGGAGGCTTTGGGGCAGGTGCACTCAGCCTTGATAATATCTCGCCAGTCATCATTGATGTAGAGGAAAAGGAAGCTGTCATTGATATTGGTGCCATGCATGCAAGAAGTGCCGTCGAAAAAGGAATTAAATTTTTGAAAACAAAAGAAGAGGTACCGAACGGAAAGCCTTATTGGCTCGTATGGGTGACGATTGACCGCAGAGAAGAAGGGCCTTATTATGCAGGTGTGACGGCTTGTGAAATGACCGTTGACCGTTCGATTCGCCGCGGGTATAAGTCACTTCCAGAGCATGTGAATTTAATGGATAAATCGATGAAGCGAAAAATCGTCGTGAGTCATATGGATGACGTATCCAAAAAGGTGCTGGCTGATTTCTTAAAGGGTCATAATGAAGCACTATGGGACGCATCGACAGATGAATTAAAAGAAGGATTGGCTGTCCCTGAATAATTGTGAAATTTTTGTGAAGAATGGCGGATCACTACCAAATCCATCCGTTTTTTGAGTAAACTGGTGTTAAAGCTAGGACATGGAGAATCCCGAGATGCAGATCTCGGGGTTTTTCATGTCTTTTTTTAACGTTTCAGCCACTTTTCCCACCATTTCTTTGGCTTTTGATCTTGAACTGGTTCCTGCTCAGAGGCTTTGTCCTCAGCACCATAGCAGACACCTGTCGGCTCTGTTCCTTCTATAAAATAGGTGAATACCTTTGATTCACATCCTGGTCCTGCGAGATCGCCAGTTTTTGGATTGATATATATCCCTTTGACACCGTCAGGCGGCATGAAGGAGGAGGCTGGCTGCTTCGAGAGGGCTGATTCCATAAAGGAAGCCCATATTTTTTTCGCATAGGCCGTTTCTTCGACTGAGTCAATGGTGCGGCCTTTATCATAGCCAGTCCATACACCTGTGACGAGCTGGGGAGAGAAGCCGATCATCCAGCTGTCGGCTCCTGTTGTCCCGGATTTTCCTCCGTATGTTCGTGTAAGGTCCTTTATTATGGTGCGGCCAGTGACACTCGTATAGCCGTTTAATTGATTGTTGAACATTCCTGACATCATATCGGTGGTGACAAAGGCTGCTTTTTCATCGAGGATTTGTTCTCGTTTTTGTTTCTCTTCAAAAAGCACATTGCCTTTTGCGTCGGTTACTTTCGTAATAAAGGTTGGTTTGACGCGTTTTCCGCCATTGACGAGCATGGCGTAAGCGTTGGTCATTTCAATGGGTTTCACAGGAGACGTGCCTAGAGCAAGAGATGGTACTTGATCTAGTTTCTCCTTGATTCCAAATGTCTTGCCAGCACGTACAAGCTGCTCCATTCCTAAAAATAGATGGGTCTTTACAGCGTAAATATTATCAGACAGCGCTAAAGCTTGTAGCATTGTAATGCCGTCATTGGCGTAATAGCCGTGATAATTGCTTGGTGAATAAGCCGCACCGCTGCCTTGATCATCCAGTTCAAACACCGTTTCCTCACTGCGCATGACGGTTGCGGGTGTAAACCCGTTTTGCAAGGCAATGTAATAAAGAAGGGGTTTCATGGTTGAACCGGGCTGCCTTTTTGCTTGTGTCACCCGGTTGAATGGACTTTTCTCATAATCTCTCCCACCTATGAGGGCAAGTACATGGCCTGTTTGAGGATGGATGGCGGCAAAGCCAATTTGGATATCTGATTTGGAATCCATCGTGTTTTTTAACGTCTTTTCTGCGATTTTCTGTAATTTTGGATTAAGGGTCGTTTGGATATGAAGTCCATAGGTTTCGATCTGTTCCTCTGTTAACCCCAAGCTTTGTTTCAACTCTCGAATCACATCGTCATAAAAATATGGGGCTTGCTTTGCTTGCAGCTGCTTCTTCTGCAAAGGGCGATAGGACAGCTTTTCTTTCGCAGCGTCATCGGCTGCTTTTTTCGTAATCATGCCATCCTCTTGCATTTGTCTCAAAATCATATTCTTTCTTGCGCCGGCTTTCTCCTCATTCACATAAGGGGAATAGAGAGAAGGCCCCTTTGGGATACCGGCAAGAAGGGCAGATTCAGCGAGGGTTAAGTTCTTTGCTTTTTTTCCGAAATACAGACGTGACGCTGCTTCCACACCGTACGCTCCGTGACCATAATAAATGGTGTTCAAGTATCCTTCTAAAATCTCATCTTTTGTATAGTTTTGCTCTAAACGAATCGTGTAAAAGGCTTCATTCCACTTCCGCTTCCACGTTTTATCATGATCTAAATACAGATTTCGTGCATACTGCTGGGTGATCGTGCTGGCACCTTGTACCTTAGCCATGGCACGAATATCGGCCACCGCAGCACCTGCCATCCGTTTCACATCAAAGCCATGATGCTCATAAAAGGTTTTATCTTCAACAGCCACAACAGCCTGTCTCATATGAGGAGACATATTCTTTAATGGCACCCAATATCTCTTTTCTCCAAAACTGGATTCTCCAAGCTTTGACCCATCAGCTGCATAAATGGTCGTGGATTGGGGAACTTGAACAGAAGGGGCACCTTGCCATTTAGCTATTAATAGAATCGTCAAAAAGACAGTGCCTGCAAATAGAAAAGCGAGCAAGCCGATAAAAAAACAGGCTCGAATCGTTTTCACGGTCATGCGGATTTTTTTATTACTCATGATTGTGTCCATGCAAAGCCCCCATTTTGACGGTTTTTTATCAGTATGGAACAAAGAAAACCGTTTTAAACAAGCGATTGCAGGAGCACCTCAAAAAATGAAGAGAACTCATGCGGTTCTTTACAATTTGATATGAATCCACTATACTTTTTTCTTGGACAATCGATATAGTCAAAGCCGATAAAAGGCGCTAACAATAGATGTTTGTTTATTATTGGATGAGAGGAAGATGAACAATGAGCGAACTTTGGTATACAGAGAAGCAAACGAAGAATTTTGGTATTACATTGAAGGTGAACAAAACCCTTCACACAGAACAAACAGACTTTCAGCATTTAGAAATGGTGGAAACAGAAGAGTTTGGCAATATGCTGTTTTTAGACGGCATGGTGATGACATCTGAGAAAGATGAGTTTGTATACCACGAAATGGTGGCTCATGTTCCTCTTTTCACTCATCCAAACCCGGAAAATGTTCTTGTCGTAGGCGGAGGAGACGGCGGTGTCATTCGTGAAATCCTCAAACACCCTAGTGTGAAAAAAGCGACACTTGTTGATATTGACGGAAAGGTCATCGAATACTCGAAAAAATTCCTTCCTTCTATTGCTGGGAAATTAGACGATCCTCGTGTAGATGTCAAAGTCGGAGACGGTTTTATGCACATTGCTGAAGCTGACAACGAGTATGATGTGATCATGGTGGACTCAACTGAGCCGGTTGGACCAGCTGTGAACCTATTCTCTAAAGGATTTTACGCAGGAATCTCAAAGGCACTCAAAGAAGACGGTATTTTCGTTGCACAAACGGACAACCCTTGGTTCACACCTGAGCTGATTACAAATGTACAGCGTGATGTAAAAGAAATTTTTCCAATTACGAAGCTTTACACAGCGAATATTCCAACGTATCCAAGCGGTCTTTGGACATTCACCATCGGTTCTAAAAAATATGATCCACTTGCTGTAGAAGACAGCCGTTTCTTTGATATTGATACGAAATATTACACAAAAGAATTGCACAAAGCGGCATTCGTTCTGCCGAAATTTGTGAGCGACTTAATCAAATAAATCAAGCGAAATGGAAATGCGCAAATGACGGTTTGCGCATTTTTTGAAGCGTAAAAGGAGGAATCTTGCATGAGATTCGACGAGGCTTATTCAGGAAAAGTGTTTATTGGAAGTCATCCGACATGGGAAGATGCAAAGGTCATTTTATACGGCATGCCGATGGACTGGACAGTTAGCTACCGCCCAGGTTCACGTTTCGGTCCGAACCGCATTCGTGAAGTATCGATTGGTTTAGAGGAATACAGCCCTTATTTAGATCGTGAGCTGCACGAGGTGCCATTCTTCGATGCGGGTGACATCCCACTTCCTTTTGGGAATGCACAAAAGAGCTTAGATTTAATTGAAGAGTATGTCGACAGTATTTTAGAAAAAGGAAAGTTTCCATTAGGAATGGGCGGCGAGCATCTCGTGTCTTGGCCGGTTTTCCGTGCGATGTATAAGAAATACCCTGATTTGGCCATCATCCATATGGACGCACATACAGATCTTCGTGAGGAATATGAGGGTGAGCCGCTTTCACATTCAACACCGATTCGTAAAGTTGCAGGACTGATTGGACCTGAAAATGTATTTTCTTTCGGCATCCGTTCTGGGATGAAAGAAGAATTTGAATGGGCAAAAGAAGCGGGTATGCACATTTCTAAATTTGAAGTGCTGGAGCCATTGAAGCAAGTATTGCCAAAGCTAAAAGGGCGTTCAGTATATGTGACGATCGATATTGATGTACTTGACCCAGCTCATGCACCTGGTACAGGAACGGTAGATGCTGGCGGTATTACATCAAAAGAGCTGCTTGCATCCATTCATGCGATTGCAGGATCTGACGTCCAAGTAGTCGGGGCAGACCTAGTCGAGGTAGCACCTGTATATGATCATTCTGACCAAACAGCGAATACAGCGAGTAAGCTTTTACGCGAAATGCTGCTTGGATTTGTGAAATAATTAGTTGATAGAGGAGCTTGTCATCTCATGTGGACAAGCTCTTTTTTTACATTGATCAAACTTAAAGGAGGCAGCTCATGTTTTCTTCAATATTGATGGTGTCCCTCGCTTTATGCGTATTAGCGGCAGGCTTTCTCACACTGAAACGAGAGCTCGCAGCTGATCCGCCTGTTTTTGCTTCTAAAAAGGAAGCAAAGGAGGAGTTAGTTGGTTTATTTCAGGATCGGGGCTTTTTCTATCTGACGGCCATAGCGTTATTCATGCAGGTGGTATTTAAGAAGAATCAAATCGCACCAATTGATTTTTTTCAGGCATTTTTGGCAAGTTCAGGCATACAGGCTCTTTTTTATTTACTGAAAAGAAAAGACTTAGGCGTAAAGGCTGGACTTGTCGTATTGGTCAGTTGCATTTTTCTTTTTTTCTAAAGGGATGGCTGAAGATGAAAAACGAAGTTTAATCACCGTGAAGAAGAGAAATGATGGTATGATAGGCGATCATGAATATGGTATACTATTTTAGTTAAACGGGTCTTAGCAAAGGAAGTGCAAAATGACACAAAACCAAATTTCAATTCATGTAAAGTCAGTGATGAAACCAGAGACGGAGCCGGCTGAAACGATCGAATTCCGCACGACTGGAACGTATCAAGAGAAGAATGACAAAACGTATCTCACTTACCATGAAGAACATGAAATGGGTCAAGTAAAAACCGTTGTGAAAATGAGTGGAAAAGAAATTTTTGTCATGAGATCAGGAGCTATTCAAATGAAGCAGCGCTTTCTCATTGGAGAAACGACCGTCACACATTACACGATGCCATTCGGTACACTTCAGTTAGATGTGCACACACATGGCATTGATCTCGATGTGGACAAGGGACTGCTGCACATTACGTACGATATGCTGACAGGAGAAGATCAAAAGCATTTACATACATTATCGATTTCGTATAAGGAGGATTTACGTTCATGAATATCGCAGAACAGGTCAAAGATGCGTTAAAAGAAGAAATCATTGCGGCAGTCGTCAAAGCAGGACTTGCCGATGAAAGCCAGGTGCCAGATGTCCTTTTAGAAGTGCCGAAAGACAAAACTCACGGTGATTACTCTACCAACATGGCGATGCAGCTTGCCCGCATTGCGAAAAAAGCACCTCGTCAAATCGCAGAAGACATCGTCAATGCGTTTGATAAAGGTAAAGCTTCCATTGAAAAACTGGATATCGCAGGTCCAGGATTCATTAACTTTTATATGAACAATCAGTATTTAACAAAGCTGATTCCAGCTGTCCTTGAAGCAAAAGAAGCGTATGGCGAAACGAATACAGGCGGCGGTCAAAAGGTGCAAGTCGAATTCGTCTCAGCCAACCCAACAGGTGACCTTCACCTTGGACATGCCCGCGGAGCAGCTGTAGGAGATTCCCTTTGCAATATCCTTGATAAAGCAGGGTTCGATGTGAGTCGTGAATACTATATCAACGATGCAGGGAATCAAATTAATAACCTCGCTTTATCTGTCGAAGCACGTTATTTTGAGGCACTCGGTCTTGAAAAAGAAATGCCTGAAGACGGCTACAGAGGGGAAGACATCAAAGGCATCGGACAAAAGCTTGCGGATGAATTTGGTGACCGTTTCGTTCATGAACCAGAAGAAGAGCGGATGAAGTTCTTCCGTGAATACGGATTGAAATACGAATTAGAGAAATTACGTGTAGACCTTGAGAATTTCCGTGTGCCATTTGATGTATGGTATTCAGAAACCTCTTTATATGAAAACGGAAAAATCGAACCAGCGCTGGAAACACTTCGTGAAAAAGGCTATGTCTTTGAAGAAGACGGCGCAACATGGCTGCGTTCGACTGATTTTGGCGATGACAAGGACCGTGTGCTGATTAAAAAAGACGGCAGCTTCACTTACCTGCTTCCAGACATCGCATATCATAAAGACAAATTGGACAGAGGCTTTGACCAGCTCATTAACATTTGGGGAGCGGACCATCACGGCTATATCCCTCGAATGAAAGCGGCGATCCAAGCACTTGGATATCCAGCTGGCAAGCTTGAAGTAGAAATCATCCAGCTTGTGCATCTTTATAAAAACGGTGAAAAAATGAAGATGAGTAAGCGTACAGGAAAAGCTGTCACAATGCGTGATCTCATTGAAGAAGTCGGCTTAGATGCGACTCGTTATTTCTTTGCGATGAGAAGTGCGGCGACACATATGGACTTTGACCTAGACCTAGCCATTTCTACGTCTAACGAAAACCCTGTGTACTATGCACAATATGCGCATGCGAGAATTTGCAGCATGCTGCGTCAAGGAGAAGAAAAAGGCTACGAACCAAACCTTGAAAAAGCCGATTTCTCTCACATTCAATCGGAAAAAGAATACGATCTTCTGAAAATCATTGGCAGCTTCCCAGAAGTTGTAGCAGAAGCAGCTGAAAAACGTATTCCGCACCGCGTGACGAACTATATTTACGACCTTGCATCAGCCCTTCACAGCTTCTACAATGCCGAGAAGGTCATCGATGTAGAAAACGAAACAAAAACAACAGCACGTCTTTCACTCATGAAAGCAACACAAATCACGCTCGCTAATGCATTAAAACTAATTGGTGTATCGGCTCCGGAAAAGATGTAAGAACACGCAAAAACCCACTCGGAACAGGAGTGGGTTTTTGATGTGAACGAAGGTTTTTGCAGGTTTAAATAATTTATAAGATTATAGATCTTGTTATAATTACGCTTTTTAGTAAATTCATTATCTTAAAAATAACATTTCATTTATAAGTAATTTTTTCAAATATATAATTTTTATGTAATTTTAAGGTTATAAAACTTCTTTTTACATATTTTGTGTGGTAAATTTGTATTGTAGAAATGAAAAAGGGGAGTTTAATAATGAAGAAAATACTTTTTTTATGTGCAGTTTATTTTGGTCTATGTTGTATAGCATTACCTATTTTCACTAGCGAGGTAAGAGCAAACAACAATGTCTTAGGTACAAATGACCTTGATGTTAAGAAAGAAAATATAGTTAAACAAATTAAAACGTATGATGGAAAAGGTAACGAAATTTTTCCGTATTCTATTGATGAATTAAAATCAATGCTTACTTTAGAAGAGGAATTAATGAATGAACCTAGGTTATCAACCCTTTATAAGGTATACAAAACAGGTGCATTTAGCTTCAGTTATAATGTTTGGATAGGAAAAGGGAATATTGGGCAAGCATTTAAAAATCCTAGAACTTTGTTGATTACTCCTCAAGGTGTCGCTAAGAAAATGACAATTTCTGTTGCTCTTGATAAAAATGGGACGGTTGGAAGCCGGGTGAAAAAGGTTACGTTACCAGGAGGTTGGTCAGGTGAAATGCATTATAATATGACAGATCTTAAACGTGGAAAAAAATATCGTTTTCAGCTTGTAAATGGGAAAAGTGATGAAAAGACAATAAAAATGAAGAATGCTAGCATTTGGTATGATTAATAGAAAAGCAGACCATTAAAAATGGTCTGCTTACTTATATTTATCGTATTCAGCTTTAATTTCACTTTTATTTCTTTGAAAAATCTCAATTTCATAAATCTCTAATGCTTGTTTAGGAAGTTTTCTTTCTAAAATTGATTGCAAAGCTACCTTATCTTTTGAAGCATCGATACCTATAGAGATCGTGGGTTCTGTTTTAACAATTTGATAATTAAAAAAACCATGCTCTTTCCATAGTTCGTCTAATACTTGTGTCACTTGTTCATCTAATTCCTCCTCAGAAAGAGCTAAAGCATTTGAAGTGGAATTTAATCCAAAAATACAAAGAGAAATAAGAAACAAACCAATCAAACGTTTTTTCATTATAACTCCTTTCGTTTAAAAAAATTTATATATCCTATAATAGATTATAACATCAAATTGGGCTTATTTATATATTTTTCCAAAAAATTATAACTGTAAAAGAATTGTTTTTTGATTTGAAGAGTTTTCAGTACTTATAAAAAACCCGCTATCCTCAAGAGACAGCGGGTTTTTAAAATTATCCAAGCGTATTAATAATGTTAGAAATAGAATCAAATAATTGGCTAAGTACATCAGAGAACATAGAGTGTGCCTCCCTTCGTTAAGCATGTAGTATGTGTGGGTCAAATGGAATTATCCAAGTGTGTTGATAATGTTTGAGATAGAATCGAATAATTGACTAAGTACATCAGAAAACATATTTTTGCCTCCTCTCTTTTCTTTTTACATCTACTTAACGAAGGGAATGAAGGGTTGGATCACTTTTTCTAAAAAAATTTTAAAAAAAGATGGTGGCATAGAAAAAAGCACCGCCTATTCGGGTGCTTTTTTGCCTTTAGTTATGAATGAATGCGTAGCTTTATGTCTCCATTTGTACACGCTAGCTGAATGTTTCCGCCAATTGGGAAGGTGAAGATGGGCTGTGTATGTCCGATATCGACATCGTAAATCACTGGGATGTGTTTGAGCATTGGGTGCTTATCTAGAATGAATCTCAAATGTTCCTCTGTCATCTTGGATTTCTTCTGAAAGCGTCCGATGATCAATCCTTTGATTGATTGTGCATGCTGCAAAAGGGAGGTAAGGTCTCTGGCGAACATTTCAGGGAATACCAGCTCATCATCCTCGACAAATAAGATCGCATCCTTTACATTCGGCATAAACGATGTCCCTTGCAGTAAGTTCAGTGTACAAAGGTTTCCGCCATACAAGGTACCTTCAGCTGTTCCTTCCTGATAAATCCCCCATGTTGTCGGATGAAACTGCCTGTTCGCTTGATCGAGATACCAAGCATCATCACTCCATTTTGTCGAAGGAATCACATCAAACGGTTCGCCGCCGTTCATCAAGCAAGCTTGAAGCATGGCAGTCTGCTCCTCCTGCCCCTGCTCCATGTAAAAACTGGAAAAATGGGGGCCGGAATATGTCACCATATCACATTTCGCTGTAATGGCGTTTGCAAGTGCAGTGATGTCACTATAGCCGCAGAGGACTTTAGGATGCTGACGGATCAAGTCGTAATCAATATAAGGCAAAAGTTCATTGCAGTTGAAGCCTCCGATGGCTGTCAAAATCCCATCGACATCATGATCTCTGAACGCCTCATGCAGATCAGACAAGCGGTGTTCAATAGACGATGAGGAATGAAGGTCATATTCAAACACGTGCTGTCCCAAAGAGACAGTGAAGCCTAAAGCCTCTAAACGTTTTTTCGCTTGAGCAATTCCTTCTTCTGATAAAATGCTGGCACTTCGGCTTGGGGCAATAACACGTATATGGCTCCCTTTTTTAAGAGGTGAGGGGGTATGCATAAACAGATCTTCCTTTCCATCACATATTTCTCTATTATATCGGATCAAATAGCGAAAGTCTGTAAAGGCTAGGAGAAAGGAATGGGTCGTGCGTTTCATACAAGCTGTGCAAAGGGTATGGAAGAGAAAAAGACAGAATGAGGGCGGAGAATGTGAAAAAGAGAAGACTGGAATTTTTATTTTTATATTTTATGATATTTGGGGCATATGTGGTGTATTGGTGGACTGTGCCGGCGTGGAGCGTTCAGCTGTACGCAGCGATTTATATCGCCATTATTTTATTTAGTATCGTCTCACTCATGCTGGAGAATCGTACATCACAGCACACGTTATTATGGATATATGTGCTGATTTTTTTCCCGATCATTGGCTATATGTTCTATCTGTTCTCAGGACAGCTCTATGTAAAAGGTCATTTATTCAAATCAAAGAGAATGTATAACCGTGAAAAATTAAGAAGAATATCTGAGCTTGAGAGCAAGCCGGATGAATCACGTTTAACCGATAATCAGCGTGGTTTTTTTCAATACACAGAAAAAGCTACAGGTATGCATGTGAATACAAATAGTGATATGGACATTTTAAAGAATGGAGAGGAGACGTTTCCCCGAATTTTTGAAGAGTTAAAAAAAGCAAAATCATTCATTCATATTGAATATTACATGTTTAAATCTGATTTCCTCGGCCACCGGATGATGGAGATTTTGATTGAAAAAGTGAAAGAAGGGGTAGAGGTCCGCTTCATATATGATGCGGCGGGCAGCATTCGTTTCTCACGAAAAGATATTAAACGCTTGAAGCAGGCAGGGGTTAAGGTCGCTCCTTTTCTACCTTTAAAATATGGATTCTTTAATCAAAAATTCAATTTCCGAAATCACCGAAAAATCGTCATTATTGATGGAGAAACAGGATTTGTCGGCGGATTAAATGTTGGCAAGGAATACGTAGGACGGGATGAAAAGATCGGCTTTTGGCGTGATACGCATGCCATGTTAAAGGGTGAGGCTGTTCAGACCCTTCACTCCGTTTTTATGCTCGACTGGGAATACGTATCAGATGAAGTATTAATTGATGATCCGAAGTATCATACGCCGCATCCTGTGACAGGAGAGGATGTCATTCAGGTTGTACCAACTGGACCTGATATGAAAGAAAGTATGAGTGATTTATATGATGCTCTCATTTCTAATGCGAAACAATTTGTCTGGATTGCCACACCTTACTTTGTACCAAACGAATCGATTCGCACTGCGCTCAAAATCGCTGCCACAAGAGGGGTGGATGTGCGGGTGATGGTACCGGAGATCAATGACGGATTTCTCACGCAATATGCCACACGATCCTATTTTTCTGAGCTTCTAAAAGAGGGCATCAAGGTGTATCACTATCAAAAAGGGTTCATGCATCAAAAGGTGATGATCGCAGATGGAGAGCTCGCCTCTGTTGGCACCGCAAATGTTGATATGAGAAGCTTTCAGCTTAATTTTGAGGTCAATGTCTTTACAGCTGCGAAAAAGCCAATTGAGCAATTGATGGCCCACTATGAGGAAGATATGAAGGAATGTGAGCAAATGGGTCCTGTTCATTTTTATAAAAGAGGCTTAAAAGAGCGGTTGAAGGAATCATTTGCTCGATTGTTTTCTGGCGTATTATGAGGATTTCCAGTCAAAGAAATCATTTCCTGATCTAGTATTTTACAGAGGATTCCTCTATAATTGAAAATGATTATCAATTATAGAGGAAATGAGGTCCTTTTACATATGCTAAAACGCTTTTTCGCCTATTACAGGCCCTATCGCGGTCTGTTCTTTTTAGATTTCTTTTGCGCTGTCGCAGTTGGATTAATGGAACTTGGTTTCCCGCTGATCGTGAACTACTTCATTGATACGTTATTACCAACAGGGAACTGGACAGTCATTGTCTGGACCGCACTTGCTCTGTTTATCATTTATGCCCTCAGCTCAGTGATGCAATTTATTGTGTCGTACTGGGGACACATGCTTGGCATCAATATTGAAACAGATATGAGGAAGAAGCTGTTTGATCATTTTCAGCGTCTCTCATTTAAGTTTTTTGATAACAACAAAACGGGTAAGCTTATGTCTCGGATGACAAATGACCTCATGTACATTGGTGAGGTGGCTCATCACGGACCTGAGGATTTGTTTATTGCGATTATGACGATTCTTGGCGCCTTTGCTGTCATGCTAATGATTAACTGGCAGCTTGCTATTTTAACCTTCCTGATCATGCCTGTCATCATTTGGCTTGCCCTTCATTTTAATAAAAAGATGACACAGGCGATTACACAGCTGAACAATGACATTGGAGACTTTCATGCAAGGGTTGAAAACAATATCGGCGGTATTCGTCTTGTTCAGGCCTTTGCCAACGAACATTTTGAGAAAAAGCGTTTTGCTGAAAACAACAACCGCTTTCGGAAAGCGAAGCTTCTTTCATATAAAATCATGTCGGTTAACGGCTCAATCAGTTACATTCTGACACGTCTTGTGACACTGTTTGTCCTTCTAGCAGGGACATGGTTTGTTCTGCAGGGTCAATTAACGGCAGGTGGATTTATCGCGTTTGTTCTGATTACAAACGTCTTATTCAGACCGATTGATAAGATTAACACAGTGATTGAAATGTATCCAAAAGGCATTGCTGGCTTTAAAAGCTATGTCGACTTACTTGAAACAGAGCCAGATGTGAAGGATACAGAAGGAGCTCGTGATGTATTTGGGCTGAAAGGTGAAATTGAATATCGAAACGTGACATTTGGCTACGATGAGCACAGTCATGTGTTAAAGGATATCGATTTGAAGATCAAACAAGGAGAAACCGTTGCGTTTGTCGGGCCCTCAGGAGCCGGGAAATCGACGATTTGCAGTTTGCTGCCACGTTTTTATGATGTGGATGAAGGGGAAATTACGATTGATGGCGTGAGTACAAAATCGATGACCCTCTCTTCTTTAAGACAGCAGATCGGCATTGTGCAGCAGGATGTCTTTTTATTCTCAGGCACCATTCGAGAAAACGTTGCGTACGGCAACCTAGAAGCCAGCGATGCAGAGATTTGGGAGGCTGTACGTCGTGCGCATTTAGAGGAACTCGTTCAGCGTTTCCCAGAAGGATTAAATACTGTCATAGGCGAGCGCGGCGTCAAATTGTCAGGCGGTCAAAAGCAGCGCCTGTCCATTGCGCGGATGTTCCTAAAAAATCCTTCAATTCTTATTTTAGATGAAGCCACATCAGCACTTGATACAGAAACAGAAAAAGCTATACAGGATGCACTGAGCGAACTGGCTGTCGGCAGGACGACACTCGTTATTGCCCACCGCCTGGCAACAATTAAACACGCCGACCGTATCATCGTCGTAACAGAGGAAGGCATCCAAGAACAAGGCCGCCACCAAGACCTCATCCAAATGGGCGGCGTGTACAGCAGACTGCATGAAGCGCAGTTTGGTCATTGATAGTAAGGCGTAAATGAGTTCAGCTATTGAGTTGGACTCATTTTTTTACATGTGATAATAAAAAGTGGTTCGTCCTGCAAATATTTAAATCACCATTTAAATGGAATTTTGATATAATTTAAGGAAATTAGATCCAAAAGGAGAGGGTTGTTTGAGCGAAACAGCAAAAACATTCATGCTGAAAAGCATTCACTACGTGACTCTTGTTGGTTTATTTATATTGATCATTCCAGCTGGAATCAACCCAGTATTTTTTTATATCGGGATTATTTTATTTGGCATTCACCTTTTTGTAAACGTTATAGACAGTTCTTTAAGCAAAGTCAAAATATCGATAGCATTGATTATTAGTTTTACTCTCATATTACTTGGCTTTTTTAAAATATTTTTTTGAAAAGATTTTCATTCGTTCAGTAGCCCTTTTGATAAAGGGCTTTTTTTGTTAGGATAGAAAAAATGCGTGTAGGAAGGATCTGATGGGATGAAGAGGCTTCGGCGATTACAAAAGGGCGATAAGATCGGTATTTTTTCACCTTCTAGTCCTGCATCAGCGACCTCGCCTCTTAGGTATCAGCGGGCGAAGAAGTGGCTTGAGCAAAAAGGATTCATTGTGATCCCAGGATCATTAACAGGGAAAGAGGATCACTACCGTTCCGGTACAATTCAAGAACGAGCTGATGAGCTGAATGAGCTGATGGGTAGAGAGGACTTGGCGTGCATCATGTCAATGATTGGCGGGACGAATTCAAATAGTTTGCTGCCTTATCTTGATTTTGAGCTGCTGAATCAACATCCGAAAATCATGATCGGTTATTCAGATGCGACAGCGATTCTACTAGCGGCGTACGAAAAAACGGGACTGCCTGTTTTCTACGGGCCGGCCCTTGTCCCTTCTTTTGGCGAGTTTGAACCGTTTGTCAATTTTACATATCAGTCATTTGAGGACATCTTGATGTCCCCTCAAACCATTCCTTATCAGATTGAAAAACAGCCTTTTTGGACAGATGAACGAATCAATTGGGAAGAAAAGACGCGTGACAAAAAGCAGCGTCCGAATGATTGGTTGTGCGTCATAGAGGGACAGGCAGAAGGCAGATTGATCGGAGGGAACCTGAATGCGATGTACGGCATTTGGGGAAGTGAGTTCATGCCAGCCATTCAAAACGGAGACATCCTCCTCATTGAAGATTGCATGAAAACCGCTTCTGTTGTAGAAAAAAATTTCTCTTTATTGAAAGTAAATGGAGTGTTTGAACGGGTGTCAGGGATTCTTTTAGGAAAACATGAGCTGTTTGATGATGAAGGGACGGGCAAAGAGCCTTACGAGATTTTGCTTGAGGTGCTCGGAGAGACGAAGAGACCACTCATCGCTGATTTTGACTGTGCCCATACGCACCCAATGCTTACGATGCCAATTGGGGCACAAGTGAAAATAGATGCAGCTTCTAAACAAGTTTGGTTAACAGAAGATTGGATATAAGAAAAAGAGCAGCCCAAGGCTGCTCTTTTTTATGAAACCTTTTCTTTCTCAAACGGCTGAAGAAGATCTTGCGCTTTTTTCCCTTCAACCACAATTAAGTAATCAGATTCTAAATGAGTGAGCCTGAAGGTTTCAAGCTCTACGATGTTCTTAATGCTGCACATTGTTTTTTTAGAATACACATATATACGATGCTGAGCCTGCTGGCACTTTTCATAAAGAGAAATAAGCTTATGTAAATTCAACGCTTTTGCAGCGATTCGGATTGAATAGATTTGAGACATCTTCATATCCTCCTGTTAATTACTTTCTCACAATAGCTTTGTTACCCCGATTTGCACAAAGGTAAACCTTTCTCTAAGATTTCCACTCAATGGTTCCTCCGCCCGTCCGCCGATTGCCCCTTATCGCAGACAGCTCTTCGACTAGACGGAGCAGAGCCTGATCCTTTAATTTTGCTTCAATCATAAAATCTACATCACGGCCATACGGTTTTAATGCTTGAAAAAGCGGTAAGACAAAGGCCATATCTACTCCATCTGCATGACTGCGGATGGCTTTTTCTGATTTAGGTGAAGACAAGTGGATTTTGGGCGGAATGCCAGTCTTTGTCCAAGTGTCGAACATTCTTGGAAGGATGTCATCGAGTGCGGCATCGTCATCTTTATTTGCCACGTGATGATGGTAATCAAAAACAAATGGAATGTCATGCTTTTCACATACACCAAGCGTTTCGAGCGACGTATATGTTTTGTCATCGTTCTCAAGTGTCATCCTTGCTTTGATATGAGCCGGAAGCTGTTTGATATTTTCATCAAAGCGTTGAAGAGCCGATTCTTTATCGCCGTACGCCCCGCCTATATGAATATTCATGTAACCTTCCTTTTCGAGCTTCATTGCCTCAAGCATCTGATAATGGTACGTCATATCGATGACGGCATTTTCTGTAATTGAAAGTTTTGGGCTGGTAAACAAGGTGAATTGATTGGGGTGAAAGCTTACCCGTAAGTTGTGCCGTTTCACCAACTTGCCAATCTCAAGAAATTCTTTGTGAAAAGGTGTCACGAAGTCCCAGCGCACCTCGGGATGGGTCGCGAGCGGGACGAGCGAGCTTGAAAAACGGTACAGCGGGATATCATGAGCAATGGCGAAATAAAGCGTTCTTAATGTATTCACGAGATTGGCTTTCGTTGTTCGCAATAAAGCCTCTTTTCTTTCTTCCTTGGAGAGCTTGCTGTATCTTGCAAAGGTCAGCGACTTGGCAGGAGAAGCTTCCCACAAGGTGACGGCATTGGATACATAACCAAATCGATAACGCATAGGTCATCTCCTTTATAAAAAATACGAGAACATGGCGGCAACCCACTCAAGCGGCCGTGTGAAAAGAGGGCGCTTTGACAATGTTTCTTCTGTCAGGATCTCAGATACTTCCATATGCTCCCGAATTTTTTCCTCTACGTGTGCAGTAAAGTCGGGATCATCAATGGCTACATCTACTTCTTCGTTTAAAAACAAGCTTCGTTTATCAAAATTCGCGGTACTGATCATACAGCGGCTGTGATCAATCAATATGGCTTTCGAATGATAAAACCCTTTATAAAAACGATAAACAAGACATCCAGAGGCAATGAGATCCTTCAAATAATGAAAACCAGCCTCTTTGACAAGTGGATGATCCGCTTTCATTGGAATGATAATTTCAACTGTGACGCCCCGCTTTCGTGCATCAAGCAGCGCCTTCAGAAGAGGGGCTGATGGAATAAAATAAGGCGTACAGATGATGATCTGTTTCTTTGCTTGCTCAATATCTTGGAGAAATAAAGCTTCTAAAGAAAAACCGGCAGTCGCGCGTGTTGTGCATTGTAATGTTCCCGGTTCCAATGCAGGGAAAACCTCATATTGCAGCTGATGAATGCCAGACGACCGGTACAAATCATTCAGAAACACGTGCTGGAGATCTGCGACAACCTGTCCAGTCATCCGCAAATGATAATCTTTCCAAATGCCAAAGCGGCCTTTTTTCCCAACATATTCATCGCCTATATTAAATCCGCCAATATAGCCAATCTTCCCATCAATCACCGTAATTTTACGGTGATTTCTCATGTTTAACCGGTAAATCAAAAAAGGAAAACGAGGCTTATTTAAAAAGTAAAATTGAATGCCGCTTCTTTCTAGCATGTCAATCGACTTTTGATCAAACGGATAGGAGCCTAATCGGTCGGTCAGCAAAAAGACGGAAACGCCTTGCTCCGCTTTGGCTTTCAATGCTTGGAACACCCTTTGACCAATCTTGTCGTTCTTTACAATAAAGAACATCATATGAATAGAAGAAGAGGCCTGCTGTATATCCGTAAGCAGCTGATCGAAAAATGGTTCGCCATCATGATAAAAGGTGGCATCGCCGCTTGTTTGGTCAAAAGACCGTTCAAATGCGTGCGTAGAAAAATATTTCTTTCCCATATAAAGGTCTAACATGACGAGCAAAACGATGGCAATGAGTACGAGTAGGATGATCAATGCGATCATGAAACTTCCTCCTTTTTTGCATATTTCAATAGTGTACCCAAACGCACAAAAAATATTGACTGAATACTCATTCATTATTTATGATAGAGGTACAACATGGAAACGGAACAAAGTGGGTTTTGGGGAATGAAAGGGGGAGCAAGATGAATAGCCTTTTAATCATCAACTTGATCGCATTTGCGGCGGTGACCGCTTACGCTGTGTATTTGTTTGTTTATCTCATTCGAACACGAGCGGCGTATATTCGTCTTGGTAAAAAAGAAGAGTTTCAACAAGACATGAAGAAACGCTTAGAGCGTGTTTGGGTCAATGTATTTGGGCAAAAGAAGCTGTTAAAGGACAAGAAGAGCGGCATCATTCATGTGCTGTTTTTCTACGGATTTATCCTTGTACAGTTCGGAGCCCTTGATTTTATTTTGAAGGGGCTTGTTCCAGACAGCGGGCTTCCTTTAGGTCCGGTGTACGGCGTCTTTACGTTTTTCCAAGAGGTGGTCACACTTCTCATTTTAGTGGCCGTTGTATGGGCTTTCCATAGAAGATATGTGGAAAAACTTGTCCGTTTAAAACGAGGTTTTAAATCGGGTCTAGTGCTTTTATTTATTGGCGGATTAATGCTGACAGTCTTACTAGGGAACGGCATGAACATCATCTGGCATGGGCACTCTCTATCACCAACTGAGCCAATCGCTTCTGGTATTGCTTTCTTGCTGGGAGGAATTTCACCTCTTGCGGCTGCGATTGTTTTTTATGCCGCATGGTGGGTGCATCTGCTCATTTTGCTGACATTCTTAGTATATGTTCCTCAGTCAAAGCACGCTCATCTGATTGCAGGGCCTGTGAACGTATTTGTCAGCAGATTAGACCCGCCAGGCAAGCTGCAAAAAATCGATTTTGAAGATGAGACACAAGAGACCTTCGGTGTGGGAAAAATTGAAGACTTTCGTCAGTCTCAGCTGATCGATCTTTACGCCTGTGTGGAATGCGGACGCTGCACGAATATGTGCCCGGCAACAGGGACAGGGAAGATGCTGTCTCCAATGGATTTGATTTTAAGGTTAAGAGATCATTTAACCAATAAAGGGGCCGCCATTACATCGAAGACACCTTGGGTCCCGCAGCTTGCCTTCAAGCAGACAACAGGAAACCAGCTGGCACTGCAGGCGAGAGGAGCAGGTGCGGAAGAGTCGGCTGCCAGCTCTATATATCATCCTTCTCTTATTGGAGAGGTCATTACAGAAGAAGAGATCTGGGCATGTACGACATGCCGAAACTGTGAAGACCAATGCCCTGTCATGAATGAACATGTCGACAAGATTATTGATATGCGCAGATATCTTGTGCTGACTGAAGGAAAAATGGACGCAGATGCACAGCGTGCCATGACAAGCATTGAGCGCCAAGGAAACCCGTGGGGATTGAACCGGAAAGAAAGAGAAAATTGGCGTGAACTGAGAGAAGATGTGCATGTGCCGACAGTGAAAGAGCTGAAAAAAGCAGAGCAAACCTTTGATTATTTATTCTGGGTTGGTTCAATGGGGGCATATGACAATCGAAGCCAAAAGATTGCACTTGCCTTTGCAAAACTCCTCAATGAAGCGGGGGTATCCTTTGCGATCCTAGGCAATAAAGAGAAAAACTCAGGCGATACACCAAGAAGACTCGGAAACGAATTTTTATTCCAAGAGCTTGCTGCAAAAAATATTGAAGAATTCCAGAAAAACGGCGTCACAAAGATCGTCACGATTGATCCACACGCCTACAACTTATTTAAAAATGAATATCCAGACTTTGGACTTGAGGCAGAAGTGTACCATCATACAGAATTACTGGCAGAGTTAGTGAAAGAAGGGAAAATAACGCCTGTACATGAAGTGAACGAGGTAATTACCTTCCACGACTCATGCTACTTAGGCAGATATAACGAAGTGTACGACCCGCCAAGAGATATTTTAAAAGCCATTCCAGGTGTGACGCTGAAAGAAATGGAACGCAACCGTGAAACTGGTATGTGCTGCGGTGCAGGCGGGGGCTTAATGTGGATGGAAGAGGAGACGGGTACCCGGATTAACACTGCACGAACGGAGCAGGCGCTACAGGTCCAGCCGTCCATCATCAGCTCAGGGTGTCCTTATTGCTTAACGATGCTGGGAGATGGGACGAAGGCGAAGGAAGTAGAGGAGCAGGTAGGCACATTTGATGTCGCCGAACTTCTTGAAAAATCAGTGTTTGGCGAGCCTGGAAAACAGGTGTCGTAAAGATGACAGGCCGATGAATAGGATGTTCATCGGCTTATCCATGGCGCTGTTACATCAGCTGCCTAGATGATATGTAAGCGGTAACAATTAGGAGGGACATACATGAGTACGACGGTCATTGTATCTGGAGCAAGAACACCATTTGGAAAACTAGGCGGTGCTCTCAGTGGTTTGACTGCCGCAGAACTAGGCGGTATAGCGATCAAGGCTGCACTGGAAAGAGTTTCGGGTTCTCATGAAATAGATGAGGTCATTATGGGAAGTGTTTTACAAGGAGGGCAAGGGCAGATTCCTTCAAGGCAAGCAGCAAGATATGCTGATCTTCCTTGGTATGTTCCAACACAAACCATCAATAAAGTCTGTGCATCAGGCATGCGCAGTGTGAGCACGGCAGATCAAATCATTCGAGCCGGTGATGCTGAGGTCATCGCGGCGGGCGGTATGGAATCCATGTCTCACGCTCCTTATCTGCTAAAAAAAGCGCGATGGGGCTACAAAATGGGAGATGGTGCAGTACAAGATGCGATGATTTTAGATGGCTTAACCTGTTCGTTTACAGGCGTTCATATGGGTGAGTATGGAAGTATGGCTGCAAAGGAGCTGGGCATCACGCGGGAAGAGCAGGATCTGTGGGCACTCAGAAGTCATGAACGGGCCATCGAAGCGCAAAAAAGTGGCTTTTTTCAACATGAAATCACCCCCGTCACTGTCAAAACAAAAACGGGAAAACGGCTGATCACAGAAGATGAATCTCCGCGGCATGATACGTCATATGAACGGCTGTCAAAGCTCATGCCTGTTTTTGATCAGACAGGTACCATCACCGCTGGAAATGCACCAGGTGTCAATGATGGTGCAAGTGCACTTCTTCTAATGAAAGACACGTATGCTGCACGGCATGGTGTAAAGCCTATGGCAGTCGTTCTCGGTCATACTCAGGTTGCTGTAGAGGCGAAGGATTTCCCGAAAACACCAGCCCTTGCCATCGAGAAGCTTTTAAAGAAAACAGGAAAGCGCCTAGAGGATATCGATTTGGTTGAAATCAATGAGGCCTTTTCAGCTGTGGCTCTGGCATGTGAAAAAATGACCGGGATCGACCGGCGGAAAATGAATATCAACGGAGGGGCTGTCGCACTCGGTCATCCGATTGGGGCAAGCGGAACACGTATCATATTGACATTGATTCATGCATTAAGACAAAGAGGCGGTGGCATTGGCATTGCAGCGATTTGCAGTGGAGGCGGTCAAGGAGATGCGATCATGATAAAGGTAGATGAAAAGGGAGGCGTTTTTTGATGAGCATAGAAGAGACCGTTCTGGTCGTTGGAGCCGGTCAAATGGGATCAGGCATTGCCCAAGTGTTTGCACAGTCAGGCTATACAGTCCTGCTCCATGATGCATCAGAAAAGCAGATTCATCGAGCGATTTCCTCCATGACCAAACAACTGACGAAGCGGGCAGAAAAAGGAAAGCTGGCACATCAGGCAGTCCGAGATATCACGCAGCGACTTGCCGTATCCACAGATTTAAAAGACGTTCAGCAGGCTCATTTAGTGATTGAAGCTGCTTCTGAACAAATGAGTGTCAAAAAACAAATCTTTGAAACACTTGATCAATTTGCAGAGGCGGAGGCCATATTTGCGACAAATACGTCTTCCTTGTCGATCACAGAATTAGCAGCTGTGACGAGCAGACCGGAGAAAGTGATTGGCATGCATTTTATGAATCCCGTTCCTGTCATGAAACTCGTTGAAGTCATTCGCGCGCTGCAAACGAGTGATGACACATATCAATTTGTTTATGAAACAGCGAAGACATTAAACAAAACCCCAATTGAAGTGGAAGACTTCCCAGGGTTCGTCTCAAATCGCATATTGATGCCAATGATCAATGAAGCCATTTACACCCTATATGAAGGCGTGGCAGATGCAGAAAGCATTGATGGCGTGATGACACTAGGGATGAATCACCCAATGGGGCCGCTTCGTCTAGCTGATTTCATCGGATTGGATACATGTTTATTTATTATGAATACCCTTCACGAAGGACTTGGAGACAGCAAATATCGCCCTTGTCCTCTTTTGAAAAAATACGTGAATGCAGGCTGGCTTGGCAAAAAGACAAAGAGAGGTTTTTACACATACCACGACCACTCATAGGGGGAGTCAAGATGGATGTTATGCTTACGGATAAACAGCGTCTCTGGAGAGAACAGACAGCAGAATTTGCACGCCAGCGTGTATTCCCTGAAGTAGAAGCCATGGAACAAGGCCGGTTTCCAAAAACCCTTTTAAGTGAAATGGGAAGGCAAGGCTATCTAGGGATTCCAATACCAGCTTCGTATCAAGGCTTAGGAGCAGATTTTACAACGTATATCATCGCAATCCATGAATTATCGAAAGTGAGTGCGACCATCGGTGTCATTGTGTCCGTTCATACATCTGTTGTGACGATGCCTATTTTGACTTTTGGAACGAAGGAACAAAAAGAATCCTATGTCCCGCTGCTTGCATCAGGAGAGAAGCTAGGCGCCTTTTGTCTGACTGAACCAAAGGCTGGATCAGATGCCTCCAGTATTCAGTTAAGAGCAGAGCGGATGGGCAGCGATTATGTATTAAATGGGACGAAAATCTTTATCACAAGCGGCGGAGAAGCAGAGTTATATCTTGTCTTTGCGGTGACCGATCCGGCTTCTGCGAGAAAAAATATATCGGCGTTCATTGTAGAGAAAGATACGCCGGGATTTACGATTGGAAAAGATGAGAAAAAGATGGGACTGCACGGTTCAAAAACAGTCACGCTTCATTTTGATGGCGTGCGGATTCCAAAAGATCAGCTGCTGGGTGCAGAAGGAGAAGGCTTTCAAATTGCCATGTCTAGCTTAAATGCAGGGAGAATCGGAATTGCGGCTCAAAGCCTTGGCATTGGAGAAGCTGCTTTAACCGAGGCAGTCAGCTATTTAAAGCGACATCCAGCAGGTCTTGAAACGACCATTCGACTGGGCGATTTGGCGGCGAAGCTTGAGGCAGCTAAATTGCTCGTCTATCAAGCGGCTTCTTTCAAAGAGGCCAATCGTCCCGTCACAAAGGAAGCATCAATGGCAAAGCTATTTGCGTCAAAAACGGCGGTGGAGATCAGTACAGAAGCGATCCATTTGCTAGGCATGGATGGTTATACGAATCGCTATCAAGCAGAACGTTACTTTCGTGATGCGAAAATTTGTGAAATCTATGAAGGAACAAGTGAAATTCAAAGGCTGGTCATCTGTAAACAGCTAATATGAAACGGGGTGGCTCACGATGCAGTTCCAATTAAGTGACGAACATGAAATGATTCAAAAAATGGTGAGAGACTTTGCGAAAAATGAAGTGGAGCCAACAGCAGCAGAGCGAGACGAAACAGAGACATATGATCCATCTATTTTTCGCAAAATGGCGGAGCTCGGTTTAACGGGTATCCCTTGGCCGGAAGACGTGGGCGGAATCGGCAGTGACTATTTAGCCTACGTCATAGCAGTTGAGGAGCTTTCAAGAGTATGCGCCTCTACAGGCGTCACCCTGTCCGCTCATACATCTCTTGCTTCATGGCCAATCTATACATTTGGAACAGATGAACAAAAAGAGACCTATTTAAAGCCGCTTGCAGAAGGGCAGAAGATAGGAGCATATGCGCTCACAGAGAGCGGTTCAGGCTCAGATGCTGGCGGAATGAAGACAACGGCCGTCAAGGCAGGTAATGAATATGTTCTGAACGGGGCGAAAATCTTTATTACAAATGGAGGCATTGCAGATTATTATATTGTGTTTGCCGTAACAGACCAAGGAGCTTCATCCCGAAATACAACTGCTTTTATTGTAGAAAAAGAGACACCTGGTTTTTCCGTTGGCAAAAAGGAAAGCAAACTGGGCATACGCTCATCCCCAACAACTGAAATTCGATTTGAAGATTGCCGGATTCATGAAAGAAACCGGCTCGGTCAAGAAGGAGAAGGATTCAAAATAGCCATGATGACACTCGATGGCGGCAGAAACGGCATTGCTGCACAGGCAGTTGGGATTGCTCAAGGCGGTCTTGATGCGGCGGTTGATTATGCCAAGGAGCGTAAACAATTTGGCAAACCGATTATTCAGCAGCAAGGGATCGCCTTTAAGCTGGCTGATATGGCCACAGCGATTGAAGCATCAAGGCTGCTTACTTACCAGGCGGCATGGCTCGAAACGAAAGGCCTCCCGTATGGAAAGGAATCAGCCATGTCCAAGCTCTTTGCCGGTGATACAGCGATGAAGGTGACGACAGAAGCGGTTCAAATCTTCGGCGGATACGGCTACACAAAGGATTACCCAGTCGAACGATACATGCGTGATGCGAAAATCACTCAAATTTATGAAGGAACACAGGAAATCCAGCGTCTGGTCATCTCAAGGAAACTGCTAGATATGTAGAAACGAAGCAAAGACCACCTGAATGTGAGGTGGTCTGTTTTGGTTCGTCATGCAGTTTTCAAATATGAACGCATTGTCAATGCTCATCCATATCACCATAGTGTTATGTTAAAATTAGGGAAAATATCAATATGGAGGTTATGATGATGAACTCAACATTTATGGCCATTTTGCCAATCGTTATGATGGTTATCTGGATAATGGTGTCCGTGGAGCTTTCGAAATCTCCAAAAAAGCAGGAAGAAAAAGAAAACAGCCGCAGAAAACTGATCGTACTCATGTCTGCTGGAATATTATTCACGATTCTTGTCGTTGTCTCATTCATTCAGAACATCCCATTTTAAAACAGACGTGAAAAAACTGAAAGACAAAAAGCATGCCGTACACAAGAACAAGTCCAATTTAACGCAGATGATGAAGTTATAGGTGCTCCCCTTGAGAAAAATCAAAAATTAACAACAATAAAGGTGGCATAAACTCCCCTAATTTGTTTATAATGAGAGGTATGGTTTGTCGTAAGAATAAGGTATAAATACTTATTATTTCACTGATAAATGGATACATACATGTAATAGAAAGGGAGTGTCTGACCTTGAGTTTGAAAGAATACTCACAGGAACAGCTCAAACAAATGTCTTTAGTTGAACTTGCTTATGAAATTTTCAGAGACAGCAAAACACCCATTACGTTTTCCGAGTTAATAGATGAAATTGTCCGTTTGCAAGGAATACAAAAATCCGATCTGGATGATCGACTTGCTCAATTTTATACAGACTTAAATATAGATGGCCGCTTTATTTCGTTAGGTGATCAGAGATGGGGACTTCGCAGCTGGTATCCAGTTGATCAAATCGAAGAAGAAGTTCAGCCAGCTGTGAAAACAAAAGCGAAAAAGAAAAAATCAAAAGCAGCTGTCGTTGAAGACGACTTCGATGAAATCGAAGAGGAAGAAGAAATTGACGAGCTTGAAGAAGACCTTGATCTTGTTGAAGACGACGATGATCTCGACCTAGACGATGATGAAGAAATTGATGAAGATATTGAAGACTTCGACGAAGATGATGATGAAGATGATGACGGCTTAACGGAGATTGATGAAGACGATTTAGACGATGATGAGGAAGAGAAATAACCCTCTCAAACCCGTCCTCAAAACAGGACAAAACCGTCTTGACTTTCGTGAGCGAACTATGTAGTATGTATTTTGGGCTCTCTAAAAAAGAGTACGTAAAGATACGTTCATTTACGCTCCCTTTCATTTATTTGAAAGGGAGCTTTCTTATTTTTCAAGAGATTTAGGGATACACTCTAAAAAGGATGAAGCTGTGCATGCATAGACATGCAAGGGTAAAAAAGAGAGGAGCATACGAAATGACAAAGTATATTTTTGTAACAGGAGGAGTTGTTTCCTCACTTGGAAAAGGAATCACGGCTGCTTCGTTAGGCCGCCTTCTGAAAAATAGAGGGATGGATGTCACCATTCAAAAATTCGATCCATACATCAACGTAGACCCAGGGACAATGAGTCCATACCAGCATGGTGAGGTTTTTGTCACAGATGATGGTGCTGAAACAGATCTTGACTTAGGTCACTACGAGCGGTTCATTGATATTAACTTAAATAAGTACAGCAACGTCACAACTGGTAAAATCTACTCTACTGTTCTGAAGAAAGAGCGCCGCGGTGACTACTTAGGTGGAACAGTACAGGTCATTCCCCACATTACAAATGAAATCAAAGACCGCGTGTACCGAGCCGGAAAAGAAACGGGTGCAGATGTGGTTATTACAGAAATCGGCGGAACAGTAGGAGATATCGAATCCCTTCCATTCCTTGAAGCCATTCGTCAAATGAAGAGTGACATCGGCCGCGAAAACGTGATGTACATTCATTGTACCCTCGTTCCTTACATCCGTGCAGCGGGTGAATTGAAAACAAAACCAACACAGCATAGTGTAAAAGAACTTCGCAGTCTTGGTATTCAGCCAAATGTCATCGTGGTCAGAACGGAAATGCCATTGGCACAAGATATGAAGGACAAAATTGCACTGTTTTGTGATATTGATACAAAAGCTGTTATCGAATGTCAGGATGCAGACACGCTTTACTCTATTCCGCTTGATTTACAAAAACAAGGGCTGGACAAGCTAGTATGTGAACATATGAAACTTGACTGCCAAGATGCGGACATGACAGAGTGGACAGCACTTGTTGATAAAGTGCAAAACCTTTCAAAACAAGTCACAATTGGTCTTGTAGGGAAATATGTTGAGCTGCAAGATGCTTATATTTCTGTCGTTGAATCACTTCGTCATGCTGGTTATGCGTTTGATGCAGATGTTCAAATTAAATGGATCAATGCAGAAGAAGTGACAGCAGAGAATATCGCTGATTTCGTACAAGATGTTGACGGCATCATTGTTCCTGGAGGCTTCGGAGACCGCGGAGTAGAAGGGAAAATCATTGCTACACAATTTGCCCGTGAAAACAAAGTGCCATTCTTCGGAATCTGCTTAGGAATGCAAGTGGCATCTATCGAATACGCAAGAAACGTATTAGGCCTTGAGGGAGCTCATTCAGCGGAAATTGATCCTGAAACAGCATTCCCAATCATTGACCTTCTTCCAGAACAGAAGGATGTAGATGATCTAGGCGGAACACTTCGTCTCGGTCTATATCCTTGTAAATTAAATGAAGACTCAAAAGCTTTTGCTGCATACAATGACGAAGTGGTCTACGAACGCCACCGTCATCGTTACGAATTTAATAACGAATACAGACAGCAAATGGAAGCAGCAGGCTTCGTCTTCTCTGGTACAAGCCCAGACGGACGTCTTGTTGAAATTATCGAGCTCAAGGATCACCCTTGGTTCCTTGCTTCTCAGTTCCACCCAGAATTCGTTTCAAGACCGACAAGACCACAGCCATTATTTAGAGATTTCGTTGGTGCTTCACTACAAGCATCTGAATCAAAATAAAACAAAAAACTGCCGAGAATATCACTTCTCGGCAGTTTTTTTATTCATATTCCTCCACGATCTCCTTCACAGTAAACGATAGGGCGTGGTAGACGTATAAGCAGGTCATTAAAGCAGGAAAACCAAACCTTGTCCCATCTTCAGCGGGCACAAGCGGTTTCTTGAGCTGAAAATCAATGTGGACATCACAATGCTCTTCAATCGTGGACGGCTCCTTTTGTGCCGGCCCTACACCAACAACGGGTGTACCTTGTTCGTGCAGCTCTTTAACAAGAGATTGAATTTCCTGATCTTCTGGGTCTGAATAAAATAGCAGCACCCTGTCACTAGGTTGAAGTAAGCTGCGCTCCTTTTGATCGAGCGGCAGCACTTTCGCACCGGGAAACGGCTCATTGCTTTCAGATGCCTCTAGGGCGACAGCAGCCAGTTCATTCTTTCCGTGAAAATAAACGGCCTGTCCACTGACAACAGCCTGTGCAAGAAGGCGTGCACCGTCCTCAATCGCTTCAGCCTGCTTTTCTCCAATACGTGAAAAAATACCTGATAACTGGGTCGTAAAAATTTTTAACAAGACTCATTTCCTCCTTCGGTCAGATCATTTTATAATAGAATATAAAGAGAATATTAGGAAAAATGCTCAGAAAATGTCGTAAAGTAAACTATTATAATTAAAGGAAATGTGAAAATCAAACAGAATTATTTAACAACAGCTCTTTTTATGGCGAAAAATGAAAGCAATGGGGTGTAACAGATGAATGAGAAAATTTTAATTGTCGATGATCAGTACGGTATTAGAATATTATTGAATGAAGTGTTTCATAAAGAAGGCTATCAAACCTTCCAAGCTGCCAATGGACTACAGGCATTAGATATTGTGAAAAACCATAGACCGAACCTTGTCCTGCTTGATATGAAAATCCCCGGAATGGATGGTATCGAAATTTTAAAACGGATGAAATTAATTGATGAAGACATCCGTGTCATCATTATGACAGCCTATGGCGAATTAGATATGATCCAAGAATCCAAAGAACTCGGTGCATTGACGCACTTCGCTAAGCCGTTTGATATTGATGAAATCCGAGATGCTGTCAAAGAATACTTGCCGCTTGAAACAAATGGCTAGATGGAAATGATTGAATCGAGTCATTCTGTTGCCGATTTGTCGAATAATTGGTATCCTATAAAGGAAGAAGAAAGCGATCTGACTTTGAAAGTTTACATATGGCGAGAAATTCTGGTCATGCTAGGGTGGAGAGCTTTTTTTAGCAAGCAAATTAGCTACATAGGGAGGATTTTTCATCATGCCTTTAGTTTCAATGACAGAAATGTTGAAAGACGCAAAGGAAAAAGGTTACGCTGTTGGACAGTTTAACTTAAATAACTTAGAATTCACGCAAGCGATTTTACAAGCTGCTGAAGAAGAGAAATCTCCTGTTATCTTAGGAGTATCTGAAGGAGCAGGACGCTACATGGGCGGCTTCAAAACAGTTGTCGCAATGGTTAAAGCGTTAATCGAAGAATATAATGTAACAGTTCCTGTTGCGATTCATTTAGATCACGGTTCAAGCTTTGAATCTTGTGCAAAAGCGATTCATGCAGGATTTACTTCTGTCATGATCGATGCTTCTCACCACCCATTTGATGAGAATGTGGAAACAACTGCGAAAGTTGTTGAACTTGCACATTTCCATGGTGTGTCTGTTGAAGCTGAACTTGGAACTGTTGGTGGGCAAGAAGATGACGTCATCGCTGAGGGCGTTATTTATGCTGATCCAAAAGAGTGCCAAGAGCTTGTAGAACGCACTGGTATTGACTGCCTTGCACCTGCATTAGGTTCAGTACATGGTCCATACAAAGGTGAACCAAACCTTGGTTTCGCTGAAATGGAAGAAATCGGTAAAACGACTGGCCTTCCACTTGTTCTTCACGGCGGAACAGGTATCCCAACTGCTGACATCAAGCGTGCAATTTCACTTGGTACAGCAAAAATCAATGTAAACACTGAAAACCAAATTGCTTCTGCGAAAGCAGTACGCGAAACACTTGCTGCAAAAACAGAAGAGTATGATCCACGTAAATATCTTGGACCAGCTCGTGACGCAATTAAAGCGACTGTTATCGGCAAAATGCGCGAATTTGGTTCTTCTAACCAAGCATAATTTGATGAGAACCGAAAGCCGCCTGAGTCACAGGCGGTTTTCTCCATATCTCGAGAAAGCGCAATCAAATTTACATTTCAGACAATTTATTGATAGGAGAGTGGCACAGTTATGTTATTTTTCGTAGATACAGCGAATATTGAAGACATCAAAGAGGCGCACGAGCTTGGCATTTTAGCAGGCGTCACAACAAACCCTAGTTTAGTAGCGAAAGAAAAGGACGTATCATTCCACGACCGCCTTCGTGAAATCACTGACGTGGTATCAGGCTCTGTCAGTGCAGAAGTGATTTCCTTAAAAGCAGAGGAAATGATTGAAGAAGGAAAAGAGCTTGCTGCTATCGCACCAAATATCACGGTCAAAATTCCAATGACTACAGATGGCCTTAAAGCTGTTAAAGCATTAACGGACCTTGGGATTAAAACAAACGTCACATTGATTTTTAGTGCAAACCAGGCACTTCTTGCAGCTAGAGCTGGTGCGACGTATGTTTCTCCATTCCTTGGCCGCCTAGATGATATTGGCCAAAATGGTCTTGATCTCATAAGCGAAGTGAAAACTATTTTTGATGTTCATGGATTAGATACACAAATCATTGCTGCATCCATTCGTCACCCGCAGCATGTGACAGAAGCTGCGCTTAGAGGTGCTCATATCGGCACAATGCCGCTGAAAGTCATCAAGCAGCTGACGAAACACCCATTAACGGATGCAGGCATTGAGCAATTTTTAGCAGACTGGAATAAATAAATGATTGTGGCAGGCGGGATCGTCTCTCGTTTGCCGCAGTTTTCCTTATAAACGCTAAGAAATGTTTTGTGCAAAGAAGAGAACATCACAGCCTCGCAAAGCTTCGATTATTTTTCTTCCGACAAATTTCGTTTAACCTGTATTCTTTCTCTTGATATTGGCTAAATTTTGGACAAGACCTTTTAAAGCGCGACATCCACAAACAGTATAACTCCAACAGTGATCTTCTTTAAGAAGGGAGACAAATATGGAAAAGTTAAACATTGCCGGCGGTGATCCCTTGCGCGGGACCGTACATATTAGTGGTGCGAAAAATAGTGCTGTGGCACTGATTCCTGCCACGATTCTCGCTGATTCTCCAGTAACCATTGAAGGCCTTCCGCATATATCAGATATCGACACATTGCGAGATCTGTTAGAAGAAATTGGCGGAAAGGTCACTTTTGAAAAAGGTGAAATGGTTGTTAATCCTGTTTCCATGATCAGTATGCCGCTTCCTAATGGAAAAGTGAAGAAACTGCGTGCATCCTATTATTTAATGGGAGCCATGCTGGGAAGATTCAAGCAGGCTGTCATCGGACTGCCAGGAGGATGTCACTTAGGACCTAGACCGATTGATCAGCATATCAAAGGCTTTGAAGCACTCGGAGCCGAGGTGACAAACGAGCAGGGTGCGATTTATTTGCGTGCTGAAAAATTAGTCGGAGCCCGGATTTATCTTGATGTTGTCAGTGTAGGTGCGACAATCAACATCATGCTGGCAGCCGTACTGGCTGAAGGAAAAACCGTGATTGAAAATGCTGCAAAGGAACCCGAAATTATTGATGTAGCGACACTGCTTGCAAGCATGGGTGCCAAAATCAAAGGTGCGGGGACCGATGTCATTCGAATCGAAGGTGTAGAATCCCTTCATGGCTGTAAGCATTCAATCATCCCTGACCGCATCGAAGCAGGAACATTTTTAATAGCTGGTGCAGCGATGGGAGATGAAGTTGTACTTGATAATGTGATCCCAACTCATTTAGAATCAATTACGGCGAAACTTAGAGAAATGGGGTTCACCATTGAAACGAGCAACGATCAGATGTTGATCGTTGGCAGAAACGAAGGACTCAAGCCTGTCGATATCAAAACCCTTGTGTATCCGGGCTTTCCGACTGATCTTCAACAGCCGATGACGGCGCTGTTAACAAAAGCGAAAGGCACGAGTGTGGTCACAGATACGATCTACTCAGCCCGCTTTAAGCATATTGACGAATTGCGCCGAATGGGTGCAAACATGAAGGTCGAAGGAAGATCCGCTATTATTACCGGACAAACGCAGCTTCAAGGAGCAAAGGTCAAAGCAAGTGATCTGCGTGCAGGAGCTTGTCTTGTTGTCGCAGGGCTAATGGCAGACGGTGTGACCGAAATCACAGGGCTTGAACATATAGACAGAGGATATAGTTTGCTTGAGAAGAAGCTTGAAGGCTTGGGTGCAACCATCTGGCGTGAAAAGCTGAATGATCAAGAAATAGAAGAACTTCAAAATTCATAAGGCTTTGACTGTGAGAGGAGATTTGGACAAAAATGGAAAGAAGTTTATCGATGGAACTAGTACGGGTGACAGAAGCAGCTGCATTAAAATCTGCCCGTTGGATGGGAAGAGGATTAAAAGACGAAGCGGATGATGCTGCAACAAGTGCAATGCGTGATGTATTTGACACCATTCCGATGAAGGGAACAGTGGTGATTGGCGAAGGGGAAATGGACGAAGCACCAATGCTTTATATTGGGGAAAAGCTTGGGAACGGATATGGACCTCGCGTGGATGTCGCTGTTGATCCATTAGAAGGAACAAACATTGTGGCAAGCGGCGGCTGGAATGCCTTAGCTGTCATTGCAGTTGCAGATCATGGCAACCTGCTGAATGCACCTGATATGTACATGGATAAGATCGCAGTAGGTCCAGAAGCAGTAGGCTGCATCGATATTGAAGCGCCTGTCATTGATAATCTTCGCGCTGTTGCAAAAGCGAAAAACAAAGATATTGAAGATGTGGTTGCAACGATTTTAAACAGAGATCGACATGAAAAAATTATTGCTGAACTGAGAGAAGCAGGAGCAAGAATTAAACTGATCGATGATGGTGACGTTGCAGGAGCCATTAATACAGCATTTGATCACACAGGTGTTGATATTCTATTTGGTTCAGGCGGAGCGCCTGAGGGTGTCCTTTCTGCTGTTGCATTAAAGGCACTTGGTGGTGAAATTCATGGTAAGCTTCTTCCTCAAAGTGAAGAAGAATTAAGACGCTGTGAGAAAATGGGGCTGGATGTTGGTAAAGTCCTCAGAATGGAAGATCTCGTAAAAGGAGATGACGCCATTTTTGCAGCGACAGGTGTAACAGACGGGGAATTACTTAAAGGTGTTCAATTCAAAGGCTCTGTTGGAACAACACATAGTGTTGTCATGCGTGCGAAATCGGGTACAGTTCGTTTCGTAGACGGCAGACACAGCTTAAAGAAAAAACCGAATCTTGTCATTCGTCCGTAATCTGAAAGCGGGTATTCATTACCCGCTTTTCATATAGGTGTCAAATGTATATCATTTTCTTTTTAAAGTTGAATATTCTCTGCAAATGAGGTAAAACTAAAGAGTGCTGCGAAATTTTCTGCGAATTTACTTCTTTTAAGCTTCAACAAGTTTAAATACTGCCGCATCATGACGATATACTCATTATCCTTCTCTATGTTAAAAAAGCTCTATTTCACATTGTTCCTATCTTTCACGATAAAACGAGTGGGAGCGTTACCATCAGAGCGAGGTCATTCCAACAACAACGGAATTAAAAAGCTAATCAAATACAATGGTCATGCATTTGTAAAGAAATACATTGACTAGAAAAGTGTGGTGTCCATATTGAAAGATGTTTCGATTTCATCTTTGGAAAATATGAAATTAAAAGAGCTGTATGAGTTAGCAAAACGATACAAAATCTCTTATTACAGCAAACTAACAAAAAAAGAATTAATTTTTGCCATCTTAAAGGCGAATGCTGAGCAAGAGGATCTCTTATTTATGGAAGGGGTTCTTGAAATTATTCAGTCTGAGGGATTTGGTTTCTTAAGACCGATTAACTACTCCCCAAGTTCTGAAGACATTTATATTTCAGCTTCACAAATCAGACGCTTTGATTTACGAAATGGAGATAAAGTGTCTGGAAAGGTACGACCTCCAAAAGAGAATGAACGCTACTATGGCCTCCTTCATGTAGAAGCGGTAAATGGGGACGACCCAGAATCAGCAAAGGAACGTGTTCACTTTCCTGCACTCACACCGCTATTTCCTGACCGTCAAATGATTCTTGAAACACAGCCTAATCACCTGTCTACTAGAATTATGGACATGATGGCGCCAGTTGGATTTGGACAGCGTGGTTTAATCGTTGCACCGCCTAAGGCTGGGAAAACCATTTTGCTTAAAGAAATTGCCAACAGTATTTCTGAAAATCACCCAGAGGCAGAGCTGATTGTCCTTTTGATTGATGAACGACCAGAAGAAGTAACAGATATCGAACGTTCTGTTGCAGGGGATGTTGTTAGTTCAACCTTTGACGAAGTACCGGAAAACCACATTAAAGTAGCAGAGCTTGTCTTAGAGCGTGCGATGCGTCTTGTTGAACATAAAAAAGATGTCATCATCTTAATGGACAGCATCACAAGGCTTGCTCGTGCATACAACCTTGTGATTCCGCCAAGCGGCCGAACACTTTCAGGTGGTATTGATCCTGCGGCTTTCCATCGTCCAAAACGCTTCTTTGGTGCTGCGCGTAACATTGAAGAAGGCGGAAGCTTGACGATTTTAGCCACTGCACTTGTTGATACAGGATCACGTATGGATGACGTGATTTATGAAGAGTTTAAAGGAACTGGAAACATGGAGCTTCATTTGGACCGTTCTTTGGCCGAAAGAAGAATTTTCCCTGCGATCGACATTCGCCGTTCTGGTACGAGAAAAGAAGAACTGCTTGTGCCAAAAGAGCATCTTGATCGTCTATGGGCGATGAGAAAATCGATGTCAGATACACCTGACTTCGCTGAGAAGTTCATGCGTAAAATGAGAAAAACAAAGACAAACCAAGAGTTTTTCGATATTTTAACGCAAGAATGGAAACAAGCCAATATGTCTGCATCAAGAAGATAGCTTCCCTGAAAAAATACATTTGCAATCATAGACTTACACTGTTATAATTTTATCATGTGCGTTTCAGAATTTATTTCTGAGATATTAACTCTGTTTCCGAATTGGATTCAGGGCGGAAGGAGATGACAGTAGATGAAAACAGGAATTCATCCTAACTACAAAAAAGCTACAGTCAAATGCGCTTGTGGAAATGAGTTTGAAACTGGATCAGTAAAAGAAGAGGTACGCATCGAGATTTGCTCTGAGTGCCATCCTTTCTATACAGGCCGTCAAAAATTCGCTTCTGCTGATGGACGTGTTGACCGCTTTAACAAAAAATACGGTCTTAAGTAATAATAGATACAATAAACAGGCAGGAATCCGTTCTTGCCTGTTTTTTTACGTGGATTGATGGAACTTTAAAACGGGGGAGAAGACCTTATGTATGTGATGAAACAAAGCGGTTGGCTTGAAGTCATCTGCGGTAGTATGTTTTCTGGAAAGTCGGAAGAATTGATTCGGAGAGCCAAAAGGGCCACCTTTGCCAAACAAGAAGTAAAAATATTCAAACCATCGATTGATAACCGATATAGTACAAGCTCAGTTGTGTCACATAACGGTTCATCATTAGATGGGATTGCAGTAGCCTCACCAAAAGACATAATAACGCACATATCAGAAAGAACCGATGTCATTGGCATTGATGAGGTGCAATTTTTTGATGAGACAATCATTGACATTGTCACTCAATTGGCTGACCAAGGCTACCGAGTCATTGTTGCAGGTCTGGATCAAGACTTCAGAGGAGAGCCATTTGGTGTTGTTCCGCATTTAATGGCATGTGCAGAGCTTGTAACAAAACTTCAAGCAGTTTGTTCGGTATGCGGCTCCCCAGCGAGTAGAACACAACGCTTGATCGACGGTAAACCCGCATCCTATGATGATCCTATTATTTTAGTAGGTGCGCAGGAATCATACGAAGCACGATGCAGACATCACCATGAAGTACCAAGACTTGATGTTGGTACAACACTTGACAAATAAAAAAATAGCAAATGCCGCTGTGTTTCGTTTTTCGAGATTTTGGCTGAACACCCATCATTTGTACTTAAATAAATTAAATAACACTACGATTAAATTATCTAATTTTCAACGCTTGCGTTTTGTTATAAGCAGGCATAAAATGACTAACTGTAGTGTAAAGCATTTAAACGAAAAGTTCGATTTCTTGTCATAATTTTTTTGATTAAGGATTTTTCTCCTTAATCGTTCTTTGGATTAATAGTTCACTTTATTTATATTTTAGAAAGAGGGTAGTTTTTGATGAACAACGTGAAGAAAACAAAAGAAGGGTACCTCGAAACCACTTTGACAGGTAAAGATGTATTATCGATTCCAACGTTGAACAAAGGCGTTGCTTTCTCTGAAGAAGAAAGACAAGAGCTTGGACTTGAAGGTTTACTTCCTCCAACCGTTCTCACTTTAGAACAGCAAGCAGAAAGAGCGTACAAGCAATTTCTAGCTCAGCCGGATCGTCTTCGTCAAAACGTATACTTAAGTGATTTACAAAACCGTAACGAAGTATTGTTCTACAAGCTTCTAACAGAAAAACTTCGTGAAATGCTTCCTGTTGTGTACACGCCAACTGTTGGTGAAGCGATTCAAGAATACAGCCATGAATACAGAAGACCTCATGGTGTCTATCTTTCAATCGACGACATTGACGGCATCGAGAAAGCATTTGAAAACTTGCACGCAACTGCTGGAGATATTGACCTCATCGTTGCAACTGACTCTGAGAGTATTCTTGGAATTGGTGACTGGGGTGTTGGTGGTATCAACATCGCAATCGGTAAATTAGCTGTTTACACGGCTGCAGCAGGTATTGATCCTAGCCGCGTAATTCCAGTTGTATTAGATGTTGGAACAAACAATGAAAAATTATTGAATGATCCATTATACATCGGGAACCATCACAAACGTGTACAAGGTGAAAAATACGAAGAATTCATTGATGCTTATGTAAAAGCAGCGCTTAAATTCTTCCCGAAAGCATTGCTGCACTGGGAAGACCTTGGAAACAAAAATGCGCGTAACATCATGAAAAAATACAATGATAACATCTTAACGTTCAACGATGATATTCAAGGTACTGGTGCCATTACTTTAGCGGGTGTTCTTGCAGCTGTCAAGAAAACTGGTACTCAATTGAAAGATCACCGTGTTGTCATCTTCGGAGCTGGATCTGCTGGTATCGGAATCGCAGATCAAATGCGTGACACAATGGTTCTTGAAGGTCTAACAGAAGAAGAAGCAAACAATGCATTCTGGACTTTAGACTACAGAGGATTGCTAACAGACCAATTTGAAGATGAAGTGCTTGATTTCCAAAAACCATACCTTCGTTCTTCTGATGAAGTAGAAGGCTGGGCACGAGATGAAAAAGGACAAATCTCATTTGCTGAAACGGTTCGCCAAGCGAAGCCAACAATTCTTATTGGTACTTCAGGTCAAGGCGGCGCATTCACTGAAGAAATCATTAAAGAAATGGCAGCTCATACAGAGCGTCCAGTGATCATGCCGATGTCTAACCCAACACCGCTTGCTGAAGCAGTGCCAGAGGATCTATTCAAATGGACTGACGGCCGTGCACTTGTTGCAACAGGAAGCCCGTTCGAAAACGTTGAGTATAACGGAATCGAACATGAAATCGGACAATCAAACAATGCGTTCGTTTTCCCTGGACTTGGTCTTGGTTCAATCGTAACAGAATCAAAAATCATCACAAAAGGCATGTTCGTTGCTTCTGCAAATGCAATTGCTGAAATGGTTGATCATGAGAAACCAGGTGCTGGTCTTCTTCCAAGTATTGATAAATTGCAAGAAGTGTCAATTCATGTGGCTGTTGAAGTAGCGAAAGCAGCAATTGAAGATGGTGTCGCAAGAAAAACGCCGGACAACATCGAACAAGCTGTGAAAGACGCAATGTGGATTCCTGAATATAAAAAAATAGTAAGAGCATAATAAAATGTGTAACGCGGCATTGCTTCGGGTAATCTAAGCAATGCCGCAATAAATAAGAAACATGTAAAGGATTTAAGGAGGAATAGTAAGATGGACTTTTTAAATATTTTGATCCTCCTAGCACCGATTTTTTTCGTTATCGCGCTGGGTTGGTTCGCAGGACACTTCGGCAGCTATGACGCTAAATCTGCAAAAGGTGTAAGTACACTTGTAACAAAGTATGCTTTACCAGCGCACTTTATCGCCAGTATTCTGTCAACACCAAAAGATAAATTCTATAGTCAAATTCCATTTTTCGTTGCATTGATTTTCGGAATCGTTGGTTTTTATATCATTATCCTTTTAGTTACGAAATTTGCTTTTAAATATGATTTAACAGACTCATCTGTTTTCTCATTAAACTCAGCACAACCGACCTTTGCATTTATGGGGATTCCGGTCTTGGGCAGTTTATTTGGGGCTCAAGAAGTTGCAATTCCGATTGCGATTACCGGAATAGTTGTAAATGCAATGCTTGATCCAATTGCAATTATTGTATCAACTGTCGGTGAAAAAACAAAAGGGAAAACCAAAGACGGCGAAAGCTTCCTAAAAATGACGACAAAAGCAATTTTGCACGGTTTATCAGAGCCGCTTGCACTTGCACCGTTAGCCAGTATCATTCTTGTTCTTTTAGGATTTAAACTTCCTGCAATTGGACATGAAATGTTAGAGGAAATTGGCAGTGTTACATCAGGGGTTGCGCTATTCGCAGTCGGTGTCACTGTTGGTATCCGCAAAATTAAATTAAGCTTGCCGGCCTTCAGTATTGCATTGCTAAAAGTAGCTGTACAACCAATACTTATGTATCTTATTGCGGTTCTTATGGGTCTTTCGGCTGATGAAATTACAAAAGCTGTATTACTTGTAGCCTTCCCAGGTTCAGCTGTTGCAGCAATGATCGCAACACGATTTGAAAAACAAGAGGCGGAAACTGCATCCGCATTTGTCATCAGTGCCATCATGTCACTCATCACATTACCGATCATTATTGCTCTTACCGTATAATATAGTAAAAAGGCTGCCTCGAGGCAGCCTTCAGCGTGTAGACAAACCCTCGCATTCGTTGTCAGTCCTGCGCTCCGGTGCTCACGAATGTCAAATTCGCTCCGCTCCGATGCTCGTCCTTCCTAGACTGCAAAGGTTTTCTATCACGCTGAAAGAAGACAAAGGGCTAAAATCAAGATTATTTTAGCCCTTTGTCAAAAATCTGAAGGCTGCCTCAATAGGCAGCCTTTCTTAGCGAAATGAATGAAACAGAGGGAAGAGTACACGCTTTTTTTTGAGGTCAGGGGGTGCGATTTCCTTTTTTTCTTCTGCTTGTGACGGTTGTTTCAAGGTTGCGGCGAGGCGGTCAAATTTTGTGGATAAATCTTCAATTTCTCTGCGGTGCTGAAGCAGTTGATACGATACACCTTCATCTGCTTTTTTAGCCAATTTCCGTTCAAGTTCTTGCAGGTGGTCTTCGACATCAGTGACGTGTAATTGCTGCTGGATGAGCGCTTTTACTTGTTTTTCTAATGCTTCAATCCGCTGTTTGGAGACATCAGTTTCGACAGCAGGTGCTGATTGACGAACGGTTTCCTTATGGATTGGCAGTTGAATATCTTGGAGGATCACACCTTCACTCATCTGGTGTTTGACCTCTTTGAGCAGCTGTACAATATCTTCATGAAATTCATAATGTCCAAGTTCATTCCGGGCGACAGGGATGTTGAGCTGTTTGACCCAACGCTGAATCGTCTTTGAAGAAACACCAATTTCCTTTGCAACCTCATTTGTATTCAAACCAAATGCCCTCCCTTTTTTCAATTACAAGTACCATTCTCTTTAAGGAGGACCTGTTCCTTCACGTTAGACAAAACAAGTAACCAATCGCCAAAGATCGTGTTTTCTAGCGAAAAATTGCAGAAAATCAATTGTTTTGGAAATTTTTTTGACTGTCATACCCCGCTATACTATAATTAGACTGTTACGCACAAAACAGAGGTGAAGACCATGTTAGACCGTTTAAAATCAATTGAAGAACGTTATGAAAAACTAAATGAATATTTAAGTGACCCTGAAGTGGTGAACGACACTACGAAGCTTCGTGAATATTCGAAAGAACAATCCGATATTCAAGAAACTGTTGAGGTATATAGACAATATCGTGCGGCATACGACCAGCTGAATGATGCGAAAGCAATGCTCGAAGAGAAGCTGGATGCTGAGATGCGCGACATGGTCAAAGAAGAAATTTCAGAGCTCACTGAGGAAACGGAACGTTTAGAAGACGAGCTGAAAATCTTGCTGATCCCGAAAGATCCGAATGACAACAAAAACGTTATTGTGGAGGTTCGTGGTGCAGCAGGCGGAGAAGAGGCTGCTCTTTTTGCAGGTAACCTTTACCGTATGTATAGCCGTTATGCTGAAATGCAAGGCTGGAAAACAGAAGTCATGGAAGCAAGTGTCACTGGCACAGGCGGTTATAAAGAAATCATCTTTATGATCAGTGGGAAAGGCGCATACTCCAAACTAAAGTTTGAGAATGGCGCACACCGCGTGCAGCGTGTTCCAGAAACGGAATCAGGCGGACGGATTCATACATCAACTGCGACAGTCGCTGTATTACCTGAGGCTGAGGAAGTTGAAATTGATATCCATGAAAAAGACATCCGTGTCGATACTTTCACATCTAGCGGACCTGGCGGACAGAGTGTAAACACGACAATGTCTGCTGTTCGATTAACTCACCTTCCAACAGGTGTTGTTGTATCCTGTCAGGATGAGAAATCACAAATTAAAAACAAAGAAAAAGCCATGAAAGTACTGCGTGCGAGAATTTATGATAAATTCCAGCGTGAAGCACAGGCTGAATATGATCAAACGCGTAAATCTGCGGTTGGAACAGGGGATCGTTCAGAGCGTATCCGTACGTACAACTTCCCGCAAAACCGTGTAACAGACCACCGCATCGGATTGACGATTCAAAAGCTTGATCAAATCTTAGAAGGAAAACTTGACGAGGTCATTGATGCACTAATTATGGAAGACCAAGCAAGAAAGCTTCAAGATGCAAAATAAAGAGCGAACAATCTTCGAAGCCCTTAAATGGGCTTCTTCTTTGTTAACGGAAGCTGGCAGAGACCAAAATGCAGCAGAACTCCTGTTGATGCATGTGCTCGGCTGGAGCAGAAGTGAGCTTCTTGCACGATTTCATGATGCGCTGCCTGAGGAGCAAGATCAACTGTTCAGCCAATTTGTGACGCAGCATAAGGCGGGTGTTCCTGTTCAGCATTTAACGGGTGTTGAATTCTTTTACGGACGTCCTTTCGAGGTGAACAAGTATGTTCTTATTCCTCGTCCTGAAACGGAAGAAGTTGTTCTAGCGGCGCTCAATTTGGTAGGTGACGTTTTCCCGCCCGATCAGCCGCTCAAAGCAGTTGACGTTGGCACAGGAAGCGGCGCCATTGCGATTACGCTCGCTCTTGAAAAAAAATCACTATCTGTCACAGCGACTGATATCTCACAAGAAGCACTTGCGGTAGCAAAGCGGAATCAACAAGCGCTCGGTGCAGACGTTCATTTTTTACATGGAGATTTACTTGAACCGGTTATAGCTCAAGGTATTAAAGTAGATGTATTTATTTCCAATCCACCTTATATTGCGGCGGAAGAAATGGACAGTCTGTCTGAGGTTGTGACGAAGCATGAGCCGGTGAATGCGCTGACGGACGGACGTGATGGCTTGTGGTTTTATAAACGTCTTGTTCGTGATCTTCACAGCGTGCTGAGTGAACAGGCAGTTGTTGTCTTTGAAATTGGACATACGCAAGGTCAAGATGTCACAGCGCTTCTCGTGCAGGCTTTTCCTGAAGCGCATGTCTACACCGTCAAAGATATTAATGGAAAAGATCGAGCTGTTTGCGCACACATTCAAAACGGAAAGTCCGGCTGAATATAGCCGGACTATTTTATTATGTAAAGATGAAACTTATGGTAAAAGAGAAACGTATATATAGAAGAATGAACATTCTGATCATGATTTTTTACATAAATTTGTTTTGAAGGAGCGAATGGTGTGAACAAAAGGTATGCGATGGTGTTGGTCATCGTCAGTGTACTATTGATTGTGAGTGCTTGTGGTAAACCGAGCTTTAAAAAAGAGGCAGCAGCATTTGGAGAAAGCTATAAAAAAGCACAATACACAGTGAATCGAACGGATGACCTATCTGATATGAAAGAGAAGCTGAAGGTTTATTTAACCGAACATGAATATCAAGAATATACACAAGACAGCATGTTCCCGAGCATATTAGAAGCGGCGAAGGATCAAGATTGTCAAATTAAGCTGAAGAAAATTATGTTTACGCCTTCAGATGAAAGCGATGACAGAATTGAATTTAACTATGAAATGGTGATCCAATTTATCGATCACAAAGGAAAAGTCAAAAAAGAAATCGAGAAAAAAGGGGCCATGACTGTTATTAAAACAGAATCTGGTTTAAAAATCAGCCGAGATTGGGATGGGAGACTGTACCCTTCTGACTACCAATCCTCACTCAAAAGTCGTTCTTAAAGAGAACGGCTTTTTTGTTTTGGCTCATAATCTATTAAAAAAATCATATTGACTGTTTATGAAATGAGTTTCCTGGACACAATGTTTGTAGCGAAGAGAAAAAGTGGGGGGAACACTCAATGTTGAAAAGTAAAACGATGATTTGTCTTTATATGTTTCTATTATTATGCGGTGCTTTTGCAAACCTTGGCAGAGAGGAGACGGCGGCTGCTTCTGCAAATCAGCCTGTTGTTATACCAGATGAAGCGATTCGATTACGCATTTTAGCAAATAGTGATCGTTCAGCGGATCAGGATGTGAAAAGAAGTATTCGTGACGAGGTCAATGCGAATATGACGGAGTGGGTCAAAGACCTCACATCCATTGAAGAAGCAAGACGAGTCATTCGATCAAAGCTGCCAGAAATCAATCGTATCGCCAAAGCGAAATTGAAGGAACAGCATATTGATCAATCTGTATCGGTCAGTTTTCAAAAAGCTTCATTTCCAACAAAACTCTATGGAAATTTCGTCTATCCTGCTGGGAAATATGAAGCCATTTTAATTACGCTTGGAGAAGGGGACGGAGCCAACTGGTGGTGTGTGTTATTCCCGCCGCTCTGTTTTATCGATTTTTCAAACGGAGAAGCCATTGCCTCACCAGAAGGCGATGAGGATAAACAAGTGACAGCGCAGCAAACGAAAGAGTCTGTCAATGAAGTGGTGAAAGAAGAGGAAGAAGAGACAGGTGAAGTGAAGTTCTTTTTGTTCGAATGGGTCTCTAGTCTTTTCTCTTAAAAAAGGTATAAATCGGTTTTTGCCTCATAGAGTTGAAGTAAGAGATCAAAAAAGAGGTGAAAGCATGTATTATCAATTAAGAATAGCCACAGAGGAAGATGTCCCGTCGATCAATGCTTTTCTTGAAAAGGGACAAGCAAAAGGCGGAGTAACGCTTGCAGAGCGAACGACATTTGTCGTGATGGAAGATGCGGATGGTCAGCTGGCAGGCTGCTTAGGTCTTGAACAGCTCAATGAACAAGAGGGATTGCTGCGGTCGCTTGTCATATCAGATAAGCTCGGTCAGGGGCACATTGTCTCCTTGTTCCAAAGCGTTCAAACGCTGGGAGAAAAAATAGGTGTGGATACTTTTTATGTCGTTGCAAACCATTCCTCTTCCCATGATTTTTTGGCATTAATGGGCTTTACGCCTTTAGAGGAAATCCCAGAAAGCATATGGAGCTCTGCACATGCAAAAGAGACATTGGGGAAAGAACAGGCTGTGGTCCTGCAAAAAAAAGGCAGTTAATCACAAAATGATGGACTTATACACATACTTATCCACTAGAAAACAAGCGTTATCCACAAATTGTGGACAACGCTTGTTTTATTGATCATCATCTTTTATACTTTCAAAAGGATAATTGAGATATATCAACAGTTTTATCTTTTTTAAAAGGAGTTTGTATGATGTTAAATACAAAAAGGTGGTCTGTGGATTTAGAAAAGGATTTATCCACATACTATCCACAAATTAAACAGGCGGCCGATCTGCTGCAGCAAAATGAAGTGGTTGCTTTCCCGACAGAGACCGTTTACGGACTCGGGGCAAATGCGAAAGAGACAGAAGCCGTGATGAAAATTTATGAAGCGAAAGGGCGTCCGAGTGATAATCCGTTGATTGTTCACATTGCGGAAGTTCAGCAGCTTCACGAATTTGCACAAATAGAAAGCGAAAAAGCGAAGGCACTGATGGATGCCTTTTGGCCGGGCGCCTTAACCATCGTTCTTCCGTGTAAGCCGGGCACTTTATCCAAGCAGGTTACGGCAGGTTTATCCACAGTAGGTGTGAGAATGCCTGACCATCCCATTGCGCTTGAGCTCATCCGAGCAGCTGGTCTGCCAATTGCTGCACCAAGTGCGAACCGTTCAGGGAAACCTTCACCAACACAAGCTGACCATGTAGCGAGTGACCTCGAAGGAAGAATCGCTGGAATTGTGGATGGCGGTTCAACTGGAATTGGCGTTGAGTCAACGGTTGTATCCTGTGTCGGTGAGACCCCAGTGATTTTAAGACCGGGCGGAATTACAAAAGAAGCATTAGAAGAGGTCGTGGGGACGGTGAGTGTGGATCCGGGGCTGACAAAAAAGGACGAGGCGCCAGTATCGCCAGGTATGAAATACACACACTATGCACCTGAAGCCCAGATGTATATCTTTCATGGAAGTGATGAAGACATGCAGCGGCACATTCAGAAATACAAAGCTGAAGGTCTAAAAGTCGGAGTGCTGACAACAGAAGAAAAGAAATCGCTATTTGCGGCAGATGTTGTGTACAGCTGTGGATGGAGAGAAAAACCTGAAACGGTTGCTGCAAACCTCTATCGTGTACTGAGACAATTTGATGAAACGGATGTAGACTTGATTATTTCAGAAGCCTTTCCAGAGCAAGGAGTTGGTTCTGCCATTATGAACCGTCTGCAAAAAGCCGCAGGAGGGCGTACACTCCCTTCGTTCCAATAGTTCTAACCTTTCTTGGACAAACATAGGTTAAAGGAGAATGTGTGTCCAAGGGGGATTTACATGAACGAACTAGCTGGCGAATTGCTGACGCTCAGCATCATGGCTTTTGCACTTGGAATGGATGCTTTTTCGGTTGGACTTGGTATGGGGATGATTCAGCTGAGGTTCCGCCAGATCATTTATATTGGACTTGTTATTGGGATATTTCATATGTTTATGCCGCTTTTTGGTATGCTGACAGGTCAGCTCTTATCCGGATGGCTCGGTCTTCTTGCCACCTATATTGGCGGGGCGCTGCTTTTGGTGCTGGGACTGCAAATGATCGTTGCTTCTATCCGCAAAGAAGATAAGCCCTTTATCGCACCTGTTGGGACTGGTCTCGTTCTTTTTGCTACAAGTGTCAGCCTAGACAGCTTCTCTGTTGGTTTAAGCCTCGGAATTTACGGTTCCCAGGTGTGGATGACTATATTATTGTTTGGTTTTTTTAGTATGCTCCTCACATGGCTCGGATTATTACTCGGTAAACAGGTTCGGTCATGGGTGGGTTCATATAGCGGCGCGCTTGGCGGAATTATTTTACTAGCCTTTGGTATCAAATTATTATTTCCGCTCTAGCCAGTCTCCTTACATAACATGTAGAATGAAATGCTATATAATAGAAGAAAAGGAGGGCGAAAGATGAAAATCTTATTTGTTTGTACGGGAAATACATGCAGAAGTCCAATGGCTCAAGCCCTTTTTGCTTCCATTGCAGATGAAAAAGGTTTAGAGGTCACTGTAAAATCAGCGGGCATTTTTGCCTCCGATGAAGGGAAGGCTTCTCCTCAAGCGATCGAAGCATTATTTGAGAAAAGCATTCCACTGAATCACTCATCATCAAAATTGACAGAGGAGCTTCTGCGCGAAGCTCATTACGTCTTCACGATGACTATGCAGCATAAACAGTTGATTACTGAGCAGTATGCGCATGCAATAGGCAAGGTCTTCACTTTAAAGGAATTTGCGACAGGAACAGAAGGCGATGTTTCCGACCCGTTTGGAGGAAGTCTTTCTGTTTATCAGGAAACTCGTGATGAACTTGAAGCCTTACTGCATCAGCTCGCTGAGAAATTGAAAAAAGATCATCATCATAGATAACCTGTAAAACCGTTGCGTCAACGGTTTTTCTGCTTTTGTTTGCAAATCACTAGGCAGAGGTTAAAATATAACTGTAAATAAAGAATGAATGTAAGATATAACAGATCAACTCACCCTTAGGAGGAATTGCCCGATGAAAGTAGCCATTGCATCCGATCACGGCGGAACGAATATTCGTGAAGAAATCAAACAACTGATGGATGAATTGAAGATTGAATACATTGATATGGGTTGTGAATGCGGATCAGGTTCTGTAGATTACCCAGATTATGCATTCCCTGTAGCCAATATGGTGGCAAACGGAGAAGTCGACCGCGGCATTTTAATTTGCGGGACAGGCATCGGCATGAGCATCTCGGCAAATAAAGTAAAAGGAATTCGCTGTGCATTAGCACATGATACATTTAGTGCAAGAGCAACTAGAGAACATAATGATACGAACGTTCTTGCAATGGGAGAGCGAGTGATTGGACCAGGATTAGCACGTGAGATTGCGCATATTTGGCTGACAACAGAGTTTACAGCAGGACGCCATGCTGTGCGGATTGGCAAAATTGCTGATTACGAAGAAAAGCACCTATAAGGAGCGCTTAACATGAACATTGGTCAAGATTGGCTTGAAATGTTAAAAGAGTTTCATCAAACAGTTGAATTGCGTGCCGGGCAAATTTTAGTCATTGGCTGCAGTACGTCAGAAGTGGCTGGTGAGCATATTGGTACTGCAGGGAGTGAGCAAATTGCTGCGTCCATCTATCAAGAATTGGATCAGTTAAGACAAGAGACCGGCATTGAGCTCGCCTTTCAATGCTGTGAGCATCTAAATCGTGCCCTAGTCGTTGAAGAAGAAGTGGCTTTCCGTTTTAACTTGGAGATTGTAGCTGCAGTACCTGTCCGTAAAGCGGGTGGTTCGATGGCGGCTCACGCGTATCAGCAAATGGAACATCCTGTATTGGTCGAATCCATTGAGGCGCATGCTGGAATTGATATCGGCGATACGTTAATTGGGATGCATTTAAAGAGAGTCGCTGTACCTGTCCGTCTCAGCCGTCATCAATTAGGACATGCACATGTGACTTTTGCGAAAACACGTCCGAAGCTGATTGGCGGAGAAAGAGCGGTTTATACAAGATCATAGCTTCGATATATTTCTAATATAATGTTGAATGATGAAGACGCTTTACCACTTGAATATTCGGGTTTTCATAAAAAAGAAGTCGATTTTCCAAAAAAAACTTTTACATTTTACTCAAAAACCGTGTACAATGAGATGGTGAAAACATCGAATGGAAATAGATTGGAGAGGATTTCGCTGATGAAACATTTACCTGAGCAAGACGCACAAGTATTCAAAGCAATTCAACTAGAGCGGAAACGCCAGCAGGACAAAATCGAATTAATTGCATCAGAAAACTTCGTAAGCGAAGCAGTCATGGAAGCACAGGGCTCTGTATTAACAAATAAATACGCTGAGGGTTATCCTGGTAAACGCTACTATGGCGGCTGTGAACATGTAGACGTTGTGGAAGATATCGCACGTGACCGCGCAAAAGAAATTTTTGGCGCTGAGTATGTGAACGTACAACCTCACTCAGGTGCTCAAGCGAACATGGCTGTTTACTTTACTATTCTTGAGCATGGCGATACAGTGCTGGGCATGAACTTATCACATGGCGGACATTTAACACACGGAAGCCCTGTAAACTTTAGTGGTGTACAGTACAACTTTGTAGAATATGGTGTAGATAAAGAAACTCAGCATATCGACTATCAAGATGTACTTGAAAAAGCACGTGAACATAAGCCGAAACTAATCGTTGCGGGTGCAAGTGCATACCCACGTCAAATTGATTTCAAAAAGTTCCGTGAGATTGCTGATGAAGTCGGTGCTTACTTTATGGTCGACATGGCTCACATTGCTGGTCTTGTTGCAGCAGGTCTTCATCCAAATCCAGTTCCTTACGCAGATTTTGTGACAACAACAACTCACAAAACATTACGCGGACCTCGCGGCGGAATGATTCTTTGCCGTGAAGAGTTTGGTAAAAAGATCGACAAATCGATCTTCCCTGGTATTCAAGGTGGACCACTCATGCATGTCATCTCTGCAAAAGCTGTTTCTTTCGGTGAAGTATTGAACGGAGATTTCAAAACATATGCACAAAACGTCATTGATAATGCAAAACAACTAGCTGAAACTCTTTTATCTGAAGATATTCAGCTTGTATCTGGCGGAACAGATAACCATCTTGTTCTCATTGACTTGCGTTCTCTTGGCATCACAGGAAAAATTGCAGAAAACGTTCTTGATGAAATCGGTATTACAGTGAACAAAAATGCAATTCCTTATGATCCAGAGAAACCATTTGTCACAAGTGGTGTACGTGTAGGGACAGCTGCAGTAACAAGCCGCGGTTTCGATCAAGAAGCGATGAAAGAAGTCGGTTCCATTATTGCACTTGCGCTAAAACATCATGAAGATGAAGCGAAATTAGAAGAGGCGAAAAAGCGTGTATCTGATCTTACGGCTCGTTTCCCTCTATATAACGAATTAGATTATTAAAAAACAGACCCATTTGCCTATTTTTGGCATGTGGGTTTTTTTTGTAGGATTTGCGAATCATATTGAAAGATGATGTCTTTTTATGTAGAATTGTAGGAAGTGTGCAAAGTTCACCGGAAGATGACAGAAAAGGAGTTGTAGCAAGCTATGGCAAAGGTTTATGTATTTGATCACCCGCTTATTCAGCACAAACTTACATATATTCGTGACGTTCATACAGGAACTAAAGAATTTAGAGAGCTAGTGGATGAAGTCGCAACATTAATGGCATTTGAAATCACAAGAGATTTACCGCTTGAAGAGGTAGATGTAGAAACACCTGTACAAGTAGCGAAATCAAACGTGATCTCAGGTAAAAAACTCGGTGTTGTGCCAATTTTAAGAGCAGGTCTTGGAATGGTAGACGGGATTTTGAAACTCATTCCAGCTGCTAAAGTGGGACATGTTGGTTTATACCGCGATCCGAAAACATTAAAGCCTGTTGAATATTATGTGAAGCTTCCATCTGATGTGGAAGAGCGTGAATTTATCGTAGTAGATCCAATGCTTGCAACTGGCGGCTCAGCAGTCGAAGCGTTAAACAGCTTGAAAAAACGCGGTGCGAAAAACATTCGCTTCATGTGTCTGATTGCTGCCCCTGAAGGTGTAGAAGAAATGCAAAAGCATCATCCAGATGTTGATATCTACATTGCAGCATTAGATGAGAAACTAAACGAAAAAGGTTACATCATTCCAGGTCTTGGTGATGCTGGTGACCGTATGTATGGAACGAAATAAGAAAGTCTTAATAAAAGCCCACATGCAAAACGTGCATGTGGGCTTTTTTGAAATATATGACAAACGGTTGATACCGTTCATAGAAAAATCATTGTATACTGAACATTGGCTGTTTTTTTCAATGAATGTCACATCTCTCCTAAAGTTTGATGAAATTGTGAACATTTTGTGTGCTCTATCACTATAGAAAAGTTTTTTAACTTTCAACCGATTGACACATCATAGACGCTATTGTATGCTAAACGAGGGTATTATGGTAAGGTTTTCATAGCCTATAGCACTCTACTAATCCTCATTGTGAACCCTTTAATAATCAGGGTTTGTATCAACGAATGAAGCAGCATCCCATAGATCTAAAGATTTCAAGTCTGATTGTGCAATTAGACCGATGGGTGATTGATTTTTTTCGAATAGGACGGCTTATCATAAGCGTCTTCTACGCAGTTTTCATCACCATTTATCACCTTTTTTACAATATTTTTCATCGGGAGTCAGATGAATGAACGATCCAAACGCGATTTTCCGCAGACAGAGTAAATACATGTTCTATCTATTGGCAATTTTTGTGTTTGGCTATGCCATGCCTGGTTTTAAACCACTGTTTCTTGGTTTCATTATCGGCACAATTTTTGCTTTCTTTAATTTATTCCTACTTATACGGAGAATGCACGCTTTTGATCGAGCGGTTAAAAAAGGAAAATCCATTCGTTCAATGGGAAGTACAGCCAGGTGGGCCAACGCGATTCTCGCAGTAGCGATTGCTTGGCGTTACCCTAATGAAGTTCATCTGGCAGGTGTTGTTATAGGATTAATGACAATATATCCTGTCATTATGATAGATTCCTTCATTCAACTTAAACGTTCTACTATGGAAGAGAGGTGAATACTCTTTGGGTCACAGTTCAAAAACTACAGAATTTTTAGGGTTAACGTTCAACTTATCCAATGTTCTCATGATTACGATTGCTAGTATCATCGTTCTTCTCATAGCGGTGCTGACTACTCGTGTTCTGTCTATTCGTCCGACTAAGGCGCAGAACTTCATGGAATGGATCGTTGATTTTGTTCGAAATATCATAGGTAGTTCGATGGACATGAAAACAGGAGCCCCATTTCTAGCGCTTGGCGTTACATTACTCATGTACATATTTGTTTCAAACATGCTTGGACTGCCATTCTCGATTACGGTCGATCACAACTTGTGGTGGAAATCACCAACTGCTGATCCTGCAATCACAATGACACTAGCAATTATGGTCATGGGACTTACACACTTCTACGGTGTCAAGGCAAAAGGAGTCAAGGAATATACGAAAGACTTCTTCAAGCCAATCCCATATTTAGTGCCGCTGAAAATCATTGAAGAATTTGCAAACACGCTAACACTTGGTTTGCGTCTTTACGGAAATATTTTCGCTGGAGAGATTCTTCTTGGGTTACTTGCAGGACTTGCGACCAATTTCTACACGCAAAACATTGCGCTTGGTATCGTTGGTACATTAGGTGCCATCGTGCCGATGATTGTATGGCAGGCATTCAGTTTGTTTGTCGGAACAATCCAGGCATTTATCTTCACCATGCTGACAATGGTGTACATTTCCCATAAAGTCAGCGACGAACACTAAAAAATTGAGAGTCCAAAAAGGACGTTATTTTAAAGGAGGAGCTTTTTAATGAATTTAATAGCAGCAGCAATTGCAATCGGTTTAGGAGCACTAGGAGCAGGTATTGGTAACGGTCTAATCGTATCTAAAACAGTTGAAGGAATCGCTCGTCAGCCAGAAGCTGGTAGAGAACTAAGAACACTTATGTTCATCGGGGTCGCTTTAGTTGAGGCACTTCCAATTATCGCTGTCGTTATCGCATTCTTGGCATTCTTTGGTTAATATGTGAGAAGCGTTCTAATATGAATTTTAATGGCGAAGATCAGATTAGTTCGAAACTTCGCCATTCCTTTATGTTTTGTTTCTTAACATATTATTTAAAGAAGGGAGTTGCCGTACTAAATGTCTCAGTTACCAGTGGTTTTAGGAGCAGGGGGCTTAAGCTTCAACGCCGGTGATATGTTATTCCAGCTTATCGCTATGCTCATTTTGCTTGCACTTTTAAAGAAATTTGCGCTTAAACCTTTATTAGGTATTATGAAGCAGCGTGAAGATTATATAGGAAATGAAATTTCAAGTGCTGAAGAAAAGCACGTTCAAGCTGAAAAGCTTCTTGAAGAACAACGTGTCTTATTGAAAGAAGCACGCGAAGAATCACATACACTCATCGAAAATGCGAAAAAGATTGGTGAAAAACAAAAAGAAGAGATCATTCAAGCAGCACGTCAAGAATCAGAGCGCTTGAAAGAGTCTGCTAGAACTGAAATCGTGAAAGAAAAAGAACAAGCTGTGGCTGCACTGCGTGAGCAGGTTGCATCACTATCTGTGCTGATTGCATCTAAAGTGATTGAAAAAGAACTTGATGAGCAGGCACAAGAGAAATTGATTCAAGAGTACCTTAAAGAGGCAGGCGAAAGCCGATGAGCGTAACTATTGTCTCTAAGCGTTACGCTTCTGCTCTTTTTGACATCGTTCTTGCTTCTTCGGCAGTAGACGAAACTGAAAAAGAGCTGAATGAGATCAAAAAAGTTCTAAAGGCTGACCAAGAACTCAATGACTTCCTTGTTCATCCAAAGATTACGGCAGACAAAAAGAAACAGTTGATTGCTGAAGCTTTCAAAGGTGTTTCTACTTATGTATTGCACACAATGTATTTACTGATTGACCGCGGACGCACGAATATTTTCTCTGAAATGACGTCTGAGTTTGTGAAACTTGCAAACCGTACGAAACAAATAGACGATGCGGTCGTGTATTCAGTGAAACCGCTGAGCGGTGCTGAAATCCAATCTTTATCTGAAGTATTTGCCAAAAAAGCCGGAGTCACATCACTGCGTGTTGAAAATGTGATTGACAAGGATCTAATAGGCGGAGTGAAAATCCGTATCGGAAACCGCATTTATGACGGCAGTGTCAGCGGAAAGCTTTCCCGCATTGAACGTCAGCTTGCAGGCGAAAATCGTTAGAAGGGGTGAAACCTTAGTGAGTATCAAAGCTGAAGAGATTAGCGCGCTGATAAAGCAGCAAATCCAAAACTATCAATCAGAAATTGAAGTAAAAGATGTCGGTACAGTCATTCAAGTAGGGGACGGTATCGCGCGTGTACATGGCCTTGACAACATTATGGCAGGAGAGCTGGTTGAGTTCTCTAACGGTGTAATGGGTATGGCTCAAAACCTTGAGGAGTCTAACGTAGGTATCGTTATTTTAGGACCTTACAAAGATATCCGCGAAGGTGACGACGTAAAACGTACAGGTCGTATCATGGAGGTTCCAGTAGGTGAAGAGTTAATCGGACGTATTGTGAACCCGCTTGGTCAGCCTGTTGATGGACTAGGTCCAATCTTAACAAGCAAAACACGTCCAATCGAAAGTGAAGCACCTGGTGTTATGGATCGTAAATCTGTACATGAGCCGCTTCAAACAGGAATTAAAGCAATTGATGCCTTGATTCCAATCGGCCGCGGACAGCGTGAATTGATCATTGGTGACCGTCAAACAGGTAAAACATCTGTTGCAATCGATACGATTCTAAACCAAAAAGATCAAGACATGATCTGTATTTATGTAGCCATCGGACAAAAAGAATCAACGGTTCGTGGTGTTGTTGAAACACTTCGTAAGCATGGTGCGCTTGACTACACAATCGTTGTCACAGCTTCTGCATCACAGCCAGCTCCACTTCTTTACCTTGCTCCTTATGCAGGTGTAACGATGGGTGAGGAATTCATGTATAACGGCAAGCACGTACTTGTTGTCTATGATGACCTTTCTAAACAAGCGGCAGCTTACCGTGAGCTTTCATTATTGCTTCGTCGTCCTCCAGGTCGTGAGGCATTCCCTGGTGATGTTTTCTATCTTCACTCTCGTTTATTAGAACGTGCAGCGAAGCTTAGTGACGAAAAGGGTGGCGGTTCTATCACAGCATTGCCTTTCGTAGAAACGCAAGCTGGCGATATTTCTGCATATATCCCAACAAACGTTATTTCCATCACAGATGGACAGATTTTCTTACAATCTGACCTCTTCTTCTCAGGCGTACGTCCAGCGGTAAACGCAGGATTGTCTGTATCTCGTGTAGGTGGTTCTGCACAAATCAAAGCGATGAAAAAGGTAGCAGGTACACTTCGTCTGGATCTTGCTTCTTATCGTGAGCTTGAAGCGTTCGCTCAGTTTGGATCTGATCTAGACCAAGCGACTCAAGCGAAATTAAACCGTGGTGCAAGAACTGTTGAAGTCTTAAAACAAGACTTGAACAAACCGCTTAAAGTTGAAAAACAAGTAGCGATTCTTTACGCACTAACAAGAGGATACTTAGACGATGTTGCCATTGCTGATGTTAAACGTTTTGAAGCTGAGTTATTCATGTACATTGAAGAAAACCATAAAGGCTTGTTTGACACAATCTCTCAAACAGGAAATATGCCTGCTGATGAAGAGTGGAAGACAGCAATCGAAGGCTTTAAACGTACGTTTGCACCAAGCAACTAATTAGTAATCTTTCCGAGAGAAAAAGATTCTCTTTTTCTCTCTTTTCACGTAAATGAACACGGATTCCTGAAAAAAGGTGGTGAAATCTTTGGCCTCATTACGCGATATAAAGTCAAGGATCACGTCAACGAAAAAATCGAGTCAGATCACAAAAGCGATGCAAATGGTATCAGCTGCGAAACTGAATCGTGCTGAAAACAATGCGAAGTCTTTTGTTCCTTACATGGAGAAAATCCAGGAAGTGGTTGCTGCAATCGCAACTGGAACAAGTGCTAAGCACCCAATGCTTCTTTCAAGACCTGTCAAGAAAACAGGGTATCTCGTCATTACATCTGATCGAGGGCTTGCAGGACCTTTTAACAGCTCGATTTTGCGTGCCGCTTACCAAACCATTCAATCTCGTCATCAATCCGCTGATGAATATGCGGTGATTGTCATTGGTAAAATCGGACGCGACTTCTTCAAAAAGCGTGGTATTCCAGTTATTTCTGAAGTAACAGGGCTTGGAGACGAAGTAGCGTTTGCTGATATTAAAGAATTAGCAAGCAGCACAGTTCAAATGTTCTCTGATGAAGCGTTTGACGAACTTTACATGTTCTACAACCACTTTGTCAGTGCGATTTCACAAGAAGTAACAGAGAAGAAATTATTGCCGCTAACGGACCTTTCGGCCGCAGCGACACCAAATAAACGTTCCGCATCTTATGAGTTTGAGCCTTCTGAAGAAGAAATTCTTGAAGTTCTCCTTCCTCAATATGCAGAGAGTTTGATTTTCGGTGCGCTTCTTGACAGCAAAGCAAGTGAACATGCTGCAAGAATGACAGCAATGAAGAGTGCAACAGACAACGCAAAAGAATTGATCGACAGCCTGACACTCTCTTACAACCGTGCTCGTCAAGCAGCGATTACACAAGAGATTACAGAAATTGTCGGCGGAGCAGCTGCCTTAGAATAGAAATAATTGTCAGGAGGGAATGCAATGAAAACAGGACGCATCAGTCAGATCATGGGACCAGTCGTAGACGTTCGTTTTGAAGACGGTCACTTGCCTGAGATTTATAATGCGATCAAAGTTTCGCATAAAGCGGAAAGCGAAAGTGAAGTTGATATCGACTTAACTTTAGAAGTAGCACTACATTTAGGTGATGATACAGTGAGAACCATCGCGATGGCATCAACAGACGGTGTGAAGCGCGGTATGGAAGCTGTAGACCTTGGAAAACCAATTTCAGTACCAGTTGGTAACGTAACACTCGGACGTGTATTCAACGTACTGGGAGATAACATTGACTTAGATGAGCCACTTGGTGTGGAAGCTCAAAGAGACCCAATCCACAGACAAGCGCCTTCTTTTGATCAACTTTCTACAGAAGTTGAAATTCTTGAAACAGGTATCAAAGTTGTTGACCTGCTTGCTCCTTACATCAAAGGTGGAAAGATCGGTCTATTCGGTGGAGCCGGTGTAGGTAAAACCGTTCTGATTCAAGAATTGATCAACAACATCGCACAAGAACACGGCGGTATTTCTGTATTCGCTGGTGTTGGAGAGCGTACACGTGAAGGAAACGACCTTTACTACGAAATGAAAGATTCTGGCGTTATCGAAAAAACAGCCATGGTCTTCGGCCAAATGAACGAGCCGCCAGGTGCACGTATGCGTGTTGCCCTAACTGGTTTGACAATGGCAGAGCATTTCCGTGATGAACAAGGTCAAGACGTATTGTTCTTCATCGATAACATCTATCGTTTTACACAAGCAGGTTCTGAAGTTTCAGCCCTTCTTGGACGTATGCCTTCAGCGGTAGGTTATCAGCCGACACTTGCAACAGAAATGGGTCAGCTGCAAGAGCGTATCACATCTACAAACGTAGGATCGGTTACATCGATTCAAGCGATCTATGTACCTGCGGATGACTATACGGATCCAGCTCCAGCAACTACGTTCGCTCACCTTGATGCAACGACAAACCTTGAGCGTAAGCTGACTGAAATGGGTATTTACCCAGCGGTTGATCCTCTTGCTTCAACATCTCGTGCACTTGCACCTGAGATCGTTGGCGAAGAGCATTATGCGATTGCACGTGAAGTACAGCAAACATTGCAGCGTTATAAAGAGCTGCAAGATATTATTGCCATTTTAGGTATGGATGAATTATCTGAGGACGATAAGCTTGTGGTACACAGAGCGCGTCGTGTTCAATTCTTCCTATCTCAAAACTTCCACGTAGCAGAGCAGTTCACTGGCCAAAAGGGTTCTTATGTGCCATTGAAAGAAACTGTTAAAGGCTTCAAGGAAATCTTATCTGGTAAATACGATCACCTTCCAGAAGATGCATTCCGCTTAGTTGGACGCATTGAAGAAGTGGTTGAAAAAGCCAAAGAGATGGGTGTAGAGGCCTAATCTGGTCCTTAGGAGGGTAAAAGCATGAAGACCGTTCAAGTCAATATCGTTACTCCCGACGGCCCAGTGTATCAAGCGGATGTGGAAATGGTCAGTGTAAGAGCAGAAAGCGGTGAGCTTGGTATTTTAGCTGGCCACGTTCCAATGGTTGCTCCGCTAAAAATCGGTGCAGTTCGCTTAAAACATAGTGGATCAACTGAATTGGTTGCAGTAAGTGGCGGATTTGTTGAAGTCCGCCCTGAACAAGTAACGATTCTTGCTCAGGCCGCTGAAACATCAGACAAAGTTGATGTTGATCGCGCTAAATCAGCGAAACAGCGTGCTGAAGAGCATTTGAACCACCCGAATGAAAGTGATGTACGCCGGGCGGAACTCGCATTAAAACGGGCGTTAAACCGTTTAAATGTAGCAGGGAAATAAAACAGAAAATCCTTCTTATCACAGTGATAAGAAGGATTTTTTTTAGGATAACATGAGAGATTGATACATCGACACATAAGGGTGAGTTGCTTGCTTTTCTAGATATAACTGCTCGCAAAATTGCGTACTGCAGTGCCATGTTTTATTGTTTCTGCGTAAGCCAAGCGTATATTGGTGCGAAGAGTCCATATAAGGCCGCACTACCCAGTCAGCATCTGAATGATGACGGATGACAACCTCTCCTAAATACACACTCATCATCACTTCTAATGCATCTATTGGCATTTTCCACTCAGCGAACAGCTGCTTAGTCAATGCATCAAAGTATAGTGATTCTAACTGATACAGGCTTTCCTCAGAGTAATCCAAAGAAATGTTATGAAAATGACACAATTGTGCTAATTCTTCTAGCTGTGTCTGTCTATAATCAAAGTAGAAAGCAATGGCCTCCCATTCATGATCAAATGAGGGAACCAATTCTCCGTACAAATCAACAAAGTCAGGAAAAGAATCTTTCAATGTGTTCAGCTCCTTCCACACGCAGTATATCATCTCCTTGGCATCAGGATAAGAGGGGATTCACACTAAATGTAGCTCTTTTTTCCAAATGATTCATCTTTCCGATTTTCGAGGATATAATGAAAGGGAGTTTTCCTTTACAGAAATAAATAAAAGGAGGATTCAACTGTATGGAAGACGTAGGACAACAAGCAATCGTGGGCATTGTGATTCACCTATTTTTTATCGCGGTTACATGGTGGGCACTGCTTGCTGTAAATATTGATCCACTCATTAAAAAAGGGAAAATCGTTCAAGCAAGGCTGCTGATGATGCTCATTACTATTGCCATCGCATCTGCGGTCAGCAATTTCTTCCTTGATTACTTAAATTTCTCCAGACAAATTCCTTATATGTTCTAACATAAAAGGTTTGGTCACGGCCTTCTGCGGGAACATAAAATGAAGGGTCAAAAGGTTGGCCTTTTGTTGACTTTTCCACGTATGCATTGACCTCCTTGCGGCAACACTTGTAGCAAGGGGGAATGACAGGTGAGAAAGTATTTGAAAGGTTGGCCATTATTTGCGTTTATTCTTTTTTTTGTTCTAATGATTCAAGGTGTTCGTGCGGAAGAATCTTCTCCGCTCACTCAAATAGCAGAAGGTTTGAAAAATCAGCAAATTGAAGTCGATGGATGGACCCTTCATGCCAAAACAAATGTAGATATTTCATCCGAACAATTTTCAAAAAAAGTGAAACGTTTGAAAGACGAACTACGACAGTATGAGTGGACCGAAAAAAAAGAACAACATGTCACCAAAGTCACAGGAATTTACAAAGATGAAAAAAATGATACAGAATCGAAAATTTTACTCGTAAAGACCGACACAAAATCAAATCAAAAGTCGTATTTATTATATGAGCAAAAAGGTGCTCGCCCACTGAATACTTGGGAGCATACATATGATCAGTTCGTACGTCATGCAAAAAGCATATTACAAGAGAAAATTGTAATTTTTACTTGTCTCGATGGTCATGTAAATGGTATGATGGATGTTGTTTTGCAAAAAAAAGCTGAAACGTTAGCAAATGAATTTCAAGCAAAACCAGTTGAGTATCTCGTTGAGTCTAATTTTGTGTCGCTTTCCGCTTACACAGAGAAGTGGGAACAGTTCATTATGACTTCAAATGATAAAATGAATGTTCAAATTGCCATCAGAAGTTCGGAAATGAACGAAAATCATACGATTACGGTTGGCACACCAATCGTAACGACTGAATATTAATATAGAGAATTTGGGACGCGGAGGGGAAGACCTTGGAAAAAATCATCGTCCGCGGCGGTCAAAAGTTAAACGGCACAGTTAAAGTAGAAGGCGCAAAAAATGCCGTTTTACCAGTTATCGCTGCATCTTTGTTAGCAAGTACAGAAAAAAGCGTAATTTGTGATGTACCTACGCTCTCCGATGTATATACAATCAATGAAGTGTTACGTCATTTAGGAGCAGAAGTACATTTTGAAAATAACGAAGTATCAGTTGATGCATCTCATGCACTAGAAACTGAGGCTCCGTTTGAGTATGTCCGTAAAATGAGAGCATCCGTGCTTGTCATGGGACCACTTTTAGCAAGAACAGGTCATGCAAGAGTTGCATTACCTGGAGGCTGTGCAATTGGTTCAAGACCAATTGATCAACATTTAAAAGGCTTTGAAGCAATGGGAGCTAAAATTCAAGTAGGTAATGGTTTCATCGAGGCTGAAGTAAAAGGCCGTTTAAAAGGTGCAAAAATCTATTTGGATTTCCCAAGTGTAGGGGCAACTGAAAACATCATCATGGCAGCAGCATTAGCGGAAGGAACAACAATTTTAGAAAACGTAGCAAAAGAACCTGAAATTGTTGATTTAGCAAACTACATCAATGCCATGGGCGGTAAGGTTCGCGGTGCTGGTACTGGTACAATCAAAATCGAAGGTGTGGAAACACTTCACGGTGCAAAACACAACATCATCCCTGACAGAATTGAAGCAGGTACTTTCATGGTGGCAGCAGCCATTACAGAAGGAAATGTTCTTGTAAAAGGCGCAGTGCCAGAGCACATGACATCACTTGTTGCCAAAATGGAAGAAATGGGTATTCAGATCATTGAAGAAGAAGAAGGTTTAAGAGTCATTGGACCATCTGAGCTCAAGCCAATCGATCTAAAAACAATGCCGCATCCTGGGTTCCCAACGGATATGCAATCTCAGATGATGGCGCTATTGCTTCGTGCGAACGGAACAAGCATGATTACAGAAACAGTGTTTGAAAACCGCTTTATGCATGCTGAAGAATTCCGCCGCATGAATGGCGATATTAAAATTGAGGGTCGCTCTGTCATTATCAATGGGCCGGTTCAACTTCAAGGTGCTGAAGTGGCAGCGACTGATTTAAGAGCAGGAGCAGCACTTGTACTTGCTGGATTAGTGGCAGAAGGTCATACACGTGTCACAGAGTTGAAGCATATTGACCGTGGTTATGTGAACTTCCACCAAAAGCTTGCAGCAATCGGTGCAGATATTGAAAGAGTAAACGATGAATCAGCAGATGTGACACAAGAACAAGTTGTATCAGATCTGAACGCGTAATCATAAAGAAATCAGTGTGTCCATTGGGCATGCTGATTTTTTTTTTAGATTCATAGAATGCCTCATTTCACGAAGCTTATCATTAGTGTATCCAACCATCTTAAATTTTATTCATACAGACGAACAGTAAAATCCATTTGAAGAACAGCCTCATACCTCCATAAAAGACTTGTCCACTAAATGAAAGAAGCTGTCATATTAGCTTGTCCCTGCCCATAGGATAAAAGAGATTCAATGACAAATGGGGGCAGCCAAATATGAAACCAATGATATGGACAATCGCAGGAATATGCATCATCATTTTAATGATTCCAACATTACTTGTGTTGCCGACATTCCAAGGGAAGCCGGCGGCCAGCCAGCACGTAGCAGCGGAACCATCAGTTAAAAAAGAAGTGAAGGGTTCAGTCAAATTGAAGCAATCACCCGTCGCTATCCCCGTCTATCGCTCTGCTCATCAGCAGGTAGAAAACATCCCCTTAGAAGAGTATGTGATCGGTGTCGTAGCATCTGAAATGCCAGCTGATTTTGAAATGGAAGCACTCAAGGCACAGGCGCTCGCAGCAAGAACGTATATCGTCAGACAAATGATCAGTGATAAGACCGTCAAATCACCTAAGGGCTCGCTTGTAGATGATACCCAAATGTTCCAGGTGTACAAAAACAAACAGGAACTCAAGAAAATTTGGGGGAAAGCGTACAATTGGAAATTAAAAAAGGTCACGGAAGCTGTCGCCAGCACACAAGGAAAAGTGCTGACTTATGACGAGAAACCAATTGATGCTTCATTCTTTTCAACAAGTAACGGAAAAACGGAAAATGCCGAAGCCTATTGGAAAAACGAAATCCCTTATTTGAAAAGTGTCTCAAGTAAATGGGACGAAAAATCGCCAAAATTTCAAAACAAGAAAACCGTCTCGGTAAGTGAATTTCAGCAAAAATTAGGTGTGACGCTCACTCAGCAGGCTCAGGTCGGACAGATAGTAGAACGGACACCAGGAAACCAAGTAGCGAAAGCCGTGATCAACGGTAAAACACTGTCAGGTCGAGACATTCGAGAATCACTAGGCCTTCATTCAGCGGACTTCACATGGGAACGCCAGGGCCAGCAGATTGTCATTACAACAAAAGGATATGGTCATGGTGTAGGCATGAGTCAATATGGTGCGCATTATATGGCGCAGGCTGGAAAAAAAGTAGATGCCATCGTGAAACATTATTATAAAGGAATTCAAATCGAATCAGCCGATCGTTTTCTCAACACGTATATGGCTAAAAAATAAAGCAAAGGTGCCTCAGAAATGGGGCATTTTTTTTGTGTGGTCAAAGAGGTTTGAACAGAATGTGACAAATTGCGACTTAAGGCGCACCGAAGGAAAACTTAAACATTTATGTCCCGATAAGAACTGATGGCCGATACAAAGCCCCTCAAAAGGAGGAGAAATCGAGAGGATAAAGGGTCTGTTAGGTGAAAATATCTAGACATCTGACAGAATTTTAGTGATTTTGATGAAAGAGAAAAAGGGACCGAGTCCTATACCATTCCAAGACAGAATATTTTACGATTAAGATGTTTCAATTAAATACATAAGGAGGAAGGAAAATTATGTTGAAAAAAGTATTCTCACTCGTAACCTTAGCTGTATTGACATTATCTATGTCAATCTCTTCACCAGTATTTGCAGAAGCATCTACAGTCAAAAAACATAATAAAGATGTAAGAGTCACAATCTTGCTTGATGCAAGTGGAAGCATGGCAAGAAAAGTTGAGGGAGAGCGCAAATTTGATCTCGCCAAACAAGAGGTATTTAAATTTGCTCAATCACTTCCAAAAGACGCTAAAATTCGTATGAGCTTGTTTGGTTCTGAAGGAAACAACAAAAATTCAGGTAAAGCTCAATCATGTGAAGTCATTAGAGGCGTTTACGGCGTACAGCCTTATGAAAAAGACAGCTTTGAAAACTCTTTAAACGGACTTGGACCAAATGGCTGGACACCGATTGCACGTGCACTTGAAAATGCAAAGCAAGCGGATGAGCAGCTTACTGAAGGAACAAAGCATATTGTGTACTTAATCACTGATGGTGAAGAAACTTGTGGCGGAGATCCAGTAAAAGTAGCAAAAGAATTGCATAACTCAAAAGGATCAACTGTTGTAAATGTGATCGGGTTAGACTTTAACGATGGCTATGAAGGTCAATTAAAGCAAGTAGCCAAAGCTGGTAAAGGCCATTACTACCAAGCAAGCACTGGTAAAGAAATGGGTTCTATCTTATCAGCAGAATCATTAAAACTACACGAATAACTTGCTGAACAAAAGGGAAACGATTGATTCATGCTTTCGTTTCTCTTTTTCTGTACAAAAGTAAAAAATGGAGGTTTTTATTGATGAAAAGAAATATCATATTAACCATTTTGGCTAGTCTTGTCCTGCTTCTTTCTTCACCAGCTCATGCTGTAACGAAACAAGAGCCGCCTGCTCATGTGGTGATATTACTCGATTTAAGCGGCAGCATGGCACAATCAGTTGAAGGTGAAAAGAAAATCGATATCGCCAAACGGTCTATTCAAAGCTTTGCGAGCATTTTATCAGAAGATACACAAGTTCTGCTTCGTGTGTTTGGTCATGAAGGGACCAATAAAAATGCAGGGAAAGCCGTTTCTTGTTCAAGTTCTGAAGCCGTTTACGGATTTGGATCATATGAGCCATCAACATTTCAGCAAGCACTAAATGTGTATAAGCCAACTGGCTGGACACCACTTGCAAAAGCATTAACTGATACGAAACAAGATTTTGAAGATCACCAGGCTGAAGGGAAAAATATTGTTTATGTTGTCAGTGATGGTGAAGAAACTTGTGGTGGAAGCCCTTCACAAGCAGCAAAGGAATTACATGAAGACGGAATAGATACAATCGTCAATATCATTGGCTTCGACGTAAATGAAAAAGAAGCAAAAAGTTTAAAATCTGTTGCAAAAGCGGGTGGAGGACATTATCAACCGGCTGCAAATGCCGAAGAATTGAACCGCATTCTTCAACAAGAAGCGAGCGCTTTTGGTCGGTAGAGAGTGAATGGCAGCTGGGGAAACAACCCCAGCTGTTTTTAAGTTGACGATTAATTCAAAGTTGTTTCTAATTCATCAATTCGTTTCTCCACGTAATGCTGATCCTTTCTTGCATGGAAGGTTTCGGCTTTTTCTAATATGGCAGCCGTATTATACTCGGGAATCTGTGAGTAGCTCTCATACACACCTTTAGGAATTAAAACGTTCCCTTCCGGCCAATAAACTGCGATATTGCCACGTCTCAACTCTCCAAATTGAGCCACTCCTTGATAGGATCCATATTGATTAAAGAGAACAACTGGATCACCTTCTTGGACGTAAAGTTCCTTTGCATCTTCTTCATTCATTAGGATAGAATGACGTTTTCCACCATTAAAGGCATCCTTTTCACTGTAGATCATGGAGTTGAATTGCTTTCCTCTTCTTGTCGTGATATTGAAATGTCCTTCAGTTTTTCGATATTGAGGCAGCTGAGCAGGAAGCAGATGCCCCTTTCCGTCTGGCGTTGGACACACGCCATCTTCACAAAGCCATGCGCCTCCCCATTGAAAAACGTCTCCCTTATGACGTAAATGCTGGATGCCATCATAGTTTCGATTGGCGATCGCTATCTCACGACGAATGTCTTCAGCTGTTTCAAAATGAATCAGCTCGGCATCTTCTGGCCGGACCCTTTTCGCAAGATCAATATAAATGTCCCATTCTGCTCTGGCTTCCTCAATACGAGGTCCTTCAATTTCTGGACTGAAATATACCATGCGTTCTGTACTGGTTGATGTGCCGCCGCCTGGTTGTTCATATCTTGTCATAGCAGGCAGCACAATTACCGCCTCTTCAGCGTCTACCAGCGTAGAGGTATTCAAAATGATATCTTGGTGGACACGGAGTTCAAGTTCAGATAATGCTTTTTCAATCGCTTCTGGATTTGGCATCGTTTCTAAAAAGTTTCCACCACTTGTAAACAGCATTTTGAGTTTTTGTGGATGATCTTTTGGGAGAGCCATCTTCTCAAAGGATTGCCCAATGGTGTCACCATGCCATTTAGGAATGTCAAATCCCCATATTTGTTCGATTCTTTCAATATTCTCTTCATCAAAATCACTACCCGGCAAAACGAATGGATCAGCGCCCATTTCACCGGAACCTTGGACACCGCTATGCCCCCGAATTGGCATGACACCACAATGTTTTCTGCCAATGAATCCTCGCAGCATGGCAAGGTTGGCAACCTGTGATATATTATCAGTTGCAAAGCGGTGCTGAGTAAGGCCCATACTCCAAATAAAAACACCTGAATTAGCATTGGCAAGCAGTGTTGCAAAATCCTTCATTCTTTCTTTTGATAAACCTGATGATGCTTCTAGGTCCTCCCACTTCAACTGTGCGACATGCTGTTTTAAATCCTGTATGCCTGTTGTATGGTTTTGAATAAATTCGTGATCAAGAGCTGAATGGGGAGCATGCTGCTCCATGTCAAACCAATGCTTGATGACGCCATTCATAAATGCAATATCTCCGCCTATATTGACTTGGTAAAAATCATCCGCAATTTTTGTCCCGAATAAAGCACTCTCTGGAATTGAAGGAACCCAGTACTTTTCCATGGCAGGCTCTTTATACGGATTGATGACAATAATTTTTGTCCCTTTCTTTTTAGCAGCGTACATGTATTTAGTGGAAACAGGCTGATTGTTTGCTGCGACAGATCCCCAAAAAATTAATACATCCGTTCCAATCCAATCACTGTAATTACAGCTGGAAGCACCGATGCCAAGGGACCGTTTAAGAGCGGTTTTACTTGGTGAATGGCAAATGCGAGAAGCATTATCAATATGATTCGTCCCTATAAATCGAGCTGCCTTTGCAGCGGTATAATAAACTTCATTTGTAATTCCTCTGGCGGTTAAATAGAAAGCAAGCTGCCGTTTATCAATTGATTGAATTTTAGCTGCGATTTGATCTAGTGCATTATCCCAAGAAATACGTGTAAAGGCATTGTCACCTTTTTTTCGGAGCAATGGATAAGGAATTCGCCCAAGCTTGCGAAGAGAGGTACTGTCCATTTGCTTTAGCTGATGAATATCTTCAAACCATTTTGGATCAATAGCTGGCATTGTGTTAAGACGAAGTACATTTAGTCTTGTCGTGCATATATGGGGTCCTGCGAGCGTTTGATCATACAGTCCTGAGACGCCAAGGGCACAGCCGTCACAAACGCCCTGCGTTAAAATACGGTACGCGTAGGGAAGGTTATCTTTGTTCTCCCATGCCACTTTCATCGTATCTCGAATGTGTTTCGGTTTCACTTTGCCAAGTCCCATTGGTGCAAAAGAGGCCCATAGCTTTGGTGAGGGTTTTTTATTGAGTTTAACAGGCCCCTTATGTTTAGTTTTCCCCATGAGTTCATCACCCTCCTAATACTTTGTAAAGCGTTTTCATATCTAAAAATTACCTTTAGATTGTGATTCTGTCAAATTCAAATTAAGGTCGGGCTGAGACAGACGAAGCAGCAGGTGGGCTTGTTTCTCTCAGCTGCTGAATATCCTTCCGAATAAGAAGTGATATGATAAAAGCGATGAAAAATAAGCCAGAGAACACCATAAGACTCTGTGTGTAATTACCTGTTATATCTCGGATGAAGGATGAAAATAGGGGTCCTGCTAAACCCGCAGCGGCCCAAGCCGTCAGAATATAACCGTGTATGGCACCAAGCTGCTTTGTACCAAACAAATCCCCAATATAGGCTGGAATTGAAGCAAATCCTCCTCCATAGCATGTATAAATGATCGCCATGACGATTGAAAAGATAAGCGGTTCTTTTAAATAGGGGAGTAAAGGAAAAGCAATGAGCTGGATACTGAAAAAAATCGTGTACGTATTCGGTCTTCCTATATAATCTGAGAACGATGCCCAGCCAATTCGTCCTAACCCATTAAAGGCACCTAAAATGCCCACAAGAGTAGCGGCAGCACCTGCAGTGAACCCAACACTTTCTTGAGCAAGAGGTGACGCTACTGAAATAATAGCAATTCCGCAAGTGATATTAATAAAAAGCATAAGCCACAAATAATAAAAACGTCTTGTCTTGATCGCTTCATTTGCTGTAAGCTGTGATAAATCTTGAGGAATTTTTCTTTGCTTTGTTTTGAATGCGTCAAATTGCTTGACGTCATCAGGTGTTGGTGGTGATAAATAAAGAGATGAGATCACCATGATGATAAAATAGGAGATTCCAAGAATATAAAAAGTATTTGCGATATTCACTTTTTCAATGAGAAATTGAATAATTGGGCTACAAATAAGAGAAGCAAATCCAAACCCCATAATGGCTAATCCGGTTGCAAGCCCTCTTCGATCCGGAAACCATTTGACTAGAGTTGATACAGGTGCAATATAGCCTACACCTAAACCTATTCCAGCGAGTACACCATAAAATAAATAGAGGAGAGGCAGTGAGGACATGTGGACAGCGAATCCTGATCCAGTCATTCCGATGCCGAAGAAAATAGCTGAGAAGAGCCCCGATGCCTTTGGACCGTACCTTTCAACGAAATGTCCCATGAAAGCAGCAGATAAACCTAAAAACAAAATAGCAATACTGAAGGTGAGACTGATTTCTGTTAATGACCACTGAAAGGCTTCATGTAAAGGATTCGTAAAAACACTCCAAGCATAAACGGACCCAATAGATAAATGAATTCCTACAGCACTTGTTGCAATGAGCCAGCGATTTTTCGATTTGTTCATTTTGTTCCCCCCATATAAAGCAATCAAGAAGTTTGATAAGATAGAAATATGTTACATTTTCATGACTTTTTAAAATAATATCACAATTTGATTGGATCATATAACTAAATTTGCATTGAAAGGAAGATCATACAATGAATCCTTCTGTTAAAAAGAAACGAGTCATACACCAATACCGTGAAGGCCAGTTTACATGCAAATCTGATGAAATTGTAGAAGAATTTCCTTTAACTGTGATGGTGAATGGAGAAGAATTTGTGACACTTGTTTGTTCACCAGAGCACCTGAAAGAATTGGTTATCGGCTTTTTGGCTTCAGAAGGGGTCATTCGATTTGAAAATGAGATTAAAAGGTTTACAATAGATGAAAGTATGGGTTTTGCCTATGTTGATTTAGTTCACTCAAGTGGATTTGATTCATCAGATTTTACAAAACGAGTGATTGGTTCATGCTGCGGGAAAGGAAGACACTTTTATTTTCTTCAAGATGTGAAGACGGCAAAAACAGCCATTGATCGAATTAGTATTTCTGCTGAAACCTGTATGCATCTCATGAAATGTTTGCAAGAAGAAAGTCAATTATTTCAACATACTGGCGGAGTGCATAATGCTGGACTGTGTGACACAGAGAAGCTATTCATCACTAGAACTGATATAGGAAGACATAATGCTTTAGATAAAATTTATGGATATTGTTTACTCCAGCGAATCCCACTTAGAGATAAAATTCTTGTGTTTAGCGGCCGGATATCGTCAGAAGTTCTATTGAAGGCAGCAAAACTAGGAGTCTCTATCGTCATTTCAAAATCAGCACCTACTGAGCTAGCGCTTCAAATGGCAGAAGAATTAAATATTACGACAGTTGGATTCGTCAGAGGAAAATCCTTTAATATTTACACTCATCCTCAGCGTATTACAGAATAGGAGGCAAAGTATGGACAGTATTTTAGATAAAAGACATCGACCATTGCGCGATTTAAGAATATCAGTAACTGATCGCTGTAACTTTAGATGTACGTACTGTATGCCTGCTGAAATTTTTGGACCAGATTATCCTTTCTTGAAAAAAGAAGAACTGCTTAGTTTCGAAGAAATTGAACGACTTGCTACCCTTTTTGTAAAGAATCTAGGTGTGGTAAAAATACGCATCACGGGCGGGGAACCTTTAATGCGGAAGGATCTGCCTGTCTTAATAGAAAAGCTCGCAAAAATTCCAGGGATTGAAGACATTGCGATGACAACCAATGGAACGCTTTTACCTTTATATGCTGATCAGTTAAAGAGAGCTGGTCTTAATAGAGTCACCATTAGTTTAGATTCATTAAATCCCGATCGTTTTAAGCAAATGAACGGAAGGCACATTTCTATCCAAAAAGTGTTTGATGGCATTGAGGCGGCAAAAAAGGCTGGACTTGCTATCAAGATTAATATGGTTGTTCAAAAAGGTGTGAATGATCAGGATGTCTTACCAATGGCGGCTTACTTTAAAAAAGAAGGACACGTTCTCAGGTTTATCGAGTTTATGGATGTCGGTAATACGAATAAATGGAATCTAGAACATGTCATGACAAAGAATGAAATAATTGAATTAATTGATTCAACATATCCTATCAAACCTGAACCTCCTCAATATACAGGTGAAGTAGCCAACCGATTTTTTTACAAAGATGGTTCAGGAGAGATAGGCATTATTTCTTCCGTTTCAGATGCTTTTTGCGGAACATGTAACAGAGCAAGGCTATCTGCACGCGGGGAATTGTTTACATGTCTGTTTGCATCATCGGGTTTTGATCTGAAACGGATGATTCGTACGACAAAAGATAATGAAGAGTTAGCAAACTTGTTAAAGGAACTATGGTCGAATAGACATGATCAATATTCAGCTGAGAGAGAGCAGAAAAAAGATCAGAAAAAGGTTGAAATGTCATATATCGGTGGATAATGACAACAAAGTATCATGATCAGGTATTTTTGAAAAGAAGGAAAATTGGCATAATCATTGTTGAAAATCCTTTTTTGAGAAAAGGTTATTTTATCTTATGAACTCATTCAGTATAAAAAACCAGCAGAGATTCTGCTGGTTTTTAAATGCCTATTTTGAACTTCAAAAAGCATGAGATAAGACTTGAAAATAGATTTTTCATTGTTTTGTGCCGCTTTACTTTTCCGAGTGCTGTGATAAGATCAAATCATTCTTTACCAGCTCGATTTTTTCACCCCAGGGATATGACCCTTATAGGCAAGCTCACGAAAAGCAATCCTAGACATTTTGAATTTCCTTAAGTAACCTCTTGGACGGCCGGTTAATTCACAGCGATTTTTTAAGCGGGTAGGGGAAGAGTCTCTAGGTAATTTCCGTAAAGCTTCATAGTCACCTTTTTCTTTTAACTCTTTCCTTAATTCTGCATATTTCAATACAAGCTGCTGTCGTTTTCTTTCTTTAGCAATCTTAGATTTCTTTGCCAATTAAAACCCTCCTGGCCTAATTTTGTATTTTCCATTGAAAGGGATCCTCAAATGTAGTCCAATCTTGATCAAATTCCTCAGGTGTGAGCAAGCATTGATCAAGAGTGCGAATAATTTCTGCTTTAGGCAAATCCACACCGATAAACACAAGTTTTGTATGACGATCACCAAACTCTGCATCCCACTCATCTAGAAGCTCTGGTTCCTGATTTAATATCCGTGTTTTTTCTTGCTCAGGCAAAGCAGCAATCCAGTATGCAATTGGTTCAATCGCAACAGATTTTCCAGCTTGTGAAATTAAAATGGTTAAATCATGATGTGTGGCAAGCCAAGTAAAACCTTTCGCACGAACGATCTGCTCAGGCATCTGATCTAACCAATTATTCAGCCTGCCTGTATGAAAAGGGAGTCTTCTTTCGTAAACAAAGGATGAAATTTGGTATTCTTCTGTTTCCGGCGTATGCTGAGCATGTCCTGCGTTAATCTCTTTGATCCATCCAGCAGAAGCACTTGATTTTTCAAAGTCGAATAAACCAGTATTCAAAATGTCATCTGGCTGTACTTTACCTTGTGAGGTTCTGATGATAGATGCTTCTGGTTGTAGTTTGTTCAGAACATGCTCAAGTCGATCTAACTCTGAGGGCGATACTAGATCACATTTATTGATAATGAGCACGTCACAAAATTCAATTTGATCAATGAGTAAATCTGAAATTTCTCGTTCGTCGTCATCGGAAACCGCTTCTTTACGATCTAATAAACTCTCTCCTGACTGGAAATCAGTCCAGAAGCGATTTGCATCTACTACTGTGACCATCGTATCTAGACGGCAAAAGCGGGTCAAATCTATGCCCATTTCTTCATCAATATAAGAAAACGTTTGAGCGACGGGAATTGGTTCACTAATTCCAGTTGATTCAATGACAATATAATCGATATTACCTGCCTTACAAAGGCGTTCTACTTCAATTAACAAGTCTTCTCGCAAAGTGCAGCAAATACAACCGTTAGATAATTCAACTAGTTTCTCATCTGATCGAGAAAGCTCACCGCCTTGTTTGACTAGTTCTGCATCAATATTAATTTCGCTCATGTCATTGACGATCACAGCCACTTTTAATCCTTTGCGATTTTGAAGAACATGATTTAATATCGTTGTTTTTCCTGCTCCTAAAAAGCCGCTTAATACTGTAACAGGTATACGCTTATTCATTTGTTTTTGTCCTTTTGAAAACGATCATTTTGTTTTCCGCCTCACTTAAAAAGTAATCATTACGATTTATAATCTAAAAAATTATTTTGTTTCTCTATGAAGGGTATATTTCTTTAATCGAGGAGAATATTTTTTTAACTCCAATCGGTCGGGATTCGTTCTTTTATTTTTTGTTGTGATGTAGTTTCTGTCACCTGTTTCAGTACAGGCCAACGTAATTTTCACGCGCATAAGTAATAGGGTCCTCCTTTAATTCGTAATAGTTACGATTTGTATTTTAAAATGAACAAAACTGAATGTCAAGCATAGGAGGATAATCCAATCCAAATGATAAAAACAAAAGGGGTATCGAACGACCATTGATACCCCACTCCATTAATAAAAGTCACCGAGTTCTTGTTCGTAATCACCTTCATATTGCTGGACATCATAAGGAATTTCTTGGAGGAAGGCTAACCCGCCTAGTATAAGCATCAAAACAATGGCAATGAATGAAAGAATAACTGCGGCAATACTTGAAATGGCAAACAGTGTCTGCATTTTCATCATCTTAGCGTATTGTTCTAATAATTCTTCGTAAGAAGTATCAGGAGCCTGAATCAATTGTTCAGCTGCTTTTACAGATTTTTGTACATGGATTCCCATCATAATGAGGAAGACGCCAAGGGCTGCAGGAAGAACAAGCCAAAAACCAATAAGAATAGCCAGACCGCCTGAAATATAGAGAAAGATACTACCAACCTTTCCCCACTTTACGATTGAATGAAGAGATTGAATGATTTTCTCAGTTTGTTGCATTGGTGTTCACTCCTTTATGTATTCACTCTTTATCATACTTGAGTAAGTAGTACTTTAGGAAGAGTGAATGTTGATTAATGAAAATGTTTCTATCTTCACTTCACTATTTATGGATAAATAAATTATTTTCAAATAAGAAAAAAGTAACATTTACTATTAAAATTATCGACAAATTATGTCATAAATAAGATTGGTAGTATAAAATAATTAGTAAATTTATCAAAATATGTTGTTAGTTGTCTTGTAATTGGTTATTATTGTGTTGTATTACCATAAAAATTGGAAGGTGGAATTCATATGTTAGATCGTTTCTTAAACAAAATGACCAATGTTCAACCTGCTGCTGCAAGATGTATTTTGCAAAAATTAGTCACTTCATGCAAATCAGCACCGACTTGTTTCCTTCAAGGTGTTGGAACTTTCCGTTACTACGTGGATCGTGACACAGGTGAGATTTGTACTAGTCAAGAACGCGTTAGATGTGGTTGCTAAATCTAAGGATCTTATTTAATAGGATGTGAACGCATGAGCATATCTTCAATTTCATTCTTAACAAATGCTATGCAGACGTCAAATAGGCGTCAAGCGGGTCAATCATCAAATTCTTTTTTAACCCAAGCGGCTCAAATTGTTCAAGGTGACCATTCTCCAGAAGAGAGAAAGGCATTATTTCAACAACTTACTTTAGTTCAGCAAGGTAAAGATTTGGAACTTCATGTTTCTAAATTAAAGGAACTAGAGAAAGAGGCTCAAAAAGAGACGTCTTCTTCGTCTGTTACTGTGAATCAGCATGGTGACCAAGTAGACATTTCAAATGAGGCACGGAGTGAGTTTGAACAAGCCGAGGAACAGGCTTCAGATGAAGCAAGTGAAGCTACTGCAGGGGAAAAAGATCTAGATGTTCACTCAGATCCACAATAAAAAAATGAGGCATGTGTTTGATATTCTTCACATGCCTCATTTATCTTTATTTTGCAGATATCCTTGAATAAAGACCATCCGGAAAAGGTGCTGCATATGAGATGATTTCATCTTCTTCTACCATGATGTAATACGGAAATTCTTCAATTTGGAATGTGTCTATCATTTGTTCGTCCACTGGGATAATTCGCATGTTGGTTTTATTATCACGATATAATTCTTGATCCTCTTTTTGCCCATTCTTTAGCAAAATACTAAATGAAACGTCTAATTTACGCTGCTTTTTCGTTTCTAGAAATTGTTCAAGTGATGGAATGCAATGCGGACATGATGTATCAGTGAAAATAAGCAGCTGCTGCTTACTGTTGGTTTGCAGTAAATCATTCACTGGAATAGGTGATGGTTTATCAAGCAGCGGATGCACTAGTTTTTGTCCAACATGCTGTATCGGTAAAATGATCAGTTCCATTTGTTGTTTTAAATAGATGATGACTCCGATCGTTAATAATAGGCTGCAAAGAATAAGAGTGAGCTGTAAAAGTAAGATTGCATTCATCGTATATCGTCCTCTCAGAGTGAAGTTACGCAAAGCTATCATAATACAAATATCAAAAATATGTCAATTATACTAAATGGTGTAAGGTGGAGCATTTGATGAGTACAGTGAACCATTGTCTATATGCAATCTCCTATACTTGGAAAAGAAGTCGATCTTATCTTCTTCTTACCTTATTGATCCAAGTAATCGTTGGTTTTATGCCTTTGGCTAGTGTCTGGATTATTCAAACTTTGATTAATGAAATTATTTTATTCATGACGTCTTCAGGAGACATTCAAAAGGTTTTGTGGTTATTTGGACTGCAAATGGTCATCGTGGTTTTAGGATATGGGCTTCAATTCGTTCTTCAGCTTAGCCAGCAGAAAGCGACAAATTTGATTGGTCTGCATTTGAAGGGTGAATTGCTTCAAAAGGCGATCAGGCTGCCGTTTATTACATTTGAACACCCTTCTTTTTACAATGAAAGTCAACGTGTGATGAACAGTCATCAGCATGTTCTGAGTATGGTTAGAAGTATCTTTACAATCATGAGCGCATTGATTACTGTTGTATCACTTCTTTTCTATATGATCGGTATCCATTGGGGCTTGGCAGTTATTCTGATCGTGTTTACCCTGCCTGTCTTATGGATTGAGCTTTTCTTTGGAGGAGCGCGTTATCAATTAAACCGCATGTTAACTGCCAATGACCGCAGAGAAATGTATGTGTCCGATCTTGTTGCGCAACGAGATTCATTGAAGGAAATCCGTTTATATGGAATCGGGGATTATCTTCTTCAGAAATGGAAAGGTCATTATGTAAAAAGTGCAGATGAAAAATATAAACTGCTTAAGCGGCAAGTTCGCTGGGAGATGGCGGGCGGGTTGCTTATGACATTTTCCTATGTATGCTGCGGTCTTTTTATTGTCTTTCTTATTTTTCAAAAAAAATTAGCTGCCGGGACATTTGTCGCTGTGCTGCAAGCGGTGCAAAACATCCAAAGTGGTTTTCAGGACTTAACAAGAGAATGTTCTAGTTTATATGAAACAAGTCTTTATATTGATGAAATGAGAGCTTTTCAAAAGAGAGAAGAAGAAATTCATGAGCAGGTAGAAGAGGGGGCATCGCTTCGGAAGATCGAGTCTATTCAGTCTATTACACTTGAAAATCTCTCATTTACTTATCCGAATATGAAAACACCTGCCATTGAGCATATACATTTTCATATCAATAAAGGTGAACGTATTGCATTGGTGGGGGATAACGGATCAGGTAAAACCACCTTGATCAAATGTTTGACCGGTTTATATGATCCAGATCAGCCGAATATGCAAAAAGTCAACGGTGAGTCTATTTCTACCATTCATAAAAAGTCATACCATGCGAGAATGGCTGTTCTTTTTCAAGATTTTATGAAGTACGAGTTCACTGTGAAAGAAAACATCGGGTTTGGCCGTATTGATCATATGGACGAGAAAGAGCGGATGATCTCAGCTGCACGGCAAGCAGGCATAGAGAAAAGAATTCATCAAATGGAAGAAATGTATGATGCACAGCTTGGACGGTTTTTTGAAGAAGGACATGAACTGTCTGGCGGACAATGGCAAAAGCTCGCGATGGCTAGAACCTTCTTTAGAGAGAGTGATTTTATCATTTTAGATGAACCGACTTCTGCTCTTGATCCACTCTCGGAAATTTCACTCATTCGAAAGCTATTCGATCACACGCAGGATCAGGGTGTCTTGTTTATCACACATCGAATGGGAGCGGCCCGTTTAGCAGACCGTATAATCGTAATGAAAGATGGTGCTTTCGTTGAAGAGGGGAACCATAATGAACTGATGGTGTTGAACGGAGAGTACAAAAGGCTTTACGAGGCACAATCTCAATTATTTCAACAAAAGGAGATGGCGTAAGGTGAGTGTCTTTTATTATATAGGTGTCTATTTACTAGGGATCATTTTTGCGGGTGCATGGTTTGATAAAGTGAAAAAACAGACGGCACATATGCAGCAGATGGATGCTTATCGGCTGCTGCCTCCTTCTTTCACGGCACCCATGTTTTATTTGTTTTTAACTGCTGAATTGGTTTGTACTGGTTATTTGTTCATATGGCACATGACTCTTGTACCTGCGATTGGTCTTACAGCACTTTTATGTATTTATACTGGAGCGGTGACCTTCAATTTATTGAGAGGACATCGTGATATTTCTTGCGGCTGTGGTGGACTACTTGATAATGATCGCCTTCACTGGGGAATTGTGATTCGCAATGTGTCGATGCTGTCTCTTGTGATCGGATTGTTTTATGTGCATTCCTATGTAGAAACCATTCCATGGCAATATAACATTATTTGTTTTCTCATTGCCGTGGCTGTCTCTTTCATAATAGCGGTGGGTCAAGAAGTCTTAATGTTTAAAAGAAAATGGATCAATCAATTTGAATTATTTATAGAAGGAGACGATGTGAAATGACAGATATTCTATTGATTATTGTGTTATTCATTGTCATTGCTCAGCTGGCTGTGATATTTTTGCTCGCCCGTTTTATCGGAAAATTTATGAATAAAATTAAAACCCTTGATGGAATTGAATTAAAGGAAGCGGATGTGGGGGATCCTGCACCGTTATTTCGAAGCTATTCCCATTTAGGGAAGAAGGTCATTTTGAAGGAATATTTTCAAAGTGGGAGTGCTGTGATGCTGTTATTTGTAAATTCTACTTGTATGACGTGCAAAAGTATTTTGGCAGATCTGCAGCAGCAAATCGCTGGCGATGATACTCAATTCATTATTATTAATGGAGATGAGCAGGCGGATGATACGCCGATCCTTGAATTGCTTCCGTCCCAAGCTGTGTATACTCGTTCTTCACAAATTATGGAGCTGTATGGGGTAACGGTTGTTCCACAAGCAATTCTCATTGATGAACAAGGTATCATTCTGCAAAGAAAATCTCTTCAAAATGCGAAACAGTTTGAACAGCTGTTACATGCGTCATAAAAAAGCGTCTCTTTGTCAGGGAGACGCTCGTTTTATAATTCTTTTCCTAGGATATCTAAATCGTATCTGCTGCCGTCCATTTCTGCGATGCGTGGCAGGTGGCCCCATGTCTCAAAGCCGTGCTTTTTAAATAGTCGAATGCTGGCTTCGTTGTGCCCGAAAATAAAGGCAAGTAACGTTCGAATGCCTAATGACGGTGCTAACTCAATGGCTTCTTGTAAGAAAAGTGAGCCTAAGCCTTTTCCTCGATAGTCTTGGTTCAAATAGATACTCATTTCAACGGTCCCGTTGTATGCAGGTCTACCGTAAAATGTTTCAAAGCTCAGCCAGCCGTAGATAATTCCATCCTCATCTGTTTTCACATAGAGAGGTCTTTTTTCGGAATGATTCAAAAACCATTGCCGGCGGTCCTCGACAGAAACTGGTTCTGTATCAGCGGTCACTTCTCTTGAAGCAATGGTTGAATTGTAGATATCAACGATCGCTTTGAGGTCATCTTCTGTTGCTATGCGGTTGAAAGTTTTCACAATTAAGTCCCCCATCTTTTTTTCATTTATCATACATATTATTGATGCGATTGCGCAAAATAAAAAGAAAAATGATTTTGTGTGTATATATTTTTTGAAAAGTGTTCAGAATGTTGCTGAGGTGATGAAAAATGAGAGAGGAAGAAAAGAAACGTACTTCCAAAATCACAAAAGTTCAGCAATTTTTCCGTAAGCGCTGGGTATTCCCTGCTATTTACTTGGTCAGCGCAGCGGTCGTGTTAACAGCCGTTCTTTGGTATCAAGCTGTATCAAAAGATGTGAAAGACCAACTATCTGATGGAAATCAAACAGGGCAAGAACAGCGCGATGATGCTGTTGAAGTTGGAAAGCCAATTGAAAATGTCGCAATGCCGGTCCAGAATTCTGATAATGTTTCTGTCGTGAAAAAGTTCTATGAAGCAGATGCTGACCAAAAAGAAAAAGAAGCAGCACTTGTAAACTATAATAACACCTATACCTTGAGCAAAGGTATTGATCTTGCAGATAAAGATGGCAAAGTGTTTGATGTCACAGCTGCTCTTAGTGGAACAGTGGTTCAAGCGAAAAAAGATCCAGTTCTTGGTCATGTCGTTGAAATTGAACATGAAGATGGATTATCAACTGTCTATCAATCGTTGTCACAAGTGAGTGTCAAAGAAGGCGATGAAGTGAAGCAGAATGATGTCATTGGTGCTTCTGGTAAAAACCTATATGGCGCTGAAAGCGGCAACCATGTGCATTTTGAAATTCGTATGGAAGGTTTAGCGCTTAATCCGCTTAGCTTCATTGACAAGCCTGTTTCTACGATTGAAAAAGCAGCGCAAGAAGTGACGGAACAAGCAAAAGAACCTGCTCAGCCAAAGACTGAGGAAAAAACGAAGGAACCTGCTGCTGAAGATAAAGCCAAAGAGCCAGCTGGAGAAAAATCAGAAGAAAAGTCTGATGAGAAGGGGAAATCCTCTGATCAAGAAAAGTCTTCTGATTCCTCTAAAGACAGCAGTCAGTCAGAAGAAACTAAACAATCTTAATGTCTTACAAGGTCCTCTGTGTATATAAAAATATGCAGAGGTTTTTTTCTGCTTAAAAAGATCCTCCGCCACTCGGCGGAGGATAAACTATAGGGCGGCAGGTCCTTCTTCACCTGTCCGAATGTTGATTGTATTTGCTATCTCATATATAAAAATTTTCCCATCCCCTGGTTCGCCTGTACGAAGTACCTTTTGAGCTGTTTCAACGACCTGTTCGACAGGTACTTTGCTTAGGACGATTTCGATCTTTAATCGTTCGTACACGTTGCTTTCTCTTTTGACGCCGCGGTATAGCTCTGTATGTCCCTTTTGTAAGCCGCAGCCGTGTACATTTGAAAAGGTAATCGAGGTGACACCAATCTTTCCAAGCTCCACCTTTAATGTTTCAAAATTAGCTGGACGTGTGACAATCTCCACTTTATACATTTTGCTCATAGAGACACCCCTTTTTCTTTAATCTTGATAAGCTTTTTCACCGTGCATGGTTAAATCAAGACCCACGGATTCTTCTTCTTCGGTTGCACGAATTTTGAAGAAGACATTGACCAACTTGATGATCACGTATGTCACAACGGCAACAAAAGCGTACGTGGCAACAATCGCGACCACTTGCTTCCAAAGTAAGCTGGGATCTCCGTAAAATAAGCCATTGGCTCCACCGTCATTGACAGAAGTTGTGGCGAAAAGTCCTGTTGCAATTCCTCCCCAAGTACCGCCAATTCCGTGAAGGCCGAATGCGTCTAGTGCGTCATCATAGCCAAATTTGGCCTTGAGAGAAAAGACGCCCCAGAAACAGACGATCCCGCCAATGAATCCTATTATAATAGAAGCAAACGGTGTAACAAAGCCTGCGGCAGGTGTAATGGCGACAAGACCTGCGATGGCTCCAGAGATCGCGCCGAGCATGGTTGGTTTTTTGTTGATCATCCACTCTACTAACAGCCAGCCGATGATTCCTGCAGCAGCGGCTGTATTGGTGTTAATAAAGGCAAACATGGCCACGCTGTCTAATGTAAGAGCACTCCCCACGTTAAAACCAAACCAGCCAAACCAGATGACAGCTCCGCCGAGAAGGGTGTAGATCAAGTTATGCGGAGAAGAGCTTGCTGCGTCTTTACGCTTCCCGAGCACAATCGCCACGACAAGACCTGCAACACCGGATGAGATGTGAACCACGTTTCCGCCTGCGAAGTCAAGCGCACCCATCTCGCCAATCCAACCGCCGCCCCATACCCAGTGTGCGACTGGAGCGTATACAAATGTGACCCAAAGGAGTGTAAATACAACGACTGCTGAGTAGCGAATCCTTTCAGCAAAGGCACCTGAGATGATGGCTGTTGTTAAGACGGCAAAGGTCATTTGGAACATCATGAACAATGAATGTGGAATGGTCTCGCTATAGGAACCGGGTTCAAAGCCTACGCCTTTCAGGCCAACCCAGTCTAATCCTCCGATCCATGCATTGCCTGGTGCAAAAGCTAAGGAATAACCGAATACGATCCATACGATTGAAACGATCGCTAGTGACGTTAAGCTGTGCATGGTTGTGCTTAAAACGTTTTTACTTCTCACGAGTCCTCCGTAGAATAAAGCTAAACCCGGTGTCATTAACCACACGAGTAGTGCGCAGAAGAACATAAATACTGTATCACCCATTTGCATGCTGCATTCCCCCGAATCATTCAGAATTATTGTTTTCTTAATTCTTCATTATAGAGAGAAAAGTCATATATAACATATACGTGTAAGTTTATCTAACATGGTTTTTTGGTTAAGTTCAATATAAATGGATGAAAAGTTCGTAAAAAATGAGCAAAAACGTCAGTTAAGCACTAAAAATGAAGGGCGTTTGACCTATAAAATGGAGCTGAGAAACAGTTTTGTACGTTCCTCCCTAGGAGAATCAAATAATTCCGAAGGGACGCCTTCTTCGACGATGCGGCCCTCGTGCATGTAGACGACACGGTCAGCAACTTCTTTCGCAAAGCCCATTTCATGTGTGACAATGACCATGGTCATGCCTTCTTTTGCGAGGCTTTTCATCGTTTGCAGCACCTCGCCTACAAGCTCTGGATCAAGGGCAGACGTAGGTTCGTCAAATAACATGACATCAGGCTTCATAGCGAGAGATCTGGCGATGGCTACACGCTGTTTTTGACCGCCTGATAGTTTAGAAGGATATACGTTGGCTTTATCTGCAAGTCCGACTTTATCTAACAAGGCGCTCGCTTCGGTGATGGCTTGCGCTTTCTTTGTTTTTTTCACCATAATAGGTGCTTCAATGATATTTTCAAGCACAGTTTTGTGCGGAAAAAGATTAAAATGCTGAAACACCATTCCTATTTTTTGTCTCATTTCGTTTAATTGATCGCGCTTTGGATGAACAGGACTGCCATCGATGATGATATCTCCGTCATTTTTTATTTCTAAAAAGTTCATACAGCGGAGCAAGGTGCTTTTTCCAGAACCGCTTGCGCCAATTAAGACGACCACATCATTTTCATAAACGATGAGATCGATATCTTTTAAAACATGGAGCTCTCCAAAGTATTTATTGAGTTTTTCAACACGAATGATTTCCTTTGATTCTGTCATGCTACTCCTCCTATTGGTCACTGGCTGATAATTTCTTCTCAAAGGTTTGGACAGCGAATGTTAACAGCAGGACAAGAACTAAGTAATAGACGGCTACAACAAGTAAATACGTCATATTATCAAAGCTGTTGGAGCCTTGCGTGGTGGCGATGTTAAATAGTTCATTCACACTAATAAAGGCGGCGAGTGATGAATCTTTTAAGCCGATAATGAACTGGTTGCCAAGAGGGGGGAGGGCGCGCCGCATCGCTTGCGGGAGAATGATGCGCCTCATGGTTAAAAAACGACCCATGCCAAGAGAGCGTCCTGCCTCTTTTTGCCCCTGATCGATGGATTGGATGGCGCCTCTAAATATTTCGGCTATATAGGCGCCATTATGAAAGGCGAGCGCAATGGAAGCAGCCCAGAAGTCGGGTATATTCAATTCTGTGAGACCGAAATATAGGATGAAAATTTGAACAATAAGTGGTGTTCCGCGTACAAGAAAGATATAAGCATTGGCAATATAACCGAAAACGGCTATGCGGGATATTTTCAATAAAGCAAAGAAGAGCCCGATGAACATACCGATGAAGATGCTGATCACCGTGAGCTGTAAGGTGATCAGCATTCCTTCTACGAAAATGCCTCTAGAATCAATGAGTGTCTGAAAAAAGTGTGCTAAGGTAGGCAAAACAATCATCTCCATTTGAAGAAAGTGCGCCTATAAAAAGGCGCACAATCGTGGTTTTAATCTTGTTTGACCGTGATGTCTTCATCAAAGTACTTTTCACTAATTTGTTTTAATGTTCCGTCTTTTTTTAATGCATCAATCGCATCGTTGATCTCTTCTATGAGCTGTTCATTTTCTTTTGATACAGCAATTGCCTGCTCGCTTTGTCCGAGTCTTTCCTGCGCTTCGATTTTCAATTTTTTCTTCATCGCTTCTGCACCTGTGGCGAAATCTGTCACGACTGCATCGTGTTTTCCGTTGGCTAGTGCTTCTAAGGCGACGACATCACTATCATAATATTTTGGTTCTTGCCCGCTATGTTCCTTTGCAATATCAGCGTAGGACGATCCTTTTGATACAGCAATTTCTTTGTTTTTTAAGTCATCAGCATGTTGAATGTCTGCTCCAGGTCTTGTGAAAATTTGCGGACCAGAGTAGTAATAGGGCTTAGAAAAAAGGACGTGTTTTTTTCGTTCCTCATTGATGGTATGACTGGCAACTGCCGCATCAAATTTACCTGCTTTCACACCTTCGACGATGCCTGCGAATTTATATTTTTTCTGTATAGGTTCAAGACCTAGTTTGTCACTAATCGCATTGCCTACGTCGATATCGAAGCCAGACATCTGATTTCCATCCATGTAACTAAACGGATGAAATTCACCTGATGCTGCAAAAATAAATTTTCCATCCTCCAAAATTGGCGACCCTTTCGCTGTAGAATTACGTTTATCTCCGTTCCCATTTGTTTCGTTTGAACCACACGAAGACAGAAGTAATACTGCAACCGAGAAAAGGGCTGGGACCCAAAACCGTCTTTTTTTAATAATAAGCTTCTCCTCCTTTTCAGCCGTTCTCCCTGTAAGGAGAAAGTAGGCTTTTAAATATGAAATGAATATTACCATCTCTTCCTCATATTCTCAATTTTATATGTGCTTTTCCAAAAGCCGCCCTTTTTAAAATGTATGTCTAGCTTTTCCGAGAGAGAACTCGATTTGATCAGGGTAAAAAAGGGAATTGAATCTCATAATAACGGGAGGATGGGCAAAGAACATGCCAGAAAGAGGAGTAGTGTATGCACAAGTGGACAGACAATCGAAAAGTTTTTTTAACCGCTATTGCCTTTGGAACGATGTTGAATCCGCTGAATTCATCAATGATTGCTTTAGCCTTGCATCAAATTCAGCATGAATTCGGTTTGTCGTTTACGACTGTATCTTGGCTTATTTCTTCTTTTTATTTAGCCAGTGCAGTGACGCAGCCAGTGAGCGGCCGGATTGGGGATCATGTCATGAGCCGGAGAACCTTATTTTTATTCGGTCTCGTTCTTGTCGCAGTCTCAGCCATCTGCGCGCCGTTTGCCCCGACGTTTGCGGTGCTGATTGTGATCCGTCTGTTACAGGCGATTGGAAGCAGTGCCATTTATCCCTCTGGGGTCGGACTCATTCGGGATCATATTCAAGAAAGACAGGCTTCTGCGTTAGCGGTATTATCCATTTTTGCTTCAGCGATGACGGCACTTGGGCCGACGCTTGGCGGATTTTTGATGACCATTGGTGGCTGGCCGGCTATCTTTTTAGTGAATCTGCCGTTTATTTTGATCAGTTTCTTTCTCGGTCTATTGTTGTTTCCGAAGGAGCAGAAGAAGAGAAAGCTGCGCATAGGCGAAACCGTGCGAACACTCGATTTGCCAGGGATGCTTCTTTTTACTGTCTGCATTGTTCTCCTGCTTTCATTTTTATTATCACTCGGTGATGGCATTCAATATGTTCAAGGCATTCTTTGTCTCCTGAGTGCAGGCGCTTTTATTTGGTGGGAGTATCAGGTGGATGAACCGTTTATTCAAATACGGATGTTCAGAGAAGAGCAGCGGCTGTCACTTGTGTATGTGCAATTTATCATCTTAAATATCTTTTTCTATTGTCTCTTTTTTGGTTTGCCGAGTTATTTTCAAGATGAGTTAGGCTGGCGTGTGGAGATGACGGGTCTTTTTATGCTGTGTATGTCAGGAGTGAGCATTATTGTGTCGCCTCTGACAGGAAAGTGGGTAGATCGCGGGGATGAACGCCATCCAGTTTTAGCGAGTGCAGTATTGATGCTGGCTGGAGCGTCTGCAATGACTTTCTTTTTTATTCCTGCGCCATTATGGGGGAAAGGATTGGTTCTAGCGCTGCTTGGACTCAGTTATGGAATTGGGAATGTTGCGCTTCAAGCTGCGATGCTCAAAGCAAGTCCTCAGCAAATGATTGGCACGTCCTCTGGACTTTTTCAAACATGCCGCTACCTTGGTTCCATTCTGTCATCTGCTGTGCTTGGCATGCTCTTTGGGGATGAAATTGCTGGTTCTCATTTTGCGCAATTAGGCTGGACGTTGATCATCATTTCTCTTATTGGCATTGGTGTCAGTCTTTATTTTTCAAGTATGGTTAGAGGGAGACAGCCAATAAAAAAAGCGGCACGATAAGTGAGAGAAGAATCTTCATCACGTTATCGCAAAACCGCTTAAGAGTTGGACAGGTCTGAGCCCTGATCCTTTGTCTTCCTTCTGAAAATTTTCCCCACAATTGTCTCGTAAAATGTCACGATACGATCAATAGGAGAGTCAAAGAACTTCCATAATTTATTCATGATAAAGACAACCACAATCGATACGACCAAGCTGCCTAAAACATCAAATGGATAATGGTGGCCAACCCAGATGCGGGAGAATCCTGTGAGTAATCCAAAGACGAGCAAGATGTTGCCGAGCTTTTTATTACGGGATCGAATGGCTAATGAAAGAGCCAGTGCACCTGTTGTATGGTCACTTGGGAAGGAAGCGTCTGCTGAGTGCGGGATGAGTGTGTCGACTTTATGCGCCACAAACGGCCGCTCTTCATAATGAAACAATGTAATGGCAAAGTTGACGATAAGTGCTGCAATGCCTGTTACACCGGAAAAGAAGACATGCTTCTTAAATTTGTGATTCCCTAAAAACCAGCAAATCAATAAGACAAGGGCATACACAAGAATGGCCTTTTTCGTAATGAATATCATGGCCTGATCTAAAAACTCAGAATGGTGAGCCATCCCGTGTATGACTTTAAACAATTCGTAATTCAAAACATCACCTATACTTTCGCTTAATGCCAACTATTTTTCAAAAAAGCTTGTATGCTCTATTTGAAATATCCTATATTTTAGCATGTTTCCGGTGAAGTTTAAAATAGTATCCTTTTATTCTGAAAGGGAGACCTTTTGTGCTTTTGCTTCCTGTGGTTTTCGTTCGCTCCAATAAAAAACGCCCATACTCAGTAAGACCACAATACCCGCAATGAGGTACACATTTGAAAAGTCTGTGAAGCTGACAAGGAGTCCAAAGACAAATGAGCCAGCAGCAATGCCCGTATCATACAGGGTGAAGAAAGTGGCCGTCGCATATCCTGTACGGTGGGCTGGTGAGTGCTGAATCGCAAGTGTTTGTAAACATGGCACGAGTGATCCGTAGCCAAGCCCAATCACAGCGCCTGATAGAAGAAGCATTGTGGCTGAATGTGTCGCTGTCAGCATCCATAAACCAATGGCAAAAAGGGCAATCGAAGGATAGATCACAACGTGAGCTCCAACTCGGTCAAAAAGTCTGCCTGTAAATGGACGTGATCCAAGCATTGCAGCCGCAAACACAATAAAGAAATAACTGCTTGCACCCATCAAATGGAGTGAATTGGCATAAACTGAAATAAATGAAATAATCGGCGAATAACAGAAGGAAATAATGATGCCGACGGCCGCTGTTTTTAATGCGCCTTTTTCAAACAGGTGAGAAAACGTGAATCGGAAGACGATACTTCCACCGTTTTCAGGCTCTGGCTGTCTAATCAGCATCGTAAAAGCAGCTCCGATCGTTACGATAATGGAAAAGAGAAGAAATAAGGAATGAAATCCTATTTTTCCTACTTGATTCAGTGCGATAAATGGACCGATGACAACAGCGAGGTTCATGGACATCACAAAGTATCCGAGTCCTTCCCCGCGTTTATGTTTCGGGATCATATCAGCCGCAATGGCACTGGCTACTGTCGTCAAAATACTAAAAAAGATCCCTTGTACGAAACGCAGTATAAGAAGCGTTTGGAATTGATCAATTGGGATGTATAAATAAGTGAGTAAGGCAAAGGCCGTAGAAGAGAAAATCGCCATCTGTTTTTTGCCGAATTTCTCAATAATGGCGCCCGAGAAAGGTCTTGTCACAATGGCAGACAATAAGAAGACCGTCACAAGCAGGCCGCCCTGTGATTCTGTTCCATTTAGTTCATCCATTGTGTAAATGGGCAGTAATGTCAAAAGGGCATAAAAAGAGGTGAACGTAAATAAATTCACCAGGACAATCATAATAAAGTCTTTTGTCCAAATACGTTCGTTCATGATGTATGTCACTTCCTATTCAGTTGATAATTTGTGTAAAAGTGTATGGAGGAGTTGTTTTTCTTCGTAGGTAAAATCTGAAAGACATTCTTCTTCAAATTGTTCCATCGTGCGTTTGATTTCTTCAAATCGGGCTTTTGCATCATCTGTCATCACGATCAGATTCTCACGTTTGTCTTTTCCTTGTACACGTTTCACCCAGCCGTTTGCTTCTAAACGGGTGACGGTTCTGGTGATCGTCGGTGCTTCGACGTTCAAATATGTCCAGATATCTTTTTGGGTTTTCGGGCCGAATGTATCCAAACAAAAAAGCACAGTCCACTGGGACATGTACAAGTCATAAGCAGCAAGCGCTTCGTTCGCCTTTTTAGACAGCAGTCGTGCGCCTTGATGTATTTGATGTAAACATTCTCTATTTAACGTATCCATATGCTCACCTTTTTTAAATATTTAGCTAGGTAAATAAATTCACCTTTTCTATTTTACGTGCTGAATCCTTTCTTGTAAAGTGAAAATTTTCGCGCCCCGAAATGATTTTTTGTTTTGCCTTTTCTGATAAATCCCTTGTCCCATCTTCATTTTTAGCATATTCCCTATTCAATGCTAATACACTGTTACAAACCTGACAAAGAGAGTGTTTGAGGTGAGGGATCGTGTTTGGCATTTACTACCTAATGGATGAGAAATTACGACGAACAAGCGCCGCTGAAAATGGATAATCTTCATACGGATCTCATTTCACACTTCTCACATCCATTTTAGGGAGGTCGAGTGGTGTGCACGATTACATCAAAGAGCGAACAATCAAGATAGGAAAGTATATCGTGGAGACAAAGAAAACCGTTCGTGTTATTGCGAAAGAATTTGGAGTCTCTAAAAGTACTGTACACAAGGATCTAACAGAAAGACTGCCAGAAATTAATCCAGATCTGGCTAATGAAGTGAAGGAGATACTGGATTATCATAAATCAATCCGCCACTTGCGAGGAGGAGAAGCCACCAAGTTAAAGTATAAAAAAGAAGAAATTTTAGAAGGCGAGCCTGTGAAACAGTAAGCTTAGTTCTTTGTTCATAAACATGATATATATATCTTCCTCATATCGGTAGTTTCTAACCACAAATTTTGTAAAGACTTTTGTAAAGAAATATCTTTTTTTCTGCAAATTATGATAGAATATATAATTAGGGCAGAATGTGGTATTTGCTATGGAAACAGATTTTCAAGGAGGATATATATAGATGTTTGCTAGGGATATTGGAATTGATCTTGGTACTGCCAATGTACTGATTCATGTCAAAGGAAAAGGAATTGTGTTAAATGAACCATCTGTGGTAGCTCTTGACAAAAACAGCGGGAAAGTTTTGGCTGTTGGAGAAGAGGCTAGACGTATGGTTGGACGTACGCCTGGGAATATTGTTGCGATTCGTCCATTAAAAGATGGCGTAATTGCTGATTTTGAAGTAACTGAAGCGATGCTCAAGCATTTTATTAACAAATTAAATGTGAAAGGGCTATTCTCTAAGCCGCGTATGCTCATCTGCTGCCCGACAAACATTACATCTGTTGAGCAGAAGGCGATCAAAGAAGCTGCTGAAAAAAGCGGTGGTAAGCATGTATTTCTTGAAGAAGAGCCAAAAGTAGCAGCCATTGGTGCTGGTATGGATATTTTTCAGCCAAGTGGAAACATGGTCGTAGATATTGGAGGCGGAACGACAGATATCGCTGTCATCTCAATGGGTGACATTGTAACCGCCTCTTCTATTAAAATGGCTGGAGACAAATTTGATCTGGAAATTCTAAACTACATTAAAAAAGAGTACAAGCTGTTGATCGGTGAGCGCACGGCTGAGGATATTAAGATCCAAGTTGCAACGGTATTCCCAGACGCACGTCACGAAGAGATTTCAATTCGTGGACGAGACATGGTGACAGGATTACCAAGAACGATTACCGTCACAAGCAAAGAAGTAGAAGAAGCATTGCGTGAATCTGTATCTGCGATTGTTCAGGCTGCGAAACAAGTTCTTGAGAGAACACCGCCTGAATTATCAGCTGATATTATCGATCGCGGCGTCATCATTACAGGTGGCGGAGCTCTTCTAAACGGGCTTGATCAATTGCTTGCAGAAGAGCTGAAAGTACCGGTTTTCGTTGCTGAAAATCCAATGGACTGTGTAGCAGTTGGTACTGGCGTGATGCTTGATAATATGGACAAGCTGCCAAAGCGTAAACTCAGCTAATGATTTCCCTCATTCTTTTTAGAAAGAATGGGGGATTTTTATTAAAGAACCCTGCTAATTAGCCGATATATTTCATAGAAGATTGTGTTTAGGTCATGTGAAAGAATTTGAATGAGGTGAGCACGTGTTAAAAGGACTATACACCGCAACATCTGCCATGATTGCTCAAGAGCGGCGGACAGAAATGCTTTCAAATAATATCGCAAATGCGAATACGCCAGGTTATAAAGCAGATGAAGGAGCAATGCGTGCATTTCCAGAAATGCTGCTGAGCCGAATGGAATCAGGACGTTTCCAAACATCCTCAGGCAAAGGCTTTAGTGTTCCATTACAATCGCCGATTGGTGGAATCAATACTGGGACATATATGCAGGAATTAATCCCTCAATTTACACAGGGAACTTTAAAAACAACAGATCAAACAACAGATGTAGCACTAGTTGAAAATAATGTGCCGATCAATCCTGAGACCAATCAGAAATCAGCGCTATTTTATGCGGTCAACACACCAGAAGGCGTTCGTTATACGAAAAGCAGCTCCATTACATTGAACGCACAAAATCAGTTGACCATTAATGGACGTGCTCTTCTTTCCGTGACCGGCCAGCCGATTACGGTTCAGAGTGAGAATTTCAAAGTGAATGCAGATGGTACTGTCACTGAAAATGGCCAAAATCTTGGTCAAATTGATGTACGAGTTGCGATGGATACAAGAAATCTAGCGCGTGAAGGAAATGATTTATATCGTACAGCTGATAATCAGCCCCTCCCAAGTGCAGTCAATAACGGTCAAATGTCCTATACGTTAAGCCAAGGGGTATCGGAGCTGTCGAACGTCGATGTGACAAAATCATATACAGATATGACAACAGCCTACCGAGCATTTGAAACAAACCAAAAAGTGGTTCAGGCATATGATAAAAGCTTAGAAAAAGCAGTGAATGAAATTGGAAGAGTGTACTAATCAAGAAATAAAAAGAAAGGAGGATACTTATGCTTAGAACGATGATAAACGCAGCTGTCTCGATGAATGAAGTGCAAAAGCAGCTTGACATCATCAGCAACAACATCGCGAACAGTGAGACAACAGGGTACCGCGCGAAAAACACCCGTTTCTCAGAGCTGATCAGACAGCAGTTTAATCAGGTAGATGAAAAAAATGAGCAGGTGGCAAACAGTCGTCTGACACCTGCTGGGTTAAGGCTTGGTACGGGGACAATGGTCAATGCGTCCATTAACTCGCTGCAAGGCTCAATTAAAGAAACTGGACGTGATCTTGATGTTGCATTCGGAGCGCCGTCGCAGTATTTGCAGGTCAACGCCGGCGGTAATATCCGTTATACAAGAGATGGTTCACTTTACTTACAGCCGGGCAATAACCGTAACCAAGTACAGCTTGTCACGAGCGAAGGCTATCCGATTCTTGATGAAAATGGGAATGCAATCGTCTTAAATGCGAATTTCCGTGATATTTCAATTGATAAAAATGGACGGCTTACGGCGATTTCAAGAGATAATCAACCGAATCAGCAAGTGAATCTAGGCGTTGTACAAGTCAATAATTCATCAGCACTTGTCTCTGAAGGAGATAATTTGTTCTCAGTCGACGGAACCTATCAAGGCGCATTAACAGCACTAAATGGAGCAAACCGAGAGGCGATTCAGCTTCAGCAAGGTGCGCTGGAAACGTCAAATGTGGACATGTCGAAAGAATTAACAGACCTCATGACAACGCAGCGTTCCTATCAGTTGAACTCAAGATCTATTACGATGGGCGATCAGATGCTGGGATTAATTAATACAATTCGATAATCAGCAGGCTCGTATCAGCCTCTCATGATAAAAAAGGCGGCTCGCTCAAAGTCGCCCTTTTTTTTATAAAAATCTGAGACATCAGCAAGCAGATCCTCAAGATCAATCCAGGCTTCTTTTCGTTCAAGACATGTGACGAGCGTGGCGATCTGCTCATCTGCCTTTGGCGTTTGGCTGTAGAGAAGAGATAAGATTTGAAACTTCATTCTTAATATATCAAACTGCGAAGCAACGGCTTCTTTCAGCCCTTTTTGAATATACTTCATCCCTTCATCGGTTAAATTTTCTTTAAAGCAGGAACGCACAGTTTCGTATAGGCACGATACATAGGAGTGTGCTGACTTTCGGTATGCTGGGAGACGAAGCGCTTTTTTAAAGTAGTCCAGTGCTTCTTTGTGACGATTTTGTCTCGACTGAATAAAGCCAGCGTCATAATAAACGATACCGAGCAGCTCTTGATCATCAATCTTTTTCACGTAATCAATAATCTCAATGAAAATAGCTTCTGCTTCCTCATATTTTTTTTGGTCGCTATAGTTAAGAGCGAGTACAATTTTACACCGATAGATGCTGTGGATGTCTTCGTGCTTTGCAAAAATATCCATGGCTTTTTGAACATGACGAATCGATAACAACGAGTAACGGTTGTTATAATAAACACCGCTTGTACGGAAATGGAACTCTGCTTCTTCCAGCTCATCGTTAAGCAATGGCAGTCGTTCCTCTGCCTTTTCGAGATAATGAATCGCATCATTTTGGTCACTTTTTAAAGATTCATATAATCCGAGAAAGAAGTAAAAATAATATTGTAGTTCTTCGTTCATTTCATCTTTGTGTGGCAGCAGTTCGTGTTTGAGTTTTTCTAAGTCCTCTGTTTGATTCATCCAGAGCTGATGACGAAAAAGCATCAGCTGATAATGGAAATAGAGCTCCTGTTTTTTTGATAATTTACGTTTATATTTTAGTAGTGTTTTTTTGATTTCTTCAGCCTTCGAAAAATGTCGATGCTTCAGCATTGTATACCAGGAATGGAGAAGTTTTTTTATGGATTTATCGCTCATAAAATTCATTTTTACCCTCTTATTTAATCGATGATGTAATATATATTACCATATTTGTGAAAAAACAATGAGTGTAGTGTGGATTATATTTGATGACAATTGGTAATGGTAGATTCTATTTTTTACCATATACGTGAGGCGAATATTGAAAAATGCCAGCATTCATAATATACTTCTATAGGAATCACATGAAGATCAGCGATATAGAAAAGAAGGAGAGATCAAGATATGCTTGATGCTCAGCAAATTCAAGACATTATTCCACACCGTTATCCATTCTTATTGGTCGACCGTATTTTAGAGGTTGAGGGAGAAAAAAGAGCGGTTGGGATTAAAAATGTCACAGTAAATGAAGAATTTTTTAATGGCCATTTCCCAGGATACCCAGTCATGCCGGGTGTGCTTATTGTAGAAGCACTCGCACAGGTTTTTGGTGTGATTATGTTAGGCAAGGAAGAAAACAAAGGGAAAATTGGTTTGTTTGCAGGGATTGACGCCTGCCGCTTTAAAAGACAGGTCAAGCCTGGAGACCAGCTTCGTTTAGAGGTTGAAGTGACGCGCCTCCGCGGACCGGTTGCAAAAGGAAAAGCAGTAGCGACAGTAGATGGCGAAGTTGCATGTGAAGCAGACTTGACATTTTCTATCGGTCCTAAAGTATCATGATTTTCCTGGCGGTTCATCAAGCATGAATCGCTTTTTTATTTAGAAACGTTCAGTTAGAACGGATAAGGACTTGCAATTTTGACAAAAAAACGTCATATTAGACAAAAAAAGATGAAGGTGATAAAGGATGCTGAAAGAATTTAGAGAGTTTGCCGTCAAGGGCAATGTCATTGACTTGGCTGTAGGTGTCATCATTGGGGGAGCATTTGGCAAAATTGTCACTTCTCTTGTAAATGATTTAATCATGCCGCTTGTCGGTATTATTATTGGAGGGCATGACTTTAGCGGTTTATCCATTAAAATCGGAGCTGCTCAAATTTTATATGGAAACTTTATTCAAACAGTGGTTGATTTCTTAATTATCTCGTTTTCCATTTTTATCTTTATTCGTTATTTGAATAAGTTAAAACGGAAAAAGGTCGAGGAAGAAGAGGTTGTGGAAACGCCGGATCAAACGGAAGTTTTGCTAACTGAAATTAGAGATCTATTGAAAAATCAAAGCCAGTCTAAAGATGTGCAATAGAAAAAGAGCGGCTGATCCCGCTCTCAGCGTGTAGACAAACCCTTGCATTCGGTGTCAGGTCTGCGCTCCGGTACTCACGAATGTTAAATTCGTTCCGTTCCAGTGCTCGCCCTTCCTAGACTTCAAAGGTTTTCAAACACGCTGAAAAGAAGACAAAGGGCTAAAATCAAGTTCATTTTAGCCCTTTGTCAACAATCTAAGAGCGGCTGATCCCGCTCTTTTTTATGTGTTTTGTTTAAAAGCATCCAGTAGTTTTTCTCCTGAAAGCCCCTCTTTGACGAGGTCTTTTAATACTTCTTCAGTTTCTGTTCTGTAACGATTTGTAATCATTTTACCATCGAGTAATACAGAAATGTTTTCTTCTAAGGCAACGATGTTTTTGACTTGGACAGATAGGTGAACAGGGCGGTTGTTTTCTTTAGTGATCGTTACAAGAATCTTCACTTCTGTGTGCTGCTGAAAGAGTACCTCAAACACCTGTCTATGTTTCTTTGGAATGAGTGCCTCGATCATCCAGTGATTTTCACCGTCTTCTTTATTAATGATTAAACCGTCACGAAGGGGAATGCTGGACATTTTATCTTGCTGTGGATCAAGTTCAATTTTTAAATCAATCAGCCTAAAGGTTTTCATATTTATCACCTCACAAGCGTTCATTATTCGTAAGTATTATTATAGCATACAACATCTGTATAAATGAAACCGCTGCCTGCTTAGAACTAGCTGCACATGAGTGAAAGGAGATGTTTTATGGAGTCCTATCAATTGAGAAATATTCATTTTGGCGAGGAGAAGGCAAAGAGTGATATACGTGTTTATTCGTGGGGAGACATTCTTTCATTTTGTGATGTCTATATGGAAGAAGGAGAGTCACTCACGTTTCAATATGTCACTAAGGATCAAATGGACTGCTTTGAGTTTCAGCTGTCGGTTCATGATGGCCGGCTTTGTTTTTATTGGTTTGCGTGGGACGGATCTGATTATATTCACATGCCTTCTAGTAATTGGATTCATTCAGATATTTTTTATCAATTTATGAAAAATAAGTATTTCATCAAACAAAACAAGATGATGTTTTATACGCAAGCGGTAAAAAACAGAAATTAATGAGGATATAGAGAATTTGAAGGCCTATTTTGCTATTTTCACGTTTTGTCACATCAGGCCTTTCTCCGTAGACTAGGGGTAGCTGAAAGGAAAGGAGGCAAGTCCCGATCAAAAGGTAACGTCTATCATCTGACAGCCCCCCTCTAGCTAAAGCTGATAGATGCTGCCTTGTGCATATGAACACTGCGTAATAGAACCAATGCTTCTTTGTATAGGTCATGTGTCCCCTTATGAATCCCCTTTGTGTGTATCCGGTCATAATGCGTGGCCGGATACCCTTTTATTCACTGTTTAACCGATCAGCTCTTGCAAATAGTGGATACTCATTACATAATGATGATGGATTTTGTTAACGGTATATCGGTTGAAAATAAAGACAAAAAGGAGAGAACGATGACAAACATTCAATTAATCGCAACAGATTTAGATGGCACTTTATTGAACAGTGAACACAAAGTGAGTCAGGAAAACGAGCAGGCATTAAAGGAAGCAGCTGCGAATGGAATTGAGGTTGTCGTTTCAACAGGGAGAGCGTATTTTGATGTGAAGTCTATTTTTGACCAGCTTGGTATGAATACATGGGTGATTAGTGCCAATGGAGCTGTGATTCATGATCCAACTGGACAAGTGTACTATTCAGCTGCTTTACAAGAAGAAAAGGCTAAACACATATTGTCATGGCTGGAAGAACGTGATTATTATTATGAAGTCTTTACAAACGAAGCCATTTTCACACCGAATCGCGGCAGAGAGCTTCTTGCGATTGAAATGGACCGTTTAAAAAGTGCAAATCCAGAAACGGATCAAAATGTCTTAAAGCAAGCGGCAGAAGTTCAATACAGCCAGTCAGGTTTTTCTTATATTGATACATATAAAGAATTGTTTCGTGAGGATCGAAAGCTTTCATTTTACAACATTTTAGGTTTTTCTTTCTTTCAGGACAGATTGAAAGCCGGATGGGATATGTTTGGTGATGATTTAGATTTAACATTGGTCAGTTCGGCTGATCATAACTTTGAAATTGGTTCAAAGCACGCGTCTAAAGGGCAGGCATTAACAAGGCTGGCAGAAAGACTAGGTATTCCTTTAAGTAGGGCAGCGGCTGTAGGAGACAGTTTAAATGATGAATCGATGCTTCGAGCTGCTGGTGTTGGGGTTGCGATGGGGAATGCGAGGCAGGATATAAAAGAAATCGCTGATCACGTCACGTTATCAAACGATGAACATGGAGTGGCGCATATGATCCGGCACCTTTTGAAATAGATGAATCAGATGTCGCGGTATAAATCACATAGGATGAAGCGCATTCTACAAAAGAGGAATTCAGAACCACTTCTATTTACACATGATGTGGAACATCATATAATTTAATTAAGAATATAACCCGCTTGTAAGGAAAATAAGGAGAGTAAACGAATGGCGCTGGAATCTTATAAGTCCGAAAATCTGCATTTAATCAAGGAAGCCTTGGACTATACTCAGGTTGGCCTGACGGTGACGGACCCGTCTTTACCTGATAATCCTTTAATATATGTGAACAAGGGCTTTTTAGATATGACAGGCTATCAAGAAACCGAAGTATTGGGGAGGAATTGTCGTTTCCTTCAGGGAGATGAAACTGAACAAATCGCTCTCAAACAAATTAGAACAGCCATTGAGAACAAAGAGGCTGTCACTGTTCAGCTGAAAAATTATAAAAAATCTGGACAAATGTTTTGGAACGAGTTAAGTGTCGCTCCACTTTGGATTGACGAAAATGAAGGGAAACGTCTTTATTTCGTTGGTCTGCAAAAGGATGTCACGAAAGAGAAGGAACAGCAAGAGCTTCTTGAGCAATCAATTGATGAAGTGCTGAATATTTCTGTCCCAATCGTTCCTGTGAAAGATGGGATCTCTGTGTTACCGATCATTGGTACATTAACAGCGCCAAGATTTGATAAGATCATTTCAACGGTCTCCACCTATATCTCTCAATCCAAGGATGATTATTTTATTGTCGATCTGTCCGGATTATTAGAAGTCGATTCATTTGTGGCAGATGCGATTTTTAAGCTGAACGATTTGATTTTAATGACGGGTACTGAACTCATTGTGACAGGAATTAAACCGAATCTTGCAATGAAAATGGGAGAAATGAGAGAGGACTTCCGTGAATTAAATACGTATATGAATGTGAAATCTGCATTGAAAAAACTGAACATTTAGCTTACGTTTATATCAAATAAAAAAGAGGACTTTTCATGAAAAGTCCTCTTTTTGCTGTGATTAAGATGATTGAGCGGCGGCACTTAAGGTAAATAAATCTTCTAGTTCGTTTGTCGATAGCTCTGTAATCCAGCTTTCGCTTTGGATAATTTGATCATTTAATGTTTGTTTTGTTTCGAGCATTTGATCGATTTTTTCCTCGATTGTGCCCGTTGTGATCATCTTATGGACGTGAACAAATCGTTTTTGTCCAATCCGATAAGCTCGGTCTGTCGCTTGGTTTTCCACAGCAGGATTCCACCATCTATCGTAGTGAATGACATGGTTTGCGGCGGTTAGGTTGAGTCCTGTTCCCCCTGCTTTTAAAGAAAGAATTAAAATGTTGAATTCTTTCTTCTGGAAGCGGTCCACCATTTTGTCCCGCTCCTGTTTTGAGAGGCTGCCATTTAAAAATTGGACCGGTTCTCCAAACATCTTTTCTGCCAGCTGCTTGATCATGTTGCCCATTTCAATATACTGCGTAAAGATGAGGCAGCTTTCTCCTTGCTCATGTATCGCTTTTAACAGCTCTGCGAGTTTATCCATTTTTAACGAACGTTTCAGCAGTTTCACATCTGTTCCACTCTCTTTTAAATAGAGAGCAGGGTGATCGCAAATCTGTTTGAGTCTGCCAAGCATACTTAAAATAATGGCTTTTCGCTGCATCCCTGTTAATGATGCCATATGTTCAAATGTATCCTTCACGAGCTGTTCATATAAAGACGCCTGCTCAGCGGATAGCGGGATGAATTCTTTTTCTTCGAGTTTCTCAGGCAGGTTCAGAGCAACTTCTTCATCTTGTTTTGTTCGTCTTAATAAAAATGGTTTGATCAGCTGCTGCAGCTGTTCAATTCTTTTTTCTTCACGGTCTTTTTCAATCGGAAGGACGAACTTCTTATGGAAGCCGGTCAGGCTGCCGAGATATCCTTTGTTGACGAAGTCGAATATGGACCAAAGCTCTGTCAAACGGTTTTCCATTGGTGTCCCGCTGAGGGCAATGTGATGTTGCCCTTTAAGCTGTCTAATCGCTCTCGATTGTTTCGTATGGGCGTTCTTGATATTTTGGGCTTCGTCTAAGCAAATGGTATTCCACTTTGCTGCCGTTAATTCATCACGATCAGAATGTGAGAGTCCATAAGACGTCAGAACAATATCTGTTGACTCGTATGCTTTTGTGAAGTCCTCTCCCTGTGGACGCGATGGGCCATAATGCAGGGCAACCTTCAAATGTGGTGCGAATGTTTCGAGCTCTCGCTGCCAGTTTCCTAAAACAGAGGTCGGCGCAATGATGAGAGAGGGAGCGGCATTTTGCTCCTGCTCCTTCAAATACGTGAAATATGCGATCATTTGAATCGTTTTTCCAAGACCCATATCATCTGCTAAACAAGCTCCAAATCCATGCGATCTTAAAAATAAAAGCCAGTTCACGCCGTGCTGCTGATACGGACGCAGTGTGCCTTTAAAGGACTCACTCATTTCGTAGGTTGGCAGCTCGTGCGTATCATTTAATTGGTGGACAAGCCCTCTTAATTGCGATGAAAGTTCAAATTGAATATGGGCAAATGCTGAACTGTCCAATAGCTCTGGAATCGATTCAGAGGAAGCTTCTTGATCTGCCAGTTCACGTGACAAAATATCAGACATGTGAAGTCCTTCGTTTTCGGCACGCTCCATCCACTTTTTCATTTGCTGGATGAAGGTAGGATCTATTTTGATCCATTGTCCTCGAATGTTGACAAGGCGTCGTTTGCTTTGGACAAGCTCGTTGAACTCATCTTCTGTCAGTTCAATGCCGTTTGTAGCAAAGCGCCAATTAAAGTCCATTAATGCGTCCATTCCGACATGCGATTCGCCTCGCGGTGTAGAAGAGATCCTTGCTTTTAACATCATCGTGCTGTCTTTAACAATTTGCCACCACGATGGGAGCAGAATCTCAATACCCATATTAACAAGGGTTTCACTCGCTTCAGATAGGAAGAGCCACGCCTCTTCTTCTGACATGAGTGTGGTGCCAGATGTGAAAGAAAGCCAAGGGACAATTTGACTGAATCGTTCCAGCTCTCTTGAAATTTTATCTTGATACGGATGCCAAGACCTTTTCAATGAACGGATGCCTTCAAAAAAGTGAAGGTCACTGTTTTTCTTATCTCGCAAAAACAATTCGATTTTCCAATCATCTCCGTCAAAATCCGGCTCATTTAAGCGCAAGCCGACAGTGAACGGCGTCTCATCATCTATCCAGCCAATCGTCTCCAAGAAATCCTGCTCATCTAGAAAATGTCCTTGGAAGGTTGAGAGTGCAGGCGATTGTGCGTTCATGCGTTCCCACTTGTGCTGCAAGGCATCATCATACTGAATATAATCCTGTACAGCAAAGGAGAACCAATCAGCCGTATAACCATCTAATAGGCCTTCTTTGTCTTTAAACCGAAGCTCGCCTTTTGTCCATGCCTCGTAATCGGGAACGAAATCTTCGTCCTCGATAAATTCGTAAATGGTGGAGGCTGTTTTCATCAGGGGCTCCGTTTCATCCGTTAATGTCACATGACTAAACGTATTAAATGAATTTTTTCCTAGCAATTCAACGGTCATCCAAGGGCTTAACAGGAAGGCAGGTGTTCCAATAAAGCTGACATCTTCTAAGAATGTTCCGTAGAAAGAAGATTCGTGCCATTGGAAAAGCTGCCTCTTCATTTCATTAAGCGGAACAGGGTGTCCGTCCTCTGCTTGCGCTGAAATGGTGAAAGAGAAATCTTCTGTTTGTTCTGCATGAATGACAATTTGTTTATGGCGTGTCATCAATCAATTTTCCTTTCTTCATTTCCTCTTGGAACGCACGCAGCCGTTTTGTTGAATCTTGCAGCTGCTTTACATAGCGTTCCCAAATCGCGTTTTTTTTCGTTTTATGATAAAGCGTGCGCAGTTTCTTCAGCATTTTCACAGACTCTCGATATGCACTTCGATTCTTTTGATCGAGAAGCAGTGAGATTTCACGGTGGTACGATGGAATGAGGGCTTCTGGCTCCTCTTTTGCAATCTGTTTGATCAGATCCTTCTCTAGTTCACTAATGGAGAAACCAACAAGGCTGTGAATCTCAATCCATTCCGCATAACGCTGCTGTGCATACAATAGCTGACTGTATTCTGTAAACGCATAGGGCATACAGATTTGGAGATAGCGTTCATATAAATGATGATCCTTCGTCTGCTTAAAATATGCATCTAAATAAAAGAAGAAATCACTGACGGCTCCCCGCAGTTCTCTGTAGGAAAGGTCGAGCTGGCAATATTCCTCTAATATATAGGTGATTTCGTGATACCAGAGCTTGAGCCGCTTCCAGTCTTTTCGGTTTGTGAGATCCTTCAGCCAATTGAGCACATTTGGCAGCATGTCGGCATTGAGCAACTGTAATTGCTGAAAGAGGCTTTCATCTTCTTTCAGTAAATAATCCATGTGCATCAGTCCGATGGTACGTTCAACCGTTTGTTCTTTTTTCTGGGCGTTCTTTAGTAATTCTGTTTCTTTTTTGACCCATTTCCCTCTATTTAATATGGTGCCCCAAATCTCCATAAAGACCGCTACTCGTTCATGCTGGAAAGGTCCATTGATTTGAAGAAGTGTGCGAACGGCAGTTGGTGTGTTTTCAAGAAACGGATCGAGGGAAAAGGAAAGGGCGTATGTCTTCAAATGATCCACTGAATCGAAAATGGTGTTCATGAGCTGTTCTACATATGGATTCATGGAATAAAAGTCTTTTTCGGCATCAAGCCGGCCGAGGTCGACGAGTTCATGAAGCCTAAGCCATACATCGATTGACGTATGAATCGCATACAAGCTCTTGAATTCAGGTGAAGCAGGTGCGTGTTTTTTTAGGATCGATAAATAGCCGTAATACAAATGCTGTGGTGTTTGCTGGTGCTTCGGTGTCCGTTTCAGCCAGAGGTTAAATTCCTCTTGGAAAAAAGTCAGCCAGCTTTGGAGTGATTGTTCGTCTGGGCGCTTCACTTGGAAGTGCTGGCGAATCAGTTCTTTGCTGCGCTGTAATTCATCCTTTTCTGACCAATTTTCTGTAAATCCGGTCACACTCTCTACTTGAGCGTATAGCGAAAAGAAGACAGCGAGAATGTGTTTACAAAGTCCATCTGCTGGACATGAGCAGCTGCTTCTCACAGGAAACAGCACATGAAGGTGGACTCTTGCTGCCACGACATCATGTACATAAGCTGACCATTCAGTATCAGACTCTTGCTTGAGCCGATATACGCTGTCCTGTCTATAAGTAATCAATGCTTTTTTGATGAGTTGTTTGTTTTCATCTGTTGCAGGAAGAAGTTCTTTGATCTGTTCGGCTGTTTGTTTGATTTCTTCTTCGTTGATGTTGTGCTGAAGCATTTGATCCGCTCCTAACCAAGTAAAAGATTCCAATTCTTTTATTATAGCTCAATGGGGATTTATAAAAAAGTTTTTCATGAAAATGGTCATAAATTTCAAAAGCTGTCGAATGATGTAATAGAGTATTGCATAAACCAACCTTACAGCATATAATAATGAAATTAGTGGAATCGAAAGGATACAGACATGGATAATAAGGGTTTAAATCAAGAGGAATTTTTAAAGATTTTGATGTACGCTCATGATATTGGTGAAAATTCAAATGATGTCACAACAAAAGAAATGCTTGAAAATCTGATTGCTCATATTCGAAATGGTCTTGTTTCATAAAAGTGACCCCCTGCTAGTGATGGCGGGGGGTTTTTGTATGCTTTTAAGAATGGAATGAAAGCTCCCGGCATACGATGTCATTACAAGCATAAGGAGTATGGGGAGCTGATGGTGTCATGAATATTGCGATTGCAGGCTGTGGGTATGTGGGGCTTGTGACAGGTGTGTGTTTAGCGGAGGCAGGACATGATGTGGCGTGTATTGATAATGACCGCCGAAAGGTTATGCAGCTGAAACAGGGAACTCCCCCAATGTATGAGCCCGGGTTAAAAGAGCTATTGAAACGCAACCTTGAGCAGGGACGAATTCATTTTCACATAAATGGAGCGGAAGCCTACACGAAGGCAGATGTATTAATGATCGCGGTCGGCACCCCGCAGCAGGCAGATGGCCAAGCTGATTTACAGTTTGTGTTTCAAGCTGCGAAAGAGATGGGGATAAAAGCAAAATCAGGTGCGATTCTTGTGGTGAAAAGTACGGTGCCTGTCGGAACGGGTAATCAAATCGATCAGTTAATCCATCAAGAATTAGGACGGAAGGAGCCATTAGCGATTGCATCTAACCCAGAATTTTTACGGGAAGGCTCTGCCATTTCAGATACATTGCGGGCGGACCGGCTTGTGATTGGCGCTGAAACAAAAGCTGTATTAGACCAGTTAGAGGAGATGTATGCTGATTTCCATCTTCCATTGGTGAAAACAGACCGTAAAAGTGCTGAAATGATCAAGTATGCATCAAATGCATTTCTTGCGACAAAAATCAGCTTTATGAATGAGATTGCCTCCATTTGTGAAAAAACGGGTGCTGATGTTGAATGGGTGGCGAAGGGAATGGGGCTTGATCAGCGGATCGGTTCTTCCTTTCTAAGAGCGGGCATTGGCTACGGAGGTTCTTGTTTTCCAAAGGATACAAATGCACTTGTCCAAATTGCAGGGCATGTGTCCCATGATTTTGAGCTATTAAAGGCTGTCATCAAAGTAAATAATGAGCAGCGGGCAGGTTTTATCCGAAATATCCAGGAGCGGCTGGGAGCAGCGCTTGAAGGGAAGCGAATTGCGCTTCTTGGTCTGTCCTTTAAACCGAATACAGACGATATGAGGGAGGCACCATCTATTCCGATCGCTCATGAGCTCCATCAATTAGGTGCGGAGCTTGTGGCGTATGATCCTGTTGCTGCCCGGCGTGCAGCTCGTGAACTGCCGGATCAAGTCTTATTTGCTCAAACGATTGAAGAAGCGATCAAGGATGCCGATGCGGTCTGTCTATTAACAGAGTGGGCGGATATTCAGTCGTTTCCACTCGCGTCCTACAAAAAATGGATGAAGCAGCCGCTTATTTTCGATGGACGAAACTGTCATACACTTGAAGCGGCAGAAGAAGCAGGGGTCGAGTATCATTCGATTGGGCGCAGATCAGTTTCTCCAATTTATATGTAAAAGAAAACCGATAACAGTGAATGTTATCGGTTTTTATGAATGCGGCAGAATGAATCCACCATATAAAAATGCAGCCACAATAAGAAAGGCAGGGTGCAGCTTGAATTTGGTCATCAAGAAAAAGGAGATCGCGGCAATGACGAGAGATTGTGTCCAGCCGATGGCTTTCACTGCATCTCCGCCGATTTCCCATGTTAGTAAAAGCATCATCATCGCAATGACAGGCTGTACGGATAAGGTCATGCCTTTGACGACGGGAGATTGGCGAAAACGGTCAATGAGCTTGAGCAATAAAATGAGTCCGGCAGCGGAAGGCAGGACAGTTGCAAGCAATGCCACGATAAAACCTGGCCAGCCCATGACGTCATAGCCGACATATGCTGCAATCTTCGTAGCGATTGGCCCCGGCAGTGCATTGGCTAAAGCCAGCATATTGGAAAATCCTTCGTTCGTCATCCAATGAAAATGATTGACGATTTCTTCATAATTGAGCGGGATGGATGCAGGGCCTCCGCCATATCCTAATAGATTAGATAAAAAGAATGCCCAGAATAAAAAGAGAATCAGTATCATGAAGACACTCCTTTCTCTTTATTTGACCGATGCCAGCGATTTTTCAGCTTAAAATGAAAAGCGCCATAAAATAAAAAGATCATCACAATGATTCCTGGATGAATGGAGAGCACTTGCAGTCCGACAAAGGCAAGAAGGAATAGAGTGATCCCGAAGATCATGCCGAAGCCTTTCAGCGTTTTTTGTCCAAACTCATATGCCATGATGCCTAACAGAACGGCAATGACAGGGGTCACAGCACCAATCATATTTTGAATGATTTGTGAGGAGCTTAAGACGCTGACAAGTGTGACAAGGGCTACCATGGCGAGACATGTCGGTAAAATATGTGCAGCTGTTGCGACAATTGCGCCAGATACGCCTTTTAATCGATAGCCGAGGTATGCTGACATTTTGGTTGCGATCGGGCCTGGTAATGCATTGGCGATGGCGAGTGTTTCTCCGAATTCGTCATCGTTGACCCATTGATATTTCACCACCGCTTCATGGCGAATAAGCGGTATCACTGAAGGGCCTCCGCCAAAACCGAGAATCCCGGTTCGCACCATAGCGATAATGAGTTCGATATATGATTGCAAGTGGTTCAACTCCTGTCTACAATTTCATGCCCATACGGCTTTTGTATCGTTTAATGAGCATTTGGCAGTCCACACTGACAACGCCTTCTAGCGGGTATAGTTTTTTTGTCAGAAATGTCTCCATTTCCTGTTCATCTTGAAAAATGCCATGCATATGCAGCTTGCTTGGTCCTGTCATATGATAAAGACTCGTGACAGCTGTTTCTTGTTCAAGCTGAAGGGCAACCGCTTCTAAAAATTTTGGCTCTACCTCTACATTAAAGAAGACAGAGACATGAATGCCGACCTTCGCGGGGTTAATCACAGCGGTGAAACGTTCAATGACTCCTGCTTCAATGAGCTGCTGAATGCGGGCTTGTACGGCAACACGTGACAGACCGACCTGTTTGCCGAGATCTGTGTAAGACATACGTCCGTCCTCGTGTAATAGGGATAAAATTTGTTTATCTCTTTCGTCTAATGTTAAGTTCGGAATGCTATAGTCTTTTGACACCATATAACCACCTTTCTTCTGTTGATATTCTATCATATTTCATTACGTATAGAATGATTGATTTCTCATTTACTATCGAAACGAAAACGTTACGGGTGAAAAAACATCTTTATGCATTAAAAAACACCCCGAGCTCATCGGGGTGTCTTCATTTATTGATCCGGGCTGCTTTCTGCACTGGCAATTTGCTGTGCAAGGTCAGCTCGATCAATGTCGGCTTGAAAGAATTCCTGCGTATTCGGCAGGTGTAAATTCATATGACGTTTTTGAGATATGCGGATGGTGACTTGATCAACGGTGTAATCAAATACGTGTCCGCCAACACTTCGATCTTCATCAATAAAATGAAGGTGATATCCACTTACCGCAATGCCATGTGCGTACTGCGGTGTACGGAAGCCTGCGATCGTACCTTGAATATCCTCGAAGTCGAAAATAGGCTGAGACTTGACTGCTTCTACCATCGGAACGTAAGGTTTTTCCTGTTTTTCAACCGTACGTGTTTGAACCTTTTTGAATGATCCATCAATGCGGACCGCATAAAAGATATTTTTACTTGGTAAAATGCGGTCAATTTCTTCTTCCAGCTCTTTGGACGTCATAGGTGCATCAATTCGATGAACGATATCTGTTTCAAAGAAAGCTAGAGAGCAGAATGGTGAATAATCTTGATCGGTGACTGGTGTCGCTGTTCCATCCGAGCGCAGCCGGTAGAATGCACCGTCAAAGCCGATCAGCTCCCCATCTAATTGATTAAATGTACCGATGCCGAAATCACCGTGTTCAGGAATATGCGCGAGGGAGAAATCTCCATCATATACGGCTTCAAGCAAGGAGGTCATCGTTGATACTTGATAGACCTCCTGCTGTTTGTCATGCTGTCTTGTGTCATTCTGTTGATTCATTGGGTGCATCATACCCATATCCGCTCACTCCTTTAATGTAATGTATCGAAGTCTTATCTGACGTTCGCTGTGTGTTTTTTTCGATAGACTTCTGGCCATTTTTGACTGGCGAGGTCAGGGTTATCTTGATAGTCAATCGGAATATCAATGATCACGGGTCCTTCTATGTTTATACCCTTTTGAAGGACGGTTGAAAGCTCCTCAGGTGAGTTGACCCGTAATCCAGTCGCTCCAAAGCTTTCCGCATATTTCACTAAATCGATCTGTCCGAATTCAACGCAGGATGTACGGTCATATTTCATTTCCTGCTGGAACGCAACCATGTCATATGTGCTGTCGTTCCAAACAAGGTGAACGAGGTTTGTCTTTTTGCGGACAGCTGTTTCTAACTCCATTGCGGAGAAGAGAAAACCGCCATCACCCGAAACCGAAATAATCTTTTCATCTGGATTCAATATAGAAGCCGCAATTGCCCATGGTAATGCGACGCCTAATGTTTGCATGCCGTTACTCACCAAGAATGAGTTCGGTTCATAGACGCGGAAGTGACGGGACATCCAAATTGCGTGAGATCCGATATCACATGTGACCTTTGTGTCATCAGGAATCAGGCGTCTCAATGTATGAATGACATCCAGCGGGTGAGATCGATGACTTTCTCTTTCTGGTGCCTTTTCAATGTCGCTTAATAGCTCCTGTAATTCAGTGACTAATTCTATGTTCTCTTTGCATAGAGAAAGAGGAACACTGTCATGCGCTAGATGTTTGACGGTTTCAGAAATATTGCCTACAAGCTCAAGCGCTGGCTCATAAAAATGATCAATATCTGCCTGCATGTCATCAACATGGATGATCTGGCGTTGCTGCGGCTGAAGATTCCAATGCTTCGGATCATACTCGATTGGATCAAAGCCAATGGTCAAAAGGACATCTGCTTGTTCAATGAGAAGGTCACCCGGCTGATTACGGAATAAGCCGATTCTGCCTACATATTGAGACTCGAGCTCTCTTGAGAGAACGCCGGCTCCTTGGTACGTTTCAACAAATGGGATACCAAGTGTTTTTAATAATGCTCTTGTGGCATTTGCAGCAGCTGGACGACTGGCTTTCATTCCCACAATCGCAATAGGTAAGTGTGCATTTTGAATTTTGGCGATAGCCGAACTGATGAGAGCATCCGGTGCAGGACCTAATTCTGGAGAAGGGTGAGCAGACACTGCTGTTTGTGTGGTGTGTTCTGTCACGACATCTTGTGGAAAGCTGATAAATGCTGCTCCAGCCTGCCCTTTTTGTGCCGCGCGAAAAGCATTTGTTAATGCTTCTGGTATATTATGAACGTCTTGTACTTCAACACTATATTTGGTGACTGGTTTGAATAATGCCGCATTGTCGAGTGATTGATGTGTTCGTTTCAGACGATCTGCACGAATGACGTTTCCAGCGATTGCGACAACAGGATCACCTTCTGTATTGGCTGTTAATAGACCTGTTGCTAAATTAGATGCTCCAGGACCTGATGTGACGAGACAAACACCTGGTTTGCCAGTTAAACGTCCGACAGCAGCTGCCATAAAGGCTGCATTTTGTTCGTGTCTGCATAAGACAAGCTCTGGACCTCTGTCTTTTAATACATCAAATACAGCGTCAATTTTTGCACCTGGAATGGCAAAAACATGGGTCACACCTTGAGCAATCAGCGTATCGACAATCAACTCTGCTCCTCGTCTTGTTAGGGGTTGTGCTTGAGATTTCATTTACCCCGCACTCCTTTCGGCAAGTAAAATTTTTTATGAAAATATATTTTCATGATATGATTTACTATACATTTCATAAAATAAAATTTCCAATATATGTTTAACGCAGTTTTGATATGTTTCACGAATAAGTGTGTGAGGAGTGAAAGGATGGAACTGAGACATTTGCAGTATTTTGTCACAGTAGCGGAGGAGCTGCATTTTGGCAGAGCAGCCGCACGGTTGAATATGACACAGCCTCCACTTAGTCAGCAAATTAAGCAGTTTGAGGAAGAATTGGGTTTTCCTTTATTTCACCGGTCGAAACGGGTGGTGGAGCTAACAGCTGCTGGAAAGGTCTTTTTACATGAGATTCGTGGAGTGCTGCAACAGCTTGATAAAGCGGTTGATCATGCCCGTCACACAGCAAGAGGAGAGCTGGGGAAAATCATCATAGGTTTTGTTGGAACGGCGACGTATGATATTCTGCCGCCCGTTGTACGTGAATTCAGGGAGCTGTATCCCTCTGTCAGTATCGAGCTGCAGCAGCTTTCTGTTCCGCAGCAGCTAGAGGCACTGTTAAATGGTGAGATTGATATCGGTTTCTTACATCCTACAGCGCCGCATGAAGAACTAGTCAGTCGTTTGATGAAGCAAAGTGAATGTATTTTTGCGATTCCAAAAAATCATCGATTGGCTCAACAAGAGACTGTCACGATTGAAGATATTCGTCATGAACCGATTATTTCTTTATCACAGGAATCGTGGCCGTCCCTTTATCAGCACTTTGTCCTGCTATGTGAAAAGTACGGATTTTCTCCAAATATCGTGCAGGAAGCGGCGGAATATCAAATGATCATTGGCCTTGTCACAGCAGGGATCGGTATTGCAGTGATTCCGAAATCAGCCCGGCGTCTATTTAATCTGGATGTTGTTTATCGGGCCATTGAGGGTGAACAGCTTCTGGCGGAATGGACGATTTCCTATAGACGGGAAAATCATAATCCTGCTTTATTTCATCTTGTCCACCATATCCTGCATCGCACCGAGCTGGAATAAGAGGTATAGGGAACGGGTTATGGTATGATGTCGTTACATTAAAAGGAGGCGTACTTGAATTGATTACATTGCAAATGGATCAGCTGTCACGAAAAGAGGCATATAAATTATTATCTGGATCTATCGTTCCAAGACCAATTGCGTTTATTACAAGTCTATCTAAAGAAAATGTCGTCAATGCCGCACCATTTAGTTTCTTTAATGTCATCAGCGGACACCCACCGCTCATTGCGGTTTCTATCGGACGACGTGAAGGTCAGATGAAAGATACTGCGCAGCATATCATCGACAGGGAAGAGTTTGTCGTTCATGTGAGTGATGAAGACATGATAGAAGATATTAATGAAACAGCTGCTACATTGCCGGTTGAAGAGAGTGAGCTGGAACGAACCGGTCTTCATCAAGTAGAGAGTCATGTCATTTCAGTGCCGGGAATCAAGGAAGCGCGCATTCGTTTTGAATGTCAGCTGGAAAAGCATCTCACCTTTCAAAATGATGAAGGGGAGATCACGGTCGATCATATCATTGGCCGGGTTGTATGTGCACATTTAGATGAGGGTGTTTATGATGTAGAAAAAGGCTATGTTTCTACTAATGAACTGAAACCAGTCGCGCGCCTAGCAGGTAATGATTATGCCCATTTAGGCACGTCATTTGTGCTGAAAAGACCACAGTAATCAAAAAACCCCCGAGTGATGCTCGGGGGTTCTGTTTATTTCTTCTGTTCTAGTTTCAGTGGAGCTGCGATGTTCTTTTGTACTTTTTTCCCTTTTAATACGTCGTTTGCAGCACCGACTGCCAGTTGACCGATCAGCTCTGGCTGCTGTGCAACCGTTGCAGAGAGTTTTCCTGCTTTGATTGAGCTGAGTGCATCTTCGTTCCCGTCAAAACCAACGACGAGAATGTCTTTTCCGGAGCTTTGAATTGCCTCTAGCGCGCCAAGTGCCATTTCATCATTGTGGGCAAAAACGGCTTTGATGTCAGGGTTTCCTTGAAGGAGGTTTTCCATGACATTCAGTCCTTTTGTCCGGTCGAAGTCAGCAGCTTGTTTCGCTGTCACTTTTAAGTCTTTATCTGCTATTTGATGGAATCCTTTTCCGCGCTCACGTGTAGCGGAAGCGCCTGGTACGCCTTCTAATTCAGCGACTTTTGCTCCTTTGCCGAGCTTGTCGATGATAAAGTTAGCTGCCATTTCTCCGCCTTTGACGTTATCTGAGGCGACAAGTGCTTCTACCTTTCCACTTTCGGCTGAGCGGTCTAATGTGATGACAGGTATATCAGAAGCGTTCGCTGATTCGACAGCGGTTGATATGGCAGATGAATCCGCTGGGTTGATGAGCAATGCGTCGACACCTTGCTGAATTAAATCTTCTACATCACTTGTTTGTTTAGCTGAATCATTTTGTGCATCTGCAATCACGACGTCAATGCCTAGCTTTTTCGCTTCTTTTGTCACACCGTTTTTCAAAGAAACGAAGAATGGGTTATTTAATGTCGAGATTGACAGCCCAATCTTGATGTCTTTTTTCTTGCCATCCTTTGATGACTTGGCCCACTCAGGTGGTTCAAGTGAGCAGGCAGAAAGCATGAACAATGAGAGAGTCAGGATGAGAATAAGATATTTTTTCATAGCAGCTGCCTCCTTAAGCAGATTTCTTTCTGTCTAGCAGGACTGCAATCAAGATGACAATCCCTTTCACAACAGATTGATAGAATGATGAAACACCAAGTAAGTTCATACCATTGTTCAGGACACCGATAATGAGTACCCCGATGAGTGTGCCGACAATTCGTCCTCTTCCGCCGGACAGGCTTGTCCCGCCAAGTACGACGGCAGCAATGGCGTCAAGCTCATAGGACGTACCAGCTGTTGGCTGTGCAGAATTCAGACGAGATGTTAAGATCGCACCTGCTAAGGCAGACATGAAGCCTGCTAATGAATAGATCATAATTTTCACGCGCGGTACTTTGATGCCTGAGATGAGAGCCGCTTTTTCATTCCCACCGATCGCATATGTTCTTCTGCCGAAAGGCGTTTTATGAAGCAGTACCCAAAGGACGATAAAGGTGAGAAGCATCGTGATTGCTGGAACAGGAATACCTAAGAAATATCCTCTGCCAAATAATTGGAATGCATAGTTAGAGCCAAGCCCAGTAATCGGGTTTCCATCTGTATAAACGAGTGTCAAACCTCTGAAAATCGTCATTGTCGCAAGTGTTGCGATAAAAGGAGCCATTTTTCCTTTTGTGATTAAAAGACCGTTGATCATCCCAAGAACGGCACCGATGATACAGCCGACGATAATGGCTAAAATCGGGTCCAGGCCAGAAACGATAAAGCCGGCAGTCAGGGCACTGGACAGTGCAAGTATGGCTCCGACTGATAAATCAATACCTCCAGTTAAAATAACAAACGTCATCCCAAAGGCAATGAGGGCATTAATGGAGATTTGTCTCAGTAAGTTTAAGATGTTTAAAGGCTCTAAAAAGGCCGGGTTTAAAATAGAAACAATGGCGACAAGGATGATGAGTCCTAAGAATGGCCCAAGCTTTTGCATGATGTGATCAAATCGTCCATTTGAAGTAAGTGGTTTCATGTTACTTCCCTCCTGTAGCTAGTGTCATAATTCGTTCTTGTGTTGCTTGTGTTTTGTCTAATTCTCCGCTGATGGTTCCTTCATGAATGACGAGTACTCGATCGCTCATCCCGAGTATCTCTGGGAGTTCAGAGGAGACCATTAAAATGGCAACGCCTCGATCAGTCAGTTCATTCATTAACTGATAGATTTCTCGTTTCGCTCCGACGTCGACACCTCGTGTCGGTTCATCTAAAATCAAGACCTTTGGCTGTATGCCGATCCATTTGGCGATGACGACTTTTTGCTGATTTCCACCAGACAGGCTTTGGGCAGAAATATCAGAGGAAGCCGTTTTAATCGTCAGTCGTTTGATGAGCAGGTCGACAAAATCCTGTTCATTTTTCTTATCAATCAGTCCCTTTGGAGAGAAGCTTTTTAGGTTTGGTAGACCGATGTTTTCTCGGATGGATGCATCAAGCATGAGCCCTTCATCCTTGCGATCCTCTGTGATAAAGCCAATACCGAGCTTGACAGCATCACTTGGTTTTTTAATCACAGCCTTCTTTCCATGAACCCAGATTTCTCCTTGGTCAAGAGGATCAAGGCCAAAGATTGACCGCATCATTTCGGTCCGGCCAGCCCCCATTAAGCCTGCAACACCGACGATTTCTCCAGCTTTAACTGAGAAACTGATATCTTGAAATTGTCCTTTTTTCGTTGCTTGTTTCACCTCAAGGACAATATCTCCTGTAGAAGGCGTTCGCTCGGGATATCGATCTGTCAATTCACGGCCGACCATTTTTTTGACGACTTCATGGAAATTCGTTTCAGGTATGGCTTTCGTATCGACCGTTTTCCCATCACGCATGATCGTAATCCGGTCACAGATTGCAAAGATTTCTTCCATACGGTGAGAAATATAAACAATGGAAACGCCTTCTTTTTTGAGAGATTCAATGACCTGGAAGAGCTTTTCAATTTCACGTTCCGTTAGAGCTGCTGTCGGCTCATCCATGATGATGACTTTCGCATCGGTCATTAATGCCTTTGCAATCTCAATCATTTGTTTTTGTCCAACAGAACAGCTTCCTGCCTCTTGATCAAGCGAGAGATTCACAGACAACCGGTCCAGCTGCTTTTGCGCGAGGACCTTCATTTTCTTTGTGTCTAGCAGCCCGAGCTTCGTATAGATTTCTTTTCCGATGAAGAGGTTCTCCAAGACGGTCATATCCGGCCATATATTGAGCTCCTGATGAATGAAGGCAATGCCGTGCTGTTCCGCTTCCTTTGGATTTTTGAAAGCGGTTTCTTTTCCGTCGATTTGTATCGTTCCTTGATCTAAAGAATAAAGACCTGTAAGCAGGTTCATTAAAGTTGATTTTCCCGCACCATTTTCACCCATGAGTGCGTGGACTTCGCCTGTGACGAGGTCAAAGGAGACCCCGGAGAGAACGGTGTTTTTCCCAAAAGCCTTATGGATGTTATGCATCTCTATGTTCATATCTGGCTCCTCCTTTTAAAAGATGACACCGGCATGAAGAATGCAGTTTGCGTATGGGGTGGCTTCACCCGTTCGAATGACTGCTTTTGCCTGTTTGGTCATGTCTTTGAACGTCTCGTGGTCTACTTCATGTAATGGTTTTGAGAACGCTTTCTTAAGAAATAAATGATCTCGTTCATTTGCCTCTTTGATTTCACTAGCCACAGTCATGTTTTCAACAGCCATTTCCTGAAGAAGGAGGGAGGTGACCTCCTGAAAGGACGGTGTGCCGATTGATAATGCCAGATCGATTTTGACTGGACCTTCTGGAATAGGGAGACCGCAGTCTGCGATGACGATTGTATCTGTATGGCCAAGGTCAGCAAGCACCTTGGCGATATGGCTGTTTAGGATGCCGTTTTTTTTCATTTCTTTTTCTCCAATTCTTCTCTTGTTGGCATGCCGCCTTGTGCGCCAAACTTTGTGACAGATATTGATGCTGCAAGATTGGCAAAGGCAAGTGCATCATAGAGGGATTTGCCTTCTGTTAAGGCGACAGCCAAGGCTCCGTTAAAGGTATCGCCAGCTCCTGTTGTGTCGACTGCTTCTACAGGTACACCTGGAACTAATACTTCTTTCGATCCATCAAAATATCGAACCCCATTTTTCCCTTCTGTGACTAGTAATTTGTTAGGGTATTGACGCAAGGCATCTTCAATTGGCAGACCATCGAACATAAGAACAGCTTCGTGTTCATTCGGTGTAATGTAAGCAGCCTGATTTAAAACCTGCTGCGATACTTTGCGGGCTGGTGCAGGGTTTAAAATCACAGGGATTTCTTTTTCACTGCAAATGGAGCAGACCGCTTCGACCGTTTCTTCAGGTATTTCCTGCTGGATAAGAACCATCCCGATATCATCAATTGTAGAAAGAGCATCATTTACATAGTCAGGAGTGACCTCATTATTTGCCCCTTTGACCACGACAATGCTGTTATCACCTTCTGCTAAAATGATATGAGCTGTGCCGCTCTCCATTTCGGTAACCGGTTTCACATGTGAGATGCGGACACCTTGTGCTTGTAAATTACTGAGAATTTCCTGACCATAAGCGTCATCACCAACTCGGCCGACCATATATACATCTGCACCGAGTCTGGCACTTGCGACTGCTTGATTGGCACCTTTTCCGCCTGGGACCGTTTTAAACGATTCGCCTAAAACCGTTTCCCCGGCATTTGGCCGTTTATCTGATGTGACGACTAAATCCATTGAACAGCTTCCTACTACAACAATATGACTCATTGTGAATCCACCTTTCTTGTTGTCTCTCGTTCAATAAAAGAGACGGGCATTTGAATAACTGGCTGATCTATCGGTTGTTTCTGAATCGCTTTGATTAACAGCTGTGCCGCTTCTTTCCCCATCTCATAGGCGGGCTGCCTAATGGTCGATAAGGAAGGGAAAAGCAGCTCGCTTTGCGGAATATCATCAAATCCAATGATTTGAACGTCTCCTGGAATGGCTTTTCCGATACGAAGCGCTTCATGGACGACCGCTGTTGCGACGATGTCATTGCTGGCAATGATCCCATCTGTTTCAGGGTACAGCTGGAAGAGGGCTTTGGCGCTTTTTTGGGCTTCTTGAAAGGAAAAGGAAGCATTAGACATCACATGAAAGTCGACACCTGTATCCGTGAGAACATCGAGTGCGCCCTTGAATCGCTGCCGAGCTGTTTGTAGATGGGCAGGTCCTTTTAGCAGTGTGATCTGCCGGCTGCCGCGTCTAATTAATTCCATTGCGGCCATTTTCCCGCCAGCTCCAGCATCTGCAAAAACAGAAGGTGCATGTGGAACGGTTCGATCTAAAAACACAACAGGTAAATCATCATCGTTGTATATATCTGATTCAGGTTCATTTGTGACTGCGATGACACCGACCACTTGATTTTGTTTAAAGGTTTGTAAGTAGGCCATTTCCTTCTCTCGATCCTCATCACTGTTCCCGAATAATAACCGAAAACCGTGCGCATGAATCTCATCCTCAACACCTCTAGCCAGCTGAGGAAAGAAGGGGTTTGTGATATCAGGCAAGATTAAGCCGATTAAGCGTGATTCTCTTTTGAAAAGGGATCTAGCCACTTCATTGGGAAAGTAGTTCAACTCCTGCATCGCTTGTGTCACGCGGGTTTTCGTATCTGAATGGACATATCCAGTATCATTGAGCACGCGTGAAACAGTGGCAACAGATACTTGTGCAGCTTTTGCAACATCTTTAATGGTAGCCAATGGAGAGCCTCCCTTCATGAGTGTGTAACCGTTTACACACATAGATTATCATGAAAGAATCAAAATGACAATCTAAAAAAATAAAAAAAGAAAAGAAAGATGACTTCTTCCTTTTCTTAACTAATAATACCTGTTTGTGTAATGTTCACTTTCACTTTTGGAATGATTTTCACCTTCGGATAATCGGTGACCCAGTTCATTTTCATATATTCATCATAGTGTCTTACCCGGTATTTTCTGCCAAGGCTGAGAACGTCAGAATTTGCTTCTTGCAGGGCTGCAATCACTTTTTCGGCTTCTTTTGTGAAAATAGCTGATAGCCTTTTATTTAACATTTCAATTTTTTTATCTGTATCTAAATTGTCTTTCGGGTATTCAAGAACAGAGGTGGTGAATTCAAACTCAAGAGAAAAGGTTAAGTTTCGGTGATCAGGATTGACGATTTTAATGTCTCTTTTTGAATCGGTTACTTGAACGGTGATGTAATTGTTCTCTTTTAATTTCATATCACTACTTACTTTTTTCGTGAAGTTTGCATAACTGCCCATTTTTCCATCCATAATGGTGAGCAGAATGGCATCCTGGGCATATAGTTCACCTTTCTTTTTTTCATTATCAAATAAGGCAACCCCCTTCACACTCGTTAACTTTTTTGACTTATCGTAGTAGAGTAACGGCAGTGTAAAATCCTCACCGGTTTGCAGCATTTTGGACCGGATATTTTGAATGTTCTTAGGTGAAACTTGTGAGGAGCGTGATGCAGAAGTGATCAGGTTGTTTAAATAGTCGCTCACAATCAGTTTTTCCTTGAGCAGTTGATTGATTAAATCTACACAGCTCCCGCCTTGCACCACTGCCAAGTTTGCGAGTAAAGGGCTTTTGGGATCGCGGTAAAACATATCTAAGTAAGGGAGCAGCCGGTTTTGGGCAAATTCATCACCGATCAGCAGCACACGCATTTTCGACATATCAATTTTTTGGTCTACACTACGGCTAAAGTTGCTTCTTGCTTTTCTTAAAGTAGGCGCCTCGGTTGTGAGAACAGTGGTTAAATAACTGCCAGAATTCCCTTGCTGCATACTTTGAGACTGCTGTACCTTTCGATAGGTAATCGAATATCTTGCATTGTCATCCTCTCCTTGATCAACAGCTGAAGTTAAAACGAGAGAGATGTCTTTTAATAGGTTTTGATCCCAGCAGCCAGGCATGAAAATAAGGGAAACGCACATAAGCAGTGTCAACATGTACTTATGATGCATGTGATTTCACCTTCTTTTTGCGATGTTTGATCAAGATAATAACGGCCATCATGATCGGAAGTGTGTAAATAAATGAATATTGTGCAACGGTGGTAAAGTCATTAAAGCGTTGAATTCTAAAGTTATCAGTAGAAAGAAAACAGCTGACAGCATAAATCAAAATGGCAAAATAGTAGACATATTTCTTGTGATTTTTTTTCTTCAAAATACTGGCCACACCATTTGCACAAAAGTACAGATAATTGCTGAGTGTGGCTAAAATGACGAAACCCCAGATACTAAGAAAAATTAAATCAGTCCTTTCGATGACTCCGAAAGTAATGGTTTTTAATAAATACACAACAGGATTTGGAATCAAATCTAGCTCAGCCGGACTGAAAAACATAAAACAAATTAATGTAATAAATAGGTAGTAAAGCGTCGTGCATATATTTGAAATGGTCATCACTTTATATCGTTCCTTAATGGTTCCCTTCATCATCGGAGAGATCATCAGAATCATCTCAAATCCATTCAGTGACAGTACCACATCCTTTAATCCAAGCGGAATTTGAGAAAGATCTGTTTTGAAAAAAGGCAAGAGGTAGTCAATATTGGTGCCTTTTAATGCATAGAACATCAAAAGAGAGAGGAAGAGTATTAAGGGTGTCAAAATAAAATTAAACCTGACAACGGCTGTAATTTTCTCTTTTGCGATATAGATGATGCATATGACCAGTAATAGATTTATGACCCAGTTTGGTGTGAGCGGGAGCACCCAGATGCCAAGAATCCTAGTGAATATAGATAGTACAACAATACAAACAGAGGCAAAATAGAGCGCATAGAGCACGACCAAGGTACGTCCAATCCATTTTCCAAAGACTTCAATCAGCGCATGGAAGAACGATGTCTCAGGATACTTGTAGATGATATAAAGAAAAATCGTATTGATGATTTGGATGAAAAAACACGCTAAAATAATCGCCATCCAGCCATCGTGCCCCATGTCTTTCATCAGCAAATGGGGGAGTGCTAAAATACCGACACCAATTTGAGATTGGACGATAAAACAGACAGCTTGAGGTGGAGAGAGTTTATTTTTCATTTTTCTTTGTCCACCCTCTCAGTTGTTCAACTTGTTTTTTCTTTTGCGGATTTAAATAAACAGGGCGGTTCTTGTACATCCACATTGGGAGTCGAATCACCGTATCTTTTAAATCCTGCCAGTTAAATGGAGCAACAGGTGATAAATATGGCACCCCTAGTGATTCAAGGCGGCATAAATTCATGAGAATGAGAGTGAGTCCGAATGAGATGCCGATAAACCCAAACATTGATGCCATAAGCATGAGCGGGAAACGAAGCATCCTGATGGTGGCTGTCATTTCAAATGACGGAAGTACAAACGAAGCAACAGCGGTCACAGCGACCACAATCACTAGGACATTCGAGATGAGCCCTGCTTGTACAACCGCATCCCCAATGACCAAACCCCCTACGATTCCAATCGTTTGCCCGATTGGTTTAGGCAGACGCACCCCAGCCTCACGTATAAGTTCAATCGTGATCTCCATCAGCATGGCCTCTATCAATGGAGGAAAGGGAATGCCAATAATAGAGTTCTTCATCGTAATAGCTAGTTCATCTGGGACAACCTCATAATGAAACGCAATAACAGCAATATAAAAAGATGGCAAGACAACAGCGATGAAGAAGGCAAGATACCGAAGAATACGAATAAACGTAGCAGGAATCCAGCGGCTGTTATAATCATCTGGTGACTGAAAGAAACTAAAAAAGGTCACGGGAAGAATGATGGCCATAGGACTCCCGTCCATCAGCACTACAATTCGACCTTCAAGAATGGCAGATCTCACCTTATCTGGACGTTCTGTATCAATCAGCTGCGGAAAAATAGAAAATGAATCATCCTCAATTGCCTCAACGATAGAGCCAGGACTTAACAGTGTGTCTACTTTAATAGAAGAAATCCGTCTGTTGACCTCTTCGACCTTTTCTTGATTAGCAATATCGGATATATAAACCGTTGCAAGCTTTGTTTCCGATTTTGTACCGATCTTATGATATTGAATGGCGAGCTTCCGATCATTTAAATGGGAACGCAGTAAGTAGATATTGGTATCAAGACTTTCAACAAATCCATCATGTGCGCCTGCGATAATACTTTCCGAAGAAGGTTCAGAAATAGAGCGCAGCGGAGGCTGTCCAACAGCAAATAGCTTAATTTGTGAGGAGTTTTCATCCAGAAAGGCAATACTTCCTGCAATAATACTGTCTGTGATCAGCGTCAAGTCGCCTGTTTCAAGTGTGCTAAGAGATTTTGTATAATCCTGCTTTCCAGGAGGGCCTAACAAGTTGCCGATGATGAAATCATTTAGTTTTCCTTCATCTATTCTTGTTTTAATAAAAAACAGCGCAGATTTCGTTTCATTCACCATTAATTCTCGGTATTCAAAATCGCCGCTTTGCTGAAATGTTTTTTTCAGGATCCGGATTTTTTCCTCAAAGCTTCCTGATAAAAAATGCAGGCGTGTTTGCTCATTGGAGTTTGGCATCTTGAGCCTCCTCTCACAGATTTTTTAACCATAGTGTAAGCGGAGAAGCGAATTTTATTCGTCACCTTTGGGGAAAGCATGACATGAGCTGACAACTTTCAACTAAATTCATATTAAAAATGTTAAGAAATGATGAATCTTGATAAAAACAAATGAATAATGTTTCATTGTTTAGGTCATTAGGTGCGAATCTCGTAAAGAGAAGGTACACCGAAATGATCAAAGTTTTACATCTTATCCCAATTTTTTGTGACCTAAAAATAAGCAGATGACTTGATTTTTTTAGAGGTGACCTTTGTCATAGGTCAACACACAGCAATCTGACCAAGGAGAATGACTTTCTAACCTGTTCATTCAAAAATATAAAACATTCCAAAACACGCACTATTCATTTAAAGCGCTGATATGACTGATGTTATAGAGAATAACAGACTTTAAAACATTGATTCAAAATACATCTTAATAATTGTCGAAAAATTTAGGGAGAAAAGGACAAAAGATTTTCGGATCATTGATGTTAACGCTTTCTCATGAATTCAGCAGAAATTCAGACTGATTTTTGTCCGTCTTTTGGCCTTTTCATTTAAAGGATAGGTAGGCAAAAAAGCCTTTTGATTAGAGGAATTTGGCATACGAGGAAGTGAAAGATTATGTTACATAATACCGATTGTGATTTTATGCTGAACAGATATACTGTTGATTGAATTTACATATCACACTCATAAAAAAAGGAGATGTAGATAGCGATGTGGTTAATCGTTATAGCCTGTGTCATCATGTTAGGGATTGGCTTTATTGAAAAGAAGCGTCATCAGAAAAATATCGATGCCCTGCCGGTGCGCGTCAATATTAATGGTATTCGCGGAAAGTCTACCGTCACAAGATTGACAACCGGTATCTTAATGGAGGCAGGTTATAAAACTGTCGGTAAAACAACGGGAACGGATGCAAGAATGATTTATTGGGATACGCCAGAGGAGAAACCGATTAAAAGGAAACCGCAAGGACCGAATATCGGAGAGCAGAAGGAAGTTATGAGAGAAACAGTTGAAAGAGGAGCAAATGCCATCGTCAGTGAATGTATGGCGGTAAATCCAGATTACCAAATTATCTTTCAGGAAGAGCTGCTTCAAGCAAACATTGGCGTAATCGTAAACGTTCTTGAAGATCATATGGACGTCATGGGGCCAACACTTGATGAAATAGCAGAAGCCTTTACAGCGACAATTCCTTACAATGGACACTTGGTTATTACGGATAGTGAATATACGGATTTCTTTAAAGAGATTGCGAAAAAACGCAACACAGAAGTCATTGTTGCAGATAATTCCAAGATTTCCGATGAGTTTTTGAGGAAATTTGAGTACATGGTTTTCCCAGATAATGCTTCACTGGCACTTGGTGTTGCCCAAGCATTAGGGATTGATGAAGATACGGCATTCAGAGGAATGTTAAATGCGCCACCTGATCCAGGAGCGATGAGAATTCTTCCATTAATGGACGCGAAAACACCTGGACACTTTGTAAATGGATTTGCGGCAAATGACGCATCCTCTACATTGAACATTTGGAAGCGTGTGAAAGAAATTGGATATCCAACAGATGAACCGATTATTATTATGAACTGCCGTGCGGATCGAGTAGATAGAACGATCCAGTTTGCGGAGGATGTACTTCCTTATATTGAAGCAAGTGACCTTGTTTTAATTGGTGAAACAACAGATCCAATTGTGAAGGCATATGAGGAAGGGAAAATTCCGGCTGACCACTTACACAACCTTGAATATCAATCTACAGAACAAATTATGAATATGCTTGAGAAAAAGCTTCATAATCGAGTGGTTTATGGAGTCGGCAATATCCATGGTGCCGCTGAACCGTTAATCGAAAAAATTCAAGAATACAAAATTAAGCAGCTTGTCAGCTAGGAGGAAATATAGAAAATGTTCGGATCAGATCTTTATATCTCGTTAATTTTAGGAGTTCTACTCAGTTTAATCTTTGCAGAAAAAACAGGAATCGTACCAGCTGGACTTGTTGTCCCGGGTTATCTGGCGCTCGTATTTAACCAGCCAGTCTTCATTTTAGTCGTCTTATCTGTCAGCTTGCTTACGTATGTGATCGTTCGTTTTGGCTTATCAAAATTCATGATTTTATACGGACGCAGAAAGTTTGCTGCGATGCTGATTACAGGGATTGCCTTAAAACTGATATTTGATTTCTTCTATCCAGTCGTCCCATTTGAAATAGCAGAATTCCGCGGAATTGGAATCATCGTTCCTGGATTGATTGCGAATACGATTCAAAAGCAAGGTCTTACAATTACCCTTGGAAGCACGTTACTTCTAAGTGGTGCAACATTTGCCATCATGTATGTTTACTATCTATTTTAAGATAAGGTGTGTCCAATGATGAATAAAAAATTGAGCTTTCAGGAAAAGCTGCTGAAAATCACAAAGAACCAAAAGAAAAAGACGAATAAACACGTACTCATTGCTTTACCGATCGTCATTGCTTGTACATTTCTATTTACGTTTATCGGGAAAGCACAAGTGCCCACTGTACAAAAGAATCCAGAAAACATCCTGACCGCTTCGTTTGTCGGTGACATTATGTTTGGAAGAAACGTAGAGAAAGTAACAGACCGCTATGGTAAAGAGCATCTCTTTCGCTATGCCAAGCCATATTTTGATGTGTCAGATTATGTGACAGGAAACTTTGAGCATCCAGTCGCAACAGATAAAGAACAGGCAGCCCAAAAGAATATTCATTTAAAAACAGATGAAGATTCTGTCAAAGCATTGAAGAATTTGAATTTCTCTGTTTTAAACTTTGCGAATAACCATGCGGCAGACTATGGTGAAAAAGGGCTGAACAATACAATCGATGCCTTTGAACAAACTGACATGGATTATACAGGCGCAGGTCGTAACCTCCAAGATGCGAAGCAGAACATTTCATACAAAGAAGTAAATGGTGTCAAAATTGCTACGCTTGGTTTTACAGATGTGTATGGGAAAGATTTCAAAGCAACGAATCGCCAGGCGGGTATTCTGCCAGCCGATCCATCTATCTTTATTCCGATGATTTCGCAGGCTGCTGAAAAGGCAGATATTGTCGTTGTTCATGCTCACTGGGGACAGGAGTACAACAATGAAGTAAACGACAGGCAAAGAGAATTGGCAAGAGCGATGTCTAAGGCCGGAGCTGATATCATTATCGGTGCTCACCCGCACGTCCTTGAACCAATGGAAGTCTATAACGGAACGGCGATTTTCTATAGCCTAGGCAACTTTATTTTTGACCAAGGCTGGTCAAGAACACGTGATTCTGCACTTGTTCAGTATCATCTGAATGAAGATGGAAAAGCGACATTTGAAGTTGTCCCAATGTACATCAAAGAAGCAACACCTGCTCCAGTAAAAGCAGGATCTCTTGAATCAAAAGCCATTATCCGTATGCTGACCAATGGAACGAATGCGGATTGGAAAGAAAAAGACGGACACATTTTCTTTGAAGTAGATCACGCTGATAAAGTTAAAAACTTAAAAGAAAACGGAGGGAAAGAGAAGAAATGAAATTCCTAAAAGCAAGCTGGCCGTTTGTTGCGTTAATCTTAGTCTTTGTCTTTATGTCTGCTTTTAAATTTAGTGACAGTCTGACAGATCACGAAAAACAAAAGATTTCGGTTGAAATGCAGAAAATTGAACAGCAAAAGCAGTCAAAAGCGGAAGCAGGTAAATAACCTAAATAGGAGAAAGGGCACGCACATCGCGTGTTCTTTTTTTGTCGAAAAAGGGTGTAAAATGAATGGTGTCATGCCGAAACTATAGAAGATAGGAGGGAAAGGATCATGAAATGGAAAGGAATGTTGATCGGAGGGTGTGCGCTTGTAGGGCTGATGTTCATGTCTCAACCAGCGGTATCTGCTCAAACACCATCTCTTTTGGAGCAAGCGGAAAAGCTGATTGGAACACCTTATCATAAAGGAGGAACCGATCCAAAAACGGGCTTTGATGCATCTGGGTTTATTCAATATGTGTACAAGACATCCGAAACATTTGATTTGCCGCGGAAGGTAATTGACCAATATCAGATTGGAAAAAAGGTATCATGGGATAAAGCGCAGCCCGGTGACCTTGTGTATTTCCGAAGTCTTGAAGAAACGAAGGATATCCCAACACATGTGGCGTTGTACGCGGGGAACGATCAGGTCATCCATATCACGCTTAGTCAAGGTGTGGTGAAAACGAATGTCAGTAAAAGCAAATATTGGACTGATCGATTTTATGCGGTCAAACGCTTGCCCGGCACACAAGACATTTCTGACGACCCTCTTGTGAAAGATGCGATGACCTATTTGGGTATTCCTTATGTATTTGGAGGAACCGATCCAAAGACTGGATTCGATTGCTCAGGTTTTTTACAGTATTTATTTGAAAAATCACTTGGAATTTATTTACCTCGAAGTGCTGAACAGCAGTGGGCTGTTGGAGAAAAAGTGGCATTAGACGATATTCGCCCTGGGGATTTTGTCTTTTTTAGCAACACATATAAACCCGGAATTTCTCATGTAGGTATGTATATTGGAGGCGACCGCTTTATTCATGCGAGCCGTTCTGAAAGTGTGACAATTTCTTATTTGTCTGAATCGTATTGGCGCGAAAAATGGACAGGTGTGAAACGATTAACAGATCTGGAGCTTTCGAAAGAGGACCCTATCGTATCAAAAGCCGCTACGTATATTGGCGAAGTCCCTTATGTCAAAGGCGGTACGAACCCAAAACAAGGATTTGATACAGCAGGGTTCACACAGTACGTGTATCAAGAAGTGCTTGGCATTGAGCTGCCTCGCTATGCATCAGGTCAAGTCAAAGCAGGTACGCCTGTGAAACGTTCTGAGCTTCAGCCGGGAGATCTTGTCTTCTTCAGCGGGACATCATTGATGCCGGCAATTTATGCAGGATCAAATCAAGTCATTCATGTGACTGTCTCAAACGGTGTTGTCTTAACCAATATGAAAACAAGTACGTACTGGAAGGACAAATATGAAACGGCTGTTAGAATCAAAAAATAAAGAAAAAGCCCGATCAATACTTGGATCGGACTTCTCGACTTCTCTCTAGGCGCTGATCAGACAAGCGTCTTTTTTTCATGAAATTGATTTTGTAAAAGAAGATCAATAAAATAAGCGACACCATCTTCATGATTTCCTTTTGTGATGTAAGTGCTTTTTTCTTTAATGACATCAACTGCATTCCCCATTGCAATGCGGTGGCCTGCTTCTTCAAACATAGAAAGGTCGTTTGGGCTGTCACCAATTGCATAAATATGTGAGCGGTCTACACCATAATGGGCTGCGAGTTTTTTCAGGGCATGTCCTTTTCCAGACTCTTTTGGCAGCACCTCAATAATATGTTTTCCAGACGAGGTCAATGAAAGCTCGGGCATGTCTGCCAGAAGATTTCGTGCTTCGGTCAGTTTGTTCATATCAAACGAGAAGCAGAGTAATTTATAGGTCGGTTCATTCGACTCAAAAATCTGACGGATATCATCTACTGGTTTGATGCCAAATTGTTTAAATTGGGTCATGGCTCCTTCCCATAGATCAGCGAGATCCTCATTTGGGTTTGCGCTTTCGATCAGATCGAATTCTGCTTTCAGCTTCTCTTTTCCATCGTAAGGGGAGAGGAGAGCATCGTCTGTATAGACTTCAAAGTAAATGTTTCGTTCCACTAATGCCTTAGCAGCGCGCTTGCCCGCTTCTTGGTCCAATGTGATTCGGCTGAAGAGCTCGTATCCCACTGTATGGACAGTCCCGCCGTTTGCCGCAATAATGGGGATGTCCAAATCGCCAAGCAGCTCCTTTACATCAAAAGTTGCCCGCCCTGTACAGATGGTCACAATATATCCAGCTTCCTTCGCACGAATCAATGCCTCTCGGTTTTGAGCGGATATTTCACTTTTTGTATTTAAAAGTGTACCGTCTAGATCAATCGCAATCATTTTTCTCATCGCTGTCAAATCCTCCTTCATTCATGCAATAGCCTCTTCAAAGTATGTACGATTTCCTTCATTCTCATAAAAAAAGGATGGTTGTTTCCTCACTATCAAGGCTAAACAAAAATGAGCGAATGATCAAGGAAATAAGAAAAAGCGCCCCAAAGGGACGCTTCTATTTATGATAATTCAAGCTGCTTCTTCAATTCAGTCTTCACTTCGTTCAGCTGGTTTTGATCCAATTGGAAATAATAAACCCCGTTTGGCTGGTAATCAGATCCTTTAAGCTGAATGGTATCAACCGATTTCAATGAAGTCAGAAGCGGGAAAAGACCGACTAACTCCTTCATAGAAAGGGTGGTTGACACATTATCACCGAGTGTATCAATGATATTATCGTATGACGGAATAGATGTTAAAGATTTTGATTTATCAAAAATGGCTTTTAACACTTCCATTTGACGCTGTCCACGCATTAAATCACTATCTGCTTTTCTTGTTCTCACATATGCGAGCGCTTGATCCCCATCTAGTGTATGAGTTCCAGTTTGAAGCACAACTTTGCCTTTTGTATCTTTTTTAATCTGTTTCACAAGGTAATCATCCTTGATGTTAATAGACACACCGTTTAATTCATTGACGATTTCTTTAAATGCTACAAAATTACTTTGGATGACAAAATCGACCGGAATATCTAGTAAATCTTCAACTGTACTCACTGTTAAATCTGCACCGCCAAATGCGTGTGCATGAGTAATTTTATCAAAACCGTGGCCTGGAATATTAACGTATGAGTCCCTGGGAATGCTTAATAATTTAACGGTTTTATTTGTGCGGTTAATGGTAGCCAACACCATTGCATCGCTTCGTGCTTGTTTCACTGTTTCGCCCGGTCTGCTGTCAATTCCAAGCAGCAAGACAGAAAAGCTGTCTTTTCCTGGATCGAATGCTTCAATCCGTTTCACAGATTGTGCGCCGCGATCAAGAGATACTTGAGCCTTTTTGGCAGCATTTGTTACTTTGTAGTAGGCGTAGCCAGTAACAGAAGCGGTCGTCAGTAAAAGAATACCAAATATAAAAAGAGTGACTTTCACCCATGGTTTTAAACGCTTTTTCCCTTTGCGTTTACTTCGTGATTGATCCATATATTTTAAACCCTCGCTATGATTTTATAGTAAAGATGTCCTTCTTTATGCTTACAAACTAAAACAAATATACCTTAAAACGGGATATAGTGCGACATTTTTTTCACTAACGCTTAATTGACGTATCCTTCTCGTAAAAAGTTTCAAAGATATACAAATGAAATATATTTGTCATAAAACATCGAAATGTTTGAAATGACAGGAAGTGAGGAAAATGATTTTTCATAGAGTACAGAGACAAAAGTGGGGTTATGAACATGAAAAATCGGAATGGATGGCTTTATTTCTTCGGCGCCCTTGGCGGTGCTTTATATGGCTATGATACAGGTGTCATCTCCGGCGCCATCTTATTTATGAAAGAGGATTTAGGTTTAAATGCGTTTACAGAGGGGCTTGTCGTCAGCTCGATTTTAATCGGGGCGATGCTCGGTTCCTCTCTTTCTGGAAAGCTGACAGACCAATTTGGGCGGAAAAAAGCCATCATCGCCGCAGCGATTTTGTTTATTATCGGCGGATTTGGTACAGCTCTTGCCCCGAATACGGAAGTGATGGTTTTATTCCGAATTGTACTAGGGCTCGCTGTCGGGTGCTCGACAACGATTGTTCCATTATATTTATCTGAACTTGCGCCAAAGGAATCACGGGGGGCACTATCCTCATTAAACCAACTCATGATCACATTTGGTATTCTTCTAGCCTATATTGTGAACTACGCTTTAGCGGATGCAGAGGCATGGCGCTTGATGCTTGGAATTGCGGTTGTTCCTTCTGTTCTTTTGTTATGTGGGATTTTGTTTATGCCGGAAAGTCCCCGCTGGCTGTTTGTCCACGGACAGGCTGATCGTGCGAAGGAGATATTATCTAAACTCAGAAAAAGTAAGCAAGAAGTGGAAGAAGAAATTTCGGATATTCAAAAGGCGGAAAGTGAAGAAAAAGGCGGTTTTAAGGAATTATTTGAGCCATGGGTACGCCCAGCATTGATTGCCGGTGTCGGCTTAGCCTTTCTGCAGCAGTTTATCGGTACAAATACGATCATCTACTATGCACCAAAAACATTCACAAGTGTTGGCTTTGGGAATTCTGCGGCGATTTTAGGAACTGTCGGAATTGGTGCAGTGAATGTCATCATGACGTTTGTTGCCATCAAAATCATTGACCGTGTAGGGCGTAAAGCGCTGCTCCTATTTGGGAATGCAGGAATGGTCCTTAGTTTAATTGTCCTGTCAGTGGTCAACAGATTTTTCGAAGGGTCGACAGTTGCAGGATGGACAACCGTTATTTGTTTAGGTCTCTTTATCGTCATCTTTGCTGTCAGCTGGGGGCCAGTTGTTTGGGTAATGCTTCCTGAGCTGTTCCCGGTACATGTCCGAGGAATCGGTACAGGCGTTTCAACTTTCCTTCTTCATACAGGAAATTTAATCATCTCGCTTACATTCCCAGCTTTATTAAGCGCGATTGGTATCAGTAATCTCTTCCTCATCTATGCGGTCATCGGTGTAGGCGCCTTCTTATTTGTGAGGTACTTGGTGACCGAAACGAAGGGGAAAAGTCTTGAAGAAATTGAAGAAGATTTAAAAAAGAGAAATCGTGCCGTCGCAGGTGACGAAGGGAAAACAGTGTGAACAATGACCAGCTGCCGTATGCAGCTGGTTTTTCTATGTTAAACAAACGTTTAATCAAGAAAGGACATTCCCTCATCTTCTGAACGTGCTCCATATGACATACATATGGAACAGGCGGGCGAAAGGTGGAAATGAGATGAAAGGGAAAACAAGCATTGTCATGCTGACGTACAACGAACTGCATTTAACGAAAACATGTATCCAAAGCATTAAACAGCATACGAGCAGCGACCAATATGAACTCATCATCGTTGATAATGCGTCAACTGACGGCACGAAGGAATATGTAAGAGAGCTGGATGATGTGATTTTCATTGATAATGAAAAGAATGAAGGCTTTGCAAAGGGATGTAATCAAGGGGCAAAAGAAGCTTCAGGAGACAGCATTCTCTTTTTAAATAATGACACGATCGTGACGGAAAATTGGCTTCCTCCATTAAAAGAGGCGCTATTCGCATCAGAACAGATTGGGATGGTGGGGCCAGTCTCCAATTATGTGAGCGGCCCTCAGATGGTTCAGCCGTCGTATACAGATGTGAAGGAGCTCCCAGCCTTTGCTAAGGAATATACGTCTAAGAGAAAAGGTCAGAGAACTTATGTGCACCGGCTTGTAGGGTTTTGCTTGCTCGTGAAAAGAAAGCTGATCGAGGATGTGGGGTTATTTGATGAGCGGTTTGTATATGGATCATTTGAGGATGACGATCTTTGCTTACGTTCATTACTGCAAGGGTATCAGCTGCAAATTGTGCATGATTCCTTTGTGCATCATCATGGTCATGCTACCTTCAATGCCAATCAAGAAACGAACATCTCTACACTGTTTACTGAGAACAGACTTCGATTTTTAGATAAGTGGGGCATAGATCTAAATTTGATCACCCCTCATCCGTATTTTACGGAATTGCTCCCTGAGGAAGCTGCATGTGTGCTGGATGTTGGATGCGGCGCAGGGGCAACCGGGCTTGAATTGATGAACCGGCAGTCTGTAACCATGTACGGGGTAGAGGAGGATGCATTAAAAGCAGCGGTCGCAAAGGCGTATTACGAAGAAGTGATTGAGGCAAATGCGGATGAATACCCATGGTCAGAGAAAGAGGCCTTTTTTGATGCGGTCATTTTTTCAGATGTTTTAGAGCATGTGTCAGACCCTTGGCACATCATTGAGCAAGCACACGCATCTTTAAAGCCAGGGGGTGTCATCATTTGCTGCCTGCCTAACATGATGCATGCAGAGGTGCTTCTTCCTTTGATGACAGGGGACTTTACGTATCAAGATGTAGGAATTTTAGATCGAACCCATATGCGGTTCTTCACACCAAACACCATGCGTGCGCTTTTCCCAGATCAATTGTTTGAACGTGTGATCGAGCAGCGGATCAATGTACAGATTGATCAAAACGTCCAATTGTTTTTTGATGAGGTGGCAAGAATAGGAGCATCACTTGGCTTTCAAACAAAATCGTTGTCTGATCAAGTGACTTTGTATCAGCTTCTCATTGTCGTACGTAAAAAAGGCGGCTCCCCACCGGGATAACCGCCTAATGGCATTACCATTTAAAGCTTTTTGTTGCACCTTCTGCACCAAAGTTCAAGATGCTGACTTTGACATCGTAATCGATGTCTGATTCTTGGAATAGCCTATCCCACTCGGTACCGTGCTGATCCCAATAGTCGGGATATTTCATACGGAACTGCTGGTTTAAAAATATGGGATCAACGCCGACTTCTTTTTGCACATGATTTACTGCTTTTTGAATGCGTTCTTTAATTTTATGAGCAAAGATACGCTCAAAACGTTTAATGTACTGCTCATCGAATGAGTTTTCAGGAGGATATTGATCCTCAGACAATTTTCCATTTGTTTGTATGCTAATTTTAAAGGATACCTTTCCGTCTTTCAGATAGGGCTTGACCTTGGTTTTTGCTTTTTTTATTTCATACGTGATCGGATAACCTTTGTAGGTGGCAGGTACAACGCCGCCAGTGATACGGCCCATTACCCAGTTTAAAGATTGGACATCTTTTGCTGGGATAAAACCAATCAGCTTTCTCGTTTTCCCATGTATGATTCCTGCCCCATCATAAATAATTTCACTGTCGATCACATCTACACTTTGTACGAGGAAGCTAACGCCCATCTGAAAGTAATCAGACGACCGGCCAATACGTGTTGGCGGTGCGATCTTTCCGTTAAAGCTTCGGTTTTTGGATGTTTCAAAGATATGCTCAACCGGTACCTTCTGTTGAGACTTTAACTTTTGATTGATGACTTTTGACGCATCTCCTCGTGACACGAGGAGATAGCTGCTGCGCCGAACCTCATCATCTCGAATGAAATGATTAAGTGTTCCTTGAATATCGTGATGCTCCGCCTGGGTTTTGCCGAACAAGAAGATTTTTAGGTGATCACTATAGATCGGCGGGTCCTTCAAGGCGACATTACTGACAGCCTCAAGCACATTTTTTCCCTTTGAGACAACATTCACATAGCCGGGAGAATCGGCCTCTTGTGTTCCGCTTGTTTTCGGTACAAGGTTTTGGTAGGTCAGCTTAACTCCATTGTCATCATCCTCATCAATACCAACACCGCGTACAAACGATAGTTTTTCAATATCCTTTAAGTCCCAGCAGCCTGCTGATAGAAGGAAAAGACAGCAGGAAAAAAAGAATAACAGTATACGCCTGCCTCTCATGTAGAACGACCTCCCCATTTTTTACGTATCATCAGCAGGATAGCAGTAATAAAAGGAATGGCTAAAACCGCAAACAATGCGTAGCCGAGTAAAGTTGAGTAGTAAAAGACTTCATTGATATTTCTAGGGAAAAGTGAGAGTGCTGATGTAATCAAAAATAACAGCCATAACAGTCTCGTTATATTGGTTGTTTTAAAAACAGTGAAGCAGCCTTTAATCGCAAACTGGAAAAAGCCCAGCATACAAATGAACTGCTGGCACGTCCAGATCGTCAGTAAGAAAATATCAAATCGTTCGATAAACACTCCTTCAAGTTCAAGCGCTTGAATGAGGGAAACTGTTGGCCAAGTGAGAGATTTCGTTTCACCAACGGTCATGGAGCCAATCACTATAAAGAGTGTGAGGGAATATACAAGAGAAGTAATTCCAACCCCGATTGCAGCCGCCCATTTTGCCTTAGACCATTTGTCTTTATAAATGAGCGGGACAACAAACAAAATCACTTCAAAGCCTGTAAATTGAATAAAGGTTTGAGAGAAAAGGTTACTAAAATCTTTAAAACCATGCGCCATCACAGGGCGCAAATAATCAAAATCAAATATTTTTAAACAAAACAGCATGAGCGCTATGTAAATGACCATGGTGATCGGATAAATATAGGTCACCATTTTGACGACTGGAAAGATACCGCTTTTCAAATGATAGATCGCCACGAGTAAAAAAATCATCACAATCACGGTCATGGGAGTTGATTGCAGCAGGAAAAACTGAACCACTTCCCCAAGGACACGTGCCTCAAAGCCGACAATGCCTAGTAAATAGGCAATCAGCATTAAATTAAAGATTGTGCCAAAGAATGCGCCCGCTCCTTTTGTATTTGACTCGAAAATGGTGTCTGGTGCATTCTTTTCGGCAATCCACCCCAACAAAAAAGCAACGAAAGCAAAGATGACGCCCTGTAATAATACAATGATCCAGCCATCAGGGAATCCTGAATTGGCAGAACTGCGTGGAATGGTTAAAATTCCAGCGCCTATCATTGTAGAACTGCACAGAATGGTGACTTGTAACAATGATAGCTTTTCAGGTCTGTACATCGTTTAATCTCCTTGTCTTCTGAGGTTTTTTATTTTTGCTGTTTTTGGTCTGGATTTAAATAGCCCGATTGGTAAACGAACGTACGTATCCTTTAAATCTGAAAACGGTGAAGACAACACAGGTGTGAAATAGTCAAAACCAAAGGTCTTTAACTGCATCAAGTGACAAAGCACAAATAAATAACACATGATTAAACCGTATAATCCAAACAATGCCGAACTAAAAATGGCCATAAACCGCAAAATACGCAGTGGGAAACTAAAGTCATATGACGGTGCCGTGAAGTCAGCCAGTGCGGTCAGCGACACAATAATCACCATTAAGGCACTGACGATATTGGCTTGGACAGCTGCCTGACCAATAATAACCCCGCCAATGAGCCCAATTGTCTGTCCGATGGCTCTTGGAAGCCGTAGTCCAGCTTCCCGCAGCAGCTCTATCGTAAAAGACATGAGAATGGCTTCGACAACAGGAGGGAAGGGAACATTCTGCCGGCTGCCTGCGATGGTGAGTGCCATTCTTGTCGGTAATAAACCGGGATGATAAGAGACAAGTGCAATGTAAAGCCCGGGTAAAAAAATCGTGAGCAGCACGGCAATATAACGAAGTAAACGCAAAAGAGTCGCGCTTGTCCACCTCTGATAATAATCCTCTGGTGATTGCATCAAAGCTGTAAGTGTCATTGGTAAAATGAGGGCAAAAGGAGTCCCATCGAGCAAAATCGAGACTTTGCCTTCAAGCACAGATGCAATCACCCGGTCAGGACGTTCTGTGTTTTGAATCTGTGGGAAAATAGAGATGTGACTGTCCTCAATCAACTGTTCAATATAGCCGGTTTCAGGGATGTCATCCATTTTGATTTCGGCCATGCGTGATAGAACATCTTCTACTAGTTTAGGATCAGCAATATCACGAACATACACAAGAGCAGCGGATTTTTTATTGCGAGTACCGATACTCACCTTTTGAATCACAAGATTTGGGTCGTTTGCCCGTTCACGGAGTAAAGCCGTGTTTTTTTCAAGATTCTCAATAAATCCGATCCGTGGTCCTCTTACAAGAACTTCAGATTGCGGCTCTTCTACTTCCCTAAATTGAAAAAGATTTGTATGGAGTGCAAGTGCTTGAGCCGCTCCATCTACAAATAAAATAGCCCTGCCGCTATATAACTGCTCGATGGCAAGGTTCATATCATCCAGCACATCACTTTGAATGCCAAAGAACGTTTTTGAAAGGGAGGGAAGTGTAGTAGAATCAACCTCAGTGAGGTCCAGTTCCTTTTGCATTGGTGAAATGATTTGCTTAGAAAGCATCTCAAATTCTGTGAGTCCTTCAATGTACACGAGACATGCAGACATAGTGGAAGGACCAAATGAAAAAGAGTGGAACACGATATCATCACTTCTTCCGGCAAAGCTTTTGACACGCTTAATGACGGACGCTATATCTTGTTCAATACGACTTTTCATAATACCTCACCCTCATCACATGTTTTTTATAGAGTGACTCGGAAGGTGGAGAATTATACAAATAGAAAAAAGAGAATCCCGGATAGGAATTCTCTCGTCTTTTTATCTTGCAAGCCAGCCGCCATCAACGGCTAAAATATGACCGTTCATATAATCAGAAGCTGGTGAGCTAAGGAAAACAGCAGCACCTGCTAGATCCTCAGGTTTTCCCCAGCGCCCGGCGGGAATTCGTTTGAGAATCTCTTCATTTCGATTTTCATCGTCCCGAATGGCTTGTGTGTTATTGGTCGCAATATACCCAGGCGCAATCGCATTCACTTGAATATGCTGGCTCGCCCATTCATTGGCAAAAGCTTTCGTCAGCCCTGCGACAGCATGCTTGCTTGCTGTATAGGCGGGGACAAATACGCCGCCTTGAAACGATAGAAGGGAGGCGATATTGACAATTTTCCCTTGCCCGTTTTTCAGCATTTGCTGTCCAACCTTTTGCGTGAGGAAAAAAAGACTGTTGATATTCACATCCATGACCGTATGCCAATCTTCCTCTGAATAGTGAGCCGCTTGCTCTCTTTTAATCGTTCCAGCATTATTGATTAAAATATCAATCGTATGCTTTTTTAATATGGCGTCGACAGCCTGCTTTGCAGTTTGAGGATCGGAAAAGTCAACCTGAACCGCATGAAATGATCGGCCTGCCTGTTCGACAAGTGCCTTTGTTTCTTCAAGCGGTGTGTGATGATAAGTGCCGATGATATCTGCACCTGATTGGGCAAGCGCCACGGCAATGCCTTGCCCAATACCGGTTCCAGGACCTGTCACAAGGGCTGTTTTTCCTTCAAGGGAAAAGAGGGACGCTGCATATGATGTTGTCATCATCCTTGTTACCTCAACTGATCCATTGGGACAAAGTCCATATCTTTGAACGTATAGTTTTCGCCCGCCATTGCCCAAATAAATGAATAATTCGCTGTGCCTGAGCCTGAATGGATGGACCAGGCAGGTGAAATGACTGCTTCCTCATTTGCCACAACAAGATGCCTTGTTTCAGACGGCTCCCCCATAAAATGAAAGACTCGTGCATCCTCTTCGATATCAAGATATAAGTACACTTCCATCCGGCGATCGTGAATATGAGCAGGCATCGTGTTCCACGTGTTATTGGTTTCCAGTTGAGTGATTCCCATCATGAGCTGACAGCTTTGAATGCCATCTGCATGGATGACTTGATACAGGTTTCGTACGTTGGAGGCAGCTGCTTCCCCTAAGTGGTTTGGTGTTAATTCAGCGATGGCTGCTTTTTGCGTAGGGTACGCTCTATGAGCCGTGGCTGAAACTAGATAGAACTTGGCCTTGTCGCCTGATGAACTAGCAAACTGTACATCTTCGTGACCAAGACCAATATATAAGAAATCTTTATGCTCCAGCACAAAGGCCTCACCATCAACAGTGACCGTTCCTTGTCCGCCGACATTCACAATCCCGATTTCACGTCTTTCAAGAAAATACTCCGTTCGTAAAAAGTCCCCAGCATCTAGTGTGATCGGCTCTGATGCCGGCATGGCTCCGCCAATCACCACACGGTCTTCATGAGAGTAATAGAGCTTTAATTCACCACTGACAAATAGCGTAGGAATATGAAAATGACGACGAAGTTCCTCGGTTGTAAAACGTTTGACCTGTTCAGGATGTACAGCATAACGATTTTCCATTTGGATAAGCCTCCCTTTCCATCTGAAACAAATATTGATATTTATTTGGTATCGGTTTCAAGGAAAATTCTAGAGGAAAAAGAGAGTGCCGTCAACCGTTAATTTGAAATCGCTTTCTTTTTATCTGATTAGACGAATTTTTGCCATCATCATGCAAAAAAATCTTCTGAAATGCCATCAATTATGATATGATCTTTTTAAGTTTATTTGAAATCGGTTTCGAACCAAATGAGAAGATCAATTGTGGGAGTTTTTTGAATGAAAGAGAAAAAGCAAACGAAAGTGACCATTAACGAAGTAGCAGCTTATGCAGGGGTCTCAAAATCAACTGTATCCAGATATATCAATGGCAGAACAAATGAAATTTCTTCAGAAAAGGTAAAAAAAATCAAGAAAGCCATTGAGGAACTCCACTATCGCCCGAGTCAGCTTGCTCAAGGACTAAAAGTCAGAAAAAGCAAGGTCATTGGATTTATTGTAGCCGACATTACGAATCCATTCTCTGTGGCAACACTTCGCGGAGTTGAAGAGATTTGTGATGAATATGGATACAGCATCATGGTGTGCAACACAGATAATCGTCCAGAAAAAGAACGGGAAATGCTCCTTAAGCTGAATGCACATTATATTGAAGGGCTCATCATCAATACAACAGGACAGAACAATGACATTCTGGAGGAGTTTAAGAAAAACGGTGTGCCGATTGTTCTTGTGGACCGGAAGCTGCCTGAACTAAAAGTCGACACAGTGACCACGAACAACCGTGATATCACAATCCGGCTGCTTCAACAAATGTATGAGAAAGGCTATGATCACATCGCATTCTTTACTGAGCCTGTCGATGGAATCAGTCCTCGTGAAGAACGAAAGGAAGCATATGAACAGACAGCTTTGAGTAAACATAAGAAGCCAATCATTGCAGAAATTGATTTAAAGCAAAAGGAACAAATGCGCGAAGAGATTGTCCGTTTTCTACAATCAAACGAACAGAAAAAAGCGATTTTAGCAGGCAATGGATTACTCATGCTGAAGCTGATTAGTGAACTTGTAGAGCTTGGGATGAAGATTCCTGATGAGATCGGTATTGCAGGGTTTGATGATACAGAATGGTATAAGCTGATTGGACCTGGAATCACAACGGTTGCCCAGCCATCTCATGAAATGGGGAAAGCAGCCATGCAAAAAATCAAGACACGGCTTGAAGGGGATGAAAGTGCGCCCCAAACGATTCAGCTTGATGGAGAAATCATTGTAAGAAAATCTTTATAAAGGATAGGCAGAGAAGAGTATACATACGTGCATGCTCTCTCTTTTTCAACTGATTTGAAACCGGTACCGAGAAAGGGGAGAAATGAGTGAAAGCATTGGATGCGGTCACATTTGGGGAATCAATGGCGATGTTTTATGCAAAGGAAGTTGGGGAGCTTCATCAAGTGCATACATTCCAAAAGGCGCTTGCTGGTGCAGAAAGTAACGTGGCTGTCGGTTTGGCGAGGCTGGGCTTTCATGTGGGCTGGATGAGCAAAGTCGGAGCAGATTCACTTGGCACATTTATTTTAGAAGAGCTTCAAAAAGAAGGGGTCGATACAAGTGCAGTGCTCCGTTCAAATGATGGGTCTCAAACGGGCATCTTACTTAAATCAAAAGTGATTGATGGAGACCCTGACGTCACGTATTATCGGAAAGGCTCTGCTGCGAGCACAATGAGTCCAAGCGACTTTCCCGTCACTTATTTCGAACAGGCAGGCCACCTTCATATGACTGGTATTCCGCCTGCCCTATCCAGTGAAATGAGAGCGTTTTCTATTCGTGCCCTTCAAGAAATGAAAGCAGCGGGCAAAACCATTTCATTTGATCCAAATCTTCGGCTTCAGCTATGGGAAGAGGAGGAGGACATGATTCAGACGGTGAATCAAATCGCCTGGCAAGTGGATTGGTTTTTTCCAGGGCTTGCAGAAGGGCAAAGGCTCACGGGTTGTCACGAGCCAGAAGAAATTGCAGATGTTTATTTGCAAAAAGGCGTCAAGCTAGTGGTCATTAAGCTAGGTCCAGAAGGTGCCTTTTATAAAAGTGCAGCCGGACAAGGAATGGTGAATGGATTTTATGTACAGGATGTCGTAGATACAGTCGGAGCTGGTGATGGATTTGCAGTGGGGGTCATCAGCGGGTTACTTGACGGCTTATCAAATGAAAAATCCGTGACAAGAGGTAATGCGGTTGGGGCACTTGCAGTGATGTCTCCTGGCGATAAGGATGGACTGCCTACCCGGGAGGAGCTTCAAGCTTTTATGAAAGAAGCCAAACGATATCAAAGGCGGGATTATATGAAAGGGGATGAGAGATATGGGAAAGTCAGCAAGTTTGAGCGTTAAAAAGCAGCTCGCGTCTTGTAAGTTGATCGCGGTGGTGAGAGCGGGTAGTGAAAGAGAAGGCATTGAAATGATTGAGCGTTTAAAGAAAAAAGGGGTCCGTGCTATTGAAGTGACGTATACCACGCCAAATGCTGAACGCATCATCGCATCCTTTCAGCAGGAGCAAGACCTCATTGTAGGAGCTGGAACGATTACGACACTGGAGCAGGCACAATCAGCTGTTGAGGCAGGCTCACAGTTTATCGTCAGTCCAGGATATCTTCCTATGATTGGAGAACATCTCTCATTTTACGACACACTCTATGTACCAGGGGTTCTCACCCCGAGTGAAATCATGCAGGCGAAAGCAGATGGCTACGGCTTGCTCAAGCTTTTCCCAAGCGGCTCCTTCGGTTTATCCTATATGAAAAACCTGCAAGGTCCATTTCCAGAGATTGAATTTATTCCTACGGGTGGCATTCATCCAGCTGATGTTCCGAAGTGGCTTCAAGCAGGCGCGGTGGCTGTCGGTGTCGGAAGTCAGCTTGAAAACAGTACAGCAGAGGAATTACAAGCCGTTCTTTCCTCATAAATACTTGTAAAACGAACAAACAATTGGCTCATAGATGCCGGTTGTTTGTTCGTTTATCTGACATAATAGCAGATAACCATTCAACTCTTCACGTACAATGATCGGGAAGGAGTGATGGAAATGTATATTCTACAAGATGAACTTACGGATGGACGAATTGATCAGCTGATTACTGCACATATAGAAGAAATGAAGGTGCATTCGCCGCCAGAAAGCATTCACGCCCTTCCATTAACTGATTTAAAAAAACAAGATGTCACCGTGTGGAGTGTGCGAGATGGAGAGGAGCTTCTTGGCTGCGGAGCGTTAAAGGAGCTGTCAAGTGAACATGGGGAAATCAAATCGATGAGAACTGCAGCCCTCCATATGCGGAAAGGTGTAGCGAGGTATATGCTGAATCATCTTCTCCAAGAGGCAAAACGGCGCGGGTATACACGTGTCAGCTTAGAGACAGGGGCAATGGCTTTCTTTGAACCAGCAAGAAAACTATATGAAAGCGCTGGCTTTCAGTATTGTCCGCCTTTTGGTACATATCAAGAAGATCCAAACAGTTTATTTATGACAAAGGAATTATAGAGGTCGAGAGAGTATGCTTATAAGCAGCTCTTTTTTTATGCGGAAATAGTGAAAAGGAGGAGGATACGGTGAAATTATCTAAGTGGATCGGAATGAGCGCATTTCTCACATTTTGTGTGGTATCTGTCATCTTTTTAACGTTATTAGGTCAAGATTTATTTAAAATTGAAAGCGCTTCCGATAAAACAGCGTCAACGTATCAATACCATTTTGTCCTTGTACCGGAGGAACTTGATAACGAATATTGGCAGCTTGTACAAAAAGGAGCTGCTGATGCGGCAGACGTTCATCACGTGTATCTAGAATATTTGGGCCCTAAGCAAGCGGATGTCGACGATCATCTGAAAACCATCGATATGGCGATCGCTGGGCATGTTGATGGCATTATGACGCAGGGACTTGATGCGAAAAAATACAAACCGCTTTTTCAGAAGGCGAGGGAAAAAGGAATTGATGTCGTCACCGTCGATACGGATGCAGAAGGGAGCAAACGTCAAGTGTATGTAGGAACGGACAATTACTATTCAGGCTTTATCGCAGGGCAGGCACTCATCGCAGATACAAAAGGTGAACAGTATGTAGGAATTGTCACAGGCAGGCTGGATGCCATTCATCAAAAGCTGCGCGTCAAAGGCTTTCGAGATGCCGTCTCCGCTGAAAAACGCATTCATATTGCTGGAATAGAAGAATCAGCCATTACGAAGTCAGGTGCCTCAGGTGCCGCTTATAAACTATTAAACGATCATGCGAAGCTCACCGCATTTTATGGCACAAGTGCATTAGATGGTGCAGGCATCATTCAAGCAATCGCACAGTATCAATCATCCACTGATTTTTATGTGCTTGCATTTGACACATTGCCTGATACGATTCAGGCGCTTGATGATGGAACGATTGATGCCGTGGTCGTGCAGCATCCTTATGAAATGGGCTATCAAGCGGTTGAATCGCTTGTTCGTTTGCAAAAAGGTGAAAAAGAAGAACCGCTTCAGTACACGGGAACGAGTGTGATCCGGCGCGGGGATCTGCCTCTTCAGCAAACAGACAGAAAGCAGGGGATGCAGCCATGAGAAAGATTCGAAGTAAGCTGTTATTGGCATTTTTAATCCTTGTGCTTCTTGGCAACGTAGCCGCTTTTTTTGTCTACTGGAGCAGTTCAAAAATCACATCAGAATATAGCCGGAGCTTCCGTTCTTTTCTGCTGCTCAATGATATATCGACAGAAGCAAAAACGATGTATGAAAAAGTCAATGCCTATGCCATTGAAAAGGATCGGAAGTTTGCCAAAGAATACCTTACGTCAAAACAAAAAATGAAATCCTACGATCAAGCGCTGCGAAAGGATGCCGGGCTTCATGCTGCGATTCCATCGATTGAAAAATATCAATATATGATACGGACGCTCATCAATGAAAGTGATGCGACCATGACACATGTAAAAGAAGGGAAAATCGAAGAATATGCTGCAAGTGTGAAGGAAGTGAGAACCGTCTCCTCCTATATACAAGAGCAGACGATGACCCTGCTTGATGATGAATTATCTGAATATCAAGTACTCTATCAATCTCTTCAAAAAAGGCATCATACCTATGCGCTCTTTACCTTGTGCCTGTTTACGTTATCAATCGGGGTCGCATTATGGATGGCTTATATGATTGCTGGCGGGATATCAAGACCCATTGTTCATCTGTCCCGAAGCGTAAAAGAAGTATCAGAAGGAAATTTTGATGGAGCGAATTTGCATGTCACCTCAAAGGATGAAATTTCTGTTTTAAATGAAGCCTTTCAGCGAATGCGGCAAGAGATGAAAATGATGATTGAAGAGATCAAACAAAAGGCAGCATTGGATCAAAAAATCAAAGACATGAAGCTAAAAACGCTGCAAAACCAAATGAACCCGCATTTTTTATTTAACACATTAAACATCGTTTCGCGGATGGCTTACTTAGAATCAGCGGAAGCCACATCGAGATTGATTCAATCCGTTTCCACGCTGATGCGGTATTCGCTGTCTGCTCTGAGTACATCCGTTACATTGGAACAAGAAGTGAAAGTGGTAAAAGAGTATTTTCATATACAAGAAACGAGATTTGCCGACCGTATTACGTGCAAAACGTCCATCGATGAGTCGTGTTTATCTGTACATATCCCAAGTCTCACCTTACAGCCGCTTGTCGAAAATGCCTTCATTCATGGCGTCGAACCAAAGGAGGAAGAGGGACTTGTTGAGCTCTCAATCTATCAAGAAGGCGGCTATGTGATGATTCGGATTCGGGACAATGGGATGGGCATCAATGAATTGGAGAAAAGAAGATTGCTATCAGAAAAAGAAGAGGAAGATCCGAACATCCTGAGTAAAGGCCACTCGACAGGAATTGGTCTTCGAAATGTGATGTCAAGACTGCGTTTGTTTTACGGGGTGCAAAATGCCCTTCAAATTGATTCAAAGCCAAACGAAGGCACCACCATACAATTGGCTATTCCGATGAAGGAGGGACCGGCATGCTGAACGTGCTGATTGTCGATGATGAAAAAATAGAACGACTAGCGATGCGGAAGTTCTTAACCGAATGGGTTCCAGAGTGTCATATAGCAGGAGAAGCGGAAAATGGAAAGAAGGCGGTTGAATTCGTGCGATCTGAGCCCATTCATCTTGTGCTCATGGATATCCAGATGCCTGGCATGGATGGACTGGCGGCGATCAAACAGATCAAAGCAAGCAGTCCTCATACAAAATTCATTATGCTGACAGCCTACGATACATTCGATTACGCCAAGCAAGCGATGCAAGAAGGGGTGAAACAATACCTTGTCAAACCAGCTGATAAAGACGAAACCATCGCAGCCATTCGATTTGTAGCAGCAGAAATAAAGCAGGAGGCGTCTCAGCGGCAGGCGGCAGCGGCCGATCAGCAGTCAAAGTGGCTTGAAGTCCATATCATGAACGGTCAATCCTATACCTCCATGGAGTTTCAACAGCTATTTTCAGAATATGAAGCAGGTCTTATCATCGCGGTGCAGCGGACGGGCGGGAATCAACTGTTGAACGATTTACAGAAATCTGCACAATTTCATACGGTGCCTATTCAGATGGGGGGTGAACTGTTTACATGCTTTATTTATAGTCAGCAAGGACCAGGTCAGCTTAAGGCAGAGGTGCTGCAAGCCATTCGAGCTGCCATGACAAACGGTCAGCCTTCACCTGTCGTTGGCATAGGGCACCCAGTCTCAAACCCGCTTCATCTTCAGAAAAGTGCAGCAGAGGCGAAGCTTTCCTATTATCAGCGAAAAAAGAGTGGCAGCGTTGTTCGTTATGGCTTTTACCAAACAGACATAAAGCCCGGTCCATTGATTCATCTGCCAGACCTTGCGGATAGCATGATGCAGGCGCTCGAGGAAGGGAGAAGAGAGGATGCGCTGGCTTTATTTGATGCCTTTCAATTAGAGGGGGCGACGATTTCACAAGTAAAGGAACTGCTGATTCTCTTCAAATCACGTCTCCGTACAGATCTATCGATATTGACAATCAGCACCGCAGCTGAATGCCGTCAGTGCTGTGAACACCTATTTGACGTGTATGAAGCGAGAACCCAGACCATCAATGACATTGAGCGGGCAAAACGTTACATCAAAACGCATTATTGTGAACAGATCACACTTGAGCAAACAGCCGCTTATGTTGATTTAAGTCCAACCTATTTCACAAAACGTTTTAAAGACGAGACGGGTCTGACATTTAAAGAGTATGTGACAACCTGCCGGCTGGATAAAATCAAAAAGCTCCTCAAGGACAGCTCGCTTAGCTTAAAAGAAATTACCTATCAAGCAGGATATACAGATCCTAATTACGTCAGCCGTGTGTTTAAGAAGATGGTCGGCTGTTCACCGAAGGAATATCGAAAACAGGTCGTAAAAAAATGAAGAATTTCATAAAAAAGTTCAGAAGTTTGCCTGAAAAAAAGCAAGGATCTGCCATTATACTTATTTTGATAACGCTTACAAAATAGGGATGGGGGATCAATCATGAAGGTCAAATTAGGCTTTACACTGCTTGCACTCTGTATGCTGATCGTTACTGCCTGCAGTTCATCGACGAACTCAGAGGCAAAAAAAGAAGGCGGAACGGAAAAGCTCGAAATTTTCTCTTGGTGGACAGGAGCGGGTGAGGAAGACGGGCTGAAGGCACTCATCCAATTGTTTGAAGAGAAGAATAAAGACATTCCAATTGAAAATGCAGCCGTCGCAGGTGGTGCTGGTACGAATGCAAAGGCTGTTCTGACTAGCCGTATGCAGGGGAATGATCCGCCTGCTACGTTTCAAGTGCATGGCGGGGCGGAGCTGAATGAGAGCTGGGTCGCGGCAGGCAAAATGGAGCCGCTGGATGATTTATATGAAAAAGAAGGCTGGAAAGACAAATTTCCAGAATCACTGATTGATCTTGTCAGCAAAGATGGAAAAATCTATTCCGTGCCAGTGAACATTCACAGGGGCAATGTGCTTTGGTATAACAAGAAGGTATTTGATGATGCAGGCTTAGAGCCGCCAGCGACATTTGATGAATTTTTCAAAACAGCAGATGCATTAAAGAAAAAAGGGATTACGCCACTTGCGCTTGGAGATAAGGAGCCTTGGGCGGCGACTCATTTGTTTGAAAGTGTTTTGCTTGGTGTATTAGGGGCAGATGGTTATCAAAAACTTTGGGCTGGCGACATGAAAATGGATGACCCGAAAGTGAAGGAAGCGGCAGACATCTTTGGACGTATGCTCGAATACGTCAATGATGATCACAGCTCACGTAACTGGCAGGATGCCTCACAGCTCGTGGCAAAAGGGGAAGCAGCAATGAATGTCATGGGCGACTGGGCGAAGGGGTACTTTGTGAATGATCTTGATTTGAAGGTGAATCAAGACTTTGGATACACGGCGACTCCTGAAACGGAAGGAAGCTTTATGGTGATCACCGATACATTTGGACTGCCAAAGGGTGTGAAACAGCCAGAAAACGTGAAGAAATTCTTATCTGTTTTAGGATCTGTGGAAGGACAGGATGCGTTTAATCCGCTAAAAGGATCGATTCCAGCACGTGTGGATGCAGACGTATCAAAATATGATGAATACGGAAAATCGGCGATGAAGGCATTTAAAGAGTCAAAACTGGCGCCGTCTCTTGCTCATGGCTCAGCTGCTGAAGAAGGGTTTGTGACAAAAGCGAATCAAGCCGTCAATATCTTCGTGACACAAAAAGACAGCAGCCAGTTTGTATCATCTTTAAAAGATGCAATGAAATAAAGACGAAAGAGGCGGCGGCTAGGCACCGCCTCTTTTTTAAAAGGAGTGTAGCTTCATGCGCATGGACACATCGCCGATGACAAAAACATCTATGCCCAAGGTCAAACGTATGCGGAAAAAATGGAATGGAGATCAGCTGCTGGCGCTGCTCTTTTTAGCCCCGTCAGCGATTTTATTATTCATCTTTGTTTACGGCTTTATTGGCTGGACAGGATATGTGTCATTATCAAACTGGACCACGCTTGTTCCTGATTTCTCTTTCGCAGGTCTTCGCAATTATGCCATGCTGTTTCAAGATTTCCGCTTTCAGTCAGATCTTCGAAACACGGTCTTTTTTACTCTATTTTTTATTGGGGCTGTCATTGTCTCTGGTCTTGCACTTGCAATTTTGCTAGATCAGAAGATCAAGGGGGAATCTCTTTTTCGGAATTTATTCTTCTTTCCGATGGCCCTTTCCTTCGTTGTCACAGGGGTTGTATGGCAATGGATTTTAAACCCGTCAACAGGGGTGAATTTATTTTTGAAAACGCTCGGTATCCAGCCTAAATGGTACACGGATACGAACATTTTGGCCGGATTTGTCTGGGGGAAAATTGAGTTTGGTGTACCTGCGGCCATGATTGCCGTCGTGATTGCAGCTGTTTGGCAAATGACAGGCTTCTCTCTGGCGATGTATTTGGCGGGTCTGCGAGGAATTCCAGAGGAAGTAAGAGAGGCTGCTAGAATGGATGGTGCATCGGAGTGGCAGATTTACTGGAAAATCATTTTTCCTCTTTTAAAACCGATTACTGCAAGTGTTGTTATCATCATGGCTCATATTTCATTAAAGATTTTCGATTTGATTTACTCGATGACAGGACCGGGTGCGAATTTTGTCACCGATGTCCCGGGCGTGTATATGTTTGAAATGACCTTTAGAGGAAACCATTATGCAGGCGGTGCCGCCATTGCGATTGTCATGCTGATCTCTGTTGCGGTCTTTATCGTGCCATACCTCCTGTCGAGCCGGAAGGGGGCTTCATCATGACAGCCAGACAGTTTGTCCGTCCAGTTCTTTATGCTTTATTGATTTTGTGCAGTCTATTTTTTTTGATGCCAGTTTATGTCATGCTCGTCACTAGCTTGAAGCCATTAGGTGAAGTCACCCTTGAGCGAATGTGGTCGCTGCCATCTACCATCGATTTTTCAAGCTATCAAATCGCATTTGAAAAGCTGGCACCCAATTTAATGAATTCTCTTTATCTAGTCATTCCTGCTACTTTATTGTCCGCTGTATTAGGTGCAATGAATGGCTATGTATTATCAAAATGGCGTTTCAAAGGATCAGAAGTCGTCTTTACGCTGATGCTCTTTGGGATGTTTATTCCATATCAAAGTATTCTAATTCCACTTATTCAATTTTTGCGTGAAGTCGGATTGTATAATTCAATTCCAGGGCTTGTGCTTGTCCATGTCGTATACGGACTTCCGATCACAACGCTCATGTTCCGAAATTTCTATGTGAGCATCCCAGATGAAATGATTGAATCGGCGAAAATGGATGGCGCAGGGTTTATCGGGATTTTCAGACATATGATTCTTCCGCTTTCGATCACAGGGTTTGTTGTGGTCGCAATTTGGCAGTTCACAAATGTGTGGAATGAATTTTTATTTGCAGTCACGATGACCACTGCGGAGCATCAGCCGGTGATGGTTGCCTTGCAAAATCTATCAGGTAGTCAAATTGTGCAGTGGAACGTCCAAATGGCAGGAGCGATATTGGCTGCGCTGCCGACACTACTCGGCTATATTCTTCTTGGAAAATACTTTGTCAAAGGGCTTCTTGCAGGCTCTGTCAAAGGGTAAAACAATTTTTGTGTTATCGTTTTCATTCGGTGTACTGAAAGGATTGACTTCTCTTTAGATAGCGTCATAATAAAAGTTGAGACTTACTAGTTTTCATCAAGCTAGGTAAGGATTATCAAAGGGTAGCAAAGGGAGGAGTCATCCTGAATGAAGCAGTCACCAATTTTTTTACTGCCTGAATTGAAGGAAAGAATATGGGGAGGTACAGCCTTAAGGGATCAATTTGGCTACGATATTCCTTCTGATCAAACGGGAGAATGCTGGGCAATTTCTGCTCATCCAAACGGACCAAGTGTCGTGCAAGACGGTCCATATAAAGGGAAAACGCTGATCGAACTTTGGGACAATCATAGAGAATTGTTCGGGGGGATAGAAGGCGATCGCTTCCCGCTGTTAACCAAAATTTTAGATGCAAACCAAGACTTGTCCGTTCAAGTACATCCAGATGATGATTATGCGGAAAGACATGAAAATGGCGAGCTTGGAAAAACAGAGTGCTGGTATATCATTGACTGCAAAGAAGGAGCGGAAATGATCTATGGGCACAATGCAAGAACAAGAACTGAGCTTGTCACCATGATGAATAGCGGAGATTGGGAAGGTCTTTTGCGGCGGGTGAAAATTAAGCCTGGTGATTTTTATTATGTGCCAAGCGGTACTATTCATGCGCTTTGCGAAGGAACGCTTGTCCTTGAAACGCAGCAAAGCTCAGATACAACCTATCGCGTATATGATTATGAACGAAAAGACCAGGATGGCAACGAACGTGAACTTCATTTTGCACAAGCAATTGATGTCACGACGGTTCCTCATGTAGACGGTTATGCAGATGAATCAGTTGAAACACGCCGAGGAGTGACCATTCGTACATTTGTTGAAGCAGAATACTTCTCTGTGTATAAATGGGAAATTGATCAAAAAGTAGAGCTTTCGCAGGATTATCCGTTTTTGCTATGCAGTGTGATTGATGGAGAAGGGTCTTTAGAGCATGACGGAAACACATATCCACTGACAAAAGGTGCTCATTTTATTCTGCCTGCTGAAACAGGAAACTTCTCAATTGAAGGATCTTGTGAACTGATTGTGTCGCATATATAAGGCAAAGAGGACTTCAAGAGGGTCCTCTATTTTTCTATTGCATAAATGACTTGAAAGAGTACTTGTTTTTGTCGATAAAGAGATTAGTAGACTATTATGCAAAGTTAAGAGAGGGACAGGGAACGTGAAAAAAACCATCAAGATTATGTTACTCGCAGCTGCCTTTAGTATGACATTACACACGGGTAAAGAAGCGCAAGCAGCCTCCTATGTCGACCAATCCATTTATACGATGAACACCACAAAGGTATTTACAACAGAAGCAGAAGTGAAAAAAGCAGTGGAAACACTGAAGAAGGACAAAAAGTGGACAGCCACTTACCAAACCTCAGGAAATACGTCGAGCTATCAGCTCACTGCCTCAGGATATGAGTCACAAGCAGCAGCGAGTGCAAGTGCAGCTGCATTAAAAAAAGAGGTGGGCATGAGCGGTACGGTTTCTCCAGTAGGTGACCGCCTTCCTTTACAAAAGGTCGTATCTGACCCAGTCAATGATGAAAGTCAGGCGAAAAAGCTCTCACTTGAGCTAACAAAAACATCTGGGCTCAATAGCTCCTATGAAGTCATCAATCAAAGCAAAGCTTCCTATCAGGTCATATCAGGAACCATTGATTCTGAAACGGAAGTGAAAAATATTCAAACCGAGTTGCAAAAGCAGGCAGGCGTCACCAGTACATACCAAACCGAAAACAAAGCTGGCACTGTATATCAGCTGATTTCAAGTGGTATTGTTGGACAAAGTAAGGCGAATACCATTCTGCAAGGTTTTCAGAAGGCATCCGGTTTAAAACCAGTGCTTCAAACGGTAACAGCGGGTAAGCCGTATTACATCGTCACATCCGCTGCACAAGCGAACCAGTCGAAAGCACATACACTTCTTACTCAGCTGCAAAAAGAAGCAAAAATCAGCGGGAAGATTCAAAAGACAGGAGCCTTAAAAAATGTCTACAGCTTGGAATCAGGCTATTTCAAAGACAACAAACAAGCAGCTTCAGCTGCGGCTCAAATTAAGAAGCAAACCGGTGCTGCAGGTATTGTGCAGCGAGTGGGAAAAACAAAAAATTATATCGTGAAGCTCAATCAATTAAACGATACAGCTTACGCAAAAACGATAGCTTTTTTCAAGAAAAAGAAATGGCGCTACTCGTCCAAAAAGATTTCTTCTACACAGCCATATCAAGTAGTGACGGGGAATCTTTTAGGAGATGACCAAGCGAAAAAAGCAGCGGCTTTCTTCCAAAAGAAAAAAGTATCTGCGACAACGAAAAAAACAGGCAAAGTATCAGACAGCACATATCGACTCGTCGTCAATCAAGCAGTGGACCAAGTGAAAGTGAATAAAGGTGCCGCATACTTAAAAATGCAGAAGGTGACAAGCAGCATCAAGACAAGCAAGGGACAGGCTGTCAGCAAAACATATAGTCTTAAGACAACACCTGTATATGAACAAACTAAAGTGAAGCAGGCTCAAGAGATCATCAAGAAAAATGGCATTGGCAGCAGTACAAAAACGCTGACTGAAGCGGTCAAGCAATACCGTATCACGACAGAGCCGACAGTGAATCAGACAAAACTGAATCAAGCACTCAGCTATTTGACGAAACAAAAAATGAAGGCTGTTGCCCAAAAAACAGGTGCAGTCGATTATGCTCAATATCAGATCAAAACAGGTGCTATCTCAACAGTTGCACTGCGTGACCAAGGCATGGCATTTTTCAAAAAACGGAATGAAAACGCTGCGTATACAACAACAACGAAACCAACTTACAAAATTAACATTACGCAGCAATTTACAGGATTACCAACTGTAAATGAAGCCATTGCATTTGTGAAAAGCCAATATGGCTGGACTGCCACAGCCGTAAAAATTAAAAATGGCCCAATGGTCATGCAAACGAACTACAACCTCACTGTCAATGAGATGGTAAACAAACAAATGAAGGTGTCACCACAGACAGATGGTGCGGCCTATGTCTATGCAGCATATGTAGACCAAGCAACATCGACAGTGAATACAGATGGCTTAAATGTCCGTTCAACACCTGATTCGAGCTCTGCAAGCAACATTGTGGCACAGCTGAATAAAGGAGCAAAAGTGAAACAGCTTGGAAAAGAAGGAAACTGGATCAGGATCAACCTCGGCTGGAGAAATGCAAGTGCAGCAGAGGTGCAAAAATATGTAGATCCAGCCAATATTGCAGAAGGCACGCAATCTTATTTTCAATTTCTGAAACTCTCTGAAGCTGCGAATCTCAATCCGGCAGAGGTCAATACAAAGATTTTAGCAGGCAAAGGGATTCTTGCTGGAAAAGGACAAGCCTTTATTACAGCAGCAAAAACGTATCATATCAACGAAATTTATCTTATTTCTCATGCGTTGCTTGAAACGGGTAACGGAAGTTCCATTTTAGCGAATGGTACAATGTTTAATGGAAAGAAAGTATATAACATGTATGGCATTGGTGCATATGACAGCAATCCGAATTATCTCGGTGCAAAGTATGCGTATGAACAGCAATGGTTCACACCAGAGGCTGCGATTATTGGCGGGGCAAAATTCATTGGCAACAGCTACATCAATAATGCGACATACAAACAAGATACGATTTATAAAATGCGCTGGTCTGCTACAGCAACTCATCAATATGCAACAGATATTGGCTGGGCTTCTAAGCAAGTCACTCGTATGTATAGTTTGTATAACCTGCTTGATGACTATACGCTGTATTACGATATCCCCGTGTATAACAAATAAAAAAACGTCCGTGCTTCCTATTGAGAAGCCGGACGTTTTTTTTGTAAGAGCAGCTGCTGTTCAATGAATGAAAGGAGCTGCTGACTTGATTGTCCCTTTGAATATTGGTTCCATTCCTCAGCAAAGGTTTTGATTCGTTCTTTATTGGTTGATCCGTTTAGGTGTAAAAGCTCCTGCAAGAGCATGTCCTGTGTGACGCAAGCCTTTCCAGGAATGATGTCTTCATACCGATCAACTAAGCCGCGTTTCTCCCGATAAGTGTCTAAGTCATAAGTGAAGAACAAGACAGGCTTTTCGAGCAGTGCATATTCAAACACAATCGACGAATAATCTGTCACTAGGACATCACAAGCACAAAGCAATGGATAGAGCGGCTGATCGGACACATCAAATATCCATTCACCGTCTGTTTCTGCTTTCGCTAAATGTTTGACTGCAGGATGAAGCTTGACGAGCAGAATATAATCGCCATTCAGCTCAGTTTGCAATTGCTCTTTTGAAAAAGGCAGGACAAGACTGTCCATTGCAAAGTCTCGATAGGTCGGTGTATAGAGCAGGATCTTTTTTCCTTTTGGGATATCATTCAGCTTTAAGGAAGGCTGATGCTGTTCATAGTACAGATCCGTCAGTGGTACACCAGTTGGTAAAAAGCGTTCATCATTGGCTCCAAACGAGGTCTTGAAAATCTCACGCATGTGATCTGAGCCTGTTACGATATAGTCGAAAGACGCATAGACACGTTTGAAGCGCTCGATGTCACGGGGACTTCGTTCAGAATTTGAAGCATCTTCAAGCCCGAACTTTTTCAAAGCGCCATTGGCATGCCATACTTGAATACAGGTGGTAGAAGGCCGTTTTCTAAGCACACTCGTCATGAGAAAGTAATTATCCGTCACGACAACCTTGCTTTTAAACATCGTATACATACATTGAATGAGATGGAGAGGATTTTTTTCATGAAAATAGCGAAATGACAGATGAGGCCCGTCCTTTTCTATCGCAGAAGCATGCTTCGTATAGAGGACAGTAAGCTTCATTGTCATGTTCGCCTGTTGTTGATAAGTATGAATGAGAGCAGCCGCATTCTCTTGGAACGAAACAAGCAGCGTCACCTGGTTTTCACGCGGTTTCACGCCGCTCATCAGCCATCCAATGAAAGAAATAAAAGCTGCGTAACATGAAATCATCATTGAGCGTATATTCATCATTTGTCAGTCTCTCACAGCTGCTTCGTCTGATCCTTTACCTGCTCAGGATAGTAACGTTTTTTTCCTTTGCTTTCCTTCAATACGGCAAAAGCGTACTTAGGAATATTCAGCATTCGTTTCCATCTCCATGGATTCACAATCAATCTATACAGCCATTCTGTATTTGTCTTAATCATCCAGCGTGGTGCACGCTTCACCGTTCCGCTAAATACATCAAAGCTTCCGCCTAAACCGATGCAAACAGCCTGCGGGAATAAATGGCGGTATTCGTAAATAAAGTTCTCCTGGTTTGGATAACCTAATGCAACGAACACCATATCAGGTTTCGAGCGCGCGATTTGCTTCGCTACGAAACGTTTATCTGCTTGATAGCCGTCACAGCTTCCGGCAAGGACCACATTTGGATATTCCGTATCAATTCGCTGTTTCACAGCCTCAAGCACTTCTTTTTTCGCACCATATAAAAAGATTCTTTTAGACTGCTTGTTTGCTAGATCAAGCATAGACATGAAGACATCAAAGCCGGCAATCCTTGACTTAAGCGGACTTTGGGTCATGCGGGACATCAACACGACGCCTACGCCATCCGGCAGTACATAATCCGCAGATGAGACGACTTGATGGTACGCATGATCCTTCATGACGGCATAGCCTATCTCTGGATTGACAGTCGCAATCATGGCGCCTCTTTTCTGAGAAATATGATGCTGGTTCATATAGCTGATAAATTCATCTAAGTCGCCGTTTACATAAGAAAGGTTAGAGACCACTTCTGTTTGCATTGTTTAGACCTCCTTTTTAACTTGTTATCTATGAACGTTCATTGTAAATTCATTCTTCGCCTACTTATCATTTTATCACAGATGCTCCATGAAATATTAACAATAACTTTACAAACCTTTAAATTTCATGACATTTCATTAACGTACCACTTATTGTGACATGAATCTATGTATGAATGTAATTTTTGAATATAATTTGAAATTAATGTTTCTAGACATGTATGCTATAATTAATTTTTAAAGAGTAATCTGAAGAAACGATGAAATATAGTTTTAAAAGAATAAATAAGATAGTTGAAAGGGGGTATTACTTTGTCATGAAGAAAATTTTAACGTACGGTACGTTTGATTTATTGCATTTTGGGCATATTAAACTGTTGGAGCGTGCAAAGCAGTTGGGTGACTATCTTGTGGTTGGTATTTCTACTGATGAATTTAATCTGCAGAAATCAAAGCAGGCATTTCATAGTTTTGATCATCGTAAACTTATTCTTGAAACGATTCGATACGTAGACGAGGTAATTCCTGAAAATAGCTGGGATCAGAAAATAAGAGATGTTAAAGAACATGATATAGATATTTTTGTGATGGGTGATGACTGGGAAGGTAAATTCGACTTTTTAAAAGAGTATTGCGAAGTAATCTATCTCAAGAGAACAGAGGGAATTTCAACAACGCAAATTAAAGACGAAATTGCTGGTTTTAAATAGAAAGAGTACTTCTTGCATACAGTAAGAAGTGCTCTTTCTATTGTTCATACATTGCTTTATGTACAATGTGTAACAAATTACAACTTGATTATTGATGTGAGGAATAACAGATTAAAGTGACATGAGAAACACTTATTTAGAAGATTAAGCAGATCTTTTAAATTTGTTAATTTTATCCTGTAAAATTGATTGAAGTGAAAAATGATTTAATATCTGTTACAATCATAAATGGCGCTTCATGTGTTGAAGCTATTAAAACTTGTCTAAGGAAGATTAAAATGAATGCAATGTTTAACATTTTAAAAGAACAGATTAGTTCGTTTTCGTTAATTATGCGACTTGCTGTATATGAAACGAAATCAAGCTATCAAATGAATTATTTAGGTATCTTATGGCAGTTTCTTAATCCATTAATTCAGATGTTAGCATATTGGTTTGTATTTGGTATGGGTATTAGAGGTGGCCAGCCAGTCGTTATTGGTGGAATGGAAGTGCCATTCATTATTTGGATGCTAGCAGGCTTGATTCCATGGTTTTTTATTAGTCCAACGATTCTTGATGGTTCAAACAGTATCTTCAAAAGAATTAATATGGTAGCAAAAATGAACTTTCCAATTAGTATTTTACCGTCAGTTGTGATTATCTCTAATCTATTCAGTTATTTTGTGATGATGGGTATATATCTTATTGTGATGATGTCTTATGGAATCTATCCGGATATACATTGGATACAATATTTTTATTACCTCATATGTATGATTGTCTTCATGTTTTCTTTTAGCTTGTTAAACTCTACAATTAGTATCATTGTGAGGGACTACCAATTTCTTTTGCAAGCAGGAACTAGATTACTCTTCTTTTTACTTCCGGTCTTTTGGAACATAACCGAAAAAATGACTGGCGATAAAGCTTGGATTGTAGATGTTCTTAAGTTGAATCCTCTGTTTTATATAATTGAAGGGTTTCGAAATAGTTTTTTAAAGGGTGAGTGGTTCTTCAATGATTTAACCTATACGCTTTACTTCTGGTTTATCACGCTACTTATTCTTACAATAGCTTCACTGCTACACATGAAATTTAGAAATAAATTTGTCGATTTTCTTTAAAAAGTAAGGAGATTATACGATGAAACTAAAAGTTTCGTTTCGGAACGTATCCAAACAGTACTTTTTATATAAAAAACAATCAGATAAGATTAAAGGGCTGTTTTTGCCGAATAAGAATGAAAAAGGCTTTTTTGCTGTACGAAATGTATCGATGGATGTATATGAGGGAGAAACAATCGGTTTTGTAGGGATTAATGGATCTGGGAAATCAACAATGTCTAACTTGCTCGCTAAAATCATACCTCCGACAATTGGAGAGATTGAGATGGATGGACAACCATCATTAATTGCTATTGCAGCAGGATTAAACAATCAGCTTAGTGGAAAAGATAACATTCGACTAAAATGTCTAATGATGGGTCTTACAAATAAAGAGATTGATGAATTATATGACAAAATTGTTGAATTTGCAGATATAGGAGATTTTATTGATCAACCTGTAAAAAGCTACTCTAGCGGGATGAAATCAAGGCTTGGTTTTGCAATATCAGCTCATATTGATCCTGATATACTAATTATTGATGAAGCGCTCTCTGTTGGCGATCAAACGTTTTACCAAAAATGTGTTGACCGAATTACAGAATTTAAAAAGCAAGGAAAAACGATTTTCTTTGTTAGCCATTCAATTGGTCAAATTCAAAAAATCTGTGATCGAGTTGCATGGATGCATTATGGTGAATTAAAAATGTTTGAAGAGACAGATAAAGTAGTCAAAGAATATAAACAGTTTGTTGATTGGTTTAATAAACTGTCAAAAAAAGAAAAAGAAGAATATCAGTTAGAACATAAGGAAGAGAGAAAAGGGAAGAAGGTTTTAGAAAAGACTTATAATAAGAAGTCAAAAAACATTATCGGAACTGTTTTGCAAATTACTACTTTGTCTATATTAGCAATTTTGTTCGCTGCGTCTATGTTTATCAATTAAGCATTATGATTTGAAAATCTCCAGAAGTGCACCCACAAAAATTGGCCATAGTCCAACTTTTGTGGGTGTTTTTACTTTGGGAAAAATTCATAATTGTAGTAAAGCCGCAGCAATAAAATTGCTTAAGTGACTGTGAGAGTTGACTAGAGACTGGACCTCATTTGGTCGTGTAAAAGAAAATGTCAAAACCTCATGGCAAAAAAGTATTTTGAAAGGCATATACAAATTATCCAATTCGATGTTGCACTCATACCTCAATAAAAAGACGTGTATAAAAGTAGAGAGTCACTTCAATTCGACATGTTTAATGTACTTCTTCTTTTGCAAGCAATTGTTTCATAAATGGAATGAGTTTCTTTTTTAGATCCTCATCTTGAAGGGCAAACTCTAGAGTTGTCTCGATGAAGCCTTGCTTCTCACCTACATCGTATCGTTTTCCTTCGAAATCATAGGCGAATACCCGCTGGATGTCATTCAGCTTTTGGATGGCATCTGTCAGTTGAATTTCCCCGCCTGCACCAATTTCTTGCTGATCAAGGTACATGAAGATCTCTGGTGTGAAAATGTATCGCCCTAAGATGGCTAGATTGGATGGTGCTGTACCTTGCGGTGGCTTTTCCACAAAGTTTTTCACTTGATAGCGGCGTCCTTCTTGTGTAAGAGGGTCGATGATCCCGTAGCGATGCGTATCGCTGTCTGCTACTTGCTGAACCCCGATGACAGATGAAAGAGTCTTTTCGTATTCATCCATCAGTTGGCGAAGCCCAGGTGTTTTAGCTTGAACAATGTCATCACCTAATAAAACGGCGAAAGGTTCATCACCGATAAAGTTGCGTGCGCACCAAACAGCGTGTCCAAGTCCTTTAGGTTCCTTTTGACGTATGTAATGAATGTCAGCAATATTAGAGGATTTTCTCACCTTTTCCAAAAGCTCGCTCTTCCCTTTTTCCTCCAGGTTACGCTCTAGCTCTGGTGCAAAATCAAAATGATCCTCAATGGCTCTTTTTCCTTTTCCAGTGACGATAATAATGTCTTCAATTCCTGATTCAACAGCTTCTTCAATAATATATTGAATGGTTGGTTTATCAACGATTGGCAGCATTTCTTTAGGCATAGCTTTTGTTGCAGGGAGGAAACGTGTCCCAAGACCTGCAGCTGGGATAATGGCTTTACGTACTTTTTTCAATGAACTTTGCACCTTCCTTACATATTGAAAAAATGATTTGACTTCATCTTTCATAAAGTGTAACTTACAAATGATAGAAATGACAAATGATTTACGAAATTGTATTATTAGGTTCAACATTTATTGTAAAGAGTCTTTGTAAATTTTCATGTTGAACAGGGTAAAGGCGTTGTAAAAATTGAAAATACAATGATTAGAATTCGTTTATATTCTTTTGTATAATGTGCTTATATAATATAAGGGAAAGAGGCATCGACTATTGAAAACATTACATGTTATGACTGTATTCGGGACGAGACCTGAAGCGATTAAAATGGCACCTCTTGTCCTTGAACTAAAAAAACATCCGAAAATTAGATCTTCAGTTACTGTGACGGCTCAACATCGAGAAATGCTTGATCAAGTGCTGAAAGCTTTTAATATTAAGCCCGACCACGATTTAAATATTATGAAAGAAAACCAAACATTATCTGAAATTACATCAAATGCATTATTGAAACTAGATCAACTATTCCAAGAGGAAAAACCTGATATTGTGCTTGTTCATGGAGACACAACAACAACCTTTGCAGGAAGCTTAGCTGCATTTTATCACCAAATTTCAGTTGGTCATGTCGAGGCAGGATTAAGAACACACAATAAGTATTCTCCATTCCCAGAGGAATTGAACCGTCAAATGACTGGAAACATTGCTAATATTCACTTTGCGCCTACACAGGAGGCAAAGAAGAATCTTTTAATAGAAAATAAAAAAGAAGAAACTATTTTTGTGACAGGGAATACAGCCATTGATGCTTTGCAAACAACTGTCACAGAACAGTATAAACATCCTATTTTAGAGAAAATAGGCACAGATAGAATGATCTTGTTAACGGCTCATCGCAGGGAGAATCTCGGACAGCCAATGAAAAATATGTTTAGAGCGATTAGACGTGTAGTAGAAGAGTTCGAAGATGTACAGGTCGTATACCCTGTTCATTTAAACCCAGCTGTACGTGACGCCGCTCAGACAGAATTCAGTGATCTCGATCGTATACATTTGATTGAACCGCTTGAAGTCGTTGATTTCCATAACTTTGCTGCCGCTTCGTATTTTATCTTGACGGATTCTGGCGGTGTACAAGAAGAAGCGCCTTCTCTAGGGAAGCCAGTATTAGTACTACGTGATACAACAGAGCGCCCAGAAGGAGTGAAAGCAGGCACGCTGAAATTAGCAGGGACTGAAGAGGAAATGATTTACCAACTGACAAAAGAGCTTTTAGTCAATAAGTCAGAGTATGAGAAAATGTCGAGAGCTTCAAATCCTTATGGTGATGGACAAGCTTCTAAGAGAATTGTTGACTTGTTATTATTTCAATATGGTTTAATCAATGAGAAACCCGCGAAATTTTAAACGCATTTCTTATCATTATTGTTTATTTGAAAAAGAAACCAGCTGTAATAGCATACGAATATGTCTATAATAAAAATAGTCAAAAACATAGTCGAAATATGTTATTATATTGGCAGAGTTGTTTTGAAAAAGGCGGCATGAATAAGCCGCAACAATAGCAAAATACATTTGTTGATTTATAAGATGGTAATACTGAAAGGAGTTTCAAATATGATATATGCAGAAATTTTAGCTGGTGGTAAAGGTTCAAGGATGGGTAATGTAAGTATGCCAAAACAGTTTCTCCCTTTAAATAATCGGCCTATCATTATTCATACTGTTGAAAAATTCCTATTAAACGATCGTTTTGATAAAGTCATTATAGTAACACCAAAAGAATGGATCAATCATACAAAGAATATATTAAAAAAATATATTAACGAAGACCATCGTCTAGTTGTTATTGAGGGTGGTGCTGATCGTAACGAATCTATTATGAGTGGAGTTCGTTTTATTGAGAAGGAATATGGAATTAACGATGATGATGTAATTGTGACACATGATTCAGTCCGGCCTTTTTTAACACACAGAATCATTGACGAGAATATCAATGCCGTACTTAAACATGGTGCTGTAGATACCGTTATACCAGCTATAGATACGATTGTTACTTCGGAAAAAGGCGAGTATATTTCCAATATACCTGTTAGAGATGAGATGTTTCAAGGACAAACCCCACAGAGTTTTAATATTTCCTTGCTTAAGAAACTTTACGAGGGTTTGACAGAGAATCAAAAAGAAGTTTTAACTGATGCTTGCAAAATTTGCATTTTATTAGGACAACAAGTGAAGTTAGTACGTGGAGAGGTATTTAACATTAAAGTAACTACTCCTTACGATTTGAAAGTTGCAAATGCTATTTTACAGGAGAATATAAAAAATGATTAATCAAACATATCGATTAGTTTCCGCGAGACAGTTTGAAGTGACATACAAGGATAAAGATATTAAAGGTAATAAAGTCGTTGTACGGCCAACTCATCTATCTATATGTGCAGCTGATCAACGTTACTACACTGGTTCAAGGGGTAAGGAAGCAATGGATAAAAAGCTTCCTATGGCCTTAATTCATGAAGGAATAGGTAAAGTCATGTATGATCCAACTGGTACATTTAAAGTTGGAACTAAAGTAGTGATGGTACCAAACATCCCTAATGAAGAAAATGAATATATTGCAGAAAACTACCTCCGTTCAAGTAATTTTAGATCTAGTGGATATGATGGTTTTATGCAGGATTATATGTTTATGGATGCAGACCGACTAGTGGCTTTGCCTGATAATATAAATCCTTATGTTGCTGCATTTATAGAATTAATAACGATTACTGTGCATTCTTTAAGTCGGTTTGAGCGGAAGGCACATGAAAACAGAGAGCATTTTGGAGTATGGGGAGATGGGAATTTAGGATTTATTACATCTCTAATTCTCAAAAAACTTTATCCCTCAAGTAAAGTTTTTGTTTTTGGGAAAAATGAGTATAAACTAGAACATTTTTCTTTTGTGGATGCAGTTTATCAAATTAATAACATACCATCTGAAGTTAAAGTGGATCATGCATTTGAATGTGTTGGTGGGCGTGGTAGTGAGAGTGCGATCGAACAAATCATTGAATACACTAATCCAGAAGCAACTGTTGCTTTATTAGGTGTTACAGAATACCCTGTAAAAGTCGATACAAGAATGGTTCTTGAAAAAGGCATTACTTTAATTGGTAGCAGTAGAAGTGGAAGTAAGGATTTTCAAAACACGGTGGATATTCTTATCAAATATCCAGAAATCGCAGAATATCTTGAGACATTAATAGGTGCAACTCATACTGTTAAAAGTATCGATGACATTATAAAATCTTTTGAGGAAGATCTAACGTCATCTTGGGGAAAAACAATTATGGAATGGGAAATATAGTGAATGAATTTGCAGTGAAGCTTGTGAAATTTGCCTTTCGTCTATATTATAGTTTCTTGGCTTTTGCTTTTCGTGTAAATAAAAAAAAAGTTGTAATGGCAACTTATAGAGATAGTGAGTTAAATGATAATTTTAAGAGTATTTACAAAAGCTTAAGTGAAGAAACAGATATAGAAGTTGTTCTCCTGTTAAGGAAAATGAATGGTGGATTAAAAGGGAAGGTTATGTATGTTATTCATCTTTTAAGCTCACTTTATCATGTGTCCACATGCAGGGTTCTTTTATTGGATGATTATTATTTCCCGCTTTACCTAATTAATAAAAGATCAGAAACGAAAGTGATCCAAATTTGGCATGCATGTGGTGCATTTAAAAAGTTTGGTTACTCTATTATCGGTAAGAAATCAGGGCCATCACCTGAGTATTTAAAGGTTGTACCAGTACATTCAAATTATGATTATGCTATAGTTAGTTCTAAAGAATCAGTTCTTCCTTTTGCTGAAGCATTTAATATGTCACCTGAACAAATTTTGCCAATAGGCGTACCAAGAACTGATTTTTTCTTCTCAAAAGAAGAAAAGGAGCATATAAAAGACAGATTTTACCAAAAATTCCCACACTTGAAAAATAAGATTAAAATTTTGTATGCTCCTACATATAGAGGGGGAGCGCATAACCAAAAAGATCAAACCCTTATTTTAGACCGTGAAAAACTATTTAAGAATATAGAACCTGATAAATATGAAGTCCTTATCAAATTACACCCATACATGGAGAATGAATTTAAGGTTGATCAGACCTTTACAAAGCAATTCTCTTTATATGAATTAATGATTGTTTCGGATGTACTCATAACAGACTATTCTTCTGTAATTTTTGAATATAGTTTATTGAACAAACCTATTCTCTTTTATTGTCCAGACTTTGATGATTATATGGAAGAAAGAGATTTTTATTATCCTTTTAATTCATTTGCACCCGGTCCCATTACTAAAAACCTTTCATCGTTAGTAGAGGAATTAAAATATTTGTATTCAGGCTCCCAAAAAGTCAACTTAAAAGAATTTTCCAAGCGTTTTATGGAAAACTGTGATGGAAGGTCTACAGATAGAGTAGTTTCACTAATTTTAGGAATTATAACTGATAACGATGAAAAAAGGAGAGTCAATATTGAAGTTTAAATTACGAACATCTTCTAAAAAACAAGATGTTCAGATAATAGATGAAAAAAGTGATGAAAAAGTTTTTTCGTTATTTAAAAAGACTGACAATGTAGTGGAGAATCAAATAATTCCAAAAAGGAAAATAACTCGTTTTTCTTGGAATGGTTCAATACTGGATATTGCGGGATATATTTATATTGAAGGATTGCCATTACAAAATGAAGATAATGTTAGAAAAAAAATACTACTGGTAAATAACGGTGACCTATTTCAATCTATATCATTAAAAGATTGTCCAGTAGAAACAGTATTAAATGAAGAAAAGGACTCTATCCCTAATTCATACAAGTGGGCTGGCTTCCATCAACAAATTAATTTTGCAAAAATTAATGATGACAAGCCTTTGCCACAAGGAGAATTTAAAGTTTATATTGAGTTGGAAGTAATGAATGGCAGCAATGTTAAATATCGTGAAATTCATACTTTGGGAAACATCAAGGAATTTTTAAAAAATGATGTGTATGCTGCCAAGATGGAATTTCATTCAGCTAAAAAAATGATGAAATTCAACTTGATCGTTACCTATGATGAAGAAGAGAAAACGGTTAATTTATCTTCTAATAAACTCCAAGAAATTGATCCAAGCCTTCTTGAATTAGATACGGGAAAAAGTGCTAATCGTTTAACACGTAAATTCAATCGGACAATATTTAAATTTTTATATATACTGTTTTGTCTACTTCCAATAAACAAACGGAAAATTACTTTTGCGTCTGATAGTAGAACCGATTTATCTGGTAATTTTGAATTCGTCTATGAAGAGTTATTAAACAGAGAAGAAACTTTTGAGTTTAAGTTCTTTTTAAAGGAAAGTATTCGTGATAAGAAGAGTTTCACCGAATTAGTTTCTATGGCATATCATTTTGCAACAAGTAAAAACATTATTATAGACGATTTTTATCCAATGATTTATCCACTAAAAATTCGTAAAAATGCGGACTTAGTTCAGCTTTGGCATGCTGTAGGTGCCTTTAAAACATTTGGTTATAGCCGTATAGGTTTGCCAGGTGGTCCATCTCCTACTTCTAAAAATCATAGAAACTATACGAAGGTAGTTGTGAGTTCAGATAGTATTCGGAAACATTATGCTGAAGGGTTCGGAGTACAAATGGATAACGTGGTAGCTACAGGAATACCTAGAACTGATTTTTTCTTTGATGAGGAGAAGAAAGAGGCTGTGAAATCACGTTTATATGAAGAATATCCATATCTTAAAAATAAAAAAGTGATTTTATTTGCCCCAACTTTTAGAGGTAATGGTCAACAGTCAGCTCATTATCCATTTGATGTTTTAAATTTCGATCAGCTTTATAGAGAATTAAAGGATGAGTATGTCTTTTTATTCAAAATACATCCGTTTGTTAAAAACTCTATAAACATTCCGTATCAGTATAGTGAATTTTTCTATGATTTCTCAGATTTCAGAGAGATAAATGATCTTTTATTGATTGCTGATTTGTTAATTACTGATTACTCATCCGTTTGTTTCGAATTCGCCTTATTGAATAAGCCTATGATCTTCTTTAGTTATGATGTAGACGACTATATAAGAAAACGTGATTTTTATTATGATTACTTTTCGTTTATACCAGGGCCGCTAGCTAAAACTTGTCATGAATTAGTATCTATTATTAAAAACAATGAGTATGACTTTGACAAAATTGATTCATTCGTCAATTACTTCTTTGATGATTTAGATGGAAATTCGAGCAAAAGAGTAGTTGATGAATTGTTATCTGACTCTACTAAAGAGGAAAGTGTTTAAAGGAAATATTCTTTTGTCATATACAAAACATTGAAAAGCACCTATAGTTTAAGGTGCTTCAGGCTGTCGAGAAAATCTCGACAGCTTTTTTTCCTGAATTTTCCACATCCCATTTTATTTCTCATGTTCCATACTAGAGATTCTTCTCAGCACGAAGCCGAATTTTTACGATTAGATCAACTTTTCGAAGAGGATCACCCGCTTCGTAAAGTTGATTAGTACATTGATTTTTCAATTATCGTAGATAAAGTGAAGCCGTACTATAGCTAGAATAAAGTTGTCCTTCTCTTGATCCACTTATTTTGTTCAAAATGATGTTTATCGGGAGCCTGTACGGTATCCGTTCTGAAAGACAACTTGAAAAAGAAATTTACTATAACATAGCGTATAGATGGTTTTTAGGTTCGAACATCAATGACCCCGTTCCCCACTGCTTTACCATTAGTTGGAACAGTCGTTCTTGATTTAAATATACAATGATTTTTCAAAACATTTTCGAGAAGATTGTGTTTCAAGCCATCAATCATGATATGGTAGGAGGCCGCATTCTTGTTACTGATTCTGGTTATTAATCCAATCTGTAAAGATTTATCCGATCATCATATTTTTAGTATCCTTTTCTTGAGAGCTGTACAATATCGAAAAGTCTTCAAAAAGTGATCTCTAGACATGTGTGGGAGGAACAAAAAGAAAAGATTAGTCAAATACGTCTATATATATCTGGAAAAAAGCAATATAAAAAGAGAAAAGAAAAAAATAGAGCGAAGCTTTGCAGATTCATAACAACTGCATGGGTTTGGCTACTGCCGGTTGAGGGGAAAACAAAACGTGAGTGAGCAAGTGCTTCTCACAGCTGCGTGTCAGAGCATGAAGAAGATATTAGAGGACTTTTTCATTCAATCTCATCCATCATTATTACGCTGAAAATAAAAAAGATTGTAGAAAAACATGAGTTTCTCTACAATCTGAGGGTACATTCCTGTAGTCTTCTTTTTTACTGCTCCAAACTTTCCTTCAATTCCTTCTTCACATTCGCAAGACTGCTGTCATCAAGCTGGTAGTAATAAATGTTATTGATACGTGCGCCTGATCCTTTCAGCTCGTGTTGTTTTACATGCTGTCTTGCATCACGATAATCATTCATCATCGTCCACATATCGTCAAATGACATGTTTGTCTTCATATTATTTTCTACGACTTTGAACATATCGCCGAATTTCGTAATAGATGAAATGTTGGCACCTTTTGCAATGATGCCCTCAATGACTTGGCGCTGTCTTTGCTGACGTCCGAAGTCACCCTTTGGATCTTGCTTTCTCATTCTCGTATAGGCAAGGGCTTGATCCCCATTCAGGTTAATCTCTCCTGTACCAAATGAGTGGCCATCATAGCTAAATGCAAACGTGCTGTTCACCGTAATGCCGCCAAGTGTATCGACAATATCCTTAAAGCTTTCCATATTGACTTTAACGAAGTAATCAACAGGTACATCAAGCAGTTCCTCTACAGTATTTGCTGCCATTTGTGTACCGCCGAATGCGTAGGAATGGTTGATTTTATCCATTGTGCCTTTTCCGACAATTTTCGTATACGTATCACGTGGGATGCTCACCATTTCGGTCGTTTTCGTTTTCGGATTTACTGTCATGTATATTAATGTGTCTGCACGGCCTCGGTCATTTTTTCGTTCATCGACACCCATGACTAAAATAGAAATCGGGTCTTTTTTATTTAAATCGACATCTTTGTCACGCTTATCTGACTTCTTTAAATTCTCCTGAATGCCTGCGACGGTCGATGCTGCTGTGTTCCAAAGATGATATGCGTATCCGCCAGTTGCTAATACGAATAAGCCAATAATCGATAAAACAATCCAAAGAACCTTTTTCTTCTTTCTTTTTCTTTCAGCTCTCATAATGTCACTCACCTTTTCTATGATTCTTCCATGATTATAGGTTTACGAATAGTGATAAACAGGTTATTTTTTTACTCTGAACCTAGATATAGACGTTGTAACAAAAAAAAGGTTTCAAAAAACCTTAAATTTACCTTAAAATAATAAGTTATAAGACGATACAAAGACATGAGGTGAAAAAAATGAAGAAAATCGTCGTTTTACCGTTCTTAATACTGCTACTAGGTATCGTGCTCACAGCATGTGGAACGGCTGAGCAGTCCACTGGAGAAAACAAGACAAGCAGTTCAACTCCTCAGGTGCTGGAAGAGAAAGCTGAATTTATTGGAATGGCTGATGCACATACAGTCGAAGTGAAAAAAGTGAATACAACCTTAAACTATGAATTTACGGAAAATTTTAAAGATGTGTTAAATGAATTTAAACCAGGAGACACAGTAGAAATCTCTTACTTTATTAATGACAATGGTCAAAAGGAAATTATGACAATTCAAAACGCAGAGTGATTGGTGGGAATAAAATTTGAAAAAAAAGAGCTTTACTTTCATTATCTTAATGGCAATTTCACTAGTTTTTGCGCCAGTGCAATCTTTAGCTGTCGAATCAACAATCTCTGTTAAATTATTAAATTATATTGGTAATAAAAAAAGTGTTGATATTTCATCATCAGGTATATACAAAGTAACTGGAGCGAATGTATCAACTGTTAAACGTTATGCTGGTCAAACTTTATATGACACAGCAAATTTGATTGCTTCTGATGGTTGGAAAAACCCCTCAACGTTAGTCATTGTGAATAAAAGTGCTTTTTCAGATGCTATTTCTGCGGCTCCATTAGCTTATAAGTTGAAAGCACCTATTCTATATACAGAATCTAACGAACTAACAAAAGCAACAGAAACTCAAATAAAAAGTATGCAGCCTGACAACATTTTAATTATTGGTGGAACAACTGTTGTAACTCCTAGAGTTGAAAGTACACTTAAAAAATATGGGAAAGTTAAAAGAATTAGCGGTTCAACAAAGTACGTAACCGCTCAAAATATTGCAAAGGAATTGGGAAGTTATAGTGAGGCGATGCTTGTAACGGGGAATTCATTCGCCGATGGAGCTTCTATTGCATCATATGCGGCAAGACATAATATACCAATCTTCACCACTGCTAAAGATAGTTTACCAAAATATCAATTACCGAAAAAAGTTACTATTATTGGTGGAGAAGGTGCAATAAATAAGTCTGTAGAAAATGATGTCAAAAAACAATCTACAGTGACACGAATTGGCGGCAAAACTCTCCATGATGTATCAGCAAATATTGTGAAAAAATTTAATATGAATGCTGAAAAGCTTTACATGGCAAGGAATAATTCTTTTTCAGATGCAATTTCTTTATCGCTCATGGCCGCATTGAATAACAATGCGATGGTTTTAATTCAGAAAGAAGATCTAACTACCCCAATAACCAATCTTATTAAAGAAAAAGGTACACACTCATTTACCCTTTCAGGTGGAAAGAGTGCCATTTCTGAAAAATTGGAAAAGAAAATTTCAGATGAATTTTATTTGAAAAAAAATACAAATTATCAATTGAATATTTCTAATGGGAAAATTTCAGTGAAAGGTATCAAAACCTTTGGAGCGTCTTTAAGGGTTGTTCCTGAGAAATATTCAACGCAAAACGTAATTAAAATTGCAGGTAAAGATTATCTTGGAAAAGTCAATTTTGCAATTGAATCTGGTTATATTCGACCTACAAATGAACAAATTCCATTTGAAGATTATTTGAAGGGTGTCATACCAAACGAAATGCCTGCAAGCTGGCATGTAGAAGCTTTAAAAGCTCAGGCTGTTGCGGCACGTACATATTCTTTGAATAGTACCGGTAAAACTGTTCCAGATACCACTGCGTTCCAAGTATACGGGGGGTATAATTGGTATGCGAACTCTACAAAGGCTGTAAATGAAACAAAAGGAAAAGTATTAAAATATAACAATCAACTTATTTCAGCTACTTATTACTCTAGTAATGGTGGTTACACAGAAGCGAGTGAAGAAGTCTGGACGAATCCAATCGCCTATTTAGTTGCGAAAACAGATACAATGGATCCGCAAACTGCTTGGACGCTTAAATTATCTAAAACACAACTAAGCTCAACACTTAATACAAATAGTCCTAGCTCTTGGTGGGGTTCACAGGCTGAAGTAAATGCTAGCCAACTAGTAGGGTTAAAAAATTGGATTCTAAAAAATAAAGAATCTGGTGCTTCAGAAATGAAAATTTCTTCTATCACAGGTTTATCTTTTTCAGGTAAAACTAAAGGTCAACGGGCAAAAACTGCAAATATCACTTTGAAATATCACCTGAAAAATAAGACAGGTACTTATAGTACGAATAAAATAGCTACATTTAGTTTTAAGAGTTCTGATTTCAGATCGGTATTAGGTGCAACAAATATGAAAAGTACGTACGCTTCTGTAATAAACAATACAAATGATTTCACTATATCTGGAAAAGGATATGGTCATGGTATTGGAATGAGTCAATATGGAGCAAAAGCTCGAGCTGAGTCAGGGGACTCATATTCTAGTATTTTATCATTCTATTATCCAGGTACGAAACTTACGAATAATTAAAAGAGGAGGATGGTTATCTTGCGTGCTTTCTTAAAATCTACGTTTCTTAGTATAATAGCGCTTTTTATATTTATTCCATCTGCACTAGCTGATAATGCCGTTACAAGAATCGATGGTAGCACACGCTATGCAACAGCAGTTAACGTTGCAAAAAAAGGATGGTCGAGTGCACAAACGGTAGTGCTTATTGGAAATAGTATTAATACAGATGTCTTAAGTGCAATACCATACGCTTATCAAATAAACGCTCCAGTCTTATCCACTGATAAAGATAAGCTTTCAGCAGAAACAAAAAGTGGACTTCAATCATTAAAAACCAAAAAGGTAGTAATTATTGGTGGAGTTAAGATTGTCTCAAACAGCGTAGTCTCACAGTTAAAAGCACTGGGCATCTCAGTTACAAGGTTGTCAGGAAATACCAAATATGACACAGCTGTAGAAGTTGCGAAGAAAATGAAAGCTTCTAGTACTGGAATTATTGCTAACGGGTTTGTAGATGCAGTAGCAATAGCACCGTATGCAGCAAAAATGGGATATCCTATTTTATTAACAGATAATAAAAATTTGCAGTCTGTGACTGCAAATTATCTTAAGAGTAAAGGCATAAAGAAGACAATTGTTGTCGGTGGCGAGTTAGTTATTAGTAAAACAGCTTTTGCTAAATTACCATCTCCTACAAGAGTGGGAGGCGCAACTCGTTATGATACAGCAGTAAATATTGTGAAAAAGTTCAACATAGATACGAGCAATTCATATTTGAGTAATGTTAACGCTAAACCAGATGCGGTATCAGGAACTAGTCTTGCAGCAAAGCAAGGAAAAGCTTTGTTTTTTGTGGATAAAAATAATGTTCCTGCTGCTTCGCGAAAATTAATAGGTGAGAAAAAAATTAAACAGTTTCAAGTAATAGGTGGAACGAATGTCGTAACAGCTAATGTTATATCTCAACTAAAAAATCCTGTCGTCGGGAAAAAAGTATTCATTGATCCAGGTCATGGCGCGCATGATTCAGGAGCTGTAGGTTACGGATTATATGAAAAGAACTTGAATTTAGACGTAGCAAAGCGTTTAAATACGAAATTAAACAATGCTGGTGCACTTGTGACTATGTCAAGAACATCAGACACATTTGATAGTCTTCAAACACGAGTGAGCAAAGGTGCCAATGCGAAAGCGGATATCTTCATTAGTGTCCATGCGAACTCAAATGATAACAGCAGTGCAAATGGAACAGAAACATACTATGACAAAACAAATGCGGCTGCAAACAGCCTGAAGCTGGCGCAAAACATCCAGCCCAAAATGGTCAGTGCACTAGGAACAAGAGACCGTGGTGTGAAAACAGCTGGCTTCTACGTCATTAAATATTCTAAGATGCCGAGTGTTCTTTTAGAAACTGGTTTTGTTTCTAGTCCAGTTGATTCAAACATCTTGAAATCTGCTACGTATAAAGATCGTTTAGCGTCAGGCATTTCAAGCGGTGTGTCAGGTTATTTTAGATAAGAAAACACAAACCTGAGGGGTGCCTCAGATACTCCTCTTAGGCTGCTCGAGTAAGAACTCGGCAGCCTTTTTTTAAAAGTCCATGAAGAAACATTGTCAAGTTAAAAATACATTTCATTTTTGGTTATGTTTGTTATAATTGAAACATAGAAGGTGAATGGTTTACGCATAAATCTTCAGCAAACCGACAAATCATGAAGAGGTGACGATCTTGAAAAAATTAATCACAATGCCGTTTCTCGTATTGCTTCTAGGAGTATTGCTCACAGCGTGCGGCACAACAAATCAATCAAGTGATAACAAAAAGGATGACAGTAAAAAAGAAACAACTGAAGCAGCCGATCAAAACAAAGATAAGGCTGCAGACGAAAAATCAGAAGATGATCAATCATCAAAAAATGAAAAATCAAATGATCAAAGTAAAGAAACAGCTGCTCAAACAGAAGAACCAGCAGGTCAATCTGATGAAGAAGCAAAAGACAGCTCTAGCAAAGAAATCACAAAAGAAGAACCAGCTAAAGACCAATCAAAATCTGACTCAAAATCTGAATCTAAAACAAAGAAAGAATCAACAACTAGTAAGAATAATGAAGTCACCAAAGAAGGCACATATGTCGGTTTGGCTGATGGACATACAATTGCTGTCAACATTGATGGAAAAGAAGTAGCTATTCAATTCGGAAATACCTTTTCTAAACAAGTGAACAGCTTAAAAGAAGAATCAAAAGTAAAAGTAACCTATACAAAAGATGCAAATGGAACACTTCGATTGAAAACGATCGAATCTGTAAAAGCAAAATAAAGAAAAGACCCAGAGACCCGCAGAATTGCGGGTCTTTTTTACGTTGAAAAGGGCATAACTTGATATAAGTGCACATTCTTAACACAGTTTTACAAGACTTAACAGCCCATTTACATTTGCTTAATGTTGCTCTGCTAAACTGACTTTCATAGAACATCTCTTTACACAACAACTACTTTGAATGGTGAGGTGCAGGTCAGTGAGTGCAGAGAAAGCGATGAATCTTTACAGAGAATATGAAGTGAGACGAAATCACTCTTTTGCCTTAACAGAACATATGGTTCGTTATTTATTTGCAAAACGTTTCATCGATTTAATGTTCTCGTTCATCGGATTGATGTTGAGTACGCCAATCATTTTGCTGTTTGCTCTTTTGATTAAGCTGGAAACACCAGGGCCAGCCTTTTATATGCAGGAAAGGGTCGGGAAAGACGGTGTTTACTTTAAATTATGGAAGCTCAGATCGATGAGAAGTGACGCAGAAAGCGGAGGAGCGAAATGGGCTCAAAAAAACGACCCGCGTATCACCAAAGTGGGGGCATTCATCCGTAAAACAAGAATTGATGAACTTCCGCAATTTATCAACGTGTTAAAAGGAGAAATGAGTATCGTAGGTCCTCGTCCGGAAAGACCGATGTTTACCGCAGAATTTAATCGAACGATTCCAGGCTTCACAAAAAGGCTGGCGGTAAAGCCAGGGCTGACAGGTCTTGCTCAAGTAAATGGAGGATATGAAATGAGTCCAAGTGAAAAATTAACACACGACTTACAGTATATTCAAAACTTGACATTTTCTCTCGACACGAAGATTATGGTAAAAACGTTAAAAGTCATCATGACTGGTGACGGAGCCAGATAAGTAAAGTAGGGAAGAGAAATGGCAAGTATAAAAAAACGCATGCTAGGCGGGGCAAAATGGACAAGCTTGTCCGCATTGATCATCACCATCATCCAAATTGCACAGTTCGCCTTTTTAGGGAATGTGATGTCACTTAAGGAATTTGGACTCGTTGGCATGATCACAACTGTCACAATATTTACGCAGATTTTACTTGATCTAGGAATTGGGGCAGCGATCATTCAAAAGGAACAAACGACAGAACGTCAATTATCTACATTATATTGGATCAACTTGCTCACAGGGATTATCTTGTTTTGTCTGCTCATCCTGCTAAGCCCAATGATAGCCGCTTTTTATAACCGGCCAGAGCTAGAGGGTCTGCTCAAGCTATTATCGATCATGTTTCTGATTGCACCGATTGGCCAGCAGTACCAGTATATGATGCAAAAAGACTTAGCCTTTAAAACATTAAGCACCATTGAAGCTATTGCGACCATCATATCGCTGCTCGTTTTACTCGTTTTCGCCTTCTTCATGAATCCGATTATCGCCTATGTCATTTCTCAAGTGCTGCTGCAATCAGGAAAAGGTCTCATGTATGCAGCGGCTTATTGGAAGAAGTGGCGTCCAGCACCTGTTTTTGCATTAGGAGAGGTGAAGGAATTTTTCTCATTCGGTGCATTCCAGCTCGCATCCAGACTGGTCAACCGAGCAGGATCAAACATCGACATGATTTTAATCGGCCGATTTCTTGGAGCGGAGGCGTTAGGTATTTACAGCTTGGCGTATCAAATTGTGACGATACCCGTACTGAAGATAAATCCGATTGTGACGAGAGTGGCTTTCCCAGTTTTCGCAAAAAGTCAGCGTGATCACTCCATGCTGCGTGAGGGCTTCCTCAGTATGACGAATATGCTCGCATTGGTTAGTTTTCCATTATTAATCGGCCTTGCTGCCGTATCAGACAGTTTTATAGAAGTCGTGTTTGGAGAGAAATGGCTAGTAGCGGTTCCGGTTTTAAATATATTGTGCATTGTCGGCCTGCTGCGTGTGTTGATGAATCCAAACGGTTCCATACTTCTTGCAAAAGGGAGAGCGGACTTAGCCTTTTATTGGGATACGGGGATGCTCATCGTGTATGGCTACGCATTATATGCAGGTGTCATGACAGGCAGTCTGCTCACAGTAGCTTGGATTTACTCAGGTGTCAGCCTGCTCAACTTTATTGTCGGTAGATGGCTCATGGCATATGTCATTCAGCTTGATATGAAGGTGTATTTAAAATCACTTGGAAAGCCTGCTATCATGACACTGCTTATGGCGATCTGTGCGATAGCTTTACATCAAGGAATGAAGCTGACATCAGCAGATATTTCACTTCAATTACTTCTGACTGTTTGTGTCAGTGCTGCATTGTATGGCTTGTTGCTCATCAAAATGTATCCCCAGGCTGCAGGCAAATTATTGAGAAGAGGTCGTTCGTCATGAAGGTACTATGGCTGACAAGTGTATATCCTAGTGAAAAACATCCGAGTGAGGGCGTATTTCATGAAACGCAAGTCCAGGAGCTGCTCAAACAAGGAATAGAAGTGACTGTCATTTGTCCTAATCCAGAGAATCCGCCGGTTTTACGGATGCTCAAGTCATCCTATCGGCAGAAAAAAGAGCTGCCTGAACAGGAAGTGCGGAACGGAGTGAAGGTTTACAGACCGTCTTATCGAGCGCTCCCTGGACAGCTGAAATGGGCACAGCCGAGTAAACGAATAGCGGCTTCTGTTCTCCGGGCAATGCAGCATCATCAGCTGTCACCAGATTTCATCCATGCGCATTTTGCCATGCCGTCTGGCGGAGCGGCGGCTGTCATTCAGAAAGACACGCAAATCCCTTATCTTCTGACCTTACACGGCAGTGATGTGAACGTATATCCGAGCTATAGCAAAGGGGCACAGGCAGCCTTTGAAACGGCGGTGAAGCAGGCGTCTGTAGTTCTGACAGTGAGTGAAGAGCTGGCTAAAAAGACAAATGATATGACGAAGGTAGAAGCTAAATGTCTTCCGCTTGGTATTCCGCTCCAATCATTTTCCAGAACGGATGAAGATCAAAAAGGCATCAGAAAGCACTTAGGTTTACCGCTTCAAGATAAGCTCGTTGTTTTCGTCGGGCGTTTAGTGAAAGAGAAGGGCTTGCTTGAATTAGCTGATGCTGTCAGCAGCATGGAGGGTGTGAAAGCAGTCTTTGTCGGAAAAGGCCCCCTTGCAAAGGAGCTCACGGAACGGGCGGGAGCATCTATTATACTCCCAGGGCAGGTGCCGAATGAGCAGGTGAGAGACTACTTAATGGCAGCTGATCTGTTTGCACTCCCGTCCTACAGTGAAGGAATGCCAACCGTCGTACTAGAAGCGCTCGCTTTAAAAGTACCTGTCATTGCAACACGGGTTGGCGGTCTCCCATCCTTATTTTCAACCTATCAACACCTGCTCGTTGAACCACGTTCGGCGAGTCAGTTGAAAGAGGCGATTCACGCCTGCCTTTATGAAAACAGATGGAATGAGCAAGTGAAAAGCGATCTTCATGAAATGGTTCATACAGAATATTCATCAGAACATAATGTGAAGCACCTCATTCAGCAATATGAGAAGGTGCTCAATCAATCAACATCCATCGTTTAAACAAGATGAAATGTGCAAAGAATGATAGATAGATAAACAGCTTGGAACGGACAATATGCTTTTACTGAGAGGATGAAAAATGTTGAAGAAAATTGCTGTGATTGGAACAGGGTATGTCGGGTTAGTATCGGGTACTTGTTTTGCTGATATCGGGAATCGTGTCATCTGCTGTGACATCGATGAATCAAAAATCAACAGCTTAAAAAGTGGTGTCGTTCCCATTTATGAACCAGGTTTAAAGGAATTGATTGAAAAGAATACAGAAGAAGGAAGACTGTTTTTTACAACGAATATTCCTGCCGCTATTAGGGAATCAGAGATTATCTATATTGCTGTAGGGACACCGATGACACCGCAGGGGGAAGCGGATTTAACGTATGTGAAAGCCGTCGCTCAAACGATCGGTGAACACCTGAATGGCTATAAAATCATCGTCAATAAAAGCACAGTGCCCGTTGGAACAGGCCGTCTCGTTCAAGCCATTGTGGAAAAGGCATCGCGCAGCAAATATCCCTTTGACGTCGTATCCAATCCAGAGTTTCTCCGAGAAGGCTCTGCAATTCAAGACACGATGAATATGGAGCGGGCGGTCATTGGTTCAACAAGCACTCATGCTTCCACCATCATCAAAAGGCTGCATGATCCGTTTCAAACAGAAGTTGTGGAGACCAACTTAGAAAGTGCTGAAATGATTAAGTATGCTGCAAATGCCATGCTTGCCACAAAAATCTCTTTCATTAATGACATTGCAAATATTTGCGAAAGGGTGGGTGCTGACGTTGAAAAAGTCAGTGAAGGAGTTGGATTAGACAGCCGCATCGGGCATAAATTTTTAAAAGCAGGCATTGGATTTGGGGGTTCTTGTTTCCCGAAAGACACAATGGCTCTTCTCAAAATTGCCGAAACATCCGGGTATCGGTTCAAGCTGATCGAATCTGTCATTGAAACGAACAACAACCAAAGAGCCCACCTTGTCAGCAAACTGATGAGTGTGTTCGGTGATATTAAAGGAAAAACCATTTCTGTCTTAGGCCTTGCATTCAAACCGAATACGAATGATATGCGTTCCGCACCTGCATTAGATATTATCCCAATGCTGAGAGAGCTAGGTGCTTTTGTAAAAGCCTATGATCCGATTGCTTATATGGAAGCTGAGCGGGAGCTTGGTCCGCAGGCGGTTTTCAGCAATGACCTGTATGAAACAGTAAAAGATACCGATGCCTGTCTCATCCTAACAGAATGGGATGACGTACAGAAGATGGATAAAGACCAGATCAAGCAGCTGCTTCGTTCGCCAATTGTAATTGATGGAAGGAATTTGTTTGATCCAGCAGAAATGAAAGAGAGAGGATTTATTTACCAGTCTATCGGCCGCCCAAGTGTATGGGAAGCAGAATTGGTATCGAAGGCACAATAACAGGGGGAGCTTGGATGAAGAAAGTATTGGTTACTGGGGGAAGCGGATTTATTGGATCACATACGGTAGAGGCTTTACTAGAAAAAGGCTATGAGCCCATCATTCTTGATAACTTTTCAACTGGATCTCGAGAAAATATTGCCCATCTTTCCGTGAAATGCATAGAGGCAGATGTCACAAAGCCAGCGACGATTGATTTGATCAAACAAATCACGCCGGATTATATCATTCATCTTGCAGCACAAGTAAGTGTAGCCATTTCCGTTCAGGATTTCGTTTTTGACGAAGAGGTCAATATCAAAGGATCTCTGCACGTCATGAAAGCTGCGGCTGAAGCAGGAGTGGAAAAAGTCATCTTTGCCTCATCAGCAGCTGTCTATGGAGACCCGGTGTATCTGCCAGTAGACACCGCTCACCGGCTGAAGCCTGGTTCACCTTATGGCTTAGCAAAACTGACAGTAGAGCGGTATTTAGAAATGGCAAAATCACTTTATGATGTGGACTATTGTATTCTTAGGTACAGCAATGTATATGGTCCTCGCCAAGACGCACTTGGCGAAGGTGGTGTTGTCTCTATTTTCTCTGATAAGTTTGCAAAGGATGAGGCCCCTTTTATCTTTGGAGATGGGGAACAAACAAGAGACTTTATCTATGTGGGTGATCTAGCAGCAGCGAATGTTGCGGCATTAACAGCCCAATCAAACGTTTGTTTAAATATTTCGTGTGGTCATTCCATTACTGTGAATGAACTGTTTCAAACGATGAAACGGGTAACGAGTTCACAGCTTGAACCGATTTACAAGCCGCAGCGTGCAGGGGATATCGTGCATAGTACATTAGCAAATGAGGAAACGAAACAAGTCTTAGCTTGGGAGCCTGTTGTGAGTTTACAGGAAGGTTTGGCTCGTACCATTTCCTACTATAAACAGGAAGTCAAGGCTTAATCCCTCAAATCGGATGGGTTGCTTAGGAGGAAAATGGGTATGAGCGTGAAACAAACAGCATGGCAAATCATGATCGGATGTATATTATTTGCAGCAGGGCTAGGACTTGTACAAATGGCGTCTGCGCAGCCCATCGGGTTAAAAAAGATCGTCACCATTCCGGTCCTGCTTTTGATCCTGACGGCTTTTCTCGTGTTAATGAAGCTATACATGAACGGTGAGCAAGTGTTCATGTCAGCCATTTATCTTTTAATTGCATTGACCTTTCTCAACAACGCTTTCTTTTCAATTAGTGCTGGGTTCTTTAGTCTTTTTCTCTACCGTATTATGCTCATTGCTGCCTTTGCATTATTCATATGGCGGATGAGAGATAAGGGGACGTACATATCGCAGTGGCAGCAGATTCGTGTAAAAGGGATTCTTGGTTTTTTCGCTGCATGGTTTCTTTATGGGCTCATCTCACTGCTGTGGGCTCATTCGGTGACAGACGGTCTCAAATATATGTCCCTGCTTGCGATGGGGATGGGGTTTGTCTTTCTTGTGGTCATGTACATCCAGCGAATGGATCAAGTGGTCACCTTTTATAGCATTTGGCTCATCATGACAGTATTTGTCATGGGGATAGGGTTTTATAATCACTTTACTTTGAACCATTTACCGAATACTTCATTATATCTTGGGCCGGCGTATAAACAGCACTATCCTACAGCTGTCTTTTTTAATCAAAATGATTTTGCGACGTTTTTATCGATTAGCTTTTTCTTATATTTAGCGTGTATGCGACAAATGAAAAATGGTTATCTCAAAGCATTTGGATTATTTGGCGCCATTGCAGCACTGTATCTCATTTTGTTAACAGAATCCCGCGCGAGCCTGCTTGGCATATTTGCAGGAGTCGCCATCTATGTGTGGCTGCTCATGCCGCGCTTTCTCAAAAAGTGGTCACTCATCGCAGCAGGCGGACTTGGTGTCATCTGTATCGTGGTTTTTTCAGCCAAGATTTATTCAGTCTTTTATGACTTGTTTCTCGCTTCTCAGGTCGCGCATTCTTTTAGTGAGCCACTCCCATCCAACATTGCGAGAGCGAATTTGATCAAAAATGCATGGCATTTCTTTACGGATTCATACGGATTTGGTGTCGGAGCGGGGAATGTGTCTTACTACTTAGCCCACTTTTCAATCTTTGATACAGATCAAGTGGTTGAAGTGCACAATTGGCTGCTGGAAGTGATGACGAACTTTGGATTTGCGGTCATGCTGGGCTATATCTCCGTCTACGCTTATCTCATGTTCACGCTGTTTAAACAATACCAATGGGCTGACACAAGATCAGCAAAAATGATCATTGAAGGTTTGTTCGCTGCCATGCTGAGCTTTCTCGTTTCAAGTATCAGTCCTAGTTCTGTCTCGAATTTATATTTCCACTGGGTCTTTTTAGGACTCGTGATCGCAGCGGTGAATATGTTGAAAAACAAACAGCGGTTTAAGACTTGGTAAACCGTGTGTGATGCTGCGCTGGTATGGCTACACTAGTGAAAAAGCAAATACGTCAATGTTGGGAGAATGAACATGTCTGGTTTCATATCAAGAATAGGGAAGCGAATCAAAAAGTATATCGTATGGCTCGTGCTGCTGCCTGTCGTATTAGGCGCTTTTGGATTCTTTTTTGCCAAAGGAACAACGCAGCAGTCTAGTTACACAGCTGCTGTTACTCTCACGCTTGGTAAATATGATGACGGAGTGTATAACAATATGGCTGAAGTGACATCTCTATTAAAAAGTGATGCCTTTCTGAATGAAGCACTCAGTGACATCAAAGAAGAAGAAAGGCAGGATGTGAAAAGCCGCCTCATCCTCACCAATCAATCAGATACACAATTACAGCTGTCCTTCACAGATGCTGATAAGGATCATGCTTTAGCTGTCGTGAAGCAGGTGTCGGATACATTTCTGAAGCAAGACAAAGCATTATTTACAAAAAGGCAGCAGGTGATTGAAAGTAGATTATCTGCTCTAAAAGACGAATCTGTCAGCAACGATTCCAAAGTAGATAAAGAACGATTCTTATATGAATTGGAGTCTACAAAGCTTGGAATGAAGCAGGCGAAGATTGTTGACCCTGCTCAAGTTCTTGATGAAGGCAATAAAGGCATGTCAGCGAAAAAGCGTGCACTGCTTGGACTTGTCATTGGCTTTAGTATCTCGCTCATGTTTGTGGTCTTGCCCGAAGTGTTCAAAGAATCTTAATGATGAACTGGAGATGAGTCTTAGGTGAACAATCAACCGTTAGTATCAATTATTACACCGGCCTATAATGCGGAACGTTATTTAACGGATACAGTTCATTCCGTCCTTGCCCAAACCTATTCCAATTGGGAACTGATCATCGCAGATGATTGTTCAACAGATGGAACAAGGAAGCTGCTTGGGGACTTAAGTGAAGCAGACGACAGAATCAACGTCATTTATTTAGAGCAAAATGGGGGAGCCGCCATCGCTAGAAATACAGCCATCAAACAGGCAAAAGGCCGCTTTATTGCTTTTTTAGACAGCGATGATAAGTGGAAAGAGACGAAGCTCGAAAAGCAGGTAGACTTCATGCTGACAAACGATTATGCCTTTACATTCACAGCATATGATATTATCGCAGAAAATGGAGAACCATTAGAAAAAACCGTCACTGCACCAGCAAGATTAACTTATGATGAAGCTTTGAAAAATACCATTATCGGCTGTTTAACGGTGATGCTTGATGTACAGAAGATCGGACATATAGAAATGCCGAACATCCGCACAAGACAGGATTTAGCTACGTGGCTGTCCATATTAAAAAGAGGATTTACAGCCTATGGTATGAGTGAACCGCTCAGTGAATACCGCATCGTTGGAAACTCGATCTCTAGTAACAAGTGGAAAGCAGCGAAAAAAACGTGGTTCGTCTACAGAGAAATTGAGCAGCTTCATTTTGTCAAAGCATCTTGGTGTTTTATGCACTATGCGACAAATGCTGTGAAGAAGCGCTTATAAACAGAAGGGAAAAAAGGTGATAAAGGTGAAAGCAGACTCGATCATACATGTTATCGTAGCGACGGGAGAATGGGGACAGGACGGCTTGAGGTACAGACGGCATCGACTGGCGGAATTTCTAGCATCTGATCCAGAAACGAAAGAGGTCATCTGGGTATGCCCATCTGCATCCCGTCATAAAGCTCCCTTTCAGCCCATAACCGATCGAATGAAGCAATTGACCATTCCTGATGTGCTTAAGAACAAATTATTTCGCTTTGGCCGATATCAAGACATGTTCTATATTCATAAATTGTCCCCACTTCTTGAGCATTTGCGGCAGGAAGAAAAGAAGGGAATCGCTGTTTGCTTATGGTATACGTTTCCGGGCTTTCCGCTCTTATCTTCTTTATTTGAATGGAAACATATTGTCTATGACTGCAGTGACCTGTGGGGAGAGCCGATAAGCGGCAAAAATAATTTGCTTTCTTATATGAGGCAGCGTGTCATTGTGAAAGCAGAAAATCGAATCATCAAATACGCACACAGTATTACATGCTCTTCTCAATACTTACACGATCAAATTAAAAAACGTCTCATGGGTGAACCGAAAGATGTCTTTACAGTGGAAAATGGCGTTGAGTACGATGTGTTTGCCAAAAGCAATCTTCCATGTAAGGAGGATGTGCTGGGAGGAAGAGAAGGAACTGTTCTTGGCTTTATTGGAGGCATCAAGCCGAAGCTGGATTTTGACATGATAGCCGAAGCTGCTCGCATGCAGCCTGATTGGACATTTTTATTTGTCGGTCCGGATGGAACAAATGGCGATCCATCTTTTCAGTATGCACTTAAACTGCCAAATGTGATTTGGACAGGTGCTGTTGCACCAGAAGAAGTGCCTGCGTATATGAAGCTGATTGATGTAGGCATGATGCCATACAAACAATCTCCTTACAATCAAGCCGTGTTCCCGCTCAAGCTATATGAATTTTTAGCCGCAGGAATACCGGTTGTCGGTTTAAATCTTCCGTCAACGGAAAGGCTAAAAGAGAATGATGTGTATGAATATTTAGAGGGCGAAGATCCTAGACTCTTCGTGGAAGCCTGCCAAAAAGTGATCAGCAAAAAAGACGACATGGACTATAGACATCTAAGACAAAGCCGTGCGAAGAAAAAAGATTGGCACGCGCTGTTCACAAACATGGTGGAACTAACGAATATTAAAGAAAACGCATAATTCATCAGGGATTGTGCGTTTTTATTTGTTTCTTCTTTACAGGGGAAGCTTGTGATCATCCTCTATTCAATTGTATAATGGAAAGAGCGGCCAATATACAAAATACAGATTTCAATTTAGAAGGAGACTGACCTATGGATTACGAACGCGCCTTATTAGCGTTTTTTGTCTCTCTGGCTACAGTTTTAATTGTGACACCAATCGTCAAAAAGTTTGCAATTAAGATTGGTGCAGTGGACCAGCCGAATAAACGAAAAGTTCATGATAAAGTAATGCCTCGAATGGGCGGTTTGGCAATTTTTATTGGGGTAGCGGCTGGAGCATTAGCAGGCGGGCTGTTTCTACATAATAAAATTACAGCAATTTCAGTTGGTGCCGTACTTATCGTCATTCTAGGTATATTTGATGATAAATATAATTTAAGTGCAAAATTCAAATTTCTCGTACAAGTTCTTGTTGCTTGTCTGATTGTAAGCACAGGCTTAAAAATGGACTTTTTCTCTGTTCCTTTCTTAACAGATCGAATTGAGTTAGGCTGGATGGCATATCCCCTAACCGTGTTATGGATTGTCGGAATCACAAATGCCATTAATTTAATTGACGGCCTTGATGGACTGGCTGCCGGTATTTCTGTCATCGGTTTATCAACCATTGCCGTGATGGCATTTTCAGCTGATAAAATTTTGATTCTTTCTTTATCCCTTGTTGTCATTGGTAGTACCATCGGCTTTCTTTTTTACAACTTTCATCCGGCGAAAATTTTTATGGGTGACACCGGTTCGCTTTTTTTAGGCTATATGATTTCGGTACTGTCACTATTAGGGCTATACAAAAGTGTCACTTTGTTTAGTGTTGTTGTTCCAGTGATCATCTTAGGTGTCCCTATTTTCGATACCACCTTTGCCATTATTAGGCGAATATTAAACAAACAGCCGATCTCAGCACCCGACAAATCTCATATTCACCATAGACTGATGGCCTTTGGCTTGTCCCATCGCATGGCTGTCATCGTGATTTATATGATTGGCTTAGTCTTTAGTCTAAGTGCAATTTTGCTGACAAGCGCCACCATTTGGTTATCACTGATCATTATCTTTTTACTGGTCATGTTCATGCAAGTGATTGCAGAAGTCACAGGCTTAGTGAATGAAGAATTTAAACCATTTACGAAATTTTATAAACGAATGGTCAAAAGGCAGTAAAAAACAGCCCGTTCCTAGGAACTGGGCTGTTTTTATTATTGTCCAGGTGTGCTGGTCGATGAGTTAGTTGTATCACTTGACCCTGTTTCACCAGAGGATGGATTGGTTTGTGAATCTGTTTCAGTTGAAGATTCAGCAGGAAGCTTTAAATGCGTCCGTAATTCATTTTGGACGTTAGCTAAATTGGTCGGATCTGGCTCAAAGTAATACGTGCGATTTGGCCCTAAATAAAGGTCTGATCCCTTAATAGAAAGTGTTTCTGTGTCGTCTCCTTTAAATCCGCTGTAGATTTGCTGAAGCGCAAGACCTTCTGTGATACGGAAATTGGTCGTAATGTGATCACTGACCTCTTTAGCGATGTTATCGACGTTCGCAATGTTATTTGGCTTCGCCATTTGATCAATCATTGCACGTAAAATTTGTTTCTGACGATCGTTACGTCCGAAATCACCGCGTGGATCTTGTTTTCTCATCCGTGCGTAAGCAAGTGCTTCTTCCCCGTTTAAATGCATATTGCCTTTTTTGAAGTAAATCTTTTTCGATTTTTTAACATCACTTTTTTCATTGAAGTCAAATGGAACATCGATATCAATTCCGCCGACTTCATCAATGACATCCTTGAATCCGTCGAAATCAACGGTTGCATACTTATCAATCGGAATATGCAAGAATTGTTCGACAGTTTCGATCGTTTCGTCTTTACCACCTTTAGCAAATGCTGCATTAATCTTTTCTTTACTTCCTGTTGTATCACTTGCAAGCTGTACGCGTGTGTCACGAGGAATACTAACCATTTTCATCGTTTTGTCTTGAGGGTTAATCGTTGCGACAATGAGTGAATCTGAACGGCCATGATCACCCTTTGTGGCATAATCCTCAATTCCGACAAATAATACAGAGAAAGGTTTTTTCTTAATATCAATGACAGCATCACGAAGATTCGATTTCTCTCCACGGTTTAGTTCATCATATGTTTTGTCAGCAGCTTGAAGAGTATTGACGATTTTATATACTGCGAATCCGCCCATGCAGATGATAAGTAGCAAAAATAAGACCAGAATACGTTTGATAATTCTCTTCTTCTTACTCTTTTTCTTTCGTACACGCACTTTTACTCGTTGTGCCATTCATCTGTCTCCTTTATCGGACCAATGTCCTTTTCTAAATAAATCAATTCGCCTTCTTTTGTAACACTCTTTCCATTTGTCAGCTCAGTCATCCACTCAATGAACTGCTCTGTTTGTGTTTCTTCGACATATGTCTCAAAAATAACATCTTCTGCATAATGGATTTCTTTTAGCTGAAAAGATGAGGCTCTAAGCTCATTCTCTACCTTTCCAAGCCATGTATAATCTATTGTTGTGTGCATTGTACGCATTAAACAGCGCTCTACCATTCCAACATGGTTGATAGCTTCTGATACAGATTTTCCGTAGGCACGAATCAATCCACCGGCACCTAGCTTGATACCGCCGAAATAACGAGTGACCACAACGACTGTATCTTTCAGCTTCCGTTTTTTTAGCACTTCAAGCATTGGGACACCTGCTGTACCACTTGGTTCACCATCATCATTCGCTTTTTGAATGAGGTCATGTTCACCAATGAGATAGGCTGAACAGTTATGTGTAGCATTCCAATGTTGTTTTTTAATGGATTGTATAAATGCTTGTGCTTCTTCTTCTGAGACAGCACGCTGTATATGACAAATAAAACGTGATTTTTCAATGACGATCTCATGCTCGCCATGACTTTTTACTGTAAGATAGCGATTCAGCAAAAGACATACCCTCCTGACAAGCAAATTGTAAGACTAGTGAAAATTTGCATTGGTTTTAGAATTTTACAGCGTATTTTGTTATGATGATAGGAGCGGAAAAAGGGTCGTCATAAAAACTTCAAGTTTTATACGCATTCTTTCATTATAATTCGACATAAAATGCAGATCAATGACATTTATAATAAAAAAAGATGACATCACTGTTACGGGAGGGAAAAGCCATGACAACACCCAAAATGGATCCGAAATTATTGGATTCAATCATCATGAAAATGCTAAGTACAGTTGATGGCAGCAAGGACGAAGTATTTAGAATAGGCGAACAGTCCCGTCAACAATATGAAAGCCTAGTAGAAGAGCTGAAGCAAATCAAGCAACAAGTAAACGAAGTAATTGATTTTGGGGATAAGCTGGAAGTCCATACAAGACATGCTAGAAATCGCTTATCTGAGGTCAGCAGAAACTTCAACAAATTCAGCGAAGAAGAAATACGGGAGGCCTACGAAAAAGCACATAACTTGCAGGTGGAACTCACCATGATTCAGCAGCGCGAGAAGCAGCTGAGAGAAAGAAGAGACGATCTGGAAAGACGATTACTAAGCTTGCAAGACGTCATAGAACGCTCTGAAACCCTTGTGAGTCAGATTACAGTTGTTCTCAACTATCTCAACCAGGATTTACGCCAGGTCGGCGTTTTACTTGAAGATGCTCAGGCAAAACAAGATTTTGGGCTCAGAATTATTGAAGCCCAAGAAGAAGAACGCAAAAGAGTGTCTCGGGAAATTCATGACGGCCCTGCTCAAATGCTGGCAAACGTGATGATGCGTTCCGAATTAATTGAACGGATTTTTAGAGACCGCGGTACAGAAGAAGGCTTTAAAGAAATTAGAAGTCTCAGACAAAATGTGCGAAATGCACTGTACGAAGTAAGAAGAATCATTTATGATTTAAGACCGATGGCTTTAGATGATTTGGGTCTGATTCCAACACTAAGAAAATACTTAAACACAATTGAAGAATATGATGGGAAAACCAAAATTACGTTCCAATGCCTAGGTGATACAGAAAGCGAAAGAATTGCTTCTCAATTTGAAGTAGCACTGTTTAGACTAGCCCAAGAAGCTGTCACAAATTCATTAAAGCATTCAGAAGCTGAAGAAATCTCTGTCAAAGTAGAAGTAACGAAAGACTTTGTGACCTTAATTATTAAAGACGATGGAAAAGGCTTTGATATGAAAGATGTGAAAACAAACAAAAACAAATCCTTCGGTTTACTTGGCATGAAAGAACGCGTAGACTTACTGGAAGGTAAAATGACCATAGACTCAAAAATAGGTCTAGGGACATTCATCATGATTCGCGTGCCACTAACATTGCAAAATAAAATTGTAAAATAGAGTCAAAAGACATATTGACCATAAAGTTCAGGTGTAGAACAATAAACATGGGGAGGCGTAGCTTGTGACTAAAGTAAATATTGTAATTATTGATGACCACCAATTATTCCGTGAAGGTGTCAAACGGATTTTAGATTTTGAACCTACTTTTGAAGTAGTTGCAGAAGGAGACGACGGTGACGAAGCTGCACGTATCGTAGAACACTATCATCCGGATGTTGTCATTATGGACATTAATATGCCGAATGTAAATGGTGTTGAAGCTACAAAGCAGCTTGTTGAGCTTTATCCCGAATCAAAAGTCATTATTCTATCTATTCATGATGATGAAAACTATGTAACACATGCATTGAAAACAGGAGCGAGAGGCTACCTGTTAAAAGAAATGGATGCAGACACACTCATCGAAGCAGTGAAAGTTGTAGCTGACGGAGGCTCTTATTTACATCCGAAAGTCACTCATAATTTAGTAAATGAATTCCGACGCCTAGCAACTAGCGGCGTTTCAGCACATCCACAGCACGAGGTATATCCTGAAATTCGCAGACCACTTCATATCTTAACTAGACGTGAATGCGAAGTTCTTCAAATGTTAGCTGACGGAAAGAGCAACAGAGGAATTGGTGAATCGCTCTTTATTAGTGAGAAAACAGTCAAAAACCACGTGAGCAACATTTTGCAAAAAATGAATGTAAACGACCGTACACAAGCTGTTGTTGTAGCAATTAAAAACGGCTGGGTAGAAATGAGATAATGTTCCGGACAAGTACTCCTTTTTCGCCTGTTTTTTGTTCTCTCACATTTTAGTTGGAGGGAAATGATAGACAGGGTAAGGAGTCTTTTTCGGATATAGCGGGCTTGCCTATTGATTAGGCAGGCTTTTTTGATTACTATTATAAATCTAATGAAAAAATGATCATTCTTTTAAAATAAAAAAGAGTAACTTAACGAATAAGGAAGGTATTTAAGAATGAAAATAGCCGTTGTAACAGACAGTACTGCTTATCTACCACAAGAGCTACGTGATAAATATAATATTCATATGATCCCCCTCAACGTCATCTTTGGCAGTGAATCATACCGTGAAGAAATAGAAATGGACTGGAAGACATATTATGAAGAAATCAAAAAACATAAAGATCTTCCAACAACCTCTCAGCCTGCTTTCGGTGAATTAATAGCCTTATATGAAAAACTAAGTGAAACATACGACGCCGTGATTAGTATTCACCTTTCAAGTGGAATTAGTGGAACGTATAATAGTGCTGCCTCAGCGAATGATCTAGTTGAAGGGATTGATATTTACCCGTTTGATACAGAAACAAGCTGTATGGCACAAGGTTTTTATGTGTTAGAAGCTGCTGAAAAAATCCAAGAAGGTGCTTCTTTAGAAGAAGTATTAGCACATCTAAATTACCTGAAAGAAAGTCAGCGGGCGTATTTTATGGTAGACGATTTAACTCATTTGCAAAGAGGCGGCAGATTAAATGGTGCACAGGCTTTTATTGGAAGCCTCTTAAAGGTAAAGCCTATTCTGCATTTTGACAACAAGCTAATTGTCCCTTTTGAGAAGATTCGCACCCGTAAAAAAGCCATTTCACGTATTTTTGAATTATTTGATGAAGATGCATCACGTGGTGTTCCGATGAGAGCAACACTGATACATGGTAATAGAGAAGAAGAAGCAGAAGAATTAATTGCGCACTTATCAGAAAAATATCCTCATGTTGAATTTTATAAAAGCTACTTTGGTGCCGTGATCGGCACCCATCTAGGTGAAGGCTCTTTAGCTCTTGGCTGGGTGATTAGATAATTCCTAAAAAACCTCTTTTCTTATGGAAAAGGGGTTTTGTTTTTCTATTTTACCCGTTGGACGAAAGGTCATGTCTTTGCGCATAATAGGCAAACATCAATTGAAAGGTGTTTGGTGAAGTTGAATATGGACAAAGTAATGGAACTAATGCGACAGCTGCATTCACGCCATTTGCTCACCGCCGAAACAAGGTGCCCACAGTCCAATTTGGATTGGTTGGAGGAGAAGGGCTTAGTCAATCGAACACCTGCCATTGAGAGGAAAGCAAATGGTTTTACATGCTGCCGGTGCGGTGTATCACACAAGCGGTACTTTGCTTACTCTCCATGTGAAGTGTGTCAAAAGGATTGTGTGTACTGTAGATCATGCATCATGATGAGAAAAGCAACTGAATGTGGGTTTCTTTATGAATGGACAGGTCCACAAATGGTAGAAACATATCGAGCTGAATTAACATGGCAGGGAGAGCTGTCTAAAGGACAAAAAAGAGCGTCAGAAAGAATGATTGAAGCTATCAAAAACAAATTTGATCTACTTGTTTGGGCGGTTTGCGGGGCAGGGAAAACGGAGGTGCTTTTTCACGGAATCGAATATGCGTTAAATCAAGGAATGAGTGTCTGTATTGCGACCCCTAGAACAGATGTTGTACTTGAACTTGAACCACGGCTTAGAAAAGCATTTCAAGGGATGACAATAGCCGTACTTTATGGAGGCAGTTCTCAAAGATTTCAGATTGCACCGCTAGTGATCGCCACAACCCATCAGCTGATGAGGTACAAAAATGCATTTGATGTGGTCATTGTAGATGAAGTCGATGCCTTTCCTTATTCAATGGATGAACGTCTCCAATTTGCTGTTCTAAAGGCGATGAGAAAGAACGGAGGGGTTAGGATTTATTTAAGTGCGACACCCTCTAAAAAAATGACGAGAGAGGTTTCTAGTGGAAAACTGGAAGCGATAAAAATTCCTTTGCGTTTTCATAAACAACCATTACCCGTACCAACCTTTCATTGGATTGGACATTGGAAAAAGAAGTTAAAAAAGAATCAGCTGCCCCGTAAAGTGATGAATTGGATGCAGAGACATATTGCAAATAAAAGAAGAGTATTACTTTTTGTTCCTTCAATTGCTACCATGAAGAAGGTAACGAAGATTCTTCGAGAACACTCCTTAAACGTGGAGGGAGTATCTGCTGATGATCCAGATAGGAAACAAAAGGTTCAACACTTTAGAGATTACGTATACGATGTACTAGTTACAACCACTATTCTAGAAAGAGGCGTAACCATTCCAAATGTTCAAGTGGGGGTATTAGGTTCGGAATCTACTATTTTTACAGAGAGTGCACTTGTTCAGATTTCTGGAAGAGTAGGAAGACACCCGGATTATTGTACAGGAGACGTTTTCCTTTTTCATTTTGGTTTAACGAGAAGTATGAAACAAGCAAAGAAGCATATCGTTAAAATGAATGATACGGCTGCAAATGAGTTTTCTGAAAAACAGTGTGGGTTCAACTAAATCATGGTACATTATATTCACAATACACAAATGGCAGGAGAGACAAAATATGCTACTCAATGCAAAAGAAATACTACTCAAGGAAATTCTCTATCAATATCTCAACCAATTAAACATGATTTGTCATTGTGAAAAGTGTATGGAAGATGTATTAGCAATTTCACTGAATCAAGTGAAACCACAATATATAACAGACATCGATAAAATATCTTACAGTAAATCTGAGATGGTGGATAAACAGAAGAATACTGCTATGCTAGTTATTCTGACAGAAGCAGCTTCCAAGGTCTCCGCATTTCCAAGGTGTGAAAATCGTCTGCTGCTGAACAAGAAAACCAATTGAATTGCCAAATTTGTGAGGGACATTTTGTGCCGGCTTTTACATGGAAATCATTCCTACTATTAAATGATGATCGTCTTTGTGTAGCATGTAAGAATGACTTAGTAAAGATTGAGCGTCCTATTTGTCCAACGTGTGGAAGGGCGCAGTCAAATGACCAAATGTGCCAGGACTGCAATAGATGGAATGAACGCCATGATTCTACTAAAATTCTTGTGAAAAATAGGTCAGTTTATACTTACAATGAGTTGATGAAAGATGTCCTTGCCCGCTTTAAATTTCGGGGTGATACGGCTTTAGTTGAGCTGTTTAAACGAGATGTACAAGCAGCATTTAAACATTCCTTCAGCATAAAAGAACCACTGCTGATTCCGATCCCTTTAAGTCATGAAAGACTAAAAGAAAGAGGATTTAATCAGTCCGTCATCATCGCTTCCTTGATAGGTAAGCCAATATTGCAGCCACTCGTGAAAATACATCAAAGTAAGCAGTCCAAAAAAAAGAAAAATGAACGCCTAGATCAAAAAGGATTGTTTCAAATAAAGCATACAGATGTGATTGTTCAAAGGGATATTATATTAGTTGATGATATCTATACAACGGGAGCAACCATTTATGATGCAGCAAGAATTTTAAAAGACGCAGGTGCCAAAAGTGTTTCTTCTTTTACGTTGATACGTAGTTAAAAATCATGATAATTAACCGATAATAAGAAAAGAAAATAACGTAAGGGGTTTTGGTTATGAATCAATTGGCAAACTGTCCACAATGTAATCAGCTATTTTTAAAAACCACCATCCAAACGGTTTGTAACAAATGCTATGAAGAAGAAGAACGTTCTTTTGATATCGTATATAAATTCTTAAGAAAACAAAGTAATAGACAATCAACCATCGCTGAAATAGTAGATGCAACTGAAGTTGATGAAGAATTAATCTTGAAATTTATTCGTTTGAAAAGACTGCAAATTAGTCAATTTCCGAATATTAATTATCCTTGTGAAAGATGTGGTAAAGCGATCAGGAAAAACAAGCTATGCAGCCAATGTGAACAGGATATTCATTCGCAAATCAGCCAAATGAACCAAGAAGAGGAGCGTAAAAGGGAGATTGAATCTAGGAAAAAAGACACCTATTATGCCATTAATCCTAAAAACGACTGATTCCCTAAACTAAGTTGCAGTTTGGTCGATAAAATGGATAGAATCAAGACAGACTGTAACGGAAAGCGAGAGGAATCCCGTGAAAATTAATCGATATGGAACACAACCAGTAAATCCTTACAAGAAAACATATGAGAAACAAACGTTGCAATCGAATCAAGCAAAATCAACTGATAAAGTCGAAATTTCTAAAAAGGCAATCGAAATGCAAAAGGTGCCGAATATTATGAGAGAACGTCAAGATAAAATTGACCAAATTAAAAAAAGCATTGAAGCCGGAACATATCAAGTAGATACAAAAGGCATTGCAGATAAAATGCTGAATTTTTATAAACAACAATAACAAAAGGGAGCAGCGTGAATGTCAGTTAAAATAATTATTGAAGAACTGCATCGTCTCTATGGATTGCATGAACAGCTATTAAAGTTGTCTAAGGATAAAACAGAAATGCTGAAAAGCAATGAGATTGATGCTCTTTCAGAGGTTCTGAATTTAGAGCAAAAGTATATTCAGGCCATTTCTCAATTAGAAGAAAAGCGGATTGAAGCGACCGTTCAATTTTTACAAAGTGATCAATCACCAACTATCACTGCATGTATCGAAAAGGCTGAAGGTACAGATCAAGAAGAGCTCATTTCATTATATGAGAAACTAAATGACATCATGGTGGAACTAAAAGATGTAAATGAACTGAACAAGCAGCTTATTCAACAGTCACTTCAATTTATTTCACTGACATTCGATCTCGTTAACCCTAATAAAGAAAATATGAATTACGGACAAAATGGTCTTGAGAGTTCAAAGCCTAAACAGCAAAGGGCTTTGTTTGATTCAAAGGCGTAAACAAGGAGGATACCAATGGGTTCTACATTCATGGGACTAGAAACGGCAAAAAGAGGAATCACAGCTCAGCGTGCAGGGCTTTATGTCACATCAAACAACGTCTCCAATGCCAATACGGAGGGCTACTCAAGACAAAGAGTGACCTTTAAAGCAGAAAATCCTTACCCAGTCATTTCTGTTTATGATGGCAAGACTTATGGTCAAATGGGGACAGGTGTACAAGTTGGAACGGTTGAAAGAATTAGAGACAGCTTTTTAGATCTACAATATAGAGATCATAACAACAACTTGTCTTACTACTCAACGAAGTCAGATGCCCTTTCACAGATGGAAGGGGTTATGAATGATTTGACGGATGAAGGCTTGAACAGAGCTTTTGATAACCTATGGAAATCATTACAGGTCTTATCAGAAACAAAAAATGCTGATACAGCTTCTGCACGTACAGTTGTTAAAACAAGTGCACAGGCTCTAGTTGACCAATTCCGTCTGCTCAATTCTTCTTTAACAACGGTACAAAAGAATTTGAAAACGGAACTCGATTCAACAGCCAAAGATGTAAACACTCTTTTATCTCAAATAGATGAAGTGAACAAACAGATTGCAGCGGTTGAGCCAAATGGATATCTTCCAAATGATCTTTATGATACACGTGATACTTTGGTCGATCAATTATCATCACTTGTTGATATTAAGGTCAGCTACAATCCACCTGGTGGTAATGCACTTAAAATTGCTGAAGGAACTGTCAACATCGACATTATCGGTGCAAATGGACAATCTGCTGGAAACATTTTGAATGGTATTACAAATGAAAAGTCTGAACTGCAAATCTCTTACGATAATACAACGGGACTTGTTAACTCACTTCAATTCGGAACAACAACTATTGCAGCGGATCAATTACAAGTAAACGGTAAAGTAAAAGCACTTGTTGAGGCTTATGGCTACATGTCAAACGGTGCTGAAAAAGGCATGTATCCAGATATGCTTGCAGAGCTGGATGAAGTAGCACAAGTATTCATGGATACATTTAACGATGTACATAAACAGGGGTACACGTTAACTGGTGCAAGTGGACAAGACTTTTTTGATATCGAGAATAACAATGAATTAAATAAAGGTTTGGCAGCTCGTATTAAAGTGAGCGATGTCATTTTAGCATCAACAGATAATATTGCAGCATCTCTCAATCAAACTCAAGGTGACGGTTCGAATGCTACGAAATTAGCTAATATACAAGACTTAAAATTACCAATCGGCGGAAATACAACGACCATTCAGGATTATTACCAAAATGTCATTGCTGAGATGGGGGTACAAGGGAAAAAGAACATGACGCTTGAAAGCAGTTCAGCTGCTCTTGTCAATTCAGCCAATGAACGTAGAATGTCGACTAGCGCTGTCTCCATCGATGAAGAAATGACGAATATGATCCAATTCCAGCATGCATATAATGCGGCTGCGAGAATTATGACATTACAAGATGAAGTACTGGATAAAGTAATAAACGGCATGGGTGTCGTAGGAAGGTAGGGATAACGGATGCGAGTCACACAAGGTATGATTTCTCAAAACTCACTTCGAAATATTAGTAAAAGTTATGAAAAACTTTCTAAGATTAATGAGCAGGCACAAACAGGAAGACGTTTCACGAATACGTCTGATGATCCTGTTGCAGCAGTAAAAAGCCTTCAATATAGTACTGCCTTGTTTCGAAATGAACAGTATAAAAATAACTTAAATGAAGCACAAAACTGGATTGATACATCTGAAACAAGTGTCACTGAAATTATTGATATTATGTCAAATATACGAGATAAAGTGCTTGATGCGGCAAACGGAACAAAGCAGCCAGAAGATTTAGCAGCTATCGGAGTGGAAATTGGTCAGATGAAGAATCAAATCATCGATGCAATGAACACTCAAATGCTAGGTAAGTTCGTATTTAATGGGACAAATACAAATGTTAAACCAGTTGTTGAGAATGCAGACGGAACGTATACATTTAACTTCGAAAATTATACAGATGCGAATGTTGTTCAAGCGAATATTTCTGATGGGATTACTTTAAATGTAAACTCAAATCCAATCTCAGCGTTTGGTGGACAGGCCAACGGTCAAAATGTCATTGAAATGCTGACTGATTTAGAAAATTCATTGAAAAATGGAACATTCGCGAATTCTGATGATGCATTAGGAAGTATCGATCAGTTTAAAGAAGTGATGAGTGCTGAGCGATCTGACCTAGGAGCGCGTTCGAATCGTGTTGACTTAGTAGGAAGTCGTTTAACTTCACAATACCAAGTATTGAAAAATGCTAAATCAGATAATGAAGATGTTGAAAGTGAAAAGGCAATTCTTGATCTTCTTCAACAAGAGACGGTGAATAGAGCTGCTTTAGCGACAACAGCTAAAGTCATTCAGCCATCCCTTGTTGATTTCTTAAGATAATAAAAAGCATCCGTAGGGTGCTTTTTTGCATCATGGAGGTGAATATATGCAAATCCCTAGATTGTTAATGCAGCAAACCTATGCAAAGCTTCAAATGTCGACAACTCCTTCTAGGCAAGAAGTAGAGCAGCCACGAGCGGACCTTGAGATTCAGCAGCCGCGAGCTGTCATGGATATCAGAAGGACACCATCGAAATTAACCATTGATCAAACCGAGGCATTTGCCGATATGGACATCAAGTCGATTTTTAGACGTTCTGAGGAATGGGCAGCTGAGGGGAAGCGGGCTGTTGGAGAAGGAATGGGCCGAAGAGCGGAAGAAGGAAGTGAACTTATCAAGATCGAGAATGGTGGAAATGCGATTGCTGAATTTGCCAAGATCAACGGCAGTCCTCCAGCAAAACAATTCACCATTGGTGTGATACCTTCATTCTTTAGTGTGAAAATTCACTATCAGCCTTCTGAGCTTCAAATTGATGTGGAGCCGCAAAAAGCTGTCATAGAGGCAACACCTCATAAACCAATCGTTAATTACCAGCCAGGTAAGGTCAATATTGATATGTTACAATACCCAGAATTAAAAATAGAAGTTGACGAAACGGGCCAAAATGGTGATAAGGTATAGTTAAGAAAAACGAAAAAGGTCGTGAATTATGATCATTCAAACAAAATACCATGGTGAAGTGACAATCAAAGAGGAGCAAATCATCAACTTCTCTAACGGGATACCAGGATTTCTGGATCAAAAACAGTTTGTCATTTTGCCTTTATCAGAAGAATCTCCGTTTTTAGTTCTTCAATCATTGAAAAACGCAGCATTAGGCTTTATCGTCAGCAGTCCGTTTTTATTCTTCAATCAATACGAATTTGATTTAGACGAAACGGTTGTAGACATTCTGGAAGTAGAAGATGCCAATGATGTGGAAGTAATGGTTATTTTAACAATGGAATCATCTATTGAAAAAACAACAGCTAATTTAAGAGCGCCTATTATTGTGAACCGGAAAAACATGAAAGCCAAGCAGGTGATTTTGCATGATTCAGCCTATCATACAAAACATTTGTTAGAGGTGGCATCCTCATGTTAGTGCTGTCTCGTAAATTAAACCAGTCAATTCAAATAGGCGATGATATTGAAGTCAAGATTATTTCAATCGAGGGCGATCAAGTGAAAGTCGGGATTGAGGCTCCTAAGCACATCGATATTCACAGGAAAGAAGTGTACCTGTCTATTCAAGAAGAGAACAATCGTGCTGCGAGCTTATCCTTAGATCTCCTCTCTCAATTATCCTCACAAAAAAAGTGAGGATTTTTTTATTGCATTCAGCTGTCCTTCTCCGTGTGAAAGTGTTCCGATACAGATGTTCATGATCTATAGGAAACTTTAACAAATCGGTCCATCTATATTTAATTTGCAAATTCAAAGCCGATATAAAAGATAGATTAAAGCACAGGAGCTGAATAACTATGTCTGTTGGTAAGTTGACATCACTAGAGCCAATTATCGATGCATTTCAAACCCGTGTTTCTAATAACCAGAATGACAATGTAAACTCTGACTCACAAGCAAATGGCAAGGCTGTTTCAAAAGAAGAAATTGAAAAAACGCTTCAAGGCGCAAACAAGCTGATTGAACCTACTCAATTTCATCTTCAATTTGAATTACATGAAAAACTCAATGAATATTATGTCAAAGTCGTAGATAACCAAACAGAAGAAGTTATTAGAGAAATTCCTTCCAAGGAATGGCTTGATTTCTATGCGGCAATGACAGAAATTGTCGGTTTATTTGTAGATAAAAGAATGTAAATGAAGGGAGAACATAAATAATGGTCAATCGTATTACTGGATTTTCAAATGTGTTCGATATTGATGAAATCGTATCAAAGCTGATGAAAACGGAGCAGGCACCACTTGATACAATGACGCGCCAAAAACAAACACTTGAATGGCAAAGAGACAGCTATCGCGAGGTTAATTCGAAAATTAAAGAATTAGATGATTTGATCAACAGTTTAAAGTTAAATCTTCCAAGCACATATGGTGCCAAAAAGGTGACAAGCTCTAATGAATCTGCTGTCACAGCAACTGGATCAACAAATGCGACCTCTGGCTCTATTCATGTCACTCAGCTAGCGACAGCTTCCGTCTTCAAATCTTCTGGTACATCTGGATTTACACCAACAAACGGAACGTTTACGTTTGAAGTGACGACACCAGATTCGACAAAACCAAAAATGGTGACAATCAATACTTCTGATACCGACACAATTGATGACATCGTGAAAAAGCTGAACAGCGCACAATTAGGTGTGACGGCTTACAAAGGCCAAATCTCTGATGGCACTAACTACGTGGATACAATTGCTCTTACTTCTCGGACAACGGGTGAAGGCGTCAGTATTAAAGCAGCTGATGGCAATTCGGCTTCATTTTTAACGCAATTAGGATTCCAAGTAGATGGAGATAACAAATTAGTTGCGACCACTCAAGGACAGAAGGCGCAATACGAGATTAATGGTCTGAAAATGGAGAATAACAACAATACATTCACACAGGCTGATATTACGTACGAGCTTAAAGCAACCACAGATAAGCCCGTCAGCTTAAACGTTTCAACAGATGTTGATGCCATATATGATAAAATTAAACAATTTGTTGATAAATATAACGAACTCGTTGAGCAGATTAATGGAAAAGTCAATGAAAAGAAAAACAGAGACTATCATCCATTAACGGCTGAAGAGAAAAAAGCGATGTCTGAAAAAGAAATAGAGCTATGGGAAACGACCGCGAAGTCTGGCTTGCTGAGAAGTGATTCCATTTTACGATCTGGTGCCTCTAAAATAAGAAGTGATTTGTATGCTAATATTACGACAAGTGATGGGGATAAAATCCAACTCACACAAATCGGTATTTCGACATCATCCAGCTATAAAGATGGTGGGAAGCTTGAATTTATTAAGGATAGTGATGGAGTAGAGAAATTAAAAAAAGCCATTGAAGAAGACCCGGAGAAGGTCAGACAAATGTTCATCTCGGGTAGTTTAAATGTGGATTCAAAGGATAAAGACAAAGCGCAGCAGCAATATCAAGAACAAGGAATCATCTATCGTATCAAAAATTCCTTATCAGACTTTTCGAAGAGCATTCAAAAAAAGGCTGGCAGCATAACAATGGAATCAAAGGAATACGGACTTGGTAAGGACCTTGATTCTTTGACAAAACGAATGAGTACATTCCAAGATCGTTTAAAAATGGTTGAAGCCCGTTACTACAAAAAGTTTAACGCCATGGATAGTGCAATTCAAAAGCTAAACAACCAATCTGGCTACCTTTCTCAACTGCTTGGACAATAATTGGAGGTTTATAACATATGGCAATACAGAACCCTTATGCCGCCTATCAGAAAAATTCTATTGAGACCGCAACACCTGCTGAGTTGACGCTTATGCTTTATGAAGGCTGCTTAAAGTTCATTAGAATAGCGAAGCATGCCATTCAAAAAGAGGATGCAGAAACGAGAAACTTGAACCTGAAAAAGGCTCAAAACATCATTCAAGAATTAAATGTCACCTTAAATCGTTCCTATGACGTATCAAAGAGTATGGCAAGTATGTATGATTACATTTATCGCAGACTGATAGAAGCTAATCTTCAAAATGACGAAGAGATATTGAATGAAGTAGAAGAGTACGTAACTGATTTCCGTGATGCGTGGAAGGAAGTCATTCAAACCGATCGAAAAGGCCGTCACCACTCTATCGGGGGCTCTCTATGAGTATTGTGGACCAGCTACATGATCAAACATTAAAAATGGCAGCAGAAATATCGGAAAATCCGCAAAGTGAGACACTGGTTGAAGACTTTGATGCCTTTTTAATCGAGAGAGACGAATTAATGAGAGATATACAGCATGAATTGACGGATCAAGAAAAAGAGAAAATCCGAGAAATCATACAAACAGATCAAGAGATGGCGAAGCAATTAACGGTTATCCAAAATGGGATAAAAGCAGATATTCAAGCCATTCAAAAAAAGAAAACAAAACAGCTGAATTATCAAAATCCATACCAGCCCATAACAAGTGACGGCGTATACTACGATAAACGGAAATAAATAGGTGAGACCTGTGGCGTATCGTTCAAATGACTATATTTTATTAACCACATATTATGAACTTCTATACACGATAGAAGAGAGTCTAAAATATTTAGATGAAATTGAGAAGGATTTTGACAAAACAGAAGGGGATCGGATCTTTAATGATCTGATCCATGCCTTCTTTCATTTAGACACAACACACCCCCTTCTGCTTTCAATTATTGAAAATGAACACTTTGCCAAAACGATTCGTTCGTTTGATCAAATATTTTTAAGTTTTGATATACTAGCTTTCTATACATTCCCTTCAAATCACTTCCAATCATTCCTGAAATCATATTTTATACCTGAATATAGAAAGTGGATGGATGAAATACATGCCTGTATGAGGCCGTATGTCATTCATTAATTTTTGTCCAATTCAGACCATTCGGAGGAAATTATGAGACTAAAAAATCAATTTTTATTTGGGCTTATTGTCATATGTGTATTGTTTGTCAGTATGTTAGGATTCTCAAGCTTTCTCTATTACAAAACAGATCAATCCTATAAAGTGTTATTAAGCAAGGAAGTGAAGCTTTATCAGACCTCGCTGGAATTAGAGGCGCTTCTGCAAAAGCAGGAAGCACAGATTAAAACATATGTCGTCATGCAAGACAGGGAAATCTCACAAAAGATTGAAGATACTTATGTTGATATTAATAAAAAAACAGGAGATGCTTTAAAACTTAGTACAGTCAAACAGGCAAAACAATTATTAGAAAAGATATCTAAAAAGAATGAACTCTACTATGAATCCACAAAAAGGTTATTTATATCATTAAATACCAACAATCAAAAAGAATTCAACACCCGCCTCACTCAAGAATTACAACCTATAGAACAAGAAATACATACCTTTACAAAAGAATTCGCTCAAAACCAGCTAAAACAACGTGATCAAAAAATCAATCAGCTCAATCAAGATAGTAATCAATTATTGCTTACACTCATTTTGGTCAGTGCTGCGATTATTGTTGGCTTTCTGGTGATTGGTGTCAGATTCGTTCATCGCATGACAAAACCAATTGTTTCTGTCACAAATGCCGCAAGAAGGATGGCAGATGGTGACCTGACCCTTGAAGAGATTGAAGTGACCTCTAAAAATGAGATTGGTCAGCTCGGCACAGCCTTTAATCAAATGACGGCTCATTTGCGTCAGCTTATTTTGCAGGTGCAAAGCGGATCAAGACAGCTTGCTGATTCTGCTGCTCAATTTGAGGAAACCATCAGTCAAACGATATCGGCTAGTGAGCAGACATCTAGCTCGATTGAACAGGTCAGTGAAGCTTCACGAGAACAATCAGATGCGGTCGGAAAAGTCGCCTCTTCCATTCAAGAAGTGTCGACTGGCATGCAAAATGCAGCTGTACACACGTCCGATGTTTCGGGTCACTCAATTTCAGTGACTGAAAAGGCTGAAGAGGGTGCCAATCTTATTCAACAATTTGTGAAACAAATGAGTTCTATTAAAGAGTCTGTGAATGAACACCATTCCACAATGGCCAATGTACAAGCGCAATTTACAGGCATTCAAGGTCTGTTAGGTCATATCCATGCCATTGCTGACCAGACGAATTTACTTGCTTTAAACGCAGCCATAGAAGCAGCAAGAGCGGGAGAACATGGAAGAGGTTTTGCAGTTGTAGCAGATGAAGTGAGGAAGCTGGCAGAAGAATCTAGTCAGCTGACAGATCAAATTAGTCAATTACTAGAGAACGTGAACAAAGATACAGAAAGGTCATCGCAATCGATGACGAAGGTTGAGCGGGATGTAGCAGAGGGTGTAAAAGTATCACAATTATCTGAACAGAGCTTCCATGAAATCCTGGAATCTATTCGTGATATTTCAATGAAAGCCGAAGAACTGTCAGCCACTGCAGAACAAATTTCTGCTAGTACAGAGGAAATTTCTCAAACGGTTGGTGTCATTGAAGAAGGTGCGAAACGAAACTCAGAAGAAACAGAGTATATGTCTGCTGCTGTTGAAGAATCATTAGCGGCCAATGAAGAGATGAAAGCCGCTGCGGAGGATTTAAAATCCTTGTCTCAATCGCTGAAAACATCGATTTCATCTTTTACCATTTAATGTGAGCTGGTCTTTTTCAAGAATCAGCCGAATATATATTCATCACCTAGCAAGCAACAGTTGAAGCACCGCAAAATTCGACAAATTTCAATAAATATTCACATTTTTTTTACGTTTGAGCAGGAGAAAAGGAGGGAAAAGTAGAAATAGGTTTACATATCCTTAATTTTAAAGGAGGCGTTCTTTACATGAATTACAATGTCAGAGGAGAAAACATCGACGTAACACCTGCACTAAGAGATCATGTCGAGAAAAAAATTGGAAAGCTGGAGCGTTATTTTGAGACAGATGTTGATGCTTCAGTCAACGTGAACTTGAAGTTTTACAATGATCAAGAATCTAAAGTTGAGGTTACCATTCCAATGACTGATCTAGCACTTCGAGCTGAGGTGCATAATGAGGATATGTACAATGCAGTAGACCTAGCAGCCAGTAAATTAGAACGTCAAATTAGAAAGCACAAAACAAAAGTAAACCGTAAATTCCGCGAGCAAGGTGCCAAAAAGCACTTATTTGCTGGAGGAAATGGTACGGCTGAAGTAGCAGTTCAAGATGACGAAGAGATTGATGAAACAGAAATCGTCAGACAAAAACGTTTCAACTTAAAGCCGATGGATAGCGAAGAGGCCATTCTCCAAATGAACATGTTAGGTCATAGTTTCTTCGTTTTCACAAATGCTGAGACAAATTTGACCAATGTGGTTTATCGCCGAAATGACGGTAAATATGGACTCATTGAGCCAAACGCTTAAATATCAGTTGATGCTGATTTAAAAACAACCTAAATAAAGTAAACCCGTTCCTTTCATAAGGGGCGGGTTTTTTGTGCGAAATTATGGCAAATTCTTTGGAAATGAAAGAAGGTATGGTATGATAAATGCAGGTAAATATGGACCTGTCAAACTTTTGGACATGCCGAAAAATTGCATGAAATAGAGGAGCGTTATTATATGCTTGGAATCTTAAACAAAGTGTTTGATCCTACGAAACGTACGATCAGCCGATATGAAAAAAAGGCAAATGAAATCGAAGCTCTCGCTCAAGATTTTGAAAAATTATCTGACGAGGCTTTACGAAATAAAACGATTGAATTTAAAGAAAAACTTGAAAAAGGACAATCCGTGGATGACCTGTTGGTTGAAGCATTTGCTACGGTTCGCGAGGCTTCCCGCCGCGTAACAGGAATGTTCCCATTTAAGGTGCAGCTTATGGGGGGGATCGCACTTCACGAAGGCAACATCGCTGAAATGAAAACAGGTGAAGGGAAAACATTGACATCCACAATGCCTGTTTATTTAAATGCTCTTTCTGGAAAAGGCGTCCACATCGTGACAGTCAACGAATATTTGGCAAGCCGTGATGCGCAGGAAATGGGCAAAATTTTTGAATTTCTTGGTTTAACGGTCGGCTTAAACTTAAACAGCTTAGACAAAGATGAAAAAAGAGAAGCGTACGCCGCTGATATCACGTATTCAACAAACAATGAACTCGGCTTTGACTATTTACGAGATAACATGGTGCTTTACAAAGAGCAGATGGTTCAGAGACCACTTCATTATGCTGTGATCGATGAGGTTGACTCCATTTTAATTGATGAAGCGAGAACACCTCTTATTATTTCTGGACAAGCTGCGAAATCAACAAAGCTTTACGTACAAGCCAATGCATTTGTCCGCACTTTAAAAATTGAAGATGATTTCACGTATGATATTAAAACAAAAAGTGTGCAGCTGACTGAAAGCGGAATGACGAAGGCGGAAAAAGCATTCGGCATCGAGAACCTGTTTGATGTCAAACATGTCGCGCTGAACCATCACATCGCTCAGGCACTGAAAGCACATGTTGCGATGCAAAAAGACGTGGATTATGTGGTAGAAGAAGGCCAAGTAGTCATCGTTGACTCCTTCACAGGACGTTTAATGAAAGGACGCCGTTATAGTGAAGGACTGCATCAAGCCATCGAAGCAAAAGAAGGTCTTGAAGTGCAGAACGAAAGCATGACACTAGCAACAATTACGTTCCAGAACTACTTCCGTATGTATGAAAAGTTATCTGGTATGACTGGTACAGCAAAAACGGAAGAAGAAGAATTTCGTAACATTTACAACATGCAGGTTGTGTCAATCCCGACCAATCAACCAGTAGTTCGTGATGACCGACCTGATTTAATTTACCGCACAATGGATGGTAAATTTAAAGCAGTGGCTGAGGATGTTGCGCAGCGCTATATGACAGGACAGCCAGTTCTTGTCGGAACAGTAGCAGTTGAGACATCTGAGCTTATTTCTAAGCTGCTTAAAAATAAAGGCATTCCTCATCAAGTGTTAAACGCGAAAAACCATGAGCGTGAAGCACAAATTATTGAAGAGGCTGGTCAAAAAGGTGCTGTGACCATTGCGACAAACATGGCAGGACGTGGTACAGACATCAAGCTTGGCGAAGGTGTAAAAGAACTTGGAGGTCTGGCTGTTATCGGGACAGAGCGTCATGAATCCCGCCGGATTGATAACCAGCTTCGCGGACGTTCTGGACGTCAAGGAGACCCAGGGATTACCCAATTCTATCTATCCATGGAAGATGAATTGATGCGCCGATTTGGTGCAGAGCGAACGATGGCAATGCTTGACCGCTTTGGCATGGATGACTCTACACCAATCCAAAGTAAAATGGTGTCTAAAGCCGTTGAATCATCGCAAAAACGTGTAGAGGGGAACAACTTTGATTCCCGTAAGCAGCTTCTGCAATATGACGATGTGCTTCGTCAACAGCGTGAAGTGATCTACAAACAGCGTTTTGAAGTCATCGATTCCGACAACTTAAAATCAATTGTCATCAATATGATCCAATCTTCAATTGAGCGTGCTGTCGGATCTTATACGCCAAAAGAAGAGCTGCCTGAAGAATGGAAACTAGATGGTCTTGTTGAATTAATCAACACGAACTATTTAGACGAAGGTGCCATCACGGTCAAAGATATCTTCGGTAAAGAAGCAGATGAAATCACAGACTTCATCATGGATCGTATTAAAGAAAAATATGATGCAAAAGAAGAAACATTTGGCGAAGAACAAATGCGTGAATTTGAAAAAGTCATCGTTCTTCGTGCGGTGGATTCGAAGTGGATGGACCATATCGATGCAATGGATCAGCTGCGTCAAGGTATTCATTTACGTGCGTATGCACAAACGAATCCGCTTCGTGAATACCAAATGGAAGGATTTGCGATGTTTGAGCATATGGTTGCTTCAATTGAAGATGATGTAGCCAAGTATGTCTTGAAATCAGAAATCCAAAACAACCTAGAACGCGAAGAAGTTGTCCAAGGTCAAACAACGGCTCATCAGCCACAAGAGGGCGATGAGGAGAAGACAGTGAAGAAAAAGCCGGTACGTAAAGTCGTAGACATTGGACGAAACTCTCCATGTCACTGCGGAAGCGGCAAGAAATATAAAAATTGTCATGGGAAGACAGAATAAGTAATGGAAAGAGGTGAAAACCTCTTTCTATTCATGTCAGCCCCCATACATCTATGAGGTGAAGGATATGGAATTAGTAGAAATTAGACAAGAGCTTGAAAATATGGCTAGCAGGCTAGCTGATTTTAGGGGGTCTCTTTGACTTAGAAACAAAAGAAGCCAAAATCGCAGAGCTTGAAGCGACGATGTCAGAGGCTGATTTTTGGAATGATCAGCAAAAGGCTCAAGGCGTTATCAATGAAGCCAATGCACTGAAGGATTCTGTGAATTCCTATCATGAGCTCAGTGAATCGCATGAAGAGCTGCAAATGACGCATGACTTATTAAAGGAAGATTATGATGAGGAGCTTCATGCAGAGCTTGAAAAAGAGCTGAAGAACTTAACGAAGCAATTTAACGAATTTGAGCTGCAGCTTCTCTTAAGCGAACCTTATGATAAAAACAATGCCATTCTTGAGCTTCACCCAGGTGCTGGCGGTACCGAATCACAGGACTGGGGTTCTATGCTTCTGAGAATGTACACTCGCTGGGCAGAGCGCAGAGGCTTTAAGGTCGAAACGCTTGATTACCTTCCAGGTGATGAGGCAGGAATTAAGTCTGTGACATTGCTGATCAAAGGGCATAATGCGTACGGTTATTTAAAAGCAGAAAAAGGTGTTCATCGTTTGGTTCGTATTTCTCCTTTTGATTCATCTGGCCGTAGACATACATCCTTCGTTTCATGTGATGTTATGCCGGAATTCAATGAAGAAATTGATATTGATATTCGCACAGAGGATATCAAGGTAGATACGTATCGTGCAAGCGGTGCAGGCGGACAGCACGTCAATACGACGGACTCTGCCGTTCGTATCACACATATTCCAACCAATGTCGTCGTGACGTGCCAAACAGAAAGATCACAAATCAAAAACAGAGAACGTGCGATGAAAATGTTGAAATCGAAACTTTATCAAAAACGGATCGAAGAACAGCAGGCAGAATTGGATGAAATCAGAGGAGAGCAGAAAGAAATTGGCTGGGGAAGCCAGATTCGCTCTTATGTATTCCACCCTTATTCTCTTGTGAAAGACCATCGAACCAATACGGAGATGGGAAATGTTCAAGCGGTGATGGATGGAGATTTAGATTCATTTATCGATGCATACCTACGTTCGAAATTATCATAAAAACTCGGCTTCTTGCCGGGTTTTTTTAATTGTGAGAAAATATAATGAATATAAAGGAATACATACGACATACTGATTCTATATCCTTTGTATGATGAAATTAGCAAATAAAGGGGGAAATATTTTGGGATTAACACCATTACAAGAAACGTGGGATTTAGATGCCTTTTTTAAAGGAGGCAGTTCTTCACCAGAATTTAAGACATACCTGCAAACCATTCAGCAGCTATTAGATGAATTACGACAAAAGGTGGATGCCTTTTCAAAAGAAGATACACACATTGAAAGCAAATTAACGTCTGTCCTTAACACGTATGAAACTACATATAAAAAATTGTCTCAAGCAGGTTCATATGTATCCTGCCTCCAAGCTCAAAATACGAAGGATATGAAAGCAGGCAGCCTTCGAGGTACGATTGCCAAGCTGGAAGCGGATTTAGGAACCATCCTTGCACTGTTTGATCAAGCGCTTGCTGCTATTCCTGCAAACAAGTGGGAAGAACTGATGAATTCAGCAGCCTTTTCAGATGTCCGCTACATATTAAATGAGCGAAGAGACCGTGTGAAGGATCAATTACCTGTTGAACAAGAAACACTGATCCAAAAGCTGTCTGTAGATGGGTACCATGCGTGGGATGAGCTTTATTCCAGCTTAGTGAATAAAATTACCATTCCGTTTGAACAGCATGGTGAAACGCAGATGATCTCTGTAGGCCAAGCGGAAAATGCAATGGATGATTCAGATCGTGAAGTCAGAAAGGCCGTTTACCACAACCTAGAGCATGCATGGACACAGGATGAACATTTATTTGCTAGTACGCTCAACCACCTTGCTGGTTTTCGTTTGCAAGTGTATGAAGCAAGAGGCTGGGATCACATTTTAAAAGAGCCGCTTGAAATTTGCCGTATGAAACAAGAAACCCTTGATACAATGTGGTCTGTGATTGATGAACATAAGCAGCCATTCATTGATTATTTACACCGAAAAGCTGAGATGCTTGGAGTGGATAAGCTGAGCTGGTTTGATGTTGGGGCTCCTATCGGCAGTGAGACCAAAATCTATCCTTATCAAGAAGCAGCTGCTTTTATTGTGAAACACTTCGCTGGATTTGGAGAAGAGCTCGCTGCTTTTACAGAAAAAGCCTTTAACGAACGCTGGGTAGAAGCTGAGGACCGTCCAAACAAAAGGGTAGGCGGCTTTTGTACAAATTTCCCTGACAGCGGAGAATCACGCATTTTTATGACCTTCTCAGGAAGTCCATCCAATGTGGCGACACTAGCGCATGAGCTTGGTCATTCGTTCCATCAGGACGTGATGCAGGATGTTCGCATTCTGAATCGCAAATACGCAATGAATGTAGCTGAAACAGCGTCCACCTTCGCAGAAATGATTGTAGCTGATGCTTCATTAAAAGAAGCGGCAAATGAAGAGGAGCGTCTCAGCTTGTTAGAGGATAAGCTGCAGCGCAGTGTAGCATTCTTCATGAACATTCAATCTCGATTCTTATTTGAACAGCGATTTTATGAAGAGCGTAAACAAGGAGAAGTGCCGGCTGACCGATTGAATGAATTGATGGTCGAAGCGCAGAAGGAAGCGTTCGGTGACTCATTAGATGAATACCATCCTCATTTCTGGGCGTCTAAGCTGCATTTCCATATCACGAATGTTCCATTTTATAATTTCCCATACACCTTTGGATACATGTTCTCGCTGGGGATTTATGCAAAAGCATTGCAGGCTGGTACATCGTTTGAAGAGAAATACATTGCATTATTAAAAGATACTGCTTCAATGACAGTAGAAGATTTAGCCAAAAAGCATCTAGGCGTTGATCTTACCCAAAAAGCATTTTGGGAAGATGCCATTCGTTTGGCTGTAGCAGATGCTGAAGAATTTTTAGAAGTGACGAAAAAATAAAAATGAAAAGCTCCCGTTATGGGAGCTTTTTTGCTGGCTTCAGCCAATCCAGCATTGTCTGAATGAGATCATTTTGCTGCGACAGGGCTGGAATGTCCGCCGGCTGATCCCCTTTTTGTTTGCCATACATGCCAAATTGCGCATGATTCCCGCCTTTTATTTCATGATAAACGGTTTGAGACGGCAGATTTGCTTTCGATTTCTTGATTTTCTCTTGTGTTGCCAGCCCATCCTTTTCACCTGAAATAGAGAGGACTTTTAGTGACGATTGTTTCAGGTCATCTGATGCTGGATAAGATGCTAGGAAAAAGAGTCCATCTAGCTTGCTCTGATTTTTTTCTGCAAACATAGCGGCAGCTGCCCCGCCAAGTGAATGTCCGCCAATATACCAGTGTTTGATCGTTTGATGATCTTTGATGATATCCTGCGCTTTGTTTGGATTGAAGATCGCAAAGGAAAATGGCATGTCAGGGATAAAGACAGAGTAGCCTTTTTTCATCAGCGTATCCCCAATATAGGCATACGCAAGTGGTTCCACCTTTGCCCCAGGATAGAGAATGATGCCAGTATCACTTTTTGATGCTTCAAAAGTATAAACATCGTTTTTATGTTCCACTTGCTCCATGTTCACCTGTTTTTTTAATGCTTCTGATGGTCCGTATGTAAATCGGCTCCATGTATAGAAAGCACCAAAAGCTAAGATGATCAGTGCAAGTAATGTCATACCTGATATCTTCAGTATTTTCTTCATCGCATGCCCCTTCTTTCTCATGTACATATTAAATATACCATCATTTACTCCTATGCCAACCGGCAAGTACGCTGATCCGTCTGTGTGATAAAGTATTAATCCATTAGCACTGCATTTGGCTGTTATTTACAATCGTTTTAAGAGGGCTTAAAATAGGTGTGCATTCAGAAGTAACGGAGGAAGAAAGACATGAAGCAGGGACATTCACAATTTTGGATCGAAGTGAAAAATTATTTGTTCATTTTAATCGGATCAGCCATCGTGGCGATTGGATTTAATACGTTATTATTGCCGAATCAGATTGCCGCAGGTGGTGTGAGCGGAATTAGTACCATTATGCAGTCATTCGGCTTTGAAGCAGCGTATGTGCAATGGGGGCTCAATATTCCGCTGTTTATCGCTGGCTTTTATTTATTAGGCGGTACATTTGGAGTGAAAACACTCGTCGGTTCGATTTTTTTACCTTTCATGGTGTTTGTCACACGACATATTGCACCTGTCACACATGAAGCGCTGCTGGCAGCTATTTTTGGCGGTGTGGTCATTGGAATCGGTATAGGGCTCGTGTTCCTTGGGAATGGATCAACAGGTGGAACGGCACTCGCTGCCAAAATCATCAATAAGTACACAGGACTCACGCTAGGCACTTGCTTAGCGATGATGGATGGTTTGATTGTTCTGGCTGCAATGACGGTCTTTGGAATCGAAGAGGGGCTGTACGCGGTTATTGGTGTGTTTATTTCGAGTAAAACGATTGATGTGGTACAGGCTGGCTTCAGTCATTCGAAAATGGCGATGATCATTACAGGGCATGAAGATGAGGTCAGACAGGCGGTTTTTGATCAAATTGATCGCGGTGTGACGAAGATCTCAGCAGTCGGAGGATATACCGATCATGACCGCCCAATTTTGATGTGTGTCGTTGGGCAGTCACAATTCACAAAGTTGAAACAAGTGGTGAAAGCAATCGATGCATCAGCATTTGTCATTGTAATGGATGCAAAAGAGGTGCTTGGTGAGGGTTTTAAAAGGGCATAAACAAGGATATAATAGCGTTGACCAAATGATTGTAAGGGAGGGAAATAGATGAAAAAAAGCGGATTAACGATGCTATTTGCAGCAATGCTTCTTGTTCTCGCAGCTTGTGGAGGAAATTCAAGCGGCAGCGACAAAGAAGGCAGCAAAAGTGCTTCATCTGTGAGCAGTGGTGAGGAGATCTATCAGCAAAACTGTATTGGCTGTCATGGGAAAGACCTATCTGGCGGAGGCGGACCAAGCCTGAAAGAAGTAGGGAAGAAATATAATGAAAGCCAAATCGCAGATATTGCGCAAAACGGTAAAGGCTCTATGCCAAGCGGAATGGTAGATGAGAAGCAAGCAAAAGAAGTAGCAAAATGGCTTGCAGAGAAAAAATAAAACCTTTGTCTAATCGACAAGGTTTTTTTGTTTTTTATATGTAGAAAAAGACTTTTGGATAGTATGAAAACGCATTATATTAAATTTTATTTAAAAAATAAGGGTATAAAGGCACGTTTTTCGGTTTTGGTTGTTCTATTTACCTTTTATTTATAAGTTTTGAAATATAAATGTAATACCATTGCGTCGATTCATGACGTATAATTGGAGTTGTTGAAAATGAGACGATTCAATTTTTTCATCTTTTTGGATGAAAAGGACATAAATTGCTAGTAAGTATCGAAGGGTATGTGCGTAACCATACATAACGTTTTTTGACGAGAAGTGTCAAAACATCATGATAGCTGTTAGTCAGCGAATAAGAAAAGATTAGGTGATTACATGATTCAAATGAAGGAAGTCTACAAGATCTATCCTAATGGCGTAAAGGCGATCAATGGAATCAATGTCTCTATCCATCCAGGAGAGTTTGTGTATGTTGTTGGTCCCAGTGGTGCTGGTAAATCCACTTTCATCAAAATGATGTATCGTGAAGAGAAGCCAACCAAAGGGCAAATCTTAATTAATAACAAAGATTTAGGTTCAATGAAGGAAAAAGAAATTCCTTACGTAAGAAGAGAAATTGGCGTAGTATTCCAAGATTTCAAGCTGCTTCCAACTCTTACTGTGTTTGAGAATGTTGCATTTGCTCTTGAAGTGATTGGTGAACAGCCTCATATCATTAAGAAAAAAGTGCTTGACGTTCTCGATCTAGTCCAGCTAAAGCACAGAGCGCGCCAATTTCCTGACCAGCTGTCCGGCGGTGAACAGCAGCGGGTATCTATCGCTCGGTCGATCGTCAATAGCCCTGAGGTCGTCATTGCAGATGAGCCGACAGGAAACCTTGATCCAGACACTTCCTGGGAAATCATGAAGACGCTCGAAGAGATTAATAACCGCGGAACAACAGTGGTTATGGCGACACACAACAAAGAAATTGTAAACACCATGAAGAAACGCGTCATCGCAATCGAAGATGGAATGATTGTGCGTGACGAAGCAAGAGGGGAGTACGGAATTTATGATTAAAACTCTCTCGCGGCATTTACGTGAGAGCTTCCGTTCACTAGGAAGAAACACGTGGATGACTTTTGCATCAATTAGTGCGGTTACTGTCACATTGATTTTAGTTGGGGTTTTCCTTGTGATTATGCTCAACTTGAATAACATGGCATCGAACGCTGAAAAAGAAGTAGAAGTAAAAGTATTAATCGAATTAACGGCGAATCAAAAGCAGCAGGATGAATTAAAAGCAGAAATTGAAAAGATTCCTGAAATCAGTAATGTGAAGTACTCATCTAAGGATGACGAACTGAAAGCTTTGATTAAAAGCTTCGGAGAAAATGGACAATCCATGGGACTTGTTGATCAAGAAAATCCATTAAACGATGCGTTCATTGTGAAAACAACAGATCCTCACGATACACCAAAAGTAGCGAAGAAATTAGAAAACCTAAAGGGTACATATAAAGTAACCTATGGGAAAGAAGAGGTCAGCCGACTCTTTAATGTAGTCGGAGTAGCGCGTAATGTCGGCATTGTGCTCATTATTGGGCTGTTATTTACAGCTATGTTCTTAATCTCCAATACGATCAAAATTACGATCTTTGCTAGACGTAAAGAAATTGAGATTATGAAGCTGGTAGGTGCAACGAACTGGTTTATCCGCTGGCCATTCTTCATTGAAGGATTATTGCTTGGTGTATTTGGCTCCATTATACCTATTGCTCTATTGCTTGGCACGTATCAATATGCAGTGGGCTGGGTCGCACCGAGAGTACAGGGCTCATTTATTTCAATGCTTCCATACAACCCATTTGTCTATCAAGTATCACTGATCCTGCTAGTGATCGGTGCAATCATTGGGGTATGGGGAAGCTTAACGTCTATCCGTAAATTCTTAAAAGTATAAATATATTTTGATGGCAGCATTCGAGGATTCTATAGAAGATGTGACCGGTTGATCCGATTCATCCGGTCGGCTCTTCATGTCGACAGTTGTCATGGGAGGGGAATATCGTTTTGAAAAGAAAGCTGATGATGGCTGGAATGGCAGCGTTTATTGGAACAACGTGGCTATACATTCCAGGGAACGAGAATCGTGCATTCGCATACGAAGACCTAGATCAAAAACGTCAACAAATCGAAGAGAAAACATCGAAGACTGAATCAAACTTGAAGAAGAAGAAGTCAGAGCTGGCAAAGCTTGAAAAGAAAGAATCAAAGCTCAAGAAAGAAATTGAACAAATTGACCAAAAGGTAAGTACTGCAACTGAAAAAGTCGCTGAAAAAGAGAAAGAAGTTAAAAAAACGAAGCAAGAGATCAAACAGCTGAAAAAAGACATTCAAGTCATCAATGAGCGAATTGAAAAAAGAAAAGCCATTTTCAAAGACCGAATTCGTTCTATGCAAAAAAGCGGCGGTACGATCAACTATTTAGATGTGCTGCTAGGTGCTCGCAGCTTTAGTGATTTTGTCGGTCGTGTTGGGGCTGTCTCAACGATTGTCGAAGCAGACAAAGACATGATTACAGAACATGAAAATGATTTAAAGCTGGTGGAGCAAAAAGAAGCAGAGCTAAATAATCAGCTAAGTGGACTTGAAACATCTCTGAAAGAGTTAGAAGCACTGAAAAAAGATTTATCTAAGAAGCACAAAGAAAAAGAACACATTTTAGGTGATGTGACAGATAAAAAAAATCATGCACATGATGAACTAGGTAAGCTTGAGAATGAACAAGAAATTCTTGCGAACCAAAAAGCGGCTGTGAAGTCTGAGGAAGCACACCGTCAAAAGGAAGAAGCGGCGAAAGCAAAACAAGCAGCTGAAAAAAATGCACCTGCACCTCGTAGCGGCGGATCAGATCAAGTATCTGATACACCAGCAAGCAGCTCAGGCTTTATTAAACCAGCTGCAGGGCGTTTCTCATCTGGCTTTGGCGGACGTTCTGGCGGAAACCACTTCGGATTAGATATTGCAGCAAAAGGCACAGTTCCTGTCTATGCAGCAGCATCTGGAACCGTCACAAACTCAAGCTACTCATCGAGCTACGGAAATGTTGTGTTCATTACGCACAATATCAATGGACAGACATATCAAACTGTATACGCCCACCTGTCTACAAGAAGTGTGTCAACAGGACAGAGAGTTGAACAAGGACAATTCCTTGGCTATATGGGAAATACCGGCCAATCGCATGGTCAGCATCTTCATTTTGAAATTCATAAAGGATTATGGAATGGCGCGAAATCAAATGCAGTCAATCCAGCGCAATATATCCGCTAATCAAAAAGCCGATAACATGACGTTATCGGCTTTTTTTGTATAGATAGAATTAAAATAACAGCAGTAACCCGGCAATAATAGGTGTTAACAGAACAGCTGATTTCAATAAGAGCTTCGGTGCAAGGCGTGTGAATTTCGCGCCTATAAATGCGCCTAAGACGGTTCCAATTAATATTTGGATCAGCAAGATAAAATCAACATAGCCCTCTGAAATATATCCAATTCCACCGCCGATGGAAATCGGAATAATGACAAGCATCGTCGTGCCAACAGCTTGCCGAATCGACAGCTTCAGTAAAATCAAAAGTCCTACTTGAATAAACGGTGCAGACCCGATACCAAACATGCCTGACAGCATTCCAGACACAAGGCCTAAAATAATGCCTCTTGTCATCAGCTGGCGTGAAGAAAGCGGCTGCTGCTCAGCCTCTTCATTAAGAACAAATAGTTTGATCATCATAAAAACAGCGGATAAAAAAAGCATCCCTGCTGTTAAATAGTGCAGACTCTCTTCTGGAATAAAAGGAGCGACCTTAGCCCCGGCAAAAGAAGCAATACAAGCCAGAGCCCCGACAATCAAACCAGATTTTAACTGAATGTTCCCTTCCCTGTAGTGGCTGTATGCACCTGATAGTGTCGTAAATGCCATAGCGGCTAATGACGTCCCGAGTGCTGTATGGATAGGGATATCAAAAACTAATGTAAGCAATGCGATGACAAATCCCGCCCCGCCTGCTCCTACAAAACCTAATAAAATTCCTAATAAAAGCATCGTCAAGATAATATACATAGCGAAGACTCCTTCTCAATCATAACAAAATAAAAATTACACCTAATAAAATGATTCGTCAAGCCTTCACGGGAGAATGTCTTTACATGAAATCCCTTCTTCTGGCATATAATAACTCAGGTCATCAGGAAGAGTTGAAGAAGGAGGCCAAATATGAAAAAACAAATCGCATCTATTATGGCAAGTGTCGTTCTCTTAATAAGTGCAGGTGTGATGACGCATAAAGAGGGAACTCATGCGGAGTCACCGCAAGCAGCTGCTGCAATGGCTGGACAAGCTCAATCAAGTGATAAGGCAAAAGAGAATGGGATGGAAAAGATCGAGAAAGCCTATGACCTTATTTCGAATGAATATGTAGAGGAAGTGGATCGGCAAAAGCTGCTTGAAGGCGCGATCCAAGGAATGCTTTCGACGTTAAACGATCCATATTCAGTATACATGGACAAGCAAACCGCAAAGCAATTTTCTGATTCGCTTGATTCTTCCTTTGAGGGGATTGGGGCAGAAGTGGGGATGGATGAAGGAAAAATCATTATCGTCTCCGCCTTTAAAAAATCCCCTGCGGCAAAAGCGGGTCTAAAGCCGAAAGATGAAGTCATCAGCATTGACGGTGAACCGATGAAAGAAAAAAGCTTAAACGATGCTGTGCTGAAAATAAGAGGGAAAAAAGGAACTTCTGTCGCCTTAACAATCAAACGAAATGGGATTGAAAAAGAGCTAACGTTCCATATCAAACGAGAGGAAATCCCGCTTGAAACAGTGACTTCCTCTGTAAAAGAGGTCAATGGGCATAAAACAGGCTATATTGCGATCTCCAGCTTCTCTGAAGATACGGCGAAGGATTTCACGTCAAGCCTGAAACAGCTCGAGAAAAAGGGCATAGAAGGCCTTGTACTGGATGTGAGAGGAAACCCTGGCGGCTATCTGCAAAGTGTGGAAGATATTTTGAAGCATTTTATTACGAAAGATCAGCCCTATATTCAAATCGCAGAACGGAATGGCGACCGGAAACGATATTTTTCAAAACTGAAAGAACAAAAACCTTACCCAGTCAATGTCTTAATTGATAAAGGCAGTGCTTCCGCTTCGGAAATACTTGCTGGAGCCATGAAAGAAGCTGGCAAGTATGAAGTCGTCGGTGATGTCTCCTTTGGAAAAGGAACTGTGCAGCAGGCGGTTCCGATGGGAGATGGAAGTAATATTAAATTAACGCTGTATAAATGGCTCACGCCAAAAGGCAATTGGATTCACAAAAAAGGCGTCGTACCGACAATTGCAATTCATCAGCCGGATTACTTTACCGCAGGTCCGCTTCAGCTAAAAGAACCGCTTCAGCTTGATATGAACAATGAAGAAGTGAGACAAGCCCAGACGCTGTTAAAGGGATTGTCATTTGACCCTGGCAGAGTAGATGGATACTTTGATGAAGAAACGAAAAAGGCCGTACTTGCCTTCCAAAGCACATACAATCTCGATAAATCAGGTGTCATTGATTTGAAAACAGCGGAAATGATGAACAAAATGGTGGATGAAGTGAAATCATACGAAAAAAATGACCTTCAATTACAGACTGCACTAAAAGCACTATATCTTAAAAAATAAAGAGGCGAATAATAGCCTCTTTTTTTTGGTTCATAAGTGTCATGAACATGTAATAATTTATGATTAAAAATAAATTATATCGAGAAATATATTCATTTATTTTACAAAAAACATAACATTCCTTCGATTTTACCCGATAACATATGTATATAAGAGACTTTCTGTTGATTTAAACATGTCATGAAAATGAAACTTTTGAAAGTTGTATGTTACATAAATAATTCTTACAATAAAAAGTAGCACTCATTTTAAATATTTTATTTTTTGCGGATATTCAGCTTGAGCATTAAGCTGTACCGAGGTTTGCGCTTTTCTTAAAAGAACTAGTAAATGGGGGTACACAATTGAAAAGGGCAAGTATTGTGAGAGAGAAAAAATATTACGAGTTGGTAGAGGAACTTAAGAGTCGTTCGAAAGATGTGACGTTTTCCGCTACAAAGGCATTAAGTCTGCTCATGCTGTTAAGCAGGTACTTGGTCAATTACACAACGGTAGAATCAGTCGACGAAATCGATGAAGACTGTGCTGAGATATACTTCAATTATTTAATGGATAATCATAAGAGACTTGGTATAAACTTAACCGACATCAAGAGGTCGATGCAGCTGCTCGGCGGCATACTAGATGTAGATGTCAATCACTACTTAAAAGATTTTTCACTGTCGAATGTCACACTTTGGATGAATCAGGAGAAATAAACCTGATGTCAAGCATCGATTTATTTGATAGAATAAGAGAAAATGCTTGACTTGGGCGGTGAACGATAATGAGCTCGGAGTGGATGGGAGCCGGATTAAAAGCGGTCGGTCTGTTTTTAATCCATCCTCTTTTTTATTTCATGATATTAATCAGCCTATTGCATGGCTACATCCGCGTAAAGCGGGAGAGAAAAGCGTTTCAAACAAGAATAGAAGATGTATACGATGAACTTAAATTTACATATTCAAAGGGATGGATTCTAGGGATATGCCTATCCGTCATTTCAGTAGGCTTAGGGATTGCCCTCCCCCCTGGATTCATCGTGCTGATTGCAGCGATGACCATCGTTTTCTCTTTATTCTTTAAGGCGAGTGCGCTTTCGTCTGCATACACACTCGGTTTCAGTTTTATTGCGGCACTTGGACTGATGCATTTCCAAGTGAGTCATTCTTGGCTGCCGCAGCTCTCAATGATGAATGCATCAGCCGTTGTCATTCTGCTAGGACTTTTATTAATGACCGAGGGGATTCTAGCCTATCGAACGGCGCATTTACGTACATCGCCTGCTATGGTGATGAGTGCGAGAGGACTTTTAATTGGTCAGCAGCGGGCAAACCGTCTGTGGCTTTTACCGCTTGTTTTGCTGATGCCGGCAGGTGAATTCACTTCTTCTCTGCCATGGTGGCCGGTGCTTCAAGTGCATGATCAAAGCTTTTCATTTATTTTGATTCCTTATATCATCGGATTCGGTCAGAGAATTCAAGGCTCACTGCCAATTGTTAGTATTCAAATTACAGCTCGGCGTATTCTCATGCTCGGACTCGCTGTCGCCTTATTAGGTGCTGCAAGTATTTGGTTTGAACCGATTGCTTGGGGAGCTGTATTGATTGCGGTGATAGGAAGAGCCTTTCTCTCGTGGAAGCAGAGGGTCAATGACAATGCTGCCCCGTTCTACTTCTCTAAGCGTAATCAAGGGCTGATGGTGCTAGGAATTATTCCAAATACACCAGCGGCTGATTTAAAGCTTGAGATCGGAGAAGTCATTACAAAAGTGAATGGAATTGAGGTAAAAACCGTTTCGGAATTTTATGAAGCCCTTCAAACCAATCGTGCTCTGACAAAGCTCGAGATCATTGGCTTAAATGGTCAGACAAGATTTGAGAAACGTGCTTCTTACGAAGGGGAGCATCATCAGCTTGGCATCCTGTTTGTAAAGGATGATCCACAGCAAGAACCAACGGCAATTTCATATTAAAAAAAGCTGCTAGAGATGGCAGCTTTTTTCTTTTGGGCGCGCTTCTTTCCCGTAGGATTCGCCCCATTCACGCATGGCGAAGATGATAGGCTTTAAGGTATTTCCGAGAGAAGTGAGTGAATATTCGACACGAGGGGGAACCTCTTCATAGACTTCTCTATGAACAACGCCGTCTTGTTCAAGCTCACGCAATTGCAGTGTGAGAACACGCTGAGAAATTCTTGGCAGAAGCCGGCGCAATTCATTGTAGCGTTTTGGTCCGCAAGTCAAATGATAAAGGATCACTCCTTTCCATTTCCCTCCGATGACACTTGTCGTCACTGAAACGGGACAGCCATGATTGACAATACTGACTGGATTGGATGGTGCACTCATCTTAAGACTCCTTTCTAAGGCAAATTTGGTGATATACGAACAAGATGGTAACTAACGAACAAAAATGTGCGTACTTGAATCACTCGAAGCTTTTCTTATACCATAGAGATATCACATCACACATTCGGGCTGTTTGTTTTCTTATCATAACAATTTCTATATGTGAATGGAAAGAAATTGGATTGATGAAACACACACCCTAATTGGTTAATAGAAAGGATGAATACAATGCGAGACAAAGAGCAATTAAAAAAAGAAATCATTGAGGCGTATGAGTTCCGCCATGCGACAAAAGAGTTTGATCCAGTGAAAAAAATATCAGAGGAAGATTTTGCGTTTATTTTAGAAACAGGAAGACTTTCCCCAAGCTCTGTAGGGTTTGAGCCTTGGAAGTTCCTCGTGGTTCAAAATGAAGCATTTAGAGAAAAATTAAAAGAGTATACATGGGGAGCGCAAAAGCAGCTTCCGACTGCCAGCCATTTTGTGATCATCTTGGCAAGAACAGACGCCCGTTATGATTCAGCATATGCAGAATACATCAACAAGCAAATCAAAGGAATGTCAGACGAAACGTTCGAGATGGTGAAGGGACGCTATCAAGAATTCCAAGAGAATGATCTTCATTTGTTAGAAAATGAACGTACGCTCTTTGATTGGGCTTCAAAACAAACGTATATTGCCCTTGGAAACATGATGACAGCCGCTGCACAAATTGGCATTGATTCATGTCCAGTCGAGGGATTCAGCTACGATGAGATTCATCGCATTCTAGATGAAGAAGGGCTGCTTGAGGATGGTCAGTATGATATTTCTGTCATGGCAGCCTTTGGTTATCGTGTGACCGAGCCGAAGCGCGGCAAAACGCGCCGTCCGATGGATGAAGTAGCTGTTTGGATTCGTTAAAAGAGAATGTCTGAAAAAGGATGTTGACAATTGCGTGGTTAGTCAGTATATTTAAAAAATAAAATCTTTGATGAATATACAAATGGACTATAAACGCTTTGACTTGAGAATAGTAGATGAACATCCGTTTTTTAAGAGAGCTGCGGGTTGGTGCAACGCAGTAAAACGAATCATTGAACTCGCTCAAAGAGCGGTAAGACTGAATGAATAGTAAGTCTTTACGTGTGACCTCCGTTAACGGGTTTTAAGATGGATTCAGCTATGGTTGAATCAATTAGAGTGGTAACGCGGTTGCAAGGTCAGTCGTCTCTTCAAGGAGATGACTGGCCTTTTTATATGCTTTTATCTTATATTTGTCTGAAGATTCAAATTTAAAGGAGCTAAAGAAAATGGAAAAGGAACATGTGCAGTTAAAACGAACAATGACGTCAAGGCATATTATGATGCTCGCACTTGGCGGTGCAATTGGTGCTGGTCTGTTTAAAGGAAGCAGCTCTGCTATTGATATCGCAGGTCCTGCTGTCATTTTGGCATATATGATTGGTGGACTTATTTTATTATTTATTATGCAAGGACTTGCCGAAATGACGGTTGCACGACCTGGCGCAAGAACGTTTCGTGATTTAATTGAACCTGTGTTAGGTAAGTATCCGGCTTATTTCTTAGACTGGATATACTGGAAAATGTGGGTGCTGAACATTGCAGCAGAAGCGATCGTATCTGCGATCTTTATTCAGTACTGGTTCCCACAGGTGCCGATTTGGATACTTGTGTTAATCATTTCACTTGTTGTGACATTGATCAATGTTTGTTCCGTTAAAATGTTTGCTGAGACGGAGTACTGGTTAGCTTCTATTAAAATTGCTGTCATTATTTTATTTATTATCATTGGGTTAACCATGCTTTTTGTCTCATTTGGTCAGCATGCAGCACCGGGATTATCCAACTTAACCGGCCACGGAGGATTTTTCCCGAATGGAACGGGCGGCTTAATTGCGGCTATGCTTGTTGTGGTGTATTCATATGGCGGAACGGAAATGATTGGGGTCACATTAGCAGAAACAAAAAACCCTGAAAAAGTCATTCCAAAGGCTATTCAAAGTACATTTGTACGAATCATCGGTTTCTATGTACTGCCGTTCTTCATCATCGTCAGCTTGATTCCTTGGAATCAAGTAAACAATGAGCAAGTGAGTCCATTCGTCACCGTGTTTGCAACAATTGGCGTGCCATACGCAAGTGATATCATGAACGGTATCATTTTACTAGCGATCTTGTCTTCTATGAACTCTGGACTGTACGCATCCTCAAGGGTACTTTATACGCAAGCGATGGATGGACGTGTATGGAAGGGCTTCTCAAAGCTATCAAAACAGCAGGTGCCTGTTAGAGCAATCCTAGTGTGTACATCTACATTGTATGCCGCTGTATTGATTTCTCTTTTTGTAGGAAGTCAAACTTTTAATTATTTAATGGGATCTTTAAGCTATACGGTCTTATTCATCTGGTTTATTATTGCTGTCGGGCATTTAAAATCTCGAAGTGTAGCAGAACCAGGAGGATATCGCGTGAAGCTGTATCCTTTTACAACATGGTTTTCTGTGATTGCGATCATTGCCATTTTCATCGGCGTTGTGTCAACAACTCCGATTGTCCAAACAATGGTCACCATGGGCATTTATCTGATGATTACTCTTTCTTTCTTCATTAACAGAAAGCGATTTGAAACAGCTGCTTAATACAAAAAGCGTGCGGGACCTTGAAAGAGGTCTCACACGCTTTTTTAATGCTGTTTGTATTGCTTGAAATGAACAGGGGGTTGAACAGGATGTGGCTTTGACTGAAGTCCGTAACTCTCTCTTACGATGTAAAGTGGTCGATCTTTTGCCTCGTCGTAGATTCGGCCGATGTATTCCCCAATCATTCCCAGCATAAAGAGGATAATGCCGCTAAAGAACAGCTGTATGACAATTAATGAACTCCATCCTGTAATGGTGCTGTTTGTAAAAAGCTTTAAGTAAAGTACAAGAAACATTGAAATGAATCCGATAGCGGAAAGGGCAATTCCTGCTATACTTGCTAGCTTCAAAGGTTTATAGGAAAAGGAAGTGATTCCATCCATCGAGAGCTTAAGCATCTTTTTGAGCGGATATTTTGTTTCTCCTGCTAGACGTTCATCTCGAACGTACTCTACTGCAATTTGTTTGAAACCTACCCAGCTGACTAGACCGCGAACAAATGGATTTTTTTCTCGTATTTTTCTCATTTCATGGCACACTCTACGATCCATTAACCTGAAGTCGCCGGTGTCGATTGGGATATCTACTTCGGTGATTTGACGTAAAGCGCGATAGAAAAGGGAAGCTGTTTGCTTTTTGAAAAAAGTTTCACCTTTTCGTTTGGTGCGCACGGCGTATACGACTTCATAGCCTTCTTTCCATTTTGCGATCATCTCTAATATCAATTCAGGCGGATCTTGTAGGTCTGCATCTATCACGATGACAGCTTCACCCTTTGCATAATCCATCCCAGCTGTAATTGCAATTTGGTGTCCGAAGTTACGTGAGAAATCAATGAGTCTTACATTCGGATCGTTTTGGGAATACACTTTAATTAGTTCAGCTGTTCGATCCATACTACCGTCATTAACGAAGAGAAGCTCGTATGCTTCTCCCACCGAATCCATGACTGTTTTCAGTCGCTGATAGGATTCATGGATCACAAGCTCTTCATTATAGACTGGGACTACAATAGAATATCGTATGTTCTTTTCCATCAGTCATCGTTCCTCCCTTTTAATAGATGAATTAATCAACGGATAGTTCATAAAGAGTGCCGCTCTCCATTCCGCCCATTGGTCCATTTGACTGATCATTTTGTTCTGGTTGTTGTCTGTCTGTTTGCTGGTTTGTTTTGGATGTAGAGCTGTTCTGCCATTTAGAAGCAGATACTTCTTTTCCATTTTTTTGAATCCAAGTTAGAATGTCAGAGCTGCCGCCTCTCATACCAGAAAGATAGAAGTATTTGATTTTGCCGTCTTTGACGAGCTGTTTGAATTCACTAAGTGTGAGAATGTTATCAGATCCACTAAATCCACCTAATGCCATAACAGCTTTTCCTGTTTTAATAATGTAAGGTGAAGCAGTGGTTGCATCTGTTGTTCCGAATAGGAACTCTTCTCCCGTATTGTTTTTCTCAAGATAGCTGATCAACTTTTCATTGACTTGTGAACTCATGCTGCCACTTGAAGTGGCAAGCTGAGGCCCAGCCTCTGGAAGCATACTGTTTCCTCCATAAAGAAGAGGTGTGCTTGCCCAGTATAGTGGTGCAATCAGCATGCAAAGGATGGCGATGAGAGACACGAATTGTTTTCGTTTTTCTTTTCCTTTTATCAAAAGCAGAGAAAGGATTGTTCCAACACCAATGATACCGACTGCAATGCTTAGTCCAAGACCGATCGTGCTTGTAAAAGTGGATAGGATAAAGATTTCAAATGCTGTTGTAACGAATATCGCAAATGGAAGCAGCCATTTTTTAAACCCAGTTCCTGTTTGAAGCAATTGTGTCATCGAAACCCATCCGGCTCCTGCTAATACAGCAATTGGTGGTGCCAGCATGATCAAATAATAATGATGGAAAAATCCTGCTACACTGAAAAATGCAGCAACAGGTATAAGCCAAGCTAACCAAAATAGAGTTTCTTTTTGTTTTGTATTGAGACGTCTTCTTTCAAAGGCAGTCGAGAAGAAGATACCAATCGCACCGAAGATTGCAAATGGAAGCAGCCAGCTGATTTGATCGGATAGTTCAGATTGGAACAGACGTAGAGGTCCCTTGGTTCCTGTACCAAACATGCCGGAGCCATTTCCCATTTTTCCGCCCACGCCATTTGGCGGTCCATCACCATTACCGCCTAAAGTCATATCAGGTGGTGTTGTGCCGTTTGCACTGCTTGGTGGTCCTTGCATTGAAGGCTGTTCCTGACTGGATGATTGGTTTGAATTGTCTGAGTTGTTTTGATTTTCATTAGATGGCGGCTGAGGCATGGTGGATGAATCATTGTCATTTTGCTGATCACCCTGCTGTGGAGGTGGCTGTCCCTCACCCTGATTTGTGCCGCCTCCCCCGCCAGACTGTTGACCAGTCAACCGCTGAAGACCGTTGTAACCAAAGGCTAATTCTAGAGCTGAGTTCGATTGACTTGATCCCATATAAGGGCGATTGTCTTTATAAGTGAGATCAACCGCTATAGACCAAGAAGCAGATACACCTAAAAGAACAATCATTGAAATCATCAGTGATAACAACTTTTTCTTCCATGTCGTTCGGTAGGCAATGATGTAAAAAAGAATGAGTGCTGGTACGATCATATAGGCTTGTAGCATTTTTGTATTAAAGCCGACGCCAATCATCGCAAATGAAACAATCGCCCAAAGAACCTTTTGCTGTTTTACAGCCTTGAACATCATTCCTGTTGCTAGTAAAAGTATAAAGACAAGTAAGCTGTCAATATTATTTGTGCGAGATACAGCAACCGCAATAGGTGTACACGCCATGATAAGTGCCGCTAATCTTGCCGCTGCTTGACCAAAAGTTGGTTTGACAAGACGATAGATCAGATAAACAGATCCAATGCCTGCTAAAGCTTGAGGCAAGATGACGCTCCATCCATGGAGACCAAAAATTTTGGCACTCATCGTTTGCAGCCAGAAGGTGAGCGGGGGTTTATCCACCGTGACATATCCTGCTGGATCAAATGAAGCAAAGAAGAAATTATGCCAGCTTTGCATCATACTTGTGACAGCCGCAGTATAATACGCATTCACCGTATCATCTTCCCAAATGTTATAAATGTTTAAGATGGCAGATAAGATCAATATGAAAAATAAATAAATATCAAATTTCTGAAAACGTCTGATCAAAAGCATGTCACTCCTTTTTCTTCACTTGAAAAAAGTGTAACAAGCAAATATGAATAAAATGTTAATAAAAAAAGGCCATTTTTTTATTTTTTAGAAATAAAAACAGCTCTTAATGAAAAGAGCTGTTCAAGTTGTAGAAAGTTCTATGGATACTGAATTTATCAGATAAAATAGTGATTCCAATGAGAGTAAAGTATGTGAGTAGCTATAGAGTAGGTGAGCTCTCATTGAATGGAGCATTGGGAAGTTGAATGATGGCTGTTGTACCAAACCCAGGCTCAGATTGAATGTTGAATGTCCCATGGTGTTTTTTGATGATTTGATAGACAATGGCTAATCCAAGGCCAGAGCCGCCATCTTTTCTTGTTCGTGCTTTATTTACACGATAAAATCGCTCAGAAACATGTGGAAGATCTTCTTTTGGAATACCATTGCCTTCGTCAGTCACTCTAAATTCAGCAACACTTTGGTGAACTTGTAATTCAATTGATATTGATTTCCCAGATGGCGTGTAATGAATGGCATTGTCCAGTAAATTACGTATCACTTGTTGGAGACGGTCGCTATCACCATAAACAATACAATCCTCTTCAAGCGTTCGTTTGAAAGTAATGCTTTTCTTATCAGCGACGAATGCCATTTGATCAAGAACATCGTGGATCAGCTGTGCAAAGACAATTGGCTCCATCGTTAGTGGATAAGAGTCTCCTTCTAACTGTGCAAGATCTAAAAGATCGTGCACAAGACGGCTTAAACGTGTGGCCTCATCTTGGATGATTTGCATCCCTTTCTTTTGATCAATGATCCCTTCTTCAATTCCTTCTGCATAGCCTTTCATATAACTTAAAGGCGTTCTAAGTTCGTGAGAGACATTCGCAAGAAATTCTCTGCGGTGCTGTTCAACTTTTTCGAGAGTTGAAGACAGTTTATTAAAGGAGCGGCTAAGCTGGTTTAACTCATCTCCTTTTTTGGTTACGGCCATTCGTTTTGAAAAATCACCAGATTCCATTTCTATTGCAATTTCTTTCATTTTATTAATGGTCTGCACAATTTTATTGGAGCTCTTATATCCGATCAAGAATATCAGGAGCATAATCAATAAGATGGATATACCAAGCGTCAATCTAATTTGAACAAAGGGTTCATATACATCTGATAAGGGCATGGAGAGGAAAATAGTCCCCGATAGATCATCATTGCTTGAGAAAACAGGAATGGCGATGCCAAGAATATCTTGGTGAAACTTTGGGTGTTCTCTAATTAACACGACGGTTTCACCTTGAAGGAGCTTTTGGCGTTCCTTGAACGTAATGAGATTGTCATTTGTGTCCGTATCAAAAGGAAGTCCACTTGAAAGTTCCATTGGATCATCTGTAAAAATAACGTTCGCCTGACTTGAGTCATTTGCCCATTTCATTCTGTCGGTAAAATACTTGTCTTTCCCGTGTGTGTGATAGATTTCTGCCAGCTTCTTACCTTGCAAACTTAAGGAATCGATCTGTTTATCAATATATAAATGCTGGTATAAGTAAAAGGTAAGGGCAAGCGCTGAGGCTGCAACGATTCCGATTACTGCAAGGATTAAGAAGAGTACTTTCTTTTTAATCGATAATGGCTTCATTCTTCCTCCTCAAACTTATAGCCGACACCCCAAACGGTTTTAATATATCGTTCTGCTTCCTTTAATTTCAGTCGCAGCGTTTTGATATGTGTATCGACTGTTCTTAAAGAGCCGCTCGTTGAATGTGATTCCCACAATTTTTGATAAAGGTGTTCTCTTGAAAACACTTGTCCTTGGTTGAGCAAAAGAAACATGAGTAAATCAAATTCTCTTCTTGTTAAATTAACGGGCTGTTGATGGAGGTAAACTTGTCTGCCATCTTGATCAATCTCCATGTCACCAATCTGTATTCGGCTGCGCTTTAGCGAAAGACCTCTAATTCGTCTCAGGGTTGTTTCAATTCTTGCTGCAAGCTCACGCAGACTGAAAGGTTTCATGATGTAGTCATCTGCTCCAATTTCAAGTCCTCTAATTCGGTCCTCCTCATAACTCCTTGCTGTTAAAAATAAAATTGGAATTTGAGATGTTTGTCGAATACGCTGACAGACTTCAAATCCATCCATGTCAGGCATCATGATATCTAATACAACAAGGTCAATAGATTCCTTTTCAAGCTGATGCAAGGCATCTTTTCCATTATTCGCAGTTGTAATGTGAAAGCCATGTCTCTTTAAAAAAGACCCGATTAACTCAAGCATATCAAGCTCATCATCTACGATTAAAATACGCATTTGTTCCTTCATTTCTTTTCCTCCAACACGATAGCATAAGGTCCTGATGGGACATTTAGTTGATTTTTCATAATAAGTGAGTGTTTATCGATGATGGATACTGAGTTGTCATCCAAGTTACTCACATAAATTGATGTCGTATCAGCGGTGATATAATTCGGATTTTGACCAGTTTCAACAGAAGCAAGCTGCTTATTTGTTTTGGTATCTACTTTGTATAGCGTATGATCTCCATGACATAGTACATATAAAGTAGAAGAATTTTTCTCTGGAAAAAATGCAACAGGCATAACGCCTAGCTTTATTTCTCGCTGTTTTTTGCCTGTTTTAGGGTCATAAGCAAGAATACTTTTATTTAAGGTACCTTGTTTACCATGGCCGCCGATCCAAATGGACTGTCCATCAAAATGAATCCCAGAAGGCCGTTCAAGTACAGAAAACGTACGTATATTTTTTTCCTTTTTAATATCTATAACTGAGACAGTATGACTTTCTGCATTTAAAACAAATAAAACACCTGATGAAGAAAGTGTCATAGAAGAAGGTAATTTTCCGGTTTTCACAGTTGATTTTATTTTTTTACTCTTCGTATCAATAAAATAAACGACATTTTTCTGCGAATTTGCAGCAATTAATGTATGAGAAGCTGCATCATATGTAAGGGAAGTCAGCCCTTTATCCACATTCATATAATCTGTTGCTGTCCCATTTTTTAGATTGATTTCAATAAGGGATTCTCCCTCTTTACTTGTAGCGATGATGACGTCTTTATTAATTTGAATAAGATCAGTAAGTGGGTGTTTTAAATCCACAGAAGAGAGCATTTTATTTTTTTGTATATCAACTATTGAAAAGGAGGCTTTTTTTAATTGAGAGATGACAGCGATCGATTGAGAGCTGCCTGGCGGTGTAAATTGCTGTTCTTTTCCACAGCCTGTCAAGAATAAAAGTAGAGCTGATAAACAGATTAAAACATATTTCATACGTTCCATTCTTCCGCTCCTTTGCGTTCTCTATTTTCAAAATCATACCACAAAAATTGTGAAAAAAAATTGAAGTTATCTATGCTGAAAAGAATGAAAAAGAGTTTTTAGGTGAGTGAGGGGAGACAATTTGCACCTGAAGTTCCTTTTTTGTCTGTCCATATGCCATTTTTCCTTCTTTAAAAGATGATTTTCAGGATTTGATAGATGCACTTGCTATAGCTTACAGTGATACAAATGATGAAAAACTCCCTCGCTCTAAATAGACATAGAGCAAGGGAGCCATTAGGCGGAATGTTCAGATGATGGGGAGGTTGATTTTGTTTTTACACGTTGAGATAAAAAGAAACCAAGAATGCCTGCGCCCATTAATACAATAAATAAAGATTGAAAACCACTCATGATCCCAATCAATGTAGACGAAATGATACTGCCAAAATATCGAAAGGTAGAGAAAATACCAGATGCTGAACCGGATAAGCTTTGATCAACAGACGTTAAAGAAGCCATCTGCATACTAGTCATTCCAATCCCTGATGAAATTCCACCTGCGATAAGTGTCACGATAAGCAGTGGTAAGGTAGGGTACTGACTGAGTGTGATTAACATGATCCCTGATAAAGTGAGACAGATAAATGAAAAGCCAATCATTTTTTTGGCGCCTTTTTTCGGATGGAGTCTTGCCCCTAGCAAGCCACTAATAGACATGCAAAGAGAAAATACCGATAGAATGATACCGCTTTGTGTATGAGACAGTGAAAGTTGTTGCTCCATAAACAGCGGCATAATTAGAAGGATGGCATACATGACAAAATTACTTAGCATGATCGACAGGTTTGCATTTGTAAATGAACTGTTTTTAAAAAGCGATAAATCGATGATCGGATTCTTTACTTTCCGTACATGTATAAAGAATAATGGAATGACGATCAACGCTAGAATTCCATAGATCAAGTATTCATTTAGCAAATGGCTTTTTGTGCATAGAATGAGTGTGGCAATCCCGATGGTTAAGTACAATGAACCAATGATGTCCACATTTGCTTGTAAGCGTGTATGGTTTATTTTTGGAATGAGTAATACGCCGGTCACAAGTGTAAGGAACAAGAATGGGATATTTACAAAGAATATAGAGTGCCAATCAAAACTCTGAATAAGAATCGAACCAATAAAAGGTCCAAGTGCGGCACCAATACCGGCTCCAAACCCAAAGTATCCCATTGTTTTAGACAGTTTTTCGGGGGATACTGTTGCACGAATCAATGCAATGCTATTCGGTGTTAAAATAGCACCACCAGCTGCTTGAATGGAACGAAAAGTGATAAGAAAAGCTAGATTAGGTGCTAAAGCACATCCAATCGAGCCAATTAAAAAGAGCATGACCCCAATTAAATACATTCGCCGGTGTCCATATATATCTCCTAACTTACCAGCGATAGGCTGAGTGACTGCCATGACAATAAGATAAATTGTGACAACCCAAGTGATGTTTGAAAGGGATTGATTATAATAAGTTGAAATGGATGATAGAGCGACAGCGATCATCGTTGAGTTGACTGGAACTAGTATAGCTCCAAGCAACAAAGAATAGATGACCAAACTCTCTTTTTTTAACCTCAATGTGTATACCACCTTTTGTAAAAAAGAAGAATTTCACCCTTTAAGCGGGAGAAATTCCTCTCATGAAAATGTGTGTGCATATCTCAATAAAATCTTCTTTTTGTGTGAGCACGAGTTGTAGATCTTGCTCTAGCTGCTGAATGAAAAATCCAAAATACGTACTAATGAAGATGTCTGCATAAATGTCTTCTTTTCCTTTTAATACAAGATGCTCGGCACCCATCTTTTTGAAATATTGTATCAGCATTTCTCTTAGTTCTTGAGGATATATCTTTTCATGACTGGTTAAGTCCTTAAACATAGCTGGTTCTCGCATGCTGATATAAATAAATTCTTTTTTTGAAGTCAAATCTTCAAGGAAATAGGTGCCGAGAAACTTTAAATCGGTGTATAAATCGCCTTTAAATTCTGCTTCTAGGGTTTTTGTCGGTGTTGATTTCATTTTCATAATGGCAGCAATGACGCCGCGTTTGTTTTTAAAGTTGCGAAAAATAGTTGCTTCACTCACATTCGCTTTTGTTGCTATTTCTTTGGTTGTTGTTTTTTGATAGCCCTTTTCAGTTAATAAATCCATTGTTGCGCGAATGATTCGTTGATTTGTAGATTTTAACAAGCATACTCACCTCAGGTTATGAATGTGTTTGCAACAAAGTAAGTATACCGATAAAACCTATGAGCGCCAATATCATCCAAATGATAAGTTTATGAACGCGAATGCTGCTTTAATATCTGAATACGCCCATTGCTGCCATCTACGGTCACAAGGTCACCGGATTGAAGTGTTTCAGTTGCTATTCTAGTACCTAAGACAGCTGGCATCATATACTCTCTTGCAATAATAGCTGAATGAGATAAAATGCCTCCAGCATCGGTGATGACTGCTTTCGCATCTCTAAATAAGCTCGTCCATAAAGGTGTAGTCGTTTTACAAACTAATATATCATCCTTTTGAAATTGTGAGAATTCATCAGCACATGTAATGACTTTTACTCTTCCAGAAACAATACCGCTGGATGCGCCAATTCCATGGATCACATCGTGTGTGTTGTTATCATTTTCTCTTAATGAACCAAGCATTCTTTCCACTTGCTGCAATTCAGCTTCAGTTGGAGTGCCAGTGTAAGCTGGTGGTTGAATGGCTTCATTTTCTTTCATTTCCATTTTTCTTTGCTGGATAACCGAATCGAATGAGATAGACGTTGTGAGCGCTTTTTGTACCTCTTCATCGTAGAGATACCAAAGATCTTCTTGATGAGGAATGGCTCCTTTTTTTGCGAGAAGCTCACCAATTTTTAATAGATATACCCGGGCTTTTGCATCTAACATTGCATCAATGTAGAAGTGGTGGTCATCTCGGATATTCGCTGCTTGAAGGGCAAATTGATACAGCGTCTCAAATTTTGTTTTAAACGACTCATCCTTCACTTGACTCATAAAATGTTTATACGTCTCTTGTCTTTTGATCACTGCTTTTGCAAATTCTTCATCAAAATCACATTGGGACTGGATGTTATTTCTGATGATATCTAATATAAACTCCGGGTTTTCTACCCAAGTCTCATCCGTAAGGTCATGACTTTTAACAGATCGCCAGCCGTAAACTTGGAGAAAATCCTCCAATTTCGAAATGAAATGTTTCCCTTTTTCGGATTGATTGAGTGCATATAACAGGTCCGGGTTCTTTTCATGATGAATAAATGCCTGATGAAGTTCTGGATCTTGAAGGACATCCTTTGCTATATCAGATAGCAGCTTGTCTGTTTCAAGAGATTTGTTCATCACGCCTATCATCATTTCGTGCAGCAAGACGACTTGTGTTTGATCACCGGTATATGTTACAAGCATGTCTTCAATGATAGATGATAGTATGACTTGCGGTGTGACGATATCAAAATGATCATCATATGCTTGAATGTAAAAATCCTTTAATTCTTCAAAGCCGATGATGGCTTTTTCAATGGTCATAGGTTCATTCATTTGGCGATCGAGTTTTTCGTAAAATGGGAAGAAATTTTTCTCTAGAATCTCATACATCCGTTCACTTAAATGCGGAAATAGCTCAAATATACGTTCATCAAAAACGGGTGCAGCTCCCTCTTGCGCTTCTGGGAGTGCCGGTGCTGAGTATAAGTGGCCTCTGTAAAGCTTAATATCTTTGATGTTCATATCAGGTACTTGATACTTTTCTCCATTTTTCTTCATCCCGCTTTTTAAGGCTGGTATGATCAGGCTTGAGAAAAGAGGGCTCGTTGGGCCAGGCATATGATCATCCATTGAAATCCAGAAATCCTGCAGCTCATCTGGCTTCATTTGAAAAGAAGCACCCGCTGTTTCATTTACTGCTTTTGGGAGAGCTGTAGTAATCGGCCTCGCTTGAAGTAAATAAAACGACCCATCTGCAATTCCAAATTCGATATCGACTCCATGTCCGTAAAGTTCTTCTACTTGTTTTGTGATTTGTGCGATTTCTATCAATTGATCATCGTTTAAGCAAAACTGGCCAGCCATTTCCTCCGCTACTGGTTCCTCGATGACACCCTCTTGGAAAGGAACAATTTGTAGCTCTTTCGCCCCAAGTGTTTTTTCAATCGAAAAGTTCTCTTTATCTACAATAAACGTGTCTGGTGTCACAAGACCGGAGACAATTGCTTCTCCCAATCCGTAGCTTGCGGTCAGCATCATTTCATTTGGTTTCCCCGATATGGGGTTCTCACTAAAGATGACACCGGAGACGTCAGAATGGATCAATCCTTGAACGACAACGGCCATAAGCGGCATCTCTTCCTCGTTTTCATTCATCTCTTCCTTATATTCTGTGACTCTCGCTGCAAAATAAGAAGACCAGCATTCTTTGACCGCCTGTAAAAATTCTTCATTTGTTTTGATATTTAAATAGGTCTCGTACTGTCCTGCAAACGAGGCGCCTTCGAGATCTTCAGCAACAGAAGAGGATCGTACTGCAACTGAGGGATAAGTCTTCCGCAAGGATTGAAAGGACGAGATCAGCTCTGCTTCCATTTGTGAAGGAAACGATGCTTCTTTGATTTTTTGAGAAAGGTTTTGTTCTGCTGGCTGCAGATTGTGATATGAAAGAAAGCTTTCAAAGCTGTTGGTTTTAATAATAAATCCATCTGGGACTGGCAGGCCGTGATTGTTTAATTTAATTAAATTCAGGCCTTTTGCCCCTGCGAGTGATGCGGATTCTTCAGCCGCATGAAATAAAACTGAATACATGGGAATGCCCCCTTATCCAAATAGCCAATGATTTGTATGTCTCTCTATTTTTTAAAATGATAGTGCGCACTATCATTTTAATCATAGAATTGATTGGATGTTATTGTCAAAGACGGAAAGACCTATCTTTACAAAGGGGACAATCTCACTAATTTTCTGCTATTTCTAAAAGAAAAGTCTCCGAACATGAAGAAAAAAGGCAAAATTGAAAACTGTGAATTGTTCAATATGCCAATCTTTACTATAATCAAGGAAGTAGACCATGAAGAGGGAGGGTTTTTGTGATTACAAAAGCCATATTTGCACTAGTTTTTCCTTTCCTGCTCGTTATTTTATTTTCAAAGGTTACTTATAATCATTACGTAGGCATTGCGTTAACAGCAGCGCTTTTATTTGCTTCGTATATGAAAGGCTATACAGAAACCTACTTTATTGTGGGATTAGATATTATTTCTTTAGTAGCTGGGGCTTTGTTTATGGCTAAAAAAGAAATCGAAAAGAGAGAAAAAGCTGAAAAACATCAATGATGTTATCTTAATGCTGAAAGCTGACATGTTTTAAACAAGAGCTGTGCTTACGATTTCTAGTAAGCACAGCTTTCTTTTTCTGCTCATCGAATATCTCACTCCAAAATGTTCCATACTGAAAGGAAGGTTTTCTTAAGAGGGTTATTTGCCAAGGGAGAGAGGGTATGACTGTATTGGAAATAAAAATCAAGCGAGAGCCGAACTTTAGTTCGTATTTTTGTGTTCTTTTATGATAATATATTCATTAGATAGATTTCGTAACGAAACGGAGGCTTTGATGTGAGTGACCGCTTTGAATTAGTTTCTAACTATCAGCCCCAAGGAGATCAGCCAAAGGCGATTGAAAAGCTTGTTGAGGGGATCCATCAGGGGAAACAGCATCAAACGCTGTTAGGTGCTACAGGTACGGGAAAGACCTTTACTGTCTCCAACCTGATCAAAGAAGTGAACAAACCGACGCTTGTCATTGCGCATAATAAGACACTTGCCGGTCAGTTATACAGTGAATTCAAGGAATTTTTCCCGAATAATGCTGTTGAATATTTTGTGAGTTACTATGATTATTATCAGCCAGAGGCATATGTACCTCAGACCGATACATTTATTGAGAAAGATGCCAGCATCAATGATGAGATTGATAAGCTGAGACACTCGGCTACGTCCTCGTTATTTGAGAGAAGGGATGTCATCATCATTGCCAGTGTGTCCTGTATTTATGGCTTAGGTTCGCCAGAGGAATACAGAGAGCTTGTGCTGTCTTTGCGCACTGAAATGGAGATTGAACGCAATCAGCTCCTTCGTAAGCTGGTGGATATTCAGTATTCTCGTAATGATATAGATTTTCAGCGCGGAACCTTCCGAGTCAGAGGAGACGTCGTTGAGATTTTTCCTGCTTCACGAGATGAGCATTGTATCAGAGTGGAGTTTTTCGGTGATGAAATTGAACGTATTCGTGAAGTGGATGCGCTGACCGGAGAAATACTTGGTGATCGTGACCACGTGGCCATTTTCCCAGCATCTCACTTCGTCACAAGAGAAGAAAAAATGGAAAAAGCCATTATCAATATTGAACAAGAGCTAGAAGAACAGCTCGAAAAGCTTCTCGAAAATGGAAAATTGCTTGAAGCGCAGCGCCTTGAGCAGCGGACAAGATATGACCTTGAGATGATGAGAGAGATGGGTTTTTGTTCAGGAATCGAGAATTATTCAAGACATCTGACCTTGCGTCCTCCTGGTTCAACACCTTACACACTGCTTGATTATTTCCCAGATGACTTTATGATTGTTGTCGATGAATCGCATGTGACGATTCCGCAAATCCGTGCCATGTACAACGGGGACCAAGCGAGAAAGCAAGTGTTGGTTGATCACGGATTCCGCCTGCCATCAGCACTTGATAACAGACCGCTCACCTTTGATGAGTTTGAAAAGCATATCAATCATATCGTTCATGTATCAGCAACGCCTGGTCCATACGAGCTTGAGAAAACGCCTGAGGTTGTGGAACAAATTATCCGTCCAACAGGATTACTTGATCCAATTATTGAAGTCCGTCCGATTGAAGGACAAATTGATGACTTAATTGGAGAAATTCATTCACGAGTTGAGAAAAATGAGCGTGTGCTTGTGACCACACTGACGAAGAAAATGTCTGAGGATCTTACTGATTACTTAAAAGAAATCGGAATCAAGGTAAATTACCTGCATTCAGAAATTAAGACCCTTGAGCGGATTGAGATTATCCGTGATTTGCGTCTCGGTAAATATGATGTGCTTGTTGGAATCAACCTTCTTCGTGAAGGACTGGATATTCCAGAGGTGTCGCTCGTGGCCATTTTAGATGCGGATAAAGAAGGCTTTTTGCGCTCTGAAAGATCCCTCATCCAGACGATTGGCCGTGCAGCGAGAAATGCAGAAGGTCGGGTCATTATGTATGCAGACAATATGACGAAATCGATGGACATTGCGATTCAAGAAACGAAGCGAAGACGAGAACAGCAAGAAGCATATAACGAGAAATTTGGGATTACCCCACAAACGATCCATAAGAAAATTCGAGATGTTATTAAGGCAACAAAGATACATGAGGATTCGGAAGAATACGAAACAAAAGCAGCACCAAAGCTTTCGAAAATGAGCAAAAAAGAAAGAGAAAAAGTGATCGAAAAAGTCGAGATGGAAATGAAAGATGCAGCAAAAGCGCTTGATTTTGAAAAAGCAGCAGAATTAAGAGATCTATTGCTAGAGCTAAAAGCGGAAGGATGATTGCCTGATGGCTATGGAACGAATAGAGGTGAAAGGTGCTAGAGCCCACAACCTTAAAAATATTGATGTGAATATCCCGCGTGACCAGCTAGTGGTCATTACGGGGTTATCTGGTTCAGGAAAATCGTCGCTTGCCTTTGATACCATTTATGCAGAAGGTCAGCGCAGGTACGTTGAATCTCTTTCAGCGTATGCACGCCAATTTCTTGGGCAAATGGATAAACCGGATGTAGATGCCATTGAAGGTCTTTCTCCGGCGATTAGTATTGATCAGAAAACGACGAGCCGAAACCCTAGATCAACAGTTGGTACTGTCACTGAAATTTATGATTATTTGCGTCTCTTGTATGCTCGAGTCGGAAAACCGATTTGTCCTATACATGGGATTGAAATTACGTCACAAACGATTGAGCAGATGACAGATCGTATTTTAGAGTATCCTGAAAGAACGAAATTACAAGTGCTTGCCCCAGTTGTTTCCGGCCGCAAAGGAACACATGTGAAAGTACTTGATCAAATTCGGAAGCAGGGCTATGTGCGAGTGAGAGTCGATGGAGAGATGGAAGACCTTTCAGAAGATATCGAGCTTGAAAAGAACAAGAAGCATTCCATTGAAGTAGTCATTGATCGAATTGTGGTGAAGGAAGGCGTGGCTGCTCGTCTGTCTGACTCACTTGAAACCGCGCTGCGGCTGGGCGAAGGCCGAGTGATGATTGATGTGATTGGACAAGAAGAGCTGTTATTCAGCGAACATCATGCTTGTCCGCATTGCGGGTTCTCTATTGGTGAACTTGAGCCGAGAATGTTTTCATTTAATAGTCCTTTTGGTGCCTGCCCGAGCTGTGATGGGCTCGGTTCCAAACTAGAAGTCGACCCTGAGCTTGTCATTCCTAATAAGGATCTGACTTTACGTCAGCATGCCATTGCACCATGGGAGCCGCAAAGCTCGCAATACTATCCTCAGCTTCTTGAGGCCGTATGTACACATTATGGCATCGACATGGACATTCCAGTGAAAGATATCCCATCGCATTTATTCGATAAAATTTTATATGGAAGCGGATCTGAACGGATTTATTTTAAATACGAAAATGATTTTGGACAGGTACGTGAAAATGAAATTGAGTTTGAAGGTGTTCTTCGTAATATTGAACGACGCTATAAAGAAACCAGCTCTGATTATATTCGTGAGCAAATGGAAAAATATATGGCGAATCAGCCATGTCCGACATGTAAAGGATATCGTCTGAAAAAAGAAACGCTGGCGGTTCTCATCAATGGCAAGCATATCGGAGAAATCACCGATTTGTCTGTCTCTGATGCCCTTGATTTCTATGAAAAAATCGAGTTGTCTGAGAAAGATTTGCAGATTGCCCAGCTCATTTTGCGTGAAATCAAAGAGCGCTTGTCTTTCTTAAATAATGTGGGATTAGATTATCTGAATTTGAGCCGGTCGGCTGGCACACTATCAGGTGGAGAAGCGCAGCGGATTCGCCTGGCGACTCAAATCGGGTCAAGGCTGACAGGTGTTCTTTATATATTAGATGAACCATCCATTGGTCTGCATCAGCGCGATAATGACCGGTTGATTGGGACGTTGAAAAACATGCGCGACATCGGGAACACACTGATTGTCGTCGAGCATGATGAAGATACCATGCTAGCTGCTGATTATTTAATAGATATTGGACCTGGAGCAGGAGTTCATGGAGGAGAAGTGATTTCAGCTGGAACGCCAGAAGAAGTCATGAAGGACCCGAAATCATTAACAGGACAATATTTATCTGGTGAGAAATTTATTCCGCTGCCAATTGAGAGAAGAAAGCCTGACGGCCGCTATATTGAGATAAAAGGTGCAAAAGAAAACAACCTGAAAAACGTGAATGCGAAGTTTCCTCTTGGCGTCTTTACAGCTGTGACCGGAGTATCCGGCTCAGGGAAAAGTACGCTTGTGAATGAAATTCTATTAAAATCACTTTCACAAAAGTTGCACAGAGCGAAGGCGAAGCCAGGGCAGCACAAAGAAATCAAAGGAATGGATCATTTGGATAAGGTCATTGATATTGATCAATCTCCAATTGGCCGTACACCAAGATCGAACCCTGCCACGTATACAGGTGTCTTTGATGATGTGCGGGATGTGTTTGCACAAACCAACGAAGCAAAGGTACGAGGTTATAAAAAAGGCAGATTCAGTTTTAACGTCAAAGGCGGGCGCTGTGAGGCGTGCCGCGGGGATGGCATCATTAAAATTGAAATGCACTTTTTGCCAGATGTGTATGTACCTTGTGAAGTGTGTCACGGGAAACGTTATAACCGTGAAACTCTTGAGGTCACATATAAAGGGAAGAACATTGCTGATGTGCTGGAAATGACGGTGGAGGACGCACTCCAATTTTTCGAGAATATCCCGAAAATTAAGCGGAAGCTTCAAACGATTTATGATGTGGGGCTTGGATACATTACACTTGGACAGCCTGCAACGACATTGTCCGGAGGAGAGGCGCAGCGCGTAAAATTGGCATCTGAGCTTCACCGCCGTTCAAACGGAAGGTCTCTTTACATTTTGGACGAGCCGACAACAGGTCTGCATGTGGATGATATTGCCCGTTTATTAAAAGTGCTTCAGCGTTTGGTTGAGAACGGGGATACAGTGCTGGTCATTGAGCACAACCTTGACATTATCAAGGCTGCTGATTACCTCGTTGATCTCGGACCAGAAGGCGGTGCAGGCGGCGGAACGATCATTGCCTCCGGCACTCCTGAGGACATTGCAAAAGAAGAAGCATCTTACACAGGCCAATACTTGAAGCCTATTTTAGAGCGTGACCGTAAGCGTATGAAACAGCTGGTCAAAGAAACAGAAAGTGTGACTTCTTCATAAAGAAAACCCCTCTTTTTATCGAGGGGTTTTTCTTTTATTGCACATCTTCCTTCGGCATTAAATTACTGAGGTGCGTTAAATCCTTTAAAATATGCGTGCTGCTGCTGTCGAGCAGTACCTTTAAATAACGGATATCACCATACTTTGGATGAGACGGATGAATGGTCTCAAGCTCCTTGATCATATCGCTGTTCATGCTTTTCTGTTTCTGTATAAGGTCTAAAAGCGTTTGAGCCGTGTGGTTTGAATTATGATGATCTGTCAAAATAATTACCCCCTATAATGATAATCACCATCTTTTCAACATATTTTAAAGGGTAATCTGTGAAGAATCTACTCTTAGGTGCAAAAAGAAATAATTTGTGTCTAAGGTCATATGTAAATCGAATGATTTTGAAACTTTTTATACGCAATAAACGTATGAGTTAGAAAGGAATTTTCGTTATGAAGGAGCGAATATATATGAATAGAGATCAGTCGATTATTGCTTCTATTTGTTACTTTAGTGTATTTTTTATGCCGTTTATCGTACCGATCGTGGCGGTTTTTGTAGTAGACCAAAAGGAAACGAAACGGCATGCGATGCGGGCATTATGGTCACATCTTTTGCCGGTCGCAGCATGCATTCTATTGGTTTTTGGGTCTATCCCGTTTTTATTGGCGACACAGGCAGGCGACTCGCTCATTCCAGTCATGACGGTGTTCATCTTGTCTTTTTTAGTAGCCATTGGCTTTTTGATCTCTGTCATTTGGAATATCATTCAAGGTATTAAAGTACTTCAATCCATCAAATCTTAGGAGGGCTTTGTATGAATGAAAAAGAACGAATTTTAAAATTAGTAGAAGACGGGGTATTATCAGCAAAAGAAGCAATTACGCTGTTAGAAAAATTAGAAGAAGGTCAGTCCGTCTCATTAGAAAAGTCTACGGATGATCACACCTTTCATGAAGAAAAAGTTGGAGCAGAGAGTAAAGGAAACGGCACCGAAAATCTTGGGGCAAAGCTGTTTGGCTGGTTAGATACTGCAGTGAAAAAGGTAAAAGACGTGGATCTTGATTTGAACTTTGGACAGTCCGTTGATGTTGAGCATATTTTTCAGTTCAAAGACGCATCGCTCTCTCATTTAGATATTCAATTAGCGAATGGCAGCCTCAACGTGATGCCTTGGGACGATCGAGATATTCGAGCAGAGTGTCATGCGAAAATCTACCGTGCAGAGGATGGAGAGCAGGCAAGACAGCAATTTCTTAATCAATTGGACTGCGGGCTTGAAGGAGATAAATTTTTTATTCGAACCGAAAAGAAGACAATGAAAGTCAATGTTACTTTATACGTACCGCGTATCAAATATGATAAGATCAAGGTCAAGCTGTTTAATGGGCCGATTCGCGGGGAAAAGCTAAAGACAAAAGAACTTGCTGCGAAAACCACAAATGGTGTTGTCTCTTTTGCCTCGTTACAGGCAGAAAAAGTCGGAATTGAAACAGCAAACGGACAAATCAAACTGGCAGATCACGAGTGTGGTATGATTGAAGTAGAAACCATCAATGGGCTCATAGACCTGCGCGGGAAAAGTGAATCAATTGATGCCCAGAGCTTTAACGGAAATATTGCGGTTCAGCTGTCAGATGAAAAGTGCCGTTCCATCTATGCGAAAACGACAACAGGCAGTGTGGACGTTCAGATCCCGCGCGCATGTGCAGTGACCGCTGAGCTGAAAAGCAATCTTGGGTCTATCTCTCACGATTTACTTGATGCAGAGATGATTAAAGAAAAAAATGAAACATTACAAAAAGAGAAAATGATCAAAGCCAATCAACAAGCGGCGCACAGTATATCCATTTTTGCAGAAACAAAAACAGGCTCAATACAAGTAAAGCACCAATCAGACAAGGAGTGATTCTACATGAAGAAACTTTATCGTTCAGCAACAGATAAAAAAATAGCGGGTGTTGTTGGTGGACTTGCGGAATATTTAAGTGTTGATGCATCGCTGCTTCGCATTTTAACCGTCATCATCGGATTTTTGACAGCATTTATGCCGATCTTCCTGATCTACTTCATATGGTATTTTGTTGTTCCGGAAGAAGGCACTAAATAAATGCTTAGATGGATCGTCAGTATTTTAGTAAATGCATTACTTTTAATCGTCATTGCTGGATATTTTGATTCAGGCATTTTGCCTGGGCTCGGGAGCGTGTATATTGAAGGGTTTGGCGCAGCCATTGTGGCAAGTATCATTTTGTCCTTGCTCAATATTTTAGTGAAGCCGTTTTTGATCATTTTAACGCTTCCAGTCACCGTCCTTTCTCTAGGATTGTTCTTATTTGTCATCAATGCCATTACACTCATGATGACATCGAGCTTTATGGGAGATAGCTTTAACATAGATGGATTCGGAACGGCCATTTGGATGGCTGTCATTTTGTCCATTTTCCATCTGTTGATACAAAAAGGAATCGTAGAGCCGTTAGCGAAAAAAAGCTAACGGTTTTTTTGTGCAAATTTGTATCGTTTCTCCGTTCCATCTGACATAAAAACCACCTTCAGGAGACACAATATCCGAAGGGAGGCGGTGCAAGATGGTGAACGTGAGCAGACAAATCATGCTTTTATGTTTTTTTATCATTCTTTTTTGTTTCAGTCAGCCTGCTTTAGCAGGACCTTTTATTCAAGCAGAAGTGAATGTACCGGACAAGCCTTTTTCGCCTTTTATCTTTGATCAATTTCATGTGGATGTCCGCCCGGTTCAAGGAAAAAGCCATGACCTTCAGTTTCGTGCGTCCATTAGTGACCAACAACAGATTTTGTCTGCGAACTTGTATTATAAACAAAGTGATGAACTGGGGTATCGCTTGATTCCAATGGAACGGCTGCCCGGAATGAAGCCAGAATTTACAGCGAAAATTCCGCCAGATCAATTATGGAATCCAACCGTTCATTACTATACAGAGTTCCTTACGCAAAAATCAGTGATCAAAACAGCAGAGAAATCGGTTCATTTAAATGGATTTGAAGAGGATCTTTCGCATATTCCGGACTTATTCATCACAGAAATTGTCGTTAATTCAAAAAACCGAAAAGGCAAAGATGCTTTTGAGTTTATCGAAGTGTATAACACGACACATGCGCCTATCTCACTTAAACATTATCAGCTCCGCTACCGCAATCCCACGCAGGGTATCGAATTGGATGATGTATATTCCTTTCATAAAAATCCAATCACCATTTCACCTGGAAAACCTTATGTTTTTTGGCTGAGAAAAAAAGGGCAGGAGCATTTAACTGTAGCGGACTTTAATGCCATGTACAAAAGCCAATTAAAAGAGGGCGAGCATCTAACCATTATCGAGAGCAAAGGGCTGTCCAACTCTAAATCTCGTCTTGTTTCGATCACAACAAATATAGGTGAAGAGATTTCTTCTGCCGCATTTCGTTTGAAGCCATCATGGTTTAGCGAGCATAAATCCTTGCTGTTTAAGTATCCAATGGATGGTACGACGCAGACGAAGCTGATTTCGAAAATTGAGGAAGAGCCCACTCCAGGTAATGTGCTAAAAGCACAAATTCCATCTGAGAAAAAGGAAATTTCTCAAGATATCCATAAACCTGTGATTGAAGATATGACGATAAGGAAACCGGTGAAACCAACTGAAAGCGTAGAGATTAAAGCAGATGTCCAGGATGATCAGGCCGTGAAAACCGTCAAGCTGCGTTATCGAACGAATCGAAAAGAAGCGTTCAAGGAAATACTGCTGCAAAAAGACCAAAATGACCGGTTATTTCATCATATTATTTATTCACCTGAGTTGATTGGGAAGGAACAATTGGAATATCAGCTTGAAGCGTCAGATGGCGAAAATGAAACCAAGACGTTGAAAAAAACGGTTGATGTGGAGCAGGTTAGCAAAGCCCACGGTCTCCGATTCAATGTAGAAGAGGGAGATACGGTTTCAGGGTTATTTTCATTAAAGGCAACGTCTGATCAGAAAAAAAGCATCGAATTACGGATAGATGGAAAACGGAATCAGCAAGTATCCGCTGCCCTTGAAGCAGATCCATATATCGCATTTGATGTCAAAGGAACAAATTTATATTTTAAAAATGGGGTATCTATAGGTAAGCGTTTACTTTCTGTTTTTGATGATTCGACAAAAGTGTATCGTACCTATACAATGCCAATACCAGAAGAAGAGATAAAAAAGGCAGGTCTCCAAACGATCTCATTCCACGCTGGCACAAAGTCTTCTCCGATAGACAGGCTCCCTGGAGAGAATCATGATGATTTTGAATTGAAAAACGTCAGGATGATCTTATCGAATGGAACACAAATTCATCCAATCAATGCGAAGCCGCAAAAAGAATGGAGAATGGGAGACAGCGGGAACGCAAAAAAGGTTAGAACGTTTCAATTTGAGATTCCAAAAGAGGCTTATGTCTCAACCTATATAAAGTGGGATACAAAAAGGCTGAAAGAAGGGCCGCACCTAATTGAGGCCAAAACCTCAGACGAGCATGCTTCAGTACGTGTGAAAGTTGATAACACTGGGCCGAGAATTAAGACCAACGTACAAGCAAAGGATCAATATAAAGGTGCCTTTACATTAAAAGCAAAAGTAACGGATCGTTGGAGTGATATAGAAGAGTTGAAGGCGTATGTAGATGGCAAACCAGTTTCTTTGCCATATCAGACGTCCTCTAGTGAATTAAAGCCTGGGAAGCACACGTTTATGGTCAAAGCAAAAGATGCTGCTGGGAACATGTCGACGTTGAAAAAAGAGTTCAAGACGGTACATGAGCATCCAGAAACACCAGAACGGGTAGCAGATAAGACGAAAATGAAATCATCAAAGCAAACTGTGCTAACCAAGGATCCAACCAATGATAAGTTAGATTACTCTTTTTATCGTGCCTATCAATATACATCGCTGCATCCTTCAATGAAGATTTTTAAGTATGCAGCAGAGACAGAGCCGCCAAAGAGTTTTCTTCAAAAAGGAGAAATGATTTTTTCTGATCAAGAAAGGAACCGCATTGCATTTGTTGATGGGAAGGCAGTTGAAACGAAGGATTTACAGCGTTTTCCTTATCATCGTTTTCAAATTAAGGTTCATCATGATGTGCGCGAAAAGGATGTCGTCGAAGCTGTATGGAAAGGGAGTTCATTGTCGGGGAGAAAGGTGACAATGTACGCATGGAATCACCAGCAGGAAAAGTGGGATAAAATCACTCATCACTTTGCGAAGGATCAAAAGGAATTTTACCTAAAAGGGCTGCTATCAGTGAGACAGTACATGAGGAATCAAACGTTTGATTTGCTAGTACAGGATGAAATCAGCAAATCACAAAAGCCATATAAGATGGTGTGGATGTCTGACACTCAATATTATGCAAAGAGCTATCCTCATATCTTTAAACAAATGGTCGAATGGATCAGAGATCAGAGGGAGAAATTAAACATTCAATATGTGTTCCATACAGGCGATATTGTGGATGATTCAAAGGATAAGCAATGGCACCGTGCTGATACATTTATGCGTGTATTAGATGAGAATCACATTCCCTATGGTGTTTTAGCAGGAAATCATGATGTTAGACACAAGGACGGTTTATATGCGGAATACGGGAAATATTTCGGGGAAAAACGCTTTGCTGATAAGCCTTACTATGGTGAATCCTATCGAAACAATAAAGGTCATTATGATCTCATCTCTGCCGGCGGCAATGATTATATGATGGTGTACATGGGCTGGGGGATTAAGCAAGATGAAATTGATTGGTTAAACCGCGTGATTTCTGAGCATCCAGATCGTATTGTCATTTTAAATTTCCATGAGTATTTGTTAGTGAGCGGCAATCGAAGCCCGATTGGCGATCTCATCTTCCATCAAGTGGTGAAACGCCATCCTAATATTGTGGCAGTATTTAGCGGCCACTACCATGGAGCCAGCAGGAAAGTAGATGAGCTTGATGATGACCATGATGGAAAAGCAGACAGGAAAGTATATCAAATACTCGCCGATTATCAGTCAGGACCTGAAGGTGGGCAAGGGTTTATGAGGGTCATAACAGCCGATCAAGAAAAAAATCAGCTTCATTTTACAACATATTCACCATACTTGAATAAAGAGCATTTTTACGATCCAAAAACGTATGGAGATCAAGATGAATTTTCAATCGATGTGGATTTGACACCGAAAATGAAATCTGTCAAAACCAATTATTTTGAACTCAATGTGTATACGAATGTTCTTCTAGGAGAAGCGCGCGGCGTAAAAAGCGGCAAAAAAGCGAGCTTTGAGTGGAAGGGCTTAAAGCCAAATGAAGATTATTATTGGTACACTGTAGCAAAAGATCGTTTCCAAGGAAAAGCCATTTCACCAATATGGAAAATTCATACAAAAAATGATGATGAAACAAAATTTCTTAGAAAATAAAAAAACAGTGCTCCGTGTCAGGGGCACTGTTTATCTTTCCATTGTATGAATGAGCTTGTAACGATCCCCTCTATAAACGGAAACAACATACTCAAATGGAACGTCTTGTTGAAAAAAAGTCGTTCTTGTTATGGAAAGCACAGGATCGCCTGTTGAAATAGACAGCAAGTATGCTTCTTCCTTTGAGGCAACATTGGCTTCAAGCTCCTGTTTGGCATGAGCAATGACATGACCAGTGTGAGTTTCTATATATTCATATAAAGAGCCAGTTAAATGTTCCTTTGTTAAATCTCCTGCAAATCTTTCAGGTATATAGCTCGTTTCAATCGCCATCGGTTCATCATTTGCAAGGCGTATCCGTTTTAGTTCAAAAACATCATCACTATTTGACAGTTGTAGGGCTGGCAGCAAGTGCTCTGGACATACGGTTTTTTTGAAGTCAATCAGCTGGCTTGATGCTTTGAGCCCTCGTTGCCTCATATCCTCTGAAAAGCTTGTTAAGCCTTGAAGCGGCTGTTCAAATTTTTTTCGGCTAACAAAGGTGCCTTTACCTTTTTGTCGATACAAATATCCTTCGTTCACAAGATTCGATAAGGCTTGTCTGACAGTCATTCGACTAATACCAAAGCGTTCGGCATATTCTCTTTCAGAAGGAATGAGTGTATCAGGTGCTAATGTTCCATCCTCAATCTGCTTTTTCAAGTTCTCCATAATCTGATGGTACATCGGAATAGGTGACTGCTTATCAATAAACATGTGAAAATCCTCTCGTTTTTAGCGTAGTGATCCAGCTTCTCGATCAATCAAAACTGTTACATCTTCATGGAGTTTCAGTGCAGATGCTGGGAAGTCTGGATGAATCTCTGCCTGTTCTAAATATTGTATCACTTTCGCTTTTGATTTTCCCGAAGCAAGAAGGAGAATCTTTTTACTTGAAAGAATGCTCGCAATTCCCATTGTGATCGCATGAGTAGGTACATCATCAATAGAAGAAAAGTATCTTGCGTTAGCCTGTCTCGTGTTCTCATCTAATTGCACGACATGAGTCTTTGAGTTGAAAAGGGTACCAGGTTCGTTAAAACCGATATGTCCATTTTGACCGATTCCAAGGAGCTGAAGATCGATGCCGCCTACATCCTCAATAAGCTGGTCATATCTTAAGCATTCCTTTTCTAAGTGAGCTGCATTGCCATTTGGAAGAAAATACTGACTCTGAGGGAGATCAATATGGTCAAATAAATGACGTTTCATGTAGGTCATATAACTATTTTCGTGTTCTGGATCAAGCCCTGCATATTCATCTAAATTGATTGTTTTTGTTTGCTTGAAAGACAATTGATGTGCTTGATGAAGTTGAATTAACTCCTTGTAAGTATCAATAGGTGTACCGCCCGTTGCTAGGCCGAGTACGGCATCGGGTTTAGCAGCTATTGCATGTGCAATAATGGCGGCTGCTTCTTTTCCTAATTGCTCCTTGCTTTCAAATTCGATGATGTTCATTAGTGGTTGGCCTCCTTTTTTTCAAAGACGATTTGTCCACGGCAGATCGTCATCATCAGTTCACCAGATTCATCCCAAATCACCAAATCTGCTAGTTTTCCAATTTCGATGGAACCGAGCTGTTGATCAAGTCCCAGCTGAGCGGCTGCATTGGTTGAGGTCATTTTCGCAATCTCTGTCCACTCACAATTTGTGAGCTGTTTCATCCGTTTGACGCCATCTTTCATTCGCAAAATCGATCCTGCAAGTGTACCATCTTCCAGCAATGCTTTTTCGCCGCTGACTGTGACCGTCTGACCACCAAATTCGTATGTTCCATTACCGAGCCCTTTTGCACGCATCGAGTCTGTGATCATGATTAAACGATCACTTCCTTTTGCCAAATACGCAAGCTTGATGGAAAGAGGATGGGAGTGAACCCCATCTGTGATCAGCTCGGTATAAAGGTTCTCATTCGTAAGAGCAGCACCTACAGCGTTCGGTTCACGATGCTGAAACGAACTCAGTGCATTATAAAGGTGCGTTACATGGCGTGCACCATGCTTAGCTGCTAAATTAATCATGTCATGTTGGGCATTCGTATGTCCAATAGAAGGGATCATGTTCTTTTCCTGTAACAGGGACAGAAAAGCAAAATCTGTGTCTTCCTCAGGCGCAAACGTGACAATTCGAATTAGCTGTTCAGATGCATCCAGCCATTTTTTAAAAAGCGGAATATCGGGCTGTTTAATCCATTGAACAGGCTGTGCCCCTGCCTTATCTTTAGAAATAAATGGACCTTCTAGGTGGATTCCTAGACATTGCGCCTGACTTCCTGCATGTTCTTCATTACTTTGTTTCCACTGAGCGACATTTTTAAGTGCCTGCTCAATCTCATGATGGTTTTGTGTAATGGTTGTCGCTAAAAAACTTGTCGTTCCTTCTGATGGAAGGTTGTCAGCGAGTGTATTCATCGCTTCTGCTGTCGCATCCATCATGTCTGCACCATATCCACCATGGATGTGAATATCAATCATTCCAGGGAGTAAATAAAAGTTTTCCCGGGAAATATATACTTTTTCATAATTTCCTGTCGGTGGTGATGTTGAAATATAGTCAATCTTGCCATCGCGTAAACCGACAAAACCGTTTTCAATGATCTTTGTCTTTGTCACAATATGAAGATTGGAGAGCAATAAAGAACCGCTCATGTTTGAGCCCCCTTATTCGTTATCTTTCATTTAAGTTTACTCTTTTTAAGTATAGTTGTCTATACCAGTGAGGGCGGTGAAACAGGAACAGGATAAAATACTGTTTTGGGTTCATCATTGAAAGTGATAAAATAGAGCTGTATTTCTGAATCGCCTGTGATAAAAGGAGGAAGAAGCGTGCCGAAAGTTCGTACGAAGGACATAATGGAACAATTTCATCTTGAACTGGTAAGTGGGGAAGAAGGGATTAATCGTCCCATTACAATCAGTGATCTTTCCAGACCAGGTATAGAAATGGCTGGTTATTTTACATATTACCCAAAAGAAAGAGTTCAACTTTTAGGGAAAACAGAGCTTTCTTTTTTTGAACAGCTCCCAGAACGAGAACGAAAGCAGAGAATGATGTCTCTTTGTACAGATATTACCCCTGCCATTATTTTGTCTCGAGATCGTGATGTGCCGAAGGAATTAATCGAAGCATCAAATGAAAATGGTGTGCCCGTTTTACGATCTAGTCTAAAAACGACAAGACTTTCGAGTCGATTGACCAACTTTTTAGAAAGTAAGCTGGCACCAACGACTGCCATTCATGGTGTGCTCGTAGATGTATATGGTGTAGGTGTATTATTAATTGGGAAAAGCGGAGTAGGAAAAAGTGAAACAGCCTTAGAATTAGTGAAGAGGGGACATCGCCTCGTTGCAGACGATTGCGTGGAAATCCGTCAAGAGGATCAGGATACGTTAGTCGGAAGTGCACCAGAGCTAATTGAACATCTTTTAGAAATCCGCGGGTTAGGCATTATTAATGTGATGACCTTATTTGGAGCAGGCGCTGTCAGAAGTTATAAGAGAATTACGATTGTGATGAATCTGGAGCTTTGGGAACAAGGCAAACAGTATGATCGTTTAGGACTTGAAGAAGAGAAAATGAGAATTATTGATACAGATGTGCCGAAGCTGACGATCCCTGTGCGGCCAGGTCGAAACTTAGCGGTTATCATTGAAGTGGCTGCGATGAACTTCAGGCTGAAACGTATGGGGCATAATGCAGCAGAACAATTTACAAGTAAACTTGCCGATGTCATTGAAGACAATGGCCAGGATGAATAGGAGTTGACTATATGAAAGAAGCAATTCAGCCAATTGATCCGATCGCTTTTCAGCTCGGACCTATTTCGGTTCATTGGTATGGTGTGATTATTGGGGTCGGAGCCTTGCTTGGACTCTGGCTCGCACTGAGAGAATGTGAAAAAAGAGGAATCAATAAAGATCTGTTTATTGACTTAATCTTATTTGCCATTCCAATCGCAATTATTTGTGCCCGAATTTATTATGTATCCTTCGAATGGGATTACTATCAGCAGCATCCAAACGAAATCATTAAAATCTGGAATGGTGGAATTGCGATTCACGGCGGGCTGATTGGTGCCGTGCTGACAGCCATCGTTTTTACAAAAGTGAGAAAGGTATCGTTTTGGAAAATAGCTGATGTCGCAGCACCAAGTATTTTACTAGGGCAGGCAATTGGACGCTGGGGGAACTTTATTAACCAAGAAGCGCATGGTGAGGCGGTTTCAAGAGCCTTTTTAGAAAATTTGCATCTGCCTGAGTTTATCATTAATCAAATGTATATTGATGGTACCTATTATCACCCGACGTTCTTATACGAATCATTATGGAATCTTGCCGGTGTTGTCATATTGATTTTATTACGGAGAACTTCGCTGCGCAGAGGCGAAATTTTCTTGTCTTATTTAATTTGGTATTCAATCGGCCGTTTCTTCATTGAAGGGATGAGAACAGACAGCTTAATGCTGACAGAGCATCTTAGAATCGCACAGATGATTTCGATTGCGATATTCGCAGTGGCTGTTCTACTGATTTTCTTTAGAAGAATGAAAGGGTACGCATCAATTCCGTATAAAGAGAACAATTCATCGAATTAAGCAGGGGGGATGAGAAGAGATGAGAGAAACATGGAAAAACGGCTTGAAAGCAGGGCTATCGACAACTTGGACTCTTGGCAAAGTTATCTTTCCAGTAACTATTCTCGTCAGTATCTTGCAGCATACGCCTGTCATGGATTGGATTATCCGATTCATTCAGCCATTTATGGGGCTGTTTGGTCTTTCGGGGGAAGCAGCGATTCCGCTTGTATTAGGAAACATGCTGAATTTGTATGCGGGAATTGCAGCCATTTTGACATTAGAGCTTCCTGTGAAGGAAGTGTTTATTTTGGCAGTGATGCTGTCCTTTTGCCATAACCTGATCATCGAATCGACAGTGGCGGCAAAGGTTGGACTGAGAGTATCTGTGATTTTGCTGGTTAGAATCAGTCTTGCTGTTATTTCTGCTATTGTCATTCATCTCGTTTGGCAGGGAGGCGAGGAGCCGGCGCAATATGGACTTTTGAGTGCAGCTCAGGCGGCTGATGTGCCTTCCAGTTGGTACATGATCGTTCTTCTTGCTATACAAAAAGCAGTACTCGGTGTGCTGCAGCTTGCCTTTATCGTTATCCCGCTCATGATCATCATTCAATTCATGAGAGATTTAGGCTGGCTTCATACACTGTCTAAGTGGCTGTCACCTTTTACTAGAATGCTTGGAATGAAAGAAAATACGTCTATGACAATGGTGGCTGGATTAACGATTGGTCTGGCGTATGGAGCCGGGGTGATGATGAAGGCAGTGGAAGAGGACGGTGTGAGTAAAAAGGACTTAACCCTTGCTTTTATTTTCCTCGTTGCCTGCCATGCGGTGGTCGAAGATACGCTGGTTTTTATTCCACTTGGTATTCCAGTATGGCCGCTTCTTGTGATCCGCCTGATTTCTGCAATTTTATTGACAGCTGCCATTAGCTATATTTGGCGGAAGCGGGAACATGCAGCTGTTAGAAAGGAAGCCATATGAACGAATCGACGATCAACACAGTGCTATTTGATTTAGATGGCACATTAATCAATACAAATGAATTAATTATTGCTTCATTTCAGCATACGCTGGACCATTATTACCCTGGTCAGTACAGCCGTGAGGATATTCTTCATTTCATTGGTCCGTCCTTGTTTGATACATTCTCTGCGATGGATCCTGAGTTGACGGATGACATGATTCAGATGTACCGCACGTTTAATCATGAGCAGCATGATCTGCTTGTGACTGAATATGAGACCGTTTTAGACACATTGAAAGTCCTGCAGGATCGAGGATTTAAGCTCGGTATTGTCACAACGAAGATACGGGATACGGTTTTAATGGGATTGAAGCTGACCGGTTTAGAGCCGTTCTTTGAGGTTATTGTGACGCTCGATGATGTACAAAATGAGAAGCCGCATCCGGAGCCTGTTCAGCTTGCATTATCAAAGCTTGGCAGTGATCCGCATGAAGCGGTGATGGTTGGTGATAATTATCATGACATTTTGTCTGGTCAAGCGGCAGGGACAAAAACGGCAGGTGTGGCTTGGTCTATTAAAGGAGAAGAGGCCCTTTTAAAGCATCGCCCTGACTTCATGCTGAAGAAAATGAGTGATCTCCTGGCGATTGTTGGAGCTGATTAAGTTGAGAAAAACAGATCGATATCCAGTAAAAGGGGTCAATTCGCTGCGGCAAGTCTATCGGACAGTTCCCTTTTTCAAAGTGGTGAAAAATTTCATTTTTATTCAAATGGCAAGGTACACGCCGTTTATGGGAATGAAAAATTGGATATACCGAACTTTTCTTCGTATGAAGGTCGGCGAGGATACGGCGTTTGCCTTAATGGTAATGGTTGATCTGATGTTTCCTGAGAAAATCACCGTCGGACGAAATAGTGTAATCGGTTATAACACGACCATCTTATCCCATGAGTATTTGATTAAAGAGTACAGACTTGGGGAAGTCTATATTGGTGATGAAGTCTTAATTGGAGCTAATTCCACTATTTTACCTGGTGTGACCATTGGGGATGGAGCGATCGTATCGGCTGGTACACTTGTTCATAAGGATGTGCCAGCAGGCTCATTTGTTGGAGGAAATCCAATGCGCATGATTTATACGAAGGAAGAAATGGAAGCACGTCAATCTAAGTCTGCTGAGTAGCTCGGCAGACTTTTTTGTTGACAATGTGACATGGTGTAACTATAATGATTACAACAGAGGTGAGAAAACATGAAAATCAGCAGCAGATTTACTGTCGCTGTCCATATTCTGGCCTTGCTATCACTTGAAAAAGGATCTTTACAGACATCGGAGGATATCGCAGGAAGTGTGAATACAAACCCAGTGGTCATCCGCCGCATTATGAGTAAATTGAAAAAAGCAGGCCTAATCTCAACGAGTCTTGGCAAAGGTGGTTCGCAGCTGAACCGCAGTGAAGACGACATCACATTGCTCGATGTGTATAAAGCGGTTGAAGTCGTAGATGAGGGTGAATTGTTTCAAATTCATGAAAGCCCAAATCCTGACTGTCCGATCGGTGCAAATATTCAAGCGGTGCTTGAATTAATTTTATGCCGCGCTCAAAGTGCGATGGAGCAAGTACTTGCTGAGATCAAATTAAGTGAACTAACGCATGTGCTAATCAAAAAAATTGGATGATCAATTCAATTTTTTTTACCTCTGTTGTAACCGAAATAGTTACACCTTTCTTTATCAACATAAAACCATATTGTAGGAGGAGTTAACATGAAAATTGGAATTATTGGCGCAACAGGAAAAGCAGGACAAGAAATTGTGAAAGAGGCTCAATCAAGAGGACATGAAGTAACGGCAATCGTCCGAGATGCACAAAAAATGACTGATTCATCACTAGCTGTTCTTGAGAAGGATGTGTTTCACTTGCAAGCAGATGACATCAAAGGATTTGATGTGATTGTGAATGCATTTGGCGCACCCCCTGGACAGGAGCATCTTCACGTAGAAGCTGGGAAAAAGCTGATTGATATTTTAAAAGAAACACCTGAGACTCGTTTAATCGTTGTGGGCGGAGCAGGAAGTCTATTTGTAGATGAGGCGAAAACAACAAGACTTGTGGACACACCAGAATTTCCGAAGGAGTATGTGCCTACTGCTTCTCAGCAAGGAGAAAATCTAAAAGATCTTCAACAGTCAGAGGGATTAAAATGGACATTCCTCAGCCCTGCCGCATTCTTTAATCCAGCTGGCAAACGTACAGGTTCATACGTGAAAGGGAAAGACAATCTAATTGTCAATTCTAAAGGTGACAGCTATGTAAGCTATGCTGACTACGCCATTGCACTGGTTGATGAAGTGGAGCAGGCAGCCCATGTTGGAGAACGTTTTACCGTTGTATCTGAAGCTGAATAAGCAGTTTCATGGCCGCCTAAAAATGATAAATGGGGAATCTAACGTATGAACGAGCAAGAATTGTCTTTCATTTATGTATGGGATGCGTATTGTGGCTGGTGTTATGGATTTTCAAACAGTATCCGCACTTTGCATGAAAATCATCCGGAGATATCACTAACACTTGTGTCGGGTGGTTTATTTGTAGGGGAAAGGAGTCTACCGATAAAAGATTATCCACACATCCCAGAAGCAAATCAGCGTATTAGTCAGCTGACTGGTGTCGAGTTTGGTGAACGTTATCAGAAGCTGCTAGCAAACGGAACGTTTCTTTTAGACTCTGAGGCTGCGGCCATTGGTTTTTCTGCATTAAGATCCATCGCACCTGAGCGTTCATTGTACTTGGCTTCATCGATGCAAAAGGCTTTTTATCAAGACGGAAAAAGTCTGAGTGATGAGGAAACGTATCGGGAGATCGCTTTGGCGCATGATCTTGATCCTGACGCAGTCATTGAACGTATGAAAACAAAAGAAGTGTTCAATGATGCATATGCTGACTTTGCGAAGGTTCATCAACTTCATGTGAATGGCTATCCTACACTTTTATTAAAAAGAGGGGATGAATACTTCAGCTTGGGCGGAGGTGCAATGACGGCTGAAAAGCTTGAAGACCGCCTAAAGGAATTTCTAGAAAAATAAATCATTTAAAAACAACCTCTATGCGGATAGAGGTTGTTTTTTACGCTTTAATGATAATCGCCTGACTGCCCATCTGTTCCCAAGAATCTTCAAATTGATCACGGTCGACCTTTTGATTCTTTTCTCCATATGGGTTATTCAAGTAGACATGCTCCTTGTCATAGCCTGTGATGACTACGCTATGCACATTAAAGCTTACATCTATTTTGCCATTTGGTGTATTCCAAGTTTCGATGTTATCGGTTTTGTCGAAGGTGGATGTCGTAATCACCCAGACAGGATAGCCCTTTTCAAGTGACTGATAGATGGCCTTTTTAACAGGCTTTCCGGTTAAGTCGACAACTTGATCGCCCGCGTATTTTTTCGCAAGCTGATAAATCGGTTCGTGGTAAACCCCAAGACCCGGTCCATTCTCCATATCGCCTACAAATCCGTCATGAGGGTCACCTTTTAAGCCATTTTCATAATTGAGCGGAACACGTTTGATTTCATTTGCCAATGCGTTTTTCGTTACGTGCTCATAGCCGCTGTAATGAAGCAGCATCGCTAAGCTCGTGACTTCGCATCCATTATAAAGCCTTGGTGCATCCATTTGATTGTAGAGAATGACGTCCATGGCTTTTTTGCTTCCTTTTAGTGAATGATGTGTGGTTTCTGCTTTTTTTGTTGAACGAGTTTCTTCAGCCGCGAGTGCCGTATCGTTTTCTTTTTTTGCTGCTTCTTGCGGCGAAGCTGTTTTCTTGACTTGGTCGATTTGTGAAACGTATATAAAGCCGAAATAAACAAGACATGCGCACAACAAAGTTAAGATTAATGTCTGGATGAACTTCACTGTTAATCTCCTGTGTTATTCAATATTTTTAAGTATTATAGCACGTTCCTTCACCGAACATGCAGAAAAGGCACAGGTGTCACTTGAATGTAATAATTCCAGAATATGTTGATGAAAATAGAGAGAAATAAAAATGATTGATTTAATCACTTTATTTTGTTAGCATATTATCATATTAGCGAACTAAAGGATTCGGAATTTTTTGTTTTAATGTGTTGGAGGTGCGGAAGAACATGTTTATGTTTGAGAAACCATATGGTATGCGGGATTCATTACCTGGATTGTATGAGACGAAGAAAAAAGTGAGACATTCTTTAACAGAGGTCATGAATGGTTGGGGTTTCCGTTTAATGGAGACACCAACGCTTGAATTTTACGATACAGTCGGTGTGCAATCAGCGATTACTGATACACAACTTTTTAAACTTCTTGATCAAAACGGGCAAACCCTTGTACTGAGACCTGATATGACAGGTCCGATTGCAAGGGTGGCGGCTTCTAAGCTTCATGAACAGGCGTATCCGCTTCGTGTCGGGTATGCAGCGAGTGTGTTTCGTGCGCAGGAAAGAGAAGGCGGAAGGCCTTCGGAATTTGAGCAGGTCGGAATTGAATTGATTGGTGATGGTTCAATTAGTGCAGATGCTGAAGTCATCGCACTTGCCGTATTTGCCTTAAAAAATGCCGGGCTAAGGTCCTTCAAAATCGCGATCGGGCATGTCGCTTTAGCAGAGACGTTATTTGTCGATGTACTCGGAAATACAGAGCGTGCAAACGTCCTTCGCCGCTTCTTATATGAAAAGAATTATGTAGGATACCGACAGCATGTGAAACAATTACCGCTTTCCTCCATCGATAAAATGAGGCTGTTACAGCTTTTAGAGTTAAGAGGCGGCCAAGAAGTGATAGAGCGGGCAGAGGAAATCGTCGTTTCACAAGAAGGAAAAGAGGTGCTCGCACAGTTAAAGTCGCTATGGGAGACACTTGAAGATTACGGCTGTACAGAATATATCCGTTTAGATTTAAGCATGGTGAGTCATATGAGCTATTATACGGGTATTTTGTTTGAAGTATTTGCTGATCATGTTGGGTCGGTCATCGGAAGTGGCGGTAGATATGATCAATTGCTTGCTCATTTTAATGCACCCGCACCAGCTACAGGGTTCGGACTTCGACTAGACCGTCTTCTTGAAGCGCTCGATGCAAAAGAGATCAATGAGCCGCAGGAGGCTGTGATTTTTAGCAAAGAACAAAGACTTGAAGCTTTTGCTTTTACAGAAAAGGAGCGCTCAAAAGGGAAAAAGATCGTCCTGCAAGACTTAGCGGGGATTGAAAATATTGACGCGATGACCAAGGCATTTGAACAGGTGACTTATTTTATCGGCGCTAGAAAGGAAGAGCGAAATGAGTAAAGTGTTGACGATGGCGATGCCAAAGGGCCGGATATTTGAAGAAGCAGCAGGGCTGTTAAGACAGGCGGGGTACCAGCTGCCAGAGGAATTCGAGGATTCAAGAAAATTAATCATAGATGTACCAGAAGAAAACCTCCGCTTTATTTTAGCCAAGCCAATGGATGTGACCACCTACGTAGAGCACGGTGTGGCGGATGTTGGCATTGCAGGAAAGGATGTCATGCTCGAAGAAGCTCGTGATGTGTATGAAGTGCTCGATTTAAACATCAGTAAATGTCATTTAGCTGTTGCTGGTTTGCCAGGAGCGAGCTGGGGTGGTGTCGCACCGCGTGTGGCAACAAAGTACCCAAATGTCGCATCGTCCTATTTTAGAGAGCAAGGGGAGCAGGTGGAGATCATTAAGCTGAATGGTTCCATTGAATTAGCACCGCTCATTGGGCTTGCCGATCGCATTGTTGACATTGTCTCTACAGGTCAAACACTAAAGGAAAATGGACTTGTGGAAACGGAGCATATTTGTGATATCACGTCACGTTTTATTGTCAATCCTGTGAGCTACAGGATGAAGGATACGGTGATCGATGAAATGGCACAGCGTCTTGCAAGAATTATTGAAGGAGAAGGGGAGGAATCATCATGAACATCACCTGCATACAAGAAGGTGAGACAGATACTCTCTCACTCAAACGGTCTTTAGATACAGGAACAGAAGAGCAGCGTCAGGCTGTTCAGCGCATTATACAAGAAGTGAGAACAAATGGTGATGAAGCTGTACGGTCTTTTACAAAGCAATTTGACGGTGTGTTGATTGAACATTCGCTTGTCACAGAAGGTGAAATGGAAGAAGCTTACGAACGTTTGGATAAAGAGATGGTTCAGATTATCCAAACGGCTATCAAGCATATTCGCACATACCATGAGCGCCAGTTGACATCCTCTTGGTTTTATCATCAAAAGGACGGCTCAATGCTTGGTCAAAAGGTGACACCGCTTGATGCGGTAGGTGTGTATGTCCCGGGCGGAACAGCTGCCTATCCATCATCTGTCTTAATGAATGTAATCCCTGCGCTAGTCGCTGGCGTTGAACGAATCGTTCTTGTGACACCCCCTGGGAAAGATGGACGTCTCTCTGACGCTGTCTTAGTTGCGGCGAAGGAGCTTGGTATTTCTGAGATGTATAAAATGGGCGGTGCACAGGCGATTGCGGCACTTGCCTATGGAACGGAAAGCATCAAGCCTGTTGATAAAATCACAGGTCCAGGGAACATTTATGTAGCGCTGGCAAAGCGGGAAGTATTTGGTCAGGTAGATATTGATATGATTGCAGGTCCAAGTGAAATTGCAGTTCTAGCAGACGAAACAGCAGTCGCGCATGAGGTAGCGGCGGATTTACTTTCGCAGGCAGAGCATGATGCGCTGGCATCTAGTATTTTGGTAACACCGTCTAAGACACTTGCTGAAAGCGTGCAGACTGAAGTCAGAAAGCAGCTGGATACTTTGCCGAGAAAATCAATCGCAGCACAATCCATTCAAGATCATGGCCATATTTACGTGACAGAATCAATCGATCGTGCAGTAGACGTCATCAATCAATTAGCACCAGAGCACTTAGAGGTGCTGACAGCATATCCAGAATCACTTCTTGGTCAAATCAAGCATGCGGGCGCGATTTTCTTAGGACGCTATAGTCCAGAGCCGGTGGGCGATTATTTTGCAGGACCGAATCATGTGCTGCCAACAAACGGAACAGCTCGATTCTCCAGTCCGCTTGGTGTGACTGATTTTCAAAAGAAAACGAGCATTATTTCATATAGTCAAGAGGCCTTTGAAACACATCGGGAAAGCATTGCCGCTTTTGCCAGATTAGAAGGGCTTGAAGCACATGCAAGGTCGATTGAAGCGAGAAAGCGGGAGGAATCGTAATGAGACAGGCGAAAACAGCGAGAAAAACAAATGAAACGAACATTTCATTAGCGCTAGAAATTGATGGAGAAGGAAAAGCAGATATTCAAACAGACGTCCCTTTTATGACGCACATGCTTGATTTATTCACGAAGCATGGACACTTTAATTTGACTGTCGATGCGAAAGGAGATACGGATGTTGATGATCACCACACAACAGAAGATATCGGCATTGTGCTCGGGCAAATGTTTAAGGAAGCGTTAGGCGATAAAAAGGGAATTAAGCGGTATGGTTCAAGCTTTGTTCCGATGGACGAAACTCTTGCCCAGGTCGTGGTCGATTTAAGCAATCGTCCTCATTTGGAAATGAGAGCGGCCTTTCCAAGTCAAAAGGTAGGTACCTTTGATACAGAGCTAGTACATGAGTTTCTGTGGAAATTTGCACTTGAAGCCCGGATCAACCTTCATGTCATTGTTCACTACGGAACGAATACACACCATATGATTGAAGCCATTTTTAAAGCGATGGCACGTGCCTTAGATGAAGCAACAACCATTGATCCACGTGTGAAAGGAATTCCTTCGACAAAGGGGATGCTCTAATGATCGGAGTCATTGATTACGGAATGGGAAATTTGTTCAGCGTATCAAAAGCACTGGAACGAGCAGGTGCCCGTTATATCGTTTCCTCTGATGTGGAGGAGCTGAAAAAAGCAGATGCTTATATTTTGCCCGGAGTTGGTTCGTTTCGTGATGCAATGCAGCTGTTAAAAGAGACTGGACTTGAGGCGTTTATTCATCAAGTTGTGCAGGAAGGAAAGCTGTTATTCGGCATTTGCCTTGGCATGCAGCTGTTATTTGAAGAAAGCGAAGAGGCAGGCCGCACAAAAGGATTGGGGCTGTTAAAAGGGCGTGTCGTTCTTTTAAAAGATCGTGATCAGGACGGGCAAAGGCTGAAGGTACCTCATATGGGGTGGAATGAGCTCACATTTCATCAGCCCTCCCCATTGTTTGACGGTGTACCAGAAGGATTTGCATACTTTGTTCACTCTTATTATGTGAGTGATATGAACCCAGATGAGCAATTAGCAAGCGCGGACTATGGTGTTCAAGTACCAGCAATCGTTGGCAAGGGAAATGTGCTTGGTGCACAGTTTCACCCTGAAAAAAGCAGTACAACGGGAATGGCGCTGCTCAAACAATTTATTCAATTAGCAAACGAACAGAGGGTGAGCAAATGAGTGAGTTTACATTATATCCAGCGATTGATATGAGAAATGGCAAATGTGTACGTCTTGTACAAGGTGATTATGATCAAGAAACCATTTATGGAGATTCACCGCTCGACATGGCCGCGAAATTTGCGAAGGATGGAGCAACGTGGATTCATCTTGTGGATCTAGATGGTGCAAAAGCAGGGAAACGTGTCAATCATGAGCATGTGTTGGCGATTGCATCTTCTTTAGATGTGAAGGTACAAATCGGCGGCGGTATTCGGACAGAAGAAGACGTTGCTTTTTATTTAAAGAGCGGCGTCGATAGAGTGATACTTGGCAGCTCAGCTGTATCTAACCCAGCCTTTGTGAAAAAAATGCTGGCGCAATATGGAGAGAAAATCGCAATTGGGATTGATGCGCGAAATGGCTTTGTATCGACTGAAGGGTGGCTTGAAACGTCTAAAGTGAAGGCAGAGGAGCTCGGCAGGGAATTGGCAAAGGAAGGCGCAGAGGTCTTTATTTTCACCGATATTCAAATGGATGGCATGCTGTCTGGTCCCAATGTGGAAAGCACGGTTCGCTTAGCAGAAGCAACCGGCAAACAAGTGATTGCTTCAGGCGGTGTCAGCGCGGTAGCTGATCTTCAAAAGCTGTCAGCGCAAAAAGAAACTGGTGTGTCTGGTGCGATCATTGGAAAAGCACTTTACACGAAGCAGTTTACTTTAGCGGAAGCATTTGAAGGGCTTGACCGCATATGATGACAAAACGAATCATCCCATGTCTTGATGTGAAGGAAGGGCGTGTTGTCAAAGGAGTGCAATTCCTAGGCTTAAAGGATGCTGGTGATCCGGTAGAATTAGCGCAGATCTATGATGAGGCAGGGGCGGATGAACTCGTCTTTCTTGATATTTCTGCGTCGCATGAAGGCCGGAAAACGATGGTGGATGTGGTCAAACAAGTCGCGTCCACTCTTGCCATACCATTTACGGTAGGAGGCGGGATTAACCACCTTGATGACATGAAGCGTATATTAAGAGCGGGTGCAGACAAAGTATCTGTCAATACAGCAGCTGTGTTAAGGCCAGAACTGATTTCAGAAGGCGCTGACTTTTTTGGCTCCCAGTGTATCGTTGTCGCAATTGATGCAAAATACGATGAAGAGAAAAAAGCATATATGGTCTATACACACGGAGGACGCCGTCAAACAGATTTAGAGGTTAGCGACTGGGCGAAGGAAGCTGTGCAAAGAGGTGCAGGAGAGATTTTGTTGACAAGTATGGATGCAGATGGTGAAAAGACAGGCTTTGATCATCGATTGACAAAGCTTGTATCAGAGGCAGTCACTGTGCCAGTTATCGCTTCTGGCGGCGCTGGCAATGCCCAGCATATGCTGGAGGCATTTACAAAAGGAGAAGCTGATGCAGCATTAGCAGCCTCCATTTTCCATTATAAAGAAACCTCCATTCACGAGGTGAAGACATATTTGAGAGAACACGGGGTGAAGGTCAGATGAAACAGGCAAATGAATTAACTTTTAATGAAGCAGGCCTGATTCCTGCGATTGTACAGGATGCTCAAAGTAAGGAAGTACTGACGCTGGCATATATGAATCAAGAATCCTATAAAAAAACGCTGGAGACAGGTGAAACATGGTTTTATAGCCGGTCGAGAAACGAACTTTGGCACAAAGGCGCCACTTCTGGGCATACCCAGCAAGTGATTTCTATTCGATATGACTGTGACAAGGACGCTTTGCTTGTCCTTGTCGCGCCAAGCGGCCCAGCCTGCCATACTGGCAGCTATAGCTGTTTTTCGGAAGAAGGCGTAAAGCGTCAAAGCGAAGAGCAGGATCGTTTTGCGATATTAAATGAACTTGAACAGGTCATTGCAAAGCGTCAGGCGGAAATGCCTGAAGGTGCTTATACTACCTATCTATTTGAAAAAGGGGTCGATAAAATCCTGAAAAAGGTAGGGGAAGAAGCGTCTGAGGTGATCATTGCAGCGAAAAACCGGGATCAAGAAGAATTGAAATGGGAAACAGCGGACCTCCTCTATCATCTTCTTGTGCTATTACGTGAACAGCAATTACCGCTTGATGATGTATTAAAGGTATTAAAAAAGCGTCATCAAGGTGAATGAAAAGCCGGGGGATATCCCAGGCTTTTTATTTTTAAATGAAAAACAAATCCTTCCTTTCCTTTTGTTCTATGTGACGACTGGTGAAGTATGTTATACTACACACGGTACACTGTTCGAAATGGAGGGTATCGGTGAGTAAATACACTTCTCAAAATCACACACAAGTCGTCCAGCTTTTTCAAGATGGGCATTACTTTTTTCATAAAGGTCTTAAAGCATATAGAGAAAGAAATTTGTCTAGGGCAAGTAAGCTAATACAGCGGGCCATCGTACTTGAGCCTGAAAATGTAGAAATGCTGTCACAGCTTGCCATTATTTATACTGAAATGGGTCATTACCAGCAATCAAACGAACTGCTTGATTTCATCCTCGAACACATCGATGAAAACATGTCTGAGTGTCACTACTTTAAAGCCAATAATTATGCCAATCTCGGACTATTTCAAGAGGCATATAAATCAGCTACTGCTTATGCCGCACTGGAAGAGAACGGGGAATTTGCGGATGAAAATGACGACCTCCTGGACCTGCTCGATATGAGCGACGAAGAGGACGAAGATTTTCCTTATGATCAGGATGACCTGATTGTGAAGCAGGATCAAGCAAACCATTTGCTTGAAAGCGGCAGACTCGATGAAGCCATTGAGATGCTGGAACAGATGATTGTTGAGTATCCAGAATTTTGGTCAGCGTATAACAATCTCGCTTTGGCCTATTTTTATTCTGGCCGAATCCATCAGGCGAAAGAAATGTTGAACCGGGTCCTTCATGAAAATCCCGGTAATCTGCATGCCCTTTGCAATCAGCTAGTCTTCTACCATTATGAAAAAGAAGAAGAGAAGGTCAACAAGTTAGCGAAGCAATTAACGCACGTGTATCCAATACTAAGTGAACAGCGTTATAAGCTTGGTGCAACATTTGCCCTTGTAGGAGAATTTGAATGGGCCTTTAAATGGCTTTATTCTTTGTACAAAACAGGTTTTCAGGGAGATAGTACATTTTTATACTGGCTTGCAAGCGCAGCCTATCATACAGGCCACAAAACGCTCGCCCAAACGGTTTGGGATAAGATGGTCGAAGAAGATATCGACGCAGATGAGATCAAGCCGTGGCAGGATAAACCTGAGGAGACTGAGCCAATGGTCTCGATTGAGGAACGGCTGACTGCGTATTATGTCAGTAAGCAAAAAGGAGAACGTGACGTTCTGCAGTCTGTCCTTGATGCACGTGCAGCGAAAACGGCCTTTGAACAGCAATTCATAGAACTGCTTTTGTATGAAGATGAAATGAAAGAAAAGTCTTTTTCAGAAGATGCAGTTTTTGCAAAACAGGCGGCATCCAGTTTAGAGGAAGCCGTTCAGCCTGACAGCCATATGCCTTATTTTTGGTTATTCCATATTATTCAGCAGGCACGTGCTTCTGGTATTGATAAGAAAAATGCGCCTGCCTGGGCAGCAGCATCTTATTATCTATGGATGAATGAACAAGAAGAATCAGCTGTCAGCAAAAAAGACATTGCGTCTGCTTTTCAAATCAGTGTTCAAACACTGTCAAAATACGAACGAGAAATCTGTACGTTAATTGATTAAATAGGTAAATAGATTCAGAACATCCCAGCATGGCCGAAAAGGTCATGCTTTTTTCTTGGATAAAAAGGTGGGATTTGCAAGGAATTGGCGAAGTATGACAATCACGACATGTTTTTGAAACATAAATGTAATAAAAATATTAGCTCATTTTGTCGATGTCTCATGTATAATGAAAATCGTGGATTAAAACAAAGATAGATATTTAAATATTTTACTATACATAATGAAACACCCAGTGATGAAACAATCTGGTCAACATCTGACTGAACAATCAGGAAGAAAGACATAGAGAGCACAGATTGGTCGCAGAGAATTTGCTGCTTTCTAATGTCGCTTGGGAAATTGTCAAAGGAGGAACTATTCGTGAAAAAGTTTATTACTTTCGGTTTAGCTTCGGTGATCGGAGCGAGCGGTTTATTTATTCCATTTACACATGAAGCAAACGCACAGAACTTTGAACAAAAGAAACAAGAACTAGACAGCAAACAATCTGAGGTAAACAAGAATCTTCAAAAGAAAAAAGAAGAGCTTTCAAAGCTTGAAGCAAAACAAGAGGCACTTGCACAAAAGCTTAAAGATATTGATGAGAAAGCTTTAAAAACAAGTGATCAAATCGAAGAAAAACAAAAAGAAAATGAAAAAACTAAAAAAGAAATCAAAGCACTGAAAAAAGAAATTGCTGATACAGAAAAACGTATTGAAGAAAGAAACGAGTTCTTGAAAAAGCGTGTACGTGCCCTTCAAGAGAGCGGCGGTTCTACGAAATACATAGATGTATTACTAGGAGCAAAAAGCTTTAGCGATTTCATCAGTCGTGCAGGTGCAGTTTCTACACTGATCAACGCAGACAGTGAAATCATTAAAGAGCAGGAAAAAGACAAAGCAGAGCTTCAAAAGTCTGAAAACGAATTAAACACAAAGCTTGAAAATGTGCAAAGCACACTTGCAAAGCTTGAAACACTTCAATCAGACTTGAATAAACAGCTTGATGAAAAAGACAAGCTATTCAAGCAAGTGAAAAAGCAAAAAGGAAGTGCTTTTTCTGAAATCAGCGAGTTAAACAGTGAGGCTAACAGCATTGCATCTGAAAAAGACGCAACAGTAGCTGCACAAAAACAAGCTGAAAAAGAAGCTAGAGAAGCAGCTCAAAAAGCAAAAGAAGAAAAAGCGCAAAGACAACAGCAGCAGCGTCAAGCTAGTGTTCAAGCGGAAGACAACAGCTCAAATAACGATAGCAGCCCGTCTTCAAGTAACAGCGGGTCATCTAATAACAACAATAACAACAATAACAGCAACAGCAGTTCACCAAGCAAGAAGCCATCTACTGGCGGTGGATCACCTGTCAGCAGTAACGTAGGCGGAATTGAAGGTGCAATCAGCACAGGTTCTACTATTGTTGGACAATCTCCATATAAATGGGGCGGCGGCAGATCACAAGCCGATATTGACGCACGTCGTTTTGACTGTTCTTCATTCGTTCGCTGGGCATTTGCATCAGCAGGTATCAACCTTGGACCAGTTGGCGGTACAACAACAGATTCGCTTGTAGGTAAAGGAAGAGCTGTAAGTGCATCTGACATGAAACGCGGAGACCTTGTGTTCTTTGATACGTATAAAGTAAATGGACACGTTGGTATTTACTTAGGAAACGGTACATTCTTGAACGATAACAGCTCTCGCGGTGTTTCAGTTGACTCGATGAGCAACGTATACTGGAAAAAAGCATTCAAAGGCGTTGTAAGAAGAGTCGTTGAATAAATCATTACTTTTTATATAACCGTAAACAGGCTTCCTTAAACAGCAGTTTAAGGAAGCTTTTTCTTTTTTTGAAGATATGAGCAAATGATTCGCTTATTCCCCGCAGATTTAATAGGATATGGGTAAGGAATAAAAGCTAAGAGTGGAAATGATGCTCTCTGTCATGAATGGAAGCATCACCCAAGGGCATTCTAATAAGAAATGCGAGCAGCAATTGAAGAGGGAGTGACAGTTGTGTCAGAAGAAAAAATCTACGATACGATCATCATTGGAGCGGGTCCTGCCGGAATGACAGCCGCTGTTTATACATCACGGGGAAATCTTTCAACATTAATGATTGAAAGAGGAATTCCAGGCGGACAAATGGCGAATACGGAAGATGTCGAGAACTATCCTGGCTTTGAAAGCATTTTGGGGCCGGAACTTTCAAATAAAATGTTTGAGCATGCGAAGAAATTCGGTGCAGAGTATGCATATGGTGATATCAAAGAAATCGTGAACGGTGAAGAGTACAAAATCGTCAAAGCCGGCTCAAAAGAATACAAAGGACGCTCTGTCATTATCGCGGCAGGGGCTGAATACAAAAAAATCGGTGCACCAGGTGAAAAAGAACTTGGCGGCCGCGGCGTATCATATTGTGCAGTATGTGACGGAGCATTCTTTAAAAACAAAGAGCTTGTCGTCATTGGCGGCGGAGATTCTGCTGTAGAAGAGGGTGTGTATCTCACACGCTTCGCTTCTAAAGTAACGATTATCCATAGACGCGATAAGCTTCGTGCACAAAGCATTTTACAAGCACGTGCCTTTGATAATGAAAAAATTGACTTCATGTGGAACAAAACCGTCAAACAGATCAATGAAGAAAACGGGAAAGTCGGCAGTGTGACATTGGTTGATACGGTTACTGGTGAAGAAGAAGAGTTTAAAACAGACGGCGCCTTTATCTATATCGGAATGCTGCCACTGTCTAAACCATTTGAAAATCTCGGCATTACAAATAAAGAAGGCTACATCGAGACAAACGAAAGAATGGAAACGAGAGTGGAAGGTATTTTCGCAGCGGGTGACATTCGTGAAAAAACACTTCGTCAAATTGTCACAGCAACAGGAGACGGAAGTATTGCAGCACAAAGCGCACAGCATTATGTAGAAGAGCTTGCTGAAAAACTCAAAGCAACGAAATAATTGGCTGTCGTAAATCCTTAATATAGCGTCATGGGCTTTTAACTGGAATGTAACACGGGTGAAATAATTTTCCGTTATGATAAAACTAGTAATTGACCCCCTTTTATAAGGAATACATGTTTGGCACGGATGTGAATCCGTGTCCTTTTTTTTGCCTAAAATCAGAAATTCACGAGATGTTCACAAATGACGCATGGAGAACCGTTAGATGCTGTAAAATAAAGAGTAGAGAAATGGCTCGTTACATCATTCAAACGAAAACCGGTCTGTTTTCGGGGAAGAACGGGCATGTTCATTGTGGGAGTCAGGTTGAACCTGTATAATAAGTTAAAGACATAAAAGAGTAGGTGACAGCTGATGCAACGAGTAACCAATTGTGTGCTGCATCACGAAGATCAAGTTCTCTTGCTGCAGAAGCCAAGACGGGGCTGGTGGGTAGCACCGGGCGGCAAAATGGAAAGCGGAGAATCGGTCAAGGATTCAGTCGTTCGAGAATATAGAGAAGAAACAGGTATTTATATTTTAAATCCGCAGCTGAAAGGTGTTTTTACCTTTATCATAAAAGAAGGCGATCAAATCGTTCAAGAGTGGATGATGTTCACCTTTATGGCAGATTCATTTACCGGAAAAAACGTAACAGAGTCAGAGGAAGGCATTTTAAAATGGCATGACGTAAACAATGTGCCTCATTTGCCGATGGCTCCAGGAGATTCCCATATTCTTGATTTCATGCTCAAAGGAAAAGGACTTCTGCACGGCACTTTTACGTATACACCCGATTTTGAGCTGATTGCTTATCGGTTAGATCCTCAGGGAGAATAATACATGAACCGTTTTCATAAAGAAGGAGAGGAAGCAGGCATGAATACACACAAACAAGAAGATATTCAGCTTGTGATTATTACAGGAATGTCAGGTGCGGGGAAAACCGTAGCCATTCAAAGCTTTGAAGATTTAGGCTACTTTTGTGTTGACAACCTGCCGCCATCACTTTTACCGAAATTCCTAGAGCTCATGAAGGAATCGAATTCCAAGATGAGCAAGGTCGCTCTTGTGATGGATTTGCGCGGACGCGAATTTTTTGACAGCTTAATTGCGGCATTAGATGAAATGAGCGATCTTGACTGGATCACGCCAAGAATTCTATTTTTAGATGCAAATGATAAGGTACTTGTCTCAAGATACAAAGAAACGAGACGTTCGCATCCCCTTGCGACAACAGGTTTGCCGCTTGAAGGAATTGCAATGGAGCGCGAGCTGTTAGAGGAGTTAAAAGGCCGGTCTCAAATGATTTTTGATACATCGGATTTAAAACCAAAACAACTGCGAGAAAAAATCGTCACGCACTTTGCCACAAACCAAGGACAGGTGTTTACAGTAAACGTGATGTCCTTTGGCTTTAAATACGGTCTGCCGATTGATGCTGATCTGGTCTTTGACGTGAGATTCCTGCCGAATCCTTACTATATTGAGAGTATGCGTCCACAGACTGGAAACGATGAAGAAGTGCGCTCCTATGTGATGAAATGGAGTGAAACGCAAAAATTCACAGAGAAATTAATCGATCTTCTCAGCTTTATGCTTCCGTCGTATAAGAGGGAAGGAAAAAGTCAGCTTGTGATCGCCATCGGCTGTACAGGCGGGCAGCATCGATCTGTGACGCTTGCCAACTATTTATCGGAGTATTTTAAAAACGATTACTATACACATGTCACTCACCGGGACATTGAAAAGAGAAGCAGAAAATAGATGACGACACTACCAAAGGTGGTCATTCTTGGCGGTGGCACTGGCTTATCTGTTTTGCTCAGAGGGCTAAAAACGAAGCCAGTGGACATTACCGCTATTGTAACGGTTGCTGACGACGGAGGCAGCTCAGGCAGACTGCGGCATGATTTGAATATTCCCCCTCCAGGTGATATTCGAAATGTCCTTGCAGCTCTCTCTGATGTTGAACCGCTTGTAGAAGATTTATTTCAGCACCGTTTTAACAAAGGGAATGACTTAACAGGCCACTCACTCGGCAACCTCATTCTTGCGGCCATGACAAATATAACCGGTGATTTTTTTCATGCCGTCACTGAAATGAGCAAGGTTTTAAATGTGAGAGGAAAAGTATTGCCAGCAGCAAATTCAAGTGTTGTTCTTCATGCGGAATTAGAAAATGGGCAAATGGTGACAGGAGAATCGAAAATTCCCACCTATGGTGAGCGAATTAAACGAGTGTTCCTCACACCCGATACGATTGAACCGCTGCCAGAATCTATTCAAGTCATTCGTGAGGCGGATTTGATCGTCATTGGGCCTGGCAGTCTGTATACGAGTATTTTGCCAAACTTGCTTGTCCCGCATATTGGAGAAGAAGTGATTCGCTCAAAGGCGAAAAAAGTGTATATTTGCAATGTCATGACGCAGCCGGGGGAAACGCTTTCCTACAGTGCAGCTGATCATGTTCAGGCATTAAATGATCATATGGATCGTCCATTTATCGATACGATTTTTGTGAACAATAAAGAAATTCCAGAAGAAATCAAAGCAAAATATGCAGAAGAACAGGCACAGCCTGTCCAATTCGACACAGATGCACTGAAAGCAATGGGACTAGAAGTGATTCCTGGAGAAATCATTACATACGACCAGCATGTCATTCGTCATGACACGCTAAAAGTAGCCTCGCTGCTTGTCGATCTGCTGCATCAGAAAAAATAGGAATGGGGGTGGCAAGGATGTCATTTGCATCCGAAACAAAAAAAGAGCTGACTAATCTGGACGTGAAGGACTGCTGCACAAAAGCAGAGCTTTCTGCCCTCATCCGTATGAACGGTTCATTATCTTTCTCTAATCGAAAATTGATTTTAGATATACAGACAGAGAACGCAGCCATTGCAAGACGTATTTATACGCTGCTTAAAAAGAAATACGATGTGACAGTCGAGCTGCTCGTCCGTAAAAAAATGAGATTGAAAAAGAATAACGTGTATATTGTCAGACTGGTAGAACGAGCGAAAACCATTTTAGAGGATTTAAAAATATTAGGTGAGCAATTTGTATTTGAGCGCAATATTTCAGAAGAGCTCGTGAAGAAAAGATGCTGCAAGCGCTCCTATATGAGAGGTGCTTTTTTAGCAGGCGGTTCTGTGAATAACCCAGAAACGTCCTCCTATCACCTTGAGATTTTTTCACTATATAAAGAACATAATGATGCCCTTTGTGAGCTGATGAATCAATTTCATCTCAATAGTAAAACACTTGAGCGCAAAAAAGGGTACATTACGTACATGAAGGAAGCAGAAAAAATCACGGAATTTTTAAGTGTTGTGGGCGCTCATAACTCACTGCTTCGCTTTGAAGATGTGCGAATCGTTCGAGACATGAGGAACTCCGTCAACCGGCTCGTCAATTGTGAAACAGCAAACTTGAATAAAACGATTGGTGCATCACTGCGTCAGGTCGAGAACATTCAATTTATTGATGAAAAAATTGGACTTGATGCCCTGCCGGAAAAGCTTCGTGAAATTGCTAAACTGCGAGTCGACTATCAAGAGGTCACGCTGAAGGAACTTGGAGAAATGGTGGAAAGCGGCAAGATCAGCAAGTCAGGGATTAACCACCGTTTAAGAAAGCTAGATCAAATCGCAGAACAATTACGAAACGGACAAGCTGTTACACTCAAATAGGAGAATGAAAAAGGGAGGCAGATCATATGGTGGAAAAAACGGTCACCATCCAGCTGAAAACAGGCTTGCAGGCACGTCCAGCTGCTTTGTTCGTACAAGAGGCTAATCGCTTTGGAGCTGATATTTTTCTAGAGAAAGATGGGAAAAAAGTCAATGCGAAAAGCATTATGGGTCTTATGAGTCTAGCGATCAGCTCTGGGGTTACTGTCACACTGATTGCAGATGGTGCGGACGAACAAGAAGCCATTGAGGCGTTAACAGATTTTATCAATCAAGAAAACTGAGTCCCTTCAAAGGCTCAGTTTTTTAGGAGGGAATGTCATGATTCAATCAGCTTTTTTACAGAAGATCGGATATGAAGGCCAGTCGATCACCTTTAATGACTTACCTGTATTATTAAAAAAAATGGCCTATACCTTTCCATTCGAAAATAGATCTGTTCTGAAAAAACAATCCTATGATTTGAATCAAGAAGGGTTGAAGCAGCATCTTCTTGAAGAAAATAGAGGAGGCCTTTGTTACGATCTCAATCCTCTCTTATACTATGTGTTAAAAGAGGCTGGACTTTCTGTACAGCTTCTTCAAGGGACAGTGTATATCAAAGAAGCGGATACGTGGGCCATTGATGGCACGCATGTAGCCATTATGTTGAAGCATCATAACGAACGCTTTCTCATTGATGCGGGATTTGGTGTGAATTTACCTCTTCAGCCTGTGCCTTTTACAGAAGATTGGGTGGAAGGAGCGTCTATTCGGTTTCGCGTCAAAGCAGAGAAAACCGAAAAGGGGACACATCTACTCCAATTAGATAGGGGAGATGGTGCTGAAACAGGCTATGCTTTCACATTGAACGAGGTGGACGAGGCTGCATTGGTCCAATTGAGACACGAGATTTATGAAAATGAATCCTCTACTTTTAACAAAAGACCACTTGCGTCAAAGCTCACGCCAACAGGACGTGTGGTCGTTACTGAGGATCATGTCACCACACATGAACATGAAGAAGTGTCGAAAAAGCCGCTTCCGGTTCCTTTTGAGGATTATGTGAAAAATCTTATACCGTAAACCATACTAAAAGACAGCCCCAGATGAAACAGGGCTGTCTTTTGTATTGATTATCGAATACGTGTGAAAGTCGCATAATGGTCTGTTGTTTTGTAAATGAGCCAGTCGCTTGAATACACAAGACGGTCAGCATTGCGGAAGCCTGAAACGTAGTTGATGTCTGCCTCACGCCATGTGCGGCCGCTTGCTGAAGGAAGACGTCCTTCCCGGTTTGAGAAAATATCTCCACCGATGCTTTTACCTGGCGCCACTTCTGCTAGATTTCCCTTAGATGCCACCCATCCGAGAGCAGTTGCTTGTGATTTCGTAATGTAGTTATCAGGCAGTCGTTTGTAGCGAATTAAATAATCTGCTACACCATCAAATGTATTAATGACGGCAAGGGTACGTACATCTGGCGTGAGCTGAATAGAAGCAGTTTCAGTTGTAGCTGTTGGTGTAAGAGGTGTTTCTGCATGAGCTTGCTGCGGGACAAATCCAGAAAACAGGATAGCAGCGATCAGAGCGAACATAGTCAAAACCGAACTTAATCTTTTCATCTTCATCCTCCTATTAAGGAAATCGGATGCCGTCCTCTTGATGCTTGTCTAGCCCATATTATAGCACCCGAACATGAAGGAAATGTAAAGAATCAGGATCTTTGCTAAAATGAGTCTTTTCTCCTGAAGCCTCTTAAAGAAATAAATAAAAAGACGCAGTTCAGTTCCCTGCGTCTTATTTGATCAAGAGGAAGCAAGCTCCTTCACAACATCAACAGGCGCCTTCCCATCTATTCCATGAATCACATTATGAATGGCTCGTTTCAGCATGAAATCCCTTGTTGTTTCAGTAGCGGAACCGATGTGAGGGGCTAGGGTGACATTGTTCATCTCTTTGAAAGGATGATCTTCTTGAAGCGGTTCCTGCTCATACACATCAAGACCAGCGCCTTTAATCCATCCCTCCTGAAGTGCTAAAATGAGGCTTTTTTCATCCACTGTTTTCCCTCGGGAAATGTTTACAAATAAAGCCGTTTGCTTCATTAACTTCAATTCTCGTTCCCCAATCATATGATACGTTTCCTCGGTCAGCGGTGTAATCAACACGATGATATCAGCTTGTTTTAAAAGATCATCAAGTGCACAATAGACAGCGCCATACGCCGATTCAGCCTTTTCATTTCGGCTTCGGTTATGATAAAGAACGTTCATATCAAACCCAAGTGCCGCCCGTTTTGCTACTTGCTCGCCGATACGTCCCATGCCAATTATGCCAAGTGTTTGATGATGAACATCAATGCCAAAGATCTCTTCCTCCTGTACGAATTTTGTCCATTTTCCTTCACGGATAAAACGATCCAGCTCGGCGATTCTTCGCGCGGAGGAGAGTATGAGCGAAAAGGCAAGGTCAGCCACGGTATGATCGAGCGTATAAGGGGTGTGCGTACCAATCACGCCTCTTTGCCTCATCGCTTCTATATCGAAATTGTCATAGCCGACAGAGTTATTACTCACTACCTTGAGTTTTGGTGCGTGATCTAACAGCTCTTGATCGATTTTCGTTCCAGACGTTAAAAGACCATCAGCGTGCTGCAGCTTTTCAAACAAAATGTCTCTTGGAATAGGGTCTTTGGATTGCCAAACCTCGTATGTACAATGTTCCTTTAGCATTTCCTCAAAAGAAGCAGGTAAGGGTTTGGCGACAAAAATGTGTGGTGTCACAGTCAATTCGCTCCTTTCACATGGTCATCTTACTCCTTTTATTATAAAGCAACCATTTCGGCAGAACACGTTTGAATGTTAGTAGCTCAATATTTAATATACTAAAATAACGGTAAAGAAAGACATTTTCTTAGTGAAAAAGTAGATTCATATGCCATCTGATGCATTTTTTATCTATATAAAAATAAGCGGATAGTAGAGGAGATATGTGAATTTGCAAGATTTTACGAGAGATTATCTGACAAACTGGAAAATAGATCGAGACTTTTTGATAGAAAATTTATTATATTTGAAATGTATTAAACGGGATGGTCATTTTCTACTAAACCATTTTATTGTCTTTTAGTGTGATGAGAACAATAGATTGAAAACAAACCCGCGAATCCGCTGGGATGCAGCGTAAAATAGAGAAAATAATGATATTTCTTCTCATCGTTTTCTCATTTTTTTCTTTTTTTTCTATCATTTTTCTTCTCTATTCTTGAGAACACGAGAAGGAAAAGGGGGACAGGCACGAGCTTACGTTACTTAAAAAAGATGGGAGATGGCAAAATGGGATCAAAATTAGAACAGATTCTTCAGCACAATTCAGAGTTTGTGAATGAGAGACACTATGAGCCTTACAAAGCGGGGAAATTCCCTGAGAAGAAATTGGTTATTTTAACGTGCATGGATACCCGTCTTTTGGAATTATTGCCGCAATCTATGGGGCTGCGCAATGGGGATGCAAAAATCATTAAGAATGCGGGCGCTATCGTGACACATCCGTTTGGCAGTGTGATGCGGAGTATCCTGCTAGCTATCTATGAGCTAAAGGCAGAGGAAGTATGCATTGTAGGTCATCATGAATGCGGAATGGCAGGTCTTGCGGCGGACCCTTTACTTGAAAAGGCGAAAGCACGCGGAATCGAAGAGAAATGCTTAAGCATTGTGAAAAACTCAGGAGTCGATTTAAAGGGCTGGCTGACAGGCTTTGATTCAGTTGAAGAGAGCGTGGCTCAAAGTGTGAAATTAGTGAAAGAGCATCCACTGATGCCAAGTGATGTGGCTGTTCATGGACTGGTGATTCATCCAGCAACAGGAAAGCTGGATGTCGTTGTGAAAGATAAACTGATTGACCCGCAGTATACCTAAATCATCTACACATACTTAAAGGAGGCCAACACATACCATGCGTTTTTATGGAAGATTTGAAGGGTACAATTCATCAAAGTTTAGACGCGATTTAATCGCTGGGCTTGTCGTGGGGGTTGTGGCAATTCCTTTAGGCATGGCATTTGCCATTGCATCTGGTGTCGGACCAGAATATGGATTATACACAGTCATCGTTGCCGGCATTTTGATTTCATTGTTTGGTGGTTCAAAGTATCAGATCGGCGGGCCGACTGGGGCGTTTGTTCCAATTTTATTCGGGATCGTCAGCCAGTACGGAATTGAAAACTTGCTTATTGCCGGTTTTATGGCAGGCTGTATGCTTGTATTATTCGGAATATTCAAACTAGGAAAGCTCATGAAGTTTATTCCTCGTCCGGTTATCATCGGTTTTACTGCTGGCATTGCTGTCATTATTTTTTCAGGACAGATTGCCAACTTCCTCGGATTAAAGGGTGTTGAAAAACATGAAAGCTTTTTCCTCAATATGAGAGAAATCGTGGTCCATCTCGGTACCACAAACAGTCTCGCCATCATCACAGCCGTCACCGGGCTCATCGTGATTTTGGCGGCACAAAAATACATTCCCAAAATACCTGGTGCTCTATTAGGTCTATTGGCTTCTACGTTTCTCGCCGTTCTCTTCTTTCAAGGACAAGTTGAAACGATTGGCTCTGCGTATGGTGAAATCCCTCGTCAGTTGCCAACCTTCGCTTTTCCTGAATTGACGATTGAAAAAATGATATACCTCCTGCCTCCAGCAATTATCATTGCACTTTTAGGCGGTGTGGAATCGATTTTGTCCGCAATGGTTGCTGATAATATGAAAGGCTCTAAGCATGACAGCAATAAAGAGCTTGTTGGACAAGGAATTGCCAATATGGCGGCACCGCTTTTCGGAGGAATTCCAGCGACCGGAGCTATTGCCCGAACGGCAACGAACATAAAAAATGGCGGAGCAAGTCCGATTTCTGGTGTTGTGCATGGCGTTGTCGTCTTGCTAATCTTAATGGTATTTGCGCCATATGCGTCAATGATTCCACTTGCTGCAATGGCACCAATTTTAATGTTTGTTGCTTGGAATATGAGTGAGAGAAAAGAATTTATCAATATTGTGAAAGTGAAAAATACCGATTCGCTTGTACTTGTCGTGACCTTCCTGCTCACAGTGATCGGTGATTTGATTATTGGCGTTACCGCTGGTCTCATTTTAGCGTTTATCGCTTTTATCAAAAAAATGAGCCAGACGACCAATATCCATACAAATGTCGCTGTTCCTCAGATGGAAACAGCAGCTGCTTTAGAAAAACAGGTAGACGAGAAAGGGATCAGTATGTATTCCATCGAAGGGCCGCTCTTTTTCGGAACAACAGATTCATTGGAAAATTCGATTTTGGACCATGTTCAAACAAAGCCAAAAACACTCATTCTGCTTATGAATAAAGTCAATTATATGGACACGTCGGCAGAAGCGGTTCTCATGAATATCTCCAATCGGTTAAAGCATCATAATGGAAAGCTGATGATCGTTGGGCTTCAATCACAGCCTAAGGAGCTTTTGCATCGAACAGGTCTTTTCCATCATATCGGAAAGCAGCATTTCTTTGAACGAACAGATGACATCTCACCACAGCATCTTTAAGGCTTAGAAAAACACGTGACAGCTGGTCACGTGTTTTTTACTGACTCTTTTTCTCCAGAAAAACGCTTTGTGAGTTTCTGTTGATGAGCGCTGAAGACCTCTTCTACTGTGACGTCATAGAGATCCGCTAAAATGAGGAGGTTTGCTAAGACATCTCCCATTTCTTCAATGAGTTCTTTCTTCAGCTCAGATGATTCCTGTCTCTGCTCATCAGGCCGGTCTCGTCCAATTTCTATTGCTCTAACAGCACGAGCGAGTTCTCCCGTTTCTTCCATTAAGAAGCCTAACCGGATAAACGGTCCATATTCTGTCCAGTTCCTCATTTGATAAAAATCCTTGATCCACTTCTCCATTTCAGTTGTTTGCATTCTCTCTATACAGCTCCTTATATGGTGTTCACTCTTTTGATTTTACACTATATATAGAAGAAACGGCTGTTTCTTTACAAATCATTATAGTAGAATGAGTGAGTGAAGAAATCATAGAGAGAGATGGAGCTGTTTTGATGAAAACGATTTGTGTGTTTGCTGGTTCGAATCCAGGTGTAAACGATGTCTACAAACAAAAGGCTGTAGAGCTGGGGGCTTATATGGCAAAGCAAGGCATTTGTCTTGTTTACGGCGGATCGCGTATTGGGTTAATGGGCGCGATTGCCGATGAGGTCATGAGACATGGCGGACAAGTGATCGGTGTCATGCCTAAGGGGCTTTTTAGAGGAGAAGTCGTGCATCAAGAGCTGACAGAGTTAATTGAGGTAACAGGCATGCATGAGCGAAAAGCGAAAATGAGTGAGCTGGCCGATGGATTTATCGCGATGCCAGGTGGCTTTGGTACATATGAAGAATTATTTGAGGTTCTGTGCTGGGCACAAATCGGTATCCATCAAAAGCCGATTGGATTGTATCAAGTGAATGACTATTTCAACCCGCTCATGGATATGGTGAAGTTTAGTATACAGGAAGGCTTTTCAAATGAATCACACCTTCAATTGTTACATGCTTCGAGCGAACCGGAGGAATTAATCACGCAGATGGCTTCTTATCAAACACCGTCTCTTCAGCAGAAATGGACGGAGCTGTCTTAAAGTATGTTTAAATGACAAAAAACCGTCTGTTCAAGGAACAGACGGTTTGTGTTGTGATCATTATTTTTGGTCTTCTGTATTACGGGTCAAGACTTTGTCAATGAGTCCGTATTGAAGTGCTTCTTCCGCTGTTTTGAAGTTGTCACGATCTGTATCGCGCTCAATGACTTCAATTGGCTGACCAGTACGTTCAGCAAGTACTTGGTTCAGTTTATCGCGTAAAGAAAGGATTCGTTTTGCCGCAATTTCAATTTCTGTTGCTTGACCTTGGGCTCCGCCTAGTGGTTGGTGAATCATGACTTCACTGTTTGGAAGAGCATAACGCTTACCTTTTTCACCAGCAGCAAGCAGGAACGCACCCATAGATGCAGCCATACCAATACAAATAGTTGATACCTTTGGTTTAATAAATTGCATCGTATCGTAAATGGCCATACCAGCTGTGATTGAACCGCCAGGGCTGTTAATGTAGATAGAAATATCTTTTTCTGGATCTTCAGCTTCTAAGAAAAGCAGCTGTGACACGATGGAGTTGGCAACATTGTCATCGATCGCAGAACCAAGCATGATAATACGGTCTTTTAAAAGACGAGAATAAATGTCGTAAGCTCTTTCCCCACGATTTGTTTGCTCAATGACTGTAGGTATTAAATTCATAATGTTCCTCCTTCACCTTTTAGGTAAGTATGTAATTCTTAATTCAATGATACATTTTTGGTCAATAAAGGTCAAACAAAACGCAATCAAAAAATTCGACAGCCACATGTTATTTTCCCCAAAATTCAATTTTTTTAAACCATGGAAAAGTTTTAAAAAAATATGGTAAAACTTCCTGTTATGAGTTAATATTACTAAGGTCATTATTATTTATAGTCAGAAAGAAGGAAAAATAGTGGATAATCTACTTCTAGAAAAAAGTGGTTTAACTGATCAGCAGCGTATTGTTGTCTCTACTGAACTTCAAGCCAAAAAAAAGTCAAAACTAGTTGTTTTTCTTTTGTGGTGGTTCCTTGGAGCTTTTGCAATTCATCGTTTTTATTTAGATGAAAAGAAAGGCTATGCAGTTGTCATGCTTCTTTTAGGATGGTTGACCTTGTTCATTTGGCCGTTTATTGATGGCATCATCTGTCTTGTGAAAACAGTGGATGAAGTAAATGAAAACATGGAACGGAAAATTATTGCATCTGTTAAAATGGCATAAGTAGAATGGTCTGCATCTTTTCGGTGCAGGCTTCTTTTTTGAAGTCATCAGAATATCATTGCTTTCTCGCAGCATTTCCCTTATAATTTGATATGCTGACGTTCAAAAAACATATCGTGCGCTCGTAGCTCAGTTGGATAGAGCGGTGGTTTCCGGTACCACGTCTGCCGGGGGTTCGAATCCCTCCGAGCGCGTCTATCGTATCCCATAGAATTCGATTTATCATTTGTGAAAGAGCCTGAAAACCCTTTGAAATAAAGGGTTTTTTTGTTTTTTTATGAGTGGTATTGTATGAGTAAATTGAGAGGAACTTCACTATTTATCAGCGTTTAAGTGAAGTAGTTCATTTTGTATCAAAAAGCACAGAATAAAATTGTTAAAAAAACAAATTTTCTTTATGATAGTGATTAAGTAAAGTTAATCTATAGTTGGGGTATAAAATCATTGTATCAACAATATTCTCAAAGCTTGTTCAACTAAAAGGGCAGAATTCTTTAATAAGGAGGTACTAATGAATTGTGAAAGTGTTTTACATCAAATTGAAGTAGCTGTTAAAACATTAATAAAAATAGTACGTCAATTAGAAGAAGGTGATTTACAAAAAAAACCAACACCTCATAAGCAGTCTATCGGTGAGTTGCTGGAACACATTGCGATCATTTGTGAAGCTGACTGGCGTATTGCTAATGAGGCTGCCCAAGAAGAGATGGAAAAATTTTATGCTAATGTATCATATAAAACTTTAGAGTCGATAGAAAATGGCTTAATGACTAATTTTCATTCATTAAAAAATAATTATATGAAATTATCGGACGCAGAACTACTGTCTCGTACCACTTCATATTGGGGTGTGACATATACAAGGTATGAATGGTTGTTAGAGATATTAGCACATGTTTATCATCATAGGGGACAATTACATGCTATGCTTGTTCACTGTTACAATAAAGACCCCAAAATTTTAATGTTTGAATAATGTTCTTTAACCAAAGGGTGTTTTACTTTAATAAGATTCTGCAATTAAAAACTTTAAATGTATACAAAAAAATATTCACAAGATATTCTCATAGCATCCTTCGTGTCGGAGTTTTATACATTCTCTGCGCGTGTACTTGACCTAGTTCACGATATAAAAAGGTCTCTCGAACCCTCTCCATCAGGAGAGGGTTTTTTGTGTGTGGCATTCACTTCTAAAACTTTACATCTAAGCCACACTGATTATGCTATAATTAATAATCATTCTCAATTAAAGGTGGTTTTGTAAGTGAAAAAAATGATTTGGCTAGTCAGTCTGCTGGCACTGCTGTTAGTAGCATGCGGGCAGAAAGAGAATAAAGAGCAAGCAGCAAGTACGCGTACATATACAACGGAAACGGGTGAAAAGATCACGATTCCTGCCAAGCCGAAGCGGATTGTTGTGTTAACAGCGCAGCTTGGGAACTTTAAAAAGTTAGGTGTGACACCTGTTGGCATGACAGATGTTTATCCTAAATCATCCTTTTTAGATGAAACAGGTGTGAAGCGGGTGCCGATGGAAAATGTGGAGGCGATTGCAAAGCTGAAGCCTGATTTAATCATTGCTTATTCACAAAACGAACAGATTGAAAAGTATAAAAAGATTGCCAAAACGATCACGTTTACGACAAGTGAACATAGCTTTAAAGAGATGCATATTGAAATTGGAAAGATTCTTGGAAAAGAAGCGTTAGCGAAAAAACAAATACAAGAAATGGACGAGAAGCTGAAGAAAGACGGAGAAGAAGTGAAAGCGAAAATTGGTGATGACAAGACATTCTCCATTATGGATGTCCAGCCAAAGCAAGTGTACTTATTTGGTACGGACTTTGGCCGCGGCGGGGAAGTCATCTATCAAGGCTATGGATTCAGCTTACCTGAAAAGGCAGAAAAGGCACTTCCAAAGGAAGGCTATCTTGGAATTTCATTAGAAGAGATGAATGAGTATACAGGAGACTATTTACTTGTACCAACAAAGGATGGAAAAGAGCCAAATCTTGATATTACGAACAGCGGTGTATGGAAGAAAAATCAAGCGGTGAAGCAAGGGCATGTCCTGTACTATTCAATCAAGGAATTTATCTATGCAGATCCGGTCTCCATTGAAAAACAGTCTGATGCATTTAAAAAAATGCTGCTCAAATCATAATGTGAAAAAGACAAAGTGCTTATTAGGAGACTTTGTCTTTTTTCCTGCCACTTTATCATGAAATACTGGACATAAGACTCATTTCTTTCCTTTTCAGGCGTATTTGTTGAGCCGGCTTGCTGTATATGATTAACATGGAAGGGAATTGACAATGAGGAGGAATTTCTTGTGGCGAAGATTTTATTGATTACGTTTCCAGCTGAAGGACACGTGAACCCTATGTTAGGAATGATCAAAGCATGGGCGGATCGAGGCGATGAAGTGCATGCGGTCACAACTGTACATTATGAGGAACGAATCAAACGCTTAGGCGCTCACGTACATATACATCCAGACTATATTCGGACATTACATGTGGAAGAAGGAGATTTAGATTCCATGCAGCCGTTCTTTCATGCCATGCTGCAAACATCATATGATATTTTAGAGGTAGTGGAAACACTTTCCGATAAGCATTCATTTGATTTGGTCTACTTCGATATGTTTGGGGCAGGGGAGCTTGTTCGAGATTACTTGCGCATTCCGGGCATTGGGTCCAACCCATCTTTTGTGCTACAAGAGGCGCATTTTGATACACCGCTATACAGGAAGGATGAGAAAGCCGAGCATCTGTTAGAAAAAATACAAGAGCGTTTTGGCGTTCAGCCAACGCGTTTGATGCAATTTATGAAAAACCGTGGAGAACTGAATATCGTCTATACAAGTGAATATTTCCAGCCGTCTGTTGATTCATTAAACGATTCGTTTGTCTTCATTGGACCGAGCTTTCTAAAAAGAGCCGACCAGCATGATTTCCCGCTGGAAGCACTTGAACAAGAAAAAGTCGTTTTTATTTCCATGGGAACCGTTCTTGGGGATACAGAAGCATTTTTTAATATGTGTATAGATGCCTTCGCAGACTTTGACGGAAAAGTAATCATCGCAACAGGTGAAAAAGTAGATCGTTCTCTCTTAAAAGAGGCGCCTGCTCATTTTCTGATCGAGCCTTATGTGCCGCAGCTTGAGGTGCTCGAATTGACAGATGTGTTTGTAACGCACGGCGGAATGAACAGTGTCAATGAAGGTATTCATTACCACGTTCCGATGGTCGTCATTCCAGTCGACAAAGATCAGCCGATGGTGGCACAAAGACTGACCGAATTATCTGCTGCCTGTGAACTTGATAAAGATCACCTAACGGCAAAGCAGCTAAGAGAAATCGTTGAGACGGTTTTAGGCAGTGATACGTACCGGGCGGGGATTGAGAAAATTGAAGAAAGCTTCCAAGCAGCAGGTGGAACAGAAAAAGCATTAAGGGTGATCGATCAATTTATACAAGCGAAACAGACTCAATCATGAGTCTGTTTTTTTATGAAAAGATGTTGTATTTCCCATTTCTGTATGCTAGTATTCAATTCGTAATCATTTCGATTAATAATCGTAATGATTACGATAATGTTGAATTGGAGGAAATACATATGAGTGATCAACCTGTTTACATAAAGAAGAAATATGAGAAAAAGCATCCCTATGTGACATACACCTTGATGCTGTTTTCAGTGATGGCTTGTTTTTTATTGGCCTCATGCTCTGGAAACAAAGCATCTTCCAGCATGAATGATAGAGAAGAAGATGAGCTCGTGTATGCAAGTACAAAAGATATCAGGGACATCAATCCCCATCTATACGGCGGAGAGATGGCTGCTCAAAATATGGTGTTTGAATCGCTTGTCGTCAATACAGAGAAGGGCGTTCAGCCTGCCTTAGCGAAAAGCTGGGACATTTCAAAAGATGGAAAAACCTACACCTTTCATCTTCGAAAAGGTGTGACTTTTTCAGATGGTGAGCCTTTTAATGCAAAGGCAGTGAAATTGAATATTGATGCTGTCGTCAAAAATATTGAAAAGAACGCTTGGCTTAATCTCGTATCCGAAATCAAATCCACAAAGGCGTTAGATGACGATACATTTGTTCTCACGTTGAAAGAGCCTTATTATCCTACGTTAGAAGAGCTGGGCTTAACACGCCCCTTCCGTTTTATTTCTCCAAAAAGCTTCATTGATGGAACGACTGCAAAAGGAGTCAAAAGCTATGCAGGTACAGGTCCTTATGTTCTAAAGGAACATAAGAAAAATCAATATGCCGTTTTTGAAATGAATGACCACTATTGGGGGAAAAAGCCGAAAATTTCAACCGTGAAATGGAAAGTCATGCCGGATCACCAGACCATCTTACTTGCGCTCCAAAAAGGAGAGATAGATCTTTTATTTGGAGCAGATGGTGACATGATCGATGGAGACTCATTCCAGGCTTTAAAAGAAGCAGGTCAATATGGTGTAACCGTGAGTCCTCCTGTTGGTTCAAGATCGATAGTCATTAATTCAAACCAGCCAATCACAAAAGATCCGAAAGTAAGAGAAGCGTTTCAATACGCCATTCAAAAGGACATGATCACAGAAGGCATTTTAAATGGAACGGAAAAGGTGGCACACACATTGCTTGCTCCTTCTGTCCCTTACGCAAATATTCCATTGAAAAAGAAAACTTATCAAAAGAAGAAAGCAGAGGCAATATTGGATGAGGCAGGCTGGAGGATGAAAGAAGACGGGTATCGCTATCAAAATGGCAAACTGCTGAGTGTGGCTATTTACTATAATTCCGATAATGCAGGGGAAAGAACGATCAGCGAATCAATTCAACAAGATTTCAAGCAGGTGGGGATCAAGCTGGATATTAGAGGAGAAGAAAAACAGGCATTTTTAGATCGCCAAAAAACAGGAAAGTTCGATCTGATGTACTCGCTGTCTTGGGGACTCCCATATGATCCACAAACTTATGTCTCTTCATTCCGTGTAGCATCCCATGCTGATTATCAAGCCCAATTAGGACTGAAAAAGAAAAAGTGGCTGGATGAGACGATTACGGAAGTATTAGTAGAACCAGATGAGCAAAAGCGGAAACAAATGTATCAAGAAATATTGACGTATATCCATGATGAAAATGTCTACATCCCAATCTCTTATTCTGTGACAAAGGCCGTTTATAATAAGCGCCTGAAAGGCGTAGGTTTTCATGTGTCTCAGTATGAAATCCCATTTGACCGTATGTATTTTGCGTCATAAAACGAGGTAGAGACATGACTCGCTATCTCTTAAAACGAATACTGATGCTTTTTCCGCTTATGATCTTCATCACCTTCTTTGCTTTTGTCCTGCTGACGATGCGGGCAAGTGATCCAGCTGAGGTCGCTTTGCGGGTGAATCAAGTCACTCCAACAGAAGAAATGATTGAATCGATGCGTCAGGAGTTAGGTTTAGACCAGCCGTTTTTCATCCGCTATGCCACATGGCTTAAAGATGGATTAACAGGTGATTTTGGTAAGAGCTATGTCACACAGGAGCCGGTTTTTAATCTTATCATGGAGGCGCTGCCTGCTACATTGCAGCTTGCAGGAGCAGCGCTCTTTTTGATCATATTGCTCAGTTTGTTGTTCGGGGTGATTTGTGCATATGCTGCTCATTCCTGGGTGGACCGGATCTTGAGAGCCTTTGTGTTTATCGCCGCTTCAATGCCTAGTTTTTGGCTGGGGATATTGTTGATTTGGCTTTTTTCTGTCAAATTCAATTGGGTCAATACGAGTGGAATGGAAGGGTTCAAATCGATTCTTCTTCCAGCTGTCACATTATCATTTGGCTACTTATCGACCTATGTGAGACTGATACGCAATCAAATTCTAAAATTTCAGCACGAGCCCTTTGTTTTTTACGCAAGAGCACGTGGTTTAAAGGAACGAACCGTTCAACTGAAGGTCATGAGGCATGCCCTGCAATTAGCGGTGACAGCACTTGGCATGTCTATTCCAAAGCTCATTGCAGGAACTGTTATTATTGAGAACCTTTTTGCTTGGCCAGGGGTTGGCCGGTTGTGTGTAACAGCTATTTTCCATGCTGATTTCCCTATTATTCAAGCCTATTTGTTTGTGATGGGGTTCCTGTTTGTTATGTGCAATCTCATCGCTGATGTGATCCAAATGACCATGAATCCGCAGTTGCGAAAGGAGGTCTGACAACGATGATAGGGTGGCATCAATTAAGAAAAGACCGTATGGCGATTCTTTCAATCTGGCTGTTAGTACTTGTCGCATTAGCTGGACTGTTTGCACCAGTGTTAGCACCACATGACCCAACAAATACGAACATTCTTCAAAAATATGCCGGTATCAGTCTTACTTATCCACTAGGAACGGATCATCTAGGGAGATGTGTATTGTCTCGCCTTTTATATGGCATTCGGACAACAATGCTTGCGGCCATGCTGACGATGTGTATCACGATGCTCATTGGCAGTGTACTTGGACTCATGGCGGGATTCTTTCGAGGAAAGGTGGATGGGGTTTTGATGAGGCTGTGTGATGTCATGCTTTCCTTTCCAGCAGAGGTGATGATCCTTGCGGTTGTGGGAATCCTCGGACCTGGACTATTCAATATTATTTTGGCGAATGTCCTAGCGAAATGGGCCTGGTATACAAGAATGATTCGTTCATCTGTCCTTCAATATGCGAATGAACCTTCTGTTCAGTTTGCGAAGGTGTCTGGCGGCACACCCTTTTACATATTGAGGAGACATCTATTTCCTCGCATCTCAGGAGAAATTGCTGTTTTTGCGACACTTGATGCGGGCTGGGTAATCTTAAATATATCAGCACTGTCTTTTCTTGGGTTAGGTGTGAGTGCACCTACACCAGAATGGGGTATGATGCTCAACGAGGCGAAGAATGTCATGGTGACACATCCTGCCCATATGCTTGCGCCTGGACTTGCCATCTTGTTTGTGGTCATGGCGTTGAACTTTTTAGGAGACAGCCTTCAGCATGCCGCGAATCCTGCCATGCATCATGCAAGAAAGAAAGGGGTGAGGCCATTTGCCTTTAATCGACGTAAAAAATCTGTCCGTACATGATCCACAGCAGCAAAAGAATATAGTGACGAATATCACATTTTCTTTACACCAACAACGCTGTTTAGCCGTCATTGGAGAAAGTGGCAGTGGAAAATCAACTGTCGCAAAAGCGTTAATTGACCTTGTCGCCCCTTCGCTAGAAGTGGAAGGAACGATCATTTTTGACGGCAAAACATTGACAAATCAAGAAGCACATCAATGGCGGGGGAAACGAATAGGTTTCATCTCACAAGATGCTATGAATGCATTCAATCCCATCGAAACGATTGGTCATCAAATATTGGAAACATTTCAGCAGCATTTGGGCTTACGCGGGAAAGAAGCAAAAGCACATGCTATGGCTGGGCTTGCACGTGTTCATTTAAAAAATCCATATGATTTGATGAAAAAATACCCGTATGAACTGTCTGGAGGAATGCTTCAGCGTGTGATGATTGGCATCACGTTGATGCTTTCTCCTGACGTGATCATTGCAGATGAGCCAACTGCATCGCTTGATGCCTTTAATCGGCGTGAAGTCATCAGACAATTACACAGGCTAAAGGAAGAAACCGGTGTCACCTTGATCGTTATAACGCATGATTTAGGCGTCGTTCAGGCAATCGCCGATGAGTTGATGGTCATGCACCAAGGAGTGATGCTTGAGCATGGGTCAGCCAAGGAAGTGTTCACATCACCCGAGCATCCCCAAACAAAGCATTTACTGGAGACGAGGCTTCGATTATCTGCTCCTATTAAAGCACTGCGGCAGCAGAAGAGAGCGGAGGCGTTTCCATGTTGATCACAGCTATAAATCTAGTCAAACACGGTGAGAAGAAAGGTCTTTTTTCACATCAAAAGAAACCAAAAGACCGCATATCAAACGTTTCGTTTCAAATTGAAAAAGGACAATGTGCCGGATTAGTCGGTGAGAGCGGCAGTGGCAAAAGTACATTGGCACGTATCCTGCTCGGTTTAGAAAAAATAGATAGAGGCGAGGTACAGATTGATGGCATGCCAGCTGACAAGTGGCGGAGGGTGAATCGGGGGAAAATGAGTGTTGTTTTTCAGGATTATCTATCTTCTGTTCATCCCTCCTTTACGGTGAAAGAGATCGTAGTAGAACCGATGCGTTTGTTAAAGCAGAATCAGAATCTGGATCAGAAAGTTTTGTCATTACTTCAGCAAGTCAGGCTGCCCTCGTCTGTACTGAATCAATATGCTCATCAGCTAAGCGGCGGTCAGCTTCAGCGAGTGTGCATCGCACGAGCCATATCAACGCACCCATCCATTCTCATACTAGATGAAGTCCTGAGTTCACTGGATGTTTCTGTTCAAGTACAAATATTGGAGTTGCTTGAGACATTAAAACAAGAGCTAGACATGACGATCCTTCTCATTACCCATGATGTAGAAGCAGCGGTGTATCTATGTGACCGTCTTCTATTTTTACATGAAGGAAGCCTAGTGGAGGAATGCAAAAAGGACGAATTGTTTGAAGTGTCCCATCCATTTACACTCCAGTTAATCGACTCACTTATGCCTTTTCAGCTTGACAAAAAATAACCAATCTTTTATCGTATACGTAACAAACGACGGAAGGGTGACCCAATGCAATGAAGTACTAATCCTATGACCTGTAAGCAAAATGAATGAACGAAGGCAGTGAGCAAACGATCGGTTTGCCATGTTTGCTGCGTTTTCATTTTTTAGCTTCGGAATAGGATGGTACAGCTTGGGAATCAAAGAATGAGGTGATTGATACGTGGGATGTGTGTGTTCAAATAGGAACAACACACCATACTGAATCAATCCGCTTATTTTTGTACACCATTTTGCCTCCTATTCTGAGAATGGGAGGCTTTTTCATGTCTCCTGATACGAAAGGAGAGGATTGGATGTTATTAAAAGCCAATCAGTTAAAGGTATTTCGAAAAGATCGCTTGTTATTTGATATTGAGGAACTAGCCATCCATCAAGATGAGCGCATTGGTCTTGTAGGGACAAATGGCAGCGGCAAAACGACTTTATTGCATGTGTTGGCTGGGCAGGAAACACCAGACAGCGGCACGGTGGCCGCCACTGCGACTTGTACCCTGCTTCCACAATTGAAACAAGGAGATGGCAGACAGAGTGGCGGTGAAATGACCCAGACTTATATTGAAAGAGCATTAAGCCGGCCGTCAGCCCTTTTATTAGCAGATGAACCGACAACTCATTTGGATACAGAGCATATTGAGTGGCTGGAAGATAAGCTGCTTCATTATCAGGGAGCTCTCATTGTTGTTTCACATGATCGTGCTTTTTTAGATGCAATATGTACGGAGATTTGGGAGCTGGATCATGGGAAGCTTCATCATTACAAAGGCAACTACACACATTTTGCACAGCAAAAAGAGCTGGCACATCGTCAGCAGGTGGAAGCATACGAAGCCTATACACAAAAGAAAAAACAATTAGAGCATGCCCTGGAAAAGAAAAAGAAAAAGGCGGACAAAGCGACAAAGCCATCCCAAAAGGTGAAATCCTCAGGACCTAAAATTGCAAAGCCCTACTATGCAAATAAGCAAAAAAAGCTGCAAAAAACAGCCAAATCCATTGAAACCAGGATGGAGAAATTAGAAAAGGTTGAGAAGGTAAAGGACATTCAGCCGATCCAAATGACTCAGCATACGATGAAGGAAGTAGCTAGCCGTACCATTTTGCGCGTGGAAAATGTAGATGGCAAGGCGGGCGATAAAGTGCTTTGGAAGCAGGCGAATGTGGAAGTGAGGGGCGGAGACAAGGTTGCTATTATCGGAAAGAACGGGAGCGGCAAAACGACATTTCTCCGTATGTTAGTGAATGGATATCCCGGAGTTACTCGTTCAGAGGCCGTCAAGCTAGCGTACTTCCGTCAGGATCTTTCAGGACTGAAGGTAGATGAATCGATTTTACAAAATGCGCTGAAAGAGGCGGTTCAAGAAGAGACAGTGGTTCGAACGGTTTTGGCGAGACTAGGATTTAGAGGGGATGATGTGCATAAGCCTGTTGGCGTATTAAGCGGGGGAGAACGGGTGAAAACGATGCTTGCGTCCTTACTCGTCAGTGATGCCAATGTTCTCATGCTGGATGAACCGACGAACTTTTTAGATCTGGCCGCAGTTGAAGCACTTGAAGGTCTCTTGAAGGATTATCCAGGTACCGTTGTGTTTGTTTCCCACGATCGCAGGCTGATAGAGGAAGTTGCCACTCGTATTTTCCATATTCATGAGGAACGTATTGAAGGATTTGATGGCACATATGAAGCATATAAACAAAAGGAAGAAAAACCAGCTGTGACAAATAGAGATGAGGAGCTTCTGTTAATTGATATGGAGCTGTCTGAAGTGCTCAGCCGTTTAAGTATTGAGCCGTCGCAAGAGCTTGAAGAGAGATTTCAAGCATTATTGAAGCAAAAAAAGTCTTTGGAGTCATAAAACAAAAACCCCTGTTTACTTTACAGGGGTTTGTTCATGTCGTTCTTTTTTTAATTGTTCAAGTTCACTCACTGTGACGAGCTGGTAGCCTTGTTTGGTGAGTTCACGGATGATCTTTACTGCTGCTTGAGCTGAGCTTTCATAAATATCGTGCATTAACACTGTTCTGCCATCTGCTGCATGTGAGAGAACGCGGTTTGTGATCTGCTGGCTGTTGCGGATTTTCCAATCCTCAGGATCAACATCCCACAAAGTGACCTTCATCCCAATCGCCTCATTGATGTCTTGATTTGTACCGCCATATGGCGGTCTAAAGTGCGTAGGTGTATATCCGCTTGCTTTCTCAATCAGCTGCTGGGTGTCCTTCACTTGTTTCACGGCTTCTTCTAAAGGCAGTCTTGTTAATAAAGGGTGATTGTAGGAATGGTTTCCGATCTCATTCCCGCCTTTTAGAATGTCGGCAAGCATTCCAGGATAATACTGCACCCTGCTGCCTAAGACGAAAAAGGTGGCATGTCCTTTATTTTTCTTCAGCGCATCTAAAATTTTTGAGGTTGTCGCTGGATTCGGTCCATCATCAAATGTGAGTGCGATGGCTTTTTTATTCGGGTCAAGCTTTGATTTTTGCGGAAGCTTGACGGCTTTTCTTTTTGGGTTCGGTTCTTTCATTTCATTTTTATTTTTGATTTTATCCATATATTCTGGCTTTAATATGTCCTTCAGCAATGTCTTTTTGATTGCGAGTGTTTGCGGACCAAGATCCTCTGCGGCTACTTGAGATGCAGGGAAATAAAATTCTACATATTTGTCTTTCAAGGCAAATTGACTGAAGTTTTGAGCATCAGGGGCTGTTCCTTTCTGAAGGAGAGGCTGATCCTTAGATAAGGTTTTATCCTTTCGAAGCTCCGTATATGTAATATAGGATAATTTCTTTAAATAATTGGTTTTAGGCAGAAATAGATCTTTTGTGTCAAGAAAGGTTTTTTTCTGAAAATCAAAGTTAATCGTGAGATGATTGGTGGTTCCATTTTGCTGGCCAGTATACGTATAGGTCGTAAAGCGAATGGCAGCAGACTGCTTTGCATAATGCACCATTTCATAATCAATATTCAGTTCATAGCGTTTATGTTCATCGATATCCTTTGCTTCGCTGAATGTTTTTTTGAAATGCTCTAATGCTGAATTGGCATAGCTTTGAATCTTGTCATCTAGCTCTTTTTGATGAAAAAGAGGATAGTTGACTGCATATCTCATAAATTTCCCGTCATTTACGAGAGTGACAATTTCCACGTTTTTATAGTTCGTATCTTGCTTTACATTTTTCTTCTCTGTACCGCTTGCTTGTTGATTTTGAAAGAAAGCAACTGCTCCAATGACGACTGCAAGCGCAAATAGGACGATACTCCATTTTCCCTTTACTGACACAACTTTCAAATCTCCTCTCATGACGGGTCATTCTTTATTATTTTGACATCTGTTTGTAATATTTTTATAATATTTGACTCACTTTTGTAATTTTAGAGGATGTGCATGCGAAATGTCAACTATTTTCCTATTAAAATATAAGAAAAAATGATAGATTGTTCCAAGCGAAAAATAGAACCTCTCATCTCGCTGCTCCGCACATACCTTCATTAATTAAAAAATAGGGTGTACATTGATTTTTTAGAGGCTGGCGGCTATAATTTTGTTGATTATGATTCTCATTTTCAAACTGACTTTTAATGAAGAAAAGGATGACACCGATTTTGCAGGATAAGCGAAAACCTCAACAAAAGCGATCATCACATATTCTGTTCTTTTTAATATTTTTTCTCGCCGTTATTGGTTTAGCGGCTGCCATGTTTTTTGCTGTGTCATACGGTGCAAAAACATTGTCTCTGCAAACGGTTTGGACAGCTGTATTTGACTATCAGTCAAATGTCACAGAGCAGCAGATCATCCATGAATTAAGACTTCCCCGTGTTTTAGGGGCAGCTCTAGTGGGAGCGGCGTTTGCCGTAGCGGGTGCTCTTATGCAGGGCATCACAAGAAATCCACTGGCAGATGCGGGGATTTTGGGTATTAATGGCGGTGCGATGTTTGTGGTCGCTCTCTGTTTTGCTTTTTTCCCAGGAATGCCTTATTCGGCACTGATGTTTTTTTCCTTTATTGGTGCTGTGCTCAGTACACTGCTGATCTTTGCGATTGGGGCGGCTGGCGGCGTATTGACACCGCTACGTCTCACTGTAGCAGGAGCGGTTGTCGCCGCATTGCTTCATGCACTCAGCTCTGGGATCGCGATTTATTTTGATCTGAGTCAGGATCTGGCTTTTTGGTATGCAGGCGGGGTAGCTGGTGTGAAATGGCCGCAGCTGATGATTCTTGCTCCGGTCATTCTGATTGTGATCGTATGGGCAATGCTATTAGGCCGGTCACTTTCCTTACTATCGCTCGGTGAAGATACAGCGGCGAATTTAGGGGTGAAAACCCGACAAGTGCGAATACTAGGCATGACCGCTGCTGTGTTATTAGCAGGGGTTTCTGTATCAGCAGTCGGGTCGATTGGGTTTGTCGGTCTCGTCATCCCGCATATTGCACGAAAGCTTGTTGGTGTAGACTATCGTTTCGTTATTCCGATGTCAGCGATATTAGGCGCAATGCTGCTTGTCTTTGCAGACCTTGCCAGCCGTACAGTCAATCCGCCAAGAGAGCTTGCCATTGGTGTGATGGTGGCACTTGTTGGTGTTCCTTTCTTCTTATACATTGCCCGAAAAGAAGGGAGGAACCTGTCATGAGAGAGAAACAGCGTGCTCTTGCCGTGACAGTCGCTTTGATTTGCCTGAGTGCGGCTGTTGTTCTGTATAGTTTAAATACCGGTACGCTGAAACTCAGCCCTGTCATGGTCGTCAAGACGTTATTTGGCTTTGGAGATTTCCAAAGTGAAACGGTGCTGTTTGACTATCGTCTGCCTCGAATCGTGGTGACGATGTTAGCTGGTATTGGTCTTGGCATTGCTGGCGGCATTTTGCAGAGCTTATCCCGTAACCCTCTGGCCGATCCTGGAATCATTGGACTGAATGCAGGGGCAGCATTTGGCTTAATTGTGTTTGTGACATATTTTCATGCACTTGAAGGCAATCCGTCTCTTCTTATTCCGCTCTTTACGTTTGGCGGCGGACTGCTTGCGGCAGCGGTTATTGTGCTTCTTGCATATGACCGGCATGAAGGGCTTGTTCCTATCCGTCTGATCTTAGTTGGCATTGCGGTTGCTGCGGGATTTAGTGCACTCACCTTATATTTGTCATTGAAGCTGGATGAAGATACATACACGTTTGCTTCGAGATGGCTTGTGGGCAATGTCTGGGGGAGAGACTGGATTCATGTACTGGCACTTCTGCCTTGGATTGTATGCCTTGTGCCGCTTACGCTGATGCAGTCAAACACGCTCAATGCATTGACATTAGGAGATGCTGTCGCCTCAAGTGTAGGTGTGCGAGTCCAGCGTAAACGCCTCCTCTTGCTGACCTTAGCGGTTGGCCTCGCGAGTGCAAGTGTTTCGATGACAGGCGGTATTGGCTTTATTGGCCTCGTCGCCCCGCATTTGGCCAGGCGGCTGGTCGGGTCACTGCATCAGTATTTTTTACCAGTGAGTGCGCTGCTTGGCTTGTTGATTTTGGTCAGTGCCGATACAATCGGGCGGTCCATCTTTGCTCCAAATGCCATACCAGCGGGTGTGGTCGTGGCCTTTATCGGTGCCCCGTATTTTCTCTATTTATTAACTAAAACGAAATAAACATGAAAGAGGAACTCATCATGAAAAAACTACTAGTGTTTGGATTAACGCTCTGTTTCTTGCTGCTTGCCGCTTGCGGACAACAGGAAACAAAGAATACAACAAATGAAAAGACCAATGGAACACCAAAGATTGCTTCCTTGTCCATTCATTTAACGAATGACTTGTTAACACTCGGTATCAAACCAGCGGGCTCTGTTGTAGGAGGAGACTTAAAAGATTTCCTTCCACATGCGAAAAAGCAGCTGAGTCACACGAAGAAACTCGGCATTGCAGCTGATCCAGATATGGAATCACTGCTTGCGTTACAACCAGATGTTATTTATGTTGATGAAGAATTAGCCGGACAAGACTTATCGAAATATAAGAAGATCGCCAAAACAGAAGTGTTTAATTTAAATGATGGCACATGGCGGGATCATTTGAAAAAAATCGCCAAACACGTCAATAAAGAAAAAGAAGCGGACCAATATATTAAGAATTACAATCAAGAAGCAAAAGAAGTCAAATCGCTCATCAAGAAAAAGATTGGAAACGGAAAAGTCATGGCGATCCGTGTGACAGCAAAGGAGCTTCGCGTATTTAGCATGAAGCGCCCAATGGGTCCTATTTTATACGATGATTTAGGCCTGACACCTGTCGATGGTGTGAAAAAGCTGGACAGCAAGCGCCCATTTGAAGTGATTTCTCAAGAGGTTCTTCCTGACTATGATGCTGATGCGATCTTTGTTGTCGTCAACCGTGATGATAAAGCACAGCAGGCATTCAAGCAATTAGAAAAGACTCCAATTTGGAAGGGTCTAAAAGCAGTGAAGAAAAACCAAGTTTATCCGATTGCCGATCAGCCATGGCTCGATTACTCAGCTTTAGGCAATAAAATGGCATTGGATGAAGCAAAAGAGATGTTTTCTAAATAAATAGCAAATGAAATCAGGCATCATTCCGCATATAGGAATGATGTCTCTTTTTTTGATTCGTTCTTCTATTCATTCGGCCGCTGCATACATATGAGAGAGAACGAGCAATACCGCCCGTGAGAAGAGGAAAGGGAGGGGTTAAAGTTGGAGGTTCAAAAAATTAGTGCAGGTACCATTGCAAGGCTTGTGCTGCTTTTACTGGCGCTTGTTAACAGTGCGCTAACCGCTGCGGGAAAAAGCCCAATTCCTATTGATGAAGAAGGCGTTCAGCAATTCATCACGCTGGCCTTTCTGGGGATTACATCACTATGGGCCTATTGGAAAAACAATGATATAACGAAAAAAGCACGAACAAAAAAAGAAGAATAAGAGAAAAAAGAGCCTTTCATGAATCAAAGGCTCTTTTTCATCGAAGCGTCAAACGCCTCTCCCCGCAATCATTCTTCCTGAAAGGCTTACGCCCGGCGTTCTCCCATGTTGTTGAGGAAAGCTTTTACTTCCTCAATGCTTAAGCCAATTGCCTTCGCTTCACTCATTAGACGCTTCCACTCTGCAATATTTGAGTCAGTCAGCTTTCTATGGGTGACATGTATTGACTTTTCTTCCTGCTCCTTTCGGTACGTTTGGAGCAGCTGATAGAGCTCTTCTTTAGGCATGCCGGCTTGGACGGCATTGACGATATGCTCCCGCCATTCGTGTTCATCACCCTCAGTGTAATGAAACATCATCGTCTCTGCATCAAACAGCTCTTGTAAATCAATCTCTAATGAAGAGGATACCTTTTTTAAGAACTGGACAGATGGATTCCTGTGGACACCACGCTCAATTTTGCTCAAATATGACTTAGAGACATGAGCATCCTCAGCCAGCTGCTGAATCGAGTATCCTTTTCTCTTTCGGTAAATGCGTATCACCTTGCCTATCATTCGATCAATGATCTCCCTTCTCCCCGGCGAATAGTTCTGCGACCTTTTCGTTCATTATAAGAAATAAATTGTTCTTTATAAAATTCAAAAACGTAAGAATCAGGAAGTAAACAAAAGAAAACGAACGATTTCGTTCTTTAAAAAGAACTATAAGACCTATTATGACATTTTTCTTTGCGGGTATTATCTTTTATAATCCAATCATTAACAAAAAGAAACCATATATAACCTTTTTATGATGAAATCGGGAGGTATCTATGAATGAGAATATAGGTTTTAAGCAGCTGTTTTCTGTCATTAAAGAGAAAATGGCCCTTCTGATCCTGATTGTCCTGATCGTAACGGGCATTTCAGCCTATTATCAGTTCTATGTCTCGACTCCTGTATATCAGGCAACCACTCAAATTCTTGTTCATAAACGCAGCAATGACGCACAAGCAGATTTAAACGATATTCAGATGAACCTTCAATATACACGTACCTTTCAAGTTTTATTAAAAAGCCCAATCGTCATTGAAAAAGTAAAAGAAACACTCCATCTCACAGAATCAGCAGAAGGACTAAAACACAAAATTGCCACAAGTACAGAAAATGAGTCTGAGGTCATCAATATTTCTGTACAAGATGAGGATCGCGCGAAGGCAGTCGCCATTGCGAATACTGCAACAGAGGTGCTGCAAGAAGAAATCAAAAAAACAATGAATATGGATCGCATTAATGTTTTGTCTGAAGCCAAGCTGTCCAACACGATTCTGATGAATTCGAGAAAATTCGTTCATATCGTTCTGGCACTAGGCGCCTCTTTATTAGGGGGAATGACACTCATTTTCTTAATGAATTTACTCGATGATACTGTAAAACGAACACATCAAATAAGAGAAGAGATCGGATTGCCGTCCCTTGGCAGTGTCTATCAGATGCAGGCAGACAGGAGGGCCAAAAAAGACAAGCAGTCCGTCATAACGGGAGGACAGAACATTGATCTTTAAGAGGAAGAAGAGAGAAAAGAGAGATTTATCCTGTATTTCTGTATTAAATCCTCACTCTGTCATTGCGGAACAATTCCGTACGATCCGAACAAACATCGAATTCACATCGATCCAAACAAGGCTGAAATCGATATTAGTGACCTCCTCCTTGCCGAAGGAAGGGAAATCATTTACGGCTGCAAACTTAGCAGCTGTTTTTGCACAGCAGAACAAGCGGGTGCTGCTCATGGACGCTGATTTGCGAAAGCCGGCCGTTCATGAATATTTTGACCTGAGTCATCACACCGGTTTGACAAATGTGCTATTAAATAATTGCAGCTTGGAAGAAGCTATTTTACCTACACCGATTGAGCATTTAGAGCTGCTTCCGAGCGGAACCATTCCGCCGAATCCAGCAGAGCTGCTCTCCTCTTCTGTGATGAAGCAGCTATTTTATGAGATTGAACAGCAATATGACATGGTGATTGTTGATTCCACGCCGCTTCTGCCAGTTGCAGATGCAAAGATCTTGGCGAACCGGACGGATGGGAGCATTCTCGTTGTCTTAAGCGGCAAAACAAAGATTGCTGCTGTGAAGAAATCAAAAGAAGTATTAGAGGGAACAACAAGTAAACTGCTTGGAGCTATGCTAAATGGCAAGAAAGAGAAAAAGGGCAGGCTGTACATGTATTAAAAAGATTGATAGGTGATGTCTCCTAATCTTTAACAATGGAGGCACTCGATCCTGCTGTGGGCACAACCGGTGCCTTAGATGCTCGTCATCAGTAGTGGGATGTGAGGACGGGTTTGATGCCCATGTTACGTAAGAATAGTGATGCTTTAAAAAGGGGGAGGAGCGTTGACTTACGCCCAAAGATTATCAATCATCGTAGCACTAGATTCATATCTCATCTTAGTTGCCGTCTTTTTTGGTTTTCAATTTGTCCAAGAGGCGGCTTTAACCGTTTATACATTTGAAATGCTCGCCATTTCTTCACTCAGTCTGCTCATTGGGCACCATCTATTTGCCTGCATATTTCATGTGTACAAGCAAGTATGGGCTTATACAGGAGTAAGAGAGTTATTTTCTTTAATGAAGACCTTTGTGTGTTCTTTTTTATTTTCGATGACGATGCTGTACCTTTTCGTGCAGACATGGCCATTTCGGTTTTTATTCATCGTGTGGCTTTTTCATATCTTATTCATCGGTGCCTCTCGGATGGCTTCCAGGCTATTTCATGACGGAGCAAAGCGGCTTCAGGCAGAAAAGGAGCGGGCATTAATCATTGGCGCCGGATCAGCGGGGACCATGCTCGTTCGTCAGCTACAGCAATCGAGTGATGTACATATTGAGCCAGTCGCCTTCATCGATGATGACAAGACGAAACATAGGCTTGAAATTATGGGTCTGCCTGTCATAGGAGGAAAAGAACAAATTCAAACAGCTGTCGTGATGATGGATATTCAGAAGATCATCATTGCCATTCCATCTAAAAGCAGCCACACCTTAAAAGGGCTGTATAAGGAATGTGTAGCGACTGGAGTCAAAACACAGATCATGCCGGAAATGGAGCAGATTTTAAAAGGAACCCATGCGCTGAATCAATTACGGGATGTACAGCCAGAGGATTTACTAGGGAGAGAACCGATTCAATTAGATACGAGCCGTCTATCTGCTCATTTAAAAGGAAAAACGATCATGGTCACAGGGGCAGGCGGATCAATTGGGTCAGAAATCTGCCGTCAAATTTGTGTGTTTGCTCCTCAAGCGATTGTACTTGTGGGACATGGAGAATTTAGCATTCATTCTATTTTACTAGAGCTGAAAGAATTATATGGAGACAGCATCAGACTCTATCCACAAATTGCGGATATTCAAGATAAACAGAAAATGAGTGAAATCGTTGGTCAGTTTCAACCGGATATGATTTATCATGCTGCGGCACATAAGCATGTTCCACTCATGGAGATCAGTCCGAAAGAAGCTGTGAAAAACAATATTATCGGCACAAAAAATGTCGCGGAAGCCGCACATGAGCACGGCATTGAAACATTCGTCCTCATCTCATCTGACAAAGCAGTCAACCCTGCCAATGTGATGGGAGCCACTAAGCGGTTTGCTGAAATGCTGATTATGCAAATGGGGGCAAGCAGCGAAACAAAATTTGTCGCCGTTCGATTTGGAAATGTACTTGGAAGCAGAGGGAGCGTCATCCCTATTTTTAAGAAACAAATCGAGCAAGGCGGGCCGGTGACAGTCACGCACCCAGCCATGACAAGATATTTTATGACCATCCCAGAAGCATCAAGGCTTGTGATTCAGGCAGGTGCACTGGCAGAAGGAAGACAGATTTTTGTTTTAGATATGGGGGAGCCAGTGAAAATCGTAGACCTCGCAGAAAACCTCATTCACCTCTCAGGCTACACCACAGACCAGATTCCGATCACTTTCACAGGCATTCGTCCTGGGGAGAAAATGTACGAAGAACTACTGAACCAGCATGAAAAAGCACAGGAACAAATCTTCCCGAAAATTCATATCGGCCATGCGCTGGATGGTGACCCATATGTGCTGAACCGCTTTATCCATGAATTTGACATGATGAGTGAAGAGCAAATGAGACAAGCATTATTTGCGGCCATTGAGTCGCATGATATGTTGTCCGAACAAATGAAACGAGAGGAGGAGCCGCTTGCCAATGAAGAAAAAAGTCTTGTTTTGCGCAACGGTTGATTATCACTTTAAGGCCTTTCATCTTCCATATTTCCGGTGGTTTCAGGAAAAAGGATGGGAAGTGCATACAGCGGCAAATGGCCAGCTTGAGCTGCCCTATGTGAATCAAGCTCACTCGATTCCAATTCAGCGCTCTCCTTTTCATGTCCGCAACCGGCTTGCGTATGTAGAACTGAAGAAGCTGTTAACGAAAGAGCACTATGATTTCATCCATTGCCACACACCAATGGGAAGTGTCATTGGCAGGCTTGCAGCCAAAGGCGCGCGCAAAAAAGGAACGAAGGTTCTTTACACGGCACATGGCTTTCACTTTTGGCAGGGGGCGCCGCTTCAAAACTGGCTGCTCTATTATCCAATTGAGAGATTTCTTGCCCGCTATACAGACGCACTGATCACCATTAATGGGGAGGATTTTAAAAGAGCAGACCGTCTATCAAAAGAGCGGACATCTGTTTATTATGTTCCTGGTATGGGTGTGGATATGAAACGGTTCGCACCAGTCGATGAAAAAGAGAAGCAGCGTCTTCGCGCAGCCTACGGTTTTTCTGCGGAAGATTTTATCGTGCTGTGTGCTGGCGAATTAAACATGAATAAAAATCAAGGAATGCTCATCAAAGCATGTGCACAACTGTCTAGGAAAATACCAAATATAAAGATCGTGTTTGCCGGGGAAGGGACAATGAGGCCAAACTATGAAAAGCTTACTCACCAGCTCCAGCTTGAAAAGCATGTTCACTTTGCTGGGTTTTGCAAACAAATGGAGGAATGGATGCATTTGAGCGATGTGTGTGTTTCCACCAGCTTGAGAGAAGGGCTCGGCATGAATTTGCTTGAGGCGATGTCGGCAGAAAAACCCGTGATTGCAACGGAGAATAGAGGGCATTGTGAGCTTGTCAAACATGGCGTCAATGGATTTTTAGTTAAACCGCAGGATGTGAATGGTTTAGCTGATTACTTGCAGCAGCTCTATGACAAAAAGGATCAGCTGCCCCTCATGGGAAAAGCGGGACGATCTATCGCTTATGCATTTGCACAGGAGCAGACGGTCAGTGCAATGGAAGAAATTTATACAATTTATATGGATCAAGCAGAGAAGGTGATACAGCATGCGTAAACCAAAGGTGTCTATTATCATGGGTGTCTACAATTGCCAAGAGACAGTAGAAGAAAGTATTGAATCCATTCTTCATCAAACATATGAAAACTGGGAGCTCATCATATGTGATGACGCATCAACAGATGGCACTTATGAGAAGGTGCTGTCTTATACAAAACGAGATCCTGAAAGAATTCGCCTGATCCGTAATCAACAAAATCAAAGGCTCGCTGCCAGTCTCAATCGCTGTCTGGCTGAAGCGAGGGGAGAGTTGATTGCAAGGCAGGATGGCGATGATCTATCGGTGCCTGTTCGTTTAGAAAAACAGGTTCATTTCCTCGATACATATCCTGAATACGATGTGGTCGGTACGGCGATGACGGTTTTTGATGAAACGGGAACAAAGGGTGTACGGGCACTTGTTTCAGAGCCTGATCGGAAGGTGATGGCAAGAGGGACTCCTTTTTGTCATGGGACCATTATGATGAGGGCTTCTGCTTACAAAGCTTTAAATGGATATCGCTCTGTGAAAACAACAAGGCGGATGGAAGATATCGATCTTTGGATCCGCTTTTTTGCTGCTGGGAGGAAAGGCTTTAATTTACAAGAGCCGTTATATCTTGTGAGAGAGGATGAAGCAGCCTTTCAGCGGCGAAAGTTTCGATATTCGATGGATAATGCCTGGCTCGTTTTGAAAGCATGCTGGCTATTAAAGCTATCGCCGCTTGACTATTTATTTGCTCTAAAACCGGTGGTCCGTGCCTGCTTGTCACCGAAGGTCATGAAGCTTTATCATCGCCGGAAGCTGGCGTCGTCTATGCTGAAGAGGAGGGCTGTTCGGGATGAGTGAGCCAAAGCGCGTGCTTCATATTGTGGGCGGGATGAACCGCGGCGGAGCTGAAACGATGATTATGAACATTTATCGTGCACTCGACAGGAATGTCCTTCAATTTGATTTCATTACCCACCGGCAGGACGTCTGTGATTATGATGAGGAAATTCGCGAGCTTGGGGGACGCATCTTTTATGTCCCGAGTATTGGGGCGTCCTCTCCGGTTGCTTTTGTGAAAACATTGACAAAGACAATTAGGCAAGCAGGACCCTATCAGGCCGTGCATGCACATACGGATTTTCAGACAGGCTTCTCCGCACTTGCTGCAAAACTAGCGGGTGTGAAGGTGCGCATTTGCCATTCGCATAATACAGCGTGGAAGCAGTCGCCAAACTGGCTGGATCATATGATGCTCAAAGGGTTTCGCCAGCTGATCTTTGCATTCTCTACACAGCTTGTTGCATGCGGCGAGGATGCCGGAGTCTTTTTATTTGGACAGAAAAAAATGCAGAACGGGCAAGTTGAGGTGCTGCCAAATGGGATTGATTTATCCCTTTTTTTTCAGCCTGATCCAGACGAAAAGGCGGAGATCAAAAAGCAGCTCTATCTTCGCGAAAAAAACATGATCATCGGTCATATTGGGCGGTTCCATGAGCAAAAAAATCATGTTTTTTTTATGGAGCTGGCCCAGACCTTAAAGAAGCAAGGCGTTTCATTTCAGCTTGTCCTCGTAGGAGATGGACCGCTGAAGCAAGTAGTCGAATCGTATGCGGAGAAGGCAGGCCTGATGGAGGACATTGTCTTTACAGGCGTCGTATCAGACGTTCCACAGTATATGAAAGCATTTGATGTTTTTGTGATGCCTTCCTTGTTTGAAGGTCTTCCGCTTGTATTAGTGGAAGCACAGGCATCTGGGCTGCCTTGTGTGATTTCAGATCATATTACAGAGGAAGTAGATTTAGGCTGCGGGCTTGTGAAAAGGATGTCGCTGCGAGATTCCGCGCATGAATGGATGAAGGCGGTGCTTGAAGCATATCATGCAGAACCTCCTCTTCAAGAGACCATTACCTCACAGCTTGAACAAAGAGGATTTGATGTGAAACAGAATATTACACGTGTGATGAATCTATATGGACTGTAAGGAAGGAATGGCAGATGGCGGTTTATTTGGTGAACATGATCATGGTCTATTTATGGTCGAGCTTTGCCGCATTTTACGGCAGACGTGATGATACCATTCAAAGCGGATGGCGGCCTAACAAGCTTCTTGTGTTTTTTCCGTTTTTGTTTCTTTGTATCGTGTCTGGTATTCGGTATAAAGTAGGAACCGATTTTGTCACATATGGACAGATGTATGAGTTCTCCATTAACTATGAAAAGCCTTGGCATATATTTGGATTCGGTGTGGATAAAGCCGCAACGGATCCAGGGTTTACGTTTATTTTATGGATGCTTAATCAACTGACTCATGATCCGCAAATCATGTATATCTCAGTCGGAGCCATTACTTATTTTTTTATTATCAAGACGCTTATTCAATATGGCCGTCCATTTGAGCTCAGTATGCTGCTTTTTCTTGGGACCTTTCATTATTATGCGTCATTTAATGGCATGCGTCAGTATATGGTGGCAGCGATTCTTTTTTATGCCATCCGGTTGGTGATCAATGGTCAGTGGAAATTGTATTTTCCTCTCGTCCTTGTATGTTCATTGTTTCATTCATCGGCTCTCATCATGATTCCTGTGTATTTTATTGTGAGGACAAAGGCTTGGTCTTGGATGATGCTGTTCTTATGCCTGATTTTCTTAGGCTTAACCGCGCTTTATGACCGTTTTGTCTCAGTGTTTGTCGTGATGCTGCAAGGAAGTTCATATGGTCATTACGAGGAATGGCTCACAACGAATACGAATGGAATGAATGTGACAAAAATCGGTGTCTTGATTTTGCCGCTTCTGCTCGCTTTCTTTTATCGAAAACGACTTCGTGAGCTGACACCTGAGAGTGATTACGTTGTGAATTTTTGTTTGCTTGGTTTCTTGTTTGGCATCCTTGCAACGAAAGATGTCATTTATGCAAGATTTCATATTTACTTTGGCTTGTATCAGCTCATTTTACTGCCATATTTCACACGCATTTTTGATCAGCGGTCTAATGTGTTTATGTATGTAGGGATTGCTGTTTGCTATATTCTGTACAGCATCATGCTGATGCCGTTCGATTCTTCGGTTTTGCCGTATAGAACGATATTTAATAAATAGATTTGAAGAAAGGTGGGGCATGCTGTAATGCCAGCTATCAGTCTATTGGTCGCAGTTTACAATACGAGTCAATATGTGGAGCAATGTCTTCAATCAATTGCAGATCAAAGCTTTTCCGATATAGAAGTCATTCTTATCAATGATGGATCGACCGACCGCAGCGGTGAATGGCTTGAAGCATTTGCTGAGCGTGATGAGCGTTTCCGGGTAATCCATCAATCCAATCAAGGGTTAGGCGCTGTGAGAAACCGGGGCATCGAGGAAGCGAAAGGGACGTACCTCGCCTTTGTGGATTCAGATGATATTCTCGCTCCTCATTACTGTGAAGCCATGTACGAAAAAGCCGAAATGACCGGGGCAGATCTTGTTGTGAGTGAATATTGGATTCAATTTGAACAGTCAAAGCGAACGATACCAACAACGCTGTTAGAGAAGCGGTCAGCCGAAAAAACGGATTTAATCAAAGCGTTATTACACGGAGACTTGACTGGATTCTCATGGAATAAGCTGTATCGGCGTGCCTTTATGGAAGAACATCACATTCGATTTCCGCTGCGGGGGGAGCTTGAGAACATTGAAGATCAATATGTGACGCTGCGCTGTTTTTCTTTATCACGCAGCATCGCTTTTGTTCATGAGCCCCTTTATTACTACAGGGTTCATCTGTCATCTATTGTGCAGCGATATCAGAAGCAGTATTTTCATCATGGACTGACCTATTATCATGCACAGCGCTCGTTTTTAAAAGAGCATGATGACATCTCTCTGTATGAGAAAGCATTAGACTTTTTTATCGTCAATCATACGCTTCATTGTATGCTCAACGAATGGAAGAGCCAAAATGACCTCTCTATTCAGGAAAAGCTTGATCACATGCGGGAAATGGTGACACACGATGCTTTCCAGCATGCCGTTAAACAAGTGGAACCATCGAAGCTCACAGTTCGAAAGCGTATGATTTTATTTCTTGCTAAGTGCCGATTGATTTATCCGCTTTCTGCTGCGGCTTCTAGCTATCAAAAATGGATCGAATATCAGACAAGGAAATAGGGGTGATGGGATTGACATTGCAGCAATTGAAGGCAAACGCCGCAGAGTGGCTGCTCTTAAAGGTCAAATATCCGCTTGAGTATAGACTGAGCCGCAAAAGACTGCCAGAGCTGAGTCATCAGAAGAAAATCATTCTCACGCTGCTGCCGGGACATGATAATTTGGGGGATCATGCGATTGCCTATGCGAGTTATTGTTTTTTAAAGAAACACTTTCCAGCCTATGACATCATAGAAGTGGACATGAAAGAGATCTATCGCCTCGCTCGTCCGCTAAAGCGCAGCCGGCACCCAGAAGACATCGTCTGTATGATCGGTGGGGGCAATATGGGTGATTTATACCGATACGAAGAATGGACGAGACAATTTATCATCAAGACCTTCAAGTCCTATCCTATGATCCAGCTGCCTGCTACTGCTCATTTTACAGAAACAAAGGAAGGGAAAAGGGAGGAGCGCCGCGCCATACACACGTATAAGCAGCACCCAAGACTGCTCCTCATGGCAAGAGATCAAACAACCTATGAATGGATGAAGCAGCATTTTCCTGATCAAGATGTGTGGAAACAGCCTGATATGGTGCTGTCATTAGACGAATCATCAAAGGATGAAACACGTGAAGGGGTTCTGCTTTGTCTGCGTGAGGATCAAGAAGCATATCTCACAAAGGAGGAGCGCCAGCAGCTGCAGCAGTATATCCAAGAGACATATGATCAAGTCGGTTTGATCACAACGACAATTGGCAGACGGGTCGATCGAACAACTCGCTTGGAGGAGTTAACGTCTTTGTGGACGGAGTTAAAACAAACGCAGGTCGTCGTGACAGATCGTCTGCATGGCATGATCTTTTGTGCGATCACTCATACACCGTGTGTTGTCCTTAGATCGTTTGATCATAAGGTGATGGAGGGATTTGAGTGGGTGGCTCACCTTCCGTTTATGACCCTTTTAAAAGAACCAAATGAGGCCGCTGTGAAAGAGGCCGTTCATCAGCTGATGAAAACAAGCGGTCAAAAGGGAGAGGAAGCTGGATGAGGGCTCTTAAACGCTGCGTGAAAGCACAATGAATCGAGCGTTTCTTTATAATGCCAGTGCGAACTTAATCACATTTGTCCTGATGATGCTCATGTCTGTTTGTTTAACACCTTATATTGTTCATACGCTTGGAGTGGAAGCATTCGGCTTAATCCATCTGACGCAAAATATGATCAACTATTTATCGGTCATTACCGCTTCGTTAAGTGCGGTTGTTGTGCGTTTTTTTTCTGTGGCGGCTCATAAAGGAGAGATGGAGAAGGCGCAGCGCTATCTCGCTTCCTATTTCGTCAGTTCGTTTTTACTATCTATTAGTCTCTTTTTGCTTTGTCTTTTCATATCTCATCAGCTGGTTGAGTGGCTTCATGTGCCCGATCATCTCGCAAAAGACACACAGACCGCCTTTATTTTAGGGGGTCTTTTATTTATGCTCAATTTCGTCATGTCTGGCATTGGGGCTGCACCGTTTTATGCGAATAAGCTCTATGTATCAAGTGTTGGACAGGCAATTCAAATGTTTCTGAGAGCACTGATGATTATCATCCTGTTTACATGGACGACACCAGCCATTTGGCATATTCCACTTGCGGCCGTCATTGGAAGCTTAGCGGCTATGGGAATCGGTATCTATTATTTTAAAAAACTCATCCCTTGGTTTTCGTTTAAGTGGCGGCATGTCTCATTATCGTCTAGTCTCACTCTTGTTCGATCAGGGGTCTGGCATTCATTTGAGCAAATGGGGATTTTGTTGTTTTTACAAATTGATTTATTGATGACCAACTTGCTCATTGGAGCTGAAGCGACAGGCAAATATGCGGCGATTTTACAGTTTCCATTATTATTACGCACACTGGCAGGAACACTGGCCGTTGTGTTTGCACCAACAATTACGAAATTTTATTCGAATCAGGACAAAGAGGGACTTATTCAATATGCTGCAAATGCTATTAAGTGGAGCGGCTTATTTGTTGCGTTCCCAGCCGCGCTTTTAGGAGGTCTCGCTGGTCCGCTCATGCTTCTATGGCTTGGCCCTGCTTTTGAGGAGCTGAAATGGCTTCTCATGATTCATGCGGCTTATTTATGTTTGACCTTGATGTTTTTACCGCTCACATATGTGCCAACCGTGTTTAATCGTTTTAAAGTTCCTGCGGTTGTCACCCTTATATTAGGTGTGTCTAATGTGCTTTTTGCCTATGGATTGACTCATATGCTGCAGCTCGGTTTATATGGCATTGCATCAGCGGGGGCAATGGTTTTATTGATCAAAAATATTGTGTTTCTGCCATTTTATACGGCTAGCATCACGAATCAGAAACGCACTATCTTTTACAAGCATACGCTGGTTCCGCTTGCAGGAGCGCTATTTATTTGGGGCGTCTGCGCAGGAATTCAAGCGGTATATAACGTGACTTCATGGTGGGAGCTGTTTTGTATTGGCGGGCTTTGTTTCATTCTCTATATGGGCTACTTGTATGTGTTTGCAGGAACGAAACGAGAGCGGATGCAGCTGATGCGTAAGGTAAAACATGCGGTCTCCCGCTAATATGAAAAGGAGATGCAATGATGAAAAGAATGATCGATGTGATGGTGGCATTGACGCTGCTCATCGCAGGCAGTTTTCTTTTTCTTCTCATCTATGGACTCATTAGATGGAAAATTGGAACGCCTGTGGTGTTTCGGCAGAAGCGGCCTGGTCTGTATGGTAGGCCTTTTATGCTCTATAAATTTCGGACAATGACCGATGAACGCGACGAACATGGGGAGCTGCTGCCAGATCATCTGCGTTTAACAAAAACCGGCGCCTTGATTCGAAAGCTTAGTCTTGATGAATTGCCGCAGCTTGTCAATGTACTCAAAGGAGAGCTCAGTCTCGTCGGGCCAAGACCGCTTTTGATGGAGTATTTGCCTATGTATACAGAAGAACAAGCAAGGCGTCATCTTGTAAAGCCCGGCATAACAGGATGGGCACAGGTGAACGGCCGAAACACGCTTTCCTGGGAGGAGAAATTCACCTATGACCTTTGGTATGTCGAGCATCAATCGTTTTGGCTCGATATGAAAATTCTATGGATGACCTTGCTGAAAGTCATGAAAACAGAGGGGGTGCAGCAGCCGGATCATGCCACAGCTGAAAAATTCAAAGGAACCGATATGTAAGAAGCAAACCATTGGTTTAATTGGGGCTGGAGGACATAGCAAAGTCATCCAAGATCTCATTTCTGCACATTCCGATTACTCATTATGTGCGGTGTTAGATGATCAATTTGAAGAAGTGGTCACTCAAAGCGGGATTTTGTATGGACCGATATACATGAGTGAGCAGCTGAGAAAGACCATGCCACATATGAAATGGCTGATTGCGATCGGACAAAATGAGATCAGACAGCTCATGAAGGAACGCCTCTCATTTGAAAACACAGCGTACGCCACACTCATTCATCCAGAGGCGGTCATAAGTCCGTCAGCTGTCATTGGAAGGGGGACTGTCGTGATGGCAAGGGCAGTGGTACAAGCAGATGCAGCCATCGGTGAGCATGCGATTATGAATACAGGATCTATCGTGGAGCATGACTGCATACTCGAATCGTTTGTGCACCTGTCACCAGGCGCGGTTCTGACTGGCGGTGTTTCCGTGCGGGAGGGTGCACATATTGGGGCAGGTGCCGTCGTGACACCGGGTACAACGATTGGAAGCTGGACGGTCATTGGCGCTGGAGCAGCAGTGACAAGAGATATACATGATCAGAAGGTTGCGGTAGGAATTCCTGCAATGGAAATCAAAGATCGGAAAGAAGGTGGAAAGTGATGAAAGAAAAGAAGCGAATTTACTTATCTCCTCCGCATATGAGCGGAAAAGAGTATCTCAAAATAGAGGAAGCCTTCAAGAGCAACTGGATTGCGCCGCTTGGACCGCTTGTGAATGAATTTGAGCAGAAAGTAGCGGACTATGCAGGAGTGAAGACAGGCGCGGCTTTATCCTCAGGAACAGCGGCGATTCACCTTGCTTTAAAGCTGATAGGTGTACAAAAAGAAGACATTGTCTTTTGTTCCACCCTCACGTTTGTTGCAACGGCAAATCCGATTTTATATGAACAAGCGTCGCCCGTTTTTATTGATTCTGAAAGGGAGACGTGGAATATGTGCCCGCTTGCTTTAGAGAAAGCCTTTGTTGAATCAAAACGTCTTGGTAAAAAACCTCGCGCGGTCATTGTCGTCCATTTATATGGGCAAAGTGCAAAAATGGACGAAATCATGGCTCTGTGTGAAGCATATGATGTACCCGTCATTGAGGATGCGGCTGAATCGTTAGGTGCGCTGTATAAAGGAAGGAAAAGCGGCTCAATGGGCAGGTTCGGTATCTATTCTTTTAATGGAAATAAAATCATTACAACATCAGGGGGCGGAATGCTTGTGAGTGATGATGAGGCTGCGATTGAACGATGCCGCTTTCTTGCGTCACAGGCCAGAGAACAAGCCATGCACTATGAGCATCAAGAGATGGGCTACAACTATCGTATGAGCAACCTCTTAGCAGGGGTCGGGATTGCTCAAATGGAAGTGTTGGACGAGCGTGTTGATCAAAAGCGCCGCATTTTCCAGCGTTATCAGGACGCTTTATCAGAAGCGGATGGTCTTCATTTGATGCCAGAATATCAAGAAACGAAATCCAACCGCTGGCTGACGGCATTGACCATTGATCGTGATACAAAATTGTCTCCAGCAGATATCATTCTTGCTTTAGAAAAAGAACAAATCGAAGCAAGGCATGTATGGAAGCCGCTACACCAGCAGCCGCTCTTTCGTCATTGCCCTTTTTATACTGCGGAAAAAGGGACGCCTGTATCCGAGCTGTTATTTGAGAGGGGGCTTTGTCTCCCGTCTGGAACGAGCATGACAGATGCAGATCAGGAGCGTATCATCCATATACTTCATGACATGCTGCGAGAAAAAACATTTACCTCTTCACAGGCTGCTCATTCGTAAGCAGCCTTCCTCTCTTTCTATCAAATTCCTCATTTTGTGGAATAATTAGGAATAAGTATTGTCATTTCGTTTCAAATATGATATTGACAAGGGCTCCCTTCCTCCTTAAAATGAAAATGATTATCAGCATCAATTAGGAGGAGCAACTTATGACTATTTGGAATTATTTCCCTAAAATTAAAATAAATACTGTGTTACCCTTCCTGCTTATTTTCTTTTTATTAGTAGGATGCTCTCAAACAAACAATGGAGCGGATGGAAACAAGGATCACCCTGACATGATCACTATGGCGTGGCCAAGAGATATTGGTGAAATGAATCCACACGTATACAACCCATCACAATTGTTTGCACAATCAATGATTTATGAGCCGTTGGTGAGCTATCAAAAGAATGGAAAGCTGAAACCAGAATTAGCGAAATCATGGGATGTTTCAAAGGATGGCAAGGTGTATACGTTCCATTTAAGAGACGGAGTAACATTCTCAGATGGCTCTGAATTTAATGCGGATATTGTTAAAAAGAACTTTGATACGATTTTAAAAAATAAAGATTTACATAGCTGGTTAGGTGTCATTAAGAAAATCAAAAAGACAGAAGCCGTTGATAAAAAGACATTTAAACTCACATTAACAGCACCATATTATCCAACTGTGCAAGAATTAGCCGTTGTTCGTCCAGTTCGTTTCTTAGGTGAAGCAGGCTTCCCTAAAAACGGAGATACGTCAAAAGGAATTGAAAAACCAGTGGGGACAGGCCCTTGGATTTTAAAAACATATAAGAAAGATGATTATGCTATTTTCGAACGAAACGATCATTATTGGGGAGAAAAACCAAAGGTAAAAGAAATCAAGGTAAAGGTTATCCCAGATGCGGAAACGAGAGTCATGGCATTTGAAAAAGGTGATGTGGATCTACTTTACGGAGAAGGAACCATTAGCCTTGATTCCTACAAACAGCTAGAGGCAAGCGGCAAGTATGAAACGAAAATGTCAGAGCCTGTTGCAACGAGACAGCTTGTCATGAACACAAAAGTGGATCAGCTTTCAGATGAGAAAGTGCGTCATGCCCTTCAATATGCCTTCAATAAAAAATCAATGGTAGAAGGGGTCACTTCTGGTTTAGAGGATGAAGCAGATCACATCTTGCCGACAAACATGCCGTATACGTCAAACATTCAGGTGAAGTCTTTCAAATATGATGTGGATAAAGCCAAAGCATTGCTGGATGAAGCGGGCTGGACACTTCCAAAAGGAAAATCCGTTCGTGAAAAAGATGGGAAAAAGCTTGAGTTCAGCATGATGTATGACTCGGCAGAATCGATTCAAAAAGCGATGGCAGAAACGCTGCAAGCAGAATGGGCAGCAGTTGGTGTCGGCGTCAAGCTTGAGGGTGTGGATTTGGCCACACAGGTTCAGCGCTTTAAAGCCAATAAGTTTGATATGAACTTCTTTAGCAACTACGGAGCGCCGTATGATCCGCATACGTTTATGAACGTTCTCTCATCAGATGGATTTGGATTCAAAGAAGCCATTTCAGCCTACCCAAATAAGGAAAAGCTGATCAAAGAAATGACGGAAATTCCATCAACAACAAATGAAAAGAAACGTAAAGCACTGTATTCGTCTGTCTTATCCTCTTTACAGGATCAAGGGGCAATTGTGCCAATCTCTTATTTTAAAAAGACAGCCGTTTATCAAAAAGCTGTGAAGGACTTTGAGTTCCCTGCGAATCGTGATGAACATCCTTTCACAGGCATTAAGCTGAAGTAACAGAAGGAAGGTAAGGAAATGGGCCGCTATATCGTCAAACGATTGCTATCAATTATTCCTGTATTTTTATTAGCCACACTGCTCACAACTGGTATGATTCACCTTTCGCCAGTTGACCCGGCTGAGGCATATTTAGCAGCGGCTCATATCCAGCCTACGGATGAAATATTAGCGCAAAAACGAAGTGAATTTGGCTTAGATGAGCCATTTTATATGCAGTATCTTCATACCATTGAAAAAGTCATTCATCTTGATTTCGGCCGGTCGTATATGTCCAATCAGCCTGTCGTTGATGAGGTGATGTATCGAATACCGGCAACGATTCAATTGGCACTGACCAGTCTGCTGATCGCTATTTGTGTCAGCATTCCGCTCGGCTTTTTCAGCGGCATGAGGAAAAATGGTGCCGTTGATCATGTGAGCCGGCTCATTTCTTTCTTAGGAGCATCTATCCCAACGTTTGTTTTGGGGTATTTGCTCATCTTCTTTTTTTCAGTGAAGCTCGACCTTTTACCAGTTGAAGGGGTCGGAACATGGGCGCATCTCATCCTGCCGTCGATCACACTGGCAGTCCCTTTAATTGCTACGTATACAAGGCTGTTACGTTCAAGTGTGAGTGAGGCGCTTCAAGAACCTTTCGTTCAATATGCGAGAATGAGAGGATTGAAGGAACAATCGATCATGTTCAAGCATGTGTTCAGAATTGCGATATCGCCGATGCTGACCGGACTTGGGGTGAACCTCGGCAAGCTGTTAACCGGAACCATTATTGTAGAGGCCGTTTTCTCATGGCCAGGGTTTGGCCGCTTTTTTATTGAAGCGATCTTTAACCGTGATTTGCCAGTCATTCAATTTTATGTCCTCATGTCAGCCTGTATTTTTATCTTGAGCAGCTTGATGGTTGACTTGATTCAATTGATCATTGACCCTCGTATTTCTAGAAAGGAAGGCCGCCAGCAATGATGACAAAAGTAAAACATCTCTTCTCTCATCAAAAGATGATCTCGATCTGCGCCCTGCTGCTCGGTCTCCTGCTGATTGTGACAATATGTGCGCCATGGATCGCTCCGCATGATCCGGCAGCTGTCAATCTAGCGATGAAGCTAAAGGGATCTTCATGGGAGTATCCGCTTGGAACAGATCAATTAGGGCGGTGCAATTTATCTCGTATTTTATATGGTGCGCGTGTTTCGCTCGGCTGTGCGTTATTAATCTTTCTTTCTTCGTTATTCATTGGTTTAATTGTCGGCCTGTTTTCAGGATACAAAGGCGGCTGGATTGATCATGTTTTGATGAGAATCTGTGACGGTGTCATGGCATTTCCAAACCTGGTGCTGATCCTTGGATTAGTCGGTATCTTCGGTCCGGGACTTTCTCAAGTCGTACTTGCCTTGATGCTTGTGCAATGGGTGTATTATGCCCGCGTCTTCCGTGGAATGGTGCTCAGTTTAAAAGAACAGAACTTTATTGCAGCTGCAAAAATCAGTGGTACCTCGCACTGGAATATCATGAGGAAGCACATGATCCCCAATGTCCTGCCGCCTTTAGCGGTCATTGGAACACTCGAAATGGGCTGGGCGATTATGGACATTTCTGCGATGTCTTTCCTCGGATTAGGGGTTCAGCCTCCTATGCCTGAATGGGGAGCAATGATTCATGAAGGGAAGTCGTATATTCAAACGAATCCACAGTTGATGCTGTATCCAGGTCTTGTGATCATGACTGTGGTGATTCTGTTTAATTTACTAGGAGAATCCCTTTCAGAGAAATATGGTATCAAACGCCGTGTGTAAAGGAATGATCAATGTGCAAGAGCCCATTTTACAAATAGAGAACCTGCATGTGCATACGAAAACACCTCAAGGGACAACTCCTCTTATTCAAGAAGTATCGTTTGAAGTAGAGCGCGGTCAAATCCTTGGATTAATTGGTGAGAGCGGCTGCGGGAAAACAGTGACAAGTATGTCGATCTTACGTATGCTTGATCGAAAAACAACTGAAGTCACTGGCAGTATCACATTACAGGGACGAGAATTGATCGGTATAAGTGAAAAGAATATGCGGTCCATTCGAGGCAAAGACATCTCATATATTATGCAAAATCCAATGAACAGCTTTACGCCGGTATGGACAATCGGCCATCAGCTGGTTGAAACCATCCGCCGGCATACTGCTGTTAGTAAAAAGCAGGCACGAGCACAGGCAATAGATGCATTAGCACAAATGAATCTGCCGCAGCCAGACGAACTGTTCAACAAATACCCCTTTGAATTAAGCGGAGGGATGCTGCAGCGTGTCATGATCGCCATGGCTGCCTGTATGCACCCGCCCCTCATCATTGCAGATGAGCCGACAACTGCTTTAGATGTACACAATCAGAAACGGGTGCTTCAGCATCTGAACCAAATTCGTCATGATTATGGAACGGCCATTTTACTCATTACCCACGATCTTGGTGTCATTGCTGAAATGGCAGATCGAGTTGTCGTCATGAAACAAGGAGAAATTGTGGAAAAGGCAGGAGTTCTTGAACTTTTTGAACAACCAAAGCATGATTATACAAAAAAACTATTAGCAGCTCGTCCATCCATCCCAGCTGTTTGCCCGATTTGAGGTGAGAAGGCCCTTGCATTTATTAGAAGTGAAAGCAGTCAGTCATGCATACAACAGCCGGTCGTTTCTAATGAGAAATAAAGGCGCAGCCCCTGTCTTGAAAAGCGTCGATTTGACAATTGAAGAAGGCACTTGCCTTGGACTGCTGGGACAAAGCGGTGCAGGAAAAAGTACACTTGGCCGCATCATACTTGGTTTAGAGAAACCAAGAGCTGGACAGGTTCTTTTTGAAGGTCAGGATGTTTATCGTGCAGATCAGCAAACACGTAAGCATTTTCGCCGGCATGTGCAAGCGGTATTTCAGGATTCCTATTCGGCGGTAAATCCAAGATGGACAGTTGAACAAATTTTATCTGAACCGCTTGAAAACTATGAAACCATGAGCCGAAAGGAACGTAAAAACGTGCTGATTCATTGGTTGGAAAGAGTCGGGCTCAGTGAAAAAGATTTGTCTAAATATCCGCACCAATTCAGCGGCGGCCAGCTGCAAAGGATCAACATTGCTAGAGCTTTATTGCTCCAGCCAAAGCTCATTGTACTTGATGAATCTGTCAGCAGCTTAGACATGGTCACACAGGCTGTCATTTTAGATTTATTAGTAGAATTAAAAAAGGAGCTGGGTGTGGCTTACTTATTTATTACACATGATATGACAGCAGCCTATCACTTAAGTGATCAATTGGCGATTCTTGATCAAGGAAAGCTTGTCGCCCAATTTCAATCAAAGGAAGAATTCTTTTCATCAGAAGAGGAAGCGGTGCGGAAAATGAGAGATGCAATGCTCGCAGACCATCCTTTGTCACGAACGATTGGCAGACCGGTTCGGTAAAGCTTTATTATCAACGCCTCTTTGAGAAGAGGCTATTTTTCATGAAAGGCAGGTGGCGTCGTGAACCATCGAGCGTATTTAGCTTTGGCCATTCCTTTAACGATTTCAACGATGACCACTCCTTTACTTGGAGCTGTTGATACAGCGGTTGTCGGTCAGCTCGCAAATCCTGCTTATATTGGAGGCGTTGCGGTCGGCAGTCTCATTTTCAGTACATTATATTGGCTGTTTGGTTTTTTGCGGGTAAGTACATCTGCTTTTGCCGCCCAGGCAAACGGGGCGCAGAATGAGGAGCAGGGTGTTCTTGCTTTTCTAAGACCTTTTTTCGTCGCCATCATCGTCGGACTTTGTTTTATTGCCCTGCAATGGCCGATTATTCAATCTGCTTTTCTAGTGATCTCTCCTGATGCTGATGTCCGTCAATTTGCCGCAGACTATTTTCATATTCGCATTTGGGGAGCGCCTTTTACTTTAATGAATTATGTCATATTGGGCTGGCTGATGGGGATGGCAAAAATGAAAGAAGCCCTTTCTTTACAAATCTTGATCAATGTCATGAATATGGCGCTTGCATTTCTGCTTGTTCATGTGTTTTCGTTTGCGGTCAAAGGAGTTGCGGCTGCGACATTGATGTCTGAACTAACCGCTTTTGTGTTAGGGGCATGGATCATCATGAAGCATTCGTCAAACGGATTCCAGATGCCTTCCATTAAGAAAATCATGGATACTCACGCAGTGCAGAAAATGTTTCATGTGAATAAAGATTTGTTTATCCGGACGATCTGTCTGCTAGTGGTCATCAACATGTTTACGGCAAAAGGGGCTTCTTTTGGTACGGAGCTGCTGGCAGCTAATGCTATCTTATTTCAAATTCACTACATCATGGCTTATTTGTTCGATGGTTTTGCCAATGCGTCCAGCATCCTTGTTGGGCGGTCAGTTGGTGCAAATGACCGTTCTCTTTATGAAAAAACTTTAACCCTTTCAAGGCAGTGGGCACTTGTTATGGCATGTGTCATTGCGGCGGTTTATTTTCTATTAAAAGAGCCGATATTGAGCCTGTTTACAAATCTCCCTCAGCTGCTTGACGTGACATTACGCTATGCGGACTGGCTTGTACTTTATCCGTTTGCGGCTTGTTTCGGTTTGGTCATTTACGGCGTATTTACAGGTGCGACAGAAATTGCCCCTGTTAGAAATTCGATGCTGTTTGCAATGATTTTGTTTATCGTCGTTCAAACCGTGGTCACGCCCATTTGGCACAATCATGGCCTATGGTTTGCCTTTATTATCTATACTGTAGGGCGGTCTGGCTTTTTAATGATGTATAAATCGAGGCTGGATCAGAAGCTTTTTGCATATGATAAACACCCTTTGTCATCTTGACAAAAGGGTGTTCTTTTTCGTTCATTCGCTTTCTTTTTTCACCTTTTGATAGGCTTCATCAAGATGCTGAATTCGCTTCAATACAACCGCATTTTTGGTCAGCTGGTCTTGAACAAGCGTTGACACCACTGAGCGGTAATAGGCATTCATCGCATGAACTTTGTCTTCATTTTGGTTCATGGCGATGTGCTGTTTCAAGTTGTCGACAAAGTATGGAACGGAAAAAAGTTCAGACATAGAAATCACTCCTATTTCGTATATACGGTCCGTCAATCTTCATGTAAAATGATGAGAGGGAGGGGAGACAATGAGCCTTAAACTGCAACAAGAACAGGTATTAAAGCAGGTGCTCACACAAGAACTCAGGCAGGCCATTACGCTGCTGCAGCTGAATTGCGCAGAGCTCGGCGAGTATCTTGACCAGTTAGCGCTTGAGAACCCTCTGATTGAGCGGAAAGACACGGACAGCTATCAACCAGTTTATCATAAAAAATCACAAGAACGAATGACAGAGCCGTATCGAACGCATCAAAAAGAAAGCCTGCAAATGTTTTTAAAAAGACAGGCGATTGATTTGAATTTAAGTGAAAAGAATCAAAGAATCTTTCATTTTATGATTGAGTCCATTGATTCCAATGGCTATCTAAATGAACCGATCGACGCAATGGCAGCTGTCTTAAAGGTGCCAGCTGAAGAAGTAGAAGCCATCCTTCATCAGCTGCAATCACTAGAGCCTGCCGGGATTGGCGCAAGATCATTGCAGGAATGCATTCTCCTTCAGCTGCGAAGAAAAAAGGAGCGCTGGTATGAAGCTGAGCTGATCATCGAAGAGCATTTCTTTCTTTTTGCCAGAAAGGCTTGGAAGGAAATTGCGGCGAAAACAGGTGTTTCAATGAAAACACTCCAAGCGGTACAAGATGAAGTGTCTCAGCTTGAACCAAGACCAGGCCTTCATTTCTCATCTGATGAAGAGCATGTGTATATCGAGCCTGATGTGACGATTACTGTGGTGCAGGATCACATCACATTTGAGCTAAATCAGCGCGCTTTTCCAGACGTTGAAATGAATGAAGGCTACTTCGCCATGATTCAAGACCAAAAGCGGCACGAAGCACACACGTATTTAAAGGAAAAAGAGCAGCAGTACAATTGGCTTGTCCAAGCGCTGAGGCAAAGAAAGCAAACGATGACTCATGTCGTTCGAGAGATTATCTCACATCAGACGGATTTTTTCCTAACAGGGAAACATAAAATGAAACCGCTTACTATGAAGCGGATCGCAGATATACTGCAAGTCCATGAGTCAACAGTCAGCCGTACTGTAAAAGGGAAAATGGTGCAAACCCCTTATGGTCTCATGGAAATGAAACAATTTTTCCAAGCAAAATTAGAAGGGCATTCGCTAGAAGAGGCGTCCAGCTACACAGTCAAAACGCATATTGCAGAGCTCATTCAAACGGAAAATAAGAAAAAGCCGTATTCAGATCAGCAAATCATGACGCTGCTTCAGCAAACCTTTGGCATCCGCGTGTCGCGCAGAACCATTGCAAAATATCGCGAACAAATGAATCTCCCAGCCTCAACGCTGAGGAAGCGCTACGATTAAAAAGAAGTACTTGCCAGAACATGGCACGTGCTTCTTTTTTTGTTGAAAGCAAGGCAGCCCGAAGATTTCTTGAAAATTAAAGAGGGGAGACGTGTGATCTGAAATTTTGGGGTAAAGTATAAGATAGGGCATGAGCCGATAGGGATAGACAACAGTGATGAGGTGAGACCAATTGAAATATAAACAAATCAAAACGAAAAAAATATATGAAGAAATTGCGGATGCATTAATTGAATCCATTCGTACAGGTGAGCTTCTTCCAGGGGAAAAATTAGATTCGGTTCAAGCGCTCTCAGAAAGCTTTCAAGTCAGCCGTTCCGCTGTAAGAGAGGCACTGTCTGCTCTTAAAGCGATCGGATTAATAGAGATGAAACAAGGGGAAGGCACGTATGTGAAGCAGTTCGATCCTGAGCAGCTCACATTTAGTCTGTCTCCTGCATTTTTAATGAAGCAGCATGATATCACGCAACTCCTTGAATTAAGAACCATTATTGAGACGGGTGCTGTCAAAAAGGCAGCGCTTTTGCGAACGGACGATGACCTTCATCAGCTGCGTGAGGCACTCGAACAAATGAAACTAGCAGAAGCGCATAAAGAAATTGGTGAAGAGGCAGACCTCTCCTTCCATCTCGCTTTAGCCAAAGCCTCAAAGAATGATTTATTAAAGGCGTTAATGAATCAGGTCTCCACCTTGCTGGTAGAAACAATGCGGGAAACGAGAAAAGTCGTCTTGTTTTCAAAGAAAGCCTCCATTCGGCAGCTTTACAAAGAACATGAACACATTTACAAAGCTGTTATGGCAAGACAGCCAGAAGAAGCAGAAAGAGCGATGCTCACGCATTTAAAAAATGTAGAAAAACTGCTGAGTGATGTGAGTCAAGAACCGGCAGGACAGTCAGAACCACAATAAGCTGTGCCGAATGAGGGCACAGCTCTATTATGAACGAGAAATATGCAGTTTCTTCATGCGATATTGCAGACTTTGCCTGCTCATGCCCAATATCTTTGCAGTCTGTGAAATATTATCGTCCATTTTTTCTAAGTAATGGACGATGTATTGTTTTTCGAATCGTTCCATTTGGGTTTGAAAATCAGTCGTATGTTCTGGGCTTGTATAAATAAACGTGTCAGCTGCTGCGGTATGCTGCAAAGGATTCGTCTGTAATTGCGCTGCAGGACGGCCTTCCCTATGTTTAAATCTAAAATGATATGGAAGGTGATGCATGCTTAAGTAATCCTCATCCATCATCATATTCATCCCCGCTTCAATCACATGCTCCAGTTCCCGTACATTCCCCGGCCAATCATACGCTTGAAAAAGGGCTAGTACCTCTTCATCAGCCGCCTTCACCTCCATTTGAAACAGCTCATTATATTTTTGAATAAAATGACTGACAAACGTAGGAATATCTTCTTTTCGCTCAGAAAGCGGCGGAATAAATAAGGTGACAATACCTAGCCGATAAAATAAATCCTTGCGCATGCGTCCGCCTGCGATCGCATCTACAGGGTCCTCATTCATATTGGCAATGACTCTTACATCAACGGCGATTTCTTTTGTGCTGCCTAACCTTCTCACCCGCTTCTCCTGTAATACGCGCAGCAGTTTTGCTTGAAGACCAGGATTCAATGAGTTGATCTCATCAAGCAGAAGTGTACCACCCTGCGCCTGTTCAAATAAACCGGGCTGATCAGTTGCGCCGGTAAAAGCCCCTTTTTGTGTACCAAAGAGCAGACTTTCAATGAGATTATCAGGCAGTGCCGCGCAATTCTGGGTAATAAATGGTCCAGATGACCGGCTGCTGCCGTTATGAATGCTTTGAGCAAATAGTTCTTTTCCTGTTCCTGTTTCTCCCACAATGAGCACATAGGAAGAGGTGCGTGTTGCTCGTTTTGCATGCTCAATCACCTCTAAAAACGCAGGGCTTTGTCCAATAATGGAATCAAAGGTAAAGCGTGTGCTTCCTTTTTTCTTCATATTGTGGTGAATCAGCCGTTCCAGCTTGGTCACATCATTCGAAATTTCAACCGCTCCTTGGATGAGGCCATCTCGAACGAGCGGGTATGTATGATTAATCGTTGTGATTTCTTTTCCATTGTAATTATGATACGTCTGCTTTGCATGAACGGTTTGTTTCCCAGTGCGCAGCGCTTGGACGAGCGTACTGTGCATTTCGTCTTGGAAGACGAAGAGGTCTAATACATTTTTATGGAGAACATCAGAGCGTTTCAAAGACTCAATCTCCATCATTTTTTTATTATAAACAACAGTATTGCCATTCTCGTCAATTGCATGAACCCCGACATCTATTAAATCGAGCATTTGCTTATACAGATCAATCTCATTTGCCAGCTTTGCAGTATACGAATCTTCTTTCATTGCGGCACCTCCAGACGTTACCTCTATTTTACATGAAAAATTTTGCGGTTTCCTCTAAAAAAATTTGCAGGTGCAAATATATTTTGCATGAATAGCCTTTACAATCAGCGCCATGATGCAGGCAGAAAGTTGGCACAATCCTTGCATATCATATGTGTGTAGATGAACCTAATTTGAAAAAGGCTAGCTTATAGAAGGAGGAATAGACGATGACACAGACAAATGAATTGATTCAACAAACGGAACAATACGGTGCGGCAAACTATCATCCGCTGCCAATTGTGATTTCAGAGGCTGAAGGAGTTTGGGTGACAGACCCTGAAGGCAATCGATATATGGATATGCTGAGTGCGTATTCCGCAGTGAACCAAGGCCATCGCCATCCCCGCATTATTGAGGCGCTCAAAAAACAGGCAGACCGTGTGACACTGACTTCAAGAGCTTTTCACAATGATCAGCTTGGACCATGGTATGAGAAAATTTGTCAACTGACGAATAAAGAGATGGCACTCCCTATGAATACTGGAGCTGAGGCTGTAGAAACAGCTGTAAAAGCAGCACGACGCTGGGGCTATGACGTCAAGGGAATCGAAGACAATCGCGCAGAAATCATTGCGTGCGTCGGAAATTTCCATGGCAGAACGATGACGGCTGTTTCCCTTTCTTCTGAAGCAGAATATCAAAGAGGTTTCGGTCCAATGCTTCCAGGCATCAAACTGATTCCTTACGGAGATATTGAAGCGTTACGTGAAGCCATCACACCACAAACAGCGGCTTTTCTGATTGAGCCTATTCAAGGGGAAGCGGGAATTGTCATGCCGCCAGAGGGCTTCTTGAAGGAAGCGAAGGCGCTTTGTGAACAGGAACATGTGCTGTTCATTGCAGATGAAATTCAGGTCGGATTAGCGCGAACAGGCAAGATGTTTGCATGCGACTGGGAAGACATTGAGCCAGATATGCTGATTCTTGGGAAAGCTTTAGGCGGCGGTGTATTCCCAATCTCGTGTGTAGTAGCAAACCGCGATATATTAGGCGTGTTTAACCCTGGGTCTCACGGCTCTACCTTTGGCGGCAATCCTCTTGCGTGTGCGGTGTCGCTGGCTGCACTAGATGTCTTAATCGACGAAAACCTTGCAGCGCGTTCTATGGAGCTTGGCGAATACTTAAAAGACAAACTGTCTCGCATTCAAAGTCCTGTTATCAAGGAAGTGCGCGGCCGCGGATTATTTATCGGCATGGAGCTGACAGAGGCTGCGAGACCTTATTGTGAGAAGCTGAAACAAGCAGGACTGTTATGTAAGGAAACCCATGAGACCGTCATCCGCTTTGCACCGCCTCTCACTATTTCTAAAGAAGATTTAGACTGGGCGATTGGTCATATTGAAGCATTATTTCAAGCATAAATGTCAAAGGGGGAGAACCATCACTTTCTCCCTTTCTCTTTCCACGAACAGCGAATTTTGTCAAAGGATGATGAATAGAAGAGTGAAAGTGGGGAAGCGGATTTGAAGCAAGAACAGCATAATGAACTAGAACGTTCCATGAAAAGCAGGCATCTCTTTATGATTGCCTTAGGCGGCGTCATTGGTACTGGTCTTTTCCTTGGATCAGGACTCATTATCCATCAGGCTGGACCTGGGGGAGCCATTCTCTCCTTTATCATTGGCGGATTGTTAATGTATTTGGTGATGCTCTGTCTTGGAGAATTAGCAGTGGCGATGCCGACAGCGGGTTCCTTTCAAGAGTATGCAACCAAATATATAGGCCCGTCCACAGGCTTTATGATCGGCTGGCTTTATTGGTTTAGCTGGGCATGTACAATTGGACTGGAGTTTACGTCAGCAGGCATTTTGCTCCAAAGGTGGTTCCCGGATATCCCTGTTTGGCTGTGGTGTCTTGCATTTAGTGTGATTTTATTTGCCGTGAATGCCATCTCAGCTCGCAGCTTCGCTGAAACCGAGTTTTGGTTTTCAGCCATTAAGGTCGCTGCCATCCTATTATTTATTATCATTGGAATTGGCGCAATTTTCGGAATGATTCATCTGAAAGATGGAGAACCAGCCCCTCTATTTCGTCATTTGACGGATCATGGCGGACTATTTCCTAACGGTGTTTTTGCTATTTTATTAACCATGGTCACGGTCAATTTCTCCTTTCAAGGAACAGAACTTGTAGGGATTGCAGCAGGAGAGAGTGAAAGCCCTGAAAAAACATTGCCGCGATCTATACGAAATATTATTTGGAGAACGATGGTCTTCTTCGTTTTATCCATTGCGGTTCTGGCCGCTCTTCTTCCGTGGCAGACAGCAGGCACCGTTGACAGTCCGTTTGTCGTCGTGCTGGACAAGGTCGGCATACCATATGCTGCAGATATCATGAATTTTATCATCATCACAGCCGTCTTATCTGTAGCAAACTCTGGGTTATATGCATCATCGCGTATGCTCTGGGCGCTTTCGAAAGACGGAAAAGGACCCGACTTTACGAAAAAACTGTCCAAGCGTAAAATTCCGATCAATGCATTATTGGTGACAATGGGTGTATCTGCACTATCTCTTCTTACAAGTGTTGTAGCACCAAAAACGGTGTATGTATGGCTCATTTCTATTTCTGGTATGGTCCTTGTTGTGGTGTGGATGTCCATTTGCTTGTCTCAGTATTTCTTTAGAAAACAATTCATAAAGGAGGGCGGAGATGTAAAGGATCTCGTCTTCCGAACACCGCTCTATCCATTTGTTCCATTAGCAGGCTTTATCGCATTTGGCATCGTCCTCATCAGCTTATTTTTTATCGAGGATCAGCGGATCGGCCTTTATTGCGGAATCCCGTTCATGGCCGCCTGCTACATCATTTATTATCTTAAAATCAAACCGAAGGAAGAGGCAAAACAGTTTGGAACCATCACAAAAACATAAGCAGGTCCTGAAAAAAATGTGCATGCTGATATCACCAGCATGCACATTTTCAATCGTCTATTCATTCTATATAAAGGGAAATAAATATTTTGAAAAGAAATATCATCGCAAGAACCTTGATGACAAGCAGGCTTTCGGTGAAAATGTGTCTATTTTTTGTCTAAATGTGTTTCTAAGAGTTGAAAATGCAAGATTATCCTGTTAAAATAATTAAAGAAAGCAGGGATTGATTTTTTTTGGCTGTGGCGGGACGTTTTTTGTCACAGTGGGACGTTTTTAGTCCAACGTGAAAAGAAAGGGTCGTTAGCCATGAATCGTTTATTGGAAGCTCAAAAAAAATTATTGCCAGATCTTCTCATTGTTATGCAAAAACGCTACGACATTTTGCAGTACATCAGATTAGCTGAACCAATTGGCCGCAGAAGTCTTGCGACGAGTCTTGGTCTCAGTGAGCGTATCTTACGTGCTGAAGTTCAGTTTTTAAAAGAACAAAATCTGCTGGATGTCAAAACGAGCGGCATGATGCTGACGAGTGAGGGTCACGCTTTGCTTGAAATGCTTGAAGGAATGATGAAGGACGTTTTAGGTTTAACCTTTTTGGAAAATACATTAAAGAGAAAGTTAGGCCTGGAAGAAGTCATTATCGTTTCTGGTGACAGTGACGAATCCCCGTGGGTGAAGCAAGAAATGGGAAGAGCTGCTGTCCAATGTATGAAAAAAAGGTTTACTGGAAATAATATCGTCGCCGTCACTGGCGGAACGACGATGGAAGCCGTTGCCGAAATGATGACCCCTGATGCCAAAAACCGCGATATGATGTTTGTCCCTGCTAGAGGCGGTCTTGGGGAGAATGTAAAAAATCAGGCAAACACCATTTGTGCCCACATGGCTGAAAAAGCTTCCGGTACTTACAAACTGCTGTTTGTTCCAGGACAGCTGTCAGAAGGTGCATACTCTTCCATTATTGAAGAGCCGTCCGTCAAAGAAGTGCTTCAAACGATTAAATCGTCCACGATGCTCATTCATGGTATTGGTGAAGCAAAAACAATGGCGATGAGACGAAATACACCAGCTGAAGATTTAAAAAAGATTGATGAGCATGACGCAGTGACAGAGGCCTTTGGCTATTACTTTAATCGTGATGGTGAGGTCGTACACAAAGTGCACTCCGTCGGCATGCAGCTAGATGATCTAGAAAGCATTCCACACATCATTGCTGTTGCAGGTGGATCATCAAAGGCGGGGGCGATTGAAGCTTATTTCAAAAAACCACGCCGAACGGTTCTCGTCACAGACGAAGGAGCCGCAAAAGAGTTATTAAGGGAGTCAATTGATCCCTCAATATAAAACATTGTGACCTATAAAAGGAGGAAACATCATGGCAGTAAAAGTCGGTATTAACGGATTTGGACGTATTGGACGTAACGTATTTCGTGCAGCATTAAATAATCCTGAAGTTGAGGTAGTAGCGGTTAACGATCTAACAGATGCTAACATGCTTGCACACCTTTTACAATATGACTCTGTTCACGGAAAACTAGATGCAGAGGTTTCTGTAGACGGTACAAACTTAGTAGTGAACGGTAAAACAATCGAAGTATCAGCTGAGCGTGACCCTGCGAAATTAAGCTGGGGTAAACAAGGCGTAGAAATCGTTGTTGAATCTACTGGATTCTTCACAAAACGTGCAGACGCTGCGAAACACTTAGAAGCTGGCGCTAAAAAAGTCATCATCTCTGCTCCTGCTAACGAAGAAGATATCACAATCGTTATGGGTGTAAACGAAGACAAATACGATGCAGCTAGCCACGATGTCATCTCTAATGCATCTTGTACGACAAACTGCTTAGCACCATTTGCAAAAGTACTTAACGATAAATTTGGTATCAAACGCGGTATGATGACAACTGTTCACTCATACACAAATGACCAACAAATTCTTGACCTTCCGCACAAAGACTACCGTCGTGCTCGTGCAGCTGCGGAAAACATCATCCCAACTTCTACAGGTGCTGCGAAAGCTGTTTCACTTGTATTGCCTGAACTTAAAGGTAAATTAAACGGTGGCGCTATGCGTGTTCCAACACCTAACGTTTCTTTAGTTGACCTTGTTGCTGAATTAAACCAAGATGTAACAGCTGAAGACGTAAATGCAGCACTTAAAGAAGCAGCTGAAGGAGAACTTAAAGGAATCCTTGGCTACAGCGAAGAGCCATTAGTATCTGGTGACTACAATGGTAATGCAAACTCTTCAACAATCGATGCTCTTTCTACAATGGTGATGGAAGGCAGCATGGTGAAAGTGATCTCTTGGTACGATAACGAGAGTGGATATTCTCACCGCGTTGTTGACCTTGCAGCTTACATTGCAAAACAAGGTCTTTAATTTCTCACACTGAAGGAACTCACTTGGTTCTTTCCTAGAGACACGATATAATGAAGACGGACAAGGGAAGGGGAAGCATCCCTTTCCCTTTTTCTCTGTTTTTATCCGTTCTGCACGATTTCTCGTTTTGATGAGGGCAAAATGGGAAAAGGATAAAGAGAGTCTTGTCCAATGCGTAAGGAAACCAGAATAAAGGAGGATCTCCTGACGAGCATGAATAAGAAATCAGTAAAAGACATTGACGTAAAAGGTAAAGTTGTGTTCTGCCGCGTAGATTTTAACGTTCCAATGAAGGACGGAGAAGTGACGGATGATACTCGTATCCGCGCAGCATTACCAACGATTGAGTATTTAACAGGACAAGGCGCAAAGGTACTGCTAGCTAGTCATTTGGGTCGTCCGAAGGGTCAAGTTACTGAAGAACTGCGTCTGACACCTGTGGCAAAACGTCTGCAAGAGCTTCTTGGAAAAGAAGTGAAAAAAGCAGATGAAGCTTACGGCGACAACGTGAAAAAGCAAATCTCTGACTTAAAAGAAGGAGATGTGCTAGTGCTTGAAAACGTTCGTTTCTATCCTGGTGAAGAAAAGAACGATCCTGAATTATCAAAAGCATTTGCTGATTTAGCCGATGTGTATGTCAATGATGCGTTCGGTGCTGCACACCGTGCACATGCATCGACAGCAGGAATTGCAGCTTATCTTCCGGCTGTTTCAGGCTTCCTCATGCAAAAAGAGCTTGAGGTGTTAGGAAAAGCCATTTCAAATCCTGATCGCCCATTTACAGCGATTATCGGCGGCGCAAAAGTAAAGGATAAAATCGGTGTGATTGAAAGTCTTCTTGATAAAGTAGACAACCTCATCATCGGCGGCGGACTTGCTTACACATTTGTGAAAGCACTTGGCCACGAGGTAGGGAAATCTCTATTAGAAGAAGACAAAGTCGATTTAGCGAAATCCTTTATGGACCGTGCAAAAGAAAAAGGCGTGAACTTCCTGATTCCAACAGATGTTCTGGTAGCCGACGACTTTTCAAATGATGCGAATACAAGCATTGTGCCAATCTCTGAAATTCCAAGTGATCTAGAAGCACTTGATATTGGAACAGAGACAAGAGAAAAGTATGCTGACGTTATTAAAAACAGCAAACTTGTTGTCTGGAACGGGCCAATGGGTGTATTTGAAATCGATGCATTCGCTAAAGGAACAAAAGCAATCGCAGAAGCACTGGCAGAAGCAAAAGATACATATTCTGTCATTGGCGGTGGAGATTCAGCAGCAGCTGTTGAGAAATTTGGTCTTGCCGATCAGATGAGCCATATTTCTACAGGCGGCGGCGCTTCACTTGAATTTATGGAAGGCAAAGAACTTCCTGGTGTTACTGCATTAAACGATAAATAAGACCAAAACTGCTATAAGGAAGTGTCAATCATGAGAAAACCAATTATAGCTGGGAACTGGAAAATGAACAAAACACTTGGCGAAGCAGTCAGCTTCGTTGAAGAAGTTAAGTCATCTATTCCATCTCCTGACAAAGTGGAATCCATTGTCTGTGCGCCAGCTCTTTTCCTTGAAAAGCTAAACAGCCTATCAAACGGAACAGACCTTAAAATTGGTGCACAAAACATGCACTTTGAAGAAAATGGTGCATTCACTGGTGAAATCAGCCCTGCTGCTCTAAAAGATCTAGGCATCGGCTATTCAGTGATTGGGCATTCAGAGCGCCGTGAATTCTTTGCTGAAACAGATGAAACAGTGAACAAAAAAGCACATGCTGCATTCAAGCATGGCATCGTTCCAATTATTTGTGTAGGTGAAACGCTTGAAGAGCGTGAAGCTGGCAAAACAAATGAACTTGTCGCTGATCAAGTGAAGAAAGCACTAGCTGGTTTAACGAAGCAGCAAGTGGCTGAATCTGTGATTGCCTATGAGCCAATCTGGGCTATTGGTACAGGAAAATCTTCTACAGCGAAAGATGCAAACGATGTTTGCGCACACATCCGCCAAACCGTTGCAAGCGAATTTGGTCAAGAAGCGGCAGACAGCCTTCGCATTCAATATGGCGGAAGCGTGAAGCCGGCAAATATTAAAGAATATATGGCAGAATCCGATATTGACGGTGCTTTGGTAGGCGGCGCAAGCTTAGAACCTCAGTCTTTCGTTCAATTATTGGAGGAAGGTCAATATGAGTAAGAAACCAGCAGCATTAATCATCTTAGACGGGTTCGGTTTAAGAGGCGAAACAGTCGGTAACGCTGTCGCACAAGCAAAAAAACCGAACTTTGACCGCTACTGGAACGAATTTCCGCATCAAACCTTAACAGCTTCAGGTGAGGCAGTAGGTCTCCCGGAAGGTCAAATGGGGAACTCTGAAGTGGGACATTTGAACATCGGTGCAGGACGCATTGTGTATCAAAGCTTAACAAGAGTGAATGTTGCCATTCGTGATGGGGAATTTGAGAAAAACGAAACGTTCCTAGATGCAATGACTTATGCAAAAGAGAATGACAAGGCGCTTCATTTATTTGGTCTCTTGTCAGACGGCGGTGTGCACAGTCACATCCAGCATCTTTTTGCCCTGCTGAAGCTGGCGAAAAAAGAAGGCTTAACAAAAGTATACATTCATGGCTTCTTGGACGGACGTGACGTTGGTCAGAAGACAGCCAAAGTGTACTTAAAACAGCTGGAAGAACAAATCAAAGAAATCGGTGTCGGTGAAGTGGCAACACTTTCTGGACGCTATTACTCAATGGACCGTGACAAACGCTGGGATCGTGTGGAGAAAGCGTACCGCGCGATGGCGTATGGTGAAGGCCCAAGTTATCAAAACATCTATGATGTCGTTGATGACTCCTATGAAAATGGAATCTACGATGAATTCGTTATTCCATCTGTCATTACGAGAGAAAATGGTGAGCCGGTTGCCAAAGTAAACGACGGCGACTCTGTGATTTTCTATAACTTCCGTCCAGACCGTGCCATCCAAATCTCGAACACTTTCACAAATGCAGATTTCCGCTCGTTTGACCGCGGAGAAGCTCATCCGAAGAATTTACACTTCGTTTGCTTCACACACTTCAGTGAAACGGTTGACGGCTATGTTGCCTTCAAACCAGTAAATTTGGATAACACAGTAGGAGAAGTGCTTGCTCAAAACGGATTGAAACAGCTGCGGATTGCTGAAACAGAGAAATATCCTCACGTGACGTTCTTTATGAGCGGTGGCCGTGAAGAAGAATTTCCTGGTGAAGACCGCATCTTAATCAATTCACCAGATGTGGCAACCTATGACCTCAAGCCGGAAATGAGCGCTTATGAGGTAAAGGATGCACTTGTTGCAGACATCAATGCTGACAAGCATGATGCGATCATTCTGAACTTTGCTAACCCGGATATGGTTGGTCATTCAGGTATGCTTGAGCCAACAATCAAAGCCATTGAAGCAGTAGATGAGTGCTTAGGAGCTGTAGTCGACGCAATCCTGGCAAAAGGCGGACATGCCATCATCACGGCAGACCACGGTAACGCAGACGTGCTAATTACCGAAGAAGGAAAGCCGCATACTGCACATACAACGAATCCTGTGCCAGTCATCGTGACGAAAAAAGGTGCGACGCTTAGAGAAGGCGGCATTTTAGCCGATCTATCTCCAACGCTTTTAGACTTACTTGGTCTTGAAAAACCAAAAGAGATGACAGGAACATCATTGATTCAAAAATAACAAATTGATTCAAAAGGAGAGAAATTAAAAATGCCATACATTGTTGATGTATATGCACGCGAAGTATTAGACTCTCGCGGTAACCCAACAGTTGAAGTAGAAGTTTACACAGAATCTGGCGGCTTTGGCCGTGCGCTTGTTCCAAGTGGTGCTTCTACTGGTGAATATGAAGCAGTAGAACTACGTGACGGAGACAAAGACCGTTACCTTGGAAAAGGTGTTCTGACAGCTGTAAACAACGTAAACGAAATCATTGCACCAGAGCTTTTAGGCTTTGATGTAACAGAACAAGTAGCGATCGACAAAATGTTAATCGAACTTGACGGAACAGAAAACAAAGGGAAATTAGGCGCAAACGCAATCCTTGGCGTATCTATCGCTGTAGCACGTGCGGCTGCTGATTTCTTACAAATTCCACTTTATCAATACCTTGGTGGATTCAACTCCAAAACGCTTCCAGTACCGATGATGAACATCGTCAACGGTGGAGAGCATGCGGATAACAACGTAGACATTCAAGAATTCATGATTATGCCTGTAGGTGCTCCAAACTTCCGTGAAGCACTTCGCATGGGCGCTCAAATCTTCCATAGCCTGAAATCTGTATTAAGTGCAAAAGGCTTAAACACAGCTGTAGGTGACGAAGGTGGATTCGCTCCAAACCTTGGTTCTAACGAAGAAGCACTTCAAACAATCGTTGAAGCGATCGAAAAAGCTGGCTTCAAACCAGGTGAAGAAGTGAAACTTGCAATGGATGCTGCATCTTCTGAGTTCTACAACAAAGAAGACGGTAAATATCATTTATCAGGCGAAGGTGTTGTGAAAACATCTGCTGAAATGGTTGACTGGTATGAAGATATGGTATCGAAATACCCAATCATCTCTATCGAAGACGGCCTTGATGAAAACGACTGGGAAGGTCACAAACTATTAACTGAGCGCCTTGGCAGCAAGGTTCAGTTAGTAGGAGACGACTTGTTCGTTACAAATACGAAGAAGCTTTCTGAAGGAATCAAAAACGGCGTTGGTAACTCAATCCTGATCAAAGTAAACCAAATCGGTACATTAACTGAAACATTTGATGCAATCGAAATGGCAAAACGCGCAGGATACACAGCTGTTATTTCTCACCGTTCTGGTGAAACTGAAGACAGCACAATTGCAGACATCGCTGTTGCAACAAACGCTGGACAAATCAAAACAGGTGCTCCGTCTCGTACGGACCGTGTGGCGAAATACAACCAATTACTTCGCATCGAAGATCAATTGGCTGAAACAGCACAATATCACGGCATTGCAACATTCTATAACTTGAATAAATAATGTCAGCTATGCGCTGCGTTCCACTCTTTCATGAGAGCGGGACGCAGCGTTTTTTTTGTTGAGCGAAATCCGCTGGCTAATTCATTTGACTTATCCTATTTCTGTAAAACCTCCTCCTTCAGTTAGAGAAGAAGTCAAAACCCCCTCCATTTATAAGCACTAAATCATGAAAATTCGTCTAAAAATATGATCTGAAATGAACTTATGCTTTCTGTAAGGGGGTGGTATCATTTTACATATATTAGGGGGTGATGAGATGCTGAATCCTTTTAGCCTTCGTTTTCCAATAGGTATGTATATGTATATTCTTCACCTATTGGCGGCATATGATGAAAGGAAGCAACGAATTCTAACTTCTAAGAATGTACAGAAAAACGCATTTTGGATTTATGTCCTTGCCGCTATATTGGGCATTATTTCACTTGGAGCATTGATTTGGGCATGCAAGACCTTTGGACGGGGCTCGAAATTTTTAGGAGAGTTCAAATTATTAGGCATGTACGTTAAAATCCAGTGTGGTTATTAACAGGGATGAGAACAGATGCAAGGTCATCTGTTCTATCTGAATCAAACGGAGGGATATGATGCTGACATTACAATTAAAAGAAAAAACATATAGCCGCACCTTCTCTCTCCGCAATATTCAAATAAGTGTCGAGAAAGGGCAGATGCTACTGCTTTTGGGGCATAATGGTGCGGGAAAGACAACGATGATCCAATCCATGTTTGGGCTGACGCCATTTATAGGATGCGTCACTTTACATGGTAAACAGCTGAACCTTCAATCCTCAGAACATATCTCCTTGTTGAAAAAACATGTTTCCTATATTCCTGATGACCATTCGTTGTTCGATTATTTATCGCCGAGGGAATACTTTCAATTACTTCAGCTGCCAAATGAGCAAGATGTCACACGGGAAGAGACGATCATCGATCTGTTTGAGCTGGGGGCGTATATGGATCAGCCTATCGCTCAGCTGTCTCATGGCAATCAAAAGAAAACACAGATCATTTCCCAGCTCCTCAGGCCATGTGATTATTATGTGTTCGATGAGCCAACAAACGGACTTGATCCAGATATGATGATCATCTTAAAAAAGGTGCTCATGAAGCTGAGAGAGCAAGGCGCTGGCATTCTCATTTCAACCCATCATTTGAGTTTTGGTGATACGCTTTATGACCATCTCATGATCTTGAGAAATGGATATGTCAAGCTGGATATGTCCCGCCAAGAAACGAATCAGACATTTCCTCATCAGGCACTTGAAGAGATTTATAAAGAAGTGAATCGAGATTACTATATGCAGGTGGAGAGGTTACTCAATGATCTGGACACGACACGTTCTTCATAAAATAGAATGGGGGATGCTGACAGCGAAAGTCAAGCAGCTCGCAAAAAAGTACCCTATACAGCTTCTCGCAGCCGAGGCTTTTTTCTTGCTCATGTATGCGATATACGTCGTTATCAGCCTGCGCTTTTTCATGCAGGCAGGAGAAAGCGAGCCGGCTGCTCTATACCTCCAATTGATGAAAATGACGCTTTTACTTTTAAGCGTAGGCATTGTGTTATCCCGCAATAAATTAAAGCGCCAGGAATATCAATTCTACTTTTTGAATAGTGCGATACAAAGTGTGCCATTTGTCCTTTGTGTATATTTCTTTCCGATGCTCTTTTGTTTCCTCGTGGTTGGACTGCTTTTTTTACCGATTGTATTAGGCCTTTTGATCAGCGGTGTTACGCCATCTCTGTATTGGATAACGGTTGTGTGCATGACTTGCTGTGTACTGGCGCTGCTTGCGCTTGCTTCTTGGATGTTAATGCGGATTGCTGTGAGCCATTTCATATCAAAAACAAAAGAGCATTTGCTGCTGCAAACGCTTGGCTTTGCGGTGCTGAATCTATTGGTGTTTCTCCTTTTGCAAAAAGCAATGGAGATGATCCGCGTATGGCCACCAGTCTATCTCATATTTCTAATGATCCTTTTAAGCGCAGGCTGGCTATGGCTGAAGGGGTTAGCGGCTTCTTATGTCCATTGGATGTTTTTGCAGCTGAAAACAGAGGTGAAGTCGTTTTCTTATAAGAAAATCAGAACGAAATCTTCCTTTCTGACGCACCTGCGGCAGGAATTGGTCTATTTCAGCCGGTCAGTTGTTTTTAAAGAACAGGGCATTTTGTTTTTATTTCTCGTTTGTTTAACGGCGGGGCTGCCATTTGTTTTTACACCGGTAGAAACCGGCTGGCTGTATGCCTTTATTGTGCAGTATGCGTTAAAGGAAATATTGATCATGCTTCCGCTGATGATTGGCAGAGAATATCATATGAATCAAAGGGCCATCTTTATGTTAAATACATCAAAGGGCGCTTATTTATTGTCGAGAATTTTATTTTATTACGCTATTAATTTGTTTATATATTTTGTGTTTATTGGGTTTGCATCTATAGTGATAGGCATTGAAAGTGAAGGCCATGTCCTTGCAAGTTTGTCCATTTTGTTGATCACTGTCATGGCGGCCTGTACCGGATTTATCGTGAAGATCAGTGAGTTTAATAAACTGTTTGTCATCGTAATGATGATTGCTGTATTCAGCTTCATCGATATGCTTTTATTGAAGTGGCTTTCAACAGATGTGTATCTTCTCGCCACCGCCTATCTGCTAGGTTCACTTGCATTTTTTAGCTGTATATATGCGGTCATGTTAAAGAGGCCTGTCTTGCGATGATAGAGTTTGTGTGTAGTTTCCTAGCAGTTGTGCTGATACATGAACTTGGTCATATGCTGATGGTGATGGTGTGTAACAAAATTGAAAAAAGGCCTCTCTTTGATTTTGTGATAACGATTGATTGGAAGCATGTGGCGGTCGTCCATGAGAAATTTGTCCGGCCGAGCTTCAATATGATGGTGGCACTTGCAGGCCCGCTCTTTCCGGTGCTTTGTTCGATTGTGCTTTTTATGATATGGAAGCATCCGGTAAGTCATCAACTGCTGTTTTTTTCTTTACTAAATACGGTGATGCTGCATCCAGCTTGCCCAGACGGGAAAAATATCACAGCCAGTTTAAAAGAGATGAAGGAGAGAAAGAGATGATTAAAGTATTTCATTCGTTTTCCAGCGGTTTAACACTTGCGATGCTGTATGTATTTGCTGTGTTTATGACCCCTGTTTTTTTATTGCTGCTAGAGGTCAATCATGTTGAATCAAGTCCATCAATGTTTGGCATGCCATTTTATATCATGAAAATTGAAGAGTATCAATTCAGTTCAGAGGCAACGCTCTTTGGATGTGTGGTCTGCTTTTTAGCTGGCGCCGTGCTCTATTTTTTCATTCAATATGTGAAGCATGTGGTGAAAAAGCGCAGAACATAAAAAAAGCAGACGGAACAAAACATCAGTCTGCTTGCAAAGTGAGTGAGAGCCGTACCATATCCATACACTGAATGCCATTTTCAAAAATCGGTTCATCATAATGTTTAAGAAAGAAATCGTGGTCAATAGATGTCATGCGGAAGCCGCATTTCTGATAAAGTGCGAGCTGCTGGATACTCGAGTTACCTGTGCCGATTTCAATCGTGTGAAAGCCGGAGGCTTTCGCTTCAGAAATGGCATGGCGGATCAGCTGCTTTCCAATTCCTTTTCCTTGCCATGATTCCTTCACGGCGACGTTGATAATTTCGACTGTCTGCTGAGACAGAGATAAAAGCACATAGATACCAATCACGTCCTGTTCATGATAAGCGGCATAACAAGAACCGGATTGCATATATTCAAGTACCTTTTCCTTTGAAGGATCAGCTAAGAGTAAAAGATCCATAGGGGCAGATTGATCACCTGACAATGGCCGAATGTGTATCATGTTTTTCATCCTTTCTATTCTTTAATATATCCTTGTTTCACACCCCAATCATATTGATCCTGTACCCATTGTGAAGGCGGATTGTGGGTGACATTTGGGTCTTTTTTGACAGTTGTTTTCCTTGGAGTCTGTGAAGTCTGCTTATTCGCTTGAGCAGTGGCTTTCGCTGCTGTCAGCTCTTTTTGAAGCTGGTCGATTTTTGCCTCAAGCGCTTTACGCTGTTGGACTTCTTTTTGATAGGCTTTCTTTTCTTTTTTGAGCTTTTTCGTGATGGTAGACAGTTTCTTTTTTTGATCTTCGTTTTTATGCTTCAAATCTGCTTGATTTGATTTTAACTTCGAAAGCTGCTCAGTGTTCGTTTTGCTTTCTTGCTGATGTTTTTCCTCTGCTGCTTGGATGGACTGCTGCTGCCAAACAATCCAGCCGGCTGCTCCTAAAACCACAGCGCATAGAAGGATGATGGTGATCGTTTTCTTCATGTGTCATTCCCCTTTCTTTAAACCTTTATTATCATCGGTTAAATATATACAGGTTTTAACATCACAAGGGAATATTCACATCAGATTGGCAGACACTATGAAAAAAGGAGGGTGTCTGTTGATTTCCTTTATGATTCATGTCGTGGTCTCATTATTTGCTGTATCAAACCCTATTGGAAACGTGCCTCTTTTTATTACCTTAACAGAGGGATATACAGAGAAAGAACGCTCCCAAACAGCCAAAAAAGCCATTGTGGTCTCTTTCATTATTTTGGTTGCCTTTTTATTGGCAGGGAGGCTCATTTTCAAATTGTTTGGGATCGATATTCATGCACTCCGCATCGCCGGAGGTATTTTCATTTTTGGTATCGCTTACAATTTACTGAATGCAAAGGAGTCACATGTCCAAAACCCTCATTCTGAGGAAAAGGCAGAAAGCAAAGAAAAGGCTGATGTCTCCGTTACGCCGCTGGCGATTCCGATCATCGCTGGTCCCGGTACAATCGCTACAGTGATGAGCTTAACCCCGGGAAGTCAAGTGATGCTTCACATGTTTGCGATTTTAATCGGCATTGTCATCGTACTGGCGATGACCTTTTATGCCTTTCATTATTCAAGTTTCATTATGCGAAAAATGGGGAAAACAGAGATGAATGTCGTGACGCGCTTAATGGGATTAATTCTTGCTGTAGTGGCAGTTGAAATGATTGGTGCGGGCTTAAAAGGGATGTTTCCGATGTTTATGTCATAAGTGTATATAAAAAAGCTGTTTTTTTCTACAATGATGTAAAATAAAACAGCTTTTTTTAAGGTTTCGGCACATGCTTAAATACTTCTTCACTCTCAAAGAATTCAATTAAGCGGCTAATCCAATCATAGTAATCAAGACTTTCCTTGATTTCTGAAAGAAGCAGATTGATTTTATCCTCTGTCTCTTCTGGCAGGTCGTCCTGTTCAAGCAATTCCAGCAATTCCTTGCACGTTTTCTTATGTGCTTTGCGGTTTTTGCTGACAACTCGGGACCAATTGGCTGCAAACAAGGAAATAAACGTTTGGTATTGATCTTGCTCAACGTCATAAAGATCTTTACGTATTCCTTTTTCATAAACCTTTTCCGCAATATTCAAATCGAGCATTTCTCGAACGACTTGACTCATTCTCGTTTTGCTCATGCCTGTCGCCTCTGATAGCTCTCCAAGCGTCATTGGTTTACGGTTCATGTGAATGATACCAAGCACTCTACCTACTGTAGAAGAAAGACCAAAGGCATTCATGTTCTCGGCAGCTTTTTCAATATAATGATCCTGTGCTTTTTGAATGGCGCCTAACGCTTGCTTGTCCACTCCCCGATTCATCCCTTCACGACTGACAATTTGTAACACAATATATCATATACCTGTTTGTTGATGAAAACAATAAATATTGAGTATTTGCTCGTAATTTGGAGGAAAAAGGAGAGATCTCTATCTAGCAGGACATTAACTGAAAATTTTAAATAAATGTTATGCAATACAAACACATCATAAACTTTTTATTTTATAAAGTTTGCACTATAATAAATAAGGTGTAAATTTTCTGAAAATATTGATCCGACTAATTGGAGGTGTCTCATTTGCTGAAACTAGAGAATGTATCTAAGACGTATAAAGGCGGAAAAAAAGCTGTCAAAAATATTGATTTAGAAATAGCAAAAGGAGAATTTATTTGTTTTATTGGACCGAGTGGCTGTGGTAAGACAACAACCATGAAGATGATCAACCGACTCATCGAACCTTCCTCAGGAAACATCTTCATCGAGGGAGAAAATATTATGAAAAAAGATCCAGTTCAATTAAGAAGAGAAATTGGCTATGTAATTCAGCAAATTGGACTGTTCCCCCATATGACCATCGCACAAAACATTTCACTTGTTCCAAAGCTGTTAAAATGGCCGGAAGAAAAACGAAAAGAACGAGCACGTGAACTGCTGAAGCTTGTCGACATGGGACCAGAATATTTAGAACGCTACCCTCATGAACTCAGCGGAGGACAGCAGCAGCGCATCGGTGTTCTTCGCGCACTAGCAGCGGAACCCCCTCTGATCCTCATGGATGAACCATTCGGAGCACTTGATCCAATCACACGAGATTCATTGCAGGAAGAATTTAAGAAACTGCAAAAAACGTTAAATAAAACCATCGTATTCGTCACACATGACATGGACGAAGCCATTAAACTAGCTGATCGAATTGTGATTTTAAAAGATGGAGAGATTGTCCAAGTAGGTACGCCTGACGATATTCTGCGGAACCCTGCCAATGAATTCGTAGAAGAATTCATCGGAAAAGAACGTCTGCTTCAATCAAATCCGAATATGGAACGTGTAGAACAAATGATGAACACGTCACCAGTCACCATTACAGTTGAAAAAACATTAACAGATGCCATCTACATCATGAGAGAAAAGCGGGTCGATTCCTTGCTTGTAGTAGATGAACATCATGTGCTAAAAGGCTATATCGACATTGAAACAATCGATGCGAACCGCAGAAAAGCAGCTTTCGTTGGTGATATTTTAAATACAGAGTTCTATACCGTACAAGAAGGCGCACTTCTAAGAGACACTGTCCGGAAAATCTTAATACGCGGCATTAAATATGTACCGGTTGTGGATGCAGAAGGGCACTTAAAAGGCATTGTGACACGTGCAAGTCTTGTAGATGTTGTGTACGACTCCATTTGGGGAGACGATACGCCGGCGGCTGTCACTGAAATGAATTAAGGGAGGTGTACACATGGATCAAATCATCGACTTTCTAGAGAAAAATGGTGGGGAACTCCTCACAAAAATGTGGGAGCATTTATATATTTCCTTAATTGCTGTTGTGCTTGGTATTCTTGTTGCCGTTCCTTTAGGTGTGGTTCTCACACGAATGAAACGAGGCGCAGGCTTTATCATCGGTATCGTGAATATCTTTCAAACACTCCCTAGTTTAGCGATTCTTGCCTTTTTTATTCCTATTTTGGGGGTTGGGAAAATACCTGCAATCGTTGCTCTCTTTTTCTATTCGGTTTTACCTATTTTAAGAAATACGTATGCCGGGGTCCAAGGTGTGAACAAAAACTTGCTTGAATCCGGTAAAGGAATCGGGATGACAACATGGGAACAAATTCGTCTTGTTGAACTCCCGCTTGCTGTACCGGTCATTATGGCAGGTGTCAGAACGTCAACGATTTATTTGATTGGCTGGACAACACTTGCAGCCTTTATCGGTGGAGGCGGTCTAGGTGACTACATTTTGATTGGACTTCAGCTGTATCAGCCTGAATTTATTATTGCGGGTGCGATCCCAGTCACGATTTTAGCAGTCATCATCGACCTATCATTAATGAAGCTGGAGAAAAAAGTAACACCAGAAGGCTTAAAAGGATTGAAGGAAGTTTCATAAGGAGTTGGCTTATGTGAAGAATCGAAAAACAAAATGGATCAGTGCACTGCTTGCCGGATGCTTGCTATTGATAAGCGGCTGTTCACTTCCTGGACTAGCCGGCTCCTCAGGGGGCACGCTGCGAATCGGAGCACAAAACTTTACCGAATCAGAAATTATGGCCTATATGGTTGGCGATATGATCGAACATTACACAGATAAAAAGACAACCATTGTGAAAAACCTAGGCTCCAACACTGTGCAGCAGAAAGCAATGGAAAACGGAGACGTTGACATCTCTGCCACAAGATATTCAGGCACGGATTTAACAAGTACGCTTGGAATGGATGCAGAAAAAGACCCGGAGCGTGCGATGGAGATTGTCCAAAAAGAATTTAAGAAACGATATGATTACAAATGGTTTGATTCTTATGGGTTTGATAATACGTATGCCTTTGCCGTGACGCAGAAGATGGCGAAGGAAAACAAGTTAGAAACGGTTTCTGATTTGAAAAAGAATGCGAACAATTACCGTTTTGGTGTCGATAACGTATGGCTCAAAAAGAAAGGCGACGGCTATGAAGGGTTTGTGAAAACATACGGAATTAAATTTGGCAGCACATATCCGATGCAAATTGGTTTAGTCTATGATGCATTAAAAAATGAAAAAATGGATATTGTGCTTGCCTATTCTACAGATGGACGAATCAAGGCCTATAACCTTAAAATTTTAAAAGATGATAAACGTTTCTTCCCGCCATATGATGCATCGCCAGTAGTCCCGGAGAAAGTCTTAAAAGAAAATCCAGGGCTTAATAAGGTGATCAACAGGCTGATCGGAAAAATCGATACAGAACAAATGCAAGAGTTGAACTATCAAGTCGACGGCGAGCTTCAAGAACCAGCAACCGTTGCGAAGAATTTCCTGAAAAAACACAATTACTTTGAGTAAGATGGGGAGGTGTCACGGCTGATGGACACACTGCAGCAATTATGGACGTATTATCAGCAGAACGGTTCATATGTGTTAGAAGAATTTTATCGGCATTTTCTCATGTCGGCGTATGGGGTGTTGTTTGCGGCGATTGTCGGGATTCCAGTAGGCATCTTTGTGGCGCATTACCGCAAGCTGAGCAATTGGGTCTTCGCCATTACCAACGTCATTCAAACGATACCGGCATTAGCGATGCTTTCCGTGTTGATGCTTGTATTAGGACTTGGCGCAAATACAGTCATCCTATCACTCTTTTTGTATTCGCTTCTGCCGATCATCCGAAACACGTATACAGGCATTGTCAGCATTGAACATGCCTATTTAGAATCAGGTAAAGCGATGGGCATGACGAAATGGCAAGTGCTGAGAATGGTTGAATTACCGCTTGCTTTATCAGTCATTATGGCAGGTTTAAGAACCGCACTGGTCATTGCCATCGGTATTACAGCGATTGGAACATTTGTGGGCGCGGGAGGTCTTGGTGATATCATCATCAGAGGATCAAACGCCACAAACGGAACAGCCATCATTTTAGCAGGTGCGATTCCAACTGCACTCATGGCTATCGTTGCTGACCTTGTCATGGGCTGGCTCGAACGTTATTTAAGCCCGACAAACAAGAAAAAAGAAAGAAAAGCGTTAGCTGAAAAAAACATCACATCTGCTTAAGCGGTTGAAAAGACAAAACCTCCCTTACATCTGTAAGGGAGGTTGTTTTATGATGATCAGGCAGTTCACATGCATGTATTTTATGATTCAAGCGTGATCCATTCAGAGGACCACTTCGCAATTTCTTCAAAAACGGGTGCAAGTGAACGCCCCATATCTGTTAAAGAATACTCTATGCGCACGGGTGTTTCAGCAAAAACCTCCCGTTTTACAATACCTGCTGCCTCCAGCTCTTTTAATCTCTCAGATAATACTCTACCGCTTAAATTTGTCAGGGCTGCCTCAATTTCACTAAAGCGCTGCTGACCTGAGAGAAGCTGAAAAACAATCAGTGCCACCCAGCGTTTGCTCAATAACTCAACTGCTTTTTCAAACCGCGGGCACATGTCAGATTGATTCATCTTCCTTCACTCCAATCTGAACCCATTATACCGTAAATCTGTCATAAATCGGCGTAAAAAGCTTGTTAATAATGAAAACATTTATGAGGATGATCGGCTGTTTAACATAAATAACAAATAGCGGTTGAGGTCCTCTATTTCTTTTTTCGAAAGGGTCGACCATATGTCACCATCAAATATTTCGAGATCATCAAGTTCATATTTCGCTGAGGCTTCCTTTATTTTGGATAAAGCCAGATCCTCTTCCTTGATCTGATGGACAGGAGAGACTTCCTCAATATAGCCCGCAGCCTGCATCATGTCTTCATAAGGTACCTTTAACGCACCAGCTAGCTTTTTAATCGTAGGAGGTTTCGGAATGCCGCGTTTCCCGTTTTCAATACGAGAAATACCGGCAGCGCTGACCTCAGAATACATCGCTAATTGGTTCACTGACAGCTTCTTTTCTTCACGTAATGCTCTTAAATATGCACCAAAGTTCATCAACGCAAAACCTCACATGGTTATAGATTCGATATGTCTATTTTACTTGATATGTTGACTATTGGCAATAAGTATACCATGAAAATATTGACATTAGTTAATGGTGGATGTACATTAGGTTTATGCCCCGCTATTTGTTCGCCTTTTTTTGGTTGATGAGCGTGAGAAAGTATTCATTCAGCTGGCTGATGTCTTGTGCGGAGAGCCTTTCCCATTTGTCCCCGTCAAAAATGGGAAGATGTTCTACATCCTTTTGAAGCGCCGTTTGATAGATTTTTAACATGGACTCATATTTCGGTTTCATTTCATGAACTTGTTCCTGTTCAATATGACCGGCAAGCAGCATTAAATCCTCATAAGGCACCTTCAAGGCGTGTGCTAATTTTTTTATGGTTAAAGGCTTTGGCACACCGCGCTTTCCATTTTCAATACGAGAAATACCAGCAGCGCTTACACCTGAATACATGGCAAGTTGATTGACCGACATTTTTCTATTTTCTCTTAAAATGCGTAATTGTTCACCAAAGTGATTCATGACATCGAACCTCACATTTCAGTATATGACTTATTTTAGTATGATCATTGACCAAAGGAAATAGCAGAGGGGCAAAAGTGTTGACATAAGTTAATGAATCTGCTTGATGTGAGAGCCTTACATGTTGTACATATTGATTCCATAGGAGGTTGTAATGATGGTCGAAAAGATTCAGATCAGGCGGGCTTTTGTCATGCAGTATATGATCGAGAACGATATGTCTTTAAATCAGCTCGCTGATGAAATTGGCATCTCTCCTGCCACTCTTAGCAGGGTATTAAATGGTCACCGAAAACCAGGACAGCTTGTCATTGGCAAAATGATTCATTACTTTGATAAAAAATTTGAAGATCTATTTTACTATGAAAATGTTGACAAAAGTCAATAATTCATATCATCACCAAGGAGGAAATGTCATTGAAAAGGACTGGGATGGTCAGACAAATTGATTCTCTCGGCAGAATTGTTCTGCCCTCAGAAATGCGCAAGGTACTCAATATTAAAGAAGAGCAGCTGTTAGAAATTTTCATTGAAGATCAAACCATTATGCTGAAAAAATATGATGCAGATAAGAGCTGCCTGCTAACGGGACAAGTGACGAAGTACAACAAAAGCTATGGAAATGGAAGCGTGATGCTGAGTCCTGAAGGAGCTGAACGTTTGTTAGAAGAATTAAAACAGCTATTGAAGGAAGAAGCAACTCATTAAAAATGAGTTTTTAACCGGAAAATTGCATATAAAAATGCTGCAGCCAGCACTTTGGAACGAAATTGTATCAAAATAACGAATCAAGTCGACAATATATAGGAAATCTTTATTTTGATGTTTCGTGACATGCACCTTGTTTTCATGTAAAATAAAGTTATGTGTACCAGTTTGTCTGGAGGTGTTTTCATGCACGCATTTGTTATCACATTACTCGTAATTGTCAGTATCGCACTTATCATCGTTGTATTACTACAATCAAGTAAAAGTGCTGGACTGTCAGGCGCTATTTCAGGTGGAGCCGAGCAGCTTTTCGGTAAACAAAAAGCGAGAGGCCTTGACTTGATTCTTCACCGATTAACGGTTATTTTGTCAGTGCTTTTCTTCATCTTAACACTTGCATTGGCATATTTAGGCGTGTAAAGCGCGAGTAACAGAAGGTCTGATCTTTTTTCAGACCTTTTTTTATTATCAGCACTCTTTTGTGTTTGTTTCATACATACAAGTGGAAAATATAAACCATATCAGAAGGAAAGGAAGTCACATCATCATGAAAGTTGTTACACCAAAACCATTTACGTTTAAAGGTGGAGAAAAGGCGGTGCTTCTTCTTCACGGTTTTACTGGGAATACAGCCGATGTTCGAATGCTTGGCCGTTATTTGAACGAAAGAGGATATACATGTCATGCACCTCAATATAAAGGTCACGGTGTGCCGCCAGAAGAGCTTGTCCATACAGGCCCGGCTGACTGGTGGAAAGATGTAGAAGAAGGCTATCAATTCTTAAAAGATGAGGGCTATGAAGAGATTGCGGTTTGCGGACTATCCCTCGGAGGAGTTTTTTCATTGAAATTAGGTTACACTGTACCTGTAAAGGGAATTGTACCTATGTGTGCACCTATGTACATAAAAAGTGAAGAAGTCATGTACCAGGGTGTACTAGATTATGCCCGTAACTATAAGAAATTTGAGGGTAAGTCAGAGGACCAAATTGAACAAGAAATGGAAGCGTTCAAGAAAACACCAATGGATACTCTCAAGAGTTTGCAAGAACTGATTGCAGATGTCAGAAACAATGTCGACATGATCTATTCACCTACTTTTGTTGTGCAGGCACGTCACGATCATATGATTAATACAGACAGTGCGAATATCATTTATAACGAAGTAGAGACAGATGATAAGCATCTGAAATGGTATGAAGAATCAGGCCATGTCATCACGCTTGATAAAGAGCGGGAGAAGGTTCATCAGGATGTCTATGCATTCTTAGAATCACTTGATTGGTCAATTTAAATATATAGGGGGTTAGAGTGTGCAAAAAGAAGAATTTATGGATGAATTACTCGCTTTTATGAAAGAAGAAGCGTATAAACCGTTAACAGTTCAAGAGCTGGAAGTCATGATGGAGATTACCAATCCTGATGATTATAAAGAGCTCGTCAAAGCACTTGTGACGCTGGAAGATCAAGGACTCATCGTTCGCACGCGCAGCGACCGTTACGGTGTACCAGAAAAAATGAATTTAGTAAAAGGAAAGCTGTCTGCTCATGCAAAAGGATTTGCATTTGTAACGCCAGAAGAGTTTGGACAGGATGATATTTTCATTCCCCCAAATGAGTTAGGCACAGCGATGAATGGCGATACCGTCATGGTTCGTGTCAGCCACAAATCAAACGGCACGAAAAAAGAAGGAACTGTCATCCGCATTCTGGAGCGCAATACTCAGACGGTTGTCGGTACCTATACTGAAACGAAAAGCTTTGGCTTTGTTATTCCTGATGATAAAAAAATCACAAACGATATCTTCATTCCGAAATCCGCTAAAAACGGAGCGGTCGAAGGTCATAAAGTCGTTGTGACGCTGACAAGCTACCCTGAAGGAAGAATGAGTGCAGAGGGTGAAGTGACTGAAATTCTTGGTCATAAAAATGACCCTGGCATTGATATTTTGTCGATCATTCATAAACACGGTCTGCCAGGTGAGTTCCCAGAAGAAGCACTTCAGCAGGCAGCGGACACACCGGAAACGATTGATGAAAAGGACCTTGAAGGCAGACGTGATCTGCGCAATGAAACGATCGTGACAATTGACGGTGCAGATGCGAAGGACTTAGATGATGCCGTAACCGTGCAAAAGCTGGATGATGGCAAATATAAGCTCGGCGTGCACATTGCAGACGTTTCTCATTATGTCACAGAGAATTCGCCGATTGATCAGGAAGCTTATGAACGTGGAACGAGTGTGTATCTCGTCGATCGCGTCATTCCGATGATTCCGCATCGTTTGTCAAACGGTATTTGTTCATTAAATCCAAAGGTCGATCGTCTCACCCTGTCTTGTGAAATGGTCATTGATCGTAACGGGAAAGTCGTCAAACACGAGATTTTCCAAAGTGTGATCAAAACGACAGAGAGAATGACCTATTCCGATGTAAATAAGATATTAGTCGACCAAGACGAAGAGCTTCTAAACAAATATGAGCCGCTTGTTCCGATGTTCCAAGAGATGGAGAAGCTTGCAGAGATTCTACGTGACAAACGAATGGAGCGCGGAGCTGTAGACTTTGATTTCAAGGAAGCAAAAGTACTTGTAGATGATGAAGGCGCAGCGAAAGATGTTGTCATTCGTGAGCGTTCCGTTGCAGAGAAATTAATTGAAGAATTCATGCTTGTTGCAAACGAAACAGTTGCAGAGCATTTCCACTGGATGAATGTTCCGTTCATTTACCGAATTCACGAAGAACCAAATCCTGAGAAACTTCAGCGCTTTTTAGAGTTCGTGACGACGTTTGGTTACATTGTAAAAGGAACGTCAACGAATATTCACCCGCGCGCACTTCAAAGTGTCCTCGATGCTGTCAGGGATCAACCAGAAGAAGTCGTCATTCAAACTGTGATGCTTCGCTCTATGAAACAGGCGAAGTATGATCCAGAAAGCATTGGCCATTTTGGATTATCAACGGAATTCTATACACATTTCACATCACCGATCCGACGTTACCCGGATTTAATCGTGCATAGACTGATTAGAACCTATTTGATTCAGAAAAAGACAGATGAAGCGACCTTAGAAAAGTGGGGCCAGCTGCTGCCTGAAATCGCAGATCATGCATCTACGATGGAGCGCCGCTCAGTCGATGCAGAGCGTGAAACAGATGATCTGAAGAAGGCAGAGTTTATGCTAGATAAAATCGGTGAAGAGTTTGATGGCATGATTAGTTCCGTGACGAACTTCGGACTATTCGTTGAACTGCCAAATACGATAGAAGGTCTTGTCCATGTCAGCTACATGACTGACGACTATTATCGCTTTGATGAGCAGCACTTTGCCATGATCGGTGAACGTACAGGAAATGTCTACCGTATCGGTGATGAAATCACTGTCAAAGTCGTGAATGTCAATAAAGATGAGCACTCGATTGATTTTGAAATCGTCGGTATGAAGGGCACTCGCCGTAAATCACCAAAAGATTTCAAGTTCAAAAAACGGACAGATCCACCAGCGAAAAAAGGGCGTGGAGGTCAAAAAGCCTCTGGGGAAAAAGGCAAAGAGGATAAAAGCGGAAGTGACTGGTTCACAAGCCGTAAGAAGAAGAAAAAGAAAAAACGTGTATTTGAAAACGCACCGAAACAAAAACGCAAAAAGAAAAAGTAACGTGCCAAAAAGCAAATAGGGCATCACGCTCTATTTGCTTTTTGACCACATGGCGTCAGCATTGTAGAAAGGTGGATTGTTTGATAAAATAATCCGTACGATTTGGACCGTGTCTGTGTCAAAAGGAGGGTGTACGCCAATGCCAAAGGGAGAGGGAAAGGTTGTTTCCCAAAACAAAAAAGCAAATCATGATTACTTTATAGAAGAAACTTACGAAGCCGGCCTTGTATTACAAGGAACTGAAATCAAATCGATTCGTGCTGGAAAAGTGAATTTAAAAGATTCCTTTGCCAAAATCGAGCGAGGAGAAGTGTTTCTTCACAACATGCACGTGAGCCCATACGAACAGGGGAACCGTTATAACCATGATCCGCTGAGAACGAGAAAGCTGCTACTTCATCGCAAGCAAATCAGCAAATTGATTGGTGCGACAAAGGAAGAAGGCTACTCACTTGTGCCTCTGAAACTATATTTGAAAAATGGCTTTGCAAAAGTGCTGATTGGAATTGGGAAAGGGAAGAAGAAATACGATAAACGTGAAGATCTGAAGAAAAAAGATGCAAAACGTGAAATCGAACGTGCCTTCCGCGATCGTCAAAAGCAATTCTAGCCTGATGCAGATGGCTTGCTGAGAGCGGAAGCATTATGCTACAATATGTTATGCAGAAAACAATCATCGCTTTTTTACAGAAACCACCAGTTGTTTCGAGCGATGAGATTGTTATAATAGTTATATACGGAAGCAGTGAAGCTGAACTTCCATCCCGTATATCCCTTTTTACAAGGGGACGTTACGGATTCGACAGGGATGGTTCGAGCTTAGGCTGCGAGCCGAGAGGCGATCTCGTTAACACGCACTTAAATGTAACTGGCAAAACTAAAAGTTTTAACCAAAACTTAGCACTAGCTGCCTAATAAGCGCAGCGAGCTCTTCCTGACATCGCCTATGTGTCTGTGAGGAGCCCAATGAAGTAGGCTACGCTTACGTTTCCGTCTGAGGACGTAAGAAGAGATCCATCAGACTAGCTCTCCAAGCGCCCGTCAGCAGGCATGAGGATGAGTGAACACAAAATATGTTGACTACGCTCGTAGACGCTTAAGTAATCGATGTCTCTGGACGTGGGTTCGACTCCCACCGTCTCCATCAAAACTTTTAGAATGCAGTCGTATCAAGGGTTTGAAAACCCTTGATGTGAGGCTGGCATCATTCTGGCAACATTAGAAAACTTCTTCTTTCATAAAAGCTACAACTTCCTTTTGTTTGGAAGGGTATATGTGGCTATAATTTCTGAGTGCCATAAAACGACTGGTTAGCACAAAAGGATTGCAATTTTTATTTATTAAATATTAGGCATGTTTTATGATAAGCCCAATTGGTCAGCGAAACACAAAGAAATAAAGCTTGGTGAAGCATTTACGCTTGATTAGGTGACCGTTAACGGATCGAAAATGTTTAAAATTAGATCAGGATTATACATCACTGCTTCATTAAAATATGTTAAGGTAAAACATAAGTAAATTGAGAACTCTTCCATTTTTTTGGAGGGGCTTTTTTGTGTTAATTCTTTACTTCAAGTCCACCTATTTATCATTCGTATTTTTGGAATATCAAAAAAACATTTAAAGAAAGGAGGGATTCATCTATCTTGTCTAATGCTTCTTATTACTTATTTTTACATAAATGTTGGAAGGTGAAAGGAAATTTGAGATAATGAATTGAAATTACCTTGGATATACATGAAAAATAGATGTGTAGAATGTTTGATTTTTCTGTGATTTGGGAGGTGAACTATAATGAATGGAATAGATATATTAGAGAACGCTTCAAGACTTGGTCAATTAATTCTTTTCTTCTCTGGATACGCTCTTTATTGGAAACTAATCAAAACAAAAAAAGAGCGACCTCTCACAAAGTACGAAAATTTCCTTAAATTTTTTGTAATGTTAGGCATGGTAATTTATTTTCTCTCGTTTTTATCTTTAAACTTGTGGGCGTAAAATGTCGATGTATGTCTGATTATGACTAATGGGTTTAACTCTCTCTTAAAACCCTTTATTTTACATAAATGTATGATAAGGTAATTTTGAGTTGAAAAAAGGGGGAGTTAATATGAAAAGATTGGTTTTTTTAATGTTAGCATTAGTTCTGGCTGTGACTGCCTTTGCTCCAGCTGCTGCTGCAAAGACACAAAGCACAAAGGGATTAGAAGGTTTGACAGAAGAGCAAATTGAGAAGTCTTTAAAAGAAATTGAATACATTTTCACAAAGATTATCATTTCTGATAAAGAAAAAGGCTACACCATTAATAAAGAAGAGCTTGAAAAATCACCTTATACAGATGCAGAAAAAAATGGAATGATCGCTTTCGCAAAATTAATGAATCAAGAAGCGACCACGAAAAGTAACACGGTAACTCGCTGTGTCGAGGATGCAGTTGGCATCGCTAAAGGTACTTTAAAGCATCTGCAAAAAGCAATAGATAAGGGAGATTGGATGACAGTGGCAGTATACTTAGGCGGTATAGGCCTTGCAATTAAGCCGAGCGTGTTATTTGTATTCATGCTGTTTTGTGGTGCGCCAGTAGCCAAAATTGCTCCTGCTCAATATGAATAAGATTAATATGTAAAATTGGCCGTCCACCTGGGCGGCTTTTTTACATTACTGAACTTCCACTCATGCTTCTCTTTATCAAGATCCGTCACGTCGTACCCTTCTACAAAAAGATAATAAAAACCCTTCAACTTGAAGGGTCATATTAAAGAAGATACTTTATCGGTAATTTTCATTTGTTCCCCCCGAATGTTCGTTCAAGAATTTGGCCACTGTTTCTTCTTCATCTATATAAGGAACTTTCCAAAATACAGCTATCTGATTGACTGTATCATCATCCTTTGCAGCATGCAGTCGTATAAAGGGTTTGAAAGCCCTTGATGCGAGACTGGCAACATGAAAATTGAGATTAAATACAAGAAGACGCTATTGATAGCGTCTTTTTTTTATGCTTTTTATAATTTTTTAACAGAAAAGCCAAATGAGGATCTATTTACTAATAAATTGAATGAATAGCTAAATATAACTACTATTTAACCGATGAAATGTAGGAATGTTACACCATATACAAGTGGCAATTTCATTAAATTTAAAGCTTGAAAATAACAGCAGGAATGCAGAAGGAGTTTATCTTAGTGAACAAAGTAGAGACTAAATCACTAGTCGCAACGATGATCATGCTTGCTGTGCTGATGGTATTCGGTACAGCGTGCAGCAACCAAAAAGCAGAAAAAGAATATGCCGAGTGGTATGAGAACTACAGAGGTGATATCGAAGACACAATGCTCGTGTTTGCTAAAAAGATGGTGGCCATTGATGCAGGTAATAATGAATGGCTTGGATCTGTCGAGAAGTCACTTTTTGATGTACAAAAAGTCATTGATGAGGGTAATGAAAAGAAAAACGTTCCTGGTGCTTATAAAAAAGCACATGAGTATTTGCTAAAAGCAAACAAAGGATATCAATATGCCGTAGAAGAAACACCGAAAGCACTTGAAAATCTTGATCTTGAATCATTGGATAACATTTCGAAAAGTCTCGACAAAGCATACGATCAAACAGCCAAAGCCGATGACGAAGTAGAAAAAGTCTCAAAGGATAAGGAGTAATTCACACATGAAGACAAATAAAAGGACAATGATTTCAGTATTTCTTCTAGTATTTACATTGATGATGAGCACAGCATGCGGTAAAAATGAAGCAGCAAACGGTTCATCGTCAAATAAAACGCCGGCAAAACAAGAAAAAATTGAAAAGATGACCGATAAAGAATATGCTGCATGGTATAAGGGGTATTTAAAACGTTTTGAAGATAGAATTATGCCTTTCTTTTTTTCATTAGTTCCAATGGATAATGTTTATGATAAAGAATGGGCTAGTGAACTTGAGAAGAAAATTGATAGCCTGCGAGAATTACTTAGCGAAGCCAAAGAAAACGAAAACAAAGTTCCTGATACGTATAAAAAAGTAAATAGTTACTTAGTAAAAACAGATGACAAATTAGAACCGGTCTTCAAAGATATCATAAAGGTTACAAAGCAAGATAAGGTCGTTGATGATGATTTGAATTTCATAGATTCTAGAATGAAGAAAGCATTAGAAGAGATGGTTCTTGCAAAAACAGAAGTTAGTAAAATTGAAGATGAGAAAGCTAAAGATACACCAAAGGACAAATCAAAATCTTGATTTTAAAAAATGATGCTGGAACTTTTTAAGGGAGATACACCGAACTTGGATCACAACAGAAAAAGAGATGCCACATCTGGCATCTCTTTTCTTATGTACGGTTTCTCATAGAAGACACCAACAACCGAACAAACAAAGGAAAAACGACAACCACCGCAAACATCATCAAAAATTCATCTGACACAAGTTCCACAAATGTTGTCTGAATCACATAAATCGCAATCAGCAGCAAGTAACTGATCAAAAATAATAATCCAGAACTTCTCTTTTCAAACGGTTTTTCTAAAAGAATCAGTATAAACAGCCCCGTCATGATCATCCAAAAAATCATATTTCTTTCGAGTCTCCTCTCCATTCATCCCCACATTGTACAGATATTTCTCCGAGCGCAACATACTTCTCCCTCAATTTAAGCAAAAAGTAGTGAAAATATAAGGGGGCACGAACAGGTAACGCCTGAAAATTTACAAAAAACCTCCAACCAATTCAAAATCACATCTTCCCATTTGTGACGTCCTCATATATAGTAAGATTAGACTAGTTCTAAATGACTGAAATTGGGGCGTTTACATGGATTCGATTGTTTTACATTTTATTGTGATCATGAGTGTTTCTGGCATTCTGTCCGTGATATTATCAATCATTGCTCATGCAAACCGCCATCGGTATATTGGCTGTCAATTGTTTATGTACATGTCTGGAGCAACTGCGATTTATATCTTTGGGCATACGTTTGAATTATTGGCTCGTACCCCTGGAGAAATCATGTTCTGGGTTTGTTTTCAATACATAGGTCTTCCGTTTATCGCACCGCTCAGTCTGCTGATTGTGCTGCAATTTACGGGGTTCCATCAATATTTCACAAAGCGCCGCGTGCTTCTCATCTTATTGATTCCAACTCTCACAACCATTTTGGTGTTCACCAACTCTTTACATTCGCTCTTTTATCGAGACATCACGATAAATCCAGTAGATGGTTTTTTATTGGCTGATTTTACGATTGGCTATTGGTATATCATCCATGGCGTTTATACGTTTGGCTGTTCGATGCTCGCTATTTTTATGCTGGTTTGGTTTTTACGTGTCACAAAAAAAGAATATTTAAAGCAGATTCTGATACTGTTAGTGGGAATGTTATTACCCATTATGACTTCTTTTATCTATTTATTAGGCGTCACTCCTTTTCATATTGATCCGGTCCCTGTGGTGATGTTTTTGACTAACGCACTCTATCTATGGGCGATTATGTCGTTTCAGCTCTTTAAAATCTCTCCCATTGCAATGGAGCGTGTGTTTGAGCATATGTCTGAAGGGGTTCTGATTTTAGATCGATATCGGACACTCATTGATTACAACCCCGCTGCAGCATCGATCATTCCGACACTTGCGAATAAAAAGGGAATTGGCTATAAAGTCGACGATATTTTCTCAGGAATCATCAAAGATTCAGCGTTCATTCAGTGGCTGCGCTCTCCGCAGGATCATTCGCAATATGATCTAATGTGGAAAAAGGAAAAAGACCAGTCCTGCTATTATCATCTGACCGCTTCGTCTCTATTTAATAAAAGAGGAGAGATCGAGGGCAGGCAAATAGTGATCAGTGATGTAACAGAGCAGCGTTTGCTGCAGGAAGAGCTGGAGCGTCGTGCGTATATCGATGGTTTGACGAATATTTTCAATCGTTCTTCTTTCATCGAACGAACGCAGCTGATTTTGGAAGAGGATGCGCAGGATACGGCAGTTATGCTGTTTGATATTGATTTCTTTAAACAAATTAATGACACACACGGACATCATATTGGAGATGAAGCGCTGCGTCATGTTGTCTCTATTTGTCAGGAGCATTTACAAATGGATGATTTATTTGGACGATATGGGGGAGAAGAGTTTGCGATTTGTCTGCCTCATCAGTCATTTAAAGAGGCATGTCATATCGCGGAACAAATAAGACATTCGTTTGAAGCGAGTTTCTTTACGAATGATGAGGAAAAAGTGCGAGTGACAGCGAGCTTTGGAATTGCTCATACAGCCAATGATCCTTGTGTATTAGAAACACTTCTATTTGAAGCGGATCAGGCCTTGTATATGTCAAAACGCCAAGGACGGAACCGGATTTATGCATCAACTGGAAAGGGTCATGTGCTATATCAAGAGCAGGACCTCCCGAATTGACTGTTGTCCCGACATTCGATATGATAAACATAACATTTGAACGGTTTCCTAAAGGGGAGTAGCTTTTACGGTCTGGTCGTCATTACAGAAACATTCGTTGTTTCTCGGTCATTCCGGCATGAACAATGTTAGCCAGACCTTTGCCTATCACACATGAGGCAAAGGTCTGGCTATTTTTAAGGTCTTTTTGCATCTGTGTGATATAGAGGGAAGCGGAACAAATGATGCTTTTAATCCTACAGATGAAAGGATGATCGATCTTGAAAAAATATGTGATGGCTTTCCTATTTTCCGGAACGCTTGTATTAAGCGGGTGCTCCGGCTTGCTTGATCAGGTCAACGATACAACGACATATGTCACTGAGGCAAATGACTATGTGACAGACATTCAGCAATTTACAGAGGACTTTCCAAAACTCGCTGAAGAAGCTGTGCAAAATGCCGCCAAAAAAGCAGAATTAACGCAGCAGCTTGAATCATTGAAGGCAGATATTCAAGATTTTAATGAAGTCACAGCGCCAAAAATGGCAGAAGACCTGCATGCACAAATCATTGAAAAAAATAAAGTGCTGTCAGAGGAAATCCAAACGTATTTACAGCAATTGAAAGCAGGCGATATTGATGCTGCCTCCATACTGGAGGATCAGCAGGGATTGATGAAACAGCTTCAACAATCCGTCAATCTTTTGCAGGATATCGAACAATTAACAAATTAGGACAAACATAGCTTTATATGCGATGCTCAGCATATCTTTGCCTTTTCCGGTGGAGATATGCTTTAATTTAGGTAATGACAAGTCATAATAGAAAAAAGGTGATCACATGACAGAACATGAAGAACGACATATGGCTTCGCCAAGAGCCGAGAAGGAAAAAGATCAATTGATCAATCGCTTGAAACGAGTGGAAGGACAAGTTCGCGGGATTCAACAAATGATTGAAAACGATCGTTACTGTATAGATGTTGTGAATCAAATTTCCGCAGTCAATGCGGCTTTGAAAAAAGTCAGTCTGCATTTGATGGAAAAGCACACACATCATTGCGTAGCAGATGCTATCAAGAGCGGCAATGGGGATGAAGCCATTGAAGAGTTAATGACGGTCTTTACGAAACTAACAAAATCGTAGCATTTATGTTTACATTGATACCCTACTAGGGTATAGTAAGTTGTAGAAAATGATTGATGGAGGCGATGAGAAGTGGAACAAGCAACACTTCAAGTGCAGGGCATGTCTTGTGGACATTGCGTGAAAGCAGTCGAAGGAAATGTAGGAGAATTAGCAGGTGTTGAATCTGTGAAAGTCCATTTAGACAAAGGACAGGTGGAGGTTTCATTTCACCCGGATCAAGTCACATTACACCGTATCTCTGATGTGATTGAAGAACAGGGATATGATGTCGTATAAATGAACATACGTGCTGCATGACAGCACGTCTTTTTTTCAAAATATAATACCCCCATGGAGTATGTGGAGAGGTGAGATCAATGAAAAAGGAAATTGACTTTCAAATTACGGGGATGACCTGTGCTGCCTGTGCAGGCCGCATCGAAAAGGGATTGAACAGGCTGGAAGGTGTGGAGGATGCCAGTGTGAATTTGGCGCTTGAAACTTCCCATATCATCTACGAATCAGAGCAGTTAACACCAGATGATTTGAAGCGAAAAGTCCAATCTCTTGGCTATGATGTGGTGATGGAGCAAGCAGAATTTGATATAGAGGGAATGACGTGTGCGGCTTGTGCAAACCGAATCGAGAAAAAAATTAACCGAATGGACGGTGTCGATCACGGGTCTGTAAACTTTGCGCTAGAGACACTTCAGGTCACATATCATCCGGGCCAAACGTCTACAAATGATATAAAAGATGCAGTGCAGTCTATAGGGTATTCTTTAATTGAACCAGACGTAGATCAAGCAGAGGGAGGAAAAAAAGATCACCGCCAAGCAGCAATAGAGAAGCAGACGGCACGCTTTTTATTCTCAATGATTTTGTCACTGCCGCTTCTTTGGGCAATGGTCAGCCATTTTTCTTTCACATCCTTTATTTGGCTGCCTGAAGCGTTCATGAATCCATGGGTTCAGCTGGCGTTAGCAGCGCCTGTGCAGTTTATTGTCGGCTGGCCATTTTATGTAGGTGCGTATAAGGCTTTAAGAAATAAAAGTGCCAATATGGATGTTCTTGTCGCACTTGGGACATCTGCCGCGTTTTTCTATAGTTTATATGAAAGCATCCAGTCAGCGATTCGAGGCACACATGAGGCAGCCCTCTATTATGAAACAAGTGCTGTCCTCATTACGTTGATCGTGCTCGGAAAATTAATGGAAGCAAGAGCAAAAGGAAGATCATCAGAAGCGATTCAAAAACTGATGGGCTTACAAGCGAAAGAAGCGGTTATCGAACGAGATGGCAAACAGATGACTGTACCTATTTCTGACGTGAAAGTGAATGATCTTGTGTTTGTCAAACCGGGTGAAAAAGTGCCGGTAGATGGAGAGATCATAGAGGGAACAACCGCAATAGATGAGTCCATGATTACAGGAGAAAGCCTGCCAGTTGATAAAACAGCAGGAGATATGGTCATCGGGGCAACGATCAATAAAAATGGATTTATGAAAATAAAAGCGACAAAAGTCGGAAAAGAGACGGCGCTTTCCCAGATTATCCGAGTCGTAGAACAAGCGCAGGGCTCAAAAGCACCGATTCAAAGAATGGCAGATCAAATATCAGGGATATTTGTGCCCATCGTTGTAGGAATTGCTGTGCTCACATTCCTCATATGGTTTTTCTTTGTCGACCCTGGGAATGTGACGTCAGCACTTGAAACCTTTATAGCCGTCATTGTTATCGCATGTCCATGTGCGCTCGGACTTGCTACACCTACCTCTATTATGGCTGGCAGCGGCCGTGCGGCTGAATCAGGCATTCTGTTTAAAGGCGGAGAGCATTTAGAAGTGACTCAATCACTCGACACGGTGGTGTTAGATAAAACAGGAACTGTGACAAAAGGGGAGCCGAGTCTGACAGATGTGTTGGCATATGCGAATTGGACAGAAGATGCGGTGCTGCAACTAGCAGGATCGGCAGAACAGCAGTCGGAACACCCGCTTGCCAGGGCGATCACAGACGGTATGAAGGAACAAGGTCTTGAAACGGTCGAGGTTGAAGCGTTCCAAGCAGATCCAGGTCATGGAATTGAAGCAAAGGCAGCAGGACACAAGCTTTTAATTGGAACGCGTAAGCTATTACAGAAACATCATATCCCATATGATCAAGTCGAATCATCCGTCACAACGCTGGAGGAGCAAGGAAAAACGGCTATGCTTGTCGCGATTGACGGCGAAGTCGCTGGCATTGTCGCGGTCGCAGATACGATCAAATCATCCTCTCCTCAAGCCATCGCTCGTCTGAAAGAGCAAGGGATTCACGTTGTAATGATGACAGGTGATAATAAACTAACAGCAGAGGCGATTGCGGAACAGGCAGGCATTGATCATGTCATTGCTGAAGTACTGCCTGAAGAAAAAGCGGCTCACATTGCAGCGCTTCAGAAACAAGGAAAAAAAGTCGCCATGGTCGGAGACGGTATCAATGATGCCCCAGCTCTTGCAACAGCGAATATTGGGATGGCTGTGGGAACAGGGACAGACGTTGCCATGGAAGCAGCAGATATTACGCTCATGACAGGAGATCTCCATGCGATTGCAGATGCGCTGGAATTTAGTAAAAAAACAATGAGAAACATTAAGCAAAATTTATTTTGGGCGCTTGCCTATAACTGTATTGGGATACCGATCGCTGCATTTGGTTTCCTTGCGCCATGGCTTGCAGGAGCGGCAATGGCCTTTAGCTCCGTGTCCGTTGTGCTGAATGCACTCAGATTGCAACGATTGAAGCCAGTCAGAGAAGGAGTGGCAGAATGAAGATGAATGTCAAATGGGTTTGGACCATTAGTGCATTGCTCTATGTTGCTCTTGTACTTAGTGGTTATGCGATTTATGACGCATTTTATCAAAATCAAAATTCACCAAGTGAACAGATGCAAAATCATTAAGACTTCGCCAAAAGCGAAGTCTTTTTTTAACAATATTGTGGAAAAACCCACCTTTTTAAAGATTTTTCATAAAAAATTCACTTCTTTTTGTTCCTTTTTGTCGTTTTTTGTAGGTTCGTCGTTAAGATGCGATTAAGCAACAAAGAAAGCGTTATCAAAAAAAGGGGGTTCACGTATGAAAAAGTTAGGGTTAGCTTCTCAAATACTCATTGCACTTGTTCTGGGTGTTGTTGTGGGAGCGCTGTTTTATCAAAATGAAACCGTTATTAATGTGTTAACGCCGATTGGCGATATATTCATCCATTTAATTAAAATGATCGTTCTTCCAATTGTTATTGCTGCATTGATTGTAGCAGTTGCAGGTGTAGGCGATATGAAAACGATCGGAAGACTCGGCGGAAAAACAATTCTTTACTTCGAGATTGTGACAACGATTGCATTAGCAGTTGGACTGCTTGCAGCAAACGTCTTCCATCCTGGTACAGGAATTGATATGAGCAACATGGAGAAAGGCGATATCTCTAAATATGAAGAGACATCTAAGGCTTCTTCTGAAAAAGCGACTTTCTCTGAAACGTTGGTTCATCTTGTACCAACAAACGTTTTCCAATCTATTGCAGAAGGTGATCTATTACCAACCATCTTCTTTACAGTCTTATTCGGATTAGGAATTGCCGCAGTAGGAGACAAAGGAAAACCAGTATTAGGATTCTTTGAGGGTATACTCGAAGCCATGTTCTGGGTGACCAATAAAGTGATGAAGTTTGCACCATTTGGTGTATTCGCGCTCATCAGTGTGACGGTGATCAAATTCGGGGTCGGAGCGCTTCTCCCGCTAGGTAAACTGGTACTTGTCGTTTACGGTACAATGGCATTCTTCGTCATTGTTGTACTTGGCATTATTGCTAAAATGGCTGGAACAAGCGTCTTTACACTATTTAGAGTATTAAAAGAAGAAATCATTCTTGCATTCTCAACAGCAAGTTCAGAAGCTGTACTGCCTAGATTAATGGACAAAATGGAGAAGTTCGGCTGCCCGAAAGCGATCACGTCGTTCGTTATTCCAACAGGCTATACCTTTAACCTAGATGGAAGTGCTATCTATCAATCCATTGCTGCGATATTTGTTGCACAAATGTACGGCATGCCGCTTTCCATCTATGAGCAAATTACGTTACTATTAATTTTAATGCTGACATCTAAAGGAATGGCTGGTGTACCAGGTGCATCGATCGTTGTTGTCATCACAACTCTTGGTGCTATGGGACTGCCGCTTGAAGGACTTGCCTTCATCGTTGGGATCGACCGACTTCTTGACATGGTTCGTACAACAGTGAACGTATTTGGTAACTCACTTGCAGCCATTGTCATGTCTAAGTGGGAAAAAGTATTTGATCAAGAGAAATCGAAGAAGTATATTGAGGAATTGAAACAACAAACAAAAGCAGCGTAAAAAAGGAGATCTTTTCAAATGACGAAGCTACAGGACAAGCAAGTTCGAATCGAACGAGACTTTCTAGGTGAAAAGGAAGTAGACACTCAAGCATATTATGGAATTCAAACATTACGTGCAGTGGAGAACTTTCCAATTACAGGCTACCGTATTCATGAGGAACTCATCAAAGCATTAGGGATTGTCAAAAAGGCAGCCGCACTTGCAAATATGGATACACAGCGACTATATTCTGGCCTTGGAGAAAAAATTGTTGAAGCGGCAGATGAGGTCATCGAAGGAAAATGGAACAATCAATTTATTGTCGATCCAATTCAAGGCGGGGCTGGCACTTCAATGAATATGAATGCCAATGAAGTCATTGCAAACAGAGCGCTTGAACTACTAGGAAAGGAAAAAGGCGCTTATACTGAGCTAAGTCCAAACACGCATGTGAATATGTCGCAGTCAACAAACGACGTTTTCCCAACAGCGATTCATATTTCAACATTGAATATGATTGAAAAACTACTTTATACGATGGAAAACATGCATCAAGTCATGACTGAAAAAGCGCAGGAATTCGATCATGTCATCAAAATGGGACGTACGCATCTTCAGGACGCTGTTCCAATCAGACTTGGACAAGAGTTTAGTGCGTATGCAAAAGTTCTTGCTCGTGATATTAAACGTATCAAGCAGTCTAGACAGCATTTATATGAAGTCAATATGGGTGCAACAGCAGTCGGAACTGGATTGAATGCAGATCCTAAATATATTCGCCAAGTGGTTGGCTATCTATCTGACATTAGCGGATTACCGTTAGTTGGTGCTGAAGATTTAGTCGATGCAACGCAAAATACAGATGCTTATACAGAAGTATCTGCTGCGCTTAAAGTATGTATGATGAACATGTCCAAAATGGCGAACGATATTCGTCTGATGGCTTCTGGTCCAAGAGCAGGCTTTGGTGAGCTGCACTTGCCGCCGAGACAGCCAGGTTCATCTATCATGCCAGGGAAAGTCAATCCAGTTATGCCTGAGGTCATGAACCAAGTGGCTTTCCAAGTCATTGGGAACGATCACACAATCTGTCTTGCATCAGAGGCTGGCCAGCTTGAACTGAACGTTATGGAACCAGTGTTGGTGTTCAACCTGCTTCAATCTCTCAGCATGATGAAAAATGTATTCGAGTCCTTTGTGGACAACTGCTTGCGTGACCTAAAAGCAGATGAATCTAGATTAAAAGAATATGTAGAAAAGAGTGCCGGTGTCATGACGGCGGTGAACCCGCATATTGGTTATGAAGCGGCTGCACGAATTGCAAGAGAAGCCATTCTTACAGGCGCATCTGTACGTGAGCTTTGTCTGCAAAATGATGTGTTAACAGAGGAAGAGCTTGATGTCATCTTAAATCCTTTTGAAATGACAAAACCAGGTATTGCTGGCGCATCACTTTTAGAAAAAGATCGTTTAGAAGATTAAGCGGCATCATGAGAAGCGCACACCGGCAAAGTTCCGGTGTGCGCTTTTTCATGAAGGTTTGTTTTTCTTTAGCTCACATAGTATACTATCGTCAATTATTAGGGATGTGACTGCGTTTGAATCTACTAAAAAAATGGCTGAATACAGAGCCTTATTTAATTGTGCTGCTCATTGTACTGACGCCGATTGGCGGAGAGTTTAAATTTTATCCATTTGAGGACAGCTTTCGGGTCAGCTTTGGAACCGTTGTCTTTTTCTTTATCCTGCTTCAAATGAAAAGATTTCCTGCATGGGCAAGCGGCATCATCGCTGGGATATCTGTTTTTGCGTTTCGCGTGCTGCTTGATACAGCCGTGACAGGGCATCTTCCGCTGGAAGAGGCGGTTTCATTAAGATTTCCTTCCCTGCTTTATTATGTCGTCTATGGCACACTCTTTTATTTATTGAAGGTCAGACGTTTCCGTGATCAGCCTTGGCTGATTGGAGCAACAGGTATCATCATGGAGCTGTGCGCAAGCGTTGTTGAGATCATCGCACTTCGAGGCACCATGGATGAAATTTTAACGGGGCGGACGCTGTTTCAATTATTTGTTTTGGCGATTTTCAGAAGCTTTTTCGTGTTGGCTTGTTATACAATGATTCGTTTATATGAAGAGCAGGCGAGAGAGCGTCAGATGAAAAAGGAAAAGGAACATCTGCTGATGCTCCTGTCTAACCTTTACACGGAATCTACATATTTTCATAAAACACTCGCACATGCTGAGCACATTACGGCTACATCCTATCAATTGTATCAATCTCTTCACCACGCAAAGGATGCAGAATCATTGGATTTGAAAAAGCTCGGTAAAACCGCCTTGCAAATTGCAGGAGAGGTGCATGAAATCAAAAAGGATAACCAGCGGATTTTTTCTGCCTTATCAAAGCTGATTCATGAGGAAAATTTCCAGGCTTATGAGAGTCCTTCTCATATCGCTGGGCTTGTCATTCGCATTCATGAAAATTATGCTGAATCTCTTAAAAAAAACATTGTCTTTCATTATGATGAAGATGGGCAGCACCCCGCCTATCACGTGTATACCATTCTATCTTTGTTAAATAACATCGTATCCAACGCTGTTGAAGCCATTCCTGTAGATGGAGAAGTGTCACTTTCTATTTCACAGAAAGAGAACCAGGTGATTTTTCAAATCAGCGACAACGGGCCTGGCATAAAAGAACGTAATCATCATGTTATTTTTAAACCGGGTTTCACTTTAAAATACGACCAGGTTGGGAATCCATCGAGCGGTATCGGGCTTGCGTATGTAAAGGATACAGCGGAGAAGCTTGGCGGAAGTGTTGAGATGAAGAGTATCCCAAATAAGCAAACAATTTTCACATTAACGATACCAGTAGATCAAGTCAGTAGAAAAGAGGGGATTGGGAGATGAGATTTTTTATTGTTGATGATGATGAAGCCGTTCGTTCTTCACTGGCTCAGCTCATTGAAGATGAAGAGCTTGGTATTGTGGCCGGAGAAGCAGAGGATGGCGCTGAGTTAACAGCCAGCTACTTAAATGATTTGCACATTGATATTTTATGTATTGATCTATTGATGCCGGAAAGAGACGGGCTTGAAACGATTCGAGCAATCAAGGATGAGTTTCACGGGAAATATTTAATGCTGTCACAGGTTGAAACAAAGGAATTAATCGGACAGGCGTATACGCTTGGCGTCGAGTATTATGTGACAAAGCCGATCAATCGTGTAGAGGTCTTAAGCGTCCTCCATCTCATGATTGAACGTCTTCATTTAGAGCATTCAATTGAAAATATTCAGCACTCGCTTAAATCAGTCATGCAATTTCAGCAGCGCGGTCAGACGAAAACGAAGCAGCGGGGGAAAAGTCTTGCAGAGGCAGGGCAGTTTTTGCTGGCGGAGCTTGGTATTGTTGGTGAGAAGGGGTCTAAAGATTTATTAGATATGATTCTGTTTACAGACCAGTATTTAGCGCTGCATGCTGATCATCATGATTCCTTTCCTTCTTTAAAGATCATTTTCACTGGGATTACGGAGGATAAATTAAGTGAGCCCTACACATCGGCAGACATCGCAAGAGAAGCAAAGGCAGCCGAGCAGCGGGTAAGACGTGCGATCAACCAATCATTGAAACATATCGCATCACTTGGGCTAACCGATTTTTCCCATCCAACATTTGAAAATTACGCATCAAAATTTTTCGATTTCACCATCGTGCGAAAGAAAATGAGTGAATTGACGAAAGAGATGAGCGGAAGAGAAGAACACACCCGTATCAATGTGAAGAAATTTGTGCAGGTGCTTTACTACGAAGCAAAACGTATTTTTACGGAAGATTAAAAAAGACATGCTCTCCAATTAGGGAGACATGTCTTTTTTTGTGATGGATTGCAGGTGCATTTGCAGCACGGAGCGTATGAGCTGAGGTGGTAACCGATGAGGCTGTACAATTCCATTCAATGCAAGCCCATTAATGACCGCATAAAGCCGCTCAGTTTCTAATAAAAGATCGATATCATCTAGCAGCAGCCCATCCTCTTTCAATTTCATTAAACAATATTGGGCGGTTTGGAAAAGTTCGTCATACATCTTTGCATTGAGCGGCTGTAGATCTGGTTCAGTCAGTGCCTTGACGGAAAAAGCCTGCCACACCTCCATTTCAAATTTTCGTTCTTCATCAAGTGGAAGAACCTGCTCCAATAAATTGATGACATTTTCCTCCGTTGAACCGTTTAATGGAAGCCCTGTAATCCGCTCCTTGACTCTTTCCTGAATTAAATTCATGGAGAATAGAAACAACTCTTGCTGTGTGGAAAAATAATGACGCATAGAGCCGGCTGAAATTCCAGCTTCTACTGCTATTTTTCGTACAGAAGCGCTTTCCAAACCTTCTTGTTTAATCACTCTCATTGCAGCTTGAGCGACCTTTTGTTTTTGTTTATGGTGATCAACGATTTTTGGCATACATTGATTTTAGCATAGCTGTTGTTTTTTTAACACATCTGTGTTATTTTTTATTTAATACAATTGTGTTAAAAAGGATGTGGGGAAATTGGTCGGGTTACTGATTGTGGCATGTGAAATTGGTTTTTGGCTGTTTATTTTAATGGGTTTAACGCTTCGTTATGTGTTTAAACAGAAAAAGTGGGGTGCTTTCTTTCTTGTCTGTACGCCGGTTTTAGATCTCATCCTTCTTGCGGCTACTTATATAGATTTAAGACAGGGGGCTGTGGCGACTGTCATCCACGGGCTTGCGGCTGTTTATATTGGTGTGAGTCTGGCCTTTGGACATCAAATGGTGAAATGGGCAGATGCTAAGTTTGCTTATCGTTTTGCAGGTGGCCCTAAGCCAAAGGGAAAACCAAAGTACGGTAAAGAGCGGTCTATGTATGAAATGGTCGGCTGGGCTCGGCATGTCATTTCTTATGTCATCGGAGCGGGGCTGTTATATGGTTTGACCTATCTCATCCAAGCACCAGAGCGGACGGAAGCGCTGATGCAGCTTGTCAGTACATGGGGAATGATCCTAGCCATTGATTTTGTCATTAGCATCAGCTACGTCATTTGGCCGAAAAAACATCCGGAAAATATAGCAGGCTGACAAATAAGACAGGCGGATTCACTCCACCTGTCTTTCCTTATGATGACAACCCTTTGTAAATGGTGTCAATATTCCATTTCATCATCTTATAGTAGCTGTCTCCATCTTCACCTTTTTTTCCAATAGAGTCAGTGAAGACTTTTCCTTTGATTGGAACCCCGGTTTCCTCAGAGAGGCTTTCAAGGCTTCGTTTATCAACGCTTGTTTCAAGAAAGAGAGCAGGAACTTGATGATCTTTGACAAAATGAATGATGCGCTTCATTTGTCCTGGTGTTCCTTCACTTTCTGTGTTGATCTCCCAAATGTAGCCGGCTTTCAGTCCATACGCCTCTGCAAAATACTTGAATGCTCCTTCACTTGTGACTAGGAGCTTTTTGTCTTTTGGCAGCTGATCAAACTTGTCTTTTGCTTCATCGTGAAGCGCTTGAAGCTTTTTGATATAGGCTTCTGCATTTTTTTCGTAATCCTCTTTATGCTCAGGGTCCGCTTGAATAAGCGCATCTCGGGCATTTTGGGCATAAAGGATCCCATTTTCAACATTCAGCCATGCGTGGGGGTCCTGCTGGCTTTCGAGCCCTTTTGAAGACAAATGCTTCGCTTTGACGCCTTTACTCAGCTCGGCTACAGGTGCATCATCCCCGTCCTTGCCGCTCGATTCAAGCAGCTTTTGAAACCAGCCGTTTCCTGTTTCAAGGTTCAAGCCATTATATAGAACAAGGTCTGCATCCGTCGTATATTGAACATCCTTTGGCAGTGGGTCAAATTCGTGTGGGTCTGTACCAATGGGAACAATGCTGTGAATAGAGACATGCTGCCCGCCTACTTCCTTCACAATGTCATAAAGAATGGAGTAGGTCGTGACAACTTTTAATGTGCCGTCATCTTTACCGGAATTACTTTGCTGGGTCGAACAGCCTGCGATGATCATAAGGGCAATGAATACTGCGGTCAAACGGATTGCAAATGCCTTCTTCATATATGTCCTCCTTTTACATAGACGCTTCCTTTTTTAAGTGCGTTCGTTTTCGTTTAGATTTTAATGATCTCCATAGAATGCCTTGCTTTGGTGAAAAGATAAAGGCACTGCCGAATAAAATGGTGGCAACCAGCACGATGGAAGCACCAGACGATAAGTTATACGTAAAGCTAAGCCCTAGGCCTACGACAGCAGATACAGCACCGAAAAAAGCAGATAAATAAATCATGATCCAGAGCCGGTCTGTCAAGAGATAAGCGGTGGCTGCCGGCGTGATCAGCATGGCAACGACAAGAATAATCCCAACGGTTTGCAGTGATGCAACGGTTACAAGGGTCAATAAGGTCATGAGAAAATAATGAATCATACGATTCGGCAAACCGTAAACCGAAGAAATCACCGGATCAAATGAACTAATGAGCAGTTCCTTGTAGAAAACGATGACGGCTAGCAAAATAAAAATGCCGATGCCAAGTGTAATCCACATATCAGCTGATCGAACAGCTAGTACGTTTCCAAATAGAATATGATATAGATCACTCGAACTTTTCAAAAATGTGATCAAAATAATCCCGATTGAGAAAAAGGCTGTAAAGACAATGCCGATGGCTGAATCATTTTTTATGCGGCTGTTTTGACTCACGTAACCGATTCCAATCGCTGTTAACACGCCAGTTAAAACGGCACCGAAGAAAAAGTTAATTCCAAGCATATAAGAAATGGCGACACCTGGCAGTACGGCGTGTGAAATGGCGTCTCCCATCAAGGCCATGCCGCGTAAAATGATAAAGCAGCCGATAACGCCGCAAATGATGCCTACCATAACGGATGTAAATAGCGCTTTTTGTAAAAAAGCATATTCAAAGAGTCCGGTTAAAAATTCCATTACACGTCTCCTCCTGCTGATTTTAAGAATGGCAGCTGTGTTTCATATGCTTCCAGCATGATCTCTGGGCGAAGGATGTCGTGTACAGACCCTGCTTTGATGAGTTTTTTATTTAACAGAACAAGATGGCTGAAATAATCATCTGCCTTACTCAAATCGTGATGGACAACCAAAATGGTTTTTCCTTCATCTCGTAATTCCTTCAAAATGCGCACCATCGTTTCTTCACTTGCCATATCAATCCCGACAAACGGTTCATCCAAACAGAAGAGCTGTGCGTTTTGAGCAAGAGCCCTTGCAAGGAAGACACGCTGCTGCTGCCCGCCGGATAACTCACCGATTTGTCTTTTGGCAAAGTCTTGCATTCCGACTTTTTCTAAACAGTGATACGCATATGCCCGGTCTTCTTTTTTTGGACGTTTCATTAGTCCGAGCTTCGGATATGTTCCAAGTAGTACGGTATCCAGTACATGAATGGGAAACGTCCAATCTAAATCATTTCTCTGCGGTACATAGGCGATCTGTTTTCTCACTTGTTTAAAGGGCTGTTCAAAAAAACGAATATCCCCTTGATCTTTTTCAATTAAATCCAAACATGCCTTGAGTAACGTCGATTTACCAGCACCATTTGGACCGATGATTCCTGTCATTGTCCCTTCCTGTATGGAAAGAGAGACGTTCTCTAATGCATCTTGTCCGTGATATGAGACATGAAGACGGTCGATTGTTAAAGCATTTGACATCTCTTGCGGCCCCTTTCAATCATGATTGCACTTCCTAAAGATATATGCATAAAATAAATAATTTTGACTAAAGGATGAAATGATTCTCTAATGCTAATTTGTTTCCTTAGGGAAACTTTTATTTTATTCTAAGCGTCTGTCCTTCTTTTGTAAAGAGAAAAACTGAAAACGATCGTTTTTATGTTATGCGGGGAGCAGGGGACATGAGCTTGATTTATTGAAAATCCGTATGACAGAATCGGACAGAAAAAAACCAATTATTTCTTCATAAATGATTGACAGAAGACAAGAACTCCTCATATAATAAAGGTAATCCAATATATGAATATATGCTCATATATAAAGTTTTGATTTTTAATAGGTTTAATCGATCCAGGGAACGTTACTTATCATATAGAAAAAAGGTGAGAACATGAAAAAAATGAAGGATGAATACGTATTAAACGGTCTTGATTGTGGAAACTGTGCACGTAAAATTGAAACAGGTGTCAGCAAAATGGATGGCGTTGAAGCTTGTTCCGTTAATTTTGCGACAGGGACATTGACTGTCACACATGCAGATAAGCAAGAAACGATGTCAAAGCGTATTGAAAAAACGGTTCAGTCCATCGAACCTCATGTGAGTGTATCACCAAAAGAAGAAGGCCATCATCACGATCATGATCATGGGACAAAGAATTTAAAAGCGATTGTGCTGAAATTAATTGGCGGTGCAGTCATTGGAACAGCGGCTTATTTCATACCAGAAGATGGCTTACTAAAATTCATCACGTTTTTCGCAGCCTATTTACTAGTCGGCGGTGATGTTGTTTTTAAAGCGCTGAAAAATATCGTGCGCGGCCAAGTATTTGATGAGAACTTCTTAATGACCATTGCAACAGCTGGCGCTTTTGTGATTCAGCAATATCCAGAGGCACTGGCAGTGATGCTGTTTTACCAAATTGGAGAGCTGTTCCAAGGGGCAGCAGTGAATCGTTCAAGACGATCCATTAGTGAATTAATGAATATTCGCCCTGAATATGCGAATCTCAAAGTAGGAAATGAAACGAAAAAAGTGAAGCCGGAAGAAGTAAAAGTCGGTGACCGTATCGTCGTGAAACCAGGCGAAAAAATTCCACTTGATGGCCTCGTCATTGAAGGCTTTTCACTCGTGGATACCTCCGCATTAACAGGGGAGTCTGTGCCGCGGGATGTAGAAGCAGGGAAGGAAGTTCTTGCAGGGTTTGTGAATCAAAACGGGATTCTTGAAATTGAAGTGCAAAAAGGACTTAGCGAATCGGCAGTGACGAAAATTTTAGACTTGGTTGAGAATGCGAGCAGCCGAAAAGCGCAGACAGAAAACTTTATTACAAAGTTTGCAAAATACTACACACCGGCTGTTGTTGTATTGGCATTACTGCTTGCCTTTGTGCCGCCGCTTCTCATTCCATCAGCACAATTGTCTGACTGGGTTTACCGGGCACTCGTTTTCCTTGTTATTTCATGTCCGTGTGCGCTTGTCGTGTCCATCCCATTAGGATTCTTCGGGGGAATTGGGGCAGCTTCTAAACGAGGCATCCTTGTAAAAGGCAGTAACTATTTAGAAGCACTGAACTCTGTGAGCTATGCTGTATTTGATAAGACGGGCACACTCACAAAAGGAAACTTTACGGTGACCAATATCGTGACAGCTAGCGAAAAGTGGTCAGAAGAGGAGCTGCTTTCTTTTGCAGCTTTAGCAGAAGCTCATTCTTCACATCCGATTGCTGAATCAATTAAAGCGGCATATGGTTCTCCGCTTGATGAAAGCCAGATCGAAGCATATGAGGATATTGCAGGACATGGAATTAAAGCGACCATCAGTGGTTCACAAGTCTTGGCGGGAAATCATCGCTTGATGGAACGAGAAGGCATTTCATATGAAAAAGAAAAACGAAGCGGAACGGTTGTGTACATGGCGATTAACGGTGAGTTTGCCGGATCGATCTTGATTGCAGATGAATTAAAGGATGATGCAATTGAAGCTGTCTCCGCTCTAAAAGCGTCTGGCATTCAAACTGTCATGCTGACTGGTGATGCCAAACAAGTCGGAACAGCGGTCGCCCAGCAAATTGGCATAGATGAAGTACATGCAGAATTATTACCGCAGGATAAAGTAACAAAATTAGAAGAAATTGATCAGAAAAAAGCGCCTCAAGAAAAATTATTATTTGTTGGGGATGGCATTAATGATACACCGGTATTAGCAAGAGCAGACATAGGTATTGCGATGGGCGGACTTGGTTCAGATGCAGCGGTAGAAGCGGCTGATATCGTCATTATGACAGACCAACCGTCAAAAGTTGCAGAAGCCATCGCTGTCGCTAAACGAACAAGAAGGATTGTCTGGCAGAACATTGCATTTGCTCTTGGGGTTAAAGGGGTTTTCCTATTACTCGGTGCATTTGGTATTGCGACCATGTGGGAAGCCGTCTTCTCGGATGTCGGTGTGACCGTACTCGCTGTTTTAAATGCCATGAGGGTGATGAAATAAAATTGTAAGGAAAAATTCATGAATACCATCTTTCATAATGAATCCCCTCTTGTTAAAATAGAAGAAGTTGGATAATGGCATTATTCTAAGCTATTATCCTTTTTCTTTTGAAGGAATGAAAAAGATAAGGTAGGTGCTTTTGTGAGTAAAAAAAATAATCAATCTTCATCCATTAAATTTGCTGTTATTTTAACCATTATCGCAGCTCTTCTCATCGGATTATTCGTCGTCATTGGGAACAACAACAGCAAAGAAGCACAAACGGTTGACAGTAAGCCTTCTATTAAAGGACAGCCTGTCATGGGAGATAAAAACGCAGCCGTGCAAATTGTCGAGTTTGGGGATTATAAATGTCCTTCATGTAAATCATTTGAAACAGACATTTTCCCAAAACTGAAAGCGGACTACATAGATAAAGGCGATGTATCATTTTCGTTTATTAACTTGCCACTTCCTGTTCATGGAGATGGCGCTGTATTAGCAGCACTAGCTTCTGAAGAAGTGTGGAAGGAAGATCCGAAAAACTTTTGGGCATTTCATGAAGCTGTCTATCAAGCACAGCCAGATAGTGAAGCAGAATGGGTTACGCCTGCTAAGCTGACGGAGCTAGCGAAAAAGACAACAAAAATAGATACGGACAAGCTTAAAGATAACCTATCGAAGAAAACATATCAGCCTCAGCTGAACACAGACGATCAGCTTGTGAACCAATATAAAGTGAATGCAACACCAACTCTTTTCATTAACAATAAACAAGTCCAAAACTTTTATGACTATGATGAAATCAAAGAATTAATTGATCAAGAGCTCAAAGGGAAAAAATCATGAAGAATAAGCTTGTTTACTTATACAGTGCTTGGATCGTCTCTATCGTTGCGACGATGAGCAGCCTGTATTTAAGTGAAGTAAAAAAGTTTATCCCATGCGATATGTGCTGGTTTCAGCGCATCTTCATGTACCCGCTTGTGCTTTTACTTGGAATTGCGACATTCAGAGGCGATGTGAAAGTAAAGTATTACGTTCTACCTTTGGCTGTGATTGGCGCTTGTTTTTCTATTTATCATTATATGGAACAAAAGATACCTGGCTTTGCATCGATTCGCCCTTGTCTGAGCGGTATTCCTTGTTCCGTTGATTATTTGAACTGGTTTGGTTTTATCACCATTCCACTACTAGCCCTTATTGCATTTATTCTCATCATCATTAGTATGCTGCTGTTAAATGCAAAAGAAGATTGAAGGAGATAGCCTGCTTATAAGCAGGCTATCAGCGTGTAGACAAACCCTCGCATTCGTTGTCAGTCCTGCGCGCTGGTGCTCACGAATGTCAAATTCGCTCCGCTCCAGTACTCGTCCTTCCTAGACTTCAAAGGTTTTCTATCACGCTGAAAAGAAGACAAAGAGCTAAAATAAAGATCATTTTAGCCCTTTGTCAACAATCTGTAGCCTGCTTATAAGCGGGCTATTTTTTATTTTTGCAAAAAGATAAAATTTAAAGAAAATTTGTATTGCTTTTCGCCTGTGTCAGTTATACATTAAGGGAGTAGTATTGGATGATTAGATAATGGTAAGGAGATAAGCGGAAAATGGCATGGGAAGTCTTAAGTATCATTGGCATTGTCGCATTCGCCATTAGTGGTGCGATTGTGGCAATGGAGGAAGAGTACGATATTCTTGGTGTGTACATTTTAGGGATTGTGACAGCATTTGGCGGTGGAGCGATTCGAAATCTATTAATTGGTCTTCCGGTGTCTGCTTTATGGTCACAGGGCAAAATGTTTACGATTGCCCTTGTATCTATTACGATTGTGTTTCTTTTTCCGAAGCTTTTGCTTAAGCACTGGAGCACATGGGGAAATTTCTCGGATGCGATCGGTTTAGCAGCGTTTGCGATTCAAGGCGCACTATTTGCTGTGCAAAGAGAACTTCCGCTCAGTGCGGTCATTGTGGCAGCCGTTTTGACTGGAAGCGGCGGCGGAATTGTGCGTGATTTATTAGCAGGACGAAAGCCGCTTGTGCTAAAAGCAGAAATTTACGCCGTATGGGCAGCCCTTGGCGGCTTATTCGTCGGACTCGGCTTAGCGCAAGGCGAGCTTGCTTTATATCTGCTGTTTGTCATCCTCGTCGTATGCAGGGTTTGTTCCTACTTATTCAAATGGCGTCTTCCCGCCAGGTCTTATTTTTTAAATAAAGGGTGAAACGAAAAAAGGGCGATTTCGCTCTTTTTTTGTGTTTAATAAGAGCTGAATGTCAGCAGATGTTGGAGTTTTCGTGTAAAATAAAAGCAGGTCTATTGTTCATCATTTGAACAATACATATGATGAAAATTTTGTCAGCAGGCTGAATATCTGGATTCAGCCTTTTTTTGCCTAGATGGATTGTTATGTGTTGGTTTCACTTTTTGCGGAATACTAAAGAAGCACTTCTGATCGGACGGATGGATGAAATGAACACATCTTTGCATGTAAGCAAAACTTGACGAAAAATATACATAGGAGGGACATGTACTAGTGGAGATTTTTTTAGCAGTGCTCGTACTACTGGCACTCATTGCAGCGTCCAATATTATCAATCGTTTTGTCCCCTTTATTCCTGTTCCGTTAATTCAAGTGGGCTTAGGTATATTGGTGGCAGCTTTTCCTTCAGGTTTACATATTTCTTTAAATCCTGAACTTTTCTTCGTTCTATTTATTGCGCCGCTGTTATTTAATGACGGAAAGCGTACCCCAAGGGACGAGCTATGGAAATTAAGAGCACCTATTCTTCTTTTAGCGCTTGGTTTAGTGTTTGCGACCGTCGTTGTAGCGGGATATACCATTCATTGGATGATTCCAAGCATACCGCTTCCAGCCGCATTTGCGCTTGCAGCGATTTTATCACCGACAGATGTGGTGGCAGTAAGTGCTTTATCCAGCCGTGTGAATATGCCAAAGGGCATCATGAGACTGCTGGAAGGCGAAGGGCTGATGAACGATGCATCAGGACTTGTCGCCTTTAAATTTGCCATTGCCGCAACAGTGACGGGAGCCTTTTCAATTGCTCAGGCATCCTTTAGCTTTGTCCTCATTGCCGCAGGTGGTTTATTAACTGGATTTATTCTATCCTTCTTTATCATTCGTTTTCGCTATTTTCTCCGCCGTTTAGGAATGGACGATGTCACGATGCATATCATCCTGCAAATCCTTACACCATTTGTGATTTATTTAGCAGCAGAAGAAATTGGTGTATCCGGAATTTTAGCCGTTGTGGCCGGTGGTGTGACGCATGCCATTGAGCAAGATCGAATGGAAGCGAATTTAGCCAAACTGCAAATTGCTTCATCAAACACATGGAATATTATTTTATTTATTTTAAACGGACTTGTTTTCGTTTTACTTGGATTGCAGATTCCTGATGTATCCACAGTCATTTTCCAGGATGAAGCATTTAATAATATGCAGGTCATTGGCTATATCTTAATTATTACGCTATGTCTCATGGTGCTGCGGTTCTTATGGGTATGGCTGTTCTGGGCAGGTAACTGGAGTGTAACGAAAAAGCAGAATGTAAAAAAACCGAAGCTGCGGGCTTCGATGCTGATGACATTCTCTGGTGTTCGTGGTGCTGTCACATTAGCAGGTGCCTTTTCAATACCATTTACGCTTGCGGACGGATCACCATTTCCAGAGCGGCACTTGATTATTTTCCTCGCAGCAGGCGTGATCTTATGTACACTCATTTTAGCTAGTGTGTTACTGCCTCTTTTATCTGAGAAAAAAGACAAGCAGGTCGACGTGGACTTGGATACAAAGATTCAGCATGCAAAACGGAAGCTGCTGAGAAGTGCTATTAAAACGTTAAAAGAAGGGATGAATGAGGACAACAGGGAAGTATCCCTTGCACTCATCAATGATTACCGAATGAAGCTGAGAAATATCCAGCGTGAACCATACCAATTCGGGATGAGAAGACAAGAGCGGAAAATCAGACTGCACGGTATCAAAGCAGAACAGATGAAACTTCAACAATTAATTGATGAAGAGAAAATTGACAAGGAAGAAGCTTATGAGCTGCAAGAGAGATTTCATGAGCTGGAAATGCTGTATTCAAACTCCTTCAAAATTCGTTTTTCAAAAGTGAAGTTTCTGCGCTTGCTTCAATGGCTGCAATTATGGCGGCCGAATCAGCACATTTCAAACGGTATTTTAGAAAAAGAGGACTCGTATAAACAAATCCGTAAGAAAACGGCTGAAGCTGCGGTAGACTCGATCAAACAGCATATGACAGATGAAAACCAGCAAACGTGCCACCAAGTTATTGGTTTTTACAACCAAGTCATTTTCCGCTGTGAACACGGTCCAAGCTTCTTCCAGCAAAAAGACCGTTCATTTGACCGAAAGAAAAAAGAGCTTAACTTCCAAGCTGTACAGACGATTCGAAATGAAATACAAACCTTATATGAAGATGGTGAGATCAATCGTGATATTGCCCATCATTTAAGAGAGTATATTAATGACATGGAAGCTGTTCTGCTTACCAATACGTGATGTTGTCATCTTCTCCCCCATGTTTTATGATGAAGAAAGAGAACGAGCAGGGGGAGATCAATGATGGCCTATTATGGAGCAATTGAAGCTGGCGGTACAAAATTTTGTTGTGCAATCGGCAATGAGCATGGAGACATCTTAGAGGAAATGACGATTCCGACAGAGCACCCGGATCAAACAATACAAAAGCTCATTCCATTTTTCAAGCAGCATAACATTGCAGCATTAGGGGTTGGCTCATTTGGCCCCATTTGTGTACAAAAGGACGATCCTTCATACGGTTATATCATGAACACACCGAAAGTGGAGTGGAAGCATTACCCGTTCATTCCTGAGCTTGAGAAGCAATTAGGTGTCCCCGTATCTTTTACAACTGATGTCAATGCCGCAGCACTAGGTGAATTAACAAAAGGGGCAGCCAAAGGGCTAAGCAGCTGTTTGTATATCACGGTCGGTACAGGCATTGGTGCGGGGGCTGTTGTGAAAAATGAGCTTCTACACGGTCATTCACATCCTGAGATGGGGCATATCCTTGTCAGGCAGCATGAATCTGATCCATTTGCAGGTGTCTGCCCGTCACATGGAAATTGCTTAGAAGGACTGGCAGCTGGACCAGCGATTGAGAAAAGGTGGGGGAAACCTGCCAAAGAGCTGACTCAGGATGAAGCGGTTTGGGCACTTGAAGCGGATTATTTAGCGCAAGCGCTTATGCAATACTCGCTCATTTTAAGCCCAGAGCGCATCATAATGGGCGGAGGCGTCATGAAGCAAAAGCAGCTATTCCCACTCATTCGAGAGAAGCTAGCTGCTTATGTCAATGATTATGTGGACCTGCCGCCGCTTGATACATACATTGTCTCCCCTGGGCTTGAGGACAAGGCTGGCATGACTGGTGCGCTGCTCTTAGCCATCGAAGCGAAGAGAAACGCCTGATAATAGAGTTTTGAAGCACAACATGAGATAATGAAAGAGATGGAATCTATAAAAAAGGTGGTTGTTAAAATGGTCAAAAGCTTGAATGATACCGTAACACTGAATAACGGAGTAGAAATGCCTTGGTTTGGTTTAGGTGTATTCAAAGTGGAGGACGGCAATCAAGTGGTAGATGCCGTAAAAGCAGCCATACGGAACGGATATCGCAGCATTGATACGGCAGCTGTTTATAAAAATGAGACAGGCGTAGGAAAAGCGATTAAAGAATCTGGTGTGAAACGAGAAGATTTATTTATTACGTCTAAAGTATGGAACACAGATCAAGGCTATGATAAAGCGCTTGAGGCGTTTGACGCAAGCTTAAACCGATTAGGTCTTGATTACTTAGACCTCTATTTGATTCATTGGCCTGGACCAAATGCAGATACATTTAAAGACACATGGCGCGCACTTGAGAAGCTTTATAAAGACGGGAAAGTCAGAGCCATTGGCGTCAGCAACTTCTATATTCAGCATTTAGAAGAGCTGTTAAAAGATGCTGAGGTTGTTCCAGCTGTGAACCAAGTGGAGTTTCATCCGAAACTGACACTTGTTGAACTGCGTCAATATGCAAAGGAAAAAGGCATTCAAATTGAGGCATGGTCTCCGCTGATGCAAGGGAAGCTATTAGATCATGACGTTTTGAAAGACATTGCTGCACGCTACAACAAATCTGTTGCTCAAGTCATCTTGCGCTGGGATCTGCAAAGCGGTGTCGTGACAATTCCTAAATCAATCAATGAAGAACGTATTAAACAAAATGCAGACATCTTTGACTTCGAGCTTTCTAAAGAAGACATGGAAAAAATCGATGCATTAAACAATAACGAACGTGTCGGCTCGAATCCAGAGACGATGACGGTTGGGTTTGAATAAATAAAAAAATCCTCTTTCTCATGTGAGAAAGAGGATTTTTTACGTACTGCTTCGGCGCACAGCCAACAGCATGATAAAAGATAGAATCACAATACAAATTGTCCACGCCCAAGCAAGCTCCATTCGTCCGGAATCAATCGCCACATAGATAGCGGTTGGGAGTGTTTGGGTTTTTCCCGGGATGTTGCCGGCAAACATTAGGGTTGCCCCGAATTCACCAAGTGCTCTGGCAAAACTGAGGACACTGCCTGATAGAAGGGAAGGCAGGGCAAGTGGTACTGTAATATAGGCAAAGACTTGGAATGAATGAGCACCATCTACTTTTGCAGCCCCTTCAATGTCTGACTCAATCGTAGAAAATCCAGCCTTTGCAGATTGATACATAAGCGGGAATGCCACAACTGTTGATGCAATAACTGCCGCCCACCAAGTGAAAATGACCGGCTGGTGAAAGATCCATTCAATCGCGCCCCCGATCATGCTATACCTTCCGAATATGACGAGCAATAAAAATCCTACGACCGTTGGTGGGAGGACAAGCGGAAGCATCAACAGCGTTTCCACAATCATTTTTCCTTTAAACGAGCTTCGTGCCATCCAAAAGCCAATCGTTGTGCCAAAAACAGTGGCAAGCAGCCCGCTCACAAAAGCAACCTCAACGGACAGCCAAATAGGAGATAGAAATTCTTCAGTCATCATAGGCATTAATTCACTTGAAAGCCGTACTTCTTAAAAATTGATTTGGCTGTTTCTGATTGAAGAAATTGAAAAAAGGACTTGGCTTCCTCTACATGTTCTGTCCTTTTTACGATTCCTACTGGATAAATGATCGGGGAATGCATGTCCTGATTGGCTTCAGCTGCAATCTTTACTTTTTTGGAAACAAGGGCGTCTGTCTTATACACAACACCAGCTTCCACATTTCCTGTTTCTACGTAGCTTAAAACTTGCCGCACATCCTTGCCGTATACAGCGTTCTTTTTCACTTGATCCCAGATGTTCAGCTTTGTGAAAATCTCTTTGCCGTATGTACCAGCAGGAACGGATTCTGGTGTGCCAAGAGCAATCTTCCCTTTTATGTGCTGGGCGTCTTGAAAGCTTTTAATAGAGGAAGAATGATCATTTGGCACAATGAATACAAGCTCATTTTGGATGGCATCCTTGATAAAATGTTGATCGATATCTCCAGATTGCACAAGCTCATCAAAGGGCGCTTCAGCTGCTGAGAAAAAGAGGTCCGCTTTTGCCCCTTGCGCAATTTGCTGCTTCAATGCGCCGGATGACCCGAAATTATTTGTTAATGTCACATTCGGGTGCTCATCATTAAAGGCGGATTCAATTTCCTTTAGTGCATCCTGAAGACTTGCCGCTGCTGAAATGACAAGTTCTGTTTTTTTGCTTGTATCCGATGACTTCATCTCTGTTTGACACCCACTCAGGAGCAAGCAGATGGCGATGAAGGCGAAGAACGCATACTTCATGTTCACACCTCTTATTATTCAATATCATATGTATTCTTTATTATAAGCAAACTTATTTGACCATTCATAGGCTTTCAGTAAAAAGAGAAAAGAAAAAGCCGCCAGATGGCGACTTTTTAATGCTGATAAAAACGCAGCAAATTCCCATTGATCACTTTGTCTGATAAGGAAAGTTCTTTATTGGCTTTTTCGATATAAGGCTGACACACCTCATCCTGTTCAACAGGTTCTTTTGTTTTTTGATCATAGCAGGTGTTCTTTGTATAGAGATAATCATCTGTAATAAAGTTCCCGTTTCTCAAAACAGCAAAAGGCGTCCGTTCGTTTGAAAATAAGTCATTGCCAAATTGAATGGCATCCTTCGTTTCAATACCGAGTAAGTGCAGGAGTGTCGGCTTCACGTCGATTTGCCCAGCTGTTTCAGAAATTGTCTGCGGTGCTTGATCTGTGACCCCAGGAATGTAAATCAAAAAGGGAACCCGCTGCAATTTCACTGCATCAAACGGTGTGATTTCATCTTTTTTAAGCAGCTCTGCCATTGCCTGATGATGTGCTTCGGAGATACCATAGTGATCCCCCATGAGGACAAACATTGTATTGTCATACAGTCCTTCTTCTTTCATGCGCTCAAAAAATGTCTTAATGGCTTCATCCTGATAGCGGACGGTCGTCACATAGCGGTTTAAAATGGCGCTGGACGAATCATATTCATCAATCAATTGATCCTTTGGATCGATTTCAAATGGAAAGTGATTGGTCAAGGTAATAAACGTGCTGTAATAAGGCGCCTTCAACTTTTTTAAATAATCAATGGATTGGTCAAAGAAGTCAATATCCTTTAAGCCCCAGCCAGTTGAATTCTGTTCATTGACCTGATACGAATCGACATCATAAAAGCGGTCAATCCCAAACGATTCATACATGACATCACGATTCCAAAACGTTTTATTATTCGCATGGAATTGGACGGATTGATAGTTCTCTTTTTTCAACTGCTTGTATAACGTGTCGTATTCGTTGTCACTCGCTGTGAAAAAGACAGCGCCGCTGCTAGATGGGTAGAGGGAATTTGCGACAATAAATTCTGAATCCGATGTCTTTCCTTGCTCAGTCTGCTGATAAAATTCATCAAAATAAAAACTCTTTTTAGCAAGTTGATTTAAAAAGGGGGTGATGTATTGTCCATTCACCTTTTGATCAACGACAAATTGCTGTGTTGATTCTAGTGAAATGAACACAACGTTCCTGCCTTTAGCAAGTCCAAAGTACTCTTCGTTTGGTGCACTGTAATCAGCCTTTGTGTAGTTTGCTACGGTTGAAAGTGTATCTTCATCTGCAAAGGCTTTTTGTCCAATACGTGCTGTTTGGGCAGCCCCGTCATACAGGTGGAACTGGAACAGCCCAAGGTTTCGTACAATCACTTCTCGATCATAAGAGCTTGTCAGAAAGCGAGGGTGATCCATCATGGCTGAACTGACATGAAACAATAGAAAGCTGCAGCACACCGCATAATATGTTTTGATCGTTTTAAAGGAGGCTTTTGGCGCTAAAGGTTTGCGCTTTAACAGCCACGCCAGCACCACGAAATCAATGAGCATCAGTAAAAACAGCGGGTGAAATAATTCTGTCATACTGCTGCCCATATCTCCCATGTTTTTCGCTTGGAATAATACAGGGATTGTAATGAAATCAATATAAAATCCATAAAAGATCGTATTAGATATGAGAATCGCCGTCAAAATCAAGTTTGCGGTTAATAAAAATACCTTTTGCTTCTTTTCATTTAAAAAAAGAGCAATCCCAAACAAAGGGAGCAAAAAGCTAAGTGGATTGATCAAAAGCAGCCATTCATGAAACAGATTGGCCGTTCGTATGTGAAATCCGAATTGATAAATGATGTATGTTTTCATCCACATGAAGAGGATGGAGTACACTAAAAACCAGTGATTTTTGAAAAACGCTTTCATTTATGTAGCTCCTCACCATTCTGTATTCAGCTGCAAGGCAAAAACACTTATCTTAAACCTACTAAAAAAATGAGGAATGATCAATTCATATCCTGTGTTTTTCGGAAAACTCTTTCTGATTCATTAGAATGGGATGGAGATGCCGCAGAGGACAGCGATGTAATAGCAGGTAACGACGGTGAGAGCAGCTAGTACGACTTGTTCTCCTGTGCTGCCTGTTTTGACATAGAAGGGAAGACGCACTTTAATGGAAGCCGGAAATAAAAATTTAATCCCATTCACTGTTCCTGCATCCAGAATGAGGTGGCTTGCCATCCCGACTAGTAAACCGATACTTAGGCTGTCATTTGGAATGTATGTTGTTGCTAGAAAATAAATGATCAGCAAAAATAATAAACTGTGTGTAAACGTGCGATGACCGAACACACTGCTGATCAGTGTCGAGAGCAGCGGGAATTTTCTGCCGATTTTACTTTTTGTATGGCAAAGATCAGGGATCAGAGCACCTGCTGATCCAGCAGCAGCCATCGTCACTGGCTCGAATCCATAATAGTAGGCAACGGCTGTGGAGGCGGCAATTCCGCCCATGATGTGTGTTTTTCCTGTCATGATGCGTACTCCTGTTCTATCTTTAGTTCAAGTACTCACTATATCAAGGGTGGATTCATTCAGCAAGGCTTATTTCTAAAGAAAAAGAGGCCAAAAGGGTTGGCTGAATGGAAAAACATTCTATAATAAGGGGGAAGTCATGTTGATACTAACGATAAGGATGCGATTCGGATGGGTAATGCAGACATTTTAAAAGAAATTGTTCTTGTACATTATGAAGTCAGCCGTAAATTAAACCGCAAGTTACTTGAGTTAGAGAAAGACATCACGCCCCCACAGATATATGCTCTTTCTATTTTGATACAAGGCAAAGTATCACATGCCGAAGAGCTGAAGCAAAGACTCTCTTTAAACCCTGGTGCAGCCTCTATTGCACTCAATAAATTATGTGAGCAGGGTTATATTCAAAGAGAACGGGACAAGGACGATTCATCACTTGTCCGTTTAGAAGTCACGGAAAAAGGGATGGCCATTTATGAAAAGCATACTCGTCTTTTCGGAAAGGTGATTCAGCATATGATGTCAGACTTCACAAAGGATGATTTAAAAACCTTTCTGTCGTACTTGCAAAAAATGAGACAGACCTTTCATGATGATTGAGCCTCTTCCCTAGTATAATGCTGAGCGCTGTAGCACAAATTAAACAGGCAACCGCATTATATGAAAAGGGAGGAAACAGCGATGTCATTTTTCCAAAAGGATAAAAAAGCGAAAAGTGAGAAAAACCATCAGCAGGTAGATCAGCTGTTAGAGGAAGCAAGTAAAGAGCTAGCAGGCGATCCGCTTCAGGAAGCTGTACAAAAGAAGAAAAACAACGATCAATAAGCAAGGTATAGGGCAGAGAAACAGTTCTCTGCCTTTTTTCTATGTTTTTCCCTTTGACAGATGTGAGAATGTTTGATAACCTTCGTGTAGTAAAAATGAATAGAAATCCTCACGCTATGTCTCAGTGAGGTAGAGGTTGCGCGGATGATGAGTCACTCATAGGAGAGATGGAATCGTAGATCATGAGAAAAAAGGCATCAGCGCCGAAGTGTAGAGAGAGCTCCAACTTTCTTTATGCTGGGTCTGCATTGAATAAATGCAGGACTGCCACGTCTTTGAAGCGTGGAGGGCTATCCGGAGATCAAGGTGTATGTTTTGAAAAGCATGGACTTTTGTTCAGGCTTTTTTTTATGTTCTGAGTCACAAAAATAAGGGTATGCTGTTAAAAAGTAATCCATTATGAACATAAAGAATGCAAGTCATTGCTTCACAAATATATCAATGAAGATACTGCCGGGTCTGGTCCAAAGTGAATAAAACGGAGGTACGGAAATGGAACAGACAAAAAAATGGGGTTTTTGGTTATTGACGGCTTTTGTCGTCGGAAATATGGTAGGTTCAGGCATCTTTATGCTGCCAAGTACGCTTGCCCAGCACGCAAGTCCTTTAGGTGTGACGATGGCATGGCTTGTCACAGGCGGCGGTGTGCTGATGATTGCGCTTGTATTTGGGCATTTGTCCATTCATAAGCCGCAGCTGACGGCTGGACCACAAAGTTATGCAAGGGCGCTTTTTAAAGATCCGAAAAAAGGGAAAGCAGCTGGATTTACAATGGTGTGGGGATATTGGGTGGCAAGCTGGATTAGTAATGTCGCAATTATTACAAGCCTTGCTGGTTATTTAACGACTTTTTTCCCGATTCTCACAGTGAAGACTGAAGTTTTTACCTTTGGAAAAGAAGCGGTCACGCTTGGTCAGCTCATGACGTTTATCGTATGTACCCTTCTTCTATGGGGAACACATACCATTTTAATTACAAGCTTAAGTGCTGCAAGTAAATTGAATTTTATTACGACCTTTTCAAAGGTGCTTGGATTCGTCCTTTTTATTGTTGCGGGATTATTTGCATTTCAAACGGCATTATTTGAACATTACTACTTCCCGGTTGAAACAGGCAGCGAAGGAGTGCTTGGCCTTGGTGGTCAAATTCATCATGCGGCCATTTCCACACTATGGGCATTTATTGGAATTGAATCAGCTGTCATTTTATCAGGAAGAGCATCCTCACAGCGTGATGTGAAACGTGCGACCATTACAGGTCTTTTAATCGCACTTTCGATCTACATGATTATCACGTTGATTACAATGGGCGTTCTGCCACACGATCAATTGCAAGGCTCTGACAAACCATTCGTAGATGTGCTTCAGCTTATTATTGGGCCAGCTGGCGGAATTGTCATGGCTCTGCTGGCGATTATTTGCTTGTTTGGTTCGATGCTTGGCTGGATTTTACTTGGTTCAGAAGTACCGTATCAAGCAGCAAAGGCTGGTGATTTTCCAGCAGTATTTGCAAAAACAAACAAAAAAGGAAGCCCTGCTTTCGCTTTGACTGTTACAAATATTATGTCACAGCTGTTTATCTTCTCTGTGATGTCACGTACGATTAATGAAGCTTTTACCTTTTTAACTACATCAGCGACACTTGCGTATCTTATTCCGTATATTGTGTCTTCCATCTACAGCTTTAAGGTCATTATGCAAGGTGACACGTATGAGCTTCAAAAAGGAAATCGAACGAGAGACGGCATCATTGCACTTGTTGCCATGGGGTATTCAGCTTGGGTCATTATTTCAGGAACAGCCGACTTGAAAACCTTTGGTCTTGGAATCGGTCTATTCTTAGTAGGTATTTTGCTTTATCCATTCATGTCAAAAGGATTTGCCAAAGGAACGGTATAAGGAAGACGTTTCTCCATCTCTGGAGAAACGTTTTTTTATGATGCAGATGTCAATCGATCCACAATAAACTCTAGCTGACCTTCTAGTGACACTGGGTCATTAAAGAAGAAACCGACTGGATCTATTTCGAATACATGTTTATTTTTGACGGCAGGAAGTGATGTCCAAATGCTGCTTTGATACACTTGGTCACCTTTACTTTTTGAGCCGCTCCATGGACCTGTGAAAATATAGTCGCCTGCGAATTCTGGCAACTTCTCAAGAGAAATATTCGCATAGCCAACACCGCTGTCGATCGCTTCTTTTTTGACAGCCTTCGGTGCTTTTAATTTCAGCTCGTCATAAATGATTTCGCCTCCGCGGGCAAAGGTGTTTCCGAAGATATAAATGCCTTTATCAAATGGCGATACAATCGAGACCGTTTTGCTGCCAACAGCTTTGGTTACCTTTGGTTTCACCTCAGCAATTTTGGTATCCCATTTTGTGATCCATTCTGTTGCTTTTTTTGGTGTACCTGTCATTTTACCGAATTCTTTTAGCTGATCTTTGAAAGAATATTGATTGTATTTTACCGCTACAGTTGGGGCGATTTTTTTGTATTGATCAAACTTCTCATCTTCCCCCCAAGCAATAATCATATCTGGCTTTAAAGCGGCTACCTTTTCGACCGATGGGGTTCTTCCGAGATTTTCCACTCCATCTGTTTTCCCTTTATAAAAAGGGTTTTTAAAGATGGGTGATGTTGTAGCAACTGGCGTCTTGCCGAGTGTGACGAGGTCCCCGTAATAGCTTTCTGCAAGAAGAACTATTCGTTTCGGATTTTTCGGAAGCTTCACCTCACCTTTGGCATCCTGATATGTCATCATGTCATTCTTTTTCGCTGCAGATTGTTTATTTGAAGTGCTGCCGCAAGCGGCTGTAAAGATCATAAGAATCGATAAAGAAATCAAAAGAAATCCAGTTCGTTTTTTCACAAAGGTTCTCTCCTATTCATTTTTCCTTGATAATGATTCTCAATTTCATTTTTTATCGTAACATGATAGAAAGAAAAATGCATTGGCTAATTTAGGCCTAAAGAAAAATGATGAAATTCTCACAGTTTTTTGATGAAAATAAAGAAATTTATCAGAACAATGATTTCAAAAAGAAAAGAAAGTGATATACTAGACTTCGAGATTGATAATCATTATCACTAATAAAGAATAAACATGAACGGAAAGGAAGAGACTGGTTTTGGGCTCACAATCGAATAAACAGCTGCCAGCCAGCGATGATACGATCGATATTGTCACGAAGCCTTTTGGAACAGCAGCTGTTATCATCATAGGAATCATCGCTTTAGCATTTGGTCTTTTTTTATCGGTATCATTAGGAGCGGCAAACATTCATCTACAGACTGTATGGGAAGCCGTTTTTCATTTTGATCCACAAGAAACTTCACATCAAATCATTCGGGAATTGAGGCTGCCGCGCACAGTTGGAGCCGCGCTCGTCGGTGCCTTTTTAGCCGTATCAGGTGCCATTATGCAAGGAATGACAAGAAATGCGCTGGCGTCACCTGAGATTATGGGTGTGACAAATGGCTCCGCATTTGCGATTGCCATTGCATTAGCATTTTTCCCTGGCCAATCTTCTTTCACATTAATTCTTTGGTCATTTGTTGGAGCCGCACTCGGTGCCTCTATTGTATTTGGTGTCGGTACTATGTCAAAAGGGGGACTGACTCCGGTTAAACTCGCACTAGCTGGTACAGCGGTTGGAGCACTTCTGAGCTCAATTTCTTCAGCCATTGCCATTCGTTTTGACGTCGCTCAAGATATGAGCTTTTGGTATGCTGGCGGAGTGGCAGGTGTGAATTGGAGCAACATTCATATCATCATTCCAGTTGCCATTGCAGGACTAATCATTGCAATGATCCTTGCCCGTTCGATCACGGTTCTGAGCTTAGGTGAAGAATTGGCGAAAGGACTTGGACAGTATACGAAAACGGTCAAGGTGCTTGGCGTATTGGTTGTTATTCTTTTAACGGGTGCTGCCGTGTCGGTAGCAGGCTCTATTGGTTTTATCGGGCTTGTGATCCCTCATGTCACTCGATTCTTGGTCGGAGTGGACTATCGCTGGATTATCCCATGCTCCGCTATTTTAGGGGCCACTTTGTTAATTTATGCAGACATTGCTGCGAGGCTGGTCAATGCTCCGTTTGAAACGCCAGTCGGTGCCATTACGGCGATTATAGGCGTTCCTTTCTTCTTATATTTAGCTAGACGTGAAAGGAGCGGAATTTAAATGGAAATGGTGCAGCAAGCAAAGAAAAAGAAATATCAACGAACGATGCTCATGATCTTTTTCGCGATCGTAGCTGTGTTCCTTATTAGTTTAAATACCGGAGAAATTCGGATCTCTCCGATGGATACATTGAAAACACTTTTTGGATTCGGAAGTGAAATGGATGAGCTCGTATTATTCGAATTCCGACTTCCAAGAATGGTCATCGCTTTACTTGTCGGTGCTTCTATCGCTGTATCAGGAGCGATTTGGCAAGGTGTTTCGCAAAATGGTTTAGCTGACCCAGGTATTCTCGGTGTCAATGCCGGCGCTGGCTTTGCCGTTGTGCTATTTATCTTTGCATTTCAAGGCACGATGGCGAATTTAGGTGATTTCTCGATTTTTGTACTGCCGCTTTTCGCGTTCGTAGGTGCAGGCTTTGCTGCATTTCTCATCTATGTGTTAGCGTGGAAAAAAGGCATCACACCTGTCCGATTGATTTTAACTGGTATTGGTGTTAATGCTGCGTTTTCAGCAGCGATTGTGGTCATTCAATTGAAAATGAGCCCAAATGATTTTAACCAAGCCATCGTGTGGTTATCTGGAAGTATTTATGGCTCAAGCTGGACGTATGTCCTGTCTGTTCTGCCATGGATGGTGATTTTCCTTATATTCGCGATTGTCAGATCACGCTATTTAAATATCATGAATTTGGGTGATCAGCTGTCCTATGGATTAGGCATTTCAGTTCATAAAGAAAGAAGCTTGTTCATGCTGATTGCCGTTGCATTAGCAGGTGCGAGTGTTGCTGTTGCAGGAAGTATCTCTTTCCTAGGATTAGCCGCACCGCACTTGGCGAGAAAGCTTGTTGGGCCAAAGCATCAAGGAATGATACCGGCCTCCGCGTTGATTGGGGCGCTGTTATTATTATTGGCGGATACACTTGGCCGCGTCATACTTGCACCATCAGAAGTGCCAGTTGGCCTTGTCGTTTCTGCTTTAGGCGCACCTTACTTCATTTACTTATTGATGAAATCGAACTAATGAGGAAGGAGAGACAACATATGAAATCGCTCGAAACAGAAAAGCTTTGTATCGGTTATCAAGACCGTTTGATTGTAGAAGATTTGAATGTCAGTATCCCAAAAGGCAAGGTGACAACACTGATTGGACCGAATGGCTGCGGGAAATCAACCATTTTAAAAACGATGTCTCGTATTATGAAGGCCAATCGAGGAGCTGTTTATTTAAATGGTCAGGCTATCCATGAGACGCCGACAAAAGAAATTTCAAAACAAATGGCGATCTTACCGCAAACACCCGAAGCACCTAGTGGACTGACAGTGTATGAGCTTGTGTCATATGGACGTTTCCCGCATCAAAATGGGTTTGGCCGCTTATCAAATGAAGATAAACGAATCATCAGATGGGCACTTGAGGAAACGGGAATGATCGCTTTTCATGATCGGCCAATTGAAGCACTTTCAGGCGGGCAGCGTCAGCGTGTATGGATTGCGATGGCACTTGCCCAGGAAACAGAGCTGCTCCTATTGGATGAACCTACGACGTATTTGGATCTTGCACATCAGCTCGAGATTCTTCAGCTTTTAGAACGCTTAAATAGAGAGCAGGGGCGTACTGTGTTGATGGTCATCCATGATTTGAATCATGCGGCGCGTTTTTCACAGTACATGATTGCCCTCAATCAAGGGAAAGTCATAAAAGACGGTACGCCTCATGAGGTCATGACCAAAGAGGTACTCAGTCAGGTATTCCATATTGATGCAGAAATTGTGCTTGATCCTAGAACGAATAAGCCGATTTGTTTAACATATGATTTAATGAATCATGAACGAAAGCTAGAAGCTGTAAATGGATAATAGATGCAAAGGAACTCGGTGCAGCTGCCGGGTTTTTTTGCGTGTTTGAAACTTCCTAGTGCTACTATTTTCTCCAGTTGATTTTTTTCGCTTTTATGCAGAAAAGAGGTACTTTTTTACTTTAGACAATGGTAATATACGGTTAGAGATCATAGCTAGAAAGGAAAGAGATGCGTGGAAACAGCAAAGATATTGATTGCAGATGACGAAGAAGCAATTGTGAAAATGGTTGAACGCGTATTAAAAAAAGAAGGATTCAAGCATATTTATAAAGCCTACCATGCAGATGAAGCATTAGATGTTGTCAAAAACGAGGACATCCACCTCTTACTTCTAGATGTGATGATGCCCGGTAAATCTGGCTTTGACGTTCTGCCTGAAATCAGAAAAGTAACGAAAGCGCCTATTTTTTATTTAACTGCAAGAACGTCTGATGTCGATAAACTGACGGGCTTTGCGCAGGGGGCAGACGATTATATCACGAAGCCATTTAATCCGCTTGAGCTAGTGGCTAGAATTAAGGCTCATCTAAACCGAACATACATCTCCTTACAGGAGGAACAAGAAGACACTCAAAGCCAGTATCATTATGCCCATTTCTCCTATCATCCTCATGCAGCCGAATTGAAAGTAAGAGGAGAGGTGACGGCATGCTCAGCTCAGCTTCTTTCTTTGCTGAAGTACTTTTGTGATCATCCGAATGTGGTTCTTTCAAAAGATCAAATCTATGAGAAAGTATGGGGCGTCCCATCATATGGTGATAACAACACTGTCATGGTTCATATTCGAAAGTTGAGAGAAAAGATTGAATTAGATCCGAGTCAGCCCGAATATATTGTGACGATCCGTGGTATGGGATATAAATTTATACCACACCCTGCAAAGGTCCTTCAATAGTTTATGAATTTACGAGCAAAACTTTTCTTTCACTTTGTCGGACAAATGTTTATTGTCATTGCCATTCTGATGATCGGGAATACGTTCTCTGAGAACTTATATTTAACAAAACACTATGAGAACATGACTGAAACTGGTTTAACTAAAGCTGATGGAGATACACTCATGAGTTGGCTTTATTTTAACGAGGATGGACAAATGGAAGCCGACGATCAGCTCAAGCAAGCAGTAAAAAAACGAGACGGCTGGCTGCAAGTGATTGATTCGAAAAAGAAAAACGTTTATAGCTATCACCGCCCTAAATCCATTCCAACATCCTATCAAAAGGATGAAATGATCAAGATCTTTGAAAAAAGAGAATTTAAAGATTACAAGATGTACTTCTGGCCAATTGAGATTGATCAAAAAAGCTTTATTGTGTTATACGGGTTCAAAACGAACAGTACAAAGGTAGCCAATTATCTGAAGCAGCACGAGAAAAATTTGGCTGCATTATCTCAATATTCGGTTGAAACGAAAGAATTCTTGAAGAGAATGAACGGATCGGTTCATCTGTTCAATGAAGAAGGAAAATATTTAAAAGGCATTCGGACCAACACAAGTTTGAAACATAACGTAACGGATATTGAATTGCTCAAGTATCAATCGAAGCCTTGGGAATTTAGAAGTGACCTCACTTATATGAAAGTGAATAAAAACCTGTATATCATCGTTTCGGTACCAAATAAAGTATACAGCCCAGATGAGCTTTACGATAAAGAGAGAGACGCTTTAAATCAATATACAACCATCTTAATTGCAGGTCTTGCGCTCACTATTATCATTGTCATGACATTATGGTATTCGTATCGCTATGGGCTGCCAATTTATCACATTATTCGCTGGCTGATTTTCTTATCAAAAAATAAATTGCAGGAACCAACAAATAGAAAGGGAATTCCAGTAAGTAAAAATAAAAAAGGTCGTATTAAGCGGGAATACCGTTTATTTGAGGATATCCTAAAAACAATGGATCAGCTCACACATACGTTAAAAGAGAATGAAGCAAACCGAAGAAAAATTCAAACCACAAGGGAAGAATGGATTGCAGGATTGTCTCATGATTTGAAAACGCCTTTAAGTACGATTTACGGCTATGGACTCATGCTTGAGTCCGATCAATATCAATGGTCCAAGGAAGAAGTCATGGAAATGGGACAGGTGATTCGTGAGAAATCAGAATACATGTCGACACTGATTGAGGATTTAAACCTCACGTACCGATTGAAGAATGGTGCCCTGCCTATTAATCGGAAACCGGTTGAACTCAGTGAATTTTTAGCTTCCATTATGGATGAGTTCTTAAGAAGCTCCTCATCTGAGGATTATCCATCCTCCTTTGAAGATCAAACTGATGGTGTCATATTTGAGATCGATAAAGCCTGGTTCAGACGAGTGATTGAGAACCTGCTGGCGAATGCAGTGAAGCATAACGAAAAAGGCACTCATATTACAGCTGTTTTATCTGAAACAGATGAAGAAGTTCGGATCGAAATGAAAGACAATGGCCGCGGAATGGCACAGGAAACGGTGGATCACCTATTTAACCGCTACTACAGAGGGACAAATACAAATGATCCAACGAACGGAACTGGTCTCGGGCTTGCGATAGCAAAAGAGCTCGTCTTGCTGCATGACGGTGATATTCAAGTTGAAAGTGAACTAGGCTCTGGAACAACTATTGCGATTATCCTAAAAAAATCATCACCTGTAAAATAGCAAAAAAACGATTTTCTTTTCTAAAGGAGATCGTTTTTTCCTGTTTTAGGATTGAAATCAATTTTGTAAACGATTACAATAAAATTGTTAACGTGAACAAATCATTTTTATTTATAAGAGAGATGGGGGAGTTTGATGAAAGCCTTTTTAGATGATCAGTTTTTACTCAACAGTCAAACGGCGGAAAAGCTATACCATGAGTTTGCTAAGGACCTTCCAATTATAGATTACCATTGTCATTTAAGCCCCAAAGAAATCTATGAAAATAAAACCTTCCATAATATCACCGAAGCATGGCTTTACGGAGATCATTACAAATGGCGTGCCATGAGAGCAAACGGCATACCAGAATCACACGTCACAGGGGATGCCTCAGACTATGAGAAATTTCTGGCGTGGGCGAAGACTGTTCCCATGACCCTTGGAAACCCGCTCTATCACTGGACTCATTTAGAACTGAGACGATATTTTGGAGTTGAGGAACTTTTAAACGAAAAAACCGCACACATCATCTGGCAAAAAGTAAATGAAAAGCTGCAAGGAGAGGGTTTTGGTGCAAGAGACTTCATTGTGAAATCGAACGTTGAAACAGTCGTGACGACAGATGATCCAGTCGATTCGCTTTGCTATCATCAAAAACTGCGGGAAGAAGGATTCACTGTGCAAGTGCTGCCCGGATTTCGGCCTGATAAGGCACTTGATATAACGAATCAACTATTTACAGCGTATGTTCACGAACTGGCAGAGGCTTCATCTACTCCAATCCAATCCTATCAAGACTTTTTAACAGCACTCCGTGCAAGAATTGATTTTTTCCATGAACAGGGCTGCCTGATCTCAGATCATGCCATTAACGAAATGACGTTTGAAGAAACGACGGAAGAAGAAGTGGAAACCATCTTTCATAAAAGAATGTCTGGGCATGCATTGACGGAAAAAGAGAAGATTAAATTTAAAACACAAACATTCATTCAGCTTGGTCAGGCTTACTATGAGCGGGGCTGGGCGATGCAGCTTCATATCAATGCACTTAGGAACAACAATACGAAAATGTTTGAGCGGCTTGGGCCAGATACAGGGTATGATGCGATGAATGATGAAGACATTGCCAAGCCGCTTTGCCGAATATTGGATCGTTTAGAACAAGAACAGGCACTGCCAAAAACCATTTTATATTCCTTGAATCCAAGGGATAATGTTGTGATTTCCACATTGGCTGGAAGCTTTCAAGACGGGACGGCACCTGGGAAGATTCAGCACGGTACAGCTTGGTGGTTTAATGATACGAAACAAGGGATGACAGAGCAGATGATGGCTCTATCCAGTATTGGACTGATCAGCCGTTTCATTGGGATGCTAACAGATTCAAGAAGCTTTTTGTCGTATACAAGGCATGAATATTTTCGAAGACTGCTTTGCGATATCATCGGAGATTGGGTAGAAAAAGGGGAAGCTCCATATGATCTTGATCTGTTAGGGGGAATCGTGAAAGGAATCAGCTATGAAAATGCCAGACAGTATTTCCAATTTGACCGGGCGAAGCAGCTCCAGCATCCGAACAAAATGACATGAAGAAAATGAAAGCGATTTTATGATAAGATGGTAAAAAATCATAAAAGGCGGAATAGCATGACAGTCACAATTAAAGACATAGCAAAATTGGCAAACGTCTCTCATACCACGGTATCAAGGGCTTTGAATAACAGTCCTTTTATTAAAGAGAAGACAAAACAAAAGATTTTGTCGATTGCAAAACAGCTGAATTATTCACCGAATGTCCATGCGAGAGGCCTTGTATCACAAAAATCATTTACAATCGGTCTGTTTTTTACGAGTTTAACAGAGGGCACATCTTCAAGCTTCTTTGTAGATGCGTTAAAAGGTGTCAATAGCGTCATGACAGAGTATTATAATCTCTTTGTAAGAGGAATTGATGACTTTCACGATTATACGACCATTCATAAACAACGCTATGATGGCATTTTGCTCATGAGTCAAAGCGAGCACGATGAGGCGTTTATCCATCATGTGAAGAAACAGGGCATTCCCATCATTGTGCTGAATCGCCGTGTAGAAAGTCATGAAGTCATGAATATATTAGCAGATGATAGTCAAGGAGCTTACCAGGCTGCACACCATTTCATTCAGCAAGGTCATGAACAAATCGCCATCATTGAAGGGAAAGAAGGCTTTAAATCAACTCAAGAAAGAAAAGCTGGTTTCCTGCAAGCGTTAATTGATCACCAAATACCTATGAAGAAAGAATATATGATGAAAGGCGATTATCACATGAAAAGCGGCTATGAATCAATGGAATCGCTGCTGGCCCTTGATGAACCGCCAACAGCGCTCTTTTGCTCAAATGATGACATGGCGATCGGTGCAATGAATGCTTTATTTGCAAAAGGCAAAACGTGTCCAAATGATATTTCTATTATTGGTTTTGATGATATTGCATTTTCATCCTATACCACACCTGCATTGACAACGGTGAAAAAGCCGATTGAAAAAATGTGTGCACTTGGAGCAGAAGCCATCCTTTCAGTAATAAACGGTGAAGAGCAAGAAGAAGATCATATGGAAAAAGTGTATGTTCACACAGAGCTGATGATCAGAGATTCAGTTAAAAAGGTGCAGTAATCAGCACCTTTTTAGAAAAATGTTCACGTGTGCATATTACTTGGAGAGGGGAATCCATTTGAAACGATTATCAAAAGCCATATACCCGGCACCTGAGTATCCGGAAACGATTTTGCAGATTGGCGAAGGAAATTTTATGCGAGGATTTATCAATTGGCACATCCAGAAGCTGAACGACTGCACAGATTTTAAAGGAAGAGCTGTTGTTGTCCCTCCTCGAAAAGGATCAGTGGCAGCCTTAAATGAACAAGATGGCTTGTACACATTATGTATTCAGGGATATCATGACCGGCAAGAAATGAATGAACGTATGATCATCCAATCGATTAGCAGAGGAATTAGTACGTATACGGATTACGAGGAGTTTTTACACGTAGCAGAAAACCCGGATCTCCGCTTTGTCTTCTCAAACACGACGGAGGCAGGACTTGTGCTCAAAAAGGAGGACCGTTTGGAGGATCGGCCGCAAGCCAGTTTTCCAGGAAAGCTGACAGCGTTCTTGTATCACCGGTTTAAAGCATTTGCTGGAGATGAGCAGAAAGGACTGATCATTCTGCCTTGTGAATTGGTTGAACAAAATGGTGATCGATTGAAGGAATATGTGATCAGTATGGCAGCTGAGTGGGAATTGCCGCCTGCGTTTATGACATGGATAAAAGAGGCCAACACGTTTTGTAATACGCTTGTGGACCGGATTGTCCCTGGATTCTCTAAGGAAGCGGCTGAAATCGTAGAAAAGGAAGAAGGGTATATTGACGAATTGCTTGTCACGGCGGAATATTATCATCTTTTTGTCATTGAAGCACCTGCCTTCGTACAAAAGGAGCTCCCCTTTCAAGAAGCAGGGTTAAATGTTCTTTTTGTAGAGGATATTGCGCCTTATCGTATGAGCAAGGTACGAATTTTAAATGGTGCACATACAGCGATGGTGCCGATTGCTTACTCATGCGGTATAGAAACTGTAAAAGAAGCTGTGGATGATGAGCATGTTGGTCCGTTCATCCGGTGTATGCTAGAGGAGGAAGTACTGCCAGGACTTGAACTTCCTAAAGATGAGCTTCTTCTTTATACACAATCCGTTTGGGATCGTTTTTGCAATCCATTTGTAAAGCATCAATTGCTGGATATTGCACTGAATGGGGTATCCAAATTCCGAACCCGTAATCTTCCGTCATTGCTTGATTATGTCGAGCAAAAGAAACAGCTGCCAATGAAACTTGTGTTTTCACTTAGCAGTCTCATTTATTTCTACAGAGTACATGCAGGAAGGGTAAAGGATGATGAAACTGTGCTCACGCTCATGAAGGAAGCATGGGAAACCCGTTCCAATGAAGCGGTTGCAGCGAGTATCCTTTCATACGAATCATTATGGGGCAGAGATTTAACGGATGTAAATGGATTGAGTCAAGCTGTAGCTGATCAGCTTGCCCTCATACAGAAGCACGGGATGAGTGCGGCTGTTCACCAAATGTTGCTTCATCAATATGAAAATCAGGGGGAGAAGGCATGAAAGAATTTATTGTCATCCACCCTTCAGATAATGTCGGTATTGCTTTAAAAGGATTGGAACAAGGGGAAGAGCTGCAGCATCAAGGACAGACGATTATCTTAAAAGAGACCGTTGGCAAAGGTCATAAGTTTGCATTGGCTGATATCAAGCAAAGAGAGAATATTATCAAATATGGCTATCCCATTGGTCATGCAGTGACTGCCATTTCTGCTGGAGAATGGGTGCATACGCATAATATTAAAACCAATTTATCTGGCAAGCTAGAATACGAATACCAGCCTTCATTATCAGAAAACCCCTATAAAAAAACGAATCTTACATTTAAAGGATATAAACGAAAAAATGGCGAAAGCGGAATCCGCAATGAGCTTTGGATTGTTCCCACCGTTGGATGCGTGAATGGCATCGCCGATCAAATGATCCAAATATTCACCGCTGAAATGGGTGGAAACATCCATCCTTTTGAAACAGCCCTCGTATTAAAGCACAATTATGGATGCTCACAGCTTGGGGACGATCATGAAAATACGAAAACCATTTTACAAAATGCGGTGAAGCATCCTAACGCTGGAGGAGTACTTGTTCTTGGACTTGGGTGTGAAAACAATGACATTGAGGATTTTCAGTCCACATTAGGTGAATATGACCGTACGAGAGTGAAATTTTTAAGAAGCCAAGAAGTAGGAGATGAGATTGAGACGGGAGTGGCTTTACTCAAGGAAATTTATGATGCGGCGAAAGAAGATCATCGTGAAGACATTCCGTTATCTGAGCTGAAAATTGGCTTGAAGTGTGGAGGATCAGATGGATTTTCCGGTATTACTGCAAATCCGCTTTTAGGCAGACTGTCCGATTTTATTGTCGCACAAGGCGGAACGACGGTGCTGACAGAAGTGCCCGAAATGTTTGGTGCTGAAACGATTTTAATGGAGAGAGCAGCATCAGAAGCGACTTTCGACAATATTGTGCAAATGATCAATGACTTTAAACAATACTTCTTGGATCATCGACAGCCGGTATATGAAAATCCTTCCCCGGGAAATAAAGCTGGTGGAATTTCGACATTAGAGGATAAGTCTCTTGGCTGTACACAAAAAGCAGGTACTTCTGATATTAAAGATGTATTGAAATATGGAGAGCTGCTGAAACAAAAGGGATTGAACTTATTAAGTGCACCTGGTAATGATTTGGTTGCTTCATCTGCTCTTGCTGCTTCCGGTTGTCAAATGGTGCTTTTTACAACAGGCAGGGGGACACCATTTGGTACGTTTGTGCCAACAATGAAGATATCGACCAACACAGCTTTATATGAAACAAAAAAGCACTGGATTGACTTTAATGCCGGAGAACTGCTTGAAGATGTACCGGAAGATGTCGTGTTAGAAAAATTCATTTCAACGGTTATTGATGTGGCGAGTGGGAAGCTGTTAAATCATGAAAAAAACAATTTTAGAGAGCTGGCTATTTTCAAAACAGGTGTCACACTTTAAGGCGACTGGGGGATGAGAAAGTGTCTAAAAAACGGGATTTGATGTATATCACAGCAGGAACGGTACTAACTGGAATCGGAATTGCTCGTTTAGCAAAGCAAGGGAAGAAAGATAAAAAAGCAAACGGGATTGATCAAGTGTTAAAGCAGATAATAGCGCCGCAGTTCCCTGATCGTGAATTGAATGTGGTTCATTATGGAGCAGATGCGGAAGGGAAAGAGTTATCTACAAATGCCATTCAGTCTGCCATCGATGATGCACATCGGTTGAAAGGAGGAAGGGTGCTGATCCCAAGAGGGACGTTTGTGACAGGTGCTTTAGAATTGAAAAGCAATGTAGAACTTCATCTGCATGAGAATGCCTATGTGACATTCAGTCAAGACCCAAAGGATTATCTGCCTCTCGTACTGACAAGATATGAAGGGGTTGAGCTTTATAATTATTCACCTCTCATTTATGCACACCATGCAGAAAATATCGCCATTACTGGAGCCGGAACGCTTGATGGCAGAGGGGATGAGCATCATTGGTGGCCTTGGAAGTATGGGACAAATGGCCAGCCCTCTCAGGATCGGGATCGTCAGCTTTTGTTTGAAATGGCGGAAAAGAGAATACCGGTAGAAGAAAGGGTGTTTGGAGAAGGCCATTATTTAAGATCGAGCTTTATTCAGCCATACCAATGTCAGCAAGTTCTAATCGAAGGAGTGACAGTGAAGGATTCACCAATGTGGCAAATTCATCCTGTATTAAGTAGTCACGTCATCGTCCGCGGCGTTAAAATCATTGGGCATGGACCAAACACAGATGGTGTCAATCCGGAGTCTTGCCGGAATGTGCTCATCGAAGATTGTTATTTTGATAACGGAGATGATTGTATTGCCATCAAATCGGGCAGAAACGAGGATGGACGGAGAATAGGGGTTCCATCTGAAAACATCGTCATTCGTAGAAATGAGATGAGGGATGGACACGGCGGTGTGACGATCGGGAGCGAGATTTCCGGCGGGGTAAAGTATGTTTATGCAGAAGATAACGTAATGGACAGTCCTAACCTTGATCGGGCACTGCGTATTAAAACCAACTCTGTCAGAGGCGGTACGATTGAACATATTTATTTTAAAAACAATACAGTCAAAAGTCTAAAGCATGAAGTGATCTGTATCGACATGATGTATGAGGAAGGAGATGCTGGTCCGCATCGTCCTGTTGTACGTCATATTGAAGTAGAAGGACTCAAAAGCAACGGCGGACGATATGGTGTGAAAATAGCCGCATACGCACATTCTCCTGTTACTCATTTTAAAATGAAAGATTGTGTCATAGATGAAGTGGCGTATCCCTTATCTTTAGAGCATGCAGTTTCTCCTGATTTTCAGAAAGTCGTTATCAATGGAGAACCAATCAATCAATAGAAGAGTGAAAAACAGTCTTTTTAGAGGCTGTTTTTTTGTTTTATGAACAGAAAAGACGCTTTTAGAAATCACATATACAACCTATCTGCACTGTAGTATAATATTCCCGAAATTAGAAAAGAATTGACGAAAGAGATTTCGTTAAGCAGTACATAAACCAGGGGGTTCGCTCATGAAAAAGTTAACAGCTATTTGGCTATCGTTATTGCTTGTGATGGGTGTTTTAGCAGGATGTGCAGGCGCTGAGACAGATCATAAAGCAACAGGGTCACAAAATAAAGAAACGGCCACTGCGGCATTTCCAGTATCGATTAAAGATGCAGCTGGAAAAACGGTCGAAATCAAAGAACAGCCTAAACGAATTGTTTCGTTAATTCCAAGTAATACAGAAGTTGCCTATGCACTCGGCCTTGGAGATAAAATGGTTGGACGATCAGACTTTGATAATTATCCAAAGGAAGTCGAAAAGGTAGAGAAGATTGGCGGACTTGAATTCAATGTCGAGAAGGTCATTTCATTAAAGCCAGATCTTGTGTTAGCACATGCATCTCAAATGGGATCAAAAGAAGGATTTAAACAGCTTGAAGATGCAGGGATAAAAGTTCTGACTGTAAATGATGCAACCTCCTTTAAGGATGTGTACAAATCAATCGATATGATCGGTGAAGCAGCTGGCGTGAAAGAAGCATCAACAAAACTTGTAGACGAGATGAAAACAAAATTGAATGACATCAAGAAACAAGCAGAGACGATTTCAAAAGACAAACAAAAAACTGTCTTTGTCGAAGTGTCAGGTGCGCCTGAAATCTATACAACTGGTAAAAATACATTTATGGATGAAATGCTTTCTGTTATCCATGCCAAAAATGCTGCTGGCGATCAAACTGGCTGGGTGCAAATGACAGAAGAATCGATCATCAAACGAAATCCTGATGTCATCGTGACAATTGATGGTTCCAGCTTAGCTGATTTGAAAAAAAGAGACGGCTGGAATGCAATGAAAGCAGTGAAAGAAAAACAAGTCTTTCAATTGAATACGGATCTCGCATCAAGACCGGGACCGCGATTGGTTGAAGGAGTCGAGGCTCTTGCGAAAAGCGTCTATCCTGACACGTTCAAATAAATTGATCATCGCATATACACTAAGTGCTTTACTTCTTGTGATGAGCATTGGAATGGGAATCTCCTTTGGAAGCTTAGGGATTCCCATTCCTTCTATTCTTCGTATATTTATTCATGAACTATTCGGAATACAGTTTGGAACCATTGATTCCATCGATCGCAATATTATGATGAACATTCGGCTGCCAAGAGTCATATTAGCGGCATTAGTCGGAGCAGCACTGGCGTTATCTGGTGCAGCTTTTCAAGGTTTATTAAAAAATCCTCTCGCTGACCCTTATACGCTGGGGGTATCTCAAGGGGCATCAGTTGGAGCCGTAGCGACTCTGTTTTTTAGCTTGCAGCTCCCGCTTGTTGGCAGTTTCACATTGCCATTATTCAGTATGACAACGGCGCTTGTGACCCTGTGTCTCGTTCTCTTTTTTGCGCGTCTTGTTCATCGGGGGATGAGCATTTCTTCTTTAATTTTAACAGGAGTGATTTTTAGCTCTTTTTTGGGTGCGCTCATTTCATTGATGATTGCTTTAACAGGTGATGATCTAAAAGAGATCATTCATTGGCTGCTTGGCAGTGTGTCCATGAGAGGCTGGCGTTATATTGCGCTTTTTCTTCCTTTCTTTCTTATTGGGACCTTTACGTTAATGTTGATGGGGCGAGATTTGAATGTCATGACATATGGCGAGGAGAAGGCAAAGCTATTAGGTGTCCATGTGAAAAGGAGCAAATATATTGTGCTGCTGGCGGGCTCGATTCTGACCGGAAGTGCAGTAGCGGTATCAGGGACGATCGGTTTTGTAGGACTTGTGATTCCGCATTTTATCCGCCTCTTAACTATCACGGATCATCGGCATCTGCTGCCTTTGTCTATGTTGAACGGTGCTTCCTTTCTCGTATTAGCAGATGTGTTATCCCGTACCATCATTGAGCCGACTGAATTACCGATTGGCATCATTACTGCGTTAATTGGTGCACCTGTATTTGGCATCATCCTCATTCGTCAATATAGAGGGGGGACGCACGTATGATTCAAGTGAAGGAAATCAGAGGTGGCTATGGAGAGAAAGAGATCATTCGTGGCATTAGCCTTGAAGTAAAGCAAGGAGAATTTCTCGGTATACTCGGCCCAAACGGGAGCGGGAAGACGACCCTGCTTAAAATGATGGCAGGAATTTTAGCCCCTGAGAGCGGTGAAGTGCGCCTCGGCAGTCACCTTGTTCAATCCTATCAGCCAAAGGCGCTTGCGCAAAAGATGGCAGTTCTGCCGCAGAAAACGGATCAAGTTTTTTCATTTACGGTGGAAGAAACCGTCCAATTCGGCCGTTATCCATATCAAAAAGGGTGGCTGCAATCTGCCACGCAAGAAGATGTGCAGGTCGTCAGAAAAGTAATGGAACAAACGGGTGTTGCACAGTTTAAGGATCAACCCATCCATGAGTTAAGTGGCGGTGAACAGCAGCGTGTGTATTTGGCACAGGCATTGGCGCAGCAGCCTGAATATTTATTGCTGGATGAACCAACCAGCTTCCTTGACTTAGCCTATCAAAAAGATTTGCTTGATTTAATTAAAGAAGAAACGACTTCCTCTAGGTTAACGGTCATTGGCGTATTCCATGATGTGAACATTGCTAGTTTATATTGTGATCGGCTGCTGCTGCTTCATGAAGGAAAGACTGACATGTTAGGACTGCCGCATCACGTTTTGACCACCGAACGAATCAACCGTGTGTATGAAACAAATGTGACACCGCTCCAGCATCCAATTAGGGCAAACCCTCAGCTGATGGTTGAACCTTCCGCCCCTTCTAAAACATCAATTGTAAACATAGCGGATGGCTGGAGGACATATGGCTCAGAAGGAATGACATTTTCCATTAATCAGCCTCTTCGCATCCTTACCTCACATAAGGAAAACGGCGGGTTCTTTTGGAAAAGGTCGATTGGAACGGGAACGAAGACGCTTCATCATCAGTTAGAGCCAACTGAAGATATGCTGTTTTTCGAGCAAGCTAAAGGATTAGCGAAATACGCTGCAGAAGACGCCGAAGACGATATGATCCTTTACAGCATGCTTCAGCAGGAAAAGTTGAACATTTGGCTTATCCTGAAACGATCTTTATCAGACGGCGCAGCTGTTCAGCTCATAGGTCAGCTTATGCACATCATAAAGCAAGAAACAAGCATTCCAATCCATCATCTTTGTATTGCTGCACCCAATACGCAGGAAACGGAAGATGTTGACCTTCTACACGAAAGATTAGGACAAAAGGTGTATGGGCTTCTTCATAAGTTGAAAGTCATTCAAAAGTGAACGTACAGTTATATTTAGGTTAGTTGAGTAAAACAGTTGATATTGTAATGACTACACATATCTAAAATGTGTAGTCATTACAATTGTTCTTAAGAAAAAAAGCTGCCACAATGACAACCAGTTCTAATTTTATATCTAAGACGGTTGAATTCTAATTAGATGAAATGCCCTTTCCGCCTTGTGTTATTAAAGTATTGATTCTATCAATACCAGTAATAATTGGTTTCGCACGACTTATTAATGTTTGGGTAGCTTCATGACCTAGAGATGCTTGATGGGCATCTTCGTTTGCCCACACTTCATAAACATAAACAGAATTTGGTTCATTCTCGGAAATATTCACAAGATATATTTCACATTCATCCAAATTCTTCATTGATTCTGCTGCTTCTAACAGAATATCAACCATTTTTTCTTTTTCGCCTTCTTGTACCATAAACTTGTTAAATAAACTAAATTTACTCATACCATCCTCCTTCATTTTGTCTTAATCACATTTTAGACACTATAAACTATATCTTCAATCATTATTTTATAAGGAAATAAAAGGGGTGGTTGGCCTTCATAATGGACAAATGGTTCACTTTTCTGTTTCATTAATGACATTCATTCACCATGTTTTAGTAAAACAACTACATCCTATTTAGTTCGGGTTATACTAAAAGGACAAAGCAGTAGAAAAGGGGGAATACCGTTGAAACTTTATACGAAAACCGGGGATCAGGGACAAACAGGCTTGATCGGAGGAAGAGCCGATAAAGATGACGTGAGAGTTGAAGCTTACGGCACATTAGATGAGGCGAATAGCTTCATTGGACTTGCGCATGCAAATTTACGGCAGCATGGCGAATTGTTTCAGGACCTTTTGTCAGAGCTGATCGTTATACAGCATGAGCTGTTTGACTGCGGCGGTGATTTGGCAGCAGTGAAACCACCTAAAGAGGGCAAATTAACAGAAGCCTCTGTGGCAGTCCTTGAGGAAAGAATGGATGTCTATGTAGAAGAAGCTGCGCCGCTCACCAAGTTTATTTTACCGGGCGGTCAGGAAGGTGCTGCTCTTTTACATGTGGCGCGGACAGTCGTTAGAAGAGCAGAGCGGCATATTGTGACGCTTGCGAAACAGGAGGAGATTCCAACCGTTGCGCTCACATATGTAAACCGTCTATCCGATTATTTATTTGCTGCTGCCCGAATCGTGAATCATCGGCTTGGTGAAGCTGATGTTGAATATGAACGAAGTGCCGACGTGTTTCGTTCTAAATAAGGAAAGCACTCTTCGAATGAGAAGAGTGCTAAACGTCTTCGTTCTGTAAGCACAGAAGGGATTCCAAGTCTTGCTTGTGCAATGAACACTTTATTTCGTATACAAATGCTTCATCAGCTCTTTGTTTTTTTGAATAAATATGTCATTGTGCGAAGAAACCATTCCACGAGCGCTTGCATCAGGCATTACGTATTGCTTCGCTTGGTTTACTGCATTCGCAGCATCCTGGAAAGCCCCAGCAATCAAATGTAATTTTCCTTCATGATGCAAAATATCGCCTGCTGCATAAATGCCCCGGACTGACGTCTCACTCAGTGGAGTTCCTGCAATCCAGTAATCCTTCTGCTCTAGTTTAATGGTACTATTCGCAAGTAATTCTTTGTCTCGTTCGTATCCATGATTGATAATGACTTCATCTATGGCTAGCTTAAATAAAGTATTGTCCTGATTATTTTTGAGGACAACCGTTTCAATCCGCTCATGATCGTCTGCTGCGATGAGCTTTTCAATCGAGGTATGAAGCAGACATTGGACAGAGCTGTTATTAAGTCTTGATATTTCGGCTTCATGGCCTTTTAAAGCATCTTTCCGGTAGGTTAAATACACTTGCTTGGCAATCGGCTCCAGCTCATTCGCCCAGTCAATGGCTGAATTACCACCTCCTGAGATCAACACGGTTTTATCTTTAAAACGTGCAAGGGATTTGACCGTATAATGCAAATTTTGAACCTCAAATCGTTCTGCACCCTCAATATCTAATTTAATCGGCTTGAGGATACCTCCTCCAACAGCTAAAATGACGGTTTTGGAGTAATGTTTTTGATTGGACGCGGTGTGGAGAACAAATTGACCTGTTTCGTCTTGAGAAATAGAGGTCACCTTTTCTCCGAGTACGACCTTTGGATCAAAGGTCAGTCCTTGAGTAACAATTTGTTCAATCAGCTGCGAGCCTGGAACTGGCGTTAATCCTCCTATATCCCAGATCATCTTTTCTGGATAAACATGAACCTTTCCTCCAAGGAAAGGCTGGAATTCAATCAGTTTCGTTTTCATTTCACGCAATCCACTATAAAAGGCGGAAAACAATCCAGCAGGTCCGCCGCCAATAATGGTTACATCATATACTTCCATGTCCTGCATCGTATAATTCTCCCCACTTCTTTTGCTTCATTTATTTTTAAAAATGACCATAGTCATGATTTCATAGCTGATTCATGTAGTCTCATTTATTTTCTAATTGCTGCTGCAAGGCTTCTAAAAACTGGATGCGGCTATAAGCAGGTCCTCCTTCAAGGAGTGGATGTACCACATTGATATAAACCTGATCCTTTTTAAAGGCCGTCATGTTTCGAATAACAGGATTCTTTTTCATGTCATCAAATGCCTGCCTTGCCTCTTGATTTTCATCCGTAGAAAATTGTACAAATAGATAATCCGGATTCATTTCCCCTAGCTGCTCGACAGAGATTGCTTCTTGTGTCTTTGCCAAACTAATCGGCTGAGGAACGGCGAGACCCAATTCGTTATACAAGACAGGATTGAAATAAACATCTTCTGGATATACGAAGGCTTGTGCTCCCCGAATGCGAATGATGGCTACTTTTTTATCCTTGAGCTTTTCCTTTAACGAAGCTTTTGCGTCTTTGACATCTGTTTTGTATTGAGTGAGGATTTTCTCTGCTTTCGTTTGTTTTCCTGTTAATTCGGCCATTAGCTCTAAATTAGCCTCCCAATTTGTCGCGATATGGGAGATTGGAATGGTCGGCGCAATTTTCTCTAACTTGTTCAGTACGACTTGTTGAAATTTAGAGGAGCCTAAAATAACATCAGGTTTCAAACTTAATATTTTTTCAAAATTTGGCTGCTGTTTTTCACCGATTGATTCGGAATCGCTTGTGATTGAAGCAAATATTTTCGGAAACTTTCCTCCTACTGATATTGCCCCTGCCGGATGAACATCAAGTACAACGGCATCTTCCATCGCTTCCATTGCCCCAGTAATGACGATTTTTTCGGCTTTTTTCGGGATGGTATACTTTTTCCCAAGATACTCTATTGTTTTCGTAGCAGCATCACCTGAATTTTCAATTCCGGCATTTTTGCTTCCGGAGGCAGTAGTTGATTGCTTAGGCTTGTCTCCTCCGCCGCATGCCGCCATGATCAGCATCAATAAGGAAATGAAGCCGATGATCATTAATTTCTTATTCATCTTTTCAAAACTCCTCTCAAACTGCCTATTGTAGTCGTGCTTTATTTCATCCCCAGATGCTCCCGTAAGGTGGATCCTGTATATTCACTTTTAAATAAGCCATGTTGGACGAGTAAGGGGACCAATTCGTCAAAAAATAATTCTAGTGATTGTACTGAGCCCGGAAGAGCAATGAAACCGTCTAAAGCGCCTGCTTCAAACCATCTGGTTATTTCTCTCTGTGCATCCTCAGCTGTTCCCACGATGACCCAGTGTGCCGATCCAATGACCTCTGGTCTGGAGAGTAGTTCTCTTACGGTAGGCTGCGTTTGTACAATCAACCTGCGCAGCAAATCAGCATGAGTCTGACTGCGTACCTGCTCATCCAATCCTTGCAGCATATCGGCAGGAACGGGTTGATCTAAGGGAAGGTGACGAATATCGAGACCTAGAATCGATTGTATCGCTGCATAACCTTGTGCAGTGCTTAAATGGGAATGAGCCTCTCGATACATTTCATGCGCCTCATCACGTGTTTTTCCTATAAAAAAGTACAAGCCAGGCAGCACACGGATCTCATCCGGCTGGCGGCCATGCTTGCATGCTCTTCTCCTCATGTCTTTCCGTAATTCAATGCCTGAGGCCATATCAGGGGTTGCTGCAAACATCGCATCTGCAGTTGAAGCGGCAAAATCCCGCCCCGTTTCCGAAGCACCTGCCTGAAACAAAGGAATGGTTCCTGACGGATGAGCTGGCACATTAAGCGGCCCCTTAATTTGAAAGAAATGACCCTCATGTTGAATAGAAGAAATTCTCTCCTTGTCAGCAAACTGTCCTGTCGCTCGATTGATGAGCAGCGCCTCATTTGGGTAGCTCTCCCAAAGCTTGCGTACAACATCCGTAAATTCCATCGCCTTCTTATATCGTTCTTCTGAGGTTGGCATGGGTGAATGGCTAAAATTATCGGCTCCGTCGATCGAAGTGACAATATTCCAGCCGGCACGCCCATTGCTGATCGAGTGCAAGGACTGAAGCTGTCTCGCCACTACATAGGGAGGATTGAACGTAGTCGAGGCAGTTGAAACAAGTCCGATTCGATCCGTCTCATGAGCAATCGAAGCAAGCAAAACCGTTGGATCAAGACCGCCAAAGCCAGGGGAGTGATCCAATGACTCTATGTGGAGTGTCAGTGCATCCGGCTTAAAAAGAAAGTCAAGCTTGGCCATCTCTGCTCTCTTTGCAAGCTCAACGTAAAAGTTGGTTGAAAATAAGTTTTCTACCATGCTGCTCGGATGCTGCCAGCCTTTTCCCTTCAACCAGGTCGCTGACAAGGACAATCCGATACAAAGCTGCCTTTTTTTGTTCACATCATCTGCCTCCCTGTCGTTGCTGATTATTAGTCAGTAATAATCGATATTGATAATCATTATCATTGAATAGTATAGCAAGGACCTCGTGAAATGCGAATACACAAATAGCGAATATCATATGCATTATTATCTAATCTGGACTGACAGAAGAGCGATGATCTTGATCGACTTCAATTTATGAGGCAGTTAGGCTGGTTATTTCATAGAGAGCTGTGGAATTCCTTTAAGGAATGAGGCTGGCGTCTATCGTTTTGAGAAGAAATACGACAGATTTATTTCGCGGTATATGCGCTAGGCGGCACTCCGAATTTCTTTTTAAATAGTCTGCTAAAATATAGCGGATTGGGATAGCCGACAGTCATAGCAACGTCACGAATCGAAATATTGCCTGCCTTTAGTATTTCAAGCGCTCTTTCCATACGATACTGGATGACATAGTCAATTGGGTGAAGTCCGGTATATTTATGGAAAAAGTATGAGAAGCTTTTAGGATTCATATCGAACAGTTCAGCGAGATCCTGAAGTGTTAATGGAATCATATATTGTCCTCTAATATAAGCGATGGCTTCCTCAATGACCCTTTCATGAGGAGAGCTCTCTTCCTGCTTACAGCCCATTAGTATTTGATATAGGATGCGTAAAAATAATTCTTTGACTCGAAGTTTCCCCATTCCGCCAGGTGTATGGACATTCTGATGGAGCATGGTGAGTAATTCAATGATTCTCGGATTTGCTCCCGTTTCCAGCTTGAAAACAGTGTCACAGTCAGATTCTTTATCACAATTCAAATGATAGAAAAGTGAATGGTACTCGTATTCTGATTGACTGATCACCTGCAGGGCAAGCTGGCATCCTGGTGTTACATGGATGACGGACCCTGGCTGCAAATCGTAGCTCTTTCCATTAACATTCAGCCTAGCTTCCCCGCGAATACTGAAAAGAAAGCCAGCACTTTCTGTCTTAAACTCCCTTAATGTACTATGGGGCTGGATGACTAAACGATAGATTTCTTGTATGTGAAAAGAATGACTAGCAAATAGATCAGCTAGTTGATCTTTATTTATCAATATACGACACCTGCCTCTGACTTGATTTAGATACAACTTATTCTGTGATTCTACCATACGTTTAACACCACTCTTCTTTTCGAAGAGTGTTTCAGTGTGTAGGCAAACCCTCGCATTCGTTGTCAGGTCTGCGTTCCGGTGCTCACGAATGTTTAATTCGCTCCGCTCCGGTACTCGTCCTTCCTAGGGCTGCAAAGGTTTTCTATCACGCTGAAGAAGACAAAGGGCTAAAATCAAGGTCATTTTAGCCCTTTGTCAACAATCTGCAACACTCTTCTTTTCGAAGAGTGTTTTTTGTTTGATTCAACCGTTCAGTCTGAGCATTGTTACGACTCTAGTCGCAATCAAAAATCAATCTGTGACACGTTTTGCCGGCTTTCTTTTTTGACTATAGTTAAAGCAAGGAGCAAGAAAGGAGGCATGAAGATGAAAATAACAAGTAAAACCATTATCGGTTCAATTTTATTGTTTGTCGGTTTATCCATCTTCTTTGGTGGTTCATTTGGTGGTCTGATCCCGGTTTTGATTGGTGCAGGGCTCATCTATGTAGGTGTTAAAAAATACGAAAAAGGCAGTAAAACCTTAGGTGTCATTCTAGCAGTTATTGGTGTACTGATCGTCGTGCAATTTCTGCCGTTTATACTCGGCATCGCATTTGCAGGGGTACTTCTTTATTTTGGCTGGTCGATGATCAATGGTGAATCTACCGAAAAATCATCAAGCAGAGCCTATATGGAGCCAAACACGGCACCTAATACGGAAGAACCGATTCATACGTCTTTTGATCAAGAGTGGGAAGACTTTTTAAAGAAAAAATAAAGGGAGGAATATCAAATGGTATTAAGAAGAGTAAGAGATATGTTTGTTGCAACTGTCAATGAAGGTTTAGATAAATTGGAGAATCCGCGTGTCATGCTGAATCAATACGTTCGTGATATGGAGGATGATGTTGCGAAAGCGAAACATGCCATCATCAAACAGCAAACGATTCAGCAAGGCTTCCTGCGAAAAGCAGAAGAGACGGAAGCATTTGCTGAAAAGCGAAAGAAACAGGCCGAGCTGGCATATCATGCGGGAGAAGAGGAGCTTGCACGAAAAGCGCTCACAGAAATGAAGTATTTTGAAGAAAAGCACAACGAATATCAGGAAGCCTACCAGCAATCTGTAAAACAATTGAAAGAGCTGAAAGAGCAATTGCAGCACTTAGAAACGAAGCTGCGTGATATAAAAGACAAGAAGCAGGCACTGATTGCAAGAGCCAATGCCGCACAGGCAAAGCAGCATATGAATGATTCCATCAATAAAGTAGACAGTGAAAGTGCATATAAAGAGTTTCTTCGAATGGAGAACCGTATTGAAGAAATGGAAACAAAAGCAGGCAGCTATGCACAATTTGCAGATCAAGGGGCATATGCTCATTTAGACTACGCCGATGAGGTTGAAAAAGAATGGCAGAAGCTGAAACTTGAGAAAAAGCCTGAACAGCAGCAAGCAAACGTATAGAGGTCAAATCGGAAGAAAAGCAGGCTTTTTCTTCCGATATTTGATTTCTTTCTGTTTCGCTTTTCCTTATAATGAAAAGGTCAGAAGATAAAGGGATGGTATAAATGAAGCGATTAATCGGTCTAATTTGTATACTTGTAGGTATCTTTTTAATGATTGGCATGCTTTTCAAAAATGAAAATCTCTTTCATTTAAGTTTTTCCCGTGAAAAACCAGTGACAACAGCTTCAGCGAAAAAAGAGGAGATTGATCAATTAGATATTTCTCTTTCTGGGTTTCGCGTGAAGGTAAAACCTGAAAATCGTTCTGATATCTCGGTGACTGCTGTCAATGGAAAAGGGAAAATGTATGCGGAGCAAACAGGCGGTACGTTCAAAATTCGTGCTGAAAATAAAAGCTTCTTGTTTTTTACTCAATTTGAAAAAGGAGAGCTTTTAGTTAAAATTCCAACAGATTATCATAAAAATGTGAAGATTACGGGTGGAAGCGGCGTCAGTGAGATTGATGGAGAAGGAAAGCTGTCCCTTCAAGATGTAATACTCAAATCAACGAGCGGAAACCTTACAGCTGAGAATTTCTCAGCAAAAAATGTAGAAATCAAAGCAACCTCTGGCAGACTGGCAGTGTCGCACATTGATGCGAAGGATAGTGATATTGGGGCAACTTCAGGGCGTGCCGATATTAATGATGTCAAAGGCGAGCTGCAATTGGGCATGACAAGCGGCCGATTGACAGCAAGTTTTGATACAATTGAGTCACCTGTCTCCTTTCATATGACATCAGGGAGCGCGAAATTTAATTTGCCAGATGACGGAGATTTCAACGTTCAGGTGAAAAAAACAAGTGGAAGCGTCGATCACTCGTATGACTTTGATCAAGTGGATAATGAAGGTCGAGGCTTTACAGGTACGCGGGGAAAAGGGACACATTTAGTTGATATTGAAATGACAAGTGGTAACCTCAAGCTGCGGTAATGAATGATAGAAAGGAAGGAGGCGAGTCAACTGCGTTTTACAAGGAATCAAATTTTAGGCATCATTGTTGTGATATTTGGTATTAATTTATTTCTCAAAATTATTGGGATCGGAGCAGATTTGTTTTGGCCTGTGTTTTTTGCGCTGGCGGGTTATTGGCTGCACTCACGATCCAAACGTTGGCTCGGTTCAGTTTCCTATATTTTTGCCGGCTTTCTCTTCTTAAAATTTCTGCTCAATATTACATTTAGTTTAACAGGTTACCTATTTGCGGCCTTTTTGATTTATGCCGGCTATCGCTTATTGAAAAATAAACCTGTTTTTGATGTCGATAAAAAGGAAACATCAGAAGACGGGAAGCCTTCACTGAAAGTCAATCTTGAAAAAAAGAGCGATCAGAAGAAAACAAAAAGCCAGACAAAGCCGCGCAAAGAGCATGACTTTTTTATTGGTGAAGTCAGGCTGATGAAAAAGCCGTTTCAATTAAGTGATTTGACGATTTCAGGTTTTATTGGCGATGTTAAAATCGATTTATCAAAGGCGATCATCGCAGAAGAAGAGAGTACGATCGTGATTAGCGGGCTGATTGGAGATGTGGATATTTATGTACCGCAGGATATTGAAGTATGTGTGAGTGCTTCCGCCGCGATTGGTGATATGAAAATCATAGATGAAAAAAGAAGCGGGTTCGGCAGTAAAGTGTACGTGATGACCAACGATTACGATGAGAGCAAACGAAAAGTGAAAATCTCCATCTCTCTGCTGATCGGAGATGTGGATGTGAGATACTTATGAGGAAATTGCATTTAGGTCTCCAGTGGCAATCTGTTCGTCTTGGCGTCGGTATCTCGCTCGGTGTTGTGACAATGACGACACTGCCGATGTTTTTTTATTATCAGCTTGATCCGATGATCCTGCTTTCTACCCGCTGGTTTGGCATACCGTTTTTTTGTATTTTACTCATCGTTAGTCTTGCGATTGGGATTTCTGCCGGGAGTGTATTTGGCTATCAGCATAAGAAACGCCTCGATCAGCTTGTTGAGTCGATTTTGAAATTTGAAAATGGAAACTTTGCATACAGACTGCCGTCTCTTGGCGACGATGAAATTGGCTTAGCCGCCGATCAATTAAATGAAATGGCGAAGCGGGTCGAAGGGCAAGTAGCCTCTTTGCAAAAGCTTTCAAATGAACGGGCTGAATGGCAGGTTCAAATGAAGAAATCGGTCGTCTCAGAAGAGCGGCAGCGGCTTGCACGAGAGCTCCATGATGCGGTCAGTCAGCAGTTATTTGCAATTTCAATGATGACTTCAGCTATTCTTGAAGGCATGAAGGAAAAGGACGAAAAGATATTAAAGCAAATGCAGCTTGTCGAACGAATGGCTGGCGATGCACAAAATGAGATGCGTGCTCTTCTGCTTCACCTAAGACCGATCACGCTAGAAGGAAAAGACCTGAAAAAAGGCTTAATTGAGCTGCTAAATGAATTCCAAGCAAAGCAGCCGATTGATATTGATTGGGAAATCGAAGATGATGTTCCGTTATCTAAAGGAGTAGAGGACCACCTCTTCCGAATTGTGCAAGAAGCACTGTCGAATGTGTTTAGGCATGCAAAGGCGACAAAAGTGACAGTGCGTCTGCTCATAAGAAACCGTCAAGTGCAGCTAAAGATTATTGATAATGGTATTGGCTTTCAAACAGACCATGTGAAGACGGCCTCCTACGGACTGGAATCGATTCGAGAAAGAACAAGTGAGGTAGGCGGTGTCGCAGAGATTATGTCATTTGAGGGAAAAGGCACACAAATTGATGTGAAGGTTCCCATTTTTGATGAAGGAAAAGGAGAGAACGTTCGATGATTCGAGTGCTTTTAATCGACGATCACGAAATGGTGAGAATGGGGCTTGCGGCCTTTTTAGAGGCGCAGGCTGATATTGAAGTCATTGGTGAAGCGTCAGATGGACAAAAAGGTGTAGAGCTAGCCGTTGAATTAAGGCCAGATGTGATTTTAATGGATCTTGTCATGGAAGGGATGGATGGCATCGAAGCAACGAAAAGAATTTGTCAGGAAATTGAAGATGCCAAGATCATTGTTCTGACGAGCTTTATTGACGATGATAAAGTCTATCCAGTGATTGAGGCGGGTGCTTTAAGCTATTTATTAAAAACATCCAAGGCAGGAGAAATTGCGGATGCCATCAGATCTGCAAGTATCGGCGAACCAAGACTTGAATCGAAAGTGGCAGGAAAGGTCATGAATAAACTCCGTCATTCATCAAATGGGTCTATCCTTCACGATTCATTAACAGCAAGAGAAATGGAGATTTTGAAGCTGATTGCGGATGGGAAATCGAATAAGGTCATTGCTGAGGAATTATTTATTACAATTAAAACGGTGAAGACCCATATTACCAACATTCTTTCCAAACTTGATGTGGAAGATCGAACGCAAGCGGCTGTGTATGCCCACCGCCATAAGCTGATTCAATAAAAAAACAGCTTTCAAGTGAAAGCTGCTAGAACATGCGTAAAATTAGTCCTTCTGTCCTGTGATCGGACGTTCGGATAGTTGATGGAGCTCAGGAACTGGAAAAGCCTCCTGCTCCTTGGCCGATTTTTCTTCCAGGGTTTTCTTCATTTCGGATAAAAGCTTTACGCTCTCCTTTGCTGCTGCCGCTTTTTTTTCCTGCAAATCAATGATCTGTGAAAGTCCGACGAATAATCCGCCTCCCAATAGAAGGAGCGCAGGGGTTTGTCCATAATAAACCACGATCAAAAATGTGCTTGAAAAGCTGTCGGCTTCAATGAAGAAATCTTCTTTTGATTGCATGAATACAACGATTAACAGAAGTATCCCTAGAATCAAAAATAGAATGCCGGCCGAAAGTAAAGCTCGTTTCATGATTGACACCCTTTTTTTCTTACCATTTTAACATACTCTATAAAGATTGTGTTGCGCCCTTAGTCCCGAAGTCACGGATTTTCACATTTGCCTTGTAACGAATGTCCGATTCACTAAAAATCTCATCCCAATGCTTCACTTCTTTTCGAAAGTCCTTCGGATACGCAATACTCGCTTTTTGAGAAAACCCGCAAATATCTGCTTTGATCTCATGCTGTAATTCCCCAATGAAATCTTTTACGGTTTTCTTTAATTGACGCTCCACTGCACCCTCAATCTCTTGAAGATACTTTTCATTAAATGCATTCTCACGCTCATTCCAATCCTCAGATAATCTTCCATCAAGCTCTACGGATACATCAAATTGATATCTTCCGCTGGCTGTTTTCTTCGTTTCAATGTTGTGTTTCAGTTTAAATATTTCATAAGAATAGATGCTGTGGTCATATTTAAATTCAATGACTCCACCTTTTCCTTCCCCTGTCAATAGGTTGTATGACTGCACGGCTAACGGAGAGATGTCGGTGAGAAATCGTTTGTTTTTAATAATAGAGGCACCGTCGAGTATTAATTTCCCTTGATCCACACTGACTTTCGGAACAGCAAAAGATACGTTGTTTTGCATAGCAGTAGAAATATCTCCTAATGAAACAGGCTTTAACATACGGATGGTCGATTTTGTATTCCCCGAAATATCATATAATGTAGAAGAAGCAGGCTGCCCATCATCATTGATTTTCAGCAAGTCCCCAGGCTTTTCAGAGGTCATAAAGACGAGGCTTCCTCTCCGCGTTTCATTGTCGCGAATGAATTGATTAATGACGAGGTCAAAATTATTCTCATTGATAAGCTCCTCAGAAAATAAATACACCCTCAGCTGCTGGGCGAAAATCCGATGACTTTTGAGAGTCGTTGTTCGAAATATTTGATGTACGGAATCACCGTTAGTTTCAATAATCTTTGTTGGGTCTTTTACGCTGGATTCTTGTTCAATTTTTTGAGGAACAAGGACTTGCATAGATATTTTCAGCTTATGACCGTTATCTCCTTTATCTAAGCCATAACCAATCGCCATGTTGAGCTCCTCAATATTGGTACTATCCCAGCATCCACTTAATAGAACAAGGGCGAGTAATGCAAAGACCTTCTTCTTTTTCATGCTGCTTTCCGCCTCCTTTTCAAAAACACGATGATAAATAAGAGAAACGGGAGGATACCGAATAAAAGGAAAAATAAATGGTTTACATAGGTTAAATAATTGCGCACTGTATCAACATCCTTTGGGAAAATGGCGGCAAAGTAGATGACAATTCCCATCAGCGCGAGCACGATCTTTTTGGGGAATTTTGTGAGTTTTGATAACCCCATTGCAGCAAAAAACGTATATCCTACAAAGCTCGTATAAAGTTGAACAAGCCAAACGATGAGCAAAAAGGATTCGATTCGCTCAATAAAGATTCCTTGTATATCAAACGATTGAAATAAGGCAATCGTCGGCCAAGTCAAAGTCGCTGTTTCTTTTACCGTGAACGCACCAACGACAAGAATATAGGTGAAAATATAGATGATCGCAGGAATCAAAAAGCCGACTGCGCCATAAGCAAAGGTGTGTTTTTGCGTTTTCATATAGACAGGCATAAACAATATCATTTCAATGCCAACAAACGAAATGGCTGATGCGTTAAGGGATTTGAAGACAGGGGAGAATCCCTCTCCTAAAACAGGCCGGAGGTTATCTAACTTAAATTCTTGAACACTGAGTCCGTATGCAACAAATAAGATAATCAAGGTGACAATGAGGAAAAAGGGGCACAGTCTGGCAAAATCACCAATCCCGCCGACTACAAGATAAAGTCCAACCAAAATAAAGCTGATCATTGTCACCGCTACAGGTGTGTTTTGAAGCAAAAAAAACTTCACCATTTCCGACATCGCCCGTACTTCATAGCTGGCAACGCCAAGAAAATAAATAATAATCAATATGTTAGCAAGAGCGCCAACCCACTTTCCAAGACCCTCATTTGTATAATCATAGTAAGAGGAGAAGGGGACTTTTTTCATCATAAGGACATTCGCAAAAATAAATACAATGTAAATGGCACTCATGAGTAAGAGCGCAATCCAGCCGTCAGGTGTAGCTGCAGCTTGAGCCATTGCTCTTGGCAGAATCATCATACTGGCACCTAATGTTGTATTGGCAATTATGGCACTTGCCTGATAGCTGGTGATCGACTCTTTATGATTGACCATATCGTTCTCCTTTCTTTTGATTTTTCAAAGGCAATCGAATGATGGAATTGTCTTCATTTTTATAGCTGAACACAAAATCTGGTGAAAAATAAGGCGTACCAAAACTTTTTTGCCGTGTTAAATGAGTAAGGAGAACGAGCATGAACAGCACAATCCCATATAAACCCAAAGTAGCTGCCGTAAACATAGACACAAAGCGGAGCACGCGGAACGACATGCCCATCCCGTATTGAGGAACAGTAAAGGACGCAAGGGCAATCACACTGACGATAATCACCATGATTGAGCTCACAATATGAGCCTGAACGGCCGCCTGTCCGATGACAACTCCACCTACAAGTCCAATCGTTTGACCGAGCGGATTTGGCAGCCTTAAACCCGCTTCCCGCAGCAGTTCAATTGTTATTTCCATAATGAGTGCCTCCACAATAGGCGGAAATGGGACATTTTCTCTTGTACTTGAGATCGAAATAGCCAGTGTTGTTGGTAAAAGTCCTTGATGGAAGGACACAAGCGCAATATAAATGGCTGATAAAAATAATGTCAGAAAGATAGAGGTAAATCGCAGCATCCGAATGAGAGAGGCGGCGATCCACCTTTCATAATAATCATCAGGTGATTGCATAATCGTCGCGAGGGAAGCAGGTACAATTAACACAAAAGGAGAATGATCAACAAAAATGGCGACACGTCCATTATTTAAAGCAGACGCCACTTTATCCGGCCGTTCTGTGTTTTGGATTTGCGGAAAAGGCGAGTACACATTGTCTTCAATCAGTTCCTCAAGAACACCAGAATCTTGTATATCATCAATGGTGACTTGCTTGAGTCGTTTTTTCACTTCTTTTAAAACAGACGATTGAGCCATGCCATCTATGTACATGATGGTCACTTGGGTGTACTTCTTTTGACCAATCTTCATGTCGACGGTTTTAAGATCGGGGTTTTTCAAGCGCTGTCTTACAAGAGCTAAGTTCGTATCTAAATCTTCAATAAAGCCAATTTTCGGTCCTCTCACAACTGTTTCAGAGGTAGCATCCCCTATACTGCGTTTCTTCGTTCCATGCGTTTCTAAAATGTACGCATGCTGAAAACCGTTAATCAGTACCACGCAATGCCCATCAAAAATCGCAGCGACCAATTCCTCAGAAGTCTTCACCGAACGGGTGGTCATCATCGATAAATTGGATTCCAGCTTCTCTTTTGTGAGAGACGTATGATCTTGGAGAAGCAGCTTTAAAAAGGTTTGAATCTCCATCGTTTCGTTCATTTCTTTTATGTATAAATAGTAAACAACCTGTCCGTGAGGCAACGTTTTTTTCTCATGAACCAAGTCGTCCATTTCTTTTAATTGTGGAAGGATGACGGAGAGGTTATCGTATAAGTGCTCTTTTAATGGAGTTTGATTCATTCGGATCACCCGCCTCAAATCTTTTTCTTAGCATTACCTGCTTGAAAAAACAATATTCTGTGTTACATTATTTTGTGGTAAAAGAAAGAATGAGGGTTTTGGAGGAAACAAGATGGCACAGATTCGTTTAGCAGGAACAAAAGAGGAGATCGACCGTATTCTACAGTCGTTTGACAAGCATTATGAGGTGACATATACATCAAAGGACTACGGAAAAACGAACCCAAAATACAAATATTCGAAGGATGTTCGCGTTTATATTGAACTAAAATTAAAATAAAGATAAAATTTTAATTGAAAACGCTTAAAGGATTTTCGTTTTTTGTATAGAATAGAGTTGAGTGATGAGAAGCTATGGAGGGATACATAATGACGGAATTTAGAATCGAAAAAGATACAATGGGCGAAATCAAAGTGCCGAAGGACAAGTTCTGGGGTGCACAAACACAACGAAGCAAAGAAAATTTCAAAATCGGTTCTGAGAAAATGCCAAAGGAAGTTGTGAATGCGTTTGCAATTTTGAAACGTAGCACAGCGATTGCCAACGAGCGTCTTGGCAACCTTGAAAGCGAAAAAGCAGAAGCAATTGCTGCTGTATGTGATGACATCATCAGCGGAAAGTATGACGAGCATTTCCCGCTTGTTGTTTGGCAGACAGGTAGTGGAACACAAAGTAACATGAACATGAACGAAGTCGTTGCAAATAGAGCAACTGCTTATTTGAAAGATAAAAATAGTGAGTTCAGCATTCACCCGAATGATGACGTTAACCGCAGCCAAAGCTCAAACGATACATTCCCAACGGCTATGCATGTGGCAGCTGTTTTAGCTGTGTACAAAAAGTTGCTGCCTGCTATTGATCAGTTAAGAACAACTCTTGATGAGAAAGCAAAAGCGTATCAAGAGATTGTGAAAATCGGCCGTACGCACTTGCAGGATGCAACACCGCTGACAGTAGGCCAAGAGATTAGCGGCTGGGTATACATGCTGGACCGTTCAAAAGAAATGATTCTAGAATCAACTGAAAAAATGAGAGAATTAGCCATTGGCGGAACTGCTGTTGGTACAGGCATTAACGCACATCCTGAGTTCGGTCAATATGTTGCTGAGGAAATCAGCCAGCTGACAGGTCAAACATTCAATTCTTCACCAAACAAATTCCATGCGCTGACAAGCCATGATGAAATTACGTATGCGCATGGTGCCTTAAAAGCACTTGCAGCTGATTTAATGAAAATTGCCAATGATGTCAGATGGCTTGCAAGTGGCCCACGCTGTGGAATTGGCGAATTGATCATTCCTGAAAATGAGCCGGGAAGCTCTATTATGCCAGGAAAAGTCAACCCAACTCAAAGTGAAGCTTTAACTATGATTGCAGCACAAATCATGGGGAATGATGCCACAATCGGTTTTGCGGCAAGCCAAGGAAACTTTGAGCTGAACGTATTCAAGCCAGTCATCATTTATAACTTCCTGCAATCAGTTGAACTACTTGCTGACGGCATGAACTCATTCCATGACAAGTGTGCAGTTGGAATCGAACCAAACCTTGAAACGATTGAGAAAAACTTGAACAATTCATTGATGCTTGTGACGGCACTTAACCCGCACATCGGATATGAAAATGCAGCAAAAATTGCGAAGCTTGCTCACAAAGAAGGATTAACACTTAAAGAAGCAGCACTTCAATTAGAGCTGCTAACAGAAGAGCAGTTCGAGCAATTTGTGAAACCAGAAGAAATGGTGACACCGAAAGCAAAATAAGAAACCAGGGGCGGCTGCCCCTGGTTTTTTTCATTAAAAGTGATGCGTTTACAAATGATCCTCTTTCAAAATACGCAAAAGTGACTCAGAGTTGGTTTGAAGCGGTGCGTATAATTTTAATTGGTACAGCATGCCTTTGACGATGACTTGTCTTGGTTTTTGTTTGTTTAATTCATTTTCTAGTATGCCAAGCGCTTCAAATAAATCGGGTTCGTCCTTCACTTCATAGTGTGATTCAGCAATCTCTCTTAACTCCTTTAAAAGAGATTCTGTGAGCGGATCGAATGACCGTTCATAAATCGGACCAAACCAATCGCTCGCTTGATCTACAGAAATGAGAGGAAGGTCATTGCGCTTCATCATACCGCCCATCAAATCATCGATACGATGAATCATGGTTGTGGCAAGTTCTTCTGCTTCCAGCTGAAAATCATATAAAATCGCCAGCTCGAAATAAACGTGGCTCATGCCCTCAATCGCCAAACATAAATCAGCCATATAAGGAATAGCAGCATCTCCATATACTTGTTTAATGTTATCAATGTGAAGCTGGACGGTCGCAAGCCTAATTTGTTTTGCGAGCTGCTGCGTTTCTTCATTCAGTGGAAGCGCCCTGTCGCTCAGCTGCATTTTAATAAAATCCTTTTGCTGCAAAATATTATCGTAATAGACAGTGAGCTGTTTTCGGTAGGCTTCTTTTGGTGTGCCGCCCTCTGTTTGAACCTCATGAATCCGGGTAAATACCTTATCGTAATAGTAATGAAGGATCGAAATGAGCAGTGCTTCCTTTGATTTAAAATAAAGATAAAAAGCACCCTTTGACATGTGGCATTCATCCGCAATTTCCTGAACAGACGTTGCGTTGTAGCCTTTGCTGGCAAATAATTTCATGCCAGCCTCAATGATCATTTTTTCTTTCTTTTTCAATATGAATGTCATCCTTTCTTACCGAGAGACAAATGTCTTAGGAAACGTGCGCAAAGAGATGTGACTTATCGGTCATAAACGACGAAAGTTTTCAAAAATTAATCAGATTGTAACTTGTTTTTTACAGTGTAATTCTTTATATTATAAAGTAAGGTGACCAACTGGTCAAAATATGTGAAAGGATGATGTTCCATGAGAGAAATTGATGATATGATTAGACGCTTGCGAACAAAAGGGATTCAAGTAGAAAAAGTCAAAATGCCGAAAGAGACAACCATTGAAAAGAAATGGATGTATCAAGCTGGCAAAAAGATTAAAGCCACATACCGTGATTTCAATGGGTATTCATTCATCTAAAAAAGACTGCGGTCAAAAACCTACAGTCTCTTCTTTGGAACTATGATTGTATAACGTACACCTAGATCATCATTTTCAATAGATATGGACGCTTGATGCATTGAAAGAATTCTTTTGACAATGCTTAATCCAATGCCGAATTCGCCCTTTTTTCCCTTACTAAAAGGTTCGTATAGGTTGGACAGCATATGTTCTTCAATTGGAGGACCGTCATTTCGAATAACAATGCGGATTTGATCCTCTTCTTGTTTCATTTGAATATCAATCTTACTTTTTGCATAGCGAAGTTGATTTTCTAGTACATTCTCAAATAATTTGCTCCATTGTTCTGGATCGCCTTCAAGAGCAGCCTCATCATCTAAGTCCACGTTCCACTGCAATTCATTTTTCGACCAGCGTATTCGGTCGACCACTTCCAGCATCGTATTACTGAGTAGGAAGGAAGAATGTGCGGGATGTTGTTTTGATAAATAATCAAGCTTAGTTAAGTACAGCAGATCCTTGATTTTCTTCTCAAGCTTTTCCGCTTCACCTTCAATGACTTCCACCGTTTGTTCAAGATCTCCCTTAGGAAAAATACCATCTTTAATGGACTGCGTGTAGCCGCGGATGACCATGACAGGTGTTTTTAAGTCATGTGAAATATTCTGCAAAAGTGTCCGTTCTGTTTCATCCTTTTGAATGAGTTTTTGTCTCATTTCTTCAATGGTATGACCAAGCTTGCCAATTTCATCTTGCCGGTCAACGATGACAGGATCGTCCCAGTCCTCTTGTGCAATCCGTTTGACGTGTTTTTCAAACGCAACGATTGGTCGGGATAAATAGCGGGCAAGCCAAATCGATGGAATCCAGCTTAGTAAAATAACGGTGCCTAAGATAAAGATCAGCTGTTTAAACAGCGTAAAGGACAGGTCGTCTCGATAAGAATCTGGTGCATAGGATAGAAGAATATATGGTGTATTGCCTGATGATACCTTTTTGATGACAAAAAAGATATGCTGGCCGTTCACCTCTTCAGAATACCGTTTCGTTGCGCTTTTTTGTTTTTTCACAAACGATTGGATTTTCTCAATAAAGGCATGCGGAAAAAACTGCGCCATTTGATCTAATTCATTTGACGGAATCAAAATGTGCTGCACGGAGCGGTTTTCCGGTGTCGACTTTGGCGAGCCGTCTCGGTTTAATGGATATTCTGTCAGCACTTGCTGTTCATTTTCAATATTTTTATAAATTTCATTTGTGAAGAAGTCACGTAATGTATTAGAAAATAGAATGATCAGGACAATGGAAATGGTGAGCAAAATGCCAGAGATCACAACCCAAATTTGAAAAGCGAGCGGTTTGTTCTTCATCCTTTTAGCATCCTATAACCGAATCCATAGATGGTCTCGACCTTTAAGTCGGGCATTTTTTTGCGCAGCCGTCTAACAAGGTCATCGACTACACGATCTGTCCCGAAGTAATCGTGTCCCCAAATTTTGACGAGGATATCTTCACGAGAAAAAGCATGTCCTTGGTGATGTGTAAATAAAAGCAGCAAGTCAAATTCCTTAGAAGTTAAGTTAATGAGCTGACCCTCTTCATACACCTCTCTTACATCCTCATGAATGACATAAGAAGAAACGGTTGTGACACTTTGCTGCTGCGGGGTATCACTGTTTTTATACACAAGCTCCAGCAGCTTTTGTACCCGAATGATCAGCTCACGCGGAAGAAACGGCTTCGCAATATAATCACTGCTTCCCAGCTCTAAACCGAGGACACGGTCGATATCGGCATCACGTGCTGAAATGAAAATGACCGGTACGTCAGGTGATGCGGCTTTGATTTCTTTAATGAGGGTGTAGCCGTCTGTATCAGGCAGCATGATATCTAAAATCCATAGATGCGGCGGCTTGTTCATTGCCTCGCGTGCCGCTTCTCCGGTTAAAAAAGAGGAGACATTCCAATTCTCACTCTCTAAATATTTGGTTAACAGTTCATTTAAGTTTTGTTCATCTTCAACTAAATAAATGGTGTACGACAAAGTCTTCCACATCCTCTCAACGTCATTATAACGGGATACAAAGGCGGCATGTCAACAATCACATGCTTTTTTCACAATTTCACATATTCTTCTCATCATTATCCCATAATGTTTGATTATGATAAGGTCAAGGGAAAAAAGGGCATAGACAAAAGGCGGATGAATAGGTGCTTTTCATCAATGTGCGCACCTTGCTTTTTTTCTATGAATAAGTATTATATAATTTGACATATTGCCATAAAGTATTTTTCAATGATCTTTCCATTAAGAGGACCTGAGTCCTATCTAGACATATGAAATGAAACATGATGTAAAGGAGTGCAAGCGATGGATTTCCGAAGAGAAGATGAAGAGAATAAGATGAATCATCCAGAAAACACGAATCAAGACAATGAAATGAACCATCAAGAAGATACCCATCAAGAGAATGAGAAACAAATAGACGCACCAGAAAAAGAGAAGGAACTCGTTTTTCACCAGCATGAAAACGAAACATCTGCCGCGCAGGAGAGTGTGACGAATCATTCTCCTCAAATGGTGGATGACCGTGCGTCAAAAAAGGAGAAAAAGCGGAAGGCGGCATGGCTCAGCCCGATTCTTGGAGGAATTATTGGCGGGGGTCTTGTACTTGGCATTACACCGCTTTTGCCGCAGTCACAGGATACAGCTGCCAACACGCAAACGCAGACTGCATCAAGCGAACCGGCAGCCTCAGATAATTTCTCGACAAAACAAATCACCAATGCCACAAATGTTGCTGATATGGTAGAAGATTTAGAGCCCACTATTGTAGGGGTCTCAAACTATCAATCTACACAAAATTCATTTGGACTGAGCGGTGATCAAACAGAAGCTGAAGCTGGAACAGGCTCTGGTGTCATTTTCAAAAAAGATGGCAAAAAAGCGTACATTATTACAAATAACCACGTTGTCGAAGGGGCCAATAAATTAAAGGTCACACTATACGATGGAAAAACAAAAGACGCAAAGCTTGTCGGCAGTGATGTCATGACAGATTTAGCCGTTGTTGAAATCAATGCAGACGGCATTGATAAAGTGGCGAGCTTTGGTGATTCTTCTAAGCTTCGTGCTGGAGATAAAGTTATTGCCATTGGGAATCCGCTCGGTGCACAGTTTTCAGGTACTGTGACAGAAGGAATCATTAGTGGTCTTGATCGTACTGTTGAAGCAAATACGTCATCTGGTACAGTGGAGATGAATGTACTGCAAACAGATGCAGCCATTAACCCAGGAAACAGCGGGGGGCCACTGATCAATACAGATGGTCAAGTCATTGGTATTAACAGCTTGAAAATCAGCGAAAGCGGTGTGGAATCACTCGGATTTGCCATCCCAAGTAACGATGTCAAACCGATTGTAGATGAGCTGTTGAAAAATGGAAAAGTTGAACGTCCATACCTTGGCGTACAAATGATTGACCTTGAGCAAGTGCCTGAGACGTATCAGGAAAATACGCTCGGCTTATTTGATAAACAAATCGGCAAAGGCATTTACGTAAAGGATGTTTCAAAAGGTTCACCTGCGCAAAAAGCAGGCTTGAAATCTGGAGATGTCATCATCAAGTTCAAAGGGAAAGACGTAGTGAACAGCTCTCAGCTGAAAGAAATTCTTTACAAAGAAACAAAAGTCGGCGATAAAACCACAATGACTGTCATCCGTGAAGGAAAGAACAAAAATTTAGATATTACCCTTGGACAGTCAGAGAGCGAATAAATGAAAAAAACAGGTGGAGGTCAACATATCCACCTGTTTTTTTGTGCTTATTTTTTTGAAGAGAGTGTACGCAGTATGAGGTGTTCCCACATGTTCCACGGCAGAAGCTGTTTTGCTGTGAATGAAAGTCGTACGCCTTTTCCAACAAGATATCTCAGCCGTTTCAGCCGCTTCTTCTCTGCTAACCGAACAACAAGCGCTGCCACTTCACGAGGATCTCCATAGTTGGATTTCTGGGCATCAATATGGGCCATCATCTTTTGATAGAGTTTTATGTATTTCGATCCCTCTGCTGGCTGAATCATTTGCTCGTTCATGGAGGTATTCCAAATATTTGTTTGGAAAGAGCCCGGCTCAATTAAGGCCGCCTGGATACCGAACGAAGCTAGTTCAATCCGTAGGCTTTCTGTATAGCCTTCCAACGCAAACTTAGAGGATACATATGGAGAAAGTGCAGGCATTCCCATTAATCCGCTGATACTGCTCATATTGAAAATCTTTGCGCCGCTCGTCATAAACGGCAGGACTGCTTGGGTCATTTCCATCACACCGAAGACATTCACTTCAAATTGCTGGCGGTACGTGTCAACAGGAACCTCCTCCGCAAAACCAGCAAAGGCTGTTCCCGCATTGTTCACAAGCAGGGTAATAGGTGCGTAGGCATGAAGTTTCTTCTGAAATGCTTGGATCGACTGCGTATCAGTCACATCTAACGCTTCAATATGTATCATGCCGGATAAAGAGGCTTGCTCGATTTCTTCAGCGAGCTTTTTTGCATTGTTTTCCTGTCTGACGCCGGCAATCACTGTATAGCCCTGCTTGGCGAGATGCATCGTGATGAGCTTGCCAAAGCCGCTATTGGCACCAGTTACAATGGCTGTTTTTTTCATCATCCGGTTCTCCTTTTTGTTTAAATTTATCATAGTGAGATGTTTTATTGAATAACAAAAAGGAGCCTGGAGAAGAATAAAAAGCGATGCTGTGAAATAGGAGGAAACACATGATGTGTTGGAAGAAGGCGGGACAAATAGGAGTGCTGCTCTTTATGCTGTCCGGCTGTCAATCAATTGAACCATTACAACAAACACATGAAGCAGAGGCAGAAAGTCTGTCAGCTGTTCAAATGAAGGAACTGCCATTTCAGCATCTGCATCTGCATGTACAATATGGACAGAAAAACGAATTATACGAAGCGACCTACCGTCAGGCAAGAGGCAAAGAGGAGGCAATCATTCGTGATCATATGAATGGGGTCCGCTATGAAGGGGAAGAAGCCTTGCGCGAGATGAAGATGAAGCTGAATGATATGTCGATTCCTAGTGCAAAGATCAATGAAGCGTATGTAAATGAACTATTAGCTGCTTTTAATTTAGATGATGATTATCAGCGGATTCAGATCGATCTGAAGCTCGAGGATGGGACCAAACGTACATTCCAAAGGAAGAAATAAACGAGACTTTCTCATTTTTTAATTGAAAATGATTTTCAAGATCACTTAAATCTGATACACTAAATTGAGATAAGTGATCTTTTACGTCTGTACTAGACGATATTTCATATAAAAATTTGGATGAGAAAAGGAGCGTTTGAGCGGAATGAGTGCCATTTCTACTGAAGGTTTAAGCTTAGGCTACGGAGAAACAATGATCATCGATGAACTAAATGTATCAATCCCTAAGGGTGAAATCACAGTATTTATTGGCAGTAATGGATGCGGTAAATCCACGCTACTTCGCTCTTTGGCCCGTCTCATGAAGCCAATGGGTGGTTCTGTCCTGCTTGAAGGTCATTCCATTGCAAAATTACCAACAAAAGAAGTAGCGAAACAGCTCGCTATTCTTCCACAAGGACCAGAAGCGCCAGAAGGATTAACTGTGCATCAGTTAGTGAAGCAAGGCAGATATCCTTATCAAAATTGGCTGAAGCAGTGGTCGAAGCAAGATGAAGAAGCAGTGAATCGCGCATTGAAGTCAACAAAGATGGAAGATCTTGCTGATCGGACCGTTGATTCATTATCAGGTGGACAAAGGCAGCGTGCATGGATTGCGATGACGCTGGCCCAAGAGACCGATATTATTTTGTTAGATGAGCCGACGACATATTTAGACATGACGCATCAAATCGAAATTTTGGACCTTCTGTTTGATTTAAATGAGAAAGAGCAGCGCACGATTGTGATGGTTCTTCATGATCTCAATCTCGCATGCAGATATGCTCATCATCTTGTCGCGATTAAAGACAAGTCAATTTATGCAGAAGGCAGACCAGAAACAGTGATTAATTGTGATCTCGTGAAAAATGTCTTTGATATGAATTGCCAAGTGACAACAGATCCTCTATTTGGAACACCATTATGTATTCCGCACGGTAGAGGACGCTGTATTGTGCAGCAAGCGCAAGCTGAAACATTTCTTGCTGCAAGATAATCGTATGTCAAAAGCCTGACATCTGTGTCTCACAGAGTCAGGCTTTTTTCTGAAAAAGGAGCGGAATATCAATGGGAAATGAATTAGATGAAAAGCTGGAAGGCTTGCTTGATAAATATACAGAGCTGCTGCTCGGTGAATCAACAGACGAGCTGAAACAAGATGTGAAACAATGGGTGATCTACTCTCATATTGCCAAAAGCATGCCGCCGCTAGCAAAGCATTTCAATGAAACGTATCCGGAAGCAAAAGAAGAAATCAAACACACGATTCAACGAATCAAACAGTTGAACGAAGCTCATCGCGCCAATAAAGACCGTTAAAAAACTGCCAGCATCAGACTGGCAGTTTTTTTCTTATGACATTTGTGATGATCCGTACGGAGATTGATCTGTCAGTGTTTGCTGGAATTTCTGGTGTGTCTGCTGGAGCTTTTGCTGATCAGCCGCTTCAACAGAATACCAGCCATATCGGAACATGACATCATATAAATGTCTTTGTGTTTTCTGTGTTTCCAGCGCAATTCGCTGAATATCCTGGTAAAGAGATTCATGACTGAATTCATTGAGCGCTGTGTTGTATCCACTTGTCATGTATTTTTCAGTAGACAAGAGATCTGTAACGAAATCACGATCGTTCATGTTTGTAGTTGTGGGAACCGGGGTTTGTGGATTCCCGATTTTTTGTTGGTTTTGCTGTTCCATGTTTTTTCCTCCTATTGCATAAAGCCAGTAGACTGGCCTTGCCCTGAGCTGCCTAAATGCTGAAGAATTTGTGTGTAATGCTGATGATGCATTTGGCCAACTTGATTTAATTCTTGTTTCAATGTTTGATCCTGGCAATGCTCGGCCATAAAATGAGCCTTTTTCATGGCGATCAAGTTCCAGTTGAGCATATCCTCTAAGTACAAGGAATCCTTCACTGAAATGACTTCTGGGGGCATATTCATTGGCTGATTGTTCAACATGTGTTCCTCCTTACGATTTTGTTTCCTTACTGATTCTTTTTATATTGCTGATTTTGACTGGTTTTTTTCCCGCCTAGGTCTGCTTCCTGTGATGGACCTGCGTTTCCTTTTACACTTGCAGCACTTACTCCTGCTTTCGATGGGTTTTTCTTCAAACGAGACATGTGGACATCACCTCCATTCTTACAATTCCCTTTGATCTTTAATTCATACGCCGCAAAATAAGGCACATGAGAATGTGTAAATTTTTGAAATCCGCTATTGAACTGTTTCGGAAAATCTTTTAAGATAAAGAAAGAGGCATTGCTTTTTTTTGGACAAAAAATGAATGACTGTTCATTCAAAATGTTTAGGGGGATATTTATGGGCAAACATATTCGCAAGGCGGCTGTCATTGGTTCAGGTGTCATGGGCTCAGGCATTGCTGCGCATCTAGCCAATATCGGGATACCAGTAACACTGCTAGATATTGTGCCAAATGAACTGACAAAAGAAGAAACGGCGAAAAAGCGAACGCTTGATCACCCTAGTGTTCGGAATCGATTAAGTCAAGAAGCGATGAAAAAATTGTTAAAGCAAAAGCCAGCACCTCTTACTTCAGCAAAAAACCTATCATACATCACACCGGGAAATCTCACAGACCACCTTTCCTTATTACACGATGCTGACTGGATCATTGAAGTCGTCACTGAAAAGCTCAGCATAAAACAACACGTATTCTCTCTCATCGACGAACACCGCAAAGAAGGAAGCATCGTTTCGAGCAATACATCTGGTATTTCGGTTGAAAAAATGGCAGAAGGCCGATCAGATGATTTTAAACGCCACTTTTTAGGCACACATTTTTTTAACCCAGCTCGTTATTTAAAGCTCTTAGAAATCATTCCTATTCAAGAAACCGATCCAGAAGTACTTTCATTTATGAAAACATTTGGCGAGGATGTACTCGGCAAAGGTGTGGTTGAAGCTAAAGACACACCGAACTTTATTGCAAACCGCATTGGCACGTATGGGCTTCTTGTCACAGTGCGTGAAATGCTTGAGAACAAATACACCATTGGAGAAGTGGATTCTGTCACAGGACCTCTCATTGGAAGACCGAAAAGTGCGACCTTCCGTACACTTGATGTAGTGGGGCTTGACACATTTTCTCATGTGGCACGAAACGTCTATGAACAGGTAGAAGGAAAGGAAAAAGAGATTTTCCAGCTGCCTGAGTTTATTGAAAGAATGCTCGAAAAAGGATGGATTGGCAGCAAGGCAGGACAAGGATTTTATCAAAAAAATGGCAAGGTCATTTTAGAGCTTGATCCAGTGACGCTCACATATGGAGAGCGCACAAAGCTTAAAGATCCAGGCATTGAGATGGCGAAACAGCAAAAGGGTACAAAAGCAAAGTTGAAAGCGCTTATTTATCAAGATGGCCGTGCAGGGCAATTGCTTTGGAATATGACAGCGCCCGTACTTCTTTATTCAGCGCATCTAAAAGGCGAAATTGCGGATGATATTCAGTCCATCGATAACGCAATGAAATGGGGATTCGGCTGGCAGCACGGCCCATTTGAGCTGTGGGATGCAATAGGCGTCAAAAAAGCCGCCGAGCGCATGGAAGGAGAAGGCCACAGCATCCCAGCATGGGTGCAAGACATGCTGTCAAAAGGACACGACACATTCTATCAAGAGAATGCTGATGGAGAGCGTGCGTTTTATCAGGATGGGGCTTACGTACAGGAAAAAGGGAACGACAAACATATTTCTTTAGCTAGATTGAAAAAGAAACAGGACGTCATCTTCAAAAATTCTGGTGCGAGCTTGATTGATATTGGTGATGATGTCGCCTTGCTCGAATTTCACTCTAAAAGCAATGCCATTGGACTAGATGTCATCGATATGATCAATCGCGCTGTTGATGAGACGGAAAAGAATTACAAAGGGCTTGTCATCGGAAACCAAGGGAAGAACTTCTGTGTTGGCGCCAACCTTGCCCTAATTTTAATGGAAGCACAGGACGACAATTTCTTTGAAATTGACTTTGTGATCAGGCGCTTCCAGCAGGCGATGATGAAGGTGAAATATAGCGACCGCCCAGTTGTAGCCGCACCGTTTGGGATGACATTAGGAGGCGGTACGGAGGTTTGTCTGCCGGCAGCGGCTATACAGGCGTCCAGCGAAACTTACATGGGACTTGTGGAAGCGGGAGTTGGACTGATTCCAGGGGGCGGTGGAAATAAAGAATTATATCTTCGTCACCTGCAAGGGTCAGCGAAGCCGTCGCAGACGGCTATACAGGATGCCACGCTGAAAACATTTGAAACAATTGCAATGGCAAAAGTATCAACTTCAGCTGAGGAAGCGCGGGATATGAACATGCTCCGCGTGAGCGACCGGATTAGTATGAACGGGGATCACCTGATCTATGATGCAAAACAACTGGTGCTCTCTCTTGATGAAGCCGGTTATCGCGCGCCGCTCAAGCAAAAGGTGCCGATCATGGGAGAAACAGGCTATGCAGCGATGATTTTGGCTGCTGAAAATATGAGACTGTCAGGATACATTTCAGAGCATGACATGACCATCGTAAAAAAATTAGCTCATGTCATTTCCGGCGGGAAACTACCATTTGGAACAGAGGTAGAGGAGCAATACTTATTAGAGCTTGAAAGAGAAGCCTTTTTAAGTCTTGTAGGAGAAGTGAAATCACAGGCACGTATGCAGCACATGCTCGTCAAAGGAAAACCTTTACGTAACTAAGGGGGAGTCAAAATGAGAGAAGCAGTCATTGTCGCTGGCGCAAGAACACCAGTAGGGAAGGCGAAAAAAGGATCGTTAAAACATGTCCGGCCTGATGATATGGGCGCATTATGTGTAAAAGAAACGTTAAAGCGTGCCGGTGAATACGACGGTCAAATAGACGATTTGATCATTGGCTGTGCAACGCCAGAAGCAGAGCAGGGGTTAAATGTAGCACGAAATATTGGAGCACTAGCGGGACTGCCGTATACGGTACCTGCCATTACCATAAACCGTTACTGCTCGTCTGGTCTTCAGTCTATCGCTTATGCGGGTGAACGAATTATGCTCGGGCAGGCAGACACGATTTTAGCCGGAGGAGTCGAATCGATGTCGCAGGTGCCGATGATGGGGCATTCCATTCGTCCGAATGCTCTCTTGGCAGAGCAAGCACCTGAATACTACATGAGCATGGGGCACACGGCAGAGCAAGTGGCGCAAAAGTATCAGGTCACACGTCAAGATCAGGACGCCTTTGCGGTGAGGAGTCATCAAAAGGCAGCAAAGGCACTTCAAGAAGGGAAGTTTTCTGATGAAATTGTGCCCGTTGATGTAACAGACCGGCGGATAGGAGAACAATATCAATTAGAAGAGCATCAATTCACGTTCTCACAGGATGAAGGTGTGAGAGCAGGTACAACGGAAGAGATTCTTTCCACTTTGCGTCCAGCCTTTTCGACAAAAGGTACGGTGACTGCAGGGAACTCGTCTCAAACAAGTGACGGGGCTGCGTGTGTGATGATGATGGATCGCGAGAAAGCATCCTTACTTTCTCTTCAGCCGCTCGCTAAATTCAGAGCATTTGCTGTTGGCGGTGTACCGCCTGAGGTGATGGGGATCGGTCCGGTTGAAGCCATACCGCGTGCGCTGAAAATCGCTGGACTTGAGCTGAAGGATATTGGACTGTTTGAATTAAACGAAGCGTTTGCCTCTCAGGCAATTCAAGTCATTCGCCATTTAGGAATTGATGAAGAAAAAGTGAATGTCAACGGCGGGGCAATTGCGCTTGGACATCCGCTCGGCTGTACAGGAACAAAACTAACGCTGTCACTTATTCATGAAATGAAACGGCGAAACGAGCAATTTGGTATTGTCACAATGTGTATCGGCGGGGGCATGGGAGCAGCAGGAATTTTTGAATTGATCTAAAGGGGGAAATCAGGATGAAAGCATTGGAAGATGTAAAAAAGGGTGGAAGCTTTTTAATTGATGAGACGAATTATGAGCATATCTTTACACCGGAGGATTTCTCTGATGAACATCAAATGATTGGAAAGACAACAGAGGATTATATATTACAAGATGTGGTTCCGCATATAGATCAAATTGAAAACCATGAGTTCGAGCATTCGGTCAGGCTTCTCAAAAAGGCTGGAGAGCTTGGGCTTTTAGGAGCCGATGTACCTGAAGAATTCGGCGGGCTTGGATTAGATAAAATCAGTTCAGCAATCATTACTGAAAAATTCGCTAGAGCAGGCAGCTTCTCACTTTCCTATGGCGCTCATGTCGGTATTGGTTCTCTGCCGATCGTGCTCTTCGGAAATCAAGCGCAAAAGGAAACGTACCTGCCAGGACTCGCCTCTGGTGAAACCATTGCGGCGTACGCACTCACTGAGCCAGGATCAGGCTCTGACGCTCTTGGAGCAAAAACAACTGCGGTTCTGAATGAAGCAGGTACCCATTATGTCCTCAATGGAGAAAAGCAGTGGATCACAAACTCCGCATTTGCCGATGTCTTTGTTGTATATGCGAAGATTGATGGTGAACACTTCTCTGCTTTTATTGTCGAAAAGGATTTTCCAGGTGTCAAAACGGGACCTGAAGAGAAAAAGATGGGCATTAAAGGATCATCGACAAGAACATTAATTCTTGAAGATGCCCAAGTACCGAAGGAGAATTTGCTCGGTGAAGCTGGCAGAGGACATGTGATTGCCTTTAACATTTTAAATATCGGACGCTACAAGCTGGCAGTCGGCACAATCGGTGCATCAAAGCGCGTGATTCAATTGTCGGCCGAATATGCGAACCAGCGTAAGCAGTTCAAAACACCAATTTCTCAATTCAGCTTAATTGGTGAAAAAGCAGCCAATATGTCAGCAAAGCTCTATGCGATGGAAAGTGCTGTTTACCGCACGGTTGGATTATTTGAACAGCGGATGGGTCTATTAAGTGACGAAGAGCAAAAAGACGGCAAACAAATTGCTCAATCCATTGCGGAATATGCGATTGAATGCTCTCTCTGTAAAGTCCTTGGCTCTGAAACGTTAGATTATATTGTGGATGAAGGCGTGCAGATTCACGGCGGATATGGATTCATGCAAGAATACGAGGTCGAAAGAGCCTATCGCGACTCACGAATTAACCGGATCTTTGAAGGGACAAACGAAATCAACCGTTTGCTTGTACCAGGTACATTCTTGAAGAAAGCGATGAAAGGAGAGCTTCCGCTGCTTCAAAAAGCGCAGACCTTACAGGAAGAGCTAATGATGATGATGCCGGAAGAGCCAGGCGATCAGCCGCTCGATCAAGAAAAATATTTGCTCGCCCATGCGAAAAAGGTCGCCTTAATGGTAGCTGGTATGGCAGCCATGAAATACGGGAAAGCCTTAGACAAAGAGCAAGAAATTCTTGTGAACATAGCCGATATCGTCAATGAAATTTTTGCTGCTGAATCAGCAATTTTGCGTACGGAAAAGGCAATCGCTGCATCAGGCGTAGAAAAGAACGCTCAAAAGCTGGCTTACACACAAATTTTCACGCAGGAGGCTTTCTTAAAGATTGAAGCCCATGCAAAAGAATCCTTGATTGCGATGGAGGAAGGAGATTCACTCCGCATGAGCCTGTCAGCCCTTCGCAAGCTGACAAGATTTACTCCAATCAATGTCATCGCCAAAAAGCGTGAAGTGGCAAAACGAATCTTTGAAGCAGAGAAATATATCGTATAAGGATGGCTTAAAAGGTGCGGATATCACTCCGCACCTTTTTGTAAGCATACATTTAGGTTTTTAAAATATTTTGTGATAAAATGTTGTCACAATTTGCAGGAGGTGAAAATGGTGGCTTTAGATTTTTACGAATACCCATCTTGCGGTACATGCCGAAAAGCAAAAAAGTGGCTGGAAGCACACAATAAAGACATCAACAGCATACATATCGTCGAAGAGACGCCTGATAAAGAAACATTAAAAGCCCTTTACGAAAAAAGCGGTTTAGAGCTGAAGAAATTCTTTAATACAAGCGGACAAAAATACCGGGAGCTGCAGCTGAAAGATCAACTTCCTGCAATGTCAGAGGACGAGCAGCTAGAATTACTCGCGTCTAACGGAATGCTGATCAAGCGCCCGATTATAACAGACGGTAAACGAGTAACAGTTGGATTTAACGAAGATACATTTAAAAGCGTCTGGAAATGATGTAACTTTCATTCAGATTGTGGTATCTTCAATATAGATTGTAAGAAAAGACTGGAGGGGTATTGAATGAGCACACCAAAAGATTTACGTTATTCAGAAGAACATGAATGGGTCAAAGTAGAAGGAGATAAGGTGCGTATCGGTATTACGCATTTTGCTCAATCTGAGCTTGGCGATATCGTGTTCGTTGAGCTTCCTGAAGTAGGAGACAAAATCACAGCGGACGAGCCTTTCGGAAGTGTAGAATCAGTGAAAACAGTTTCTGAACTTTATGCACCGATCAATGGCACAATCGTCGAAGTGAACGATGAGCTGGATGACAGCCCAGAATTCGTCAACGACTCTCCATATGAAAAAGCATGGATGATCGTTGTAGAACCAGCTGATGCATCTGAAATCGAGAACTTAATGACTGCTGAGCAATATGAAGAAATGACAAAAGAAGACTAATTCATGTGAAATTGGACACTCTACCTTTATGGGGGGTGTCCAATTTGTCTTTTCAAAAAGAACAGGTGGATATAACAGAGCATGTCACTGGACGATTCAAAGAAAGCGGCATGGTGCTTTATCATCAAAATGAAGAGATTGGCACAATGATTAGTGAAAACCAATATGAGCTGAAATCGGGATATTCCTATGATCAAAATCGTTTTTATCGTCTAACGGATACATTGACCGATGGGACAGAAAAATATGTAGACTGTGACGATGAAAATGGGTGGTGCTAATCACAGAGGAGACTGCAGTGAACAAAAACTGCAGTCTTTTTGATGACGAGGCGCCCAATCTTTACAACCTGGATGAAAGATTGTAATCTAAGGAAGAAGTGAATCAACGTCAAAAGGGCCGGGTGATCGTGATGAATGTCGAGATAGAAAAGGTCATCATTGTAGAAGGTAAAACAGACAAACAAAAGCTGAAAGAAGTCATAAGTGAACCTGTTACCATCATTTGCACCAATGGCACGATCAGTACATCGAAGCTGGACCAGCTTGTGGACGATTTAGTGGGGAAAGACGTTTACATATTAGCAGACAGTGACGATGCAGGCGACAAACTGCGGAAGCAATTTCGAAAAGAATTCCCTGAAGCACTTCATCTTTTTGTCGATAGAACGTACCGCGAAGTGGCCGCTTCACCGTCAGCCCACATTGCATCTATCCTATTAGCTGCAAACATTGATGTTCATTCGAAATATTTATGAGGGTGGACGTATTATGAAAGAGATTGAAGAACGCGAATTCAAAGAGATAGAGGACGATTTATTTCTTTTATACTTATATACACCGTTTTGCGGAACATGCCAGCTGGCAAAGAAAATGCTGGCAGTCGTAGACGCCATGCAGCCGGATGTACCATTTTACGAAAACAATTTAAACTATTCACCAGGTTTTGCAAAAGCATTTGAGATCGAGAGTGTTCCTTGCTTTCTACTGTTTAAAAAAGGAGAGTTGGTGCAAAAAGGCTATGCCTTTCACTCAGTTCCATATCTTCATGAAATGATTGAAACCGCTAAATAAAGCGGTTTTTTGTCATATTTCAAGAAATTCATTTGAAAATTTGTCGAGTTATTTATAAAGGACAAGAAGATGTTTGTAGAGAAATGTTATGTATAACCAAATGACAGGGAGGTTATACATGTGGAAAATGTGAAAGCCCATGGTAACACAGGGCAGCGTTTACTATTAAAACCGCTGCTCTCATCATCATCCTTGAAGATTACATTTGAGGCGGAAACTGACTCTTGTACATTGATTGTGGATGAACGTGGTGAAGTGAAGAAACTACCTGCAATTGAGTTATCGGATCTCATCTTTTATGGTGAGAGGAAAGAGATTCTACAATTATTAGATGGAGATATGTCCTTACAGCAGTTAATCAGCAGAGGACAAGTCAAAGTCAAAGGGTCATTCCGTGCGCTCCTTAGACTAGAGGCAGTGCTTTGGCTGACGAACGGTTTTTTTCGAAAAATGATAACGTAGTTGTTTACTTGGAAATTAGCGATTTACAGCGTTGACATATCTCAGATAGCATGATATTCTACGTTAGTAAAAACATGAACATCACATAAAACAACATATTTTCTCTTATTAAGAGAGGTGGAGGGACGTGCCCTATGAAACCCGGCAACCGTCAGCATAGCTGAAATTGGTGCCAATTCACTCAAAGCCGCAGCGCTTTGAAAGATGAGAGAAAGGCGTAATTGACATAAAAGGCCTTTCTGCTTGCGTTGCAGTTAGGTCTTTTTTACTGACCTGGCGTCAGGCTAGAGTCATGACAGAAAGAAGAATAAATAACGTATGTGATGGAAACCTATAGATTCAGCAAGAAAGCAGGTGATCAGACTGTGATCCATTTACAGAATGTATCAAAAACGTATCATTCAAAAAGCGGAAATGTTGATGCCGTGAAAGACGTCAACTTGGATATTGATAAAGGTGAAATATTCGGAATTATCGGGTATAGTGGTGCAGGAAAAAGCTCGCTTATTCGCCTATTAAACGGTCTGGAGCTGCCAACAGAAGGAATTGTTGAAGTGGCAGGCAACCGGATCAATGAAGTATCGAATGCGAAACTTCGGAAAGCAAGACAAGAAATCAGCATGATCTTCCAGCACTTTAACCTACTTTGGTCAAGAACGGTGAGACAGAATATTATGTTCCCGCTGGAGATCGCAGGGGTACCGACATCAAAACGGAGAGAACGTGCGAATGAACTGATTAAATTGGTCGGTTTAGAAGGAAAAGAAAATGCGTATCCGTCTCAGCTGAGCGGCGGGCAAAAACAGCGTGTCGGCATTGCGAGAGCATTAGCGAATGATCCAAAGGTTCTTCTATGTGACGAAGCGACATCTGCGCTAGATCCGCAAACGACCGATTCAATCCTTGAGCTTTTGGCCGATATCAATAAACGGTTAGGGCTCACGATTGTGCTCATTACACATGAAATGCACGTCATTCGCAAAATTTGTCATCGCGTCGCGGTCATGGAAAATGGACGTATTGTCGAAGAAGGCGAAGTATTGCGTGTCTTCAGACAGCCGAAGGAAGAAATGACGAAGCGATTTGTGAAACAGCTTGCGGAACCAGAAGAAGCGAAAGAAACAATCGAGCACGTCCTAGAACGAGTAAAAGAAGGTCAGGTCGTACGGTTGTCCTTTATTGGAGACTCTGCCGAGCAGCCACTGATCACAGAAATCATTCGATCGTTTCATGTCGATGTGAACATCCTTCAAGGGAAGATTTCTCAAACGCAGGAAGGCGCGTTTGGAACACTCTTTATCCACATTAATGGAGAAGAGACCGAGGTAGAAAAAGCCATCGCCTATATCCAAAGCAAACAGGTTGAAATCGAGGTGATGACACATGTTTGAGAAATGGTTTCCGAACGTTGATTTAGACGTCATCTGGAGTGCAACAGGTGAAACGGTGTATATGACACTGATTTCATTGGCATTTGCCTTTGTCATCGGGATTATCTTAGGGCTCCTGCTCTTCCTTACAGGAAAAGGCGGTCTTTGGGAAAATAAACCGATTAATGCTGTCATCGGCGCTGTCGTCAACATTTTCAGATCGATTCCTTTTATCATTTTAATTATTCTTTTACTAGGGTTCACGAAATTCTTAATGCATACGATTCTAGGTCCAAATGCAGCACTCCCTGCCCTTGTCATAGGGTCAGCTCCATTCTATGCACGTCTTGTCGAAATTGCACTGCGTGAGGTAGACAAAGGAGTCATTGAAGCAGCACGATCAATGGGAGCAAAAACGTCGACAATCATTTTCAAAGTATTGCTTCCAGAATCATTGCCAGCCCTTATTTCAGGTATTACCGTAACAGCGATTGCTCTAATTGGCTCTACTGCGATTGCAGGTGCAATTGGAGCAGGCGGACTTGGTGACCTCGCCTATGTGGAAGGGTACCAATCTGGTAATACAGATGTCACACTTGTAGCCACTGTGTTTATTCTCATCATCGTCTTTATTATTCAAATAATCGGTGATTTGATTACAAATAAAATTGATAAACGTTAAGGGAGGATTTATTCATGAAGAAATTGATTTTAAGTGCACTATTTCTAGCATTTGCAGGTATTTTAGCTGCGTGCGGTTCATCTAATAACGCAAGTGAAAGCAAAACCATTACGGTTGCCGCTTCAAAAACGCCGCATGCCGAAATTCTTGAAGAAGCAAAACCACTTCTAAAAGAAAAAGGCTACGATTTAAAAGTGAAAGTGCTTAGCGATTATAAAATGTACAACAAAGCGTTAGCTGAAAAAGAAGTGGATGCGAACTTTTTCCAACATATCCCTTACTTAAACGAAGAAAATAAATCAAACAAAGATTATAACCTAGTGAGTGCTGGTGCGGTTCACCTTGAGCCTTTCGGTATCTACTCTAAGAAATACAAATCAGTAAAAGATATTCCAAACGGCGGCACAATCATCATGACAAACAACGTAGCTGAACAAGGCCGTATGCTTGCCCTTCTGCAAAATGCTGGTGTCATCAAGCTTGATCCAAAGGTTGATACAATCAACGCAACAGTAAAGAACATTAAAGAAAACCCAAAGAACCTAAAATTCAAAAAAATCGCGCCTGAATTAACTGCGAAAGCTTATGAAAACAGTGAAGGCGATGCTGTATTTATCAACGTCAACTATGCGATCCAAAATAAATTGAATCCGAAAAAAGATTCAATCGAACTTGAGCAAACAAAGAACAACCCATATGCAAACATCGTTGCGGTTCGCAAAGGTGACGAAAAATCAGATAAGATCAAGGCATTAATGGAAGTTCTTCACTCTGATAAAATCAAAGAATTCATCGACAAAAAATATGACGGTGCAGTATTGCCTGTATCTGAATAACAACATTTCAACCTCGCTTTCCTCAAAGCGAGGTTTTTTGTGTATTTTTTCAAATCTCGCTCATAATAAAAACGTACAAATGACCTGAAGGGATGGAATCAAAATGAATGAACAGCATATGAGCGGATCCATGCAGCAATCACTGACTGATTATAAAACCGCAATGGGTGAATTCCAGAAGAAAATGCCGGTGTTTGGAAAGAAATTTAATGAATTTACGGAGCAGTGCTTTCAAAGCGATTCATTAACGCAAAAGGAAAAACAAATGATTGCCCTCGGCATCAGTATTCATGCGCAGGATGAATACTGCATGATTTATCATACAAAGGGAGCGCTCGATCAAGGGGCGACAGAAGAGAATCTGCTAGAGGTTGTGAGCGTGGCGGCAGCTTTTGGCGGCGGGGCAGCACTAAGCCAAGGAATCACTGTCGTTCAGCAATGTATTGATGAATTTGGAGGACAGACGCATTAAAAGAAGGAAAACAAGGTATTTTTCCATATCAAGGAGTTGAGTACTTCTCAACCGAATGTGTGAGAAAATATGACGTCATAGAGCGTCATATCCCTTTTGAGTGAAGCCGCATACGTTTGCTACAATAAAGCTACACTCAAGGAAGGGAATGGTTTATTATTTGTTCGGACCATAGTACACTGGGATTGGATTATACCGCCGAGATGGAAAAGGCCATGCATCAAGCTCATGGCATGAGCTATGCAGAGTACGAAAGAGACCATGACTTAAGGATGAAAGTGGAATATAAACGAGAGCAGTCCTATCGAGATGAGAAAAGACAGCTCGCAAAAATGAATATAAGAGGCTAATAATAGCTGAGGGGCGGGGAGAACAGTTTCCCGCCCTTTCTTTATGAAAACAGTCTTTTCGACATAAATCCTTTTATCTACCTGCTTTTTTTGTTAGAATTTTGAGAGCATCCTCTCACGCTTATCGTGAATGTGTTGTATTCAGTTTTAATTTGTTATAAAATTAGAATGAGAATAAATTGAGAATAATGATTATTTTGGAGGTATCGATATATGACTGCTTCGACATTAACAATTAAGGACTTGCACGTTGAGATTGAAGGGAAAGAAATCTTAAAGGGTGTAAACCTCGAGATAAAAGGTGGAGAATTCCACGCAGTAATGGGACCAAACGGAACAGGTAAATCTACTTTATCTGCTGCAATTATGGGTCACCCTAAATATGAAGTAACAAAAGGCAGCATCTTGCTTGATGGCGAAGATGTCCTTGAAATGGAAGTAGATGAGCGCGCTCAAGCTGGTCTTTTCCTTGCGATGCAATACCCATCTGAAATCAGCGGTGTCACAAATGCTGACTTCCTTCGTTCTGCTATTAACGCACGCAGAGAAGAAGGCGATGAAATCTCTCTTATGAAGTTCATCCGCAAAATGGACGAAAACATGGAGTTCCTTGAAATGGACCCAGATATGGCACAGCGCTACTTAAACGAAGGTTTCTCAGGCGGGGAGAAAAAACGCAACGAAATTCTTCAATTAATGATGATTGAACCAAAGATCGCCATCCTTGACGAAATCGATTCTGGTCTTGATATCGATGCCCTGAAAGTTGTTTCTAAAGGAATTAACAAAATGCGCGGCGAAAGCTTCGGCTGCTTAATGATCACTCACTATCAGCGTCTACTGAACTACATCACACCAGATCACGTTCATGTCATGATGCAAGGTCGTATCGTGAAATCTGGCGGACCAGAACTCGCACAGCGTCTAGAAGCAGAAGGCTATGATTGGATTAAAAAAGAGTTAGGAATTGAAGACGAAACTGTTGGTCAAGAAGCGTAAGCGTTAGGAGGATTATTGATGACATTAGAAACGAAATTATCAGTAGATCAAGATTATGTCAAAAGCTTCTCCGAGAAGCATCAGGAACCGGCATGGATGAGCTCCCTTCGCTTACAGGCTCTTGAAAAAGCAGAAGACCTCCCAATGCCAAAGCCTGACAAAACGAATATTTCAAAATGGAATTTAACGAATTTCAAACAGCATACAGTCGAAAGTGCACCATTTGGATCATTAGAAGAGCTTCCTGAAGAAGTGAAATCTCTTATTGATTTAGAGGACACAGATAAGACAGTTTACATTCAGCGTGATCAAACGCCGGCCTATTTGTCTCTTTCAGCTGAAGCGAAAGACAAAGGTGTGATCTTCACGGATCTTCATACAGCGATTCGTGAGCATGGAGATTTAGTGAAACAATACTTCATGACAGATGCAGTGAAAGTGGATGAGCATAAACTAACAGCTTTACACGCTGCTTTAGTGAATGGCGGAGCTTTCCTCTATGTTCCGAAAAACGTTGAGCTTGAAGCACCAATTCAAGCTGTTTATCTTCATGAAAATGACGAAACGACTTTGTTCAACCATGTCATCGTCGTAGCAGACGATCATAGTGCTGTGACATATGTAGAAAACTACATCAGTACAGCAAAACCGGAAGAAGCGATCTTCAATATCGTTTCTGAAGTGTTCACAGGTGCAAACGCCCGCGTCACATACGGTGCTGTAGATAACCTTGCAGAAGGTGTCACAGTATATGTAAACAGACGTGGTATGGCTAATGGCCGTGACAGTAAAATCGAATGGGCGCTTGGTCTGATGAATGATGGAGACGTTGTGTCTGAAAACATCACAAAACTGATGGGCGACGGTACATTCGGTGATACGAAATCAGTTGTTGTCGGCCGAGGAAACCAAACAGAAAACTTCACAACAAGCATCATCCACTTCGGTAAAAACTCTGAAGGGTATATCTTGAAGCATGGTGTGATGAAGGATCAAGCATCCTCTATCTTTAACGGAATTGGCAAAATCGAGCATGGCGCAACAAAGTCAAATGCAGAGCAGGAATCACGTGTCCTCATGCTGAGTGAGAAAGCACGCGGTGACGCAAACCCAATTCTATTAATTGATGAAGATGATGTGACAGCAGGGCACGCTGCTTCTGTTGGACGTGTCGATCCAATTCAATTGTACTACCTCATGAGCCGCGGAATTTCCAAAGAAGATGCAGAAAGACTTGTGATTTACGGCTTCTTAAATCCAGTTGTGAAAGAACTGCCGATTGAAGGAGTTAAAAAGCAGCTGATTTCTGTAATTGAAAGGAAAGTAAAATAATGAATATCAAAGACGTTCGTGAGCAATTTCCAATCCTTCATCAGCAAGTGAACGGACATGATTTGGTGTATTTGGACAGTGCAGCGACTTCTCAAAAACCAAGAGTGGTCATTGATGCAATGAATGAGTATTACCGGTCTTACAACTCGAACGTCCACCGGGGTGTTCATACCCTTGGCACAAGAGCAACGGACGCATACGAGGGTGCGAGAGAGAAAGTTCGTGCATTCATCCGTGCTTCATCTGTCCAGGAGATTATTTTTACTAGAGGTACAACGACTGCACTAAACACAGTGGCGATCAGCTATGCTAGAGCCAACCTCAAAGAAGGCGATGAGATTGTCATTACGCATATGGAGCATCATGCGAATATCATCCCTTGGCAGCAAGCAGCGAAAGCAACTGGCGCCACATTGAAATACATTCCGTTACAGGAAGACGGCACGCTATCGCTTGAAGATGTGAAGCAAACGATCACACATCAAACGAAAATCGTCGCTGTCACACATGTCTCAAACGTATTAGGAACCATCAACCCGATTAAAGAGATCGCCAAAATTGCCCACGAACATGGGGCAATCATTGTCGTCGACGGTGCACAAAGCACTCCGCACATGCAAATTGATGTTCAGGATCTAGATTGTGACTTTTTCGCATTCTCTGGGCATAAAATGTGTGGACCGACTGGCATCGGTGTGCTTTACGGGAAGAAGGACCTGTTGAATAATATGGAGCCTGCTGAGTTTGGCGGTGAAATGATCGACTTTGTGGATCTGTATGATTCCACATGGAAAGAGCTGCCGTGGAAATTTGAAGCGGGAACACCGATTATTGCTGGAGCAGTTGGACTAGGAAAAGCAATTGACTTCCTAAATGACATCGGTATGGAGGAAGTCAGCCGTTACGAGCATCAGCTTGCCACTTACGCGCTTGAGCGCTTTAAGGAGCTTGAAGGTGCGACTGTTTATGGACCGCAGCACCGAGCTGGGCTTGTGACGTTTAACTTAGACGACGTCCATCCGCATGATGCGTCAACTGTTCTGGATACGGAAGGTGTCGCCATTCGTGCTGGACACCACTGTGCACAGCCGCTCATGAAATGGCTTGGTGTATCAGCGACTGCAAGAGCAAGCTTCTACCTGTATAATACAGAAGAAGAGATTGATCTACTCATTGCAGCGCTCCGTAAGACAAAGGAGTATTTTACGAATGTCTTTTAATGTAAACTTAGACACACTGTACAGACAAGTGATTATGGATCATTATAAAAATCCGAGAAACAAAGGTGTGTTAAACGACAGTATTGTCGTCGATATGAACAACCCAACGTGTGGTGACCGTATTCGTCTTACGATGAAAATCGAAGACGAAAAAGTCACTGATGCGAAATTTGAAGGAGAAGGATGCTCGATTTCGATGGCATCTGCCTCAATGATGACGCAGGCGATTAAAGGGAAAGATATTGAAACTGCTTTGAAAATGTCTCGGATTTTCTCCGATATGATGCAAGGAAAAGAATACGACGATTCCATTGATCTTGGTGACATTGAAGCGCTGCAGGGAGTGGCAAAATTCCCAGCCCGCATCAAATGTGCAACATTATCATGGAAGGCGCTTGAAAAAGGCGCATCTGCCGAAGATAACGGCAAATCATAAGATTGGAGTGAAAATGGATGGCTAAAAAAATGCCAGATGTTGGTGAATATAAATACGGCTTTTCTGATAAAGACGTTTCCATTTTCCGTTCAGAGCGCGGACTGACAAAAGAGATCGTTGAAGAAATTTCTCGTATGAAAGAAGAGCCTCAGTGGATGCTTGACTTCCGTTTGAAATCTCTTGAGCACTTTTACAACATGCCGATGCCACAATGGGGCGGAGATTTAAATGCATTAAATTTTGATGAAATTACGTACTACGTAAAGCCATCTGAGCGCTCTGAGCGTTCTTGGGATGAAGTACCAGAAGAAATCAAACAAACCTTTGATAAGCTTGGTATCCCAGAAGCAGAGCAAAAATATTTAGCAGGTGTATCTGCTCAGTATGAATCTGAAGTTGTGTATCACAACATGAAACAAGATCTTGAAGATCTAGGCATTGTGTTTAAAGATACAGACAGCGCATTAAAAGAGAACGAAGACATCTTCCGTGAGCACTGGGCAAAAGTCATTCCTCCGACTGACAACAAATTTGCTGCGCTTAACTCGGCTGTATGGTCTGGTGGTTCATTTATCTACGTACCAAAAGGCGTAAAAGTAGATACTCCACTTCAAGCATACTTCCGTATCAACTCTGAAAACATGGGTCAGTTCGAGCGTACACTGATCATCGTTGACGAAGGCGCACATGTGCATTACGTAGAAGGCTGTACGGCTCCAGTTTACACAACAAACTCACTTCACAGTGCGGTTGTTGAAATCATCGTCAAAAAAGGCGGCTACTGCCGTTATACAACGATTCAAAACTGGGCAAACAACGTCTTCAACCTTGTGACAAAACGTACGATTTGTGAAGAGAATGCAACAATGGAATGGATTGATGGAAACATCGGTTCTAAGCTGACAATGAAATACCCAGCAGTCATCCTAAAAGGTGAAGGCGCTCGTGGTATGACATTAAGTATTGCCCTTGCAGGTAAAGGTCAGCACCAAGATGCAGGTGCTAAAATGATTCACCTTGCACCAAACACATCTTCAACGATCGTATCGAAATCGATTTCGAAACAAGGCGGTAAAGTAACGTACCGCGGAATCGTTCACTTCGGACGCAAAGCAGAAGGTGCACGCTCAAACATCGAGTGTGACACACTCATCATGGATAACAAATCAACATCTGATACAATTCCTTACAATGAAATCTTAAACGACAACATTTCATTAGAGCACGAAGCGAAAGTATCAAAAGTATCAGAAGAACAGCTATTCTACTTGATGAGCCGCGGAATTTCTGAAGAAGAAGCAACAGAAATGATCGTCATGGGCTTCATCGAGCCATTCACAAAAGAACTGCCAATGGAATACGCCGTTGAAATGAACCGCTTGATTAAGTTTGAAATGGAAGGTTCTATTGGTTAATACAGAAAAAGCCTTTGTATATCAAGGGTTTGAGGGATCATTAAAAAATATAAAATTGAAGGCGTGCCGATTTGATTTTATCTTTTAGTGTAGGAGGCGAACTTTTGAAGTTCGTCTTCTTCTATTTTTTCAGTAATATCCAAGATGTTTTGATTGTTTTATGCCCAAAAGTGGGTAAAACGTGATTTCTAAAAACTTCAATTTGAGTAAAAGTTGATTCCTTTACATTAGCTTTTTATGTTCAAGCCAATCTTTCGTAACATCTTTAAATGCCATATTTCTATCGTTTTTGGTGTTTTGTTTGAAAGAAATCAAAATTTTTTGTAGAAGTAAGAAAACTGATAGGTATTTATTTGCCACAATATTCACATTCTAATTTAATTATTCACGTATTCGTGTTAAAATTTTGTTTAGAATGTTAAAAGGAGGCTTCAGCAATGGCTGTCCGCTACAATAAATTGTTCAAATTGCTTATAGATAAGGAAATGACAAATGCAGAACTTGCTGAAAAGGCGAGTATTAGTGCAAACATTATTACACGCTTAAAAAGAAATAGATATGTTTCACTTGAAAGTATAGAAAAAATCTGTATTGTACTTAATTGTGGAGTGGATGAAATATTAGAATTTATAACAGAAGACATAGATAATAGGAGGTTATAAACAAGTGGGGAAATCAGTAGAACCAAATATTGCCGATTTAGCGAACGGTTGGCTTAAATCTTATAAATTAGATTATAAATTAGAACAGGAGGCTTTAAATACTGAAATAGACAAAGCACTTTCTGATTATTTTACTAAGAATGGCGGATCAGGTGCAAATCGTCCTGATGTAAAATTACTTTTACAAGACAAGAATTTAGATTTTTATCCTGTTCTTATTGAATATAAGGGCTATAAAGATAAACTTGTAAAACTTGATAGTAATGGACAAGTTGAAAATAAAACTTCCAAAAATGAGCCGCATTTTAAAAATATAAATTCATTTGCAGTAAATGGAGCCGTGCATTATGCAAATGCTTTGCTACATCATACTAGTTATACAGATATTATTGCTATTGGTGTGACAGGATACAAAGATGAAACTGGAAAAATCCAACATGAAATTGGAGTTTATTATGTTTCAAAGAGCAATTTAGGGGTAGGACAAAGAGTTGGGGTGTATTCAGACCTTTCATTTTTAGCACCTGCAAATTTTGATGCGTTTATTAGTAAAGTAAAAACACTACATTTATCACAAGAAGAACTTGATAAGTTAAAAGAACAACGAGAAAAAGAGATAGATGCTAGTTTAGTGAAACTTAATAACGATATTTATCAAAACGAAAAAGGATTAGGTGAGAATGATCGTGTTTATTTAGTTGCGGCTTCTATTATTGCAACACTTGGAATACCTGGGAAAGTTACACCTCTAGAAAAATCTGATTTAAAATCTTCTACTGAACAAGGAAATACTGATGGTGAAATAATAGTAAGAAAAATAAGGGCATTTTTGAATGAAAAAGAACTACCAAATGAGAAAAAAGAACTTATCATAAGGACTTTGCAAAACACACTTTTAACTGATAATATCAACAAGGTTGAAAATGGCGAAAGTCAACTAAAAAGGGTTTTTACTAAAATTGTAGATGATTTAGGCATATACTATAAGATAGGGCTAACAACTGATTTCACAGGTAAGCTATTTAATGAGATGTATGGATGGCTTGGCTTTTCCCAAGACAAACTTAACGATGTAGTTCTTACTCCATCTTATGTTGCTACTCTCTTGGTTAAATTAGCACGAGTAAATAAAGATTCATATGTGTGGGATTTTGCTACGGGATCTGCAGGATTGTTGGTTGCTGCTATGAATGAAATGCTTAATGATGCCAAAGATAATATTACATCACCTGAAGAACTTACTCAAAAAGAGATTAAAATAAAAGCTGAACAATTGCTAGGCTTAGAGTTGCTCTCAAGCGTGTATATGTTGGCAATCCTAAATATGATTTTAATGGGTGATGGAAGCTCAAATATTTTAAACAAAGACTCTTTGAAAGATTTTAACGGAAATTATGGCTTTGGTAAAACTGAAGGTAAATTCCCTGCAGATGCTTTTGTTCTGAATCCACCATATTCCGCCAATGGAAGTGGGATGAACTTTGTTGAAAAAGCACTTGGAATGATGAATAAAGGTTATGCTGCAATTATTATTCAAAACTCTGCAGGTTCTGGAAAAGCTAAAGAATACAATAAGAGAATATTGAAAAAGCATACTCTTTTAGCAAGCATTAAAATGCCTGTGGATATATTCATCGGTAAATCAAGCGTCCAAACTAATATATACGTCTTTAAAGTGAATGAAATACATCATAAAGATGAGATTGTAAAGTTTATTGATTTCTCCAATGATGGATACACTAGAACTAACCGTAAGAAAGCTACTAACAACCTAAAAGACACTGATCATGCTAAAGAACGATATGATGAGCTAGTAAACTTGGTCCGCTTTGGAAAAAGCAAACTCAAATTTTTTACGGAAAAAGAGTACTACGAAGGTACTATTGATCCTAATAATGGTGCAGATTGGAATCAAAGCGCACCAATAGACACTAAACCTACTATACAAGATTTCAAAAAAACTGTAAGCGACTACTTAGCTTGGGAAGTATCAAATATTTTAAGACAGCAAAACAAAGGTGATGAAAGCTTGGGAAAATAGGTGCCTCACTTAACAAAAAATTAGAGAAAGTTAAGTGGGGCGAATATAAAATAGGTGATTTATTTGAGGTCTTATCATCTAAAAAGAGATTTGATGCAAATAAAGTCCAAGTTTTAAAAAGTGGTGACTATCCTTATGTTGTTAGAATGAGTTCCAACAATGGACAAAAGGGTTTTATTAATGAAGATGAAAAATTCTTAAATGAAGGTAATACAATTTCTTTTGGGCAAGATACCGCAACAATGTTTTATCAAGAAAATCCATATTTTACTGGTGATAAAATTAAAATATTAAAGGCAAAAGATAAAAGATTTAATAAAAAGAACGCACAGTTTTTCCTATCAACAATGATGAAATCCTTCAGTTCTTTTTCTTGGGGTAGTTCAAGTTTTAATGTAAATATTATAGAAAAGCAAAAAATAACATTACCCATACTGAAAAATGAAATAGATTTTGATTTTATGGAAAGCTTCATAGCCGAGTTAGAAACTGAACGTGTTGGTGAGCTGGAGTCTTATTTAACTGCTACAGGTCTGAAAAATTGTGAGTTAACAGAAGAAGAAGAAAGGGCGATAAGATCCTTCAATAAGGTTGAATGGAAAAAGTATCAGATGAAATATTTATTCGAAAGGATAAATACAAAAAAGTTACCTTATAAAGCTAAAGAACTACCTAAAGAGCCAACAGGAAAATACATTCTTCCATGCCTTACTTCCAGTTTTATGAACCAAGGATTAAACTATTTTGCCCCTAAAGAAAACGCAACTATTTTAGAGAATGTAATTTCTATTCCCTCTAATAGTGATGTGTATCGAGCGTATTTTCAATCCAGGGAGTTTACAGTTTTATCTGATGCTTATGCAATTAAATGGATTTATGACGATAGGGAACTATCAAAGAATCAGTATTTATTTACTGTTCCATGCATTAATGAAGTAACAGATTTGCCGAAATATTCATATAAAAATAAATTGGGTGGTTGGAATGTAGTCAGAAATAAATTTATAAGTCTTCCTATTAAAAATAACAAACCCGATTATGAGTTTATGGAAACGCTCATATCCGCAATCCAAAAGCTTGTTATAAAAGATGTTGTCTTGTGTACGAATAGAAAAATCGATTCTGCAAAGAGCATTGTAAACAAAAACAGCATAGAAGAAATTAAGAAGCCATAGGGAGAGTACCCTTAAGCCGTCAAATTAAAGCTACATAGCCTTGAAAGCCTTGATATAAAAGGGGTTTCGGTATATGTGGCTTTTTTAAATTCGTCCAAAATTATAGGTTTTTGATATGGAATTGCCTATTAAAACCTTGATTTAATGCCATTTTGGGTACGATATCAAGGAATTGAGGGAAACCAGTGAAGATGCGAAGAATAGAGAAGCGTCGGGTCAAACTATAAAGTCATCCTAAAAGCGGAATTAAGTGCTCACGTGTTTAAGAAATTTTGCAGCTAGTTTCTGGAGGATTGACCTTGGATAAACTGCCATAGAATGATAAAGTCATTGTGAGAGCTAGTCTTTTACTATCACAAACCGAAAAGATTATTGTGTGTGTTGTGACGAAGAAATTCATTCCACGAATATCGTTAATAGAAGTTTTTACCTTATAAGTCTTTTTCGATTAAAAGGGTGAGTCGAGTAAAGCGTTATTTAAGGTACTTTTTTGATAGGTTAGAACCCACTTTGAAGAATGGCTTTATATCAAAGGTTTGAGCGGTTTTATTGTTAATCATTACAGCCCAATTTCGAGCAAAATTAATCAAGTTTGAAATGGAAAGTTCTATTGGTTAATAAAAAACATTGATACACAATGCTTTTTGAAGGCATGTAATTTCGAGTGATACCACTTGTTAATTGAAAATCTTCATGGCGTTGTGTTTTTAGTGGGATAAATTTTCAGTATGAACCCTCAAAAAATGGTTCTTACTCACATTCATGATGGAATGACAGAAATAATGTCGTTCGTGAAGTCTTTCCACCTCTCCAATCACATCATGATTATCATTAAAGCCATCATAATTTTCTATGGACGCATTTTTCATTTGAGACATGGAATGGGATATAGGGTTTGTTTCCTCATTTGCGTTTGACTGTATCAAGAAAACTTTTTCATCAAACTCTTTTCTAAATGATCATAAATACTTGCAACATTTAAATTAGTACTGTATAGTTCTAATTATGACAAAGGTAAAATTAATGAATCAAAAACGTGTGCTTGAAGTAGCTGCAACATTATTTTTGGAAAAAGGGTTTGCTTATACAAGTATGGATGAATTGGTACGTGTAAGCAAAGTGTCAAAGTCTAATGTGTATTATCACTTTTCTAATAAGGAGGAATTATTAGCAGGGGTCGTTGATTATTGGATTGACATGTATCAAGCTGCAATAGACGACGTAATTTCTCAGACCCAATTTTCAGTTGAAGATCGTATCCAACTGTTTTTAAAGCAATTATCACAAGGCGTTCAGTCGAGAGAGTATAAGGGCGGCTGTCCATTTATTACTCTTTATATTCAAAGTCCTGCACAGGCCACGCAAATAAAAGAAAAAATAGGTCTTTTTTTTACAGGATTACAAAAGAAAGTTTCTCTATTGCTGAAACAAGGGGTAGAGAGCGGGGAATTCCGAAATACGATTCATATTGATGAGGTGGCATCACTTTTTATTACAAATCTTGAAGGAGCGTTATTTATTTCAGAAACATTGAAGGATGCAACGGTCATCACAAAAACAGCAGATCATTTATTTAACTTGCTTCGATAATAGAAGCATTTTTTTTACATCAAATTAGTACTAAATAGTACTAAAAGGAGACTTCATATGAAAACAGTATTTTTAACAGGTGGAACAGGCTTTATAGGAAAGCAATTAGTCGAAGAATTAGCCAAAGAGGATGTGAACATTCTTCTTTTAGTGAGGTCGAAAAGTAAAGCAACACGTATTTTTCAAGAAAGAGGCATTTTAAAACAGGAAGTGATGCACTTTATTGAAGGTGATTTAACGAAAATAGATTTAGGTCTAAGTGCTAAAGATATGGAGATGGTGTTGAAAACGGATGTGCTGATTCACGCAGGAGGCCCCATGGATATTCAAGCGACAAGTAACGAGGCAGCTTCCGTCTTTTTAAATGGCGCCAAATATATTGGTGAATTAGCTAAAAATATTAATCAATTGAAGGGCTTGCAGCATTTTATTCATGTTGTCGGTTATATGAGTCCCTTTGATGATGAAAATAGCAAGATTGCAATTGATGTGTTTAAAGAAGGAAACAATTATTTGAAAATCAAAAATCCTTATGAGAGAACAAAGTTTTTAGCAGATCTTTATATCCGTCAACAGGCAACAGCACTAGGTTATCCGCTTTCTGTCATTAATCCGCCAACTATAGTCGGCAGTAGTAAAACAGGGAGTACAGAGCAGATAGCAGGATTAGGTTTGCTTGTGACAAGTATACGAAGAGGACTCATGCCGGTGATTCCTGGAGGTAAAAGATATAGACTGCCACTGATTTCAAACGATGAGTTTGCGAAGTTTATTGTGCAGGTTCTCAGGATCGAACAGCCCGCTATTCAAACATATACACTTGTTGAAGACAAAGAGAACGATCCGAACATTGCTGAATTATTAAGTGTGATGTCGGAAAGTATGAATATGAGAGCACCAAAAATCTCTGTCCCAATGCCGTTTATGAAAGCAATGATGAAAAGTGGAGTAAGTAAAATAACAAACATTCCTTCTGATGGACTCAATTTTATGACTAAACGAACATTTTCAAATGCTTCAGTGAAAAACATAATGGGAGGAGATTGGTTTAAGAAGACGAGCGTCATGAAGTTTTTACCTGCCGTAGTAGCTGATCTGGATTATCGAATGATGGATCAACATGGTGAGCATCATCATTTATATGAGCGAACATTATGCGATAACAATACCGTTTACCAATTACACGGAGAGGGGAAACCATTTATTTTATTACATAGTTTATTGAGTAATGGAGAGGATTTATTTCCTTTAGCACAAGAGCTTCATGAAAAAACGGGTCAACCTGTATGGGTCTTGGATCTTCCTGGCTTAGGGCGTTCCCCTTTTAAACGAGAGAAAAACCTTCTAGATATCTACTTGAATGTAGTGAAAAAGTTATTGGAGAAAGCGACAAATGGTGCACATCTAATTGGCCATTCATTCGGTGCGTTTATTCTACTGGAAGCATTGGGACAAGGGTACATAGATAAGAAGTATTCAATCACTTTACTTCAGCCGCCAGTTGCTAAAAAAAATGCTAAATCGCTAAATGTTCCACAATGGATGAACAAATGGACATTAAAATTAGCAACTCCTAATAGGATAGAGCGTTATTTATTAAGTAAAGGTTTGTTTGAGAGCACGGAGAGCATCCCTGAACATTATATTGAAAAAATCAGAAACAGTTTTACGTCTCCTAGAATTTTAAATACGACGGTTCAGCTTAACCAGTTACTTTTGAAAAACGATCACGGTGATTTCAATGAAGAAACAAAGCATAATCTTCACATGATTTGGGGGGAGTATGACAAAGGCTATTCTGCTCCATCGCATCTTGGTAAGGTTGATTTAGTTCCGTATGGCCATCATTTTCCTCTTAGCCATCCGCGTGAAACGGCATCATTGGTTATAAAAAATAGTCTTACTAGCAGTTGAGAATGTGGGATAAATAAAGTATGTCGTAATTGAAATGAAGTCGCAGTGCTTGGGGTCTCACCGATACACATCAAGTGAAAGATTTTATAGCACCCTAAAACGAAAAAGGTGATTTTTATCAAAAAAAGCACGATTTTTCGTTTTGGGTCTTTTTGGTTAAATAGAAGTTAACTAGGTGTATAAAACTGATCTAAGGTTTTCGTCATATCATCAGATGCCGATTGTAAGATCACATCTTGCTCTAAAATTGCTGTTCCTTGTGCTCGGACAATATGAAATTGTTGAAAGCCCATCAAGTTTTGGAATATTTCTTTTAGGTAATGATGCGAAAATTCCAGAGGTGTATATCGATCGTTATTTGTGAAAATTGAGCCGCTTGCTTGAAGCAAAAGTACACGATAATCGTTAGTCATCAGACCAACAGAACCATTTTCTGTATATTTGAACGTTTCTCTCGCAATAAAGACATTATCTATATAATCTTTCATTCGTGAAGTCACATTGAAATTATGAACAGGTGACACGATCACAATTCGATGATGTGCTTTGAATTGAGCCAATAAAGCAGATGACGCAGCGGCGATTTTTTCTTCGGTAGCCGTTAATGTTTGTTCGGATGCTTGCTTATCCCAAATACCTAGCAGCTGTTCTTTTTCGATACGAGGAATTTCAGTTCCATATAAATGCAAAATGGTTGGTTCTTCATGAGGAAACCTTTCTTTAAACTGTTCTAAAAATAGTGTTTGCAGTTTGTTTGAATAACTTTCTCGATGAGTGAAATCTGGGTGTGCGTTAATGATTAATGTTTGCATGTACATGCTCCTTTTCTTTTGATAAGCTGAGTATAAATGATAAAGGTGACAAAAGAAGGCACCTTTTTAAGAGGGAATACAAATGAAAAAATCAGAACGATTAAACCAAGAACTTATTTTTTTAAGTGATAAACACTCTTTTCAGTTAAAGGATTTACAATCCGAATTTGGCATTTCTAAAAGGACGGCTTTAAGGGATATAGAAGAGCTAGAGTCAATGGGCTTAGCTTTTTACGTTGAAAATGGCAGACACGGAGGATATCGACTGGTGAATCAATCTCCATTGGTTCCTATTTATTTCAATATAGAAGAAGTCCAAGCTATTTTTTTCGCTCTTAAAGCGCTAGACCTGGTGTCAGCAACACCATTTAAAAAATCCTACTCACAAATTCGCCAAAAGCTGTTTGCCACAATGTCTGATGAGAGAAAGCAAATGATTACGGAGACTTTGGATGTGATTCATTACTATAATGTCGCACCAGTTAGTGAACAAAATCATTTGGAATTGATTTTACAGGCGATGATGGAAGATCAAATAGTGAAGATGACTTACACTCAATATGAAAATAAATGGATCAGGCTGCAGTTTCTTGAGTTGTTTTATCGAAATGGCATTTGGTTTTCTCAAGCATATGATGTTCAAAATAAAAAGTGGGGCATCTATAGATGTGACTTTATGAAGGACATGGTGATTGAAGAAGAAATCAGAGACACATTTACGAAGGAAGAATTAAAAGAACTGCAACTCGCGTACGAAAAAACTTATCATGATATCTCATTTAAATGTCGATTAACGGAACAAGGAAAAGAAAAGTTTTTGAAGCATCATTACCCGAATATGAAATTGGAGATCGTTGATCATATTCCTTATATTGTGGGTGGGTACAACCAAGAAGAATTATCATATATGACACACTATTTTATGTCATTCGGGAAACATGTGAAAATTGAATACCCAGATGAATTGAAAGAAAGTTATTTGAATCAATTGAGAGAAGTGATTGACCAGTATTGAATCACAAAAAACTAATATACTACAGAAAAGGCGAACCATTAAAGTTCGCCTTTTCTCACTCTTTTTAACTACTATGATGTCAGTTACTTCGCTACATGCATTGTGCTTGTTTTCGATTTATCATCAACCTTCCCATATGTCAGCTGACGCCAAATAAACTCCATCGGACCATATTTAAACCGCTTTAACCATAGCGTACTGAAGAGCACTAGGAAGACATAAACCCCCAGTCCAATCATAAACGTGCCAGCTGGCTGAAGATGATTGGCAAGTCCGGCCCCGTATTTCAGAAATAGCATTGTGCCAATGATAGAGTGAAGCAAATAACAGGTCAGTGACATGCGTCCGACTTTGGTAAAGACCATCAAAGCACCACGCAGCTGAGGAACGTGAATAAACAGCATCGCAAGTGTACTCATATAGAACATACTGCCTGTTAATCCGCCGTTTTGTTCAAGGACAGAGGCTATGTCCACCAATAGTGTATTTTCAAAAGGATTGACCGCTACTATGATCGTGCTGCTCTGTGTAATTAGAAACGCGATTGTGAAAATGATCCAAATGCGACTCCAAATCGCTTTTTTCGCCCCCATGTTTTTGAATAACTCCATTTTCACAAAATACACACCAAGTAAAAACATGAGGAACATAGAATAGATCATAGAAAATGAACCAGAAGCCATTGTGGCCAAATCTGTCCACCGGTCACCAATAGATGCTAGATAAGTCAGGCTGTTGTGGCTGGCTAGCTCGAAGTCAGCAAAATCCGGCTTGCCTGATGCTGTGTTCATGGTATTGAACAGCATCGTGAAAATAGGTGTGAGCAATTGAATCACAAAGAGTGTGATCAGCCAGTATAGGATGGTTTTGGCTGTTCGTTTGTAAAAGAAAAGCAATAAAAAGCCAGCGACTGCATAATAGGCCAAAATGTCACCAATCCAAACAAAGGTCAAATGCAGAAGGCCAAATCCTAAGAGAATGGTTAACCTGCGTGCAAACAGCTTGGTTGGACTGTCCACCTTCTGAGCAGCTCGGTCCATAAAAATCATAAAACCAACCCCGAATAGAAAGGAAAACAGTGTAATGAATTTCCCCGAGGCAAACCAATTCACCACATTGTGAAAGACATCATTTGACTGCATGTCAAATCCCTTGGCCGAATCCATGATCAAAAAGTAATTGACTAGAATAATCCCCATTAAGGCGAATCCTCGTACGATGTCCAAGAAATGAACCCTTTCTCGCAGACTCATCGGTTGTCCGTGTGCTACTTTGTTTGCATTCATATCCGTGCCCCTTTTCCTGTTATGATAAATGTGATTTGGATCGAACCATTGATCCTTACAATGAATCAATATATAGATCAATTCTTAACCAATTATGAAGAAGTGAATTTTTGGAAATGAATGTGTCCATTTGATGGCAGATTCTTAAATTCATAAACTGTTAAGGTTTATGCTGTATCTTTTCACATAGTTAGATGATATATAGTAAAGACATAAAAGAAAGAGCAACACATTACATGAGGTGAGAGACATGACCCATCGAATATTAGTCGTAGAAGATGATCAGGATATTGGTGAACTTCTGCAGGAATCCCTTACACGTGCAGGATATGAGGTGTTAAGAGCGATGAATGGCGAGCAAGCATTGAAGCTTGTGGATGATTCGCTCGATTTGGTGATTTTAGATGTGATGATGCCAGGGCTCTCAGGCATCGAAACATGCCAGCACATAAGATCCTCATCTAACGTTCCGATTCTATTTCTGACAGCCAAGTCGAGTACATTCGATAAAACTGAAGGATTACTTGCCGGTGGGGATGATTATATGACAAAGCCCTTCTCAGAAGAGGAGCTTCATGCTAGAGTCATTGCACAATTACGCAGGTATACCGTCTATCAGGAAAAGAGAGAGCAGGAAGAGACTTTTCTAGTTGGGGGTAAGCTGAGGGTAAGTGAAGAATTTAATGAAGTATGGAAAGAAAACCAGCAAATTAAGCTGTCTGATCTAGAATATCGGATGTTAAAGCTGCTCATGAGCAGGCGAAACAAAATATTTTCTGCTCAAAATATTTATGAAAGCGTGTGGGGACAGCCCTATTTCTATTGTTCCAACAATACGGTGATGGTGCATATTCGAAAGCTTCGTGCCAAAATTGAAGATGATCCTGCGCGCCCTGTATATATCAAAACTGAATGGGGAAGAGGATATCGATTTGGCACATCCACATCGTAAATATACACTGGCCAAAAAGCTGGCACTGTTGATTTTGGCGGCTGCAATCGTAAGTGGTATTGTCTTTTTGACGCTGCAAAAGATCACCAATGATTTGATCGATGGATATTTGAGTTCTGACGAGTATTACGAGCAGGAGTCAGCCAAGTATATTCAAAAATTCAGCCGCTACGTGTCTGAGAATGGGCTGTCTTCAACGGATCGAAAAGCGTTTGGCGAGTGGGTGAAAAAAGAGAATTACATTAATTTGACCATCTTCAATGATCAAGTGCTGCAATATGACTCTATTTATTCCGCTACCGATGAATCGGCGTACGGAAAAGAAAGGATGACCCAGTACGCTAAGCATCATTCGTATCCGGTTCAGTTTAGCGACGGTAAAGGCCGCGTCATGGTGGATGGTTTCTATTCATCTCGTTACCACGATCTTGCCTTTACACTGGAGCTGCTCGGGGCAACGCTTATATTTCTCCTCATAGTTCTTCTTGGCATTCGCAAAAGTCTGCGCTACCTGCAAATGATTCATCGAGAGATTCACATTCTTGAAGGCGGAGAGCTGGACTATGAGATGACGGTAAAAGGGCATGATGAATTAGCGATGATTGCCAAAAGTATTGAGGATCTGCGAAAAGCCTTTTTGGACAAGCTTCAAGCCATTGATGAGCTGCAAGAAGAGAGCCGCAGCTTGGTCACCGAAATGTCCCATGATATGAGAACACCGCTGACGTCGTTGATGATGAATCTGGAGTTTGCGAAAAAAGAAGAGACTGGAGCGGATACCCAAAAAGATCAATATATAGCGAGTGCCTACGGGAAAGCACTGCAATTAAAAAATCTGTCTGACAATCTGTTTGCCTATTTTCTGCTGGATAAAGAACATGAATCTGAGCTTGAGACCGTTGCAGTCAAAGAGGTGATTTACGATCTCCTGTCAGATCAAGTGGCCATTCTGCATCAAGAGAACTTTAAGGTTCATCTTTTAGGAGAGCTGCCTGACAGCTATATCAATGTGAATGTCGAGCTGCTTGGCCGAGTATTTGATAATGTGATGTCCAATTTACGGAAATACGCAGATCCCAAAAAGAATATCAATCTCACGTTTTTATCCGATCAAGAAATCTTTGAGATCCATATCAGCAATGCGATAAACGAGACAAATGACACGCAGGAAAGTACTGGACTTGGTGAACGAAGCATCAAACGAATGATGTCTCGCATGCACGGGCAGTTTGAAAGTATAGAAAGGAACGATGTTTACTACATCGTGCTGCGATTTTGGAACATAAAAATGTAGAAAACAAATGAATATACTGGAATGGAGAGACAACTCAATGAAACGATTCAACAACTTCCAAAAGATACCTGATCTCTTACAAGGCCTTCTCAATATCTGTCTGTTCTTTTTGGCCATCGCTTTAAGTGTTCTCTTAATCAGTGAAACATGGTACATTGTCCAATTTGTTTATAAAACACTGTTCAACAAAGGAGAAAGCTATTATGGAATGCTTGGGGAACTGCTGATCTTCTTTATGTACTTTGAGTTTATTGCCTTAATTATTAAATACTTTAAATCTAACTTTCATTTCCCGCTTCGTTATTTTATTTATATTGGGATCACAGCTGTCATCCGTTTAATTATTATTGATCATGAAGAGGCGGTATCGACCTTCTGGTGGGCGCTGGCCATTCTTGCTATGACCTGTGCACTCTTTATCGCGAGCAAAAGAGATGCTGCTCAAGAGCATGAGGAAGTGAAGTAAGGAAAGAAGACGAACGATGGACGTTCGTCTTTTGTGCATTCATAAAGAGATGTACAGTATGATGAAAGGCGTTTTACAAAGCACCGACTTTATTGACATGTTCTTATGGTATGATTTAGAAAAAGTAAGACCTTCCCTCTGCAGGATATGAATGAATAGGATGCAGGAAGGAGGATGACTAATTCGGCTTAGTCATTCTCATTTCTGGCTAAAGGAGCGAAATCAATTGACACACACCAAGACAGAATCATTCTCGTTTACAAGTATGCAACATGCAGCCTCTGTACATATTCCAGAAAGACAATTCATTTTATCACATGATGGTACAAGCCTTGCGTATTATCCATTTTTATCAGAAAAGAAGACGCAGGCCAATGTGATCTTGATTCATGGTGGTGGTGCTCATAGTTTGGCTGGTTATGAGCATATCGCTTACACACTGCAACATGATTTTCACGTAAATGTATTTTTACTTGATCTAAGAGGCCATGGCCATTCACAAGGAAAAAAAGGGGATACACCTAGTGTCACGGATGTATGGCAAGATATGTCGCAGGTTGTGGATGCCATTAAACAGGATCATAAAGGTGCCATCTACCTTTGTGGCCATTCTTCGGGAGCAGGCCTGCTGCTTAACTACTTGTCTTGGCCCAAAAAAAGAGAAGTGGACGGTTACTTTTTCATCGCACCTGAATTTGGCTATAAGTCAGGTACTGCAAGGGCTGATCAAATTCCTTTTGCCACCGTTCAAGTATGGAAATTCATTCTGTCTGCGATGACAAAAGGGAGTCTGATGAGTCATTCTGAAGCCGTACGTTTTCACTATCCTGCATGGGTGGTCGAGCAGGATCCACTTCTATTGACGACCATCACTGTCAATCTATCTCTTGCCTTAACCCCATCTGCACCTAAAAAACAATTTGCGAAGATGGATCGGCCGTATGGCATGTTTGTAGGCAGCAAGGATGAGCTGTATGACGTCGAGACATTTCTTCCCTATCATGAACTGCCGAAAGAACCACTCAAAAAACAATCAGTCTATCAAGTGCTGGAAGGACATACCCATTTGTCGATTTTATTAGAAGCGGGAAAACAGATTGGCAGGACGATCCAAATGTGGAATCCTTCTATTTAGTATGAACAACTAGTCAATACTCTCCCATTTAATTAAAAATTTACATTGACACCATCCTTTTCTATGATAAAATCATAATGTGATAATGAGAATCGTTATCAAACGATATGACTACATATAGAATGGATAGGTGAGGTACATGTTCAAGAAATCTTTTTGGTCGCTATTAGTTGTGCTCTCCATCGTTTTACTTGCAGCTTGCGGCAGCAATAGCAGTGACGGCAAGTCAGGTAATAAAGAGAAAACAAGGACTGTTGAAAGCGCTATCGGTTCAACTGACAATATTAAGGATAAACCAAAGCGTATTGTGACGCTGTACCAAGGAGCAACGGATGCAGCAGTCGCTATGGGCATTAAACCAGTGGGTGTTGTAGAATCTTGGCTTGAAGCACCTACGTATAAATATTTAAGAGATGACTTAAAGGATGTTAAAATTGTTGGGCAGGAAACACAGCCAAACTTAGAGGAAATTGAAAAGCTTAAGCCTGATTTGATCATTGCATCAAAAATCCGCCACGAGCAAATTTTTGATCAGCTGCAAGAAATCGCTCCAACTGTTGCAACAGAAACAGTGTTCACCTTTAAAGATACAGTGAAGTTGATGGGTGAAGCGTTAAATCAGGAAGACAAATCAAAAGAATTGCTGACGAAGTGGGATGACCGCGTCGCTGACTTCAAAGAAAAAGCGAAAAAAGACATCAAAAACTGGCCAATGAGTGTGTCTGTGGTGAACTTCCGTGCAGACCATGCTAGAATCTATCAAACTGGTTTCGCAGGGTCGATTTTAACAGAGTTAGGCTTTAAAGGACCTAAGAATGTCAAAGATAAAAAGCAAGACATTATTACACTGACAGACAAAGAGAGCATTCCGCAAATGGATGCAGATGTGATCTATTACTTCATGGATGATCAAGATAAGGCGGTTGAGAAAGCATATAAAGAGTGGACGAGTCATCCTTTATGGAAGCAGCTTGACGCAGTGAAAGCGAAACAAGTGCATAAAGTAGATGAAATCACTTGGAACATGGGCGGCGGTATTATCGCTGCAAACATGATGCTTGATGATATTTATGATCGTCTAGGAATTGATAAATAAGTCTTAACAGAGGAGAAAATGTGAACATACCATTTTCTCCTTTTTTCCATAACAGATTGAAAGCGGGAATTAGATGAGAAGTTTATTAAAAAAGGATTCAAGCAAGGCACTGCTTTTTGCTGGATTCATTGTGTTGATGTTGGTCTTTTTTATGCTCAGTATTTCCCTTGGGCAAACCTCCATTTCCCTCAAAGCCACCATCCATGCGTTTCTTCAATTTGATGAATCGGATCCAAACAGTGTGATTGTCATGACATCCAGATTATCAAGAGCTTTAATCGCGACGGTCGTTGGATCTAGCCTGGCGATTTCAGGTGCACTCATGCAGGCATTGACGAGAAATCCGCTTGCGGCGCCTGATTTATTAGGAATTAATGCAGGTGGACTCTTTTTTATCGTGATTTCGATTGTTTTCTTTTCAACAGAGTCGTTAACAGGTTATATGTGGACAGCCTTTCTAGGCGCAGCGATTGCAGGGATGCTTGTTTTTCTATTGGGTTCCATTGGTAGAGATGGATTAACGCCAGTCAAAATTGTCCTTGCAGGAGCGGCGATATCTGCACTGTTTGCGTCTTTTACACAAGGTCTTTTAATCGTGAATGAACAGTCAATTCAAAGTATTTTGTTCTGGATGGCTGGTTCAGTGTCTGGAAGAAGCATTGATATGTTAATCCCTGTGTTACCTTATATTCTCGGTGCGACTATTGTGGCGCTGCTTCTAGGACGTTCTATTAATGTTCTTTTGTCAGGAGATGATATTGCCAAAGGACTTGGCCAGCGTACACTGCTGCTGAAAATCACGATGGGTGTACTCGTCGTCTTTTTAGCAGGTGGTTCGGTCGCTGTTGCCGGTTCAATTGGTTTTGTTGGTTTTCTTGTGCCGCATATTGTGAAAAAGCTTGTCGGACCTGACCACCGCTGGGTACTGCCGTATTGTGCCGTTGTGGGGGCGTCGCTTTTACTTGCCGCGGATCTGGCGGCTCGTTTTCTGATCATGCCGCAGGAAGTGCCGATTGGTGTCATGACGGCGGTAGCAGGAGCGCCTCTATTTGTTTATCTCGTGCGCAAGGGGTTGAAGACAGGTGGCTAAAACATATACAGTGCGTTCTAAAGGCGGGCGCATTTCATTTCAATTTTCAAAGCGGACGTTTTTGATTTTACTTTTATTGACGGTCATTGCCTTTGGTTTATTTATTCTCAGTCTCAGTATGGGAAGCCGGTTCATTCAGCCGGTGGATGTGCTGCTTCATTTAATCGGTCAGGGAGAGGGAAATTCCTTTGTGTTAAATACGCTGAGGATTCCACGAACGCTGCTGGCTGTCTTAGTCGGAGCCTCGCTTGCGGTATCAGGGCTTATTTTGCAAGGGTTGATCCGCAACCCGCTGGCATCTCCTGACATCATTGGGATTACGAGTGGTGCTTCGTTTGGTGCGATTATGTTCATCGTCTTTTGGATGGGCACTGTGCCTATTGCTTATCAATCCTTATGGGCGATTGCCGGTGCTTTTGCGGTATCGTGCCTAATCTATTTGCTGTCATGGAAAAAAGGGGTCAAACCGATCACACTTGTCCTAATGGGAATTGGGATTTCTGCCATTATGAAGGCATGTGTGACGTTTACGCTTGTTCTTAGTGATACGATGACAACGACAAAGTCATATATCTGGCTGACGGGCAGCTTATATGGTTCTACGATGAAAGACGTCACGGCGATGCTTCCTTGGGTGATGATTATTTTACCGATTGTCATGGTGTTAGCAAGAACGATGAATGTAAAAGAACTTGGAGATGATCTTGCAACAGGTCTCGGGGTAAAAGTGCAGGCGAAACGATTATTCTTTCTCCTGATGAGTGTGACATTGGCTGGTGTTGCAGTCGCATTTGCAGGCGGCATTGAATTTGTTGGACTCATGGCGCCGCACGTTGCACGGATGATCATTGGACGTTCATTCATAGCACTTGTCCCAGCATCTGCGCTTGTTGGAAGTATTCTCGTGATGCTGGCTGATCTTGTGGCTAGAACCGCATTTCTACCGTTAGATGTCCCAGCAGGTGTATTTACGGCAGCTATTGGTGCACCGTTCTTTATTTATTTGTTATATCAACAGCGCAATCGATAAACAGAAGATGGGGGTTTTGATATGAGGCCAGAGTGGGTTGAGAGAGAATTACTTGATTTCGGGGTACACATCACAAATGGACCAATGACATCTGATCGCACACTTGCTGCGCTTTTTTCAGAAGCAGCCGTCATACGTTTATTAGAAGCTGAAAAGGAAGCGATGCATGCACCCAATCTTGCGGTAGCAGCTTCTATGTTTTCAAAGCGGTATGCCTATTTAGCCGTCAGTTCCTCTCTATATTTGATGACGCTGTATGACGGTATCTATCAGTTTTCACCAGCAGCATGTGCATTTAGAGAGGATCGGAAAATTGAAATTGATGAGGCGGCGTGTTCGTTTGTTCGACTAGAAGGAGATCGGCATGAGTGGAGAGAGAAGGTCGTACGTGCGCTGTTTACGGAGTGTGTCACGCCTCTTTTAGACGTACTGAACTGCACATCAAAACTCTCTTATCGTATTTTATGGGAAAATGTAGCGGTTCGAATCAACTCTCTTTATCGAAGCATGATGAGGGAAGCGGAAGAACGTGCGGTGAAGCAGCGCGTGCGGGAGGATTATCTGTATTTGAAGCAGGCGGCTGGGGATGTATTTGGAGCTCAGCAAAATCCATTTCAGCACAGTTTAAACCTAGACGACAGCTTACTTGAAACATCCAATCGGAAAACCTGCTGTATGTATTATAAGCTTGAGAAAAAATCAGAGAGTCTTGATTATTGTCTTGTTTGTCCTCTTGAACAAAAGAAAGGCACTGCTTGCTCGTAGCATAGCAGTGCCTTTTTTTATTCCCAAATCTCACTTACCCATTCAGGATGATCAATAAAAGGATTGCGGTTGTGCTGATACGTTTGATATATGATCTCATTGCGGTTCCGTTCGATTTGATCGACTGGGTCCTGCTTGTGCCATTTGAGAAGCACAGACATTTTGCCGTGAAGAGGCGAGCTTCCATTATTCACTTTGTCGTTTAATTCTAAATCTGGAAAGCGGTCATCACCCTCGTAGCGAACCGCCATATAAAAGAGCATTCTCGCAACATCTCCTTTGACCCGGCTGTGAGGTTCGAATGAGTCGCTATCGTAGAAATTGCCCGGCGCCCCTTTGTATTCATTACCGCCTGTATCAAAATCTAAATTTCCACGTGTGCTGTTCGTTTGCACATCTGTCGCACGAAGGTGGTGGAGATCTGTCCCAGGCCCCTGACTTGTCCCAAAATTGCCATGAGACTTTGCCCAGACATGCTCTCTGTTCCACTGGCCGACATTTCCACCATTCGCTTGCTTTGAGCGGGAGGCACCACTATAAAGCAGCAGCACATTGTTAGAGTTATTGGGGTCTTCATCTGTTTTCTTTAATGCATCCCAAACCTGGCTGTAGGATAGCTGCGTATGATCATCAATGATATCGTGTAAAGCCTTTTTAAGAGCGGGTCCTGATTTGCCAGCAGCAGATTGGTAATAGGAATCGATTTGACTTGTGGCGGCAGTTTGCGTTTGTTGTGCAGATGTTTCGTTTTGAAGCTGTAACGGGGAAAAGGTGATCGTTTGACTAGGTTCATTCAGATTGAAACCTTGAGCGTTTGCAGCTGGAGGCAGCGGGGCGGCGAATGTGCCGAATATCATGATTCCGGCGGCCACAGTTCCAAATAAAGTTCTTTTCATTCGATTTCCTCCTTGATAGGGAATGTATTCTCTTTATTTCTATCATATTGTCATGAAGAAATAAATGGATTTATCGTAAATTTTATGTAATGAGTTCGTAGGAAAAGAGATTGCTATTTTAAGAGCATTCCTGTATAAGTGGGCTTATAAGGATGGACAGCAAGGGAGAGGATGGATAACGTGAAAGAACTGCAAACACCTTCAAGAACGATAATGACACCGGGGCCCGTAGAAGTAGATCCGAGAGTGCTCCGTGTGATGAGCACCCCTATTCTCGGTCAATTTGATCCAGCATTTACACACATAATGAACGAAACAATGACCTTATTGCGGTCACTTTTTCAAACAGAAAACAAATGGGCTTATCCAATTGACGGTACGTCCCGTTCAGGGCTTGAAGCTGTGCTCGCCAGTGTGATTGAGCCGGGAGATTCAATGCTTGTGCCTGTCTTTGGCCGCTTCGGTCACCTGCTCATTGAAATAGGGCAGCGCTACGGTGCTGAGGTGCATACAATGGAATGTGAATGGGGGACGGTTTTTGATCCTGCCGACATCATCCAAGAAATAAAGCGGGTCAAGCCTAAAATCGTTGCCATGGTTCATGGTGAAACATCCACCGGACGATTGCAGCCGCTCAAGCAAATTGGTGAAGCATGCCGGGCTCTTGATGCGCTGTTCATTGTAGACGCTGTGGCGACCATTGGCGGTGTCGAGGTAAAAGTGGATGAATGGAAAATTGATGCGGCGATTGGCGGCACGCAGAAATGTTTATCTGTTCCATCAGGCATGTCACCTATTACCTATAATGACCGAGTCGCAGCTGTCATTGAATCGAGAAAGAAAGTAGAAAAAGGCATTGCGACACAGGATGAATTACAAAAACAGATCGATATTTCTCCAATCAAAAGCAATTATTTTGATTTAAGCCAGCTTCAGGATTATTGGAGCCCAAGACGATTAAATCATCATACAGAAGCGACAACGATGCTCTATGCACTGCGAGAAGGGGTTCGTCTTGTGCTTGACGAAGGGCTGTCTGAACGTTTTCAAAGGCACGCGTATCATGAAAAAGCCTTGATGAAAGGTCTTGAAGCGATGGGGCTTGAATTGTTTGGTGATCCAGATTGTAAAATGCCGGTTGTGACCTGTGTTGTCATTCCAAATGGTATTGACGGAGAAGCGGTCCGTGCCGACCTGCTCCATCATTTTGGAATTGAGATTGCAAGCTCCTTTGGACCGCTTGCCGGCCGTATATGGAGAATTGGGACAATGGGCTACAGCTGCCGAAAGGAAAATGTGCTGTTTGTGTTAGCGGGTCTGGAAGCGATCCTCATCAAACACGGTGCGTCTATCCATTGCGGAGCAGGGCTTCAGGCGGCTCTTTCTAACTATGAACAAGCTGAATAGATATATCATACTCGCCACTGGCGGGTATTTTTTATTTGGAAAAGAACGCTAATTTTTGAAAAACTAGACTTATAGATAAGGTTATCGCTATACTGGAGAAGTTCTCATCCTTTTTGTCATCATTTTCATTTATTTTGCAGAAAGAGGTTTTTTGTATGAAGAAGATGGGCAGATTATACATTTTGATGCTCAATATTTTTATTGCCATGCTTGGCTTTGGCCTCATTGTACCTGTTATGCCGAGTTACATCGAAGCCTTTGGCGCAACAGGAAAAACACTCGGTTTTCTTGTCGCTGCAACAGGCCTCACACAATTCGCGTTATCGCCGATCGCCGGCGCACTGACCGATCGATTTGGACGAAGAAAATTGATCATTGCCGGGATTGCCGGCTTTACGATTGCTCAGTTTATTTTTGCTTTTGCTGATCAGCTTTGGATGCTGTTTGTGTCTCGCTTTTTAGGCGGTGCTGCCGGGGCTTTGCTCATGCCGGCCATGTTTGCATACATCGCTGATATCACAAGTGAAAAGGACCGAGGGAAAGGAATGGGTCTATTCAGTGCAGCGATGACACTAGGTTTTGTCATTGGGCCGGGCGTAGGCGGCTATTTGGTTGAGTACGGGATCGCTTTTCCATTTCTCATTGCCGGTTCCTTTGCTGCCCTTTCTACTTTGTTATCCATCCTATTCTTACCTGAAACATTAACAAAGGAAAAGCAGGAAGAGGCGCGGCTCAACAAGGACATTCATTTCAATCCTTTTGTACAAATGATCCAAGCTCTAAAGACATCGTACGGCTTTTTGTTTATATTGGCCTTTGTCCTCAATTTCGGGATCATTCACTTTGAATCGATTTTCGGCTTATATGTAGACCAAAAACACGGATTTTCACCGAAGGATATTGCGTTTGTGATTACGGTTGCGGGTCTTACAGGGGTGCTTGTCCAAGGTGCGTTAGTGAATGCCTGTGTGAAACGATTTGGGGAGATGAGAGTCGTCCGTTATGCGCTGTTAGGAGCGGCTTTCATGCTGATCGCCTGCCGTTTTGCGCCGTCCTTTTGGTTGATCTTTACAGGTTCGATTTTATTTTTATCGGCTACGTCATTTGTCCGTCCAGCCCTCAATACATTGCTGTCCAAGATGGCAGGCAATCAGCAAGGGATAGCAGGCGGTCTCAATACATCCTTTATGAGCCTTGCCAATATCGTCGGACCGAGTCTTGCGGGTATATTATTTGATGTGAATATTGAGTTTCCTTTTATGTTTGGAACACTGGTGCTTTGCGTCAGTTTCGCTGCATCCATCGTGTGGGGGAAAAAAGTGCAGCATGTTCATGCAGCGCAAGGAAGATTGTAGTTGATCTACAATCTTTTTTTATTGAATGAAATACATTTAGAAAAATTCCAATTAGAAATAGTATATGTTTTATATTTTATCTAAATGAATAGTATAGTTTATCAATATTTACACCTTTTACTGAGATGAAATCCATAAATTTAGGTCTTTGAGATCAATAAAAACTTGTTAATAAAATACTAAAATATACATTTTGTGTAAAAAGTGATTGATTGGCTTTTTCCGCAATGGTAACATCAATCTCGACAGCATGAGGTAACTGAGATAATCAAGAGAAAAGGGGATAGAAAATGAAGAAGTTTATGTTTGCCATTATATTTTTTATCGTCACCATGTTTAGTACAGCAGTGCCATCAGCAGTTCATGCGGCAGAAATTGATCATGACAAGGTAGTTGGTTTTAGAGAAGTCAATCCAACAACTGTTACACAAAAAGCGGCGAAGAAATTTCAGCCTTATTTGAAAGTATGGCATGGATGTGTACCATTCCCAGCTGTAGATGCTGCTGGAAACACAAGCAGAGGGTTAAAAACGAGCGGTTCACATAATGGTGGATGCAGCAGTAATATCGGTCAAGTATATTCACGTTCAGATTGGTACAATGGCAGCTGGGCGATTATGTATGCTTGGTATTTCCCAAAAGATAATCCATCACCGGGCTTTGGTCATCGTCATGACTGGGAATCCATTGTCGTTTGGATTGACAACCCAGCTGTAGCCAGCCCGCGTGTTCAATCGATTGCTTACTCAGGTCATGGGCAATATAAGAAAGCAGCACCGAGTGCCGCAAGTATTTTAGGAACAAATCCTTTGGTTGGTTATGATAGCAACTGGCCATTGAACCACGAGCTGGATGTAAGCGGCAATGTGAGCGGTAAAGGGATGCAGCCTTTAATTGGCTGGGATGATCTAACGCCGGCAGCAAGACATGCATTGAATACAACAGATTTTGGTAGTGCCAACGTACCTTTCAAAGATAGTAATTTTAAAAACAATTTAGCAAAAGCGTGGTACCGATAAGGTTAACAATGATACAGAACCGATCATTTTTTAGATGATCGGTTTTTTTGATAAACAAAATTGCATCATCTACGTGTAAATGCTCTTTCACTAATTGGGGTGGGGTTAAGGCTATTCTGCACCACTTATTAAATATACCGAAAGCTGAAGGACGAAAAGAAGCCACTCCATTGTAAGGAGTGGCTTTGACGTTTAAACTTGTTTGTTCACATCATCTGCATCAGTTGAGTATGCCAGTTCTTTCTGCTCTTCCAATGCAGCTGTTTTTTCCAACAGGGAGGCCTTGATTTTCTTATAGGCGTCACTGCCAAGTGCCATACGTATTGGACCATCTCCTTGATCGACACGGTGTATAATCTGCTGCGCCATTTTATCCGGATCGCCGATCACCATCTGATTAAGCATGCTCATATCTATACCGGGCACTTCCCCCTTCATCATGCTAACTAATTGGCCAGCCTCCAAATCTCGGTATACATCCATCTGCTCTCCGAATACAGCGTTGCCTGCAGCGAAATTTGTGCGGATTCCGCCGGGCTCCACGATGGTTGTCTTAATGCCGAATGGTGCAACTTCCTTGGCTAGCGCTTCAAAGGCACCTTCGACCGCCCATTTTGAAGAACTGTACAGTCCCATACCTGGAATAGAATAATGTCCCGCCATACTAGAAATCTGTACAATGTGCCCATTGCCCTGATTACGGAAGAAAGGTAGGACTGCGCGTGCAGCGCGCAGTGATCCAAGTACATTGGTCATGAACAGATGCTCGATCTGTCTATCACTTGCTTCCTCCACCGCACCATATAATCCATAGGCTGCATTATTAACAAACACATCGATCGTACCCAGTTCTGTAAATGCGCGTTCCACCACCTCAGCAATTTGCTGTGGATTTGTCAGATCTAATTTAGCCTGCCATAATTGGGAGCCATATTGAGCCTGTAGATCATCCAGCACACCCGGTTTACGTACTGTTGCGGCAACACGGTCCCCTCTTTCAAGTAACCGACGAGTGATACGTGAAGCCAGGCCTCCTGATGCTCCTGTAATAAACCATGTTTGCATGATAAACATCCTCCAATTTTTGAATTCCTCAGTATCATACCTGTAATTAGAGTGATGCAACCACAGCACGTTTATACTATTAACGGGAGTAACAGTCTAGAATCAAAGGTTGTATGACCACCCGATTCAATCTGGATGTATTATTATTCGCTTTGTTAAAGTAGCCTGTCCTGCTCCAATAAACGCAATAATCTCTCCTCTGTGCCTGAACCGGGTACAGGGACAAAGAAACACCAGTGAAGGCCAGCATCGTTATCTATTGCAGCTGTGAAATGAAGCTCGAACTCCATCTCCTGCCCGTCTGGAAGACGAAATAAAGCAGTTTTTACACGTTTTTGTTTGATTTCGTAAAGGTCCCAGAAATACGCAAAATCCACACTTTCTCTTCTCAAACGTTCGAACCTTTCCATATACAACAGGTTGTCCTTGTAGCGGTCGAAATTTGCGCGCATAACCGCTGCGGAGTAACGGGCAAATCCTTCCCAATTCACCAGTCTTTTGCGGTAATCTGGCTTGAAAAACATGATGTTCAACATATACCGTTCGTTTTCCGGCAGACTGCCGAAATCGGCTATGATGAGTTCTGCTGCCCGATTCCAGGCTATCACATCCGAACCCTCATCCGTGATGAAAGAGGGATAGTACAATTGATTTACAATCTTTTTAAAAAATTCGGTATCTGGCCCTTCACGATTCGGCACGGCATCTGCGGGCGCCAGGTCTAGATTTGCCAGATCAAACAGATACTTCTGCTCATCTTCATCAAGCTGTAGCGCATTGCTAATATTGAGCAGCACTTCTGGCGAAGGATTAACCTCTCTGCCTTGTTCCAGCCAGGTATAGTAGGTCACACTCATATTAGCAAGATAAGAGACTTCTTCTCTTCGAAGTCCCGGAGTTCGCCTTCGGCCGGGCAGCGGCTGTATCCCCACTTCAGAAGGCTGCAGCCGTTCTCTGCGCGATTTGATGAATTCGCCCAATGTTGATGAAGAACGATTCGCTTTCACATAAATCACCTTCCTTATATTCCTAAATTGGCCGCATACGCAGAGAATGCACGTCACACTCTCAAAGACACTGTATTAGATAGCCATATAAGAACATTATAATCTCGATAACCTGTAGATATCCATCTCCTGATATTTGGCTAATTTTTCGCCGATAGACCCGTTACGGTGAACTGTATCATAAGTTAATAAAATGTTTTCGTAAATGGCGGCTTGATGCTGCCGTCGAGAAATATCTTTCGATGTATGGGCAAACCAGTCTGCGATCGTGAATGTATCAAATTCAGAAAAATATCATCAAATACAAATATGAAGCTTCGGAAGAAAAAATTCAATCAGGATGGGATGTGAGAAACCTTTGAATACGGAAGGCTAAGCGCAGCCGCAATGTTGCATCAGGATCTTTTAAGCTGATTCGAAGCAATTCTTCACACTTCTCAAGGCGATAAATGACCGTGTTGCGATGAATAGACAATCGTTTGGCTGTTTCTGAAATGTGGCAATGGGTTTCTAAATAGACAGACAAGGTGTGAAGAAGACTTTGATCGACTTGTGATGGTTCAGATAACGGGTGTAGGTGCAGCTGGTGAAACGTGATCATATCCTTTCTTGGAATAAGCCTTAGTAAATCTGGTACATCCTTCGCCTGATAAAATTGAATATAATCAGTTCGCGATGAGAGATGTCCGGTTTGAAGAGCCTCTAATGCTTCATTGTAGCCTTCAGACAGATGGTGGATTAGGCAGGCGGTCAAACTCACCCCAAAAGAAATGGTGTGATTCAATTGCAGTTTAACAAGCAGCTGCAATTGTTTTAAAAAAGAGATGAGACTGCCGCTAACCTCCGGCCAACTGCCAGTCTCCTCCATCAATACAACACCCATATCACCTTTGACAAACAGAAAGGCAGGAAATGGGCAGGTTAGAAGTGCACTTTCGAGCAGATCAATCACATGATCTAAAACCATTTGCTGCTCCATAAAACATGTGGTATCGCTGCGCTGGTCAAGCTGACAGATCATACATAGATAGCGGCATTCGGCGCTTAATCCAAACGATTGAGCGAAATGTAAATGATCTTGCTGGGAAAACGATGCCCTCTCTATCCATCTGCGAAAACCCTCATTTCTAGCTCGCTTGGCCGTTTGCAGGGCGGCATATTGTCTCATACGAGCAATCGACATTTCGTTCAATGCTTTTGCAATCATCCCATGCAATGCTTTATTCTGCGGGTGAATGAAAGAAAGGATGACCAGGTAATCACATGTTTGTTCGTTTAAATCAATCGGAAAGATGGAAAAGGTTTGTTTAGCATGTATCATCGAAAAAGAATGAGTTGTCCTGCTTCGAAAAAAGGGGAGAATGTGCATCCATTCTGGGCTCGTCATCATGGAGTGCGAGGTATACAGTATACGTCCATACTGGTTAAACAAATAGAGAGGCTTGTGAATATTTCTGGCGATTTTTTGTAATATGTCAAACTGGTTATCGTCTATGTTCATATCCACTCAATCTCCTTTATTGGTGAAGATGAATAAAAAAATGGACAATTGCTGTCAACATCTCTGATATGCATTTTATGTTATCAGCTAAAATCATTTTAGATAGAAAGTTGTTAATTAATATGACAAACAAACAGAGCGTCAGGATAAAATCACGTGCCGCCAGTCATCTTCATTCAGAATTACGAGCAAATATGATATGTTGTAGACAGAAGAATTTCTTTCAGAAATATGGGTATCACAAGGAACAAAGGCTTTGATGTGAGGAAGCCGTCTATACATGAGAGTGGCAAGAGGTGAGAAACATGATTTATATCGGATTAACTGGCTGGGGAGATCATGACAGTCTTTATCCGCCGAAAATCGGCAGCGCACAAAAGCTGTTTCACTACGCATCAACGTTTCCGATTGTGGAACTGGATGCCAGCTTTTATGCGGTTCAGCCTGAGCGTAATCATGAAAAGTGGATAAAGGATACGCCAGATGACTTTCAATTTGTTGTAAAAGCATACCAAGGAATGACTGGACATCAAAGGGGCGAGATTCCGTTTGCTTCGAAGGAAGAAATGTTTGACGCGTTTATTCTTTCATTGACTCCGCTTATTCGTGAAGGGAAACTAGCCATGGTCCTATTTCAATTTCCCCCATGGTTTGATTGCAAAAAAGAGCACGTCCACTATTTAAGATGGTGTAAGGAGAAGATGGGCGATATTCCATGTGCTCTCGAATTCCGAAACCGTACATGGTTTTCAGAAGAATTTTATGAGCAGACTTTATCCTTTATGGAAAAGGAAGGATGGATTCATTCCGTCTGTGATGAACCGCAAGTCGGAGAAGGCTCCATTCCGCCAGTCATACAAGCTACACACCGTGATAAAACATTGGTCCGATTTCACGGGAGGAATAAACAGGGCTGGCTTCACCCGGCAGACCATGAGAATTGGCGTGAAGTGAGATACTTATATTTATATAATGAAGCTGAATTAAAAGAGTGGAAAAAGAATCTCGACATCCTGCATCAGCAATCGAAAGATGTCTATGTCGTGTTTAATAATAACTCCGGCGGAGATGCAGCGGCAAATGGCCAGCAGATGATTGATTTGCTGGATATCACGTATTCAAGCCTGTCTCCGAAGCAGTTAGATTTATTTAGTTAACCGAGAGCTGACTGAAGCTTTCAACCTGAATGAGACGGTCAGTGACAACTTGAGGGAGAGATCAACATGCTGCAGAAGCTATGGTTATATCATACAAACGACTTGCACAGCCACTTTGAGAACTGGCCAAAAATTGCAGCTTATATTGAAGAAAAGCGTCAAGTTCACGATCAGATGCTCTTGTTTGATATTGGCGACCATATGGATCGAGTGAACCTCGTATCCGAAGCTGATTATGGAAAGGTAAACGTCAAGCTCCTCAATCAGCTTGGCTATGATGGAGTCACGATCGGGAATAATGAAGGCATTACGCTGCCTCATGATCAGCTTGATCACTTGTATGAGAATGCACAATTTCCTGTGGTCCTGTCTAATCTATTTGAGAAAGGCAAAAGGCCATCATGGGCAAAGCCCTATCATATGATCACATTGGAAAACGGACTGAGAATATGTCTCTTAGGCGTGACCATTGCGTATATACCTGTTTATGAAAAGCTGGGCTGGAACATTACTGATCCGTTTGACAGCATACGGGACATGCTGCAGGAAGTGAAGGGGCAGGCAGATGTCATTGTGCTCTTATCCCATCTCGGTATTATCCATGATCGGGAGGTCGCTCGTGATTTCCCTGAAATCGACGTCATCCTAGGATCACACACGCATCATCTGTTAGAACAGGGCGAGATGGACAATGGGGTGCTGCTTGCATGCGCTGAAAAGTATGGGCATTATATTGGCTGCGTCGAGCTGACAATCGATACAGCGCGCAAAGAGCTGATAGAGAAAAAGGCGACAGTGCAGTCAGTGGATCAGCTCATCAGTGAATCAAACGAAGCCATCACCACCTTACAGCAGGCAGAAAGAAGAGCGAAAGCACTCATGCAGGAAAAAGTCACAACAATTGAGTCGAAGCTAGAAACGAAGTGGTTCGACGAATCTCCGCTTCCGCAGCTCTTAACAGATGCCATTAAAGATTGGTGCGAGGCAGATATTGGCATGATGAATGCAGGTATGGTGCTTGATTCATTAGAGGCAGGGATCGTCACAAGAGAAGAAATCCACCGGATATGTCCGCATCCCATTAATCCCATTCGGGTGACGCTTACCGGTCAACAGCTCATCGAAACGGTTCAGCGGGGCTGTGAAGAAAAAATGGAACAGCTGCGCATTAAAGGCTTCGGCTTTAGAGGAGAGCTGATGGGGAAAATGCTATATAGCGGCCTCAGCTATACATTCGACGAAGGCGAGGTCAAACGGGTGAAGGATGTCTTTGTACATGGTCAATTGATCAAAAAAGACGCCTCCTATACAGTTGGCACAGTCGATATGTATACATTAGGCTCTCTTTTTCCGCATATCCGTGATCACGAACACATTGAATATTTCATGCCTGAATTTTTACGTGATGTTCTGACATGGCGCTTGAAGGAAGCCACATGAAATCCGCTTCAGCCTAACAACACGCGCCCTCTTTTCACATAGATTGTGATGAGAGGAGTGAAGGGATTTGGTGAATTTAACACCTATTACAATTGATGGCCATTCCTTTACAGCGGTCACCGTCAAGCTGCCGAAGACAAATTTCATGGCAGTAACAAATGAACACGGGTATATCATGTGCGGTGCACTTGATGTCGGGCTCTTGAATGAAAAGCTTGCAGATAGAGGAATTATTGCAGGAAGAGCAGTTGGTGTAAGAACCATTGAGCAATTGCTCGATGCTCCTTTAGAATCTGTGACATACGCCGCAGAAGCGCTAGGCATCTCAGCTGGAACAATTGGAAGAGATGCATTATTAAAAATGGTGAAATAAAATAGAGAGATGATTCCTATCCCCCCGCCTGTCTGCATACACATGTAATGGAGAAGGGGGGATTTTTTATTGAGAATGAACCGCCGTTATCGCCCCTACAAAAAGGGCCCTTTGCCATTTCGTTACGTCATGCTGCTTGCCATCGTATTCTTTGTGCTCTCAACCGTGATTAGTTTGTTTTTTATCAACCGATCCATTAAACCAACCCTTATTCACATTGCTGAACTAGAAACAGAGCGCATCGCCAATCACCTCATACAATATTCAGTGCAAGACTTTGCAGACGATCAGGAGAATATGAAGGATATGGTGGTCATGAATACAAGTGAGAACGGAAAAGTGACGACCATCGATTTTAATGCGCAAGCAACATCGAAAGCCATGGCTGACCTATCACGTCATCTTCAGAAAAATTTAGAGGACATTGAAAAGGGGAACTTTCAAAAAGAGGCAAAAGAAGCGTTAAAGGATCAAGCAGATGGACATGACGGCATTATATATAACATTCCGCTCGGTCAGGCATCCGGAAATGCACTCATCGCCAACCTCGGACCAAAAGTACCTGTACGCTTTAGTGTGATTGGTGATCCGCACACGGACGTTGAGAAAAACATTAAGCCTTATGGCATCAACAATGCGTTGATTGATATTAGTGTTCTGATCGAGGTTAAGGTAAGAGTCATTATCCCATTTGCTTCTGAAACAATCGTAGTTAAAAACTCTGTTCCTGTCTCCATACAAGCCGTTCAAGGAGACGTACCAGATTATTATAATGGCAGCGGAACAAACTCAGGTGCTCCACCAATTGTTCTCCCAGAGAAAAAGGAGAAAAAGGAATAACAGCCCAACAATGATTGGGCTGTTTTTTTACGATTTTCGTTTCCGTTCAGCTCTTTCCCACGCCCTCAAATGAGGGTATGGGTCAAATGACCATTCCGTTCTGCCGTTGTCTTTGTACATGCCATAGTGAAGATGCGGCGGAAATTTTCCTGCGGTGCCTGGAGGGCCGTAACCGGAGCTTCCGACAGATCCAATCACCTGACCTGGTTCAACTATTTGACCTGTCTTAAGTCCTTTCGCAAAGCCATTTAAGTGAGCGAAGTAATGATAATGATTATGAATATCTCGAATGCCTATCCGCCAGCCGCCAAAGCGGTTCCAGCCTTTCATTTCAATCACGCCATACGATGTCGCACGAACGGGAAGTCCATAATGGGCAAATAAATCGGTTCCCTCATGAATTCTTCTTCCTCCAAATCCTCTCGCATCTCCCCATGTACTTCGGTAGCTGTAGTCAGCTCCAACTGGTAGAGGAAAAGCATGCTTTCCAAGATCAAGATGGCCGTAGTGCTTATATAGCTTCATAAAAGATGAAATGATTCCAACGGTTTGATCACGTCCATAATAGTCCCATAAGCCAATTTTTAATTGATCAATGCTGCTGCCGTAGTGAAGCAAGTATTGAGCAAACGTGAATAATACATCCTCATCGTCATCGCTGCTTGCTTTGCCATCCCCATTCCCATCAAGCCCAATTCCGTCAAACACTTTAATGCTTAAAGGAGAGGTATCCTGTTTATTCGGGTTTTCTGGTCCAATCCACATTTCCCGGGGAATGTAGATGCCAATGACGCCTTTTTGTTTCGGTAAATCTCTTCTGCTTTTTCGAATATTGTGTTCATACTGATCAACTGCAGCAAGTACATACCATGGAACCTGTGTTGTGATGGAGACTTTTTCATATAGGGCCATTCTCTGCTTCAATTCATCTGGCTGTTTGCCGGTCCCTTCTGCATGAACAGGTAAAGGGAGCATTGAAAGAGCAATCATGATGGCTAAAACCACTTTCACAAACGTCCATCTCCTTTCATCGAGCATCGTCTTCTACCGTTTAGTGTGGTTAGATCACTCTATTTCATAAGAAGAAAATGTTAGTAATTTTCTTCGGTTTTTTAGGAGGCTTTTGGGTATTTTTGCAGCTCATTCCCTTGTTGTTCAATCTGTACTATGTTAAAGTGTCTAAAGAAAAGGCTTTAGGCCGAAGATTCAATTTTTTGCAGCTTCTTGGCTGCATCCATCGTATATAGCAGGAAGATTTTTGTAGATGCACCTTTAACGAATTCATATGGAGATGATGGAATTGGCAAAGAAGGAAGAGCACGTAAGAAAACCGGACTGGCTTAAAATTAAGCTGAATACGAATGAAAACTATACCGGTTTGAAGAAAATGATGCGGGAAAACAACCTGCATACCGTTTGTGAGGAAGCAAAATGTCCGAATATTCATGAATGCTGGGCAGTGAGAAGAACCGCTACATTTATGATCCTTGGATCTGTTTGTACGCGCGCATGCCGTTTCTGTGCGGTGAAAACTGGACTTCCAACTGAGCTTGACCTACAAGAGCCAGAACGCGTGGCAGATTCAGTAGCATTAATGAACTTAAAGCATGCTGTCATCACAGCGGTTGCAAGGGATGATCAAAAGGATGGCGGAGCAGGTGTGTTCGCTGAAACCGTTCGTGCGATTAGAAGAAAAAGCCCATTCACGACAATTGAAGTTCTCCCTTCAGACATGGGCGGTAATTATGATAACTTGAAGACGTTAATGGACACTCGTCCTGACATTTTAAATCACAACATTGAAACAGTGCGCAGATTAACGCCAAGAGTTCGTGCGCGTGCTACATACGATCGTTCATTAGAATTCTTGCGTCGTGCAAAAGAAATGCAGCCTGACATTCCAACAAAATCAAGCATTATGATTGGACTCGGTGAAACGAAGGAAGAAATCATTGAAGTCATGGATGATCTTCTTGCCAATAACGTGGACATTATGGCGATTGGGCAGTACTTACAGCCTTCGAAAAAGCATTTGAAAGTTCAAAAATACTATCATCCGGATGAGTTTGCAGAGCTGAAGGAAATTGCGATGTCAAAAGGCTTTAGCCACTGTGAAGCTGGGCCGCTTGTGCGCTCTTCCTACCATGCAGATGAACAAGTAAACGAAGCGTCTAAAAAGCGTCAGGCGCAAGCATAACAAAGAAAACGCCAGAGCTCTCTGGCGTTTTTTCTCATATTAATTTTGGCCATAAGGGGTGTTTCTTCTCATCGTACGGTCGGAATTCGTCATCCCATTTGCATCTTCTTTCGTTGAAATATCTCCACCTTGAGGGGAATACTTCATTTGCTGAATCGTTTTGGTTAAAATCTGGTCAAAATCACGTGAATTGGTTTGAAGACGTGAAAAATTGGCAATGGATTGAAAGTGCTCTGGATTATCAGAGACGTATACATGATAATAACGAGGGAGAACAGAAACCGCCGTTTTCTTTACTTGATCGGCAGATTCATCACGGTTTTTGTTTCCTGTTCGATACACGATGAGTGCATCCTCATCTGTCACAAGTGTCGCTGCATCTTTGATGTTTGGCAGCTGCACCGTTAAACTTGTAATCACGTGGGCAAGATGCTCACGATTTAAAGCAGGGGTTCTTTCTTTCTGATCCGTTACTTGCTGGCGCTGATAACGAACATATCCTGCTTTGTTTGTGTCTGCTTCTGGCATGTTGGAATTATTTCCTTCATGACGATCCGACAGACGGATGGTTTTACTTGAAGAATCTTCATCCACTTGCCGGTTCATACCTGATTGAAAGCCGCACCCGCCTAAAAGTATGCTGAGGAGAATCGCGGCTGTCAGTTGTTTCTTCATAAATGTGACCTCCTTTTTCCTTTAGCTTCGGCTAAATCGGAAAAAACATGCTTTAGCAATTGATGGAGTTCTTCCAATGAATTATCATTAAAGATGGATCGTTTAAAAAGAGGTGAGAAGATGATCGTCATTCAGAATGCTACCTTTGATCTTGTAAGAGATATCAAAGACGGCTTTAATGAAGAAGCGTTTAAAGCAAGGTACTCAGATATTTTAAATAAGTATGATTATATTGTGGGGGACTGGGGCTATAATCAGCTCAGGCTGAAAGGGTTCTTTGATGACCAAAACCAAAAGGCCACATTTGATACTAAAATCAGCACACTCGATGAATACATTTATGAATACTGTAATTTTGGCTGTGCCTATTTTGTCTTAAAACGAATCAGAAAATAACGCAAAGGGGAGCGTCATAATGTATTTCGTAGACAGAAAAAAGATTGAAGAGACATTACGTTTTTTCGAGGAGCAATATGAGTTGATGCAAAGTCATCAAACATGGACAAGCCCTTTAGAAAAAAAAGCACTGGAACGAATTGTTCATTTGCTCGTCGAATGTATTCTTGATACTGGAAATGACATGATTGATGGCTTTATTATGCGTGACCCAGGAAGCTATGATGACATCATGGATATCCTTGTTGATGAAAAGGTCGTACCAGAAGGTGAAGGCAGTCAGCTGAAAAAGCTTGTCTCATCCCGCAAAACACTTGTGCAGCAATATCAGGAAGTGGATCATCATGACTTATTGCAGGTCATCAGCGAAGTAGAGCAGGCGCTAGAGGTCTTTCCAAGCCGCATCCGTACCTACTTGGAGCAGGAGCTTGGCCCAGTATCAGCGTTTAAATAAACCATTGGAGTTGTGGGCATCATGAAATACAAAGGCTATTTAATTGATTTAGACGGGACAATGTATAAAGGAACAGAAAAGATCGAAGAAGCAGGTCAATTTGTTCAGAAGTTAAATGAGTTGAACATCCCTTACTTGTTTGTCACGAATAACTCATCACGCACGCCAAAGCAGGTAGCGGAAAAACTCGTTTCCTTCGATATTCCAGCCACAGAAGAACAAGTTTTCACAACAAGTATGGCGACGGCCAATTATATTGCTGAGCAAAAGAAAGATGCGTCAGTTTACGTGATCGGTGAAGAAGGAATCAAGCAGGCGATTGAAGAAAAAGGGCTGACGTTTGGTCAGGAAGACGCAGATTTTGTTGTTGTTGGAATTGATCGGGGCATTACATATGAAAAATTAGCAGTAGGTGCGATTGCCATCCGTCAAGGCGCACAATTTGTCTCAACAAATGGAGATATTGCTATCCCAACAGAAAGAGGGCTTTTGCCAGGGAACGGTTCATTAACATCTGTACTGACCGTGACAACAACAGTTCAGCCGACATTTATCGGAAAGCCAGAATCCATTATTATGGAACAAGCGATGCGTGTGCTTGGAACAGATGTGTCTGAGACGCTCATGGTGGGTGATAACTATGATACGGATATTATGGCAGGAATGAATGCAGGGATGGACACATTACTCGTCCATACAGGTGTGACAACAAAAGAGCTGCTTCAGCAGTATGAAAAGCAGCCAACCTATGTCATTGATTCATTATCCGAGTGGATTGAGCGATTATCATAAAAAAAGAGGACAAGCGTTACGCGCGCGTCCTCTTTTTCTTTATTCTGCATTTCTCGCACTATGTGCCAGCCTGCTTGATGCGGCAGCAGCAATAGCGCCGACGATGTCATCTAAAAAGGTGTGGCATTCGCCTGTGGATTTATCGTTGAGTTTTCCGAGAATTCCCGGTTTTTCTTTATCGATATATCCGTAATTCGTAAAGCCGATCGAACCATAAATATTGACGATAGCAAAGGATAAAATTTCATCAACGCCATACAGGCTTTCGTCCGTTTCAAGTATTGATTGAAGCGGCTCAGTCAGCTTCTTTTGCTCGGCGAGTACGTCTAGTTCGACGCCCGTTAAAATCGCATTTTGGACTTCACGTTTTGCGATGACACGCTCCACATTGTGGATGCACTCTGTCATGTCTAAGCCAGGATGATATTTTTCCTGTAAAAAGTAGACAAGGTCTGCTATATCTTGAATGGTTACGCCTCGTTCTTGTAAACGGCGTCTTGCTGTTTTTTCTACTTCGTTCATCTCATGATGATGCCGCATGTATTCCTCACCCAATCCTCTTAATTTGTCCACAACGTGTAAAAAGCTTCGGATAGTAAATAGTATTCATAAATCCCTCAACCTGCGACTACGATATGATAAGAGATTGATCATAGGAACGCAGGTGAAAACATGAAAGAAACCATTTATCACACATTTGGTATTGATGTTCGTCAGTTTATGCCATATGGCAGTTATCAGAGCTTTCAAACGGCGGAGGCTCTCTTTCTTATTGTTCCTGTGTCTCATTTGCGAGAAGAAGAACTCGCAGAGATGTATCATATCAGTCAGTATTTACTGAATGCTGGAGACCCATACGTCGCTGTGTTTGAATTAACAAATGAAGAAAAGCCCACCTTTACTCATGGGAAGGAGCAGTACGCTTTATTAAAAGCAGCGCCTCCGATCTCAAGCCGCTCGTTTCAGCAAGCATCAGAGCTGGCGGCCTTTCATGTTAGGGGAAGAGGCTTTCCATATGAAGTATCCGAAACAAAACGTGTCGGTGCCTGGAAGGAATTGTGGGCAAAACGATTAGATCAGCTCGAAGGCTTTTGGATGCAGCAAATGCATCAAAAACCGCTGGAACGGTTTGAACAAAAATTCATTGAATCGTTTCCGTATTATCTTGGATTAACGGAGAATGCCATTCAATATTTAGTCGATACTGAGCTCGATGATGAACCGAAAGAAGGTGACTCAGGCACTGTCTGTCATCAGCGCTTTTCACGTATGACATGGCCGCATGAGCAGCCGCTTCGTATACCTGTGGATTGGGTCTTTGATCATCCAACCCGCGATATTGCCGAATACTTAAGAGAGACTTTTGTGCAGCATAAGGAAGATTTAATTGAAGAGGGCTTTTCCTTTCTTCAGCAATATGAACAGGTGACACCTCTTTCCTCCTTTTCAAAGCGTTTATTATACAGCCGTCTGCTGTTCCCGCTTCATTATTTTGAAATTGTAGAGGGCTACTACATGTCTGGAGAAAATGAAAAAGCATATTATGAAGAGAGGTTAGATTACGTTTTAAATGATGCCAATCGTTATGAATACTTTCTAAAGGTTTTTCAAGAAATGAGCGCCATGCGAAGCGGTGGTAGCCCCATTCCGGCTATTGGCTGGATTCAGCCTGCAGCTGATTTGAAGTTTCAGTGAACAGACGAAACGTCTCTTTTCTCTTGAGACGTTTTTCGTTATGCTTAAAGAAATCGATTAAAGGAGTGTTCTTCTTGACGAAACCTTATGTCTATATCACAAGAAAGCTTGATGAAGCATCACTTACACCATTAAAAGAAGTCGCTCATGTTGAGATGTGGCCGAGCGAGGATGAGCCGTGTCCAAGAGAAGAGTTAGAAACACAGGCTGCTAAAGCGGATGCGCTTCTCACCATGCTGTCAGATCAAATAGATGAGCCCCTTTTATCAAAGGCCCCTAATGTCAAGGTGGTCGCAAACCTTGCTGTTGGCTATGACAATATTGATGTTGAAGCAGCCAAAAAGCGCGAAATCACCGTATGTCATACACCAGATGTCTTAACAGAATCGACGGCTGATTTAGCCTTTGCCCTACTGATGGCGTCAGCTAGACGCATTGTTGAGGCGAGTGATTGGATTAAGGATGGAAATTGGACAGGCTGGGGGCCGCTTCTTCTTGCCGGTGCGGATGTTCATCACAAAACGCTCGGGATTGTCGGAATGGGCAGCATTGGAACAGCACTTGCCAATCGGGCCAAAGGCTTTAATATGAATGTCCTTTATCATAATCGTTCCAGAAAGCCCGAGGCAGAAGCGCAGCTCGGCGTGACCTATGCGGCTTTTGAGGAGCTGCTCAAACAGTCTGATTTCATCGTCTGTCTGACGCCATTAACCCTAGAAACAAAAGGCATGTTTAATGAACAAGCATTTGATCTGATGAAGAACTCTGCTTATTTCATTAACGTATCAAGAGGACAGACTGTGGATGAGGATGCTTTATACGAGGCTGTCACGACAGGAAAAATTGCCGGCGCAGGTCTAGATGTATTTAGACAAGAGCCTGTCAGTCCATCTCATCCATTAACGACATTACCTAACGTCACAGTCCTCCCTCATATTGGAAGTGCTAGTGTCGAAACGAGAAAAACAATGATGCGTTTATGTGCTGAGAATATTGCACTTGTCTTACAAGACAAGCCAGCCAAAACGCCGGTTCGTTCATAATATAAAGCTTCCCGGTGTTCGGGAGCTTTTCTGACAAAAATATTTTGAAAATATAGAATCTTGATATAAATAGCTGTTAAGCGGTTTCATTCTGACAATCTCTTATTTTATTACCTTGTCAAAATGAGGATACCCCTTTATAATGTGTGTACATTGAATGTCTGTGTAAGGTTAACAAATGTCTTTTTAGAGAGGACATTTACGGAGAAAGGTGGAATTTCAGGTGAAGGCAATTCGAGTTGGGCTATTAGGATTAGGAACAGTGGGGAGCGGTGTCGTAAAAATTATCCAAGACCATCAGGATAAATTAATGCACCAAATCGGCTGTCCGGTATTAATACAAAAAGTGCTTGTGAGCAATCCCGATAAAAAAAGAGATGTGGATGTCGCAAGAGAGGTCTTCACAACTGAAGTATACGATGTGATTAGAGATCCAGAGGTTGACGTCATTATTGAAGTGATGGGCGGCATTGAAGAGACAAAACAATATTTAATAGATGCGTTGAATGAGAAGAAGCATGTCATTACAGCTAATAAAGATTTAATGGCGCTTTACGGTACGGAGCTTTTACATGTAGCGAAAGAAAATGGCTGTGATCTTTATTATGAAGCAAGTGTTGCCGGAGGAATTCCGATTCTGCGTACGCTTGAGGAAGGGCTCGCCTCTGACCGAATCACCAAGATGATGGGGATTGTGAACGGTACAACGAATTTTATTTTAACGAAAATGAATGTCGATAAAAGTGCATATGAGGATGTCTTGAAAGAAGCACAGGATCTTGGCTTTGCAGAAGCAGATCCAACAGCTGATGTAGAAGGACTGGATGCAGCAAGGAAAATGGCGATTCTTGCAAGACTCGGCTTTTCTATGAATGTAGATTTAGAGGACGTCAAGGTGAAAGGTATTTCTGATATCTCTGATGAGGATATTAATTTCAGTAAGCGGTTTGGCTATACAATGAAGCTGATTGGAATTGCTCAGCGGGACGGAGAGAAAGTAGAGGTCAGCGTTCAGCCAACCTTACTTCCTGATCATCATCCATTATCATCCGTTAACAATGAATTTAATGCGGTGTATGTCTACGGAAGTGCTGTAGGAGAAACGATGTTTTACGGACCTGGAGCAGGAAGTCTGCCAACGGCAACAGCTGTTGTATCAGACTTAGTCGCAGTAATGAAAAACATGCGCCTTGGCGTGAACGGAAGCGGATTTATCGCACCGCAGTTTGAGAAGAAGATCAAATCGTCATCAGAAGTATTTGCTCAGCAATTCTTAAGAATTCATGTCAGAGATCAAGTCGGGGCATTCTCCCGCATTACATCTATTTTTTCTGAAAGAGGCATCAGCTTTGAAAAGATCCTTCAGCTTCCTGTGAAAGGACACGATGAGCTGGCTGAAATTGTGATTATTACACATCAGACCTCAGAAGAAGATTTCTCAAATATCCTGCAAAAATTAAACGACCTCGACGTGGTGGTTCAAGTGAAGAGCACGTACCGAGTAGAAGGGAACGGTTTAAGCTGATGAAATGGAATGGACTCATTGAAGAATTTCAAGAATTCTTACCAGTAAACGAATCTACACCTAAACTAACATTAAATGAAGGGAATACACCGCTGATTCATCTCGCCAAGCTTTCAGAAAAGCTGGGGATCGAGCTTCATGTGAAAACAGAAGGAGTGAATCCAACAGGTTCTTTCAAGGATCGAGGAATGGTCATGGCCGTTGCAAAGGCAAAAGAAGAAGGCAATGATACAATCATGTGCGCTTCAACAGGGAATACCTCTGCAGCAGCAGCGGCATATGCAGCCCGTGCTGATATGAAATGTATTGTCATCATTCCAGACGGGAAAATTGCCTTCGGTAAGCTTGCACAGGCTGTCATGTACGGTGCAGAGATCATTGCCATTGACGGCAACTTTGATGATGCACTGAAAATCGTCCGCAGTATCTGTGAAAAAGCGCCGATCGCTCTTGTTAACTCGGTCAATCCTTATCGAATTGAAGGACAAAAGACAGCAGCATTTGAAATCTGTGAGCAGCTAGGCTCTGCCCCGGACGTACTGGCGATTCCTGTTGGAAATGCCGGAAACATCACAGCCTACTGGAAAGGCTTCAAGGAATATCACGAGAAAAAAGGAACTGGACTGCCTGTCATGCGTGGTTTTGAAGCAGAAGGTGCAGCGGCAATCGTTCGAAATGAAGTGATTGAGCAGCCAGAAACAGTGGCAACGGCTATCCGTATCGGAAATCCAGCGAGCTGGAAACAAGCTGTGGCAGCCGCAGATGAATCAAACGGAAAGATTGATGAAGTGACTGATGAGGAAATTCTTCATGCGTATCAATTGATCGCACGTGAAGAAGGTGTGTTTGCAGAACCGGGCTCATGTGCATCGATTGCGGGCGTGTTAAAGCAGGTGAAATCTGGTGAAATCAAGCCAGGCAGTAAAGTTGTTGCGGTACTAACAGGCAACGGACTGAAAGATCCAAATACGGCGATCGATATTTCGCAAATTAAGCCGGTCACACTCGATGCAGATGAAGATCAAATTCTTGAACACCTAGAAAAGGCCGCACGCGTATGAGTGAAGCCTCCATGCTTTTTTCAATCACAGTACCGGGAAGCACTGCCAATTTAGGACCAGGCTTTGATTCAGTTGGAATGGCACTCAGCCGCTATTTAAAGCTATCGGTCTATGACCATGATAGCTGGCTGTTTGAAGCAGAAACAGATGTCGTAGCTGGAATTCCATCAGGCACCGACAACCTGATTTATCAAACAGCCAAAAAGGTCGCAGATGACTTTGGAAAAACACTCCCGCCTGTTCATGTCAAAGTGTGGAGTGATATTCCATTGGCACGGGGGCTTGGCAGCAGTGCTGCTGCCATCGTTGCCGCCATTGAACTCGCCAATCAGCTTCTTGAATTAAATATGACAGATGATCAGAAGCTCTTTTATGCAAGTGAGGTAGAAGGTCATCCAGATAATGCGGGTGCCTCTTTATTCGGTGGTTTACTGATTGGTCTTCATGAAGAAGACAAAACCCATGCCGTTAAAGTGCAGCATGTGGATGTAGATGTCGTCGTGGTGATTCCTTTTTATGAAGTGCTCACAAAGGATGCCCGTGATGTCCTGCCAGAGGATTTTTCCTATAAGCATGCTGTTAGTGCGAGTGCTGTAAGCAACGTCCTTGTTGCCGCTTTAATGACGCAAAACTGGCCGCTTGTTGGAGAAATGATGAATAAGGATTTATTTCATCAGCCTTACCGAACAATGCTCGTTCCAGAGCTGTCGAAGGTAGAGCATGTCGCTTCGCTCAAAGGAGCGTATGGAACAGCTTTGAGCGGTGCTGGGCCGACGATCCTCACCTTAGTGGAAAAAGGGAAGGGAGAAGCACTGAAAGAACAGCTTGCCCAAAACTTCCCGCATTGCGAAGTCGATTTGCTGACGGTACCTGTAGAAGGTGTTGTCGTGCAGCATCATCCTGTTAATCAAGTAAAGAACGTGCTGTGAATCTGCACGTTCCCAGCGTGTAGACAAACCCTCGCATTCTTTGTCAGTCCTGCGCGCTGGTGCTCACGAATGTTCAATTCGCTCCGCGCCAGTGCTCGTTCTTCCTAGACTTCAAGGGTTTTCAATCACGCTGAAAAGAAGAAAAAGAGCTAAAATAAAGATCATTTTAGCCCTTTTTCAGCAATCTGAGAACGTGCTGTGAATCTGCACGTTCTTTTTTATGCTTGTTTTTATGGGAAGAAGCAGGGATTATTATTTAGAGGATCGAACTATTTTTTATGCATATAAGGGGGAGATACATTCATGAAGAAATTGATGACGGCAGAAGATTTAACGAAGATTGTTTCCGTTTCTCATCCGGTTTATTCACCAGATGGAAAAAAGGCAGTCTTTACAAAAGTCACTGTGAATGAGAAAAAGGACGATTACAACATCCACTTATGGGTTCGAGATGAAGAGACAGAGGAGCTGGCACAATGGACATTTGAGGATGGAAAGCATCATCAGCCAGTTTGGTCAAAGGACGGCAGGCAGCTTGCTTTTATTTTGCAAAAGCCAAAGGAAGTCCCTCAGCTCGCACTCATAAAGAGCGAAGGAGGCGGCGTACGTACTTTAACGAAGATTCCATACGGAGTATCTCACCCTGTCTTTTCTCCCGACGGAGCATTCATTTATGCGGCTGTGTCATTGAAACAATCAGAATCTGTTCATGATGAAAAAAAGGAAGAGCAAGATGAATTTGCTCCAGCGGTATATGATGATTTGACCTATAAAGCAGATGGAAGAGGCTTTCTAGATGGGCGTGTCACACAGATCGTGAAAGTGGATATCCGTTCAGGAGAGGTAGAGCCTGTCACGAGCGAGCAGGTTCATCATATGAATCATACCGTTTCCCCGTGTGGAAAATGGCTTGCCTTTATTCAATTAAATCCACAGATACCTTACATAAGTGACGTGTGTCTTCTGTCATTAGAAGATGGTCAGACAAAAAAGATCACACAAGCAAACGGCGCTTATTCCACCGTATCTTTTTCTCCAAATGGAGAGAGTCTTTTGTATATTGGACATGAGCGTGAATTTCAAAATGCCACCTTCCCATCATTATGGCTGTATGATCTGAAAGAAGACAAGGCGGTTCAGCTGTCAGAAATGCTCGATATGTATGTTGGAAACTGTATGGCAGGAGATAGCGTGATGGGAGAGGCCTATCAGGTTCCACAGTGGACAAAAGACAGCCAAGGATTTTATACGCTTGTTTCTGATCAAGGTAGTACAGGGATTTATTATTTCTCTATAGAAGGTTTAGCCTATCCAGTTCGACTAGAGGCGGAACATATCACCAATTTCAGCCTTCATCCAGATGAAACCAAACTGCTGCTCAGCCAGCTTTCACCTGTTTCACCAAGTGAGCTGTATGAGCTGACATTAGGGGAGACAGAACTAAAACAAATCACGTTTGAGCATCATGATTTTCTAAAGGAGTATGTCGTATCCGAACCTGAACCATTTTCTTTTCAGTCAAAAGATGGCGACGAGGTGCATGGCTGGTTTATGAAGCCTTCCAAGATGGAGGAGGGGGAGAAATATCCGCTCATTCTAGAGGTTCATGGCGGACCGCATGCGATGTATGGTTATACGTATTTTCATGAATTTCAAATGCTTGCTTCTGAGGGCTATGCCATCGTGTATATCAATCCGCACGGAAGTCATGGATACGGACAGATGTTTACCGACCGTGTAAGAGGAAGTTATGGTGACGTTGATTATGACGATGTTATGCAAGCTGTTGATCATGTGCTCAAAGCCTATGATTTCCTTGATGAAACAAGACTCGGCGTGACTGGCGGGAGCTATGGCGGTTTTATGACCAACTGGATTGTCGGTCAGACCGACCGCTTCCGTGCAGCTGTCACACAGCGCTCCATTTCAAACTGGATTAGCTTTTATGGCATCAGTGATATCGGTTATTTCTTTACAAGGTGGCAGATTGATGGGGATATTTATGATTCTGTCGATAAGCTATGGGATCGTTCACCGCTAAAATATGTGAAGCAGATGAACACGCCGCTTCTCATCCTGCACAGCGATGAAGATTATCGCTGCCCAGTTGATCAAGCAGAACAGCTTTTTGTGGCATTGAAGGAGCTTGGGAAAGACACAAGATTGGTCAAATTCCCGAAGGCATCTCATGATTTATCCAGAAGCGGCCACCCGGGGCAGCGTATTCAAAGACTGACCTTTATAAAGGAATGGTTTAGAGAAAAGCTAGCGTAAAAAAACGATCCTAATCGGGCCGCTTCAGCGTGCTGACAAACCCTCGCATTCGGTGTCAGTCCTGCGTGCTGGTGCTCACGAATAGAAAATTCGCTCCGCGCCAGTACTCGTCCTTCCTAGACTTCAAGGGTTTTCATATCACGCTGAAAAGAAGACAAAGGGCTAAAGCCTTTGTCAATCATGAAAAAAACGACCCTAATTGGGTCGTTTTCATGTCATATATGAATTAGAAAACCTGTTCAACTTCTACAACGCCAGGCACTTCTTCTAATAATGCGCGCTCAATACCGGCTTTCAATGTAATGGTTGAACTTGGGCAGCTGCCGCATGCACCAAGAAGACGTAATTTCACAATGCCATCTTCAATGTCTACAAGCTCACAGTCTCCACCATCACGTAATAGAAATGGACGAAGTTTGTCCAGTACTTCCTGTACTTGGTCTTTCATTTCGACTTCAGTCATTAGATATAATCGCTCCTTTCACAACATATCACCATTATATTCATCTGGACGATAAAAATCTATTGATTGGTTTCAAAGTTTCCTTTTCATTATAGCACAATCTCATCTTGAAACAAAAAGTGATTTTGACTTTTTTCATCCAGAAAATTCAGCTAAAATGAAGAAAGAATAGGGGGCTTGTCAAATGAACAAAACTGTCGATCTTTATGTATATGGAAGAGATGTACTGTGCGCTAGCTGCGTGAATCTGCCTTCTTCAAAAGATACATTTGAATGGTTAGATGCAGCATTAAAACGAAAATATCCGAATCAGCCATTTCGCATCACATATATTGATATTGAGCACCCGCCAGAAAACGAACAACAAAAGGAATTGTCTGAACGAATTCTTGATGATGAATTCTTTTATCCACTTGTCTTAGTAGAGGATCAAATCGTTGGAGAGGGCAATCCGAAATTAAAAGACATTTATCAAGAAATGGAGAAATACGGGTACAAGGAGAGCAGTGAATAAGCTGTTCTTTTTTTGAAGAATAAAACGAACAAACGTTCCTTTTTGTATTGAAAAAGAACGTTTGTTCGTTTATAATGAAATGAAAGGAGCGTGAGCATCATGAATTATTTACTGAAACAATCTCTTCATCAGCAAGTACCGATTGAGATGATTTATATGAAGAAAAACGGAGAGTGCACAAAGAGAAAAATCATTGTACACCGTCAAACGGATCAGCTTATCCAAGCGTATTGTTTATCGAAGAAGACGATGAGAACTTTTCGTAAAGACTGCATTCTTGCCCTTGCTCCGATCAAATGGACCAACTCATCGGCACATGCCGTTTCATAGAAAAAAGCTCCCTCGTCACGAAGGAGCTTTGAGAAAAAATTCACATGATTTTAGCCGTTGTGATGCTTGTACATCCAAAGGAGTCCAGATTTCAGGAGTCTTGGCACCCGACCAACAAGTGGACGATCAGCCACTAAGCCAAAGCCGGCTTTTTTCCCTAAAGAACCTAAAACACCTTTTAGCTTAAACTGTGGATAAGCCTCAGGAAGCGGCTCATTTTTCCAGCGTTTTTGCAGAGATTGGACAATTTGTTCTGCCTGCGCCTCAGCAAGCTGTGCACTTGGGGCATGAGGCAGACTTGCGCAGTCACCTACGACATATACATGCTCATCCCCTGGAAGATTATGATGAGGAGTTAATACGACGCGGCCTTGTGCGTCTTTTTCAACATCCATCTCTCGTACCACTTTGCTTGGCTGTATTCCTGCTGTCCACACGATGACATCTGCTTCAATTGCGTCATCATGGTTGTAAACGACACCTTCTTCAACCTTTGTAATATTGGCACAGTTAATGATCTTTACGTCATTTTCTTCAAACCACTTTTGCACATACAAACTTAATCTTTTTGGGAAGCTTGATAGTATCAACTCTCCGCGGTCAAAAAGAATAATGTTTAAATCAGCACGGCTTTCTCTTAGTTCACTGGCCAGCTCTACCCCGCTAAGTCCAGCACCGACGATGCCAACCGTTGCACCTGCGCTCAAATTGTTTAATTTGTTATACGCATGTCTTGACTGATCAATGGTTTGAATGCTGTATGTATGTTCTTTTGCACCAGGGACATTATGATACTTGTCCTCACAGCCGAGTCCAATCACCGTATCATCATACGGAATCGGTTCACGGTCGCTGAATAAGATCTGTTTGTTTTCAATATCAATTTTTTCTACTTCCCCGTATTGAATATCCAGCTTCGGATGCTCTGGAAAAGATACTCGAATGTGATGATCAGAGATCGTTCCAGCAGCAAGTGCATAATATTCTGTTTTTAAACAGTGGTAAGGATTTCGATCAATTAATGTGATAGTGACATCATCAGGTAATTGATTTGGCAATAAGCGGTGGAGAACCCGCATATTCCCGTAACCTCCGCCGATCAAGACTAAATTTTTCATGACGATTCTCCTTTTCCCCGTAGACATTGAAAAACACTTATACTAAAAAACTTTAAGTTAAAATACCAAATAAAATTATATCGAATTTACTGTGAAACCACAATAATTGTTTCAAAATAACCTACATATTCATCAGTTAGTCCTAAATAGTAAAACATTTTACGAGGAATAGGCGTAACGATACAGATGAAGCTCATATTTTGACTAATACAAGGAATTTCGGTAGGATGGTAAGGCAATGTGAGGTGAAGCACAGTGTTTCCACTGATCGAATTTTGTGTAAGTAATCTTGCACAAGGGTCTCAAGAAGCAAAAGAGAAGCTTGAAAAAGACCCAAACCTAGACGTAATGGAATACGGCTGTTTAAGCTATTGCGGCAAATGTATGGACTCCCCATTTGCACTTGTGAATGGAGAATTTGTTTCAGGAGAAAATGCAGAGCAGCTAGTCGAGCGTATTTATGCTTTTATAGAGGAAAACGACATGTTTTAAATGCACCACATGGGTCATGAGGTGCATTTTTTTCACTCTTCCACCTTCCATTTTTAAGGAGAATGAATGGAAAGCGTATTCAATATGTTATGCTAATAAAATATCATCAATATGAAACATCACACGAGAGAAAAAGAGGCATATGCATAATAAAAGCCCTTTGCCATGGCAGCAAAGAGCTTCTATGTATGAAAAACGGGGGATGATAAGATTGTCTCCTGAATCGACTCCTTTTATACTATAAAGAAACAACATTTTTGGAGGAAGCTCATGACATCATTTCAATTCACGAAAATGCACGGATTAGGAAATAATTATATTTACGTTAATCAGATGAAGGAACAGCTTCCAGAAGAGCAGCTATCAGAAATAGCGATTCGCGTTTCTTCTGTTTATACAGGAATCGGTTCTGACGGGATGATCCTGATTTGCCCATCAGATGTTGCACCTGTGAAGATGCGCATTTTCAACAATGATGGATCAGAGGGCAAAAACTGCGGTAATGGGCTGCGCTGCGTTGCAAAGTATGTGTATGAGCATCAAATTGTGACGGACACAACGTTCCAGATTGAGACATTGTCAGGACTCGTTGAAGCTACCGTTCACGCTCAGGATGGTCATGTTCAGCTAGTCACAGTAGATATGGGAAAACCACGTTTTGAAAAAGAAGCGATGCCGATGCTTGGTGAACCGGCCAGCACAACAATAAATGAGCCGCTTGATTTTGGCACTGCAAATTTAAATGGAACAGCCGTTTCAATGGGAAATCCGCACATCGTTTTTTATTTAGAAGACATTGAAAAAGCACCTCTTCATACACTTGGGCCGATCATTGAAAAACACGATATGTTTCCAGAAGGCGTTAATGTAGAATTTGTTGAAGTTGTCAGTGAAACCGAACTGCATTTTCGTGTGTGGGAAAGAGGCTCAGGCATTACACAGGCCTGCGGAACAGGGGCTTGTGCTGCGGCTGTATCCACGATTGTGAATGGGAAGGCGAAAAAAGAAACAGACATGACAGTTCATTTAGCAGGCGGAGACCTCATCATTCGCTGGAAAGACAATGACCACGTGCTTATGACAGGACCTGCGGAGACCATTTGTGACGGGACATTTTATCTCTAAACCATTTATTTGAGAAAAGGCATCATCACGTTTATAATTGAAAAAGAAACATCCAGTCAAAAGGAGGGATGATCATGAGTACACCAGTAACCATTACAGAAGCTGCTGCACTGCAGATTAAAGATATGATGAAAGAACATGAAGAAGAAAATGCGTTCCTGCGAGTGGGCGTAAAAGGCGGCGGCTGCAGCGGTCTTTCGTACGGCATGGGCTTTGACCATGAAGTCTCAGAGAAAGACACGCAGTTCGAGCAGCACGGCATCAATGTCCTTGTCGACTCCGAAAGCCTTGATATCATGAACGGAACCATCATTGATTTCAAACAATCACTAATGGGCGGCGGTTTCACGATTGACAATCCAAACGCCATCGCATCATGCGGGTGCGGTTCTTCTTTCAGAACAGCAACGAATACCGGTACGCCTGAAGAGTGTTAAGAGTTAAAGCGATTCATTCTGTAAAACCATTTGTATAATGAAGACCTCCTCATATTAATCATTTTCTTGAGGAGGTTTTTTGTGTTGTTTTTAAAGATGCAAAAAAAGGACATGACTTCAATCACTCAGCACGTCCTCTTTATAAAGATATTTAATTAGAAAAAAGCTCGCAGTTTCTTAGTATTTCCTCTCTTCATCTTCCACATCTTTTCAAAAGGTTTCATCATGGTGTGTCGGAAAAAATGTTCTTTGTTGTGTTTCGTTGAGAATAACGTTTCGTATTAATCGATTGTATTCTCAATCATCATTTTCAAAGCTGTTCCCTCTTTTATGAAGAGTAGTAAAGACTTTCATCGCTTCGCTCATAAATGATGCCAAGCCCTCACCATAACGATCTATATTCTTTTTGAAACGTTCATCTTGAATATAGAGTTGACCTAAACCGTAAAAAGCATCAAGAGAGTAATAACGAAAGTTTTCGTTTAAAAAGTCGTACCATTGTTTGATGACGATTTGCACCTCTTTGGATTTAGGGGAATGGCTGCGAAGAGAGGCTAGTTTATTCAATATGCTATCCCAGCTATCAGATAATTCAATTTGTTCATCTTTAGACAAATGATTTAGTTTTGAGCTGACTTCATCAACAGCTTGATTTCCCCAACGGTGACGAGCTTCTTCTTCATATTGACTAAATTTCATATTCATATTCTCAAACCTCTCTTTATATGTGTATTGAGTTTCTCCCGTTAAATGTTGTAGCGTCTTATCAATATTTCCGATCATTTTATTGAGATTATCTCGTTTCTCTATTAACATTTTTCTTTGTAGCATAAATGCTTCTTTCTTATTAAATGAAGAATTGTGCATCATCTTTTGGATTTCCTTCAATGGAAATCCAAGTTCCCTGAAAAATAGTATTTGCTGTAATGTTTCAAGGTTTTCTTCTGAATAGAGCCGATAACGATTATCTGTGACTTCACTTGGAGTCAATAAACCAATCTTGTCGTAATGATGAAGTGTACGAATGCTAATACCAAATAATTCAGCTACTTCTTTCACTTTCATTTCAATTCACCTCTCTTGATATCCACTATAAAATATGACGTTGCGTTAGGGTCAATCATCTTTTTAAAAATTTACATCATTGTTGATCTTGTTTGTGTTTTTTTCGCAAATCGCTCAATTTTGTTACAGCTGGCCCGAACAACTGGCTATTTCCACTCGAAAAGAGTATCATGAAAACCAAACATAAACTGTAGTGAGAAAAGAGGTTGCTGAGGTTTGAGTGAACAAATCAATTGCAGGAACTGTCATGAACTGATTCCGTATCGTTCCAAAACGTGTCCAGCTTGCGGGATTGAGAAGCCGCTTCCGAAAAAGGAACGTGTGAAGGATCGGGTGATTTTGGTTGTGGCAGGGATTGTTGTGGTGCTGCTTGCTGCAATGGTACTTGGAATGGCAAATGCCTATATTGGGGTTTTTAAATAAACGAAAAAGGAGTTCCGCGAGTGGGAACTCCTTTTTTGATCCGTTCTTATTTGTTTTCAAATAAGCTTGTGGAATGGAGAGGCTGTACACGGGCTTTCGGGTCCATGTAGGCTTTCGCATTGTTGACAGCAGTTGGTGCTTCACCAAATCCGCTTGCAATCAATTTGACTTTTCCTTCATACGTGCAGATATCTCCTGCCGCATAGAAGCCTTCGATGTTTGTTTCCATTGTAGATTTCACTACGATGGAGTTCTTTTCGATTTCAAGGCCCCATTGTTTGATTGGTCCAAGGGAGGAAACGAAACCGAAGTTGACGATCACATCGTCCACATCAAGCACTTGTTTTTTGTCGCCTTTGACTTCTTCTAGCACGATCTGTTCAATGCGGTCTTCACCAATGAGCTCAGTTGGCACAAATGGAGTCAGCACATTGACTTTCGAGTTGTGCAGGTTTTCTACACTGTGCTCATGTGCGCGGAATTTATCGCGGCGGTGAATGATGGATACTTCTTTTGCGATTGGTTCAAGCATAAGTGCCCAATCCACCGCAGAGTCTCCGCCGCCAAGAACGGCCACGCGTCTGCCGGCAAATTGGTTCAGGTCATTAATGAAGTAGTGCAGATTGCTTCCTTCAAATGATTCTGCTGTATCCAATTCAAGCTTTCTCGGTTGAAATGCACCGTTACCAGCTGTGATGATGATCGTTTTAGAGTAATGAACCTCTTGATTTGTGACAAGTTTAAAGATCCCATCTGCTTGCTTTTCAACTGTTTCAACTGCCTGCTCTAAGCAAATGGTTTGATCAAATTTATCCATTTGTTCCTTTAAGTTATCAACTAATTCTTGTGCGCGGATTTTTGGGAAACCAGCCACATCATAAATATATTTTTCAGGGTAAAGAGCGGATAGTTGACCGCCGAGCTGAGGAAGGCTTTCAATGATTTTCACACTTGCCTGTCTCATGCCTCCGTAAAACGCAGTAAACAATCCAACTGGGCCGCCCCCGATAACGGTAATGTCATATACCTTAGAATCTTCTTGCATTCCTTTAATCCTCCCAAATGAAAATTGTTATCACTATATCATATCATACCACATATCGTCGTTTGACTTGTTTTGAAAAACTTGTCGTTTTTTGATGCTGAAGCTTTGAAAAGGAGGAAAAAGTGAGAAAGACCGTTTATCATAAGGATTTTCAGTTTAAAGCCTTGAAAATTGGAGCAGAACTCGCTATTATTGTTAAGGGAACTAAATATTAATTTTTTATGAATTTTTGTCGGATACGGTCAAATGCTTTCGTTTTATGTAGGTGAAAGTTCAGATTTTCACATACTTATTTTTTTGTTTAAATTTCATAAAATGCCGCAAAGCGGTTGAGAATAACGATATGTAATTCTTTATCCGTTTTACAGCAAATTTAAAAAAGGTGGATGTGATTCCAGTGAATAAACCGAAAATCGTTGTATTAGGTGCAGGTTATGGCGGATTAATGACTGTAACAAGATTAACAAAACAGCTTGGCACAAATGATGCGGATATTACTCTTGTGAACAAGCATAATTATCATTACGAAACAACATGGTTACATGAAGCAAGTGCAGGTACACTTCATCATGACCGCTGTCGTTATCAAATCAAAGATGTGATTAACAGTTCCCGTGTCAACTTTGTACAAGCAACAGTTGAAAGCATTGATAAGGAAGCGAAGAAAGTTGTGACATCAGATGGCGAACTTTCTTATGATTACCTTGTTGTTGCACTTGGTGCTGTTCCTGAAACATTTGGTATTGCAGGACTGAAAGAATACGCATTCTCAATCTCTAACATCAACTCTGCTCGTCAGCTTCGTGAGCACATCGAGCTTCAATTTGCTACGTATAATACGGATGCTGAAAAACGTCCAGAGCGTTTGACGATCGTTGTCGGAGGCGCTGGATTCACAGGTATTGAGTTCCTTGGTGAGCTTGGAAACCGTGTGCCTGAGCTTTGCAAAGAGTATGACATTGATCAAAAAGACGTGCGTATCATTTGTGTAGAAGCTGCGCCAACAGCTCTTCCTGGATTCGATCCAGAATTGATCGACTATGCGATGAACTACCTTCAAGGTAAAGGTGTTGAGTTCAAAATCGGTACAGCGATCAAAGAATGTACGCCTGAAGGTATCATTGTTGGAAAAGACGATGATACAGAAGAAATCAAAGCTGCAACTGTTGTTTGGGCTGCAGGTGTACGCGGTAACCCAATCGTTGAAGAAGCTGGTTTTGAAAACATGCGCGGCCGCGTAAAAGTTTCTCCAGATCTTCGTGTACCAGAAAATGATGATGTCTTCATCATTGGTGACTGTTCATTGATTATCAATGAAGAAATCAACCGTCCATACCCACCAACTGCACAAATCGCTATGCAGCAAGGTGAAACAGTAGCGAAAAACCTTGCAGCACTAGTAAAAGGCGGTTCTCTTGAAAGCTTTAAGCCAGACATCAAAGGAACAGTTGCTTCTCTTGGTGAACACGACGCTGTAGGTGTTGCGTTTGGTAAAAAACTTCAAGGAACAAAAGCTTCTGCAATGAAAAAAATCATCGACAACCGTTCATTATTCATGGTTGGCGGACCAGGACTTGTTCTGAAAAAAGGAAAATTCAAGTTCTTCTAAACCGATATAGACAAAAACGTGTATCCCTGTGGTACACGTTTTTTCATGTTTGACGGAATATTTTCTCACTTGGTACTGGACAGAAAAATATGTTATGATGAATTATCAGAAAATTTAGATTAAGGAGTGAGCAAAATGAATGCACAAACAAAGGAAAAAACATCAGCCTGTCAATATTGTTCAGGAAAAGGGTATTTTCAGCTATTGCTCGGCGGATCTGAAACGTGTGAGGAATGTAAAGGGACAGGAAAGAAGCGTTAATCGATCTGCTTTTTCCATTGATTGACTTCATCTCTATTTCCAAGTTAAACTAATGATGGGATATTTGGGGGTGGAGATGAAGTGATCAGTTTACCAGTCGTTATCATTTCAGTTATTTTATTTTTCGTGTTATTCTTTGGCATTGGTTTTTTGCTCAATATGCTGCTGAGAATGTCATGGATTATGGCTATTTTATATCCAATTGTATGCCTTTTCATTATTAACAATCAAAAGATGATCGCCTATGTAAGAGAGCCTGGTACTGCTTTTTCAGGAATAGGAGACCGAATCGTCTCACTCGCTGCGGCAGATATCATCATCTTATTAAGCGGCCTGATCGGTGCGATCGCATCAGGTTTTGTCATTAATGCACTTCGAAAAAGAGGGTATCAAATGTTTTAACTCACTTGTGGACACGCAAGTGGGTTTTTTTGTTTCTCCTTTGCATAGTTTCCATTTTGTTTGGAAACAAATAGATGGGTAGAGGAGTGACAAATAGAGATGAAAACATGGATGAAACGATTGTTCATGACAGCGCTATTCATGATTGCACTTTTGACAAGCTTTACGGGCATATCTGGAGTCGAACCAAGTGATTTAGCTGCGTGGGTGAAGGAGACCGATGCGGGCAAGCAAGTATCTTCTTTTTTTCAGCAGCCAAAAAGGGAAACGATGGCACTCAAAAGTGAAGACATGCGATCTGTTTCTCTCGAAGAGGCGTTTAATTGGAACGATTACCCGAAGCAGAAGGTTGTGGCAACCGGCTATACAGCAGGTGTGGAATCAACAGGCAAAACGAAGGAACATCATGCATATGGCATTACATATTCAGGCGTCAAAGTGAAACGTGATTTATATTCAACAGTGGCAGCCGACCCATCCGTTTTTCCGATTGGAACGGTGCTGTTTATCCCAAACTATGGCTACGGTGTCGTTGCAGATACCGGGAAAGCGATTAAAGGTCATAAGCTTGATTTATACTATGAAACCGTTGATGATGTGTATAGAGAATGGGGTAAAAAAGTGCTCGATGTGTATATCATCAAAAAGGGTGAAGGGACGTTAACGGAAAAAGACTTAAATCAGCTCAATGAAGCAGAATCGATGCAAGTATTCCGTCAGCAGTTTCAAGCCAATAAAGAATAAAAAAGCTTTGGGCCATTTAAGGTCCAAAGCTTTTTCGCTTCTACATGAAGTAATAATCTAAGATGAGTGTCAGCAAGATCCCTGTTAAACCGCCGAAGAAGACTTCAATCGGCTTATGACCAAGAAGCTCTTTTAATTTCTTTTGCTTTTCTTTTTCTTCCGCATTTGGGAAATTCTTTGCTTCGGAAACAAATCGGTTAAAATCTGTTACGAGCTTGTTGAGAACAGTCGCCTGTTCTCCTGCCTGTCTGCGAACGCCTGTCGCATCAAACATAGTAATAATGGCAAAGATGGCGGAAATGGCAAAGATAGATGTATCTAGCCCGTGCTCTAAAGCCACTGCTGTGGAGAGTGCTGTTACTGCTGCGGAGTGTGAACTTGGCATTCCGCCTGTGCTTGTAATGAGCGACCAATCTAGTCGTCTAGAAATAATAAATTGAATCGGTACTTTTACAAATTGTGCAAAAAAGATGGCTGCTAGGCTGGCAAGCAGCGGAAAATTCGTCAGTACGCTCATGAACAAGAAACATCCTCTCTTTAAGAAAAAATATCGTGCAAAATGATGAACTAAAAATCCTAGTATGATGAAAAAATGATAGCAGTAAAAAATGCTGCCAAGTCCATGTTCATTATAACATTAAAGAAACTAGATGTGGAACGAGGAGAACACGGACAGGCTGCTTAGGTTTTCGGCGCTTTTTCATGATGCCCTTCCACGTGTGAAAATATAAATGTTCATCAAGTAAAGACAGACTGGCAATGATCGTATAGGCACGCAAATTTTGATATAATAGAAGTTCCAATGTGAAAAATGGAGTTCATTAAGGAGCGTGTGATAAATATGTTTTTCTCGACAAATGAATTGCAGCATAAAGATACACTGGCGATCGGACTTTTTCAAAAGAGCCAATTATCAGGAAAAGCAAAAGAAATGGATGAATTACTTGAAGGAAGAATCACTGAATTATTAAAAGAAGGCGACATTTCATCCAAACGAAATCAGCTTTCGAAGTTTTTCCCATCCCCTGAAACAGGCATCAAACGCATTTATTTTGTCGGGCTTGGGAAGGAATCAGATTACACGTTTGAAGAGGCAAAAGAAGTGTTTGCCCATTTATTTAAAAAGCTTCATCAAGATAAAAAGCAAGCGGTTTCTGTCTTGCTGGATACGTTTATTGGAAAGGATCTGCCTGCTCAAGATGCAGCCCATGCCCTGTCTGAAAGCTGCCTTTTAGCTACATATGAATTACAGGATTTTAAACATAAAACAAATGAACCAGATCGCTTTATCGAGTTTGTTTATGCAACGACGGAGCATGATCAAGCTGAAATTCAGGCGAGTCTGAAAGTCGGCGAAGTGTACGGACAGTCAGTCAATTCGGCCCGTACCCTTGTGAATATGCCGCCGAACATGCTCACATCCTCTGATCTCGCTTCGTATGCGGCAGAGCTTGCATATAAATATGAATTTGAGATTGAAATTTTAGATAAAGAACAAATGGAAGAGCTCGGAATGGGCGGTATTTTAGCCGTCAATAGAGGCTCAACCGAACCGCCAAAACTCATCGTGCTGAAATACCAAGGCAAGGAAGAATGGACAGACGTCATCGGCCTTGTTGGTAAAGGCATCACGTATGATACCGGCGGCTACTCTTTAAAGCCAAGAGCGAGTATGGTTGGCATGAAAACAGATATGGGCGGCTCAGCCTCTGTTTTAGGCGCAATGGAAATCATCGGAGAACTTCGCCCAGAGCAAAATGTCATTGCGGTCATCGCCTCAACGGATAATATGATTTCCGCAGACGCTATGAAGCCGGATGACGTCATTGTGTCACTAAGCGGGAAAACAATCGAAGTGCTCAATACAGATGCAGAAGGCCGTCTTGTTTTAGCAGATGGGGTGACATATGCGAAGCAGCACGGTGCCTCTGTCCTTGTAGATGTGGCCACATTAACAGGTGGTGTCATTGTGGCGCTTGGAAATGAGACAACAGGCGTAATGACCAATAACGATGAGCTGTACGCTCAGTTTAAAGAAGCATCAGAAGAATGCGGTGAAATGATCTGGCAGCTGCCAATCACGGAAAAAGATAAGAAACGAGTACGAAACAGCAAAATGGCTGATCTCAATAACTCACCAGGCCGTGATGGTCATGCGATCATGGCAGGTGCTTTCATTGGTGAATTCGCAGAGGATACGCCTTGGGTTCACTTAGATATTGCAGGAACTGCAACAACAGAAAAACCTTCATGCTTTGGGCCAACAGGGGCAACAGGTGTGATGGTAAGATCACTTGCTACATTTGTGGAACGATTTGAAGGAACAAAATAAAGGATAGGGCTCTGCCGGATGGCAGAGCTTTTTTTATGTAGGACATACGCCATTTGACGAAGTTTTTTTTCTATGGTAACATACGTTGGTACTTTAATTATCTACTACATTAGTAAACTAAAGGATTTCGGGGGTTTCACCATGAATGCAGTTGTTTTAGCGGTTGTTTTAATGTTGATATTAAGCTTGCTGCGGGTCAATGTCGTGATTGCGCTGGCAATAGGCGCTTTAGCTGGCGGACTTGCAGGTGGATTAGGCTTGGGAGGAACAGTGAACGCCTTTACGGACGGACTCGGAGGAAATGCAACCGTGGCGATTAGTTATGCGTTATTAGGGGCATTTGCTGCGGCACTGACGAAAACAGGTCTACCAGATGCTATGGTTGAAGGAGCAGTGAAGCTTCTAGGAAAAGAAGGGGATTCAAGACGGAAAACACTATCAAAAGTGCTCATCGTTCTTGTCATTTTGATCGTGTCCTGTTTTTCACAGAACGTCGTTCCTGTTCACATTGCCTTTATCCCAGTCTTAATTCCGCCGTTATTAAAGGTGTTTAACGAGCTTCAGATTGACCGCAGACTGCTAGCGTGTGTCATTACCTTCGGACTCACTGCACCATATATATTACTTCCAGTCGGTTTTGGACAGATTTTCCACGGAATGCTTCGTGACAATATGAAGGAAGCGGGTCTGACCGTAAACCTTGCAGATATTCCGTATGCGATGCTGATTCCTGTAGCAGGAATGGTTCTTGGCTTGATCGTTTCCATTTTTGTCTATCGAAAGCCGAAGGTATATGAGAATCGTGAAATTACAGATGTAGAGAAATCGGCTTATACGAAAAAAAGCTTATTCTTTGCCGGTCTTGCTATTCTCGTTTCGTTGATTGTCCAGCTTTATCTATCGCAAAGCCTTGGTGTGGAAGGAATGATCTTCGGTGCACTCGCAGGACTGCTTGTCTTGTTTGTGACTGGAATGATGAAACGCGATGAAGCAGATGAACTCATTACATCTGGAATGAATATGATGGCATTTATCGGTTTTGTTATGCTTGTTGCCGCTGGGTTTGCCAACGTTTTAACAAAAACAGGAGACATTGAATCTCTTGTCAAGGCATCTTCCCAATTTATCGGCAACAGCCAGAGCCTTGCAGCGATTTTAATGCTGCTTGTCGGCCTGCTTGTGACAATGGGGATCGGATCATCATTTGCAACGATTCCGATTATTACAACCATCTTTGTTCCACTTTGCTTACACTTAGGATTTAGTCCAATGGCCACCATTGCCATTATTGGCTCTGCTGCGGCTGTTGGAGATGCAGGTTCACCTGCAAGTGACAGTACGCTTGGACCAACATCTGGATTGAATATGGATGGACAGCATCACCACATTTGGGGAACTTGTGTCCCGACTTTTATCTATTATAATATTCCGCTTGTTCTGTTCGGCTGGCTGGCGGCGATTATTCTGTAAAATGAAAAGCTTGTAGAGAAAACGATGATGTTTTTTCTATAAGCTTTTTTGTTGTTCGTAGATGAAAAAATAATTAGGACAAAAGTATGAATTAAATGAATCTTTCTTCCTCTATCTTACGTATATATGCTGATAAAAATGAAAAGGGGAAGATGGGATATGTCATTTTTTAAAAAGCTAGCGGCAAGTGCTGGGATTGGTGCAGCGAAAGTAGATACCATTTTGGAGAAAAACGCTTATTATCCAGGACAAGAAGTAAAGGGAACTGTCCATGTAAAGGGCGGGAAAATCTCTCAGGAAATCCGTCATATCAATGTTAAAATTGAAACACAGTATGTGATTGTAAAAGATGATGAAGAGCGTAGAAAATATGCCAACATCCATTCTGTCCGGGTGGCGGATTCTTTTACCATCCAGCCTGGAGAAAAGCATGAATTTCCGTTTTCATTTATTCTTCCTATTGATACCCCGATGACGATCGGAAAAGTAGAAATTGCAGTGGAGACAGACCTTGATATCCAAGGCGGAATCGATAAATCTGACTATGACCGCATTTTCGTTGAAGCACATCCTTGGGTGAGAAATGTACTGGAGGCCACTAGAAATCTTGGCTTCCACCTGAACGAAGCAGACTGTGAGCAAGCACCTTACTTTCAGCGGCGCCTGCCATTCGTCCAAGAATTCGAGTTCATTCCGACATCAGACTACTATCGCTATATGCTTGATGAGCTAGAGCTGATTTTTCTGATAGATGAAGGCGGCTTGGACATTGTTTTTGAAGTCGACCGCAGAGCAAGAGGCCTAAGAGGATGGCTCGAAGAGATGTATAATGAAGGAGAACAGCTTGCGCGCTACCGCTTCAGTCCATCAGATCTTGAAAATGTAGAAGTGCTTGAAGGAATGCTAGAACAAATCATAGATCAATACGCTGAGTAACGATGAAAAAAGAGCCTGAATGATGACAGGCTCTTTTTTCTATGATACAGCTTCTTGTTTTCGAAAGGATGTGGCTTTGGATACAGAGCGATAAATTTTAGGTGCCAGCATGGCAAGTAATATAGTCAATGCGTAGTCTTTTACCATAAACCAGATCATAAAGAACCATGTGGTTTGATAGGAAATCGGTGCATTGAGCCATACATTTAATGCGAGGTATGTATAGGTCGTTCCAATCACATACATCACGGTCGTACCAGCAATGGCTGCAAGCAAAAATCGGCCAAAGCCAGGGCTTTTTCTTTTTTCCAGAATGAATCCGGCAAGCCAGGCAGCAGGGATGTATGATAATACAAAGCCGCCGCTTTTGCCTAAAATGACCCCAAAGCCCGCAGAGAACTGAGCAAATACTGGTGCACCAGCAATTCCAACCAAGGCATAGACAATCATAGCTAATGCCCCGAGCCGTCTGCCTAGTAAGAGACCGGCAAGCACACAAAAAAACGGCTGCATCGTAAGTGGAATTCCGCCGACTTGTAAAAACGGCACAATGGATGTGATATTGGCCCCGATAGCCATGAGTGCAGCAAACATTCCGACTAGCACAAAGTCAGCAGTTCGTGTCTTCTTTTGCATGATGTTTCCCCCTGTCTTATCTGTACAAATAGATTAAGGGGAAGAAGAAATTTTGTCAACTTGTTTTTATTTAAGGTTAACAATAAAACCCGCCCATCAAGAGGGCGGGGAGTAGATTAAGCTTCGGTCATAAAAGTGGCATCGATGGCTTTGCTGACAGGTACGTAATCATAGCCGAGATCACGAGCAACCGCTTCGTACGTGATATGTCCGTTCATGACATTGACGCCTTCTGCGATGGCGTTGTTTTCTCTAATGGCTTTAGCAGCGCCTTTATTCGCAATTTGCAGTGCATATGGAACAGTGACATTCGTTAACGCAACAGTTGATGTCCGCGGAACCGCACCTGGCATGTTGGCGACAGCATAATGCAATATGCCGTGTTTTTCATAAGTAGGTTGGTCATGGGTTGTGATATGATCAATGGTTTCGACAATGCCGCCTTGATCAATCGCTACATCTACAATGACAGAACCAGGTTTCATTTGTTTCACCATTTCTTCTGTCACAAGTGTCGGTGCTTTGGCACCAGGAATCAGCACAGCACAAATGAGAAGATCTGCTTCACTGACTGAATCTGCAATGTTGACAGGGTTGGACATTAACGTTTTCATTTGATGGCCAAATTGGTCGTCCAGCTGACGCAGGCGTTCTGCATTTACATCAATCAGGGTGACATCTGCGCCAAGTCCGATTGCCATTTTCGCTGCGTTTGTTCCAACAACTCCGCCGCCAATAATGGTGACCTTTCCTCTTGATACCCCTGGTACACCTGCAAGTAAAATACCCTTTCCGCCTTTTGGCTTTTCTAAAAATTGTGCACCAATTTGAGCGGCCATTCTGCCTGCTACTTCAGACATAGGTGTGAGAAGAGGGAGTGATTTTCCGTCCGTTACGGTTTCATAAGCAATGGCTGTAACGCCTTTTTGTTTTAATGCTTCAGCCAAGGAGGGCTCTGCGGCTAGATGCAGGTACGTAAATAAGATGAGTCCTTCTCTGAAATAAGGATATTCCTCAGGTAATGGTTCTTTTACTTTCATGATCATATCAGAAGATGCCCATACATCTTTCGCCTGATCAAGAATCTCTGCACCAACAGATACATAATCGTCATCAGTGAATCCGCTTCCAAAACCAGCGTTTGTTTCAATTAAAATCTGATGTCCAGCTGAAAGCAATTGAGAAGCTGCTCCTGGTGTTAATGCCACTCGGTTTTCATTGTTCTTAATTTCTTTCGGAATGCCGATGATCATGTTTATTCCTCCTATGCTTATCTATTGATATTGTATGTCTAGTGTATCCTGAAAGTTTAGAAAATTCTTCGGTTGAAATAAAAAATAAAAAAACGCCTCTTTGTGAAATTTCACAAATGGACGTTTTTTAGCTTCATATCAAGGTATATGGTCATTTTCTCATTCATGTTTTTTAAATCAATTTCTGCGATGTCTGTAATCCGTTTTAATCGATAATTTAATGTATTGATGTGGATATTTAATTGCTTTGCGGCAATATTGGCATTGCTGTCACAGTCAATAAACCGTTCAAGTGTTTCGACGAGGTTGGAATGATGCCTCAGGTCGTAATCCTCCAGCTTCGATAAAGAGTAACTGGAGTAAGAAGAGCCCTTTCGCTTCTCAGCAAGCACATCAAGGTATTGATAAATGCCTAGTTCAGAAAAGCTGTTTAAACGTTCTGTTTCAACTGGAAAGCGTTCTTTCGTTTTTAATACAGCCAGTGCTTCTTTATAGGAAGGCTGAATTTGAGAGATGTTATCGTAAATTCCTCCAATTGCTGCCTGAACATGCTGAATATGATACCGGTCCGCAAGCTGCTGCAGCATGCCGCTTGTGAATTGTTTAATATCTTGAAGTGGATGTTCTGTTTTTGGTGAGACAAGAATAATGAATTCGTGAAAATCAACAGTCGTTAACAATACCTGTACTTGCTGTGTTGTTTCAAGCAGATAGGACAGCTTTTTTTCTGTCTCCTCTGTGAGTTCGTCACGAAGACGGAAGATGATGATGGCATATGTGTCTGGACATCTGATGCCAAGTCTTAAAAAAAGGTCAAGCATCTCATCCTTTTCATGAATATGACCCGTGAGCATTTTCCAGAAAAGCTCCTGATTGCGTTCCTCTGTTTTCGTTTTTCGAATTTGTAAATTGAGTAATTTGTTTTTCACGGCATGTGCTGCCATTTTGAGAAGGTCCATTTCTTCTTCTGAAAATGGCTGCGTAGATTCAATCGCCCAAATAAATCCGAGCACTTCTTTATCCTTCCAGATGGATATGGCGACCCTGCTAGATAAACCCACCTCTGCAATTTGAGGGACACGAAGCGGTTCGTCTGTTTTAAGGAGTGTAGGAATGATGCCGTCCTTCCAAAGCCGATTGATGACTTTTTCCGGTACCCGGCGGGAGATAATGGTTGAAGTTCTGGCGGGATCAGTAAAATCATTGTGTGTACTATATGCCAATAATCGATGATGAGTATCTTCTATAGTAATAGGGCAATTGAGCACATCACTTATTTGGTCTGCCACATCCTCTAAACGATCAAGACTATACTTAAACGGATCTGTCTTTTTTGTCATAAAAAACCCCTGCTTTTTCGAATATTTCACGTACTTACATTATGAAGAGAATGAGGTACGTAAATCAACAAAAAACTGCCATAAACTTAAAAAAACAAAAAGTTGTGAGAAGCAAGCAAGTGGATGTTGAAGCACGATGAAAAAGAAATAGTACAATAATAACGTAGTAAAAAATCAATAGGCGGAAAGGTCCACCGAAGTCGGTGGATACTTATTAAGAATATATGACCAAAAAACTGTTAAATACTAGATAAAAAGCGAAAAACCAGTAATTCTATAGACTCATTTTGTAAAATAAAAACAGATTTGTTTGACTGTGTATCATTTCTGTTTTTATAATAATAACGTCAAAAAATAAGTGGATTAGCCCATTATATGGCGGCTATGCACGGGAGGTAATGAGGAATATGTCAGGAATTATTCGCGTAACCCCAGAAGAACTAAGAGCGACCGCTAAGCAATATGGTGTTGAAAGTCAAGAAGTGTTAAACCAAGTTGATCGTCTAAATAGAATGATCTCTGATTTAAAAGGAATGTGGGAAGGTGCTTCTAGTGAAGCATTTGCTGATCAATACGAACAGCTTAAGCCTTCATTTATCAAAATGTCTGATCTATTAACAGATGTCAGCAATCAGCTTGATCAAACGGCAAATACACTTGAAAGCACTGACCAAGACATCGCAAGCCAAATCCGCGGCTAATCAAGGGGATTTCCTTTCTAAGTGTGAAAAGCAGAAACAGCGCCGAGTCTGTCAATGGATGCCGGCGCTCTTTCTATTTTGTGAGGTGGAAATTTGTGTATATCGATATTACCATCGACTTAAAAAATTATGATGGCAGTGTGTTTGATTTGAGACTATCAAATTATTTACATATTAAACAAGTCATCCATATCGCCTGGCAGGCAAAACAAATCTCGCTTCCAAAGCGGGAAGGCGGATGGGTGCGAGTAGTCAATAAGAAAGCTGTGTTTTCAGGCGAATATAAGCTGTCAGACTGTGGAATTACCACAGGAGACAGGCTGGAAATACTATGAAAGGACTTTTGTAAATGGCAGATAAAAAGAGTTCCTATTTAGAAGAACAATTAGAAGCAGTCATGAAAAAAGAGGGAGGCACCTATACCTTTATTTTTCAAAAAGAGACAATTAAACTCTTAGACGGTTTAGAAGCGGCACCGATCAAAGACATCAACCCTTCATTTCAGAAAGAGATTCAATTAACTGAAGATGAGGTCATCATTTCTATTCAACCGCCTCCTGCCTATCAGGAATTTCGTTTCATCCATGCAAAGGATGAAAAAAGCAAATGGATTTTTTCATACCAGCTTGTCGATGCAGTTCTTAAACACGACGTGAAGCGGCTGCATCCTATTGTTTCTCCTGAAAACATTGTTTTTCATCAAGGCTTAGCTCCTGCATTTTTGCATTATGGAGTCAAAGAAAGCATCCCGCCATATGAAACTGATGAGCATCGCCTGTTAAAAGAGGTCAAGGCCGTCGTTCTTCGAGTGGTTGACCATGAATATCAATTTCAAGAATATGTGGCTTACAATGAAACGTTGAAATTATCTGAGCTGGCAAAAGAAATTAGTGAAACGAAGTCGCTGGAAGAATTGTCAGCTTTGATTGAGCAAAAGATCAAAGCAATCGATACGAAAGAAAAAACGCTCTTAACCATCCCTAAAAAGAAATGGAAGATCGAGCGATACATTGGACTAGGTCTGCTTGTCCTGTTAATCCCTGCATTGGTGTACACCATTTATACCTACTTTTTTGCCATGCCAAAACAAGAGGCATACGTCGAGGCAAACAAATATTATCTCAACAAGCAGTACAGTCAAGTGGTGGATACGTTAGAGAAATATCCAGCCAATAAAATGCCAGTCTCTCTTCAATATGAACTGGCCATTTCGTATGTACAAACGAATCAAGGCAGCCTCTTACTTGATCAGCATAAAAAAGAAATCACAGAAACGTACACATTACAGACAGATCCGCAATACTTCCTATTCTGGATTCATATTGGACAAGGCAATAGCAAGGAAGCACTTGATATTGCACGGGTGCTTGGAGACGACAGGTACATATTCACGGCACTTGTCGCCTACCGCAATGAAATTCAAAACGATGACAGCCTTTCTGCTGAAGAAAAACAAAAACAACTGGATCCAATCATTAAAGAAATGGCGAAATATGAAGAAAAAGAAACAACCGAGACAAGCACAAGTGACTCCTCGAGCGCAAGCCAAACAGATGAAACAGCTGAACAAAAAGAGCAGTCAAAAGCCGATCAAGAGAAAAAAGAGAAAGAATCTGAAGCGAAAAAGAAAACCTCTCAGACAAAAAAAGATGAGAAAAAATAATTCTTTCGATACAACTGACAGTTGGTGCTGTCCGATGAGGAGGTGGAGCGTTTGAGTCTTCTTTGGGTTTTTTATGAGGAGGATTATCAAACCGTCCGTTTAGATGAGCAGTTCAATCGAGAAGCTCTGATTGGACCTGAAATAGAGCATACGGTGACAATCCCTTCACTTTCATTTGATGAAGGGACAATTCGTTTATCCCCTGATGAACCGAATGATGGTTTTACTATTTATCAGGGGAATGAAAAGAAAGGTAAATTACTTCCACATGAACCATATCAGCTTGGTTCACTCACATTTATTTTAATGGATGCACATCATGATCAGCATATTTATTACCTAGGAAATAGAGTTGAGCTGTCTTTTTCACGTGAAGAGAAAGATGAGATTGATGTGTGGAAAGAACAAGCTCATTCCATGTTTCAAGATGCCAGCCAGTTCACTTTAGAGAAAATCGAAGGAACATGGTATGTCATGCCTCAGGACGAGACGATTTACGTGAACGGAAAAAAAATCCACGGTCCAGAGAAGGTTTATGCCGGAGATGAGCTGTTCTGGAACTTTCTGACGGTGACATTTATAGATGATGATTTATTACAGGTGACAGCTTACGAACCTTTTCAAACGCGCTTGGAAAAAACAAGACCTCCAAGCACAGAAACAAAACAAAAATACCCTTCATACAGACGTACACCGCGTTTGATTTATGATTTACCAGATGACCGGGTATCCTTTAGCTTTCCTTCGCAGGAGAGTGAAAATAACAGCAGAGGGCTTTGGCTTGTTGTCCTTCCGCCGCTTGTCATGCTCCTTGTGATGGGGATTGTCGCCCTTATCCAGCCGCGCGGAATCTTTATTGTCGTGTCGATGGCGATGTTTATCATGACGTTAATTACATCGTCAGTTCAATACTTTAAAGAAAAATCACAGCGCAAAAGACGAGAAGAGAAGCGGCAGCGAGTCTATTCTCTTTATTTAGAAAATAAGCGGAAAGAGTTGCAGGAGCTATATGACCGCCAGCAATATATTTTGACGTATCATTATCCGTCATTTGAACAAATGAAGTATTTAACATCAGAAATCAGCGGCCGCATTTGGGAAAAGACGCTTGTAAGTGACGACTTCTTGCATCTGCGTCTTGGAACGGGCGCAGTCCCATCAAGCTATGAATTATCGATGAGCGGCGGCGATATGGCCAACCGGGATGTTGATGACTTAATGGAACAAACGCAGCACATGCAAAAAGTATATCGTGAAGTGAAGAATGTCCCGATTACATTCGGCCTTGCGGATGGTCCAACAGGATTAATTGGGAAGCCTGCGATTGTGAAAAATGAGCTTCATCAGCTTGTCGGACAGCTTGCTTTCTCGCACAGCTATCACGATTTGAGATTTGTCTTTATCTTTCATGAGCAGGAGTATGAGAACTGGGAATGGATGAAATGGCTTCCGCACTTCCAGCTGCCTCATACATATGGCAAAGGGTTTATTTACAACGAACAAACACGTGATCAGCTGTTGTCCTCGATTTATGAAATTTTACGTGAGCGTGATTTAGAAGAAGAAAAAGAGAAGAAAATCTTTACGCCTCATTTTGTGTTCATCGTGACAAATCATGAGCTCATTGCCGAGCATGTGATTTTAGAATACTTAGAAGGCAGCCGAACAGATCTTGGTATTTCCATCATCTTTGCAGCAGAAACAAAGGAAAGCTTAGCTGAAAATATTTCGACGCTTGTCCGTTATATTAACGAAGAAGAAGGAGATATTCTCATTCAGCACAAGAAGGCAGTACGAATTCCGTTTCAGCTTGATACACATCAGCGCGGGGACAATGAACTGTTTGCCAGAACCCTGAGAACATTAGATCATCAAGTCGGTATGACTAATTCGATTCCTGAGACGGTCTCATTCCTTGATCTTTTCCATGCCAAACAGGTAGATGACATTGGCATTCGTGAAAAATGGCTGACTTCAGAAACGGCCAAATCATTATCAGTGCCGATCGGTTATAAAGGGAAAAACGACATTGTCGATCTGAACTTGCATGAAAAAGCACATGGCCCGCACGGACTGTTGGCGGGAACTACGGGGTCAGGGAAAAGTGAATTTTTACAGACGTATATTTTATCGCTCGCTGTACATTTTCATCCGCACGAAGTTGCTTTCCTGTTGATTGACTACAAAGGAGGCGGAATGGCGCAGCCGTTCCGAAATATTCCTCATTTACTTGGAACGATCACCAATATTGAAGGCAGCAAGAACTTTAGTGAAAGAGCGCTTGCCTCAATTAAAAGTGAATTGAAGAAAAGACAGCGGCTGTTTGATCAGTATCATGTGAATCACATCAATGATTATACGAAGCTCTACAAGGAGAAAAAGGCTGAGCAGGCAATGCCTCACTTGTTCTTAATCTCTGATGAGTTTGCTGAATTAAAAAGTGAAGAGCCAGACTTTATTAGGGAGCTTGTCAGTGCTGCACGTATCGGCCGAAGCCTCGGGGTCCATCTGATCTTAGCTACCCAAAAGCCAGGCGGGGTCATTGATGACCAGATTTGGAGTAACTCTCGCTTTAAGGTCGCACTCAAAGTGCAAGATGCGTCAGACAGTAAGGAAATTTTGAAAAATAGTGATGCAGCGTCTATTACCGTTACAGGCCGCGGTTATTTACAAGTGGGCAACAATGAAATTTATGAATTGTTCCAATCGGCTTGGAGCGGTGCACCATATATGGAAGATGGCTACGGCTCAGAAGATGACATTGCCATTGTGACTGATACTGGTCTTATTCCGTTATCAGGAGTAAGCACAGAGCCAGCAGTGAAAAAAGAGACAGTGACGGAGATTTCTGCTGTTGTGGATGAAATTGAACGTATGCAGCAAGAGCTTGGAATTGAGAAGCTGCCAAGTCCATGGCTTCCACCGCTTGAAGAGCGGATTCCAAAAACACGTTATGCGTCGAGTGAAGAGCATGTCTTCCATTTTGCGCTTGTCGATGAACCAGATCAGCAAAGCCAGCATCCACTTTCTTATCAAATGATGGAAGATGGGAACATTGGCATCTTTGGTTCCTCCGGCTACGGCAAATCACTTGCTGCTACAACACTATTGATGAGCTTTGCGGAGAGGTATTCACCTGAAGAATGGCACGCATATATTTATGATTTCGGAAACGGAACATTGCTTCCGTTAGCCAAACTGCCGCATACGGCGGATTATTTCTTAATGGATCAGATGAGAAAGATTCAAAAATCAATGAAGCGTCTGCGGGAAGAGGTTGAATATCGCAAGCGGTTATTCAGACAGCAAGAAATGAGTCATATCAAAATGTACAATGCCTTAAATGAGAAAAAGCTTCCGTTCATTTTTATCGTGATTGATAACTTTGACATTGTCAAAGACGAAATGCATGATCTCGAATCTGAATTTATTCAACTGAGCCGTGACGGACAATCACTAGGTATTTATTTCTTGATTACAGCTACTCGGGTAAATGCAGTGCGTCAATCGTTGATGAACAATTTGAAAACTAAGATTGTCCATTACTTAATGGATCAAGGAGAGGCGTACTCAATTATTGGCAGACCGAAATTCAGTTTAGAGCCGATCCCAGGACGAGTGATTATCAACAAAGAAGAGCTTTATTTTGCGCAAATGTTTCTGCCAGTGGAAGGAGAGAACGATCTCGAATTGTTTGAGCATCTGAAACAAGAGATACAGCTTCTTCATGACCGCTTTGAAGCAGCCGAAAAACCAAAGCCTGTGCCAATGCTTCCTGATAAGCTGACAGTTTGGGAGCTTGAGAGTCGTTTAGATGAACAAAAACCGCCTTATGATATTCCAGTCGGATTAGATGAGGAATCTGTGGCACCTGTTTATTTTGACTTGAAAAAGAATAAACATTGCCTCATCATCGGTCAAACGCAGCGAGGGAAAACAAATGTGACAAAACTAATGCTTGATCAGCTTTTAGTGGCAAAGCCTGAAAAACTAGCAGTCTTTGATTCGATTGATCGAGGTCTATCCCATTATGCAAAAGAAGAGAACATTGATTACCTTGAAACAAAGGATGATATCACGGAATGGGCAGAAGAAATGGACCGCTTATTCAAGGTGCGGGAAGAGATGTATGTCGAAGCTGTACGCCGAGGGGAGACCGATCAGCTGTCATTTCCTCAAATTGTGCTTGTGATTGATGGCATTACGCGTTTTCAGCAGACGATCGATCCGCGTCTTCAAGATCAATTGGCTGATTTCATGAAGTCATATGCGCACTTAGGCTTCAGCCTGATTGCATCAGGGAATCATACCGAGTTCAGTAAGGGTTATGATGCACTCACAAACGAAATCAAACAAGTTCGTCATGCCATGTTACTCATGAAAAAATCAGAGCAAAACATCATACCGCTTCCGTATGCAAGACAAGAACCAGACATTCAGCCAGGCTTCGGCTATTTGGTTGAAAACGGGAAAGAGAAGAAAATCCAGGTTCCTTTATGTGCGGTAGAAAGGAAGAGTGTTCAATGACAGAGCAGCAAAAAAGCTCCATCAAAATCATATCCACCATGATATTAATTCTTGTGCTGCCGGTTTTATTTTTCCACCTGATTGGAGATGATCCGGCAAAGCAGAAGAAGAATGCCACACGAAATATTGCGGTGGTCAATGAGGATATGGGGGCGAGTGAAAGTGAAAACACGGCTCGTTTCGGACAGGATGTTGTGGCAGCATTGTCAGAGCGTCCTGATTATACATGGACTGTAGTGAATCGCAGTGCGGCGGAAAATGGACTGAAAAACAGAAAGTATGACGCTGTCCTCTATATTCCGTCGGACTTCTCTAAAAATGTGCTGAGCTATGATAAAGACCATCCGGAAAAGGCGTCCATTCAATTTTCGATTCAAGATCAGCTCAATGCTGTCAATAAAGAGAAAGTGCAAAGAGAGCTGGAAAATGCACAAAAGAAAATGAATGAACAGATGTCGACGTTATACTGGAGTTTTGTATCTCAGGAAATTGGCAATGTGAGAGAAGAGTTTGAGCATATTGTCGGCAAAGAAGTCGAATTCCAAAACACGATGTACAACTTCTATAAACCGAACTCGAACAAACTATCAGATGCCGTACAGCAGCAGAAGAAACAAATAGAAGAATTAAAGAATGCAATGGCCGATTCACAGAAACAATATAAAGACGGCTTGAGTACAACAGAAGAAGCAAAGAACCAGTTAAAGGACTTTGTGAAAGTAGTCGATCAATACCAGCAGTATCAAGACAAACAAAAGGATCTCTTGATCAAAGCGCAATCAACAAACCAAAAGCAAATCCAGCAAGGGCTTAAGCAGCTCGCTGACATTCAAAACCAAAATGCCCGCAGCTTTAGTGATCAAATGGGCGGACTCAAAACAGACATCAACGGGGTACAAAGTCAGCTGAAAACAACTGACAGCGCTATCCAATCTGTTCAAAAGTCGAGAGAAGAGGCTATTCCTAAGCAATCAACGGGATTAACGGAACTTGTTCAGGAGTCTCAAAAGGAACTGATTAAAAAATATGAAAAGCTCTATTTGGAAGATTATCGAAATAAGATATCAGTCTTGCAGACAAAGCTAAAGGCAAAAAGGCAAGAGTTAATGGATGAGCCTGAATCGCCAGTTGACTCTGATGATGACGGGCCATCAGATCGAGATAACGAAAACCCAGAAGAGATTGGGATTAACTTAGATGAAGAAACAAATGAGCTCTCGCAAATTTCAACAGAAATGAACGATCTTGCAGATCAATTAGCAGATCAGGAGACGCCGCCTGCTATTGAAGGTGATAAAGGTGGGGAAATCGGTGAAAATCCTGCTCAGCCAGATACTAGCAGCAAGAATTCATCGCAGGATGACCTAAAAGCACTCTCAACTCGTCTAGATGAAGTGAAAAAGAAGATTCAAGAAAAAGCGAACGCTCATAATGACGAATTGAAAGATAAAGTGAGTCAAATAAATGAAGAGCTTAAAGACCTTTCTGATAAAATAGATAAACTTGAAAAGAAGTTCCTATTGTTACAAGATCGATATAATGTCATTCCGAATGAAATCAAAAATCAGGAATCCTCTATTTTAAGCAAAGTGAAAGAACTGAAGCTCAAAAACTCACCAATTGGTGCTGCCTTTGATGATGATAACCTTTTTGAGAAAAAGTTTGATACAAAATCAACAGACACTAAAAAATTAATGGAGTATTCCAATCAACTATCCCAGATAGAGCTGATGATTGATAATGTATATCAACTATCTAATAACTCTTCTCTACTAGACGGAAAAGAAGAGAAAATCCAATCCATCCTCTCCATCAAAAAAGAAGAAACAGAAAACTGGGATAAGCTCAAAAACCAGATGTTGACATCAAACGATGATGTGTCTACTTTTATTGATGAGATGCAGAAGTTTTCAGATGGTTATGCTGAGTACATCACGACTCAGCAGGCAAACATGGAACAGGAATTACAGACAATTTCTGAAAGTGCGGACAATGTAGCTGAGCAAATGGCTGATCAAGGAGATGCGGTATATACAGCAGACCTTGCAGGCAGTTCAATTGTTGTCAGTGCACAGGATTCAATTGGTCAGGAAGTGCTTCGTCTTTCTGAAAATATGAGTTCGTTAACCGACCGCCAAAAAGGGGTGGCGGATTATACGAATAACATTGAAGAGAGTGTCACAACAGTACAAGAAAAAGCAGATACGCTGAATGAAAACTGGAGCAAGAATGTCGACTCTACAAAACTTGTTCAGCAAGATTTAAAAGGTATTTTAGGAAATACATTAAGTGATCAAGGCAACAGCAACTATGTGTATAACCATTTAGCCAATCCGCTGAAAATCAGCGGCGATGTGCCGGAAGAAAAAACGCAGACTGTACCGCCGGTCGTCATTTTGGTCATTGTGATGATCAGCAGTTTGTTAATTGGCTTTTTCAGCTCGTATTATGCGTCAGCTCCGATGCTGGTCAAAGGTGCACTGTTTGGCATCTTAAATCTATTAGTCGGACTCATGATCAGCTTGTTTGGACTGAACATTTACAAGCTTGCAGATGATCAAGCCATTCAATGGTCGATCTTCACCATTTTGTTATTAGTGGCGTGCTCTGCCTTTATTCGCACGGCCTTCCTTTTCGGTTCCATTGCCGGATGGATGGCAGCAACGGCGCTTATTTTCTTCTTTGTCGCACCATTAATTGATTTGGTGATGCCGAATTTCCACTTTACCAATCCAGTGACAGACGTGTACCTGTCGATCCAATATGGAAATGGAGACACCTTTGGAATGGGCGTCACAGGGTTAGTGATTTTAACTGTCCTTTTCATGGTCGTACCGCTTGTGAAAAAGCTATGGAAAGATAAAACAGAGGAACGTGATGTGACTCATGAAGCTTAATCTATTCGTGAAAGGGGCGGCACTCGCTGCCGTTTCCCTTTTTCTCCTCATCCCTGCCGCTTTTGCTGCTGGTGAAGATACGGATACGAATGTCAAGCCGAATGAATATCAGGAAAAGGAGCTCAATATTAACTCGAGTATATTGAGGGATCAAACGAAATATGAACAAAGTAAAACAACGTCAAAGGTCAAAACAGACATTCATTTTGCTGAACCGCCTAAAGCCCCGGGTGGATCTCTTTCTCCGCAGCTTTTCAGTGATCTAAAAGAGAACCCACCCAAAACACCAGCTCACATGATGAAAGAGATGAATATCTCTTTTAGTGATTCGGCTGTATCAGCACCTTCTGAGGATGAACATGAGAAGCAGACATCAGCACTGCTCCCGATTATCTTTGGTTTCTTGATAGCCCTTGGTCTCGTCGTGATGATTATCCTGATTCCAAAGGTGAATGCGAAGGCTGAAAAGAAATAGTCTGTCTCTTTTAAAAGAGGCAGGCTTTTCTTTATGCAGATTGCTTGATGTCCCACCGTTTCACTACGTAAAATAGTGATATCAAGGGAGGAGATTGTCATTCGAATTTCAATCGTTACAGGCGGATCAAAAGGTTTTGGCCTAGCACTTGTGAACAGGCTGCTTTCACGCGGGGATCATGTGTACACAGCAGCAAGAAGTGCATCGCCGATATCCCATCCAAAGCTCACACATACTCAGGTCGATCTGACGGATGAAGAAGCAGCGGCCAAATGGCTTCAACATAGTCTCATGCCGCAAACTCTGGCAGATGCTGATGACATCTTATTCGTCAATAACGCAGGAATGGTTACACCTATCAAACGCGTTGGACAAGGCGGACAGGATACGCTTCATCAGCATTACAAGTTGAATCTTGTCATTCCTGTTTTGCTGAGCCATGTGTTTGCCAAACAGACTCAATCTTTTATCGGGAAGAAAACGATCGTTCATCTCTCTTCTGGAGCGGCGAAAAACCCATACAAAGGCTGGAGTGCGTATTGCAGTTCAAAAGCAGGACTCGATATGTTTATGAGGACTTTTCATGAGGAACAGCAGGACGAGGCGCATCCGATCAACACGTTTTCCTTTTCACCCGGCACGATCGATACAGATATGCAGGGGGAAATTCGGAAGTCATCAAAACAAGACTTTGAACAAATAGACCGTTTTCAGCAATTATATGAAACAGGCACACTGAAGAGTCCAGATGAAGTCGCAGGGATTTTGCTCGATCTTTTAGGAGATGATCCAGCTGGCGGATGTGTCTACGATGCACGTGAGTATGTGAAAAAACAGTCATAACGACTGCTGCAGCGTAAAGACAAACCCTCGCATTCGGTGTCAGGCCTGCGTGCTGGTGCTCACGAATGTCAAATTCGCTCCGCGCCAGTACTCGGCCTTCCTAGACTTCAAGGGTTTTCATATCACGCTGAAAAGAAGAAAAAAGCAGTCATAACGACTGCTTTTTTCGTATTGTACAAGCAAAAACAGCTCATTTGACATAAGCTATTTTTGAGACTCATAGAAAATATAACAGAACATTTGAGTTTCTTTTCAGAATATGTTAGGATGCTAAAAATATAGATAAGGAGGGGTTTCCATGAGAAAGGTTACATTAATGGATGTTTACACCCATCCAGTCGCTCAAAAATATTTAAATCGTTCAGGTAAAGCCCATGCGATTGCTTGTGCTTATCACGCATTCAAACTGGCGGTGCAGGCTGGGATTAATCCAGATCTCGCTGTGAAAGCAGCCCTCTTGCATGACATCGGCCACTATGAATGGTATACAGCTGGCGGAGAATGGGATTACGAGACATATAGACGGAATGATATTCATGCCATTAAAGGTGCAGAGCGTGCTCACAAACTGCTCATACGCCTCGGTGAGGAACCAAAGGCAGCCAAAGATATTGCGCTTGCAATTCTGCTTCATACGGATTCATATTTGCCAGAGGGCGACCTTCATAAGGACACACTCCAGCAAATCGTTAAGAAAGCAGATGAAATGGATGAAGAGCCTGGCGGGCATCACCATTACAGACAAATAGACGAATCACTTGCAATGAAAAAAATCACGGAATTGGATCAGAAAGTGCAACAGGCACTTCAGCCCATGAAACGCTCTGTTTAGTATGGAATGTCACCATGAATATTTCCATGCTGATCGACATACAATGTGCGAATAACGGTACGGTTAAATGCTGATGTACCTGATGCAGTGAGTCCAGTGTAATGAACCGTGACAGAATAAGCACCTTCTTTTTTCAATTGAACAGCTGATGAAGCAGTTGTTTTGAGAGGATGATCTTTTTGGGCATCCTTAAAGTAAAAGGTTTCTACTTTCTTGCTTAATCGTTTAATCAGACCGCTTGAATGGGTTGATGCATCATCCCCTGATTTCGCTGCTTCTGCTTTGATTTCTTCATTTAATGGTGAATCAAAGGATACGAGCAGCAAATAAGGAGTCATTTTTTCTGAATTTGATCGAATTGTCCATTTTCCAGGAACGGGTTTATTGATTTGCACATGGTGCGAAAATGCGCCTTCATATGGGAAAGATGCTTCCGATGTCTTCAGATTTGTTAAGACGTCTCCATTTGGGGCGATGATTTCCGGCCGCGCCTCCTGCCTTTCATTTAACCACTGAATCGATAAGCCATTCGTTCCTTCCTCTACATAGAACGCTTCTGTTTTATCCTTTTCACTTTCTCCGCCTTTCACATAAACATCTGTATTCAGCTCAGTAGAGTTCGGGCTCTCTATATTTTCACTTCCAGTGCTTGCGGCATTTGCCAGCAGCTGATGCTGGAACACAGGGAACATGCTTGTGCCGTTTTTAATGGAGTTGTGATCCCATTTCCCTGTTAAAATATTGTTTGCATATGATAGTCTTGTGCTGCTTACCGTGACGGCGCCATCGTTTGCACCAAAGCTCTTTAAATACATGCCGCCTAAGTACAGCACCCCGCCAAATGTGCCCCATTCCGATCCCGAATAAGTGATGTATTTTTGAGGAAACTTCTCCAGCTTGTCGGTTTCACTTCGAAAAGCCGCCATGAGCCCCGTTTGCAAAGAATAGAGCGCATCGCTTTTTTGTCCAAGAATTTCCGCGAGCCAGCTTCCGCCCTTGCTATACGCTAAATCTGCAAGCGGCGTCCCGTAATGAGGGGAGCCAAGTGTGATGACCTTCTCTACATATGGATGGGCATTGTGATACACGAGTGCGGACTGTGTATCCACCCCGCCTTTACTATGACCAATCACAATGAGTTTTCGACCGAACACATCATAGATTTCTTTTAGCTTTTCTGCTAATAGTTTGCCATTCTTTTTCGTATCCTGATCTGGATACAAATCTATGAATGCGCTTTCGTATCCGTTCAGAACAGCTTGCTTTGCCATGTCGTTTCGGTCGAACCATGTGGAGGAGGAGCTGTTAATGCCGTGAACAAAAACAAGTGGCGGTTTTGACTCGTCTTTTTGAACTGGCGCTTCTCCTTTAAACCACTTCCCCGGTGTCCCAGGTTCATCTCCAATTGATCCTGCATACGCATAACTTGCAAAGGAAAAAAAGAGCATGACAGCAGCGAGACAGATGAGTTTTTTCAAGATCATTCACCTCTTCAAATGATTTAAGTTGTTGGCAGCACCAATCTATTATACTTCCGAAAAATGTAAAATAACATAAAATGTTAAAATATGGTATTTATGTTGTGGGTTTGCCCTGAGTGACATTCACATGGGTCATTGCATACGCTGTGGGTAAATACACAAGTAAAGGGGCAGGTAGGATGGCACAACAAGGAAGTCCACAGCTTGTTTCATTAGTTGATCCATATGTTTATCAAACATTGCAGAAAGTAATCGGTATGAGATTAATTGTTCAAACAGTGAAAGATACGGTGCGTGGAAAATTGAAAGAAGTCATGCCGGATCATATTGTCATTGAGGCGGGGACAAAATCAGTTTTTTATGTGCGGATCCAGCAAATTGTATCGGTGATGCCTGATCACAGTGAAAGAGTGTAACAAGCAGACGCAAAGGTGTCTGCTTTTTTCATGCTTACAGAATGTATATCTGGAAAAAGTGCATGATATACCAATTGTTCTTTTTTTTACAAAAAATAAGGTTCTAAAACAAGAAGCAGTTGACAGAAGGTGGGTTGAATAGTAGTTTTTTAATAAGATCAATACGTAACAGGAGGAGCATCTTTGTTAAAATCTAAAGTTCATTTCTGGACATTCCAAATATTACTTGTTTTACTCATCGTTTATGTATCAACAAAGGTTTCGTTTTTATTTCAGCCGATTATTTTATTTGCTTCAACCTTGTTTGTTCCCATCTTGCTGGCTGGAATTCTCTTTTTCATCTTTAATCCAATTGTTCGATTTTTGTCCAAGAAAATTCCTAGGACACTGGCTATCCTGATCATTTATCTTTTGTTCATCGGACTCATCACGTTCATTGTGAATGCTGCGGGACCGATTATTGTCACGCAGGTAGGTGGACTTGTCAAAAGCTTCCCTGGTTATGTGACGGATATGCAGAAATTTATGAACGACTTCTCGCATTCTAAAACGTTTACTTGGATGATGAACCAAGATTATGTCTCCGTCTCGAAGTTTGAACAGACAATTGTTTCGACATTAAAAGATTTGCCGGAAAATATTGCTTCAAGTATGTCTGCTGTATTTGGCGTGATTGCCAATATTGCTTTAGCTGTGATCACAGTTCCGTTCATTTTGTTTTATATGTTGAAAGACGGACATAAGTTTCCGGACAAGCTCGTTCAATTTTTGCCAATGCCTTACCGTAAAGAAGGATTGAAAATCTTTAAAGAATTAAACGATACGCTTGCGGCTTACATACAAGGGCAGATTGTTGTCTGTTTATTTGTTGGAGTGGCTTGTTTTATCGGGTACTTATTAATTGGTGTGAAATATGCGCTCATTCTCGGTATTATCATTGCGGTCACGAATGTGATTCCTTACCTTGGGCCATATCTTGGCGCGGCACCAGCTGTGCTTATTGCGTTTCTTGATTCGCCTGGAAAAGCTGTGGTGACAGTGATTGTGATTCTTGTCGTTCAGCAAGTTGATGGAAATGTCATTTCTCCATTGATTATTGGGAAACGCCTCAACACACATCCTTTGACCATTATCCTGCTATTAATTGGGGCAGGAAGCTTTGGCGGAATTCTTGGTATGATCTTTGCGGTCCCTGTCTATGCACTGCTTAAAGCCATCACCTTGAATATTGTCAGATTGGTTCAACTGCGTCAGCGATCTCGCAAAGAACAGCATTTAAACGTCTAGGGCAGATGCACAACTTTTCCCTTTTTGCATAAGATGATTGAGATAAGCAGATAGGGGGAGATTCTGATGCCTGCAATCGTTGGACCTATTCATATCGAGTCGTTAGGAGGAAACGGTGCAGCTACTTTCGGTGATGTCCTGGCCATTGCCCCTTTGGCTGTAGACCACTCTACTGGCGGTGCGGGAGCCTTTAATTCAGGCGATTATATGTCACTTACAAGTGATCCGAATGCGACGATGCTTTGGGACTTTACATTGTTTGGCCAGCCTCAATCATTTAACGCATAGAAAGACAGCTGATGATCACAGATCAGCTGTCTTTTTTATTTTTCATACACGTATTTTTGAGCTGGGCATATGATGTCGGGAGAAAAGGTGGTGGAAAGATGCCAGCGATTGTTGGACCTATTCATATTGACCGTGTGATTGGAAATGGTTCTGCACATTTCGGTGATGTTTTTGCCATTTCGCCAAAAAGTGTCGATCACTCCGCCGGTGGTTCAGGTACCTATAATGCAGGGGACTTTGTCCAATTTTTTAACAGTCCAAACGTTACGTTTGTGTGGGATATAGACCTGATCAGCCAGCAAAAAAGCTTTAATGCGTAGCCAGCTTTGAAAGGGAATTCCTTTTCAGAAGCTGTCTTTTTTTATGGTACAATGGATATGGATGTAAGAAAAAAAAGAGGTGTGAACAGAGTCAAATGAAAATTAGAAAAGCACACATCACAAGCGGACAACCAAAGACCTACAATGTATATTTACATGAAAATAAAAAAGAATATAAAACGCTTGTAGCCGTACCTGACATTGAATGGAGTATTTCCATTGCGTATGAGGACGAAAAAGAGCAGCTCATCCATACGCTTGAACAATCTTTAATGGAAAGAGTAGAAACAGACGAAGCCCGTGACCTCGCACTCAAGATTGTGCACTGGGTCACAGAAATGTAAATTTAGAAACCAGGAGTGAAAACAGCGATGAAAGAAGAATCCGTAGACTTTTATTTGCAGCAGGGGATATTTGGACATGCTGAAACAAAACCCGATGAACGAAGGATGTTTCTTGGTTCATTAAGGGAACGAGCGCTTCTCGCCCTGACAAAGGGACAGGTATCAAGAAATAAACCGTATCATGAGGTCGAACAAATATTGAAGACCAATCGCCAGGCCACAGTTCTTTTAAATGGTGAATTGTCCTATGCCTCCTATTCTCAATATGTCAAAATGGCAAATGCCGCTGGATGTTCGTTTAAAGTGGTGAATCATCATGAAGCGCACTCTCCATTTGGTCTTGTCATAGAGATGCCAAGTGCGGTCAATCAAGAGCACATCTATCTAAAAGATGAGCTGTTTCAAAAAGCTTTTTCTCATGAATTTGTTGAATAGGTTTCCCTAGTGAAATGAATAAGCTATAATGATTCAAAAGAGCATATGGGAGAGATGCGGATGGGCAAAGCGTTGATTTGTATTGATTATACAGTTGATTTTGTTGCAGACGATGGAAAACTGACATGCGGAAAGCCTGGACAGGCGATTGAGTCTAAGATCACAGAGATCACTTCTTCATTTATTGATGAAGGCCACTTTGTCGTCTTTGCTGTCGATCATCATGAAGAAGAGGACCCTTATCATCCAGAGACAAAGTTATTTCCGCCCCATAATATTCGCGGAACAGAGGGTATTGAACTTTATGGACAACTAAGTTCACTATTTCACACGTCAAAACATTTAAAACATGTCTACTATATGGAAAAAACAAGATACTCTGCTTTTGCAGGCACTCAATTAGAAATGAAACTGCGCGAGCGCGGCATCACGGAACTTCACTTAGCCGGCGTATGTACCGATATTTGTGTACTTCATACAGCTGTTGATGCGTACAATAAAGGCTTTGAACTTGTGATTCACCAAAATGCTGTGGCGAGTTTTAATGAAGCGGGGCACGAGTGGGCACTTTCTCACTTTGAGCAGTCGCTTGGTGCGAAAGTGGTTAAGTAAGGGAAGGAGAATGGAAGTTGGAGCATCGGTTTAATGACGACAGTTTATCACTACATACAGATCTTTATCAAATTAACATGGCAGAAACGTATTGGAGAGACGGCATACATGAGAAGAAGGCAGTCTTTGAACTCTTCTTTAGAAAGCTTCCATTTGACAATGGCTTCGCTGTATTTGCTGGCTTAGAGAAAGCGATTGAATATTTATCGGACTTTTCCTTCACTGAAAGCGATCTCGCGTATTTAAAAGATGAACTTGGTTATAAAAGCGATTTCATTGACTATTTAAGCGGATTGTCCTTTACAGGTACACTTCATTCAATGCGAGAAGGGGAAATTGTCTTTGCGAATGAACCGATTATGCGCATCGAGGCAACGCTTGTTGAAGCCCAGTTAATCGAAACAGCATTGCTTAATATCGTGAATTTCCAGACGCTGATTGCAACAAAAGCGGCTCGGATTAAAGGAATCATTGAAGATGAGACAGCATTAGAATTCGGAACAAGACGGGCACATGAAATGGATGCGGCGATGTGGGGAGCAAGAGCGGCACTCATCGGTGGCTTCCAGGCAACAAGTAATGTTCGTGCTGGGAAACGCTTTAACATCCCTGTATCAGGAACACATGCTCACGCACTTGTACAAGCATACCGCGATGAATATACAGCATTTAAAAAATATGCTGAAACACATACAGACTGTGTCTTTTTAGTCGATACGTATGATACTGTCAGATCAGGTATTCCGAATGCGATTAAGGTAGCGAAAGAATTTGGAGACAAAATCAACTTCATCGGTGTCAGACTTGATAGCGGGGACCTTGCATACTTGTCTAAAAAAGCTAGAACAATGCTGGATGAAGCAGGATTCCATGATGCAAAAGTCATTGCATCAAGCGATCTTGATGAACACACCATTATGAATTTAAAGGCACAGGGCGCCAAAATTGATGTGTGGGGTGTTGGGACAAAACTGATCACAGCATTCGATCAGCCAGCTCTCGGTGCAGTGTATAAGCTGGTGTCCATTGAAGAAAACGGTAAAATGAATGATACCATCAAAATTTCATCCAACCCAGAGAAAGTGACAACACCTGGCCGTAAACGGGTGTACCGCATTATCAATCAATTGAACCATCATTCTGAAGGTGACTACATTGCGCTTGAAGAGGAAGATGTTCATAGTGAGGATAAACTAAAAATGTTCCATCCCGTGCATACATTTATTAGTAAATTCGTGACAAACTTTGTGGCGAAAGATCTTCACGTACCGATTTTTGAACAAGGTAAACTTGTCTATGACAATCCAGATATTCAAACGATTCAAGCCTACGTGCAGGACAGTCTTGGACTCTTCTGGGAGGAATACAAACGAATCAGCAAACCAGAAGAATATCCAGTCGATTTGAGTCAAAAATGCTGGGATAATAAAATGCAGTTTATCCATGATGTGAAAAATAAAATCAAAAAAGAGCTTTATGAAAGCGAATGATTAGAAGAAAGGGAGATCATCAAGCCAGATGGTCTCTTTTTTTAATTTTGACCGATTGAAAATGAACTAAAAGCGCAATCATTTGGTATACTGAAAGCACATCTTGTTTGTCATGGCATAAAGGAGGATTGGAGCAGTTGAGGGTGTTTGTTGCGAGACAGCCTATTTTTAACAGAAAAGAACAAGTCGTATCATATGAGCTGCTTTATAGAGATAGTGAAACCAATACATATAGCGCTGAAGACGGTGATCAAGCGACAACGGACCTCATTATCAACAGTTTTCTAAATATCGGCATCGAAACACTGACAGAAGGAAAACGATGTTACATTAATTTCACCGAAAGCTTGCTTTCATCTGATCTGCTCACCTATTTTGATCCGCATCAGCTTGTGATCGAGATATTAGAAAATGTACCGATTACCCCGGCACTTATTATGAGATGTAAGCAGTTAAAAAAATGGGGATATACGATTGCACTCGATGATTTCTTCCTAAACGGAACACATTATAGTGACAAGCTGCTTGAGGAACTCCTCTATTGCATTGATATTTTAAAAATTGACTTTCTGAAAACAACAACGCAAGAACGAAGAGCTATTCTGAATACGTATAAAAAGTATCGCCTTCGATTTCTAGCAGAAAAAGTAGAAACGAGAAGAGAATATGAAGAAGCGCTAGAAGCGGGCTTCCACCTGTTTCAAGGGTATTTCTTTAGTGAGCCGCATGTGATATCAGGACGAGCATTATCGACCAGCTTCCATGCGTACCATCAGCTTTTAAATGAGTTAAGCAAGGACCAGCCGAATATCCAGACCGTGACCCATTTTATTGAAAGTGACCTTTCGCTATCATATCAATTATTAAAAATGCTGAATTCAGGCGGCATGAGACGTCTATATCAAATTAAGAGTATCCGGCAGGCGATTATCCTGCTTGGATTTAATGAAATTCGGCGCTGGATCTTTATCCTTTCATTTAAAGAACTGAATGTCCAAGCTAACTCAAGCCAAAAAGAAATTATCAAAATGTCATTCATTCGTGCCAAAACGTGTGAACTGATTGCTTATCGGACTGAACGAGAGCACCCTGCCTCTTATATGCTGACAGGCATGTTTTCTCTCATTGATACACTTGTCAGGGCAGATATCACAGAACTTGTGAAGGAGCTGCCGCTTTCTGATGAAGTTGGCGAGGCACTGCTTGGCTATGAAAATGATTATTCTTTTGTGCTAGGTGTGGCCAAACGTATTGAACGAAATGAATGGGATGATGAAATGTTTGATGGAAATCTCCCGAAACAGGAAGCCTATGGCTGTTATATAGAAGCCATTGAATGGTGCCATAAAATGTTTGAATCTTAAGAAAAGCCGCTCGTGTGAGAGCGGCTTTTTCTTTGTCATGCCCACTGTAAAAGAAGGAAAAGTCTGCTGGAGGCAAGAGACAAGTAGATTCGAATGCCTTCTGGACTAAAGCGGATATCAATACCGCTTTTCACCCCGATTTGCTTCAGCATTCGGATGACACTTGTCGAATCAGATCGCTCAGCAGCCTCCATGATGCGCTGCGCAAACGGAAGAGAGCTGGAAATTTGCTGCGTGATGAGTGAAGCATCAGCAACGAGACGGGCTGATTCCTTTGCGGCTCGTTGAAATGAGTGGGCATCAACTGGAGGAAAAGTCATTGGCGTGCGCGGCGGGTATGCGTTGCTCATTGCGGGAACCTGCAAAGCAGGATAAGGTACATAGTAAAACACATGGTCACCTCTTCTCTCATTGGCGTGAAATTGGACGGATATCTGTTCTAAATGTATGTAGAAAATCAGAATAAAGAATCAAAATGATCTTTCTATCTTTGTAATTCCAGCATAAAAATAGGTACTTTTGCGGTCAATTTCGGTGAATGTCGCCAAAAAATTGCGGTGTCCACAATAGCGTCTGTCGTCTGACCTATGACACGCAAAACCGAAGATATAGAGGGGATCGTACGTTCTGTTGGGAGGAAAGTGTGACGAATGATGCCTATTCCTGTCGCAAAAATGACGCAATTCCCTTGAAATTGAGATAAAAGTATGATTTAAAAAGTCAGAAAATGATGAAAAAAGACCTATTGAATTTTGCGGTATCGCGCACACGTTTTGTGCATACTTTTCGGTGAAAAAATACTCAATTACATTTACACTGTTAGTAACAGATCAAATACTTATGACCCAATCACCATACACAAATACATTGATCTTCCAAAAAAGGAGAGTGGAATCGATGGAAAAGTATGAAATCGAAGAACTTAAACAATTATTATGGAAACTTGAAAACGAAATCAGAGAAACAACGGCTTCTCTTCATAACATTAACAAAAGCATTGATCAATACGACAAATATGAATATGTGAAAATTTCTTAAAGACTTGATAATCATCAAGTCTTTTTTTTATCCAAATACATACAAAAAAAGGATATATTATTATATAATTGTTAAATAGCGATGTCAGTGGACATTTGCTCATGTCTTTTTAGTAAAATAAAAGACGAAAGGGTGAGGTACAAGATCGAGTATGCTAAACTATCTAGAGAATACAAAAATCAAGCAGAATATGTCTGATTTTATTCAACATGCAGTCAGGCAGAATGATTTACAAAAGCTGCTTCTGAAATTTACAGATAGAAAAAAAGAATTTCCTCTTGGTCAACTGGCTTACCAGCATTATGAGGCATTTGGCGGACAAGACAAGCAAGCGATTACAAAACTGGCAGCGGGGATTGAACTTCTCATTTTATCTGCCGATATATTAGATGATATTGAAGATCAGGACAATGACTCGTATCCTTGGATGAACGTCGACCAAGGAGTGGCCATCAATGCATCTACGTATTTGTATACGGTGAGTATCCAATTCATCACATCTATATGTGAAAATAATTCTCAACTAATAGAGAAATTGTTCCATTTCATCAAAATGTCAATGGAAGGGCAGCACGAGGATTTGCGTCATTTGCATGGAACAGAAGAAGAGTGTGTAGAGGTTTTAAGGAAAAAATCAGGATCTTTAACAGCTCTTTCTAGCGTACTGGGTGTTTATTTAGCGACAGGAAAAATAAACGCCACTGTGGAATCTTATTCGATATATTATGGTGTTGCTGAACAGATCAGTAACGATTTTTTTGCGTTATTTTCAAAATCAAACGGAGATTTTCAAAAAAAACAAACGCTGGCATTCAGTTATTTAAAAAGACGTTTTAACGATGCCAGTCAAGAGCTTCTTTCCTTCTTTTCTAATCGGCTGGATGAGTCTGAGCAAAAGCCGTTTCAACTGAAGCAGAAGTTACTTGAAGCTGGTTTGACTCAGTACATGGTATCGATGAGAGAGATTATGCTGTTAAAAATGAAGCGAGGAATGGAACAACTTGATTTACCTGGGAAGAAGAAGGAACAATTATGTGCATTTATGACAAAGGAGGGCAATGGTTGAACATTCAAAATGTTATTGCATATTTAGTGAAAAATCCTGGTGTTGTGAATGAATTGGACTTAGGGAATGCAAGTTTAATTCACACAGATGAGCAAACCATGAAAGTAATTATTCAAGGCATTAAAAAAGGGCAAATGTCTGCAGATTATATATGGTACTATAAATGATACTATTCATTTAAAAAATGATTTAAAAGTTCTCCAGTTAAGGATGTTTTATACATGAAGATAACTTATACGAAACTATCTGCTTTTTTGGTTTTTCTGTCTTTTTTATTTGTGATCTATGTTTCATATATTTATGTATTTGATATTTTTAATGGAGCACGTGTAGCGGAGAACAAGAACGGTCAAGCAGAAGTTGTCAAAGTTGAATATCTTTCTTTAGCCTACACATCAGGATTAGAAGAAGGAGATATTATACTTAAAATCAATGGGGAACCTGCTAACAACAAAGATCATTTGATCAATGGTGAGCTTAGGAATGTGCAAAGAATTGATATTCAAAGAGGCAACCAAATGATCACCCTAAAAAATAAGACATTGATTGGTCAAGAAAGTTTATTTGTCTATTTAATTCCTCTTATCCTGTATTCAATTTGTTTATTTTGTATCTTCTTTATCATTCGAATTAACAAAGAGGCCCAACGAAAATCAGCATTTCTATTAGTTTTATTTTTATTAACGATTTGTATCGGATATCTTAGTGCAGGTACTTCAGGTATTGGTGAGAGATTTAGCCATTACGTGATCGTATTTTGTTTATCAAGTGTATTTATCTTTTATATTCATTTCATTTATCAATATTTCAAAGAGTTTGACCTGCATATAACGACTCAAAAAACGATTCGCTTTTTATATAGCCTTCCTATAATTAATCTAGTAATAGAGTTAATTGTTCCAATTGATTCGGCGATAGCCAGATACATGCCAAGTTTAAATCTTTTATTCTTTTTCGCTTCTATTATCATGTCATTCAAAGTGATTATCAATGGAATGCGGAAATATAAAGAGACAGAGCAGGGGTCTGTTTTAAAGTTTTTTGTCATGATAAATATCATAGCATTTTGTCCATTTATCTTTTTATTTGCAATTCCATATGTTTTGTTTCGTATTTATGTCGTAGATCCCTTTTTCTTAACTTCTTTTGTCTTGCTCATTCCTTTTTCACTCGTGTATCAATTCATGACGAACAAACTTTACAATATGGATTTTTTGATTAGTAGACTGAAATACTATGGATTTCTTGCCATTACACCGACCATTTTTGTTGTTGTCACGTTTTATATTCTGCAAAAACCAGAAGATTTGAAGTACACACTGAAGCTCGCAATAATTACCTATACACTCATGCTGGCTGTTTTCTATTTCAAAGAAATTCTAGATTTCCGCTTCCGTCTGAAGCGTTTTTCAGAAAAGCATAATTACCAGGACAGCGTGTTTAAATTTACGCAGCTTATTCGTGAGGCGTCCTCACTTCATCAAGTGCTGTATCATTTGAAATACACCATTTTAGAAGTGCTTGTTGTGAATAAAGCCTTTGTGCTTGAGGTAAAGGCTGACGGACAAATTATTGAAATTGATGAATCAACAAATGATAGTAAGCTATGGAAAGAATACGTGGATCAATTTCAAGATATTTTAGGTGAAGTTGGGAAAATCATCGAGCTTGATAAAGGGTTTATGATGAAAATTGGCGAGCGGGGCGGTCACTCGTTTATCATTTGCTGCTTATCCAATATACAGACACCGAAATTAACGCGTGATGAAATTTCTTGGCTGAAAACATTGGCCTTTTATACAAGTGTCAGTTTAGAAAATGTCGTCAAGATTGAAGAATTGATGGAGCATCTTGACGATTTGAAACAGCGCGAGGCCAATCCTGCCTGGCTAAAGAAAATCATGTTTGCCATGGAAGAAAAGCAGCGCTCAGATTTAGCAAGGGATCTTCATGATTCCGTGCTGCAGGACTTGATATCACTAAAAAGACAGTCAGAGATGTTTTTAACGAATTTCCAAAGCAATCAATGCCCGACATCTATTGAAAATTCGCTTATCTCATGGAACGATCAAATGTCTAAAGTGATTCAAACGACGAGAGAAACATGTCATGAGCTTCGGCCTCAGCTGCTGTATGATTTAGGTTTAGTAAAGGCGATATCGAAGCTAACTTCTCAAATTCAGGAGGAAGCACCGTTTCATATTAGGCTGAATACGACACGCTTTGATAAAGAATTGGACATTGATATTGATTCACAGCTGAATATTTACCGCATTGTTCAGGAACTGTTATCTAATGCCCTGAAGCACTCTAAGGCCACTCAAGTGTTAGTGATGCTAATTTGTATTAAAGATCAGGTTGTTCTTCACTATGAGGATGATGGAGTCGGTTTTGATGCCAGTCATCTTGATCAGCATACAATGAGCATGGGGCTATCGGGTATTAGAGAACGAGTCAAAGCGTTAAATGGAAAGCTTCAAATTCACACAGCCCCGGAAAAAGGGCTCAAGGTGAAAATTGAAATGGAATTGTAACGATTTATTAAGGATTAAGACTTGGCATCAGCCAAGTCTTTTATATAAAATGGAAGTGAGTGATTTAAAGGGAGGAAGACATGAAGAAGATATTGGTCATTGATGATCATCCGGCTGTCATGGAAGGGACAAAAAGCATATTAGAATCAGACCAGCAGCTATCAGTCGATTGTTTAAGTCCTGATGCAGAAGCCGCCTTTTTAAAGACGCATGACTTTTCCATCTATGATGTGATTTTAATGGATTTAAATCTCGGGGATATCAATGGAATGGACATTGCGAAACAAATTTTAGAAACCAACCATCAAGTGAAAATTATCATTTATACAGGGTATGAAGTAGATGATTATTTTGAAGAGGCTATTCGGGCTGGATTACACGGTGCAATCAGCAAAACAGAGACGAAAGACAAAATTATTGAATACATACACCGGACATTGCAAGGGGAAGTTGTCATTCAGCTGTCCTATTTAAAGAAATTAATTTCACAGCAGCAAGAAAAACCAGAACAGGCGCAGCAGACTGATCACGATCTCTTAACCGAACGGGAGTGTTTGATCCTTAGAGAAGTGGAAAAAGGATACACGAACCAGGAGATTGCCGATGTGCTTCATTTGAGCAAACGGTCAATTGAGTACAGTTTGACATCCATCTTTAATAAGCTGAATGTTGGATCTCGTACAGAAGCGGTGTTAATTGCCAAGTCAGAAAGTGTGCTGTAAACGTGTGAAGGGAGAGGGCCTTAATGAATGTGAGCGGATCAAATACACTGCTTGAGGCACTAGGCATTGAGATAGTAGAGTGCAATGAATCACGATGCGTTGCAACAATGCCAGTCGATCACAGAACAAAACAGCCATTTGGACTACTGCATGGAGGAGCATCTGCTGCTCTAGCAGAAACAGTGGCGAGCATGGGGGCTGCGGCTCATTTAGACTTAACGCAGCAAGTTTGCTCAGGTATTGAAATCAATGCCAATCATTTAAAATCTGTACGCGATGGAGTTGTGACAGCGACAGCTGTTCCTGTGCATGTAGGACGGCGTACAATGGTATTTCAAATCGATATAAAAGATGATCGAGACCGGCACATCTGTACGTCAAGATGCACACTTGCTGTCATTGATCGCATATAAAAAAGCTCCCGGTGCAGCGGAAGCTTTTTTTATATGCACGTTGAGCGATAAAAAAAGAATGGCCTAACATGTCAGGCCATTTTTTTTCGCTGTTTATAAATAAGAATCTTCTTTCCGCTTAATCACAAAGTTACGGAAACCGCCATAATCATCTTGGACACTGCGTTTGTCGAGCTTAACACCAGTATTGTAGGCGGCTCTTCCGATTAAGTGTGCGCCGACTGGTGCTGTCAGGAAGATGAATACGATGCCGAGAAGGATTTTTGCAGAAATAACGCCTGCAAGAAACCATTCATGAAAAAACACACCTACTAAAATCAGAACAACGCCAAGTGTCGATGCTTTTGATGCAGCATGCATACGTGTGTAAACATCCGGCAGGCGAAGGACACCAATGGCTGAAATCAAACAGAGGGTAGCGCCTAGCAGGATAAAGAAAATGACGATGGCTTTAGCGATGACGATCATTTTCAATCACTTCCCCTTTCTCAAGGAATTTGGAAAAAGCGACAGTACCGATAAAGGCAAGGATACCGAGCAGTAAAATAATCTCAAAGAATGCAGTGGTTTTCAGTAAAATTGAAACGATGGCTGTCATCCCAATTAAATTGATTCCTATCGCATCAAGCGCACTCACACGATCAGGAATAGAGGGACCTTTGATCACTCGTATCACAAAAAGCAAGGTAGACAGCGCAAGAATGCCAAGTGAAATTTGCAAAATGAGTTCCATTACTTACCGCTCACCTCCTGAATCGCTTTCTCAAATGAAACCCGGATATCGTGAATGGCTTTTTCAGCATCTTCAATATCCATCGCATGAATGTATAAAATGGAACGATCGTCGGAAATATCAATCACTAGTGTACCTGGTGTCAATGTAATCATATTGGCCAGTATGGTGATTTCCCAATCTGTTTTCAAATCCGTACGAAAGGCGAAAATTCCGGGTTTAATCGTGAGCTTTGGAGATAATACGGTCTTTAATACACTTAAATTGGCAAGAAGCAGCTCGCGAATAAAAATGATGATAAGCTTGAAAATCGCATAAAGGGCATAGCCGTAAAAACGCTGCGGGAAAAATCGCCGCAGCATAAAAATGGCGATCATCCCTAATGCAAACCCTGATACAAAGTCTGCAGCTCTGTATGTATCATTCATAAACATCCATGTAAAGGCGAGGAGAGCGTTTAATAATATTTGAAAGGCCATGTTCATCTACTCCTTCAGCACAGCTTGAATATATTTTTCTGGTGTAGAGAGCATTTCCGCTGCTTGATTGATATAAGGGGCAATGAACTCTGTCCCTAACCCAATGGCAAGCGATAAGACGACAAGCAGTACGCCAGGATACACCATTCCTTTAATTGACGGCTTTCTTCTTCGCATATCCTGTTCCTCGCCCCAAAATGCGGACATGAAAATCTTCATAATAGAGTAGAGGACAAGGAGACTGGACAGTAAGACCAGGATAGAAAACGTCATGTGTCCAGCAGAAAATCCACCTTCCACAATTTTTAGTTTTCCAACAAAGCCACTCAGCGGCGGAATTCCTGCAAGCGATAAAGCCGATATGAAAAACATCCATCCTAATAGAGGCTGGGATTGAATCAGTCCGCCCATTTTTTTCAGTTGGTTTGTGCCAGCGTACACAAAGAGGGCACCTGCCAGCATAAATAAAGCCCCTTTGATCACCATGTCGTGAATGAGATAATAAATGGCTCCTTGGAGTGATGCAGGTGTGTTGGCTGCAAATCCAAACAAAATGACCCCAACTGCTGTGACAATGTTATAAATCACGATCTTCTGCACATCAGAATAGGCGATTGAGCCAATCACACCGAATATCACCGTCAGTGCGGCAAGCCACGCCATGAGTGTATGGGTGAAGCCTGTATCATGTATAAAAATTAATGTAAAGACTCTGGCAATCGCATATAAGCCAACCTTTGTGAGCAAAGCCCCAAAAAGAGCTGAAATCGCTGCTGGCGGCGCATGATACGATCCTGGCAGCCAGAAATAAAGCGGGAAGATCCCAGCTTTTAAGCCGAATACAATGAGGAACAGGATGGAAATAACAGTGATTAACCCTGTTTGCCCTGATTCAGCTATTTTCACACTTAAATCAGCCATATTGAGCGTACCCGTCACTGCATATAAACAGGCAACTCCGACAATAAATAATGCCGACGAGATGATATTAAACACAATATATTTGAGTGATTCACGAAGCTGAGGCTTTGACCCGCCTAATACAATGAGCATATAAGATGCCATCAGCAGTAATTCAAAGAAGACAAACAGGTTGAATATATCTCCCGTTAAAAAGGCTCCGCTCACGCCAGCTAACAAAAACTGCACACCAGAATAATAGAAGAGCCGCTCTCTTTCTTTCCCAATCGTTTGAAAGGAGAAGAGGACTGTCACAAGCCCGACAACGGAAGCGGTCAGCACAAGGAGTGCAGCAAATTGATCGGCCACAAGGGCAATCCCAAATGGCGCTTTCCAGCCGCCTAAATAAAGGGTTTGTATCCCATTTGTGAAAATCGTTTGAACCAAATATGCATTACATATAATGGCTGAGAGAGATGCCAAGACACTAAAAACTCTTGACAGCATGATGTTTTTATTCATAAAGATCAATAGTGTAGCAGCTAGTAATGGAATTAAAATAGGCAGGATCACGAGATTATTCATGCTGATCATTTCCTCTCATTTGATCCATGTCATCTGTTCGCAGCTCTTGGAAGGCTCGGAAGGCCATGACAAGTAATAAGGATGTCACACCAAAAGCAATGACAATGGCTGTTAAAATTAATGCTTGCGGCAATGGATCTACATAGGATGTGAGCCCCTCTTTTAGAACGGGAGGCGCTCCCTTTTTTAAGCCGCCCATTGTTAAAAGAAGCAAGTGGACGCCGTGACTCAAAACAGCAGTACCGACGATGACCCGCAGAAGGCTTTTTGACAGCATCAAATAGGTCGCCGCCATAAAAATAATTCCGACGATAATAGACATTAGAAATTCCATTATTCCTTCTCTCCAATCATTTGAATAATGGTCATGGTGACACCAACAACGACCAAATACACACCGATATCAAACAGGACGGCTGTTGCCAGTTCTGTTTTTCCTAAAAACGGTAATTGGAAATAATCAAATGCATGTGATAGAAAAGGTGCACCGAATAGAAAGGATCCCATACCTGTCAGGATCGCAACGAGCAAACCGGCTCCAGCTACATAAATAAAGTCAAAGGGTAAAATGCGTCTTACTGTTTTCAGATCATAGGCTAAAAGCAGAAGAACGACAGCCGCAGAACTCATCAGGCCGCCGATGAATCCGCCGCCAGGATTGTTATGCCCCGCAAGAAATAGGTGAAGGGAGAAGAGCAAGATGATGAATGCTGTGATTTTTGTTGTGACTTGCAAAAGCATATCATTCGTATCAATCTTTCTCATCGCCGCACACCTCTCTTCCGTTTTGCTTGTGTTTTTAATAACCCATAAATACCAAGTGCCGCAATGGCGAGCACAGTGATTTCAAAAAGGGTATCAAAGCCCCTGAAATCGACAAGAATGACATTGACAATATTGTCACCGCCAGCAAGTTTGTAGCTGTTTTCAATAAAGTAAGTTGAGATAGTGTCAAGTGACTGCTGACTTGTGGAAGCGAAAGCTAGACAAGTGACAACAACCCCAACACCTAATGAAATGATGAAATTGGTCATTTTGAATCTTCTCGTTTTTTGCTTTAAGCTCAGCTTCGGCAAATGATAGAAGCAAAGCAAAAACAGTGCGACAGAAATCGTTTCAATAATCAGCTGCGTCAGCGCAAGGTCAGGTGCTCTGAAAATCACGAAGAATAATGACAGCGTGTAGCCCATGACACCTAGAGCAATAATAGCTGTTAATCGTGAGCTTGCGAATACTGTTGCAATCGTCGCCGCCACCATCACAAGTGAAAGAATCACCTCATACGTGCCAATTGAGGCAGCCTGATCTGTTTGAAATGAAAAGGCCTGCTGATAAAACATGACGCCGCCAATGACGATAATCATGAACCCAAACACATAGACAAGATAGTCACGAAGAAAACCAGTCATATAACTGTTGGTCAGGCGGTATGACCCTTTTTCCAAACCGATAAGAGAGCGGTCGTATAAAGCGTTAAATGACCATTTTTCCTTAAAGATGTTGTACATTGGACGCCATTTTGAAAGCGTCAAGTAGCCGATTGTGCCGAGTACAACAACACCTATTGTCATATAGAGCTCTGGCTGGAAGCCATGCCATGCTTCAATCTTCACAGAAAAACGGCTTCCTGTTTCAATCGCTTCAGGAATGATCGCCGCAATTGCGGGTTCGATGACAGAATAGGCAAGAATATTAGGGAAAAAGAAGAAGGTGACCACAAGTGCAGCGAGAATGATTGGCGGAATGAGCATGCCGATCGGTGCTTCATGCGGTTTTTTCTCCAATTGGTCTATATTCAGACGGCCTCTAAAAGTTTTAAAGAGGAGCATCATACTATAAATGAACGTAAAGACACTAGCGAGCCAAGCAAGTGCTGGGATGATAGCACCCCATGTTGAAACGTCCGTAAAGCTGATGTCAGAAATTCGTATCATACTTGTGAAAAATAGCTCTTTACTTAAGAAACCGTTAAATGGCGGTAATCCGGCCATTGAAAATGTACCGATTAACGTAATTGTGAAGGTAATCGGCATGATCGTCATTAATCCGCCTAATTTTCGAATGTCACGAGTTCCTGTTTCATGATCGATAATACCAGCTGCCATAAAGAGACTTCCTTTAAACGTAGCATGGTTAATGAGGTGAAAAATAGCTGCAAGAATGGCTGCGCCAAAAAAGGCAGGATTGTTTTCATGAATCGCAGCTGCGCCGACGCCAAGCATGAGCATAATCATACCGAGCTGACTCACTGTCGAATAGGCCAGAATGGCTTTCAAATCGTTTTGCCGGACGGCGTGGAATGATCCCCAGAATAATGTGACAAGTCCAACAATGGAAATGGTCCAGAACCATACCTCTGATATAGCAAAGATTGGACTGAAGCGGGCAACAAGATAAATACCGGCTTTCACCATCGTAGCAGAATGCAGATAACTGCTCACAGGGGTCGGTGCTTCCATTGCATCAGGCAGCCAGATATAGAATGGGAACTGCGCTGATTTCGTAAAGGCACCTAATAAGATTAGGATCATGGCAGGGATAAAGTAAGGTGATGCCATAATGAGCTGAAGCTGATTGACTGCTTCACGAATACTGAATGAATCAGTAATCAGGTAAATGAGGATGAAGCCACCAAGCATAGCTAATCCGCCAAAAACAGTAATAAGCAGTGATTTCGTTGCTCCATACCTAGAGCGCTCACGCTTATACCAATACCCAATTAAGAGGAAGGAAGAGATACTCGTTAACTCCCAAAACAAGTATAGAACCACCATGTTGTCAGAAAGAACGACACCCAGCATCGCGGTCATAAACATGAGCAAATACGTGTAGAAAGAGCCAAGCTGTTCTTTTTCCTTTGATAAGTAGAAAATACTGTACAGTACCACAAGTGCGCCGATACCTGTAATTAATAAAGCAAATAACAGGCTGAGACCATCGACATACACAGTGAAATTCATCCCTAAAGATGGAATCCATTCAGCCTGTGAGAAAAGCGTTCGTCCATTCGAAGTGATATGTAACATTTGGATGAAATAGGTAAATAAAAGAATCGGCAAGATGAGAACAAACCATCCTGTATGTATACGCTTCACATATTTGTAAAGGAAAGGTACAACAAAAGCGAGTAAAAAAGGTGATAGGATGGCGAAGTGAATAAGCTGCAAGAAAATGAACCTCCTTTGATCAATATAAATTCACGTTCTAAAGAACTGGTAATTAAAATTATAGCGTAAATACAGCCATAGTGCATTGGTTTGAAACGATTTCAAGCAAACTGTATTTGTTTTAGGTTCTTTTGACCACAAAAATAATTTTATCAAAAATGACACTCATTGTATATTGTTTTGTTTTTCGTACATGCTTTTCTTAAAGGAGCTGATCAAATGAAACGAAAGATCGCCATCAGCTTAAGCCTATTCTGCACGATTTTAGGAGGAGCATTCTTGATTGACCGAAATGATCAAAAAAGGTGGCAGGCCGGGAGTGAATGGCCGCTATTTTCTGAGCATCTTCTTCACATGAGCTATCAAGAAACCAAGCTGTATCCTTTTCAGCCCAGGGAATATTTACGAATTGTATTAGCTGATGAATAAGAGATCCTATAGGAGAAAAGAAATATAAAAAAAGCATGGGCCCATGTGAGAGCTCATGCTTTTTATGTGTGGTAGTTTAACTAAACATTCTGAGTAAGATCGTTGCACAGATAACAGTTGCTGCTCCGCCAAGTCGTGTAGATACTTGTGCGAAAGGCATAAGACCCATTCTTCCAGAAGCTGAAAGAATGGCAACATCACCAGTACCGCCAAGTCCGCTGTGACAGCCAGTGACAATAGCAGATTCTACTGGATACATGTTCATTAGTTTTCCAACGAAGTAACCAGAACCAACCATTGCGAGTACAACAGCGATACATACGCATACGAATGGAATTGAGATGACAGTTGCTACATCATCAAGTGGAATGTATAGAATACCAAGACCAACCATTAGCGGCCATGTAAAACTTCTTGATACAAACTTGTAGAACTGCTGTGAGCCATTTTGAAGATGCTGAGGCATCACGTTTAAGTATTTGATTAAAGCAGCAAGAACAATCATTAAGATTGGACCTGGAATATGAACAAAGCTTTCTAACAAACCACCAAAGATGAAGGTTGTACAAGCAACGAGTACACCAGCACCCATTAACCCGAAATCAACTTTTGCATCCATATCTGGCTGTTCGAAAATTTCGTTTGCTTCTTTAGATTTCACAAGACGGCCATTCCCATTCAGTTCAGGACGTTTCTCACCAAGCTTCTTCATTGCGCCAGCACAGATAATGGCAATGACGTTCCCAATGACAGCCGCAGGAATTAATTGAGAAATTAATGACTCTGCTGATACACCAAGAATTTGTGAATAAGCGATAGATAATGGCAAAATCCCTTCTCCAACACCACCGGCAATAATCGGTACAATAATAAAGAAGAATGAATGATGCGGTGTGTAACCAACTAAAAGGCCAACAAGGATACCAGCACTCACAGCTGCAATTGTACCTGCAACTAGAGGGACAAACATACGAATAAGGCCTTGTACTAAAACAGTTCGCTGCATGCCAAGAATACTTCCTACTACAAGAGCAGAAATATAGAAGTAAAGGAAGTTCGACGTTTTCATCAGAGACGTAACCGCTTCCAATGAGTTCGGATTTAGAACATTAAAAAAGACCAGGAACGATGGTACGAATAAAGAAAGAATCGCCGGTCCACCAATATCTTTTAAGATTGGAATACGTTGTCCTACATCTCCAAGGAAAATCCCCAAAATCATAATAACAGCGAAACCACCAAGCATATTTGCTGGAATTTTATTAAAATAAGCGGCAGTTAAAATAATCGCTGCAAGTACTAAATACACAGGTAGATCAATAACACCAATTTTCCAAGACATGATCTTACGGAAAACGCTTTTATTATTGTCAGAATCGTCTGTAATCGATTTCAATTGTTGTGCATTAGCCACATAAACACCCCCAAATGCTATTTGTCTCAATTGTAGAAGATTCTGTGACACTCATCTATTTATTAAACTAAAATAAGTGTAATAAAAGTAAAATAAACAGGAGTTTTTGAGTTTTTTATCATACAAAAATCCCCTGAAGGTAGTTTGTCCTTCAGGGGATTGATCATACATCGTATTTATCGTTTTCCTTTTAAATAAGGTGTACCAAGTGCTTTAGGTGCATCGGCACGTCCAATGAAGCCAGTAAGTGCTAAAATGGTGAGCACATATGGTGCTATGAGCATATACACATTCGGTATATCTTGGAACAGCGGCAGGAGAGAACCAATGATGCTTAAGCTTTGAGCAAATCCAAAGAATAAAGCAGCTCCCATTGCGCCGAATGGATGCCATTTACCGAATACAAGCGCAGCTAGTGCGATAAAGCCTTGTCCAGTAATGGTGGCATGGGAGAAATCAAGCGCGATCGTTGAGGCATAAACAGCCCCGCCAAGACCGCCAAACAGTCCACTAATGAAGACAGCGATATAACGCATCCGGTACACTTTGATTCCCATTGTATCAGCTGCCATTGGATGCTCTCCAACTGCACGAAGACGAAGACCAAATGGCATTTTAAATAAAACAAACCATGCAACCACCGCAAGGGCTAAAGCAAGTATGGACGTATAATAAACATCTTTAAAGAAAATATCACCAATGATCGGAATGTCACTTAAAAGGGGAATATCTCCTTTATAGAAAGGTTCTGTAATTTTATCAGTTTGTGCTTTTCCGTAAATCAGTTTTACGACAAACAATGTAGCGCCAAGTGCCAGCATGTTAATGGCCACACCACTGACCGTTTGATCAGCTCGGAAGGTAATGGTCGCCACTGCATGAATCAGTGAGAACAATCCGCCAACGGCCATTCCAACGAGAAGCCCAAGCCACGGGGTCAAGGCTCCAAACGTATCAGCAAAAAATAAGTTAAAGATAATACTGGAAAATGCTCCGACGACCATCAAACCTTCAAGACCGATATTGACAACACCTGATCTTTCTGAAAAGACGCCTCCAAGAGCGGTTAAAATAAGTGGTGCAGCATAAACAAGTGTAGCTGGGACGATGATTTCAAGTATTTGCAGAAATCCCACTTATTTTCCCCCCTTTTTCTTCATTTGTTGAATCACAAGACGAATAATATAGCTTGAGGCGACGAAAAGAATGATGATCGCAATGACAATATCAACAACCTCAGTCGGTACGCCTGATTCAAGCGGCATATTTAATGCACCGACCTTCAGTCCACCAAGCAATAATGCAGCAAGGACAACACCAACAGCCGTATTTCCACCTAATAAAGCGACAGCAATTCCATCAAAACCTACGCCTGTAAACGAGCCTTTAATAGAGGCATATTCAAATGTACCAAGGCCTTCCATAGCGCCTGCAAGACCTGCAAAAGCACCTGAAATGAGCATCGCATAAATGATATTGCGGCGAACATTCATGCCAGCATACTGTGATGCCTGCTGATTCATTCCAACAGCCCGTAATTCAAACCCTTTAGAAGTTTTTTGAATAATGACCCACATCACGACCGCCGCAATAATGGCAACAAAAATACCGTTATGCATCCGGGAGAAATCAGTGATCTGCTCAAAAAATCCAGAGCGAAGAGAGGCAGTGGCATCGATTTTATCTGTTTTATCTTTATTATCTGTTAAGACATTTGAGATTAAATAGTTTGTGACATGAAGGGCAATGTAGTTCATCATGATGGTGACAATGACCTCATGCACATAAAAACGAGCTTTTAAAAATCCGGGAATAAAGCCCCATAAAGCACCTGCAGCAGCTGCGGTGATGAGTGCAAGCGGCAGATGAATATACATAGGTGCATGGACAGTTGTTCCAATCCATACAGCAGCTACCCAGCCAACAAGCATTTGACCTTCGACACCGATATTAAACAGGCCTGTCCGAAATGCAAAGGCAACAGCAAGACCTGATAAAATATAAGGTGTCACTTGCCTGATGGTTTCTCCCATATAATAGGTTTCACCGAAAACGCCATTCCAAAGGGCGCCATAGCCTTCGATGACACTATAACCGCTTGCCAGCATAATAATGGCCCCAACCAAAAGACCAAGTACAATGGCTATAAGCGGAATCAGCAGATTTGTTAAGCGATTAGACATTTGCTTCTTTCCCCACTTCCTGTTGCGTACTTCCAGCCATTAATAGGCCAAGCTCTTGCTCTGTTGTTTCTTTTGGATCAACAATGGCCACAATGCTGCCTTCGAAAATGACAGCGATCTTATCACTAACATTGATAATTTCATCAAGCTCAAAGGAGATGAGCAAAACGGCTTTGCCAGAGTCTCTTTGCTCAATGAGACGTTTATGAACAAATTCAATCGCACCAACATCAAGTCCTCGTGTCGGCTGAGCGGCAATTAATAAATCAGGATTGCGGTCCACTTCACGGCCGATAATGGCTTTTTGCTGGTTACCGCCTGACAGGGCGCGCGCTTCTGTATATTCACTCGGTGTTCTGACGTCATACTCCGCAATGATTCGTTTTGCCTTTTGATAAATATTCTTCATATTCAATAAGCCGAATTTTGAATAAGGACGCTGATAATACGTTTGTAAGGAAATGTTTTCTCCAATTGAAAAATCGAGTACAAGTCCATGTTTATGACGGTCCTGAGGAATATGTCCAATCCCAGATTCGGTCACTTTACGAGGCGGGAGATTTTGAATGGCTTTCCCGTTTAGCATGATCGTGCCAGATTCTGATTTTTTTAGACCGGTAATGGCTTCAATTAATTCAGACTGGCCATTGCCGTCTACCCCAGCAATTCCAACAATTTCGCCAGCCTTTACTGAGAGGTTTAACTGTTTGACCGCTTCAATTCCTCTGGCGTCTTTTACTGTGAGGTCTTGAATTTGAAGAACTTCCTCAGCAGGAGAAGCAGCTTTTTTGTCTGTTTTAAATGACACTTCACGACCAACCATGAGGCTTGCAAGTTCGTCTTTATTTGTGCTTTCCACATCAAGTGTACGAATACCTTGACCTTTTCGGATAATGGTCACGCGATGACAGGCATCCATAATTTCTTTCAGCTTATGGGTGATTAAAATAATGGATTTGCCTTCATTGATTAAGTTTTTCATGATTTGTATGAGTTCTTTGATTTCTTGAGGTGTTAAAACGGCCGTTGGTTCGTCGAAGATCAAAATGTCAGCGCCGCGGTAAAGTGTTTTTAAGATTTCTGCACGCTGCTGCATACCGACAGAGATGTCAGATACTTTTGCGGCAGGATCTATTTTTAAACCATAGCGGTCAGAAAGCTCTTGTACTTGCTGTATGGCTTGCTCTTTGTCAATCTTTCCAAACTTCTTTGGCTCTTTACCTAAAATGATGTTTTCAGCGACAGTAAAGGTATCGACAAGCATAAAGTGCTGATGCACCATTCCGATGCCTAAATCACTAGCATCATTTGGACTAGAGATGGTCACGGGTTTTCCGTGTACCTTGATTTCACCTTTTTCAGGCTGGTACAGTCCGAAAAGCACGTTCATGAGCGTTGATTTTCCAGCGCCGTTTTCACCAAGCAGCGCATGAATTTCGCCCTTTTTTAGCTGCAGCGTAATGTTGTCGTTTGCTACAATGCCAGGGAATTCTTTGCGTATATTCAACATTTCAATGACATAATCCACAGGTTTAACCGCTCCTTTTTTAGGGTGCTGATGAAGATAAAAACTAGCAAAAGAAAAGCTGCAAAACGAGGCTGCAGCTTTTCTTTTACCACCTTTTACGAATAAAGAGGAGGTAAAGGAGAGGCAAGGGGATAAGGCGCGCTTATCCCGATGCTCAAATTAAGCTTTAAAATCTTTTAATTCATCGCGTGTTGCAGGGATTTTGATTTCGCCCTTGATGATTTTTTGTTTCCATTCTTCCACTTTCTTTAATACATCTTTATCAAGGTTTTCCTTAGATGGAGAGATGTCAAGAGCGCCTTCTTTCAGACCGTATGTGATCACTTCGCCGCCAGGGAACTTACCATCTTTTGCTTTTGTTGTTAAGTCTTGTACCGCTGTGTCTACTTTCTTAACCATAGAAGTAAGAGTGACACTTTGTTTTGTTCCAGGTACTTTTCCTTCGTCATACTGGTCTTTATCTACACCGATGACCCAAACTTTACGGTTAGGATCTGCTTTTTTCAGGTTTTTCGCTTCTGTGAAGACACCAGTTCCAGTGCCGCCAGCAGCATGATAGATGATGTCGACGCCAGATTTGTACATGCTTTCAGCTGTTGCTTTACCGATGTCAGCCTTATCGAATGCACCAGCATATTTCACTTCAACTTTTGCTTTCGGGTTAGCAGCTTCAACACCTGCGCGGAAACCGACTTCGAATTTTCTGACTAATTCAGAATCAACGCCGCCGACAAAACCAATTTTGTTTGATTTTGTTGTAAGAGCAGCCGCAACACCCACAAGGAATGATCCTTCGTTTTCGTTAAAAACGATGCTGGCCACGTTGTCTTTTTTCACGACTGCATCAACGATAGCAAAGTGGTTTTTCTTACGTTGATCCGCAATTTCAGATATAGCATCTTCCATTAAGAAACCAATTCCGTAAATCAGATCGAATTTCTCACGAGCAAGTGTGTTTAAGTTTGTTGTATAGTCAGCATCTGATTTAGATTGTAAGTAATCAAAGCCGTTTTTACCTTTTTTTAGATTGTTGTCTTTCCCAAATGCTTGTAAACCTTCCCAAGCTGATTGGTTAAACGATTTGTCATCGACACCACCGACATCAGTTACCATTGCAACAGTGAATTGATCTTTATCTTTTTTGCTTTCACCGCTGTTTGAGCCAGAGTTGCCGCATGCTCCAAGGATGGTTCCTGCTGCTACGACTAAGGACAATGCTAGTCCAATTTTGCGCTTCTTCAAAACATAACCCCCTATAAAATTTAAAAGTTTCAGAAAAGTCTCGCGAAAAAAGACCGATCTATCTTCTTCTCACCCTAAAGAGGGTATTTTATCCTGCTTTCTCATGAAACTTATGGAGGGCAGGAGAGAAGATGTAAGACATCAGACTTATATCTCGTTGAACTAATCAATCATAATTTATCATTTCCCATCGAATAAATAAATAGAAATTTGTTTTATTTTTAAAAAAATGTTAAATGGCTTTATTTGATGTCTTTTTATCTGCCGAAATATGATATAATGCCGCTTTTGTGATGTGCTCTATTACAGTAGAACCACTGATATCAAGGGGTTTGTTACATCGTATGCCATAAAAAAACATCTGGCCTTTCGTGAAGGTCAGATGTAACAGTTTAAAGATATTGCTGAATCAAATTCATATTGCTCGTGTTCAGTTTATATTGGAAAACAGGACGTCCAATTGTCCCATAAGCCATTTCAACATCCACCACTTCGATGTCCTCAAGGAATTTCAAATATTTTCTAATGGAGACTTGAGAGATTTCTGTATGATTGGCTAGGTCTTCGGTCGTGAAAGCCTGCTGACCAAATGATTGAATGCTTGTCCATATGAGTTTGAGTGTGCTTTTGGTCAGGCCTTTTGGCAGGAGGACTTTTTCCGCCTCTGCTTTTTTATGAAAAAGCTTCGCATCTAAATCATTTTGCGAAATGCTGTTCATGGATTGATACAGGGCGTGTTTCCGTTTATACTCTGCCAGTGCTGATTGGAATCGTTCGAACTCAAAAGGTTTGATTAAATAATCAACCGCTCCGTTTCGCATCGTTTGCTGAACAACGTCCACTTCATTTGCAGCCGAAATGACAATGACATCAACGGCATGATTTTGCTGGCGAATTTCTGTTAGTAAAGCCAGCCCATTTTGACCTGGCATATAAATATCGAGCAGTACGAGGTGAATGACTTCTGTTTTTAACACTTCAAGCGCCTGCTGAAAAGAGGTGGCAATCCCCTTTAACTCAAAGCCATCGATTTGGGTCAGGTAGCGTTTGTTCAGCTCCCCAACCATTGGATCATCTTCTACTATTAACACATTAATCATGTGAATCCTCCTTTTGTTTATACGGAATGCGAAGACTAAAGGTCGTTCCTTCTCCTTTTTCACTCGTGACAATCATATGTCCATTCAATTTCTTGATGCTTTGGTCAACGAAGTAGAGTCCGAAACCTCGGTCTTCTCCTTTAGTTGAAAAGCCTTGATCAAACATGATGTCTTGTTCTTCTTTTGTGAGACCAACACCTGTGTCCGTGATTTCAATGTGAAGCTGCTCCTGAACGTATCTGAAGGAGATCGAGATGTTTTTCGTCTCAGTATGTGAAACCGCATCGAGTGCATTATTTAACAGGTTGCCAATCACGGTAATGAGGTCATGCGTCACTGCCGGGTCCTCTGTATTTGGCACTTGTGTGCTGCAAATAACCTCCAAGGAAGCGCCTTGTTCCCTGATATAGCTTTGTTTTCCTAGTAAAAATCCTGCTAAAACAGAGTTTTTCACATGGTTGATGATTTCATTTGTTTCCGTTTGCTGATAAATGGCAATATCTTTGATGTAGGTGCCAAGGTCATCGTAGTTTTTGAGCTGGACCAAACCTAAAATGACATGAAGCTTGTTCATAAATTCATGTGACTGGGCACGGAGGGCATTCGCATACATTTTGACCCCGCTAAGCTGCTCAGCCAGGTGTTTGACTTCTGTTTTGTCACGGAAGGTGGCGATGGCCCCGACAATCTCATCATTTACTGTAATTGGTACTTCATTAAAAACGAGCTCCAGTCCATTCATTCTCACGTCACGATCAAGCAGTGGCTTGCGTGTTTCAATGACCTGTTTTAAGCCGCTTGAAGGGAGGAGAGTTTGAACATCTTGTTCTCTAGGATCAACCATAATGCCCATATTATGAAAGAGTCGTTTTGCCTCTGCATTGGCCAGCTTGATTTTACCGTGCTGATCGACGGCAAGAATCCCTTCTTTTGTTGATTCTAGCATGGCACTTCGTTCTTTTAGCAATGTGGCAATCTCATCCGGTTCAAGTCCAAACATAATCTTCTTCACTTTTCTTGCCACAATGAGTGCCCCGATGATGCCAGATAGGAGGCTGAGTGATGTGACGAAGTAGAGTGGAAGTAAGCTTTGATGAATAATCAAGTCAATTTCCTTTAACGTAATTCCTACTGCTACAGCCCCGAGCTGCTTACCATTTTGATCATAAACAGGAACAAAAGCACGCATGGATCTGCCGAGTGTTCCAGAAGCCGTACTAATATGTTCTTTTCCCTGTAATGCTGCTTTTTCATCACCGCCGGCAAACCGTTTCCCAATCTTCTGCGGATTCGGGTGTGTTTTGCGGATACCTTTCATATCCATGACGACAACGAATTCGGTTTTGGTGATTTGCTGAACATTTGTTGTATATTTTCGTAATGCTGAATATGAATGATCTTCTAATGATTGTGCTGTGATCGGTGCCTCTGCGACCATTTTGGCAGTAGACAGAGCAATGTCACGCTCCTGCTGATGAATGTTCTTGGCTGTTTCCGACCATATCGTAAAGAATGTGATACAAAGGGAGATCAGGACAACGATACACACAAAGATCGTCAGCCGTGTTTGCAGTCTTAAAGTTTTTTTCACGAGTATACCCCTAACGCGCGATTTTTTTCGTAACAGTAATACTTTAACGGGAAAATGTAAGTTTGTGAAGGAATGTACGTGCAAAATCATAAATTTGATTTTGCTGTCAGTTTACTTTGAAAGCATCTTGTCAATCCGTTTTAAGTGAGCCATAATAAATGTGAGCTTATGAGAAAGGAACTATTTATGAAAAATACATATTTGACTGGATATTTTCCGCTGATTTCAATCTTACTATTCAGCTCTGCTTTTTCGATTTTTACAGTAGGTATCACAACTGATTTCTTGACTCAAGCAGGTATTTTAAAAGGAATGCTGGAATTTTTCTCAGAACAGGGCATCCGTCTTGCTCTTTTTGCCGCTTTTGCACTTGTTTATTTTATGATCTTATCTGCCTTAAAACTGATTGCAGATACGGTATTAGAGCTGGCGTTACTCTTTTTCGCTAAGGACCCTGAAGGGGAGAACTTAAAGAAAATTCGGATTGCATCTGTTGTTTATTTATTTGCCAGCTTGCTTGCATTTCTGTTGACGCAGCAGCTCATTCTGCTAGTCGGACTTTTTGCATTAGCAAGTCTTGTCTATTTTATCTGGGTTGTGGTTCGCATTTATCAATCGCTTAATATGCTGAATTTGATTGGATTTATGATGTTTATTCTGCTGTTTTGGGCGACGTTTTTGATCGGTATTTTGTACTTATTTATTAAGCTTTATAACAGTGTGATGGCAAGTCTGCCTTCGTAAGCAGACAAAGAAAGCATCCTCCTATCATTGGAGGATGCTTTTTTATGAAAGAAACCGTTTTTGAATATCGGGTGTAGGCATCATACAAGATGTTTTTTGACCAAACCATTTGTAGCGATTTTTTGCAATCAGCTCATAAAACCAATCACGGATTGGGCGAGGTATGGCAAGGAGTAAAAAGCTCCATCTGTAGATCCCTTTTAAATGCCGCGCGGCTTTTAAGATGCCTGTTGACTTCGTATAAAGGGTTCCTTTTTCAATATAAATGAATGAATTGAACTCTTCTAAAGGCAAACCGTTTTCCTTTAAGATACGTTGTCCTGTATCTGATTGTAATGAAGCGAACATCATCCGTTCTTTCGGATCGCGCTTAATCACAAATTGAACAGCTCCGCTGCACACGTTGCAGACACCATCAAATAAAATTAAATGGGGTGGATGTGTTGAATGCATCGCAATCAAACCTCCTGTTTATCTGGCGTATTGCATCGTATTTTTCCAAATACGTAAGTGTGGGCTTGAATTATATATCGATTCAACCGTTCCTCTATCTCTTCCGACCCAAACACCCATTGTGTACTGATCTGTCAGTCCCACAAACCAAATATCTTTGTAGTCATTGGATGTTCCTGTTTTACCACCGATGTAAGGGGCATTGAAATTCGCTTTTTTCCCTGTTCCACTTTTTACAACGGAGGAAAGCAGCTTACGCATCGTTTCATTTGTCCGCTGAGAATATACTTGCTTTGGCGACTCTTTCCACTTGTAAAGGGTCTTGCCGTTTAAGTCTGTCACTTTTGTGATCGAATGACTTTGTGTGTAGGCTCCTTGGTTGCCAAAAACGGTGTACGCATCTGTTATTTCTAGCGGTGAGAAGCCTTTCGTAAATCCGCCAAGTGCAGAAGGAAGGCGGTAATCATCTGCTACGATATGCTCGAATGAGAACTTCTCTAAATAGCTGAAGCCTTTTTTGACACCTACTGTATCCAGCATTCGGATCGCAGGGGTATTGTAAGAATTTTTAAAGGCTGTTTCAAGTGTGACTGTTCCATACGTTTTATGATTATAGTTCTGCGGGCAGTATCCGCTGCTGCAAAACTTGCCGGCACTGATAGTGCTTGAAGCCGTTGCACCGGTTTGATCAATATAAGGCGCATAGTCTAAAAGCGGCTTAATCGCAGAACCAGGCTGTCTTTGCGCTTGATAAGCATAGTTAAAATCAAATTTCTTATAATTTTTTCCGCCAGCAAGTGCAACAATTTGATGCGTTTCATGATTAATGACGGCTGATCCGCCTTCGACCCCTTGGTAAGGCAATTGAGCATTGAGCTGATAGACAGCTCTTTGCTGTAAGGAAGGGTCAAGCGCCGTATAAATCTTCACGCCATCCTGGAGCAGAGCACTGACCTTTTCAGATAATTCTTTTTGAATCGCCTTTTTTGCTTCAGCCGTTTTGGCCTTCTTCAATCGTTTTGTAAAGCCCTCCTGATCAGACACAAGATCGGTAAACTCTTCATTGGCATATGTCACATAGTCAGGATAAAGGTTTTTCTTTTCACTTAAGGATAGGCTGATTTTTTCTTTAACGGCTTTTTTGTATTGCTTTTTGGTGATGACGCCATCTTTCTTCAAAATACCAAGCAGCCGTTCTTGGCGTTTCTTTGTGTGCTTGAACTGTTTTAATGGGTCATACAGTGTTGGGTTGTTTGGAATAGCAGAGATAAATGCCATTTGTGCGAGTGTTAAAGAACTAAGCGGCTTATCAAAATAGTAATTAGCCGCAGAACCGACACCGTAAACACCATTACTGAAATAAATCGTATTTAAATAGCTTTCGAGAATTTCATCTTTCGAGAATTTCCGCTCAAGTTCATAGGAATAGAGCAGCTCTGTAAACTTTCGGCTGAACGAACGTTCATGGCTTAAATATAAGTTGCGGGACAGCTGCTGTGTGATCGTACTCGCTCCTTGGCTGATGCCATGGTTTTTGACGTTTGCAGCAAGGGCACGAACCACACCCATAAAGTCAATTCCTTTATGGTCATAAAAGTTGCGGTCCTCAGAACGAAGGAACAGCTCCTTCACAGGTTCAGGAATTTTATCGTATTTCACAAACACTCGGTTCTCATCGTTTGAGACGATCTCGGAGATAAGAGAACCATCCCGGTCATACATATAACTGTTTTGGGAAAAATCTATCTTTTCCAGCTTGATTTTTTGATCAAGCACTTCGTTAACAGGCTTTACACTTGCAGCTTCTTCCTTTGATAGATAAAAAGTCAGAGCAAATAATGGGATGAGGGCAGCAAGTAATAACCAACCAATGATTGCACGAAACATGAGGTCACTCACTTTCTTCAATTTTCTAGCCATATCGTACCATTCTTTTGCGAATACGAGAAGGTTATTTTTAGAAAAGAATGGGCGTGAAGTCTAGTGAATAAGGCTTTTCTGAAAGAAAAAAAGAGTGTCTGAAGATGATCAGACACTCCTTTCCTTTGTCTTCGCATGCGAGCGGACCACCCATAAAAATAAAGCGCCAAACAGAAAAATGCCGGCAGTGACATAAAAGACAGCTGGAATCCCGTAATGACTCGCCACAATGCCGCCGATTACCGGACCGACGACATTCCCAAGAAAGCGGAAGCTGACATTGTATCCGAGCACTTCCCCTTGCATAGAAGTAGGTGCTTTGATCCGAATATACGCCGTCGTACACGGAATAATGCCGCCAAGTGCCATGCCGTATAGGAAACGGAAAATGACTAACATCACGTACGAATCCGCCATCGCTTGCGGGATGAATAAAATAGAGGAGAGGATGAGAAGGGCAAGCAGCACCTTATCATGACCAATTCGATCTCCGAGATCTCCCCATTTTCGCGTAAACAGCAAATTGCCAAGTCCAGTTGCAGAAAATGCAAGCCCCGCATAAAAAGCGAGATTGACAGGACCATGTAAATCATGAATGTATAAAGCCAAAAGCGGCTGAATGCTAAAGTTCCCTACTTGTGTAATAAACGTTAAAAGCATCGTGACTATAAGTAAAGGCTGTTTGAAAATGTGAAAGAGTACATCCTTCCGTGAGTAAGAAACACGCTTTGCTTCTTTTGACCGGATCGGCTGTTCCTTCACTCCGAAGATAATCACAATAGCTGACACATAAATGACAGCCGCTGTGAGGAAAAACGTATAAATAAATCCGACGCTGTCTGCCATGAATCCACCCATTAATGGGCCAAACAATCCTCCGGCGACATTACTCATCTGCATCGTTCCAAGGGTTTTACCGGCAGTTGCCTTTTCGGTCTGTGCAGAAATCAGTGCCATTGAAGTCGAGATAAAGCCTGTGACAAGCCCCATGAAGAGCCTTAATGCGAATAGCTGATACACGGTGTGCACAAGCCCCATTAATAGAATGCTTGTGGCGATGCCAATACCGTTAATTAATAATATCTTTTTATAGCCATGCCGGTCGCCAATCCGCCCCCAAATTGGAGAGATCAGGAAGGCCGTTAAAAACGTGACCCCAAAGACATAGCCGCTCCATCTTTGAACAAATTCATTTGAATAGCTGCTATCAAGAGATTCTATGTAAAGTGATAAAAAAGGGACGATCATTGTAATGCTCGCAGATACAAAAAAGTTCACAAACCACATGATGTACAAGTTTTTCTTCCTGTTTGTGATAGAGACCACCTTCTTTATTTATTTCGTGTTCCTTAATAATTATAAAGGAAAATAAACGATCTTTCATCAGATGAATAGGTTGGGCGTAGTGAATCTGCATTATTTTCACGAAAATGAAGTGATTTCAAGGTCCACCTTAATATAATGGTATGAGAATGAAAACTGACGAAAAAGTGAGGTGAGACTGGTGGAACAGAAGACGGTGCTTGTGGTCGATTTTGAATTTACGATGCCTGATGGAAAATATCATCCACAAAACTTTTTTCCTGAAATTATTGAAGCTGGGGTAGTGAAAGCAACAGATGAAACGATCATAGACACATTCTCCAGCTACGTCAAACCGAAAAAGTTCCCAAAGCTGACGAAGCGCTGTAAATCATTCCTCGGAATTACGCAGGAGGATGTAGAGAGCGGGATTTCATTTGAGGTGTTTATCGAGAAGCTCGTGTCACTTGATGGGGGAGAGAATTGTGAGATTATTACGTGGGGCAACATGGACATGAAGGTATTGAAGCAAAATTGTATGCTTAATCATATTAGCTTTCCTTTTAAGGGGAAACTGAGGGATCTTGCCTTTGAATATAAAACCTTTTTTGGTGACCGCACACTGACAGGGCTTCGAAAAGCGGCAAAGGAATATGGCAGTGAAGGAGCTGGTAAGCATCATAAAGCACTCGATGATGCCATGACGACTTATCAGCTGTTAACCCTTTTTGAAAAAGACAGAGCCTATGTGGAAAATCCGCAAACGACCAAAATTGGTGAGCTGATCGATTTCTCACATTTTTTTGATTCGGCTGATTAGCGGACGTCTTCTGGAAAATAATCTTTCTCAAGAGAAGATAGGCACGCTCTTGATTTTTCAGCCCATTTGGAATCATCCGCATGGAGTGCTTGTTTCAATTTATCTACAGCTTCTTTCAGTGACTCTTCATAATCAGGTATATCGCCATCAAAAGGTTTCACCATATGATGAGGGATATTGGTCTGTTCTCTATAGGCCAAAGCCCGCCTCTCCTGGAAAAAAGGCACGTCTGCTTCTTTCGGATGATGCAGGTCGCCTTGAGTGGGATGTGTCAGAATGGCTTTTACTTGAACGAGATAGGTCGATGGTTTCACTGCTGTCACTTCCCCAACGTATACACCTGTTTTATAAAAACCTTTCACAACTTGTCCAATTTGAATGTCTGTCATGTGAAATTCCTCCATTTCCTTCTCATAGGAAGGTATTTCATTTCTTTTAGCCAATATAGTGAAGTAAACGAGCAAAAGGGGGAATGGCGAGATGTCATTCATCGTACTTTTTCTACTATATTTTCCTGAAGATAAAAGGGAGTACATCCCGGCGGCGATCACCACGGTGATGTTCTTTATTGCTGCGTTTATTTGTTTTCGTCTCATCGTGCGTGCGTCTAAGAAGCAGGAGCGGATAGATGAAAAAAGAACAAAAAAAATGGATTAATCATTTTCTTCTTGTATCTTCAGGAAATTTTACGGTGACGGTTGTTCCAGACTGCAGCGAGCTTTTGAAACGTATGGTTCCATGGTGATTTTCAATAATTGAAAAAGTCACTGTCAGCCCAAGCCCTGTCCCTTTGTTTTTCAAGGTGTAATACGGTTCGCCAAGCTTTTTCATTTGGCTTTCTGTCATACCTACACCATTATCAACGAAATAAAGGCAGATTTTATGATTTTCTTTCGAAGCAAAAAGTTCAACCTTTCCTTCATGTTCGGGAGCTGCTTCTATCGCATTTTTGATTAAATTAATCATGACTTGCTTGATCTTCGTTACGTCACCTTGAATGTATAAGTCAGGTTCAATGGATTGATGAATCGTGACCGATTTAAAATTCGCATAGGATGTCATCAGTGATGCACATTCCTCAAGTAATTTAGATAGATTGAGTGATTCAATTTGATAATAGTTTTGTTTTGCGATGTCAAGATAACTCGTGATAATGTCCTGCGCCCGGTCTAATTCGGATAGAACAAGATTTTTATAATCTTTATTGGCAGGCGGCTCTTTTGTATGATCACTCGAAAAGAGCAATTGAATAAATCCTCTCACAACTGTCAGCGGATTGCGTACTTCATGGGCGACACTTGCAGCAAGTTCACTTACAATGGTCAGTTTTTCTGACTGGACAAGCTGTGTTCTCATTTCCGCATTTTCTTTAACGAATTCAATGGAATAGATACTGAGCACAAGAAAGAATATGTAGTAAAGAGTTGAGAAAAATAACTCAAGGAGCTTTTGCTGCATAATAAAAGCTGGGCTGTATTCCAGTAAGCTGACCGCAAGCAGTCCAATGTAAATAAAGAATCCTTTGGATAAACCGATAAGCACTCCGTAAAAAAGCTTATTTGGCTTCGAATATTGATGCCATTTTCGGTAGAACAGGAACGGGATGAAAAAGTAAATTGGGACAACAATGAGTCCAATCCATAAGAAAGAGCCATACATCACGAATTTGACAATGATGCTTATCAAGATGGCAACGCTCCCCGCCATGTATCCTCCGTATAAAATAGCAAGTACAAGGGGAATGGATTGAAGCCCAGTCTGCAAATCTAAAATCGAACCAACTGGATACATAATACATAGTGCTGAAGAGATGGATGCGAATACTGTGATGAGCAGTTTATTCGTTTTTGGGAAATGAGCAGGGGTCCGGCTTAGCCATAGCGCATGATATAAAAAGATTGGAAATAGAATAAAAGATACATGGAGCAGAAAATCCTTGAACATTTCCATTTAAATGCTCTCCTCGTAAATAATAGTAATTCCTCTCATTATATCATTTCATGTACAAAGTAGATATGATAAAAGGAGGGTTTTTTTCTTTAAAAAGAACACCCGTTAGGATGTTCTTTCTACCGTATAGATCTTATTCAGCTGATAGCGTGAACGCTTGATGAAGACGTTTCAGTCCTTCTTTGACTGTTGAAGCAGGACAGCCGAGATTCATCCGAATAAAGCCGTCTCCTTCGTGTCCGTACACGTGGCCAAGCTCTAGGATCACTTTCCCTTTCTTTAGCAGATTCCGCTTTAATTCCGCTTGACTGAATTGATAATCCCGAATGTCCAGCCACAATAAATAAGAAGCATCTGGTTTCATATAACGCATATTTGGAAGATTTTCGTCAATATAGTCCATCGCCATCTTCATATTGCCTTCGAGATAAAGAACAAGGGCATCAAGCCACTCATCCCCGTGGCGGTATGCTGCTTCCATCGCTGGAATCGCAAATGCATTCAGTTTGGACAGTCCGTTTCTTTGCAATTCATTGGTGAAAAGGGTTCTTTTTTGTTCATCTGAAATGATAATAGCAGATGCCTGGAGCCCCGCTAGATTAAAGGTTTTACTCGGCGCAATACACGTTACTGTAATATGTGCAATGTCGTCAGAAAGGCTGGCAAAGGGCACATGCTGCTTCCCGTAAAGCATCAAATCAGAATGAATCTCATCTGAAACGACTGTGACTCCATGCTTCACACAGAGGTCTCCAACTCGCTTTAATTCCTCTTTTGACCACGCTCTTCCAGACGGATTATGCGGGTGACATAGGAACATGAGCTTTGCTTGTGGTCTGCTCAGTTTTTTCTCTAAATCATCAAAATCCATCATATAACGGTTGTTTTCTATTTTTAAAGGATTGGTTGAGACTGTACGTCCATTTCGCTCAATCATTTGATAAAAAGGTGTATACACTGGTGACTGTATAACTACTTCGTCATGCGGTGCTGTAAAGGCTTGAACAGCAAAACTAAGTGCCGTTACGATGCCTGGTGTAAAAGTGACCGCTTCTGTCTGAATGGTCCATCCGTGTCTTCTTTTGAGCCATCCAGCTACTGCCTGCTGCGTATCCTGATCTTGAAATGCATAGCCAAATACACCATGGTCTAATCGCTCTTTCAATGCATCAAGGACGACCTGCGGCGCTTTAAAATCCATATCGGCCACCCACATCGGGAGGGCATCTGTTGTCAGGAACAAAGACTCTGCTTGATCCCATTTCACTGATTTTGAACCTTTACGTATGATCTGTTCGTCGAAATTCATGAAACCCACCTCTAGCTGTTTTTCAACCATTCTTGGTTGTGCTAAAATAAACATCACAAAATTTATTATAAGCGGTGATACCGATGAAAGATAGTCAAGCTGTAGAAGAGATGATTCAATTCATTAAGGCATGGGACCCTTTTCATTATGGAGAGGATTTTTATGAAACGGAGCCTGCTGACGTCATCAGTGCATTATACGACGCAGAAGACCCGTTATCTTTAGCAAAAGAGATTCAAGCCATCTACCATCACTCATTTGAACAGCTTCTTCCGATAGAGAGCTGTCAGCATATAGCAAATCAGCTTTTTGTCTTGCGAGACAGCAGCTCCTGTTCACGCTAAGACAGGCTGAAATGTCCGATTTGATCAGACACAAAGACCGGATTTTCCTCAGGAATGAGGTGCCCGGTTTTTTTTAATGCATGTAAGGTCGAATTCGGCAGATCTTTGTGCAGTCTTTCGCCTATTTGAATGGGAACGATTCGATCTTCCTCGCCCCAAATAAGCAGCACGGGTGTTTCCATTTTCTTTAAAACGTCCGAGGTTAAATCTCCTTCCCGGTGCCGAATCAAACGAAATATTCCCCGAAAGATTTGATCATCTGAAAACGGTTTTAAATATCCGTCGACCATCTCTTGATCAATGATGGAGTGATCATGCACAACGGCAGTTAAATTTTTCATAATGCCCTGCTTTAAAAGCTTTCTTTTTAGATACAGATAAAAATAAGGAATATATGTGCTGTAAACAAGTGATCTTTTTGACTTATTCAAATATCCAGAGCTGCATAAAAGAACCGCCTTTTCAAATAGGTCCGGCCGCTCAGTGGCAGCGTATAAGGCAATCTGTCCTCCCATTGAATGGCCTACTAGAATCGCATGCTGAATCTGTAAATAACCAGCTAGCTCAATAATAATTTTTCCCATGTTGCGATAGCTGTAAATAAACGTATTCGACTTCTCGGACTGTCCAAATGGCGGCAGATCTATCGCAATTAAATTGAAGTCCTGCTTTAGAAGCGGAATGAGTTTTCGATAGCTGAAGGTAGAAGAGAAGAGACCGTGAATTAAGATCAATGTCTTCTTGCCCTCATTTGGATAGTGCTCGTAATAGATGTCTAAACCGAATGTACTTTTCATATAAGCTGGCTGAACAATGTCCACATTCTTCACTCCGATACTTGATACTCTCTCTGTTAGGTGACTGTATTGTACCCTAAAAAGTGGATTTTAAGCTATCATTAGAATCTTTTCCCTGCTTAGCATAATGGGAAAAACGTGCTATAATGTTCAGAAGATTTTTTAAAACTAGCTTTTATAATCTGAGGTGTGAAATCAAATGAAACTAACAGAAAAAGAAACTGAAATATTAGAGATTTTAGATGAAAACAGCCGCGCCGATTTAAATACAATAGCAAAAATGGCAGGCGTGACAACAGAAGAAGCCGAAGCCATCATTCAAAAACTTGAAGATCAAAAAGTTATTATTGATTATTCAACTATGATTGACTGGCGAAAAGTGGATGGCCATGAAGGCGTTACAGCAATGATTGATGTAAAAGTGACACCAAAAAGAGGCGTCGGATTTGATGAAATTGCTGAACGGATTTATCGGTTTCAGGAAGTGGAGTCTGTCTATCTCATGTCAGGTGTTTATGATCTTTCCGTTGTGATCCGCGGAAGATCAATGTCTGATATTGCCCGCTTCGTATCTGAAAAATTATCGACACTTGATTCCGTTGTTTCAACAACTACCCACTTTATTTTGAAAAGATATAAACATGATGGGAAAGTGTTTGAAACAGGAGACGATGACAAAAGAATCGTGGTGTCTCCTTAAATGAAAAAGTCTTATTTATCTGAAACGGTACAAAGCATTCAGCCGTCAGGTATTCGGAAATTCTTTGATTTGGCTGCCACAATGGAGGGAGTTATCTCCCTTGGAGTCGGAGAGCCAGATTTCGTGACAGCTTGGAATGTAAGAGAAGCAAGTATTATGTCATTAGAACAAGGACTGACCTCCTATACGGCGAATGCAGGTTTAATCTCTTTGCGAAAAGAACTGAGCCACTATTTATATAAGCGGTTTCACATTGACTACAGTCCAGAAGAAGAACTCATTATCACAGTTGGCGGAAGCCAGGCACTTGATTTGGCCTTTCGTGCGATTTTAAACAGCGGAGATGAAGTGATCATTCCAGAGCCTTGTTTCGTAGCATACGGGGCGCTTACGACACTAGCAGGCGGAGTGCCTGTCTATTTAAGTACATCCGCTGAAAAAGATTTCAAAGCGGATTCTGCTGATCTTCGCACAAAGCTGACGCCGAAGACAAAAGCCATTTTGCTTTGCTCGCCATCAAATCCAACGGGGTCTGTTTATTCAAAGGAAGAGCTTGAAGATATTGCTCAATTTGCGAAAGAGCATGACCTGCTCATTATTACGGATGAGATTTATGCAGAGCTGACATACGATGAAGCTTTTACAAGCGTGGCGGCTATTCAGGATATGAAAGAAAGAACGATCTTGATTTCAGGCTTTTCTAAAGGGTTTGCCATGACGGGCTGGCGCTTAGGATATGTGGCAGCACCACCTGTACTGCGCGATGCCATGCTGAAAATACATCAATATTCTATGATGTGCGCGCCGGCGATGGCACAATATGCGGCAGAAGAAGCATTAAAAAATGGGCTTGAAGATGTAGAGAAAATGAAGAAAAGCTATAGAAGACGCCGTAATTTGTTTGTCGGCTCCCTGAATGAACTAGGACTCACATGCCATCAGCCAAACGGAGCGTTTTACGCGTTCCCATCGATTAAAAGCACAGGCATGACATCAGAACAATTTGCTGAGGAGCTGCTCCTAAGTGAAAAAGTCGCTGTTGTTCCTGGGAATGTATTCGGACCGAGCGGTGAGGGTCATATTCGCTGTTCATACGCTTCATCACTTGATCATCTTCAGGAATCACTTTCAAGAATTCAGCGCTTTTTGCAGGCTCGACAAGTGAAGGAAGAAGCATCAGCCATTTTAAAATAAAAAAAGGCATCAATCCAAATGGACTCATGCCTCACAAATTAGGGGGGAATACTAGAAAGCATTCTTGTTTTCAGGTATTCCCCCTTTTGATCTAATCTAAACCCATTTAAAAAATATTTTGCGTAACTGCCCGTTCTGTGATATAGTTTTTAATTGCGTATAAACGAATATTAAAACATTTATTTAGGAGTTGTTATCATGGCGACAAAGTTTGAAGTAGGCAGTGTTTACACTGGTAAAGTAACAGGATTACAAGCGTATGGTGCGTTTGTTGCATTAGATGAAGAAACTCAAGGACTTGTGCATATTTCTGAAGTAACACATGGCTTTGTAAAAGACATCAATGAGCACCTTTCAATTGGTGACGAAGTACAAGTAAAAGTTCTTTCTGTTGATGAAAATGCAGGTAAAATCAGCCTTTCTATCCGTGCGACACAAGAAGCACCTGAAAGAAAAGAAAGCAAACCAAAGAAACAAAGACCACAGCAAGTGAAAGAAGAAGCTGCTGCACCACAAGGTTTCAATACGCTTAAAGATAAACTTGAAGAGTGGATTGAGCAATCAAACCGTAAAGACCTTATCAAGAAATAATAAAAAAGCACCGCTTCAAACGGTGCCTTAGGCTGCCTCATGTAGGCAGCCTTTTTATTTAACGAACCTCTGGATTCGGCTCGTCACGGCGAACAGCTTCTTCGCTTGGCTTGAACAACAGACCAAGGTTGACAAGACCTGCAATTCCAACAAGACCATAAATAATACGTGATAATGCAGAACCTTGTCCGCCAAAGATCGCTGCTACTAAGTCAAATTGAAAAAAGCCGATTAGTCCCCAGTTAATAGCACCGATAATCGTGAGCACGAGGGCAATACGCTGAATAGCACTCATCGTGATTCCTCCTTTCGCTACAGCATCAATACATTTATATTTTGCAGATTTTTAGCCAAACTATGCGTAAGAAAATGGATGAAAGCAAATTACTTTACTTTTGGAATGAATGAGGCGCATAATGTAGCGCGAGGAGGAGATCACATGGATCGATTTACTTATTGGAACCCAACGAAATTAATTTTTGGAAAGGGAGAAGTATCAGCCCTTTCAGATGAACTCAAACACTACGGAAAAAACGTATTACTTGTATATGGTGGAGGCAGTATTAAACGAAACGGCCTTTATGACCAAGTTGTCAGCATCCTAAAAGAATCAGGAGCTGCCATCACTGAACTTGCTGGCGTAGAGCCAAACCCGCGCTTAACAACAGTAAGAAAAGGGGTCGAGCTTTGCAAAGAGAACGATATTGATTTTATTTTGGCAGTTGGCGGCGGCAGTGTCATTGATGCGACAAAAGCCATCGCTGCTGGTGCGAAGTACGATGGAGATGCTTGGGATATCGTGACACGTAAGCACGTTCCTATGGAAGCTATTCCGTTCGGTACTGTGTTGACACTTGCCGCAACAGGCTCTGAAATGAACTCTGGATCAGTTATCACAAACTGGGAAACAAATGAGAAGTATGGCTGGGGAAGTCCAGCAGTTTTCCCGAAATTCTCTATTCTGGATCCAGTCAACACATTCACTGTGCCTAAAAACCATACGATTTATGGCATGGTTGACATGATGTCACATGTGTTCGAACAATATTTCCATCACACAGAAAATACACCTTATCAAGATCGTATGTGTGAAGGACTTCTTCGCACTGTCATTGAAACGGCACCGAAGTTGATCGACGATCTAGAGAACTACGAGCTGCGTGAAACCATTTTATTCACTGGTACAATTGCGCTTAATGGAATGCTTTCAATGGGGGCACGTGGTGACTGGGCATCTCATAACATTGAGCATGCAGTATCTGCTGTCTATGATATTCCTCATGCAGGCGGACTTGCAATCTTGTTCCCGAACTGGATGAAACATGTCATTCAAGAAAACCCAGGCCGTTTTAAACAATTAGCGGTGCGTGTATTTGATGTAGATCCTGCGGGCAAAACAGATGAAGAAGTCGGCTTAGAAGGAATCGACAAGCTGTCAGCTTTCTGGACAAGTCTTGGTGCGCCAAGCCGTTTAGCGGATTATGATATCAACGATGAGAAAATTGATTTAATTGCAGACCGTGCAATGGCACGCGGTGAATTTGGTCAATTTAAAAAGCTAAACAAAGAAGATGTTTTAGCCATTCTGAACGCTTCTTTATAATTGAACAACAAAAGATAGCTGCTTGCGGGCAGTTATCTTTTTTTGAGTTCATCGTGTACATATGTTACAGTAGTCTTTCATGTTTTTGGATATATTCGTTGTAAGGAGATGTTTCAACAGATGGAGAATTTTATTTACTACAATCCAACAAAATTGATGTTTGGAAAAGGACAACTAGAAGGACTCAAAAGCGAACTCGCTCGTTATGGAAAACGAGTGTTACTTGTATATGGCGGCGGCAGCATTAAGAAAAATGGTCTTTATGACAATGTCATCCGTGCGTTAAATGAAGCAGATGCTGAAGTGTTTGAGCTGTCTGGCGTTGAACCAAACCCGCGACTCACAACAGTGAAAAAGGGAATCGATATCTGCCAAAAAGAGAACATTGATTTCTTATTAGCCGTTGGCGGCGGGAGTGTGATCGACTGTACAAAAGCAATTGCAGCCGGAGCAGAGTATGACGGTGATGTGTGGGATATTATTTCAAAGAAAACAACCGCTCAAAAAGCTTTGCCGTTTGGCACAGTGCTGACACTTGCGGCAACTGGTTCAGAAATGAACCCGGACTCTGTCATCACAAACTGGGAAACGAATGAAAAATATGTGTGGGGCAGCTCAGTCACTCACCCTGCTTTTTCGATTCTAGACCCTGAGCATACGTATTCTGTGCCAGAAAACCAGACAGTGTATGGTATGGTCGATATGATGAGCCACGTTTTTGAGCAATACTTCCATAATGTAAAAAACACGCCTTTACAGGATCGGATGTGTTTTGCTGTTCTTCAAACGGTCATCGAGACAGCACCAAAACTGCTGGAGGACTTACAAAACTATGAGCATCGTGAAACGATTCTCTATGCAGGAACGATTGCTTTAAATGGCACGCTGCAAATGGGTTACTTTGGCGATTGGGCGTCCCATACGATTGAGCATGCTGTATCGGCTGTCTATGACATTCCCCATGCAGGCGGGCTTGCTATCCTCTTCCCAAACTGGATGCGCCACACGCTCGATCATAATGTCGAACGCTTTAAAAACCTTATGCTGAACATGTTTGACATCGAAACAGAAGGAAAGTCAGATCGTGACATCGCATTAGAAGGAATCGACAAATTGTCAGCGTTCTGGACAAGCCTTGGTGCACCAAGCCGTTTAGCTGATTATGACATTGGTGAGGATCAGCTGGACAAAATTGCTGACATTGCAGCAAAAGAAATGGAATATGGTGGTTTTGGAAACTTTATGAAACTTAACCGTGATGACATTCTATCGATTTTGAAAGCTTCTTTATAATTCAGATTGCCGCTTCTCCGAATGAGAAGCGGCTTTTTGTTATGCCAGTGACGATCACTTGATTTCAAAAGCTAGTTCCGCTAAAGTGAAAGTGACAGAACTAACGTAATGGAGGGCTTACAAGCGATGACACATATTCAATTTGACTACTCGAAAGCGTTACCTTTCTTTCAAGAACATGAGCTTACATATTTAAAAGATTTTGTGAAGGTGGCCCATCATAATATTCATGAACAAACGGGTGCAGGCAGTGACTATTTAGGCTGGGTGGACTTGCCGAAGCAATATGACCGCGAAGAATTTGCCCGCATTAAAAAAAGTGCAGATAAAATTAAGTCTGACTCTGACGTCCTGCTTGTTGTCGGAATCGGCGGGTCATATCTTGGTGCACGTGCGGCGATTGAGTTTTTGAACCATTCTTTCTATAACACTTTGCCAAAAGGCAAGCGCAAGACACCACAAATCATTTTTATTGGAAACAACATCAGTTCTTCTTATTTAACAGATGTGATGGATCTATTGGAAGATGCAGATTTCTCCATTAATGTGATTTCAAAATCTGGTACAACAACAGAGCCAGCCATTGCGTTCCGCATCTTTAAAAAGCTCCTCATTGAAAAATACGGTGCTGAAGAAGCGAAAAAACGTATTTATGCGACAACTGACAAGGCACGCGGTGCACTGAAAACATTAGCAACTGAAGAGGGCTATGAATCATTTATCATCCCTGATGATGTAGGTGGACGCTATTCTGTATTAACAGCAGTCGGTCTTTTGCCAATCGCTGTGAGCGGAGCGGACATTGATCAGATGATGGAAGGTGCGGCAAAAGCAAGCGAAGACTTCGCTTCATCTGAGCTTTCTGAAAATGCGGCTTACCAATATGCTGTCGTCCGCAATGTCCTTTACAATAAAGGCAGAACGATTGAAATGCTGATTAACTATGAGCCAGGCCTCCAATATTTCGCAGAATGGTGGAAGCAATTATTCGGTGAAAGTGAAGGGAAAGATGAAAAAGGAATCTATCCTTCATCTGCTAACTTCTCAACAGATCTTCATTCACTTGGCCAATATGTTCAAGAAGGAAGAAGAGACTTGTTTGAAACAATCGTCAATGTAGACAAGCCTCGACATGAGCTTATAATTGAAGCAGAAGAACAAGACCTTGATGGCTTGAACTATCTAGCAGGAAAAACGGTTGATTTCGTCAATAAAAAAGCATTTGAAGGAACGATGCTTGCCCATACAGATGGAAAAGTACCGAACCTTATCGTGACAATTCCTGAGATGGATGCTTATACATTCGGATACCTTGTGTACTTCTTTGAGAAAGCATGTGCGATGTCTGGATATTTACTAGGCGTCAACCCATTCGATCAGCCTGGAGTAGAAGCTTATAAAGTGAATATGTTTGCTTTACTAGGCAAACCGGGCTTCGAAGAGAAAAAAGCAGAGCTTGAAAGCCGTTTAAAACAATCATAAGGCGAAAAAGCACACCTTTACATAAAGGTGTGCCTTTTTTGTTTTCTTCAGGTTCCTGTGCAAGCTTTCCTGTGTACTGTACATAGAATAATAAATGGAGGAGGGTGAAAAATGAGGACGAATCATGTCTATATTCATGATATTTCTGGCCAGGCAATCGTGAACTTTGGCAATGTCGGACGCATTTGTTCTAAGAGTGCTACGAAGGAAACAGCAGGTTCCGGCAGCGATAACGAGACGAATCAATCAACCAATCAAAGCTTATTTGATGCCGCGTTTACAAACAATGTACAAATCGCGAGAGGAAATGTATGAATTCCTCTCTTTAACGAACCCTAATAAAAAAGGAGGGTTTCGTATGATTCATGTACCATCCAGACTGCCTGGTGAAAGCTTTTCACTTTACCATTTAGAAGAAACAATGAAGCCGCTCGGTTATGTCATTAATGGCAACTGGGATTATGATCACGGATATTTTGATTATAAAATTGATAACCGTGATGGCTATACCTTTCTCAGAGTTCCATTTACAGCCGAGAAAGGCCAGCTGGATCAGCCAGGGGTTGTGGTGAAAATGGGACATCCATTTCTCTTAAAGCATGTATATCAAGACAAGTTAGATGATCATGCGATGGTTGGAAATGTGGGCGCATCCTTTAACCAATTCCAAGAACCAAAAGAGAAAGATGGAGATGTATCAAAGGCTTATGCTGAGATTGGCTTTTCGCTCGTCAAGGAATTAGAAGACGCACTGCTTTAAAGGCTGATCAGTTCATCCTCTGGATGAAGCTCATAGCCAAAGGGAGGATTCATCATGGGTCCTTCTTTTTTTTGTACGCCAACGATGATCACATGATGCTCTAAAAAGTGATGGAGCGCTGTTAAGAAGGTTTCTCCAGCCAATGAAGCTGGTACAGGTATGATCGTGACGTTTTTATGCAAGGTCATTTGTCGTTTTTTTGTTAACGCTGTAAGCTGTTCCTTTATTAGAAAATGTTCAACCATTAAATGATTGACAGCATCAGAGGTATGAATGACTTGGTTGGCACCAGCACGTTCGGCATTTTTCACGTAACGATCTGTTAAGATTTCGATTAAACAATATAGCGAAGAGTTTAAGCCTTTTGCAGCAAGTAAGGTTAAGACACTCTGCATATCGGCTGTCACTTCATTTTCATGCTGATCTGCGGTAATCATCAGTGCATCTGCACCGGTAATATTGGCTTTCCGGAGTGTGCCGTCTTCGGTCCCATGTCCTTTAATAAAATGAACATTTTCCAAAAGAGGCCCCTCTTTCAAGGAGTCATCAATCAGCACAATCGGCATGGCTGGATCAATCGTTTGAAACGACTGAAGCAGTTTGTTCGTCTTCTCATTCCAGCCGACGATAATCAGGTGTCCTTCCCCCTTAAAGGCTACCTTGCCCTCAACATAATGGTGCTGCTTGCTGAACACAGCGGCGGCAAGTGTGGCGAAATAAGCGGTGACAAAGCTGGCTCCGATAAAAATGAGTGCCATACCCGCCACCTGCCCTGGCATGGTTTGCGGCACAAAATCACCGTAGCCAACCGTAGAGACTGTAATGAGCGCCCACCAGATCCCATCAAAGATCGTATGATACTGCTTCGGTTCTAGTAAAACGATTAATTGTCCAAAAAAAAGAAGCAAGAAACAAATGATAATAGCAATTCGAAGATAAAGCGGCCACCTTAGCCAAGCGATAAAGATACGGTTTGATTTCATCGGACTCTTCCTTTCAGGAGAATGCTAATGTCAGTATGCCCGATTGAGGAAAGATTTTTTCATCTTCGTCATGTATTGAAATAGAACCCATATCTTAAAATAAGGGAGAAGAAGGAGGGAATTCGAATGTCGTTCGTTCAAAAGACCGTACTTCTTTTTATTGGTGTGCACTTTTTATCATCAGCTGTCATCTTACTCGTGTTTGATTTAAATGCTGTGAATCATTTTATGAGTGATTTTTCATGGCTGCACTTTTTTCAAGACCTTTATGGTACAGTGACCTTTTATACAGCTTGCTTAGGTGTGTTCTTCTTTTTCATTGGTGCGGTCATTCCCCTGAAAAAGACCTAGTGCTTTTTGCTGTACATGGTACATAAAAGTCATTAAAATTGTAAATAAATATATAAAATAAAAAGGAAGCTGATGAGCATGCTGTTTTTTTATTTTTTAACATTTGCCGCATTGGGATTATCATTTTGGGCACAATTTAAAGTGAAGAATAATTTTGAAAAGTATTCAAAGGTGGAAGCATCCAGCATGAAAACAGGTGCTGAAACCGCTCGATATATTTTAGATCGCAACGGGTTATACGATGTGCCCGTTGAACCGGTAAGAGGAACTTTGACTGATCATTACGACCCGACGCAGCGTGTGGTTCGTTTATCTGAACCTGTGTACTACGGCCACTCCATTTCGGCCATTTCAGTCGCATCACACGAGGTTGGACATGCCTTGCAGCATCAGGAATCCTATGGTGCGCTTGTTTTGAGACATAAGATCTTTCCTGTCGTGAACTTTGCATCTGGTGTTGCTCCGCTTCTTTTCCTTGGTGGAATTTTGCTCAGCAGCCTTAACTTAATCGGGCTTGGGATCATTTTGTTCTCAGCAGCTGTATTCTTTCAGCTTGTGACATTGCCTGTCGAGTTTAATGCAAGTTCTCGTGCAAAGGATATCATTGTTTCAGAAGGAATCATTAGAAGCAGTGAAGAAAGAGGTGTGAACAAGGTGTTAAATGCTGCAGCTCTTACGTATGTAGCAGCAGCCCTTGTCTCCCTGTTTGAATTGCTCCGTTTTGTAATGATCTTCCTAAATGGCCGTAATGATTAATTGATGCCAGAGGAGGTGAGCCCTTACCAGTGTTAGGTAAGGGTTTTTTTGTACATTTTAAACGTATTTTTAGTCATATTACTCATTGCTGCGACAGCATTTTTTGTTGTCACTGAATTTGCGATTGTGAAAATTAGAGGCTCTAAAATTAACCAGCTGATTGAAAGCGGTGATAAAAGGGCCATCCATGTTCAAAAGCTGATATCAAATCTGGACGAATATTTGTCCGCCTGCCAACTTGGAATTACCATCACAGCTTTAGGCTTAGGGTGGCTGGGTGAGCCGACGGTGGAGCATTTTCTGCATCCGCTTTTTGAAAAAATCGGGCTTCATTCCGCATTAACTGACATCCTTTCGTTTATCATCGCATTTGTGATCATTACGTTTTTACATGTTGTTGTTGGAGAACTCGCGCCTAAAACAATTGCCATTCAAAAGGCAGAGGCCGTCAGCCTTGTGACAGCAAAACCACTCATCTTTTTCTATAAAGTCATGTACCCGTTTATTAAAGCATTAAATGGGGCTGCACGAAGCATCGTGAAATTATTTGGTTATCATTCTGTCAAAGAACATGAAGTGGCGATCAGTGAGGAAGAATTGCGACTCATTTTATCTGAAAGCTATGAGAAGGGTGAGATTAACCAATCTGAGTACAAATATGTGAATAAAATCTTTGAATTTGATAACCGAGTGGCGAGAGAGATCATGATCCCGCGTACAGAAATTTCAGCTATAGAGATTGAACAGACCTTAGAAGATGTGACTCATTATATGCTGAACGAAAGGTACACACGCTACCCTGTTATTAAAGAGGACAAAGATCATGTGATTGGAGTTATCAATAGCAAAGATGTATTTAAAGCGAGCTTCCTAAATCAAGATGTATCTATTGAAGACTTAATGCGTCCGGTGATCCGAGTCATTGAAAGCACCCCTGTTCAAGAATTGCTCATTTTGATGCAAAAGGAACGAATCCATATGTCAGTGCTCGTAGACGAATACGGAGGTACAGCGGGACTTGTCACAGTGGAGGACATATTAGAGGAAATTGTCGGAGAGATTCGAGATGAATATGATCAGGATGAAACACCTCACATCGTGAAAAAAGGTGATTTCCATTATGTGATGGATGGGAAAGCGTTAATTGACGAAGTAAATGATTTATTGGATTTAGCCATTGAGAATGATGATGTTGATACAATTGCAGGCTGGATGATGACGCATAAATTTGATTTTGACATTGGAGATACGATTGAAGCAGAAGGCTGTGAATTTACGATCATTGATGCTGAAGACCACCATATTCGAACCATTGAAGTCAAAAAGGTTCATTTTTCTTAAAAACCTCGTACTGCTTGACGAGGTTTTTTTGCTTGGTAAACTTTAGGTAAGAAGATTTGTTTCACATAAAAAGGGTATGAATTTATAGAAACGTCAAAAAGGGGCAGCTCATATGAAAAAAATCAATGTACAAACAGACAGACGCGATGGCATGATCGACGTCACACACGAGGTTCTCCAATATGTCAGGGAAACAGGCATACAAAACGGAACTGTCATCGTCTATTGTCCACATACGACAGCAGGGATTACCATTAATGAAAATGCGGATCCAGATGTGAAACGGGATATGCTTCGCCGGCTTGATGAAGTCTTCCCGTGGGAACATCCAAAGGACCGCCATATGGAAGGGAATACGGCAGCGCATATGAAAGCGAGTTATATGGGGGCGTCTCAGCATGTTCTCATTCATGATGGAGATCTTGTACTTGGCACGTGGCAGGGAATCTATTTCTGTGAGTTTGACGGGCCGAGACATCGTCATTTTTATGTACAAGTGTCGTCAAACGAGTAAGAGATGGGGGAAGTAAATGGGGGATATCAAAAAGTTACTGCAGATTAAACATGGAATCATCCAAGCGCCAATGGCAGGAGGAGCTGTGACACCGCAGCTGGCAGCCGCTGTTTCGGAATACGGAGGGCTTGGAAGCCTGGCAAGTGGATATGTGCAGCCTGACCATTTAAGACAGCAGATTAGAGAAGTCAAACAACTGACATCCCGTCTGTTTCAGGTCAATGTGTTTGTACCAGAGCCAATTCCAGAAGTGAAAAAAGAGGATGTGGCATTTTGGGAAAAGAGACTGCCTGCACGCCCGTCAGCAGATAGGATGCCAAACGAAGAAGAATTGTGGGATGATTTTGAACAAAAAATCAACATTCTTCTGGAAGAAGACGTTCCGATTGTTTCCTTTACATTCGCCTGTCCAAAAGAACAAACGATTCACCGCTTAAAACAAAAGGGAACCTTTTTAATCGGAACGGCCACAACAAAAGAGGAAGCACTTCTTTTAGAGGAAAAAGGAATGGATGCCATTGTTCTGCAAGGAAGTGAAGCAGGGGGGCATCGCGGCACATTTTTACGTGCAAAAGGAGACGCACTGATGGGACTGATCAGTTTGATCTCTGATGTCAAACCGCTCTGTCGCGTGCCATTGATTGCCGCCGGAGGCATCACGGACCGAGCAGGTGTGAAAGCAGTGCTGGCGCTTGGAGCAGATGCGGTTCAAATCGGCACAAGGTTTTTAGCCAGCCAGGAAAGTGCTGCGGCAGAGGTATACAAGAAGGCCATTTTACAGGCAGAAGGCAGTGAAACAAGGGTGACAAGGCTTTTTTCTGGGAAAAGAGCGAGAGGTATTGTGAATCAGTGGATGGAGGATGAAAGCCTGCATGAAGATAGGGTTCTTCCTTATCCAGTTCAGCATGTATGGACAACACCGATGCGAAAAGCAGCCGCTGCCGGCGGTAAACCTGAACAAATGGCTCTGTGGGCAGGACAGGGCGTTGGACGTATTCACTCGATTTTAACCGTTGAAGACATCATGCACGAACTGACGAAGAGATAAAATCATGACGGGTGGTGTGACAGGATGGACATCTTAAAACATTCCTACCGAAAAAAAGGTCAGATTGAATTTTGGTTTGATGATTTTCCTCATTCTCCTGCCGTCCTTACGCCCATTCGTCATTACTATTTTGTTCGATATGTGAAGTGGAGCAGGCACGATCCACCGGTCACAAGAAAAGATTTAGAAGAAATGGAGATCCTTGCGAACACGATGCTTGGCACACTCCAAAATTATCGTAAACGCAAGGCATACAAAAGCCCCTTGTCATAACCAATAGACAAGAGGCTTTTTTTAGCTGCCAAACATTTGCCTGAGATAAATCACATCCATCCGGGTAGTCTGCGGTAATAAATAAGCGGATTGAACTGCACCTGGCCGTCTTCTCTTATTCAGTTTGTCGATAATTTCTGCCGCTGTTAAAATTCCAAGCCCATGACCGTAATATTGATCTTCTCCTAAGTAAATCACATTTTCCCCGCGCCACTGCGACTGCTGATAGCTAAACTCTGGATTTTCGAAATATAAACAATCTCCATAGATAAAATCATTTCCGCGCTCTGTATAAATTGACAAAGTATCATAGTGCCAGTCATACAGTGTTAAACTGCGAAGTCTTCGGTTAAACTTCTCCTCGCCTACTGTTTGCAAGACCCCCATATAAAACACAATGACAATCGCCGTTGCACACTCAAATGCATATTTTGAACCATTTTCAAAAATGTCTTTAATGCCTCTAGATGGCTCCACTTGATAGCGCAGCTCTAGTGCTCCTGCTTCCGATACACGCCAAAACGCATCATTTGCACGCGATCTTTGAAAGATGGCAAATGAGGCACCGCTTTTATTCAAATCTCTTGCAGCATTCATAATGTTCGATCTTAAAGTGACCTCAAATAACAAATCAGATGCTTGCCTATAGCGGAACGTACCATTCGAGGCCTGTAACTGCATCAAAATGATCCGCTTTTGTCCTTCTAGCTGAAACGATGCCAGCTGCTCATTAGTCACTGGCTGTCCTGAAAGGATAATCATATGAAAAGCGCCCCCTTTAGTATTAGCGTATGCAGGGTGCTTGGGCAAGGAATCAATTTGTGAAAATAAACAAAAAGTCATCCTTTTTATTTGAAAAACATGAAAATAATATCAAGCCGTCCGATATATAAAATAACGTTTAAAAGGAGGAAAAACATGAAAAGTGTCATAAAATGGTTGAAAAAACCATCGATTTCTAAAAGATTGATTATTTCATTCACACTTGTTCTCGTCTTGCCCATTATTACACTCAGTACGATTTCATATCAGATTGCCAAAGAAGAACTAGATCATGAAATCATGTACGGAGCAAATGCAAGAGTCAATGAACTGAATGACATGATCGAGCAAAAGCTTTCGAATAAGGAAAAAGCGGTGAAACTCTTTGCTGAAACATCTACTGCTGCAGACTTTAAAAAGAAAAACCAGGACGAACTGTATGAGCATTTTGAGATATACAGCAAAATCAATGAAGATGATGTAGTAGGTTTTTATGCAGCAAGTAAAAATCGTGATTTCATTCAGTTTCCTAAAGTAGACATACCAAAAGGCTATGATCCAACAACACGTGATTGGTATCAACTAGCGATGCAGGATGAAAAAGGTGAGCCTGTTGTCTCCAATCCATACATTTCTGCCACAACAAACGGAAAGGGCTCTTCCAAAACAAACGGCATGGTTGTCACGATTGCTCAGCGACTGAAGGATGGGTCGGGAGTCATCGGAATCGATATTGATGTGCAAGACATTGTAAATAAAATAAAAGATATTAAAATTGGACGAGAAGGATATCCAATTATTGCAAATAAAAACAAACAAATTGTAGCCCATCCAGAAGAAAAATCAGGATCTAAGGTCACAGAAAATATTTCATCTATCCTTTACAGCGGCAAAGAAGGAACATCAACTTATGAGAATAAAGGAGAACAAAAACGCCTCGTTTTTGTAACAAATGATTTAACAGGTTGGAAAATTGCTGGAACGATGTTTGTCTCAGAAACAGAAGAAGCAGCACAGCCAGTTTGGAATTCTGCCATTATTCTTTTAATTTCTTCATTTATCCTTGGTGGTGTCGCTATCTTCTTCATCGTTCGCTCGATCACAATTGGACTGAGAAGGCTTGTTGATTTCTCAGAAAAAGTGAGTGAAGGGGATTTAACAGAAACCCTCGAAACGAAATCGAAGGATGAAATAGGAGATCTCACAAGAAGTTTCAGCAAGATGAGTGAATCTCTTCGTGACGTCATTCGTGCTGTACAGCAATCTGTCGACAATGTGGCTTCGGCTTCAGAGGAGCTGACGGCAAGTGCCAGTCAAACGAGTCAAGCAACAGAGCATATCACGATGTCGATTGAACAATTTTCAAATGGAAATGAAGCACAAAACGAGAAAGTAGAATCTAGTACGAATCAGCTTGTGGCAATGAACGAAGGATTACAAGATATGTCACAAACCTCATCTGAAGTAGCTGCTGTCTCACTTCAATCAACAGAGGCGGCTGGTCAAGGCGGGCGAATTGTTGAAAGCACAGCGAGCCAAATGAAACATATTGATACATCCGTACAAGAAGCAGAACAGGTCATGAAAGAATTAGAATACAAGTCTAAAGATATTACGAGTATTTTAAATGTCATTAACGGCATTGCGGATCAAACAAACTTACTTGCGCTTAATGCAGCAATCGAAGCAGCAAGAGCAGGTGAATCAGGACGCGGCTTCTCCGTCGTTGCCGAAGAAGTGCGAAAACTAGCTGTCCAATCCGCAGATTCAGCGAAAGAAATTGAGAAGCTTATCCAAGAAATTGTGTTAGAAATTGCTAAATCTCAAGATATGTTCAAAGCAGTCAATCGAGAAGTAAACGCAGGGCTCGGTATGACAGAAGAAGCTAAAGAAAGCTTCCAGCACATTTATGAGGCGGCAGAAGGAATGTCGAAAAAACTGTCACAATTAAACGATACAGCCATTGACCTATCGAGCGGTTCAAAGCTTGTTTCACAAGCGATGCAGGAGATGCGCCAAGTCTCAAGAGAAAGCGCAGCAAACATTCAGGACATTGCGGCTTCAGCAGAAGAGCAGCTAGCATCTATGGAAGAAATCACGTCTTCTTCTGTAACACTTGCCAACATGGCAGAGGAGCTAAAAGAGCTCACAAGTCAATTTAAAATTAATTAAATAATGATGAAAAAATATCCAGAATTGTCTGGGTATTTTTTTTATTTTTAAACGTCATTTCCAGTCTCTAAAAATACACCTTTCATCCGATATTAACTTTAGAGAAGTAAAGGGGGAAAGTTAAAATGGGAAAAATGATCCAATGGTTCAAAAAACCATCCATTTCAAAAAAATTAATCATTGCCTTCTTGGTAGTTCTTATCCTGCCAACCGTGGCACTGACAATTAGTGCGTTTTTTACATCAAAGACAGAGCTAGACAAACAGATTATGGGCAGTGCGATGAGTCAGGTCAATGCATTTGATACCTTAATCAATGAGAATATTGGAAACAAATCAGATGCTGTGACACTGTTCTCAGATTCACTCAAAGCGTCTAATCTTCAAGAAAAAAATAGAAATGCAACCATTAAAGAATTACAGCAATTTGGAAAAATTAATGAAAAAGATGTTTCTGCGATCTATGCAGGCTCTGAAAAGGGATTGTTTATGCAATACCCAGTCCAAAAGATGCCGGATGGCTACGATCCAAGAGAACGTCCTTGGTATCAAGAGGCATTGAAAGCAGAAAACGGCAAACAAGTCATCACAAAACCATATGTAGCAGCATCCACAGGCAAAATGGTGATCACAATTGCCCAAAAAACGAAAGATGGTTCAGGTGTCATTGGTCTTGATATGGAAATTGACAGCCTGCTCCAAAAACTAAAAGAAATCAAAATTGGGCAAAAAGGCTATGCTTTCATGATGGAGAAAGATCAAACGGTTTTAGCAGATCCAACCCAAAAGTCAGGAAGTCAGGTCAATGAAAATCTGGCCAGTATTATTTATAAAAACAAAGAAGGAAGCGGCAGCTATACCCTCAAAGGAACAGATAAAAAGGTTGCATATGTCACCAATGAATTAACCGGCTGGAAAATTGGTGGAACGATGCTCGTATCTGAAGTAGAAGAAGCGGCAAAGCCCGTTTTCAATACTGCCATTATCGTATTCAGTGTCACACTCATTGTAGCAGGAACCCTTATTTTCTTTATCGTCCGCTCTATTTCAAAAAGATTATCCAATCTTGCCCGTTTCTCGAAAAAAGTCAGCGATGGTGATTTGCGCGATAAGCTTCAGATCCAGTCAGATGACGAAATTGGACAAGTTGGGAAAGGCTTTAATACGATGATTGATTCATTGAGATCCCTCATTGGAGCCGTTCAAACTTCAGTCGAAAATGTCGCATCTTCATCAGAAGAACTGACTGCCAGTGCAGGACAGACAAGTAAAGCAACTGAGCATATTACACTAGCCATTGAACAATTCTCCAGCGGAAATGAAAGCCAAAATGATAAAGTCGAATTGAGCTCAGTCGAGTTAGAGGAAATGAACCGTGGTCTTCAAAATATGAATGAATCGGCTGAGTCTATTACGGCTTCATCGATCAAATCAACAGATATCGCAGGAGAAGGCGGACAGCTTGTTGAAAAAACGGCTTCTCAAATGAATGTCATTGATCAGTCCGTGAAAAAAGCAGAGAACGTCATCAGGGCGCTTGAAAATAAATCTAAAAACATTACCCAAATTCTCGGTGTCATCAATGGAATTGCCGATCAAACGAATTTACTTGCACTAAATGCAGCAATTGAGGCAGCAAGAGCTGGTGAATCTGGCAGAGGATTCTCCGTTGTAGCAGAAGAAGTAAGAAAACTTGCGGTTCAATCTGCTAACTCGGCAAAAGAAATTGAGAATTTGATCAATGAAATCGTGCAAGACATCGACGTATCCCAGGAAGTATTCACTGCGGTGAATCGAGAAGTTCAATCAGGCCTAAGCTTCACTGAACAAACGAAAGTAAGCTTCCACAATATTTTCGACATGACAAAAGAAATTTCTAACCAGCTTCAAACAATGAATCAAACCGTTGTCCAGCTTTCAAAAGGCTCTGCACATGTGTCAGAGGCTGTTCGTGAGATCGCAGACGTATCACGTGAAAGCTCAGCAAATATTCAAGACATTGCTGCTTCAGCAGAAGAACAACTGGCATCAATGGAAGAAATCAGCTCATCCTCTGCCACACTCTCTTCGATGGCAGAAGAATTACGCGATTTAATTAGCAAGTTTAAAGTTGAATAGACATGAAGAAAAGAGCCTCCAACTAGAGGCTCTTTTTATTTATTGAATAAAAAGAAATAGGTAATTGTACTTATTTTTTGGTTTTTTTGAACATTATTCCTTGAAAAATAATTCATATTACCTAAGAATAGAAGAGAAAGACCACAAATCATAAATCAAAAGGAGTAGAGTTATGAAAAAAATCAACTTTTTTAAGCACTTTACGATGTCGAAGAAATTAATTACTGCATTTTTAGCGATTCTCCTAGTGCCAATTCTCGTATTGGCCGCATTTTCTTATGAAGTGGCATCAAAGTCTCTCAATGATGAGATTATGTCTAGCGCTGCAAATGGTGTTCAACAATTAAATGAACTCATTAATAAAGATATACAGCCTAAAATTGACATTGTTTCATACTTATCCAAATCGGTCAAAAAGAGTGAATTGGCTGCTAAAAACAAAGATTTACTCAAAGTGAAATTAGAGCAATTATCGGAAACAGATGACGATGTAGTAGAAGTATTTGTTGCAGATCAAAATGGTAAACTAACTGAATATTCCGAGATACACAAAGATAATGCAAAGAGCGCAAAAAATGAACCATGGTTTCAGCAATCGATGGGAGATAAGAAACTCATTATTTCAGATCCTTTTACAAGTAAGTCATCTGATGACCTGCTCATCACAATATCAGAACAATTAGCAGATGGATCTGGTGTGATCGGGGTAAATGTACGATTAAATACGGTTATAAAAGATACAAACAGCATCAAAATTGGCCAAGAAGGCTATGCGTTTATCGCCACCTCAGATCAGCGTTATGTTGCCCATAAAACCGATAAGGCTGGGACAAAGCTGACTGGTGACTTTATCTCGAAATTGTATGATAAAAAACAAGGCAGCTTTGAATATGAATACAATGGCCAGCCGAAGCAAATGTTTTTTGACACAAATGAAGCAACAGGCTGGAAGCTTGCTGGAACGATGTATGTGAATGAAGTAAAAAAAGCCGCTCAGCCAGTGCTCGACTTAACAATGATCATCCTTGCGGCTGCGATTGTCATTGGCGGAATCGCGGTTTATTTTATTATTAAATCGATTCGAAAGCCACTGATAGAGCTCTCTGAATCGGCTGAGAAAATCAGTCAAGGTGATTTGACCCAGCATATTGAAGTTCGTACGCACGATGAAATAGGTAAACTTGCGCAAAGCTTTAACGACATGTCAGCAAAGCTGAAACAAGTCATTCAAGCTGTTCAAAATTCGATTGAAAATGTGGCTGCTTCGTCTGAAGAATTAACGGCAAGTGCAGGACAGACAGCTCAAGCGACCGAGCATATCACATCCTCTATTGAACAGTTCTCAAACAGCACTGAACATCAAAATGATATGATCGAAAAAAGCTCAGTTCAGTTAAACGAAATGGATCGCAGCCTATCGCATATGGTCGACACGACCTCTCATATGATGGAATCGTCGATCGAATCGAGCAAAACCGCTCAGGCTGGAGGAGAACTCGTTCAAAAAACAGCAGGTCAAATGCAAACCATTGAGCAGGCAGTAAAAGAAGCAGAGCTTGTCATTGCAGGTTTAGAGCAGAAATCAAAGGATATTACAAATATTCTGGGGGTCATCAACGGTATTGCGGATCAAACGAATCTCCTTGCTTTAAATGCTGCGATCGAAGCTGCACGAGCAGGTGAAGCTGGCAGAGGCTTCTCTGTTGTCGCAGAAGAAGTCCGCAAGCTGGCAGAGCAGTCAGGAAGCTCTTCAAAAGAAATTGAAAGCCTGACGAACGAAATTGTGGAGGAAATAGAAAAATCGCAGAAAATGTTTAAACAAGTAGCAGGGGAAGTACAGTCTGGATTAAACATTACAGATGAAACAAAAGTGAGCTTTGAGAAAATCACTGATAAAACATCAGAAATGACAGAACAAATGAAACAAATGAACGGATCAGCCAAAGAGTTATCACATGGCTCAAATGATATTTCTCATGCGGTGAATCAAATCAAAGAGCTCTCAAGAGAAAGCTCAGCAGGCTTCCAAGATATCGCAGCTTCAGCAGAAGAGCAGCTTGCATCTATGGAAGAGATCAGTTCTTCCTCTGCCACTTTATCTCAGATGGCAGAAGAACTAAGAGAGCTCATTAAACAATTTAAAATGTAAGAGAGTAGCGAAACACCTGACGCCAAAACGTCAGGTGTTTTTCCATTCAATGCATATAAATTGGGTAATTTGGACTTATTTAGACTTTAATAAGTTAAAAAAGTAAAGAACCTAGTAGTACTTCCGATATATATACTATCTTACGAAAAGGAGTTTTCTTTTTTATGAAATTCATACAGTATTTCAGAAAGCCATCTATATCAAAAAAGCTCGTATTCTCTTTCTTATTTATTCTTTTATGCCCAATCATCGTATTGGCATTCTCTTCATATCATACGGCAAGCACCTCCTTAAATGATCAAATTATGCAAAGCGCAAAGGAAAATGTAGAGCAGCTAGATAAAAATATTACGAAGGTTGTAAAAGTGAAAACAGACGCAGCCGATTTCTTTAGCAAATGGATCACGGAGAAAAAGCTCAAGCAAAAAGGCACGACCGATATTCAAGGACGCTTTGAGCAGTTCATGAGTATGAATGATGACACAGAAGGTATTTTTGTCGCTTCAAGTGACGGCAAAGTGTTTTCAAGATATCCTAATCAAAAAATGCCTGCCGATTATGTCGCAACTGAGCGGGATTGGTATAAAGACGGCTGGGCGAAAAACGGTGAGCTGTCTGTTTCAGCACCATATGCAACGGCTTCGACCGGTACGCTTGTGGTCACAATTTCTAAAAAACTAGAGGATGGATCAGGCGTTATTGCGATGAACCTAGACATTGAGAATCTAGTAAAAGAGTCCAATAGCATTAATATTGGGAAACAAGGCTATGCCTTTATTTCAAGTCCAGATCGCACATATGTGGCACATCCAAAGAAAAAAGCTGGAACCAAATTATCTGGTGATGAATGGTTAGAAAAGCTGTATTCACAAGATAAAGGATCTATGAGTTATATGTTTGAAGGGAAAGAAAAGCAAATGGAGTTCACCACAAACAAGGCGACTGGCTGGAAGATTGTCGGGACGATGTTTGTCAGTGAAGTAGAAGAAGCTGCACAGCCAGTTTTTAATATGGCCGCCATCATTTTAGCCGGCGCGCTTATCATTGGCGGGATTCTGATCTTCTTTATCATCCGTTCCATTACAAAACCACTTTCCACTCTTGTCTCTTCTTCGAAGAAGATCAGTCAGGGAGATTTGACAGAAAAAATTGATGTCCACTCAAAAGATGAAATTGGACAGCTTGGCACAAGCTTTAATGAAATGAGTGAGTCTCTAAGAGATGTCATTCAAGCTGTACAAACATCTGTTGAGAATGTCGCTTCATCATCTGAAGAACTGACGGCAAGTGCAGGTCAAACAACAAAAGCAACCGAACATATTACATCGTCTATTGAAACATTCTCAAACGGCAATGAAAATCAAAGCGAAATGGTGGAGCAAAGCGCAGTTCATTTAAAACAAATGAATGAAGGACTGAACGAAGTTGCCGAAACGTCTGATGTCATCACAGCGTCATCTGTTCAATCAAAAACAGTCGCAGAAACAGGCGGCCAGCTTGTGGAGCAAACTGTCGGCCAAATGAAGACGATTGACCATTCAGTGAAAGAAGCTGAAGGCGTGATCAACGGACTCGAGCATAAATCAAAAGATATCACAAACATCCTAGGCGTGATTAACGGCATAGCGGATCAAACGAATTTACTTGCACTAAATGCCGCTATTGAAGCAGCACGCGCAGGCGAGTCAGGCAGAGGCTTCTCTGTTGTTGCGGAAGAAGTGCGTAAACTAGCGGTTCAATCATCAGATTCAGCAAAAGAGATTGAAAAGCTTGTGAATGAAATCGTCTCTGAAATTGAAACATCTCAAAATATGTTCAAAGCAGTGAATGAAGAAGTAAAGAACGGTCTTACTATTACAGATCAAACGAAAGAAAGCTTCTCACAAATAAATGAGCAAACAGCGGAAATAGCAGCAAGAATGAATGAAATGAATACAACAGTGCGCGAGCTGTCGAAAGGATCTGAACAAATTTCTAAAGCAGTGAATGAAATTGCAGATGTATCAAGAGAGAGTTCAGCAAGCATCCAAGATATCGCAGCTTCAGCAGAAGAACAGCTTGCTTCGATGGAGGAGATTAGTTCTTCATCCACGACTCTTTCCCAAATGGCGGAAGAATTACGCGATTTAATTAAAAAATTCAAGATCAGCGAATAAGGTCAAGTGGTTCTCCTCGAGGGGAACCGCTTTTCTTTTTAAGAGGACATCTCGTACAATAGAGGAAATCGAAAGAAGAGGAGAGATAGAATGCGTTTATCAGATAAGAAGGTTATTGCGTTTGTCAGTGATGATTTTGAAGATTTAGAGCTGTGGTATCCAGTTCTGCGTTTAAGAGAAGAAGGGGCGACTGTCCATCTTGTAGGTGAAAAAGCAAATCATGAGTACATCGGGAAGTATGGTGTGCCGGCAGTATCTGATGCAGATTTTTATTCCATTCAAGCTGATGATTATGATGCTGTGCTTGTCCCTGGCGGATGGGCGCCTGATAAACTGCGCCGCTATCCAGAAGTATTAGACATCGTCCGTACATTTGATGCGAAGGCAAAACCAATCGGGCAGATTTGCCATGCCGGCTGGGTGCTGATTTCAGCAGGAATCCTGAAAGGCAGACAAGTGACAAGTACACCTGGTATTAAAGATGATATGACAAATGCCGGTGCGGACTGGTTTGATGAGGCGGTCGTCACAGATGGCCACCTCATCTCCAGCAGACGTCCGCCGGACCTTCCGCCGTATGTGAAAGCATTTGCGGATGTGTTAGCGGCAAAATAAGCGACTGACACGAAACGTAAAAAAAGGGCGAACCAAAAAATAATCCGCCCTTTTTTCATCAATTTCATGCCCTATACATTTTGTCTGTCGGCAGGATACATCACGCCCATTTGTCTTCTTGCTTCGTCCATGACGGACATGGTTTGAACAGATAACGCAAATGTATTGACCGGAGACTGCCCCATTCCCTGCTGAATGCACTCAATAAAATGATTGATTTCATAAGACATAGCTGGCTGATCATCTTTGAGCGAGATGTCAGTTTGATGTCCGTCACGATGATGTATCGTGATTCGTGAAGGCCGGTGGAATTGATCAATCTCCATCGTGGCATCCTCGCCTTGAATTTCAGCCGATAAATGAGACGTTGAAATTTTAGAATGAAAAAGAAGTGCTTGATGCCCGTCATACTGTAAAAGGACTGAACCATTCCCATCCACACCAGAAGAAAGCTTATAGCCTCTCGCGGTGATTTGATTCGGCAGACCAAATAAGGATATGACTGGGTAAACGAGGTACACCCCGATATCCATTAACGAACCATTGGATAACTCCGGCTTAAAGGCATTTGGAAGCTCGCCGTTTCGATAGGCATCGTATCTTGAGGAATATTTACAGTAATGCGCGACCACTTGCCTGATAGATCCAAGCTGATCAAGGTGCTGTTTGATTTGCAGAAAGTTTGGCAGAAATGTCGTTTTCATCGCTTCCATCAAACACACTTGATGTTTTTTTGCTGCGGCAATCATTTCTTCCACTTCTTTTCGATGAGAGGCGAATGGTTTTTCGCATAAAACATGCTTTTGATGCTCCATCATCAACATGGCTTGCTCTTTATGAAGGGCATTTGGACTCGCAATATACACGGCATCGAACGTATCACTTTCCGCCATTTGTTGTAAGTTCGTAAAAACCGTCTCAATCCCGTATTTTTCGGCAAAGGTCTGTCCTTTTTCAGCGGACCTTGAATAGACGGCTGTACATGTAAAGTCAGCGATTCCTTCACCAGCTTGTAAGAACCGATCTGTAATCCAGTTCGTTCCGATGACAGCAAATCGAATCATGTGATTCCCTCCTTCTGCTTTCCTCTGATTATACATGCTTTGAAAGCGTTTGTATGAAAGAATATTCTTTTTATTGAAAAGCGGATGAAACCTTTATATAGGCTGATGCGTCTTACATAAAGGATATAAATGTACGAAAAGTGGGTAGTTTCTTCCTTCTTCGGGTAATACTCAGGATAGAAGGGAGAGGAGGAAACATGAAGCGCGTCCTGCATATAGGAAGTACATACACCTTTGCGCTTTTATTCATAGTGGCTGGTATTTTTCATTTAATAGAGCCGGGCGGCTTTGCTCGCATGATGCCAGGCTGGCCATTTCCATATGTAATGGTCTATGTGACTGCATGTCTTGAATGGCTGCTGGCCGTGCTGCTGCTTTTGCCGGATTCCAGGATTGCAGCGGCAAAATTCATTGCTGTCTATCTTGTACTCATTTTCCCGGCAAACTTATTTGCTGCACGTGAGGGAATACCATTTCCAGGTCAAGAAAATACAGAACAAGCTTTGCTATGGATAAGACTTATTGGACAGCCGATTCTCATTATATGGGCGATGTCTATTGCAAAATGGGAAAAAAAGCTGAAACAATGATCACCATATCATGATCAAGTAGTGTACAATTTACTCATAAAATAGCCCGTGTTTGGAGGAACGATATGAATTCTATGCAAATGTGGAGCAGTCGATTTAGAAAATTTTTTCTTGATAACAAGTTTGTTCTCTTTTTACTCGTCCTGCTATTAATCGGATTGAATATCCTTGTTTTCATGAAAACATCATTTATTTTCACACCGCTCATTGTACTCGTCAAAACCATTGCCTTACCGATTATTTTAACGGGGGTTGTGTATTATTTATTAAATCCAATTGTCAACTTGTTAGAGAAAGCAAGAATCAAGCGGATCTATTCCATTTTGCTTTTATATATTGTCATTATTGGGATTATTACAGTGACCATCGTGTCTATTATTCCTTTTTTACAAGCTCAAACCATGAGTCTATTTCATAATCTTCCGAAATACGTCGATACAGTAGAAGAACAAATTAGACAATTAACAGGAAGTAACTTTATTAATCAAGTGCAAAAAACGATGAACTTTAACGTGTCTGAATTGGTAAGTAAAGCATCTAGTCAAGCGACGAAGATTTTGGAAAGTACCTTTACCGGTGTAGGAACATTCTTAGGGGCGCTCACAGAAGTTATCATCTCGATCGTGACGGTGCCGTTCATTCTGTTTTATCTATTAAAAGACGGCAAAAAGCTGCCTGACTATTTCTTGAAATTCATTCCAAATAAAATGAGAGAACATACACATATCGTGCTTCACGAAATGAACCACCGGCTGAGCTCGTATATTCGCGGACAGATTATTGTCAGCTTCTGTATCGGTGTTCTTCTGTTAATCGGTTATATGATCATTGGACTTGACTATGCGTTGCTGCTTGCTATCATTGCGGCATGTACAAGCGTAGTACCTTACCTTGGTCCAACAATTGCGATTACACCAGCGATTGTGATTGCACTTGTGACGTCACCAGTGATGCTTTTAAAACTCATTATTGTCTGGACAGTGGTTCAGCTCATTGAAGGTAAATTTATTTCGCCTCAGGTGATGGGGAAAAACCTTCATATTCACCCAATTACGATTATTTTTGTTCTATTAACAGCTGGTAAATTGTTCAGCGTCATCGGCATCATTGTCGCTATTCCGACGTATGCCGTTCTGAAGGTTATCACAACCCACCTGTTTGATTGGTTTAAAATGCGGTCCAATTTGTATAAAGAAGAAAAGGTTTGATGTCATAATCTTTTTTTGAAAAAAATATAGTATCATAAAGACGAGCTTTCGATAAAGGAAGCTTGTCTTTATGTGGACATAGATGTTTGGCGTGTTTAAAAGATCAGAATTGAAAGGAAAGAAAATCATGAATCTATGGGATTTATTCGTGGCACTGGTTTTAGGAATTGTCGAAGGATTAACAGAGTACGCACCTGTTTCATCTACAGGTCACATGATCATTGTCGATGATCTTTGGCTAAAATCAAAGGAAATTATTACGCCAGAAGCGGCTAATACATTTAAAGTCGTGATTCAGTTAGGCTCTATTTTAGCTGTCATGATCGTGTTTAAAGATCGTATTTTAAACTTATTGGGCTTAAAGAAAAATATCACCGAAGAACAAAAGCGCAGCGGGCATAAGCTGACCATCGCCCAAATTGCTGTTGGACTTGTTCCAGCCGTCATTTTAGGATTCTTATTTGAAGATTATATTGATAAATACTTATTTGACGTCAGAACGGTCGCTGTCGGTTTGATTTTAGGGGCAGTGCTGATGCTTGTCGCTGACTGGATCAATAAACGGAAAACAGAAACAAGCTCTGTCGATAACATGACGTACAGACAGGCGCTTTATATTGGACTGTTTCAATGTTTGGCATTATGGCCAGGCTTCTCGCGCTCAGGTTCGACGATCGCAGGCGGGGTTATTCTTGGTTTGAATCACCGTGCTGCGGCAGACTTTACATTTATCATGGCGATGCCAATTATGGCGGGAGCAAGCTTGTTAACCCTTGTGAAAAATGCTGAATATTTAACAACAGACATGCTGCCATTCTTTATCGTCGGCTTTGTGAGTGCGTTTGTTGTGGCTCTCTTTGTTGTTCGATTCTTCCTAAAACTGATCAATAAAATCAAACTGGTGCCTTTTGCGATATACCGAATTATCCTAGGTGTGATTTTATTTATCCTGTTCATGTAATATGTAAACTACTCTTTATAAAAGAGTAGTTTTTTTGTTATTTCGCCTAATTAAACAGTAAAAACACCCTCTTAATTGGTAGAATAAGAATTTTTTTCATAAATTAGTGTTTAAGAGACAGAGAAAGGGGTAGTACATAAACATACCAATTAAAGGAGGAGTTAGAAAATATGAGAAAAACAAGTAAAATGTTTGTTGGTTCTGTCATCGCCACGTCAATGATTGCTGCCCCTCTATCTCTTACGACTTTTGGTCAAACGGCTGAAGCTGCTACAACAACAGGTGTTGATGGAAGTGTCTCAATTGATCCAGTAGCCATTGCCGATAAAATTGAACAAGCAGTAAAATCATCTCAAAATCGTGATGGATTCGTAAAAAACGCGGCATACAGTGCGTTCTATGAAGCAGGTCAAAACTACAACGTAGTTGTCCAAAACTTAAGCCAAGATCACGACTTTAGCGGTCTGAACAATGTTGTCTACTATGATAGTGTTGAATATGACGGTATTACGTTTGGGATTTGGGTATTTGAAGATGGTACGTTTGTCAACAATGGTGACGGTGGATATATTAACTGGACGTTTGTTGGCAGCTTTGACAGAGAAGATGGAAGCGGAACTGTCGATTTTCATAAAAGATTCTAATCTTAGAAGTCTGCCGGTGAATCGGCAGACTTTTTTATAACGCACATTCTTCTATTTCAAACCCTAAATCTTCAATGATGTGATGATCCGTTTGGACTTGCTGGCCTTTTGTGGTTAAATAATCACCAACGAAAATCGAATTTGCCGCATAAAGTGCGAGCGGCTGGAGTGTCCGTAAATTAAACTCTCTACCTCCGGATACCCGAATTTCCTTTGTTGGATTGACAAATCTCATCATTGCCAGCACTTTCAATGCTTTGATCGGATGTGTCCGTTCTTGATGCTCAAGCGGTGTTCCTTCAATGGCATGAAGAAAGTTGACTGGAATTGAATCCGCATCAAGTGCTCTAAGCGCAAAAGCCATTTCAACGATTTGCTGATTGGTTTCACCCATTCCAATAATGACCCCTGAGCAAGGTGACATGCCAGACTGTTTGACCTGCTCAATGGTCGACACGCGGTCATCGTATGTATGAGTTGTCGTAATTTGAGCATGATGTTCATGATGTGTATTGATATTGTGATTATACCGATGAACACCCGCTTCCTTCAGCCGCTTCGCTTTGTCTTCATTTAATAACCCAAGACAGGCACACACCTTCAAAGGCATCGTTTCAGTGATTTCCTTTACTGCTGCTGTAACTTCATCTAATTCCCTATGAGAAGGCGCTCTCCCGCTTGCCACAATACAATAAGTCCCGGCTTTTCTTTTGAGAGCCTCACGCGCCCCTGCCACAATGGTTTTTTGATCAAGCATTGAATATCTTTCAACCGGTGCTTTTGAAATCATCGACTGTGAACAATATCCACAGTTCTCAGGGCAATATCCACTTTTTGCGTTGAAAATCATATTTAATTTCACCTTTTTTTGAAAAAAATGAAATCGTACTTGATAGGCTGCATGCATAATAGGTAACAATTCACTATCGTCAGCTTCAAGAATGTCTAAAGCCTCTTGCACCGTAATCGGTTCATTTTTCATGGCCTTCTCCGCTATCGCTTCCCAAGATAAAGACAGTTGCTCTTTCATCATTAATGCCTCCTTTATTATGTTAACTTATTTTTATTAAAAGTTAACATAATGGGGAGGTGTTGGCAATCACGAATCAAATGAAACCAACTTTAAACACCAAAAGGCGATGACTCCATGTCATCGCCTTCAGATATGTAAAGCTAGATTGCTTATCGAACCGTAATATAGTTAATGACAAGCTCACCTTGTGAATTATAGTAAGAAACGGTTACTGAACCGCGTTGTACGGCACGAATCCAAGTGAAGTTTGGAGCCGTTTGATCTAATTGAATCGCATACGTTGCACCCGACACAGAAATTTGGCTTGCTGGAAGAGAGACGGCGATTGAAGAACCTACGGAAAGTGTACGGTTCACTGTAATTACTTTATTCATAATAGGAGCTTTTGCTATGACTGGTTCTTTTGGCTGTGCAGCTGCATGAGCACCTTCAGTTTGAGAGAACGTAAGAGCACCTAAAGCAGCTAAAGACAATGTACAGACTTTCATGAATTTTTTCATCGGTAACACTCCTTTTTTTTGGTATATACATATATTAATATTAATAGAATTATATGTCAATTATAATATGTGAAAAAAGAGTAATTGTGGTGAAAATTGTCACATATTATATCGGGAATATTAAAAAAACACATGATTTTTTATTCATATGCTCTTTCTTTTTAAGGGAAAAAAGAGGTATAAAAAAAGCTGGGTTCACCCCAGCAATGTAAAGCAGATGAAAGAGTGATCAATGGTCGTCTCGCTGTTTTGGCTGACGGCCTTTTTGCTTCTCTTTCTCTCTAATGTAGTTAATAAAATCGATGGTTTGTCTTCGTGCTTCTTCGGAAAAATCTGAGGCGGCTTTAAACGCAATTTGCAAATCAGGATCGTCTGCAAGATCGTCATCGTGTCTGCCTTTGTCCTTACCTGTGAGAAGATAATCGGTTGAGACCCCATATAACTCAGCAATTTTCACAATCATTTCACCGTCGGGCTTTCTCAAGCCATATTCCCAGTTTGCATAAGTGGACATCGCCTTTAATCCGAGTTTTTTAGCAACTGTTGACTTGCTCCATCCATGCTTCTCTCTTAATTCAGTTAAAATCTTCCCAGTCAAGTTATCCATCAGAAACACCTTTTTTCATGTTATGAGTAAATTTTATCATGAATTACACGGAAAAGATAAATAAATACACAAAAAGAATAAAAATATGGTTGACTTACTCGTTTTGTGTATATTATCATAATGAATATAACTTACACATATTGAGTAAGAGGTGGAAAGATGAAACTTGAAAATTTACGAGAAGAGCGCATATTGCAAGGAAAAACACAAACCTATATGGCGAAAAAATTAGGTTATAAGTACACAAGCGGCTATGCGAATATAGAAATGGGCAGAACGAAGCCAAGCTTAGAAATAGCAAAGCATATTGCAGATCTGCTAAATACCGGTGTTCAAGAGCTTTTTTTTGGTCAGAAGTTACACAAAAAGAGTAATTCTCTAGAAGAAGATCAGTTCTTAGAAAAGGAGAGACGAGCAGAATGAATATTGAACATCCAATGGTGACACAGATGAGTGACTTTGGTTATCCAAAAAGCTACTGGTCATATGACATGAAACGATATGGATACCAAACAGAAATTGATGACAGTTTGGAGGGATCTGAAGAAGATGAGACATCAGCTGATGTTTGATGCTAGAAAAGAAGCGCAGCTTTGTTTAGACCAAGCTGGCGGCTGGATCGCCTTTTATCAACAGAAACCGATGTTTGTTTTTGCCACAGCAGAAGAGAAAGAGACATATATGACCCTCCTGAAAGCTAAGTCGATGACAAAAAAGGAGGAATTAGGGCGACGTGAAACGATGGAAGCAAATCATGACATTTTTGAAATGCTTGCTCAAAGCGAGTAAAAACGAACAAGATATCCGCCAGTGGGCAGAGGATGACGGGAGATCATAACATGGTCATCCATTTAATCATTGAACATGAACATTTGTTAACAAAAGAGACTTTGATGAAAAGAATACGATCAGCTGCAAAAGTACAATGCCCGCAAAAATTAGAAGGCGCACTATCACTTGAAATTCGTTTATTTGATCACATGCCGCTTGACATAGCTGACTGCCAAAAAAAGCGTACATACGCAGAAAAAGGGTTGATACGCCCGATACACGTCAGCATCTTACAGCCAAGTCTACAGCATATTCAAGAAGCACTTCATTCTATAGCCGATCAAGTCCCTCAGCAGATTGTCGATTTAAGAGTTTCCCAGTTTTATAGTATGTGTGAAAGAGTTGAAATCATTATCAATACGGTAGGTGGTGGCACGAGGCCATCACCAAAAAAGGAGACAAGCATATGAACGAGCCAAAACAACTATTCATTCAAGATAACCAAACATTTGTCGGTGAGATGGAAAAAGGAAAAATTCAAGTCATCGTGTTAGATGGAAATGTAGGAACGGCTTATCAAATGGATGTACCTGAACATGGAAAAACCATTATTCAAACGGCAAAAGGTCATTTTGCAAGAGTAGATCACGAGATTGGTTTTAAAATCAGCTAACTGACTAAACACATCAAATCATAATACGTCCAAGACGGAAAGCCTGCGGACACTGATCAAGACCCTGTTAAAAGGGGACCTGATTGGTGTCCGTTTTTTATTTTCTTAAAAAAGGGAGAGAGCCAATATGCAAGATTTACTCATTGAATATAAAAGAGCCTTAAAGAATGCTAGAAAACAATATGAACCATTTAAAGAAAAAGAAGAACATCAGCTGTCCGTTCAAGACAAGCATGATAAAAAAATGATCGCCAGTATGGTGAGCGATCTAGAATACGTAGTAGAATGGCTACAAATCGGAAGAGAGCCAGGTGCGCGCAGAGGGTTAGACAGACGTTCAGTCTATCAGCGCACCATTCTTGCAAATCCAGAAGTGTTAGAGGCTTTATCACATGAATATACCCTTATTCAAGAGAAAGAAAGAGAAGTCAGTGAGAGAGACAAAAAACGAATTGATGAAGCTTTGTCTGTTTTAACAGATCGAGAAAAGGACGTATTCTTTATGCACACAACACAAGGATTATCGTTTAGCGAGATTGCGGTCATGCTGGATGTCAAAAAAGGAACTGTGCAAAAACATATGGAAAGAGCGCGGACGAAGATGTCCAAAAAAGTACAAGAACGCCTATTCAGAGCAGCTGAATAGGCGTTTTTTCTATCCAAAAATAAATCAGCTAAGGCTTGTCTTACAGTTGCCACCTATAGTTAGAAAGACCAAACGAATGTTTGCTAGCCCTACACAAATGATTCCTTCAAAGGGAATCATTCGAATTAAAAGGAGGCGGCAGGTGAATGTAAATGAAAGATAAACGGATAGAGGCCAAGCAGGATTATATGAAGGGGATGACGTACCAGCAAATTGCTGATCATTACAATGTCTCGATCCATACCGTCAAATCGTGGAAAAGGCGATACGGATGGCAAAGACAAAAAACTTCGTCAAAGCAAGCACACTCAATCTTCAATCAATTTCTTTCAGATGAAACGATTGAAATCATGGAGAAAATGGATGGACGCACATCGCTTGATTTAATCTGGGATCAAATTCAAATTCAATATGCAGCCATTATTCGGGCGCAGCGAATCATGTATGTAGCAGATCAAGAGGACATGATCAAAGAGTTGAAAAAGGCGGCATACATGCCTTCTTCATTAGAAGAAACAGGAGAAGGCATTCAGCCAGAACTAGACATCACCTCAGAAGAATATTCGTTTCAATTTTCATGGGATCGGCATGCGACGTTTCTAAATGCACAATCCCGTGCAATGGGTGAACTCAGGCGTTTAATAAAACAGTTTGAAGAGCTCGCACATGCTAAGGATGAACGAAGATTAAGGCTGAAACAAATTGAACTGACGATCGAAAAAACAAAAAAAGCAGTGCGTGAAGAAAAAGAGGAAGATCTTCAAATCATGATCAAGCGAAAAGAGGACGACTCATGACGCCATTGATTGAAAAAGAAGTCAATCCTCACTTTGAACACTTTCTATTCGATTGGAATCAAAAGTTTCAATTTTTAGTTGGAGGCTATGGCTCCTCTAAAAGCTATCACATTGCTTTAAAGCTCGTCTTAAAGCTACTGGAAGAAAAACGGACAGCACTTGTCATTCGAGACGTGTATGATACGCACCGCGAATCAACCTTTTCTTTATTACAAGAGATCGTCAGCGACCTCGGCATCGACCATGTGGTGAAGTGCCGAAGTTCGCCGCTTGCACTGACGTTTCGAAACGGCAGCAGCATCTTATTTAAAGGGCTGGACAAACCTGAAAAATTGAAATCAATCAACAACATCTCGATCATTTGGATTGAGGAATGTTCAGAGGTTTCTTATGAAGGCTTTAAAGAGCTGCTTGGAAGGCTAAGGCATCCATCCTTACCGCTTTATATGATGTTATCGACCAATCCTGTTGGTCAGGATAATTGGACGTACAGACATTTTTTTCGAGATGAACAGCTGAAGCGTTTTGTTTTAGATGATGAAACCTTATACAAAAAGCGAACCGTTGTTATTAAGGATACGTATTACCATCACTCCACGGCAGAAGATAATCTATTCCTTCCTAAAAGCTACGTGAAGCAGCTGGATGAGCTGAAAGAGTATGACCCAGACCTCTATCGCATTGCGAGGAAGGGATATTTCGGCATTAATGGCACAAAGGTTTTTCCTCAATTTGAGGTGAGAAGCCATTCTGATGTATTAGAAGCCATTCAGCAGATTGACAGACCGCTGAAACGAGCAGGCATGGATTTTGGATTTGTTGAATCATACAATGCGCTTATTCGGCTAGCTGTCGATCATGAAAAAAAGTACTTATATATTTATTGGGAATATTACGACCGCGGGAAAACAGATGATGAAACAGCCCTTGACTTGAAAGAGTTCATTGAATCAAAAGAACTGATTAAAGCCGATGCAGCCGAACCTAAAACCATTCACTATTTTCGGCAGCGCGGCTTTCAAATGGTGGCGGCACATAAGTTCCAAGGCTCACGTTTACAGTATACAAAAAAGATCAAACGGTTTAAGAAAATTATTTGTTCTGATGCATGTCCATATACCATCTATGAACTTCAATCACTAACCTATAAGGCAGATAAGGATGGACGTTTAGAGGAAGATGAATTTCAAATCGATCCACACACATTATCAGCCATCTGGTATGCGCTGGATGATTATGAAGTGACAGATTTGAAACAGACTGCCTCGGAGCGTGTCCGTCCAAACAGAGAGAGGAGGTCCATACAATGAAACAATTGAAAGCAACCATTATGAAGGCAAACATGTCTGATCATACAAAACAAATGTATGCAGATGAATTTTCCTACGAAAAGGATGACATTGTTCCCCCGCCTTACAATATCAATGAATTAAAAAGCATGGCAGAATATTCAACCATTCTTCAGCAATGTATTGATGCGTATAAGACCAATATTTTAGGCTTTGGTTTTGGTGTAGAATATGCCTTTGACTTTAATGCAGAAGGCGTGAAACCGGCAAAAAAGAAGGCAGCAGAGAAGGAATGGACAAGACTTGAAGAGTTTACGAAATACATGAACTATGATGAGTCTGCTGATGTGGTGCTTGGCTATGTCATCGAAGACCGGGAGAAAACAGGGAATGGTTTTTTAGAAGTTCTCCGAGATGGCCAGGGAAAGCCGGCAGGAATCGAGTATTTAGATGCGCTCCATATCCGCATTTGCAAGCTGAGTGAGCCAGTCGACGTCGAATTTCGGTATACAGAAAACGGCGAATTGAAAACAATGAATCGAAAGAAGCGATTCCGTAAATATGTGCAGGTGATCAATGAAAAGAAAGTCTTCTTCAAGGAGTATGGTGATCCGCGCATTTTACATTGTGAAACAGGCAAATACGATGACACCACCCCAGAGTCGCTGCGTGCAACAGAAGTGATTCATTTTAAAATCGGCAGTGGAACGTATGGAATTCCCCGCTGGATTGGCAACATCGTCAATATGTATGGGGCACGCAAGGCAGAAGAACTGAACTACCTTTATTTTAAACAAGGGCGGCACGTACCTGGTGCCATCATTGTTGAAAATGGAATGCTGTCTGAGTCATCCTATCAGCAGCTTCAAGATTATATGGACGATATTGAAGGCTCTGATCATGCACATAAGTTTCTATTGCTTGAAGTCGAAGGTCTCCCGACGGAAAAAGGGTTAACTGGAGAAGAAGATGTCTCAAATGTCAAAGTGAACTTCAAATCCTTAGCAGAGATCTTGCAAGAAGATGCACTCTTTTTAGAATACGATGAAAAAACAAGAAACAAAATCCGCTCTGCTTTTCGACTGCCGCCTATTTACACAGGTGAGTCTCAAGACTATAACAAAGCGACAGCCGATACGGCGCGGAAAACAACAGAAGAACAGGTATTTCAGCCTGAACGGCATCTCATCACAGGGAAACTCAATACCCTTTTCCTGCCGGATCTTGATATTTGGCATGTCCGTTTCCTATTAAATGGTCCTGACTTTAGAGACCCATTAGAGATTGCCAAGGTTCTGACACCATTTATTCAGGCTGGGGCAGTGTCGCCAAACGATTTGCGAGATCTGGCGGGACGTATCCTTGGGAAAACGTTAGAGGAATGGCCGGAGGATCTCTATCACAGACCTTTAGAAAGCCGCATGACATCAGCTGAACAACAGCCTCAACGAGAGCCAGATCAGTTGAATGAATAAACCGAAGCGCGTGCGCTTTTTTGAAAGGGGGTGAACATATGCCAAGAGAATTAAAAAACGCAAAAATTACGCATGTTTCCTACGTGGACAGAGCCGCAAACAAAAAGAAATTCTTTTTGATGAAGGCAAAGAAAAGCCAGCCTGACTTTCAAAAAGAGGTAAGTGTGCTGACAAAGGCAGAAGATGCTCATCGCCTTGTGTATGGTGTCGTGTATGAACCGAATACACCTGATGCACACCAAGACTTTATGTCTGCTAAAGAAATTGAAAGAGCAGCACATGGTTTTATGAAGGATGCCCGCCACATTGACAAGCAGCATGATTTTCAACATGGTGTTGGCGAAGTGGTTGAATCATACATTGCACCAGCTGATTTTGAAGTAGGCGGTGAGCTGATTCGAAAAGGATCTTGGGTGCTTGTTACAAAGGCTTCTCAAGAGATTTGGGATCAAATTCAGAAAGGCCACATTACAGGATATTCAATGGCAGGAACGGCGGACATCGTAGCAATAGAAGAACAAGATCAGCTCCTATCTCAAAGCACGAATGAGAGAGGGCTTTTTTCTTTGCTGAAAAATTTCTTTTTGAAAGAGGAAGGTGCAAACATGTCACAACAATTTTGGAGCGTTTTAGACCACCTGCTGGAAACCTTACAGTCAAGTGATGGTGATGAGGCGGGTGTAAGAGCAGCGCTTGAGCAATTGCTGCCAATCGTCCAGGAGATTTTGAAGACAGAAGATGTGCTTCAAACGATTGGTGAAAGGCCAGCCTCCGTACAAAAACAAGACGCCGCTTTGACGACGGAGCAAGTACGAGAGCTTGAAAAAGCAAAAATGGCCATCGAAAACGTCTTACAGCATGCTGAACAGCAGGAAACAGATCAAACTGGGGAAGAACCTGTCCAAAAGGTGCTTGAGCAAGCCGTTGCACCGATTCGTCATCAGCTTTCTTCTTTAGAGAAATCAGCCAGCAGAGAAAAAGCAGCGCTTGAGCAAGTGCTTCAGCAGCAGCTTTTGCCTATTTCAGAGCGAATTCACAAGCTTGAAAAAGCGCGCGGCATGTCAAAACAAACAATCCACGATACACAAAACGACAGTACAAAGCCCATATGGGATGGCTTACTATAAGCCTAAATAAGGAGGAAACAGTGTGAGAAATCAAGAGTTGATTCGCAAGGCCGAAATGACACTTGCCAGCTTAAAAACCGGCGGTCTCATGAACGCAACCCAATCCAACACATTCATTAGAATGATGCAAAATACACCAACCGTTTTAAATGATGCACGTATCATTCCAATGGAAAGTGATTCACAAAAAATCGAAAAAATCGGCTTTGGCCAGCGTATTTTGCGCCCAGCAGAAGAAGGCAAAGCGCTTGATGCGAAAGACCGTGTTGTCCCAGCGACAAGCACTGTCCAGCTAAATGCGAAAGAGGTCATCGCAGAGATCCACATGACCTACGACAGCATTGAAAACAATATTGAGAAAGACGGCATTCAGCAGACGATTATGCAAATGCTCGCTGAACGAGCAGCCGTTGACATTGAAGAGCTCATCGTCAATGGTGATACGACTTCAGCAGATCCATTTCTAGCTCAAATGGATGGCGTGAGAAAACAAGCAGTATCTCATATCGTAGATGCAAATGGAGCGGAAATCAGCCGCCAAATGTTTAAGCAAGCTTATAAAGCAATGCCGTCAAAATATTTACGTGTTCCTCAGGATTTCCGTTTCTACACATCCCCAAGCTTAGAAGTTGAATGGAAGGATCAAGTAGCAAACCGTCAGACGGGCCTTGGAGATGCGGCCATTCAAGGCGGACTTTCTTCTGCATTCGGTGTGCCGGTCAAAGGTCTTGCCAATATGCAGCCATATGACGAAGCGGGAACAGACGTATCAGATATTTTGCTGACACATCCTAAAAATATTATCGTAGGTTTCTCTCGAAATATTCGAATTGAAGTAGAAAAAGATATTCGCAGACGTAAATTTATTATTGTCCTCACAGCGAAGCTAGACAGCAAATTTGAGGAAGAGGATGCTGTAGCAAAAGTGATGAAAGTGAAAGAGTAGGTGACGGCAGACCATGATCATTTCTGCTGAAGAACTGCAGGCCTATTCTGTATTTGATCGTGTGAAAAATCGATCTGTAGAAAGACTGACAGCAGATATTATCGAAGCAGAAGCTGCGGTATTTCAGATCGTAGGTCACGATTTCTCAAGCGAAAAATATCAGCCCCTCCCTGAAAAAGCAAGAATTGCATTATTAAAAATGGCCCAATATTTTGCCATGCTGAATGATGACGAATCTATGATGAAAGGCTTTACGTCAGAGAAAATGGGCGATTATTCATATGCAAAGGCAGCTGATCAAGTGAAAGGCAGACCCTATGTATATGCCCTGCTTGTAGATTACATTGAACCAACATTGACTGCCGGCAGTGCCAAACTAAAGGTGAGATCATTATGAGCTATCAATCTCTATTAACAGATCGCTGTGATCTTTTTCACCTTGAACATAAGGAGTCTACGCGCGGGAAATTTGGAATTCCAGCTGATGATTTACAAATGACACTTTCCTATCCCGATGCTCCCAGCCTGACCGATCTAGCTTGTTATGTCATAGAAAAGAACCAGTCACTTGTGCAAGAAGAGCCGAATACAGTCATTTATCAATCCTATCTTGTCCATTTTCCTTTAGGAAGTGATATTCGCTTGCATGACAAAATGGTGTGGAATGGCGTGTCACTCAAATTACAGCAGCCTAAAAAAGTGAAAAATCATCACATCGAAGTGATGGCAGTCAGGAAGGAAAATCTATGAAAATTGATGGACTTGGACGGCTGATTTCACAACTGCAGACAGCGTGTGATGGCGGCTTAAAGACAGAATACCAAGATTGGCTGGAGGACATGGGCCTACAGTTTTTAGACATCATTCAGGATGAATTAATCAAGGAGAATGCTGTTGATACAGGACGGCTTCTAAGATCCTTTACACAAGGCGACAAGGAGAATCTTTTTTTCCTTTCAAAAGGCGGTCTCACACTTGAAGTGGGAACGCAGCTTGAATATGCCTCCTATGTCAATGACGGACATGCCACTTCTTCAAGTGGAGAGCGAAGATGGGTGCCTGGCAGATGGACTGGCAGCCGCTTTGAATATGATCCGAATGCAAGTACAGGAATGATGCTTGCCTCTCAATGGATTGATGGCAATGGCTACTGGGATCATGCTGTCATGCTCTATGAGCAAATGTTTGAACAGTCGCTGGATCGAAAGCTGCAAAGCTGGTTCGATCGACATTTTGGGAGGTGATGGAATGAATCAAGAAGTCGGGGCAATCATGCATTATATCTACACACACTTTCCTGTGACAATGTATGATCGTCTTTTGCCAGAACGCTTTCAAGTGCCATCTGTTTATGTGCCGCCTGTGACAGTGATCAGTGGTCCAGATACAGTTTCTACCTTTATGAAATCTTATTCGCTGCAAGTGAAAGTCTTTCATATTGATACAGAAAAAGCACATGATGCGGCAGAAACAATCGTTGATGCATTGCTTGCTGATCGTCAAATCATTCAGATGATGAGTGAAGACGGAGAGGTGCTTGATGATTATGTCCGCATAAAAAGAGTGGAAACAAGAATGATAGATCAAGGCGTAGCAGCGATTGTCCTGACATGGGATAGTAGCTATTGGTACAACCGAGACAAACAGGCAAGCCTTGAAGATATCAACTTTTCAGATGGGGTGATCAAACGTGAGCAAGACTAAAAATGCACAGCCCGCTCAAACAGCAGGCGAAGAAAAAGAATTTGGCTTTTCATTTGAAGCCTTAAAGGAGCACAGCAAGGATCTTTTTGGGGTCAAACCAGAAATCCTTGAAGGTGCTCTTTTTTATATCAAACATCAACCAATTACAAAAACAGAAGCGAAAAAGCACATTGATGCTTTTTTGTCCAAGGAGGTTTAAAGGATGAACGGAGGCACATTTACACCAGGTACAGAGAAAAAGCGTCCTGGCATTTACTTTAATTTTAAAACAACAGCAGAGCAGCGAATTACTTTAGGGGATCGAGGTACGGTGGCACTTCCCCTTGTGATGAGTTGGGGAGAGCCAAAAACCTTTATTTCCGTTTCAAATATGGAAGATTTAAATAAAAAGGTTGGACTCAGCATTGAGGAAAAGTCACTTCTTCTTTTCCGTGAAGCAAAGAAAAAAGCGCAAACGGTCTTGCTTTACCGCCTAAATGAAGGAGAGCCGGCCAAAGCCGAAATTGCTGAAAATTTTGTCGTCACAGCAAATTATGGCGGCCAAAAAGGAAATGAGATTACAGTACAAGTCGCAGAAAATGTACTTGATAGCACAAAACGCGATGTTATCACTTATCTTGGAACAGATATTGTGGATAAACAGGTCGTTACCGATGTCAAAGACCTTGTGAAAAACAAATACGTTCAATTTTCTGGTGAAGGTGCAGTCATCATTACAGCTGGTGTGGCACTAAAAGGCGGGAAAAACGGCGTGGCAAGTGTCGCAGATTATACAGCTTTCCTAGAAGCAGCAGAAACAGAATACTTTGATGTCATTGCCCTTCCAGTCAATAATAGTGAGCAATTAAAAGCAACCTTCGCTTCATTTATCGAACGTTTACGTGATAAGCAAGGACGTAAGGTGCAAGGGGTTGTGGCGAATTATGCAGCTGACCAAGAAGGAATCATCAATGTGACAAGCGGTGTTGTACTCGAAGATGGAACAGAACTAACTCCTGCTCAAACAACAGCATGGGTCGCAGGGGCAAGTGCCGGAGCAAACTTTAATCAGTCACTGACCTTTGTTGAATACGAAGGAGCAGTCGATACATTAGAACGCCTTGACAATGATCAAGTAGAATACCGATTATCACAAGGGGAGTTCCTCTTCACCTTTGATGCGAGAGATCGTACCGTGAGTGTTGAAAAAGATATTAACTCCTTGACAAGCTTCACAACTGAAAAGAACCAGCAAATGGCGAAAAACAAAATCATTCGTGTACTTGATGCGATCAACAATGATTTAACATTCGAATTAAAAAATCTGATCAAATTACGCAAAGCCAATGGAAATGACATTCCAGCATCAGATGATGGTGTGCAGCTTGTAAAAACACTGATTACCCAGTATCTCACACAGCTTCAAGATGGCAGCGGCATTACAGGCTTTAATTCAGAAACAGATATCTTGATCGGCCTCAATGAAGATCGTGATGGATTTATCATCGATTTAGCAGTTCAACCAGTAGATGCAGCAGAAAAATTCTATTTCAATGTGGAGGTGAAGTAAGATGGCTTTTAAAGCACAAAATACAATTTCAGGTAAAGAAGGTCGTCTTTTCTTAGAAGGTGAGGAGCTTGCATTTATCAAAACCTTCGAAGCAAACGTGGAGAAAAACAAATCAGAAGTGAACGTCATGGGCCGCCGAATGACTGGTCATAAAACAACGGGAGCAAACGGAACAGGAACGGCAACCTTCTATAAAGTTACGTCCCGTTTCGTTCAATTGATGCTCAATTACGTGAAAAAAGGAGAAGATCCATATTTCACTCTTCAAGCTGTCATTGACGATAAATCATCAGGCCGTGGCACTGAGCGTGTGACATTATTTGATGTCAACTTTGATTCAGCTAAAATCGCTGGATTGGATGTTGATTCAGAGGCGCTTGAAGAAGAAGTTCCTTTCACGTTTGAAGACTTTGATCTTCCTGAGAAGCTGAAGAATACTTTCTAAGAAAAGTGGAGGAAATCAGCTAATTAATTAGCAAATTAAAAACTGAATATGCTATAATGCAGTTGTAATACAGTCGTCTTGAAGCCGTCTAAATTTCGTCTTGCAACGTCTTGTATTCGATTCATTAAAATATGTTTACATGCAAAGCTATTTGCATACAATAAAAAAAGCCAGGATGCTCTAACATCCCGGCAATGTACAATGAGGCCCTCAAAGGGGCTGGCTAATCAATTTAGATAGTTTTAGGATAGACTTCCCCTTCAACCGTTCAAAGCTCAAGGGGAGTCTATTTTTTGTTTATATACGTCAACAAAGTAAGGATAAACATCCCGAATAAAAACATGAGGGAAATCGCTTCAAATGTTGACATATGCATCACCCCCTTCCTATCGGGGATGAGCCAGACGCCCTTGAGCAAGCCATTCAATTGTACAATTAAAATTATACATGAAAAGATTGGAAAGCACATTCAAAAAATGGATGTGCTTTTTTGCATTCAAAAAAACATAACAAAGGGAGTTTTTAAACATGAGTGAAAAACAAACATTTGATCTTTCATTTTTTATGCCAGGACAAACAGTAGAAGCGGAAGAAGTCAAAGTACCGATTTCTAAGCGTTTTGTTGATAAAAAAGGGAATGTCATTCCTTTTGTCTTTAAAGCTATTACAACTGAACGTATTGATGAACTGGAAAAAGAAAACACAACCTTCAAAAATGTCAAAGGCAGAGGACGTGTAAAAGACTTAGATAGCCAGCGCTTCTACGCACGTATTGCAATTGAATCGACGATTTACCCAGATTTCCGTTCAAAGGAATTAAGAGAAGCCTACAGCACACAAGATCCAGTTGAAGTAGCAAAACGTGTCCTGTCAGTTGGCGGTGAATATGCAAACTGGTTAAACAAAGCGATCGAAATCAACGGATTCGAAGATGAAATTGAAGATTTAGAAGAAGCAGCAAAAAACTAATAAAAGATGGGGATAAAGAAGCCGTGTTTTTATATTACGCGATGCACGAACTTCACTACTCCCCATCTGAACTCCTTGATTTATACGAATCACCAAGACCATTCAAAGCATTCCTTTTCGGACTGATCAGCTACAAACTAGACATGTTAGAAAAAGAAGCAAAGAAAGGAGGTAAGTAAATGGCGAAACTTACAGCGCGATTTGAATTAGAAGACCGGGTGTCGAAAAAGCTATTACGCATTCAAAAACGGTTTCAAACGTTTGAGAAGCAGCTCAAACCATTTAGAAAACCGGTGAAAATAAGCCTAGAAATGGATGAAAAGAAGCTGAGAAATCTCACTTTATCGCTCCGGAAAATTTCAGCTGTTTCCATGACGCTGGATCAGGGAATCTATCGTGATCTAAAATCATTAAAAAATCAGTTAAATATGTTACCGAATTATATGGTCATATCCATTCAAGCAAAGGGACTGGATGTCATTAAAACCAGCATAGATCGTTTGAGACAAGTGGGGACAAGTCCCATTATGATGACGTTTAAATTGAACGATCAATTATCAGGTAAAATATCATCAATCAAAAAATCAATCCTTCAGCTCATCAACAGAACGTACTATATGAGATTAAACATGGTTGACCAAGCCACCGCAGCAATTCAACGAATCAAAAAGACACTCAAAAGCTTGACGATGTCCAAACACGAAATCAGAGTGTCAGTTCAAGACAATGCAAAAAGTAAGCTAAAAAAACGAGATCAGGCAGAGTCTGTTGTGAAAGAGAAGAAAGTAAAAAAGCAACCTAATGCAACAGCTGCTACAAAAACGAATGAAAACAAACAGAGCTGGTTGGGGAATTTGGGAAATAAGGCACTAAAAGAAATTGAAAAATATGCAGGTGACGTCTCAGATAAATTGAAAGAAAAATTGAGTCCTAGAAACTTTTGGGATAATAATGCACTCCCTTGGATTGAAACGAAAATCGACGCATACAAGCAAGAAGTGATCGGACGAATTAGTGAGAAGATTAAAATTAATCCTGAGGAGTATTTAGATAAATGGTTTAACAAAGGCTTAGATTTGATCCTTGGCCCGAAAAATCCATCAAGCGAGAACAACAGTAACTCTTCAGCTCAAAGTCAAACGACTGAAGCATCAACAAATCCAACTCCTAATACGCAGCCAAATAAACAAAAAGGAAAAGGTTTGTTTCGTAATAGCTGTTGCCCTTGTTGTGCTCGAGGTTTAAGCAGGCGTGGTTCTAATAGAACTAGAAATAGAAATGGCCGTGCTCAAAGGCAGCCCACAAATCCTACCGCCACTTCTAGAGCTGAAAGAAATAGAAGACCTCCAGGTAGACTAGGAAAACTGAAAACAAATGCAGGTAAGATTTTTGAAAAAATCCCTAGTGGATTGAAGAAAACTACAGGCATCGTAGCCTCCGTTGCGGGACTTGCTGGACTGATGAAAGGTAGCGGCGGGTTAAGTAGTTTAGGCGATTCATTAAAAAATATAGGTAGAGGAAGTAGTAAGTTATTAAAAAGAGTGCCTGTATTGGGGAACTTATTAAGTGCAACAGATTTAATAGGAACAACCAAAGAAAACGTTGGGGAAAAAGTAGGTGGTTTCTCTGGAGGTCTTGCAGGAGGAGTTAGTGGAGCTGCAATTGGTCAAGCTCTAATTCCAATACCATTTGTAGGAGCTGCAATTGGTGGCGTTGCTGGAGGCATGGCTGGCACTTATGGAGGATCAAAATTAGGGGAGATATTTGATACTTCAAAACTTAAAGAGGATATTTCAAACACTTTATTTAATGGCGAATGGTGGAGTGAAAAGTGGGGGAGTGTTAAAACTTCTGCAGAAACATCTTTAGGGAACCTAAGTGAAAAATGGGAAGATATAAAAACTACAGCATCGAATACACTGTTCAATTCAGAATGGTGGGCAGAACAAGCTGGATACGTTACAGGAGTTTTAGAATCTACTGTCTTTAATGGCGAATGGTGGAGTGAAAAATGGGATGCTATTAAGGACTGGACTCAAGAAAAGTGGGATAGTGCGGTCGAAATATGGGATTCTATTAAGGGTAAACTTAGTGAGACCGTTTTTAACGGAGATTGGTGGGGAGAGAAATGGGATAATGTAAAGGACTGGACTCAAGAAAAATGGGATGGTGCAGTCGAAATATGGGATTCTATTAAGGGTAAACTTAGTGAGACTGTTTTTAACGGAGATTGGTGGGGAGAGAAGTGGGATAATGTAAAAAAATGGACCAGAGAAAAATGGGATGGCGCAGTCGACATATGGAATTCGATTAAAAGAAAAGTTCGTGAAACGGTCTTTAACAAAGATTGGTGGGGGGAGAAGTGGGATAACGTAAAAAGTTGGTCAAAAAGTAAATGGGAACAATCAAAAACAATTTGGTCAACTGCAAAAGCAACTATTTCTTCAACTCTATTTAATAAAGACTGGTGGTCAAGAAAGTGGAGTAATGTTCAATCTTGGGGTAAAAATATTTTAGGAGATTCATGGGATTTAATCAAAAGTGAAGGCGCAAAATTCGTTGGTAGGCATATTGTGAAATTTGAAAAAGGTAGAGAAAAAGGGAAAAAGGATTTTAAACCTGATCAAAAAGCCACAGGCGGCTATATCACTCAGCCAACCTTATCATGGGTCGGTGAAGCAGGTAACGAATTTGTTATTCCAACTCAAAATAACCGAGGACGCGGAAAGATGCTGCTTGCACAGGCTGCTTCTCAACTTGGAATGTCTGTTATGCCAAGCGGAGCAGCTGGAAATCAAGTATCAAGCTCTCCAGCTCCTACAGCAGTAGCTGCATCATCTTCTGTCGGTTCAATAGACGGATCGGTCTCGATGACTGGGGACATTCAGGCCTCTAGCATTGGCGAGCAATTTAATGACGATTTTGAACAAGGGTTAAATCGTAAAGTAATTTCCCTTGATCAATGGAAACAAAAGAATATTCAGCAGCCTTTTGGTCAATTGACATCAGACTCAGGAAAGTATGGTCAACAAACGGTTTCAGCCTTTGCAAATGGTCAGCAGATGACACCAACAGGAACAGCCAGCTTCTTGCAAAGTCGTGTAAAAACACCATACCAACAAGTCATGACCGCATCACCAACTTGGGGTTCTGGAACGGTGAGTGGTTTTGCAACAGGCCAAAATGCCACATCAATTGGCACGAGCCAATACGTAGATCAACACATCAAACAACCATTCCTGCAAGCAAAACAAGAATCACCAAGCTGGGGTTCAGGAATGATTGACGCCTTTAACAGCGGTATGCGTTCCAAAGGAAGCGAAGTCACGCAAGCGGCCAAAGAAATGGCGAAGAAAGTAGAACAGGCGTTTAGAGAGGAATTAGACATTCATTCCCCTTCACGCGTCATGATGAGTCTTGGGAAATTTGCATCGATTGGTGTCGTCAAAGGGCTCGACTCAGTTGATGTGAAAAAATTTGCTGAAAATCAGGCTGGTTCATTAATTGGAGCCTTCAGCGGCATGGGAGCTTCAAATCTTAATGTGAAGCAATGGCTCATGGCGGCAATCATGGCAACTGGCACATCTATGAGCTGGCTTCCAGGTCTGATGACCATCGCGCAGCATGAGTCACGTGGAAATCCGAGAGCGATCAACTTATGGGATTCCAACGCCAAAAAGGGAACACCTTCTAAAGGCTTAATGCAAACCATTGGAACGACGTTTAACGCCAATAAAGGCAAGGGCATGAATGACATTTGGAACCCAATTCATAATGCCGTTGCAGCCATTAACTACATTAAGGGCAGATATGGAACAGTCTTCAATACGCCGGGATTACGAAGTATGAGAAGAGGCGGCCCTTATAAAGGCTACGCAAATGGCGGATTGATTACTCAAGAGCAGGTGGCTAGAGTCGGTGAAGGAAACAAACGTGAATGGATTATTCCCGAGGAAAGAGGCATTCGCGGAAGGTATTTATTGACGCAGGCAGCTAAGGCACTTGGGATGCAAGTATATGATCCATCAAATGCATCTGCTCCTTTACCAGAAGCACAGATGCAGCAAGTCACCTCAGCTCAGTCAACAGGCTGTACAACATCATCGTCAGGTAATAAACAAATCACGATTCAATTCAATGGAGATCAGCATTTCCATAATGGACAAGATCAGCAATCGCTAGTTGAAAAAATTAAACAAATGCTTGTAGATGAACTTGAAGTAGAGCTTCATACAGGAACGAAGGGGGTCGTGATTGATGGGTAAATCAGTGTATCAATTGTGGATTTCCCAAGGAAAGGACAAGTTACGATTCCCTGTCCTTCCATCCGAACTCGAAATCACAAATAACGTACAAAATGAAACGGTAAAGGTCGCTTCTTTTGGAGAACTGACCTTTATTGACGTACCATCGGCTAAACAAGTATCATTCACCTCATTATTTCCTAAGAAATATACGCCGATTGCTGAATATAAAGGCATTCCATCACCAGAGAATGCAATTGCGAAAATTGAACGAATGATGCGTTCTAAGAAATCCGTGCGATTGATTGTAACTGGGACAAAAATCAACATGACGTGCAGCATTGAAAGCTTCACCCACAAGGAAGGGTCATATGATATTGGAGATCGTGAATTTACGATCGAGTTAAAGGAATATAAAACTGCATCGCCTAGGAAAATCAAACGAAAGAAAAAAGCAAAACAAACGAAAAAGAAACGGCCTTCAAAAACACCACCAAAAATGTACACCGTCAAAAAAGGGGATACGCTATGGGCCATTTCTGGCAGGTTTTATGGCGACAGTACAAAATGGCGGCGTATTTGGAATGCCAATAAGTTAGCGATGATTAAACGTAGCAGACGTAATATTAAGCAGCCGGGGCATTGGATTTTCCCTGGACAAAGGTTAAAAATACCACAATAGGGGGGCTGGCATTGATCGAGCTTTTTGCCATCAGAAGCGGCACCATGTATGAGCTTGTCACAGAGAGTGTGACACTTCAGGGGCAAAGGTATCAAGCCCCTCGCTCAATTCAGGCAAATATTATCACAAAGCAAGGCAGTCAAACTTATTACCGTGTCTCGGAAGGGGACACGGTTCTTTTTAAATGGAAAGGAAAAGAGCTTTTTAGAGGCATCGTTTTTTCCCGGACACCTGTTGAAGGGAAGATGACTTTTACCGCATACGATATGCTTCAATATTTGGTGAAAAACCAAGATGTCTATGTTTTTTCAAATCAAAGAGCAGATCAAATCTTAAGGCGGATTGGAGCTGACTTTCAAATTCCAATGACCTCCATCGCCAATACAGGACATGTCATCAAATCACTAGTCTTTAAAAATGATACGAGCCTGTATGACATGATATTGAAAGCATTGAAAGAAACGAAGCGGCAGACGGGAAGAAACTATCAAATCTATTCTGCTAAAGGCAAGATGGGGCTGAGAGCCTGGCCTGATCCAGAGGACGTATGGGTCATTGAATCAGGCGTCAATCTCATCAGCTATCAATACAGCACCTCGATTGAAGAGACAGCCACTCGTGTTAAGATGCGTACGTCTGCTGATGAACAGGGGAAAAATAAGAAAAAAGGCAGTAAATCCGAGATTGTGGTGATCGAACAGGATAAAGCCGGTCAGAATAAATACGGTATTTTACAGCATGTTGAGACAGTCACGGGGCAAATTAACCAGCCGCAGCTGCAAAAGAGAGCAAAAGTACGGCTGGCAGAGAAAAAAGGCGTCAAACAAGAAGTCAAAAGCATCCAAGCGCTAGGAATTCCTGAGCTGCAAAGCGGTCTCCCAATCTATTTGAAAATTCCTGAAATCAACGTAAAAAAAACTTACTGGATCGATCAAGACAAACATGAATTCAGTGGGGTGAAACACACCATGACAATTGATGTTGTTGAGAAAAATTCAATGCCAAAGGGTGATCAAGCGTGAGATTAAGTGAAGCGATTAAACGATTGGCAGTGAATGCAGTAGACGCAGAATCTCCAATCGATCTTGTAATTGGAGAAGTCACGGCAGTTTCCCCGCTGAGCATCCGATTAAATGAGAATCATAAGCTGACCATTCCAGAAGAATTACTGATTTGGCCGAAGCGCTTAAATAAGGGTGAGGATGATGAGCTGAAAAGAGGAGACAGTATTATGGTGCTTGCAATGGCAGGAGGGCAGTCCTTTTACATCATCGACAAATTGTAAGGGAGGTGATGAACGTGGCACTTTCACCAGAGGAAGAAATCGAGGAAATAGAAGAAGATGAAGAGGTCGAAACCTCGACGACGTATCGAATAAATTTTGAAACTGGCAGACTGACAGGCGAAACCATTTCAGGTATTGAAGCAATCCGGCAATTTATTTATATGACACTTAGGACAGAGCGATATGCACATCCTATCTACAGCCACGACATTGGCACAGAAATTCAGGAGCTGTTGACGGATACAGAAGCCACGGATGAATACAAAGAAATGGAGATTCCAAGGCTGCTAGAGGAGGCACTGCTCGTTGACGAGCGGATTGATCATATTGAAGAGTTAGAGGTCACAAAGCAAAATGACTCGTTTCATGTCAAATTAGCTATTGTCACAGATGAGGGAACATTAGAAATAGAGGAGGTGATGGAGGGCGATGTTTGAGGAACAGACGTACGAAGCATTAATGGAAAGAATGCTGGACAGACTGCCAGATGATATAGATAAAAGAGAAAACAGCGTGATTTGGAATGCCTTGGCACCTGCTGCTGCTGAACTGGCCCAATCCTATATTTGGCTTGATCAAGTGTTTGAGCTGGTCTTTGCAGATACAGCACAAGGAGAGTTTCTAGATCGGCGGGCTGCTGAAGTAGGAATTGAAAGAAAACCAGCCACTAAAGCGGTTTGGTCAGCGGCCATTCAGCCAGAAAATATCAATATTCCAGATGGCTCACGTTTTTTTATTGAAGACGTTTATTTCCAATATTCGAAGGATGGCACGCTAGAATGCGAGACACCTGGTAAAGCAGGCAATGTTCAATTAACAGATCAGCCGCTGCTGTCACTTGATACAATTCCAGGACTTGAATCGATTACGATGAAAGAACTGGTAATACCTGGTCAAGAGGAGGAAGATGACGCTTCATTATACGATCGATATTTAATACGTGCGAGGCGAGAGGCTGTCAGTGCCAACAGGGCGCATTATAAAAAATGGGCTGAGGAAGTAGCCGGTGTTGGCAGAGCGAAAGTGTTCCCGCTTTGGAACGGAGAAGGGACGGTCAAAATTGTCATCACAGATGGCAATCTAGATGTTGCATCAGACCTTCTTGTCAAAAGGGTACAGGAATATATCGACCCAGTGCCAGGTGAAGGTGAAGGACAAGCGCCTATCGGTTCAAAAGCAACCGTTGAAAGCGCCAAATGGCTGGATATCGACATAGAAGTGGCTGTCGAACTTCAAATGGACTGGACCCTTGAAGGAGCTCAGAAAGAAATAGAAGAAAAGGTCAAGACGTTGTTGAAATCAATCGCATTTGAAAAGAGTACCATTCGAATGTCCGCCTTAAATGATATTCTGTATCATTCAGAAAGTGTGTCAGATTATGCAGATGTGTTATTGAATGGCGAGTCGAAAAACTTAGTATTACAGGACATTGAGATTCCGCGTCTTAGGCAGGTGAAGGTTATTGAGCAAACAGGATGAAATGAAAAACTATTTGCCGCCATATTTTACAGAAATTTATGAAGTGGATCACCTGCTCAAGACAGAGGCACCGGAATTTGAGCAATTGGACGAATCCATTTTCGATTTAACGGATCAGTTCTTTCCTTTAACAGCGACATGGGGATTGAATAGATGGGAAAGGATGCTGAAGGTGCAGCGGGAATCAGATGATTCAATTGAACTGCGCAGGGCACGCTTACTCAATATGATGTCTAATATTCCGCCAATCACGTATCTTTCATTAGAGAAATCAGTGAATCGCTTTCTCAAGAATCCAAGTGCTGTCATCCGTCTCACAACAAATCGCTATCACTTCGCCTTACGTGTGAACCTTGATGATCTGCAAAACACGAGATATATTGTAGAAATTCTTGAAATGTTAAAGCCTGCTCACTTGGCTTATACGTTCACGGCTTTTCATCATACCGACGTACATGAAAAAAATGATCATCACGTGAGGCTCACACTGCGAAGCAGGGTGGGTTTTTTCGATCATATCCCGATTTTACTCAATGGTGAATTTGTCTTAAATGGTACGTTTTATCTCAGTGGAACACGAGGTACAACGGATGTGCCTGCTCGTTTTCGGCATTCATTAAACATGAGACTGCGGCTTCAACATCAGTCAGGAACAGCACAGCGCATGAACTATGTCATGACTGGAGCGGTACATGAAACGAAGCAAGGAGCGGCATTGACTTTACGCACAAAAAATCATCTTCAGCATCAAACCAAAAAGAAGATGACATTCCGTCTGCCAGTACATGTCCAAACTGAGCAGGGTGGAAGCTTACTAATCAAGGACCATTACTGGATTCTTGATGGATCTGTTCCGCTGGACGGATCAAAAATGCTCGCAGCAACTTCTAAAAAAATAGATTTATAAGGAGGATCACAATGGCTGATCAATTAACCGTAACAACACTGTATGCACGTCAACAAATGGCAAAGGCAAGAGCAGAAGGAACAAAACTCACAAAAGTCGTCAAAATGGCATTTGGAAATGGGGGAACGAAGGATGGAAAACCGATCTCTCTCGACGGTACCGAACAAGCACTTAAAAAGGAACTAGTCCAAAAAAATATTGATTCATTTACCTTCATGGAACCAGCAAAAATTCGCTACACCTGCACAATCGCCGAAGGAGAACTGGCAGGAGAAGTGATCAACGAACTAGCACTAGTCGACGAAGACGGCAAATTCACCGCCATCCGCACCATGACAGACAAACAAAAAGACGGCGACATCGAATTCGTTTTTGAGATTGATGATATTTATTAATGGAGGAGAAATGAAGTGGACATAAAATCACCTTTACCGTTTGAAACCACTGACAAAGCCCATGCCAACTTGTTTAACCAGATGGTCGACACACTTGTAGAGAATGATCATGCGCTGAGTAAACAAATTGCAGGGATCACAAATGAAAGCTTTTTCAAGCTAACAGGGGATCAAGCCATTCAAGATGCGACAATCAGCGGCGAGGAATATCCAATTGGGATTACGTTTATGGATATTGGTCAAGCCAATGATACGGGATATCCTACAAGATACGGTTTTGTGAAGAATGAAAAATATAGTAATTTTCGATTTCTTCAATATTACTATGGGACTGGAAACGAGGTAGGCAGTTATTTTGATAGTACGGGAGTTTGGTGCAGGCATTGGTGGACGGGATCAGGTTGGACAGATTGGCATAAGCTCTCTGGCTTTCTTCATACGAACATTGGTACAACTGGGAAACAGTTGCTCAATAATGCTGAACGACAAAAAATCCTATTTAATCGAAAAATAAAAGATAGTCACAATAATTTTGATATAAAAAATAGTCGTTTTATTTGTCGGGAAAATGGAATGTACTTAGTAAATGCTGGAGTCTATATTGAGACGGTTCAAATGTATGCAAATTTTGAGCTGTCTATCTTTTTAAATGGTAAAAATTTTAAAAATATATCACATTATAGACATCTCCCTGCTACACCCTCTGAAACTGCAAAACTTGATATAGGTTTATATGGGGCAGCGAATGTGCCGGCGAGTAAAGGAGATTACGTTGAAATCTACATGTATATAGGATATGCGGGAAATTCCGATCGTTATATATCTGATAATTCAGGTTGGTACAACTATTTCGATATTACAGAATTAGGCGGCCGGAATTTTTCGAGAGTGTAGGAGGGTTCTGATGATTTTATATGAAGCCATTAAGTATAAATACCCTGATGCGGACCCGCAAAAGGATTTTGAACTAAGAAATGACGGCGATGGTTCGTATATAAATGAGTGGTATCTAGACGTGCCAAAGCCAACGATAAAAGAATTGACAAAATGGTGGAAGGAATCCCAAATCAATCCGAGGTATCAACCCCCTCTTCCACTAGATTATTTAGCGCAAGAAGTAGCAAAAGAAAAGCTGATGAGAAAACAGCTTGAACATCAATGTGTTCTTCTAACAAACGAACTAAATGCGCTAAAAAATGAGATCCTTTTCATTAAAGGAGAGAGTGAAACATGAATTATTGGGTGATGGCATTATATTTTCAATGGGCGACACCCGAAATGGTCAAACAAGCCATTGAAATAGGAGATTGTTCAATGGAAGAAATGAATGAGGGATATCAGCAGCACTTGCTGACTTTAGAGCAATTAAAAGAAATTGACTCAAACTTTTTGAAAGAAGGAGTAGATCGCAATGGAGATAAAAAATCCAAAGTCATTTGAAATTAGCGACAAGGCCCATGCTGATTTATTCAATGACATGGTGAAGGTATTGATTGAAAATGATACAGGACTATTTGAACAGCTTGTGAATCACATTGATGACACCAAGCCGCATGCATCTGAGGCAGAGAAAAAGAAATGGAATGAATCGCAACTATATAAGATCACAGCTGATGACGGTAGACATTTAATTGCGGTTCCAGCTGACGGAAGTATTTTTAATGCGATCAAAGACAAAGGAATGTGTACCTTTGTCGCTTATCCAGGTGTAGAAGATTCCCCTGCACCTAGTAACGCCTATTTAAGAGGAATACAAACTGTGGGACAAAACAACATCGGGACTGGGTTTGCAGTAGACACATCAGGTAATGCATATTACTTTTACTATGGTTCTAGTCATATTTCAATTATCTGGACGCAGCTTCCGACAGTTGCCGAAAGGAATAAATGGAACAACGGTCAACTTTATAAGCTTACTGAAAATAATGGTAAGCCTATTTATAAAGGGGTAAGTGAGATCACAGATTACAACGAGATAACTGAAACCGGCCTTTATCTTATCTATAACAAGGGAGTAAACGGGCCTCCATCAATAAATGGAGCCTTTATGATCGTGATCAGCTATGCGAGTACCCTGCTACAAACTATATACGATACAGCAGGACGTAAATCATACTACAGAATTAAAAAAACAAATTCTCAATGGACTGAATGGACACGTGTCCTTACTGAGGAAGATTTATCCCAGAGCGAGAAAAATAAATGGAACAACGGTCAACTGTCAAAAATTACAGAAGATAACGGGATACCCCTCATATACGTTAGGGACACGAGCGAAAGCATCCTAGATAAAATCATTGATAAAGGTTTGGGGATGGGTACGTTTTACGCAGTGTCCAACTCAAAAGATTTGCCGGTGGCGGCAAGATCAATTAGAGGCACCTACCACATAACCGATACAACTAATGGTAAAGGGTCATTTGGCTGGGTGTATGCAACTGATTTTGCCAATGTGACCTATCATAACTATCTAAACAATGGTAGTTGGAGAGGATGGAAACGAATCATTACTGATGCCGATTCTAAACTCGATTGGAAGTTCCCCACAATTGGCAATGGTTGGAAAACCTATAATTCAAATGTAAACAATGATTATAGGGTGCGTGTCGCAAAAGATGCGATGGGAACTGTTTATGTTAGGGGAGCAATTTCCGGAGGAACAGTGGGTGATGTACCTGCCTTTACGTTACCAGAAGGATGTGAACCACCTTTTCCTCACTATAATCTTGGAGTTGCATCAAGTACCGGTGGTTTTAAAGGACCGCAATATAGTAGACAATATATCGCACCGGATGGCCGATTTATTATACAAGACACATCCAGCAATAATGAGTTCATTGTTGTGAATTGCATGTTTAAAGCAAAGGAGTGAATCACATGAAACCTATATACGCCTATGATGAAAATTTTAATTATATACATGGTAGAGATAAAGAAATAGCCGATGACGCTGAAATTCCAGAGGGGTTTACGGATGTACAACCTCAAGAAGGGTTATATATCGCAAAATACAATCCCACAAGCAAGACATGGAGCGAGTCGGCAACCCAAGAATATATTGATAGCTTACAAATAGAGCAACCGCCGTATGATATTGATTTACTAAAACAGCAAAATGCGGTCTTAACCAAACAATTGACTGAACTGTCAAAGGAAGCAGCTGCAGCTAAATTGCGTGAGGCACAGATGGCAAAACAATTGGCTCAACTAATGACTGAGATTCAAGAGTTAAAGGGTGGTGAAAAATCATGATATATCCAACTGTAGCAGATATCAAACAATTTTGGGACTGGCAGTGCTATGGCCCAGAGGATATTGCATTTTATGTAAGCATTGGCTGGATCTCGGCAGACGACTATCAAGACATAACAGGAGACAAATACGAAGCCTAATGGCTTTCTTTTTTTCAGAAAAAAGGTGATTCCCATGGCTTGGGTTTCGATTTAGAAAAAATAACGAAGTATTTTTAAATGATAATAAACGATTAAATCATAAAGTATCCTCAATTTCATTGAAACAAATTATGGAATTGTAGAAAGGAAAGAACACTTTGGATATAAAAACTCCTCGTTCTTTTGAAACGAGTGATAAAGCTCATGCTGATCTATTCAACGATATGTTGAAAATACTGATTCATAACGACACTGGTATATCAGAACAACTAACTAATCATATCGATGATTCGAGACAGCACTCTTCAGAACTAGAAAAAAAGAAATGGAATGAGTCGCAGCTGTATAAAATTACAGGTGATAATGGAGTACAACTTTTAAATATTCCTGTCGGCACAAAAATTTTTGACTCAATTAAAGACAAAGGGACATGTACATTTTATGCGCCCAGTGGAATAGAGGATAGCCCTTCACAATTTGCCATTAGAGGGATACAGACAGTGGGACAAAATAACATTGGAACAGGCTTTGCGATAGATACATCAGGCAATGCATATTACTTCTACTATAATTCTAGCCATTTATCTATCACTTGGACTCAGATTCCGACAGTAGCTGAAAAAGATAAATGGAACAACAGTCAGCTTCATAAAATAACAAGGGATAACGGTCAACCCTTTTATAAAGGTACAAGTGAGACCACCGACTATAACGAAATTACGGAAACAGGAATGTATCTCGTTTATAATGCAGGTCTAAATGGTCCAAAAGAGATCAAAAGGGCGTTTATGATTGTTATCAGTTATGGGAATACCCTGCTACAAGCTATCTATGATGCAGTCAATGGTCTGAACTCTTTTTATAGAATCAGGAAGACTGACTATACATGGACTGAATGGGAAAGGCAGCTCACAGCTAAAGATTTAAATGCTGTTCAATCGTTTCCTATTACTGATATTAATGGACAGGGGAAAGTTTATATCAGAAATACGGAAGATTTCCATGAAGTATTACCAAAGTATCGAGGATTCGTTCATTTTGTATCTGCAAATGCACCAACCAATGGCCCGGGTAATGCATTAAGGGGGATTTGGACTTGTAATAACACAAGTACGTACGGGCAGGCAATTGGCTTTGACAACTTAAACCGCACGTGGCGTAAGACTATAGCAAATGGCGTATGGTCAAAATGGGAACGTTTGTTAACCAGCGCAGAGCAAATAGAATGGAAATCCCCGACAACAATAATAAACGGATGGAAACAATACGGCACTCAAAAAGTGCAATTTTATAAGAATCCATTTGGAGAGGTAGAGTTAATTGGTTCTATTACAGGGGGAACTATCGGTTTTGCAGTACCTGTTTTTACATTGCCAAGTGGTTATCGTCCAGTACAGGATATTCATTTCATAGGGGTAGCATCTAGTATCGGCGCTGGTTCAACACCACAAACACACAGAACACATATTGATACTGATGGTAATGTGTATATACAAAGTGTCTCCAATTCAACAAACCCAAATGAATTTATTACTTTCGGCTTTAAATTCATGGCGGCACAGGAGGGATGAAATGAACTGGATATATAAATACGACGAAAAATTCAATTACCTTCCAGGGGAAGAAATAGAAATTGAAGAGGATGCAGACATCCCAAAAGGATATACAGATGTAAGACCTCAAGATGGTTTGTACAAAGGTAAATACAATGAAACGAAAAGAGCATGGTATGAGTCGGCAACACAGGAATACATTGATAGCTTGCAGCCAAAACCGCTGCCACCATCAGAAATTGATCTATTAAAACAGCAAAATGCTGATCTGCTTCAGCAGCTGTCAGAGTCAGAAAAGAGAGTAGAAGAACAATCAAAAACAATATCAGAACTTATCATGTTGCTGAATGAAAAGGGGGTCATTTAATTGGATTGGTTCCGTAGTATTTCATTGTTCTATCAATGGAAGTGTTATGAAAATGAAGATGTAGCAAAATTTGTTCGTTTCGAGAAGATTACGCCGGAACAATACAAAGAAATAACAAAAGAAGAATATCCAACAAACGCTGAATAGGCATTTTTATTTTGCCTTCTTTAAAGACGCGCAAAGTGAGGGAGTAGGTGAGTGCAGTGGAAATGGATTTGACTCAATATTTAATGACACAAGGACCGTTTGCAGTGTTGTTTTGTTGGGTGCTGTTTTACGTATTAAACACAACAAAGGAACGAGAAAACAAGCTCAATGAGCAAATCGAGGCGCAAAATGATGTGTTAGCAAAGTTTAGTGAAAAGTATGACGTCGTGATCGACAAACTCGACAAAATAGAACGAAATTTAAAATAGGAGGAAAGATCATGAAAACATTCGACAAAGGCACTGTGATTCGCACAGTGCTTCTTTTTATTGCTCTGATCAATCAAACGCTTGTCATGTTTGGACAGACGGTGCTGCCGATTAGTGAGGAGCAAGTACAAACCGCAGGTGAGGCACTTTATGTGGCAGGTTCTACAATTTTTACTATGGTCACAGCGGTTATCGCTTGGTTTAAAAACAATTATGTGACCTACAAAGGACAATTACAAAAAGATGCTCTGAAACAAAGAGGGCTAACAAAATAATACTTGAAGGAGAAACGACATGGTGAAAATCATTCAAGCATTGATCCCAAAACAACATCGCAACAGACCAGGAAACACGATGAAGCCGCTCTATATTACAGTGCATAATACGTCAAATAGTGCAAAAGGTGCTAATGCGGCCAGTCATGCAGCGTTTGTTGCACGTTCAAGTACCGGTGTCAGCTGGCATTACACTGTTGATGATCAGGTGATTTATCAGCATTTACCGTTAAACGAAAACGGCTGGCACGCAGGGGATGGCAGAGGCACCGGCAATATGAAGTCAATTGGAATTGAAATTTGTGAAAATGCAGACGGTAACTTTGAACAAGCAGTCGAAAATGCCCAATGGCTCATTCGCAAGCTGATAGGAGATTTGGGGATTCCTTTATCAAATGTAGTGCCTCATAAACATTGGAGCGGGAAAGAGTGTCCAAGGAAACTTCTCGGACGATGGGATCAGTTTAAAGCTGGCATAGCCACAGCGCATACCGGCAGCAAAAGTACAAGAAAACCAGTTCAGGCAGAAAGCTTGAGCCACAAAACACCCGTTTCCAAACAGAAATCGTCAAACCTGCCGTCTGGCATTTTAAAAGTAACCAAGCCCTTAACAAAAGGCCCTCAAGTCACTGCTGTGCAAAAAGCCTTATCATCCCTCTATTTTTACCCAGACAAAGGGGCAAAAAACAACGGGATTGATGGCTATTATGGACCGAAAACGGCAAATGCGGTCAAGCGGTTCCAGCTCATGAACGGCTTAGCGGCAGACGGAATTTACGGACCGAAGACGAAGAACAAAATCGAACAATTGCTGAAGAAGTGACGATCTATAAAAAGTGCTATCAGCAAGTGAGGAAATGCTTCCTTGCTGATAGCTAACAAAAAATGACATCATGTGTGATATAATCAACCAAATCACTATCATGAGAGGAGAGAAAAATGAAAAAAGAACTGTTCCAAATCATCATGCTGTCAGCGTTACTCATCTATTTCATTTATCACGGAATGACGAGCGATTTTCCTGTGTCCTATTCAATCATTCTCATCCTAACTTATCTTTCTGTGATTACATACCGCATCATAAATTGATTAAGAATACGAAAAAACAAAGAACAAGCATAAGAGATATGTACATAAAAAAACCATCCTTGATTTCTCAAGAATGGTTTTTCGTATGGAGCATAGCGGGATCGAACCGCTGACCTCTACGCTGCCAGCGTAGCGCTCTCCCAGCTGAGCTAATGCCCCGAGGTATGACGACATAATTTATTATAATCAATCCTCCTGTGAAATTCAAGCTGTAAAACGTAAACACAACGTCTATTTTTCCTTCTGCTCAATTGGAATATAATCAAAAATTTCACCAGAATGAACAGAATGGGCTAATCGTCTCAACCAGTCATAATAGGCTTTTGAGCTTTCAAGCTGCTCAATGAGCTGCTGCGCTTCTTCTCTTACATGTTCCTGCAGCTGATCATCATGCGCCACCTCTTGAAGCTGCACTTGCGCTTCTTCGATTGCCGTTAAATTGACCTCGACCTCTCTTTCCCATTTTTGCGGAAAAAAGTTTGTGAAAAACTTAAAAAAGTCTTTTTCAGCAACAAAGCTGTGTTTTCTTCGGCCTCTGTGAAACGTCTTTTTGACAATATTCATGTCTTGCAGCTTTTTCACACCCGTACTCATACTCGGCTTACTCATTTGCAGCTCTTCACGCATTTCATCGAGTGTCATTTCCTCGTTTAAATACATCGTCCCATATAGAATACCTGCACTTCGTGTAATGCCATAGAGATCCATCGTTTCAGCTATGGAATCAATGACTAGATCTTTAGCAGCTAAAATACGATCTTCTGCTTGCGGCTGTTCCTGCTTTTTCATTTTGTCCCTGCTTTCTATTAAGAGAATTCAATCCGTTCAAAAAAATCTTTATGGACTATATGTTAACGAAAGAATACAAAAAGTCAAAATAAATGAAACATATCTCCCCTTTGACAGAAAAATTTGAACATGATAAGTTAATTATGTTCAAAACGTTAAATTTTTATTTAACAAACTTACCAAAGAGAATCAGAGGAGGTTCCTTCTATGAGTCAAACACTATTTATAGACGGACAATGGGTTGGCGCTAAAAGTACCGACACGCGGGATATCATCAATCCGTTCAATCAAGAAGTGATCGCGACAGTCAGCGAAGGATCTAGAAATGACGCGCAGCTAGCCATTAAAGCAGCGAGAAAAGCCTTCGATCAAGGGGGCTGGGCAAATCTTCCTGGACTTGAAAGAGGAAATATTGTGTTTAAGATAGCTGAATTGATTAGACGTGATCTTGATGAACTAGCCAAATTGGAATCACTTGATACAGGCAAAACTTTAGAGGAAAGCAAGGCAGATATGGATGATATTGCGAACGTGTTCCAATATTACGCAGGACTGGCTGATAAAGATGGCGGGGAAATCATTGCATCGCCAATTCCAAACTCGAAAAGTGAATTAATCAGAGAGCCTGTCGGTGTATGCGGACAAATCACTCCTTGGAACTATCCATTGCTTCAAGCAAGCTGGAAAATCGCGCCGGCTCTTGCGGCGGGAAATACAATTGTTTTAAAGCCAAGTGAAATCACACCACTCACCACAATTAAAGTATTTAAACTCATGGAAGAAGCGGGCGTTCCGGCAGGCGTTGCAAACCTAGTGCTTGGACCTGGGGCAACGGTTGGGGATGAGCTTGCTGTGAATGATCAAGTAGATCTGATTTCATTTACAGGCGGTATTGAAACAGGTAAGAAAATTATGCAGGGAGCCAGCGCTAATGTGAAAAAAATAGCCCTTGAGCTTGGCGGAAAGAATCCGAATATTGTGTTTCAAGATGCTGATTTAGACGTAGCGGTTGACCAGGCAATGAATGCTGTGTTTTTCCATGCAGGGCAAGTGTGTTCAGCAGGGTCACGTTTGCTGGTGGAAGAATCCATTCATGATGAATTTTTAGAAGAACTGGTGAAGCGTACGAAAAAAATCAAGCTAGGCAACGGCTTTGATGAAGACACCCAGAGCGGGCCGCTCATCTCAGCTGAGCATCGAGAAAAAGTAGAAAAATACGTCAGCATCGGTTTAGAAGAAGGCGCTAGGTTAGAGACAGGTGGAAAAAGACCTGATGCAGAGGAGCTGCAAAATGGGTTCTTCTACTTGCCGACCATTTTCTCAGGCTGCACGTCAGATATGCGGATTGTGCAGGAAGAAGTCTTTGGACCTGTCCTGACAGTCGAATCTTTCCGTACAGAGGAAGAAGTCATTAAACTGGCAAATGATACGATTTATGGATTAGCAGGAGCTGTGTGGTCTTCTGATATCAGCAAAGCCGAAAGAGTGGCTCGGCAATTAAGATTAGGCACGGTTTGGATCAATGATTTCCATCCTTATTTTGCTCAAGCACCGTGGGGTGGCTACAAGCAATCAGGCATTGGGCGTGAATTAGGACGCACGGGACTTGAGGAATATACCGAGCTGAAGCATTTATATCGAAATACAAAACCTGAAGCAGTTCATTGGTTTAAATAAAAATTACGCATTTGGAGGAGATTCTATATGACACTAAATATGAAAATTGAAAGCATGCAGAAATTCCATACATTTGAAATTCCGACTGTCATCAAACACGGCATTGGTGCAGTGAAACATGTCGGGGAAGAAGTAAAAGCATACGGCGTTTCAAAGGTATTGCTTGTAACAGACCCCGGCATTTATCAAGCGGGCGTGGTGGACCCCGTCATTGCTTCATTAAAAGAAGCGCAAATTGATGTTGTTCTATTTAATAAAGTAGAGCCAAATCCGCCAGTCCGTCTAGTGAACGAAGGATCTGCTTTATATGAAAAAGAAGGCTGTAATGGATTAGTCGCAGTAGGCGGCGGCAGCTCAATGGATACAGCCAAGGCAATTGGAGTAGAGGCGACTCATGAAGGCTCAGTTCTTGATTACGAAGCTGCAGAGGGGAAAAAACCGCTTGAAAACAGAATCCCGCCTTTAACCACTATTCCGACAACAGCTGGTACAGGTTCAGAAGTGACGCAATGGGCAGTCATTACTGATGAAGAAAGAGAATTCAAATTCAATACAGGTGGTCCTCTTATTGCAGCTCATCTTACAGTGATTGACCCAGAGCTTCATGTATCCATGCCGCCTCATGTGACAGCAATGACTGGAATTGACGCGCTTGCTCACGCGATTGAATGCTATACGATGAAATTTGCTCAGCCGATTACAGATGCGGTAGCACTCATGGCCATTGAATATGCAGCTCATTATATTCGCCGTGCCTTTGCTGATGGTGAGGACTTGGAAGCCAGATATGGAATGGCACAAGCTGCGATGCTTGCCGGGCTTTCTTATGGAAGTGAATCAGCTGGCGCTGCACATGCGATGAGCCAAACACTCGGAGGCATTATTCCTGTCGCGCACGGTCAGTGTGTTGCAGCGATGATGGGACCAGTGATGGAATATAACTGGAAAGGGTATCCGGAAAAATTCGCACGAATTGCGCAAGCGTTTGGGGTTGATACAAGCAGAATGACAACAGAGGAAGCAGCCAAAGCAGCCGTGAACTGGATGTATGATTTAGTAGAAGATTTAGAAATTCCTTCATTAGAAGAACAAGGTGTATCAAAAGATATGATTGACCGTTTATCTAAAGAAGCGATGAAAGATCCGCAAACAGTTGGAAACCCAAGAGATCTAAACGAAAAAGCGTACAAATGGATTTATGCGCGCTGCTTTGAGTTAACACCTAAAACAGTGTAACAATGAAAAAAGGCTCCCTAAAGGGAGTCCTTTTTATGTTTTATAGTTGTTCTTTAATTTCTTTGATTTGATGAATATGGCGTTTTTCATGTGCGCCGATAAAATCAAGATATTGCTTAAGGGATAGCTCTTTAAACACAGGGTGTGCAATGACGCGTTTGAAATCTTCCTCAGTAAATGTTGATAAAATTTGATTGAGCTGCTCACGAGCTGTATCGAGCTCATCCTTTAAATGTGTAGGTGTCACATGCTTGTGCTCAGGCGCAACAATACTAGGCGCAGTGGCTTTTTTCGAACGATCCTCTGCCATTTCCACCGGCTTTGGTTCATATTCTTTGATCGGTGCTTTTTTCCCCTCAGCAGCTAGATGTTTTGCTGCAACTAGGTCCATTTTCTTTAAATGATCTGCTACCTCTTGAATACTCCAAGTATCATCAGATAATTTTTGGTTCAATTGTTCTTCGCTCAAACCTTGCAGCTCGTGCCACAATTCTTGTCTTGCTTCATGTAATAAACTCATTTTCTTCATCACCTCAAGATCAAATTTTAACATAAGGGTACATGACAATCATTCTTGAGCTATCCGAAAATCCCTTTGAAGAATTGTGATGAAATATGAAACCTTTACAAAAGTGGTTCGTATTACCTGTTACAAGGAATACATTGGAGGTGAGTATGATCTAAATGAAACAACAGATGTTCATTTCATGAAGAAAGGGTGAGGAAGATGGATGTGTTTGGGCTGCCTCTTCAGACGCTGTATTTATACATATTGATGATATCAGGAATCCTGACACTTGTTTTCGTCTTTTTCGGCGATGTATTTGATGGATGGTTTGAAGCGATCCCTGTTCCATTCCTTCAACCAACATTGATCCTCGCATTTCTTACCTTTTTCTCGGCTGGAGGGTTTATCTCTGAAAAAACAGCAATTGTAGGAAGTGGACTTGGCGCAGTATTATCTGCCATCCTCGCAGTGATCCTTGTGACCTGTTTGAATGTATTTGTATTAGTCCCGCTTTCCTCTGCTGAAGAATCTCTCTCTTATACGGAGGCCGATTTAAAAGGAAGAACTGGGGAGATCATTGTATCTGTTCCAAAAGACGGGTTTGGAGAAGTGCTGTTAATCAGTAACAGCGGGAAAATCTCAAAGCCAGCTGTCAGCTTCGACAAAGAGGAGATTCCATATGGAACCCGTGTGCTAGTTGTCGAAGTGAACAAAGGCGTCTTATCTGTTATACCAAATGAAGAAATCTAGGAGGGAATGCTATGCCAGGAACAACTATTTTAGTGATCATTGGAATTGTGCTTGTCATTCTTATTGCACTTATTGGTGTATTTGTTTCTAAATACCGGACAGCAGGTCCAGATGAAGCATTAATCGTGACAGGAAGTTATCTAGGAAGTAAAAATGTCCACGTGGACGAAGGTGGAAACAAGATTAAGATTGTAAGAGGCGGCGGTACCTTTGTCCTTCCAGTCTTTCAACAAGCAGAGCCGCTCAGCTTACTATCTAGCAAGCTAGATGTTTCAACCCCTGAAGTCTATACCGAACAAGGTGTACCGGTCATGGCGGATGGAACGGCCATCATAAAAATTGGTGGATCGATTGAAGAAATTGCTACTGCTGCAGAGCAATTTTTAGGTAAAACAAAAGAAGATCGTGAAAACGAAGCGAGAGAAGTATTAGAAGGTCACCTTCGTTCCATCTTAGGGTCAATGACAGTTGAAGAGATTTATAAAAACAGAGAAAAATTTTCACAAGAAGTACAACGCGTTGCTTCTCAAGATCTAGCGAAAATGGGTCTAGTCATTGTCTCGTTTACGATCAAAGATGTTCGTGATAAAAATGGCTATTTAGAATCTCTAGGTAAACCAAGAATTGCCCAAGTAAAACGCGATGCAGATATTGCAACGGCTGAAGCAGATAAAGAAACACGGATCAAACGTGCCGAAGCAGATAAAGATGCGAAGAAATCAGAGCTTGAGCGTGCTACTGAAATCGCTGAAGCAGAAAAGATTAATGAATTGAAAAGAGCAGAATTCAGACGTGAACAGGATACAGCGAAAGCAAGTGCTGACCAAGCGTACGATTTAGAAACCGCTCGTAACCGTCAGCACGTAACTGAACAAGAAATGCAAGTCAAAATCATTGAGCGTCAGAAACAAATTGAATTAGAAGAAAAAGAGATTCAGCGTCGTGAACGTCAATATGATTCTGAAGTGAAAAAGAAAGCAGATGCGGACCGTTATGCTGTTGAGCAGTCGGCTGCGGCAGAAAAAGCAAAACGTCTTGCTGAAGCAGATGCGAAGAAATACAGCATTGAAGCAATGGCAAAAGCAGAAGCTGAGAAAGTTCGTATTGACGGGCTTGCCAAAGCGGAAGCGGATCGTGCGAAAGGGGAAACAGAAGCAGAAGTCATTAGACTAAAAGGACTTGCAGAAGCCGAAGCGAAAGAGAAAATTGCGGAAGCATTCGAACAGTATGGTCAGGCAGCGATTCTTGATATGATTGTCAAAATGCTTCCTGAATATGCGAAGCAAGTATCTGCACCACTTTCTAACATTGATAAAATTACTGTTGTGGATACAGGCGGTAACGGTGAAGGCAGCGGTGCCAATAAAGTTACAGGCTATGCCACAAATCTCATGTCTAGTCTTCAAGAGAGTCTGAAAGCATCCTCTGGAATTGATGTGAAAGAAATTATTGAGAACTTTTCTGGCAAAGGCAATGTGAAGCAAAGCATTCAAGAACTGACAAATGAAATCAAACAACCAAGAAAAATCGAAAAAGCTGATGATCAAATAGAACAATAAAATCAAAAGACACCTTCCACCAGAAGGTGTCACTTTTTTATAGAAGAAGATTTAACCATTGAAAGATGTGCTGACAAAACGCTAGTCATTGAATTCTATGTAATAGAAATTTATCATAATGAAGATAAGGTGGAAAAAGCTAAAAGGAGTGGAGCGGATGAAGGTGAGACATGCTGTACATCAAGATATTCCAAAAATCGCCGAGATTCATGTGAAAAGCTGGCAGACGACTTATCAAGGGATTATTTCGCAGGAGTATTTAGATGGTTTAACCATTGAAGATCGGGAAGAGAGCTGGAGAAGAAGGCCGCTTAAAGGCACGTTTGTCGCGGAAGATGAGGATGGCGTTTTTGGTTTTGCTTCTTTCGGAAAACAACGTGACGAACGTTATTCTACATATGATGGAGAGCTATATGCCATCTATTTATTCCAACAGAAACAGAAATCAGGGGCGGGTATTGCTCTAATGGAAAAAGGAGTGGAATATTTAATAGAAAAGGGTTATCAGAATATGCTGCTATGGGTGTTTGAACAAAATCCGGCGAAACAATTTTATCAAAAGCTTCAACCTAGTTTTATCGTTACCAGCCAGTTCGAGCTGGCTGGCGAGAACCATAATGAAATAGGGTATGGATGGGAGTTGTCTAGATTGAATAACCATGTAAAACGAATTAAATCGTCAGCTTCCAGTAATAATGAGAGAAAAAAGTGAAAAGTACAGCAAGCAACATGTAAGAAATAAACGGTGAAGCTTCTACTTTTCCTTTCACGCCTGCTATTTTTAAAGCTTCATAGAAGCCTGCCAAAAAATAAGCAAGACTGAGAATATAACAGCAAAGCATAATGGAGTAAGGGCTCATTGTCGTACCTCCAGCATGAAATCTTCTATTATTAATAGATTCCATAGAGCAGCAAATTATGCATAAAAAAATAACCAGCTGTCATCAGCCGGTTATTTTTGATGAGGAAAAACCAAACGGGATGCACTTGGAATGAGTATACAAAGAACAATACTGCAAATAATAAATGAAGGAACCATATATGTGCTGTTATAAATTAAAGAGTAGACCCATCCTGGTGTTCCTTTCGGTGCATATTGAGAAAAGAAAACGACGCCAGAAATAAAGAACGTCAGCAGCCTGAAGAAACTAGCAACAAAAACAGCTAAGGTAATATAGAAAAATTGCTGCTTTCGCTTTTGATCCTGAATGGCTTTTTTGATCAATCCAGAAAACAAGCCGCTTAAAGAAATGACAACAGATGCAACGAAGTAATCGAGGAATCCTTGAACAGGTGTAACGATGATCGGGCTATTCATCAGCTGAAGACCTGCGATTAACACACCGATGATAAATCCGGTAGATATCCCCCATCTAATAGACATGAGAATGACGGGAATCATAATCAGCGCAAGAGATCCGCCATTCGGCATTCTTAAAAAGAGACCTGATAAGTAATCTAATACAAGTGCAAGTGAAGTCATAATCGCGATTTCCATCAGTCGTACCAATTGATTTGATTGCTGCATAAAAAAATCTCCTTTTTCATGAATTGAGCAAGGAGAGACCGTGTAAGGATGAGTATGTTATTCATAGAAAAACATATCGATTTGAATACACCATGTATCCAAGTGATTCCACATTCCTACTTCAGTATTAACTGACAGGTTCAAAGGGTCAGAACAACGAATGTTCACTCTCAGCACAAAGCTCCCCCTGCGGTTATTTAGTTTCAATCTATTATAAATATACTAAAGACCTGCAGGATCAACAATAGACAATTCCCGAGATGAGCAGCATTTGTATCAATATATAGGAAGAGATAAGGAAAAATAAATTATTTAGAAAAAATACTTGTTTCTTCTCTCAAAAGGTGTTATATTTGTATTCGCCGCTGAAACAGCGCGGTTGATAAATAACATTAAGAAAAAAGTTGTTGACTTTATCTTGATAGAATGTTATATTAATAAAGTCGCCTCTGAGAGACGGCGGAGATGATCTTTGAAAACTAAACAAGACAAAACGTACCTGTTAATTCGAGTTTTTATAAAAAAATCCTATGATACTTCATAGGTAGTCAGTCAAACGCTGACGAGGCAGGAAATGATCACATGCTAAGTTCGCTACATCGTGTAGCAACGCATGTGTGATATGCATCCTGCATACCTCGGAGAGTTTGATCCTGGCTCAGGACGAACGCTGGCGGCGTGCCTAATACATGCAAGTCGAGCGGACAGAAGGGAGCTTGCTCCCGGATGTTAGCGGCGGACGGGTGAGTAACACGTGGGTAACCTGCCTGTAAGACTGGGATAACTCCGGGAAACCGGAGCTAATACCGGATAGTTCCTTGAACCGCATGGTTCAAGGATGAAAGACGGTTTCGGCTGTCACTTACAGATGGACCCGCGGCGCATTAGCTAGTTGGTGGGGTAATGGCTCACCAAGGCGACGATGCGTAGCCGACCTGAGAGGGTGATCGGCCACACTGGGACTGAGACACGGCCCAGACTCCTACGGGAGGCAGCAGTAGGGAATCTTCCGCAATGGACGAAAGTCTGACGGAGCAACGCCGCGTGAGTGATGAAGGTTTTCGGATCGTAAAGCTCTGTTGTTAGGGAAGAACAAGTGCGAGAGTAACTGCTCGCACCTTGACGGTACCTAACCAGAAAGCCACGGCTAACTACGTGCCAGCAGCCGCGGTAATACGTAGGTGGCAAGCGTTGTCCGGAATTATTGGGCGTAAAGGGCTCGCAGGCGGTTTCTTAAGTCTGATGTGAAAGCCCCCGGCTCAACCGGGGAGGGTCATTGGAAACTGGGAAACTTGAGTGCAGAAGAGGAGAGTGGAATTCCACGTGTAGCGGTGAAATGCGTAGAGATGTGGAGGAACACCAGTGGCGAAGGCGACTCTCTGGTCTGTAACTGACGCTGAGGAGCGAAAGCGTGGGGAGCGAACAGGATTAGATACCCTGGTAGTCCACGCCGTAAACGATGAGTGCTAAGTGTTAGGGGGTTTCCGCCCCTTAGTGCTGCAGCTAACGCATTAAGCACTCCGCCTGGGGAGTACGGTCGCAAGACTGAAACTCAAAGGAATTGACGGGGGCCCGCACAAGCGGTGGAGCATGTGGTTTAATTCGAAGCAACGCGAAGAACCTTACCAGGTCTTGACATCCTCTGACAACCCTAGAGATAGGGCTTTCCCTTCGGGGACAGAGTGACAGGTGGTGCATGGTTGTCGTCAGCTCGTGTCGTGAGATGTTGGGTTAAGTCCCGCAACGAGCGCAACCCTTGATCTTAGTTGCCAGCATTTAGTTGGGCACTCTAAGGTGACTGCCGGTGACAAACCGGAGGAAGGTGGGGATGACGTCAAATCATCATGCCCCTTATGACCTGGGCTACACACGTGCTACAATGGACAGAACAAAGGGCTGCAAGACCGCAAGGTTTAGCCAATCCCATAAATCTGTTCTCAGTTCGGATCGCAGTCTGCAACTCGACTGCGTGAAGCTGGAATCGCTAGTAATCGCGGATCAGCATGCCGCGGTGAATACGTTCCCGGGCCTTGTACACACCGCCCGTCACACCACGAGAGTTTGCAACACCCGAAGTCGGTGAGGTAACCTTTATGGAGCCAGCCGCCGAAGGTGGGGCAGATGATTGGGGTGAAGTCGTAACAAGGTAGCCGTATCGGAAGGTGCGGCTGGATCACCTCCTTTCTAAGGATATATGGAGCAGCGTGCGTTTTCGTCTTGTTTAGTTTTGAAGGATCATTCCTTCAAAACATGTCTCTAGCGAGACAGGATTGTTCTTTGAAAACTAGATAACAATAAGTAATACATTCACATTGAATGCAATGCAAAGTTCATCACACATAGTGATTCTTTCTAAAGTAAGAAATGGTTAAGTTAGAAAGGGCGCACGGTGGATGCCTTGGCACTAGGAGCCGATGAAGGACGGGACGAACACCGATATGCTTCGGGGAGCTGTAAGCAAGCTTTGATCCGGAGATTTCCGAATGGGGAAACCCACTGCTCGTAATGGAGTAGTATCCATACTTGAATACATAGAGTATGAGAAGGCATACCCGGGGAACTGAAACATCTAAGTACCCGGAGGAAGAGAAAGCAAATGCGATTCCCTGAGTAGCGGCGAGCGAAACGGGAACAGCCCAAACCAAGAGGCTTGCCTCTTGGGGTTGTAGGACACTCTATACGGAGTTACAAAGGAACGATATAAGCGAAGAGGTCTGGAAAGGCCCGCCAAAGAAGGTAACAGCCCTGTAACTGAAATGTTGTTCTCTCCAGAGTGGATCCTGAGTACGGCGGAACACGTGAAATTCCGTCGGAATCCGGGAGGACCATCTCCCAAGGCTAAATACTCCCTAGTGACCGATAGTGAACCAGTACCGTGAGGGAAAGGTGAAAAGCACCCCGGAAGGGGAGTGAAATAGATCCTGAAACCGTGTGCCTACAAGTAGTCAGAGCCCGTTAACGGGTGATGGCGTGCCTTTTGTAGAATGAACCGGCGAGTTACGATCCCGTGCAAGGTTAAGCAGAAGATGCGGAGCCGCAGCGAAAGCGAGTCTGAATAGGGCGCATGAGTACGTGGTCGTAGACCCGAAACCAGGTGATCTACCCATGTCCAGGGTGAAGTTCAGGTAACACTGAATGGAGGCCCGAACCCACGCACGTTGAAAAGTGCGGGGATGAGGTGTGGGTAGGGGTGAAATGCCAATCGAACCTGGAGATAGCTGGTTCTCTCCGAAATAGCTTTAGGGCTAGCCTCAAGGTAAGAGTCTCGGAGGTAGAGCACTGATTGGACTAGGGGCCCCTACCGGGTTACCGAATTCAGTCAAACTCCGAATGCCGATGACTTATCCTTGGGAGTCAGACTGCGAGTGATAAGATCCGTAGTCGAAAGGGAAACAGCCCAGACCGCCAGCTAAGGTCCCAAAGTATACGTTAAGTGGAAAAGGATGTGGAGTTGCTTAGACAACCAGGATGTTGGCTTAGAAGCAGCCACCATTTAAAGAGTGCGTAATAGCTCACTGGTCGAGTGACTCTGCGCCGAAAATGTACCGGGGCTAAACGTATCACCGAAGCTGCGGACTGTTCTTACGAACAGTGGTAGGAGAGCGTTCTAAGGGCTGTGAAGCCAGACCGGAAGGACTGGTGGAGCGCTTAGAAGTGAGAATGCCGGTATGAGTAGCGAAAGACGGGTGAGAATCCCGTCCACCGAATGCCTAAGGTTTCCTGAGGAAGGCTCGTCCGCTCAGGGTTAGTCGGGACCTAAGCCGAGGCCGAAAGGCGTAGGCGATGGACAACAGGTTGATATTCCTGTACCACCTCCTCACCATTTGAGCAATGGGGGGACGCAGGAGGATAGGGTAAGCGCGGTATTGGATATCCGCGTCCAAGCAGTTAGGCTGGGAAATAGGCAAATCCGTTTCCCGTAAAGGCTGAGCTGTGATGGCGAGCGAAATTTAGTAGCGAAGTTCCTGATTCCACACTGCCAAGAAAAGCCTCTAGCGAGGTGAGAGGTGCCCGTACCGCAAACCGACACAGGTAGGCGAGGAGAGAATCCTAAGGTGATCGAGAGAACTCTCGTTAAGGAACTCGGCAAAATGACCCCGTAACTTCGGGAGAAGGGGTGCTTCTTAGGGTGTTAAAGCCCCGAGAAGCCGCAGTGAATAGGCCCAGGCGACTGTTTAGCAAAAACACAGGTCTCTGCGAAGCCGTAAGGCGAAGTATAGGGGCTGACGCCTGCCCGGTGCTGGAAGGTTAAGAGGAGCGCTTAGCGTAAGCGAAGGTGCGAATTGAAGCCCCAGTAAACGGCGGCCGTAACTATAACGGTCCTAAGGTAGCGAAATTCCTTGTCGGGTAAGTTCCGACCCGCACGAAAGGCGCAACGATCTGGGCACTGTCTCAACGAGAGACTCGGTGAAATTATAGTACCTGTGAAGATGCAGGTTACCCGCGACAGGACGGAAAGACCCCGTGGAGCTTTACTGCAGCCTGATATTGAATGTTGGTACAGCTTGTACAGGATAGGTAGGAGCCTTGGAAACCGGAGCGCTAGCTTCGGTGGAGGCATCGGTGGGATACTACCCTGGCTGTATTGACCTTCTAACCCGCTGCCCTTATCGGGCAGGGAGACAGTGTCAGGTGGGCAGTTTGACTGGGGCGGTCGCCTCCTAAAATGTAACGGAGGCGCCCAAAGGTTCCCTCAGAATGGTTGGAAATCATTCGCAGAGTGTAAAGGCACAAGGGAGCTTGACTGCGAGACCTACAAGTCGAGCAGGGACGAAAGTCGGGCTTAGTGATCCGGTGGTTCCGCATGGAAGGGCCATCGCTCAACGGATAAAAGCTACCCCGGGGATAACAGGCTTATCTCCCCCAAGAGTCCACATCGACGGGGAGGTTTGGCACCTCGATGTCGGCTCATCGCATCCTGGGGCTGTAGTCGGTCCCAAGGGTTGGGCTGTTCGCCCATTAAAGCGGTACGCGAGCTGGGTTCAGAACGTCGTGAGACAGTTCGGTCCCTATCCGTCGCGGGCGCAGGAAATTTGAGAGGAGCTGTCCTTAGTACGAGAGGACCGGGATGGACGCACCGCTGGTGTACCAGTTGTTCTGCCAAGGGCATCGCTGGGTAGCTATGTGCGGACGGGATAAGTGCTGAAAGCATCTAAGCATGAAGCCCCCCTCAAGATGAGATTTCCCATTCCGCAAGGAAGTAAGATCCCTGAAAGATGATCAGGTTGATAGGTCTGAGGTGGAAGCGTGGTGACACGTGGAGCTGACAGATACTAATAGATCGAGGACTTAACCTATATTCTATTGTGAAGCATGAACATTGTTATCTAGTTTTGAGAGAACATTCTCTCCATCAGGTTTGGTGGCGATAGCGAAGAGGTCACACCCGTTCCCATACCGAACACGGAAGTTAAGCTCTTCAGCGCCGATGGTAGTTGGGGGTTTCCCCCTGTGAGAGTAGGACGCCGCCAAGCTTCTATCAGGATCAGTTCCATTTGGAACTGATCTTTTTTGTGCTGATTGAGGGTCATGCATCATACTTTATCTTATACATTTGTTTGATGAAAGATCGTCGCACCTTCTTATGTCCAAGCGTAGCATGTGAAACACTTGAACCTAAAGATGTTCATGGCATAAAACCTTATCTATACAAAACAATAGAGAGACAGAGTATGAGCTTATATAGGCGCATTCCATATATCTTTAATTAAATTGAAGATGTGTAAGCCTATTCGATTTCTATAAATGCTTTACGTCTAAAGAGATACCTATATCATTAAAGTATAAAAATGAGAAACTGCTAATATATCTAGAGGAATTGAACGTTTTGAAAGAGAATATAGAGGAAAGAAGCTCACCTGCTGAACGTTGAACTTGCAGCTATATGAATAGGTGATATGACGATCATTTGTTAAAAAATAACGCAATGAAAATTGAAATAAAATTTTTTTAATATAGCCTTTACAAATGATTAAAACCTGTATATAATAATCTTTGTCGGATCGAGAGATTCTTACATAGTGGAGGATTAGCTCAGCTGGGAGAGCATCTGCCTTACAAGCAGAGGGTCGGCGGTTCGAGCCCGTCATCCTCCACCATATTTATTCTTACATAATGTTAGGATAGATAAAGCCGGTGTAGCTCAACTGGTAGAGCAACTGACTTGTAATCAGTAGGTTGGGGGTTCAAGTCCTCTTGCCGGCACCACTTTCATATGGTAAGATAGACAAGTCGCTTTTAAAGCGAGCCATTAGCTCAGTTGGTAGAGCATCTGACTTTTAATCAGAGGGTCGAAGGTTCGAGTCCTTCATGGCTCACCATGTTTCATGCGGGTGTGGCGGAATTGGCAGACGCGCTAGACTTAGGATCTAGTGTCTTTATGACGTGGGGGTTCAAGTCCCTTCACCCGCATTGCCAAATAAAATAAAGAAATCCTGTAATGCGGAAGTAGTTCAGTGGTAGAACACCACCTTGCCAAGGTGGGGGTCGCGGGTTCGAATCCCGTCTTCCGCTTATACCATCCACGCCGGGGTGGTGGAATTGGCAGACACACAGGACTTAAAATCCTGCGGTAGGTGACTACCGTGCCGGTTCAAGTCCGGCCCTCGGCATTATAAATAAGCGCCCGTAGCTCAATTGGATAGAGCGTTTGACTACGGATCAAAAGGTTAGGGGTTCGACTCCTCTCGGGCGCGCCATTAAGATCGGGAAGTAGCTCAGCTTGGTAGAGCACTTGGTTTGGGACCAAGGGGTCGCAGGTTCGAATCCTGTCTTCCCGACCATCTTTTATGGGGCCTTAGCTCAGCTGGGAGAGCGCCTGCCTTGCACGCAGGAGGTCAGCGGTTCGATCCCGCTAGGCTCCACTTTTTAAAAGATTGTTTTGATCATGGCGGTGTAGCTCAGCTGGCTAGAGCGTACGGTTCATACCCGTGAGGTCGGGGGTTCGATCCCCTCCGCCGCTATAAAGGACCTTTAGCTCAGTTGGTTAGAGCAGACGGCTCATAACCGTCCGGTCGTAGGTTCGAGTCCTACAAGGTCCACCATCTATACGGAGGAATACCCAAGTCCGGCTGAAGGGATCGGTCTTGAAAACCGACAGGGGTGTCAAAGCCCGCGGGGGTTCGAATCCCTCTTCCTCCGCCATATTTTTTAAAAAACCATATCATCGCGGGGTGGAGCAGTTCGGTAGCTCGTCGGGCTCATAACCCGAAGGTCGCAGGTTCAAATCCTGCCCCCGCAACCAAAATGGTCCGGTAGTTCAGTTGGTTAGAATGCCTGCCTGTCACGCAGGAGGTCGCGGGTTCGAGTCCCGTCCGGACCGCCATTTTTCAAAAGAATACTTGGCTCGGTAGCTCAGTTGGTAGAGCAACGGACTGAAAATCCGTGTGTCGGCGGTTCGATTCCGTCCCGAGCCACTTTTATAAAAATATTCATAGTATGGCGGTTGTGGCGAAGTGGTTAACGCACCAGATTGTGGCTCTGGCACTCGTGGGTTCGATTCCCATCAATCGCCCCATACATATTTTTGCGGGTGTAGTTTAGTGGTAAAACCTCAGCCTTCCAAGCTGATGTCGTGGGTTCGATTCCCATCACCCGCTCCATTTGTATATCTGTTCATGGGCCTGTAGCTCAGCTGGTTAGAGCGCACGCCTGATAAGCGTGAGGTCGGTGGTTCGAGTCCACTCAGGCCCACCATGATCTTCCGCAGTAGCTCAGTGGTAGAGCTATCGGCTGTTAACCGATCGGTCGTAGGTTCGAATCCTACCTGCGGAGCCAAATGGAGAAGTACTCAAGTGGCTGAAGAGGCGCCCCTGCTAAGGGTGTAGGTCGCGTAAGCGGCGCGAGGGTTCAAATCCCTCCTTCTCCGCCATTGATCTGGCCCGTTGGTCAAGCGGTTAAGACACCGCCCTTTCACGGCGGTAACACGGGTTCGAATCCCGTACGGGTCATTTTTAAAAGAGATCTTGTCAAAGATCTCTTTTTTGTTTTCTTCAAAACGAAAGGCCGCTATCATGGCGGTCTTTTTTTACATATTCATGGAATAGATCGTATAAGACAAGTATGTCGCAAAGAAGCCCCATAAGACATAAGGGATCAGTAAAATTGGAACGACTTTGCTTAGTTTACGTGAGACGATGACAAGTGCAAGTGCTGTCAGTGCAACGAGCAGGCAGTCGATCGTAGCCACAAACAAATCCTTTTGTGTAAATTGAAAAAAACTAAAGGCTTGATTGAATACGTAATTTAAAAGGAAAAGAATCCAAAATGGTAAAGTGATTTTTTGGAATCCATATTTTCCATAAATGATCGCTGCGGACAATGAGATGAGTGCAAATAAGACAGCCCACACAGCACCAATCACACCGCCACCAGGTGTCCATTCTGGTTTATTTAATGCGTCATACCATTCTCTGTCGATGGGGAACAAAAATCCGGCAATAGAGAATAGTGCGTATGTAATAAAGAAGACGACAATCGCCCAAATGATACTTTTTCTAGCCATCAAGAATCTCCTCCAATCAAATTCACTCTTAAAGTGATTTCCCAATCATTACATGATATAAACATAAAGCCCCCAATATGAGGGGACTAATGATTTTCTTCTGTATAAGGTTCTTCCTCGTACGGTTTCAAGTCACCAAATACCGTCATGACACCTTCTTCGTCTAATGCTTCTTCATAGGCCTCGTGTGCTTTGTTCGGATACACCTTGCTTGCTTTTCCTTCAATATCAGCAGCTGCGAATCCTTCGTAGTCCTCCACATAATCTTCATCTTCTGATTGTGTATACACATCATCGTATGTCAAAGGTGGGAATTCCATATCAGACGGGGTATCAGAGTTTCCGTAGCGTTCTACGTCTTGGTAGGCATCCTCTCCGTCGTACGCAGCACTTTCTTCATTTTCAAATTGTCCAGCTGGCGGACTTAATAAATCCTCTTCAATCGGACGGTTTTGTGAAACGGTCTGTTCTTTTGAGTGCTCTGTGCATGTGACGGCAGTAGGCAAGGCTTCTAAGCGTTCCTTTGGAATAGGGGCCTTACAGACCTTGCATAGTCCATAAGAGCCGTCTGCAATGGCTTGAAGTGCTTCATCGATATCTAACATATGTTCATGTTCCAAGCTGTTTAAAGCAATATCTTTCCCACGCTCGAACAGCTCTGTCCCTTGATCGCCCGGGTGGTTATCATAGGCAGACAGTTCTCCGACTGAATCGTAAGGAAAGGATACTTTCTGTTCATCGTCATGGCTTTTGGCTTCAAGTTCTTTCTTTTCATCAAGAAGGCGCTGCTTCAAATGATGTAATTCGTCTTTTGACAACAAAGCGATCATCCTTTCATATCAAACATATTGTTAGTATGAGCAATTTTGTATGTAAGACTAGTTCCAATTTGAAGCAATTCCTAATTAAAAAAACGCCTGCGGCTGCAGGCGTTCTTTGTTACGCGATATAGTATTGTAAGATCAAAGCGATCGTCAGCAGAAAACCAAAAAATGTATTGGTTTGAGCTGTAGATTTCATGGCATTCATTAATTCAATCGGTTTTTCTTTTTGCTTAAACTCTTTAATGGCTGTATAGGCTTTTGGCACACTGAGTAAAACAAGAAGACTCCAAAGACCGACGATATCTGTGAAGATATAAACAAAAATGAGTACGTATGATACCAAAAACATGGAAAGTAAAATGTTCACTGCAGCTTTACGTCCAGCAAGGATGGCAAGTGTTTTTCGTCCATTTTCCTTATCCCCGTCTAAATCACGGATATTGTTCGACAGTAAGATGGCACCAACTAAAATAGAAATTGGTAGTGAAATGAGAACCGCTTTAGACGTCAGTGTGCCTGTTTGGATATAGAAACTAATCAGGATGATCCCTAATCCCATAAAAGCACCTGAAACAAGTTCTCCAAACGGTGTATATGCAATTGGTACAGGGCCGCCAGTATAGAAATAGCCTGCTGCCATACAAATAAGTCCTATTAATGCAATCCACCAACTAGACATCATGCAAATATAGACCCCAAGTAATAAAGAAAGTGCAAATAGTGCATAAGCGAGGCTGAGGACTGTCTTTGGCTTCACACCGTTTCTTACAATGGCTCCGCCGATGCCGACAGATTTCTCGTTGTCCAGCCCGCGAACATAATCAAAGTACTCGTTAAACATGTTTGTTGCGATTTGGATAAACATAGATGCAAACAGCATGGCTAAAAATAGCCCAACATGTATTTGACCACTTGGAAGTGCTAAAACAGTTCCTAAAGTAACGGGAATAAATGCCGCTGTTAGTGTATGCGGTCGTAGTAAATTCCACCAAATTCGCCAGTTTTTATCAGGCTTTATTGGTGAAAGCTGATCTGATATCGATTGATGCTGCATAAAATATACTCCTTTAAATAAAAAAATACGTACACGTCCAAATTCCAGTTTAGCAAAGTTCAAAAAGGTGTCAATATATTGATGCGATGAATCGGGAAAAAGATGTTTGCTAATCGTTGCCATATCGAAGGAAAGCTTGATTTTAGAACGGTCCTGCCATTTTGCTTTAGATGCTCTCGTTTCAATAAGCAAGAGCGAAAAAATCTTGAAAGCGTGATATAATAAGGATTCGAGGATTTAGAAGCTGTTTTCTTTACTAAGTTCATCTGTTAAGGTTTATAATAGAAAAGCAGGTCATTCGACATATTCGAATGTTCATGTATTTTTTCATTATGTTTTTATTTTTTATGTAATTCATGGATTTTGGAGGAATGTATCATGGTGACAACAGTGCAAAGTACTTTCCGGCAGGAAGCGCTTGCGACATTAGAAGAAGCGAATAACGTCAACCATGCTGTTTTGATAAGCTACTCCAGAAGAGTTGACGATCTGGATCCTCTTGCCTTTTTCCAAAGCGGCGAAGCGGATTTTTTAGGCGAGCGGTTTTTTTGGTCTGATCCAGAAAGCCAAATGATATTTTCTGGACTTGGCAGAGCGGCCGTCATTAAATCATCTGAGCAAGGCAAGGAACGATTCGATATAGTCCATCAAGAATGGGAACAGCTCAAGCAGCACATGTTCCATTTTCATGATGAAAAGGAGTTAAAGCAAGCGGCTGTTGGTCCGCTTTTATTTGGAGGATTCTCGTTTGATCCGTATGAAGAAAAGGCGCGTCATTGGGAAGCATTTGGCGAGGCTCATTTTTTTGTGCCATCGATCATGCTGACTGTCTCAAAAGAAGGCAGTTTTCTTACGATCAATGAGTGGAAGCAGGTGGACGGGAATGTTCATCAGCTTATTCAGGAATTAGAACAAAAAGCCTCTCGTTTCGAGACATTGCCAGTACGGACTGGTGGACAAGCTGAACTTGTTCATGTGGAAGAGCTGGATGTGAAGGAATGGATGAAGGCGATCGAAGAAGCGACAGACCACATTCGTGCAAATGAATATGAAAAGGTTGTTTTAGCAAGAGAAGTCTTGCTTCAATATAAAAATCAAATTGAACTCGCTCCACTATTAGCGGAATTATTAAAGCATCAAACAACGAGTTATGTATTTGCGGTTGAACAGGGAAGACAAGCATTTGTCGGAGCCACGCCGGAACGCTTAGTGAAAAAAAGCGGCGGAGAGGTCTTTTCCTCCTGTTTAGCAGGTTCCATTGTTCGCGGAAAAGATGAAGCGGAGGATCACGCATTAGGCGAGGAACTGCTGCATGATGAGAAGAATTTGATTGAACATCAAATTGTTGTCAATATGATTGAGCAAGCATTTGAAGCGAATTGCCTTCACGTGCATAAACCAAATCAACCAAGTCTTTATAAAACAAAAAACATTCAGCATTTGTTTACACCGATTGTGGGAGAAATTAAAAGCAGCTGTTCCCTCTTTTCATTAATTGAGCAGCTCCATCCTACGCCGGCACTAGGCGGATATCCAAAGGAAATGGCGGTTGAAGTGATTCGTGAAATCGAACCGCTCAAGCGCGGCTGGTATGCAGCGCCCGTAGGCTGGATTGATTCTCAGGATAATGGAGAATTTGCTGTAGCCATTCGGTCAGGTCTTATTGAGGAAGACCGTGTTCGTTTGTTCGCTGGCTGCGGAATTGTAGAGGATTCCCTTGCAAAGCAGGAGTATGAAGAAACACAAGTGAAGTTAAGACCAATGCTGTCTGCTCTTGGAGGTCATCCTATTGAATAATCACATCATGACAACATATATAGGCAGATTGATGGATGAATTCGTCCAAGGTGGTGTGAAAGAGGCAGTTGTCTGTCCTGGTTCTCGTTCAACTCCGCTTGCGATGCTGGCCCTTGCCCATCAAGACATCCATGTTCATGTTTTAGTGGACGAACGGTCTGCTGCTTTTTATGCGCTTGGTCTTGCAAAAGCAAGTCAATCACCAGTGCTGCTTATTTGTACATCAGGTACGGCAGCTGCTAACTTTTATCCAGCCGTTGTAGAGGCGCATTATTCTCGTGTACCTCTTATTGTTTTAACTGCTGATCGGCCGCACGAATTGAGGGAAGTTGGAGCACCTCAAGCGATTGATCAGCAATTCTTATTCGGTAAGTTTGTTAAATGGTTCACAGACTTAGCTTTGCCGGAGGACAGTCAAACGATGCTGCGTTATGTTCAGACGGCAGCTGCGAGAGCAAATCACATGTCGATGCAGGAGCCAAAGGGGCCTGTTCAGGTCAATGTACCTCTGAGAGAGCCATTGCTTCCTGATCTGTCTATTGATCCTTTCGCGCGAGAAAAAGAGGATACGAAAAAGGTATTAGCATCAGGTCAGGCTTTCCCTAACGATCGGGTGATGTCTGAAATCGCGACCGTCATGAACGAATCCAAAAAGGGACTGATTGTGGCTGGTGAACTTCATACACAGGAAGAAAAAGAGGCGGTTTTACGCCTTTCGAAAGCCCTGCATTTACCTATTTTAGCTGACCCACTTTCTCTTTTGCGCAACGGGCATGAAAATGAAGATCTCATTATCGATGCGTATGATTCTTTATTAAAAGATGAGGCATTACAGCAGCATCTCTTGCCGGATATGGTCATTCGTTTTGGACCGATGCCTGTATCTAAGCCTTTATTCAAGTGGCTGGAAAAACATGCGGAAGTGAAGCAGATTGTTGTAGATGCTGCCGGAGGTTTCCGTGATCCAGGGTTAAGTGCTTCGTACGTTATAGAAAGTCATGTGGCTGCTTTTGTAGAAGCAGCATTAAAGCAAGCAGTACAACGTAAAGAGACAAGTTTCTTAAACCGATGGCAGAATGCTAATTCATCATTCAGAACGCATGCTGCCCGCTATTCTGATGAGGATTTGTCCTTTGAAGGGAATGTGTACCGTCAGCTTCAGCACCTCTTGCCAAAGGAGAGCGTCCTTTTTATCGGAAATAGTATGCCGATTCGTGATGTAGATACATTTTTTGAAACTCAGTCCAAGCCTTTTCGAATGATGGCGAATCGCGGAGCAAATGGCATTGACGGCGTTGTGTCTACAGCACTTGGCACGTATGCAGCTTTGAAGCAGCCAGTCACTTTGGTCATTGGAGATTTATCATTTTACCATGATATGAACGGTCTGCTCGCAGCTAAGCTGATGGACATTCCTTTGACAGTTGTTTTGATAAACAATGATGGGGGAGGTATCTTTTCTTTCCTTCCGCAGGCGTCTGATGAACCGTATTATGAAAAGCTCTTTGGAACGCCGACAGGACTGAATTTTGAGTATGCATCGAGGTTATATGGGGGAACCTATTCGAAACCCGCAACGAAACAAGAGTTGCATGATGTGTATATGGCGCATATCGATGAACCTGGGCTTCATTTAATTGAAATTGAAACAGATCGTCATTCCCGTGTAGACAAGCATCGTCAAATGATGGATGACATATTGGAAGAAGTGAAAAAAGAATGCCTTCTCTCATCATAAGAATGCGTGATGGGGTTGCGTACGAAGTGGTGGATCAGAACCCATCGGCAGCAAATGCCACACTATGCTTACACGGCTTCACTGGAAGTGCAGCGTCTTGGACGTTCTTGAATGCTTATTTGGAGAACACAAGACTGATTCAGGTCAGCTTGCTCGGACATGGGCGTACAGACTCGCCAGAAAGTGTGAGAAGATATGCGATGTCTCAGCAGCTGGCAGATCTTGCAGAGATTTTAAACCAATTAAAGCTTCACAAAGTGAATATTCTCGGATATTCTATGGGAGGGCGTATTGCTTTATCATTTGCCGCTCGTTATCCAGATCGTGTCAACAAACTGATCCTTGAGAGTACGTCTCCAGGGCTTCGCACATTTAAAGAGCGGATGGCAAGACTGAAGCAGGATCATCAACTCGCCCAAAAAATCAGGCATGAAGGCTTAGTGAAGTTTGTGGATTTTTGGGAAAGCATACCTTTGTTTGCTTCGCAGAAAGCTTTATCGGCGGAAAAGCAGGCTCAACTGAGAGAAGGAAGACTGAAAGCCAATCCACTTGGGCTGGCTCGCAGCTTAGAAGGCATCGGAACAGGTTCACAGCCGTCTATTTGGAAGGCATTAAAGCATATTCATTTACCTGTTTTGCACATTTGCGGAACGCTTGATGAAAAGTTCTGCCATATCGGCAAATGTATGCAGCAGGAGCTGAAGGAAAGTCAATTCATATTGGCTGAGCATGCTGGGCATACAGTTCATGTGGAACAACCACATTTTTTTGGTAAAATAGTAAGTGAGTTTATTTTAGCGCAAGATTAGAGGAGGAAATATTGATGGCTATTGAATGGCAAACTGAGCGTCAGTATGACGAAATTTTATATGAAACGTATAATGGGATCGCAAAGATTACGATTAATCGTCCACACGTACATAACGCGTTTACCCCAAAGACTGTTAGTGAATTAATCGATGCATTTTCACGAGCTCGTGATAATTCAGAAGTTGGTGTGATCGTACTTGCAGGTGCTGGCGGAAAAGCATTCTGTTCTGGTGGAGACCAAAAAGTCCGCGGCCATGGCGGTTATGTAGGAGACGATCAAATTCCACGTCTAAATGTATTAGACTTACAGCGTTTGATTCGTGTCATTCCAAAACCGGTTGTTGCGATGGTTGCAGGTTATGCAATCGGAGGCGGACACGTTCTCCACATAGTATGTGATCTGACAATTGCAGCAGATAATGCGATTTTTGGACAAACAGGTCCAAAAGTAGGCAGCTTTGATGCCGGTTACGGTTCAGGCTACCTTGCACGTATTGTAGGCCATAAGAAAGCAAGAGAAATCTGGTACTTATGCCGTCAATACAATGCACAAGAAGCGCTTGATATGGGACTTGTTAACACAGTTGTCCCATTAGATCAGCTTGAAGAGGAAACAGTAAAGTGGTGTGAGGAAATGCTAGAAAAGAGCCCGACTGCTTTACGATTCTTGAAGGCTGCATTTAACGCAGATACGGATGGATTAGCTGGAATTCAGCAATTTGCAGGAGATGCGACACTTCTTTATTACACAACAGATGAAGCAAAAGAAGGACGCGATTCCTTTAAGGAAAAACGCAAGCCGGACTTCGGTCAGTTCCCGCGTTTCCCTTGATTCAATGATATTAATGAACAACAGCTTAGTGCATCAGACTAAGCTGTTTTCTTTTACGAAAAGGAGGTGTCTCATGATGAAGCAACCTAATTGGCTGCTGCACCGTGCCTATTTAACACCAGATCGAGTCGCACTTATTTATCAAGAGAAAGAGTGGACATTTCACGAATTAGCTCAAGAAGCGGACGAGCTTTCAAATAGACTTGCACAGGCATCATTGAAAAGAGGGGAAACAGTTGCGCTTTTGATGAACAATCATCCTCACATGGTGATGCTTGTACATGCGTGTTTTTTATTAGGATTAAAAATTGTGCTATTGAATAATAAGCTGACAAAAGCTGAAAGGCGCTATCAGCTAGAAGATGCAAAAGCAGCGGCGTTATTAACGGAATCTATTTATGCAAGCGATCATAAGGGTGATTTACCCGTTTATACAATGGAAACTTTACCTCAACCAGGGAAAGGCCATGAAAAAAAGATCGAGAGCGAATTTGATTTGAATGAAACAGCAACCATCATGTATACATCTGGGACAACAGGACGTCCAAAAGGTGTAGAGCAAACGTTTGGCAATCATTTTCATAGTGCTGTTTCCTCTGCATTGAATTTGGGTCTCAGAGAGGATGACCGCTGGCTCATTGCCCTGCCTCTTTTTCATATTAGCGGTTTATCTGCCTTATTTAAGTCTGTAATCTATGGAATGACAGTCGTGCTTCATCAGAAGTTTGACGTTGATGAAGTAAAGGATTCTATTGAACGGCATCGTGTGACGATGATTTCTGTTGTGCAGACGATGTTATCTCGGTTATTAAGCAGACTAGAAGAATGTCCGTCTTCTTTGCGTTGTCTTTTATTAGGCGGAGGACCTGCGCCATATGCGATGCTCCAAGAAAGCAAAGAGAAGGGCTTTCCTGTCTTTCAATCGTACGGTATGACGGAAACCTGTTCACAAATTGTGACGCTTGCACCTGAATTTAGTGTAGAGAAGCTTGGGTCAGCGGGAAAACCTCTTTTTGGGTGTGAGCTGAAAATTCAAGATGATGATCGCATTTGCCGTCCTTTTGAGCATGGCGAAATTATGGTGAAAGGTGCAAATGTGATGAAAGGATACCTTTACCGTGAAGAAGCGACCGCGGCTGCCTTTCATGAGGGCTGGCTGAAGACGGGTGATATTGGCTATGTGGATGAGGAAGGGTTCTTATTTGTGCTTGACCGCCGTTCAGATTTGATTATTTCTGGCGGAGAAAATATTTATCCTGCGGAAATTGAAGCGGTGCTGCTAACACATCCGCATGTAAAGGAAGCCGGAGTAACGGGTATGTATGATGATAGATGGGGAGAGGTACCGGCTGCTTTCCTTGTAACAGATGATAAGATACCGGAGAATGAGCTCTATGCTTTATGTGAGTCGCATTTAGCCAAATATAAATGGCCCGCCGCTTTTCACTTTGTGAACGAGCTGCCAAGAAATGCGTCGAATAAATTGCAAAGGCACAGACTCAGATCAAAGGGGTTTTCAAATGATTCAAATTGAACGAGTAATTTTATATCATGTCACGATGAAGCTTAAACAACCATTTACAACAAGTCTTGGAACCATTTCAGAGCGTGAGTTTATTATTGTTGAAGTAAAAGACCAAACAGGACTAACTGGATGGGGAGAGGTATCTGCTTTTTCTTCTCCGTGGTATACAGAAGAAACAATTGAGACTTGCTATCATATGCTGAGGGCTTTCTTTATCCCGAACGTGCTGACACGCACCTTTACACATCCTTCAGAAATACCGGACAGTCTGTATCAATTTAAAGGCAATAGGATGGCCAAAGCAGGCATTGAAGCGGCTGTTTGGGATATTTATGCGAAGCGTGAGAATAAGTCTTTACGCGATGTATTAGGCGGCACAAAAGATAGAATACCATCTGGTGTTGTGGCGGGGTTAGGCCCTATTGACGATATGCTTGAGCAAATTCAGCAATTTGTTGATCAAGGCTATCAGCGGGTGAAGGTGAAAATTAAACCAGGACAAGATATTGGACTTCTTCAAAAGATCAGAGAGTCTTTTCCTGAGCTGCCATTAATGGCAGATGCAAACTCTGCTTATGAATTAAAAGATATTAGCAAGCTCAAGCAGCTCGACGATATTCGTTTATTAATGATTGAACAGCCTTTAGCTGCAGATGATATTGTGGACCATCGCCATTTGCAAAAGCATTTAAAAACGCCGATTTGTTTAGATGAAAGTATTTGTTCTTTAGATGATGCCAGAAAAGCTGTAGAGCTTGGCAGCTGTCAAATTATTAATGTGAAGCCTTCACGAGTTGGCGGACTGACAGAGGCGCTTAAAATTCATACGTTCAGTAAGGAGCATCAAATTCCGTTATGGTGCGGGGGGATGATTGAAACAGGTATTTCCCGCGCGCAGAACGTGGCACTTGCTTCACTTCCTCAATTTACAATTCCCGGTGATATTTCAGCTTCGTCAAAATTTTGGGAGCAGGATATCATTTTTCCTGAAATTAAGGTTGAAAATGGATTTATTGAGGTGCCTCGCTCGCCAGGAATGGGCGTGGAAGTTGATTACCAAGCGCTCCGTTCGTTTTCAGATAAAATCGACGTGTTTACAAAACATGATTTTGTGAGATAAAAACGAAGAAATCACCTTTTGCTTATCCAATAGAATGGATGTATAGTGAGGGAAAGTTTTTCCTTCCTGTCTGAACAAAAAGAAAGAGCGGTGAACCGCTCTTTCTTACTCTTCTACCAGCTCGCTGTCATAAGCAAGCTGTCCGATATACTGATGCATTTCATTGGGCATGTTTGCTGCATGTCCATATTCATAATCCCAAAGGTTTAAAAAGGAGTGAGCGGCTTGATGGAATGCGGCTTCATCCGCGTCATGAATTTCGTCAAAAAACGTTTGAAGCAGCCGATCGTGTTTCAAATTGAAGCGCCTCCTTTAATGAGACTTAAAGATCTTGTGGTTTAAACGTTTTACAATCCGTTTCTTCACTTTTCTCAGCCGTATTTCCTGTGTGGCTGACGACATAGATTGCATCTGCACCACAGCGGTTTCCAGTATTCCAATAGGAACAGTTATTGACTTCACAAAGGATTTTTTGACTCATACAGATGACCTCCTTTTGAGTATGTCTTTCATCTATAATGTAACCGAAATGAAGCTCGTCCATTCATGTTAATCTTCCTGACGAATATAGCGCTTATCCTTCATAAATAATTTCCAGAAGAAATAGAACCCAGGAAATAAGATGATAAAACCTACAATATAGGTGATAAATAACGCCCTAAATGTGACAGGGTCTGTAAATCCAGACATGATTGTAATATCTGGATAGGCCATATAAGGCAAGTGAGCACGCCCGTACACGTAGCTTGCTAAGAAATATTGAATGGTAATCGCAATGACGGCAAGGCGTGGTCTCCCTTTCCGATGCTTAAAACGGCTGTTTGGTAAAAATAGAGCTAGTCCTGCTAGCAGGAACATTAGGAGAGATACAAGAAGAATAGGGATGTTCTGCATCATTTTTGTGAACAGCCAATTCGCCTCGCTTCGTAATGTCAGCATGATAAAAAAGGCCATCATGAGTGAAAGTGGACCTGTAATGAGCGCCCCTCTTCTATAAATGCTGTAAGCTTCATCTTCATTAGCTACATTAGAGAAATCAGCTAAAAGCAAGGACGAAAGAAAAAGGGTGCTGAAGATGGCAAAGCCGACAAAAGAATAAACATTTGCACTTGTAAAGACCAGTCCAAGATCTAATGAGTAGACGTTGTTCTCCTGAAAAATAAATCCACCATGGGTAATTGGGAGAACCATGATCAGGATGGACGGAATGATAAAGCCGCTGATCCCTGAAATATAAGTCACTGCTTTTCGGTACTTCTTAGGCAGTGAATGAGAAAACACGAGAAACCCGCTTCGCAGTGCAAGAAGCAATAAGATGATGCTGCCGGGTATTAATAAAACGGTACCAAGTACAAAAGTCGCACCTGGAAACAGGCTGAACAATGCGACAACGATGGCCACAATAAAAACGTTTGTCACTTCCCATGTTGGAGAAAGATACTTATTCGCGATATTAGCTGCCTTTGTTTGTTCTCTATTCATATAAATCATCGACCAAAATCCTGCACCGAAATCCATTGATGCCATCACTGCATAGATAAAAACGAATCCCCATAAGATGGTGATTGCAATGAGCGCATCAGTTGTAACATCCATTTGCATCAAGATCGCTCCCTTTTTAAGATTCTGTTAACCGTAGGTCTTCTTCAATCGTATGTTTTCTAAAGTAGTACGTCAGCACAATAACGGTTGCTATGCCTAAGATGAGATAGACAATGGCAAAAAGGATAAAAAGTGTCCCGATCGAGCCAGATGATGTGACAACCTCGGAGGTTTTGAGCATTCGATAAATGACCCATGGCTGACGGCCTGTACAAGCAAAGATCCAGCCAAATTCAATAGCCAAAAGACTAAGAGGCCCGCCGAATAAGTAAAGAAAAAGAAGCCACTTCGGAAATTTTTCACGTTTTAAAATTTTACGGTAAAGCAGTGCCAATACCGCAAATAGAATGAGCACCGATCCAATAATGACCATGCCGTTAAATAATGTGTGTATAAATAAAGGTGGCCACTCGTCACGGGGAAAATCATTTAACCCTTTGACCACCGTATCGAAGCTATTTCCTGCAAGAAAACTAAGCGCCCAAGGAATTTCGATCGCACCTTTAATTTCCTGCGCATCAGCATCCGTAAAACCACCTATTGCAAGAGGCGCATGTGATTGAGTTTCAAATAAACCTTCAGCTCCAGCCAGCTTTTCAGGCTGATATTCATACAGAAGCTGAGCAGATTCGTGGCCATTTAAGGCTGTGAGAAAAGAGAAAAGTCCTCCTACAATGAGTCCAAGAAAAAGGGCTTTTCGATGAAATGTATAGAGCTTCTCATTTTTTTTAGTTTTGAGCATTTTAAAAGCTGCAACGGAAGCAATGACAAAAGCACCTGTTGTAAAAGCAGACAGCACAACATGTGTAGCAGTCACAGCAAAGCTTGGATTGAAAAAGGCCTTCCAAGGCTCGATGTTTGTGATTTCTCCATTCACCATCTGAAAGCCAGCAGGTGTCCCTTCAAAAGCATGTACGTTTGTAATCAGAATCGCTGATGCAGCTGCACCAATGACGATAAAAATAACCGTAATGATGCGCATTGCATTTGATAGGCGATCCGCTGCGTACACATAAATAGACATAAATAATGCTTCTATAAAGAACGCATAGATTTCAATCTGGAATGGCAGTGACATGACTTTTCCGATAACCTCCATAAAACCTGGCCATAAAAGGGCAAGCTGCGTACCAGCAATAGTACCTGTTGGGATAGCGACCCCTAATAGAACAGCTTGTGCTTTTGTCCATCGCTTGGCCATGATGGCATAATGCGGGTCCTTTGTTTTTTGAAAGATGAGTTCAGCTAACAAAATCATTAGCGGGATGCCAACGCCAAGCGAGGCATAAATAATATGAAAGCCCATGGTTGTGCCGAACAGGCTTCTAGCTAAAACGAGATCAGTCAATTTTTTCTCCGCCTTTCTTATCGCTTCTCTTTTTCATGATGCTTATTATTCTCCACCATTTTTAGATTATTCTTCCTGACTAAGAAAGCTTGTTTTTTGACAAGTTGTATAAGAGGGAGTAGAATATAATTATAAAACGTAATCATTACGTTTTGATAACGAAAGGAGTTTTGACATTGAAAAGAGATATTCATCCAACCTCACATGAAGTTGTATTTATGGACGTAAACAGCGGTTACCGCTTCTTGAGTAAATCAACAAAGACATCAAATGAGACAGTAGAGTGGGAAGATGGGAAAACGTATCCTGTCATTAAAGTAGAAACAAGCTCTGATACGCATCCTTTTTATACAGGACGCCAAAAATTCGGAGAAAAAGGCGGAAGAGCCGAGCTGTTTAAGAAAAAATATCAAATGTAATCAAAAAAGCACGCCTGATAACGGTGTGCTTTTTTACAGCAAAAAACCCCGGCTGATAACCCGGGGTTTAAAAAAAGTATTAATCATTTAATGCGGTGTTTAAGGTCTTTAAGTTTTGTTTCATTAAGCTGACGTAGCTTTCGCCATTTTTGGCATCATCTTCAGTAATGGATTCTAGATTTTTAAGGGTTAAGCTTTTTGCCCCAATTTCACTGCGGATCGTATCTGATACTTTGCTGCTGACGTTGTTTTCAAAAATAACGTATTGAATGTGATGCTTTTCCGCTTTTTGTACAATGTTTTCGAGCTGCTTTTGTGATGGCTCTTCGGAAGCAGATAATCCTAAAACGCTGATTTGCTCAATGCCATAGCGCTTTTCCCAATAACCATAAGCTGCGTGGGAAACAAGAATTTCTTTATGTTTGGCTTTAGATAACGTTGTTTTGAATTCTTGATCTAGGGATTGTAAATCTTTTTTTAGATTTTCATAGTTTTTTGTGTATTCTTTTTTATGATCTGGATCTAATGAGACGAGTGTGTCTTTAATGTTTTTCGCCATTTGCTGCGCATAAACTGGGTCTAACCATGCATGAGGGTCTTTATCTCCGTGATCGTGCCCGTCATGGTCGTGGTCTTCACCTTCATGATCGTGATCTTCACCTTCTTCATGTGCATGTTCTTCATTTGTCGATAACAATTTGATGCCTTCGGCTGCTTTGACTGTTTTCACACCTTGGTCTTTTAATGTGGCAGCAGTTTTGTCTGCGAATGCTTCAGCCCCTGTGCCGCTGTAGATAAAGGCATCACCTTCAGCCATTTCAACCATCGTTTTCGAACTTGGTTCAAAACTGTGTGCATCTGCATTGGCAGGATACACGCTCTGAGCATGAACGTGAGAGCCGCCAATTTTTTCAGTGAAATCTTGGATTGGAAAGATCGTGGTGTAAATGATTAGTTTCCCGTCTGCCTTTCCTTTTGAAGCATTAGTGCCCGCACTGCTTGAGCACGCGGCAAGGCCGATCGCGAATAAAGCAGCTGTTAAAATAAAAAAGATTTTTTTCATGTAGAAAATGTCTCCTCTCAATCTAATAGATAGAAATGATTACGATTTAATGTCCTGAGTTATTGTATCGTAATAATTACGATTTGAAAAGAGGAAAATAAAAAATTTTCGTCAGCAGATGTTTCCTCTAAAAAAATAAGCTGCAAAACGTGACGAAATTTCTTACATTGTGCTATATTTATTTTTAAAAAAAGATAAAGGAATGGACAAACGTATGAAACTTTTAGATGAAATCATCGAATATAATCAACAATTTATTGAAGAAAAGAAATACGAAGAATTTACAACAACAAAGTTTCCACAGAAAAAAGCTGTCATTCTGTCATGTATGGATACAAGACTTGTTGAACTGCTTCCGCGTGCAATGAACATGAAAAATGGCGATATTAAGATTGTCAAAAGTGCTGGAGCGCTTGTTTCTCATCCATTTGGAAGTATTATGCGAAGCATTTTAGTTGCTGTGTATGAATTAAATGCTGACGAGGTATATGTCATTGGGCATCATGATTGCGGGATGAGCAAAATTGACAGCCAGACACTTTTAAATAAAGCCGTTGAGCGTGGTATTCCAGAAAAGCGTATTGAAGTACTGGAATACTCAGGAATTGATTTTAAACAGTGGCTCAAAAGCTTTAGTTCAGTTGAAGAGAGCGTAAAGGACAGTGTGTCCGTAGTAAAAAATCACCCGCTTCTTCCATCAGATGTACCTGTACATGGGCTTGTCATTGACCCTGGAACAGGAAAGCTTGACTTAGTTGTCAACGGATATGAAGAAAAGTAAGTTACTTTTCCTTTTTAGGCGGAACAGGATCGATGCCGCCAGGGTGAAGCGGATGACATTTCAAAATCCGCTTTATGGTGAGCCAGCCGCCCTTGATCGCGCCATGCGTTTTGATCGCCTCAAGTCCATAGTTTGAGCATGTTGGATAAAACCGGCAGCTTGGCGGTGTCAGAGGGGAAATACATTTTTGATAAAAGCGTATCATGCCGATAAAAATTTGTTTCATAGAGGTTCCTCCTTGTCTGTCTTCCACAGTATAAGAAAAAAGGACAAGGAAGGAAAGTTTTATATACTAAACTGGTCGGAGAAATATGTTATAATATAGGAAATTGCAATTATAGGAGTGGTGATTATGCCTTCAGTTGAAAGCTTTGAACTTGATCATAATGCTGTAAAAGCGCCATACGTTCGTCATTGCGGCGTTCATAAAGTGGGATCAGATGGTGAAGTAAATAAATTTGATATTCGTTTTTGTCAGCCTAACAAGCAGGCGATGAAACCTGATACGATTCATACATTAGAACATTTGCTTGCGTTTAATATTAGAACACACTCAGAGAAATATGATCATTTTGATATCATCGATATTTCTCCAATGGGCTGCCAGACAGGCTACTATTTAGTTGTCAGTGGTGCACCAACTCCAAAAGAAATCGTTGAACTTCTTGATGCAACATTCAAGGATGCAGTTGAAGTAACAGAAATTCCTGCTGCAAACGAAGAGCAATGCGGCCAAGCGAAGCTGCATGATCTTGAAGGAGCAAAACGTTTAATGCGTTTCTGGCTTTCTCAGGATCAAGAAGAGCTTTTAAAAGTATTTGGTTAATGATGAACCGGACATTTAGATGTCCGGTTTTTTATTTGAATTCCAACAGTGATGTCAAAATAGGGGATATTTGTTAAAATGGACATGTCAGTAAAAGAAGGGGGAAACGCACGATGCGAAAAATGTTGGGAATAATTCTGATGCTCACGTTATTAAGTGCATGTGGAAACTCTGCAGCAAACAGCGGAAAAGGGGAAGTGCCTGAGTTATTAGAAGTAAAGCTTACAGGACCTGAGCAAGTGGAGAAAAATGAAAGCGTTATAGTAAAAGCAGCTGTCACATACGGTGATACGCCTGTTGATGATGCAGATGATGTTCAATTTGAAGTGTGGAAAGATGGCGACAAGGATAACAGCAAGATGATTCAGCCAAAGAAAGAAAACAAAGGTGTATACGAATTGCACACAGCCTTCAAAAAAGATGGCCTTTATATCATACAAGTCCATGTGACAGCTAAACAGCAGCATAATATGCCGAAAACGAACATCCACGTAGGTGAGGTGAAAAAAGAGAGTTCATCTTCTGAAGATGAAGAAACCTCACATCATTAAAAGCGGTTTCATTTTGGATTAGGACGTTGGTTTGGTTCAGTATCTTGTGGTGAATCGACTTTATGCTTATATTCATAAGCCTTCGATGTCGTCCATAATGATAAAAAGACAACGATTGAGATAATGATAAAGCTGATAATCCCAAGTAACAGCATCTAACTCCCTCCTTATTTCCATATTAACATATATTTCATGCAGTCAAAATAGAAGAAATTGACGGCAGGTTTCAGTATAATAAGAAAAGGGTATTCTCATACTAAACGCAATTACATAAGGAGGAATAAACATGTCTGAAAATTTATTAAACGTTGTCAATAAACAAGTAGCTGATTGGACTGTGCTTTACGTGAAATTACATAACTATCATTGGTATGTAAAGGGGAAAGATTTCTTTACACTCCATGAGAAATTTGAGGAACTATATACAGAAACAGCTACATATATTGATGATTTGGCTGAGCGTATGCTTGCTTTAAATGGACAGCCTGTTGCGACAATGAAAGAGTGCTTAGAAATTTCCAGCATTCAAGAAGCAGAAGGCAAAGAATCAGCGGAGCAAATGGTGAAAAATCTATATGATGATTTCTCCAATATCGCTGAGGAATTAAAGAAAGGAATGGAGCTGGCTGCAGAGGTTGGCGATGAAACAACAGGTGATATGCTGCTTGCGATTCATCAATCCATTGAAAAACACAACTGGATGCTTAAAGCATATTTAGGATAATACACGTATAGGAAAAGAATGTCGGTCATATATCGATCGACATTCTTTTTTTATTGGAATCGGGACAGACAGCCCATTGAAATCATAGGGCTTTCAGCCGAAGAGAAAAGAGAAGGGAGGGGAGAAGATGTCTTCTATTGCAGGAATGATGAGTCAGCAAGTAGCGAGCATTCAAAAGACACTCAATATTAGTTTGTTGAATTCACAGCTTGCTACGAATACAGCACAAGCTATGGTGATGCTGGATCAAGTGCAGCAGCAGCCTCAAGCTGTTCAGCCAAAGGATTCAGATGCTTCATTTATTGATGTTAGAGTCTAAAAAAGAGAAGCCGCCTCATGGGGCGGCTTTTTTGGTCTCATTCGTATCCCTGCGTACATAACAGCGCCTTTATTTTTTGTCGTCCAAGCTATTGCGAAAATCCTGCATATACTATTGAGGTAAGGAGTTCCACTTTGAAAGGATGTTGATGCCAAGTGAGCAAGGATTTAGGCATCTTTTCGTTGGTTACAGTGAGTTTGTCGGCGATGGGCTTTCTGTTTGGTGGAGCAGGATATTTACTGATGATTTTAGTGACGTTGATGGCTATTGAATTAATTTGTTCAAGCCTAAGAGAATCTTTGACTGGACAGCTCACAATGAAGCGGTTTTTTACGCGGCTTGTTCGAAAGATTGTGACAGTCTCCTTAATATCTATGGCACACTTCTTTGATGTCATGCTGAAGACAAATGGGGCGATTAAGGATTTAGCGATCATCTTTTATATTATTTATGAATCTTACCAAATCGTCTCGACAGCCAGAGCCCTTGGAGTTCCCATTCCACAGTTGTTTATTGATGTATTGGACATGTTGAAAAATAAATTGCGCAAAAAGCCGTAATTTCCTCATATCTGGTCATACTAAAGGAAAAAGGATGATTCAGATGGCGAGACACACCTACTATGTATCCGTACAAGATGGATCGATATCGCAGCATAGAGATGCAGCGGCTTGGCAATTTCAAATAGAAGCAGATGATGATCAAATTTTGCAGCTGAGAGACTATTTTGATGAACAGTATATGACAGATTGGAAAGGATTCTTTCGGGCACATGTTCCGTTTCTTGAATATCATTATGATAGTCCAAATGATGAAATGGATAGAAAAAGAAAAGAGATTTACACAATGATTTATGAGCTCGGCAATGAAGAGACAAGGAGCTTTATTGAGACAAATGGTTTGATGAATTGAAAAAGCATGTAGAGAATCTCTACATGCTTTATTTTCGCGGTTGTAAAATGCCTCCGATCAGATCAGTGATCCCGCCGCCTCTATTTTCTTGCTGTGAATTGGTGAATTCCTGAGAGGAGCTCTGGCTCTGAGGCTTATAGCGATTATCATCTAAGCCAACCCTTAACCCAGATGTGCGCTCAGATGGCTGGATAATGACGATTTGGTCTTGTTCTTGGAACTCAAATAAATAGGATTCACCAGATGTTTGTCCGATGAAAGTTTTCCAGTTCACATCTAATTTGACCTTTGGTGCTTTGCCTGTCCAAGCGACAATTGCGTCAGGGTCTACACGGCAGGGGGCTTTTAAAATGAGCGGATTTCCATTCGTTTTGATGGCGACCTGCGCTCCGTGCCCTTGATAAGAGAGTTTTGATGTAAACAGTCCTTTCTGCGATAAAATACCAACGCCTACTGGTGTGACACCGTAATGGCATTCCTCAGTAAAGGCAAGTAAATCTTCACTTTCTACACTTACATGCTGCCAAGGACCGCTTGGCTCAAGATTAATCACTGTTACATGCTCGCTTGAATCAGCCAGATAGCAAGTACCTTGTCCACTCACTTCCATCATCTCAAGGTTTTCACCTGTGAATTTCCTGCTGATATGGTTAAATACTTGGCTGACCATATTTCCTTTATTCGTTCCAAGTAATCGCTTGCGGTATTGGAAACTTCCTTGATCGGCAATCATTGCGCCCTTTTTGGCAAAAAAGATTCCGCTGCCTTCTGCTTGTAAGGTAAGTTCTTCTATTGTGACGAAATGAAATCCCATGGGTGCCGGCTCCTTTCCTGCGTCAAGATGTGAATCCATAGATGCGGCATAAATCATGTAAATCTAGAGTAGTCCCTTGCCCGGTCGCAGTGATTTTCCATTCCTCCTGATCTCTCGTGAGTTCTGCGCATATAATGGATGTACAATACGAATAATCTTCTGTTAACTGAAAGGTACAAATCTCTTGCTGCGAGATTTGATCAGTAAGGCGCACATAGGCATTAGTGACTTGTCCAAAATGATGCTGGCGTTCGTGTGCATCATGTATTGTGGCTGTGACGACAATTTTATGAATATCAGGTGAGACTCTGCTTAATTGCATAATAATCATTTCATTGTCTCGATACCCTCCGCCAACTTGATGATCACCAAGATGACGAACAGCTCCGTCTAAGCTTTGCTGCTGGTGATAATAGATCAGATGCTTAGGAGACAACAGTTTGTCCTCTTTATTTAAAAGAAACACTTGCGTATCTAAATCAATTGGCTGACCGGCCAGGTCCCAGCCAAGCCCGATATGAATTTGGTCGACCGCTGGATTGTCTTTTGTTAAATCTAACTTTTGCCCTTTCAGAAGGTGTTTCTTGATCACCTCATGGGGAGCGTCTTGTTTTGACCCATTTTTTATACTCATGCTGATTTCCTCCTCGTTGTCATAGGACAAACACTGATTCATTTACGTCATATAGGGATAAAAGGTTTCATGATTAAAATTGGGTGAAGTTGGAGATGATAAAAAGGTTTTAGCAACAATACCTCATTTTAGATACAGACGAGTTGGAACCACTCGTTTGTTTCACTTTTGATAAAAATTCTTCAGATAAATGTGATCTGTGGTATGATGTTTTACAAGAAGCAAGGACAGGATATGAGGGATTTCACATGCATGTATTTAAAGACTATTATCATAATACGGTCAAGCTCTCTTTTGAGGAGAAGCCTTTTTCAAGTCATCCTAAGCATGTTTGGGCCATCTGCCGCTACCAAGGGAAATGGCTGCTCACTGAACATGAGGATCGGGGCTATGAGTTTCCAGGAGGGAAAGTTGAGCCCGATGAAGAAGCAGACCAAGCCGCTATACGGGAGATTCAAGAAGAGACGGGTGCTGTTGTTCGTGAATTAACGTATATTGGTCAATATCAGGTGCTGGGCAGAGAAAAGGTCATTGTCAAGAATATTTATTTCGCTGATATTGAAAAGCTAGTGAAGCAAGACACGTATTTTGAAACGAAAGGACCCGTTCTTTTCGCAGACTTGCCAAGATCCATCGCAAAAAATAAGAATTTCAGTTTTATTATGAAAGATGATGTGTTAAGACAAAGTCTTGCTTATTTAGAAAAAAACGGTTTGATTCGTTAAAAAAAGCGCAGGGAGACATTCCCTGTGCTTTTTTATTTTTGAAGAAAACGGCGTTCGAGCCATTCCACAAGTTGGTACATGATAGTCGCAAACACGGCAATAATGAAAAGACTTAAGAACACGAGTGTAAAGTTGAAGACTTGAAAGCCGTAAATGATCATGTAGCCGAGCCCTTTTGAGGAAACAAGAAATTCCCCTACAATAACTCCAACCCAAGAAAGGCCGACATTGACTTTGATCGCAGAAATCATCGTTGGAATACTAGCTGGCAAAATGACCTCGCGAAAGACGACGCTTTTTTTCGCACCAAAGGTTTTCATCACCTTTAAATAATTCTCATCGACCTCTTGAAAAGCTGTATAAATGACGATCGTCGTAATGATCACACTAATGATTGCGCCCATGGCAACGATACTGATCATGCCAGGCCCAAGGGCAACAATTAAAATCGGGGCGAGGGCAACTTTTGGCATGGCATTTAAAATGACTAAATAAGGATCAAGAACGTTTGCCAGGCGGGTGGACCACCATAAGGCGGCAGCAAGCAAAATGCCGCAAAAGGTACCAAGTAGAAATCCGAGTACCGTTTCAAATAATGTAATACTCATATGATTCACTAAAGACCCATCGGATATTTTTTGTACAAACAATTGGCAGACAGCAGATGGTGAACTAAATATCAGTGGATCGATGAGACGAAAATGACTGGCAAGCTCCCAAAGCGAAAAGAAGCTGGCGAAAATAATGAACTGATAGATTCTGGTCATGCGTTTTTCCATTCGGTATTTCTTGCGATAGGCTTCATGTAAAAGATCACTGTGTTTCAACGGTTTTCAGCTCCTTCCAAATCGTTTGAAAGAGCTCTTGGAAACTCTGGGTCTGTCTTGCTTCGAAAGGAGAAAGAGTCCTCAGATCATCTGGAACGGTAAAAATCCGCTGAATCGAGCCAGGATGCTTAGAGAATAAGAAAATGCGGTCACTCATCGCAATGGCTTCGCCGATGTCATGTGTCACAAGAACCGCAGTTTTTTGATAGTCTTTGAGTGTATGAAAGACGAGATCCTCTAATGTTAGTTTGGTTTGGTAGTCTAGAGCTGAAAAGGGTTCATCTAGTAAAAGCAGACCGGGATTCACTGCAAGCGTTCGGGCGAGAGCCGCACGCTGCCTCATACCGCCTGACAGCTCCTTCGGGTATTTTTCCTCTACATCATGAAGGCCAAGCTTTGGCAGTAAGCCAAGAGCGGCGGAGGTGGCTTCATGTGAATCTTGTTTGGTAATTTTCAACCCGAGAATGATATTTTCCTTGATGGTTTTCCAAGGGAACAAATAATCCTGCTGGAGCATGTAGCCGATTTGATGCTCCTTTTGATTCGGTTCTTTTCCTTCGATTAAAATTCGGCCTTCAGAGGGCGGCGTTATTCCTGCAATGATAGACAGCAGGGTGGTTTTTCCGCACCCGCTGGGACCAATAAATGAGATAAATTCTCCTTGGTCTATCTCCATATTGATGTGCTGTATGGCCGTTGTTTTTTCTTTTAAAGAGAAGTACGTGTGGGTCACATGGTCAATTTGAAGGAAAGACATGTGCTACCTCCTATTCTATTTATGTTCTGTGACCTTCTTTGCAATGGATGAATCGACAAGTTGTTTGTACGGGATAAATTTCGGCAATTCATCGCTCTCCTTCATAATTTCCTGCAATTTGTTCCATTCCTCTTCATTCAGAAGGGGGTCTGTTGCATAGGATTCCTGCTGTTTGTAGCGTTTAATGGCTGTTGATAAGACATCAAGTTCTGTGTCAGGAAAATGAGATTGAATGGTTTTGGCAATCTCCTCCGGCTGCTTGGCTTCCACCCATTTCTGCGCTTTGTAAATGGCACGAGTGAAGGCTTCAGCTGTCTCTTTGTTTTCCTCTAAGTAACTTTTCTTTGCCATGAAGGTGGTATAAGGCACCTTTCCGGAAGCCTCTCCAAAGGAGGCGGTGATGTACCCTTTGCCTTCTTTTTCAATTAAGGATGCTGTCGGTTCGAATAACTGCACAAAATCGCCAGTTCCAGAGGAGAAAGCACCTGAAATGTTGGCAAAATCAATATTTTGAATCATACGGAGATCCTTTTTTACATCAATGCCTTCCTTTTTCAGGACATATTCACCGACCATTTGCGGCATGCCGCCTTTCCGCTGTCCAAGAAAGTCTTTTCCTTTTAATTGATCCCAAGAGAATTCGCTCACTTTCTCCCTTGAAACAAGAAATGTACCGTCTGTTTGTGTCAGCTGTGCAAAGTTGATGACAGAGTCTTTTGAGTCTTGAGCCTCTACATAGATAGAGGATTCAGAACCGGTCAGGGCAATATCTGCACCACCGGATAAGAGAGCTGTCATCGTTTTATCGCCGCCCCAAGTCGTTTTTAATTCAACCTCTAGCCCTTCTTCTTTGAAGAAGTCCTCAGATAAGGCAACATATAGCGGAGCATAAAAAACCGAATGGGTCACCTCGGCTACTTGTACGGTCTGCTCTTGTTCTTTTTTACAGGCGACAAATGGAATAAAGAGCAGGACAACGACGATGAATGCCAGTCTGACTTTGATGGAACGATTCAAGAGTAATTCGCCTCCTTTGTTCTAGATCACTAATTAAAGTATGTCAAAAGGGATTTTTGGTGAGTGCCTAGATGAAAATAAGAAGCGCATTGTTTATTTATAGAACGTGTCTTTTTTTCTATACTAGAAGCATGAATGCTTTCTTGAATTTGGAAGAAATAAAGGGGCGGTTTCGTGTATAGAGTGAGTTGGGTATTTCTTGGGTGGTATTTAATAGGGCTCATATTAATGGTCTTTTTTGAGGTGCCAGCATGGCTTCAATTTGCAAATGGCATTTTCCTTGTGCTGTATGCCTGCTGTGTGATAGAGATTGGGCGAAATATTTATGGATCATGGGGAATGGTGATCAAACGGGCAGCCATTGTCGGCGTGCTGACATTTACGGTTGAATGGATTGGGATCACAACCGGGTTTCCTTTCGGGGCTTATGACTATTATCCAACGTTAGGTTTTCTAGTGGCAGGGGTGCCTTTAACCATTGCTTTTGCATGGGTTGGAGTATTTTTAAACAGTCTTTTTTTATCTAGTCAGCAGTCGAAGTGGAAACGAGCGATCGAAACGGGGTTATGGATTGTCTTGCTTGACCTCATATTAGACCCAGTAGCAGCTGAACGGAAATTTTGGGTGTGGTATGACGGCGGTGGTTTTTATGGTATTCCTTTTGAGAATTTTGTGAGCTGGGGTATGATTGGAGCAGGACTTTCCTTTCTCTTCCCGCTTGTTCAGATTGATCAGAAGGCTTTGAGCTGGACGAGCCGTATTTATCAGGCAATGGTGTTCTTTTTTGGTGTGCTGGCATTAAAGGGCGGGCTCGAGGTCATTTTTTATTTAGCACTGATCATTGTTATTCTGTGTGAAGGAAGGGTTCAATTTGAAAGAAAGCGACAAAAGCCGATCGTTTAGACGTATATTTTCTCTTTATCTTGAGCGGTATTTACTTCATAAACATTTCCGCTGCGTGATGATGAAAGGCGCTGTGGACCCAAACGAGAAGCTGCCTGTTCTTTATATCGCCAATCATAGCTCATGGTGGGATGGACTCATCCTCTTTCTTTTAACAGAAAAAGCGTCCGAACTCGATCACTATATGATGATGGAAGAGAAGCAGCTGAAGCAATATGCCTTTTTCCGTAAGCTTGGTGCCTTTCCGGTTCAGAAAGAGAATTTGAAAAGTGTGAAGCAAGCATTAATGACGGCTAAAGAAAACATGCAGGCTGGCGGGGCTGTATGGCTTTTTCCACAGGGGAAAATCATGCATCAGGACATGCGACCGCTTGAATTAGAGGGCGGGGCTTCATTTTTAGTGAGACAATTTGAGCAAGTCGTGGTGAAGCCTGTGACCTTGCATTATACATTTAATCAATTTCAAAAGCCGACAGTATCTGCTTTGTTTGGTGAAGATACCTTAGTATCTGGCGGGGCACTTCGAAGCAAGGACGTGACGCATCTGCTCAGAGATCTGCTTGAAACGCAGTTAAACGCACATCAAGCACAGGTCATCGCAGATCCTGATTTTTCAACTAATCAAGAATTTAGACAGATCACAAGGACAAGTCAGTCAACAAGTGATGCGTTTGATTCCTTTAAAAAGTGGGTGAAAACATGGCGGTCTTCCTAACTGTGATCAGTGAACTCTTGCTCTGTCAGTTTATTTTCACCATATGGAATATGAGGCAGCTTCCTATTTTAAAGCCAGCATCCTTTCCGCCGGGTGAACCGATTTCATTATCAATTCTGATTCCAGCAAGAAATGAGGAAAAACGGATCGAAGCCTGTCTTCAGTCGATCGTTGATCAACAACTTCACCCGAAAGAGCTCATCGTCCTTGATGATCACTCGACAGATCAGACAAGAGCGATGGTGGAACGCTTTGCAGAAAGATACCCGTGGATCCGTGTCCAGTCAGGTCAACCCTTAAAGCGCGGCTGGCTTGGTAAATCATATGCCTGTTCTCAGCTCGCTGAAGCTGCTGCTTCTGACTGGCTGCTATTTTTAGATGCGGATGTCCGATTAAAAAAAGGGGCAGTTGAATCAGTGTACAAGCAGTTATGCATGCAAAAAACGGGCATGCTGTCAGGTTTTCCAGAACAGAAAACAGGTACATTTTTTGAGCATCTTGTGGTTCCTATGATGATGTTTACCATTGGCTGTCATCTGCCAGTGAAATGGGTAAGGAAATCTAAGAACCCCGCTTTTGCCGCAGCACATGGTGGTTTTATTGCCATTGAAAAGAATTGTTATCACGATATTGGCGGGCATGAAGCGATCAAGGATTCACTAGTTGATGATATGGCCTTGGCTAGACGTGTGAAGGAAAAAGGCTTTCCGTTCACACTTGCAAGCATTCATCCATTTGTGTATATGAGAATGTATGAGAGTGGACAAGAGGTTTGGGAAGGTTACCGGAAAAATTTATTCCCAGGTGTGAATCGAAGCATTGCTTTGTTAAGCAGTGTCTTTTGTTTATACACCCTCCTTTATTTGGTTCCTGTCATTTGTTTCATGATCGCATTGTTTCAGCTGGATGTTTTGAGCATATGTTTAGCGATTCTTTGCTATGGGCTGGGTGTGTCGATTAAAGCGGCAATAGATACTGAAAATGGGCGGACATCTGCGATGGCTTTTTTATTGCCTGTCAGTATTTTAAGCCTGATTGCTATCGGTTTTGCTTCTATGAAAATCGGTCTGAAAAAAGAAGGGTATGAATGGAAAGGGAGAAGGTACGAATGAAAAAAGTGATCATCATCGGAGGCGGACTTGGCGGATTATCAGCCGCGATCCGTCTCCAGTCACGCGGGGTTCAGGTCACCATTTTAGAAAAAGAAGCGGCTTTAGGCGGGAAATTGCAGCGCCATCACGAGGCAGGCTACTCTTTTGATTTAGGACCGAGTACCATTACAATGAAGGCATATTTTGAAGAAGTGTTTACAGCCTGTCATAGACGGATGGAGGATTATGTGACCTTTTATCCGATTTCTCCGCTGACCAAAAATAATTTTTCAGATGGCCATATGGTCGAGTTTACGCCGAATATTGAGCAAATGGAGTCACAAATTGCTGTATTCAGTCCTGAAGATGCGAAGCAATACCGCGCATTTTTACAGGAATCAAAGACGATTTTTCAAAAGGCAGAGGAGCAGTTTTTAAATCGTTTGTTATTGAGCTGGAAGGATAAGGCGGATTTAAAGCTGATGAAAGCACTTCTCGCTGTCAAACCGTTCACATCCGTTCAGCGCCTGCTGCGTCAATATTTCCGTCATCCCCATACATTGGCGATGTTTGGACGGTATGCCACTTATATCGGCTCTTCTCCCTACGAAGCGCCGGCTATTTTTAACATGATGGCATATTTAGAAGGGGAGAAAGGGATTTATGGAATACAAGGCGGTACGTATCGTTTAGTTGAGGCATTTGAGACACTGGCAAAAGAATTAGGCGTTCAGATTCACCTCAATGAACAAGTAAACAAGATTCATGTGAAGGGTCGGCGGATCAAAGGAGTGGAGACGGATCAGCAGATGTATGAGGCAGATCAAGTCATTGCAGGAGCAGATGCGCTGACTGTATACCGTCATCTTATAGATGAAAAAGACCGTCCTCGTTTTTTAAATCAAAAACTGGCTGGTATTGAACCGTCGTTGTCTGGCTTTGTTCTTTTATTAGGTGTACCTAAAGTCTATGAGCAGCTGGCTCATCACAATGTGTTTTTCCCTGAGGATTATGAGCAAGAATTCAAGGATATTTTTCAGAAAAAACAACTGCCTCAAGACCCGACGCTTTACATATGCTATTCAGGTCATTCAGAACCAGCTTTAAGCGGAGGACCGGAAAGAAGCAACCTGTTTGTACTGGCCAATGCACCTTATGTGACAAATGAGCAAGATTGGGACATGCTAAAGGAGACATATCGTCAGCATGTAAAAAACAAATTAATGGAAAAAGGTCTTTTTGGTTTGGATGAGCTGATCGAATATGAAGCGGTTCAAACCCCGCTCGATCTGCAGCAGAAAACGGGGGCATATCGTGGAGCCATTTATGGCATGTCTTCAAACTCGTTCAAACAGGCGTTCTTTCGCATCAATAATCAATCAAAGGACATTGAAGGACTTTGGTTTGTTGGGGGAACAAGTCATCCAGGCGGCGGCACGCCAATGGTGACAAAATCAGGCCAGCTTGTCGCAGAAGCGATGCTGAAGCAATGGACGTAATCAAAGATGAAAAGGAGAGAAATCGAGTGATTGTGGAAAAAAGAAGGTTTCCGTCGCCCCATCCGCATATTCACTTATATACAGTGACCTATGAGGCAGATGGACTTCGGATGAAAGGACTGCTCGCTGAGCCGGCCGAAGAAGGTCTCTACGACGGCTTTTTGTATTTACGAGGCGGCATTAAAAATGTGGGGATGGTCAGACCTGGCCGGATTGTGCAATTTGCCGCGCAGGGTTTTGTCGTCTTTGCTCCCTTTTACCGAGGAAATCAGGGAGGCGAAGGGAACGAAGATTTTGCCGGAGAAGATCGAAAAGATGCGTTCGCTGCCTTTCAGCTGTTAAAGCAGCACAAAAAAGTGAAGAAGGATCGCATTCATATCTTTGGTTTTTCGCGAGGCGGTATTATGGGCATCTGGACCGCTGTAGAAATGAAACAGGAGGCGGCTTCCTTTGTCACATGGGGAGGCGTCAGTGACATGAAACTGACTTATGAAGAGCGTGTGGATATGAGACGGATGATGAAGCGTGTGATTGGCGGTCCGCCGCATAAGGTGCCAGAGGCATATGAGAACAGAACCCCTTTAAATGATGTGGACAAAATTGAAGCGCCTGTCCTGATCATCCACGGAGAAGAGGACCAAAATGTATCGATTGAGCATGCATATTTGTTAGAAGATGCGCTGCGTCAGCACGGGAAGTCCGTGGAGACATGGTATTTCCATGGATACAACCACTATTTCCCGCCGCAGCATAATCGAGAAATTGTGAGAAGGCTGACCACATGGATGCACAGCCGAAAAAGCGGAAATGTGTTAAAATAAGCAGTATAACGAAATATAGAAAGTAGGGGGATTTTCATTATGGGAATGCCTGTTGAATTTAATACAATGATTGTCACAAAGGGAAAAGAGACAAGAATTGAAGAAAATGTATTTGAACTCATGAAGGATGGATACCGCATTTATCCGTTAAATATTCCACTTGAGGTGCGCAAAACGAAAGACGGAGAAAAAACAGGGACAGCACATGTTGAAAAGCTGGAGCTGACAGACAATGTCACGAAGGTGACGTACCGTCTTGTGTCATTGCATTCAACAAACTAAAAAAGCTGAGGGATTGAATCTCCTCAGCTTTTTTCATTTGGTTATACGAGTGGTCCGCCTTTGGCTTCAATGTCACTTGCCGCGTGGCTGAATTTTTGGAAGTTCTTTTTAAATTCATTGGCAAGGAAGTGTGCTTTTTCTTGATAAGCCTTTTGGTCATCCCATGTTTTAGCAGGTTGAAGCACTTCATCTGGTACACCAGGAATATGAAGCGGGATGTGTAAGCCAAAGATGTCATCAGTAATCATTTCAGCATTGTCAAGGTCACCCTCGATTGCTGCCTGAACCATTGCTCTTGTATGAGCGAGATTCATTCGTTTGCCTGTACCATAGCCTCCGCCAGTCCAGCCTGTATTCACAAGGAATACTTTAGCACCGTGCTCATCAATCTTTTTGCCAAGCATTTCAGCATAGACGTGAGCTGGAAGCGGGAGGAATGGTGAACCGAAGCACGTAGAGAATGTCGTTTCTGGTGATGTGACACCTCGCTCAGTTCCAGCTAGTTTACTTGTGTACCCGCTCAAGAAATGGTACATTGCCTGTTCTTTTGTTAAACGGCTGATTGGAGGTAAGACGCCAAACGCATCAGCTGTTAAGAAAACAATGGCAGATGGATGTCCTGCGATACTTGGTTTCACGATGTTATCAATCATTTCGATTGGGTAAGCAGCGCGTGTATTTTCAGTAAAGAATGTATCATCATAATCCGCTTCACGTGTTTCTTCATCAAGCACAACGTTCTCAAGAACTGATCCGAAGCTGATCGCTTTGTAGATCTGTGGTTCTTTTTCTTCACTTAAGTTCACACATTTCGCATAGCATCCGCCCTCGATATTGAAGACCCCTGTGCCAGACCAGCCGTGTTCATCGTCTCCGATCAGCTTGCGGCTTGCGCTTGCAGAAAGCGTCGTTTTCCCAGTACCTGAAAGTCCGAAGAATAAGGCTACATCGCCTTCTTGACCTACGTTTGCTGAGCAGTGCATGGATAAAATATCTTGCTCAGGAAGCAGATAGTTCATCACAGAGAAAATGGACTTTTTCATTTCTCCTGCATATTCTGTTCCACCGATAAGAATCGTGCGTTTTTCAAAAGAAACGATGATAAACGTTTCAGAGTTTGTGCCATCTGTTGCAGGATCTGCTTTGAAGTGCGGTGCAGATAAGATGGTGAAAGGTTTTTCGTTTGAAGAAGGTGTTGACCCGTCAGGTCTGATGAATAGCTGCTTGGCAAAAAGATTGTGCCATGCGAATTCGTTTATAACTGTAATCGGCATACGATATCTTTCATCAGCGCCTGCAAACCCTTCAAAGACGAATAGTTCATCACGCTCTTTTAAGTATGACACAACCTTTGTATATAAACGGTCAAATGCTTCTTTGGAGATCGGCTGGTTTACTTGACCCCAATCGATTTTATGTTCAGAGCTTTCTTCTTTGACGATAAATTTATCTTTAGGCGAACGTCCTGTGTAGGCTCCAGTTGTCGCACGGACAGCCCCTGTTGATGTTAAAACGCCTTCATTACGTGCCAAAATCTTTTCAACAAGTTTCGGAACAGATAAATTTTGGTGCGTATTTTCTAATGAGAGCAATGACTGCAAATCTTCTTTTAAATCCACTGAGTTCATAAAAAAACCCTTCCTTTACCGTTGAATTTGTTTGTTTCGATTAGTATAACACATTAATAATAATAGTCTATACTATTTAAAGATTTTTGTGTGTGTTTTTTCATTTCTGCTATGAAAATATGCTTTTTGGTGATGCTAATGGTGAGGAGAAAAAAGAGGGAGATAATTCTTATGAAGCATTGACATGACGCAAGGGTTTAAGATAAGATATCTTATTGAACGGATACTCTTATCCCGAGTTGGTGGAGGGACAGGCCCGATGAAGCCCAGCAACCGGTTTCTTATGAAAAAGGCATGAACATGCTGAGAAACCAAGGTGCTAACCTGATGCAAGGTACAAGAACACCTTGAGCGATAAGAGTGAAAGGCATGCGATCTCAGACCCTTTCCTCGCAATGAAGGAAATGGTTTTTTTATTTTTGGGATATCATATGAACAAATTGCCAATAACATCTCTAATATAAACGTTTTTAAATATAAGAGGGAACGAGTTCCGTATCATATTGGAGGCCTCATCTTGGGATGATGTGGTCTTGTACAGGAGGAAATAGCCATTATGAGTCAAAATCGTCGTTTATTTACTTCAGAATCAGTGACAGAAGGACATCCGGATAAAATCTGTGATCAAATTTCAGACAGCATTTTGGATGAAATTTTAAAGAAAGATCCAAATGCACGTGTTGCCTGTGAAACTTCTGTTACAACCGGTCTCGTATTAGTAAGCGGTGAAATTACAACGTCTACTTATGTCGATATTCCAAAGACGGTGCGTGACACAATTAAGGAAATTGGCTACACACGTGCGAAATATGGTTTTGATGCGGAAACATGTGCGGTCCTTACATCAATTGATGAACAGTCTGCTGATATTGCGCAAGGTGTAGACAAAGCGCTTGAAGCACGTGAAGGAACAATGACTGAAGAAGAAATTGATGCGATTGGTGCAGGTGACCAAGGATTGATGTTTGGTTTTGCCAACAACGAAACCGAAGAGCTCATGCCGCTGCCGATTTCACTAGCGCATAAATTATCTCGCCGTTTAACAGAAGTACGTAAGAATGAAACACTTGCCTACCTTCGTCCAGACGGAAAAACACAAGTGACAGTTGAATATGATGAGCAAAACAAACCAGTTCGTATTGACACAGTGGTTATTTCTACGCAGCATGCACCAGAAGTGACGCTTGAACAAATTCAAAGTGACTTAAAAGAGCATGTCATCAGCCCTGTCGTTCCAAGTGAACTGATTGATGAACAGACAAAATACTTTATTAACCCAACTGGCCGTTTCGTGATCGGTGGACCTCAAGGGGATGCTGGTTTAACTGGACGTAAAATCATCGTTGATACGTATGGCGGATACGCTCGTCATGGCGGTGGTGCTTTCTCAGGTAAGGATGCAACGAAGGTTGACCGCTCTGCGGCATACGCTGCTCGTTACGTAGCGAAAAACATCGTAGCTGCCGGCCTTGCAGATTCTTGTGAAGTACAGCTTGCTTATGCAATTGGTGTTGCACAGCCTGTATCGATTTCAATTGATACATTCGGAACAGGAAAAGCTTCTGAAGAAAAATTAATTGAAGTGGTTCGTGCAAACTTTGATCTTCGTCCAGCTGGCATTATTAAAATGCTTGACCTGCGCCGTCCGATCTACAAACAAACAGCTGCATACGGACATTTCGGCCGTCACGACTTAGATCTTCCGTGGGAAAAAACGGATAAAGCCGAAACACTTCGCAAAGAAGCATTGGGACAATAACAACATAGAAAACCGCTTATTTTAAGCGGTTTTCCTTTTGATTAAAAAAAAAATCTACAAAAAGCGAAAAAATGTGAAACAAAATCGGACAAAATACTGTCTAATTATAGGTCTACTTTTAAGAAATAACATAACGTGGAGGCAATAATATGTGTGGGTTTGTTGGTGTATTTAATCACCGTCCATTGTCCGAAACTACTGAACAGGAAGAGCTAATTAAACAAATGAATCGTCTCATCGTTCATCGCGGTCCGGATGATGAGGGTTACTTTCATGATGAGCATGTAGGATTTGGATTTAGACGTTTAAGTATTATAGATGTTGAGCATGGAAAGCAGCCGCTTTCTTATGAAGATGAAAAGTACTGGATTATTTTCAACGGAGAAATTTATAACTATGTGGAGCTGAAGGAAGAGCTTCTGAAAAAAGGCTATACATTCAGCACAGATTCAGATACGGAAGTACTTCTTGCCACATACCGTCATTATAAAGAAGAAGCGGCTTCAAAGCTTCGCGGCATGTTTGCATTTTTAATTTGGGATAAAGAAGCGCAATTATTATATGGCGCAAGAGATCCTTTTGGCATCAAACCGCTTTATTTTACACAAATGGATGAGCAAGTGTACTTCGCGTCTGAACGCAAAAGCTTGATGGCAGTGAACGAGAACATTTTATTTGATGAGACATCCTTACAGCAATACATGTCATTCCAGTTCGTACCTGAGCCAAATACACTTGATCAAAAGGTGCACAAAGTAGAGCCAGGTCATCAGTTTACTTTACGCCCAGGGCAGGAGATTGAATTTAAGACTTACTGGAAAGTTCAATTCAAGCCTGAGCAAACACAAGAACAAAAGCTGATTGAAGAAGTCCGCGATGCAATCTATGATTCTGTGAAAATTCATATGAGAAGTGATGTACCTGTTGGTTCATTCCTATCAGGTGGTATCGATTCTTCTTTCATCGTATCTGTCGCAAAGGAATTTCATCCTGAGCTGAAGACGTTTTCTGTTGGCTTCCAGCAGGATGGCTTTAGTGAAGTTGATGTGGCGAAGGAAACGGCTGATAAGCTGGGCTTACAAAATTTCAGTGCTGTGATTTCTCCTGAGGAATATATGAATGAGCTTCCGAAAATTGTTTGGCATTTAGATGATCCTTTAGCTGATCCAGCGGCGATTCCATTGTACTTCGTGGCAAAGGAAGCGAAGAAACAAGTGACGGTTGTTCTTTCTGGTGAGGGAGCAGACGAGCTGTTCGGTGGATATAATATTTACCGTGAGCCGCTTTCTCTTAAACCATTTGAATCTGTTCCATCTATGCTGAAAAAGCTTCTTCTTCGTCTGGCGCGCTTAATGCCAGAAGGAATGAAAGGAAAAAGCTTTATCGTCCGCGGCTGTACACCATTAGAGGAGCGTTATATCGGTAATGCGAAAATCTTTGAAGAGCCAGTAAAGAAAAACCTCTTAAAGCAGTATGATCCGAACATTACGTATCGTGATGTGACGAAGACATACTTTGAGGAAAGTGCAGGCTACAGTGATATTAACAAAATGCAATATGTTGATATTCATACGTGGATGCGCGGTGACATCTTATTGAAAGCAGATAAGATGACAATGGCGAATTCTCTTGAGCTTCGTGTTCCATTCCTTGATAAGGTCGTATTTGAAGCGGCTTCTAAAATTCCAGAAGAGCTGAAAACAAAAGATGGCACAACGAAATATTTATTGCGTAAAGCAGCAGAAGGCATTGTGCCTGACCACGTGTTAAACCGCAAGAAGCTGGGCTTCCCTGTTCCAATTCGTCATTGGCTGAAAAATGAGATGAACGCTTGGGCGAAAGACATCATTAAAAACAGTCAAACGGACGAATATATTAACAAAGCGTATGTGCTTGATTTATTAAATGAACATTGTGCAGGTAAAGCAGATCATAGCCGTAAGATTTGGACCGTTCTGATCTTTATGATTTGGCACAGCATTTATGTGGAGCGCAGTATTGATCCAGAGCAATTGAATCATCAACCAAAAGAAGTCATCTTCAGTTAATGAAAAAAGGTTTTCAGCTTTGTGCTGAAAACCTTTTTTGTCATGATAGAAAGTGGCGGAAAAGGGTAAAATAACAAGCGGTTCATAGTTATTGCTTAATATCCTGAAAAAAACATGATAAAGTGAAGATACACGTATGATGTTAACGAGATAAAAGGGAACGATAGTATTGTCCTTTTTCTACATATTCTCTGCGGATTCGGTCCATGTCTTGAATATCTTCATCTGTTAACAGCCGAACGACTTTGGCTGGACGGCCAAAAGCGAGTGATCCTTTTGGGATGACCTTTCCTTGAGGGACAAGACTTCCTGCACCGATAAAGGCGCCTTCGCCGATCTCCGCACCATCGAGAATGATGGACCCCATGCCAATGAGGGCATTTTTTCGAATGATTGAGCTATGTAATGTGACTTGGTGTCCAATGGTAGCACCATCTTCAATAAGAAGTGTTTTTCCAGGACTTTGATGCAGGCACGATAAATCTTGAATGTTGACGTTCTTTCCAATTCTCACAGGTGCCACATCGCCTCTGATGACAGTTTGGAACCACACGCTCGAATATTCTCCAATTGTGACATCACCGGTAATGGTGGCGTTATCTGCGACAAAGACCGATTCATGAATCTCAGGTGTAAACTGATGATATGGATAAATCACTTTTTCGACTTCCTTTCTTAATACAACATTTGTGAGGTGTTTACTTTGTGGACTTGGCATGCTGAAAGACCAGTTGGTACAATTGTGATTGTACATGGTGCGAGTGAATATCACGGCCGATATAAATGGCTGATTGAAATGTGGCGGAATGCAGGCTATCACGTCGTCATGGGTGACTTGCCTGGGCAAGGCACATCGACACGTGCGCGAGGCCACATTCGTTCATTTCAAGAATACATTGATACAGTCGATGAATGGATTGAACATGCGAAATCATTCAGGCTTCCTACATTTTTACTTGGACACAGTATGGGTGGACTCATTTCAATTGAGTGGATGAAGCAGTATACCCATACGAAGTTGAATGGCCTTATTTTATCATCACCTTGTTTAGGTCTGCAATTTAAACCGAAGAAGCTGATGGATTTTGCGTCAAAAGGTCTAAATGTGCTGGCACCGTCTTTTAAAGTGGAGTCAGGGCTGTCGATTGAACTAGCGACACGAAATCAAGCGGTCATTGAGGCAGACTCAAATGATTCTCTTTACGTGACAAAGGTGTCGGTTCGCTGGTATCGAGAGCTGATCAAAAATATCGATGCGGCGATGCAGCCGACGAATGTCTTTAAATCGATCCCGCTCCTTTTAATGCAGGCGGGTGATGATAAGATCGTCGATAAAACAAGGGTGATCAAATGGTTCAATGGCATAGAATCAACCAATAAATCATACCGTGAATGGGAAGAGCTGTATCACGAAATTTTTAATGAACCGGAAAGAGAAGATGTGTTCAAGGCGGCAAGAGCCTTTACAGATCAATATATTTGATTGCGAGCTTTAAGTTGGGGGTGGAGTGATTTGTCAGTACCAGAGCGTCCTTTTGCACTGATGACAAAGGTGTATAAAGATATTTTTCCGCTTGTTCATCAGGAGCTGAAAAAGTGGCGGGCTCATGCAGAAATGATTGAAAATGAAGAACTGAGAACGCAGGCACTAGCGAGCATATCTAGTAAAACGTTTCACTGTGAAGGCGGAGGTATTTTATCTCTTCTAGCAGGTGAAGAGAAAGAAACGTGTATTGAATTCATCGTGGCATATCAAACCATCAGTGATTACTTAGATAACCTATGTGACCGCAGCACGTCGCTTGATCCAAAGGATTTTCATATGCTGCATCAAGCGATGAGAGATGCGCTTGATATTCATGCTGAGCTCAAGCCATATTATCAATTCCGTGAGGATCAAGAGGATCATGGATACTTACATGCGCTTGTCCGCACATGTCAAGACGTGCTTACGCGCGTTGAGCATTATCAAATCATTCAGCCATATTTACATACGCTGTGTGATTACTATAGTGATCTGCAAGTACATAAGCACGTTGTTCCTCATGAGCGTGTGCCAAGGCTAGAGTCGTGGTTCCGCCAATATGAAAAGGATTTGCCGAAGATGGAATGGTATGAGTTTTCAGCTTGTGCGGGATCAACGTTAGGGATATTCTGTCTTGTGGCGTATGCGCTGCAGCCTGATTTTACAGAAAAGCAGGCGAAGCAAATTTACGAAAGCTATTTCCCTTATATTCAAGGTCTGCACATTTTACTCGATTATTTAATTGACCAAGAAGAGGACCGGCTTGGGGGAGATCTGAACTTTTGCTCATACTATGACTCTCATCATGAGATGATGGATAGACTACAGCATTTTATCGAAAAAGCAGATGAGCAGCTGAAAGGCATTCCGCATGAGAACTTTCACAAATTGATTAACAGAGGATTACTCGCGGTCTATTTGTCCGATGAAAAAGTGACAGCCCAAAAAGAGATGAACAAGCTGGCAAAAAGGCTGATCAAATCAAGCGGGAAAACATCGTTCTTTTTCTATATTAACGGAAGAGCCTATCGGACCTATCAGAAAATGCCTTGGATGAAATCATCATAAAAAAGCTCAAATCCATTAGGATTTGAGCTTCAGCGTGTAGACAAACCATCGCGTTCGGTGTCAGGTCTGCAAAGGTTTTCTATCATGCTGAAAAGAAAAAAGCTAAAATGCACATCATTTTAGCTTTTTTTCAATGGCGACCACAAAAGGCGGGTCGTTTTGAATATTCATGTATTGATATGATAAAACTTGTACTTCTTCATGAGACAGTGATCTGCAATAGTCGAGAAGCACTTCTTTTTCTCTTTTACCTTCGGGATGTCCATGGTAGATCACAAGGACGATCAGTCCTCCGGGTTTGAGCCATTCGAGGAGCTGTTTAATCGCTTCAATGGTTGTATGCGCCTGAGTGGTAACGGCTTTATCGCCTCCAGGCAGATACCCAAGGTTAAACACTGCACCAGATATATGTCCATAAACATCCTTCGGCAGATGATCCGCCAGTTTTTCATGTCCATCATGGATCAGGTGAACGTAAGGATATTGATCGCCAAGTCTTTTGCTTGTCTGCTGCAAGGCTTCCTCTTGCACGTCGAATGCAAACACTTGTCCATCAGTTCCTACAAGGTCAGCTAAATAGAGTGTATCGTGTCCGTTTCCCATTGTGGCATCTATGACGATGTCGCCTTTTTGACACGCGCGTTCTAACAGCTCTTTACTAAAAGGAAGCATGCGTTTCAAAATCATTTTGCTGCTTCTTCCAATCTGACGAAACGTTTCCCTTGGTAGCTGTTACGTCTTTCGAGCTCTGCATTAATGGCATTTAGTACTTCCCACTTGTTTACACTCCACATTGGACCAACCATTAATTCAATTGGGCCGTCTCCTGTAATACGATGAATAATCATTTCTGGCGGAAGAATCTCCAGCTGATCACAAACAAGCTGAACATATTCCTCCTGGCTTAAAAACTCAAGCTTTCCTTTTTCATATTGCTTGACCATTGGGGTCCCTTTTAAAAGGTGAAGTAAATGAATTTTTATTCCTTGCACATCTAAATCCGCAACAGCTTTTGCTGTTTCCATCATCATGTCCCGGTTCTCAAGAGGCAATCCGTTGATAATATGCGAGCAGACACGAATTCCGTGCTTTCGCAGTTTTTCTACACCTTCAACGTAGCATTCATAATCATGAGCACGGTTAATGAGCATAGCTGTCCGTTCATGTACCGTTTGAAGACCGAGCTCTACCCATAGGTAAGTGCGTTCGTTTAATTCGGCTAAATATTCCACTACGTCATCCGGTAGACAGTCAGGTCTTGTTGCAATGGATAGACCTACGACACCATCTAGGTTCATGACGGTTTCATATTTTTCTTTTAGGACAGGAAGCGGCGCGTGTGTGTTTGTATACGCCTGAAAATACGCCATGTATTTTCCGTCTTTCCATTTTGTATGCATCCGGTCTTTGATTTCATTAAATTGAGTGATGAGATCATCAGCCCGGTTTCCTGCAAAATCACCAGAACCAGCGGCACTGCAAAATGTACAGCCGCCGTGGGCTACGGTACCATCACGGTTTGGGCAGTCAAAGCCGCCGTCTAAGGCTACTTTAAATACTTTATGACCAAAATGTTCACGTAAATGGTAGTTCCATGTGTGATAACGTTTTTCGCTGTTTGAATATAAAAAAGGGTTATGCTGATCCAAGTCAGTAACCTCCTTGCGTAATAATAGGCATCCTTAAAGTTTAACAAAAATCATGAAGGAGGACAATTGAATCTGTCCAACATTTTCTTTAGTGAAAAAGCTTTATATGGGCAAAATAGGCGGGAGCGATGATGAAATGGAGGGAATGTAAGATGGCAACAAGGCAGTCGATCGATGAATTTATCCAAAAAAGTACGGAAACCCTTGAGTTTGCAAGTGAGCAATTTGATTTGAGCTCACGACAGGAACATTATAATGAGGAAGAATTTTCTAAAGCACAGCTCATGCTTGAGAATACGGTCAACGAATTAGAAAAATTAAAAGATGTCGCCAATGACCAGCAAAGAGAACGGTTAGACAGGGCGCGTGTTCAAATTCAGAGCTTGCAAAACCAAATGATTTTAGGGATTTCTTACGATAACGTTTAATGAACAGATCCTTCTTAAAGGGTCTGTTTTATTTTTTGGATGTTTTCGCAAAGATTGCTGTTTTTGGACATATATTTGTAATTGGTTTTTATTCTGTTAAAATATGTTATATAAAGAAATTGCAAATATCTTTAATCAAGGGGGTAGAAAAAATGTTGGAGACCCTTCCTAATTGGTTTTGGGCATTATATTACTTGTTTTTCTTAGCAACATTTGGAACTGCAATATTCAGTGTTGTGAAAAATAAACATAGGGGATTGTCCATTCTAACCATTGTATTTACTGTTACAATTCCGATTATTAGCCTGATAAATAGCATTGGTAGAGTAGAAGGAATGAATGAATTTGAACACTTATTTAGTCAATTGCAACAGGGGGCAGTTTGGTCTATCTATACAGTTATAGGCTATATATTTTTATTAGTATGGTGGGTGCTAATCCTGTTCAAAAGCAAGTCCAAAAACCAAGTAATAGTATCTAATTAAAACCTTGTAGAGGCCTTAATATTGGGGTCTTTTATTATGCACTTCTCAACATCTCAACTGTACTATAATTAGATTTTTGACACGCTAAAACAAGCCTTTGCTCTACTCGTTTTTCAAATGCTAAATTCTTTTCCTTATCAAGCCATCGGAACCAGTAGAGGTAGTTGTCAAATATTTTGTCGCAACTCCTTGAGAACGCTCCATCCACTTTTACAGGCGATTATGAAAAATTATTAACGTGTTAAATGTGGTAAATCCCCTTCTCTACACGCTGTTTTTGACGCTCATTGACTGTTCATGTTGTAATCCTGTTATCTTGGCGAACTTTTTATAATTTGTTGCTGTATCAGTGCATAGCAAATCAGAAGGGTGAATATACTCACCCTTCTGATTTAACACGACCTGTTCCTGCCTTACGAGCAATTACACTTCCATTACGGTCTTGTGCTACGACAACAGCAATTTTAAGGTTAGAATTACCTCTCTTTTCGTCATTTTCTCCACGCTTTTTGGCTTTTCTATGGGTGATTTCTCGCCCCTTCATAGACCCACGAAAGAAAGTTTCATCACTTTCAACGATACCTTATAGTTGATTAAATCCGAAACCGCCTGATGCGTTCAAGATTTTATGTCTCCAATAAAATGCGGTGGAAATTTGTATTTTAAGGCGTTCAGCAATTTTGGGTAGAGTATAACCCTCAACCATAAACCAGAAGCAAATCTGGCTTCACGGATGCTTTTAAGTAGTTTCGTCATTTTATCTGGTTCGTCTGGAACTTGTTTCATTACGTTAAACAAGGCTAATTGCTCTGATTTGGTTAAATTGCTGAACTCTTCATAAACATTTTCCCACATACTTAAACGCCTCCCGAATGCCCACTGTAACAACCTTTTAACAGTATAATCAAGAGAGCAACAATCTTTACGAAAACAGCCTATTTTTTTCTAGAGTCTCTTGACTTTTCAATTAAGTGTCTATATTGTATTAAGTGTACTACATCAACTAATACACTACAGACACTTAAAAAGTGAAGAAAGGTGTTCAACCATGAAAAAAGAAAAAAAGCCAATCAATTTGAAGTGGATGGTGCTGGCTGTTGCGTTAGCATGTACATTTTTTTTCGTTCTCGTTTTCATTGGTTTTGAAGTTCAAAAAGATTTGATACCCAATTCGGTCCCTTTAATGCAAGGACATGAACAAGCGATAGGACTGCAAAAGCATGAATGAGGAAAGAGGGAGCCATCATGATCCAAATAGATCCAAGAAGCGCTGCGCCAATATATGAACAAATCATTGAGCAGCTCAAAATTTTATGTTTAAAAGGCGTGATGAAGCCAGGTGACAAACTGCCCTCTGTCAGAGAGCTCGCCACCATTATTATTGCCAACCCAAACACCGTGAGCAAAGCGTATAAAGAACTTGAACGGGAAGGGATTATTGAAACACTGAGAGGCCGTGGTACGTATGTAACAGAAGGTGCTCAGTTAAAGCTGAATGAAGGGAAGGTGCTCGAGATGAAAGAACAGTTAAGACAACTCATCATAGAAGCTCATTATGCCGGTATTGATATTCATCAACTGAAGGAATGGCTAGAAGAGATCGGCTCAAGTCTTAAAGGAGGAAAACAAGTTGATTGAGGTCAGAAATGTATCAAAAACTTTAAATGGACGCCAAGTCCTCAGTGACGTTTCCTTCAAAATAGGAAAAGGTGAGATCTTCGGTCTGTTAGGGCGGAATGGCTCTGGAAAAACAACGCTTCTCCGATTGATACAGCAAATTCTTCTTCCGGATGAAGGAGAGATTTATTTTAAAGACGTGCTGGTGAAAGACCACCCTCTAGTGAAGCAAAATATTGTGTTTATGCCAGTCGTGAATCCATTCTTTGACAGATACAATTACGGACAGCTTGTCCAGCTGTTAAAGCATATTTATCCGAGATTTGATGTAACTTATGCCAATGAGCTTGTGAACCGGTATGAAATTCCGGAAAAAGTGAAATATCGTGAATTGTCGACAGGATTAAAGAAACAGCTGTCGCTCATTTTAAGCTTTGCGATCAAACCAGCGGTCATTTTATTGGATGAGCCGACTGATGGAATCGACGCTGTGACAAGAAATGATGTGCTTCAGCTCATGATCGACGAAGTGGCAGAACGTGAAACATCGATTCTCATTACATCTCACCGTTTAGAAGACATTGAGCGTATGTGTAATCGAATCGGATTTTTAGAAGGAAATGAACTCACAAGTGTCATGGATTTAGATGAATTAAAGGATGACTATGTCAAAATCCAAATGGCCTTTGAAGAAGATATGAACTTAAGTATTCGTAAAAATGGCGTTGCGATTTTGGATCAAGCGGGCGTTTTCTATACAGCGCTTGTTCTTAAAACCGACGTGGAGGCTAAAGAGTACTTGAAGTCACTAAAGCCAAAAGTATGGCATGAACTGCCTGTGAATTTAGAAGAAGTATTCATTGCAAAGTTTGGAGGGAAACGCAGATGGTAAAGCGGCAATTATTATATAAGGAGTGGAAGCAGTCTGAGCTGACATTCATTTTAGTGATGATTGTTGCTGCGCTTGCGACGCCCTTTTTATTCTTAATGGAATATTCGTCTTTTCAAACATGTCTAAATGATACAGAGTGTATTACGGATTCACCACGCTTTTCTTATATCTTTAAAACAGATGTTTTTCTTTCCCTTTCCTGGTTAATGGGACTCTTCTTTGCTGTCATTCAGCTTGGATTTGAGAGAAATAAAGGGCAGATGGATTTTACCTTATCCTTGCCATTTAGCAGAAGCTCGATCTATCATACTAAGTTCTTCTTAGGTGCTGGAATCATTGCAGTCGTTCATGCCGTTTCTTATGTTCTTACTTATTTACTTATTTTAGGACTTAACCCACTAGAGACACCTGGCTTTCATAGCGGTTATGTCATTTCGCTTGTGTCCTCCTTGATGTTTTATAGTTTATTTTTTGCAGCGGGTACTTTAACCGGAAGTTCCATTGCGCAAGCAATCGTTGGGTTTAGCACAGCTATTTTACCCTTTTTAGTGATCGGATTACCGCTTGTTCATTTAGATTTTATTATAAAGACAAGTGGAAGTTGGTTAGATAAGAGCTTCGCTTATTTGATATCGCCTATGTCTCCAATCAACTATATTATAGATGAACCTTTCCGATCTGATTATCCTTTTTGGTTCTCAGGCGAAAAAATCATTATACCTATTGTCATGATGGTTCTGTTCTATCTAATTGGCTTAATTAGCTTTATAAAACATCCAATTGAACGAAATGGCCGCTTCTTTCTTTATCAAAAGATCGATCGACCAATTCAAATTATGGTCATTGTCTTCGGAGTTCTAGGATTTGGCTGGGTTGGATTTTCTTCAGACAATTCCATATTTGGTTATATTGCTGGCATGCTCATCGGTGGAGCTGTGGGCGCACTAACGAGTTATTTCTTAATCTATCGAAAAAGATAAACAGAGAGCAGGGGAGTAGAGATGATTCAGATTCAAGCATTAGATCATGTATTTAAAATTGGTAAAAAAGGCAGGGAAAATGAAATTCCTGTACTAAAAGGGATTGACCTGTCCATTAAAAGAGGCGATATTGCTTGTATTGTTGGACGAAGTGGTTCAGGGAAATCGACTTTGTTGAACTTAATATCAGGTTATATTACGCCAACGAGTGGACAAATTACCATTGATGGCACCAATGTGACTGGCTTTAATGAAAAAGAATGGGCAGACTTTCGCTTAGATCACTTTGGCTTTATCTTTCAAAGCTTTCAGTTGATTGGGAGCTTAACAACGTATGAGAATGTTGAACTTCCGCTCACTTTAAAAGGTGTGAAGCCGTCTGAACGAAAAGAGAAAGTAAAAGAAATGCTGAAACGAGTAGGTCTTGAACATCACGCAGGACATTACCCAAATGAGCTGTCAGGCGGACAGCAGCAGCGTGTGAGTATTGCAAGAGCCTTGATTTTAAATCCATCTATTATTTTAGCGGATGAACCTACAGGGAGTCTCGATTCAGAAACTGAAGGAGAAATTCTAGCCTTTATCCAGCAGCTCAATCGTGAAAAAGGAATTACATTTGTCATCATTACACATGACGATGAAGTCGCTTCAATCGCAGACACAACGTTCCAGCTTCACGATGGTGTATTAAAGAAAGGGGAACAGTCCATTGAAATTTAGAGATCAGGTCAAATTCATTAGAAGAAATATGAAGAAAAATAGATTGCGTGTGTTTATGACCATTCTTGCAACGACAATGGCATGCTCTTTCTTAATCGTTTTAGCTTCTGTCGGTTTTGGTTTGCAAAAATCAGCTCAAGATGAAATTATGAAGCAGCAAATCATCACAGAAATTAAAGTGTTAGGAAAAGAAAAAGGAGACGTCAAGATTGATGATTTAAAGAAATATGATCATGTGAAATCTGTCGTCTCAAGAACATCGATCATTCCATTGGTTAACGTCGAGCTCGATGACCGTTCAAGTGAAACACATGCTGCTTTAACCGATATGAAAGAAGAAAAAGAAGCAGGGCTTGAACTAGACCGAGGAAAAGTCCCAACGTCAGCGAACGAAATTGTGGTTGGGTATCATATGGCGCAGCAACTGTGGACAAAAAAAGAACGCGAAGCCTATGAAAAAGAATTAAACCAGACGTCAAATGGGGAAGAAACACCGAAGGAGCCTAAAGGCTACACGAAAGATATTTTAAATAAAGTGATTCAAATCAAAGTGCCAAAACTAAATGAAGAAGATGAAGTCGTTAAAGAAAAAACATTTGATTTCCGTGTAGTAGGTGTTTTGAAAAAGCCGAATTTGGAGTGGCAGGAGGATCATAAAATTCTGATTCCGAATGCTTATGAAAAAGAATTTGGCCAAATACTCGACCTGTCTCCTGAAGCAGGAAATGTCGAGAAAATGACCTCTGTTTATGCAGATAAATTCGACAATGTCGGTGCACTCACGGATAAACTAACAGATGAGGGCTACCAAGTCATCTCTGTGACGAATCAGCTAGAAGGAATGGCTATGTTCTTTACAGTCTTCAAAATTGGACTTATTTTTGTCGGATGTATTGCAGTCATTATTTCTGCCATCGGTATTTTCAATACGATGACCATGGCGGTAACAGAGCGAACACAAGAGATTGGGATTATGAAAGCCATTGGCGCGAATCCATCCATTATCAAGCGAATGTTCCTAATGGAAAGTGCTTATATTGGAGTCATCGGATCAATCATCGGTATTATCATCTCATATATCATTAGTTTCGCCGTTAATTTAATCATCCCAGCCATTTTATCATCCATGTCTGAGGGAGGATCAAGTGATCAATTCTCGATTACTTTTTCATATATTCCACTCAGCCTTGTGATTACAGCAACAGTGATCAGCGCAGGGGTAGCGATCATCTCAGGGCTGAACCCGGCACGTAAGGCAACAAAAACGAATGTATTAGCAGCTTTAAGAAGAGAAATCTAAAAAAGAACCTCCTGAAAACCCGATTGGGCACTCAGGAGGTTCTTTTTAATCAAACATCGCTATTGCTTAGGTGCCCTGTATCCGGCACGCTCAGCCTCTTCTACGGAGCAGAACATTTTGGCTACATTCTTTGTTCTAGAGTAGTATCTGCTGCTTGGTGTGTGATAAATACCGTTGACACTCCCTTTAATGTTACAGGCAGCTGATTCTTTTTTTGTTTCCTTTTGTGATTCATGACCGCCTGTGTTTTTTCCTTCATCTTTAGGAGCAGAGCGCTGGACGGTGGAAGACTTCGTATCGCTGCTACTATTCTTGTTTTCTTGTTTGAGTGTTTCATTGTTGGAGGTAAGCTTGTCTATTTTCTCTTCAAGCGATTGAATGGTCTTTTCTTGCTGTTTGACCGTTTCTTTTTCTGAGGTGATCGTTTCTAGCTTTTTTTCCAGCTTTTCTTTTTCCTTCTTCGCGTCTTCTAAAGAGGAGGTAAGCGACTCTTTATCAGCTTTTAAGCTCGAAATGTCAGCTGAGAGCTCCTTTTGATCCTTTAAAAGCTGTTCGGAAGATGGATCGGCTTGTGCTTTTGGTGAATTTGCAGCAGCAAGCGGTAATGACATAATGGAAAAGAAGAGACCAATGATCAAAAAAGGATAAAAAAGTTTCTTTGAAAAAATCAGCTCGTTCTTGCGTTTGAGTAAGAAGAAATTGACGGCATATCCGATGGCAAAACAGATACATAAAAGACCTATGATGAGTAACAACATATCTACCAGCCCCCCTAAATTGCTATTTACACCTATCATACCTCATTTTTCCATTTTGGGGACCAGTTCAAATAAAAAAACCCTGTTTACACAGGGTTTTCAGCTAATGGTAATCCTTTTATGGCTTCTTTTACTGTCAAATAAGTGATCGTATTCTGGAAATCTGTATCGAGGTCTTTCATTTTCATCGCAAGCTGCGGTTTGATTCCAGTGATGATTAGTTCGGTTCCCGTTAGATTGAGAAGATGATGCAGTTTGAAAATACGTGCTGCGACGGAATCATCGACTTCGATTAAACCAGAAAGGTCGACAATTAAATAATCATCCTTTGAATCATCTAATATACAGGTTAACTTAGCGACAATGGCATCAAAGCGCTCTTCAGATAATTTTCCGATAAGCGGAAGGGCAGATACACCATTTTTGATTGGGACGATTGGCGTCGAAAGAGAGGTGACTTCCTGTAAGGAATCTTCTAGGAGCTGTTCATATTCTTTCTGTTTCGTAATATCCTTTTGAAAACCAATGAAAAATGTTTTGTCATCTTGTTCAATGTATAGAGGATCTATATTGAGTTCATTCCAAAAAAAAGTGCCGTCTTTTTTATAATTTTTTAGCTGTGTGGTAATAGGTGTTTTGTTTTGAATTCCATGACGAATTAAAGCAAGCTGCTTTTGATCCGTGTCTTTTCCTTGAAGGAATCGACAATTACGCCCAAGAATCTCATCTGGTTTGTATCCAGTCATTTGTGTAAAGCCATGATTCACATAAACGATAGGGTTATCCTCTAAGGAAGGGTCTGTAATGACAACACCGATGCGCGCATGATCCAGCGCTTTTTTGATGAGTTCAAGCTGTTTTTGCAAGCCGAAAATGTTCGAGCTGACCATATTACCCTCCTTTGCTGCTATAAGACATATCAAATGGTTGTCTTTTCAACCAAATGAATCCTTATAAACGTAACATAACATATGTTCTGTTTCAACGATTGCAAACGCTTTGTTAAATTTGTCATCATAGTTTGTCCTCCATTAGAATAGAGTAAGTAAGGAGACTTTTCATTAGAAAAAGAAGGAATCAATTACTCAACATTCATAAAATGACAAAAATAGTTAATATGGATTAGGTAAAAATGATTCCAATGCATCAAGATTGTTTTTAGGTCATTCACATATAATGGAAGAAACAAGCTTTTTTTCTTCGTTAGAGAGAATAGACCTTTTACATGGATTATGACGGAACAGCAGAATGGCATTACAGGGGGCTGGACAGCCTGAAGTCGCTTTACTATTCTAAGGGCTTTAGGAAGGTGATGAAAATGCTGCAACAAGTCATTATTGCTTGCGCCATTGGAGGGGTCATGGGCATTCTCGGTCACGTAAAGAAAAAAGGCAGGCTAGAGAAGCCCAGAATGACAAAAAAGTTTATTTACTTAGGGTTTATTGAAGATTGGCTCGTTGGGATGATTGCCGCTACACTGCTTGTCTTATCCTCAAATCCCGAATCTAGTCTGCACTTGATCATCTTATCAATTATTTCAGGTTACGGAGGAGAAGCAGTTCTGCGAAGCTTTGATTTTGTAAGAGATCAGCGTTCACAGGATGCAGATTCCAGCCGTCATAACCGATCTCCACACGAATAATATCCTCTACTTTACCCTAGTCTAGGGTACATTCCCATTGTATACAAACCTGCTTGCACTTATGATCATAATTCTATAAAATACTACTTAGATGACGGTTACGATAAGAACAGTGAAGAGGAGTAGTAGGAAAGCAGTATTTGTCTTTAGAGAATTGACGGCTGGTGAAAGTCAATCAAATCTGCTTCTGAACTCGCCTCAGAGTTGCAGTTGCGTTAAAGCTTCTGTCGCATGTCTGCGTTAAAGATATTAAGTGAGCGTACGAACAGCATGTTACGCTAACAAGGGTGGTACCGCGGGAACCAAAAAATCTCTCGTCCCTTTCCAGGGATGAGGGTTTTTTGTTGATTTTAGAAAAATCTGAATTCTTGCAGTGGTCATCTAAGCAGATAAAGCCGTACATATTAAAGGAGGTTTTCACATTGAGTTTTCAGCATCGGGAAATTGAAAAGAAGTGGCAGGATTATTGGCTGACACATAAAACATTCGCCACATCTGACTCGGAAGATAAACCGAAGTTTTATGCGCTTGATATGTTTCCATATCCATCAGGAGCAGGGCTTCATGTCGGGCACCCTGAGGGCTATACAGCAACGGATATTTTATCACGCATGAAACGTATGCAGGGATATGATGTTCTTCATCCAATGGGATGGGACGCATTTGGTCTCCCGGCAGAACAGTATGCACTTGATACAGGGAATGACCCGGCGGCCTTTACAGAAGAGAACATCAATAACTTCCGCCGCCAAATTCAATCACTAGGGTTCTCGTATGATTGGGATCGAGAAATCAACACAACAGATCCGAATTACTACAAATGGACACAATGGATTTTCTTAAAATTGTACGAAAAAGGATTGGCCTATATCGATGAAGTACCAGTGAACTGGTGCCCAGCGCTTGGCACAGTGCTTGCAAACGAAGAAGTCATTGATGGAAAAAGTGAACGCGGAGGCCATCCTGTTGAAAGACGTCCTATGAAGCAGTGGATGCTAAAGATTACAGCATATGCGGACAGGCTGTTAGAAGATTTAGAGGACATTGATTGGCCTGAAAGCATCAAAGATATGCAGCGTAACTGGATCGGACGCTCTGAAGGTGCTCATGTTCATTTTGAAGTAGAAGGGCATAACGAACAGTTTACGGTTTTTACAACGCGTCCTGATACACTATTTGGTGCAACTTATGCGGTGCTTGCTCCAGAACATGCACTAGTTGAAAAAATTACATCAGCTACTCAAAAAGAAGCAGTCGAAGCATATATCAAAGAAATTCAATCGAAGAGTGATTTAGAGCGGACAGATCTTGCCAAAACGAAAACGGGTATTTTCACAGGGGCATATGCCATCAATCCGTTAAATGGTGAAAAAATGCCGATCTGGATTGCAGATTACGTGTTAGCCACTTATGGAACAGGGGCGATTATGGCCGTACCTGCTCATGATGAACGTGATTATGAATTCGCCAAAACCTTTGATCTTCCAATCAAAGAAGTGGTAGAAGGCGGAGACATCGAAAAAGAAGCCTACACAGGTGATGGAAAGCACATTAACTCTGATTTCCTAAATGGCTTAGGAAAAGAAGAGGCGATTGAAAAAGCGATTGCATGGCTTGAAGAACATCAAAAAGGTGAAAAGAAAGTCACATATCGTTTAAGAGACTGGCTATTTAGCCGTCAGCGCTACTGGGGTGAACCAATTCCAATCATTCATTGGGAGGACGGAACATCTTCAGCTGTTTCAGAGGAAGAGCTTCCACTGATCTTGCCTAAGACGACTGAGATTAAGCCAAGTGGTACAGGTGAATCACCATTGGCCAATATTAAAGACTGGGTTGAGGTTGTAGATCCTGTAACAGGTAAGAAAGGCCGCCGTGAAACGAATACAATGCCGCAGTGGGCAGGAAGCTGCTGGTATTTCTTACGTTATATTGATCCTCATAACTCAGAAGAGCTTGCATCTCCTGAGAAGCTGAAGAAATGGCTTCCAGTTGATGTGTATATCGGCGGAGCAGAACACGCTGTACTACATCTTCTATATGCACGCTTCTGGCATAAATTCTTGTATGATATCGGTGTTGTTCCAACAAAAGAACCTTTCATGAAATTGTTCAACCAAGGCATGATTCTTGGGGAAAACAATGAAAAAATGAGTAAATCAAAAGGAAATGTGGTCAACCCGGATGATATCGTAGAATCTCATGGTGCAGATACATTACGACTTTATGAAATGTTCATGGGACCTTTAGATGCGTCAATTGCTTGGTCTGAAACAGGACTTGATGGCGCTCGTCGTTTCCTTGATCGTGTATGGCGTCTATTTACAAATGAAGATGGCTCACTTAGTGATAAAGTGACAGAGCAATCTGGCGGCGCATTAGAACGCAGCTATCATGAAACAGTCATGAAGGTAACTGATCATTATGAAGGCTTGCGTTTCAATACAGGCATTTCACAATTAATGGTGTTTATCAACGATGCCTATAAGGCTGATACACTGCCGAAAGAATATGCAGAAGGCTTTGTAAAGCTTCTTTCTCCAATTGCACCGCATCTTGCAGAAGAGCTTTGGAATAAACTTGGTCATGAAGGGTCTATTTCTTATGAAGCATGGCCTCAATATGATGAGTCAAAGCTTGTCGACGATGAAGTAGAAATTGTCGTACAGCTTAACGGTAAAGTGAAAGCAAAATTAACCGTTCCTGCTGATGCAACAAGGGAGCAGTTAGAAGAGCTTGCGAAAAATGATGCACGAGTAAAAGAACAGCTGGAAGGGAAAACCATTCGTAAAGTGATTGCGGTTCCTGGGAAGCTTGTCAATATTGTTGCGAACTAATGATGACACCCATCGGTATTTAACCGGTGGGTGTTCTTTATTTCCCGGGACATAATTTTGTCGAAAACAAGGTGATTCCTGCATCGGTCTCGTATTTTAACAGGTGATCAAGAAAATGAGGAGTGACGTCAATGGAAAAGGAAAACAAACGTGAACAACTGCTCAGTCTGTTAGGAGAAATGCCAGAACGTCATCGCGTGGAGGCTTATACGTTAAAAATGGAGGAACGTGAATCATATGTAGTGGAAACACTCATTCTCTCCATAAATGGCGTAGAGGAAGTCCCTGCTTATTTCGTGAAACCGAAGGATACGGTGAAAAAAAGACCCGTAGTACTGTTTCAGCACTCTCATGGCGGTAATTATGTCAACGGGAAGGAAGAGCTGTTAGAGGGTGCTCATTATTTGCAAACGCCTTCATATGCAAAAGAGTTTACGTCAAAAGGATATAGTGTACTGGCCATTGATCATGCAGGGTTTGGTGAGAGAAGGGGAAGAACAGAAAGTGAAATTTTTAAGGAAATGCTTTTAACAGGAAAAGTGATGTGGGGCATGATGCTGTATGAAAGCATGTGTGCGATTGATTATTTGCTATCTCGATCTGATGTACTGGCGGACCGGTTAGCTGTCTTTGGGATGTCAATGGGCGGTCTCCTTTCCTGGTGGACGGCTGCACTTGATGAGAGGGTAAGTGTGTGTATTGATCTTTGCGCACAGGTGGATCATCATACATTAATTGAAACGAACAATTTGGATAGGCATGGCTTTTATTACTATGTACCGAGATTAGCAAAGTATTTTACAGCAGCGGACATTCAAGAAATGATTTTTCCAAGACCGCATTTAAGCTTAGTTGGAAAACTTGATCAGCTCACGCCTGCTGAAGGCGTTGGAAGGATTCAAAAGGTATTGAGTCAAACCTATCAAGCTGCTTCATTGAAAGAACGATATCAGCTTGCCCATCTTCATGCAGGTCATTTTGAAACAGCCGCTATGCGTCACGAGGCGACACGATTTTTGAAAAAGTGGCTGTAATCAAGAAAACGCTTGGACATACTACGTCAAAAGAAAGGAGGAGACAGATGAAAAAAATCACCATCATTGGCGGGTGCGGTGTAATTGGACGCCTTTTAACAAAAGCGCTCTCTACTGAATACAGTGTCACGATTATTGATCTGACGAGCTGTGTAGAAGGAGTCATTTTAGCCGATGCAGCGAATGAACAGAATGTATATGAGGCAATTCCGCGGGATACAGATGTCATCTTGCATCTTCTAAACATTGACATGACGCATGATGTGATGGATCATGAAGAATTTGCAAAAATGACTGATATTTTTTGGAGGAGTACCTATTATATGTTTCGTTCAGCCGCGCGGCTTGGCATACGAAAAGTCATTTTTGCAAGCAGCAACCATGTGACGGATCGTTATGAAGAGGATGGACGCTCCTTACTTGGATGGCAGATTACAACTGACGATGTGCCTGCGACTAAAAATGTATATGGCATTTTAAAATTTGCATCCGAACAGCTGGGCCGTTTGTTCCACGATCAAACGGGAATGTCTGTCATCAATTTACGGATTGGAACAGTTGTAACAGATGAAATGAAGGCATTACACAAAAAACAAAGAACAAAAAGAACACTGCTGTCACATGAGGATCTTGCAGGTATGACAAAGGCAGCGATTGAATCGGATATTCCCTTTGGAACTTATTATGCTGTCTCAGAGAATGAAGAAAAGCCGTGGTCTACTGAGAAAACGAAGCAGGAGTTAGGCTACAAACCAGATGTCAATACGGCGGAACTCCTTGGAGAAAATGATCAGACATAGGGCATAATCATGTCATGAGCTAATGATCCTATTCTTTTGTTTCATGAGCATAAAAGCACGGCTGACATGATCTTTCCAGTTGGACTGTCAAGATGATTATAGACGCTTTCTTCCCTCGTTTGTTACATTTTAATCACGATATCGTCACAGGCTGCAGCTTACTTTCAGTTGAAATGATAACGCTTTCAAAGAAAGGGCGTGATGAACATAGATCGTTCTATTAAAGGCCGATTGTTCAATTTATTTAATTACTCTTTTCTACTCATGTTCGCATTAATATGTGTGCTTCCGTTCATCCATGTCATTGCCGCCTCTTTTGCAACAGTAGAAGAGGTCATCACGAAGAAGTTTATCCTGTTCCCAACGACGTTTTCTTTAGAGGCATATCGATACATTTTTTCTACAGATATTGTGTATCGCAGCCTCATTGTGTCCATTCTTGTGACGCTCGTTGGAACAGCTGTCAGCATGTTTTTGTCCTCGCTTATGGCATACGGGCTGTCTCGCCAGGAGCTAAAAGGCCGGAGAACACTGATGTTTCTCGTTGTCTTCACGATGCTGTTTAGCGGAGGTATGATTCCGACGTTTATTGTGGTGAAAACACTTGGTCTGCTTGATACGTATTGGTCACTTATTCTACCGGTTGCAATCAATGCGTTCAATTTAATCATTTTGAAAAACTTTTTTCAAAACATACCGGCAAGTCTTGAGGAATCAGCGAAGATGGACGGCTGTAACGATTTAGGGATTTTCTTTAAAATTGTGCTGCCACTTTCTTTGCCAGCCATTGCAACCATTTCACTTTTTTATGCCGTGACGTATTGGAATACGTATATGACCGCCATTCTGTATTTAAATGATTCAGTGAAATGGCCGATTCAGGTGCTGCTGAGACAGATTGTCATTGTCTCAAGCGGAATGCAGGGAGATATGTCGGATATGGGCTCATCCACACCACCGCCAGACCAAACGATTAAAATGGCTGTCATTGTTGTGGCGACCATTCCGGTTCTGCTTGTCTATCCATTTATTCAAAAGCATTTCAACAAAGGGGCATTACTAGGTTCTGTAAAGGGTTAAAATGATGGAACAACGGAGGGATCTTATGGGGAGAAAGAAATTATGGCTGATTGCGTTTGTCCTGTTATTTGCAGCAAGTGGTATTTTGTCAGCATGTTCAAGTAAAGGGGCAAACTCATCAGATGAGAAGGTTGATTTAGACAAAAAGGTAAAGCTGACATGGATGGCAATTTTATATCATCAGCAGCCGCCGAAGGATTCCGTTTTAAAAGAGATTGAGAAGCTCACAAATACAGAGCTTGATATTACATGGGTGCCTGATGCTGTGAAGGAAGATCGGTTAAATTCCGCACTTGCAGCAGGGAATTTGCCGCAAATTGTGACGATTCAAGACATTAAAAATTCGTCTGCGATTAATGCGTTCAGATCAGGCATGTTCTGGGAAGTCGGTCCGTATTTAAAGGATTATCCAAATTTAAGTAAGATGAACGAACTGATTAATAAAAACGCCTCTATAGACGGCAAGCTTTATGGCATCTATAGAGAAAGACCACTTTCAAGACAAGGGATTGTCATTCGAAAGGATTGGCTTGAAAATTTAAATTTGGATACACCAAAAACATTGGATGATCTATATGAAGTAGCCAAAGCCTTTACTGAAAAAGACCCGAATCAAAACGGAAAAGCGGATACAATTGGCTTTACGGATCGGAACGATTTAATTTATGGAGCATTTAAAACACTTGGTTCATATGAAGGTATGCCTACAGACTGGAAAGAAGAAAACGGGAAATTCACGCCAGACTTTATGACAGATGAATATATGAATACAATGAAATACATGAAAAAGCTGCGTGATAATGGCTATATCAACAAAGACTTCCCAGTGACAAGCAAAACACAGCAGCAGGAATTATTCTCACAAGGAAAAGCAGGCATCTATGTTGGAAATATGGTAGATGCCGTGAACCTGCGAGATGATGCGACAGATAAAAACATGAAAGTAGATATTATCAACCGAATCAAAGGCCCAGATGGCAAAGAACGTGTGTGGGCATCAGGTGGTCATAATGGCATCTTCGCATTCCCTAAAACAAGCGTGAAATCAGAGGCAGAATTAAAGCGGATTTTGGCCTTCTTTGACCGCATTGCTGAAGAAGATGTGTATGGTCTCATGACGTACGGTATCGATGGCCAGCATTATAAGAAAGAAGAAGGAAATACATTTGTCAGGGAAGAAAGCCAAGTGAAAGGCTGGCAGACAGATGTCCAGCCACTTGTCAGTCTTGTAGGAATTGATAAACGTTACTTGAAAAATAAAGGGGATGCAGTTCGTTCTAAATATGAAGAGCTAGAAGAAGACAATAAAAACATCATCGTTGCCAATCCTGCTGAAAGCCTGTATTCAGAAACAGCATCAGAGCGTGGAAACGAATTGAAGAAAATCATCGATGATGCGACGTATAAGTTCATTCTTGGAGACATCAGTGAAGATCAATTTCAGAAAGATGTAGAGAAATGGAAATCAAATGGTGGGAATAAAATCATAGAAGAATATGAGGCTTCCTTTAAAAAATCAAAATGATCAATAGGAACACCCCCGCAAAGCAAAAAAGCGGGGGTGTTTTGATTAAAAGTCGAAGTTGTCTGGATCTGGACCGATACGTTTGTTTTCATTTAAGTCAGAAAGACGTTTCATATCCTCATCAGTTAAGACAAAATCAAATATATCAGCGTTTTCTTTTAAACGATGTGCTTTCGTTGATTTTGGGATGGTGATGACACCTTTTTGTACATCCCAGCGCAAAATAATTTGAGCAGGTGTTTTACTGTACGTGTCTGCCAGCTCTGTGATCAGCGGGTGATGCAGCAGTTCACCCTGCATCAGCGGTGACCAAGCTTCCATTTGAATGCCATGAGAGTTCAAATACGTATAGAGTGTTTCCTGCGTTAGCTTTGGATGAAATTCTACTTGATTGATAGCTGGTTTGATCTCTGCATCTTTTAATAGCTCGTCTAAGTGATGCGGCTGGAAGTTGCTCACTCCGATGGCTCTGACCTTTCCTTCACGATACAAGGTTTCCAGTGCACGCCAAGCTTCTTTGTATTTTCCTTCAACTGGCCAATGGATTAAATACAGATCAAGGTAGTCAAGCTGAAGTTTTTTCAAGCTTTCTTCGTATGCATGAAGGGTAGATTCATATCCTAAATCGGCATTCCACACTTTTGATGTGACAAAAATGTCCTCGCGGCGCAGTCCTGTTTCTGCTAAACCAAGCTGTATGCCTCGTCCAACACCTTCTTCATTTCCATAAATAGCTGCTGTATCAATACTGCGATAGCCTAATTGAATGGCTGTTTTGACAGCATCAACTAATTCTGCTCCATCTTCCACCTTGAATACACCAAGGCCAAAGCCTGGCATGCGGACTCCATTGTTTAATGTTTTTGTACTTTGTAAATGTTCCATAATAAAAACTCCTTTAGTTGGTTTGTATTTGTTCTTTTTGTTCCATTTGATAACTGATCATCGTAAGAATGGCTGCGATGAGGACCATGATGCCGCCGACCCAGCCTGTATGCACAAGACCAAGTGAATCTGTCACGATGCCGCCTAAAAATGAGCCAATGGCAATACCGGCATTAAAGGCAGCGATATTCATAGCAGATGCGACGTCGACTGCTCCAGGGGTGTATCTTTCGGCAAAATCAACGACGGCTACTTGCAGTCCAGGTACATTCATGAAAGCAAACAGACCCATCAGCATGACGGTTCCAATGCCTAACACTGTGAATCCTGCAGTGAAGCTAAGGATAAACAAGATGATGCTTTGGATAATAAACATATAGATCAGTGCTTTCATTGGCTGTGCATTAGCAGCTTTTCCGCCAATGACATTTCCGGCTGCGATCGTGATTCCGTATAAAAGCAGGATCAACGCCACAGCCCCAGGCGCAAGACCTGTGACATGCTGTAAGAGAGGAGATAAATATGTGAAGACGACAAAGGTTCCTCCATACCCTGTGGCTGTAATGACAAATAAAAGTAAGATTCTTTTTGTTTTTAATAGGACAGCTTGATCTTTAAAGGATGTTTTCACACCCTGCTTTAGTTGAGACGGAACAAGAAAATAGTTGGATATCAGTGCGATCAGACCAATGATCACAATTACACCAAATGATGTCCGCCAGCCGAACTCGTGACCAAGAAATGTCCCGAATGGCACACCTGTCACAGTCGCTACTGTTAAACCAGTGAACATAAAGGCAATGGCGCTTGCCCGTTTTTCTTTCACGACAAGGCTTGCAGCAATCGTAGAGCCAATGGACATGAAGATTCCATGGGACAAGGCTGAAATCACCCGGCCGATTAACAGCACTGAAAAGGTCGGGGCAATGGTGGCAAGTGTATTACCAATCAAAAAGACGAGCATAATGAGCAAAAGCAATGTCTTTCTTTTCATCGTGGAAGTAAGGGAAGTCAATATAGGCGCTCCAAATGTCACACCAAGTGCATATAAAGAGACAGTCCAGCCCGCCTGACTGACGCTCACTCCAAAGTCCTCTGAGATCATTGGCAAAAGACCGACACTAATGAACTCAGTTGTTCCTATAGCAAAAGCACTAATTGCTAGTGCGAGCAGAGCAAAATGGTTTTGCTTGTTCTTCATCAGTAAGTTCACATCCTTCTGTGATGACATTTTGATAGACGAAGCCGATCGGCAAGAGTTATTATCTAACATAGATGACGAAAAAAAAAGTACGTACTTTTTTGTAATATAGGTACTAAAAAGTGCCTGTTCGTACAAAGAGGAGTGAATATTCGATGGAAAAGAAAAAATATAATATCTCTGTGGAAGCAACGCTTGATGTCATAGGCGGGAAGTGGAAGTGTGTGATTTTATGTCATTTGACACACGGGAAAAAACGTACGAGCGAATTGAAGCGGCTTATGCCAAACATCACACAAAAAATGCTGACGCAGCAGCTGAGAGAGCTTGAAAGTGATGGCGTCATTAACCGGATTGTCTATGAACAGGTGCCGCCTAAAGTGGAATATGAATTAAGTGAATACGGACAGTCACTCGAAAGAATTCTCAATGCGCTATGCGATTGGGGAGCAGCTCATATTGAACGTGTGTATGGAGAGCCGCTTTCAGTGCTGGAAGACAGCATCTTAAATGAACAGTTTAAATAAAAGAGCCCCGCTTTCGTGTGAGAGCGGGACTCTTTGTGTTACGTGCCTTTTTTCTGGTCGCGGTATTTACCAGGAGTTGTGCCTTCCAGCTTTTTAAAGGATCGGATGAAATTTTGCGGGTTTTTATATTTCAGTTTTTCCGAAATTTCTTTGACGGACATATCGGTTTCTACAAGCCAGTTTTTAGCGACATGGTGTCTGTAGGAAGAGAGATATTCACTAAAGGAGATATCCATTTCCTTTCTGAAAATACTGCTTAAATAATTGGGATTGTAGTGCAGGCGTGTGGCGATTTCATCCAAGGTGAGATCTGAGTCGAATTCTTGATGAATAATATGAATGATTTTTTCTGAGATGTTTTTGTATTGTGAGTCTTCACGTGCAGCAAGCTGGTCAATAATTGGCCGGATGATCTCATGTTTCAGCCATGCTTCTGTATCTTCAAAGGTTTTAAATTCAAAAATCGTATCATAGAGCATTTTGTTGTCTTCTACCTCAAATAATTCAATACCCAGCAAATGCATCAGCTCAATTAAATTGTTTAAAAAACGAGCGAGGGCGATCTGGTATTCGTGCGGTCCTGCATTTTTAGAGAAAATGGATTGCAGGAGCACATGTAAATAGTGATCCGCTTTGCCTTGATCGCCAGCTTTCACCGCATCAAATAAATCATGCTGCAGCTGCTTTGGAAAATGGGTTTTGAACGTCTTTCCTTGCTGGATATGCTCATATAAGATAATGGATTTTTTCTCTGCTTTGAGTCTGTATTTTAAGGCTTCTTTTCCTTCAATGTAAGCGTGTTTTGCCATCGTAAGCTCCTTAAACTGGCGGCTGATCCCAATGCTGATCGATAAACCGAGCTCTTCTTCGATACGCTGCTGAATGGTTTCTGCTAATTGATTTAAATATTCAGTAAACTCTTCGTCTGATTTTGAGTGGTTAAGGATAATCGTTGTTTGATGTTCATTGACAACGGTTGGCTGAAGGTGTTCCTCTTGCGGAATAATCTGCTCGATCAGTCCATTGATCGCAAATAAAAGCAAATCAGCATCTTTTTTTTCATAAGGTGTTCCTTTTAACGTATCAATTTGGGTCACGAGCATGGACAAATGAGACCAGCCCTGGGGAAAGCCTAAGCTTTGGAACCGGTTGTTTACTTCTTCATCTGTCAGCTTTCCAAGCAGCAGACGTACCATAAAATATTGCTGTAAGTGTGTCACTTGCTGCTCAATCCGTTCCTCTAAATCATTGTTTTGATCTTTCATTTGTTTAATACTCGATTCAATTAACTCAAATTCATTTTGAAAAGGCTGTTTTTGCAAAAATGATTCATTGCGTGCAAATGACTCGTATAATAAGCGGATGGGTTTATAAAAGTGTCTGGAACCAAACCATGAAAATAGTAATGAAAGCGCTAACAAAATAGTGCAGATAATAAAGGTAATCCACCCGATTGATTTCGTTTGCTGCTTAAGTTCTGGAATAGAAACAAAGGATAGGTACGTCCATTCATTATAATCAGATTTTTGAAATGTGATTTGATAGTTGAGTTCGTCGATCTTCATATCAAATTGTCCTGATCGTTTTTCAAGTGAGAGCACATGCTTGACGAAATCTTGATATTTCAGCGATTCACCAATTTGTTCTTTGCGATTATGTAGCAGCACTTTTCCGTTTGTATCGATGACAAACATGCTATCTGATTGAGAGAAGTCAGGCATGTTATCAGCAATCACGCAGCTTGGAATGCTGGCGACAGCGATTCCCTTTTTTTGAACGCTGTTCATAGGCAGTTGTTTGATTAAATTCACATTGTACTTGCAAAAGGATGCTTTACCTTCTTTAGTCGCAACAAGTGGATTATTCTCTTCAAGTGCCCAGCTGGAGTGACTTGGTATATTGAGGTAAGAGGTCAGCGCTTTTTCTTGGTCTTCGCTTGTGACATGATAAAGCCCCGAATTGTTCATGTACCAGTCTTCCATTTTACTGACGAGTGTAATATTGGAAAGGTCGGTGTCAAAGGTTTGCAGGTAGTTCAGTTCCTGCTGTACTTGATTATAAAGCTGGAATTGGTCTGGATTTAAAGGTTCTGCCAGTGTTTGAAGGAGAGGTGTCGAACTGACATAGTGAGTGAGAGAATGATCAACCGTTTTTAAAATATGCTCAATATTGGATTGCGTTTGTTTGACGCTGTCGAGCTTTTCATTTGAGATATTTTCAAGTGCTGTTTTTTGCGAATGCTGATAAGAAAAAATACCGACAATGATAACAGGAATCGTACTAAGTATGAAAAAAAACGTCACAAGCTTGTAATAAAATTTATACTGCCTTCTTTTCATAAAACCCCCCCATTTCAAACGAAACAATCTTTTCCCCTTAATTTATTAATCCAAAAATCTGGTAGGTTTGTCAATAATCATTTTCTGAGATTAGGATCATTTTCTTATGTTTTATGTAACGTTTTGAGTAGCTTCACCTATGAAAATATGATCTGTTGATATGATTGTAGACGGATTTTTCATCCTTAAGATACAGTTAACACATGCATCAGCATGAGGGGAGGCTTTATCAATGAAAACAGAGGATGTCACTGCCAAGGGTGTGCCTGCGGCAGCTTTGAAAAACGAAAAAAGAAAGCGCTTACTTAATCAACTGCTTAGTCAAAAGTTTTTGTATTTAATGATTTTGCCGGGGCTCATTTATTTTCTTGTTTTTAAATATGTGCCAATGTGGGGGCTCATCATTGCCTTTCAAGATTACCAGCCGTTTCTCGGTATTCTTGGCAGTGAGTGGGTTGGCTTCAAACACTTTATTCGCTTGTTTACAGAACCAACATTTTTCATCTTATTAAAAAATACGCTGATTTTATTTGCCATGAATGTTGTGATTTTCTTTCCAATTCCGATCTTATTAGCCCTTCTTTTAAATGAAGTGAGATTGGCATTGTTTAAGAAATTTGTACAGACGATGATTTATATCCCTCACTTCATGTCATGGGTCATTGTCGTGTCCTTATCTTTTGTTTTGTTAACAGTAGATGGCGGGTTAATTAATGAATTGATTGCTTTCTTTGGAGGGGAAAAGATTAACTTCCTTCTTAGTCAGGAATGGTTTAGACCAATGTACATTTTACAGGTGATTTGGCGGGAAGCAGGCTGGTCGACGATCATTTACCTTGCGGCGATTACAGCGGTAGATCCGCAGCTATATGAAGCAGCAAAAATGGATGGTGCGGGGAGATTGAGACAAATGTGGCACATCACACTTCCTGCCATTAAAAGTGTCATTGTCGTTCTGCTTATTTTAAAAATCGGTGATACGCTTGAGCTTGGCTTTGAGCATGTCTATCTATTACTGAACGCAACGAACCGGGAAGTAGCGGAGATTTTTGATACGTACGTTTATACAGCAGGTCTTAAGCAAGGACAATTCAGCTATAGTACCGCTGTTGGTTTATTTAAAGCAGCCGTTGGACTTATTTTGGTCATGCTGGCAAACCGTTTAGCGAAGAAATTCGGGGAAGAAGGTATTTATTAAAAAGGGAGATGAGGAAGAATGACATTATCGATTGAAAAGGGATCACCGCTTGAGCATGCAGAGAAATTAGCACAAACCATTATGAAAGCGTATACACCGATTGAGCTGCCGCCAGCTGGAAGATGGCATTATCATCAAGGCGTTTTCCTTTGCGGCGTTATGAAGCTATATGAGGCAACGGGGAACGAGGCGTATTTCGATTATGTGAAAAACTATGCGGATTCACTCATTGATGAGTACGGTAATCTGTTATTTCGCAGGGATGAGCTTGATGCCATACAAGCAGGGCTCATTTTATTCCCTCTTTACGAACGAACGAGAGAGAAGCGGTATGTGCTCGCAGCGGAGAAGCTGCGCGGACTTTATCGTACGCTAAACCGCACGTCTGAGGGCGGATTTTGGCATAAAGATAATTATGCTTATCAAATGTGGCTCGATGGTCTCTACATGGGCGGTCCTTTTGCCTTAAAGTATGCTCAGCTTAAAGGTGAAGAGTCACTTGTGGATATGGTCATCCATCAAGAGCATCTCATGAGAAAGCATACGAAAGATGAACAAACAGGTCTATATTATCACGCGTGGGATGAACGAAAAACGATGCCATGGGCTGATCAAAAGACCGGCTGTTCCCCAGAGTTTTGGGCGAGATCGTTTGGCTGGTATGTCCTTGCATTAGCGGATATGATCGAGGACCTGCCCGAGCAGCATGAAATGCGGAAAGTGTGGAAGGAAACACTGACAGACATGCTGGAAAGTGTGGCAAAGTACCAGGATCAAAAGACAGGTCTCTGGCATCAAATCATTGATAAAGGAGATCACAGTGACAATTGGCTTGAAAGCTCGGGATCGTGTTTATTCATGTACGCCATGGCAAAGGCCATGAATGAAGGGTATGTGGGCCTCCGTTATGTTGATCATGTGGTCAAAGCATATCAAGGCTTGATTCAGCATAAGACGGCTGAGAAAGAAAATGGTGATTTTACCATCAACGATATCTGTATTGGAACATCTGCGGGATTTTATGATTATTACGTTGGAAGAGAGCGGAGCACAAATGACTTGCACGGGGCAGGCGCTTTTATTATGGCGTTAACTGAGCTAGAAAAGCTGTCTGTTTTTCAAAAGGCATGAGAAGGCAAAAAAGAGCCGCCGTATGGCTCATCAGTTTCATCGCTGCCGTCTGTTTATCTGCCTGTCAGGGGAAAACAAACGGTATCGATGTCCTGATTTTTTCTGATATGTCAAAGGGAATGAAGGATCAATTAGTGGAGAAGGCTTTTCAGCCGGAACAAGAGACTTATAGCGTCCACATCTTTCCGGCGGTTCCTGAAAAGCTTCTTGTTGAAATTACCTCAAAAGAGGGGGACGTGATGCTTGTCCCAGAAGAAATGTTTAGAACGTATGATGATCCTGAAAGCTTTCAGCTGCTGGAAGAGATGGAAATAGGCGATCAAGCAGAAGGACCATATACGGTCGAGGACAAAAAGACAGGGAAAACGGTCGATTATGCGGTACAAATCAATAAAGGAAAGAAAAAACTCAACGGTTATACCTTTCAATTACATCGAGATATGGTCGCTTTTATTCCCGTGTATGCTGACAAGACGAAAGAGGCGCTGTCTCTCATGAAACAGCTTCGTGAAAACCAATAGAAAATGGGGTGAGGAATGTGAAACGGGTCGTGATTTGCGGGCTGAGTCATCGTGCGTTCAATATGTTTATTCGACCGCTTACAGAGGATTTCAATGAGCAGTATAAGATTACAGGGCTCCTAGATATAGATCATCAGCGGTATACACTTTGTCAGGAGCGTTTTCCATCACTCCGGGGCGTTTCGTTTTTTCATGAAGATGCATTTGATCAGATGGTCAAGAAAGCAAAACCAGATATCGTCATTGTGGCAGGCAGGGATGATACACATGTCACGTATATCATGCAGGCACTTGACCATGATCTAGATGTGATCACCGAAAAGCCGATGGTGACAACAGCAAAAGACGCCAAAAAAGTGATGGAAAAAGAGGCGGAAAGTAAAGGAAAGGTCACGGTCACCTTTAATTATCGCTACAATCCCTTCCATCGAAAGATAAAAGAACTGATTCTAGATGGGAAAATTGGAAGGGTCACATCCGTTGAACTGAGCTGGCTTATTGATACGTATCATGGTGCTAGTTATTTCAAAAGGTGGAACCGTACACGTCAATTTTCTGGCGGACTGTCTATTCATAAGTCGACGCATCATTTTGATCTGGTCAACTGGTGGATTGATCAAAAGCCGAAGCAAGTATTTGCCTACGGGGCGCTGAACTATTACGGCAGCGAAAGCCCTTGGAATCCCTTGCACGGGGAGGAAAATAGATTTTGCGGAACATGTCATGTGAAGGATATCTGTCATTATGAAGCAAGGTGGAATCCGCGGGTTGAGCGCTCGAAGGTGGAGGACGACCATATTGAATCCGGTCAGGAGCAAACGCAGCAGTACTCAAATTATCGCCCGGATGCGTGCATTTTTGATCAGGAAATTGATATTGAGGATACATATGTGGCGTCAGTCGCTTATGATCAAGGGGCTCTGCTCAGCTATTCGATTCAATTCTCCGCCCCATATGAAGGCTATCGTCTGGCTATTAATGGGACGAAGGGGCGTATTGAAACAAATGAGTTTCATGTGCCATCAAGAATTCCTTTTCAATTCCCAGAACAAACAATTTCTTATTACCCGATGTTTGGATCAAAGGAGACAATTGAAGTCGTCAAGCAGCCAGGCGGACATGGCGGAGGAGATCCTCTGCTTTTGGCTGATTTATTTATAGGAAAAGATCCATTGATTCACTACGACATTTTAGCAGGTGCAGAGGCTGGTGCTTATTCGATTGCTCTTGGAGAAGGCATGTGGCGATCTGCCGCAGAAAAACGCCCAATTGAAATTGATGAATTGTTTCATAAAGAGAAGGTGTAAAGAGAAAGAGAGGAGGGGAAAGAGATGGATCATGATGGTTCAATGAGCAGAATGCTGAGGATGTGTGAGTGGGTGATGAGACTCGCCTATACGAATTTGTTATGGCTTTTGTTCACTATCCTAGGGCTTGGGATCTTTGGCTTGATGCCTGCGACTACTGCGTTATTTTCCGTGATGAGAAAGTGGATACAAGGGCATGAGCAGGTCAATGTATTCCGCACTTTTTGGAAGGTATACCGGGAGGAGTTTGTCCGCTCTAACATGATTGGAGTGGTGCTGTTCATCATTGGAACGATTATTTATGTCGACCTTGCTTATATCTATCCGACGAGCTGGCCCTTACATGTACTTCGCTTTGCTATATATATTTTTGGTTTTCTGTTTATTGTGAGCTTATTTTATATTTTTCCGCTGCTTGCTCATTACGATTGGAAAAAACGTCTCTATCTGAAATTCTCTCTGCTGCTTGGTGTGTCATATTTGCAATATACACTCTCTATGCTTGTTTTCTCGGCTGTGCTGCTGTTTGTTCTGTTTGCTTATTTACCGGGAATCGTGCCATTTTTTAGTGTGAGCATACTTGCCTACGGTCATATGTGGCTGGCCTATCAAGTCTTTAAAAAGGTAGAGTTTGAAAGTGAGCACGAGACAGCCGAAGTGAAGAAGCTGCTGCCGTCTTTCCTTCAATCGAAGCGGGTGAATACGCAGTGAAGTGAACCATCTGCTATAATGGTGTCACCGTGATGAAAAGGAGAGGTGAGACTCGTGTCAGTGAAAGAAATTTCAATAGAAGAATTAAAACAAAAGCTGGAGCAGGAAGACGCCATTCAGCTTGTCGATGTACGTGAGGATGAAGAGGTAGCAGAAGGGGTGATCCCGGAAGCGATCCACATTCGAATGGGAGATATCCCTGAGAAGCTGGATGCATTCGATCAAACGCAGGAATATTATATTATTTGCCGCTCTGGTAAACGTAGTGAAAATGTCTGCTATTACCTAGAAGATCAAGGCTACCAAGCGACCAATGTTGTTGGTGGGATGCTTGCTTGGACAGGAGAAACAAAACCGAAGCTGTAAACAGAAGGCCTTTCATCGATAGGATGAAAGGTTTTTTATTCATATGCCTCTCTCTATGTGCATAAAGATAGAGTAGCGAGAGAAGGGAGAGTGGCATAGGTGCTAAAGGTAGCTGTATTTGATGAAGAGCATGAGAAAGATTTGCAGAGTGAAATCAATCATTTTTTAAAAGGAATGGATGACGACCAAATCATTGACATCAAGTACAATGTAGCGGTGATCTGTGAGCAGGGAGGGGAACAGCTCTACTGTTTTTCTGCACTCATTTTATATAAAAAGTAGACGGTATCAAAAAAAGGACCTGCTTGAAGGGTCCTTTTTCTTTGGTTAGCTGGCGTCAATATATAAACGGTGCTTGTTGCAGTGAACACATTGGAAGAGGTAGCCTTGTAAGTCTCCTCCGTTGACGAGCCATTGCTTTAGGTTCTCTTTCGTTAATCCTTCGCCGCTGCAAATGTCTTCGATATCCTCGGCGAGTTCTTCCTCTAGATGTTCAATCTCTTTCCAGCCGACATACTGGACGATTGCACAAAAATCTCCGCAATGACTTAACCAATATTCCTGCTGCCATCCGCGATAGCCTGGCGTTCTGAAGATCAGCTCATCGATATATTCCTCTTGATCGACGTCATCACAGCTCGCATCATCTTGAAAGGTTCCATTGTATTTTTTAGCCGCTGATCCATCTTTAATGCACCAAGGACAAATTCCCTCCACATCTTCAACAGCATAAAAAGGGCCATGGTACACATAATCTCTTTCTTTCTCACAAACAGGACATGTCGTATGCTCTTTTTTAATCACGTTTAACAAAACTGGGTCTGGGTTGTACTTGAACGTAGGTAACGTCATATAAACCTCCATTATGTAGAAAGTGATGATTCAATACTATTTTAAAGGAATCCTCAAGCTCCAGACAATCTTAAATTGTGTATATAGAAAAAAGCCGTTCGGATGAGGAACGGCTTTTTCTTGCTTGCGATTATGCTTTTTTTACTCTTGGACTTCTTGGTTTATTGACTTGATTGGCTTGTTTGATGATTCTTCGTTCATCATTTAGTGATTTATACAGCGAGACAATCATCAATATGATGACAACGGAGAACGGCAAGGCTGCGAGCTTGGCTGTATTTTGCAAGGCTTCGAGTCCCCCTGAAAATAAAAGCACAGCAGCAACAGCAGATTGGATAATGCCCCAGCTGACTTTGACACTGCCAGAAGGATTCAATGACCCGTAGGTTGTCTGCATTCCAAGCACAAATGTAGCTGAATCAGCCGATGTAATAAAGAATACGGCGATTAATATGAGTGCTAGTATCGATGTAATCATCGCCAGCGGATATTCATTAAGCACACCGAAGAGCATCGTTTCAGTTGATAGACCTGCTACATCGACAATATTCTTTTGCTGTAAGTCCATTGCAGATACACCGAAAATCGAGAACCATAGGAATACTAGGATAGAAGGAGCGACTAAGACACCCACTAAAAATTCGCGAATCGTTCGCCCGCGTGACACTCTAGCGATAAAGATCCCGACAAATGGTGCCCAAGAAATCCACCATGCCCAATAAAAGATCGTCCATCCATTAATCCATTCTCTCTTTTCAGGATCATTAGGAGATAGACGGAAGCTCATTTGAACGATATTGGATAAGTATTGTCCAATCGAGTCAGTAAATGAATTTAAGATAAAAACAGTTGGACCTACCAAAAGTAAGAAAAACATCAGAACAGCTGCTAATACCATGTTGATATTACTTAAGTATTTAATGCCTTTTCCAATTCCGCTCAAAGCAGATGCAAGGAAAAGCACCGTCACAATGATAATAATGATCAATTGTGTGCTAAAGGCAATTGGAATATGAAAAAGATAATTCAACCCACCGTTTATTTGTGCTGCACCTAATCCTAGGCTTGTCGCAACACCAACTACAGTTGCAAATACCGCAATACAATCGATGGTTTTTCCGATCCATCCATTCGTTTTATTTCCTAAAACAGGCTGCAGCGTTGCACTGATTAAGCCAGGTGCATCTTTTCTAAATTTAAAGTAAGCAATGCAAAGTGCAACAATGGCATAAATCGCCCATGCATGAAGCCCCCAGTGGAAAAATGTATAGCGAAGGGAATCGCGGAAGGCCTGTGCAGTTTCAGTCTCCCCTGTTGGTGACTGAATAGCATAGTGGCTGATCGGTTCAGCTGCTCCGTAAAAAACAAGACCAATTCCCATACCGGCACTAAATAGCATAGCAAACCAAGAAAATAGACCAAATTCAGGCTCTTCCCCCGGTTTTCCTAGCGTAATCTTACCGATTGGGCTAAAGATAAAGAATAGACAAAAGCCGACAAGCAGTGATACCACTAACAAGTAATACCAGCCAAAGTCATTTGTAATGTATGTTTGAATTTGATCTGTGACATTTTGCAATGTGTCTGGAGAAAACGCTCCCCACATCACGGCAACAAATGTGATCGCAATCACAATCCAAAATACACTTGATACGTTTTTCACACCATCTCACTCTCCTGTTGTTCTACACGTTTAAGCAGAGGACTTAGCTTAATATCCCCTAACTCAACTTATTTCAAACAAAAAGAGGCGAGCTTCTCACTCGACCTCTACTTTACCGTAACATGTTTTGCTTCCATTTATCAACTATCGATATGGGAAGACGATTTTTCCTCAATTCGTTTGCGAAGACGGTAGACATATTCTTTTAAACATACAGCGAAAATGGTAAACACCAAAACAATAGCGATTTTTAACGGGGAAATCGACAGCTTCAAGAAAACAGCGGCTGTCAAACTAATAACGACCGCAAGAACAATCGGTAGTGCACGTCTGATCATTGAACTCTCTCCTTTGCTTCTAGTGCAGCATTCATGCCGGCAAGCCTGCCTGTCACAAGTGCTGACGTGATATTGTAGCCGCCTGTATAGCCATGGATGTCTAGAATTTCTCCGCAGAAATAAAGACCGGGCATTTTTTTAGACGCCATTTTTTTCGGTTCAATTTCTTTCACAGAAACGCCGCCTCCTGTCACGAACGCTTTGTCCAAGGATAGTGTACCATTTGCATGCACAATAAAATGTTTGCAATCATGGGCAAATGCACGCAGTTTATCCTTGGCTAGACCAGAGAATGTGTCTTGTGGATCAATACCGTTCCGTTCTAATAAAAACAATAAATAGCGTTCTTGCATCCAAGACTTGAGGACATTTTTAATGGCTTTCTTCGGTTCATCTTTTAGGTCACGATGAAGCTTTTGGAACAGCTCCTCGTCATTCAGCTTCGGATATAAGTCAATTTGCAGGCGGACTGCCGGCTGCTTTTTCAATTCTTTCACAACAAATCCGCTGCATCTAAGAACAGCTGGACCCGATAAACCAAAGTGAGTAAAGATCATATCCATGACATGTGTGACGACGGGTTTCCCTTTTTTATTTAAAACACTGACAGCCACACTTCTTAAAGAAAGACCTTGAAGCACTTTTTCTTTAATAAATCGTTCATCTGATGTGACCGGTACCTCTGTTGGGAAAAGCTCTGTAATGGTATGACCTGCTGCTTCTGCCCATGCATAGCCGTCACCAGTAGAGCCGGTATGCGGTACACTTTTTCCGCCGACAGCAATGACGACAGCCTTACTTGAAATTTTTTCATCATTATTTGTAACAATTCCAGCTGCTTGTCCGTCTTGATACAGAACCGTTTTAATCTTTTCGTTCGTTCGAATGGTGACATTGAGGGCGCGGAGCCTGTCTAGAAGGGCATCCACAACAGATTGTGCTTTGTTTGATACAGGGAACATACGTCCATGGTCTTCTTCTTTTAGTTCAATGCCAAGGTTTTCAAAAAATGAAATAATATCCTCGTTGTTGAACTCAGAAAATGCACTATATAGAAAACGGCCGTTTCCGGGAATATGCTTGATGATTTCTTCTACTGGAAGGCGATTAGTGACGTTACACCGTCCGCCGCCAGAAATGGCCAGCTTTCTGCCAAGTTTGTTTCCTTTGTCAATTAACAGAACAGTAGCGCCATGCTCTGCTGATGCAATCGCGGCCATCAGTCCAGAAGGTCCGCCGCCAATGACAATGACATCATAATGTTTCATGTTACATTCCTCTTTCTACTTTCAGTCATTTTTCTATTATAACGAAGATTAGGGAAGGCTGAAATATGAATTGATTGGTTTTGTGACTTCAGTATTGGATTTGTTACCTGTGTGTTGAGTTGATGTGGTAAAATAGTTAAGTTGAATATTCATTAGAAAAATGGTGGTTAAGCGCATGTCTAATAAACTGCTTCGTGGTACGTTGGTTTTAACGATAGGGACGTATCTCTCTCGTATTCTTGGTATGATTTATTTAATTCCATTTAGCGCAATGGTTGGAGCTACTGGTGGTGCGCTATTCCAATATGGATACAATCAGTTTACGATTTTCATTAGCATTGCTACTCTGGGTTTTCCAGCAGCAGTATCTAAATTTGTTTCAAAATATAATGCGATTGGTGACTTTGAGACAACACGAAAAATGTTTAGAGCCGGCATGTCTGTCATGCTTGTTTCAGGTATCATTGCTTTTAGTATTTTATATTTATCAGCCCCAATTTTTGCTGAGATACAGCTCGGTGGATCAACCGAAACTGGTGGACTAACTGTTGACCAAGTGACATATGTAATTAGAATGGTGAGTTTGGCTCTCTTAGTTGTCCCGATTATGGGTCTTATACGTGGGTTTTTCCAAGGGCATCAAATGATGGGACCAACAGCAGTTTCACAAGTTGTTGAACAGATAGTCCGAATTATCTTCTTGTTGACGGCAACTTATGTCATTTTAAAGGTGCTTAACGGGGGGCTTGTCATCGCAGTAGGATATGCTACTTTTGCTGCTCTGATTGGTTCTTTTGGAGGTTTATTCACGTTATATGTATATTGGATCAAGCGGAAAGATAAATTACTTGCGATGCAGCCTAATTCTGGACCAAATTTAGGCCTTGGATATAAAAAAATATTTATTGAGTTATTTAGTTATGCTGCTCCATATGTTTTTGTTGGATTAGCTATTCCTCTATACTCTTACATTGATACTAATACTATTAATAAAGCAATGATTAATGCTGGTTTTAAAGATATAAGTACTGCAGTACTTTCTATAGTTACTTTATATTTACCTAAGCTTGTAATGATTCCAGTATCATTAGCGACGGCATTTGGTTTAACATTAATTCCAACTATCACAGAATCTTTTACATCACGAAATTATAAATTATTAAACCGACAAATTGACCAAACGATGCAAGGCGTTCTATTTTTCGTACTGCCTGCATCATTTGGTATCTCGGCATTGGCTGGACCGGTTTATTGGTTCTTCTATCCATCGGTTCACCCTGAGATTGGGATCTCCATTTTGTTCTGGTATGCACCTGTTGCATTATTGTTTTCTTTATTCACCATTAATGCAGCGATTCTGCAAGGGATTAACAAACAAAAATTTGCTATCGTTAGTCTTTTGTTAGGGATCATTATTAAAACGGTTCTAAACATCCCGCTGATCAGCTGGCTGCAAGGAAATGGTTCTGTACTGGCAACAGCATTAGGCTACAGTGCGTCTATCTTGTATATGTTTATCATGATTAAACGACATGCCGGCTATTCGTTCCGCAGAATTTTCAAACGTTTTATTCTGATTGGCATTTTAACAGCGATCATGGGTGTGGTGGCATTTATGACAAGTCAGCTTGTGAACCAAGTGATTTCTTATGAAGGCGGAATTGTACAAGCGGGTATCGTCATTTTGATTTCCATGATCACTGGCGGCGGTGTGTATATGTTCTTATCTTATAAGGTGGGATTACTAGAGCGTGTACTTGGCAGCCGTATGCCGAAATTTTTAAGAAAAAAGAGTTAAGAAGAGGTAGATATTCATGAGGCTTGATAAATTACTTGCTAACAGCGGCTTTGGTTCAAGAAAAGATGTGAAAAAGCTTGTCAAGGCCCGGGCGGTCACAGTGAATGGAGAAGTGGCGAAGCAGGTGAAAGATCATGTTGATCCATCAAATGATGAAGTGCTCGTACACGGAGATCGTGTAGAATATAAAGAATTCATTTACTTAATGATGAACAAACCGGACGGGGTGATTTCAGCCACTGAAGATCTGCAGGATGAAACGGTTGTGGATTTACTCGAGCCGGAGGATATCGCAAGGGAGCCATTTCCTGTGGGGAGACTGGATAAGGATACGGTCGGTCTCCTTCTCCTCACAAATGATGGACAGCTTGCTCATCAATTACTTTCTCCAAAAAAGCATGTGCCAAAAACGTATGAAGTTCATTTGAAATATCCTTTAGGTGATCAAGACATTAAGCGTCTTGAAGAGGGTGTTGTTATCTTAGATGATTATCACACGAAGCCGGCGAAGGTCGAAGTCGATGCGAATGAAGAGGAAGATACACGCATCCGATTGACGATTACTGAAGGGAAGTACCATCAAGTGAAGCTGATGGCCCAAGCGGTGGGAAATGAAGTGATCTTTTTAAAAAGGCTCACAATGGGGGCTGTCTCATTAGATGAAGATCTAGCACCTGGAGAGTACCGTGAATTGACGGATGAAGAATTAGACAGCTTAATGAATCGTGAATAACATAAGAACAAAAGAAAAGAAACGGCATATCGCCGGTTCTTCAGCGTGTAGACAAACCCTCGCATTCTTTGTCAGTCCTGCGCGCTGGTGCTCACGAATGTTAAATTCGCTCCGCAAAAGTAGCCGTTCTTCCTAGACTTCAAAGGTTTTCTATCACGCTGAAAAGAAGACAAAGAGCTAAAATAAAAATCATTTTAGCCCTTTGTCAACAATCTGCAAAAGAAAAGAACCGGCATATCGCCGGTTCTTTTTGTTATATGGACAATTCATTATACGCTTAAGATGATATTTTTACTTTTTTTCTCGTTGTTTCCCATTTGCCTCTGCTTGGACTATGAACAAGATCGTTATAGGCAAGCACGTTTAAGTCTCTTTGAATGGTTCTAGGTGTGATCCCGAATTCATCAACCAGCTCTTGTGTCGTCACAAGACCTTTCTCTTGAATGAACATATAAACTGATTTAATTCGAGTCATCATACGGTTTGTTGAAGGTTTCAAAAAACCACTCCCTATCAATAAGATCGGATGGACTTGACTAACCACAACTTACTACACTAAAACTGCGAAATAAGGACATGCAACAATGGTAAATGTTCGTGTTTCTTAATGTTTTATTCTATTATACACGTTATTATGCATCTAGTTCCACCAAAAAGTCAACTTTACGTGTTTTTAAACTTGTCTTCATGAAATGAAATATGGTATATATCATGATTTGAATCCGGTTACAACCCAATAATGATAAGGGATACGATAGAAGCTGTCACGTTCAAACGTTCGAAAAATAAACTCAGAAGATTTACAAAATAAAAAATACAGTGAAGGCAAAAAAGGCACATTCCATGTAAGGATGTGCCTTTTCTGTTTCTGTTATCCTTCTAAGAAAAAGAGCTGAATGAAAAATAACACCGCAAAGATGAGAACAAGCACATGTACTTCTCTCCATTTCCCTTTCGCCAATTTCACAAGCGGATATGAAATAAATCCAAGTGAAATTCCTGTAGAGATACTAGAAGTCAGCGGCATCGAAAGAATGACAAGAAAAGCAGGGAATGCCTCGTCTAGTTCGTTCCAGCGAATGCGTGACACCGAGTTCATCATCAAGCAGCCAACAATGATTAAAACAGGTGATGTGATGGATGGTAAAGACGAAATCGCTTGAACGAGCGGGCCAAAAAATAATGCCACAATAAACAGTGCAGCGACCGTTAAAGAAGTCAGTCCAGTTCTTCCGCCAGCAGCAACGCCTGATGATGATTCAATATAAGCAGTGGTTGGGCTTGTACCAAACATAGAACCAACCGTTGTTGCAGCAGAGTCAGCGAGCAGGGCTCTGCGCACTTTTGGCAGCTGGCCGTTTTTCATTAATCCGGCTTGTTCGGCAACGCCGATCATAGTGCCTGTTGTATCAAAAATCGTCACCAGTAAGAAGGAGAAGACGACAGCATATAAATGATGAGAGAACACATCACCAAAAGCAGCGATTGGATTGGTAATCAGCATGCCTTCAGGCAGTGCAGGGACGTCCATCAGCATTTTAGGGAAATGAAGCTGGCCTGTTGCGAGCGCAATCAATGTAGTCGCTAACATGCCGATAAACAGTGCACCATTTATTTGCAGAACCATTAATATAACCGAAATCATTAAGCCGACAAGCGTTAAAACGACAACAGGCGAGCTTAAATTGCCAAGCTTCACAAGGTTTTCTGGATCAGCAGCAATGATTCCAGACTGACGGAGGCCGATGAACGCAATGAAAAGCCCGATTCCTGCTGTAATGCCGTACTTTAAATTATCTGGAATGGCTTGAATGAGTTGTTTTCTAAGGGATGTTAACGATAAAATAATAAAGAGTATACCAGCAACAAATACCGCACTAAACGCTGTTTGATAGCTGATGCCGCCACCGCCGACAACGGTAAAGGTGAAATAGACATTCAGCCCCATGCCTGGTGCAATGGCAATCGGATAATTTGCAAAGAGTGCCATCCAGAGGGTACCGACGACAGCAGCGATGATTGTTGCAGTAAAGACTTGGTCAAAAGGAATACCTGCTTTTGAAAGAATTCCTGGGTTGACGGCAACAATATAGACCATGGTAAAGAATGTCGTCATACCAGCGATGATTTCTTTCTTTATGTTGGTTTGATTTTCTTTTAACTGAAACATAAAATCCTCCATTTACGAACATTATTACAAAACAATTTATATAATATTCGTTTTAAGGGTGGATTGCAACCTTTTTTCAAGGAGGAATGGAAAAAATGAATTGGGAAGCTGAAGTAATACGAAAAAAAGATGACTTGATCAAGGACACACAATCTTTCTTACAAATTGAAAGTGTCCTTGATGAAGAAGGCGGCAAAGAAGGAAAGCCATTTGGTGAAAAAGTTGATGATGCCCTCAAGTATATGCTGAAAAAAGGGGAAGACGAAGGCTTCAAAGTCAAGAATGTCGACGGCTATGCAGGTCATATTGAATATGGGGAAGGCGAAGACATCGTAGGTGTGCTGTGCCATGTGGACGTTGTGCCTGCTGGCGACGGCTGGACAACCCCGCCATTTTCAGCGGATATCAGAGAAAATAAAATCTTTGCACGCGGAGCTATTGATGACAAAGGCCCAACCATGGCAGCGTTCTATGCGCTGAAGATCTTAAAAGATTCTGGTCTGCAGCTGTCGAAAAAAATCAGAATGATCATTGGGACAGATGAAGAAAGTGATTGGCGCTGTGTGGACCATTATTTCAAGCATGAGGCAATGCCGCAAATCGGATTTGCACCAGACGCCGATTTTCCGATTATTCATGCGGAAAAAGGAATTATTGATGCCATCCTGTCATTTACATATCAACAACCATCGAATCAACAGCGCTATACGCTTAAGCAATTTGCATCGGGTATGAGGCTCAATATGGTGCCAGATGAGGCAGCTGCTACTGTGACTGCTGCACAGGCACATGATGCTGAATCATTAAAAACGGCCTTCGAAGCCTATCTTGCTGATCATCAATTATCTGGTGAGGTAAAAAGCACAGCGGATGGACTGCATTTTACATTAAAAGGGGTATCCGTTCATGCCATGGAGCCGGCGCATGGGACAAATGCGGGCATTCATATGGCGAATTTCTTATGCGGACATGAATTAGATGAGCAGGGACTTGCCTTTACTTCCCAAATCAATGCTTTATTTGATCAGGATACAAGAGGGAAAAATCTGGGAATTGCTTGCAAAGATGATATTAGTGGAGATTTGACATTGAATGTTGGGACAATCCGCTATAAACAGAATGAGGAAGCAAAGCTAGGGTTAAATGTCCGCTATCCAGTAACTGTAGACGGCAAGGACGTCAAAAAAGGAATTGAAAGCATCAAAGGGGCGTCCCTTCTAAAATTCGAAGACAGCCCTCCGCATCACGTCTCAAAAGATCATCCGCTTGTGAAAACCTTGCAGCGGGTATATGAGGAGCAAATGGGAGATCCTGCAACCCTTATTGCCATTGGGGGAGGAACGTATGCGAGATCTTTAGAAGCTGGCGTTGCGTTTGGACCTCTATTTCCTGGCAGACCAGACTGCGCCCATCAAAAGGATGAATATATTGAAATTGATGACTTACTAAGAGCAGCAGCTCTTTATGCACAAGCTATGTATGAATTAGCAAAATAGAAATTGGAAAAGAGAAGAGGGGATTCATAGTGAAAAAAATGTTCTTAAGTTCTTCATTCAAAGACAGCTATTCTCTCTTGTCTGACTTTGCAGGTGAATCATTAAAAGGTAAGCGTGTGACTTTCTTTCCAACGGCAAGTGCTGTAGAAGAAGTCACGCACTATGTGGAGGCAGCGAAGGAAGCCTTTCAGAAATTAGGCATGCAGCTTGAGACTGTGCAGGTAGATGAACAATCCGTAGAAGAGATCACACAGATGATCAAACAAAATGATGTGATCTATGTTTCAGGAGGCAACACTTTTTATTTATTGCAGGAGTTAAGAAAGCAGCGTCTCGATGACGTGTTGAAAGAAGAAATCAACAACGGCAAGCTGTACATCGGAGAGTCTGCGGGGAGTATCATTATGGCGCCAAGCATTGAATATATCTCCATGATGGATGATCAGGAGAAGGCGCCGGAGCTTTCATCATTTCAAGGTTTCAATGAAATAAGCCGCTATCCAGTACCGCATATGCACAATGCCTATTTAGGCGAGGCTGCGGAGCAAATCATAGAGAAGTATCAGGAGACACTTGATTTATGTCCGCTTACTGATGAACAGGCTTTACTCGTCACAGGGGAGCAGGTTGAGGTGAAATCTGTCTAAGCATCTTAACCGTGAAAGAAGAAAAAGGAACAGGGATTCATCACCCTGTTCCTTTTTTAATCTTGAAAAACATCACTTGATAAGTATCGTTCACCCGTATCTGCTGTCATACAGATCACGATTTGATCTGCCGGCAATTGCTTCGCTGTTTCAATGGCTGCATAGCAAGCCGCCCCAGAGGATGGGCCTACTAAAATGCCTTCAAGCATAGCGAGCTCCCGTGTGATGTGGTACGCATCTTCGTCGCTTACTTGCACGATCTCATCATAGACATCCTCGTTTAAGATTTGGGGGATAAATCCTGGGCTTGTGCCAACGAGCTTATGTTTGCCAGGTTCCCCGCCAGATAAGACTGGAGATCCCTTAGGCTCTGCTACACGGATGGTTAAATGAGGGAATGCCTTTTTTAATTCCTCTCCAGTTCCTGTAATAGTACCGCCAGTTCCAGCTGTTGCGACAAAGGCGCCAAGGGGCTGTCCAAGTTGGTTCACAGCTTCCATGATTTCGACCGCTGTTGTTCCTCTATGTGCATCTGGGTTTGCTCTATTGTCAAATTGCATCGGAATAAAGCTGTGAGGAATTTGAGCAGCCAGTTCTTCCGCCTTGCGGATGCAGCCTGGCATTTTTTCTTCTCCTGGGGTTAAGACGACCTGCGCCCCGTATGCCTTCAAAATATTGATTCTTTCCTTTGTCATCGTATCAGGCATGACAAGGATAGCTTTGTAGCCTCTTGCGGCAGCATTCATGGCTAAACCAATCCCTGTATTCCCGCTCGTAGGTTCAATAATGGTTGCTCCTTTTGTGAGTTTCCCTTGTTCTTCTGCCTCAACAATCATATTGTAAGCGGCGCGGTCTTTGACACTTCCGCTAGGATTAAATGATTCCAGCTTTAAGTAAACAGCCGCCGCATTTTCTGGCTGGAGCCGCTGTAATTTGACAAGCGGTGTATCGCCAATCAGCTCAGCTATATTTTGTGCAACTTTCATCAGATGACACCCTTTCTTCTCATTCCGCATTTCTTTAGTTATACTATCATCAATGGGGATTCGTAAAGTTTGTTAAAAAAGGACAGGTGATATTGTGTCAGAAAACCGTCATTATTTTATAGGGATTCACATCCCTGAACAACTTGCGCATCAAATCAAACAAGACATTGATCAAAGGAGCGGACTGTTCTTTCAAAAATGGACAGCACCACATGATTATCATGTAACCCTTGTCTTTTTAGGCGCCATTCCAGAAGAGCGTTTAAAAAAGATCATCCAGCTGCTTGACCTCCTTTCAAATGAAGCATCTGCATTTCCACTAGAGCTGAATGAGGTAGGGCAGTTTGGTGCGAAGGAACGCCCGAGAGTCTTTTTTGCAAAGCCTCATGAAAGTGAGCCGCTCATGCATTTAAGAGAAAAGGTAAAGGAGGCCGTCTTGTCAGCAGGACACCCTGTTGAAAAGAGACCGTTTCATCCGCATATAACGATTGCACGCAAATGGAATGCGGATGACCTTTATGAAGAACAAGCGCCTTTACGCAAAGAGCCATATGTGATGGAGGTTTCGCGTATCACTTTATTTGAAATACGTCCGAAGGAAACCCCTCGTTATCACGCAATCAAACAATTTACACTACATAAATGATTCTAGAAGTTGGAGTGAGCAGCAGATGGCGCAAATTATCAAAATTCAAGATTATATATCACGATATGAACAAGACCCGCATCACTACATCAATCAATTCAATCGGTTGAAAAAACAAAGATGGGACGAGTTGAAAAAGGCTTCAAAAGAGGAGGCGCAGCAACCATTTGACCAAATTCCTCAACAAGTGCCTGAACAGGAGGAAGAAAAGAGAAAGAAATTCTCCTTAAAGAGAAAGCAAAAAGAAGCCGATATGAAAAAGGAACGGGACCTGAGTCTTTTTAACGAGCCGACAGATATAGAGCAAGGGGTTTTCAGAAACGTCCCTACCGATGAAACGAAGCTGATTCACTTTTTTAAGGATCATCTCTTTGAAGTGCAATTAAAATGGGCGAGCTCAACGATTTCACATATTTCAACCGTCTCCCATCATATTCGATATGATGAAAAGCTGCGAATGCTTGCGAGGCAGCTTCCAGATTCTTATTTTGTGATGTACAAGCCGGTGCTGCTCATTCAAAAAGCTGAGATGGAATTATGTCCGATACTCATAACGCCGCTCGAAGTAATCTGTTTATCCTTCTTAGAGGCCGAGCCAGACAGTGTCTATATCGGAACGAAGGAACGTTTTTGGGAAAAACGGGCGACTGGGAAAGCTGTTCAGTCCGTCTTAAATCCTTGTGCAAGCCTTCTGCGTTCTGGCACCGTTGTGTCAAAGATCTTACAGCAAAGTGGTGTAGACCTTCCTGTGAAAAAAATCCTCATTAGCCGAACCTCTTATATTGATTTACCTGAAGTTCCATATGGGATGGAGGTTATCGATAAGAAGAAGGCAGAAGAGTGGTTTGAAAAGCAGCGGAAAAATACGGCGCCGACAAAGCATCAGCAATTTAAGGCGACAAAGGCGTTGCTTGCTTATGGTGAAACAGACAGCAAAAGAAGGCAGGAATGGCTCGATTAAAGGCATGATGGAAGGTCACGAAAAATGAGACCCGAGTGGAGCTAATATATGAATGAATGGTACTTTATCGTTAATCCAGAAGCAGGACATGGAAAAGGACTCCGCACATGGAGGAGCATAGAGAAAGAATTACAAAAGGTGGAGGTCTCTTATCGATCGTTTCTCACCCAGCATGAAGGCCATGCCGAAGTTTTGGCAAGACAAATCAGTGCCATGCAGGATGACAGGCTGAAGCGGTTGATTGTGATTGGCGGTGACGGAACGATTCATGAAGTGCTGAATGGCTTAAAGGAAATCGATCATGTGCAGCTTAGTTTTGTCCCTGCTGGTCATTGGAATGATGCTGCGAAGGGTCTCGGTATCCATCGTCATGATGTCCTAAAAGAAGTGAGAAGGCAAAAGAGAATGCTCACCAAAACATTTTCTCTCGGCTCCTTTCAAGATCATGCCGAAAGTCCGCAATCTGTTCTTTTTCTCAATCATATCGGTGTGGGGTTTGATGCACATGTGCTGAGGAAAACGGTGCATTTTAGAGGAAAAAAGTGGCTGAAACGGCTGGGGCTTGGCTTTATCATCTACCCGCTGTCATTTCTCCATTCTCTATGGTCGTTTAAGCCATTTGATCTTGCGTTATTTATTGAAAATGAGAAGAAAGTCTTTCGACAAGTGTGGTTTGTGATCGTATGCAATCACCCGTATTACGGGGGAGGGCTGGAAGCAGCACCGGAAGTGAGTGCAAGGCAGCCAGGCTTTCAAACGATGGTTGTCACAGATTTGAATCCATTCAAAGTCCTCTTGTTTCTAAGTGCAATGGTGTTTCGAAAGCACCTTGGGATGAAGGGGGTTACCCTGTTTCAGCATGAGGAAGCGTACTTAGAAGCAGATGAAAAAATCTTATTTCACGCAGATGGAGAAGTGATCGGTGCAACGCCTGTCTTTGTGAAGGCAAGTGAACGATCCTTAAAATTACGTGCTTAAATAACTTGCGATATGTCCGCAGTCAAAGAACCATGAAAAAAGGCTTCTTTTTCGTAAGGTTCTTGTCCTGATTTTTTAGTTTTGCTTGACGAGTATAAGAAGGTAACGATAAAATCTATAGGACGGCTATTGTTTAGCATCTCATTCTCAATAGCTGTCCTTTTTGTTTTTATGATCATATAAATAAAAAAAAAACAGCCAATTGATCCTCAATCGGCTGAATTTTGTCGACTAAAAAAGCAAGATTTAAAATATTTTAAGAAATGATGGGTTGAAAATTGATATGAACTGGTTGGGACAAATATTAGGTAGCGAATGGCACATCTCTCCGGCTGGAGGCGCTACGGGAGATGCGTACTTCGCAACACACAATGACCAAAAGCTATTTTTAAAACGCAATACGTCACCGTTTCTTGCGGTTTTGTCAGCTGAAGGCATTGTGCCGAAGCTTGTCTGGACAAAACGGATGGAAAATGGAGATGTAATTACTGCACAGCACTGGCTGAGCGGTAGAGAGCTGAAGCCAAAGGACATGAATGATCGTCCTGTAGCAGAGCAGCTAAGAAAAATTCATACATCAAAAGAATTGCTCGATATGCTGAAACGATTAGAGAAGCACTCTCTAGATCCAGAATCCATTCTGATGCATCTAAAACAGTCCATATTAAACGAGCAAATTGTTTCACAAGACATCACGCGTGCCATCCAGTATTTAGAGAAGCATGTCGAGGCTGTCCATTTTGAGGACAAGGTCGTCTGTCATTGTGATCTCAATCATAATAATTGGCTGCTGACAGATGAAAACCAGCTCTATTTGATTGATTGGGATGGGGCGATGATTGCAGACCCAGCGATTGATCTTGGACCGCTTTTATACCATTATGTTGAGGAAGAGAACTGGGAAAGCTGGCTCTCTATGTACGGCGCCCCGCTGACGGATAATTTGCGAAAGCGCATGGCGTGGTACGTGCTCGCTGAAACCGTATCGTTTGTCGTTTGGCATAAACGAAAAGGGAATGAAAAGGCGCAAAAAGAAGTGCAAGCGGAGCTAAATGCACTCTTAAAAAGGTTAAACATCCATTAAGACAGTGGAATGTTTTCGACCCACTCAGACAGATGTGATTGATGCTCCTCGATATGTGCATCAATTGAACTGACAGAGGTGCCCTTTTGGCTGTAATCATAAATATCTGTTAACAGCTGACGAATGTCGGGATCCAGATCTTCTTTTGCCAGCATTAATTGAATTACGCGTCCCACCTGTTCATATTCTGCAACAGTCCCGCAGCAATCCAGCTGGTGATCGGTTAAAATATCTTTGATTAATTGAAGCTGATGTTGACGGTTTAAACCCATATAAATGCTCCTTTCCTGCGTGTCATTTATGAGGTTAAACTGTGCAATCAGCGCCCAATTTATACATGCGGCAGACCAGCTCAAGCGAAGGGCTGGTCTTTTTATATGGACATAGAAGATGCTGTCTTGCGGGTCTTTATGTTTCATGGTATCTTGATAAAATGTAAAGAAAATAGAGGTGTATCAAATTGAGAATGCGACATAAACCATGGGCTGATGATTACTTAGCTGAGAATGCTCATATTGCTTTAGCAAATCCCGAGCAATATAAAGGGAAATGGCATGAGCTGTTTGGAAATGATCATCCAATCCATATCGAAGTTGGGACAGGAAAAGGGAGCTTTATTGCTGGAATGGGCAAGCTTCATCCTGATATCAACTATATTGGCATTGAATTATTTAAAAGTGTCATTGTGACGGCAGTAGATAAAATCAAAGAGACAGATGTTGAAAATGTAAAGCTTTTGAACATCAATGCTGAGACGCTGACAAATGTGTTTGCGGAAAATGAGATTGACCGGGTGTATTTGAATTTCTCTGATCCGTGGCCAAAAGCAAGACACGAAAAGCGCAGATTGACGTTTAAAACCTTTTTAGAGCGATATGAACATATTCTTCGTCCAGGCGGTGAATTACATTTCAAAACAGATAACCGCGGGTTATTTGAATATTCCTTAAAAAGTTTTTCTGCCTATGGCCTTCTTTTAACGTATGTCAGCCTAGATTTACATGAGGACGGCTTAGAAGGAAACGTGATGACTGAATATGAAGAGAAATTCTCATCTATGGGACAACCCATCTATCGATCAGAAGTCAAATTCCCAGAATAACAAGTGACATCAAGCTGGCTGCAAAAAAATTTCAGTCAGCTTTTTTTATGAAAAGATTGGTGCATGCGATTTTTGGCTGTATTTGCTACGATAGAAAAAGGAGGGATGACAGCAATGGAGACAATGAAAATAGGTGAAATGGAACTGTTTTGGTTAAACGGGGGAGATACGCACATGGACGGCGGTGCGATGTTCGGTGTCGTGCCAAAGCCTTTATGGTCAAAAAAATACCCGGTTAATGAACGCAATCAAATTGAATTACGATGTGATCCAATTCTCATTCGGTGGAAGGGACTGCATCTGTTAGTGGATTCGGGCATCGGATCAGGGAAGCTGACAGATAAACAAAAACGCAATTACGGCGTGACAGAGGAAACCAAATTGGAAGAATCTCTAGCGGCCCTTGGTCTGCGCCCATCAGATATAGATTACGTATTAATGACACACCTGCACTTTGATCATGCCAGCGGATTAACAAAACGTGAAGGCGATAAGCTCGTGTCTGTTTTTCAGCAGGCAAAAATCATCACATCGAAAATCGAATGGGATGAAATGAGAGCGCCGAACATTCGCTCAAGAAATACATATTGGAAAGAAAACTGGGAGCCTGTGGCAGATCAAGTGGTCACATTTGAAGAAAGTATTGAAGTGATAGAAGGCATCGAGCTGCACCATACAGGCGGCCATAGCAATGGTCATAGCATTTTAACGCTCACAAGTGAGGGCGAAACAGCGATTCATTTAGCTGATATCATGCCAACACACGCTCATAAAAATCCACTTTGGGTTTTGGCATATGATGATTACCCAATGACGTCGATTCCAGCCAAGCAAAAGTGGCAGGCATTTGCAGAAGAAAAAAATGCGTGGTACTTGTTTTATCATGATGCCATTTATCGTGCTGTAAAATGGGACGAAGATGGGCAGATCACACAAGAAATCAAAAGAGAAACAGGAAGATAAAAGATCATCTGTATGTTTTTTTCGCCTTTCACACAAAATAACGACAAAATGAACTTGTGAAAGGAAGAGTGCAGGTGAACCAATTTTATCGTGTACATGGTGATGTGATCGAAACACCATTAAGAGGGATGGAAGTCATGTCAGTCCCTTATTTAAACAAAGGGGTTGCATTTACAAAGGAAGAGCGGAAGGAGCTCGGGTTAAAGGGATTTCTTCCGCCTAAGGTTTTAACTTTAGAGGATCAAGCAAAGCGTGCATATGAGCAGTTCAAGGCACAGCCGGATGAGCTAGGGAAAAATGTGTATTTAACATCACTTCATGATAGAAACGAAGTGCTTTTTTACAAATTACTTAATGAGCACTTGGCGGAAATGCTTCCGATTGTCTACACGCCGACTGTAGGAACGGCTATTCAGCGTTATAGCCATGAGTATCGAAAGCCGAGAGGGCTTTATTTATCGATTGATGATCTAGAAGGCATGGAAGAAATTTTTGCTTCTTATGGTGTTGATGAATCAATTGATTTAATCGTTGCAACTGATGCAGAAGGCATTTTAGGCATCGGAGACTGGGGCGTTGGCGGGATTGCCATTTCAGTCGGGAAACTTGCTGTTTATACAGCTGCAGCAGGCATTGATCCTAGCCGCGTGCTGGCGGTAGTGCTTGATGCCGGGACGAACCAGGAAAGTCTCTTAAATGATCCGCTTTATGTTGGAAATCAGCACTCCCGCGTTCGAGGAGAGCGCTATGATCAGTTCATTGATCAATATGTCGAGCTTGCCCGTGCTACTTTCCCAAATGCACTTCTTCACTGGGAAGATTTTGGTACAAAGAATGCCCGTGCGATATTGGAAAAATATAAGGACCGCATTTGTACATTTAACGATGACATTCAAGGAACTGGCGCCGTTTCACTTGCTGCAGTTATGGCATGTGCAAAAGCTTCGAAGGTCCCGCTGAAAGATCACCGTATCGTCATTTTTGGAGCGGGTACGGCAGGTATTGGCATAGCCGAGCAAATCCGTGATGCGATCGTCAGAGACGGAGTCAAAGAAGAGGAGTCCTATGATCATTTCTGGTGTATTGATAAAACGGGGCTGCTCACAGATGATTCACCTGACATTCAGCCATTTCAAAAGCCGTATGCAAGACGTTCTGACGAAGTAAAGGATTATGCCCGTAATGGTCCAAAGCATTCGATTGATCTATTAGAGGTCGTCAAACAGGCGAAACCTACAATCTTAATTGGCACCTCGACGGTCGGAGGAGCATTTACAGAGGAAATTGTAAAAGAAATGGCGTCACACGTGGAGCGCCCTGCGATTTTACCGATGTCGAATCCGACACCTCTTTCAGAAGCAAAGCCGCAAGATCTGATTGAATGGACTGAAGGACGCGCACTTGTGACAACGGGAAGCCCATTTGATCCTGTTGAATATGGAGGCGTCACATATGAAATTGGACAAGCGAATAATGCCCTTGTCTTCCCAGGTCTTGGTCTAGGCACGATTGTGTCAAAAGCCAGGTTGATGACAGACAGTATGTTTGTTGCGAGTGCTGAAGCCATTGCAAGCATGGTCAATGTGGGGAAGCCGGGTGCAGCGATGCTGCCAAGTGTCGATCAGCTTCGAACCGTTTCAGCAACAGTGGCCGTCCGCGTGGCGCAGGCAGCAATTGATGAAGGAATAGCAGAAGAAACGCCTGATGACCTCATTCAGGCTGTGCAGGACGCGATGTGGCATCCTGTGTACAAAAAAATCAAAGCCATATAAAAAAAGCTTCGCAAGGACATGTCTTTGCGAAGCTTTCTTGATCAAGCAACAGAATCAATCACATCAACGATCATGCCTGTTTTGGCATCAATCATCACTTCATACTGTTCAAGCTCGCCAAAGGCAGAGCGGGTAATGCCAGATTTGTACACATCAATCGTTTCACCATTTACGGTATACGGTTCTGGTACAGTATAAATCCAAGAGCCATCAATCGGGCCGCGCTGTTTAAAAGCAGATTTCACAATTTTTAATGCTTTTTCAGATGAGATATACGTAGGGAAAAATACTTTCTTTGCAACAATTGCAGCGGCTACTCCAATACTCGCACCAATCAAAACATGTTTTAACTTCAACGTGCTGCACCTCCGTATTGCTGTTTTTTCCATTATACAAAACTTGTCCATTGATGTTAAGGAATCCGAATACTTGAAAGCATATTCAAAATTTTTAGAGAGATACTTGGAAAACCGAAAGAATTCTTATAGTATAAAGTGAGTGTTATTTTTATAGGAATATATATGGTCATTACATAGAAACGAGGTAAACTGTAGAATGAACGAAGAAACATTGTCGCTTTTCCGAAATTTAACAGAATTACAGGGAACTCCAGGAAATGAGCACCATGTGCGTGCTTTTATGAAAAAAGAACTTGAGAAATATTCTGATGAACTCATTCAAGACCGCCTTGGCGGAGTGTTTGGCGTACGCAAAGGGCCGGAAAACGCACCGAAAATTATGGTAGCTGGTCATATGGATGAAGTCGGATTCATGGTCTCATCGATCACGAAAAACGGAATGATTCGTTTTCAAACACTTGGCGGCTGGTGGAGTCAAGTCATGCTGGCGCAGCGTGTAGACGTACATACCGATCAGGGTCCAATTCCTGGTGTCGTCTCGAGTACACCTCCTCATCTTCTGACGCCAGAACAAAAAAGCAAACCTGTGAAGCCGTCAGATATGCTTATTGATATTGGTGCAGACAGTGAAGAAGAGGCAAAAGAGCTTGGCGTTCGCCCAGGGCAGCAAATCGTTCCTGCAACGGTATTTACCCCAATGGCGAATCCAAAAAAGATTTTGGCAAAGGCTTGGGATAACCGTTATGGCTGCGGCCTTGCAATTGAATTATTAAAAGAATTAAAAGATGAATCACTTTCATGCCAGTTGTATTCAGGAGCAACTGTTCAAGAGGAAGTAGGGCTTAGAGGAGCTGAGGTAGCTGCAAACATGATTCAGCCAGATCTTTTCTTCGCTTTAGATGCAAGTCCTGCAAACGATGTGACAGGTGATAAAACACAGTTCGGCCAGCTTGGAAAAGGTACACTTCTGCGTATTTTTGACCGCACAATGATTACGCACCGCGGAATGAGAGACTTTGTACTCGATACTGCTGAGACAAACAACATTCCATATCAATATTTCGTATCACCGGGTGGTACGGACGCTGGACGTGTTCATATTTCAAACCAAGGTGTGCCTTCTGCTGTCATTGGGGTATGCGCACGCTACATTCATACAAGTCATTCTGTGTTACATGTGGACGATTACGCAGCGGCAAAAGAGTTAATTGTCCGCCTAGTGAAAAATTGTGATCAAAGTACAGTGGATTCTATTTATCAACAAGTATAAATAGAATAGAAAAAGGCTGCTTCTTCAATGAGAGCAGCTTCAGCGTGTAGACAAACCCTCGCATTCTTTGTCAGTCCTGCGTGCCGGTGCTCACGAATGTACAATTCGCTCCGCTCCGGTACTCGTCCTTCCTAGGGCTGCAAAGGTTTTCTATCACGCTGAAAAGAAGACAAAGGGCTAAAATAAAGATCATTTTAGCCCTTTGTCAACAATCTGAGGCTGCTTCTTCAATAAGAGCAGCCTTTTTTCTTATTGCTGTTCAAACACGTAAGATAACGCCTTGATCGCTTGGTTCACGGTTTCCACAGTGATATTTGCTTTGTTTGAGAGTTCTTTTAACGGATGGTGCAGTTCTTTTGGACGGATTAAAATCAGAGGTTTCCCTTTTGCAATTGCAGCAGACGCATCCATGGCTGTGTTCCACTGTTTATATTTCTCACCAAAGCGCGCAATGACGACATCTGCTTTGTTTAATAAAATTTCAGTACGAAAATTGTTCAAATCAGAAGCTGCATCATCTTTGAAAATGGCATTCGGCTGCTCACCTAAAATATCCTCACCGATGTTATCTGAGCGGTCATGATTTTCCATTGGACCGACAAATGTCACCGGCAGCTTCAAAGATTGGCTTTTTTCCTTGATTTCATCACGCCACTGGCTATGAATTTCTCCAGCTAAATAAACAGTTAATTGCATAACGAACTCCTCCTTTTGTACAAACTTAGTAAAGGTTTGTCCTGTTTCTTTTCATGTTACACAAGAAGTGCTTGATAAAGCAAAAAAAATATGATTATGATATTCATGGTAGAGACAATTTTTCATCGTAAGAATACTACATATAATGGGAAGGACAGGCCTCTTCGTCTTTCCTATGAGAAAGCAGGAAGACGACGTTGATGACTTATTTGAAAAGAAAGGGGATCTCCCTTTCGCCAAAGGTGTATTTCATTGATGCACTTTCTTATATGGCTTTAGGTCTATTTGCTACATTAGTGGTAGGTCTGATTTTAAAAACAGCAGGCGGTCTGTTATCACTTTCTCTCATTGTGAAAATGGGTACGCTTGCTATGGGTCTGATGGGACCGGCAATTGGCGTAGCAGTTGCTTATCGCTTAAATGCTTCTCCATTAATCATTTTTGCAAGTGTTGTCTCAGGTGCCGCTGGAGCAGAGCTTGGGGGACCAGCCGGAAGCTTCGCGGCTGCTCTAATTGGAGTGGAAATAGGCAAACTTGTCAGTGGTGAGACAAGAATTGATATTATTTTAACGCCGCTTGTCACCATTATCACTGGCTTTTTCACTGCTGCTTTCATCGGTCCTGGCATTCAGGCGATGATGACAGGGCTTGGCAGACTTATCATGTGGGGGACAGACCAAAGCCCGCTGATCATGGGCATGCTAGTAGCGACCATTGTTGGACTTGCTCTAAGTTCTCCGATTTCAAGTGCTGCACTTGCGCTCATGCTTGACTTAAGCGGAACAGCTGCTGGTGCTGCAACGATTGGCTGCTGTGCCCAAATGGTTGGCTTTGCTGCTGCAGGTTTTAGAGAAAATCGCTTTGGCGGGCTTGCGGCTGTCGGCATTGGGACGTCAAAGTTGCAGCTTTCGAACATTGTGAAAAACCCCCTCATCCTGATTCCGCCGACGATTGCTGGTCTGATTCTCGCGCCAATTGGTATTATTGGCTTTGGGATGGTCAATAATGCGGCAGGAGCGGGAATGGGAACGAGCGGGCTTGTTGGACAGCTCATGACCCTCACTGTCATGGGGTTTCATCCATCTGTATTTCTGGCGATAGCTCTCTTGCATATCGTTGGCCCGGCAGTGATTAGTTTGGTAGTATCAGAATGGATGAGAAAGAAAGGCTATATACAATTCGGAGATTTAACCATACAAACTGGAGGAATGAAACATGAAAAAAATTGAATCTAACGAAGAATTACAAAAAGTGATTCAAGAAGACTTAACGGTATTGCTATTTTCAGCTGACTGGTGCCCGGACTGCACATTTATTGAGCCATTCTTGCCAGAGCTTGAAGCAAACTACCCAGAATTTGAGTACTTCTATGTCGATAGAGACAAGTTCATTGACACTTGTGCAGAGTGGGAAATTTACGGCATTCCAAGCTTTTTAGTCTTTAAAAACGGACAAGAGATTAACCGCTTTGTCAGCAAAGATCGTAAGACAAAGGAAGAGATTGAAGCATTTTTAACAGATTCTCTTTCTAAATAACGAAAGGAGAGTCTAAAACGATGGCAAAAATGACATCAAGACAGCTTGCGAATGAACTCAAAAGCCGTCTGACGAACGATAGCTGGTCACACCAGTTTGATCGGGAAAAAGATACACTTCGTATTGAAGATAAACAAACAGGCAAAGGCATCACACTAGAGCTCCCGCCAATTATTGCAAAGTGGGAAGTAAAGCCTGATGAAACAATTGATGAGATTGTTTATTATGTGAAAGAAGCGCTGAGTGCCATGAAAGGCGAAGCGCAGCACATTTCAGGAAAAGAAAAGCAGATCTATCCGGTCATTCGTTCCACTTCCTTTCCTGAGGCATCAAGTGATGGAATTCCGCTCGTATTTGATGAGCATACAGCTGAAACGAGAATCTACTATGCACTTGACCTTGGAAGCAGCTACCGATTAATTGATGAAAAGATGCTTCAAAAGGAAAACTGGACAAAAGAACGAATCAGAGAAACTGCAAGCTTCAACGTCCGTTCACTAGAAACTGTAGTGAAAATGGATGAAGTGGCAGGCAACCTGTTTTATTTCTTCCGCGCAAATGACGGGTATGACGCCAGCAGACTTTTAAATGAGTCGTTATTACAAGAATACGCGCAAAAAATAGAAGGACAAATGGCGATTTCTGTTCCTCATCAAGATGTATTCATCATTGCAGATGTTCGCAATGATTCAGGCTATGATATTTTAGGACAGATGTCGATGAGCTTCTTCGCCAGCGGTACGGTTCCGATTACCGCATTGTCATTTTTATATGATGAGGGTAAGCTTGAACCGATCTTTATACTTGCAAAAAGCAGACCAAAACAGCAGTAGAAGGGAATTTTGAAGAATGAATGTTTTTTATAATGCAGAAGGTGTAGGCGACACACTCCTTATTTCATTGAAAGATGTGACGAGAGAAGAAGTAGGACATGAGACGTTTGGAGATGTTGTACGAATCTTCAATCAAGAAACAAAAGAAACAACAGGCTTTAATATCTTCAATGCATCTACTTACATGAAAATTGAAGAAAACGGATCTGTCCCGCTTTCTGAAACCATTGTTCAAGATATCAATGAAATTTTAAACCGCAACGGTGTCAGTGAAACGTTGACTGTGGATCTATCACCAAAATTTGTTGTCGGCTATGTAAAGGAAAAAGAAAAGCATCCGAATGCAGATAAATTAAACATTTGCCAAGTTGATGTGGGCGATGAAACCTTACAAATCGTGTGCGGTGCACCAAACGTTGACCAAGGCCAATATGTCGTGGTGGCGAAGGTCGGCGCAGTGATGCCAAGCGGTATGGTCATCAAAGATGCTGAGCTAAGAGGGGTTCCATCAAGCGGCATGATTTGTTCAGCAAAAGAGTTAGATCTTCCAGACGCACCTGCTGAAAAAGGGATACTTGTTTTAGATGGTAGCCATCAAGCTGGCGAACCCTTTAAAGCATAACCTCCCATAAACGGGCACATAGGAGCGAAGAATGTGTTATACCAAAAGTCACTAAGTACGTACTTAGTGACTTTTTTTCATCTACAGACAGCATGAACAGCATAAACCGGCACTTTTCTCGCTTTTCTGCATGAAAAAGCAATGGTATACTAAAAATCGCCCAAGAAAACGTAAGGGGAGTTAAAGTGAGTGATAAATGATGAGTTGGTTAGATAAATTTTTTAGTGTATTTTTAGGAGAAGAAAAAGCTGTAAGACCTGAAGAAGATCTAGCTGCACCAAAGCAGTCAGCTTTTGAACAGCATAAAGAATATAAAAAAATCGAAGATACGAAAGTGTATTATGAATATCCAAAAGGCAACTTTCGGTTTCCGCTCGTTCCAGATGAACCTCTGCGTGACGGAGTGAAGCCGGAGAGAAAACACGCCAAACCAAGACAGTCAAAGACTAGACAGACAACCTATCAGCCTAAACAAACGCTTCAGCCTGATATGAATAAAAAGCCATTCAAGCCAGAGCAAATTCCATCACCGATCTATGGCTATCATCAGGATATGCGTCCAAAAAAGGCAGAAGCAAAAGAGGAAGTAGGTTCAGTTCAAAGGAAAGCAGCAGAAGAAACGGCGCAGCGTGTCACATTGTTATCAGAAGAGGCAGAGCGTGAACGGAATGTCAGGCAGCAAATGAACATCCCATCTATTCAGAAAGAAAAACGTATCGAGGAAATGGTTTCAGCATCAGCAAAAGAGAGAGCGGATAAGGAGCCAGAAGTAACCCCGCATACATTGGAAGAGGAACTCGCTTATCAAGATCATGTTCAATCGACGATGGAACGTTTAACTGACGAGCCTTTCCAGCTAGAAGAAAACGAGCCAGAAGATTATCATGAAGCTGATTTACATAAGCAGCAAGCCGAAGTCTATCAGGATCAGGTGGTACAGTCCGAGCCGGAACAGGCTGCCACCAGCGATGAAGAAGAAATAAAAGACGAGCCTGTTCATCAGTTTGAAGATCATACTGTGGAAATAGACATGTTGACCTTCGAAACACCGGAACCTTCGCAGCCAGCGATTGAAATGGAAGCAGACATTCTAGCAGAAGAAGAAGCGGCGTTAACAGAAAATATGTCAGCAGAACCAGTGGAAGAAGTAGAAGCTGATCCAATAGAAGACAAACAAGAAGAAGCGCCCGCGGCAGCATATGAAGAAGCTGATCCAGTCCAACATGACCTGCAGGAAGATCAGCTGGTTCAAGAAGCTGAATTTGAAGAAGAACAAGTGATGCCAGTAGAACAAGTAACAGAGGAACAAACTGCATCTGAACCTGCAGAAACGGTCATAGAACAGACAGAGCAGCAAGAACAAACGCACGAAGTCAAGAAAGAAGAACCAAAACAGACATCTCCGCAGCCACCACGCGCAAGCGGTCAAACCACTACGGTTCCGTTTAATGTCATGATGTTAAAAAGTGATCAGCGCGTGCAAGGGCAAAAGAAAGCAGCCGATACACAAGGGTATGTTTTTCCAAGTCTCGCCCTTTTAGACGTACCGCCAGCTCAAAAAGAAGAGGACGGAACATGGGTGAAAGAGCGGGCAGAGCTGCTTAATGCGACGCTTAAAAATTTCAATGTAAGAGCAAGTGTTGTTCATGTCACACAGGGCCCTTCTGTGACAAGGTTTGAAGTACATCCAGAACCAGGTGTCAAAGTGAACAAAATCACGAACCTGTCAGATGATATTAAACTTAGTTTGTCCGCAAAGGATATTCGAATTGAAGCACCGATTCCAGGGAAGAACACGATCGGGATCGAAGTGCCAAACCTGCACAGTAAAATGGTGTTCTTAAGAGAAATGATCAGAAGCAGTGCTTTTAGAGATAATCCATCTCCTTTAACAGCAGCACTTGGATTAGATATCTCAGGCCAGCCTGTCGTGGTTGATCTGCAAAAAATGCCGCACGGCTTAATTGCTGGAGCAACTGGTTCAGGAAAAAGTGTCTGCATTAATACGATTTTAGTGAGCTTAATGTTTAAAGCATCACCAGATGAAGTGAAAATGCTCTTAATTGACCCTAAAATGGTTGAATTAGCGCCGTATAACCACATTCCGCACCTTGTGAGTCCTGTCATTACCGATGCCAAGACAGCAACAGCTGCTCTGAAATGGGTAGTGGATGAAATGGAAAGACGCTATGAACTATTTGCACACTCTGGCGTGAGAGAAATTAAACGATTCAATGAGCTTGTAAAAGAAAAACAAATGGGTGAAAAACTACCTTACCTCGTCGTGGTGATCGATGAGCTGGCCGATTTAATGATGGTCGCACCAAATGAAGTCGAAGAAAGCATCTGCCGAATTGCACAAAAAGCAAGAGCATGCGGCATTCACTTATTGATTGCGACACAAAGACCTTCTGTTGATGTCATCACAGGTCTCATTAAAGCCAATATCCCAACAAGAATTGCGTTTTCTGTTTCAAGTCAGGTTGATTCAAGAACGATCATTGACATGGCAGGTGCAGAAAAGCTTCTTGGAAAAGGAGACATGCTCTTCTTAGAAAATGGCTCCGGCAAGCCGACAAGGCTGCAAGGGAACTTTGTATCAGATCGGGAGATTGATCAAGTGGTGGCGCATGTGAGAAAGCAGCGCAAGCCAGTGTTCCTCTTTGAACAGGAGGAACTAATGCTTCAAGGCTCTGCGATTACAGACGAAGATGAATTGTTTATGGATGCCTGTCGTTTTGCCATCGAGCAGAATAGCGCTAGTACATCAAGTTTGCAGCGAAGATTTAGAATTGGCTACAATCGTGCAGCCAGACTGATTGACATGATGGAGCGCGAGGGCATGATTTCTGGTGCAAAAGGCAGTAAGCCAAGAGAAGTGCTCATGACGCTGAGTGACTTAGAACAGTTGATCTAAACAAACCACTTCATTTTTTTTATAAACATGGTATGATAGCACATAGGTGCAATTTTGTAATTGGACGCTTTTCGCATGTCTGCCAGAACGCTTTTTTATGTAAAATAAGCGGAAACAGGTGTTAGAAATGGGAAAGTTGTCGGATACTAATCATAGTTAATATTGATTAGAATAGGAAGATCGGAAAAAATCTTTATTTGGAGCTGCGATCTGTGATCAGCTAGAGGCAAAAATCACAAGTTGCAAATTGAAATGAGCGTCATATACTGTAAGTCAGATAGACGTTTGTTGGAGGTACAATTATGACTGTTTATCATTTTGTTGGAATAAAAGGGACAGGTATGAGTCCACTGGCCCAAATTCTTCATGATACTGGGTATACTGTCCAAGGATCGGATATCGAAAAACATATCTTTACACAAAAAGCATTAGAAGAACGAAATATTAAAATCCTACCATTTGACCCAGATAATATTCAGCCAGGGATGACGGTTATCGCAGGAAATGCATTCCCTGATACACACCCTGAGATTGAACGTGCCCTTTCTGAAGGGATTCCTGTCATTCGTTACCATAAATTCCTTGGAGAATACATGGATTCATTCACAAACGTTGCGATTACTGGTGCTCATGGCAAAACATCGACAACAGGACTGCTTGCTCACGTCATGCAGGCAGCAAAACCTACTTCGTACTTAATCGGTGATGGATCTGGAATGGGAAAAGAAAACAGCGAGTATTTTGTCTTTGAAGCATGCGAATACCGCAGACACTTCCTCAGCTATCATCCAGATTATGCGATCATGACCAATATTGATTTTGATCACCCTGATTATTTCTCAGATATTGATGACGTGTTTGATGCGTTTCAAAACATGGCGCTTCAAGTGAAAAAAGCGATTATTGCTTGCGGTGATGATGAGCACTTGCCAAAAATTCAAGCGAAGGTACCTGTTGTGTACTACGGTTTCAACGAAGAAAATGATTTCCAAGCTCGCAATGTTGTGAAAAATACGGAAGGCACTACATTTGATGTATTTGTACGCAATACATTTTATGATACCTTCTACATTCCTGCCTACGGAAATCATAATGTCCTCAACTCGTTAGCTGTTATCGCATTATGTCACTATGAGTCCATTGATGTAGAGCTTATCAAAGGCGCATTAAAGACATTTGGCGGTGTGAAACGACGCTTTAATGAAAAAGTGGTCGGTGAGCAGGTCTTAATTGATGATTATGCACATCATCCAACTGAAATTGAAGTTACAATCGAAGCAGCTCGCCAAAAATATCCGGACCGTGATATTGTGGCTGTCTTCCAGCCGCATACCTTCACACGTACACAGCAATTCTTAAGTGAATTTGCTGATAGTCTAAAGAAAGCCGACTATGTCTATCTTTGTGATATTTTCGGTTCAGCCCGCGAAAACATTGGGAAGCTGAGCATTGAAGATTTAAGAGGAAAAATCCCGCAGGCCCAATTGATTGAGGAAGAAGATACATCTGTGCTGAAAGCGCACGAAGATGCAATTCTGATCTTTATGGGAGCAGGCGACATTCAAAAATATTTGCGCGCTTATGAAAAAGTCGCTGTATAAATGCTAAACGAAAAGTGCCGTGTAAAACGGCACTTTTTTATTTTGAATAAAATGTGACAAAAGAGCTAAATGTGTCAACATGTGCCGCTTTTTTTCGTTCGCTGTGGACAGGAATTAGCGAATAAGTGTAGAATTATTATTCAATCGGTCATTCTAGGCGATGTTTGAATGATACAACGAGAGGGTAATGAATTGAATATGCCCGCAGCAAAGGAGGTAACAGATGATTATTATTCTATATCTAAGCGTTGCACTGATCGCAATTGCTTTCCTCATTCTTGTCATCTATTTGTCCAAAACATTAAAATCCTTACAGCTGACATTAAAGAATGTTGCATCAACTTTAGAAGGTCTTGAAGGTCAGATGCAAGGTATCACCACAGAGACAGCACAGTTGCTACATAAGACAAACAAGCTTGCTGAAGATATTCAAGACAAATCGGCAAAACTTAACACAGTTGTGGATGCGGTGCAGGGAATTGGTGGCTCGATCAACCAATTTAATACAAGCATAAAGCAGGCAGCTGGTGCGGTTTCTTCATCCGTTGAAAGAAATCAAGAAAAAGTGACGGATGTGGTAAGCTGGAGTAACGCAGCACTTGAAATTTATAAGAAATGGAAACAACGTAAACACCAAAAATAAACCATATTCGCATAGGAGGAATAATCATGAGCAAAGACGGAATCAATAGCAAAGACTTTTTGATCGGAACACTTATTGGTGGAATTGTTGGTGCAACAACAGCATTATTTTTAGCACCGAAGTCAGGGAAAGAGCTTCGCGATGATTTGAACACCCAAGCGAATGTTTTAAAAGAAAAAACAGATCGACTCGCAACAGATGCAAAAGAAAGAGGCACTGAATATGTGACGATTGCGAAAGATAAAACGTCTGAATTGTCTCAGCTTGTAGCAGAGCAGTCAAATCAGATTTTAGACAAAGTGAAAGACATAAAAGACCGTGCAGCTGGTAAAGCTAATCATGTGAAAAGTGAAGCAGAAGATGCGGTAGCTGATTTAGCAAGCGAAGCATCAGATGTAGCTGATGAAGCAAAAGTACGAGCACAAGAAGCAAAATCAGAAATTGAAGACGGCATCAAAGATGTCAAAGAAAAAGTAGAACAATCTACTAAAGGCTAACCCTCACTGCTCGAAGTGAAGAAGGAGAACATCATGTCAAAACAACTCATTGAAACAGAAGAACAGTTTGATCAACTAACGAATCAAGATGGGACCTTTGTCTTTTTTAAGCACAGTTTGACATGTCCGATCAGCCAAGCGGCTTTTCAAGAGTTTGAAGCATTTGCGTCTGCACATGAGGACGTGCCAACGTATTTCTTGCAAATCCAAAACACAAGAGAGCTTTCATCCTACGTGACTGAAAAATCGGGTGTAAAGCACGAAAGTCCTCAAGTACTCGTCTTTAGTGGTGGAAAAGTGAAGTGGCATGCATCCCACTCAAGCATTACAAAAGAAGCGCTTGAACATAATCTGTAAAAGAAAGAAACGTCAGCAGCGGCTGACGTTTTTTTTATAAAAAAAGGTTTACTTGAACGAAAAGTATGCTATAATCTTACATACAATACTTTACCGCTTAAAAGCGTTTGGGTAATAAAGAAAATTTTCGTGACAATTCCGAAATCTTTGTTTATAATAAACCCTATCATGCAAGAATGAAAAAATAAAAAGCGAGAACAGGCAGAGGAAAGGATGACAAAAATGAGCAACAATGAACTAGAAAAATTGAGGCAGCAAGCAGATGAACTAAATCTTCAAATCTTAAAACTGATCAATGAAAGAGGAAACATTGTAAAAGAAATTGGAAAAGCGAAAGAAGCGCAAGGTGTCAACCGTTATGATCCTGTCAGAGAGCGCACAATGCTGAACCAAATTCTTGAAGAAAATGATGGACCATTTGAAAACTCAACAATTCAGCATATTTTCAAAGAGATTTTCAAAGCAGGTCTAGAGCTTCAAGAAGATGACCACAGCAAAGCACTTCTTGTTTCTCGTAAGAAAAAACCAGAAAACACAATCGTGAACATCAATGGGGAAGCGATCGGTGATGGAAAGCAGCGCTTCATCGTTGGACCATGTGCTGTTGAAAGCTACGAGCAAGTTGCAGAAGTAGCTGCAGCAGCGAAACAACAAGGGTTAAAACTACTACGCGGAGGCGCATTTAAACCTCGTACAAGTCCATACGATTTCCAAGGACTTGGTGTAGACGGTCTCAAGATTCTAAAGCGTGTAGCGGATGAATACGGTCTTGCTGTCATTAGTGAAATTGTTAATCCTGCTCATATTGAAGAAGCGATTGAGCATATTGATGTCATCCAAATTGGGGCACGTAACATGCAAAACTTTGAACTGTTAAAAGAAGCCGGTTCCGTGAAGAAACCAGTTCTTTTAAAACGTGGCCTTGCAGCGACCATTTCAGAATTCATCAATGCAGCTGAATACATCATCGCCCAAGGAAATGATCAAATCATCCTTTGCGAGCGCGGTATCCGCACATACGAAACAGCAACAAGAAATACACTAGATATCTCGGCAGTGCCAATCTTGAAACAAGAGACACATTTACCAGTCTTCGTTGATGTGACGCATTCAACTGGACGTAGAGATCTTCTCCTTCCAACGGCAAAAGCAGCTCTTGCGATTGGAGCAGACGGTGTTATGGCAGAAGTACATCCAGATCCATCTGTTGCTCTATCTGATTCAGCGCAGCAAATGGACATTCCACAATTCGAAAAATGGTTAGATGCGTTAAGACCACTTGTCAACATTCACGCGTAATCATAGATAGAAATAGCCGCCGGAGACTGCCCGGCGGTTTTTTTATGGAGAAAATACGATGAAGTTTGGGAATGAAAGGAAGAAAGCACATTGCAAGCTCAAAAAGAGCTTGTTCACAATGTTTTCATTTTTAAAAACCGATAGAATCTGTTAAGATCATTGTCATAGCTGGCGTTCTCGATGGTTTTTTATGAAATATGATTCAAATTACAGGTAACAAGCTGTTTAAAGTTTGTTTAATTTAGTTATAAAAAGAAAGGGAACGTTTTCATATGACAAAAAAACGTGTATAATTTCATAAAAGAATGTCATTTTGATGTAGATTGAAAAATTATGTGTCTCTTTTCATCGTTTTAATGACAAATAGGATATTATTTTCCTCGTATCTGACATGTCTCAATCCAATTGGTGAATGCTATAGATATGAAGTGTATTTGAAGGAGTGATTTATGTGAATAATGTTACAATATATGATGTAGCAAGAGAAGCAAATGTAAGTATGGCAACGGTATCACGCGTAGTAAATGGTAATCCAAACGTAAAACCAACAACAAGAAAAAAGGTGCTTGAAGCGATTGATCGCCTTGGCTATCGTCCGAATGCAGTGGCACGAGGCCTAGCAAGTAAAAAAACAACGACAGTTGGGGTCATCATCCCTGATATTTCTAGTATCTTCTATTCGGAATTAGCACGCGGTATTGAAGATATCGCCACGATGTATAAATACAACATCATTTTGAGCAACTCAGATCAAAATACTGATAAAGAGCTTCATTTGTTAAATACGATGCTCGGTAAACAAGTAGACGGAATTGTCTTTATGGGCGGAAACATCACAGACGTGCATGTGGAAGAATTTAAGCGCTCTCCTGTACCGATTGTTCTTGCAGCATCTGTTGAAGAGCAAGCTCAAACACCATCTGTCAACATCAACTATGAGCAGGCCATTTATGATTCTGTTCAGCTGTTAGTTGAAAAAGGGCATAAACGAATTGCGTTTGTTTCTGGTCCAATGTCAGAACCAATTAATTCCGTGAGAAAACTTGCGGGTTATAAGCGTGCGCTTGAAGAAGCGGGCATCGCGTTTGACGATGCACTCGTCGCTGAAGGCGATTACTCTTATGATTCTGGAATTGAAGCACTCGCTCATCTGCTCGAGCAGTCTGACAAGCCGACAGCTGTTATCGCAGCTACAGATGAAATGGCGCTAGGTGTCATTCACGGAGCACAAGACAGAGGGGTATCCATTCCTGAAGATTTAGAAGTGATTGGCTTCGATAACACAAGACTTTCTCTCATGGTGCGTCCTCAGCTGACAACAGTCGTTCAACCGACATATGATATTGGTGCTGTTGCCATGAGACTGCTCACAAAGCTGATGAACAAAGAACAAGTGGACGATCAAATTGTTGAGCTTCCGCACAGAATTGAAGAAAGACAATCAACAAAATAAAACAAAAAAAGCAGGCTTACCTTGTGAGGGAAAGCCTGCTTTTCTTATGCCTTTTTCTTTTCTCTTCTAACAGGCATGAGTGCTTTTTCTACTGTTTGAGCATTCTTTTCTGTGATTTCTGCTTTTCTTGGGATCGGTGGATATAAATCGTCAGGGTCTCTCCACGTAGGTGGAAGGGTAACAGGCGATTGCTTATTCCAGGCTTGAATCCAATCCCGAGGGAGTTCATCTGGCGGTGTAATGCCTTTCATCTCAAGCCAAATACGGCTCCACGCTCTTGGAACGACGCGCCAAATATCATATCCCCCTCCGCCAACAGCGATCCATTTGCCGTCACAATATTGATGCGCAAGTTCATGGGCAAGTCTAGGAATTTCCTCATATATTTTCATAGTGGCAGATAAATGAGTTAACGGATCATAGTAGTGTGCATCAGCTCCGTTTTGCGTCAAAATCACATCTGGTTTAAAAAAAGCAGCAATCTCAGTCACTGCTGTTCGGTATGCTTCGAGGAACGATTCATCTTCCGTAAATGCATCTAGCGGAATATTATAGGCGTAGCCATAGCCTTTATCGTGGCCTCTTTCCTGTACTTGTCCGGTTCCAGGGAACAAGTAGCGTCCTGTTTCATGAATGGAGACTGTACATACCTCTGGGTCGTCATAGAAGCTGAACTGGACACCATCGCCGTGATGAGCATCCGTATCAATATATAAAATTCTAGCGCCATATGTCTTTTGAATATATTGAATCGCCACAGAGCTGTCATTATAAATACAAAAGCCAGATGCACGCCCTTTGAACCCGTGGTGAAGCCCGCCGCCAAGATTGAGTGCATGCTGGGAATGACCGAGCATCACTTGATCAACCGCTGTTAACGTTCCTCCAACAAGGAGAGATGCCGCCTCATGCATGCCTGCGAACATCGGTGTATCCTCTGTGCCAAGACCGTAGCGTTCTCCCTCTGCTGTAGACAGCTTTCCTTCACTTGCCCGCTGCACGGCCTGGATATAATCTGCTGTATGGACGAGCTTTAATTCCTCCAGAGTAGCCATACGCGGTGCGACAATTTCATCCTCTGTTAACGCCTTCATTTTTTGAAGAAGATCATAAGTTAAGTAGACACGAAGCTGATTGAAGGGATGATCTTGGTTAAATTGGTACGTTTGAAAAGATGGTGAAAAAACAAAGGTCGCTTCCTTCATTTGATCGTCTGCTCCATAGGCCAGAGCACCTTATAGCCTTTTGCGCGAATCAGCTTCGTCACATGATCTGCATGAATGGTTTGAAGGCGGAATACGAGCACTTTAGAAGCCTCATTGGCATGAGGATACACAAGTACACTCAGCAATTGAATATGCTGCTCCTTTAAAATGGCTGTAATGTCTGCGAGGCCTTCAGTCATCTGCTCCACTTCAACCTCTAAGTGTGATCCAGGCTGATCTGCACCTGTCAGTCTTACAAACGTACGAAGCAGATCTGTTTTTGTGATAATGCCTACAAGCTTGCCGCGTCTCACCACTGGAAGACAGCCGATTCCGTGCTCAAAAAAGACACTTGATATCTCCTCAACGAAATCAAGCGGGTGAGCAGTGATCGTCTCTAATACCATGATCTCTTCGACTGGCCGCTGAATAAAGAGCTTTCTTTTCTCTGTCTCAAAAATACTTGGACTGGCATTTTTAATATCCCGATCTGTCACCATCCCAATGACAGATCCTTGATCAGATACGATCGGAATATGCCGGATGTGGTGTGCACTCATTTTTTGAATGGCTTCTTCAATCGTATCGGTTTTTCGCAGCGTGATCACATCACGCTCCATAATTTGTTCAATCATCATTGTTTACCAATCCCCTTTGCCAAAAAAACGAATTGAACGTTAATACATAAAGCGCTGATGGAAGCGAAGACGATCGAAACGCTCGATCGAATCAGGACTCACATGTTTCCCAATTCTGGCCATTAAACAATTGGCTGGATGTGAGCTAATCTCTGGCTCGTCTGTTGCAAACCAGACAAGACCGCCTGCGTTCATCATTTTCTCCATCATTTTGCGGTACTCCCAAACGTTTTTCTTTGTCCCCTTTAAATCCCAATGCCAGTAATATTCAGTTGTAATGATGATGTAATTCTCCATTTGCTCATCCATCATGCTCACATCAAGCAAATGCTTGCCAAGTGAGCATCCTCTAAATGGAGGAGCGACCTCAATTGCGCCAAGCTCAATTAAATTCTCCATTTTGCCCTCTGACCAGCGCTCAAGTGGATCAGGATACAAATACGTGACATAGCCTACGACAAGCTCATTCACTCTTGCAATGATAATACGTCCTTCTGGAAGATCTGCTATTTCAACAAGTGCTTGTTTCTGTTCCTCAGGCGTGCGAAATGCCGTTAGTCCTTCATGAAACGTATAGTTCGCAAGCTCTGATGCAAGTACCGGTCCTTCAATCAGGATGGAACCTGTTTCTCGCTCAATGGTTTTTGAATAATAAGTTTTAGGATGCTCCACGTATCCACCGCCCCTAATTCTAGTGAGTCGTCTCTATTCTATCTTAAATCTTGCAATAATTAAAACGGTTTCATCAGAAGTTTTTTAAAAATTGAGAAAAAAAGTCATCTATACTATAATGGTCATTGTAAACGTATGCAAAGGGGGACTGTTTGATGAAATTGGAAACGCTACCATCAGTAAAAGGGGATTATCATTTAAATGATTATGAGCAGGCATACAAAGATTTTTCATGGGAGGAAGCTAGAAAAAACTTCTCCTGGTATGAAACAGGAAAAATAAATGCAGCCTATGAAGCGATTGACAGACATGCGGACTCGTTTCGTCAGAACAAGGTGGCGCTTCACTACAAAGATTCACAGCGGGATGAAAAGTATACGTTCAGGGATATGAAAATCAACACAAACAAAGCGGGAAATCTATTCAAAGAAAAGGCACATGTGAAAAAAGGGGATCGCGTGTTTATCTTTATGCCAAGATCACCTGAGCTCTATTTTCTTTTGCTAGGCGCAGTGAAAATTGGGGCGATCGTTGGCCCGTTATTTGAGGCATTTATGGAAGGTGCCGTCAAAGACCGTTTAGAGAATAGTGAGGCAAAGGTGATTGTGACAACACCTGATCTGCTTGAGCGAATTCCATTTGCAGAGCTTCCAAAGCTTGAATCTGTCATCATTGTCGGCGGTGAAAATGAAGACGTCGATGGCGTTCGGACAATTCACTATGAAGAGGCGTTTGAGGAGGCAGCAAAGGAGCTTGAAATTGAATGGATGGATGAAAAAGACGGCTTCCTGCTTCATTACACATCAGGATCTACTGGTACGCCAAAGGGTGTGCTTCATGTCCATGGTGCAATGGTGCAGCAAGGCCAGACTGGTAAATGGGTGCTTGACTTGAAAGAAGATGACGTTTACTGGTGTACAGCTGATCCAGGCTGGGTTACAGGCACAGTGTACGGTATTTTTTCACCGTGGTTTAATGGGGCGACGAATGTGATTTTAGGCGGCCGGTTTAATCCTGATACGTGGTATGAAACCATTGAATCACTCGGTGTAACCGTTTGGTACAGTGCCCCGACAGCCTTTAGAATGCTCATGGGGGCAGGGGATGACCTCATTCAAAAATATGACCTCAGCTCGCTCCGTCATGTGCTAAGTGTGGGAGAGCCTCTTAATCCAGAAGTCATCCGCTGGGGAGATGCTGTTTTTGGCAAGCGAATTCACGACACTTGGTGGATGACAGAAACAGGTGCACAGCTGATTTGTAATTATCCATGCATGGACATCAAGCCGGGCTCGATGGGAAAACCAATTCCAGGCGTAGAAGCGGCGATTGTGGATAATGCAGGAAATGAACTTCCGCCATACCGGATGGGCAACCTTGCGATTAAAAAAGGCTGGCCTTCTATGATGCATACGATCTGGAACAATCCTGAAAAATATGAATCTTACTTTATGCCGGGAGATTGGTATGTTTCAGGAGATTCAGCTTATATGGACGAAGACGGATACTTTTGGTTCCAGGGACGTGTCGATGACGTCATCATGACGTCAGGAGAGCGGGTCGGTCCATTTGAGGTAGAAAGTAAACTGGTTGAACATCCAGCCATTGCAGAGGCTGGTGTCATTGGAAAGCCAGATCCGGTCCGCGGTGAGATTATTAAAGCATTTATTGCGCTCAGAAGCGGATATGAGCCGACAGATGAGCTGAAAGAAGAGATTCGTACGTTTGTGAAAAAAGGACTCGCAGCACATGCGGCACCGCGAGAAATTGAATTTAAAGACAAACTGCCAAAAACGAGAAGCGGAAAAATTATGAGACGTGTGCTAAAGGCGTGGGAGCTGAATTTACCTGCTGGTGACCTTTCGACAATGGAAGATTAATTTTTTCATCAGTTGACTTGATATCAAAAGTGTGTTAAAAATGACATTAGTTGAATATGAAAAGGTTTTGACTGAGATTCAGTAGAATGATCTTTCCCTGTTTAAGAGAGCTGACGGCTGGTGCAAGTCAGTACAAAGAGATATTCGAATTACCCTCACGAACCGCTTTTACGAAAAGGAGCATGCCCTGATTAGTGAAAGAACGGATCTGTCCGTTATCAGTGTAAGTGAAAAGACAAGATTTTTTGTCTTTTAAGCAGGGTGGTACCGCGATATATATCGTCCCTTCGTTCATTCGAAGGGGCGTTTTTTTGTTGAATTGTAAAAAAAGGAGATTTGGATATGAGTCAATTGATGGAAGAGCTATCGTTCAGAGGATTAATTCAGCAGCAAACAGATGAAGAAGGTTTAACAAAATTATTAGCAGAAGAGAAAATCAAGCTATACTCCGGCTTTGATCCGACAGCTGACAGCTTACACATTGGTCATCTATTGCCAATTTTAACATTACGCAGATTCCAAGAAGCAGGTCATCACCCGATTGCTCTTGTTGGCGGTGCGACTGGACTCATTGGCGATCCTAGTTTCAAAAAAGCAGAACGTTCACTCAACCCAGCAGAAATCGTCGAACAGTGGTCAGATAAAATCAAAGGACAGCTGTCTCAATTTCTTGATTTTGAAGCAGGCGAGAACCCAGCCGTCATCGTGAATAACTACGACTGGATCAGCCAAATGAATGTTATCACGTTCCTTCGTGATATTGGAAAGAACTTCGGTGTAAACTTTATGCTGGCAAAAGATATCGTGAGCTCACGTATCGAAACAGGGATTTCTTACACAGAATTCAGCTACGTCATCCTGCAGTCTTTAGACTTCTTAAACCTTTACAGAAATGAAAATTGTAAGCTGCAAATCGGCGGAAGTGACCAGTGGGGAAATATCACATCTGGACTTGAGCTGATCCGTAAGTCTGAAGCAGAAGGAGCAAAAGCATTCGGGCTGACGATGCCGCTTGTCACAAAAGCAGACGGCACAAAGTTTGGTAAAACAGAAGGTGGCGCTATCTGGTTAGATAAAGAAAAAACGTCACCATATGAGTTCTACCAATTCTGGATTAACACAGATGACCGTGATGTCGTGAAATACTTAAAATACTTTACGTTCTTATCAAAAGAAGAGATCGCATCGTATGAAGAAAAAGTGCAAACAGCACCTGAAAAGCGTGAAGCGCAGCGCCGTCTAGCAGAGGAAGTGACAACACTTGTACATGGCCGTGAGTCACTAGAACAGGCAGTCAACATCTCAAATGCACTATTTAAAGGCGAGATCAAATCTCTTACAGCTGAAGAAGTGAAAGTAGGCTTTAAGGATGTTCCATCAATGGAGAAAAGCAGCACAGAAGAATTAACACTAGTTGATATTCTTGTGGAATCAAAGCTGTCTCCATCAAAGCGTCAAGCACGTGAAGATATCACAAATGGTGCTGTCTCCATCAACGGAGAGAGACAAACAGATAAAGACTATGTGCTCTCAGCTGACGACCGAATTGAAAACCAATTTACCGTTTTAAGAAGAGGGAAAAAGAAATACTTCCTTGTGACGTATAAATAAATCTTTATGAAACAGTAAACATCATGAAAAAGCACCTCAAATGTTCGTGTACATTGAGGTGCTTTTCTTTTTTATGTAGAAGTAGCTCATTCGTCTGCTTCTTGTTCAAGGAGTGAATCTTTGTTTGTATAAGCATGTTCTACCTTACAAATTCGGGTAGTATAGGATTCATACCAATCCTTTTTCCCCTTTTTTTGAACACGCTGATGTGCTGTATGTGCTTTCCATTCTTTGATGGCTGCTAATGAATCCCAGTAAGAGACAGTGATCCCAACACCACGTTCATCTCGTACACTTTCTATTCCAAGAAACCCATCTAGATCTTTCGCTAATTCTTCCATTTTTTGAGCAGCCGCAGCGTATTCTTTCTGCTCAACATTTGTTCGTTTTGATGTGAAAATCACAGCATAGTAGGGTGGAGCAGGGGTTTGCGTAAATAGCATCTAGTAGAACCTCCTTTTTCTATTGATATTATATATGAAAGAAAGAAGGTCTCGTAGTCTTTTTGTTTGAATTTAAAAAAGTCCAAGGTGCTTTTTGATTATTTATATTTCTGTAAAATCATCTCATAAACATTACCTTGTTCACTTTTCTGACATATTTTTCTTTTATAAAATAGAGTCGTATAAGATGAATAAGGGGGAATGAAAGTGATTTTTGTTAAGAAAAGGAGTTTGCAAATTCTCGTTGCACTTGCATTGGTGATTGGTTCAATGGCTTTTATCCAGCCGAAAGAGGTGAAGGCGGCTGAGCATAATCCGGTTGTGATGGTACATGGTATTGGTGGTGCCTCTTATAACTTTTATTCTATTAAAAGTTACTTGGTTGGACAAGGCTGGGATCGAAATCAATTATATGCTATCGATTTCATAGACAAAACAGGAAATAACCGCAACAATGGTCCGCGTCTATCCAGATTCGTCAAAGATGTGTTAGACAAAACGGGTGCCAAAAAAGTAGATATTGTGGCTCATAGTATGGGCGGGGCGAACACATTATACTATATTAAAAATCTTGATGGCGGAGATAAAATTGAAAACGTTGTCACGATTGGTGGAGCAAACGGACTTGTTTCAAGCAGAGCACTGCCAGGAACAGATCCAAATCAGAAAATTCTTTACACATCCGTTTATAGTTCAGCAGATCTCATCGTCGTCAACAGCCTCTCTCGCTTAATTGGCGCAAAAAACGTCCTGATTCACGGCGTTGGCCATATCGGTCTATTAACCTCAAGCCAAGTGAAAGGCTATATTAAAGAAGGACTGAACGGCGGAGGACAGAATACGAATTAAAAAACGAAAAAAGGCAGCGGCATATGCTGTCTTTTTTGATGTCAATTGGCATATGGCAGCTGTTAGATGAAAGAGATCTTGAAAAGGGAAGTATAACGATGACACAAAACAGATAAAGCATCGTATATAACCGAATAAAAACATGTACAAAACGTTCGCCATTCCGTACACTACATGTAGTGAATAAGAATCTTCGGAGGTGGGCGTTTGTGAAAACGAATCAAAAGGCTTTCATCATTGTAGATGTACAAAAAGCGTTCGAGCATGAAAAATGGGGAGAACGCAATAACCTAGAGGCAGAGGAGAATATTAGCCGGCTATTGACGTTTTGGAGAGAGAAAGGCTGGAAAGTGATTCATATTCAGCATACATCCGACAATCCGGAATCTGTCTTTCATCCAGCAAATGAAGGGCACCTTTTTAAAGATATTGCTAAACCGCTAGAGGAAGAAACGGTGATACAAAAGAAAGTCAACAGCAGCTTTATAGGTACAAGCCTAGAAGAACAACTAAGATCAAACCAGATTGACACGGTCGTCATCGCAGGATTAACAACCCCTCATTGCGTATCAACAACGACAAGAATGAGCGGAAATCTTGGTTTTGATACGTACCTGATCTCAGATGCAACAGCTGCCTTTGGATTAACAGATCAAAATGGTACATATTTTGACCCAGAAACGATCCACCGGCTCTCACTTGCAACCTTGCATGATGAATTTGCGACTGTCATGACAACAGAGCAGCTCATCGCAAAATGGACAAGTCAAGAATGAACGATTGGAAGCTCCTAGAAAGAAATCTAGGAGCTTTTTTCATGCTAATGATATGTGTCCAGCGATTGTTTTCGTTGTTTCTTACGTGAGTAAAAGAGATCAATCTCAATAAATAAAAAACTGACAAAGAATGATAAAATTAATACGCCGGAATCCCTTATCGATACATTCATTAAATTTAAGTAAAGGACATACTTGATGGAGAGATGTAAAACGATCCAAGAACTCACCCATTCCAAAACATAAGTGAGCCATACAGGAAGTTTAAGGAGATAAGCCAGTCCTTTTCCTATGAATAGAAGGAAAGGTGACCAAAAAACAACGATAACACTCACGAACAAAGAGAAAGAGATCAAAGAAAAAAACGAATCATACGTGATGGTTTCTCCAAAAAGAAAATTCACACCTAAAACGGTGATGTATAGCAATACACTAGGAATCGCGATCACAAAGCAGATAGAAAAAAAGAGCAGGAAGATAAACAGACATGCAGCAAATCTATTGGGCGGCTCATCGATAATCTGTTTTTTTCTTAAAAGAGAATAGGCAATCACTGATAAGATTAAGAGTAAGAATAGAATGATTATGATACTAAACATGGATCTCCTCCATCTAAGTACTATAGAGAACAATACGACTGATACGTCATCTATCATTATTGTACCAATAGAAAAAAGGCACTTCAATGAAATGTTTCCTATATTTGTATATAAAAATTGAGAAAGGTTTGATTGAAGTAAGAATGGAGCAGGCAGCCGGGGAAAATAAGTGTTGAAAATGGAAGATGACTTCAAATGATTTCATGTATAATTGAGAACATACAAAAAACCCTAGAAAACCTTGAAAAATCAAGGGATCTAGGGTTTGTTTGCTCTCTCTTAGAGAAGTAATGAAATTAACGAGAGTAGAACTCAACGATTAGTTGTTCGCTGATTTCAGGCGCTAATTCAGAACGCTCTGGAAGACGAGTGAAAGTTCCTTCAAGCTTTTCAGCATCGAAAGAAAGGTATTCAGGAACGAAGTTGTTTACTTCAACTGATTCTTTCACTACTGCAAGGTTTTGAGATTTCTCACGAAGAGCAATCGTTTGACCTGGTTTCACAGAGAAAGATGGGATGTCTACACGGCTTCCATCAACAAGGATGTGACCATGGTTTACTAGCTGACGAGCTTGGCGGCGAGTACGAGCAAGGCCAAGACGGTATACTAGGTTGTCAAGGCGAGTTTCAAGAAGGATCATGAAGTTTTCACCTTGTTTACCAGGAAGTTTAGCAGCTCTGTCATATAGTGTACGGAATTGACGTTCGTTGACACCGTACATGTGACGAAGCTTTTGCTTCTCTTGTAATTGTAAACCGTATTCAGATAGTTTTTTGCGTTGTCCTGGACCATGTGGGCCTGGAGCGTAAGGGCGTTTTTCAAGTTCCTTACCTGTTCCGCTTAATGAAATGCCTAAACGGCGGGAAATCTTCCAACTTGGACCTGTATAGCGAGCCATAATGTGACTCCTCCTTATTGTTTTTATTTGTGAAAAATAAAAACCGTCTGTTCTTCCTCTTCTTCGTCATTATGTTTTCATGCATCCTCGCTCCAGCAGCAGGGAGTTACAAGATGCACCTTCATATAGAAGGAACAAAATGATACAAAAAAGCCGAACAAAAAGGCTGCCATATTTCACACAAACTCTATTATATGACGCTGGGTATGAGAAGTCAACCTATTTAGAGGCAAAGGTGACGTTCCCCATTATATAAAGAAACATAAAAAAGCAGACAATGTGCCTGCTTTTTCTGCATGATTACGCATCCGTAGAGACAGATAACGCCTGTTGAAGAATCTCTGTAAATTGAATAAGGTAGGTCTCATCTACTTCACTGAAGCGGTCTTTCACAGGACTGTCAATATCGAGCACCCCAATGATCTGTCCATTGACTTTTAGCGGAATGACTATTTCAGATTGCGATGCGGCGTCACACGCAATATGTCCAGGGAATGCATGGACATCAGCGATACGCTGCACTTCACCTGTCGCAAACGCTGTACCGCAAACGCCTTTTCCAGAAGGGATGCGCACACATGCAGGCAGTCCGTTAAATGGTCCAAGCACAAGCTCGCCGCCCTTTGCTAAATAAAAACCTGCCCAATTGACTTCAGGAAGTGAGTGATAGAGTAATGCAGCTGCATTTGCCAAGTTGGCAATCAGATCAGGTTCACCATCTGTAATGGCTTCTACCTGTTTGACAAGCAATTGATAGTCTTTTGAAGGATCGCCAGACTGTTTTTCGACATGAAACATGAAAATCTCCTACTTTCTATCTTAAAAATACATAACTTGCGTTTCGCATGTGGGATTTGTCGAGCAATTGTAAAAGGAACTTCTGCCTTCATCTTGAAGTATGTACACATGAAGAGGGGTGAGCGGATGAAAACATCAACAACCGTGCAAACAAAAGACCGTATTATGGATGCTGCCATCAGACTTTTTAACCAAAAAGGATTTTCTGGAACCTCTGTCCGTGAGATTGCGAAGGAAGCAAACGTCAACGTTGCCCACATTTCTTATTACTTTCAAGGAAAAGGAGGGCTGCTTGAGCAGCTCGTATCCGATTTTTATGAAGGTTACATTCATATGATTGAATCACATCTTCATCACATGGAAACCCGTCACGCAAAAGAATGCTTACTACATGTGGTTTTTGATATTTTATCTTATCAGCACAAGCACCGTCAATTAACCCGTTTCGTTTATCGGGAGGTGACGATTGATTCGACACTCATCAGAGAAATCATGTCGACATATTTAACAAAAGAAAAGTATTTGTTTCAGCTCATCATTGAAAAAGGAAAAAGCACCCATGTTATTTGTGAGCAGCTTTCACTCGCATCCTTTATGATTCAGCTGAAATCACTTCTCATGATGCCATATTTACAGCCGCAATATTTAACAGAGGTGCTTTATTTGAACCCAAGTGAGCCGTATTTCTATCAAATGTACTTTAAAGAGCTGAGCCGCTCGCTTCATCATCTGTTAGAACCAAAAGAGCCGGCATTAGATTCTCATCTGAACCTCATGATGTCCTCGAATTGATCATACGCATATCCGAGATCTTCCGCTTGATGGGCATCAGAGCCGAATATGAGCGGAATTTTTTTCTTTTTGGCAAGGTCAATCATCCATGGATCTAAATAGATACTTCTGGCATATGTTTTACGAAGACCTGATGTATTAAAATCTAAGGACATGCCTTTTTTTGCCGTTTCTTCAAGGCAAAGGGTGACCTTTTGACAAAGTTCAGGTGACATTTCATATGGAAAAAGCTGTTTGAATTTCTGGACAAGGGTGATATGACCGATTCTCTTTGGCTTAAATTGGCCTAAAGATGATAGAATAGAAGAATGAATTTGGTCATAGTAGCTTTGGTAGACCTGTTCGATGCTGCCATAGATGCTTATTAGCTGCTGGAAGGCATGCTCGTCAAAATCAAGGCAAATATAATCATCGCCAGCAGGAAGAAAGTGTACAGATAAAATGGCGTCGTCTAGCTCTGGACCGTAGCAGTCTAAAAAGGTTCTAGTTTCCTCTTCATACTCTTTGATAAAGTCAACCTCAAGCCCAGTTTTTACTATTAATTGTCCTTTATATTCTTGTTTCAGCTGAGCCAGTTTCGTGATATACGCTTCAAGGTCTAGGAGCTTCATGGCACTATCCTGCTCAGGTGTTGGATCTTGAAACGATGGAGGCAGCGGGGCATGCTCGGTAAAGGTTATGGAATCAAATCCCTTTTTGATGGCTTTTTCAATATAAGAATGAAAAGAATCAAGCGAACCGTGCGGGCAAAACGGTGTATGTAGATGTGCATCTTGTTTCAGCATGTCGTCACCTCTTGTCGATATTTTGAAAAACGTAATGTTTATCAGCGAAAATAATGAAAAATCATGACCAAAAATGCTGGTTACATGGTATCATAATAACAATGAAAACGACAGCTTCCGCATACATAAAAGCAGGTCACATTGATACGTGTGATCAAATGATAGAAAGCGCACAAATACTTTCTTGAAAAAACATACATAAAACCGTGAATGGATGGTATTGGAAAACATACGATCCTGCTTATAAAAAACAAATGCAAAGCGGACACGAAAGGGTTCTCAGGTCTACTCGGGACACTTTTACCCTGACATCACTTAGATCACAACAAGGGGGCTCATTATGGAGTTTATCATCGGTTTAATTGTCATTTTGCTTGCTTTGTTTTCAGTCGGTTATTTCCTGCGAAAAAATATATATAAAGAGATTGACCGATTGGAAGCATGGAAAATTGAAATTTTAAACAGATCAATTGTAGAAGAAATTTCAAAGATCAAACATTTAAAAATGACCGGAGAAACAGAGCAATTTTTTGAAAGATGGCGTGCAGAGTGGGACGATATCGTCACAGCCCATCTTCCAAAGGTAGAGGAGCTATTATATGATGCAGAAGAGTATTCTGATAAATATCGATTCTCCAAAGCCAAGCAGGTTCTTACGCACATTGAGGACTTGCTGAGTGCTGCTGATTCGAACATTGAAGACATTTTAAAAGAGATTGCAGACCTTGTCACAAGCGAGGAGCAAAATCGCAAGGACATTGAAAAGGTCAAAGAACAATATCAAACAGTTCGAAAAAATCTGCTTGCGTACAGCCATTTATACGGCACCCTTTATGACAAAATGGAGCAGGACTTAGATGAGGCCTGGGAAGGGATCAAGCAGTACGAGGAAGAGACAGAAAACGGAAACTATATGAAAGCAAGAAAGATTTTGCTTGAGCAAGACCGCAGACTCGATCAGCTTCAGCTGTATATCAATGATGTACCGAAGCTCATTGCAGACTGCAAACAAACCGTACCAGGCCAGCTGACGAAGCTGAAAGACGGATATAAAGAAATGACAGACAAAGGCTACAAGCTCGAGCATATCCAGATCACTAAAGAGCTTGAGAACTTAAACAAACAGCTGACCCGTGCGGAAAAACTGCTGATTGATGAACTCAATCTGGATGAAGCATCAAGCATTCTCCAAATGATTGATGATGCAATTCAGACGCTGTATGATCAGCTTGAAGCGGAAGTAGAAGCAGGGCAGGAAATCAAAAGCAAAATGCCTGAGCTGACGGAAGCATTTGAAAAACTCGAGCAGGATCACACGCAAACAAAGGCAGAAACAGCTCTTGTAAAAGAAAGCTACAAACTGACAGCCGGAGAGCTTGATCAACAGAAGGCGTTCGAAAAACGCTTAGAAGAAATTGAAAAGCTCATGAAACAAATTCGAGAGAAGCTTGATCGTGATCATGTCGCATATTCATTATTAATGGATGAAATCAATCAGCTCGAAACCTTTATCGATGATGCAAAAGCATTGCATGATACGTTTAAAGATCACCTTCAATCATTAAGAAAAGAAGAGCTGCAAGCGAGAGAAACACTGGCTGAGCTCAAAACGATGCTGACAGATACAGTGCGTCAGCTGCAAAAAAGCAATATTCCAGGTGTACCTGCTGACATGAAAGAGCAGGCTGAAAAAGCGCAGGAGATGATTCAGCAAGTGCACGAGCAGCTGGAGAACCTGCCGCTCAACATGCCAGCCGTGAATGAGCAATTAAAAGAAGCCTCTGACACAGTGAGACATGTTGTGGATGAGACGGAAGAAATGCTCACTAAAGTGGATCAAATTGAACGAATCATTCAATACGGTAATCGTTTTAGAAGCCAAAATCATATTCTTTCTGAACAATTAAAAGAGGCAGAGCGAAGATTTTATGCATTCGATTATAACGGTTCATTTGATGTAGCAGCAGCTGCTGTTGAAAAAGCATCACCTGGAGCCGTTCAGAAGCTATTAGCTCAGCAGGAAAAAGAATATCAGCATCAATAAAAAAAGCTGAAGTCCATTGATAGGACTTCAGCTTTTTTGTATTATGACGCCTGTTTTTGGCGTTCTTCTGAAGTAGAAGAAGTGAAAAGTGAGATCAGGAATCCAATGGCGACTCCAAGTAACGCAGGGACAAGCCAGCCAATGCCAAGGTCATAAAAAGGCAATACTGTTTGGAAGAGGTCTTTTACTGGACCGATTGGAAGCTTTGCTGCTGCTAATCCGTCAAATAAGCTGACGCACCCTGTTAAAATTAACGAGAGGACATATACTGGTCTTCTATGTCCAAGCCATTTATCAGCAAGTGATAGAACGATGATCACAATTGCCAGCGGATAAATCGCTGTTAAGACTGGAACAGAGAAAGCAACGATATGAGCAAGTCCAAAGTTAGAAATGATGAAACTAAATAATGTAACAAGTGTCACGACCATTTTATAAGAAAGTTTAGGAATTAACTTTGAGAAATACTCTCCGCATGATGTGACAAGACCGATACTTGTTGTTAAACAAGCGACTGTAATGGCAGCTCCTAACACAATATTTCCTAGACTTCCGAAAAGGAACTGAGAAGACTGAGCTAAGATTTTGCTTCCATCTCCAACGAATCCAATGGCATGTGTACTAGAAGCACCTAGATACGCAAGTGATAGGTAAACGAAGGTTAATCCAGCAGCTGCAATCAAACCTGCTTTGATACAAGCAGAAGCCAGGGCCTTTTTACTTGTCACACCGCGTCCTTTAATCGCGTTGATGACAACAATTCCAAATACAATAGAAGCAAGAGCATCCATCGTTTTATAGCCCTCTAAAAACCCTTTGAAAAACGATCCGTTGCTATAAGATACATCTGGTGTACCAATCACGCCCATCGGTGTCAAAATGGCTTTGACAATGATAATAAAAATGATCGTAAATTTAATTGGTGTTAATATTTTCCCTACACGATCCACGATTTTCGTTGGATTTAAAGCAAGGTAATACGTAATACCGAAAAAGACGAGTGTAAATAAAAGAAGGGACAGCCAAGCTGGTACACTTGATAAAAATGGTAATGCCCCAATCTCATACGAAACTGTTCCTGTACGCGGAATAGCGAAAAGCGGCCCAATGGATAAATATAAAATGACGGTGAATGCTGTTCCAAACACTGGGTGAGCCTTATCCGCAAGTCCTTTTGCATCACGTCCTGTTAAAGCGATCGCAATAATACCTAGTAGAGGTAAACCGACACCTGTTAATAAAAATCCGCCCATTGCTCTCCATACATTTGTTCCAGCATATTGCCCAAGCTCTGGTGGATAAATCATATTTCCGGCGCCGAAGAATAAAGCAAATAACATAAAACCTATAATAACCGTATCTTTCGTCGACAATGTTGCCTTCATTGAATATAAAGCCTCCAATATTATGTTGAAATATTCTGTTAATTAGTTGTTAAAACCGTTCTTCATTAACATTCACTAATTATAAAGGATGTACGCCTGATGTCAACATGTGTTTTCATACAAAAGTCATGAATTTTTCTATTTTAGTATATGAAGAACATAAAAAAACATCCCCTTCTCCTATGGAAAGGGATGTTTTTTGTTTTGATGCTTGATTAAGCAAGCTGTTTAGGTGGACTCGTCAATAAAGAAATAAGAAGTCCAATAATAGCTCCAAGAACGGCAGGGATGGCCCAGCCGATCCCAAGACTGTATAAAGGAACAACAGCTTCTAAAAATTTAGGGAATCCGCCAAGAGGGATTTTCGCTGCCACGAGCCCGTCGATTATGGCAAAAATACCTGTAAAAATGAGTGAAGTCACATAAATAATCCGTCTTCCGTTGATCCAGCGATCAAGAAAAGATAAGAGAATGATCACGATGGCTAACGGATAAATCGCAACAAGCACTGGAACAGAGAGCGAAATAATTTGTGCCAGTCCAAGGTTTGCTACAAATGTACTGAATAAAGATACAATTAAAACAACTGTACGATAAGAAAAGCGTGGAAATAGTGAAGAAAAATATTCCCCGCAGGATGAAACAAGTCCAATACTTGTGGTCAAACAAGCAAATAAAATCGCAGCCCCTAACACAATATTTCCAGCAGAACCAAATAAAAAGTTTGCCGCAAGCGAAAGGAGTTTTCCGCCATCATTTGCTCCGACCATACCTGTAGCCTCAGGACTTGATGCTCCGACATAAGCGAGTGATATGTACACAAGAGCTAGTCCAGCAGCTGCGACAAGCCCCGCTTTAATACAGGCTGCTGCAATCGATTTACGTTCTGTAATACCACGCTCTTTCACAGCCGTGACAACGACAATTCCGAAAACGATTGAAGCAAGAGCATCCATCGTTTTGTAGCCTTCTAAAAAGCCGGTAAACAGCGGGCTTCCTGCATAGGTTGGATGTGGACTGCCAATTCCACCCATTGGTGTCGCGATTGCTTTGATCACAATTAAAGCAATGACAGCGAGTAAAATTGGTGTTAAAATTTTACCGATTCGGTCAACAAGCTTCGATGGATTTAAAGCAAGAGCATAGGTAATGCCGAAAAAAGCAATTGAAAACAAGAATAATGGAATCCATGATTCAGACTGCGCTTCAGACAGAAACGGCGCCAGCCCAATCTCATAAGAAACCGTCCCAGTACGAGGGATTGCAAAGAAAGGTCCAATGGATAAATATAATATGACGGTGAAAATGGTACCGAATGTAGGATGAGCTTTATCAGCAAGCCCTTTTGCACCTGTTCCTGTCAAGGCAACGGCAATAATGCCTAGCAGCGGAAGTCCCACGCCTGTCAGTAAAAATCCACCGATCGCAAGCCATACGTTTTCACCTGCGTACTGTCCAAGTACAGGAGGGAATATCATATTGCCTGCGCCAAAAAAGAGTGCAAACAACATTAAGCCGATGGCTAATGTGTCTGTTTGACTTAACTTATTTTTCATAAGGTTATCCCCCTATTATTTTATTTTTCCGCCATGTTTAAATATTCTGTTAATTTAGGAAAAAATATGACAATGGCACTATGCATGATATAGTGAATTGATGAGGTTGTCAATATACTGCTTTATATTGAAATAAAAGGAATTCGAATCATATTAGTTAAACGCAAGAGGATAAGGAGTTTCGCAATGATGTATCTTGATAATAGTGCAACCACAAAACCGTACCCTGAGGTTTTACAAGTATATCAGCAAGTGAGTGAGCGTTATTTTGGAAATCCATCTTCGCTTCATCAGCTCGGAATAGATGCAAGCCGGCTGTTAAATGAAACGAGAAAACAAATGCTTCACTACACGGGCTTAAAACAATATGAGATTATTTTTACTTCTGGTGCTACAGAAGCGAATAACATCGCCATTAAAGGTGCAGCACTTGCCAAAATGAATCGGGGCAAGCACATTGTGACGACAGCAATTGAGCATCCTTCTGTCATTGAATCGTTTGAACAGCTAAAGGCGTTATTTGGCTTTGACATCTCCTATATTCAAGTAAATGAGCAAGGCCATGCAGATATGACGCATTTAAAAGAAGTGCTTCGCCCTGATACAGTGCTTGTCAGCATGATGCACGTCAATAACGAAACGGGTGCCATCCAGCCGATTGAAGAAGCTGCTGGCATCATTCGTGAGCATGCCGAAAACGCGCTTTTTCATGTCGACGGGGTGCAGGGAATGTGCAAAGTAGCACTTAATAAACAGCTGGATGTAGATCTTTTGACGATGTCAGGTCATAAAATTCATGGCTTAAAAGGCACAGGCGCACTCTTTTTAAAGAAAGATGTCATTCTCGCCCCTTTCATTACAGGCGGAGAGCAGGAATTAGGGCTTCGTTCAGGTACTGAAAACCCTGCTGGAGCTGTCAGCTTGGCAAAAGCCATGAAACAATCATATGAACAGCTTGACAAGCATCACGATGAGATGCTGAACTTAAAAACGCAGCTGCAAAAACAGCTTGGAGACATAGAAGGTATTGTGATGAACACACCGAGGGCGCAAAGTGCGCCGCACATTGTGAATTTTTCAGTGCCGGGTATTCAAATTGAAGTCCTCCTCCATATGCTTGAAAAAGAAGGCATATATGTTTCTACAACCTCTGCCTGCTCAGCCAAGAAAAAAGAGCCAAGCCGTGTACTGCTGGCGATGGGAAAATCAGAGGAAGTGGCCAAAAGCAGTATGAGAATCAGCTTGACGTATGGACAAGGACCAGAGCTTGCATCGCAAATCATCACATCGATCACACAAAGTGTGAAAAAATTAAAAGGAATGAGATAACAGCATGAAATATGATCATATTTTAGTCCGTTTTGGTGAGATCTCAACAAAAGGGAAGAATAGAAAGAAATTCATTGAAAAACTAAGACAGCACATTCGGTTCGTCTTAAAGGATTTTGAAGCATTGAAGTATGCTTCTGATAGAGACCGTATCACGATTATGCTGAACGGAGAAGACCCTGAACCGATTTCAGAACAGCTCAAAAGTGTATTTGGCATTCAGAGCTTTAGTCTTGCGGTTAAATGTGAGACAAATCTAGATGCGATTAAAGATGCGGCACTAACAGCGGTACAGGAAGTGTATGAACAAGGGAATACATTTAAAGTGTCAACGAAACGTTCTTATAAACAATTTGAACTTGATTCAAATGAAATGAATCGCGAAATTGGCGGACATGTTCTAAGAAATACGGAAAACTTAACAGTCAATGTGAAACAGCCAGATGTGCATTTACGCATCGAAATCAGAGAGCAAGCCACGTACATTACATTTAAAGATGTCAAAGGTGCAGGCGGCCTGCCGGTTGGTTCTAGCGGAAGAGCGATGCTCATGCTTTCAGGCGGCTTTGACAGCCCAGTTGCCGGCTATCAAGCAATGAAACGCGGAATTCAAATTGAAGCTGTGCATTTCTTTAGCCCTCCGTATACAAGTGAACGTGCGAAACAAAAGGTGATTGATCTTGCAGAATGCCTAGCAGCATATGGAGGCGAAGTGAAGCTTCATATCGTACCTTTTACAAAAATTCAAGAGCTGATCCACAAACAAGTACCTGAAAACTATACGATGACATCAACAAGAAGAATGATGCTGAAAATAGCTGACAAAATAAGAGAAAAGCGTGATGCCCTTGCGATTATTACTGGTGAAAGCCTTGGGCAAGTGGCAAGTCAGACACTTGAAAGCATGTATGCCATTAATCATGTGACTAATACACCAATCATCCGCCCGCTCATAGCTGTCGATAAAAATGACATTATTGATGAAGCAAGAAGAATTGGCACATACGATACAAGCATTCAGCCTTTCGAGGATTGCTGTACGATCTTTACGCCGCCGTCCCCTAAAACAAAACCAAAGCTTGAGAAGGTAGAACGCTACGAAAGCTTTGCTGATTTCGAGCCGATGCTGGACGAGGCAGTAGAGCAAATTGAAACGATTATTGTGACAAATGAAAAGAAAACGGCAGATGAATTCGCTGATTTATTCTAAAACGAAAATTTCATAATAATTACCATAAAATCAATCGCATGAAGTCATGTGTTTCTACACATTCTATATTCACAAGGAGGTGAGAACACATGGCTCAACAAAACAGACAAAGCAGTTCTAACCAATTACTAGTACCAGGCGCTGCACAAGCTATCGACCAAATGAAGTACGAAATCGCTTCTGAATTTGGTGTAAACCTTGGTGCAGAAACTACATCTCGCGCTAACGGATCAGTTGGTGGAGAAATCACTAAGCGTCTTGTATCTTACGCTCAACAACATATGGGTGGCGGATCTTTCTAAGACACACAATTTAAAAGCTATGGCTTATGAGCGGGATGATTCCCGCTCTTTTCTTTTTGTACATATAAATAGTTAGAATATTTTTAAAAAAGAAGACGGATTTAAAAAATTATGGCATAATACTAGGAGTAGGTCCTAATTCAAGCATTTTTCAGTTATGAGTGTTAGAATAGGTAAATTGAAACATGTTTCGTTTCATAAGAAAGAGGCTAAAAGGAGCTGTACCATGAAAAGAGAAGACTTAATTGCACCAGAACAATATAACTTAGTCAGTGAGATTGAAGCGTTCAGTCATGACAAGGAGAAAATGGCCCTGCACTGGCAGGACGGTAATGGGCACGAAGCGCATGTAACATATGCAGCATTAGTAGAAGAGGCAAATAAAATTGGACATGTTTTATTAAATGCAGGCTTCAAAAAAGGCGATAAAATCATTGTGATGGTGCCGCGCATGCTCGAGGCATACAGCATTTATTTAGCGATTTTGAAAACAGGAATGGTCGTGATTCCTTGTTCTGAAATGCTGCGTGCGAAAGATTTAGATTACCGAATTGAACACGCAGAAGCAAAGGGAGCGATCGTTTACTCTTCATTCATTCAATCGTTCGACGGAACTAAAAAGCCGAACGATTTTAAAACATTCTCAATCGGTGAAAACGATCATGGCTGGACAAACATTCTAGCGCAAAAGGAAGAGCAATCAAACGAACTTGAATTGGCAGATACAAAACGCACAGACATGGCGTTTTTATCCTATACATCAGGTACAACAGGGAACCCAAAAGGGGTTGTTCATACACACGGATGGGCGTATGCACATTTACGCACAGCTGCCAAAGCATGGCTCTCCATTAATGAAGGAGATAAAGTATGGGCGACAGCAGGACCAGGCTGGCAAAAATGGGTGTGGAGCCCCCTCTTATCTGTGTTAGGAAGTGGAGCAGAAGGCTTTGTGTATGGAGGGAAATTCAATCCAAATACATACTTAGAGCTGCTTCAAAAAAATGAAATCAATGTCCTATGCTGTACACCGACAGAATATCGCTTTATGGCAAAAGTAGATGATTTGAGTCAGTACGCGCTGCCGAAGCTGCATAGTGCTGTTTCTGCGGGAGAGCCATTGAACCGTGAAGTCATTGATACATTCAAAAAGCATTTCGATATAGAAGTACGAGACGGCTATGGCCAAACTGAAAGCACACTGCTCGTAGGGGTGCTAAAAGGAATGGACATCAAGCCAGGCAGTATGGGAAAACCAACCCCTGGCAATGAAGTAGATATCATTGATGAGGACGGAAACGTCTGCGCACCTGGAGAAATTGGTGACATTGCGGTCCATCTCGAAACACCGGCTTTATTTAAGGAATACTATAAAGACGAAGAGCGTACAAAGGCGCAGCGCCGAGGAAATTACTTCATTACGGGTGACCGCGCGAAAAAAGACGAAGATGGGTACTTCTGGTTTGAAAGCCGCAGAGATGACATCATTGTCAGCTCAGGCTATACGATTGGACCGTTTGAAGTAGAAGATGCGCTGATCAAGCATTCAGCAGTGAAGGAATGTGCAGTTGTGGCGAGCCCAGATGAAATCAGAGGATCAATCGTGAAAGCATACGTCGTCCTTCGTGATGGAGTGGCGCAAAGTGATGAACTGATCAAAGAGTTGCAAACACATGTGAAAAACACAACAGCACCATACAAATACCCAAGAGAAATCGAATTCATTGACGAACTGCCAAAAACACCGTCAGCGAAAATTCGCCGTGTAGAGCTGAGAGAAAGAGAGCTTGCACGAAAAAGTAAATAATGAAAAAATGAGAAGCGTTTGGATGGAAGCATCCAGCGCTTTTTTTGTACGGAAAATGAAATTTGTTGAAAGCAGGCAAGGTGCTTTATGTTAAAATATGTAGGAATTTCTGAAAAAGGAGAATGTTAGTAGATGTCGATTGCGATCATTCATGGAATTGTACTTGCCTTTGGTCTCATTTTACCTTTGGGCGCACAAAATGTATTTGTATTTCAACAAGGAGCGCTGCAGCCTCGATTATATCGAGCAATGCCTGTCGTCATCACAGCTTCTCTTTGTGACACACTTTTAATTGCTTTAGCTGTCATAGGTGTTTCTGTTGTGGTGTTTACCATTCCAGTACTGCAAATTGGTCTTTATATCATTGGTTTTTGTTTTTTAGTTTATATGGGATGGTCCGTATGGAACACAAGCTCATCATCAGGTAATCAAGAGAAGCAGAAATTAATGCCTGCAAGAAAACAAATTGTATTTGCTTGTTCCGTTTCTCTTTTAAATCCCCACGCGATTCTCGATACGATTGGTGTCATTGGGACAAATTCGGTGCAATATAGCGGCGCAGAAAAGCTGGCATTCACACTTGCCTGTATCATCGTGTCCTGGTTATGGTTTATTGGTCTCGCCCTTTTAGGGAAGATGTTAGGGAAGTTAGATACAAACGGCAAATGGATGAACCGTATCAATAAAGCTTCCGCGGTCATGATCTGGCTGGTTGCGTTATACATTGCATATCAATTGATTGTGTAAAGGTACAAGAAGCGTTTGGACGAAATGATCCAGCGCTTTTTTGTGTGTTGGAAGTACAATAACCCAATCCTGCATGAGCATAGTGCTCATGCAGGATTGGGTCATTTTTTAAAAATCGTTTGATTTAATAGACGGAGAGCTTGTACGATATCATCCATTTGTTCTATATCTGAGGAAGATAGGCTATCTATTAGCATCCTTTCGATATGCTGGAAGGCTTCGTTCATACAGGCTCGGCCTTTGTCAGAAAGTATAATGACATGCTTTCGTTTGTCATTACGGTCTTCTTCTCTAGCAATGAATTGTTTTTCTTGCAGCTTTTTCAGTTCTCTGCTGACATTTGGAAGAGACATATGCTGGCAGTCTGCGATGTCACTAGGGGTAAGCGGTTCGCTGACCGCTAGCTGCTCTAAAATTAAATATTGTAAGGGTGTTAATTCTGGTGGTTTGACTTTGCTCATCATATTATGTTTTAACTCTGAAAAAGTAGAAGCAAATGCGACGAATTCCTTGAAGAAATGTGGATGTTGCATGATGATCACCTCCTACGTAACATATCAAATTTATTATCAAAAAACAATTATCATTTGACAACTAATCGAGAGGTGTGTATCATTTTGTTATCAAATGATAACTAAAGGAGAAAAATATGAATGTACTCATTATTTATACTCACCCTCATCACAATAGTTTAAATGGTGCTTTTTTTAAAGAAATTGTTAGAGGCAGCGAAGAAAATCCAATCGTTCAAGAAGTGAAAATAATCGATTTATATCAAGAAAAATTTGATCCTGTACTTGTTTTTAATGAAGAGAAAAAGAGACGTGATATGCATAAAGATCCTGACATTCGCGAGTATCAGGATAAGATCATGTGGGCGGATAAAATCGTGTTCGTTTATCCCATTTGGTGGGGGCGGCCGCCAGCTATGCTGCTTGGCTTTATTGACCGCATGTTTGCTGCGAATTTCGCTTATCGTCAAACAGGCGGTCTGCTGCCAGAAGGATTATTAAAAGGGAAAAGTGCCGTTTGTGTATCGACAATGCAAGGACCAACCAACTACCCTTTGTTCTTTTTACAAAATGCGCACAAGATGTTAATGAAACGAGCTCTCTTGCAATATGTCGGAATCAAACCTGTGAAGTTCTTTGAGTTTGGGATGATGGAAAGTCCAAAAGGGAAGCATGACATCAAATTAAAGCGCACATACAACTATTTCAGAAACATCAGCTCTTAAAATATTTTGATAAGTCACTTTTCTTCTAATTTGATCCTGTTCTGTTTTAAAATGACATTTAGGCGGGGTCACTTAATCCTCGTCATTTGAAAAGGGGGATATGGATGAAGAAAACATTGTTTAAAGATGCAGCACTCTTAACACTTGATCCATCTTTAGGTTTTCTTGAAAAGGGAGATTTATTAATTGAAGGGAAACACATTTTAGAAGTTGGACCTTCAATTGAAGTAAGTGATGCAGACATTGTTGATGCATCTAATATGGTCATTATGCCTGGTCTTGTAGATACACATCGGCATGTGTGGCAGTCTGTCATCCGGGGTATAGGAACAGATTGGTCTTTGCAGACTTATTTAAGCAAAATCTATTATGGCAATTATGGAGCGATGAGACGCCCGTCCGACGATCGTATCGCCAATTATTTAGGAGCATTAGAGGCTTTAGATGCAGGTGTGACCACGTTTTTAGATTGGACGATGATCAATTCAATGGAGCATACAGAAGAGCTCATTGGAGGATTAAAAGATGCGGGTATACGAGCTGTTTTTGCTTTTGGTTCCTCTGGAGATGCTGAATATTGGGATAGAGAGAGTACGCTCACCAATATGGAGGACGCAGCACGTGTGAAAAAAGCGCATTTTCAATCATCAGATCAGCTTTTAACAATGGGACTTGCGATTCGTGGTCCAGAGTTTTCTTCATGGGAGACGTCGGTATTTGAAATTGAAACAGCTCGGTCTCTAGATGCTCTATGTAGTATGCACATCGGCTTTGGAAATTGGGGAGCGGAGGATCGATCGATTGAGCGGCTTTACAAAGCAGGGCTGCTCGGACCGGATTTGAACATGGTGCATATTAACGCAATAGATGCGGATCAAATGAAGATGCTGGCAGACAGCGGAAGCTCCATATCCATTACCCCTGAAATTGAAATGATGATGGGTCACGGTTATCCTGTTACAGGACTTGCGATTGAACAAGGCGTTCTTCCAACGCTCGGTGTAGACGTAGTGACAGCGACAGGAGGAGATTTGTTTGCTCAAATGAAATTCGGGCTTCAGGCAGAGCGCGCGATCCAAAATCAATCGTTGTTAATGGATGGGATCATGCCGGGACCTGAACTTGGGCTGTCAGCTCATCAAATGCTTGAGGCTACGACGATCAATGGCGCTCGTGCATTACAGCTTGATCATAAAATTGGGTCGCTTACACCTGGGAAAGAAGCGGATTTTATTTTGATCGATCGGACAAGCATGAATCTTCTTCCGATGACAGATCCGGCTGGAGCGGTTGTCCAAACGGCACATCCTTCAAATGTTGATTCTGTTTATGTTGCTGGAAAAGCAGTGAAACAAAACGGAAAGCTAGTCGGTGTGAACCTAGAAGAGGTCAAACGAAAAGCTTATGCGGCAAGAGACCATATTTTATCACACAAGTTTGAATCAACACCTTCATAAATAAAATAACCCCATAGGCGTTGCCTATGGGGAATTGATTACAAGGAATCCTTAATGACCTTTTTATAATATTGGACAGATAGGAATCCGAAGATAGAATAGAGGACAGTGTAAATCGACATAACGATGAGCATTGGAGTCCACAATTCTCCGCCGAATAAAAACCAGCCTGATTGTACAGCAAAGTAGCTGTGCAGCAATCCGACGATGAGCGGAATCCCAAAGTTAAACAGCTGTTTAAGCCGGATGCCTTTTAATAGATCTTTCTCAGTAAAACCAAGCTTACGCAAGATCGTATAGGAGCTTTGTTCCTCTTCACTTTCATTCATTTGTTTAAAGTATAAAATACAGCCAGATGTGACAAGGAAGCTAAGGCCTAAAAACCCGACCACAAACATCATCAGTCCTATTGTTTGTTTTTGCTGCTGAGCTGAAGCTAATTGAGACATGCTATTGTCACTTAGTTTTAAAGATGTAAACACGCTATTTGCTTGTTCAAGATTTTTATCATCTTTTATATTGACTGAGATATATTGGCTATTTTCAAGCTGTAGCTTTGGATCTTTTTGTTGATCGAGCTGCTCAAAAACATCTTGACTCACGACGGCAACAGGTAGACCGCCAAAAGTGAAGTTGTAAGAAATGAGATAATCTTTCTTCATATCTATGACTTTCAAATCAAGCGGTTTCTTAATGAGAAGCTTCACATCGCCTGAGCTTTGAATCGGCATGATTTTCTTTAATAGATCACTGTAGCCGCTTAAAATAACTTCGTTGTTCTCCACATGAAAATTTGGTGCATTTTTCTCACTGATCACAGGCAGTGTCAATACGCCTGGATCATTCTTCATATTTTTCACCTCTGAATCCACTATTTTTTTCGCATCAAATTTCGCTTGAATCACTTTGAACTGCTTTTGATCATAAGCAATATGTTTGTCAGAAAGTGCACGAGTGAAGGTTGCTGCTTCTTTTTCTGAGCCCATGGCGAAATGAGCTGGAATCATCTGCTCAGCGGTTTTTTCTGCTGAGTAATAGGAAATGTAGCTAAGAGCCAGCAAACCGATGGCAAGTGCAGATACGGTTGTAATAATCGTTAAAAGCAGTGCATTTGATTTTAGCCGGAACATAATGGATGACAGAGATAATACTTCATGAATGGCGAGATAGCCATTTTTTCTTTTACGTACAATATTGGCAATGAAAGAAACAGAGCCTTTGTAAAAAAGAAAGGTACCGATGATAACAGAGGCTAGAATATAAATCATGGCTAAAAGTAACTCAAACATGGACGTATATGAGCCGGTAAAAAGCTTAGAAGAAATATAATAGCCTGAGCTGATCAAGACAATACCGAACACTCCAATGATGATTTCAAACACAGAGATCTTTTTCACACGCTGTTCTGTCGAAGACGTTGTTCTAAACAAAGATAAAATCGTTTGTTTATTAATAAAACGTCTATTTCTCAGCATAATCAATCCATAGATAATAAAAAAGACAATGAGTGTTTGCAGAAGGGCCATGCCTGAAAAATGCAGATTGGCGATGGCATTAACACCAGTCACTTTAAATAACACCATCAGCATCAGCTTTGAACCGATAAAGCCTGCAATGATGCCGATAGTCATGGCTGTCACGTATAGAATAAAGTTCTCTGCATTGAGCAGTCTGGAAATTTTTTGTTTCGTCATACCAATGAGCTGCAGGAGACCTATTTCTTTTCCTCTGCGCTTAATAAAAATGCTATTCGCATATAGCAGGAAAATACCGACGATGGCTATAAGCAGAACCGAAGCGGCTTTAATCGAAGCACCGCCTTTAATGGAGCCTTTTACATCATCAAGTGCTGGTGAGTATTGCAAGGTGACAAAGGAAAAATAGAGCGCCACACTAAACACGAGAGCAAACACATATAAATAGTAATTCTTCAAATTTTTCTTCAGGTTACGAAAGATGAGCTGATTAATGTTCATGCTTCACACCGCCTAAGACACCTTGCGTTTTCATAATATCCTCGAAAAACATTTTTCTTTCTAAAGCGCCTTTATTCAACTGTGTATAAATCTGTCCATCCTTGATAAAAATGACGCGGCTTGAATAGCTGGCTGCGACAGGATCATGTGTCACCATCACAATGGTCGCTTTTCGTTTGCGATTGAAATCTTGCAGTTTGTTGAGCAGGTCAGATGCCGATTTGGAATCAAGTGCCCCTGTAGGTTCATCAGCGAAAATAAGACTTGGTTCATGAATGAAGGCACGAACCGCCGATGTCCGCTGCTTTTGTCCGCCAGAGAGTTCGTTCGGGTATTTGTCTCTTAGTTCATAAATCCCCATGTCTTCTGCAAGCTGTTGAAAACGTTCAAAAGCTTCTTTTTTTGGCGTTTTGGAGATGGATAAAGGCAAAAGGATGTTTTCTTTGACTGTGAGTGTATCAAGTAAATTATAATCTTGAAAAACAAAGCCAAGCTGCTTTTTTCTAAATTCCGCAAGCTGCTGATCCTTCATTTGCGTCATCTCAGCATCTGCAATACGAATGGATCCGCTGGACACATGATCGATAGACGACAATACGTTCAGAAGGGTTGTTTTCCCCGAGCCTGATGGCCCCATGATACTGACAAATTCCCCGGCTTCAATGGTTAAATCAATACCACTCAGCACCTCTTGTTTGTTGAATTTATTTCCATAGCTTTTATAAATTTTGCGAGCTTCTAAAATGTTCATTTGCTGAACCCCTTTTTCTTTTAATTGATAACTCTAGTATAAAAAGAAGCCTGCCAGACGTCCTTCGATTTGGCGAACAAAACAGACGAGCATGTGACATTGTTGTCACATGCTTGTTTTTTAAACAAATTGTATGTAAACCAGTTTCTTATTAGGGTGAGTTTTCTTTCCCCATTTATTTTATCTGTTTTTCACTCTTATGTATCAATCTTCTCAGATTTTTCATGTCAGGATGCTGTTTTGAAGCTTTACATGGCCATTTTATTCATGTATGATATGCATATTAAATAAATGCATAGTAAATCTATGTATTGGAGGTAACTAAGAATGAAAGTGAGTAAAGAGCTTCTAAAGGGAAGTACAGCTACCCTTATTTTAAGCTTATTAAATGAAAGACCGATGTATGGATATGAAATGATTAAAGAATTAGAGACGAAATCGGAAGGGATTTTCAGCTTTAAAGAAGGAACAATCTATCCTATTTTGCACAATTTGGAGGGGAAAGAGTTCATTATCTCTTATTGGGGCGAAGGGAATGGCAACCGGAAAAGAAAGTATTACAAAATAAATGAACAAGGGAAAGCATTGATACAGGAAAAGAAAGAAGAATGGAACGTATTCAAACAAGCAGTTGATGGCGTTTTGAACGGAGAGAAAATCGCATGGGATTAGATAAAAAGTTCGAGAAGTATGTCAAAAGTGTATGTAAACGAATTAAAAATAAAGATGTTCATTCGAATATAAAGCTTGAGCTGATGGATCATCTATACACGCTAAAAGAGGAAGCAATGAATGCTGGGATGTCTGAAGAAGAGGCGGTAGAGCAAGCGTTGGACCAAATTGGTGATGCGGAAATTCTCGGAACGCAGCTTCACGAAACACATAAAGTCCAAATCGATTTTAAGATGATTCTTCTAGTGCTAGCCGCTTGTTCTTGCGGGCTGCTTGTGATGTACTTTTTACAGTTTCATTCAGATTTTACAAATCTTCAAAACATGAACATTTTTTATAAAAGCCTTGCCTTTTATCTGGTAGGTTTAGCGCTTATGTTTGGTTTGTTTTCCTTCGATTATCGGCGCTTATTGAAATACTCTTGGTATTTATACATTGGGACACTCGGAATGCTGATTTTTTCGATGATGTTCGGGTCAAGAGTGAACGGTATTCTTTTTTTAAGAATACGTGATGTATCAATAAATTTGACTGAGATTATGCCTTTTCTTCTAGCTATTTCTTTAGCAGGGATCTTTCACAATTGGAATTGGGAAAATGCGTACAAAACTTGGCTTGGAGTAGGGATGATGGCTTTACCGATTATTTTAATCAGTACGATTGGTTTTCTTCCTGCGACCGTTATCTGTCTGGTCATGTGCTTAACCGTGATGTATGTGTCTAGCGCAAGTTATAAGCAAATCATTCTGCTGACGGCAACAGGCGTGTTATATCTAATGTTTGAAGTGTTTTCTCTTTTTCAAGCAGATAGACACCGTTCCTTTTTCAAAGTTCATGAATTCAGCTCAAACGGGCTTCAGATCACACCTTATGCTATGTCTGAGGTTCACACGGATTGGATGTTTACATATATCATTTATTCATTTGGCTGGTTGGCAGGGCTCATTGCGCTCCTGTTGTTTGTCATCTTTATTCACAGAGTATTTCGTACAGCAAAACGAGTGAAAATGGCTTATGGCAAAATGGTCATGACAGGTTTAGCGGCTGTGTTTGCAGCAAAATATCTGTTAAGCATTTTCACAAACTTTGGCTTGCTGCCATTACCTGGAGTGTCTATACCTTTCATGAGCTATGGAGGTTCACATATTCTCCTAGAAATGATGGCTGTTGGGCTGATCTTAAGTATTTATAGACGGAGACAGATGGGAAATGTTTTTCGCAAAGAAGCGGGAAGTATTTCCTAAGTAAGCCACCTCAATCTCTTCGCGCAAGTTTTGACAGCCGCGAAGAGATTGCGATTGCTTTTTACATGCTCGCAATATGAACAAAATCATTCTTTTTCGGAAAGGTGAAGGTGAAGGTTGTCCCTTGATCTATCGTGGAGCTGACCTCGATCGTGATATGAAGAGCGTCTGCTCCTTTTTTCGTTAAATAGAGCCCCATTCCTGTTGAGGCGGTGTCATTGTGATGTCTTGTCGAGGTAAACCCTTTTTCAAAAATACGAGAGATATCTCTTGAATCAATTCCTCTGCCTTGATCTGTGATCGTCAGAATGACTTGGTCATTTATTTGCTTGCTTTCAATGACAATATCAGATGAATGGCTGTATTTGACTGCATTTGTGAGTACCTGTCTGATCATAAAGGATAACCATTTTATATCACTTAATACGGTCCGTTCCTCCAGCGCCAGCTCAAAGCCGATTCCTTTTTGCATGCACCATGATTGGAGCGCTTTGATTTCCTTTGCGATGATGCTTTGCAGGTCCAGCTTTTCAATGAATAAATCATTTTCGATATGACGTACTCTGCTTTGGTGCAGCTGGGCATCAAGTAATAAATGTATTCTGAGCCACTCGTATGTCATATTGGATTTCAGCTGCTGATCTGTTAAGCGGTCAATCATTAAGCGCATCGCTGTAAGGGGGGTTTTGACCTCATGTATCCAAGAGAGCAATTCATCTTTTTCTTCTTCGAGAGCGACTTTCTGCTCTGCTGCCATTCGCCGGTAGCGTGCAATTTGCTCTGACGTTGCATCATGTATGAGCTGCTCAAATGGGGAAGAGGGGGTTAGCCGCATTTGATGTTCAATGTCATCATCCCATTCTTTCAACCTCTCATAATAAGCCGTTTCTTTTCGGTATCGAAAAAAGAGAAAGACAATCATGAGAAATATAGACAATATCACAATATAGAAAAGAGAAGCGATGGGAATGGTCGTATCCAAATAAGCAACAAATAGAATGAGGAGCTGCAAACTAAGAAAGAAAAGAATCCAGCTTCTTCGTTCTTTTAAAAATGCTTGCAGCATCATTGATCATCCTTTTCTTTTGCAAGATAGCCTTGACCCACTTTTGTCTCAATGAAGGCGCCAAGGGATATCTCGTCTAGTTTTTTTCTGAGCCGGTTGACGTTTACAGTCAGTGTATTGTCACTGACAAACCGTTCATCCTCCCACAATGCTTGAATGAGTGATTCCCGGCTGACGATATGATTTTTATGCTGAATCAATTCCTTGAGAATAAATAACTCATTTTTTGTTAATTCAACCTCACCGTGATCATTTGTAACGGTGTTTTTTTCTAGGTCAATGGCAGCGCCGCACCACACCTTTAGGCTGGCCGGCTCTGCATTATAATCATGCACGCGGCGAAGAACAGCATTAATTTTGGCAATGAGCACGTCAAAGTGGAAGGGCTTTTGCACAAAATCATCGGCGCCGAGCTGCATCGACATGACCATATCAGCAGGGTGGTCTCTTGAGGAGAGGAAGATGATTGGAACATTTGAATGATGCCGAATCATCCGGCACCAGTGAAAGCCATCGTATTTTGGCAGCTGTATATCAATAATGACGAGATCAGGCTGGACAGATGTGAATTCCTGCAGCACCTGATGAAAATCTTGAATCCCATAAACATCATAGGACCAGTTGACTAGACGTTCTTTGATTTCTTGGAAGAGGGTTGTATCATCTTCAATTAGTAAAATCTTAAACAAAATCAGCACCACACTTTTTGTATTCGCTTGTTGTCATTGTAGCGGAAAAAGGACCATGCCGCTAGAAGCAGACAAGAAAAAAGCAAGGGAAGAGATCCCTTGCTTCAGCTTATTTACCTAAAAAGTGCTTTTTAAAGAATGAGAGTTGGTATTCAAGTGTGATCGGGTCATTAAAATAGAATTCTTCTGCATTGGCCTCATACACACGATGTTTTTTGACAGCTGGGATGGACTTGTAAATTTTACTGTTTTGATAGGAATTGTCCATTTCGCTGTTTTTACTAATGATCATATAATCTCCAGCAAATTCAGGAATGACCTCCTGTGAAACTGCATAGTAGCCGGCTTTTAATGCTTTTTCTTTCACTTTCTCAGGCATTTTCAGTTTCATTTCCTGGTAGAGGATTTCTGTTCCGCGGCCCCATGCATCTCCAAAGACGTAGAGCTCTTTTGTGCCACTTTCAAAGACAGAAACTGTTGCATCTTTACCGATTTTTGCTTTGATTTCTTTTCCAGCTTCATCTGCACGTTTTTTGAAATCTTTTACCCAAGCTTTGGCTTCTTTTTCTTTGTTTAATACTTTTCCAATTTCAATGTGCTGCTGAAGGTAATCGACTTTGTTATACGTAAACAAAACGGTTGGTGCGATTTTTTTGAGTTTTTCTACATTTTTAGTATTGCTTAAGCCAATGATGACATCAGGTTTTAGCTTCATAATTTTCTCTACATTAGCATCCGATACTTCTTCCACATTTTTTAATTCTTTTTGGAAGCGCGGATTCTTTTTTGACCAAGAGTCAACGCCAACGATGTTCACACCAAGTGACATGACACTACCTGCGTAAGAACCTAGAACAACAACACGTTTTGGATGCGCTGGCAGCTTCACAGGGCCATTTTCAGATTGATATGTAATTTTGTCTGATGATGTTGATTGATTTCCTTTATTTGAGGAAGAGCTGCTGCTATTGCCACATGCGCTCAATGCAAGTACAAAGATGAGCATCAGAGGGAACAATATTTTCTTCATGAATGTAGACTCCTTTGAAATCGGCACATAGCCGTATATTTGGTTGAATTAGTGATAATGATAATTATTATCACTCGGATATCATATCATAGGACTGTGGGCTGTTGTCAATGACATTTTGATAGCTGGTGATAAAAAATAAAGAAGAGATTTTTTATCAAAAAAAGATCAAGGCAGCGTGTGTCCTGATCTTTTTTCTTATTTAAACCAGCCTTTTTCTTTTGAGCGGGTAATGGCCTCGATGCGGTTCTTCACTTCTAGCTTATCTAAAATAATGGAAATATAGTTCCGGACAGTGCCGCTTTTAATGCTCAGTTCTTTTGCAATTTCTTTTGTGTTTTTACCGTCTGCGACGAGTTCAAGGACCGATTTCTCTCGCTCCGTTAAAGGATTTTCATCACTATATAAGTCTTCCATCAATTCAGGGGCATACACCTTTTTCCCTTTCATCACACTGCGAATCGCACTTGCGAGTTCCTCGCTGGGGCTGTCTTTCAGCATATAGCCGCTGACGCCAGCTTTTAACGCTCTTTGGAAATAACCAGAGCGGGCAAAGGTCGTCAAAATGATGATTTTCACATCTGATCCTTTGAGCTCTTCCGCTGCATCAAGTCCAGATTTTCCCGGCATTTCAATATCCATTAAGCAAATATCAACAGCGTGTTTTTTGGCAAAATCGATGGCATCTTGACCATTCGTACCCTTTCCAACAACCGTCATATCGTCTTCTAAATCGAGAAGTGAACCGAGTGCACCAAGCAGCATTTGCTGATCTTCTGCGATAAAGATGTTGATCATTTCATCCCCTCCTTTTCTTTTGCAGCTGAATCATTTGGAATGATCATAATGAGCTTTGTCCCATCCTTTGTCTCAATACGCAGGCGGCCATTTGCAAATTCCAATCTTTCTCTTATTCCTAAAAGGCCGTGACCCTTCGATTGAGTGGGCGGATAGTCGCCTTTAAATGTTCCGTCATCCTCAACGGTGATGATCGCTTCCTTTGATTTTTGGTGAATGGTGATTTTACAAACCGTCGCGCCACTATGTTTGACGACATTCGTCACCGCCTCTTTGATGCACATACTCACAATGTTTTCGTTCAGAAGTGAGATATGTTTCGGTGCTTCCTTTTCATCATAGACCAATTCAATTCCGGCTGCTTCGAGAATTTGCTCGATGTTCGACATTTCATCTTTAATTCGGATGCCTTTCATAGAGGAAACAATCTTTCGCACCTCATTGAGAGACGTTCTGGCAGTCTGCTGGACGCTTTTGAGTTCGGCCCGAGCCTGTTCAGGGTCTTTATACACGAGTTTACGGGCAAGATCACTTTTTAAACCGATCAAAGAAAGCTTTTGTCCAAGGGTGTCATGCAGGTCGCGTGCAATGCGCTGCCTTTCTTCAAGTTTCACAAGATCAGCAATCCGTTCATTGGCATATTCTAATTTCTCCTCAAGCCGTTCACGTTCCTTCCTGCTTCGAATGCTTAGGGGAAGAAGGATGGCACTAATCAGTGTGATGACGACAAAAGGAATTTGTGTGAGAAACCAGCCTTTTTTTAAGATCAAACTAAAGTTCACTGCCACGGCGGCGCTCGCCAGATGGATATAGTACAAGATATAAAAGGGGACTTTTCGTTTGATATGTCCGTTAAAATAGGCGATGCAAAAAGCGAAATAAATATAGCTGTAGAGCATCACATAACCAGTTGAAATACCGATCAATAAAAGACCGAAGACATATAAAGACCAGCCTTTTGCGACAAACGCAAAACGATACACAGCGAAAAAGACGACGTTCAAAATAATGCCGATCACAATGCCTAAAGTCGAAGGTGTCTTAAAGATAAAATAGAAGGGCAGGATGAAAAAAATGGCCCATATATAAGGGGAAATCCCATGCAATTTTTGAATTTTAAACTGTTTTTTCATCCGTGTGCCACCTTTTTCATTCTTTTTCCTTACTTTATCAAATTCAACATGCGGCTGCATCCTGTAAATGATAACAAGCTCCTTCTAGTGTAAGAAAGAGCTTGAACCAATTATGCATTTTTCTTTAGAATGTCTCCTTTAATGACAGGTGCGGGTATCTTCTTAGATTGCCGTGCTTCTTTAAAGGTAACGAATGCTTTCGTTTCTTCATCCCAAAGTCTAAATTTCATTGACTCGATACTTGTTTTTAAAGTGATGGTTGGAACATTTTGAAGCGGCTCACTATGATCATGTGCATGCTCCAAGTGATAATTCGGTACCCTCGGACTTAAATGATGGACATGGTGATAACCGATATTGCCTGTTAACCACTGAAGTAGTTTTGGCAATTTGTAAAAAGAACTGCCTTCTACAGCTGCCTGCACATAGTTCCAATGTTCATCTGCTTCAAAGTAAGAGTCCTCAAACGTATGCTGTACATAAAACAACCATACACCGATAGATCCTGAGATTAGGAAGATCGGACCTTGAACAAGCAGGAATTCCTGCCAGCCAAAAAGAAGACATGTTGCGGCTGCTAACGCAATGATGCTCACGTTTGTGAAATACGTGTTCCAACGCTCTTTTTTACGAGCATTTTTGACGTTGAAACGGTTTTTTAAGAGAAAGACAAAGATCGGTCCTAAAATAAACATCACAAACGGGTTACGATAAAATCTGTAGCGAAATTTCGTCCATGCTGATGCTTCTTGATATTCTTTGACTGTTAGGAGCCAAATGTCGCCAGTACCTCGTTTGTCTAAATTACTGCTTGTGGCATGGTGAATTGAATGATCTCGTTGCCATTGAAGATAAGGGAAAAGGGTGAGTACGCCCGTTAAAAAACCGAACAGGTGATTTAGCGGCTTCTGTTTAAAAAAGGATTGATGGCAGCAGTCGTGAAAAATAATAAAGACACGTACTAAAAATCCAGCTGCAATAACCGCAAAGAAGAGGGTTAAAAGGTAGGAGATATTCAGGCTATAATAAGCAAGAAACCAAAGCCCTAAAAATGGAATGAATGTATTAAAGAGTTGAATGATACTTTTTTTCGAATCAGCACCAGAGAATTGACCCACTTGTTTTCTTAAAGTGGCTTGCTGCTTTGTGTTTGTTGAAGTCGTCATGAACGTTCAAGTCCTTTCCGTTTCTTTCTACTTCAAAGTATAGAAGGGAAGGTGTCATGCTCATAGTAGCACCCATCATGTATTCAATATGACATTTGTCATGTTTGTCATCAAAAAGGCTGATGGGATCAACGTTTGTGCGCTTATTACATCATCAATAAAAAAATAAAGGCGCTGGGCCTTTACTTTTTATGAACGTGCTTCATGTACTTTTAACTGCTTGCCTTTAATGGTTGTGTGACGCATGGCATTCAGCACAAGAGGGCCTTTGCCGTTTAAAATATCTACATATGTTTTCGTGTCTTGAATCGTAATAATCCCAATGTCATCGAATGCAACGCCTTCTATTTTGGCAATAGTCCCAACAAAATCAACAGCTCGCAGCTTCTTTTTCTTTCCACCGTTAAAATAAAGCTTCATAATATCCTTCTCAACGCCTGCCTGTTTATTTTCCTTTTGAATAGGCGTTTCAATTTTCTCTTCAAATCTTTCTACATGCTTTTCTGCTTCTTCCTTCGTTGGATAAGGCTGAGTTTGAAAATCTATGCCGGCATCCTGCTTTAATTCATCAATAAGCGGCTTAGCATTCTTTGTCATAAACGCAATCGTTTTTCCGCTTTTTCCCGCTCTGCCTGTTCTACCAGTTCGGTGAATATAGCGCTCTTTTTCATAAGGAAGATCATAATGAATGACATGTGTCATATCACTGACATCAATTCCCCGGGCTGCTATATCTGTTGCGATCAGATAACGGAATTCACCTTTTTTAAATTCATCCATCACATCAAAGCGGTCTTCCTGTCTCATGCCGCCATGAATTTTGTCACAAGGCACATCCCATTCATCCAGCTTCATCGTGAGTTCATTCACCCGGTCCTGTGTATTACAGAAAATAATGCAGCTATCTGGATTTTCAATGACGATCGTCCGCTGAAGAAGGGAGAATTTCGATTCCTCTTCTGTTTCAATTACGGTATGGGTGATTTGCTGTACAGACGTTTCTTCACGTGCGATCTCAATGATTTTCGGTGATTGTAAAAATTGTTCGCTCAATTTCTTCATATCTTCAGACATTGTCGCTGAAAATAGCATCGACATGCGCTTTGGCGGCAGATACTGAATAATAGAAGAAACCTGATCGATGAATCCCATGTTCAGCATTTCATCCGCTTCATCTAACACGAAAAATTTGAGATTTTCTAAAGAAAGGGTGCCTTTCTCAAGGTGATCCAAAATGCGGCCTGGTGTCCCGCACACAATATGGTTTTTCTGTGAAAGCTCTACTTTCTGCGCTTGAAAAGAGGCTTTTCCAAAAATGGCTGCGGCTTTGATTCGTTTGAATCGTCCAAGGCTTGTGAGGTCTTGTTTGACCTGCATGGCGAGTTCTCGTGTCGGAACGAGGATAAGGGCTTGAGGCTTATTTTCAGCCCAATCAACCATTTCACAAATCGGCAGACCATATGCTGCAGTCTTGCCACTGCCAGTCTGAGATTTGACGATTAAATCCTGCTTTGAAAAAGCAACAGATAATGTCTCGTGCTGAACGGGTGTAGGTGTATGGAAGTGAAGCGCTTCTAGCGCTTGTTTCAATTCATCACTTAATGGATATTGATCAAAATGTTGTAATGTCATCGTGTTCTCCTTTTCGTACAATCATACTTGTGACATCATACCATAACCATGACCGTGAATGAAAAGACATAAAAAAAAGCCCCATAAAGGAGCTTTAAACCCTCAATAATCTGAAAGATTAAAGGAATCTTCGTTTTACTTTTTCCCAGTAAGAGTTGTCTTTTAATTTCACCGTTTTAATCACTTTTCCTGAAAGTCCAATGTCAATTTGTTTGACGTGTTTTGTACCGAGCGCTTCGTTATCAAGCCCGATAATTGGATGATCGTTTCCATCCTGCACCACCTTCAGCGTCAGCTTACGGTCACTGCTTAAAATGAAAGGAGCGCCTAATGTACGGTACGAGTTGTTATTCAGAGATGCAAGCTCTGTGACTTGCATACATGGAAGCATCGGATCAACCACGGCGCCGCTCACGGATTTATTGTAAGCCGTTGAACCAGTCGGAGTGGAAATAATCATGCCGTCGCCTCTAAAAGTTTCAAAATGGAAATCATCTATATACACATCGATCACAAATGTTTTAATAATGCTGGAGCGGATCGACAGTTCATTTAAGCAATGGAACTGATTTGTACTGTCAACGCTTACATCGATAATCGGATATTTTCTCACTTCAAGCTGTTCAGTGTTCATGGCATCAATCATTTTATCAAAATGCTCTAACGAGAAATCACAGTATAGATGCGTATTCTCTGATTTTGATACCCCTACATACAAGCAGTCATCCCGGAAGTTCGTTTTGCGGACTGCTTGAAGAAATGTGCCATCCCCGCCAATTGAAGCAATAATATGGGCATCCTCTGCACGCTTGACGACGTGAAAGCCTTGATCGGTAGCGAGCTTCTCGAGAGAAGAAATGTGTCCATCCAATTCATGATCTTTTTTGTAAAAGAAAAATACATTGCGTCGATTGTCTGTCATTGACGTTCTCCCCTTTGCTGTCAAAAATAATTTCCAATAATAAAGGGCTTACATGAAAACCCTTGCTCACATTTTACACTTTTTTCATATGAAAGTAAAAACATTAGAAAGAACCATCTGATGATCATATTTGCATGATGAGAAATGAGTCGATGTGAGTGATTCGAAATGGCTGAATCCTGAGCATAATTGAATAGCCGTTTTCTCATGGAAGAATGGTTTAGGTGTTTCGTTGCGGTGAAGATCTAGCCTATTAGGTTCAGGGAGAGGATAAAAAAGCCAATTTTTCGTCATGCGCTTATCTACGTAGACGATGTAAAGTTGATCGTTATTTAAGAGAGGTGCTATCATATGCCTACATGAAATGTAAAAAAACCACAATTCCTGTGAAACATTTCATGTGGGCATTCGTATGAATGAAGTGAGACAAAAAGGAGGAGAAAAAGATGAATGCGAAAAGATGGGTAGCGCTAATTATTGCACTTGGTGTTTTCGGATTTTCAATTGTGATTAGTGTCACGATGGCCTTGTTCGATAGCTTCAATGACAATAAAATGAGCTATCAATTCGGGGATGAAATAGAAGAGAAGGTACTAGAGAATGGCAGCGGTGCAGGCAAGATTGCTGTTCTTGAGATTAATGGAACCATTCAAGATAATGGCGGCGCATCGAGCCTACTAGGCGGAGAAGGGTATGATCATCGTGCATTCCTCAAGGAACTAGATAAAGCGAAAGAGGATGCTTCGGTAAAAGGCGTACTGCTGCGCGTTAACTCTCCTGGTGGCGGTGTCTATGAAAGTGCTGAAATACATAAAAAATTAGAAGAAGTGAAAAAAGCGAAGAAGCCGATTTACGTATCTATGGGCTCAATGGCAGCTTCTGGCGGCTACTACGTGTCAACTCCAGCGAAGAAAATCTTTGCTTCACCTGAAACATTAACAGGATCACTAGGTGTTATTATGCAGAGCTTGAATTATTCAAAGCTGGCAGATAATTTGGGGATTAAATATGAAACAATTAAGAGCGGGAAGTTCAAAGACATCATGTCTCCTAACCGTGATATGACAAAAGATGAGCGTAATATCATGCAAAGCATGGTCGATAACTCTTACGAAGGATTTGTCAAAGTGATCTCTGAAGGACGAGGCATGTCAAAAAAGGAAGTCAAGAAAATTGCTGACGGCCGAGTATATGACGGGACACAGGCAAAATCGAACGGATTAGTCGATGAGCTTGGGTATTATGAAGATGCATTAAAAGCGATGAAGAAAAATGAAAAAGGCTTAAAAGGAGCAACAGTGGTCAGCTATTCTCAAAGCTTTGGCTGGAACTCACTCTTTAACATGAGTGCAAGCAAGCTCTTTAAAAGCGAAATCGATTTTCTGAATTTAAAAGAAACACTGGCTGGCTCAAATGGGTCTAAACCGATGTATCTCTATTCAAAATAAAGGAGGGATCATAGATGGATTCTACATTCGATGAAGTAAGCGAAAGCCGCAGCCAAGAGGAAGAATCGAAGCCGGCCTTTGTGAAGCGCGCTTCAATTGAAGCACAGGCGTTTGCAGGTTTTTGGATTAGATTTTGGGCGTTTATTCTTGATTGGCTCGTCGTCTGGGGTGTCAACCATTTGACGGTTTCTCCAATCTTTAGTCTGTTTGGCTGGTCCAAAGGAGGGGGATGGTTTTCTCCATTTTCCGTCACAACGACAATTGTATTTCTCCTTTATTTCGCCATCATGACGAAAATCTTTCAGCAAACACTTGGCAAGATGGTGTTTGGGATTAAAGTGGTCTCACTTCAGCCTGAGAAGAAGCTGGCATGGGATGTTATTTTCTTTAGAGAGATTGTGGGGCGTTACATTAATACGATCTTTGTTCTCTATGCTATCGTTGGGTTCTCGCCGAAAAAGCAAGGGGTTCATGATTACTTTGCTGATACGGTGGTTGTCCATGAACATTTATATGAAAAAACAGAATCAAACGTATAATCAGAGGAGTTTGGCCGCGTACCGGTCAAACTCTTTTTTTGTTGATTGGGTATAAAATCCAGAATGAGAGCCATAATCGTAGGGGAAGCATCATTTGTTATGGAGGAAGTGAGCACAGTGCTTTACGTTTGGATCGCCGCGTTGTTGTTTCTTGTGATCTTATTGATTTTCATGAAAGTAACCATTTCGCTGGACTATTCGCATACAAACGACAATGACCATATTGCACTGAAGGTCATCACCTTATATGGATTGGTCAGACTCAAAAAAGAGATTCCGATGGTGAGGGTCAATCCAGAAGACCAAACGATTGATATTCGTGAAAAGAAAATGGAGAGCGCCAAAACCCCTGATCACGAAAAAGAATCGATGCATAAAAAAGTAGGAAAACGTGATATGAAGCAAATTCTTCATCAAATGGAACGCATCACAAAAGAGATTGTCGATTTAAACCGGATCATGCGCAAGTTCTTCATTCACATAAGGGTTGTCTCATTTCACTGGTCGACATGGATCGGCTTTCATGACGCCGCTTTAACAGGTGTAGCAGCCGGCGGTGTGTGGTCAGTTAAAGGAGCGCTGCTTGCCTTTATGCAGGAGCATCTCACCTTTAAGCATAAACCAGTATATGAAGTCATTCCGGCCTTTCAGCACAACGTATCACAGACTCAGTTTACATGTATAGCTTTTTTTCGTATTGGACATGCTATGCTTGCAGCCATTCGTTTACTTGTCCATTGGTTAAAAGGGAGAAAGGCGAGAAAAAGTGCCTCTCTTCAAGCAACGAAGAATGAATCATCTGTTTAAGGAGGAACCCGAAAATGGCAGATCATCCAATCCAAGGTCTCATGAAGACAGCGATGGAAAACTTAAAAGAAATGATAGATGTGAATACAATCATCGGCGATCCAGTCGAAACCCCTGACGGCAGTGTCATTCTCACTGTGTCAAAAGTTGGTTTTGGATTTGCAGCCGGCGGCAGTGAATTTAACGGGAACCAAAAGAAGGAAAAGCGTTCTGATGATCAAGAACGAAAAGAACCGAGACTCCCATTTGGCGGCGGAAGCGGCGGCGGGGTGTCGATTACACCAATTGCCTTCTTAATTGTAGGAACAAACGGAGTTCGAATGCTTCATTTGGATGAACACACACATCTGCTCGATAAAATATTGGATTCTGCTCCTCAAGCAATTGAACGTCTTCAGCACATGTTTAAGAAGGATGAGCGGGAGCACCGTCATAAAGAACGAAAACTAGATGACATAGACCTTTAAAAAGTTAGCTGCGCTGCAGTTAACTTTTTTTTCAAAATGGACGATTAGGCTTTGCAGTTTTTTGCTTTCTCTACTATGATAGAACCATACATTTGAAAAGGGAGGAATTGTTTTGGCATCGATCACATTTAAAGGAAGTCCTGTCACGCTTGTAGGAAATGAAGTAAAAGTAGGCGAGCAGGCTCCTGATTTTACGGTTTTAACGAACTCACTTGGAGAAGTTTCACTTTCTGATTTAGCAGGAAAAGTGACGATCATCTCAGTGATTCCTTCTATTGATACAGGTGTGTGTGACGCACAAACAAGACGTTTCAATGAAGAGGCAGCGGGTTTAGGTCCGGTCAATATTTATACGATTAGTGCAGACCTTCCATTTGCACAAGCACGCTGGTGCGGAGCAAACGGAATTGAAAATGTCGAAACATTATCTGATCACAGAGATATGTCATTTGGTGAAGCATTCGGAGTGTATATGAAAGAATTGCGTTTATTGGCGCGCGCAGTCTTCGTATTAGACCCTAACGGAAAAGTGGTTTACACTGAATACGTAAGTGAAGCAACGAATCACCCAAATTATGAAAAAGCCATTGAAGTTGCAAAATCACTGTTATAAAAGCAGCATCGACAAGAGCTCCGGCTTCAACCTGGGGCTCTTTTCAATGAGAACATATAGCTTTTAACAAAGCGAGGAGAGAAAAGCATTGCAGAAAGATCAAGTAAGTACTATTTTTGAACTGCTCGATACAGCTTCTATTCGATTGAAAAAGGAACAGAGCATTTCCTATATTGAGGCATTGGCAGAAGCAGGAGAAGCCTTTTTCCAAGCAAATGATCGAAACGGTTTATTAAAGGATTTAATAGAGAAAGCAGATTTTGCTTCTTATGATCATGAGCAGATTCGTAAAGCGTTTCAGCTCGCCGTATTGAAAGGTCAAAAGGATATTTCTCATCCAAATCGCCAGATGACGCCAGATACGATTGGACTGTTTGTCAGCTATTTGGTGAATAAATTTTTAGAAGGTCAAAAAGAGCTTGCTGTCTTTGATCCAGCAGCTGGAACAGGAAACTTACTTCTTGCGGTTTTAAACAATCTCACTGCAGAAACAAAGCGCGGCTTTGCGTCTGAAATTGATGATGTGCTCATTAAAATTGCTTGGGCCCAGGCGAATTTAGAGGAGAAGGAAGTCGAGCTTTTCCACCAGGACAGTCTTGAACCGCTTCTAATCTCACCGGCAGATGTCACTGTATGCAGCCTGCCAGTCGGCTATTATCCAAATGATGAGCGTGCAGCAGACTTTGAATTGCAGGCAAAAGAAGGACATGCCTTTGCCCATTATTTATTCATTGAACAAAGCCTCCGCTACACAAAAGAAGGCGGCTTCTTATTCTTCATCATTCCAAACGACTTGTTTGAAGGAAAAGAGAGCGTACAATTAAAGGATTTCATCAAAGATCATGCGTATATGAATGCGTTAATTCAGCTGCCAGTGTCCATGTTTAAGGATAAAAAACACGCCAAAAGCTTATTTGTGATGCAAAAGAAAAAAGAAGGGCTGGAAGCACCAAAACGAATGCTGTTTGCCAATCTTCCATCTTTCTCACAAAAGGAAGCAATGGTCGGTGTGATGAGAAAACTAGACCAGTGGTTTATAGAAGAAAAAGAAACGAAAAAATAGCCAGAGTTAATTCTGGCTATTTTACTATTCAGAAAATAATGACTTATTGATGTAAGCGATAACAGTTTGAAGGTGCACTTGAAATGCAAAGTTTTCAATGTTTAAATGAAAAAGTCAGATATTTTTCGGACTTATCGTTAAACTATAAAAGACCCGTCAAACAGGTTGAATATAGCACCGGAAAAAACGTGAAACCTTATATAACAACTGAGTAAAAGGAGCGACAGTAATGTCCAAAATTATTGCAATCAACGCAGGAAGCTCATCTCTTAAATTCCAATTGTTCGACATGCCAGAAGAAACCGTTTTAACAAAAGGTCTTGTTGAAAGAATCGGAATGGACAACAGTATCTTCACGATTTCTGTAGATGGAGAAAAGAAAACAGAAGTGACAGATATTCCAGATCACGCAGTAGCGGTCAAAATGCTGCTTGAAAAACTAACTGAATTTCACATCATCAAAGACTTTAATGAAATTGATGGCGTAGGACACCGTGTTGTTCACGGCGGAGAGAAATTCAGCGATTCTGTACTTTTAACTGATGAAGTGATTAACGACATTGATCAGCTTTCAGAGCTTGCACCACTTCACAACCCTGCAAACGTTGTAGGAATCAAAGCATTCAAACAAATTCTGCCTGACGTACCAGCGATTGCTGTGTTCGATACAGCGTTCCACCAAACTATGCCAGAGCAGTCTTATCTATACAGCCTTCCGTACGACTACTACAAAAACTTTGGTATTCGTAAATACGGATTCCACGGGACAAGCCACAAGTTCGTTACAGAGCGTGCAGCAGAGCTATTAGGCCGTCCACTAGAAGAGCTTCGTTTGATTTCTTGCCACCTTGGAAATGGTGCGAGTATCGCAGCAGTTGAAGGCGGAAAATCAATCGATACATCTATGGGCTTTACACCACTTGCTGGTGTTGCAATGGGTACACGTTCAGGTAACATTGACCCTGCTCTTATTCCATTCATTATGGAAAAAACAGGACATACTGCTGAAGAAGTGCTTTCTACTTTGAATAAGAAGAGTGGTCTTTTAGGTGTGTCTGGTCTGTCAAGTGACCTTCGTGATATTGAAGAAGCAACAGAAGAAGGAAACGACCGTGCAGAAGTTGCTCTTGATATTTTTGCGAGCCGTATTCATAAATACATCGGCTCTTATGCAGCAAGAATGAATGGCGTAGATGCGATCATCTTCACAGCTGGAATCGGTGAAAACAGTTCAGAAGTAAGAGCACGTGTACTTCGTGGTCTAGAATTCATGGGCGTTTACTGGGATCCTTCCCTAAACAACATGAGAGGCGAAGAAGCATTCATCAGCTACCCGCACTCTCCTGTAAAAGTGATCGTCATCCCAACAAACGAAGAAGTAATGATTGCAAGAGACGTTATGCGTTTAGCGTAATCAAGTTTGAAAAGCTCAGCGTGTAGACAAATCCTCGCATTCGTTGTCAGGTCTGCGCTTCGGTGCTCACGAATGTCAAATTCGCTCCGCTCCGGTGCTCGTCCTTCCTAGACTGCAAAGGTTTTCTATCACGCTGAAAAGAAGACAAAGGGCTAAAATCAAAATCATTTTAGCCCTTTGTCAACAATCTGAGCTCTTTTCCAATAAGGAAAAGAGCTTTTTTCTGTTAAAAGCTGCATGCTATAATGTTGTCCAATATGAAGTAAAAGGGAGCGTTGCGGAAAATGAGCGTGACAGAACATAAACGAGAGGCGAAAGAAAGGCTTTATGTGAAGGTCATTACGGTCAGTGATACAAGAACGAAGGAAACAGATAAAAGCGGGCGCCTGATGATTGATTTGCTCAAAGAACAGGGACATCTTGTTCTTGCATACGATATTGTAAAAGATGATATTGGATCGATTCAAGACGCTGTGCTGGAAGGAACAAGCGAACCGAAAATAGATGCCGTCTTGTTAAATGGCGGAACAGGAATTGCTGCAAGGGATGTGACCATTGAAGCGATTACCCCTCTTTTTTCCAAGGAGCTGCCTGGCTTTGGTGAAATCTTCCGCATGCTCAGCTATACAGAAGACATAGGTTCAGCTGCTATCTTGTCCCGGGCAGCGGCAGGGGTCGTCAATCAAAAGGCTGTCTTTGCCACGCCGGGATCTACCGGAGCCGTTCGTTTAGCCATGACAAAACTCGTGATTCCAGAGCTACCTCACGTCTTACGAGAGCTTGAAAAAGATCAAAAATAGCCCAAAATGACTCTGCCAAGAAAATTTGGCAGAGTTTTTTTCATAAAGGGGTTGAAAAAACAATTTTTCCTTGTTACAGTGTATACATACTAAATGCATGTTTATAAATTAAAACTTATTTTTATGCAAAAAACATTCACAGAATCAAAACAAGCGAGAGGAGCTTTTCAATCATGTCACAAAATAAAAAAGTTGTATTAGCATATTCCGGAGGTCTTGATACCTCTGTTGCAGTTAAATGGTTACAAGAGCAAGGATACGAAGTTGTTGCTTGCTGCCTTGATGTAGGTGAAGGAAAAGACTTGGCATTCGTTCAACAAAAAGCGCTTCAAGTCGGAGCGGTTCAATCATACATGATTGACGCAAAAGAAGAATTTGCTGAAGAGTTTGCACTCACTGCATTACAAGCACACACAATGTATGAAGGAAAATATCCACTAGTATCTGCACTATCCCGTCCGCTTATTGCAAAAAAATTAGTGGAAGTAGCAGAAAAAGAAAATGCAGTAGCAGTTGCTCATGGATGTACTGGAAAAGGGAACGACCAAGTTCGTTTTGAAGTATCCATTAAAGCATTGAATCCAGATCTAGAAGTTCTTGCGCCAGTGCGTGAATGGAAATGGTCTCGTGATGAGGAAATCGAATATGCACAAAAACACGGTATTCCAATTCCGATTAACTTAGACAGCCCATATTCAATCGACCAAAACCTTTGGGGCAGAAGTAACGAATGTGGCATTTTAGAAGATCCTTGGGCTGCGCCGCCAGAGGGTGCATATGATCTGACAAATCCACTTGAAAAAACGCCTGACACACCTGAAATCATTGAAATCACGTTTGAAAAAGGAAAACCGACAGCGATTGACGGAATCCAGTATTCATTATCTGATCTTATCCTTCATTTAAATGAAGTCGCTGGTCAGCATGGTGTTGGCAGAATCGATCACGTTGAAAACCGACTTGTTGGGATCAAATCTCGTGAAGTGTACGAGTGCCCAGGTGCAGTCACACTTCTTAAAGCACATAAAGAGCTTGAAGACTTAACACTTGTTAAAGAAGTCGCACACTTTAAACCAATCGTGGAACAAAAAATGGCTGAATTAATATACAACGGCTTATGGTTCTCACCGCTTAAAGAAGCACTAGATGCATTCTTACAAGAAACACAGCAAAACGTAACAGGTGTTGTACGTGTGAAACTATTTAAAGGCCATGCCATTGTAGAAGGACGTAAATCACCATATTCACTTTATGATGAAAATCTCGCAACTTATACAAAAGCAGATGAATTTGATCATGATGCAGCTGTAGGATTTATTAACCTTTGGGGCTTACCGACAAAAGTAAACAGCATCGTGAATAAAAAGGAGCAGGTTAAAGCATGAAAAAGCTTTGGGGAGGCCGATTTCAAAAAACACCAGAAAAATGGGTCGATGAGTTTGGCGCGTCCATTCATTTCGACAAACAATTAGTGAAAGAAGATCTGACCGGCTCCCTTGCTCATGCAAGTATGCTGAATAAATGCGGTATCCTCGGTGATGAGGAGGCCGCTGCCATCAAAGACGGACTAAATACGCTCATGAAAAAGGCAGAGGCGGATGAACTGGAATTCTCAGTAGATTATGAGGACATTCATTTAAACCTTGAAAAAATGCTCATTGATGAGATTGGTCCGCTTGGCGGCAAATTGCACACAGCGAGAAGCCGGAATGATCAGGTCGCAACTGATATGCACTTATATTTGAATAACCAAGTCGAGCATATCATTGAATTGATCTCTTCCTTTCAAACGGTGCTTGTAGAGAAGGCAGAACAGCACGTTGAAACGATTTTCCCAGGATATACGCACCTGCAGCGTGCGCAGCCTATTTCGTTTGCCCATCATATGCTCGCCTATTTTTGGATGCTTGAGCGTGACAAAGCGCGCTTTCAAGATTCATTGAAGCGAATTAACGTGTCTCCACTTGGATGCGGAGCGTTAGCAGGAACGACATTCCCGATTGATCGTGAATATACTGCAGAGCAGCTTGGCTTTGACCACATTTACGAAAACAGCCTTGATGGTGTGAGTGATCGGGACTTCATTTTAGAGTTTTTGTCTAATAGCAGTCTTGTGATGATGCACCTCTCACGTTTTTGTGAGGAAATCATTTTATGGTGCTCACAAGAATTCAAATTCATTGAACTCGATGATACGTATGCAACAGGCAGCAGCATGATGCCGCAGAAGAAAAACCCGGATATGGCTGAATTAATCCGCGGAAAAACAGGCCGTGTGTATGGCAACCTAATGGGGCTTCTCACGATTATGAAAGGCTTGCCGCTTACGTATAACAAAGATCTGCAAGAAGATAAAGAAGGCATGTTTGATACAGTGAAAACCATCGCTGGCAGCCTGCAAATCTTCACAGGTATGATTCAAACCATGACAGTGAACGAAGATGTCATGAAAAAGGCAACAAAAGAAGATTTCTCAAATGCGACAGAAGTGGCAGACTACCTTGCGAAAAAAGGCATGCCATTCCGTGAAGCACACGAAATCGTTGGCAAGCTTGTGTATACATGTATTCAAAAAGGCATCTACTTAAGTGATCTTCCTTTTGAAACTTTTACAGAAGCAAGTGAGCTTTTTGAACAAGACATTTACACTGTTCTTGATCCGTATGTTGCGGTTGAAAAAAGAACAAGTGCAGGCGGAACTGGATTCAAACAAATCCAGCTCGCTTTAGAAAAAGCAAAAGCCTGTCTGGCATAACACGCAAAAAACCATTCGTATGATACGGATGGTTTTTTTGTCATGGAAAAAAGGAGATTGATGACCATTGGAGAAAATGAAAGCATACTAGCGTCAAGCAGAAGAGGGAGTGACAGCAGATCATGAAGAAAACGCTTGAGGCTTTGTTTCATCAACCGATCGTATCAGTGAAAACGTTAGGAGAACAATATGACGGACGGGCCAATGATGTGTGGCTGATCTCCTTACAAGATAAAACGGAATATGTGATCAAATCTCCTAAAACTGTAAGAGAAGAAAGTGAATTTGTGACTGGGATCAATATGATCTATGGAGTAGATGCTCATACTACACAAAAGTATATCGATCAAATTAATCAAAAACTGTCTCATACGAATTCATTTCAGATTCCAGAAGTTGTTCGTAAAGTGAAGCAGGCAGGGAGACATTTTTATGTAATGGAGAAAGTAGAAGGAACACCTTTCACATCTTTCGATGGACGTTCATCAAACTTTTATAAGGATTATGGGAGGAAACTAGCACATCTTCATTCATATCGAACTGACTTTTTTGGGGCAGTATACGGAGCTGAAAAGAAACATTTGAGAGAATTTCATGCGGTGTTAAAAAAGGCTGTACCCAAACTCATAGAGCGTTATTATGCTGATCAGACTGAATTTCACTGTTATGCAGAAATTGTGCTGCAAAAGATTGAAAAGCTGAAGCCTCCTGATTCAGCCAGTCTTATTTTAATTGATTTAGATCCGTCTCAATATATTGAAAAAGATGATCAAGTAACGAGTTTAGTTGATACAGAATATGTCGTATATGGACCAGCTGCGTTTGATTTTATTGCATTGGAATACCTTCTGACGAAAGAAGCTGCCCGCGATGTCCAATTGGGGTATGAAGAGATTTGTCCGCTTCCTCGCGAGCTTCATGAGGTGAGAGAATGCTATCGTTTTGTTTCGCTGCTTCTCGATATCCATGGCTCATGGGATCTGAAAAAGTGGATGAATCACCCTATACTGTTTTACTCCTATTGATAAAGGGTTCATAAGTGCGCCAGCTGCCGGTTTATAGTAAAGTAAAAGATAAGATAAGAAACACGTGAACTTGCAACCTTTGCTTTAGGAGGAGATTGTGTGCGACACGCATTAATAACAGCGGGTTCTAAAGGACTTGGCCGGAAAGTCACCGAGTCTTTACTGAATATGGGGTATTCTGTGACAGTGAATTATCGAAGTGATGATGAAGCTGTCCGGCAGATGAAAGAAGAATTGCAGGAATACGAAGAAAAGCTTCAATTTGTCCAAGGAGATGTGACAAAAAAAGAAGATCTAAAAAACATGGTAGAGCTGGCAATAGAGCGATTTGGGCGGATTGATGCCTTGATTAACAATGCTGGTCCTTATATTTTTGAACGAAAAAAACTGGCGGATTACTCTGAAGATGAATGGTATCAAATGATGGAAGGCAACTTATCAGCAGTATTCCATTTATTCCGAATGGTCATCCCAATGATGAGAAAACAAAGCTTTGGCCGCATTATCACTTATGGCTTCCAAGGTGCAGACCATGCGCCAGGCTGGATGCACAGATCAGCCTTTGGAGCGGCAAAAGTGGGCCTTGCGTCATTGACGAAAACCATTGCGATTGAAGAAGCCGAAAACGGCATCACCGCCAATATGGTTTGTCCAGGCAAAATCGTTGGAGACATGAAAGAATCGACAATAGAGGAAGCCCGCCAAATCAAAGACGAAGAAACGCCAATAGGCAGGTCTGGTACTGGAGAGGATATAGGACGTATCATCTCATTTCTATGTGATGACCGTTCAGACCTCATTACAGGCACCGTCATTGAAGCAACAGGTGGTCTTAACGTCATTCACAGGCATTAAGTTTTTCAGCTTTTTATAGAGGGAATAAATGATATGAGATCAAAATTGAAAGGTGGATATACTACATGAAAGCTACATATCATGGACATTCAGTTGTACACATTGAAACAAACGGATATCATATTTGGATTGACCCATTTTTAAATGGAAATAAGCACACAGATATCAATCCGCAAGATGTGAAAGCAGATGTCATTTTACTGACACATGGACATGGAGATCACATCGGTGACACCATTGAAATCGCTAAAAACAATGATGCACTTGTTGTCGCGCCTTTCGAACTTGCCACGTATTTAAGCTGGCAAGGGGTGAAAACGCACCCGCTTTCTATTGGAGGCAGCCGTGAGTTTGAATTTGGTAAAGTGAAGCTCACGCAAGCGTTCCATGGTTCTGCTGTCATTGATGAAGAGGCACAGACAATTACGTATACAGGGATGCCATCAGGTATTTTATTTACCGCAGAGGGCAAAACAATTTATCATGCTGGAGACACTGCACTCTTTTCAGATATGAAACTGATTGGTGAGCTGAATCATATTGAGCTCGCATTCCTTCCAATTGGTGATAACTTCACGATGGGGCCGGAGGATGCAAGAATCGCAGCAGAATGGCTGCGGGCAAAACAGGTCGTTCCGATTCACTACAGCACATTCCCGCCAATTGAACAGGATCCGCATGCATTTGCAGACAGCCTGCATGGAGGCGTCGGTCATGTGTTAAACAGCGGGGAATCAATCGAGATTTAATCCCCATATGAAAAAAGCTGGCACACAAATGCCGGCTTTTTTGTTTGCCTTTATCTGCTGAAAGAAAAGACAAATTGCTATTAAAAGCCTCCTGCCCTTATAATGAAACATAGATGAAAACGCTGAAAACAAAAAGGGTGAACGGGATTGGCGACAAAGCATGAGCAAATTTTATCGTATATTGATTCATTAGATGTCGGGGAGAAAATTTCTGTCCGGCGCATAGCGAAAGAAATGAAAGTGAGTGAAGGCACCGCTTATCGGGCCATCAAAGATGCTGAAAATAAAGGATTCGTCAGTACCATTGAACGAGTCGGCACCATTCGAATTGAACAGAAGAAAAAAGAAAATATTGAAAAACTGACATATGCAGAAGTGGTTAATGTCATTGATGGACAGGTGCTTGGAGGACGAGCAGGCTTACATAAAACGTTAAATAAATTTGTCATCGGAGCGATGGAGCTGGATGCGATGATGCGCTATACGGCAGCTGGCAACCTGCTGATCGTCGGAAACCGGATCAATGCCCATAAGCAGGCATTAGAGGCAGGGGCGGCTGTGCTGGTCACTGGCGGATTCTCAACAGATGATGAAATTATTCAGCTCGCAGATGAGCTAGAGCTGCCAATTTTATCAACAAGCTACGATACATTTACCGTAGCGGCTCTCATTAACAGAGCCATTTATGACCAATTAATTAAAAAAGAGATTGTGCTTGTAGAAGATATTTTAACGCCGATTGAACGCACTGTGTATTTATCACCAGAGGATAAGCTTGAAAAATGGTATGAAAAGAATTATGAAACTGGCCACGGCCGTTTCCCGGTCGCAGATGATCAAATGAAGATTCACGGCATCCTCACCTCAAAGGATATTGCGGGGCATGACCGCTCCACACCGATTGAAAAGGTGATGACGAAAAATCCGCTGACGGTCATTGGCAAAACATCTGTCGCCTCAGCTGCCCAAATGATGGTGTGGGAAGGCATTGAGGTGCTGCCAGTTGTGGATGATCATGCGAAGCTGATCGGGATGATCAGCCGTCAGGATGTGCTCAAGGCGCTCCAAATGATTCAAAAGCAGCCGCAGGTCGGAGAAAAGCTGGATGATGTTGTCTCAAGAGGGTTTAAAGAAACTGATACAGAAAAACCAAAAGCAGATGCGGTTTATCAATATGAGGTCACCCCGCAAATGACGAACCAGCTTGGAAACATTTCATATGGGGTGTTCACACAAATTTTAATTGAATCAGCCAATCGCTTCTTAAAATCTCATAAAAAGGGCGAGCTGATCGTCGAGAGTCTTTCTGTCTACTTCTTAAAACCAGTTCAAATGGAATCCACAATCCAGATCAAGCCGAATATTTTAGAAGTAGGGCGCAAGTTTGGAAAGCTGGAAGTCGAGGTTTATCACCAATCGAATATCGTAGGTAAAGCGATGCTGATGGTGCAGCTGATGGAGAGGGGATAATGATAAAAAGGGCGAACCCATGTCGCCCCTTTCCTTATTACGCGTGATCTTTTTCGCCTTCCTTTAAAAAGAGCGGAAGGTAATGCTTGTAGGCTTTATACCCAGCCCACGTACTGCCGATACCGACAGCAACAAAAATAAATCCGATGACAAATGCGAGTGACGAGCGGTTTAAAAATAATTGATTCACACCGAAAAGCAGGACAAAGCAGCCAAGGGCCATACTGGATTTCGCCGACCAGAATTTTTTCTCAACTGGCCGGTTCGTACGGACATTTTTCGCTTTGTAGTATAAATAAAACATGGCAGAACAAATAATAAACACAATCAAAACAAGCATGTGCCAAGCCTCCATTGTAAGTGGTTACAACCCTATTTTAAACGTAAATAGGCTTGCTTACTAGAATAAATTGTCTATTCCTCACTTTTCCGTCACGATAGATTATGATTTAATAATAAAAAGAGTATCGCATGAGAAGGAGTTTTTATGAAAAAAGAACTGATTAGAACCATATCATTATATGACACCATCATCATTCATAGACATGTAAGACCAGATCCTGATGCGTATGGATCGCAGTGCGGCCTTACGGAAATCTTGCGTGCCACCTATCCAGAAAAAAATATTTATGCAACAGGAACCCCTGAGCCATCCCTTTCATTTTTATATGAACTCGATGAGGTACCAGACGACGTGTATAAAGGGGCCCTTGTCATTGTCTGTGATACGGCCAATCAAGCAAGAATTGATGATCAGCGCTATTTAATGGGCGATAAGCTGATGAAAATCGACCATCACCCGAATGAAGATCCTTATGGTGATTTGCTTTGGGTGGATACAGAGGCAAGCTCTGTGAGCGAGATGATTTATGAATTGTACTTAGAGGGGAAAGAAGAAGGATATCAGCTGAATACAAAGGCGGCTGAATTGATCTATGCCGGCATTGTAGGAGACACTGGCCGCTTCCTTTTCCCAAACACAACGAAAAAGACACTCAAATATGCAGGGGAACTCATCGAATATCCGTTTTCATCTTCAGATCTTTTCAATCAATTGTATGAGACAGATTTGAATGTCGTGAAATTAAATGGTTATATTTTTCAACATATTTCTTTGTCAGAGAACGGGGTTGCATCTGTGTTCATTAAGCGTGAAATTTTGGAATCGTTCCAAACAACAGCGCAGCAGGCCTCACAGCTTGTTGGGACACTAGGAAATATTGCAGGCATTAAGGCATGGGTCTTTTTTGTGGAAGAAAACGATCAGATTCGTGTCAGATTCCGCTCTAAAGGTGTCGTCATTAACACCATTGCGAAAAAATATCATGGCGGCGGCCACCCGCTTGCAGCCGGTGCGTCCATTTATGATTGGGCCGTAGCAGATGAGATTTTGCGAGATTTAGAAGAAGTATGTAAATCATCATCATAAGAGAGGAGGGATATGAAGTCCCTTCTCTCTTTTTTTGTCATGGAGAAAAGGGTTACTTGCATACAGGGATAAACCAGCAGCCGATGTCTGTTGAATCTTCATAGGCTTGGAGATTTTGATGCTTTAATTCTTTTTTAATTAAATGAGCCATCATTTCTGTCTCAGCATAAGCACACATGCCGTCTTTGATCCGGCTTGCTTTGTCTCGTGCCATTTGACGATAGCTGTAAACCTCCATTGTCCTCACCTCTTTCTATTTAAGATCTCGTTCTACTTTTAGTGTATAAAAATGAAGCGTGAAAAGCGATCATTGAGGGCAGAAATTCATAAAAATTCCACAACCTCCTTATTCAGCAAATGAAATACGTACTTCAAGTGAAAGCTTCGTATAAATTGTCAGCTCTGTCACTTTCGCTCGGTATGCCTTTTCCCGAATCGTATATTCTTTATTTTCCACTGTCCGTTTTAGTAATTCCTTTGTTTTATAGACACTTTCAATATCCTTTGTAATGACTTCTGAGATATCCTCCTTAACCTGATCTTCAAACTTTAGCGTATCTGGCTCTGGGATTTTATATTGCTCACGATTCACGAGATGAACATCTACGCTTTGGATCAGCAGCCGCTTCTTATTATCCTCATTTAACTTATGCAAATCTTCCCGATAGAGTGTGATTTGTTCCTTCAAACTGTCCATATGATGCTGCTGGCTTCTCAGCAGTGTCACTTGCTTTTCCTGAAAGGTTCCGTATGTAAAGAGAAAAATGAGCCAGCTTACAATCGCACCAAACATCATTCCTGCAAAAAAACGCTGCCAGCCTGGGCGTTTATACAGCTCCGGCACCCTCATGATGACACATGCTCCTGTGTAAGCCACGTAATAATGAGATACCCCGTTTGTGCGCCGCCCATGGCAGAGATAATTAATAAAATCTGCTTGAAAATATCACGCGTGTTTCCTTCGAAAATGCCTCGTTCAAAGCTATAAACAGCATCAAATGTTCCGCCGATAGCGGCGACAAGCGCCCAAATCTTTAAACGGTTGGCAAGACTAGTAATAATGGATAAAGGCGGCTGACCAGATAAATACGCACCAACACCGCCTATGATAGCACCACCCAAAATGACCCCAAGGGCGATAAAATAACAGCTGATAAAATTCGGAATAAAAGCTTCCTTCACATCCATTTTGTCCACCTCACTCTATTCAATATATGGTGTGTGCTGGACAAGTATGAACGGACAGAAAAGAAAGAACATTTGTTTCTCATCGCATCGCGTTTTATAATGAAAGAATGACTTTAGACGAAAGGAGTGGATTTAGCATGTCTTATGTTCATCTTCAGGTCCACAGTGGATACAGCTTGTTAAGCAGTGCAGCTAAAGTAAAGGAGCTTGTACTGAAAGCAAAAGAACTTGGCTGCAAGGCGCTCGCTCTTACCGATGACCATGTGATGTATGGAACGGTTGAATTTTATAAGGAATGTAAAAAACATGGCATCAAGCCGGTTATCGGTTTAACAGCTTCTGTCTTCATAGATGAACAAGAGACAGAGGCTTATCCCTTGGTACTCCTTGCAAAAAACAACGAAGGCTATCAAAACCTGATCAAAATCAGCAGTGTGCTGAAATCAAAATCAAAAGCCGGACTGAAAGAAAAATGGCTAAAAAGCTATCATCGCGGGCTCATTGCGATCACACCAGGTGCATCTGGGTATATTGAAACGCTTTTGCAGCATGATCAGATAGAAGAAGCGCGTGAAGCCGCAAAACAATTAAAGCATATATTCGGCGAGGGCCACGTGTACATCGCACTTCAGCCATTTCAGCAGGACGAATCGCTCACCAGCAAACTGCGGGACGTCTCACAAATTGTGGACATACCTCTTGTTGCGACGGGGGATGTTCACTACATCAATCGAGAGGATAAAATGGCTTATACGTGTTTAAAGGCTATTAAAGCAGGAGAGCAGCTTTCAGAGATAGAGGAAGACCGAGGAGAAAAGCATTTCAGATCCTTTGAAGAAATGTTGGAATGGTATAGAGATGATCGAGAGCTGCTGACAAGAACGGTGGAGATTGCAGACCGCTGCGAGGTCGATTTAAATCTTGGGCAGACAAAACTTCCATCCTATCCAACTCCTGATCAATCAACAGCAGATCAGTTTTTACGCAGAGTGTGCGCAGAAGGGATGAAGCAAAGAAAGATTGCTTCAAATGACACGTATGTCAAAAGACTTGAATATGAACTGAGCATTATCCAAAAAATGAATTTCAGTGATTATTTTCTCATTGTGTGGGATTTTATGAAGTATGCGCATGACAGAGGGATTGTCACAGGCCCTGGACGGGGATCAGCAGCGGGTTCACTTGTTGCATATGTTCTGTTTATTACGGATGTCGACCCGATCCGTCACGGTCTTTTATTTGAGCGCTTCTTAAATCCAGAGCGAATCAGTATGCCAGATATTGATATTGATTTCCCCGACACGAGAAGAGACGAAATCATTTCTTATGTAAAAGACAAATACGGAGACATGCATGTGGCGCAAATTGTCACGTTTGGAACACTTGCAGCAAAGGCTGCTTTAAGGGATGTTGGACGTGTGATGGGAATCGATTCAAAGGCAGCGGACCGTCTTGCCAAGCTGATTCCATCAAAGCCAGGAACGACGCTGAAAGAAGCGGTGACTGCATCTCCTGAATTAAAAACGATGCTTCAGCAATCTGAAGAGCTTCGAAAGGTCTTCCAAACTGCTTTAAAGGTAGAAGGCTTACCGAGACACACCTCGACACATGCAGCTGGCGTTGTGCTGAGCGAAGAGCCGCTGACAGAGGTCGTTCCGATTCAAGACGGCCATGAAGGTGTGTATTTAACGCAGTATGCCATGAATTATTTAGAAGATCTCGGACTTTTAAAGATGGACTTCTTAGGGCTCAGAAACTTAACATTAATTGAATCCATTAAAAACCAGATTGAAAGACAGGAAAACGTCCACATTAACTTTAGTGACATTTCATATGAGGATCAGAAAACGTTTGAATTGTTATCTGCGGGCGATACAACTGGAATATTCCAGCTTGAATCACAGGGAATGCGTCAGGTGCTGAGACGCCTGAAGCCGTCTAGTTTAGAAGATATCGTAGCGGTCAATGCCCTCTATCGTCCAGGTCCAATGGAAAATATCCCGCTTTTTATCGACCGAAAGCATGGCAGAGTCAAGGTCTCCTACCCTCATCCTGATTTGTATGACATATTAAAGGATACATATGGGGTCATCGTCTATCAGGAGCAAATCATGCTGATTGCAGCGAAGATGGCTGGTTTTCAGCTGGGCGAGGCTGATCTATTAAGAAGAGCTGTTTCGAAGAAGGATAAAAAGGTCCTTGATGAAGAGCGAAGCCATTTTGTTGAAGGATGCCTAAAAAAGGAGTATCCTGTTAACATTGCAAATGACGTTTATGACTTAATCGTCAAATTTGCAAACTATGGTTTTAATAGAAGCCATGCTGTTGCATATAGCATGATTGGCTTTCAGCTTGCTTATTTAAAAGCGCATTATCCGTTATATTTTATGTGCGGTCTTTTAACGAGTGTAATTGGAAATGAAGACAAAATTGCTCAATATTTCTATGAGGCGAAGGAAAAAGGGATATCTGTGTTGAAGCCTTCTATTAATAAGAGTGAGTTTCCATTTACGGTTGAAAAAGGGGAGATCCGCTACAGCTTAAGAGCGATTAAAAATGTCGGAGTGTCAGCTGTAAAGGATATATACAGGGCAAGACAGGAAAAGCCGTTTGAAGATTTATTCGATTTTTGCGCAAGAGTATCACCAAAGAGTGTCAACCGAAAAACGATTGAAGCGCTCATTTTTTCAGGGGCGATGGATGAGTTTTATCCCAATCGTGCTTCGTTATTAGCATCGATAGATATTGCGTTAGACCACGTGTCATTTTTAAATCCTGAGGATCAGCTGGACTTTCTTGGGGATACAACCTTCTCCATTAAGCCAAAATATGCGGAGATAGAAGAAATGCCGCTTGTTGATCTCCTGCAATTTGAAAAAGAGGCACTCGGGTTATATTTATCAAATCACCCAGTACAAGCATACCGAGACCGCTTAAGAGAGAATGGTGCAGTGGAAATAATCAGACTTTCTTCCTATATTAAGCGGAAGATTTCAATGGGTGGTCTTTTGACAAAAGTGAAATCGATTCGGACAAAAAATGGACAATCGATGGCATTTGTTACATTTGGGGATGAAACGGGAGAAATGGAAGGCGTCATCTTTCCAGAGCAATTTAGAAAGCTGTCCCCCTTACTTGAGGAGGGCACCATGCTTTATGTGGAAGGCAGAGTAGAGATCAGAAATGACAGCAGTCAAATCATCGTGCAAGAAGCTGCTTTGCTGGAAGAGATGGACGTAAAAAGAAAAGAGTCTGTCTACATTCGGGTGAAAGAAAAGAATCATACGCAGGAGCTGCTAGAGCAAGTAAAACGAGTCCTCTCGATGCACAGAGGAGAAGCAGATGTCTATTTGTATTATGAGAAGCAAAAAAAGACGATGAGACTTCCAGATGCATACAAAGTTCATGCAGATCATGCTGTGATTTTCCAGTTAAAAGAGCTGCTCGGTGAACAAAACGTTGTGATTAAATGATGACAAATCGCCTGAATATGTTTTACAAATTCACCTATTGTGTTATCATTTTAAAGATTCTGTGTATTTAAAACTGCCAGTATGTGCTTATCAATTTAGCAAATCATTAAATCATTTTCCACTTGAAGGAGTGTTCATCACATGTCATTAAGAGAAGAAGCATTACATATGCACAAAGAGAATCAAGGCAAACTCGAATCAAAATCAAAAGTACAAGTGAAAAATGCGAAAGACTTGAGCTTGGCTTATTCACCTGGTGTTGCAGAACCATGTAAAGATATTTATGACGACACAAGCAAAGTGTATGATTATACAATGAAAGGCAATATGGTCGCTGTTGTCACAGACGGAAGCGCTGTTTTAGGGCTTGGAAATATTGGTGCAGAAGCATCTCTTCCAGTAATGGAAGGGAAAGCCGTATTATTCAAAAGCTTTGCAGGCGTAGATGCCTTCCCAATCGCGCTTGCAACGAACGATGTAGACAAAATCGTTGAAACAGTGAAGCTTCTTGAGCCGACTTTTGGCGGTGTGAACCTTGAAGATATTGCAGCTCCTAACTGCTTTATCATTGAAGAGCGCTTGAAAAAAGAGACAAACATTCCAGTTTTCCACGATGATCAACACGGAACAGCCATTGTGACAGTAGCAGGACTTGTGAATGCACTGAAGCTTTCTGGAAAATCTATGTCTTCAATCAAAGTAGTGGCAAACGGCGCCGGGGCAGCAGGAATTGCGATTATCAAACTTCTTTATCATTTCGGTGTACGTGATATCATTATGTGTGATACGAAAGGTGCCATTTACGAAGGCCGCCCGAATGGTATGAATGCAGTGAAAAACGAAGTAGCTAAATTCACGAACCAAGACCGCAAAGAAGGTTCATTAGAAGAAGTCATTGAAGGCGCAGACGTCTTTATCGGGGTTTCTGTAGCAGGCGCTTTAACAAAAGAAATGGTTGGAAAAATGGCAAAAGATCCTGTCATCTTTGCTATGGCTAATCCAAATCCAGAGATTATGCCAGAAGATGCACATGCAGCAGGTGCAAGTGTTGTAGGAACTGGCCGTTCTGACTTCCCGAACCAAGTGAACAACGTACTGGCATTCCCAGGAATTTTCCGCGGAGCATTAGATGTACGTGCAACTCACATTAACGAAGAAATGAAAATCGCAGCTGTTGAAGCGATAGCGTCTCTTGTTTCAGATGAGGAATTGTCAGCTGAATATGTCATCCCTGCACCATTTGATGCACGCGTGGCACCAGCGGTAGCAAAAGCTGTGGCAAAAGCAGCAATGGAAACTGGCGTTGCAAGAATCAAAGTCGACCCAGAAGCGGTCGCTGAAAAAACAAGAAAATTAACGATTATCGGCGAATAATCAACTGGAAAAGTGTGCACGTTTTTTCTGAAATTGGAGGAAAAACGTGCAACATTTCCTCTCTTACGCGAAAAATTTTTCATCCGGAATGAGATTTTTTTGTAGACGTTCACAATTCAAACATATCAACTGCTCAGCGCCCCAAACACCTACTCATTTCTCATCAATTCCCCACTGAAAAAATTGAATGAAGGATGACAGCGTTTGACAAAAAAAGTACAATAGTTTCGGTACAGTTATGACATGTCCTATAATAGTGGATGTGCGTGTAAAGAAAAAACCCTTCAAAAAGGGAGGTAGTCATTTGTCAATCAAGAATATTTTCAGTAAAAAGAAAAAATATGCATCTGTACCCTCTGAACAGGCAAGCCAAGATGTGCCTGAAGGCATCATGACCAAATGTCCGCAATGTAAAAAAATAATGCTCACCAAAGAACTAGATAAAAATTTACGTGTTTGCATGAATTGCGGCAGACATTTGCAAATGAATGCAAAACAGCGTATCGAAAGCCTTGTAGATGAAGGCACATTTGAAGAATTTAACGGGCACCTCATTTCAGCAAACCCGCTCGGTTTCCCAGGCTACGAAGAAAAGCTTGAGAAAGACAGAGAAAAAACATCTTTGAATGAAGCCATTGTCACAGGTAAAGGTGAGATTGAAGGCCAAAGTGCTGTCATTGCTGTCATGGATGCCACGTTCCGTATGGGCAGCATGGGATCGGTTGTTGGTGAAAAGATCACACTGGCGATCGAGAAAGCAAAAGCGGACAAGGTGCCGTTTATTATCTTTACTGCATCTGGTGGAGCGAGAATGCAAGAGGGAATTCTCAGTCTGATGCAGATGGCAAAAACAAGTTCAGCATTAAAACTGTTCAGCGAAGATCAAGGGCTGATTATCTCTGTGATGACGAACCCAACAACTGGCGGTGTATCAGCTAGTTTTGCGTCTCTCGGTGATTACAACTTTGCAGAACCGGGTGCTTTAATTGGTTTTGCAGGCCGAAGAATCATTGAACAAACGATTCGTGAAGACCTGCCAGAGGACTTCCAAACGGCTGAATTTTTAATGAAGCATGGACAGCTTGATGCTGTCATCCATCGTGCAGAAATGAAAGAAACACTAGGCCGAATCTTAGCGCTACACAGCACAGGAGGTGAACGAGAGTGGCTGGAGAACTAGAATTTGAAAAACCTGTCATTGAACTTCGAGCGAAAATTGATGAACTGAAAAAGTTCACACAAAACTCAGAAATGGATTTAAGTGCAGAAATTGAGCGCCTTGAAACGCGTCTGAGCAAGCTTGAAGCAGACATTTATACAAATTTAAAGCCGTGGGACAGAGTGCAGATTGCTCGGCATGCGATGCGCCCAACAACTCTCGATTACATTCAAGAGCTGTTTGACAACTTTTTCGAATGTCACGGTGACCGTTTTTATGGTGATGATGAAGCGATCGTTGGAGGAATTGCCACGTTTAAAGGGCTTCCTGTCACTGTTATTGGTCATCAGCGCGGTAAAGATACAAAAGAAAACTTGCGCCGTAATTTCGGAATGCCTCATCCAGAAGGCTACCGTAAAGCGCTGCGTTTGATGAAACAAGCAGATAAATTTAATCGCCCGATCATTTGCTTTATTGATACAAAAGGAGCTTATCCTGGTAAAGCAGCTGAAGAGCGCGGACAAAGTGAAGCAATTGCGAAAAACCTATTCGAAATGGCAGGACTTCGTGTACCGGTTGTCTGTATTGTCATTGGAGAAGGCGGAAGCGGCGGCGCACTAGGCCTAGGCGTAGGAAACCACCTATTCATGCTAGAAAACTCAACGTATTCAGTGATTTCACCTGAAGGTGCAGCAGCACTGCTCTGGAAGGACTCATCACTTGCGAAAAAAGCTGCAGAATCAATGAAAATTACCGCTCCAGACCTAAAAGAATTAGATATTATAGATGATGTTATTAAAGAAGTGCAAGGTGGAGCACATCGAGACGTGAAACAACAAGCAGCCTACATGGAAAATGTATTAAAACAATCACTTACATCTTTGCTCAAACTAACACCTGAAGAACTAGTCGAACAAAGATATGAAAAATACAAAGCAATCGGGAAAGTATCGATTGAAAATCAATATATTGGGGTAAACTAAATAAACGTACAGCCTTTTTGGCTGGCGTTTATTTTTTTCATCTTTTTTCATGAAAACCGACCTCATGTAAGCGCTATTTGAAAATAATTTTCTTTTGTTTTCATAAAATTTGAAACGTCTGAAAACCTTGATATGATAAGGTTTATAGCACTTGCCTTTACAGATTTCAGAGAGATTTGCTTTCACGACGTTCTTAACTTTTGTTTAAAAACGGTTTATTTAATTGTATAATAAGTACGGTTTTAGAAATTCGTATTGAAAACATCCAAATTTGCTCATGATTGTTTTCAAGCAGTGGAAATGGTATGTTTAATTCATATATGGTCTCTGAGGTGAAAAAGATGAAGCGTATAGGAGTTTTAACAAGCGGTGGGGATTCCCCAGGAATGAATGCAGCTGTGCGCGCAGTTGTAAGGAAAGCAATTTACCATAATGTTGAAGTTTACGGTATTTATAATGGATACTCAGGTCTAATTAACGGTAAAATTGAGAAACTCGAAATAGGTTCGGTAGGCGATATCATTCATCGTGGAGGAACAAAACTTTACACGGCAAGATGTCCTGAATTCAAGACAGTTGAAGGTCGTGAAAAGGGAATTGAAAACTTAAAAAAATTCGGTATTGAAGGACTTGTAGTCATTGGTGGAGACGGGTCATTTATGGGAGCGAAGAAATTAACAGAGCTCGGTTTTCCATGTGTAGGTGTCCCTGGCACGATTGACAACGATATTCCAGGTACTGATTTCACTATTGGCTTTGATACAGCACTGAATACTGTCATTGATGCCATTGATAAAATTCGTGATACAGCCACATCTCATGAACGTACATACGTAGTGGAAGTAATGGGAAGACATGCTGGTGATATTGCCCTTTGGTCAGGTCTTGCGGGCGGAGCCGAATCTATTTTGATTCCTGAAGCAGACTATGACATGGACGAAATTATTGCTAGGTTAAGAAGAGGTCACGAGCGCGGCAAGAAGCATAGTATTATTATCGTTGCAGAAGGCGTAGGCAGCGGTGTTGAATTTGGTAAGCGGATTGAAGAGGAGACAAGCCTTGAAACACGTGTATCTGTCTTAGGACATATTCAGCGCGGAGGTTCTCCGAGTGCATTTGACCGTGTACTGGCAAGCCGTTTAGGAGCATACGCAGTCGAGCTTCTCCTTGAAGGACAAGGCGGACGCTGTGTAGGCATTCAAAGCAATGAACTTGTCCATCATGATATTTTAGAAATCTTAGATAAAAAACATACAGTCGATAAAAATATGTACCGACTTTCACAAGAGCTCTCTATATAAAACGAGAAGACCTTAGGAGGAACAGTAATGAGAAAGACAAAAATCGTTTGTACAATCGGTCCAGCAAGTGAAAGCATTGAAAAGCTGACTGAATTGATTGAAGCAGGAATGAATGTAGCCAGACTAAACTTCTCCCACGGAGATTTTGAAGAGCATGGTGCACGCATTGAAAACATACGTAAAGCAGGTAAAACATTAGGCAAGGACATTGCGATCCTTCTAGATACAAAAGGTCCAGAGATCCGTACACGTACAGTTGAAAACGGCTCAATTGAGCTAGTCGCTGGTGCTGATCTTATCGTGAGTATGGAAGACATTGTTGGAAATACGGAAAAAATTAGTGTGACATACGAAGATTTAATTCATGATGTAGAAGTAGGTTCAACGATTCTATTAGATGATGGTCTGATTGGTTTAGAAGTAAAAGAAATTAACAAGGACCGCAAAGAAATCGTCACTAAAGTCATGAATACAGGCACGCTCAAAAACAAAAAAGGCGTCAACATACCTGGCGTCAGTGTGAACCTGCCAGGTATTACAGAAAAGGATGCTAATGATATTCTGTTTGGAATTGAACAAGGCGTCGATTTCATCGCAGCTTCTTTTGTTAGACGAGCTTCTGATGTTCTTGAAATTCGTGAGCTTCTTGAAAAGAACAATGCGACTGATATTCAAATCATTCCTAAGATTGAAAACCAAGAGGGTGTTGATAACATCGACGAAATCCTTGAGGTATCTGACGGTTTAATGGTTGCGCGTGGAGATCTTGGTGTAGAGATCCCGGCAGAAGAAGTACCGCTTGTTCAAAAAATGCTGATCAAAAAATGCAATCGTTTAGGCAAGCCTGTCATCACAGCGACTCAAATGCTGGACAGCATGCAGCGTAACCCTCGTCCAACCCGCGCGGAAGCAAGTGACGTGGCCAATGCTATTTTTGACGGTACAGATGCAATTATGCTTTCTGGTGAAACAGCAGCAGGAACATATCCAGTAGAAGCTGTACAAACGATGCATAACATTGCATCACGTTCAGAAGAAGCACTAAACTATAAAGCAATTCTTTCCCGTAGAAGCGAAGAAGTAGAAGTCAGCATTACAGATGCGATCGGTCAATCTGTTGTACATACAGCAATGAAGCTTGATGTGGCAGCAATTGTGACGCCTACGGAAAGTGGACATACAGCAAGAATGATTTCAAAATATAGACCAAAAGCACCAATCGTAGCAGTTACAGCAAACGAATCAGTGGCAAGAAAGCTTTCACTCGTATTCGGTGTATTTGCAAAGAGCGGATCAAAAACGACGTCTACTGATGAAATGCTTGAGAATGCAGTAGAGAAGTCTATTGAAACAGGCTATGTAAGACACGGCGATTTAATCGTGATTACAGCAGGTGTGCCAGTTGGTGAAACAGGTACGACGAACTTAATGAAAGTATATGTTGTCGGTGACATCATTGCGAAAGGTCAAGGTATTGGCCGTAAATCTGCATTTGGACCGGTTGTCATTGCACAAAGCGGAAAAGAAGCAGAAGAAAAAATGTACGACGGTGCGATCCTAGTCGCAAACTGCACAGATCGTGATATGATGGGAGCTTTAGAAAAAGCATCTGCCCTTATCACAGAAGAAGGCGGTTTAACAAGCCATGCAGCTGTTGTTGGATTAAGCCTTGGCATTCCAGTAATTGTAGGTCTTGACGGCGCAACAACACTATTAAAAGAAGGCGAAGAGATTACAGTAGATCCAGCACGCGGAGCGATCTACAAAGGCCGTGCTAGCGTCCTTTAAATCATCCAAGAGGGGAGTTGTCTGACTCCTCTCTTTTTTTATGTTACACTAAAAAAAGTAAACAGCTTTCGATGAAAGATACCCCATGAGGTGATATGGTTGAAGAAATATTTTCTACTATTATTAATTCTGTTCCCTGCGGTGGAAATTAGTTTATTTTTAATCTCAAGTAAAATCATTGGCATTTTGCCAACGATGCTGCTCATCGTGCTGACAAGTGCATTAGGTGCTTACTTCGCAAGAAAACAAGGAATAGAAGCCTTCCAAAAAGTGCAGCGAGATTTGCAATATGGCAAGATGCCAGGGGGAGCGATTGTCGATGGTTTTTGTATTCTGATTGGCGGTCTGCTGCTGCTCATTCCAGGCTTCTTATCGGATCTCATTGGGGCTTTGCTGCTCATTCCGGTAACGAGAAAGGGAATCAAGCCGCTCTTTGAACGCTGGCTTAGAAACTTGTCTAATCGCAACCGCTATACAATCATTCGCTAAAGAGACCTTCAGCCTAGGTCTCTTTTATTTTTGCATGCCATACCGAATGTACTCAAAAATATCTCTGAAAACTCCTGCATTACGGAACGCCTGCCACACGACAAGGGAAGCAGGGCCAATCACAAGCCCAAGAAAACCAAACCATTTTAACCCGACAAATAGCGCCACAAGTGTTGCTAAAGGATTAAGTCCGATGGATTTGCTTAAGACTTTTGGCTCTGATATTTGTCTTTGAATGAGGACAACAATATACAAAATGCCTAGACCAATGGCAAGTGAAAGATTTCCTGTCATGGCAGAATAAATGATCCACGGTAGAAATACAGTGCCGCTCCCGATGTAAGGAAGTAAATCGACGAGCCCAATACATAAAGCAATCACAAGGGCATGCTTGACCTTTAAAATAATGAGTCCAATCAATACAATACCAATCGTCATGGCCACAAGCAGAAGCTGAGCTTTCATAAAGCCGGTAATGGCTTTTTTGATTTCAGATAAAATGGCGCGTGTATGCTGCATCCATTTTGCGGGAAAGATACGTGAGCCATATGTTTTTAATGTAAACCAATCTTTCGTGATAAAAAAAGTTGCCAGAGCAGAAAATAACAATGTTGCTGCTGCATCAGGCAAAAGACCTAAAAAAGCCGGAATAAGCTCAAGTGTTTTTGAAAGAAAAGTCCCGATTTTTGCGGCAGCTTCATCACCGAGTGCTTGAATTTGTCCCAAAATGGATTCCTTTTGACCTGCTTGAAGCGTATTAAATTGGGCTGTGACATCATGATATAAAGGCAGAATTTTATCTGTGAAAAATTGCTCTACAATACCAATCAATTGATCAAGATGGCCAGGCAGCACCTTTGCCAAATAAGCACTCCCTGAAATGATTTCAGCCACTAAAAGCGTCATGAAGCCGGCGGCTGCGACTAAAAAGAGCAACAGTACAATGACCACAACAAGTCCTCTTGGCATCCCGGTAATCTCTTCAATTTTGCAGACGGCAGGGTGAATCAAACATGACACAATAAGGGCGATCCAAAAAGGATATAAAAACGGAAAAGACTGATATAAAAAGACAACAGCAAAAACAGCAATGCTGATCATCATCAAACTTCGCAGAAAAATGGCCACATAGGCGTGATTCACACAATCCCCTCCAAAAAACAAGCATGTCCGATACTTCATTTTATTCAAAAAGATTAGTAATATGAAAAGGTCGCAATAAAAAGAAAGAAAGGAGCGGCGTATGTTTACTCAAGCAAATTTATTTTTGGTACTTTTACTCGTTATTGCACTTATTGCAAAAAACAATTCGTTAATTTTAGCGGTCTCTGTACTGATCGCAATTAAGCTGATTGGCCTGGATCAAAAAATTTTCCCGGTTCTCCAATCTAAAGGCATTAATTGGGGAGTGACCGTTATTACCATTGCTGTGCTGGTCCCGATTGCAACAGGTGACATTGGATTTAAGCAGCTTGGAGAAGCGATGAAATCTTCCTATGCTTGGATAGCTCTTGGAGCGGGTATATTAGTAGCATTAATTGCAAAAAACGGGATTGTGCTACTCGAAAATGATCCGCATATTACGGCAGCGCTTGTGTTCGGTACCATTTTGGCAGTCAGCTTATTTAAAGGGGTGGCTGTTGGACCGCTCATCGGGGCAGGAATTGCTTATTTGGCGATGCAGGCTGTGAAATTTTTCAGCGGGTGAAAAGAGAGTGGTTCCTGCCACTTTCTTTTTTAAATTTTTTCTTGCGTGAGCTTTTGCAAAAAAACATAATTAAATATATTAAAAGAAGCAAATTCCCTTTATTCCATGCCTGATATGGGAGACTGGAAAAAAAAATATCAAAAAAAATTATAGTTAAACATTTAACAAATGTCTGATTATTGTTTATAATGGGAATAGGCTTAATTTTGAACTCATTGATCACACAAGAGATATGAGGCTAAAAGCGCTCTAACCGTATAGGTAAATGTAAGCATTTTCTTTTCAGAAACTGCCATCTTATTCGGATTGGATAGCGCTTTCAAAAAGTGAGAATTCTGCAACGAAGGGGAATCTTTTTAAAAAGGGGAGATTGAACATGACAGCAACAAGAGGTCTTGAAGGTATCGTGGCAACAACTTCATCCGTAAGCTCAATTATTGATGATACTCTTACTTATGTAGGGTACAATATCGATGATTTAACTGAAAAAGCTACATTCGAAGAAATTGTCTACCTGTTATGGCACTTAAAGCTGCCGAATGAGCAGGAGCTGAGTGAATTAAAACAGCAGCTCAATGAAAATGCTCAGATTCCGCAAGAAATCATTGAGCATTTTAAATCTTATTCGCTCGATGGGGTTCATCCAATGTCTGCGATTCGTACAGCAGTATCCTTACTAGGTTTACTAGATGACGAATCAGAGATTATGGACAAAGAAGCGAATTACAGAAAAGCAATTCGCTTACAGGCGAAAATTTCTGGACTAGTCGCTGCGTTTTCTCGCATTCGCAAAGGACTTGAGCCTGTACAGCCAAAAGAAGAATACAGCTATGCTGCAAACTTCTTGTATATGCTAAATGGCGAAGAGCCGTCACCAGTAGAAATTGAAGCCATTGATAAGGCGCTTATTCTACATGCGGATCATGAATTAAACGCATCGACATTTACAGCACGTGTATGTGTTGCTACACTATCAGATATCTACTCTGGTGTGACAGCGGCTATCGGTGCGCTGAAAGGACCGCTTCATGGCGGCGCTAATGAAGGCGTGATGAAGATGCTTTCAGAAATTGGCGAAGTTGAAAACGTAGATTCCTATATTCATGGTAAGCTAGAGAAGAAAGAAAAAATTATGGGCTTTGGCCACCGCGTATACCGTCAAGGTGACCCGCGTGCAAAGCATCTAAAAGAAATGAGCCAGCGTTTAACAAACCTCACTGGCGAGCCGAAATGGTATGAAATGTCTGTTCGCGCAGAGGAAATCGTGACATCAGAGAAAAATCTTCCACCAAATGTTGATTTTTATTCTGCATCTGTATATCACAGTCTTGGCATTGATCATGACTTGTTTACACCAATTTTCGTGATCAGCCGATTCTCTGGATGGATTGCTCATATTCTAGAGCAATATGACAACAACCGACTCATCCGTCCAAGAGCTGATTACATTGGACCTGATCTTCAAACCTTTGTTCCGATCAGTGAAAGAGACTAATGTTTATAGAATAAGCGGGGGCTGATTTCAAAAGGCTAATCAGCCTCCATATCAACATCAACAAAAAACGAATCACGTGAAAAACTTTTTTGCTTGCAGACATCAAGCCAAGAAGTTTCAAATATTCACTACATAACCTGGGAGGTAATATCATTGTCACAAGGCGAAAAAATTACAGTTACTGGCGGCGTATTGAATGTACCAAATAATCCAATCATCCCGTTTATCGAAGGGGACGGAATCGGTCCTGACATTTGGAAAGCAGCATCAAGAGTACTTGAAGCAGCTGTAGAAAAAGCATATAAAGGTGAAAAGCAAATCACTTGGAAAGAAGTATATGCAGGTGAGAAAGCTTACAATAAAACTGGAGAGTGGCTTCCTGAGCAAACGCTTGAAGACATTCGTGAATACTTAATTGCCATTAAAGGACCACTAACAACACCAATTGGCGGAGGAATCCGTTCATTAAACGTGGCACTTAGACAAGAGCTTGATTTATTCACATGCTTACGTCCAGTTCGCTGGTTCAAAGGCGTACCTTCTCCTGTGAAACGTCCAGAAGACACAGATATGGTGATCTTCCGTGAGAACACAGAAGATATCTATGCTGGTATTGAGTATGCAAAAGGTTCAGACGAAGTGAAGAAGTTAATTGACTTCTTGAAAAACGAATTAGGTGTGAACAAAATCCGTTTCCCAGAAACGTCAGGTATCGGAATCAAGCCAGTTTCTGAAGAGGGAACATCCCGTCTTGTCAGAGCGGCTATCCAATATGCAATTGACCAAGGCCGTAAATCTGTGACGCTTGTTCACAAAGGAAACATCATGAAATTTACAGAAGGTGCCTTCAAAAACTGGGGCTACGAAGTGGCTGAAAAAGAGTTTGGCGACAAAGTCTTTACATGGGCACAATATGATCGTATTGTAGAACAAGATGGGAAAGATGCGGCAAACAAAGCGCAAAGTGAAGCAGAAGCTGCTGGCAAAATCATTGTCAAAGACAGCATTGCAGATATTTTCCTTCAACAAATCCTAACTCGTCCAGCTGAGTTCGATGTTGTGGCTACAATGAACTTAAATGGAGATTACATCTCTGATGCACTTGCAGCACAAGTTGGTGGAATTGGTATCGCACCAGGTGCGAACATCAACTACGAAACAGGACACGCTATTTTTGAAGCGACTCACGGAACAGCACCAAAATATGCTGGTCTTGATAAAGTGAATCCATCTTCTGTTCTTCTATCAGGCGTGCTTTTACTTGAGCACCTTGGCTGGCAGGAAGCAGCTGATCTAGTGATTCAATCTGTTGAAAAAACAATTGCATCTAAAGTCGTCACTTACGATTTTGCTAGATTAATGGATGGCGCAACAGAAGTGAAATGTTCTGAGTTTGCTGACGAGCTCATCAAAAACTTGTCTTGATTCTTAAACTTTAAAGTTAAAGGGGAAAAAGGAAATGGCAAACAAGCGTAAAAAAGTATCTGTCATCGGAGCAGGTTTTACTGGAGCAACTACAGCATTTTTAACAGCTCAAAAAGAATTAGCGGATGTCGTCTTAGTTGATATCCCGCAGCTTGAGAACCCAACAAAAGGGAAAGCTCTTGATATGCTGGAAGCAAGCCCTGTTCAAGGCTTCGATGCGAACATTACAGGCACTTCTAACTACGAAGATACAGCCGGTTCTGATGTCGTGGTCATTACGGCAGGAATTGCAAGAAAGCCGGGAATGAGCCGTGACGATCTCGTGTCAACAAATGAAAAAATCATGCGCAGCGTGACACGCGAAATCGTTAAATATTCTCCAGAAGCCATTATTGTTGTGTTAACAAACCCTGTTGATGCAATGACATATGCAGTTTATAAAGAATCAGGATTACCAAAAGAAAAAGTCATTGGACAATCGGGTATTCTTGATACAGCACGTTTCCGTACGTTTGTTGCTCAAGAATTAAACCTATCTGTCAAAGATGTGACGGGCTTTGTCCTTGGTGGACATGGTGATGACATGGTTCCGCTTGTTCGTTACTCTTATGCAGGCGGTATCCCGCTTGAAACATTGATTCCAAAAGATCGAATTGATGCGATTGTTGAAAGAACAAGAAAAGGCGGCGGCGAAATCGTGAACCTATTAGGTAACGGTAGTGCCTATTATGCACCTGCTGCTTCACTTGTAGAAATGGTTGAGGCGATTCTAAAAGATCAGCGCCGCGTAATCCCAACGATTGCTTACCTTGAAGGTGAATATGGCTACGAAGGCATTTACCTTGGTGTACCAACAATCGTAGGTGGAAACGGCCTTGAGCAGATCATTGAGCTTGAGCTGACAGAAGAAGAAAGAAGTCAGCTTGACCGTTCTGTTGAATCTGTTAAGAACGTCATGAAAGTATTGTCTTAATATGAAAAAGGAAGGCTTCTCTTATGAGGGGCCTTCTTTTTGTTTACAAAACAAATCTTGTCGAAATTTTAAATTGTCCTCTTGTTAAGCTTTCGTTAAAATGAAAGAGAAAGCGTGACTTCTCGCTTTTCACATAAGATACAAAAAAACGGATGCAGGGGAAATCACTAATTGGAGGCACAACATGAATAAAAAAATATTAGTTGTGGATGATGAAGAATCGATTGTAACACTTCTAAGCTATAACCTTGAAAGGGCGGGCTATGATGTCGTCACAGCAAGAGATGGGGAAGAAGCGCTTGAAAAAGCAGCAAGTGAACAGCCTGATCTCATTGTATTAGATTTAATGCTTCCGAAAATGGACGGCATTGAAGTGTGCAAACAACTGAGAATTCAAAAAATGATGTTCCCTATTTTAATGCTGACAGCAAAGGACGATGAATTTGATAAGGTGCTCGGCCTTGAACTTGGAGCCGATGATTACATGACAAAGCCATTCAGTCCTAGAGAAGTGGGTGCTCGGGTAAAAGCCATCTTAAGAAGAGCGCAGCAATCTCAGCCTGCCCCCACGCAAGAGGACAAGGAAGAGGTCATTGCAGACCAAATCAAAATTGGTGAACTGCGCATTTTACCAGAACACTACGAAGTCTACTTCCAAGAAGAACGTCTAGAGCTTACGCCGAAGGAATTTGAACTGCTGCTTTATTTGGCCAAGCATAAAGGACGTGTCCTCACACGTGATCTGCTGCTAAGTGCCGTTTGGAATTATGACTTTGCAGGAGACACTCGTATTGTGGATGTACACATCAGCCACTTGCGGGACAAAATTGAAAAGAATACGAAAAAACCAACATACATTAAAACCATTCGCGGCTTAGGCTACAAATTGGAGGAGCCAAAGCCAAATGAGTAAAATAAGAACCCGCCTGTTTTCGGGACTTATTTTTCTCCTTTTTATTGTGTTTGTTGCACTTGGCCTTTTCTTGGATCACATGTTCCATGTTTTTTATGAAACAAAATTAACGGAACGAATGGAAAATGAATCGAGCTTTCTTCTTTCTTCCATGGATGGTGATGATCTGCAGGCGAAGCAAAACAAGGAGATCCTCAATCAGGCAAAGCAGCATCTCGACATGAATGCGTCAATTGTGGATCTGAAGGGGAATATCATACATACAACGGGTCAAGCGGAGCAAAGGGGCATCATTCAAAACACACTGAACAATGAACGGCTTCAAACAAAAGGCGTCGTCATTGAGGATGAAAAGGATGCGCTGTTTCATTACGCAGTCCCTATCGTGAAACAAAACGAACCGGCAGGCTATTTATTTCTCCATGCGTCATTCCAGCCTTTAAATGAAATTGACGGCCAGCTTTGGCTCGCATTAGCCGTTTGTCTTGGCTCGGCGATTATTATCATCGTTTTCTTTGGATACCGCATGTCGATGAAATATGTAAAACCGATAGATTATGCCACAAAGGTAGCCAAACAGCTGGAACGCGGGAACTATGATACCAATCATTATGAAGAGCTCATCATTGAAACTAGTGAGCTTAATACATCAATGAAGCGTCTGGCAGAAAGCCTTCAAGAAATGACAAGCACTGGGGAAATGCAGCGGGACCGTCTGCAAACAGTCATTGAAAACATCGGTGCAGGAATTATTTTGATTGATAAGATGGGGTATATCAACCTAGTCAATCGAACCTTCCGCAAGCAGTTTAAGGTGCAAAAGCACATTTACATGCACAAGCTGTATCATGAAGCATTTACACATGACGAAATTATTGAGCTGATTGACGAAATTTTTATGACAGAAACGAAGGTGCGGAAGTTTTTGCGCCTAGCCGTTGACATTGAACGGCGCTACTTCCAAGTGGATGGTGTCCCAATTTTAAGTACAGACGATGAATGGAAAGGAATTGTCCTTGTGTTTCATGACGTGACAGAAACAAAGCAGCTCGAGCAAATGCGAAAAGATTTTGTCGCCAATGTTTCTCATGAATTAAAGACACCGATTACGTCGATTAAAGGATTCTCCGAAACCCTTCTTGATGGAGCAATTGATGACAAAGAAGCGCTGACACAATTCCTTTCCATCATTTTAAAAGAGAGTGTCCGACTCGAAACTCTCATTCAAGATTTACTCGATCTTTCCAAAATCGAGCAGCAGCATTTCAAACTAAATATTCAAGACGCCAATGCGTCAGAAATCATTCAAGAGATTGAAGTTCTTTTAAAACAAAAGGCTGCGGAAAAAGGTATTCAATTACAAGTGCGTATTCCGAAAGAGCCTGTCTATGTGATGGCAGATCCGTTGAGATTAAAGCAAATCTTCCTCAATCTCGTGAACAATGCCCTTACATATACACCAGAGGGAGGGAGTGTCACCATTTCGGCAAGACCGCGGAAAGGCGCCTATGAATTTGACGTATCAGATACAGGAATCGGCATGAAGAAAAGAGAGATTCCAAGAATATTTGAGAGGTTTTATCGAATTGATAAAGATAGAAGTAGAAATTCAGGCGGAACAGGACTTGGTCTTGCGATTGTCAAACACCTTGTGGAGGCGCATGAAGGGACGATTTCAGTCCATAGCAAACAAGGGAAAGGAACGACTTTTACAGTGAGCCTGAAATCAAAATAGGGAAAAAGGAAAGTCACGTTAAAATTTACATGATCTTTACAATGGATTCATGTTAAGTTAAACAATCATTGGTAGGATGAATAGGAACCCCTTCATCCAAGGAGCCAATTTTGTAAGGACGAAAACACTTGTTGTTTTCGTCCCTTTTTTTATGCAGGTTCGACTATTTTCTTTTCAAAATAAACTTTGATAAAATGATGATACAATGTGTGAAAGAGACGGCTGAAATGGCTCAGCCGATGGAGGATTAAAACATGACAGACAAAAAGAAATTAGTACTAGTGGATGGAAACAGTCTCGCTTATCGAGCCTTTTTTGCTTTGCCGCTACTATCAAATGATAAAGGCGTCCATACAAATGCCATTTATGGCTTTGCAATGATCTTAATGAAGATGCTCGAGGACGAGAAGCCAACCCATATGCTCGTCGCATTTGATGCGGGGAAAACAACGTTCCGCCACGAGACATTTAAAGAATATAAAGGTGGAAGACAAAAAACGCCGCCAGAGCTATCAGAACAAATGCCGTTTATCCGTGAACTATTAGATGCCTATCAGGTGAAAAGGTACGAGCTTCCTCAATACGAGGCTGACGATATTATCGGGACATTGGCTGTGGAGGCAGAAAAAGACGGCTTTGAAGTGAAAATTTTCTCAGGAGATAAGGACTTAACGCAGCTCTCAACAGACCATACGACGGTGGCAATTACGAAAAAAGGCATTACAGAAGTAGAATATTACACACCGGCTCATATTGAAGAAAAGTATGGCCTGCGCCCAGATCAAATCATTGATATGAAAGGCTTGATGGGAGATTCCTCAGATAATATCCCAGGGGTGCCGGGTGTAGGGGAAAAAACAGCGATAAAATTGTTAAAGCAGTTTGAAACGGTAGAAAACCTGCTTGAACATATTGACGAAGTCAGCGGTAAAAAACTCAAAGAAAAGCTTGAAGAATATAAAGAGCAAGCGGTGATGAGTAAACAACTCGCAACGATTCTTGTAGAAGCGCCAATTGATGTATCAAGCAAGGATCTCGCATATGAAGGTCCTCATATGGATCAAGTGATCTCTCTTTATAAAGAACTAGGCTTTCAAACGCTGCTAGAGCGACTAGGAGAAGCACCAGAAACAGGTGAACAGGTCGAAGTTGAAGCATTAGAAGTGAAAAAAATGACCGATGTAACGGATGAAATGCTGACAGATCACGCCGCCCTTGTGGTAGAACAGCTTGGAGATAATTATCATGAAGCGGATTTGATCGGTTTTGCGATCCATAATGAAAACGGTGCATTTTTTATCACGAAAGAAGATGCACTTCAATCAGATGCATTTAAACAATGGGTACAGGATGAAACGAAGAAGAAATGGGTTTTCGATTCAAAAAGAGCAGTTGTCGCCCTCAGATGGCACGATGTCGATCTAAAAGGTGTCGATAACGATGTCCTGCTCGCTTCCTATGTCGTCAATCCTCAGAAATCCTATGAGGACGTCGCAAGTGTGGCGAAGGAATACGGTCTGAACATCGCATTTTCTGATGAAAAAGTGTACGGAAAAGGAGCAAAGCAGGCGATCCCACCTGAAGATGAACTGAAGGAACATCTTGGGCGAAAAGCAGCGGCGATCTCTGCTCTGCATGACTTAACACTTGAAGCACTAGAAAAAAATGATCAACATGAACTGTATGAAGACTTAGAGCTGCCGCTTGCCCTCATCTTAGGTGAAATGGAATCACTTGGCGTAAAGGTAGATATTGAGCGCCTAGAGAAGATGGGTGAAGAGTTAGCGAAAAAGCTGAAAGAATATGAGGAAACGATTCACCGCTTAGCAGGAGAAACGTTTAACATCAATTCTCCTAAACAGCTTGGCGTGATTCTTTTTGAAAAATTAGGTCTGCCGATTATTAAAAAGACAAAAACAGGCTACTCGACATCTGCGGATGTTCTTGAAAAGCTTGAAGATAAGCACGAAATCATTCGGTCTATTCTGCATTACCGCCAAATTGGAAAGCTCCAATCGACCTATGTGGAAGGCTTAATGAAGGTAACGCGCAAGGATACACATAAAGTGCATACACGATTTAATCAAGCGCTCACGCAAACAGGAAGACTAAGCTCAACAGATCCCAACCTGCAAAACATCCCGATTCGTTTAGAGGAAGGACGGAAGATTCGTCAAGCATTCGTTCCATCAAAAGAAGGCTGGCTTATGTTTGCTGCTGACTATTCACAAATTGAGCTGCGTGTACTCGCTCATATTTCTCAGGATGAGAATTTGATCGAAGCGTTTACGCAAGATATGGATATTCACACGAAAACAGCGATGGACGTGTTCCATGTCTCAGAAGAAGAAGTGACTTCCTCTATGAGAAGACAAGCCAAGGCTGTCAACTTCGGAATTGTATATGGAATCAGTGACTATGGATTATCTCAAAATCTTGGGATCACAAGAAAAGAAGCGGCTGCCTTTATCGAACGCTATTTAACAAGCTTTAAAGGCGTGAAAACCTATATGGAAGAGATTGTGCAGGAAGCGAAACAAAAAGGATATGTCACGACACTTCTCAAACGCAGACGGTATATCCCGGATATCACCAGCCGTAATTTTAATATCAAAAGCTTTGCGGAAAGAACAGCCATGAACACACCGATCCAAGGAAGTGCAGCTGATATTATTAAAAAAGCCATGATTGATATGGCGCGTAAGTTAAAAGAAGAAAACTTGCAGGCAAATCTTTTATTACAGGTGCACGATGAATTGATCTTCGAAGCGCCGAAAGAAGAAATTGCCATACTCGAAAAAATTGTCCCTGAAGTCATGGAAAATGCACTTCAGCTAGATGTGCCGCTAAAAGTTGATTTTGCTTCAGGCCCATCTTGGTACGACGCAAAATAATAGAGAGAGAAAAAGGAGCGAGGAGCATGCCGGAATTACCAGAAGTTGAAACCGTCCGGCGCACACTCAAGCGGTTAGTCGAAGGAAAAACGATTGAAACGGTCGATATCAAATGGCCAAATATCATCAAACGTCCTGGGGAGCCGGAAGAGTTCGCAAGAAGGATGGTAGGAGAAACGATACAAACCATTGAAAGAAGAGGAAAGTTCCTGCTCTTTCATTTAGACCACTACGTAATGGTCTCTCATTTAAGGATGGAAGGGAAATACCGTGTACATGAAGCGCATGAACCATACGATAAACATGTACACGTCGTCTTTACATTTACCGATGGTACTGAGCTTCGGTATCATGATGTGCGTAAATTTGGCACAATGCATTTATTTCAGCCGGGTGAAGAGGAAAAGGAACTCCCGCTCTCACAGCTGGGGTATGAGCCTTTTGATGATCAATTCACTCCGGAATATTTATGGGAGCAATTGAAAAAAACATCTCGTGTGGTCAAAACAGCGCTGCTTGATCAAAAGATTGTCGTGGGACTAGGTAATATTTATGTAGACGAGGTTTTGTTTAAAGCAGGCATTCATCCAGAAACAAAAGCGAATCAGCTCAGCCTTGAATCGTGTAAAGTACTTCACAGGCATATTATCGATACACTTCAAGTAGCGGTAGATGCAGGAGGAAGCACGATTCGCTCATATATCAATTCACAAGGTGATATTGGAACATTTCAATTGCAGCTTCTTGTGTATGACCGGCGGGGAGAGCCTTGTCAAACATGCGGAAGCATCATTGAGAAAACAGTAGTCGGAGGGCGCGGCACACATTTTTGTGTAACCTGCCAAAAACGTCCTCAATAAAAATCAGCCATCAGCATGCTTCCTTTTTGCTGTGCATACGATAAAAAACATTCATTTTTCAGCAAGGTGTAGACTGACACACAGCCCACCTGCTCTTCATATAGTGAAGAAGAGTCTAAGGACGCCTAGAGACTCTTGATCATCGTTGCATGAACAGAAAGGAAGAGTTCAGGTATGATTTCGATTTCGCTCCTGTTTTTAGCTATTGCAGTCAGCATTGACAGCTTTTCTGTGGGCTTTACGTATGGACTTCGTAAAATGAAGATTCCATTTAAAGCGATTGTCATTATTGCATGCTGTTCAGGGATTGTGCTGCTCATTTCTATGCTGATTGGCAGCCTGCTGACGACATTCCTCCCTGTCTCAGTGACAGATAAACTTGGTGGAGGCATTTTGATCGCCATTGGACTTTGGGTCCTTTATCAATTTTACAAACCAGCGAAAGAGCGTGATTTGCTACTTCATGAAAAGACATTGCTTAATGTGGAAGTGCAGTCACTTGGTCTTGTCATTCAAATTTTGCGCAAGCCGACAAGTGCAGATATTGACCGTTCTGGGACGATCAATGGAATAGAAGCAGTGCTTCTTGGGATTGCTTTATCCATTGATGCATTTGGCGCAGGGATTGGCGCTGCGATTCTAGGCTTTTCACCAATTGTCATGAGTATCACTGTGGCCGTGATGAGCTCACTCTTTGTGTGTATCGGGCTTCGTTCCGGACATTACTTGGCAAATTGGCGCTGGATCGATAAACTTGCATGCTTACCAGGGCTTCTGCTCATTTTAATTGGGGTGTGGAAGCTGTAAAGGAGGAAATCAATTGACGCTTGTCATTGGATTAACAGGCGGGATTGCTAGTGGAAAAAGCACCGTCTCGCAAATGATAAAAGAGCAGGGCATCCGGGTCGTGGACGCAGATGTCATTGCAAAAGAAGCGGTTGCCAAAGGTACACCAGCTCTTCAACAAATCGTTCAAACCTTTGGCGAGGATGTTCTCCTGCCAAATGGGGAGCTGAACCGGCAGCAGCTTGGAGCCATCATTTTTTCTGATGAAGAGAAAAGAAAGCAGCTGAATGCGATTGTTCATCCTGAAGTGAGAAAGGAAATGCTCAAACAGAGAGATGAAGGAGTTAGTCAGCAAGAAACCTTCGTTGTCCTCGATATCCCGCTTTTATTTGAAAGTCAGCTGGAAAGCCTTGTCGACCGCATCATTGTGGTGTATACAACGCCTGAATTGCAGCTGTCGCGGCTCATGAATCGAAATGACCTCAGCGAGGAAGAAGCGCTGAATCGTATTCACTCTCAGCAGTCTCTTGAGGAGAAATGTAAAAAAGCAGACCGTGTGATAGAGAACACACAAGATCTCGCGTTTATCAGAAAGCAATTGCAGAACATATTAAATGAATGGGAACATACAGATAAGTAAGAGTACATACACGTACTCTTCTTTTTTTATGCTTTATTCTGATTTCCTTTGAAAAGAACAGCCCTTTTTAGAAAATATACGTTTATATACTGGCAATTACATTCTAATGTGATATACTAATTTCATAAATAAATTTATTGAGTATAACACATAATAGAGGAGTGACCTGTTCATGAAGGTAAAAGCAGCGATCAATGGGTTTGGCAGAATTGGACGCATGGTCTTCAGAAAAGCAATGCTTGATGATCAAATTCAAATTGTAGCGGTGAACGCAAGCTATCCTGCCGAAACGCTAGCACATTTAATTAAATATGACACAAATCATGGACGTTACGAATGTGATGTGACAGCAGAAGATGACGCCTTGATTGTAAATGGCAAAAGAGTGCTTTTGCTTAATAATAGAGACCCAAAGCAGCTTCCATGGGGAGAGCTTGGGATTGATATCGTCATTGAAGCAACAGGTAAATTTAATTCAAAAGATCAAGCGATGGGCCATATAGATGCCGGAGCGAAAAAAGTCGTTCTAACAGCTCCAGGTAAAAATGAAGACATTACGATTGTGATGGGTGTCAATGAGGATGATCTTGATCCTGAAAAGCACGTCATTATTTCAAACGCATCTTGTACAACAAACTGTTTAGCACCAGTTGTGAAACTGTTAGATGATGAATTTGGCATCGACAACGGGTTAATGACAACGGTTCATGCTTATACAAATGATCAAAAAAATATCGATAACCCGCATAAGGATCTGCGCCGGGCAAGAGCATGTGCTCAGTCCATTATTCCAACTACGACAGGTGCCGCTAAAGCGCTTTCTTTAGTGCTTCCGCACATGAAAGGGAAATTGCATGGGCTTGCACTCCGCGTGCCAGTTTCCAATGTGTCGATGGTTGACCTTGTTGTAGACTTAAAAAAAGATGTCACAGCAGAAGAAGTCAATGCAGCCTTCTCAAATGCATCTAAAACATCTCTTGCTGGTATTTTAGATTACACAGATGAGCCGCTTGTCTCTACGGATTTTAACACGAACCCTTACTCAGCAGTCGTTGATGGATTGACAACGATGGTAATGGAAGGGAGAAAAGTAAAAGTTCTTGCATGGTATGACAATGAATGGGGTTATTCATGCCGAGTGGTTGACCTTGTGAAATTTGTCGGCGCACAGATGAAAGAGCTTTCTGCTGTTTGAAATGAAGAAGACGATCGTCCCTTTTCAAGAAATGAGAGAAAATCCCACTAAAAACACAGCTTGCAAAATGGGTCTAAACAAAGTATACTATTTTTCGTGAACTTCTTGTTCGCAGACTCATTCGGGTATACTTAAAGGGTTAGGACCTCTTAGGACTAACTTTCCCCCGTGGTATATGTCCGGTCCGGCTGCTTAGAACTTCACTCTTTCATTCTTGTTTAAAGGGGGGTCCATGATGGAAACAATCGGACGTCACGTTATCTCCGAGCTATGGGGATGCGACTGTGATAAACTGAACGACATGGATTTTATTGAAAAAACGTTTGTAAATGCAGCTTTGAAATCAGGAGCTGAGGTAAGAGAGGTTGCTTTTCACAAATTTGCACCTCAAGGAGTAAGTGGAGTTGTCATTATTTCTGAATCTCATCTGACAATTCACAGCTTTCCTGAACATGGTTATGCGAGCATAGATGTTTATACTTGCGGCGACCTAGATCCGAATATTGCAGCAGATCATATCGGAGATGAATTAGGTGCTGAAACAAGAGAAAACATCGAAATTCCTCGAGGCATGGGACCTGTACAAGTAAAACAGGCACAAGCCAAAGCACTGTAAACATAAAAAAGATTGCAATGGGAGCTGGCCAAAAGCATTAAATGCCTTTGTGTTATGCTCCTTTTTATATTTATTTAATAAAAAATCCAACATTCCCCAGCTTGTCTATACTTTTGTTCTAGGAAAACAAAGGTTTTTTTTATAAAATAAAGAAAGAGGCATTATGGCAAAGGGGATACGTGTATGATTTTAAGACAAAAGTTTAAACGGTTCATGTCAAACCATACAGAAACATCTGACGAGCATCCAGTGTCAGAACTGAAAAGCCATTACTACAAATCGACGAATGCACAAGTTTTTCAAGCGGTGGAAGCCATTCTTTCCCGAAACGATTCCTATCAAGTGACATCTGTTTCAGCAGAACGAGGTGAAATCAGCGCAAACATACGATTGCCGAAAAAAGCCTTTCTCGTAGCGACTGTCATTTCAATTCGTCCTTTTGAAACAGCTGTCGATTTTAATGTAACAACAGAAACGGCCCTGCCAACAGATTTCGGCTATAGTCAGAAGACCGTTCTGTCCCTTTATGATGAACTAGACAAACAACTTCCAAGAATAGATCGGAGCTGATGATATGAAATGTCCCACATGTCAGCACCTTGGCACAAGGGTGCTTGATTCAAGACCAGTAGATGAGGGGAAATCCATCCGTCGTAGAAGAGAGTGTGAAAGCTGCCAATATCGCTTTACGACGTTTGAGAAATTAGAAGAATTACCGCTGATTGTGGTGAAAAAAGAAGGGATTCGAGAAGAATTCAGCCGCGAAAAAATGCTGAGAGGACTTATCAAAGCGTGTGAAAAGCGTCCTGTCGCTTTAAAGCAGCTGGAGGATGTCTGCTTTAATATCGAAAAAGAACTGCGCAATCAAGGCATGTCAGAAGTGAAAAGCGAGCTTGTAGGTGAAATGGTGATGGACGAGCTGGCGAAAATTGATGAAGTGTCTTACGTTAGGTTTGCCTCGGTTTACCGGCAGTTTAAAGACATCAATGTCTTTATTGATGAATTAAAAGATCTATTAAAGAAAGAACGCTAAAAAGAGCTGGAGATTCTTCATGCTCTTTTTCCTGCGTAAAGCGTAAAACGCAAAAAGAGTGTACAATGGAAACAATCGCAATTCATGGGGAGGATCAGCATATGACAGAGCATTGGAAGGAAGTGCTAGCCGTCGATCCGTATGTCGTCAAAAGCGCTTCATTGCTCGGTGACATCGATAGACAGCTCATCACTCTTTTATATCAGCCGCTTATTGGCATGTCCGCTTTTAGCTTATACATGACGCTGTGGGGAGAGCTGGAACAAAATCGTATGTGGGGAAAACCTGCACCTCATCGGCAGCTCATGGTCATGCTGCAGACGAATTTAAATGATATTTTTGAGGAACGTTTAAAGCTTGAAGCGATCGGCTTACTCCGCACATATGAACAGGAAACGGTAGAAGGCAGACTGTTTACATATGAGCTTGTACCGCCGCTAAGACCGGATGAATTTTTCCAAGATGGTATGCTGAATGTCCTGCTGTACCATCGTGTAGAGAAAGCAAAATATATGCAGCTTCGTGATTATTTCTCTTACCCAGGTGTTCCTGCAGAAGCAAAGAACATTTCACGGTCGTTTGAAGAAGTCTTTCACGTATTGCAGCCAGGCGAACGCAAGATGACAGAAGAGATTCATCAGGCGACATCGCTTGATCAAGGCTATGAATATGTGACTGTTGGATCGAGTCAGCCGGCACCGCTCTCAGACGAATCCTTCGATTTCGATCTATTGTTAGCGGGTATGTCTGACATGATGATTCCAAGAAAGGCTTTGACAAAGCAGGTAAAAGAAACAATTAAGAAGTTAGCTGTTGTATACGGCATCACCCCGCTTCAAATGCAAAATATTGTAGCAGGTGCATGTGGTTCGGATCAAATGATCTCAACAGAAGAGCTGAGAAAAGCAGCAAGAGACTGGTACCAAATTGAATACAGAGGCGAACAGCCAAAGCTGATTGATCAAAAACAGCCAAGACACTTGCGACAAGATGCTTCAAAGACGCCGGCAGCGGATACTCCAGATGCAAAATTGATTGAAAAGCTGGATCATATTTCGCCTAGAGAGCTGCTAAAAGACATGGCAGATGGCATTGAGCCAACATATGCCGACTTAAGAATTGTCGAAGATATCATGCTCGAGCAGCAGCTCGAGCCAGGTGTCATGAATGTTCTCATCTACTATACATTACTCAAAACAGATATGAAGTTGTCGAAAACATACATGCAAAAAATCGCCGCTCATTGGGTAAGAAAGAAAATCAAAACCGTTGCCGCGGCCATGAAAATTGCCAAAGAAGAGAACAGGCAAATGACAGAGTGGGCGCAGCAGAAAAAGCAGCGCAGCACATATGGTTCAGGAAAAGTCGTCAGGGAAGAGAAACTGCCTGACTGGATGAAAGAAACCGAAACGAAAGAACAGCCGGCAAAAGAGCAAACGGACAATCTGTCTACAGAAGACCTCGAACGAGAAAAAGAAAAACTGTTAGATCAGTTTAAAAATATGAAAAAGTACAATGCACATTAAGGTGAGGTGAGATGGGATGAAACCGATCGGTCGTTCATTTGAACAGCTAAAAGGACGAGTAGATTTTCGCGTGAGATACAATCAGATTAAAGAAAGTGTGTTATCTGATGAAGATGTGAAGGCCTTTTTACAGAAGCATCAAGAAGAGATACATGAAGACATGATCAATCGCAGCTTGAACCGGCTCTTTGAATATGTGCAGCAGTCGAAGGGCTGCTCTTACTGCTTAGATGACGAAAACGTCAATGCCATTTTAGATGGGTATCACCCGAAGCTTGTGATCAAAGGTCAGAGTATTGATATTGAATATTCCCCTTGTCCAGTCAAGCTGCGGCTCGATAGACAGAAAAAACAGCAAGAGCTGATGAAAAGCATGTATATTCCGCAAAATGTCCTTCAAGCGACGTTCGCTGATCTGAACGTTGTGGGAAGACAAGAGGTCATCCAAAAAGTAGGTCAATTCCTCCAAAGCTATGATGAGACTGGAAAAGGAAAAGGCTTGTATTTACACGGGAAATTTGGAGTAGGAAAAACGTATATTCTGGCAGCCATTGCGCAGCAGCTAGCGGAGAAAGAATACCCATCTCTCCTTGTTTACGTGCCTGAATTTGTGAGAGAGTTAAAAAATTCGTTAGCTGATCATACGCTAGAAGAAAAGCTGAATATGGTCAAATCCACCCCGATTTTAATGCTTGATGATATTGGAGCAGAATCGATGACAAGCTGGGTGCGGGATGAGCTGCTCGGTACGATCTTACAATACCGTATGGCAGAGCAGCTGCCGACGTTTTTCTCTTCTAATTTCTCACCAAATGAGCTGAAACATCATTTTACGTACTCTCAGCGCGGGGAAAAAGAAGAGGTCAAAGCCGCTCGTTTAATGGAACGGATTCTCTATTTAGCAGAGCCGGTCTTGCTCGAAGGAGAAAATCGCCGTCATTTATAAAAGCGTATGTCACCTGAAGGAGGAGCAAATGAAATGAACAAAAGAAAATGGCTGCTTTTTCTTGTGATTGGCATTCTTGCTGCTGCGTTGTGGTGGCTGAATAAACAGCATCTTCAGCTCGCGCCGAAAGATGTGAAGAATTGGGTGCTTCAATTTGGGATACTGGCTCCCTTTGTTTTTCTTTTCTTATCTCTTTTTCGCCCGTTTGTTCTCGTCCCGATTACAGTCTTTTCGCTGGCAGCAGGTTTGGCATTCGGCAGTGTCCTTGGGACGATTTATGCCCTCATTGGGGCTACAGCCGGGGCAACAGGCTCCTTCATGATTGCTTCAACCTTTCGTGCAAAAAAGAAGGAAACGGCATCAAACAGCCGGAAGCTGAAAGCGGTGACGTCCCGCATTCAGGAGCATGGATTTCTTTATATTTTGTTATTGCGTATTGCACCGATTCATTTTGATTTCGTCAGCTATGCGGCAGCTGCTTCACGTGCAAATTATCGTGCATTTGTGGCAGCCACCTTTTTAGGCTTAATACCGGGTACAATTGCGTTAAATGTTCTCGGCTCAAGCTTTGTCAGCGGCAATTATGCCGCCTTAGTGGTTGTTTGTTTGATTTATTTGATCTTTATCTCCGTTCCACTCATTTTAAAAAGAAAGATGCCTGATTTATTTTAGGCGTCTATTTTTTATGTTTCCCCCATATATATGTAACAGATGTCGTTAGGGGGGACAAACATGCTTGAAATAATCTTTGAAGATGAATATGATACCGCCGCTTTTTTACATCTTGCTGAACACTTGGACAGTCGGCATCACATGTCAATTCAACAAGGGAAAGACCGGCTTCTCATAGAGGCGAAGGAATCAGAAGAAGCACTTGAGCACATTGTGCGGCCATTATTGGTTCACTTTTTTTTGGAATGCAAAGAAAATGAGCGCATGCGCAGCATCCTTGAAAACACTTACTTGTTTAAAGATCCTGAAGAGCAGCACCAAATTCTTTCCATCGCTCACAGTATCATGAACGGGGACTTAGATGATATTCCCGGCATTCAGCAAGACCCGTCAAGAGAAGCCCTTTTAAAAAAGGAGCTTGAGGCAATTTCTTTACAGCAAGGTGTTTTTTCAATTGGTTCATTTATGACATTTAGGCTGTCAGAATATGATCGAAGGCTGAAGAACTATGTTGAAGTGTCCATTGAAGAATACAAAATGGAGCAAGAGTATCAAAACTTCATTCAATCGCTTCGAGACTATGTGATGGCAAGAGAGCCTAGGCTCGAAAAAGTACATGTTGTGCATCAGGACCGCCTGGTGATTTGGGAATTTCGCTACGCTTCTGAGCGTGATCAAAAACAATACATAGACAGACAGTTTGTAAGAGAGCATCCAATGTATATTGATTCGCAGCTGATTGCACCGCTTGTCTCCATTGCACCGCAAAAAATTGACCTATTTACAAATGATACAGGTCACTCGATGGTGCAAACGATTCAAAATATTTTTCAAGAAAGGGTCGAGGTGTTCCCGTCTCATTCATTCCAAGAGCAGAATGTTCAATTTGTACATGACCATTTCGACAAGAAAAGTGAAAAGCTTTCTTGATTTTCACGAAAAAACGTTTTATAATACGGTGTAACTTCATACAGAGACCGTATTGATAAGGACATGAACAAATGAACACCCGCTTAAAGAGAGGGAAGCCGCGGCTGAAAGCTTCCTAGCAGAGGACCATTTGCTTTACCACCTTTGAACATCAGCTGTGAACTTTTTAGTAATGGCTGACGGGAATTCCCGTTATCGAACCGCAAGCCGTATTTGCATATGAAAAGCAAGCTGCAAGTACGGGAAAAAGGGTGGAACCACGATTCCGTTTATTCAACCTCGTCCCTTTCCAGGGGGCGGGGTTTTTATATTGCCAAAAAAAGGAGTGACCAGAGATGTCAGAACAAATTCAACTTACATTTCCAGATGGAGCAGTCAAGGAGTTTGACAAAACAGCTACAACAGAAGACATCGCGGCATCAATTAGCCCGGGCCTAAAGAAAAAAGCACTTGCCGGTAAATTGAACGGTAAAGAAATAGATCTGCGTACGCCGCTATTAGAAAGTGGAACAATCGAGATCATCACAGATAAAAGTGAAGAAGCACTCGACATTATGCGCCACAGCACAGCCCATTTGCTAGCGCAGGCGATCAAACGTCTTTATGGAAAAGAGCATCACGTTCAGTTTGGCGTAGGTCCTGTCATCGAAAATGGCTTCTACTACGATGTGGACATCGATGTAGCCATCACACCTGAAGACTTACCAAAGATTGAAAAAGAAATGAAGAAAATCATTAACAGCAATCTGCCAATTGAGCGAATTGAAGTATCAAGAGAAGAAGCGAAAAAGCGCTTTGAAGCGATTGGTGATGAGTTGAAACTTGAGCTGTTAGAGGCGATTCCAGAAGGTGAAGCTGTGACAATTTATGAGCAGGGTGAATTCTTTGACCTCTGCCGCGGTATTCACTTGCCATCTACAGGGAAAATCAAAGAGTTTAAACTGTTAAGCCTTGCAGGTGCATACTGGAGAGGTGACAGTAACAACCAAATGCTTCAGCGTATTTACGGAACAGCTTTCTTCAGCAAAGAAGATTTAAATGAGCATTTACGTCTGCTTGAAGAAGCGAAAGAACGCGATCACCGTAAGCTTGGAAAAGAGCTGAAACTGTTTGCAAATTCCCAAAAGGTTGGTCAAGGACTTCCGCTTTGGCTGCCAAAAGGCGCAACGATCCGCCGCGTTATTGAGCGTTACATTGTCGATAAAGAAGTGCGTCTTGGCTATGAGCATGTGTACACACCAGTTCTTGCGAATGTTGAGTTGTATAAAACATCAGGACACTGGGCGCATTATCAAGAAGACATGTTCCCCGTGATGGAAATGGACAACGAAGATCTTGTTCTTCGTCCGATGAACTGTCCGCACCATATGATGATTTACAAAAACGAGCCGCACAGTTATCGCGAATTGCCAATTCGTATTGCAGAGCTTGGTACAATGCACCGCTATGAAATGTCAGGTGCTTTATCTGGCCTTCAGCGTGTCCGCGGTATGACATTAAACGATGCACACATCTTTGTTCGTCCAGATCAAATCAAAGACGAGTTCATCCGTACAGTTCGCTTAATTGAAGAAGTGTATCAAGACTTTGGCTTGAATGACTACACATTCCGCTTATCTTACCGTGATCCAGAAGATACTGAGAAGTATTTCGATGACGATGCGATGTGGAATAAAGCACAATCGATGCTGAAGGATGCAATGGACGAGCTTGGCCACGATTATTATGAAGCAGAAGGCGAAGCGGCATTTTATGGTCCGAAGCTGGATGTACAAGTGAAGACAGCTCTTGGAAAAGAAGAAACATTATCCACTGTACAGCTTGATTTCTTACTTCCAGAACGCTTCGATCTCACATATATCGGAGAAGATGGAAAGCACCATCGTCCAGTTGTCATTCATAGAGGCGTTGTTTCTACAATGGAACGCTTCGTTGCCTTCTTAATTGAAGAATACAAAGGAGCTCTGCCAACATGGCTGGCACCTGTACAATTCCAAGTCATCCCGGTTTCACCGTCTGTTCATTTAGACTATGCGAAAAAAGTGCAGGAACGTTTGCAGCTTGAAGGCCTTCGTGTAGAACTTGACAGCCGCGATGAAAAAATTGGGTACAAAATTAGAGAAGCGCAAATGCAAAAGATTCCGTACATGCTTGTTGTCGGAGATCAAGAAGCAGAAAATGGCGCTGTCAATGTTAGAAAATACGGGGAACAAGATTCAGAAACAATGGATCTCGAAGCCTTTGTGAAACATGCAGTAGCAGAAGCGAAAAAATAATGAAGCAGCCAGTGATTCTTTTTAGATCACTGGCTTTTTTCTTTTTGGAAAACTTTCTCCAATAGTGATCCAATTCCTAAAAAGAGACGTTTAGATAGTACAAAAGTAAGGGTAAGTATGTACTATTGGTTTGAGACAAATTGGGGGAATGAAATCGATGAAGCAAACAACAAACACTTTATCGTCACAAGTATTGGAGCAATCAGCTGTTCTTCGTGCATTAGAACACTCGCTGGCAATGATTGAATTTAATGTGACAGGTGAAGTTCTATGGGTGAACGATATTTTTGCAAAAGCCATGGGATATTCTAAAGAAGAGATGATCGGTCTTAAACATAGACAGTTTTGTCCTCCACATATTACAGAACACACAAGTTATCACATGTTTTGGAAGCGTTTGAGAGAAGGTCAAGTCTTTCAGGAAAAAGTGCAGCGGATCACAAAAAACGGCAGCAGCTTATGGCTTGAAGCAACATATTCACCTGTTCGAGATGAAGAAGGAGCTGTAGTGGGTGTTGTGAAAGTGGCGACAGATATTACGGAGAGAGAACTCTCGATGAAACAGGTTGTGGAAGACTTAAAGGAGATGTCTGCGAAATTAATGGAACGAGCAGAAGTTGGCATTCAGCATAGTCAAAGTGTCAATGCCTCCTTTGATCATATAGCAAACGAAACCGATCAAAATATGAGCTTGCTAAAAGGATTAACGGAGCAGGTAGAGTCCATCAGCTCCATTGCTACAACCATTAACAGTATTTCTTCGCAAACCCAGCTACTCGCCTTAAATGCGGCAATAGAAGCGGCACATGCGGGTTCCTATGGAAATGGCTTTAGTGTAGTGGCAGCAGAAATTCGAAAGCTTGCGACAAATTCAAAAGAAGCGATCGTCAAGGTCGATCAATATGTGAAGGCGATCCATGCAGAAGTAGAGAAGGTCAGCAGCGGAACAAGCCGGGCAAAGACAACCGTGTTTACAAACCGGGATCTTGTAAAGCTGGCAAGCGAGGAATTCATCATTGTAGGAGAAGCAGCACGCGGCTTAGACCGGCAAGCGCAAAGTCTAGCAGCAATCATATAACTCTGAGAATACAAAAACACCCAATCTCGTCAGGAGCAGGGTGTTTTTTTGTTCTATTTTAATATATCAAACAATTCATGTAAGTCTTTGATTTCATAATCAGGCGTCACATCTGTTTCATTTTTCTTGTCATGGCGATTGATCCAAACGGTTTGGATACCAACGCGAGATGCGCCGAGAATATCTGTTTTTGGATTATCCCCAACCATGATCACTTCGTCTTTTGTTAAGTTTAACAGCTGAAGGCAGTGCTCAAAGATACCTGGATCAGGCTTGCCTTTCCCATAATCCCCTGAAATCACAATCTCGTTAAAGTAAGGAGCAAGCTCAGGAACACCCGCAAGTTTTTCCTTTTGAAGGCTAGGATCTCCGTTTGTTAAAAGGAGCAATTCGTAGCGGCCTTTCAGTCGGTTTAAAACAGGGTATGTTTCTTCATAGACATATGGGCGTTTTCTGCGCTCTGCTGCAAAGAAATCAGCCAAATATTGTCCAAACGCCTCATCGTCAATTCCCGCTGCCTTTAAGCCATTGGTCCAAGCGTTTTTGCGATATTCTGGTGCAATGGCGTTCAGCTTTTGAAAGCCTTCGCTAATCGGTTCACTAAAATTGGACCACAGTCCTTCGAAAGGATTAATGCCGATCATGACAGTATAATCATATGTTTCATAGGAAGAGTACAGCTTTCTTGCTTCTTCACGTACAATCTGTTCAAACGATTCTGGATCGAGTCCATATTTCTTTTCCGCTTCCCGGCAAGTTTCCTGAAAAGTTGTGTGAATGCTTTTTTCGTCCCAAAGCAAAGTATCATCTAAATCGAAAAATACGGCTTTCATGATCTTCTCCCTTTTTATGTATGTGTTACCTTCAACTGCAAGTGACAGGCTCATGTTCATTTTACAATAGAAGAAGAGGCCAATAAAGAAAAGATTTGAGAGATCTTTGATCATTGACCGCACATGATAGAATAGAAAGACAGTAGATATGACATACATCAATTGAGGTGGCCGGTTTGCTTCATTTAATTATCATGATGATCGAGCGTGTAGGGATCATCGTTATTCTAGGATTTGTGCTTGCTCATGTGAAGGGCTTTCGCAATCTATTGCTACATAATCAAGGATTTCGGAAAAAGGCTATCCTTGTCTTCATTTTTGCTTCTTTTAGCATTATCAGCAATTACACAGGAATTGAAATCCAGCAGCAAATTGTCATGAACCATGAGTTTTCTTATCATCTCGGCTCGTCAAGCTCTATCGCCAATACGAGAATTATGGGGATCGAAATGGGCGGTTTGATCGGGGGGCCGTTTGTAGGGATTGGTGCAGGGCTTTTAGCTGGAATTCATCGCTATTCCCTTGGAGGAAGCACCGCGCTCAGCTGTGCGATTTCTTCCATTTTAGCCGGTGTCATTGCAGGTTATGTCGGCAGCAGGTTTAAGCGGAGGAATCGAATGGTGACACCTCGCCAAGCAGCTTTTTTTGGTGTGGCGATGGAATCATTACAGATGATCATTATCCTTCTGTTTGCAAGGCCATTCGCCGATGCATGGGGGCTAGTCAGTATCATTGCCCTGCCGATGATTTTTGTGAATGGAATCGGCAGCTTTATCTTTTTATCTATTTTACAGTCAGTCATTCGGCAAGAAGAGCAGGCAAAGGCGATGCAGACGCATCGTGTATTTTTGATCGCCGATCAAACACTGCCTTTTTTCCGCCAAGGGTTAAATGAACAGTCTTGTAAAAGTGTGGCGGAGATCATTCATCGATTGACTGAAACAGATGCGGTCTCTTTAACAGATACAGAAAAGATTTTAGCGCATGTCGGAGATGGAACAGATCATCATATTCCATCTAAAAGCCTGATTACGGGGCTGTCGAAACAAGTCTTGATGAGCGGCAAGATTATGAAGGCACATTCGAAGGGCGAAATCAATTGTTCCGTCGCTCATTGCCCTCTTGAAGCCGCAATCGTGCTGCCGCTCACTTCTAACGGTCAAACGATCGGGACGTTAAAAATGTATTTCAATTCTCCGGTCGGATTAAGCAGGGTGGAAGAGGAGCTTGCAGAAGGTTTGGCGATGCTGTTTTCCACACAGCTTGAGCTTGGAGAGGCGGAAACTCAAAGCCGCCTGCTAAAAGATGCAGAGATCAAAGCCCTTCAAGCACAAGTGAACCCGCACTTTTTATTTAACGCCATTAATACCATCTCTGTTTTGTGCAGAACCAATGTGGAGATGGCAAGGAAGCTGCTGTTGCAGCTAAGTATTTATTTTCGCTCAAATATGCAAGGTGCCCGCCAGCTGCTGATTCCGATGCATAAAGAGATTCAGCATGTGGAGGCATATTTGTCACTTGAACAAGCAAGATTTCCAAATAAGTACCATGTGACCTTTCAAATTGAAAAGGAGCTGGAGCAGGTGATGATTCCGCCCTTTGTGATTCAGGTGCTTGTTGAAAACGCTGTGAGACATGCTTTTCCTAAACATCAAACAAATTGTGAAGTCATCGTATCCGCTTTGATGAAAGATGGGCATGTTTATATGAAAGTAACAGATAATGGGCAGGGAATTGAAGATGATAAGATGGCTCAACTATTAAAAGCGCCTGTCGAATCACTAGAAGGAACAGGGACAGCCCTTTTTAATTTAGATCAGCGGTTAAGAGGGATTTTTGGCAGACAAGCTGCTTTATCGATTCATAGTGACCAAGGCACTGACATCTCATTTCGCATTCCAATGGATTATGTAAAAAAGGATGATTCTCATTGATGAAGGTATTAATTGTAGATGATGAAGTATTAGCAAGAGATGAATTAAAATACTTATTACGAAGAACGAAAGAGGAAGTTCAAATAGAGGAAGCAGAAAATATAGAATCTGCTTTTGATCGGATGGTTGATCAGAAGCCGGATCTGCTCTTTTTAGACATTGATTTATCTGGTGAGAATGGATTTGATATTGCCAAAAGGCTCAACCGGATGTCTGATCCGCCAGCGGTTGTATTTGCGACAGCCTTTGATCAATATGCGCTGAAGGCGTTTGAGGTAAGTGCGCTTGATTACTTAACAAAACCATTCGATGAAGAGCGTTTGCTCCAGACCATTCAAAAGTTTAAAAAATGGAAATCTGTTGAAACGCAAGAGCACCAGCTGTTAGATGAGAAAATACCCCATCAGCAAAAATTAGCGATATCAGTTGATGACTCTATTGTGATCCTGCAAGTTGAAGAGATCATGTATGTAGGACTAAGCGAGGGGAAAAAGGTTGTGAAAACAAAGGATCACATGTATGAGGTCACAGAACCGCTGGTGGTCATTGAAAAGAAACTCCCTGAGGCTTATTTTATGAGGGTCCATCGCAGCTATATCGTGAATACCTCTCATATGAAAGAAGTACAGCCGTGGTTTAATTCGACGTACAATCTGCATATGACAGACGGGTCCATCATTCCTGTCAGCCGCACATATGCCAAAGAATTAAAGAAGTCACTCCTGCTAGAGTAGGAGGGCTTTTTTTGTTTGTATTTCAATACTCGTTTTTTGCATTTCAGTCATTGAATCTGGTGAGTTTTATTGTAAACGCTTTATTCATTTATTTCATGCCGTATACTGAGGGCAGTCGAAGAAAGAGGTGAAGGGGCATGAGTGCCACTAAAGTATATGGATTTTTATCTCAAGCATTTATTTTTGCAACCGTAATGTTCGTTTCTAATCTCATTTCAATGTATTTACCGATTCCGATGCCCGCATCCGTGATTGGTTTGGTTCTATTATTTGTTTTGTTAACAACGAAAATTGTCAAACTGGAGCAGGTGGAGCAATTAGGTACATCATTGACAGGACTCATTAGCTTTCTATTTGTTCCCTCTGGGATCTCAGTTATTCAATCACTAGGTGTCATGCAAGAAGTAGGTGTGCAAGTAGTCGGTGTCATTATCATTGCAACCATTATGTTACTTGCAGCGACAGGGCTGTTTTCACAGCTTCTCATGCAATTATCAGAAAGACCGCAGAAACGTAAAGAGACAAAGGAGAGTAAATCTGCTCCTTCTCATTCAAATAAACCAGCTTCAAGTACGCATTAAAGGAGAGATGCAAAATGGGTACAAGTACAATGAGTCCTTATTTTGGCATTGTCGTCTCATTAGTCGCTTTTGGAATAGGGACATTTTTATTTAAAAAATCAAAAGGTTTCTTCTTGTTCACCCCGCTGTTTGTGGCGATGGTACTGGGCATTTTATTTTTGAAAGTTGGCGGTTTTTCCTACGCAGATTATAATGAGGGCGGCAAGATTATCAAATTTTTCTTAGAGCCTGCCACGATTGCTTTCGCTATCCCGCTTTATAAGCAGAGAGCCTTGCTTAAAAAATATTGGTGGCAAATTTTATCCGCTATTTTTGTAGGTTCACTTTGTTCCATTACGATCGTATATCTCGTCGCAAAAGGAATTCATTTAGATGCGGCTGTGATGAAAAGCATGCTTCCACAAGCAGCGACAACAGCGATTGCTCTCCCGATTGCAAAGGATATTGGCGGAATCGCAGATATCACAGCCTTTGCGGTCATATTTAATGCCGTCATTGTCTATGCACTAGGTGCCTTCTTCTTAAAATTGTTCCGCATTAAAAACCCAGTGGCAAAAGGTCTTGCACTTGGTACATCAGGACATGCGCTTGGGGTTTCTGTTGGAATTGAGATGGGAGAAGTAGAAGCAGCTATGGCAAGTATCGCCGTTGTGGTCGTAGGAGTTGTGACCGTTATCGTCATCCCAATCTTTATGCAATTGATTCTTTGATGGCGTCATTGTGTGAAAAAGTCTTGCCCAATTCGTCTCATCATGTTACACTGAAAAAGTTGTTTCAAGAGTTCGGTTACTTGACGGACAAATGAAAATTGTGTAGAATAGTTAACGAATTGAATAGATATCACAAGCAGAAGCACCCGCTTCTCACCTGATTGACACATGTTTGTAGTTGACAGGTTGACCGTACATTTATTTTTTCATGCAAATGTTCGCAGTGTGGGTGTTTTATATGCCCACACTTTTTGTTTGCCTGTAAAACATACAACGAAATGGTCAAAATGAATTGTGAACTCAATTCAAAATCTCATGGAGGTGGCTCACTATTAGCAAAGATCAATTAGTTAATGAAGGTATTCGTGCGCGTGAAGTTCGTTTGATCGGACAAAATGGCGATCAGCTTGGGATTAAAACCCGCCAGGAAGCTCTGGAAATTGCTGCTAAAGCTAATCTTGACCTTGTGTTAGTTGCTGCAAATGCAAAACCACCTGTTTGCCGAATCATGGACTATGGTAAGTTCCGATTCGAACAGCAGAAGAAGGAAAAAGAGGCACGTAAGAATCAAAAAATCATTAGCTTAAAAGAAGTTCGGTTGAGCCCGACAATCGATGAACATGATTTTAACACGAAGCTCCGTAATGCAATCAAATTCCTTGAAAAGGGAGATAAAGTGAAAGCTTCTATCCGCTTTAAAGGCCGTGCGATTACGCATAAAGAAATCGGACAGCGCGTGTTAGACCGTTTCTCTGAAGCTTGCGCTGAAGTAGCAACAGTAGAAACAAAACCTAAGATGGACGGACGCAGCATGTTCCTCATGCTTGCACCAAAAGTCGAAAAGTAAAGTAACAGAGGGAGGAAACATCCAATGCCAAAAATGAAAACTCACCGCGGATCTGCTAAACGTTTCAAAAAAACAGGTTCTGGTAAACTTAAACGTTCTCATGCGTACACAAGTCACTTGTTCGCTAACAAATCTACAAAGCAAAAACGTAAATTGCGTAAGAGCGCAATCGTAAGTGCTGGAGATTTCAAACGTATCAAACAACAACTTGCAAACATCAAGTAATTTGGAATAGGAATCATAGGAGGGAATTACAATGCCAAGAGTAAAAGGCGGAACTGTGTCGCGTCAGCGTCGTAAAAAGGTTCTTAAATTAGCAAAAGGTTATTTCGGTTCAAAACATAGATTATACAAAGTAGCAAACCAACAGGTGATGAAATCTGGAAACTACGCTTTCCGTGACCGTCGTCAGAAAAAACGTGACTTCCGTAAACTATGGATCACTCGTATCAACGCTGCAGCTCGTATGAACGGTCTTTCTTACAGCCGTTTAATGCATGGCTTAAAGCTTTCTGGTATCGAAGTAAACCGCAAAATGCTTGCTGACCTTGCTGTGAATGACCTAAATGCATTCAATCAGCTTGCTGATGCTGCAAAAGCACAACTAGACAAGTAAGTTTTATAAAAGATCATTCCTTTGAGGGGTGATCTTTTTTTCTCATCATGTGAGGTGAAATGAATGAATATGGCTTTGATCCTGCTGCTTATTTTAGTGAATGGCTACGGCTTTTTTCTCATGGGTGAGGACAAACGCCGAGCCAAAGCACATAAATGGAGAATTTCAGAGGCGCATTTATGGAGTGCTGCGGTGCTTTTTGGCGCCGCTGGATCGTATCTGGGAATGCAGTATTTCCGGCATAAAACAAAGCATCCTGCCTTTCAAATCGGCATGCCTGTATTAATGATTTTGCAGTTGATTCTATTGGGCTATATCCAAGTTACTTGAAAAAGGAGCAGACGCCATCAGGACGGCGTGTCTGCTCCTTTTTTTTGTTTGATTTTTTTAATGGGCTGATCCCAATCAATTTTGGTTTGAGGATAACGCTCGATAATGTTTTCCTCTAGTTTTTCAAAGTCTTCTAATGTAAATTCACTCAGCTTCTCAGGTGACTCCGTCCAAACGTAAATGGAGTGGACAAACAGAGGATGATCCTTAGAAGGAACATGCTTCTCCCCTTCAAACAAGACACCTTTATAGACGAAATTAAAGTTTTTGCGCGCGTTTTGCTGTTCGTCCATAAAATAAAAGCCTTCTTTTAATTGTGCTTGTTTCAGCTTTCTTCTCGGATTTGAGAAGAATTTTACCGCCATGTAGAAGATGTAGACAAGCAGTGCAACAAGAGCTAGTCTCATGAGGATTACAAACATGACAGGATGCACCTCCAATACCGTTATCTGATGTACTACGAATGAAAACGCCAAAAGGTTTCAACTTTTTTAAAAAAAATATTTCGTAAAACGAAAAAATATTCATAAAAAGATCGTATTGAACGAAAGAGGTTTTGTATAATAAGAATGCACCATGAAGATAAAGGAGGATAAATGGAATGACAAAGCTAGATCAAACATTAACTATGCTGAAAGACCTAACGGATGCAAAAGGGATCCCAGGAAATGAACGTGATGTCAAAAAAGTCATGCAGACATACATAGAATCATATGCAGATGAAGTCTCTACAGACCGCCTTGGCAGCTTGATTGCTAAAAAGGAAGGAAACGCAAACGGGCCTAAAATTATGCTCGCAGGTCACTTAGATGAAGTAGGGTTCATGGTGACAAAAATTGATGACAAAGGCTACATTCGTTTTCAAACAGTCGGCGGCTGGTGGTCACAGGTCATGCTCGCTCAGCGTGTCACCATTGTAACGAAAAAGGGAGAGATTACAGGGGTCATTGGTTCTAAACCACCACACGTCTTGTCACCTGAAGCTCGCAAAAAGTCAATTGAGATTACGGATATGTTTATTGATATTGGGGCGTCAAGCAAAGAACAGGCAATGGAGTGGGGCGTACTGCCTGGAGATCAAATCGTTCCTTACTTTGAGTTTACAGTCATGAATGATGAAAAAATGCTCCTTGCAAAAGCATGGGACAACCGCATTGGCTGTGCGGTGGCCATTGATGTTATGAAAAACTTACACAATGCTGAGCATGAGAATATTGCTTACAGCGTCGCAACTGTCCAAGAGGAAGTAGGCCTGCGCGGAGCTAAAACAGCAGCGGCTACGATTCAGCCTGATATTGGATTTGCCATTGATGTAGGTGTGGCAGGAGATACACCAGGCATCACTGAGAAAGAAGCAACAAGCAAACTTGGCAAAGGCCCAACGATTGTTGTATTTGATGCTTCAATGGTCTCTCATAAAGGACTTCGTGATTTTGTTGTCCAAACAGCGGATGAGCTGAACATTCCTTATCAATATGACTCAATGCCTGGCGGCGGGACAGATGCTGGCGGTATTCATTTAACGGGGCATGGTGTTCCATCACTATCTATCGGGATTCCGAGCAGATATATTCATACCCATGCTGCAATGATTCACCGAGATGATTATGAAAATGCAGTGAAGCTTTTAACAGAAGTGATCAAAAGACTTGATCAAAAAACCGTCGAACAAATTACGTACGGTTCATAAGTAAGGAAGCCTTTCCTCAGCAGGGGAAAGGCTTTTTTATTGAATTTCCCAGGAAATGAACGGTGTTTTTTTAAGATGCACCAAAAGAACTGTTTTTGGCAAAAGAAGAGAACATTTCCTAGTGAATAAGGCACATGTGATCAAGCGTTTATTTTTGTAAGATGAAAGCAATAAAAAGGACAGAGCCATAGAATGCCCTGCCAAAAGAGAGTTTATGGAAGTAGGTGAAGCTACCTTAAGAATAAACACATTATTCTTATTTGTCAACTTGGTTTTAAAAGAAAGAAAAATCAATCAATTTATGTTATATTTGTAACAAATTGTTTATACAAAGGGGATGGTTAAATGAATGCGGTTACAATTGTAATAGGATCTATGTGTATTTTAGCGATTGCCTATCGTCTTTATGGCACATTTATGATGGTCAAGGTATTAAAGGTGACAGATGATCATCCTACACCGGCTCACCTACTAGAGGACGGGAAAGATTATGTGCCGACAAACAAATGGGTCACATTTGGGCATCACTTTGCTGCGATTGCAGCTGCTGGTCCGTTAGTGGGTCCGATATTAGCCGCTCAATTTGGGTATTTACCTGGTCTCCTTTGGCTTTTAATTGGTGCCGTCATAGGCGGAGCTGTACATGATCTAGTCGTCTTATTTGCGTCGATGCGTAAAAAGGGGAAATCATTATCAGAGGTAGCGAAGGAAGAGCTGGGACCTGTTGCTGGTTTTTGTACAGGGCTTGCGATGCTGTTTATTATTACAATCACAATGGCAGGTTTGTCTATGGTTGTGCTTCATGCTCTTGAACGAAACCCTTGGGGGACATTTGCAGTTGGAATTACGATTCCGATTGCGATGGGGGTTGGTCTGTATTATAAAAAAACAGGCAATTTAAAGCTGGCGACATCTGCGGGATTTATTTTGCTGATGTTTGGTGTATTCCTTGGTCCAAATATTCAAGGAACGGCACTAGGTGATTTTTTAACACTTGATACAAAAACGCTTGCTCTTGCCCTGCCGATCTATGCCTTTTTTGCTGCGGCTCTGCCAGTTTGGCTGCTGCTTGCACCGAGGGACTATTTAAGTAGTTTTATGAAAATTGGTGTATTCATTGCGCTGATTGCCGGCATCTTTGTGGTGAATCCGTCCATTCAATTCCCGGCGTTTACAGAGTTTGTGAACGGAGGAGGACCTGTATTAGCTGGTCCTGTCTGGCCATTTATTTCGATTACCATTGCTTGCGGTGCTATTTCTGGTTTCCACGCATTTGTTGGTTCAGGGACAACACCTAAGATGCTGGACCGCTGGAGTGATATGAAGCCTGTTGCGTTTGGCGCAATGCTGGTCGAATGCTTAGTTGGGATTATGGCTTTAATTGCGGCTACGGCCCTGCATCCAGGAGATTATTTTGCGATAAACAGTACGCCAGAAGTGTTCCGGACACTTGGTATGAGCGTTGAAAACCTTCCGCAGCTGAGTAAGGAAATCGGCCTTGATTTAGAAGGAAGAACGGGTGGTGCCGTAACATTAGCGGTAGGGATGGCGTATATCTTTACGGGAATTCCGTTCTTTAGTCATTTGGCTTCTTACTTCTTCCAGTTCGTCATTATGTTTGAGGCTGTTTTTATTTTAACCGCTATTGATGCGGGGACACGTGTGGCACGCTATTTGATTCAAGACTTCTTAGGTGAAGCATATAAACCGCTTAAACGAACTGACTGGGTACTAGGTTCGGTGTTTGCAAGTGCGCTTGCTTGTTTTATGTGGGGATACTTACTTTACTCAGGTGACATCGGGTCTATTTGGGCGCTGTTTGGGGTTTCAAACCAGTTAATGGCTTCGGTTGGGTTGATCATTGGGGCAACGGTTGTATTAAAAATTGCAGATAAAAGACGTTATATGCTGACTTGTTTAATTCCGCTTGCTTACTTATATGTGACGGTGAATTATGCAGGCTATTGGATGGTAGCGAATGTATATCTCAATCCTGAAGCATCCGGCTATAGTGTGCTAAATGCGGTGCTTTCGATCATCATGCTGATCTTAGGGTTTGTGATTATTGTGTTTGCAATTAAAAAATGGGTTGAAATCTGGCGTGATCCAGCGCTTCGAATGGAAACGCCTATCACTGGCTAAATGAAAAAGGCCGGCTTGCTTTTATAAGCAAACCGGCTTCTTTTATTGCTGCTGAGGCTTTAAGCCTTGCTCTAATGTTTCAAGGATCTCATTTTTTTCGTTTTCTGATGCTTCTTGCCATAGCACCTCAAACAACACGCCAAGACCTGGCAGCATTTTTTCCTCGCCGCTTTGAATAGCATCTAAAATCGTATGTTCAAGCTGCTCTTGATTATGGCCAGTAATGTTTTGAATGACTGCGCCTCTTAAATTAAAATCCATTGCCCACACTCCTTTTTTGATGGTAATAGCCCTATTCTGTCTCAAAGACAGGTTTATTATGTAGTGTGCATGAGATATAATAAATTCATGATAATTAAAGGAGTTAACGTCGCTTGAAATATATAGAATCAGCTAAAAACACAAACATTAAACAGTGGAAAAAGCTCCATACGAAAAAAGAACGAACGAAAACGGGGCTGTTTCTCGTTGAGGGAATACACTTAGTCGAAGAAGCATTAAAGAGCGGGATTGTGAAGGAATTAATGGTCACTTCGCCCGATAGGCTTCCTTCTCATATCCAGCCTGACATTGAGCTTTATGAACTGAGCGAAGAGGCCTTTTCTGCCATGACAGAAACAGAAACGCCTCAGCACATTGCCGCGGTCTGTACAGTTCCTGTTTTTGAAGAAAAGAAGGTTGAACGGCTTCTTTTATTAGACGCAGTGCAGGACCCGGGGAATTTAGGCACACTCATTCGAACAGCAGATGCCGCTGGTCTTGATGCTGTGATCTTAGGAGAAGGAACAGTTGATGCGTTTAACGGAAAAACGCTCCGTTCCGCACAAGGGTCTCATTTCCATCTGCCCATCTTAAAGCAATCCCTTCAACAGGCAATAATCGAACTGAAAGAACGAGGCTTACCTGTATACGGCAGTGCTTTAAAAGATGCGAAAGAGTATAAAAGCGTAACGGCAGAAGGCCCATTTGCATTAATTGTTGGAAATGAGGGAGCTGGTATTGATCCAGAGATTCTGCAAATGACAGACCAAAATTTATATGTACCAATGTATGGGCAGGCAGAATCATTAAATGTAGCTGTTGCAGCAGCTGTTCTTGTCTATCATTTACGTGGATAATGTTGCAACATGCGTTCATTTTCACTATAATAAAACTAATATTTTAAAAACCATGATAGAGGAAGATTGTTTCAAGAAGCAGCCTTATAGGGAGAATGCATCGTAGACTGAAAGTGCATTTAAGGAAAGCTGAAACAGGAATTCACCTCTGGAGTTGTCACCGGGACCGCAGGCATTGCTTTGCGTAAAGGTGAACCGGATTCGTTTGATTCCGTTATGTCAATGAAGCTTATTCGCACATGCATTTGTGCTTAACAAGGGTGGTACCGCGACCACAACTCGTCCCTTCTTTTATGGAGGGACGGGTTTTTTTATTGTCTTCAAACGATCAAACAGCCGTTTATCCGAGCGGTTTTGTATATCAAAAGGAGGATTACACTCATGCAAGAAACGTTAAAACAGCTTGAAACAGAGGCGATAGCGAAGGTTGAAGCAGCTAGCTCGCTCAAAGAGGTCAATGACATTCGGGTTCAATATTTAGGGAAAAAAGGACCGATTACAGAAGTACTTCGCGGAATGGGCAAGCTCTCCGCGGAAGAAAGACCAAAAATGGGTGCACTCGCAAACGAAGTAAGAGAGCAGATTGCTGGTGCCATTGCTGAAAAAAATGAACAGCTTGAAGCAGAAGAAGTAAAGAAAAAACTTGCTTCTCAAACGATCGATGTTACTTTGCCGGCAAGTCCAATCAAAATAGGGGCAAGACATCCATTAACGATAGTTGTCGAAGACATTGAAGATTTATTTATCGGAATGGGCTATACCGTTGAGGAAGGTCCTGAAGTGGAAACGGATTACTATAACTTTGAAGCATTGAATCTTCCAAAGGAGCATCCAGCACGTGATATGCAGGACAGCTTCTATATTACGGAAGATACACTGATGAGAACACAAACATCACCAGTTCAAGCACGTACACTTGAGAAATATAAAGGACAAGGTCCTGTGAAGATCATCTGTCCTGGGAAAGTATATAGACGTGACAGTGATGACGCGACTCATTCACATCAATTTATGCAAATTGAAGGGCTTGTCGTCGATCACAATATTAGCATGAGTGATCTAAAAGGAACGCTGGAGACAGTCGCAAGAAAAATGTTTGGAGAAGATCGTGAAATTAGACTGCGTCCAAGCTTTTTCCCATTCACAGAACCGTCTGTTGAAGTCGATGTGTCTTGCTTTAAATGCGGCGGGAAGGGCTGCTCTGTATGTAAAGGAACAGGCTGGATTGAGATTTTAGGTGCAGGAATGGTTCATCCGAATGTCCTGAAAATGAGTGGATTTGATCCAGAAACTTACCAAGGCTTTGCTTTTGGAATGGGTGTGGAACGGATTGCGATGCTGAAATACGGCATTGATGATATTCGCCATTTCTACACAAATGACATTAGATTCACAAAGCAATTCAAGCAGGACTAAGAGGAGGAAATCAACATGTTTGTTTCATATAAATGGTTAGAAGACTATGTCGATTTAGAAGGCATCAAGCCAGATGAATTAGCAGAAAAAATCACAAGAAGCGGAATTGAAGTGGAAGCCGTTGAATATAAAGGTGAAGGCATCAAAGGGGTTGTCGTTGGACACGTCATTGAACGTGAACAGCATCCGAATGCAGATAAATTAAACAAATGTCTTGTTGATATTGGCGAAGACGCACCGGTGCAAATTATTTGCGGGGCTCCGAATGTGGAGAAAGGACAGCATGTGGCCGTCGCAACAGTTGGGGCAGTCCTTCCTGGCAACTTTAAAATTAAAAAAGCAAAACTGCGTGGTGAAGAGTCTTATGGCATGATTTGTTCTCTGCAAGAATTAGGCGTAGAGAGCAAGCTCGTACCAAAAGAATATGCAGAAGGCATCTTTGTCTTCCCGAATGACGTGAAACCAGGGGATGATGCCCTTCAAGCACTTCAATTAGATGATGCAGTACTTGAGCTTGGCTTAACACCAAACCGTGCCGATGCCCTGAATATGCTAGGTGTCGCTTATGAGGTTGCGGCCATTTTAGGAAGAGACATCAAGCTTCCTGATACAGCACATGACACTTCTTCCGAAAAAGCAGCAGACTATATTTCTGTTAAAATTGAGGATCAAGAAGCGAATCCACTTTATGCAGCAAAGATCATTAAAAATGTAAAGGTTGGACCAGCACCGCTTTGGATGCAAACAAGACTGATGAATGCAGGCATTCGTCCAATTAACAACGTCGTGGATATTACAAATTTTGTACTGCTTGAATACGGCCAGCCGCTTCATGCCTTTGATTATGACCGCTTTGGTTCAAAACAGGTGGTCGTTCGTAAAGCAACTGATAGTGAAAGCATTCAAACACTCGATGAACAAGAGCGTACATTATCATCAAAGCATCTTGTCATTACGAATGGAACGAAAGCGCACGCGGTAGCAGGCGTCATGGGCGGCTTTGAATCAGAGGTGCGTGATGAGACGACGACGATTCTTTTAGAAGCGGCATATTTCAACGGTCAAACAGTCCGTCAAGCATCTAGAGACTTAGGACTTCGCAGTGAATCAAGCACACGATTTGAAAAAGGACTCGATCCGCAGCGTACGAAGCCGGCAGCAGAAAGAGCAGCTCAATTGATCAGCATGTATGCAGGCGGTGAAGTGCTAAGCGGTACAGTTGAGGAAAATCATCTTGAAGCAAGTATGAATGTCATCCACGTATCAACTCAGCGTGTGAACAAGGTGCTTGGAATGAACATTTCAAAAGAAGATATGATTCAGATTTTCAACAAACTAGGCTTCACAGTGGGCGAATCAAATGATGTTCTTGTCGTAACAGTTCCTTCCCGCAGAATGGATATTACGATTGAAGAAGACCTCATTGAAGAAGTTGCAAGATTATACGGCTACGATAATATTCCATCTACACTGCCTGCAACAGCTGGCACGGTTGGCGGTCTCACGCCATACCAAGTGAAGCGCAGAAAGGTAAGACGTTTCTTAGAGGGCGCAGGACTTTCTCAAGCGATTACGTATTCATTGACGAATCAGCATAAGTCCACAGCTTTTGCCCTGCATCCAGCTTATGAAACGAGGCTTTCTCTGCCAATGAGTGAGGAACGCAGTGTGCTGAGACAAAGTCTTTTGCCAAACTTACTTGATTCAGTTGCATATAACTTGGCAAGACAAGCCGATTCATTTGGATTTTATGAAACGGGATCTGTTTTCTTAGCAGAAGCTGAAGGAGCAAAACCAGTGGAAAAAGAACATGTCGCTGGTGCGCTGACAGGCTTATGGCATAAAAATCTTTGGCAGGGCGAGAAAAAAGCCGTCGATTTTTATGTAGCGAAAGGAATTGCTGAAGGGTTGTTCGAAAAGCTTGGTGTGTCAGACCAAATCACATATGTTCAGGCAGAGCGTGAGGGTCTTCACCCAGGGCGAACAGCAGATGTTCACTTAAATGGTAAAGTCATTGGCTTTGTGGCCGCACTGCATCCAGTCGTTGAAAAAGAATTGGATTTAAAAGAAACATATGTGTTCGAGTTTGATTTAACAGATGTGATGACATCTGAAACGAAGGATATGAAATATACAGCGATTCCGAGATTCCCTGCTGTGACAAGAGATATCGCACTTGTTGTCGATCAGCATATCTCAAGCGGACAGCTGGAGCGAGTCATCTATGAAGCAGGCGGTCATCTACTCACAGACCTCTCTGTATTTGATGTGTACGAAGGGGAACATATGGAAGAAGGCAAAAAATCTGTTGCATTCTCTCTTCAATATTTAAACCCTGAACAAACGTTGACTGAGGAAGAAGTCACAGCTGTTCATACAAAAGTATTGAAAGCACTAGAAGATACGTATCAAGCCGTCTTACGCGGTTAAAGAAAAAAAGCTAAGGCCTCATGGGCCCTAGCTTTTTTTATAGCATTTTTTTCGCTTTTTGTGTGTTGGCAAAATGCAGCTTTGTAAATTGACGTAAAGCATCTTCACCATGCAGCTTGATGAGCTTGGCGGCGGCCTTGTCTACATGAGGGCCGGCTCCTTTTGGGATGTCAAAGCCTGCAGCCTTTGATAACTTGTCCATTTCAATTAAAAAGGCGTACCTTGCGATAATGGAAGCCGCAGCGACTGACAAATGGATGCCTTCTGCTTTTGTACTAAAATACGTCCGCTCCCGAATGATTTTTTTCCCAGCCAGATGCCTGAAATAAATGCTTGGTTCTGCAAACTGGTCAATCAAAATAGCCTCAGGCTGCTGTCCGCCCAGTTTTTCTAGCACAGAGGTGATGACTTGATTATGAAGCAGTGCCTTCATTTTTCCTTGACTCATGCCCTTTTCCTGCATCGTATTGTACTTTTCATTTCGGAGGACGAGAAGGCTGAACGGAATGGTTTTGATGAGATCTTTGGCAATGTTGATAATTTGCGGGTCCTTTAATCCTTTTGAGTCTTTTACGCCAAGCTCTTTCATTAAAGCAAGCTGGTTGGCATCAACATAGGCCGCACAGACTGTGATCGGTCCGAAATAATCTCCTGTACCTACTTCATCTGAACCGATGACCGACATGGAAGCAATGCCGGGCGGCGGACTGTATTTTGTGACAGCAGGTGCTTTTTGACTTTTCGTATCAGCTGCTTGCAAGTGGCTGAACTGGCTGGCTTCAGCTTCTGCCCTTTGTCCTTGAAAGAGCACTTTCCCAGATCGATAGGCTGTAATCGTACAGCCAGGGACTTTTGCTTGAAAGAGGGCACCTGGCGGCAAAGTGTCTGTTAAATGGTGCGCATACGCGCTCTTCATCTTTTTGAGGTCTTCTGATGTTGCTTTTAAAACGGATTGGGGCACAGTGGATAACTCCTTTTTACCTTGATATCATTGATTTCTAAAGTGTACCATAACAGGGAAGGGCTCGTCTTTCCATTCAATGTCTAAACATGTTATGATAGAGACTAGGATTCTCGTGGAATGGAGGAGAAACGTTGTCTGACGGCGGTAAAACGAAAACAACAGTTGAGATTTACGGACAGTCCTATACGATCATCGGACAAGAAACGAAGATGCATATGCGACATGTTGCGTCAATTGTTGATGATAAAATGAGAGAAATAAACGAAAAAAATCCATACCTTGATATAAACAAATTAGCTGTACTGACAGCAGTCAATGTCGTCCACGACTACTTGAAATTAAAAGAGCAATACGAAAAATTAGAGATTCAGCTAAAAGAAAAGGAATGAAATTACCGTGATCGATATCATCATTTTGTTTTTGCTTCTTATGGGAACGCTTGTCGGTCTAAAACGCGGGTTTATTCTTCAATTTATTAAATTGATCAGCTTTGTTGTTTCTATCTTAGTGGCTTCCATGTTTTATCAGTCACTTGCACCACAGCTTACGTGGATTCCGGCACCTAATTTTAGCGGCGGTCAACCGCAACTCGCTTTCTTAAGTGGGAATCTAGAAACAGCTTATTATAATACCATTGCGTTTATCATTCTGTTTATCTTGACCAAAATCCTGCTCGCCATCATTGGCGGATTGCTCACAACCATTGCAAGTATACCTGTGATTAAACAGGTGAACAAACTGCTTGGCGGTGTTTTAGGATTTCTTGAAACCTATTTATTTGTTTTTATTCTATTGTTTGTCGCTGCATTACTACCAGTAGATGCACTGCAGACAATGATGAGCAAATCAATGTTAGCAGATGTGATCGTAAACAACACCCCTTACCTGTCCGGTCTTGTCAAAGACCTATGGTCGACGTATGGAGTTTAAAAACTTCTCCTTTCCTGGAGAAGTTTTTTCTCATTCCATGACAGAAAGTTGTAGGATGAAGGGAAAGTTTGTATATTTATATAGGAAGATGCCAAAGCGGCTGGAGGATGAGAGATGAATAAAAAAGATATTATCAAACTTCTTGAAACAATTGCAGTATATATGGAGCTAAAAGGAGATAATCCTTTTAAAATTTCTGCCTTTCGTAAAGCAGCAGCGGCACTGGAACAAGACGACCGCAGCCTTTCGCAAATAGATGATCTATTAGCATTACCCGGCATTGGAAAAGGAACCTTTGCTGTGATCACAGAGTATATCGAAAAAGGGCAATCAGAAACACTTGAACAATTAAAAAAGGAAGTGCCTGAAGGACTTGTCCCGCTCTTAAAATTGCAAGGACTTGGCGGGAAGAAGATTGCTAAGCTTTACCAAGAGCTTGGTGTCCATGATGCACAATCATTAAAAGAAGCATGCGAAGCGGAAAAAGTACAAGCGCTTGCAGGCTTCGGTAAAAAAACCGAAGAAAAGATACTCGCCGCTCTTGAGGAGGCTGGAAAACAGCCAGAACGACTGCCAATTGGCTTTGCATTAGATGTGGCAGAGCGGATTGATCATGCGCTTGAACAGATGAAGGGGATTCTTCGTTTTTCAAGAGCTGGCAGTTTAAGACGTGCACGGGAAACAGTCAAAGATTTAGATTATATCATCGCGACTGACAATCCTGAACAAGTCAGAGAGCAGCTCGTTGCACTTCAAGATGTCAAAGACGTCATCGCAAGCGGTGATACGAAGGTATCTGTCATTCTTGCCCTTGATTTTGAGATCAGTGTAGATTTCCGGCTTGTGACAACAGACCAATTTGCAACAACGCTGCATCATTTCACTGGCTCAAAAGACCACAATATTCGAATGCGTCAGCTGGCGAAGGAACGCGGAGAGCGTATTAGTGAATATGGTGTGGAAACAATTGAAACTGGAGAAGTAAAAACGTTCGAAGACGAGGCCGCTTTTTATGCGCATTTTCAACTTCCGCTCATTCCGCCAGAAATTCGTGAAACCGGAGCGGAGATTGATACGTATAAAGAAAGTATGCAATTTGTCGAGCTAAAAGATATTAAAGGCGACCTTCATATGCACTCAACTTGGAGTGACGGCGCATTTTCTATTCGTGAAATGGCAGAGGCATGTATCGCAAAAGGCTATGAATACATGGCGATTACAGATCACTCGCAATATTTAAAAGTAGCAAACGGTTTAACAAAAGAACGTTTACGTCTGCAAGCAAAAGAAATTGACAAGCTCAATCAAGAATTCGAGCATTTTCACATTTTCAAAGGGGTCGAAATGGATATTCTCCCGGATGGATCATTAGATTATGATGATGACTTTTTAGCAGACATGGATTTTGTGATTGCGTCTATCCATTCTAGCTTTTCTCAGCCGGAGGAAGTCATCATGGAGCGCCTTGAAAATGCCCTGCGGAATCAGCATGTAGATTTAATTGCACATCCAACAGGCCGTTTGATCGGCAGACGAGACGGCTATGCCTTAAATATAGATCAGCTCATAGAGCTTGCGAAGAAAACGGGAACTGCACTAGAGCTCAACAGCAACCCGTCAAGACTTGATTTGAAAACAGAGCATTTAATGAAAGCAAACGAAGCAGGTGTGAACATCATGATCAATACAGATGCACACAATATCGCCATGCTGGATCATATGGAAGTTGGTGTAACAGCTGCAAGAAAAGGCTGGACACCAAAAGCAAATGTCGTGAATACTTTTTCTCTAAACGAGATCAAAAAGTTTTTAACGCGTGACAGGTAGTCGTTAGGAGGCTGGACCATGCTGCAACAAAAAGTGTTAGCATCATTAGAATTTCATAAAGTAAAAGAAAAAGTCATGTCCTATACCGCATCCTCATTAGGAAAAGAAAGAGCGCAGGATTTAACGCCGCTGACGGATATAGAAACCATTCAGCATTTGCTGGAAGAGGTAGCAGAAGCACAAGATATCATCCGCTTAAAGGGATCTGCACCGTTTGGCGGGCTGGCGGATATTAGACGCGGGGTCAAACGGGCAGAAATCGGCAGTACATTAAGCCCATCTGAGCTCATGGAAATTGCAGCGCTATTATACACTGCGAAAAATATGAAGCACTTTCTCACGTCCCTGTATGAAGATGGTGTAGAAATACCGCGCCTTCATACATATGCAGAGACGCTGATATTACTGCCTGAAGTCAGAAAAGAAATCGAAAGCTGTATCGGTGATAATGGAGAAGTGCTTGATCATGCAACTCCGGCGCTACGAACAATACGTACGCAATTACGTTCATTAGAATCAAAAGTTCGAGATAAATTAGAATCCATGATTCGTTCACAATCTGCTTCAAAAATGCTGTCAGACACGATTGTTACCATTCGTAATGACCGGTTTGTGATTCCGGTAAAGCAGGAGTACCGCTCGAATTACGGCGGAATTGTTCACGATCAGTCATCATCTGGGGCAACCCTTTTTATCGAGCCGCAAGTGGTCGTGGATTTAAATAACACTTTGCAGCAAACCCGTTTAAAAGAAAAACAAGAGGTCGAAAAGATCCTGCAAATGTTGACAGCGAGCGTGTCAGAACACATTCAAGAACTGCTTCACAATGTAAAGGAGCTTCAAACGCTAGATTTTATTTTTGCTAAAGCCAAATATGCAAAGGCAGAAAAAGCCACAAAGCCTGCTGTGAACGATCAAGGGGAGATTTATTTAAAACGGGCAAGACATCCTCTATTGCCTCGTGATCAGGTTGTGGCAAACGACATTGAGCTCGGTAAAGATTTTTCAACCATCGTCATTACTGGACCAAATACAGGGGGGAAGACTGTTACTTTAAAAACGCTTGGTCTTTTGACGCTGATGACGCAGGCAGGCCTTCATATTCCAGTTGAAGAAGGCTCGGAAGTAGCTGTATTCGACCAAGTCTTTGCTGATATTGGAGATGAACAGTCCATTGAGCAAAGCTTGAGTACGTTCTCATCTCATATGGTCAATATTGTGGATATCTTAAAGAATTTGACATCTAACTCACTCGTATTATTTGATGAATTAGGGGCAGGAACAGACCCTGCTGAAGGTGCCGCGCTGGCTATGAGTATCTTAGATGAGGTGCATCAAACAAATGCACGCGTCATCGCAACGACTCACTATCCTGAGCTGAAGGCTTACGGATATAACCGAGAAGGTGTCACAAATGCGAGCGTGGAGTTCGACATTGAAACCTTATCACCAACGTACCGATTGCTCATCGGTGTGCCCGGACGAAGTAATGCATTTGAAATTTCTAAACGTCTTGGTTTGCCAGATCACCTCATTGACCGGGCAAAAGCGGATATGCATGCTGAGCATAATGAAGTAGACCAAATGATTGCTTCATTAGAAGACAGCAAGAAACAAGCGGAAGAAGAGCTGCATGAGACAGAAGTCTATAGAAAAGAAGCAGAAAAGCTTCATAAAGAATTGCAGAGACAAATTCTTGAATGGAATGAGCAAAAAGACAAACTGCTTGAAGAAGCTGAACAAAAAGCGGCAGAAAAAATTGAACAAGCCTCAAAAGAAGCAGAAGACATCATTCAAGAGCTTCGTTCGATAAAAAATGAGCATCGCTCATTCAAAGAGCATGAACTCATCGATGCGAGAAAGCGTCTTGAAGATGCAGTGCCTGAGTTTGACCGGAAGAAAAAGCCAGAGCCGGTGAAAAAAGCAGCAAGACAGCTAAAATCAGGCGACGAAGTGAAAGTGCTCACATTCGGGCAAAAAGGAACGCTGCTTGAACAAACAGGTGACAAAGAATGGAGTGTCCAAATGGGCATTCTGAAAATGAAAGTAAAAGAAAAAGACATGGAATTTATCAAATCGGCACCTGAATTTAAGCAGGAGAAAGCCATTACGGCAGTCAAAGGAAAAGATTATCATGTATCGCTTGAGCTCGACTTAAGGGGAGAGCGTTATGAAAATGCCTTAAGCAGAGTCGAGAAATATTTAGATGATGCTGTCTTAGCTGGTTATCCCCGTGTGTCGATCATTCACGGAAAAGGAACTGGCGCCCTTAGAAAAGGGGTTCAGGAATTACTGAAACAGCACCGAAGTGTGAAAAATGCTCGTTTTGGGGAACAAGGCGAGGGAGGATCAGGCGTTACCATCGTCGAATTAAAGTAAAAAGGAGAAAACGCATGAAAGCCTTTTGGGAAAATGAACTTGTGGAAATTGCCGCCTATTACAGCGTGGCCGTTCTATGTCTTGTCTTATTTCTAACCATTTTTGAACTCGTCACCTCCTATAAAAACTGGGAAGAGATTCAGCGTGGGAACTTAGCTGTTGCCATGGCAACAGGTGGAAAGATCTTTGGGATTGCGAATGTGTTTCAGCATTCTATTGCACAGCACAATTCCCTTCTGCAAATGATTGGATGGGGCGTATACGGCTTTGTGATGCTGCTTGTCAGCTATTTCATTTTTGAATTTTTAACACCACGATTTAAAGTAGACAAAGAGATTGAGAATGATAATAGAGCGGTCGGGTTTATTTCACTCATTATTTCAGTTGGGCTGTCTTACGTAGTAGCAGCCGGCATTTAAGGAGACGACATGGAAAAGCTAGCAAAAGTTTTAATCGTAGTTGCCTGCACTTTTGCGGTCATTGGTGCCGTTTACATGTTCCTGTGAAATGAAAAAGACAAAGTGAGAAAGCTGTCAGGGGTCCCTTGGCAGCTTTTATCTCACCCGAAGGCGGCGAATCACTTGAAGCAAATTCTGCAAAAAGACGAAATCATAAAGCGCATTGATACATGTCTCCAAATGACATCCCTGCCAAGAGACATATATGAACCGTATATTGCACGCCCATTTCAAACGACTGGATTTTTTGATGATTTGAGTCCTTATGTTCAAATCGATCCGAGCGGCTATATTCTCATTCAATATGAACGAGGAATCCAAATGCTGCACAAAAGAACAGAAGAGGCGGATGAAGTCATTTACTGGATTTTAGAAGACACGATTTTTCTCACAGTCTACATCGACATGATGAGGCAGTATCAAGTCGACAACATCCAGACGCATTTACCTAATGATCCGAGTATCCATCAACAGATCGTGGAGAGAGTAAATGAGTCATTCCGTGCAATCGGTGGATTATATGAACAGTGGCATCATGAAGGAAAAAGAGCATCGATCGAAACACCAGCGAAGAAATAAAGAGGTCATGGAACCAAGCTCTATTTGAAAAAAGCAAACTGCCTTAAGGAAAAGTTTGCTATAATAAAATAGTACGAAAGTTCAGGAAGGAGGGTTTTTATGCAGTCAGATAAACGTTGGCTTCTGCATTACCCGAATCAAATTCCCCACGAACTCACCATCCCAAATGAGACGTTACAATCTTACTTATTCAGCTCCGCAGAGGCTGCACCTGAGCATACAGCCATTCATTTTCTAGGAAAAAACATCACCTATGAGCAGCTCCAAGAAGACGCATTGAAACTAGCTGGTCATCTGATGGAAATTGGCGTGAAAAAAGGCGACAGAGTAGCGATTATGCTGCCAAACTGTCCTCAATCGGTCATTTCTTATTATGCTGTTTTAATTGCAGGCGGCATCGTCGTTCAAACTAACCCGCTTTATACGGAGAAAGAATTGGCATATCAAATGGAGGACAGCGGCTCCAAAGTGCTGATTACATTGGATTTATTGTATCCAAAGGCCTATAAAATGAAAGCGCTGACAAGTATGGAACACTTGATCATCACCAAACTACAGGATTATTTACCATTTCCAAAAAACATTCTGTTTCCTATCGTTCAAAAAAGAAAAAATAAAATGGTCATCCAAGTCGAGAAAAGTGATACCATTCATCACTTCTCACAAATCATGAAAGAATCATCAGGAGAACAAATCCCGCAGCTTGCCTTTGAACCGAAAGAGGATGTCGCTGTTTTGCAATATACAGGTGGAACGACCGGTTTACCAAAAGGGGTCATGCTTACGCATGAAAATATTTTAGCGAACACTGAAATGTGCGCTTCTTGGATGTATAAAACGACAAGAGGAAAAGAACGAATCCTCGGCATTATTCCGTTTTTTCATGTATACGGAATGACGACCGTATTAAATCTTGCTGTCAAAGAAGGGCATTCAATGATTCTCCTTCCTCGATTTGACGCAGCTGATACCCTCAAAACGATTGAAAAACAGAAACCGACACTCTTTCCAGGTGCACCAACCATGTATATCGCCTTGCTGCATCATCCGAACATTGAAAAGTATGACCTGTCGTCCGTCACTGCATGTTTAAGCGGCTCGGCGGCTCTTCCTGTTGAAGTCAAACAGAACTTCGAGAAATTGACAGGAGGGCGTTTAGTAGAGGGATATGGTCTTTCTGAAACCTCACCAGTGACCCATTCTAACTTTTTATGGGGAGCGAACAAAACAGGCAGCATTGGCTGTCCGTGGCCTGGTACAGACGCAGGTATTTATTGCGAGGAAACGGGTGGCCTCAAAGAGCCATATGAGCACGGAGAAATTATCGTCAAAGGACCGCAGGTTATGAAAGGATACTGGAATCAGCCAGAGGAGACAGCAGCTGTATTAAGGGATGGATGGCTTTTTACCGGAGATATTGGGTATATGGATGAAGACGGTTTTTTCTATATCGTTGACCGGAAAAAGGATGTCATTATTGCGAGCGGTTATAATATTTACCCAAGAGAGGTCGAAGAAGCCCTTTATGAGCATGAGCTTGTACAAGAAGTTGTTGTCGCAGGTATACCAGACCCTTATAGAGGAGAAACAGTAAAAGCATTTGTTGTGCCGAAAAAGGATGCTTATTTAACAGAGGATGAACTCGATCGCTTTGTGAGAACGAGAATTGCTTCATTTAAAGTACCGCGCGTGTATGAATTTAAAGAGTCACTGCCTAAAACGGCTGTCGGAAAAATTTTGCGCAGAGTTTTAATTGAAGAAGAAAAAAGAAAGCATGCTTCATCTGAAACACCTGTTGATCAATTAAAGAAATAACGACCTTTATCATCCGGTCGAGAGGCCGGATGATTTGAATGATGACAGTCTGCTCTGGTATGATAAAGGTTGAAAAGAAAGAAGAAGATCTCTTGACAAATCACCCGTTTCTTTTTAACATAAAGTTATGAATGAATGCTCATTCAATTTAGAAAGGGACGAAGCACATTGAAGCAGAAAAGACCGAAGTACATGCAAATTATTGATGCAGCAGTTGTGGTGATTGCAGAGAATGGCTATCATCAATCACAAGTTTCAAAGATTGCGAAACAAGCAGGGGTCGCAGACGGAACCATTTATCTTTATTTCAAAAACAAAGAGGATATTCTCATCTCATTGTTCAAAGAAAAAATGGGACAATTCATCGAACGGATGGAAACAGATATTCAAAAGAAGCCGTCTGCCAAAGAAAAGCTTCTACTGTTGATTGAGGAGCATTTTCGCATGCTGGCGCAAAATCATCATTTGGCTCTTGTGACACAGCTTGAACTCAGGCAGTCAAACCTTGAGCTGCGGCAAAAAATCAATGAAGTGCTAAAAGGGTATTTAAATATGCTCGAGTCAATTTTAACAGAAGGAAAGAAAACCGGAGAATTCAGACAAAATTTAGATGTCCGCTTAGCGAGACAAATGGTATTTGGGACGATTGATGAAACCGCAACAACATGGGTCATGAATGATCAAAAGTATGATCTGCCTGCACTCGCAGAAAATGTACATGATCTGCTGTTAAGCGGAATACATCAATCCTAAAGACAATGTGAAAAAGGATGATTGACATGGAAAAGATACTCAGCTTACATCATGAAGGACAGACAGCGCTCATCACGATTCAGAACCCACCTGCAAATGCCTTATCCTCTCAGCTGCTCACTGAGCTTAATGACATGTTCGATGAGCTGGAACAGAATGAAGAAGTAAGAGCGATTGTGATTCACGGAGAAGGCAGATTCTTCTCAGCAGGTGCTGATATTAAAGAATTTACCACTTTACAGGAAGAGTCTGATTATGCAAGCCTCGCAGATAGAGGACAGCAAGTTTTTGAACGGATTGAACAATGTCCAAAACCAGTCATTGCCTCGATTCACGGAGCAGCATTAGGCGGAGGCCTTGAGCTTGCCATGTCTTGTGATATCCGAATCGCAACAAAAGATGCGAAGCTTGGACTTCCAGAACTAAACCTCGGCATTATTCCAGGATTCGGCGGCACGCAGCGCCTCCCGCGCTACGTTGGTTCTGCTAAAGCGCTTGAAATGATGGGAACAGCTGAACCGATTACAGGTGAAGAAGCATTTGCCTGCGGACTTGTTACAAAGCTGGCAGAAACAGAGGAAGAAGCGCTCACAGCGGCCAAAACACTTGCGGGGAAATTTGCAGCGAAAAGCCCAAAATCACTTGAATATGTGCTTGATTTATTGAACGCAACAAAACTGTATTCGTATGACGGCGGAATGAAGCTGGAAGCCAAAAAGTTTGGTGAGGTTTTCCAATCAAATGACGCCAAAGAAGGCATCCAGGCCTTTATCGAAAAGCGCAAACCGAACTTTAAAGGGGAATAAGGGATAAGCACGACACAAGGGGGAGAAATAAATGAATATATTTGTTTTGATGAAGCGTACGTTTGACACGGAAGAGAAAATTTCTATTCAGTCTGGTGCAATTCAAGAAGATGGAGCAGAGTTCATTATTAATCCTTATGACGAGTATGCCATTGAAGAAGCCATTCAGCTTCGTGATGAGCACGGGGGAGAAGTGACCGTTGTGACAGTTGGCGGTGAAGATGCGGAGAAACAGCTTAGAACAGCGCTTGCAATGGGCTGTGACAGGGCCGTCTTATTAAACGTGGAAGATGATTTAGAAGAGTGGGACCAATATTCAGCTTCTACCATTCTTTATCACTATTTAAAAGACAAAGAAGCTTCCTTGATCTTAGCAGGGAATGTAGCAATTGACGGCGGCTCTGGACAGGTAGCTCCGCGTCTTGCTGAATTACTCGGCTTTTCATATGTGACAACGATAACAAGTATTCAAATTGACGGCGGCTCTGCATCGATTGAACGAGATGCAGAGGGTGATGTGGAAGTCATTTCTACCGAACTCCCGCTAGTCGTCACAGCTCAGCAAGGACTCAATGAGCCTCGCTATCCATCCTTACCAGGCATTATGAAGGCAAAGAAAAAGCCTTTAGAAGAATTGGAACTTGATGATTTAGATCTGGACGAAGACGATGTACCATATAAAATCAAAACAATTGAACGTTACTTACCGGAGAAAAAAGAGGGTGGCAAGGTGCTGAGCGGCGAGCTTCAGGATCAAGTCAAAGAACTGACAGATCTACTCAGAAATGAAGCAAAAGTCATCTAAACATCCACTTTACGATATCACGAGAACAAGGGGGAGCTTGAAGATGAGTAAAAAAGTTGTTGTACTTGGAGAAAGTCGTGACGGTAAATTAAGAAATGTGACATTTGAAGCCATTGCTGCCGCTCACAAAGTGGCAGATGGTGGTGAGGTCATTGGCGTGTTAATAGGGGATGACGTCAAAGGCCTAGCGGATGAACTGCTTTACTATGGAGCGGATCATGTCATGATTGTGGAGCATCCGCACCTTTCATATTATACGTCAGATGGTTTTGCGCAGGCGCTTCAAGCCATATTAGATCAGGTCGATCCAGATGCTGTGCTCTTTGGCCATACGTCTATTGGAAAAGACTTGTCACCGAAAATAGCCGCACGTCTCCAGACTGGCTTGATTTCAGATGCGATCGATGTAAGCGTTACCGGCGAACATCTTGTTTTCACTAGACCGATTTACTCTGGAAAAGCCTTCGAAAAAGTCATTTCCACAGACCGCCTGTTACTAGCGACCATCCGGCCAAACAACGTGGCGCCATTTGAGCGGGATACGTCACGAGGCGGAGAAGTCACACCAGTTTCAGTCGATATTCAAAACCTTCGGACGATCGTGAAGGAAGTCATTAAAAAAACGTCAGAAGGTGTAGATTTATCGGAAGCAAAGGTCATTGTTGCCGGAGGGCGCGGGGTTAAGAGCAAGGAAGGCTTTGAACCGCTGAATGAACTCGCTGAGACGCTCGGGGCAGCAGTCGGAGCCTCGCGCGGAGCTTGTGACGCTGACTATTGTGATTATGCCCTGCAAATTGGTCAAACGGGAAAAGTCGTCACACCTGATCTTTATATTGCATGCGGGATATCAGGAGCGATTCAGCATTTAGCGGGAATGTCTAACAGTAAAGTCATTGTAGCGATCAACAAAGACCCAGAAGCAGAAATCTTCAAAATCGCCGATTACGGAATCGTCGGTGACTTGTTTGAAGTGGTACCGCTTTTAAATGAAGAGTTAAAAAAGATGAATATCCACTCGTAACGCTCATACACTCAGAATGCCTAGGTATTCTGGGTTTTTTTGTATGTAATCAAGAAGAAAAGGAGCGGTTGACAAGTGAAGGGGACAGTAAAAGTCAATGACGTGATCGGACGCATTTCTAAACACATTTATGGGCACTTTCAAGAGCATTTAGGAAGAGGGATTTATGACGGGATTTGGGTAGGAAAAGACTCAGAGATTGACCATATTGACGGGATTCGTACCGATGTGCTGAAGGCGCTTCAAGCATTACATATTCCGGTGCTGAGGTGGCCGGGGGGCTGTTTCGCAGACGAGTATCACTGGGCAAATGGTGTAGGTGATCTCAGTGAACGAAAGCCGATGGTAAATACCCATTGGGGTGGTACGGTTGAATCCAATGCATTTGGTACGCATGAATTTATGGCATTGTGTGAGCTGCTTGAATGTGAGCCATACATTTGCGGCAATGTGGGAAGCGGGTCTGTTCAAGAATTAGCCGATTGGGTCGAATACATGACATTTCCAAAAGGGACACCTATGTCCGACTGGCGCATTCAAAATGGAAAACAAGAACCTTGGCAGCTGACCTATGTTGGTGTAGGCAATGAAAGCTGGGGCTGCGGCGGGAATATGACACCTGAATACTATGCAGATTTATATAAACGCTATCAAACGTACGTAAGAGAATTTGCCGGGCAGCGTATTTATAAAATTGCCTGCGGCGCGAACTCTAATGACGTGAATTGGACGAAAGTATTGATGGAGCGGGCTGCACCGTGGATGGATGGGCTCAGTTTACATTATTACACCGTACCTGGTACATGGGAGAAGAAAGGGTCAGCGACTGAATTTGATGAGGATGAATGGTTTATCACGCTGAAAAAAGCCTATGAGATGGAACGGTTTGTCGAGGACCATGGAGAAATCATGGATCGTTATGACCCAGACAAGCGAATTGGGATGATTATTGATGAATGGGGGACATGGTATGACCCAGAGCCAGGGACAAATCCTGGGTTTTTATATCAGCAAAACACACTAAGAGATGCCCTTGTATCCGCCCTCCATTTTCATATTTTTCATCGTCATTGTCAGCGGATTCATATGGCAAATATCGCTCAGACGGTTAATGTGTTGCAAGCGATGGTATTAACAAAGGACGAAAAAATGCTTCTGACGCCTACGTATCATGTGTTTCACATGTTTCAAGTGCATCAAGAGGAAGAAGCGCTTGAAGTGGAGTTCGTTTCACCGCCGTATGAACAGAGAGGTGAAAAAATTCCTCAGGTTAGTGTGTCAGCCTCGCGTTCATCAAGTAAGATGCATATTAGCTACTGTCACCTGAATCCGCATGAACAAAAAGAGGTATCCCTTGCCATTGAAGGGGTTGATGTACAAACGAAAGTCACTGGACGTGTGCTGACGGCTGATCGCATGAATGCGCATAATACATTTGATGATCCTCATTCTGTTCAGCCAAAAGACTTTCAGCAAATGACTGTAAATCCCGGGGAATTAACGGTAGAGCTGCCGCCAATGTCAGTGGTCATGATAACTGTCGACCTCGCTTAATTGCATATTTCGATGTTTGGTGAGAAGAATGTTGGGGCATCATACATTGTAAATGAAGCGGAAAGGGTGTCATGTCATATGCTTAGAACCATTCTAATGATCATCGGTGCGATTGTTGTTATTGGTGCGATTATACGGTTTGTTTTTTAATTCATTTCCTAAAAAATGATTCGTAAGCATTTCATTCGCAAGTCACATTGGTAGATGCTATACTAAAAAGCATAATTTACATTGGAGGAATGAATAATGGCAATCGTAAAAGCTACTGACGCAACATTTTCACAAGAAACTGCAGAAGGTGTTGTTCTTGCAGACTTTTGGGCACCATGGTGTGGACCTTGTAAAATGATTGCTCCAGTTCTTGAAGAACTTGATCAAGAAATGGGCGACAAAATGAAAATTGTAAAAATTGATGTAGACGATAACCAAGAAACTGCTGGTAAATACGGCGTTATGAGTATCCCAACACTTCTTGTTTTAAAAGACGGTGAAGTTGTAGAAACTTCTGTTGGTTTCAAACCAAAAGAAGCACTTGCTGAACTTGTCAACAAACATCTATAAACCGATCTATGTCCAAGCGGCATAATCATTGAAGCGGTTCTCGTAAAGACGAGAGCCGCTTTTCTTTCAACATGGTATAAAACAAATGTTCGTGATACACTAGAAGGAGTGAAAGAGGAAAACAAGGACGGATGAAAATATGAACAAACTAATCAAAGAAAAACTGTCAGTCCTGCCGGATCAACCAGGCTGTTACTTAATGAAAGATAGACAAAATACGATCATTTACGTGGGAAAGGCAAAGGTTTTAAAAAACAGGGTGCGCTCTTATTTCACTGGATCACATGACGCCAAAACGCAGCGGCTTGTCAGTGAAATTGAAGACTTTGAATACATTGTCACCTCTTCTAATATCGAGGCGCTCATTTTAGAGCTGAATTTAATCAAAAAATATGACCCAAAATACAATGTCATGCTCAAGGATGACAAGACGTATCCATTTATAAAAATTACGAATGAACGCCACCCTAAGCTGATCGTCACCCGCAATGTAAAAAAGGACAAAGGGAAATATTTCGGTCCATACCCAAACGTACAAGCAGCACGAGAAACGAAAAAGCTGCTCGACCGCTTATATCCACTGAGAAAATGCGCCACCCTTCCTGACCGCGTCTGCCTTTATTATCATCTTGGGCAATGTCTTGCACCATGTGTGTATGACATTTCCGAGGAAACGAATAAGCAGCTCGTGGACGAAATCACAAGGTTTCTAAACGGAGGACATCAGCAAATCAAAAAAGAACTGACCGAAAAGATGCAGGAAGCTGCTGAAAATTTAGAGTTTGAACGGGCAAAAGAACTGAGAGACCAAATCGCTTATATCGACTCAACGATGGAAAAACAGAAAATGACGATGAGTGATTTATCAGATCGAGATGTCTTCGCCTATGCCTATGATAAAGGCTGGATGTGTGTCCAAGTTTTCTTTATCAGACAGGGGAAATTGATTGAACGTGATGTCAGCCTGTTTCCTATGTATCAGGACCCTGAAGAGGAGTTCCTCACGTTTATGGGGCAATTTTATGAAAAGAACAACCATTTTCTGCCGAAGGAAATTTTGGTGCCGGACAGTGTCGATCAAGAGATGATTGAGCAATTACTTGAGACAAACGTTCACCAGCCGAAAAAAGGAAAGAAAAAGGATTTACTTTTACTTGCCCATCAAAATGCCAAAATCGCCTTAAAAGAAAAGTTTTCGCTCATTGAGCGTGATGAAGAGCGGACAATTGGTGCGGTGAAGCAGCTTGGGGATGCGCTTAATATTTATATGCCGTACAGAATTGAGGCGTTTGATAACTCCAATATTCAAGGAGCAGACCCGGTTTCTGCCATGGTTGTCTTTCAGGACGGAAAGCCATATAAAAAGGAATACCGAAAATACAAAATTAAAACCGTCTCAGGACCAGATGATTATGCATCCATGCGTGAAGTCATTAGAAGACGATATACCCGCGTGTTAAAGGATGAACTGCCGCTGCCAGATTTAATTTTAATTGACGGAGGAAAAGGACAGATCAACGCAGCCATCGATGTGCTTGAAAATGAATTGAATTTGTCTGTCCCAGTCGCAGGTCTTGTAAAAGATGAAAAACACCGGACTTCAAATCTCATGATGGGAGATACACTTGAAATTGTTGCGCTGGAGCGAAATAGCCAGGCCTTTTACTTATTGCAGCGCATTCAAGATGAAGTGCACCGGTTTGCCATTAGCTTTCACCGGCAGCTGCGCGGAAAAAATGCATTCCAGTCTATTTTAGACGATGTACCAGGTATCGGAGAGAAGCGTAAAAAGCAGCTCCTCAAACATTTTGGCTCTGTGAAAAAGATGAAAGAAGCCTCTATCCAAGACTTTCAGGAGGCTGGCATTCCAAAACAGACGGCTGAACTTTTAATGGAAGCATTAAAAAAATAGATTGTACTTTTATTAAAAGTCTGTTAAGATGTGACTAATTTAATAAATGAACGTGTTGTTTGTTGAAGATAGAGGTGCGAACTTCAAGAGTAAGCCTTCGGAGATCGATGGGATCTAAGAAGAGGGCTGAAAGGGGAGCGTCGCCGAAGTGAATAAAATCCACTCATTTTATTCGCTGGCTGTACATTGAAGAAATGTAGGGCTGTCAAGAATTCATTTCTTGGAGGGCTATCTCATTGTTTGCATCGTTTAATGATGATTTTAAAGCAATGGGAGATTTGTTCTCTCATTGCTTTTTTATTTGCAGTGAGCGGACAGTCTCCAAAGCAACCTCTTCTCTCACACGTGAACTTTTGAAAAAGGGTGGTAGACATGGGACTAATTGTACAAAAATTTGGCGGAACTTCCGTTGGGTCAACAGAAAAAATTCGCAATGCCGCAGAGAGAGTGATCGCTGAACGCGAGGCAGGACATGATGTGGTTGTGGTTGTATCAGCGATGGGTAAATCAACAGATGTTCTAGTAGACCTAGCGAAAGAACTTACAGACGATCCAAGCAAAAGAGAAATGGATATGCTGCTCGCAACTGGTGAACAGGTGACCATTTCATTATTAGCGATGGCGCTCCAAGCAAGAGGCTATGATGCCATTTCCTTTACAGGCTGGCAGGCTGGTATGAAAACAGAGCATGTACACGGAAATGCAAGAATCGTGGACATTGATGAAGCAAGAATAAAAGAGGAATTAAGTGCGGGGAAAGTCGTTGTTGTGGCAGGCTTCCAAGGAATTGCAGATGACTTACATATCACAACACTTGGACGCGGAGGATCAGATACGACTGCTGTGGCACTGGCTGCCGCCCTAAAAGCTGATAAATGTGATATTTACACAGATGTACCAGGTGTGTTTACGACAGATCCGCGTTATGTACCATCTGCGCGGAAACTTGCAGGTATTTCATACGATGAGATGCTTGAGCTGGCTAATTTAGGAGCTGGGGTCCTGCATCCAAGAGCTGTTGAATTTGCGAAAAATTATCAAGTCCCGTTAGAAGTCCGTTCTAGTATTGAAAATGAATCGGGTACGTTAATTGAGGAGGAATCATCCATGGAACAAAATTTAGTCGTCAGAGGCATTGCGTTTGAAGATCAGATTACACGTGTGACAGTGTGCGGGCTTTCAAGCGGTCTAACAACATTATCGACCATTTTTACGACGCTTGCGAAACAGAATATCAATGTTGATATCATCATTCAGTCTGTCACAAGCACCAATCAGACGTCGATCTCTTTCTCTGTTAAAACGGATGATTTGTCTAAAACAGTTGAAGTATTAGAAGAATATAAAGGAGCGCTTGGCTACGAGCAGATTGAGACAGAAAGCAAATTAGCGAAAGTATCCATCGTGGGATCTGGAATGGTCTCTAACCCAGGCGTAGCCGCTGAAATGTTCGCTGTGTTAGCGCAAAAAGATATTCAAGTGAAAATGGTCAGTACGTCTGAAATCAAAGTCTCAACAGTGGTCGGCCGTGATGATATGGTCAAAGCAGTTGAAGCGCTGCATGATGCGTTTGATTTATCAAAGGTGAGCGCAGCTGCTCACTCTTAAAAAGGTAAAGAGGTGACCTCATGAAAGAGGATCGCCTCTTTTTTCTATATGGAATCGGCTGAAACGGACGTAAACCCATTCATTAAGTATGCTATGATAGATGTAGACATATAAAAAAGGCGTGACCTGAAGTCCGCGCCTTTTATCAAGAGGATTAGCTAGGGTCTCTTAAATCCCATTTAACGGTTAAAATGACTTTCTCAGCACGCTTTTTCACTTGTTCATAGGATTCAGCTACGTGCTCATTAAGAAGCTGAATTTGTTCAGCAATAAAACCCGCTTCCATCTGAAAGCATGGCTCCTTTTGATAGGTGAGTCGATTGGATACTAGTGGACCTTCGAGCTCAAACTCAATTTCCTGTTTTTTCGAATGGACCATTGTGAGAGTCCCCCATCCGGCATCATGGAAAAATTCGGGGATCTTTTCCCATGACTCTTGAGGAAATTTACGAGCAAGCAGTTTACCCGCAAAATACATCATAGATGAATGGTCCTGACCAAGAATATCTGGCAGCAGAACTTCGCGTATCAGCTCGTAGGCAAATCCATTGACTTCAATTTCTTTTAGCTGTTCTAAGTTAGATTCGAATTTATTCATTGTACGGCTCCCCTCTTTCAACAATTTATTATAGCTTATGTGGGCATATGATGACAGAGTTTTCCCTGAAGTCTAAGAAATTCTTATTGTAGTAAAACGAATTTTGATTTAAAACTTTTAAATTTCGGAAAATTTTAATTTATGTACGCGGTTTCTTGACGCTTTTTTGACATAGGAGTAAAATGAAATTGTCAATAAATTTGAATAAAGTGCTTACAATTGAAAGAAGCGGGGGTAAGACAATTTTCAAGCAATTGCACTTTTTTTACTAGGGGGTAAAGTAATGTCGGGGAACAAAGAATTTTTTTATCGGAGATTGCATTCTTTGCTTGGCGTCATTCCGGTCGGTCTATTTTTAGTACAGCACTTAGTGATTAACCACTTTGCGACGGATGGACCAGAGGCGTTTAACAAAGCTGCACACTTTATGGAACAGCTGCCATTCAGGTACGCACTTGAGCTGTTCGTGATTTTCTTACCACTGATCTATCATGCTGTTTATGGGGTGTACATAGCCTTTACGGCACAAAACAACACGTCTCGCTTCAGTTACTTAAGAAACTGGTTGTTCAGACTGCAAAGGGTTTCAGGTATCATCACATTGATTTTTATCACTTGGCACGTATGGGAAACACGCATTCAAGCTCAACTTGGAGCTGAAGTCAACTACGACATGATGGCGAATATTTTAAGCTCTCCATTTATGCTAGGCTTCTATATTGTCGGCGTTTTATCTACTATTTTCCACTTTGCTAATGGCTTGTGGTCATTTGCTGTCAGCTGGGGAATTACGGTTTCACCACGCTCACAAAGAATCTCCACATTTGTGACATTAGGTATATTTATAGCGCTTTCATATGTAGGGCTAAGAGCAATTTTCGCTTTTGTTTAAGAGGAAATAGATTAGTAGAAGAGGGAGAGGGGCTACAATGAGTAATTCTAGCATCATCGTTGTCGGAGGCGGCTTAGCTGGTCTCATGGCAACTATTAAAGCAGCAGAAGCGGGAACAGCTGTTCAACTATTTTCAATCGTACCTGTGAAACGTTCGCATTCTGTATGTGCACAGGGCGGAATCAACGGAGCGGTCAATACAAAAGGTGAAGGGGATTCACCTTATGAGCATTTTGATGACACGGTATACGGCGGAGATTTCTTAGCCAACCAGCCGCCAGTAAAGGCAATGTGTGAAGCAGCGCCGTCCATTATCCACTTACTTGATCGTATGGGTGTTATGTTTAATAGAACACCAGAGGGATTATTGGACTTCCGCCGCTTCGGGGGAACACAGCACCACCGTACAGCGTTTGCTGGAGCTACAACAGGCCAGCAGCTATTATACGCACTGGATGAGCAGGTTCGCCGCTATGAAGTAGCAGGACTTGTCACAAAATATGAAGGCTGGGAATTCCTTGGCGCTGTTTTAGATGACGAGGAAGTATGCCGCGGGATTGTCGCGCAGAACTTAACGACAATGGAAATTCAATCCTTCCGTTCAGATGCGGTTATCATGGCAACAGGCGGCCCTGGAATCGTGTTCGGTAAATCAACGAACTCCATGATTAACACTGGGTCTGCTGCATCTATCGTTTATCAGCAAGGTGCGCATTATGCAAATGGAGAATTCATTCAAATTCACCCAACAGCGATTCCAGGAGATGACAAGCTTCGTCTCATGAGTGAATCAGCTCGTGGTGAGGGCGGACGAGTTTGGACATATAAAGACGGGAAGCCTTGGTACTTCCTTGAAGAAAAATACCCAGCATACGGGAACCTTGTACCGCGTGACATCGCAACGCGTGAAATCTTTGACGTATGTGTCGAGCAAAAGCTTGGCATCAACGGAGAGAACATGGTATATCTCGATCTTTCTCATAAAGATCCAAAAGAGCTTGATATTAAGCTTGGCGGAATCATTGAAATCTATGAAAAATTCATGGGTGATGACCCGCGTAAGCTGCCGATGAAAATCTTCCCAGCTGTTCATTACTCAATGGGCGGATTATGGGTCGATTATGATCAAATGACGAATATCAAAGGTCTGTTCGCTGCCGGAGAATGTGATTACTCGATGCACGGCGGAAACAGGCTTGGTGCAAACTCACTTCTTTCTGCGATTTACGGCGGAATGGTCGCTGGACCAAATGCAGTGAAGTATATTAGCGGCCTTGAGAAATCTGCGGAAGACCTTTCTTCTGCAACATTTGACAGCGCCGTGAAGAAAGAGCAGGAGAAATGGGACAACATCCTCAGCATGGATGGTACAGAAAATGCGTACGTGCTTCATAAAGAGCTTGGAGAATGGATGACGGATAACGTTACAGTGGTTCGTTACAATGATAAACTCCTAAAAACAGATCAGAAGATCGAAGAACTAATGGAGCGCTACAAGAAGATCAACATCAACGATACCGCATCATGGAGCAACCAAGGCGCTGCCTTCACACGTCAGCTTGACAACATGCTTCAGCTGGCAAGAGTCATTACGATTGGGGCATATAACCGGAATGAAAGCCGAGGCGCACACTATAAACCGGAATTCCCAGAAAGAAACGATGAAGAATTCCTTAAAACAACGATGGCTACGTTCAAAGGGAAAAATCAAAAGCCTGCATTCCACTATGAGGACGTCGATGTATCGTTAATTGCACCTCGTAAACGAGATTACTCGAAGAAAAAGGTGGAGAAATAAGATGAGTGAAAAAAACACAATTCATTTCATAATCACACGTCAAGATACAGCAGATGGAAAGTCTTATGATGAGGAATTCGAAATCCCTTACCGTCCGAATATGAACGTCATTTCTGCACTCATGGAAATTAGACGTAACCCGGTTAATAAACAAGGTGAAAAAACAACGGCGATCAACTGGGATATGAACTGTCTTGAAGAGGTGTGCGGAGCTTGCTCTATGGTCATTAATGGAAAACCGCGCCAGTCATGTACAGCACTAATTGACCAGTTAGATCAGCCGATTCGTCTCCAGCCGATGAAGACATTCCCGGTGGTGAGAGACTTGCAGGTTGATAGAAGCCGTATGTTCAACTCCTTGAAAAAAGTAAAAGCATGGGTGCCGATCGATGGCACATATGATCTTGGACCTGGACCAAGAATGCCTGAGAAAAAACGTCAATGGGCGTATGAGCTTTCTAAATGTATGACTTGTGGTGTCTGCCTTGAAGCTTGTCCAAACGTGAATGATAAGTCTTCCTTTATGGGCCCTGCACCGCTTTCACAAGTACGTCTATTTAACGCACATCCGACAGGTGCGATGAATAAGTCTGACCGTCTAGAAGAAATTATGGGTGACGGCGGTCTTGCGAACTGCGGGAACTCTCAAAACTGTGTGCAGGCTTGTCCGAAAGGAATCCCGCTGACAACGTCAATTGCAGCACTTAACCGAGATACAACATTACAAGCTTTCCGTAACTTCTTCGGAAGCGATCACGCAGAATAACATCACATTCAGTCCTCTTTGCCAATCATGATGAGTGTTTACAAGAGGCTGGGTGGAACACAAAATAAACGCCTCTTCCAATATTGGGAGAGGCGTTTATTGATGAATAAGGAGATGATAAAGTGAGACTTCCGTCATATATTGAGGAACCGTTTGAAGAGTGGAGGGCATCTTTTCGATTTTATGTCGAAACGACTGTCCGGTTTTCAGAAACGGATATGTTCGGCCATATGAACAATGTCACCCCATTTGTGTATTTTGAAGAAGCACGGATTGCCTTTTTTCAAAAAACAGGAATTGTGGATAAACGAATGAAACGTGTGAAAGAGACGATTACAGTCGTGGCAAACCTGCAATGTGATTACATCAAACAGGTGGAGATAGGGGAGCGGCTTCGTGTGTATGTAAAGCCGGAAAAAGTTGGGTCAAGCTCACTTATTCTTCATTATTTAGGAGAAAACGAGCAGCAGGAACCATGCTTTACAGGCTCAGTCACCATGGTCCAAATTAATAAAGAAACAGGCGCTCCTGTCCCATTTACAGAGGAAGAAAAAGAGACATTTCAAGCTCAGCGAAATGGGTAGTATGCAGCCTCATCAACGTGTAAGCTTCATTTTGTTATAATAAAAAGACCATATCAAGAAGAAACAAAAGGAGAACACATGAAGATTTTTCAATATGACACCATTGATAGTACAAATAATGAAGCGAAAAGGCTCATTCAGCAAGGAGAAAAACCTTCATTTGCTGTCTATGCACATCAGCAGACAGCAGGAAGAGGCAGACTAGGCAGGCCGTGGGAAACGCCTGCAGGGAATGTCGCTTTGACCATGACGGTTTTGCCGCCAGAAGAACTCTCCACCCAGTCAACGATTGCTCCGCTGACGGCACTAGCGATCTACGATGTACTTAAACCTCTCATAAGGGCTGAGGATCAGCTGGCGATTAAATGGCCAAACGATATTCTCATCAATGAAGCAAAGGTATCAGGCACATTGATTGAAGCGGACCGTACAGCCATTTATATTGGTGTTGGCATCAATGTGAAGACAAAGCCGGAGCATGTTCCGTACAAAACCATTTGCCTATCAGAGCTTACAGAGGTGAATGCCGATCAGCTTGTGAAGGAACTTGCAGCCGCTTTTGAAAAATATCATACACGCTGGAAGAATGAAGGGTTTGAAGCACTCACTGCCCTCTACAACAAACGGTTATATCGTCTTCATAAACCGCTGCGGATTTCGTTAGACCGTGAAAAACAAACATGGGAAGAGGGTATTTGCTGCGGGGTCAACCACAACGGTCATCTCCAGCTAAAAGATGAGAAAGGGCAGATAAAAGCTCATTCTGCCGGAGATATAGATGCACCGCTACAGCATTAAAAAAAGCAGACGATATTCTCGTCTGCTCAGCGTGTAGACAAACCCTCGCATTCGGTGTCAGGTCTGCGCTCCGGTGCTCACGAATGTCACATTCGCTCCGCTCCTGTGCTCGTCCTTCCTAGACTGCAAAGGTTTCTATCACGCTGAAAAGAAGACAAAGGGCTAAAATCAAGATCATTTTAGCCCTTTGTCAACAATCTAAGCAGACGATGTTCTCGTCTGCTTTAAGCTTCTCTTTTAATCTGAGGCTGAATCACATAATCTTGTTTTGTGAAGACAACTCCGTCTAGAATTTCTCTTGCGGTTCGAATAACTTTGACTCTGTTTTCAGAGATGTCAATTTCAGTTTGCATAATACCAGCAGGATGCCCAATTCGAAGGGTGTCATCTTTTCCTTGAAACAGCTGAGAAGGAAGCGTTTCATCTAAGAAACAGCTGGCTGTCACGCAGACAGAGCCGGTAATGGCAAGTGCTTGGTGCGGTCGTTGCATCGATAGCATACGAACGATGATGTCCATATCTTCTGCTCGTCTCAAGATTCCATTTGTATCTACATAATCAGTAGGCTCACTAATGAGCGCAAGCTTTGGAACAGCTGGAGACTGTAATGTGGCCATTTTTTTTGGTGCAAAATGACACATTTCAGCAGCAAGGGAACGAATTTCTTCTAAATCATCCAGTAATTCGTCTGTAAACTCTTCAGGCAATTCAGTTCCTTTTAATTGAATATCTTTCGCGCGAATAAAGGCAATTGGGTTTGCAATGTCAACGATCGAGATTGGAATCTCGCCAAACTTTGTTTGAATCGTATCAATTTTGTTTCCAGTTGGAAAGGTTTTACCTGTGACAGCGCCTTCAGGTTTCTCAAAGGATAAATAAATGGGAGAACCAGTTCCTTTTACGCCTGGAATTTCTGCCTGTCCTTCAAATTTTACTTCTCCATTTTCGACCTCGACCTCTGCCGTAATGACTTTATTTGTATTGGTATTGAGGATACGTACAGTCGTAATGGGCTCAACCGCTTGAACAAGTCCTTTAATGATCGCATACGGCCCAACGGCTGATGAGATGTTCCCGCAGTTTCCTTTAAAGTCGACATATCTCTCATTAATGCTGACTTGTGCAAATGTATAGTTCACATCCACATCCGGGCGTGTGGCTTTATCGATAATCGCCACTTTGCTTGTTAAAGAATTACCGCCGCCGATTCCATCGACCTGCAGCCGGTCAGGGCTGCCCATAATGTCTAATAGAAATGCTTCGAGCTCATCGTGTTCATATGGTGCATTGTTCGCGTGAATGAATACCCCTTTGCTTGTACCGCCTCGCATGATTGTGATTGGAACTTTTCTCATTACTCTCACCCTCAATTTTTAATAAACTGTTTATCTAACCAAAATGGTAAAGTATAATAAGAAATAAGTTAAATACATTATTTTGAGAGAAATCAATAAAATTATTTTATAATTAGTAAAAAAGGAGGGCAAACAATGGATGAAAAAGATTGGCGGTTTTTAAAGGTACTTTATGAAGAAAAGAACATCACAAAAGCGGCAGAAAAATTATTTGTCTCTCAGCCTGCCTTAAGCTATCGATTGAAACAGCTTGAAGAGGAGTTTGATATGAAGCTTTTCTTTAAAAGAAAACGAGGAATTGAATTTACATCAGAGGGCGAATACTTGGCTCAATATGCAAATGACATGCTCAAACAGCTGCAGCAAACAAAAGATGGCATGCTCAATATGCAAAAAAAGGTCAAAGGAACGATCCGGTTAGGGGTCTCAAGTAACTTTGCCCAGTATAAACTGCCAGAAATATTAAAAGAATTTTCTAAGCAGTATCCACATGTTCAATTTATGGTCAACACAGGCTGGAGCACAAAGGTAATGGATTTATTAGGAACATCAAGTGTGCATTTAGGGATTTTAAGAGGCGATTATGACTGGAATGGAGAGCGCTTTTTGCTCGATAAAGAGCGTCTTTGCATCATTTCAAAATCAGAAATCCAGCTAAAGGATCTCCCGAATCTGCCGCTCATTGACTATCATACAGACAGTTCATTGAAACGGCTGATTAACAGATGGTGGCAGGAAACATTCACAATGCCTCCGCTTGTCACGATGGAGACAGACCGTCAGGATACATCAAAAGAGATGGTGAAGCATGGTTTAGGCTATGCCATTGTCCCAGAAATTTGCCTCAGACCAAGTGATGAGTTATTTGTAAAAGGTCTTTCGTATAAAGATGGACAGCCTGTTTTAAGAGATACATGGCTCATGTACCAGCCAGACTCACTTCATTTGTCTGTTGTGAAAGCGTTCATTGAGTTTTTAAGAAATCAGCAAGGTTGATTATAAAAGGAATTTATTGAATATACGAAAAAATCGATATTTTCATTATAAAAAAAGCTATTATATCCTTGAAATAGAAAGCGCTAACATATAGATCGCAAGTGCAAGGGGGCGCTTGCAGATCATGTAAAGAAGAGGATGGAGGGATATAAAGTGCTAGCTATTTTAGGGATCTTGATGGTCTTGACATTTACATTTCTCATTATGACTAAACGTATGCATCCGGTGGTGGCTCTAACCGTTGTACCTATCATATTTGCATTGATCGGTGGCTTTAACAAAGGATTAGGGGACATGATGCTTGATGGACTGAAAACTGTTGCACCATCAGCTGCTTTATTGTTATTTGCGATTTTATTCTTCGGTGTCATGCTGGATGCTGGATTGTTTGATCCTCTGATTAAACTCATTCTACGTATTGTAAAAGGTGATCCTGTCAAAATTGCTTTTGGGGTAGCGATTTTGTCTATGCTTGTTGCTTTAGATGGTGATGGAACAACAACGTATATGATTACCGTATCAGCTATGCTTCCACTTTTCTTAAGAATTGGGATGAACCCATTAATTTTAGGAACAATTTCATTATTATCATTAGGAATTATGAGCGGAATGACGCCATGGGGCGGCCCAGCTACTCGTGCCATCGCGGCGCTTGGATTAGATGCAGGCGAATTTTTCATTCCATTACTCCCAACGATGGTTGGAGGCGGTCTTTTTATACTTTTTACTGCTTATATTCTTGGGAAAAAAGAAAGAAAACGAATTGGGATTGCAGAAATTCAGTACAAAGAAGAGCCGTCCATTTCTCCTGAATTGGCTGCGTCAATTGAGGATGGAGTAGCCGATATCAAAAGGCCGAATCTGATTTGGATTAACTTCTTCCTTACAATTGCTGTCATGGTCACACTAGTCATGGATATCATCCCAATTCCTGTACTTTTCTTAATTGGATTTGTCATCGCTCTCATGATTAACTATCCAAAGGTTGAAGATCAGCGTGAGCGAATTTTATCTCATGCAGGAAACGCATTAACGGTTATCACACTTGTATTTGCAGCAGGAATTTTCACAGGGATCTTCTCAGGAACAAAGATGGTTGAGGCCATTGCCCATTTGGTCATTTACATGATTCCAGATTCCTACAGCTCATTTTTCCCGCTAATTGTGGCTTTGACGAGTATGCCATTTACATTTATTCTTTCAAATGATGCTTACTATTTCGGGGTGCTGCCAATCTTGGCTGAAGCCGGCGCAGCTTACGGGATTGATCCGGTGGAGATTGCACGTGCTTCTATCATAGGACAGCCTGTCCACTTACTGAGCCCGCTTGTGGCTTCAACGCTGCTGCTTGTTGGTATGCTGAACAAAGATATTGGTGATTTGCAAAAATACGCACTCCTATGGACCGTGTTAACTGCCCTTTTTACAACACTTATTGCATTGTTAACAGGCGCCATTACAATCTTTTAAATACCACGTAAAAAAGGACGATGTCTCGGTGAGGAGACTCGTCCTTTTTTGCGTGGCTGAAAGCGCAGTAAATTGGACGCTGATATGCGGGATTTCTTGATTTTAACGTCACCTACCTCAGGTACCCGGCATATGATATCTCGACTATACAGAATCCCATTCTATAGAGACTAGAGCTCTCACCTTAGCAAGGAGGGTTACAATACTTGAAGGAGAAAGAGTTTCAATCCAAGCCGCTATTAACCAAAAGAGAAAGAGAAGTATTCGAATTGCTCGTCCAAGATAAAACAACAAAAGAAATTGCAAGCGAGCTTTTTATTAGCGAAAAGACTGTTCGAAATCATATTTCGAATGCTAAGCAAACCTTTTGCGAATTAAACCTTTAATCTAAATAACTCCGAAAGTCGTATGTTAATAAGTTACACAATAGGATTATAATTGAATTAACTTATTTATTAGAGCAAAAATTCATACTTCTACGACAATTTACGACAACATTTTTTTGTACTTCATGATAAATTTAACAATGGTAAGGTGATCATATATGACAAGTACAATCGCGAAAGACTTACGGACACATTTAAGAAACTCAATAGAAATGTCTAAAGAAAGTCAAAAACAAGTTGCAACAAAGCTGGGCATAAGCAGTAGTTATTTAAGCAAATTTTTAAATGGTAAGGATGTCTCGTTCTGGATAGTTCATAAGATCATTAATTACATTGACAAAGAGAACGAAATTGAACTCATTTTAAATTATTTTAAAGAAGGCATTAATTCTAAAAATGTTCCTGCTGCTTTAGAATATTGCTATTCTAAACAATTGTACGACTACACAAGTGTGATTGCACGAGAATATAAAAGCAAAAGGAATCCCAAGTCTCGAGAGTTATGTGCTTTATATTCACTAATGATTGAGTCGAGGTTTATATTTGAAAGAAACGCTTTTTTAGATAACTTAAGAAATTTTAAGACCACATTTTTGGAAACTGAAATCATGGTGAAGGTCTTACATGTTTATTATTATTATTTGAATGGTCTTTATGATTTAACTATTTATACTATTGATCAAATAAATGACTTATTGTTTCAGGTTAGTGATCCGTTTCTAAAAATGGCATACGGTGCTAGGTTAGATGAAATTCAAGTTAATATTTACTTAAAGCAAAAAACAGAATTAATCCAGTCAAGAAAAATAGCTAACAGAATTTTGGACAGAAATTTCAGCACAGCTCACAACATTACTGCTTATCATATTTTAGGTCTTTCATATTTTCTAGAATCCTATGAACAATCAATTTCTTATTATCTTAAATGTATTGACCTCTATTCAAAATTCCCTGATAGACAGGCCGAAATAATTGAGAATAAAGAAGAAATAGCTTTCCTTCAAAAATACTGGGATAAAAGAATTAATGATGAATTTGCAGTGAGTGAATTCACCACGTTATTAAAACATGATGGGGATTTAAGCAAATTTTATCAGGATGATAGGTATAATAAATATGCGCTTCTTTTTGATGGAATAACAGAATTGTCATCAGAAAAGTTGCTATTATCCCATCATTATTTTTCAAAAAGCAAAGATTATTTCAGGGCAAGTTTCCCAAAAAATGAATTGAATAGAATTGGATTTAGGTATACACTCTAAGAGTTAGGGGGTGCTATACATGACTAAACGTTTCAATGTAATTGTTTTAACAATTACACTAGGAGCAACAATAGTTGTTTCGGAAATTCACTCACTTATCACTAACAACCCAGAAACAGTATATGAAACAAAAGATGTAAGACCAGGAATGTAAATATAAGATATGAAAAAGACGCTACCTATAATCTGGTATCGTCTTTCGTGTTTTCTGGGGAAGTTTCCTGTTTTCAAAAAATACGAAAACAGGAAATTATTTTAAATATATCTAATATAGACTAAAACGTACATAGAACAAGTATTCCTTGGAGGGTAGTGAAATGGCTATAAAATATGAAGAATTAATGGAGATCATAGAAGCAACAAAAAAAGAAGATCAAAATCAATCCTCTTCAGGTGAATCGTTTTCTAAAAATTTAGCCTTAGAAGCTCTGTAATTTTTAAGGGCATCTAGCATGAAATTACGCTCATCATCTGTTATTTGTTTGCCATCTGCATCTATAATATTTGCATTTTTGATATTTTCAAGAGTTAGTTCTTTCGCGAAAACTACTTTCTCAGCTTCTTTACCCATTTTTTTAAGATCTCTTGGATCAGTAACAAAATAGGTGGGGTCAACATTAAAATAATCAGCAAGCTTTGTCAGAGCTTCCAAAGAAGGGCTTTTAATTTTTCCTGTTTCAAGTTTTGATAAGTAACCGTTACTTAAACCAACTTCTTGAGCAAGTCGCCTTATTGAAAGTTTTGGTTTATGCTCTTCTCTTAACCTTTTTAAGTTGGTACCGATTAATTCATTTTTTTTGTCCATAAATAAGGTCACCTCGATTTAATGCCACTGTGTGTTTGTGTACGACACACGACACACCGCTACAAATAATTATAACATGTAGGTTCCCATAAGAAACATTTAAAAATAATGGTTGCACAAAAAGCTAAAGGCTGGTATATTTTACTTGTGCTTCCTATAGGAAGCGTTCGGGGAGGTGAAAACAATGAACCGCGAAACTGCTTCTTTTGCAGAAAAAATTAAAAAAATAAGGTCAGAAAGAAATGAAACTCAACGCCAATTCGGTTTGGTTACTGGGTTTTCTAGCTCTTATGTTTGTAAGTTGGAAAAAGGGAAAGCTAACCCGTCTCACTCTTCTTTAGTTCAACTAAGTGAAAAATTAAATTTGCCACCGGTTTATTTTTTTTAAATAGAGTGCTTCCTATAGTAATCAAAATTCGAAGGTTAGTCCTACTGTCCATATTGCATATTATGTGTCGAGGTGATCTTTATGGCTAAGAAAAAGCAAAAGAGAAAAAGCAACCTGTTTCTCGGAGAAGTTTTCTTTGGAACAGAAGACAGAGAAAAACTTTTTACTGAGGCTGTGGCACCTTATTACACACCAGTAAAAAAAGAGAAGAACAAAAAAAATAAAGAGGCTTGAAACTTTTGTTTCACCTTTTTTGAAGGACAAGCCTAATCATAAAAAGAGGTGTGAGGTGTAAAGTGAAATGAAATTTGAATTTGAAGATTCTGATCTTGAAATAATTACAAATAGCATTATCGCAAATGTGAGTGCCGCATTAATTCCAAAAATTGAAGAGATGTTAATGATTATCGCTTCCAAAGATGAACTACTAACAAAAAAACAGGTATATGAAAACATTTTAAAATGTACTGCTGCTACAGCAGACGAGCTTTATTTTAATCGACCAGATTTCCCGACTCTCGATTTGACAAGTTTACCTGGTGCTCCACGTCAGCATAAAAGATATTCACGAAAAGCGGTAGAAGCTTGGATAGCAGCAAATACAAAAGGAGCTTTAAATCATGGCTGAAATCAAGTTTGTGAAATTGAGCACCAATATGTTTGATGACGAAAAAATAAAGTTAATTGAGCAAATGCCTGAATCTGACACACTATTAATTATCTGGGTCAAATTACTTGCTCAGGCTGGTAAAACTAACGCCTCGGGATATATATATTTAAGCGAAAATGTTCCATACACAGAGGAAATGTTGTCAGCTATTTTTAATCGACCTTTAGGAGTCGTAAGAATGGCTCTCAATACTTTTAAGCAATTCGGCATGATTGAGATTAACGACAACCACTATATAAGTATTTGCAATTGGGAAAAACATCAAAATGTTGATGCGATGAATAAAATCAGGGAAGACACTAGGAAAAGAGTAGCCAAACATAGGGAGAAACAGAAGGCTCTTGCTCTAGAAACTAGCGGTAATGTTACATGTAACGTTACAGTAACACAAAGTAACGAACAAGAAAGAAGAAGTAAGAAAGAAGAAGTAAGAAAGAAGAATAAAGATATATTGTCGGGAAACCCGACTGCGGATGAATCAGAAATCCCATTCAAACTCATAACTGATCTTCTAAACCAAATGTCAGAGAAAAATTACCGTCACACCACACCAAAGACACAGCAACTAATAAAAGCAAGATGGAATGAGGGATTCAGATTCGATGATTTTAAAAAGGTCATCTTAGCAAAATGCTTTGAATGGCGTGATAACCCTGACATGAGTAAATTCCTTCGTCCCGAAACACTTTTCGGAACAAAATTCGAAGGTTACTTAAACAACAGTGATGAGGTGATAAAGCGTGCACAGCATAAAGGCGGTGGCAGCCGAAGTAACCGACAAAATGACCTTCCATTCTGATTATTGTAATAAGCACACATACACTCGTGGCAGTGAAGATGTTGTAAAACCTGTCCGAATGATGGTGATGAATGGGAAAGTTATTTGCCCTCGATGTGAACTGGAAGAAGAGTCAAAGAAATTGCAAAAGGACTTAGAAAGTCAAATTGAATATAGCCAGCGGCAGAAAAAATTTAATACGTTGGAGAAACGAAGCATGTTCAGGGAGCGAACTGTCTCACAAGCAACATTTGATAATTACAATGTTGCTGAGCCAGAAGAGACCAAGAATAAAAGTCGCATGATGGATCTTGTTAAACATTTGCAACAAGGTGAAGTGTTCAACATCTTTTTGCAGGGCCATCCAGGAGTGGGTAAGAGTCATCTTGCATATGCAGCACTTAGAGAACTCAACGTGCCTCCTGATCCCGACAACCCTAAAGACAAAGGAAGATCATGTTTGTTTATCAATATGGAAGATGCTGCAACGGTAATTAAAGATTCATTCAGCAACAAACAGAGTAAGTACACAGAAGCATATGTAACACAGTTGATGGGTGAAGCCGATTTTCTCGTGATAGATGACATCGGTGCAGAAACAGGGTCAGAACATTCGGATAGTAAAGCCAGCGATTTCATTCATCGTCTCATCTACAAAGTAACATCTGCTCGGCAGGATAAAGTGACCATCTATACAACAAACCTCACTAGCGAAAAGCTGTATCAAATGTATGACAGCAAGCTAGTATCACGCATCACCCAAAAACAGCAGTACATCATTTTTAAAGACACATCGGACAAACGCAAAGAATTATTGCCGTTCTAAGGGAGTGTAAAACATGAAAATCACATCTGAGAAGGTTGATAGTTTAATAGATCAGCTGGAAGTAAGTCTGAATGATTATGAAAAAAATAAGGAGGAACGAAATTGAAAAAAGGCGGTAGAAAGCCTAACAGAGCAGAAAGAAGTATTCTAGTGATAAATGGGTTGAACCCACGTTATTGGCTCGTAGAAAGGAATCTGACAACATTTATGCATATTGTGCATAAAGAGGTCGGTCGCAGAAAGGAAATTGCAAAGTGAGTGCTATTAGAATCATTTTAGAAGATTTCAATTTCGAATGGACCATTGTTGGCCTCAAGAGGTTTTTGGATTACTGGTACGAAGGCAGGTCTTTGAGTGAAATGGCCGAGCTGTTTCGCAGGCCAAAAGAAGAAGTGTTAATGCTGATGATTGATTTCAGCAAACGAGGAAAGATCAAGGAGCGTCCGAACGGTGTCGGGGCAAATGAACCAATGCACATCAAAAAAAGCGCCATGAGCGTGAAGAAGAGAGAATTACGCAAGTTGTTTGAACAGCAACCGGTTTACTATGCTTGTCCGCACAGCGATTTCATATTTGATGAAAAAGACATCATTTTATTTAGACAAATGTGGCAGGACCACGAGCCTATCAGACACATTGCAAATCGTTTAGCACGCAATGTTGATGACATCCTGTTGCTCATAATTGACCAAGCAGAGCTTGGAAAGATTAAGCAACGTAAAGGTGGAGTCTTCGGAAAGGGGGACAAGCAGCGTGAAGAGAAAATGCACCTTGTTGCTGTCATTTGAGAAAGCAACGGCAAGACAACTCGAAGTCATCGCGAGATATGAAGATTGTTCGAAATGGATCAAGGCAGCAGCCGTGCGCCACCTCAAAAAGAGGGGAGGCATCAAGTGATGAGTAGTGATGATAGAGCGTTAATGATCGAGTGGTTGAGTCTCACAAACGTTGGTCGCGAGTATTGCGAAAAACTATCTGACGAAGAACTCGAAAGAATCTATAATCTCAACGTTCCGCAGCGTGACGAATAAAAGGAGGTGAGCATATTGGAAACTGTAGTGAATCCATACAAAGCAGGTCCAGTAAAAGCGTGGGTTATGTCAGAGGTTGAACTGGCAGCATATAGGCTGCAACATCCACCCAAGCCATATAAAAAGAGACTCAAACGTAAAGACTGGCGTTGGCAGCGCACAGATCAATCCGTCGAGTCTCAGCGGTAAGAATTCACATCAGTTCAATGTGAGTAATTAAACTTAGGAACCTTAATTATATCACATTGGAGTGAAGATTGTGAATAGACCGCAGACTATCTCATTAATAAAAAACGAGCCTTTCACAACATTAGTTGAACAAGACAAGGTACAAGTGATCGTGCTGGACGGGATCAACAACACAGCGCATTACATAGAGGCTCCCGAACACGGTCACACAATCATTGAAACGATTAAAGGAAGTTTTGACCGAGTTAGATTTGATTTCAGTTATAAAACTAAACGATAGCAGGGGTTCATCCCCTGCGGGGGAGGAAATACCATGAATTTACCTAAACATGTCGAGCTTTCCCAGGCGGTCAAAGCCTGCAAAAACAAAGCAATGACGATTGATGATGCAGCTGCATATTTAGGCGTGCCGAAATTTTTCGTACCGGTGCTTGCCGATAGTTGCCCTGACTTGATCATTGAAGGGAACGTCGTCATGGCAAAGCGCGAGTCAAACGGACCTGTCATCTTCACTCTGCTGGCTTTCATGGGGATTATTGCTGTCGCAGGGTTGATGGGAGGACTTGGACAATGAAGAAGCAGGGATTTATTTCCCTGCTAGTGTTGGAACTACTTTAATTGCAATCATCGTGATACAAAAGAAGGTTAGTAAAGTAATTAAAACATTTTCAGTTTTATTTTTAGCCATTGAATTCACCACCTTTTTACAAGAATAAACATATTATACACCATGAATAAGAACTTGTGTTCGTATTTTAAAAATAAATTTGAGTAACACTAGGAGGAAAAAATAATGAATCTTGAAAAAAATATCAAAGATGTTATTGCACAACAATTAGAAAATGGAATTGTTGAAAATCTTATCGCAGAGCAATTGAAACAAGGCGTTTCAAAAGCGCTTGAAGACCTGTTTGCTTCATACGGTGGAGAAGCAAGGAAAGTCATTGAAAACAAGTTGAAAAGTGTAATTGTTCCTTACCTTGAAACTTACGATTACTCAGAATACATCACCAAGCTGGATCATGTGCTAGTCGAAACGATAAAAGAAGCGTCATTTGATAACCGAACACTGCTTGAGAACTTCAAGAATTTAATGATCGAAGAAAAAGAAAAGACTATCAAACTGTCTGACCTCTTTAATGAATGGAAGAAGTATGTGGCAAAGCAAGTGGAAACTGACGGACTTGAAGTTGAGTATGATGATGGACCAGAGTATGAAGCGGTGGAGGTTAGTGTTCAAGTAGAACATCATGAGGATAGATCATGGAGCCACTTTAATCACGCTACAATCTTCTTTGAATGTGAGCATGACGAAGAATTGAATTTTGAGGTACCAATTTCTCTCTATAAAAGAGATGAGCAATGGGATCTTCAATATAGATCAAACAAAGCTTTGAAGTCGCTGAGACATCTAAACGACTTTGAAATCTTGCTAATGAGATTAAGTCAAAACGCTGTGCAGCTTGATCTTGATATTGAGTATGAAGATGATCAAGTGACGCCAGATGAAAAGCCGGAACCGACTTTCGGATAGGAGAAAACACAACAGCGGCATATCATAGAACGATTGAAAGTCTTTTAAATAAATCTTTCACCAAGCGAAATGACAATTTTTTATTCAAAAATCTAATTGAAATTAAAACGAGTCTTAAAATATGTTTTTAAGACTCGTTTCTAAAACTTTAAAGCTTTTAATCTAAGCCTTTTTCTTCACAACTTGTACAAGAGGAACTATTTGATGAGCCAATAACAAAATAATTCCCACACTTAGTACATACCTCGTGTTTTTTCGAAATTGCACAAGGTTCACAAATATAATCATGATTTATTGTTGTAAATGATGTTTCATCTTTACAGTAAATGCATTTCATAATCTAATCACCCATATTCAATTATTTTTGGTATAGTTATCTTAATTTGACAAAATTTTTGTCATTCCTTCTATGCTAAAAAATTTAAAGGGAGATTTTAGAATGGATTTCAAAGACATTATTAAGGAAATGAGCGAGTATCTTAAAATTCCAGGTATCTCATTGTCCATTATCTTTTTGCTTAGTGCTTTAAAGCCAATTTCATTTATTTCAGCAGGCATTATTGAAAAAAAGTTTTTTTCTAAAGAAAAGTTATTTATTTTTTACGTTATTAATTATTTATCTTTGACGTTTTTTTTTACAGTTATTTTATATCTATTATCTGAATTGATTCCACTTAACCCAGATTACTATAGAAACTTTATTTTCATACTGACATTGTTTTGGGTGATTTTGGGAATCTTTATTGTAATTTGCAGTATGACTACTAGTATTTCTCTTTTGCAAAGTGTAAAAATGATTTCATGGTTAAAGAACCTAGTTATAATAATATATTTATTATTAACGTTGTTCTTATTTATTGGAGTATATAATGATGTTTTTTCAGTGACTGGTGAGGTTAAGTCTTGGAAAGAATTTTTAGTTCTAGGTATAATATTATTGTTCATTACCTTGCCATTACCTACTATTATATACCCGGTTTCTAAATTAGGTAATTGGTACAAACGTAAAATAACTTATTGGATAGACGATAAGAACAATAAATGGTATCTGATTCATCCTGTAGATAAACAAGTCATCTTAGTGGGAGATCATCGAGAATATAACTTATGTAAGAAAACTATGTTTCTTAAAAAAGAAGATTTATATGAAAAAGAAATTCATATTGAAAAAGAAATAGACGAAGTCCGAGACGGAGAACCTGCGGACACTAACCAACACCTTTAAAGGGTACGGGTTGGTGTCCGTTTTCTTTTTGTCAGAAAGGAGCAGCTATGAAGAAGGAAAATCTGAAAAAACGACCGCAGAAGCTTACACGAGTACGTGAACTCATGGGGCAAAACATGTGGCGACAAATCATCGAATGAACGCTTTTGGAAAAAGAGGCGTGAAATCGAATGAACCGTATAAAGAAGCTGTTGCCGGCATGGATACTCTTCTTTGGATTTTGCAGGTCTTAAACGTTGATATAAAGAGGAAGCACGATGAACCAAAACAATCCGAGTTGAAGATCATTTAACTTTAATAGTAATGTCGCATGAAATCCTATATAATAACTATCATCTAGAATTTATTTGGATTAGAGGGATTATTATGAAATCATTATTTGAAGAATTTTATTTTGATAATAAAAATACTGATATTTGGACAAATTCAGTAATCGTGCTAGATACAAATATTCTACTTAATTTGTATAGGTATTCAAAGGAAACATCAGAAAAATTACTTGCTTTGTTAGAAAAATCAAAAGATCGACTCTGGCTACCGCATCAAATAGCATTAGAATTTCACCTTAATAGAACAAATGTCATTTTAGATCAACAGACTTCTTATGAAAAAATAGAGTCAATTTTAAGAAAAAAATCATCTGAAATAGATTCCAGCTTAAAAAAAGAGCTAGGCTCTTATAGAAAAAAACACGTTACGCTCAGCATTGATTCTATAATTGAACAAATAAAATCATCTATAGATAGATTAGCTTCTGAAATATCACAAGAACAACAGGATCACCCTATCTTATTGAAAAATGATCACATTAAGCAACAAATCACCACATTATTTGAAAATAAAGTGGGGCAACCATATAAAAAGAATGAACTCGAAGAAATAGCAAAAGAAGCTGATAAAAGGTATTCATTAGAGATACCACCAGGGTACAGAGATGCCTCTAAAAAAGGAGCTAAGTTTCATAATGGTGAGATGATATTGGAGAAGTATGGAGACTACATTCTTTGGCGACAGATTATTGATTATGCAATTGAAAAACCAAACAATGTTATATTCATTACAGATGACGAAAAAAAAGATTGGTGGTACGAATCCAAAGGAAAAACAATTGGGCCTAGAAGCGAGTTGCTAAATGAATTTAAATATAAGACAAAAATGGAATTCTATATGTTTAATTCTGATGTGTTCATGAAAGAAGCAGGAGCTATTTATAGCGAAAGCTTTTCTGATAATTCTATTTCAGAAGTTAAGGAGGTAAGAAATCATTACTTCCATTTTAGGGAAGATTACTCTAAAAATATAAAGGAGCAAATGAATAAAGAATTAACAAAAATTCATCTTTCTTTTCAAACCAGAGATTCAATTGATGAAAATGATGTTTTTGATGCACTGGATGGATTCTTCCACGGTAGAATGGCTAATTTTGAAACTATAGAATTCACGGTAATAAAAGGTATACTAGTAGTTGAAATATTTTTGACCGTTTTAGAATCTTTTGATAGCGAGGGTAGGATAGCTATTAATGAGGAACTTGAAGCGCACTTTGATGAATACGAAGTTGAATTTTTAGAATTAAAAGTTGTTTTTTTAAATTAATTATGTCCAAGACGGAGAGCCTGCGGACACTGATCAACACCTTTTTAGGGTGCTGGTTGGTGTCCGTTTTTTATTTGTCTGAACGGAGGATGAACATGAAGAAGGAAAAGCCCAAAGAGAACACACAGAAGCTCACTGACAGAGATTCAAGAGAGCTAATGGGGCAAAACATGCAGCGGTTAAAACGATCCAAAGGCGGTGTCATGCGCAGAAAATAAAGGGAGTGATTGGGATGACTAATAAAAATGATAAGAAAGCAAACGAACAAACAGATCAAATGAATTTAGATATCCCTCAAATCGACGAGGAAAAAACAAGATTCAAAATGGAAAAGATGATGGAAAAATATAAAATATTTAGGTTGCAAACGCCGGAAGACTTTCTTCCAAAGATCACAACAACTTACACCATTACGCCGCCTAGTTTCTCAAATCAGTTTCATTCATCGACCGAGGATGCAGCCCTTAAAAAAATGGATAGGGAGTTTGAGCGGGAAAAATACATGAAGCGAATTGAAAGGGGCGTTAATCGTCTTACACAAAGAGAGCGCCGCATCTTGGTCATGCTTTACATGCAAGACGAAGAAATGTTTGATTATGAGATTTACGCAGATATGGGCCTCAGCCAAAGGAACTATTACCGATTCAAAAATAAAGCATATTATAGACTGGCCTTTGCTTTGAGAGAAGAAGTGTACAAGCAGGGGGATAAATCATGAATTTTGTTCAGCCGATAAGGGACCTTGATCAGATCCATTATATAAAGAAGTATTTAGGTGAGAGAAACAAACGAAACCTGCTGCTGTTTGTGGCGGGAATCAATCTGGGCTTGCGCATATCCGATCTGCTGGAATTAAGGGTGAAGAACGTGAGAAAACAGTACGTATCCCTTAGAGAACAAAAAACAGGTAAAGAGAAAAGAATCAAAATAAACAAGACGCTTCGAAAAGCGATAGATCAATATATTAAAGACAAAGATGATCAAGAGTATCTTTTTAAAAGTAGAGAAGGACTCAACAAACCAATCAGCCGTAGCAGTGCATACAACATTTTGAGAGAGGCAGCGGAGTATGTCGGGCTTGATAGCATAGGTACACATACATTAAGGAAAACATTTGGATACTGGCATTATAAAAAGTTCAAGGATGTGGCCTTGCTGCAAGAAATATTCAACCACTCAAGCCCAGATATTACTTTGAGATATATTGGGATCACACAAGACACAATGGATAGAACAATGGACGACTTTGGCTTATAGGCTCATCTGTTTAAATGGCAGGTGGGTCTTTTTTTGCGCTCTTTTTCATCAACTAACCATAATGAGAAAATGTCCAACTCATTTTAAGGAAATGGCTGAAAAGCAAGAGGGGCAAAGGATTCAGCGATTCCCTGAGTTAGACACAATAATAGATATGGTGAATTGGTGGATTTTGTGGATAAATATTGAAGATTCCAGCATTTAAGCCGAAATAAATAAAGTAAAAATATATGCGAAGTGAGGATATAAAAATGAAAATTTTAAAAAAAGCTGTATTAAGTACGATTGCTTGTGAATTAATAAGTTTAGTTGATTCCGGTGTGAATATCGAAGTAAACAAAGTAGAGGAGTTATCTTTTAATCACGAGTTATTTCCTGAATTAAAAAAAATGGTTATAAATAAGACTTTGAATAAAATTAGTGAGGAACAAACAAATTATTTAGAAGAAATTATCCATAACTGGACAACAGCTTATTCAGGAAGAGCTTGGGGGAAGTTTGAAATTAAAAATAATGGTTTGAACTTGGTCATACAATTCTTAATTAATGAACTCAGTGATGTGGACAAAAAAGAGGAAATATGAAAAAAATTGGAGGGTTATTATGTTAAAAAAGAAGCGGATAAGTATAAATGATAAGGATGCTGCTTTAACTAAATATGAGGTTACAATTATCAAAGATTCAGGAGAAGTTGAAATTTTAAAAGTAGATGCCTATTCTTATCAGGGTGTATTTGATGTTCTTGTTGAACAACATGGAGAAATTATAGCTGATTCAATTAATGTTAAGTTTGTTCAGTGATAATGAAATGGGACGCTTCAATTTGTAAACGAATTAATCAATAGGAAATTTATTTCAAGGCGGCTTTTAGTCGCTTTTTTATTGGCTTGAACTTTAATTTAATAACATTGGATGTATTACTTTGTTTAAAGAAGATTACTGTACTTGCGAGAAGCGTTCTACTATTTCTGAGGAGTTAAACGACCAAGGTCATTGGTCTGTATGCAACGATTGTAATAAGGTGATTGAAGAGACATTTGAATACTTCGATATTAATTCCGATGATTGTTATGGATAAAAACGAAAATGGCACATTTTTGGCACGATCTTGGCAAAGCATTTTGTTTGAGAGTGGTTATGATGGTATTAGGTGATAAATTGAGAGCGGCTTCCATTTCAGCTCGCTTTTTCATTTGATTTGTAATAGCACTATTTTAATTCTTTGTAATTTGCCTATAAGTTTAGTAGGAGGGGAATAAGATGAATGAAATCATAGAAGCTCCAATTCTTTTTAATTTACCATTGAATTTAGGAAAAGGGTTTAAAATAAGTGAAGTTATAACCGCTGCAATTATAGCAGGTTTTGTTTCGATAGTGATTGGTATTATAACAATTATAATTCAAAACAAACATGCCAGAAGAACTTCTATAGTTGAAACTATAAGTCGTCAAAGAATTGAATGGGTTAATAAAATGAGGGATAATTTTGTAGAAATTAATGATCAAATGTTTGTGCACTCTGTTAAATGGACTACGTATCTCAGAATGCTAAAAAAACAAGAGAGTTGGAATGATAATTTTAATTTCTTTGAGAGTATTACAATGTTAAGGAAATTAAGAACTAATATTGCTTTATTGATTAATCCTTCAGAAAAGTATGCTAAAGAACTTCTTAATGAAATTACTACTGTAATCTCGTTACTTCGTGAAAAAGAGAAATATGATCCGAAGTTGGTTTTGGAGCATCGAAAAAAGATACAAAAGCTTCAACAAATCATCTTAAAAGCAGAATGGAGTCGAACTAAGAAAGAAATACAAAAAGGGAAAGTTTTGACTGATAGAAAAGTTGATAAAATATATAATAAAAAAGCTAAGGAATTGGATTGGAATTAGTATTGTTTTGCTGGGGTTTTAAATATATCTTTATCTATAATTAATAATCTCTTTAACCTTTCTTTTTATAGAAAGGTTTTTATTTTGAGAGGAAGTGAAGAACAGTATTGAAGAAGCCATTAAAACCATGCAATGAACCCGGATGTTCTCAACTTACGCGCGAAGGATATTGCCGGCAGCATAAGATATCGAAGCCTTTATATGATCTGTTCCGTGAATCATCATCACGCCGTGGGTATAATAGTCGATGGCGTAAAGCGCGTGAAGGTTATCTAGCAAAGCATCCTTTGTGTCAGTCTTGCATGTTACAAGGCAAGCGTATCGCTGCTACAGTAGTGGACCACATCAAACCGCATAAGAGAGATAAAAAATTATTCTGGGATTCTTCTAACTGGCAGCCACTGTGTGCGTCCTGTCACAGTAGGAAGACCGCTAAAGAAGATGGAGGGTTTGGGAATGGATAATCAAACATGCGTATGCGATCAATGTGGAACAACATTCATTATTAAAAGTTGTTCTAGGATTAGAAAGATTGGCGAAGGAATTAAACAACATCTTCTAGTTTGTCCTAGATGTCTAACTGAATACACATCTTACTTTACAAACGAAGTGATTAGACGAAAGCAAAGCAAAATTAGAAAGCTATTCGTTGTCCTTCGGAGTGCGAGATCAGAAAAGTTACTCGAAATTTATAAAAAGAAAATCAAAGAAGCGCAAATGGATTGTCAAAAAGATATGGATCAACTAAGGCGGGAAATGGAAGCCCCCCTTCCTTAAATCCCTAGAAACGATTTGGCGTAGACCGCGTCTCCCTCAACATCGCGAGAAATTCCCTAAATGAAATTTTGAAAGGAGGTGAGAGGATGGCGAGGCCTAGACAACCGGTAGATTTATTGTTGGTAAAGGGCAAGAAAAACCTTACCAAGAAAGAGATTAAAGAAAGAAGAGAGCAAGAAATAAAGGCACCAGATGACAAAGTGAAAGCTCCTTCTTACTTACCAAAAGACTTAAAAAGAGAATTCAAAAAGATAGCGGACGAGCTCAAAAACATCGGAATTATCACAAATTTAGATGTAGACGCGCTTGCCCGTTTTTTATTTGCAAGAAAACAATATTTAGAAATAACAGAAATCATATTAGAGACACCGATCACAACCCTTGCTGAAAATTCAGAGGGAGAAAAGTTTGAAATTGCGAATGCTGCCTACAGTGATCTTCTTATAAATCAAGACAAGTTATTTAAACAATGCAGACAAGCATCAAGTGATTTAGGCTTAACCATTTCCTCACGCTGTAAACTCGTTATCCCAAAGAAAGAAGACAAGCCTAAGACAAAAGAAGAAGAACGCTTTGGAGGTCGCATGTAATGCTAACGCAAGAAATGACCGCGGAGCTTTTAATTGAGCGCGTATGGTCATATTGCGAAAAAATCCAAGCGGGGGAAATAAAAGCAGGAAAGAAGCACAAGTGGGCTGTTCAGAGGTTCATTAAAGACGTAGAGCGGCTAGCAGATGAAGATTGCCCGTATTATTTTGACGCAGAAGCAGTCCTTGATTTCTATGAATGGGCCAAGCAATTTAATCATGTCGAAGGGATATTAGCAGGTAAGCCAATTGAACTTACAGACTTCCAATTATTCATCGCTGCTAATATCTACGGCTTTTACAAAAAAGTGAATGGTGCCAGGCGTTTTAGAAAAGCATACATCCAGTTAGCGAGAAAAAACGCGAAATCACAGTTGCTGGCTATCATGGCTTCATATGAAATCTTTCCTACTAAAGAAAAACACCGCGTGTTTATTGCTGGTTGGTCAAGAGAGCAGTCAGATGAAGTCTATCAAGCAATCATTGAACAACTAAAGCACGCACCTATTTTAGAAGGGAAATACACAGACGCTAACGGGCAAGTCACAAAATACGCAACAAATTCAATCATCAAACCGTTATCCCGTGAAGCCCGAAAGGTAGGAGACGGAAAAAACCCTTCTCTTGGAATAGTCGACGAATACCAAGCACATGAAACAAGTGAAATTTATGATGTTATTGACAGTGGAATGGTCGCACGTCGAAGCCCTTTGATGGTTATCATTACTACAGCAGGTTTCAACTTAAACGGGCCGTGTTTCAAAGAGTATCAATATGTTTCCAAAATTCTTGATCCCGACATTGAAATTGAAAACGATGACTATTTTGTTATGATCTGTGAGCTTGATCCCGAAGACGACGTAAAGGATGAGTCGAACTGGATCAAGGCAAATCCGATTGTAGCAACTTATCCAGAGGGGATGGAATCACTACGGTCAGCGATAAATGTTGCATTAGACGTGCCTGAAAAGATGAGAAGTTTCCTCACAAAAAACATGGATATATGGGTCGATCAAAAGGACAAAGGCTATTTGAAAATGTCTAAATGGCGGGCCTGTCATGGTGAAATACCTGATCTAAAGGAAATGGCGATCTATCTTGGTATAGATTTGTCTATGACAACGGATTTGACTTCTGTCGGGTGGGTTGGTGTTCTTGATGGTTTTTATTATGTCGGCCAGCATTCCTTCATTCCAGAGGAAAAGGCAAAAGAGAAAATGGCTACTGATAAAGTGCCTTATGATTTATGGCGTGATCAAGGTTGGATGACATTCACACCAGGGGAAGCGGTTGATTATCAATTTGTTGAAAGATGGATTATTGAATTTGCTCACGTCAACAAATTGAGAGTCAAGGAGATTGCATATGACAAATGGAATGCACTACATCTGGCACAGAGACTTGAGAGCAAAGGATTTAACATGACGGAGCTTCCGCAAAGGATCCAACATCTTTCTTTACCTACAAAGGATTACAGACAAAAAGTATACGAGGGCAAGGTCATACATGCTGACGATCCATTGCTAACTTTTGCGTATAATAACGCCATTATCAAACAAGATGCCCAAGAGAATATAATGCTAGATAAAGCGAAATCACCGCAAAGAATAGATCCGGCTGCAGCGGTTATGAATGCTTTTGCCAGGGCCATGTATCACAATATGGGCGCAAGTGTTAACTTAAACGATCACTTTTCAGGAAATTTCAGTTTTTAGGATGTGAGAGTGTGAAAAAATTTATTGTACTTCTGAAATTAATACTAAACGATTTACTGTTTATTGGAGGGTGCACCTTTATTCTGCTGGCAGCGTATCGGGTAAATACAAACATCGGTCTATTTCTGACGGGTGTATTTTTTATGTTTTATGCCTACTTGCTGTCAAGTCATGCGCGGCAGAAAGAGAGGTGAAATAAATGTTTATAGACAAGTTTTTTGAAAAACGATCCGGCTCAACAACATTAGACGGTTTTAGTCAGCTGATCAATCTATTCGGAGGACGAGAAACGGCAAGCGGTGAAAGGGTAAGTGAAAGTAATTCACTTGTGCAGCCGGACATTTTTGCCTGTGTCAACGTACTGTCTGATGACATCGCAAAGCTACCGATACACACATTTAAAAAAGAGAGTCAAGGAGTCAACAGAAACCCTAATCATCCATCAGCCTATATGATCTACGCAAGACCAAACCCGTACATGACAGCTTATGTGTGGAAAAAGCTGATGATGACGCATGCATTGACTTGGGGAAATGCCTATTCGATGATTAAATTTGGGGCGCATGGTTACCCTGAAAATCTTTACCCGTTGCGACCAGATGCGACAAACGCATACATTCATCCCGAAACAGGAATGATTTGGTATCAAACCACTGTTAACGGAAGAATGATGGAACTATACGAACACCAATTGTTACACTTTAAAGGGTTATCTACGGACGGCATACACGGTAAGTCGCCTATCGGGGTAGTGAGAGAGCATATAGGCGCTCAAGCAGCTGCCACAAAGTATAACGCAAAATTATATAAAAACGAAGCTACGCCGCGAGGCATTCTAAAAGTACCTTCTTTCTTGGATGAGAAGCCCAAGGAAAACGTAAGGAAAGAATGGAAACGGGTCAACCAAGGTGAAAACATAGCCATTATTGACAATGGACTAGAATATCAATCTATTGCCATGCCGTTGCAAGAAGCGCAGTTTGTAGAATCTATGAAATTCAATAAAGCTCAAATTGCCATGATTTATAAAGTTCCGTTGCATAAACTCAATGAGCTTGATAAAGCCACATTTTCAAACATTGAGCATCAATCCCTGGAATACGTAAAAAACACATTGCAACCGTGGATCGTGAATTTTGAACAAGAATTAAATATTAAGCTGTTTACTGACAATGATCAAAAAGCGGGTCATTATGTAAAATTCAATGTTGATAGTGAGTTGCGCGGCGATAGTAAGACACAAGCCGAGTATTTCAAATTTATGATCGAATCAGGCATATTAAATAAAAATGAGGTTCGCGACTTACTCGAAAGAAATCCAATTGAGCATGGAGACAAATATCTTGCAAGTCTAAACTATGTATCCCTTGACTTTATGGAAGAATACCAGCGGCTTAAAGCTGGTTCAGCCATGAAGGGAGGTGACAGCAAGAATGAGTAAAGAAAAAGAAGTGAGGCTACTCACGACGCCAATAGAGATACGTTCCGAAGGTGAAGGACAAGCCGAATATGTGGAAGGCTATGCTTTGAAATTTGAAAAATGGTCCGAGCGTTTGGGGTGGTTCAAGGAAATCATAAGCAGGAACGCTTTAGAATCTACCGATCTATCAAACGTCGTTGCACTGTTCAATCATCGCGAAGACTTTCCTCTGGCACGAAACACCGTTTCAGGTGATTCAGGACGGCTTGAACTAGAAATAGATGGCATAGGTCTTAAATTCAGATTTAAGCCGTCAGACACGTCATATGCGCGCGATCTCATGGAGAATATACGCAGCGGCGTTATTAATCAATGTTCTTTTGCCTTTTCGTTGGATTACAACGGCGAAGAACCTGACGAGTGGCGCATAAATGAAGATGAAGACATATACGAACGAAGAATAAACAGAATTCACCGCGTTTATGACATATCTCTTGTAACGACACCTGCATATAGCGATACCGAAGCTGTAGTAGGTGCCCGCAGCTTAGAGAAAGTAGAAGAAATAAAAGAACAACGAAGCGCACCAACCGATGAAGTTTTAAAAATTGAATTGGAACTTTTAAGCCTTGATCTTCCAGAGTAAGGCTTTTTTTTGGGTTCTATGAGGAGGAAAAAATAAAGATGACAAAAAAAGAAATTGAACTGCGTCAGCAGTTTACACAAAAGAAAGAAGATGCAGACAAAGCACTTGCAGAAGGAAAAACAGAGGAGGCGCGCCAGCTTCTCGATGAAGTGAAAGAGCTTAAGAATCAAATTGAATTGATGGTAGAAGGAAGATCACTGAACGTGCCGGATTTACCTGGCGGTGAAAATTTTGTGCCGGAGCTAGAACGTAATCCGGAGGGACGAAAAGGAGCAGAAGGGGATAAGGAAGAACGTCAAAAGAAATTTACCAAGTTGTTCATGAAGTCTCTTCGAGGTAAATCCTTAACACATGAAGAACGTGAATTCCTAGAAAATCCTGAATTCAGAGCGATGTCAGGAAAAAATGAAGAAGATGGCGGAATCTTGATCCCTGAAGATATTTCAAGAACTATTAAAGAGTTAAAGCGGGAGCAATTACATCAACTTGAGCAATATGTCACGGTTGAGCCGGTAGCAACCCGTTCAGGTAGTCGTATGCTTGAAAAAAACGGAGACATGACACCATTCCAAGACATAGAGGAAATGGGGAACATTCCAGAAACAGACCAGCCTAAGTTTACAAAACTATCATATACCATCACTGACTATGCAGGGCTTTTACCACTTTCGAATACATTGCTGCAGGATACAGATCAAGCGATCATGACATATGTTGCGAAGTGGTTCGTTAAAAAATCAACCGCAACAAGAAATGCACTTATTCTGAAAATCCTTGATGATTTGAAAAAGGTTGAATTTAAGGGCTTGGATGACATTAAAAAGACTTTAAACGTTACGCTAGATACCGCCATTTCAGCTGGTGCGATCATCATGACAAACCAAGATGGGTTTAACTATCTGGATCAGCTGAAAGATGCGGACGGTAAATATCTACTCAAGGATATTCCTTCCGAACCGACAAACAAAATGCTGTATGGTCGCCAAATGGTGGTGATCTCAAACAAGGTCTTGAAAACAAAAGCAGGGAAAGCTCCTGTAATCGTTGGAGATTTAAAAGAGGCCGTTGTCTTATTTGATCGTCAGCAACAGTCTATCGACTATACGAACCTTGCAGCAGGATCATTTGAAACGAACACAACAAAAGTACGTGCAATTGAACGAGAAGACGTCCGAAAGTGGGACGAAGATGCCGTAGTTTACGGCCAACTATCAATAAAAGAAGAAGAGGTGAAAGAGTCTTGAGAGTGACGAAAAATTACACCACTGATGGCGGGGATAGAACTGTCATTGGTGGTGTATTAGAGTTTGCAGGAGGAAAGATAGTCAAAGACGGCGAGGAAGTGAGTGTAGGAGGCGCCGGATCAGCTGCACCAGGAAGCGTGACACATGAAATGCTGGCCGAAAAAGCGGTTCGTTCGGTAAACATCGGGACGGGAAGCGTCATGCCGGAGCATCTTAATTCGTCTATTGAAACTAGACTCAAGGGAATGGAAGACGAAATAAAAGAGCTGAAAAGCAAACTGAGCAAAGAATAAACATTGGAAAGGAATTGATCTAACATGGCAAAAGATTTTCTGAATGAAAGTAATGGAGTATTAACATCTGCAGAGGCGGACGCTGACGGTAAACCTATCACGGCTGTTTATGTAAAAGGAAACAGCGAAGAAAATCCTCTTTACATTCAAGGGATGCAAGGTGAAAAAGGACCAAAAGGTGATACTGGTCCTCAAGGTCCGAAAGGCGACAAGGGAGATCCTGCAGTAATTGAAACGGGAGCCATTAAGAACGATCATTTAGGCGATGGATCTGTGAACTCACGGACAATCGGTAAAGGTAGCGTTAAATGGGACAACATCAATTCAGAAGTACAAAAAATGATTACAGATTTACAGACGCGAGTTGATGGGCTTGAGGGTAAAGAAAATACTGAATAAGTAGGCGGTCTTCTATGGATTTAAAAATGCTGAAAGATGAATATTTAAAGGTTGATACCGACCAAGATGACGCCTTGCTTAAATCCTTAATTACTGCAGCAAAGGGATATATCAAAAATGGTATAGGGCGTTATACAGAAGGTAACGCTCAATTTGAACTTGTAGTAGGGATGTTAGTTGAGCATTGGTACGAAAACAGGGGGATGTATGAGTCAGGTGTTTCCGGCTCAAACATCCCTTTTACCGTTCAAGCTTTGCTGACTCAACTTCGATATGTGGATGTGAAAGGAAATGAAGAAGATAAGCAAATTGAATCGGAGGTTAATCTTCCAAGTAAAGAAAAGGGTGCAGGATGATGAGCTGAATTGGAATGAATCCTATGAAAATGTTTTTGAGACATGGGGTTCAATTGAAGGGTTTTCCGGCTCAAAGTCAGACACGCTTGTGGCCGGTGCGTTAGGGGTCAAGTCCCCGAAGAAAATCACAATTAGGTACCGAGAAGACGTTAAACAAGACATGCGAATCCTTCACCAAACGGGAACAGATGAGACAGGAGAGCCAATCTATCGCACTTTTGATGTCATGGATTATAACGACACAGAAAACAAAAAGAAGCGACTTGAAGTCACATGCAATGAGGTTGGCATAAATGGCTGATATGGATATTGATGGATTTGATGATTTAACGAGATTTTTCAACAAGATAGGTGACGACGTCGAAAAAGCCGAAAAGATTGCCCTTAAAGCTGGCGGAGAAGTAATAGCAGAGCACCAAAAACGTATCGTGAATAAGAGTTCAAAAAAACAGCCTCACATGGTCGATAACATCACCGTTTCAGCTGCAAGAGAAGCCAAAGATGGTGAATTGTTTGTAACCGTTGGGCCGAATAGAAAAGTCGCTTACAGAGGGCGATTTTTAGAGTGGGGCACGTCTAAAATGCCGCCGCATCCATTTATTGAAAAAAGCGCAATTGAAGGGGAGGGACAAGCTGTGAAGATCATGGAAAGAATTATCACGGCGCCTATTAAATGAGCTTTGATGCGAAAAAAGAATTGAGTGCAGCGTTAATAAAAAACAAAGAGTTAAAGCAGCTTGTCACAGGAGGTTTTCATAATCTTGTGGCCGATGATGTGGGCGCATTCCCCAGGGTTGTATTTTCAGAGATTACAGATAGGGACCAGGAATACAGAGACAACCAAGCAGCTGCTAGTGAAGTTCGTTTTCAGCTAAGTATATTTTCAAAAGCAGACACGCGAACGCATGAAACAGAAATAGCAAAACTGATAGACAAACTGATGAAAGATTTAGGATATGGCAGGTACGATTCAGTGGATCTTTACGAAACAGATACAAAAATCTTTCACAAGGGCATGAGGTACGTTAAAACATTTTTCTAGGAGGAAAACAGATGGGGAAAACAATCTACGGATTAGACATGTTTCATTATGCTGAGCTGATTCAAGACGACGATAAAGGACTTGAATATGCAAAGCCTGAAAGACTGCCAGGAGCCGTAAACGTTAAAGTCGATCCAAAATCAGAGCAGTCTAAATTTTGGGCTGATAACGGCGTCTTTGATTCATTTAACAACATGGGAGACATTGACCTTGAGGCTGAACTAGCAGATTTACCTATTGAGGTGCAAAACAAGATTTTCGGACACAAGGTCGAGAATGGGATTTCTTTTGCCAGTTCTGATGACAAGGCTATTTTCTTGGCTTTCGGCTTTAGGGCGAAAACATCCACAGGCGGCCATAGGTTTTACTGGTTCTTAAAGGGACTTCCTGAACTGATGGCTAACGAAAATAAAACCACAGAGGGTAAAGCAGATCCTGAAACCGCAAAATTCAAGGCAGGCTTTATGACTTTACAAAATAAGAAGGGGAAAAACCGTTGGAAGGCACAAGCTGAGTTCGACGAAGGCTTTGACCCGAATGAATGGTTTAAACAAGTTGTATATGACGGTGCGTCGTTTTCAACGGGAAAAGATACAGAGGATTCCACAAGTTCAGTAGACATCGGAAAGGGCGTTTAATAACGCTCTTTTTTATTTTGTAATCGGGAGGCAATAGCATGGAAGCATTGACAATCACCTTGCATTTAAACGGTAAGAAAAAGAAATTTTCCACACCTAACTTTATCACGGGTGTTTTATTTAGGACTGCGGCAGAAATAACAGAAGACCTTGAATCGAATGATCCTGAAAGGATTTATACAAGTAAACAATCAGAGTTTATCTGTGAAGTGTTCGGAAACAAATTCACTGCAGAAGAATTTGAAAAAGGCATTGATTCAAGACTTTTATATAGAACAATCTACGCAACTGCAAACTATGTCATCGGAAATATCGTTGAAGCGAGCAAGATCCTGAATCCGGAAACCGCAGAGGAAGCAGAGCCGGGGGAGTAAGTTTGTCCGATGCTGTCCTTGATATGTATAACGCATTAGAGGACATTGGCTTTTCACAGAACCAAATAGATGAAATGGATATTGTGTATCACTTGAAGCGACTCGGGCGGCGCAAAGAAGTGAGCAAGGAAAAGCCAAGTAACAACGCTGCAGCATCGGATAAGCCTTTGTACATTGATCAGATACCTGGACTGTAAAAAGGTGGTGAGGGATTGAGCAAAGACATTAAAGTAAAGCTGTATTCTAATTCGTCCCAATTTAACGGGGAAATGAAAGCAATTGCAGTTCAAATGAAAAACATAAAGTCCGAGTTTGAGAAAAATAGGACTGCCGTTGGTGTGTGGGGCAGTGAACTGAAAACGTCGCAGGCGAAAGTCAGAACCCTTTCACAGCAATTAGATCAGCATAAAATGAAGGTCAAAGCACTAGAAAGAGCGTATGCAGATTCAGCCGATAAGAAAGGAAAAGACGCACGAGAGACACAAAATCTTGCCCGTCGGTTAAACTATGCAACAGCTGAAATGAATAAAACGCAAAACGCGTTAACACAAACGACCAACAAAATTCAGAAGATGGAAGCTGAGATAAAACGAACTTCCTCATCGCTTTATAAGATGGGCCAAAGAATGAATACAGTTGGCAACCGAATGAGAAGTACAGGTGCTTCGGTAGCGATGACTACAGGTGTTGCTTTTGCTGGCTTGGCCCTCCCACTGAAAGATGCCGTAGAAGTTGGTATGTCATTTGAAACACAAATGAGCAAAGTTAAAGCTATTTCAGGGGGAACAGCTGCAGAAGTCGAAAAGCTGAAAAACCAGGCAAAAGAGCTGGGAGCAACAACTGTTTTCACCGCCAGCCAAGCAGCAGACGCACAAAGCTTCCTGGCAATGGCCGGATTTAAAGCGAATGATATTTATGCAGCTATGCCAGGTATGCTGAATTTAGCAGCTGCAGGTCAACTGGATTTAGCCGCCGCAGCCGACATTTCTTCTAATATGATGCAGGCTTTTGCCATGAAAGCATCGGAAGCTGGTCACGCATCGGACGTAATCGCATACGGTGCAGCTAACGCAAACACCAACGTTGAACAGATGGGAGAGGCCATGAAGTTCCTTGCACCTAACGCCAATTCATTAGGCTGGGGACTCGAAGAATCAGCGGCCGCAGTCATGGCGTTTGGTGATGCAGGTTTGCAAGGTTCAATCGCAGGACAAGCCTTTGGTACGTCTTTGATCAGGCTGGCAACGCCAGCTAGAAAGGCCCAAAAAGAAATTGATAGATTAGGGTTTGCTTTCTTTGATGCAGCGGGAGACATGAAGAGTATGCCGGAAGTTGTTGCAGAAATGGAAAAGGGCATGAAGGGCATGACGAAGGAACAGCAAGCCGCAACCTTAAAAACCATTGTCGGAGCTGAATCATATAAACATTGGGCCGTTCTCTTACAAAAAGGCAGCAAGGCATTGAAGGATAATACGAAGGCGCTAAAAGAATCAGATGGAGCAGCTAAAAAAATGGCTGACACAATGCTTGATAATGCGCGAGGTAGTATCATCGCTTTTCAATCAGCTGTGGAAGGAGCGAAAATCAAGCTCACTGAAAGTTTACTTCCTGCTCTGGGCAGTCTAGCTGAAAAAGGAGCAGACATCGTTTCCATGTTTAACAAAATGGATTCTGCCACAGCTCAAACGATTGCTAAAACTGCGTTGTTTGCTACGGGTGTTTTAGGCGCCACAACAGCAGTCGCAACGCTGACGATGGGTATCGGTGCGCTCTTAGCATTTACGGGTCCGGTGGGGCTTGCCATAGTTGGTGGAACGGCTTTACTAGGAGGCATTGCCGTTGCGACGTATGCTTACAATGAGCAGCTGAAAAATCAAAAGAAACGCCAAGAAGAAGCAAAAGAATCGGCTCTTCTATATGGTGAGGGCGTTTCTAAAGCAACACAAAAGGCAGCCGGTTCATATGTGAACCTACGCGAAAAAGCTACGTCGCAATTGTTCCAACTGACACAGGTTTCAGGAAAAGAAGCCGAGAAGATGGCAAGCAATCTATTGTCTACTTATCAAAAAATGTCCACATCTCTTATTAAGGAGTTAGAAGGATTTAAGACTGATGCAATTGCAGTTCTCAAAGGACTATTTGAAGACCAGGAAAAAGAGACAAAGAAAATCGGAGAAGATTGGACAGATCAATTAGTTGGTAACATTGACAAGGATGTTCAAAAAGCACGAGAGAAAATGCGCCAACTTGAAAAATTGAAGGATGAAACAGGTTTATTATCATCAAATATGAATGCTTCACAAAAGAAACAATTTGATGGCATTATTTCATTCTTTCAACAGGCAACGAGTAAGTTTGCGGCCAATCAAAAAGACGCATTGGCTATTCAACAGAGGGTTTCCGAGAGTCAAAACAAGCTCTCTTTTAAAAACGCAAAAAGCTACAATGATCAAATCACAGAGCTATACAAAGAAGGTCAGAAAGCAGCGAAAGAAGACCGAGACTATAGAATTAAAGTCTTGGATGAAGCTATTGTAAAAGATGCAAAAAATGCTGAAAGATACAAAGCGTTAAAAGCGAAAACGAATGCCGATTACCAAAGGGATCTTGCTAAGAACCTAGAAGCGTATAAAAACAATTCAAAAGCGTTATTTGATCAAATGGCTCAAGACGGGAAACTGCTGGACTTGGAAACAGGAAAAGCCCTTGAAAAGCAAAAAGAGTATTCCAGTAATTCAATGGGGATCTTTGTTGAAATGGAAGAAAGTGAAGCAAAGTACCAAGAACGATGGGCCGAAAAACAAGTAGCATTCTTACAAAAACTTGGAGACAGCAAAGAAGAAGCATTAGAAAAAACGAAACAAGCGCTTATAGAGTTTAACGAGGGATTGGGCCGTTCTACAGAAGAGTCAGCGAGCAAAGCAAATGAAGCGATTGAAAAGATAGAAAACGAATTCAACCGCGCAACATCTGCCCGTGAATCAGGAAAGAAAATGGGCGATGAATTCGCAGATGGCTTAACAGCTGCCACGCCTAACACGTTAGCAAGTGGATCGATCCTTAAACAAACACTGGATCAAAAATTGCGAGAAGAAAACGGCATCCCTAGAATTGCAGGACAAGAAAAAGGTCAATCGTTTAGTGAAGGTATTAATTCGTCAAAAGTTAACGTATCTAACAGCGGATCAGTGCTGCAGCAAGCACTAAAACAAAAGCTAAATGAAGGCAATACAGAGGCTAAAACATCCGGCTCTCAAAAGGGCCAATCATTTAGCGCGGGAATAAGTTCAACAAGTGGCATCACAAGCACGGCAGCAAGCAGCGTAAACCAAACAGCGTTATCAAACCTAAACAAAAATACCACTCAAGCTACTCAAGCAGGAGAGACAAAAGGGAAAAGTCATAGTGCGGGAATAACAAGCACAAAGGGCGCCAATACGTCTGCAGCATCATCCGTTAGTGCGTCAGCAACAGCCCAACTTGCCAAAACAACCGATGGCGGAGGCGGACAAAAAGCAGGGAATCAATTCGCGTCGGGCATTCGTAGTCAAGCCGGAAACGCAAGTAATTCAGGTAGTACCGTCGCAAAATCAGGAAAACAAGGCTTATCAAGTGTGAAAACAACTAGCACAGGGGCTGATTTTTCTAAAGGATTTGCTAACGGTATTCGTAGCATGGGAGGCACAGGCGGTACGATATGGAAAGCTGCATGGGCCATCGGTAAAGTTGCAATACGTTCGCTGAAAGATTCCATACAATCAAAATCACCTGCAAAGAAGACCATTGCAGAAGGTGTGAACTTTGGCGATGGGTTTATCATTGGTCTTGGAGAAAAAGCGCAGGACGTGAAAAAGAGCACAGCAGCAATGGCGCAAGGTGCTATGACGTCCTTCAAGTCTGAAATTAATAGAATGGCTTTTAACATCCAGGGAGCCGCAGATGAAATAAACACAATGCGCGCCGAACTGACTGTGAAAAATGAAATTGATACACCTATTCTAAATCAGAAGCTAGATGCTCTTATTAGTCTTCTATCAAATAATCTACAGACAAACAATGAAAACGTAAGTGCTGCAGGGCAAACAATCAGAATCCATCCTGCGCCTGTCATTATTGGCGGTCAGCATTTAGCAGACATCGTTTTTGAACAAGGTGACACATCCATACTGGATAAAAAGAGCGCTCAAAAGTACGAACAGAATGCTTATAAAGGAGGGCTGAAAAGATAATGGATCTGTATTTTGATTTCAGAGACGGAATGGGGGAGCAACCTTTGTCGGGGTTACTACCCTATTTTAAATTGTTGAGCTTTGCACCTGACGCGCCGAGCACTGATAGGGAGCTTGTACAGTTGACCAGGTTTAACGGACTTGTACCGACGCAGCATCCGCGCGACATAGTGTACAAAGAAAGGTCTATCAAGGTTGAAATATTGCTTGATGCTAAAATAGCGGCAAACTTTTATCAGTACAGGCATGAGTTTTATGATCTCGTTGTTCAGCCCTTCTGGTATTACATCTCATGTGATCTGCTTCCTGGGAGGCGTTTTGCGGTTACGTGTGACGGAGGGTTTCAAATACCCAAAGACAAGCAAAAAAACCAGGTATCCTTCCAAGTGGATTTTAACAATATCACAGGGCTGGCAGAGTCAAAGGGCACGTCTTTAAGCGCGCAGAACTTTTCTAATGAAAGATGGTTTTCAGGAATGGGAATTCAAAGGCGCGACGATCTGCAGTACCGATTCAAAAACAAAAAACGGTTTAGTGTTTTCAATCCTGGCTTACCTATTAACCCACTGCAGCATGATTACAACGTGCTGCTAAACGCAAAGGGAAAAAACATAACGATTATCAATCACACGAACAATGAAAGATTGAAAATAGAAGCCGAATTGAAAAAGTCACAACAGGTCAGAAACCTGAAACAGTATACCATAGTGGGTAGTAAAAGGTTGAAAACATCCGGTAGGCTACCGTCTTTAGATAAAGGCATGAATGAGTTTGAGATTCAGAATACAAATGATTTTGAGATTGTATTCGATACAAGATTTTATTTTCCGTAAAAGGGGGTTGTCATGGCTGCAAAAGATTTTATAAAAGAGATAGCAAAAGACGCGCAGAGGATTTATAAGAAATACAATATTTTAGCTTCTCTTATTATCGCGCAGTCTTGCCTGGAAAGCGGATGGGGAAAAAGCGACCTAGCTCAAAAGGGTAAAAATCTATTCGGAATAAAAGGATCATTCAACGGTCAATCAGTCCTCATGTGGACCACTGAATATGATAAAAAGGGTAAAGCAACGAGAGTCAAAGCCCCTTTCAGAAAGTATCCTTCATGGTACGAATCCGTACAAGACTTAGCAAAGCTCTATCTAAAAGGGGTAAGCTGGGATCCAAACATTTATAAGGCTGTAATAGGCGAAAAAGATTATACCAAGGCGACAGCAGCACTTGTGAAAGCCGGATATGCAACCGATCCAATCTACGCAACGAAATTGAATAGTATCATCTTCACCTATAAACTTACGCAATACGATACGGTGGAAGGTGTGGATGATGGCCCAAGTGAACCTGAAACACCAACAAAACCGTCTTATCCGAGCAAAGAGTATCAGGGAAAGGACGTAGAGCTAAACGACGGGTTACCTTCTGACATTGATTTTAGGCAGCTACATGTCTCAACCAAGGACGGCAAAGAACTTGTTGAAATCGTAGGCGCAGTGCTAGAACTGCAAGACGACACAACAGGTAAAAAGAGTTTTACTTTTACGTTAATGCGAACTGAGGATAACGGAACTGAATTTGATTTACTTGTTCCAGGGAACATATTGTACTTGGATGAAAAAGATTACAATCATCAAAAATATTACATTACGGATATTGGACTTGATCAAAGTAGAAAAAACGTGTCACAGAAAAAGATAACGGCCAATCATGTGTATACCGTCTTGCTGGTAAATGACAGGGTAGAAGAAAAGATTTCAAAGAAACTGAAAATTAATGAAGCTTTAGACATTGCCCTAGCCGGTACCCCTTTTCAATATGTTCTAAAAGCAAAATTATCGGAGTTTGACGAGGTAGAGCAGGACGGCTTCGGTGAAAAGTTTCGCATTGAATTAATGGATCAGATTGTTGAAGATTACGAAATAGAGCTTGATGTAAATAACTACGTCATCTATGTACATTTAAAAATGGGTAAGGTAGTAGACTTCACACTTGACAGCCGATACAATATGCCAGGATTTAAGATGAAGATTAATGATCAAAACACATCAACGCGTGCATGGGGTTACGGTGCAGAAAAGAAACCTAAGAAAAGTGACACAAAGTCAACCGATACAAAAACGGAGGATGAAAAGGAGAAAGAGCCCGAATACGAATTTGAGCCATTACTCTACATCCATCCTGATGAAGATAAATTTTTGATCGAGGGTAAGCCGCGCTGGGGTGAGCCGATAAGAGACGACACAGTAAAAAAAGCAAGCAACATGGTATCTGCTTTGAAAAAGCACGTAAACCCGTATCCTGACGTGGTAGTTGAGGCTGAGTATCAGTATATCTATGAGCCAGCATTGCAGGGTATAGAAGAGGATTTTTGGAAAGGTGACACGATCCATGTCATTGCTGATACAGCAAACGGCATCACTTTTGAGGACGATGTAAGGCTAGTGTCAGTCACTTATAATCCCCTCAACCCGTATGACAGCCCTAAAATGACTTTCGCAAACTTCCGAAAAGACATTCAGGATTATCAAGTAAGCCAGGCGCGGCAGATTAAGCAGCAAAAAAGATATATAGATCAATTAATGAGAACGCTCAATTAAGAGCGTTTTTTCTTTTGAAATTGAAAGGAGTGAATAAATTGATCCGGCTTAAAAAGGATTATGATACCACAAGAAATTCAGTCTATGAGTCACAGTTACGCGGCGACATGCAAACGGTTGAGAATGAGCTTAATAAAAACGCAACTGAATTACAGTCTCATAAGAACAGTGGTAGTGCTCACACGTCAAGTCAAATTAAACACGGACTTTATGATGTAGGAAGTCATATAGATACTATTCAATCTCGTATTAATAATCTCGTATTGAATCACGATGGTAATGACGTAAAAGAAGTCGTGGACGCCCGTGTAGACTATCGTGGTATTATTTACCCGACTCTACACGATCGGTTGAACGGAAGTGAATCCAAATTAGATGCGCTTAATCAAATTATCGAGAAAGAAACGATGTTTGATTATACTACCGTTTCTCCTGTTTATCACACACACCTCAATCTTAAAGATCCGACTGTGCTACAGTGTTTTGTAATTGACGAGGCGACGGGCGATATATATGCAACGCAAGTATCCTATGGAACCGCGGGCAGTGGTCGAGAGAGCTTTACTGTAACCCGTTTAAATAAAAACGGGGTTATGCTAGACAGTATGCTCATTGCGGATGGAGGACATGGCACGACAATCGGAATCGAGAGAGAAAACGGAAAGGTATATATTTGGTCCAACTATAATAAAGTCAATTCCGGTGCTGTAGTTGGTAATGAACTTGTGCGATTTCCATATGAAGCAGGGGTCACTTTAACAAGAGATAACGGAATGATTGAGCGCTACAATAAATTTAATGATCTTTATACGATACCCGTTATTGACCAACAAAATGGGTTAATATCATTCCGAATGCACCTCCCGGATGACACTAGTGTAGTAGAACTCAGGAAATTAAGTGATGTAAAAAACTGCGTAAATAAAGTGCTGGGCGAGGTAACCGTACCTAACGATCTACATTATTTACAAGGGTTTACGATTGATGGATATGACTTATATTGGTACACAGGCGACACTAACAGCGTAAATTACCCGGCCGAGATTGCTTTGTTTAGTTTTAGAGATGGGCTGCTTAAAAAAAGAATCACATGTGATTTCGGTCGTGGATACGACGGCCGTTACGAAGATGATTTTCGTGAGCCTGAATCCGTCTTTTTATATAAGGACCCGAAGACGGGTAAAAAATCTTTATTTGCTGGCGTCGTCACCGGAGCTGTCGGAAAGCGGCAGGCGAAGGTGTATGCCTATCATTCGAAAGAAAATTCGGGTAAATTTGCGAACGATCTGTCATCTGAACGTCAAGGCTATGCGCTATCTCAAAATAACGGTGCTGCAAAATGGCTACCGGACGGCTTAAAGTCGTTAAAAGATTATAAAAAGCCCGGTCTGTATTATATGAAAACGTCGGAAACAAAAACGCTTGAAGATCATCCTGACAAGGGTAACGCCGGTTGGTGGTTATCAATTGCGCCGTCTGATTCTACTGGCGCAGTTATACAAACTCTTACACGTAATTCCACGGGGCGGACCGTCAAGGTATTCACTAGAGTTGTATCGGGGGATGTGGCGGGAGAGTGGGCTGAGATCACAACTGGCGGAAAGCTTCCTTGGGCGGACTTGCCGCCTAAAAATGGTGCTAAAAATCCCGATGCTAATAATCGTTTGCAATTTGCAGTACAGGGCGGCTTTTTACACCTTCGAGGTAGCGTAACGATACCTCGAAAAGACGGTATCGTATTTGCGGTGCTGCCAAAGGGGGCACGTCCTACTAAAAATGTATTTACATCGTGTCAGGTTGCCGGAACGACTGGGGAAAGGAAAATATCGGTGCAATCGAATGGCAATATAAGAGCGTACGGGCTGATGGCAAACAATACGGCAAATGCTACATCAACGTACATGGACGTTGTGATCAAACTAGGTTAGGAGTAGGAGGCTGTGAAATGGAATACGAACAAATATGGGCTTATCAATATGACGAGAACAATATTTATGTTTGTCCTGTGGAAATCATCTACATTGAAGACGACGACGGAAATATCACGAAAATAGTACCCGAAAATGCAACGGAAGTTAGCCCGGGAGATCTTGTCCATGCAAGATGGACGGGAAACGAGTGGGTAGAAAGTGCAACGGATGAGTATCTAGAGTCTATTAAGATAATTGATACAAATGACGAGAGCGACGGCACTAAGGCCCTTCGTGCGGTAGCAGATATTTTAGAAACTATGGTAAGGGGGTGATTCATAATGAACAGCCCTTTTTATAATGCTATCAAGACGTGTTATCTATCAGGATATTGGGACGGCAAGGAAGAGCTTCTTTCTATGGCAGTCGATCAAGGTAAGATAACAGAAGAAGAAAAGGAAGAAATTAAGAAACTCAGGCAGATCGAGTTAAAGAAGGAGGCGGCACTATTTGAGCAATCAGATTTTTAAAAATGGTGTATTACCATTTATCGTAAACGCTTATGATCAAAGCGTTTACGATTCTAAAATTGTGTTTTCTACTCAAGATATAGGCACAGCTAGATTAATCTTTAAGATGCGTAAAGATGGTGAGCCTCTTCCTTTATCTGCGGTAGAATGTAAGTTAGTTCTATTGTTTTCTGATGGATCTAAGCATATTAGAAACATCACACTTCTTGACAAAGTGGAAGGGGTAGCCGAATACATCTTAAACAAGGAAGAAATCAAGATATACGGAAGAGTGCAAGCATCGTTAAATCTCTTCTATAAAAATGGACAATCCCTGTCCGTACATGAATTCAATTTTGATATAAAAAAGAATTTAATAGATGAAAATATAGTCCCAGCTGCAGAGTATTACATTGACGATTTTCAATCGTTGAAAAGTCAGATTGAACGCAAGGCAGCAGAACTCGAAGCAGATATAAATAAGCATAATGATGAAATGAAAGAAAACATTGATCAGTTCATCAAAGAACTAAAAGAGCAGCTAAACAGGATGAAAGAAAAACTTGACGATATAGACGCAATTGAAACGAAAAAAGGAGCGCAAAGTAAGGCGAATGTCGCTTTAAGCGAAGCCAAAACCTATACGGACAATCATGCGCTAGACGCTGATATTCACGTCACGCCGCAACAAACATCTTCATGGGACGCTAAAGAGACGCCGGAAGGCGCACAAAACAAGGCTGACGAAGCGCTTAAATCTGCAATTGCTCATTACGACAATTTAACATGGATAAATGTAACGTTAAAAAACGGAGCTTCTACGGGGGCACGTCCTTTCCAATTTGCTCAATTTGGCGGTTCGTTATTATTGCGAGGGCATATAACCGCAACAAGAGAAGTCGTAATCGGGGTGCTGCCTGAAGGTGCACCCAAACCGCCGCAAAAAGGAGCAGTGGCATCGGCCTCCGTATCAGGGTCAACTGGATTTAGTAAGTTATTCCTAAACAGTGACGGTGAATTCACGCTGACCGGAATTGTCGCAAAAAATGAAAATGCTGTAACAGGTTATTATTTTGACGATTGCATAATTCCATTAGATGAAGGAGGTTCACCATGATATTAGTGTATAGGTATGACGAAAAATTCGATCTAGTTGCATCGGTCATTTTGACGGAGACGGACGAGAAAGGTGATTATATTATTCCTGAAAATTGTACAACAATCGCACCTCCTGATAATCCGTCTTTATACAAGCCTAGATTCGACCCCAAAAAAGAAGAATGGTTTGAATCAGCAACCAAAGAGTACATTGATAGTTTTCAAACTGACCCACCGCCACCAGATGATATAGCGCTGCTAAAAAAACATGTCGCTCTCCTTACATTGCAGGTATCACAGATACAGAGAGGCGGGGCATCATGATTTATCCAACGGCGGCCGACATTAAAGTGTTTTGGGATTGGGGTGTGTATACGCCCGAAATAATGCGGGAGTATGTTTCTTTAAGAGTCATTACAAAAAAAGAATTTGAAGAGATAACAGGATTAAAGTTTGAAAATGCTGCTGTCTCAGTGGATTTAGGTTCTACAGCATCTTAACAGGTGCTTTTTATTTTGCCTTCTTAAAGGAGGTGACAAAAGAAATGGAGGAAACGATAGTGTTTATTAACTTTGAAACTTTGGATCTTGCAAGAACATATCTATTTGGCGGAGTGAAATTTCTGGACTTGCTTTTGCTGTTGAGTGTCATCGACGTTTTAACTGGAATCATTAAAGCATGGAAGATCGGGAAGCTACGCAGCCGTACGGCATGGTTCGGTTACGTGCGGAAAATGCTCAGCTTCGTTGTTGTGATTGTGGCTAACATCATTGATCAGATCATGGGTTTAAATGGAGTGCTGACATTTGGGACAGTGCTTTTTTATATTGCAAACGAAGGGCTTTCCATCGTGGAAAACCTTGCACAGATCGGCGTTAAAATTCCGGCTTCCATCACAGACCGGCTTCATGTGATCGAAAACGACAGTCAAAAAGAAGAAGAGGAAAAGAAAGCTGCTGAGTAATCGGCGGCTTTTTTCTATATAAAAAAATGATTGGGGAGATTGAATATGACAAAGAAAATTATGCTTGATCCTGGACACGGTGGGCACGATCCGGGCGCAGTAGCAAACGGGTTGAAAGAGAAGGATCTTGTATTAAAGATTGTAAAGAAAACAAAAGCGATTCTTGAAAAGGTATACGGGGCAACAGTTAAGCTCACAAGATCAACTGATGTTTATATTGATCTGTCCCAAAGAGCAAGACTAGCAAATAATTGGGGTGCTGATTATTTTGTGTCTATCCACATCAACGCTGGCGGAGGAACGGGTTTCGAGACGTTTCGTTTTGATAAACTATCTGCAGCATCTAGTACTGGAAAGCAGCAAAAGATCGTACATGATGCGATCTATAGAAAAATTAAAGCAAAAACATCTGACCGAGGGAAAAAGTCTAAAAATCTGGCCGTGTTAAGAGAAACAAAAATGCCAGCAATTTTGACAGAGAACCTTTTTATTGATCGGGAAAAAGATGCTGTGCTGCTGAAACAGGAGTCATTCCTTGATGCTTTGGCTGAGGGACACGCAGAAGGTATCGCGGCGGCCATCGGTTTAAAAAAGGTATCCTCTTCAAATAAGACAAAACCAACTAATAAACCATCACCAAAAGGTATTAAAATGGCCGTGGTGAAGCCGAATGCTGATGGATGGCTATGGGTCTATGATAAGCCGAATTGGTCAGCAAAGCACAAAAAGGTGAAACCTGGTGAAGCATTTACGATTGATAAGACCGTTACAGTCAACGGATCAAAAATGTATAAGCTTAAATCAGGTCTTTATATCACAGCTGCTACGAAATACGTTCAGGTAAAACAAAAGTAAATGAAAAGCCCTTCCTTATTGGAGGGGCTTGGTTTATTTTATGATTTATCCTCTTTTTAATACTCACATACTTTATCTTCGCATTCTGGCTTTTCTTTAGCATCAACATAAGACGATGTTATAGTGTCATTTGACTTGTCATAAATTCCCCAAAACCCTTTTTCTTTGTTACCGTTCAAATATCCCTCTGCATTAATACCACCCATTGGGTCTATTTCATATTTTTCGGAGAACTCAATTTTATCTATTCCTTCATAGTTAGCGTTTATGTAATTAGTCATTCGTTTTTTAGCTTTTTCAAATAATTCTAGTTCTGCGGTCATAATTTTTTCTTGCTTTTCATCATATTGGTGTTTCATGTATATTCCTCCAAGTGTTATAATGATGATTGCTGACAACAGGATAATAATGTATTTTTTCATAAGACCATCCTTTCAGTGCTTATTTTACATGAGGAGTGTGTCAATGTACATGAGCAAGAAGGCCAAGATCCCTAACTTATCTGACCAAGATTATTATAGTATTAGTCAACTAACATATAGAGATGAGTATTTGAAGAAACATTTCTCAAAAAACATACCCGTAAAGATTAATTCAGGAAAACAATATATTATAGACAAAATAAAAAAAGACCCAGACACAGGGCTAGATGTTTACGTATTTGTCCAAGCCAAGAAAAAAGAAGGTAAATGGGTTAAACCAAAAGAACCTGAGAATGTTGTCATAGGTTTTCAAGGAACAAATCAGGAACAGATCAAAGCTGACGTGATAAGTGCAGATGGTGGCAACGTGGTAATGGGTGAAGACCCGAAAAAGAAAGTCAAATACATCATGAAAAAAGAGGCGTCTGAAAACGCTAAAGCGATTACCAAGTATAACGGTAGTATGGAACAAGCCATGTTGATGAAAAGTGGAGGATACAAAATTGTCACTAAGACATCTCAATTTGATCAAGGTGATCAGCTCGTAGCCAATGAAGTAAAGAAGTATGCTGGAAAGAATACAGTGATTTCGACAACGGGTCATTCACTTGGAGGGGCAGATGCGGAATACGCTGGTGTAAACAATAATGTATACAGTGTAGCCTTTAACAACCCTTCTATTGTTAAGCTGCATGATGAAGAAACACAGAAGAAAATCAGAAACGGCGAATTTGATTTGTATCATAAAGCCATCATTAATCCCGATGATATGGTGGGTTCAGGTTGGTTATTAGAATATGATCGACACAACGGAACGACACTTTATACGAAAGACCCCAGTCAATCACGAAGAGATCGTATAGATCGGTTTAAGTCACCGCTTGGTGTTCCAGGGGTTTTAGGAAATTTGATTACTTCCTTCTATGGACAAGCATTCGCAAAAAATCCCGATACTCATAGTTTAAATGATTCGAACTTTACATTTGATAAGAATGGTAATATCAAAAGTGTGGATGGAAGCAAAGGTGTTTATAACCAGAATATCGAATCGTTCTCATCTTTTTCAGGTATGAATGGACAAACCATCAAAGTGGATGCTAAATATGCAAAAGAATTAGCTCATCGATTACAGGCAGCTATCGAAGACTTAAAAACAAAAAAACAAGCAATTGAACAATTCCCTCATGATCACAGCAAAATGGTTTATGACGTGAAATCTATTTGCGGAAAGAGATTGGGAGAATTCAAGGATCTAGATCCAAGCGATGTTGATAAAGCAGTATTGTATCACGCGCCTTATGTGAAAGATGGGGCAGAATTTTATGACTCAGAAGAACACTATGAAACTGAGGCTTCTCTCCATTATTTGATTAGAGATTTAGAGGATATTAGTGAGTTTATAGTTAAAATGGCGGAGGATCTGAAAGATAAGGATAATGAATTAGCAAGATGGTTACGGTTGTAAGGAGGATTTAACATGCTATATGGAGTTAATATGGATGCAGATGAGTTTTACAGGCGATTACAACAGAATGAGGAATTAAAAAACATTGTGGGTTCAAGTTTAAAAACCCATTGTCAGAATCTAAGAAAAGACATAAAAAACGCATCGAACTTTTCTTCAGAACAACAGGCGATAGCTGAAGTGTATGTTGCATTACTTTCATCTTTTGAAGGGAAAGCAAAGGATGCATTGGTGCAAAGGCTCAATGAAAATGCAACTATGCTAACAAATGCAACACAGAACAGAAGTGCCTTTCTAAGAAGTATAAAGACTAAATAGTTGCATAACCTCTTCGCAACGATGCGATGGAGGTCTTTTTTTTATTTAAACCTCCATTCCCTCTTCTCGTTATCCCATTCTAAATCTTTTCTTGTGATAAGGTTTTTAACAGCCTTACGAATTGTCGGCTCATCCTTACCAGTTTTCCTTTTAAGGTCATCCATCGAGGGGTTCTTTCTGAATCTGCTCATGTTATAGATGATTCTGTATAACTTCCTTTCAAGATCCGTCATGGCGTATCCTCCTACAATAAGAATGTACGTTCGATTATAAATGTTAATAAAAAACCCTTCAACTTGAAGGGTCATTTTAAAGAAGATACTTTATCGGTAATTTTCATTTGTTTTCCTGAACGTTCATACGAGAATTTAGCCACTGTTTCATCTTCATCTATATAAGGAACTTTCCAAAATACAGCTATCTGATTGACTGTATCACTATCTTTGCCAATGTTTGCAGCTAAGTCATCACTATACATTTCAACCATGTTATAAGCTGTCTTACTTGTGTTCAATGCATCAAAAGACAAGTAAACAAGAGCAATCAACTTATTCTTCTCACTCGAACCCATATCTTCGTTAATTTCAATTTTTTCAATCGATGTGGTTTTATAGTTCTCTTCGATAATTGTTTCGATTTCTATTTCCGCATCATCTTTTAACATATCTAACTCATCTTCTTCACTGTTATCTTCAACTTCTTCTGAGGTATAAACTTCATTTTTCTCTTCCTCTGCATCTTTATCTTTAGGCAAAGTTTCCTCCTCAGTTATAACTTCAGAATTGTTTATTTTTAAATCTATTTCAGCAGTTGCTTTTAGTTCTGAGTCACCGCTAATCTGTGGTCCAGTGAGGTTAGATCCATTATCTCCAAAAATTTCTTGAATAAATTCAGCTTGTTCAAGAACCGGTAATGTTTCAACATATATAAAATATTTCCCATCATCAAATACTGTGTCATCTTCATTAAAGAATTTATACTCGAAAGATCCATCCTTTTGAACAGCTGTATTAACTATTGAGTTTTTATGGGAATTTTTTTGTTCAAGACGAATCCTTAGTTTCGTATCTTTAGGTAAGTTGCTTTTCCCGCTAAGGATAATAATTTTATTGTTTGTGATTTCTTTATCCAAAGTGATCTTTACGTTTAATTTTTTTTTAGTTTCAATGCTTTCTTCTTTTTTACTGGAGTTACTTGTGGATGTGTTTTCTGCTTTTCCACAAGCAGTTATGAATAAGGTACATAAAATTAAAAGGAGAAAAGTTTTAATAAGATTCAATATAGACCCTCCAAAACAAATATTTTCCAAATAAGTCTATCATATTATTGAATTAAAAAGAGGATAAAATAATGTTTTTTCCAAATTAAGAATATTACGGAATTGATGGTCGGGATGTTATAATTTAGTAAGAACAATTCACAATTGGGGTGTGTTATATGCATTTCCGCAAAGAATCAGTTGAAGAAATCATCAAATATGACGATTACCCTTATAAAGTCTATACAAGGGTTTCGACAGACCGCGACGAGCAAATAAGTTCTAAGGAAAACCAAATTGACGTTTGTCGATATTGGATCGAGCAACACAACTATGAATGGGATGACCGTTCTGTTTTGTTAGATGATGGTATCAGCGGAACCGTCCTTGAAGATAGGGCAGCCATGAAATACATTTTTTCATTGGCGGAAAAGAAAGAAATAAAGATGGTGATTTTTAAATCTATCACACGTCTTGCTCGGGATCTGAAAGACGCTTTATATATCAGAGAAATTTTGGTTTCTAATGGGGTTCGAGTAGTGACTCTTGAAGAGGACTATGACTCCCTTTACGAGAGTAAAGCGTCCATGAAATTTGAAATGTCTGCTCTGTTTGCGGAGCAGTTACCTAAGTCTATGTCAGTCAATATAAGTGGTGTACTTGCAGCAAAAGCAAGGCGGGGTGAACATTCTGGTCGAGTGCCCTACGGTTATATGAAAGAGGGTAAACACCTTGTAATTAACGAAAATGAAGCTCAAGTTATTAGATTAATTTTTCACCTTTATAATAACGAGGGCTTGGGCCATAAAAGGGTTACATACGCTTTGCAAGAAAAATGTAAGCTAGGTGAAATACCACCTCCAAAAAAACGTAGTAATTGGCAGCTCACAACAGTTCAAACCATTTTAAGAAACCCTATCTATTGCGGTGTGCATATAGCTAATAGGCATACTACAATAAAAGTTGATGGTCGAAAAAAATTCATTCGGAATCCACCCGAAAAATGGACCGTTTACGAAGACTTTTGCCCGCCGATTGTCTCAAGAGAGGATTGGGAAAAAGCAAATAATAAACTGACTGTCAATAAAAAAACTAAATTCACACCGTGGAATGAGTTGAGACAATTACTTATTTGTGGTAAATGTGGTTCTAATATGGTGATTATCCAAACAAGCAGAGCCAAACAAAATGGTGAAAAAACGTATTGGAAATACGTTAAATGCAGTAATTACAGAAGAGCTGGTCAAGAAGGTTGTGTTAACCATGTTCCAATTACTTATGAAGAGGTCAGGGACTTAGTCATTGAAAATCTAATCGAATTCTCCAAGGATATATCACATGATTACAGAAAAAATGCAATTGAACAAAAAGAAAAACAAATGAAGTCTGTTAAAGTAGAGTTGAAATCTTTAGAAACACAGAATAAAAGATTGCTGGAACTTTACTTAGAAGATCAGATTATTTCAAAAGCCGAGTTCCAAACAAAGCGCAATGAAATTCAATCTAATATAATTAAACTTGAACAGAGTTTATTTTCCTTACAGCAGGTCCATGATGAGAAAAGTTCAATGATGGAAATGCAAGCGGTTCTTCGAGAGCTTGAAGACAAAGAGAAAGATTTAAAGCATGTGTTCGATAAGCTCATTGATCATATTGTTATCCACCCAAACGGAAAAATGAATTTTCATTATAGATTTAAATGATCCTGTAAGTTATACTCATTTGTAAAAGGTATGCATAACAAATGCCATGCAAAAGCTAGGAGTTAAAGGCCGTTCACAGGCCGTAGTCGAGCTTCTGCGTATGGGTGAGCTAGAGCTCTAAAGTCAGCCGGTTTTCCTTCCATATCGGGAAGGAACCGGTTATTTCTATATGGTTTCCATGAGTCTCTTCTTGCATTTTCTTTGAAAAACGAGGAAAATAGACATGTACGTTTTAATCAAAGTGAGATGCTATAGTGAGGTATCAATAAAATGGAAACGAATGAGTCTGGCCATGTTGCAGAGATTGAAAAATCATTGCGCCACATTGCTGCAATTATTAAGCAAAAAGGCAGAGAAATCCTGAATCAATATACGATTACACCTCCACAATTCATCGGGCTTCAGTGGCTTTATGAATTCGGAGATATGACAATAGGTGAGCTGTCACAAAAGATGTATTTGGCTTGCAGCACAACCACTGATTTAATTGATAGAATGGAAAAAAGTGAACTTGTCGAACGGGTGAAAGATCCATCTGATCGCCGCGTGGTTCGCATTCATTTATTGCCTGAAGGCGAGAGGATCATTCAAGAAGTGATTGCTAAACGCCAAGAATACGTCAGTGAACTTCTAGGGGCTTTCTCAGAAGAAGAAGCCATCGTTTTCAACCAATCCTTAACGAAACTACAGCAGCAAATGAAAAGAAAATGAGGCGATTTTGTTGGATCAACCAATCGGCGTCATTGATTCCGGCGTCGGCGGTTTAACCGTTGCAAAGGAAATCATGAGACAACTGCCAAAAGAAAACATCATTTATGTAGGCGATACAAAACGATGTCCATATGGCCCTCGTAAAGAAGAAGAAGTTCTTCAATATACTTGGGAAATGGCGCACTACTTATTAAAACACCACCATATTAAAATGCTCGTCATAGCGTGCAACACAGCAACGGCGATTGCACTGGACGAAATCAAAGCAACGCTTGATATTCCGGTCATTGGTGTCATTCAGCCCGGCGCCCGTACAGCGATCAAGGTGACAAACAATCAGCACATTGGCGTTATTGGCACCGTCAATACAATCAAAAGCGAGGCATACAAAGAAGCGCTGCTGTCACTAAAAGCAGGTCTAACGGTTCAAAGTCTGGCGTGTCCGCTCCTTGTCCCATTTGTGGAAAGCGGTACTTTTTTAGATCAGACAGCAGAGGCAGTGGTGAAAGACTCCCTTGAACCAATGAAAGAAACAGGGATTGATACACTTATTCTGGGCTGCACACACTATCCGATTTTAAAAGAGCCGATTCAGCGCTTTATGGGCAGTGAAGTAAACATCATTTCATCAGGGGATGAGACAGCGAGAGAAGCGAGTACGATTCTCTCATATAAAGGGCTGTTAAATACCTCTAAAGAAGCACCTGTCCATACATTTTACACAACAGGACAACAGCAAAATTTCCAAAACATCGCTCGTGACTGGTTTGGCTACCTGCCAGGAAAGGTCGAAACCGTGTCACTTGAACACATCTATCAGCAATAACCCCTTCTACTTGAAGCGGGTTATTTTTTTATGAAAAGGGTCTAATCCTCGGGGGGAGCTCGTATACATAGTAGTACAAACTACTAGAGGAGGGTGAAGTATGCTGAAAAAAGGATCTACAGCAGCTGTTACGTGTATCGCGTCAGCCATGCTTTTGTCAGGATGCGGATTGTTTCAAACAGACCAAGCGAAAACAGAGATTGATCCACCACAAAACGTCACATATGTGAAAGAAAATAAAGAAGATAAACAAACAGCCAAAGAAGAAAAAGAAGAGAAGCAGGCAGATACGGTGATGAGAGAATTATATTTAATTGATAAAAACGGGTATGTCGTATCTCAATCCATTCCGCTGCCGAAAAATGAAGGAAGTGCCAAACAAACCCTTGAATATCTCGTGGACGGGGGACCTATTTCTAACTTAATGCCGAATGGATTCAGAGCAGTGTTGCCTGCGGACACGAGCGTATCTGTCGATATTAAAGATGGAACGGCGATTGTGGATTTTTCAAATGAATTTAAAAACTATAAAAAAGAAGACGAACAGCGAATCCTGCAATCTGTTACTTGGACGTTAACACAGTTTGATTCCATAGCCAAAGTCAAATTGAAGATGAATGGACATGAACTAAAAGAAATGCCTGTGAACGGTACACCCATCTCAGATGATTTAAGCAGAGAAGACGGTATTAATATCCAGCACGAGGCTGCCGCTGATATGACTTCAACAAAGCCTGTTACTGTCTACTATTTAGCTGAATCTGATGAACAGACCTACTACGTTCCGGTCACCACAAGAGCACCAAAAGACGAGGATGATCCGATTACAGCAGCAATTGATGAGCTCGTCTCTGGACCAAGCAAAAAAAGCCATTTGCTTACAGACTTTGATCAAGATGTGAAGCTGAATGATGTACCAAAAGTAAAAGATGGACATGTGACACTTGATTTCAACGAATCTATTTTTGGCAGTGCAGATGAAAAGAAAAAGGTGATTTCACAAAAAGTTCTTAATAGCATTGTGCTCACATTAACCGAGCTGCCGGACGTCAAAAGCGTATCTGTTAAGGTCAACGGCAAGGCTGAGCTTGTGAACGAAAAAGGAGCAGAGCTCACAAAGCCGGTTTCACGACCAGAACAAGTGAATACAGGTAGTTTTTAACGTCACACATTGATATAATGGAGAAAAAGAGGCATGCATATTCGCTGCCTCTTTTTTATTCCGAGCGGTTAGAACAAGCCGAGGTTGTCAAAGTTAGTAGGAGAACCCCGCTGGCATACGCGCGGAATGTATATCGTAACGGAGGTAAAACATGAGATTAGATGAAAGACAATATGACGAATTGAGAAAAATTGAAATAGAGGCAGGCTACATCACGCACCCAGAAGGCTCTGTCTTAATCTCAGCGGGAAATACGAAGGTGATTTGTAACGCATCGATCGAAGACCGCGTACCTCCTTTTTTAAGAGGAGAAGGAAAAGGCTGGATTACAGCAGAATATAGCATGCTACCAAGAGCAACTGCACAAAGAACGATAAGAGAATCATCTAAAGGAAAAGTCACAGGACGTACGATGGAGATCCAGCGTTTAATTGGACGAGCACTCCGCGCAGTCGTTGACTTAGAAAAGCTTGGCGAACGCACGATTTGGATTGATTGTGATGTCATTCAAGCAGACGGCGGCACACGCACAGCGTCCATCACAGGTGCTTTTGTTGCCATGACACTCGCGATTCAAAAGCTGCGAGCTGAAGGAGTCATCAAAGAAAACCCGATTACTGATTATTTAGCGGCAATATCCGTCGGAATTGATTCTCAGCAAGGTCTTCTGTTAGATTTAAACTATGAAGAAGATTCTTCTGCTGAAGTAGATATGAATGTCATCATGACAGGCGCTGGACGCTTTGTTGAACTTCAAGGAACAGGTGAAGAAGCGACATTCTCAAGAGAACAGCTAAATGGACTGCTTGATTTAGCCGAAAAGGGCATCAAAGAATTAATCGAAAAGCAAAAAGCAGTAACAGGAGAAGTCATCGAATAAAGAGAAGGGTTTGATCAGGATGAAAACAGCCATCATTGCAACGCACAATGCGGGCAAAGCGAAAGAATTCAAAGCCATTCTTGAGCCAAAAGGATTCACGGTCAAAACACTAGCAGACATTGGCTTTACTGAAGAGATTGAAGAAACAGGACAAACCTTCGAAGAAAATGCCATCATCAAAGCGGAGGCTATTCAAGCCAAAGCAGGTGAAATGGTCATTGCAGACGATTCCGGTCTGTCGATTGATTATCTAGGCGGGAAACCTGGCGTGTATTCAGCGAGATACGCAGGTGAGCATAAAGATGATGCGGAGAATGTGGAAAAAGTGCTGAGCGAACTTCAAGGCATTGAAAAAGAAGACCGCACAGCCAGATTCAGATGTGCCCTTGCTGTCAGCATACCGGGAAAAGAAACAAAAACGGTAGAAGGATCAGTAGAAGGCTTCATTGCAGAAAAACCAATCGGCGAAAATGGCTTCGGATACGACCCAATTTTCATCGTCAAAGACAAAGACCAGACGATGGCCGAGTTATCACCAGAGGAGAAAAACAAGATCAGCCATCGAGCGGTCGCGCTTCAAAAGCTTTCATCACTGCTAGACGCAAATGAATAAGGGGGGAATGAAGCCATGAAGATACTCATTATTAGTGACAGTCATGGACTCACAGACGAACTTCAAACCATTGCCAAACGGCATGAGGCTGAAGTCGACATGATGATCCACTGCGGAGATTCAGAACTCGAAACGAACCACCCAGCACTCGAAGGATACAAAGTCGTCAAAGGAAATTGTGACTTTATGGGCGATTTTGAAGAAGAGCTCCTGCTCCCACTTGATGGAGGCGGAAAACTATTTCTCACTCACGGACATCTGCATGGCATCAAACAATCCTTACTTCAAGTCTACTACCGTGCAGAAGAGCTAGGCGCAGACATTATCTGCTTTGGTCACTCGCACATTCCGGGCAGTGAACTGCTAAGAGGAAAACTCCTCATTAACCCAGGCAGCGTACACCTGCCAAGAGTGCGAAAAGAGCGCAGCTATGCTATACTGACACTAGATGGAAGCGAAGCAAACGTACAGTTTTTCACGGACGAAGGTCAGGTCATACAAGACCTCGAAAACACTGTCACATTGGAAGGTATTTCATAAGGGTGCAGCATTTGCCCCTTATGAAAAAACTTTCGAAAAACCGTTGACTTTAAAGAACAATAGTAATATAATAAATCTTGTCGCTGAGGTAATACACCACAGCACACTACATAACAACATGTCCCAGTAGCTCAGCAGGATAGAGCAACGGCCTTCTAAGCCGTCGGTCGGGAGTTCGAATCTCTCCTGGGACGTACTAAGTTAAAAGCCTGAAACCCTTTATTAATAAAGGGTTTCAGGCTTTTTGTTCTTTGGAACTTAAGTTCGTAACTCGCTCCAAAACAGGGTTTTGGGAGCGGATTTATTTTTAAGGATTTCCGTTCCCTGTTTTTGTATCAAAGAAGCTATCAAAATGAGTGGTTGATTTCTGATCAGCTTCTTCAATGACATGAGCGTAAATTGACATAGTTGTATCCATTTTTGTATGCCCTAAACGTTCCTGAATAACTGCGCTTTATTTAAATGATTGGATAATTCAGTTCATAATTTGGGTAGCAATAATAAGGCGGTCTACGTCCAATTTCAGACATTGGCCATGAATGCTCCATATAAACCATAGTAACTTTTTTCATTGAATGATTCACAAGTAATAACTCTACTTCTGGATTAAATTCATATCTCAATCTAATGACCTCCTTATATTAGGAATGGGTGGATTCCCCGCCGTCAACATGCAGCACTTGACCTGTAACAAAACGTGAATCATCAGAAGCTAGATAAACAAATGTTGGTGCGAGTTCAAATGGATGGGCAACTCGTTCCATTGGGTTAAACGCTCCATATACAGCCACTTGGTCTGACGAGAAGCTCGCTGCAATGAGTGGCGTCCAGATTCGACCTGGAGCAACGGCGTTTACACGAATTCCTTGTTTTACAACATTTTTAGCCAAAGCACGTGTCCACCCAACAATTGCACCTTTTGTTGCTGTATAATCAATCATTTGTTGCTCACCTACATACGTTACGACTGAAGAAGTACCGATAATAGAACTGCCTGGTTTTAAGTAAGGAAGCGCTGCTCTGGTTGTGTAAAAATGTGAATATATGTTGACTTTAAAGGTGTCATCGAATTGTTCGTCTGTAATGTCAAGAAGGCTTGGTTGTTGAAATTGGATACCAACGTGGTTACATAGAACATCTAGATGCCCGAAGGTTTTTACTGTTTTCTCTACAATGGTGATACATTGCCTTTTATCTCGCAAGTCTCCTGGCATCAATAAACAACGTTGCCCGAGTTCTTCGATTCTTGCTTTTGTTCTATTAGCATCTTCGTGTTCATCTAAGTATGCAATCGCAACATCAGCACTTTCCTTTGCGAAGGCAATGGCTACGGCTGCACCAATACCACTATCCCCTCCTGTAATAAGAGCAACTTTTCCCGCTAACTTACCACTCCCTTTGTAATTTGTATTTTCAATAATTGGAAGTGGTACCATTAAACCTTCTACACCAGGATGACGTAGTTGACGTTGTTCAGGTAAATTAATTGGGATTTCTTCATAGCGTGTGATTTTTCCGTAATTAGGGTACATGGGATAAGGCTGAGTTTTCATTTTCTCTAAAAACATCTGTTGCATTTGTTTGATTTGTTGCAACTTACGCTCATCAGATTCTTGTGTCATTGAATTCCCTCCAAATGTACTTATTCCCTTTTAATATCTATGTTGTTTACTGCTAATCCAAGTATTAATAATGAATAAACTTGTGAAGGAGTTATTTGAAGGGTTTCAGTAAGCTTTCATGAGTAGGTTGGTATTTCTAGATATTTGAACGCGTTCGAAAATAAGTAATATAACGTATTATGTCAACTATCACACTCTTTTCCTTAATCCTAGATCACTACATTAAAAAATATCTTAAAGAGCGGAACAAACGAAACCTGCTGCTTTTTGTGGCCAAAATCAATTTAGGCTTGAGAATATCTGATCTTCTTCAATTACGTGTCAAAGACGTTAAGAAACAATATGTGTCTTTGAGGGAGAAGAAGACAGGCAAAGAAAAAAGAATCAAGATAAACAAGACGCTTCGGAAAGCACTAGATCAATATATTAAAGATCATGATGATCAAGAGTATGTATTTAGAAGCAGGGAGGGGCTAAACAAACCTATCAGCCGCAGCAGTGCATACAATATATTGAGAGAGGCAGCGGAGTATGTGGGGCTTGATAGTATAGGAACTCATACGCTACGAAAAACGTTCGGCTACTGGCATTATAAGAAATTCAAGGACGTAGCCTTGCTGCAAGAAATATTCAACCACTCAAGTCCAGATATTACATTGAGATATATCGGGATCACACAGGACACAATGGATAGAACAATGGACGACTTTGGCTTATAGGCTCATCTGTTTAAATGGCAGGTGGGTCTTTTTTGCGCTCTTTTTCATCAACTAACCATAATGAGAAAATGTCCAACTCATTTTAAAGAATTGGCTGAAAAGCAAGAGGGACAAAGGATTCAACGATTCCCTGAGTTAGACACAATAATAGATATGGTTAATTGGTGGATTGTGTGGATAAATGTGGTATTATGAATTTAATCTAATGAGAGGATGGTTAAATGGATACAAAAAAGTTATTATCAGAACTAGAAGATGTAAGAGAAAAAGTAGATACTAATATTGAATCTATAAAAGAGTTGAGAAAAAAACAATTAAAAAAACTTAAGAGTAAAATTAAAGAGTTTGAAGAAATAATTAATTGGTATAAAACTAGTCAATTAAAATTTGCACATCCTAACTTTACTTTTAATACATCTCTTGGACCTGTATTAGGAATAGAGAGTGATACAAATCGTGTTTTTGTTTATGATCCTGGTTTCAAAAAAGTAACATTAATGAAACCAGGAGAGTCCTATATGGATTCAGAACCTTCTTCATGGAGCCACTTAATACTAGAAGGACAATTTGAAAATGCCATGAATGGCATAAATTTTTTGTTAGAAATGCAGTCTGTCATTCTTGAAAAGACAGAAAATGATATCTCTATACTTACAGAACAGTTGAACAATTTTAAGTGAATTAAACATTGTGCATAGCTTTATGTCTTCAGTTTTTGAGAGGAGTGGCTTCTGAGAGCGCTCCCTTTTTTCGATAAAGTTAGTAAATAGAATACAATTCACCACATTTCTCGGTTTAAAGATAGGGAGTGAACTATATTGAAAAAATTCCGAGTTGTTTTTACTTTTGATAAAGAAAACACAAGAACTCTAACAGTGAAAGCTGAGAGCAAAGAAAAACTTTTAAGCGATATTACTTCTGATAGAGGTTGGTTTGAGCATTTTGATAAATATTTGGAAGTAGATTATCTTATTCAATTAAATAATGTCACTGATGTTAGTGTGAAAAAAATGAAATAAGCATTTTGTTAGCTGCTTATTTTATGGCATGATAATGGCACACTTTTGGCACGATCTTGGCAAAGCATTTTGTCTGAGAACGGTTATGATGGTATTAGGTGATAATTTGAAAGCGGCTTCCACTGTGGAGGTCGCTTTTCGTTCGACAAAATTTGCATGCGATTAAATAAAATTGTTTAAACTCCGAAATATATTTTAGGAGGGGAACAATTTGTTTATCATTAGTGGTTTATGGAATTTCATAACTGAATTTTTTGTTGAGTACCCAGAGCCTTTTGCTCTAATTTCGGCTTCGTTAATAGCTTTACTCGGTGTGTATCTTTCTATTAAAAACTCTTCTAAGAATAATCGAAAAAGTATGATTATCAGCACAATAACTAAAGAGAGAGCAGAATGGCTTAATAGGTTGAGAAATGCATTTGCTGAATTTAATGGTTGTATTTATCAGATAATGCGTTTGAAAACTAAAATCCCTGCAAATGAAATATACAAATCTGATGAATTTAGTGAAATAGTTGCTACTATGCAAAAGACCCAAAGTTATATCCAATTATTATTAAATCCTAGAGAGAAACCACATCAAATTTTATTTGAACGTATGGAAATATGTATTGAACAACTTACTTCTACACCTACTAAGTATGAATTTTTTGATACATTTAAACAGTTTGAGTATGTTCAACAAGTGATCTTAAAAGCAGAATGGAAAAGAATTAATAAAGAGGCAGGAGGTAAAAAAGTAAATATAGAATTTATTTACAGGGATGTTTCGAAAGACATAAATTCAGAATCAGCAAAAAAAATACTAAATTATCCTAGTCAAACATCAGAAGGAGTTACTAAAGTGATCCTTAAATTCTTGAAATGCAAAAAAAAGGTAAAAGAGCAAAAAAAGTTTTATCAAATAGATAATGTGCTAGAATATCTTGAAAGTTTTGGATGTCCTTATGAAAAACGGGCAAATTTTCAGGATCATATAGATTTCAAACAAAGAATTAAAGCGGTCAAACTCACAAGAGTTCAAATAGAACAGCTTATAAAAATTTTAGATTATAATTTAGATATTTTAAAAGAAGATTCTAAGTTTACTCCAATCCTTTATTCTATAATTTTTACGGTAATGACCTGTGGAACAAATTTAATGATAAGAGAACCTAAGGTGCCTTTATTTTCAGTATTTTTGATTCTTTTATTGATGCAAGCCGTCTTATGGTTTGGATGGTATCATAACACAGAAAGAAGACGGAAGAAATCGTTTAAATTTCGTATTTATAGAGGGTTGTTAGAGGAAGTCATTTTGGAACAATCTAGCGAAGAAAACAGCAAAAAAAACAAAGTTAAAAAAAGTAAATTTTCTTTATTTGAAAAACTTTTTAGATAGATTTGATTACTTGTTTGTTGGTAAGATTGGAGATTGATAGAGTGAGCTTTGAAACAAAGTATTTAATAAGATGGGGCATACCTGGATGGATGTTAATTTTTTGGATTGGGACCTACTTTGCAATCACTGATTATGCATATATATCAGCCCACATAAATTTAAATGAGTTTGGAAAATTAATAGGAGTTTTCATTTCTTTAAGTATATTTGGAGTGGTAGTGGGTTATATAATTCATCATTTATACTTTGTAGCGAATTGGATATTTAATAAAAATAGGATTTTTGATAATGCAATTAAGCAGGTGGAGGATTTTCCCGAACCTGCAAATTGGAAAGATAACAATATGAACGATTATTTTTATTTTGAAGTTTTATGGCACGAAAGTTTATTAAAACTTAAAGAAGATAAAAGAAACTATATCGTTGAAAGGTATAGGTATCTGCTATCGACAATTCATGCTTTGGGTACTGTGTTGGTAAGTCATTGTTTAGCTGTCGGGTTTATAGTGATACCAGTAATGATTATGTTAGTTATCCAACTTGTAATAGTGTTTATTGCGGTATCAAGTTTCAAATACTACTCGGCAAACTTAAATTATTTTCAAGGTAGTTTTTTAGACAAGATACATAATAAGAAAATAAAGATGTAGCATCCTTCGGGGTGCTTTTTATTTTGGGGAGGGACACAACGTGGACAACTCACTCAGGGAATTAATTATTAACACAGCAATTGGACACGCAAGCCCTTAATAAAAGGGGATGCAAATGGGCGGATGGGGAGATCATCAGGGGGTTAGGGATGCTTGGGTCTTATGGTGTGAGGGATAGGCAAGCTATATACAGTCTCCTACATGTCAGCCAGATTCTGACCTATGAAGCAGCTCGATCCTATCTAGCATCATATCAACGGGAGTACAGGGAGTTTAATGCTGTACAGAAAGTGGGGCATCTACATGCCTTTGTTTTGTTTGCGATGATAGATGAGAGGAGAGCTGGTGAATCCAATGCCACCTAAACCGTTGAGGGAGTGTAAGGTGCGAGGGTGCAGAGAGTTAACAAGCGATGGTTATTGTCCTACTCATGCTGATGGTAAGCAGCAGGAATCGAAGTATTACAACAATCATGTTCAAGATAAACAAACAGACAAGACAACTTGTTCTAATGCGAGACAATTACCTTTGTCAAAGCCGTTTAAAACAAGATTGTGTCGTCCCTGCTGTCATGGTTCATCACATAGTGGAGCTAAAACAGGATTGGAACAAACGATTAGATTTAAATAATCTTGAAAGCATGTGTAATAGTTATTGAAACAAAGAGCAGATAAAATAAATCCATGAAAGTTAATGTATCAAAAATATAAGTAATAACAGACATATATCACAGCTACATCTAAAATATACTGATGTGTAACAAAAAGTACTTCCATAATGGAAGGACTTTTTGTTGATTTAACATGATCGATTTTAGCACCTTTCTTGTATGTTACAAGGTAAACGAAATGAAACCGGTTGTTGATCACACATAAAACCTTATGAGAGAGATAAAAAGTAGTAAGAATAATAGATTATTAAATTTAACAAAAAGAGACATAAAGATTATTTTTTGTTAAATAAATAAGGATTTAAATACCAATTTTATTCAAAAATAAGAAAAAGTGTATAAAAAAATTCCTGTATTTGTTAATGTTCTTTATAGGCCAATAAACTCTTGCGGATGCATCTGCTTTTAAGGAGAATTTTAAATGAAAAAACAAATTATTGCAGGAACACTAGCATTGACTACTTTATTTTCAATTGTAGCCCCAGTTTCTACGTATGCAGCAGAGAACAAAAAAGAAAAAAATCTAGTTAAAGTTGAATTGCAGAGTACCGTTCTACAAAACGCTACAGTTCAAAACGAATTAACGAATAAAATTAATAATACTGTAGTAAATGATCCTACACTAAGTACAAAAGGTTTGAAAAAAGACGCTTTAGTCTATGCATTAAGGAATGGCGGCAAACTTCTAGGAGACCTTCTGGAAATTTTGAGTAAGAAAAATGCAGATTACGTTAAAAAGTACTCCAAACAAATTGCCGATTTTCTTGACAGTGTTACAAACAGTATTGAAGCAAGATTAATTGATTTCCTGATCTTTGAATTGGGGATACCAGCATCTTCTGCAAGAACAATTGCTTGGGCAATTATGTTCATTATTGCATAATTAACAAAGGAGTGACACGATGAATTTAGAAAGAGAGATAGAACTCCTCAAGTATCAAAATTATTTACTTAAGACAATCATTGACGGAGATGACCATCCATTTTTCATGTTTGCTTTGGATCATAATTTAAGGAAAGAGCAAGTAGATGCTGTCGTTGAAATTTTGGGGATTTTCTCTAATCGTTTAAATGGAGAAGAAGAGTCTCTAGAAATCAAGAAAGCATCCACAAATGAAAAATTGAAAGCGGTTGGGATTTCTGTTGAAGAAGCGTTGAAAAATGAAGTGCCAACAAGACAAGAATTTGATCATTATAAGGAGAAAATATTTTCTTCTGATATCGAAACCAAATACTTATTAATGAGCCTTCAAAGACAGCATATTCAGCCAACTGTATGTGAGTTCTTATTGAAAAATAATTAATTGCCAGCCCCTTCGCTTGATGAAGGGGCTTTTTTACTGAAAAGCTGGAGAGAATTTGAGGGATTTTTGTTTTATGGAACTTTTAAAGCTTCACAAACTGCCGTTTATAAAAACGACAGCTCTCTTAAAAAGGGAATCATATCTCTTTTTTAAATATTCTTCTTCCTCAATTAAAAAAACTAAAGTGTATAGTAGAAGGTAATCAGAAAAACAATGAAAGGAATGATCTCTTTTATAATATCAAACCAAAACACCTATTATATGAAAATGGAGAAACAACAAGCAGCCCTGAAGGTGATCAATAATTTGCTAAACAGCTAGGCCATATCGAGATCACGAGCGGGCATATCGTTGCCTGTGATCCTTTTGATTCAGAAGGTGATCAATCTTTTACGAGGAAAGTTACTCTAGGGAAATATTCCATTTTACTTGTAGTAAAACGATTAGAAAGCGGTGACGAACGCGTCGCCTATGCAATGATCAAGTTTACAAACGAGCAAGCAATAGAATGGGAGCTTGCCACAAGAGCAGGGCAGGAACTCAATCAGTTGAAAGAAGACGAGTTATTCGGCTACGGTGTGAATACGGGAATGGGTTGTTTCATGGATGCGGAAGCAGCAATATATTTATAAGCTTATGAGGATAAACGATATAAAGAGGACAATGATTTCTATCTTTATGAGGAATTTGCAGAAGCGCTTGAACAAAACTACAAGCACACATGGGACTGGCTCGTCACCCGTTTTCATGACAAGGTGGACATTGCCATGTTTACAACAGTCATCAGTGACGGGATGTATCCAAGCTTTTGGGGGCTAGATCAAAAAGGGAAACCTGCTTACCTTGTGACGGATTTTCTTATCATGAAATGACGAGAAACCCATGAAATCATGGGTTTTTATTGTTCTTTGATTATAGACTTAGGCATTTTTTGATTAAACCTATTATTTTAAGCGACTCTATAGTAAGTCACTTTTCCGATGCTTTTTTCTATTAATTTCTCTTTAAAAAATTCAATGATTCTATAAAAATAAAAAAACGCTCCGATAATGAAGAAGTAAGATAATGAAAAGGGAGTGTTATTTTTGAAAAAATGGATCGTCATGATGTTACTAGTAATCCTTTCATTCACGCAGTCAGTTCAAATGGTACATGCAGCTAAGGATGAATGGAATCAATTAGCTGATTTGCCAACAGCAAGAGTGGGAGCTGTAGCTAATGCTGTAGATGGGAAAATTTATGTAATTGGTGGGTTTAATGCCGACAAAGAAACGTTAGAATATGATCCATCTGTAAACAAATGGACTAAAAAGAAAGATATACCTACTGGAAGAGGAGGAGCAGCATCAGTAGTAGTAGGTTCAAAAATATATGTCCTTGCTGGAAAACATACGGGTTTTACTTATAATAAGTTCGAAGTGTATGATACAAAAAAAGATGAATGGGAAACACTACCTGATATTCCCTTTGTTAGCAAATCAAAAGGCTCATATAACGTTCAAGCGGGTGTTATTGGAAATAAAATTTATGTACTAGGCGGTAAAGAATTTTTTAGTTATGATTTAACCAGTCAAACATGGAAAGAAGAAGCTCCTCTAAATGTAAAAGCAGAGGGTGCGACAGGTTTAGTTTTAAAAGAGAAGTTTTATATAATTGGACAGAACGATAATCGCCAAGTTTTTGAGTATGACACAAACAAAGGAGTTTGGTCATTTAAGAAAAGAAATCTTTCAGGTTATTTAACTGGCGTTACTTATAAAGGGAATATGGTATTTCCTGCCTCTTCAACTAGAAAATTAAATATTTATGATGCTAATAAAGAAGAAATTATAGGTGTAGATGTACCTTATCACAATCCTCGTATAGGTGCTTCATCTGTCATTATTGACGATACTTTATACGTTATTGGCGGTCGAGATTATAATCTGAATTATACAGAGATTGCAGATCAAAACTACAAATCTGTCATCTCTTTATCTTTAAAAGACCTGCAATTTCCAAACAACACTGAAACCGAACCACCTGGTGACAAAGACACAGAACCAACAACACCTCCTAAAGACGATGCAACAAATGAAGACGGCGATGCACTACTCATCATCACAATGGTCAATGGCTTACAGAAAGAGTATGACCTTTCAATGAAAGAAGTCAACGCCTTCCTATCCTGGTACAAAAAACGTGATGCAGGAGAAGGACCAGGTTTTTATGAAATTGACGAGCATGACAATAACAAAGGTCCATTTGAAAGTAAAAAGGATTATGTAGTGTTTAAAAACATTCTCATGTTCGAAGTCAATAAATATAAGAAGTAATTGAAATCAAAGCCATCTAATCAAACTAGGTGGCTTTTGAGTTAGCTCGACAGCTTTCAGCAATTTTAAGGCAAATTTAAGCTCGGATTTTATTTCAAATGTATTAAATCTTTGTTACAATAAGACAGCTTTGCTCAAAAGAGACATTCCAAGGTTCGACATTTTTTTAGCAATTCTTAAAAATTTTATGGTTTGATATGAAACTCTTTTGATGATCCATGCGTCTCTATAAGTGTCAAAAGAAAAGAGGTTATCAATATGCTATTCAAGAAGCTATCAGAAAATAAGTCTGTAAAATGGATAGGATATACAAGCTTTTACTTACTTATTTTGCTATTATTGTTCTTTATTTACGGATTCCACACAGCAAATACGGGATCATTCATTTACAACGATTTTTAATTGGAGATTAAACTATGAAACTATTACACACGATTCATGAATACCAGCAAACGAAACCAACACAGCCAGCATTTGTTTCTCAACAGGCGTCGATCACATATGATGAGCTTTGGCATTTATCAGACCAAATGGCTGGTGCGATCGATGCGGTCGCAGCTGGCAGTGAACCTGTCATTGTCTACGGTCATATGGAGCCAGAGATGCTGATTTCTTTCTTAGGCAGTGTGAAATCAGGCAGACCTTATATTCCGGTCGATATCTCAATACCTGTTGAGCGCATCGTCTCAATCATTGAAAGCTCAAAAGCCAGTCTATTGATATGTGCAAATGAGCAGAATGTATTAGATGTAGAAGAGCACATTGAAGTGAAAAGTGCGGCATCGCTTTTAGCACTTGAAAAAGAAGCACCGCCATCCACGCAGTGGGTTCAACAAGATGATGTTTTCTACATTATTTATACGTCTGGCAGTACCGGAAAACCGAAAGGCGTTCAGGTAACAGCCAATAATTTAGAAAGCTTTACAGAGTGGATGTGCCGCGACTTCCCAATTGGTGAGGGACGCACATTCTTAAATCAAGCACCATTTTCTTTTGACTTATCAGTGATGGATCTCTATCCAGCGCTTCAATCAGGCGGCACGCTTTACTGTTTAGTAAAAGATCTTGTCAATAAGCCAAAGGATATGTTTGCAGCACTTGGTCAATCTGACGTTGAAGTGTGGACATCAACACCATCCTTTGTGCAAATGTGCTTAATGGACCCTTCCTTTACAGGAGAGCTTTTACCAGAGCTGAAAGTTTTCTTGTTCTGCGGTGAGGCGCTTCCTGTAGCTGTAGCAAGTGCACTTCTGGAGCGTTTTCCAAAGGCGCAGGTCTTTAATACGTATGGTCCAACTGAAGCAACTGTTGCGATCACATCGATTGAAGTCACGCAGGAGATTCTTGATCAGCACGATTCTTTACCAGTCGGCTATGCCAAACCTGATACAGATATCGTCATTTTAGATGAAGAAGGCAAGACACTTTCTGATGGTGAGAAAGGCGAAATTGTCATCGTGGGGCCAAGCGTCACGAGAGGCTACTTAGGTGAACAAGCCTTAACGGATAAAGTGTTCTTTGAATACGAAGGACGCCCTGCTTACCGCACAGGTGACGCAGGTGTGGCGCAGGATGGATTAATTACGTGCCACGGTCGTCTCGACTATCAAATTAAGCTTCATGGATACCGGATGGAGCTTGAAGAAATTGAATATCATGTAAGCGAGACAACCTATGTCAATGCTTGTGTGATTGTGCCATTCCAGCCAAACGGTCATGTCGAGTACTTGATTGCAGCGATTGTTCCAGCAGCTCATTCATTTGAAAAAGAGTATCAGCTGACAAGTGCGATTAAGAAAGAAATGGCGGATTCACTGCCAGCGTACATGATTCCAAGAAAGTTTGTCTATCTTGAGCAGCTTTACATGACGCCAAACGGGAAGGTTGACCGTAAGAGAATCGCGAAAGAGGTTCTTCTATGATTCCGTTTAGTTCATTCTTTTTCTTCATTCTAATTGGTATTCTTCTTTTGCCGACGATCATTCTTGGTCTTCGCGGCAAAAGAATGCAGGGCTACAACATGTTTGCAACGGTTGTGGCACTCGCGCTTATTTTCTCAAAGGATGCACATGGCGCACTGCTGCTCTTCTTGTTCACGGTGTGGCAAGTCTTAATCATTCGCCTGTACCTTGCATACCGGTTAAAGGCGAATCAGGCATCCGTTTTCTATGCAGCAGTGGTGGCATCAATTTTGCCGCTTGTGCTGTCAAAGGTATTACCGTTCTTTTTAACTCATCACCCGCACCAACCGGCGCCAATTAACTGGTTGAGCTTTTTGGGGATCTCGTACTTAACATTTAAAGGTGTTCAGTTAATTATCGAGACAAGAGACGGCTTGATTAAGAAGAAAATTCCGATTCATCGTTTGGTCTATTTCATTGTCTTTTTCCCGACGATTTCATCAGGTCCGATTGACCGTTACCGCCGATTTGAAAAAGATATGGATACACCGCCTGAAAAGGAAGCATACAGTGATCTTCTGTATTCCGGTATTCATAAAATTTTCATTGGCTTCTTATATAAGTTCATTATTGGTTATCTGATTCACACGTATATTCTGATGAATATTCATCACATTAGCAGCAGTCACTTTGTTCAGCAGTTAACGTATATGTATGCTTACAGCATGTATTTGTTCTTTGACTTTGCTGGATATACAGCATTTGCTGTAGGTGTGAGTTATATTATGGGCATTAAATCGCCAGAGAACTTTAATAAACCGTTTATCAGCCGCAATATTAAAGACTTCTGGAATCGCTGGCACATGTCCCTGTCCTTCTGGTTCAGAGACTACGTGTTTATGAGATTTGTGTTCTTTATGACCAAAAAGAAGTGGATCAAGAACCGTATGGCTGTATCAAATATCGGGTACTTTGTCCTCTTTCTATTGATGGGTGCTTGGCATGGTCTTGCCCTTCAATATATTATTTACGGACTATATCATGCAGTTGTCATGTCCGGTTACAATTTATTTGAGAAATGGAATAAAAAGCACAAGTGGTGGCCGGATAATAAGGTCACAATGGTTGTGTCTATCATTATTACATTCCATGTGATTTGTTTCGGATTTTATATTTTTTCAGGAAAACCATTTCATCATTAATCATTAAGGGAGTAGAAAATTATGGAATTTAAAAATCAAGTATACGGTATTATTGCAGAGGTTTGTCAGGATGACGTTGTGAAAGAAAATCCAGAGATTGCGATTTTTGAAGAAGGTCTTCTTGATTCATTTGGTACAGTAGAACTGCTTATGGCAATTGAAAGTCAACTCGGAATCACTGTTCCGATTACAGAATTCGATCGTGATGTGTGGGATACGCCGAATCATATTGCTGAGCAGCTGGCAGAGATGAAGTAATGAAAAAGCGTTTTTTTGGGCCGCTTATTTTAGCGGCTGTTCTATTCATTGGTGTTCTTCTTGTACCAAATGCATGGCTCTCACACCTGATCCCAAAAGACAAATTACAAAAGTCAGCCACAGAATTAGATCCAGGGATGTTTCAAGGGCTTTATTTACAAGATGAAATGCTAAAAGATCCAACTTATTTGCCGATCTATGGATCTTCTGAACTATCACGTTTTGATCCATATCACCCTTCGAATTTCTTTCATGAGAATCCTCAAGGGTTCACACCTTATCTAATTGGAAAAGGTGGATCGCAATCATTAATTCATGCGATGAACTTTGCAGCGCATATGGATGAATTAAAAGGGAAGAAGCTTGTATTTATCGTGTCCCCGCAGTGGTTTGTGAAATGGGGATCTGACGAGAATCACTTTGCACCTAACTATTCAGCGCTTCAGGCGCTGAATCTAGCCTATAATAAAGAAATTGATCCAACTGTGAAAAAAGAGCTGATTAAAAGAATCATGAAGTTTAAAGCAGTCAAAAACGACATGGTGATTACAGAGCTTTTTAAAGCAGAGCTATCTGGAAACAAGTTCGCTTATGGCGCGATTTCTCCTATTGCGAAAATGTATTATGGCATGCTTCAAAAGAAAGACATGTACTATACGATTGGATCGGGGCATGAGCGCAAGCTTCAACCATCTCCTTCAGTCAAAGGAAAAACATGGGCTGAGCTTGAAAAAGAAGCGAGCATTTTTGGTGCGGAAAGAGCAGGGGACAACCCGTTTTATATTAATCAAAAACTGTTTGACCGCAAACTGAAACCGATCATGAAGAAGATGAAGGATTCCCGTGAAGGTCATTCTTATGCCGAATCACCAGAATATAAAGATTTTCAAATCATGCTGGATATTTTAAAACAGGCAGGGGCAAAGCCTTTGTTTGTAACGATTCCTGTCAACGGAAAGTGGTATGATTACACTGGTTTTCCGAAAGAAGGCCGTACAGGTTATTATGAAAAAATCAATCGTCAAATTCGAGATAATGGGTATGAAGTCGCAGATTTGACTAAGCATGAGTACGATCCATATTTCTTTAAAGATACGATTCATGTGTCTTATAAAGGATGGGTTTACATCGATAAAGCAATTGAAAAGTTTTACAAAGAGCAGTAGAAAGAGCAGCTTTCTGCTGCTTTTTGTTTGTCGAATCAGCGGATATCTTGTATAACTGAGGGAAAAGGGCTATGCTGTAGATGGAGGCGATATGATGAATCGTTCTGAGAAAAAAGAACTATTAAAGCGTTCGAAGAAGCATTTTAATGATCATGCCTTTTGGGAAAAGCTAAAAAAGACGGCACAAAAAGCTGGTGTCTCTCTAGTCTATGCTGTGCTATTACTTTACTATACATTGCAAAAACCCGAAGTGCCTGTCAAAGCAAAGACCTTGATTATTGGAGCACTCGGCTACTTTATCCTTCCGCTTGACCTCATTCCTGATACATTGATTGGTGTCGGCTATACAGATGATTTAGGCGCCATTACATTTGCTCTATTTCAAGTAGCAATGTACATTGATGATGATGTGAAAGGAAAAGCAAAAGACAGGCTGTCAAAATGGTTCGGCGAAAAAACCGATACGTCTTTGATTGATCAAAAGCTTGAGGATGGCGGTATGCCGTCTGCATAAAGAAAAGCCTCCGTTATTGGAGGCTTTTTTCTTTTATCCTAAAAATTTCACGCAAACTGGATGAGGGACGGTAATGTCTGATTGTAATACAGTGAGTCGTCCTGTTTCTTTGTCGCGTTTGTATAACACGAGATTGCTAGATTCTTGGTTTGAACCGACGAGGAATTCTTCTGTTGGATCAAGCACAAAATCTCTAGGCCAGTTTCCTTCAGAAGAAGCAATCTCGACTAGGCTTAATTGGCCGTCATCGTCTGCTTTAAAAATCGCAATGCTGTCATGACCGCGATTTCCTGCATAAACAAATTGGCCGTCTGAAGAGACATGAATAGCACTGCCTTGATTGTTCTCTGTAAAATCGCTTGGAATGGTCGCGATTGTTTGAATCTCTTCAAAATGACCATCTTCAAAGTAACGAAGCACAATGACCTCTGAGCTTAGCTCTGTCATAACATATGCCACAGGTTTCGTTGGGTGGAATGTGATATGACGAGGTCCGCTGCCTGGCTTTGTTTCAAATGTATGAGCAAGCTCAAGTTTGCCGTCTTCTTTCTTATACGTATAAATTCCATCTGTTCCAAGGTCAACAGCCACAGCAAATTGTTCATCTGGCGTGAGACCCATAAAGTGGGTGTGTGGCTTTTCCTGACGATCTTCGTTAGGGCCAGTTCCTTCATGCTGCGCCTGTGAGAGCGTGCGGATCACTGAGCCATTTTCAGCATCGATCTCATACATCTCTGCTGTCCCTTTATGATAGTTTGCTGTATACGCCGTTTTCGTTTGACTGTCCACGCTGACGTGACAAGGAGAAGCTCCATCGGCAAGCTCTTGGTTGATGAAGTGAAGTCTGCCTGTTGTTGAATCAATTTGATACGCAGCAAGGCCGCCCTGTGATCCTTTTTTCACAACAGCATAAACAAACTTTTGATCCTCTGACACGGTTAAATATGTAGGATTTTCAAGCTCAGCAGCGACTTCTACTTGCTCAATCTGCTGCTTGTCCGTATTTAATGTAAACGTATAAACGCCTTTACTGTCTCCCTTTGTATACGTACCGATATAACCTCTGATGTTAGCCATGTATTGCCCTCCTTCTATTAGATGCTCTCATTCTATCATAAATTCATAGGAAAACGCTTTAGAAAGGCATACCAAAAGAAAAAACAAAGTCATTGAAATCTCACAATATTCATCAAAAATTATGTGAAAAAATATCACAAAAGTTTTCTCAAAAGAAAAGCGTTCATGTAAAGTAAATAAATTGAAGAAAAAATACAAAAAATTTTAAGTTTTTTCATTCCTTGTCTAGCAAAGGTGTAAGCGTATACATTTAATTTTGATTAGTCTAAATTGTCTAATAATTTTAAAAATGCTGTTGACACTGTATGGAAAGCGGCGTAAGATGGGTTCAACAAAAGCTAAACAAACACGCAGTGCAAGCGATTGACACTTCAAAATAAAGTGTCTGAAAATTCAACTACTTTTTGTTTGAAAGAGAGGGTGCTCACTGAAAATGGAAGACCAAAAGGAACAATGGATCTTTTTAAACGATGAACTCGTGAAAAAAGAGGATGCGAAAATTTCAGTTTACGATCATGGCTTTTTATATGGCGACGGTGTTTTCGAAGGGATTCGCGTGTATAACGGAAATATCTTTCGAATGAAAGAACATTTAGACCGCCTGTATGATTCCGCCAGATCCATTATGCTGAACATTCCATATTCACTTGAGGAACTCACGGAAAAAATGATTCATACAGTTGAAAGGAACGGCCTAAAGGATGCCTATATCCGCCTTGTCGTCTCAAGAGGAGCGGGTGATCTTGGATTAGATCCTAACAACTGCGGGAGAGCCAACACAGTGATCATTGTAGAGCCGCTGGCCATTTTTCCAAAGCACCTATATGAAACGGGTATTGACATTGTGACGGTTCCAACAAGACGAAATCGTCCAGATGTCCTTAGCCCAAAAGTGAAATCATTAAATTATTTGAATAACATTCTTGTCCGAATCGAAGCCCATATGGCCGGTGTGAGTGAAGCGCTGATGCTGAACGATCAAGGGTACGTGGCGGAAGGTTCTGCAGACAACGTGTTTATTTATAAAAAAGGCAAGCTTTATACACCGCCAGGTTATATCGGCGCACTTGAAGGCATCACAAGAAATGCCATCATGGAAATTGCGGAAGACTTAGGCTACGAAGTGAAAGAAGAACCTTTCACAAGACATGATGTGTATACTGCAGAAGAAGTATTTCTAACAGGAACCGCAGCCGAAGTCATCGCCGTTGTCAAAGTTGACGGCCGTACAATCGGTGAAGGGAAACCTGGGTTCCACACAAACAAACTTCTTGAACAATTCCGTAAGCGGGTAGTTGAAGAAGGAGAAAAAGTTGTTTTTACAGATGAAAACATTCATGCAAGTTAAATAGATATCGATAAACGTTGAAGAGGACTAGTAGCTTTAGAGTCAGTATCTACAGAGAGCCGGTGCTAGCTGGAAACCGGTGTTACTTTCTAAAGTGAACTCACCTCTGAGTGTCTGCTTGAAATGATAGTAGGGCAGGCCGAGTGACATTGCTCACTCGTTACCAAAATGGACGAAAGATGTCCATGAGACGGCAGCAAGGTTTGCCGTGAACAAGGGTGGTACCGCGAAAAACAAAGCTTTTTCGCCCCTTTGACCTAGTGAAAAGTAGTGTCATTGTGGGGTGAGAAGGCTTTTTTATATGGTCTCATATCTCTATCTTGAATGGAAAAGGGTGAAAGGACTTGACTGAAGCAAGACAAAGAGGAGGAAATCAAATGGGGACAAATGTACAAATGGAGACGGAAAAATCAAAAGCGCCACAAACGATGAACGGTGCACTCATGTTAATTGAAGCACTCAAAAGAGAAAAAGTAGAAGTCATTTTCGGCTATCCAGGCGGAGCAGTTTTGCCAATCTACGATAAAATTTACGATTCTGGTTTATTTCATGTCCTGCCAAGACATGAGCAGGGAGCGATTCACGCAGCAGAAGGATACGCAAGAGTATCTGGTAAACCAGGTGTTGTCATTGCAACATCAGGGCCTGGAGCGACAAATCTTGTGACAGGAATTGCAGATGCGATGATTGATTCACTTCCCTTAGTTGTATTCACAGGGCAGGTGGCAACGTCAGTCATTGGATCGGATGCTTTCCAAGAAGCAGATGTGCTCGGCATCACAATGCCAATTACAAAGCACAGCTACCAGGTAAGAAATCCAGAGGAGTTACCTGGTGTTATTAAAGAGGCATTCCATATCGCAACAACAGGCAGACCTGGCCCAGTCTTGATTGATATTCCAAAAGATGTCGCAGGCATTGAAGGAACCTTTGAATATGACCAGCCAATTGATTTACCTGGTTATCAGCCAAAAGTAGAGCCGAACTATTTGCAAATTCGCAAATTAGTAGAAGCTGTCAGCAGAGCGAAAAAACCAGTCATTCTAGCAGGAGCCGGCGTTCTTCATGGCAAAGCATCTGAAGAATTAAGACAGTATGTAGAGCAGCAGCAAATCCCAGTCGCTCATACATTGCTTGGACTTGGCGGATTCCCGGCAAAGCACCCTCTTTTCCTAGGGATGGCAGGTATGCATGGCACATATGCAGCGAACATGGCTCTTCATCAATGTGACCTGCTCATTTCAATCGGAGCAAGATTTGATGACAGGGTAACAGGCAACCTCAATCATTTTGCAAAACATGCGAAGGTCGCTCATATTGACATCGACCCAGCGGAAATTGGCAAGAACATTCATACCCATATCCCGGTTGTTGGAGACAGTAAGCTCGTTCTTGAAGAGCTGATCAAGCAAGACGGGAAGCAAGGGGAATCAGACGAATGGAAAAATCAATTAGATCAGTGGAAGGAAGAATATCCACTCTGGTACGTTGAAAACGAAGCTGAAGGTTTTAAACCTCAAAAGCTGATTGAATACATTCATCAATTCACAAAAGGTGAAGCCATTGTCGCAACTGATGTCGGACAGCATCAAATGTGGGCGGCACAGTTCTATCCATTTGAAAATGCAGATAAGTGGGTCACATCTGGAGGACTTGGCACAATGGGCTTCGGATTACCAGCAGCCATTGGCGCTCAGCTAGCTGATCAAGAGGCAACCGTTGTAGCAATTTTAGGAGACGGAGGTTTCCAAATGACCCTGCAAGAACTTGCCGTTATCCGTGAGCTGAACCTTCCAGTCAAAGTGATTGTACTCAATAATCACAGCCTTGGAATGGTAAGACAATGGCAAGAAATTTTCTACGAAGAACGCTACTCACACTCTAAATTTTCAGAGCAGCCAGACTTCGTAAAATTATCTGAAGCTTATGGCATTAAAGGGATCAGAATCTCATCAGACGAAGAGGCGAAAGAAAAACTCGAAGAAGCCTTAACCTCTAGAGAGCCTGTTTTCATCGATGTCAATGTAGCGAGAGATGAAAAAGTATTCCCGATGGTAGCACCGGGGAAAGGACTTCATGAGATGGTGGGGGTGAAACCTTGAAAAGAATTATTGTGTTGACTGTATTAAATCGATCAGGCGTACTGAACAGAATCACAGGCCTCTTTACTAAAAGACACTACAACATTGAAAGCATTACGGTCGGCCATTCTGAGATTCAAGATGTATCACGCATCACGTTCGTCGTCCATGTAGACCAAGAGAAAGACATCGAACAGCTGACAAAACAGTTGAACAAACAAATCGATGTTCTGAAAGTAACAGACATTACAAACCAATCAATCGTTCAGCGAGAGCTGGCTTTGATAAAAGTCGTATCTGCACCAGCATCTAGAATGGAGATCACGGGGGTCATTGAACCTTTTAGAGCTTCTATTGTAGATGTGAGCAGAGAGAGTGTCGTCATTCAGGTGACAGGTGAGTCTTCAAAAATTGAAGCACTCATTGAATTACTTAAGCCATACGGCATTAAAGAAGTCGCCAGAACTGGCACCACGGCCTTTGCGAGAGATAATCAGCAAAAGCCGCAAACAAATAAAACAATTTCAATTGTCTAAACAAAAGGAGAGAGTCAAATGGTAAAAGTATATTATAACGGTGATATTCAAGAAAACGTATTAAATGGTCAAAAGGTAGCTATCATTGGTTACGGATCACAAGGTCATGCACATGCATTGAACTTAAAAGAAAGCGGCGTAGATGTCATCGTCGGCGTGAGAAAAGGCGGATCTTATACAAAAGCACAAGAAGACGGTCATCAAGTATTCACAGTAAAAGAAGCAGCAGCACAAGCAGACGTCGTCATGGTACTACTTCCAGATGAGCAGCAAAAGAAAGTATATGATGAAGAAATCAAAGATCAATTAGAAGCTGGAAACTCACTTGTATTCGCACACGGATTTAACGTTCACTTCCATCAAATTGTTCCTCCAAGTGACGTAGATGTGTATCTTGTAGCTCCAAAAGGTCCAGGACATCTTGTGAGAAGAACGTATGAGCAAGGCGCTGGTGTACCTGCCCTATTTGCTATCTATCAAGATGTATCTGGTCAAGCGAAAGACAAAGCACTTGCTTATGCAAAAGCGATTGGCGGAGCAAGAGCGGGCGTTCTTGAAACAACATTTAAAGAAGAAACAGAAACGGATCTTTTCGGTGAGCAGGCAGTTCTTTGTGGAGGTCTTACTTCACTAGTGAAAGCAGGTTTCGAAACGTTAACAGAAGCTGGTTATCAGCCAGAGCTTGCATACTTCGAGTGTCTGCATGAACTGAAATTAATCGTTGACCTTATGTATGAAGAAGGATTAGAAGGCATGAGATATTCAATCTCTGATACAGCACAATGGGGTGACTTCGTATCAGGACCACGCGTTGTGGATGCAAAAGTAAAAGAATCGATGAAAGCTGTTTTGACTGATATCCAAAACGGAACTTTTGCAAAAGAATGGATCGTTGAAAACCAAGTGAATCGTCCACGTTTCAATGCAATCAATGCAAATGAAAATGAGCACCAAATTGAAATCGTTGGTAGAAAGCTTCGTGAAATGATGCCTTTCGTTAAACAAGGAAAGAAAAAGGAAGCGGTGAGCGTCGGTGCGGAAAATTAATTTTTTTGACACAACACTTCGAGATGGAGAGCAATCACCAGGAGTGAACTTAAATGCACAAGAAAAGCTAATTATTGCAAAGCAGCTTGAGCGCCTTGGGGTTAATATCATTGAAGCGGGTTTTCCCGCTTCATCCCGAGGGGATTTCTTAGGCGTACAAGAAATAGCAAGAACGATTAAAAACTGTTCTGTTGCTGGTCTTGCACGATGTGTGAAAGGTGACATTGATGCTGCATGGGAAGCATTAAAAGATGGAGTGGAGCCAAGGCTTCATGTCTTTATTGCTACTTCTGACATTCACCTGAAGCATAAACTAAAGAAAACACGTGAAGAAGTCGTAGAACAGGCTGTCGCAATGGTGAAATATGCGAAAGAACGTTTTCCAGTTGTCCAATGGTCAGCAGAAGATGCGTGCCGTACAGATCTTGCTTTCTTGGCAGAAATTGTAGAAAAGGTCATTGACGCTGGGGCGAGTGTCATTAACTTGCCAGATACAGTTGGATACCTAGCGCCAAAAGAGTACGGGAATATCTTTAAATATATGAAGGAACACGTTCCAAATATCGACCGCGTTAACTTGTCCGCTCACTGTCACGATGATCTAGGAATGGCTGTGGCAAACTCACTTGCTGCCATTGAAAATGGAGCAGATCAAATTGAAACGGCTGTCAACGGAATTGGCGAGCGCGCTGGAAATGCCGCGTTAGAAGAAATTGCAGTAGCTCTTCATATTCGAAAAGACTTTTACCAGGTCGAATCAACGATTCAATTGAATGAAATTAAGCGTACAAGTGATGTAGTGAGCAAATACTCAGGAATGATTGTGCCGCGTAATAAAGCAGTCGTTGGAAACAACGCTTTTGCACATGAATCAGGTATTCACCAAGATGGTTTCCTCAAAGAAAAAACAACCTATGAAATTATTTCTCCAGAGCTTGTCGGTGTGACAACAGATGTGCTTGTCCTTGGAAAACACTCCGGAAGACACGCGTTTAAAGACCGCATGAAAACACTAGGCTTTAAACTAACGGAAGACGAAATCAATAAATTCTTTGAGACTTTCAAGAACTTGACAGAGAAGAAGAAAGAAATTACAGATGATGATTTGATCTCTATTATATTAGAAGAAAAAGTAGCAGATCGAAAAATTGGCTACGAATTTGAAAGTCTGCAAGTGCATTATGGAACAGAACAAATGCCAACAGCAACAGTTTCTCTGAAAAACCAAGAAACACAGGCAGTCATTCAAGAAGCAGCTACAGGTGCAGGCAGTGTAGAAGCTGTGTACAACACGCTTGAGCGCTGTATGGAAGAAAGAATTCATTTGCTGGACTACCGCATTCAATCAAATGGAAAAGGCAGAGATGCACTAGCAGAAGTATATGTCACTGTTTCAATAGAAGGAAAAGAAACAGCAGGACGTGGTGTAGCGCAAGATGTGCTTGAAGCATCGGCGAAAGCTTACGTCAATGCAGTGAACAGACATTTAATCTTCAAATCAAATCTAATTGAAATTGAGAAACATCACGCGATCTCATAGGAAAGGAGGAAGGTTCTCATGAAAAAGAAAATTGCACTTTTGCCCGGCGATGGAATCGGACCGGAAGTCGTGACATCTGCAGTCGCTGTCCTTCAAGAGACAGCGGCTCAATTTCAGCACGAATTCGAATTTGAAACTGCGCTCATTGGCGGTATCGCAATAGATGAAAAAAACAACCCGCTTCCAAAGGAAACAGTAGATGTATGCAAAAGCGCTGATGCGATTTTATTAGGAGCAGTCGGCGGACCAAAGTGGGATCAAAACCCGCCAGAGCTTCGTCCGGAAAAAGGCTTGCTCGCCATTCGTAAACAGCTGGACTTATTTGCTAACATCCGCCCTGTAAAGGTGTTCGATAGCTTAAGCGAGGCATCTCCGTTAAAACAGGATCACATTAACGGAGTCGATTTCGTCATCGTTCGTGAATTAACAGGCGGCCTCTATTTTGGTGAACCAAGCGAACGCTATACAGATGATGAAGGAAAAGAAGCTGCCGTTGATACGCTCCTTTATACAAAGGAAGAAATTGTCCGCGTATTAAAAGAAGCGTTCGATATGGCCTTAACGAGACGGAAAAAAGTGACGTCTGTGGATAAAGCGAATGTTCTTGCTTCTAGTAAACTATGGCGTGAAGCAGTAGAGGAAGTTGCTTCTCAATATCCAGAAGTTGAATTTGAGCATATGCTAGTCGACAATGCAGCCATGCAGCTGATTTACAAGCCCGCTCAATTTGATGTCATTGTGACTGAGAATATGTTCGGCGACATTTTAAGTGACGAAGCTTCGATGATTACTGGATCACTCGGCATGCTGCCATCTGCTAGTTTATCAAGCACAGGCCTTCATTTATATGAGCCAATTCATGGTTCAGCACCCGATATTGCGGGGCAAAACGTTGCAAACCCTCTGGCAACCATTTTATCAGCAGCAAGCTTGCTTAGAACATCCTTTGCATTAGAAGAAGAAGCGGCTGCAATAGAAGACGCTGTGGAAGCTGTTCTTGCCTCTGGCAAACGAACAAAAGATTTAGCAGCAAAAGAGGGAACATATCAAACGACTGAAGAAATCACTAATGCGGTTGTAGACGCACTCAAGCAGCGCGTGCAAACCATTGTATAAATAGAATCTTGTGGAATTAGATAGAGGGAGGAAAAGGGTTATGCCTCGAACAATCATCGAAAAAATATGGGATCAGCATATAGTCAAAAGCGGCGAGGGGAAACCAGACCTTTTATATATTGATCTGCACTTGGTGCATGAAGTGACATCACCTCAAGCATTTGAAGGATTAAGACAAAAAGGGCGCAAGGTAAGAAGACCTCAAAACACGTTTGCGACGATGGATCACAACATCCCAACTGTGAATCGATTTGTGATTAAAGATGAGATTGCTAAAAAGCAAGTGAGTGCCTTAGAGCGCAACTGTGCGGAATTTGGCGTTCGTCTTGCTGATCTCCACAGTGTTGACCAGGGGATCGTCCATGTCGTTGGACCGGAGCTTGGATTGACACTTCCGGGGAAAACAATCGTTTGTGGAGATAGTCATACATCAACTCACGGCGCGTTTGGTGCACTTGCCTTTGGGATCGGTACAAGTGAGGTTGAACATGTACTTTCTACACAGACACTTTGGCAGCAGCGTCCGAAAACGCTAGAAATTAGAGTAGACGGAAAGCTTCAAAAAGGGGTAACCGCCAAAGATGTCATTTTAGCCGTCATTGGTGCACACGGCGTGAAGTTCGGTTCAGGTTATGTCATTGAATACACTGGGGAAGTATTCAGAAACATGACGATGGATGAGCGGATGACTGTTTGTAATATGTCGATTGAAGCAGGCGCGAGAGCAGGATTGATTGCACCTGATGAAGTCACCTTCGAATATTGCCGCGGCCGCAAATATGCACCGCAGGGCGAAGATTTCGAAGCAGCTATTAAAGAATGGGAAGAACTTAGAACAGATCCAGGTGCAACCTACGATAAAACCATTGTGTTAGATGGAAATAAGATTTCACCAATGGTTACGTGGGGAATTAACCCAGGAATGGTACTGCCTGTGGATGCATCAATTCCAGGACCTGAGGACTTTGCACAAGAAGATGATCAAAAAGAAGCGATTCGTGCTTACGAATACATGGGAGTCCATCCGCATCAGCGTATAGAAGATATTACGATTGAGCATGTCTTTATCGGCTCATGTACGAACTCAAGAATGACTGATTTACGCCAAGCCGCTTCTATGATTGAAGGACAAAAAGTAGCAGATCATGTCAGAGCGATTGTGGTGCCTGGCTCTCAAAGTGTCAAATTGCAAGCAGAAAAAGAAGGTCTTCATGAAATCTTCCTTGAAGCAGGATTTGAATGGAGAGAATCAGGCTGCAGTATGTGCCTTAGTATGAATAACGATGTGGTACCGGAGGGCGAACGCTGCGCGTCCACATCAAACCGTAACTTTGAAGGGCGTCAAGGGAAGGGTGCGAGAACGCATCTTGTCAGCCCGGCAATGGCTGCAATGGCTGCGATACATGGCCGATTTGTCGATGTCAGGAAGTTTAATCAAGAGAAAACAGTCGTGTAAGGAGTTGTCATAGATGGAGCCTTTAGTCACTCATAAAGGGAAAGCCGCTGTGCTTAACCGTATCAATGTAGATACAGATCAAATTATTCCGAAGCAATTTTTAAAAAGAATCGAACGAACAGGATATGGCCGCTTTGCCTTTTTCGACTGGCGTTATTTAGCCGATGGCAGCCCAAATCCAGATTTCGAACTGAATCAGCCGATCTATGAAGGAGCATCCATTTTGATCGCAGGAGAAAACTTTGGCTGCGGATCATCTAGGGAACATGCTCCTTGGGCGCTTGATGATTATGGCTTTAAAATTGTCATTGCACCATCATTCGCAGATATATTTCATCAAAACTGCTTTAAAAATGGAATGCTTCCGATTCGCCTTGATTATGATGTGTGGAAAACCTTCGCAGCATCATATGAGAACAAAGGGTATGAGATGACGGTTGATCTTGAAAAACAGCAGATAGAAGATCACGAAGGGAATATCACCCCTTTTCAAGTCGACCCTCACTGGAGAGAAATGCTCCTAAATGGTTATGATGAGATTTCATTAACATTACTACTAGAAGATGACATTCAAGCATTTGAAGAAAAGCGTAGCAACTGGCTGCGCGCTTAAGCAACGAGAAGCTGTCCGCCCGAGGTGTGACGGCTTCTTTTTTGCATGAAAACCTCTCGTTACTTGTGTTTACTAATCTTCGTTGGTAAACTGATAAAAAATATGCGCCCGAAAGGAACGTAAGCATGAAGCATGACAAGAAGAAAGATAATGTCATTTTGTTTCCTGGTCTGAAAGAAAGACTGATTGAAAAAGGAATGGCAGCATTAAAAGATAAACAGTATCAAGAGGCGCTTCACTTGTTTTCAGAAGCAAAATCGTATGATGACGATGAAGAATCCGATATTCACCTCGGAATGGCAATTTGTTTTCTGGAGCTGGGTGAGCTGCAGGATGCAAAGCGTGTTTGTGAAAAAATGCTGCATGAAGGATATGGCCACTATTTCACTGTGCTCCAAGTGTATATGACGATCTTAATTCAGCTGAAAGAATATGAAGAAGTCAAACAGACGATTGAGGCTGTGCTCGAGGAAAACCATCTTCCGGCAGAAAGCGCGGAGCATTTTTACAAGCTGCTCGAATTTAGCAGAAAAATGATTGAATCACCTGAAGAGAATTTAGATGAAGATGAGGAAGCCGGAAGTGAGGTCAATATAGATGACATGCTGAAGCGGCCTGAAGAACAGGTCCAGTTCATCCATTCATTGAAAGACCGGAATATCACACCGCACATGGGTCTATTAAATACAATCTTACAAAATCCCGATGGGAACCCTTTGGTCAAATCAATGATCCTGCAGCTTCTGGCAGATCATGATGTGGCAAAGCCGGTTCATGTGACAAAATTCGGTGATTCTTTGACACTTATTCCTTCTGAGGCTGTAAAGCCAGAGCAGATGCCGCTTCTTCAGCAAGTCCTTCGTATGCTCGATGACACGCTCGGCAATGAGAACCCAACCCTTTACCAAGGCGTGGAAGAGCTATGGCGCCGGCACTTATTTGTGCTGTATCCATTTCTTCCTAAGTACACAGATCCGAGTCTTTGGGCAGCGGCACTTCATAAAGTCGGCTATGAAATGCATGGGATCGAGATTGAACTCGAAGAATTGCATCTATTGTATGAATTTAACGAACGAGAGCTGAGAGAAGCTTGCACAATGCTGAAAGATATTGAAGAAATTTCTTATTTGTAATTTGTCGATTTAGTTGAAAGACGGACTTGTTATGTTATAATATAATGGTTGTATTTGTGCATATATAGTGCAGTTGTCAGATTCCAACGGTTGAAAGACGATATGTATAATCAAGTCAAATGTTGTATACATAATGCAAGCTTCTTAGCGGAGTGCGTGGTTTTTGATTGGACGAAGTCTTTATGATGCTTTAGAATGGAGCAACGCACAATCTGAATAGATTTTTGGAGGGAAACACACATGTCAGTAAAATGGGAAAAACAAGAAGGTAACGAAGGCGTTCTAACTGTAGAAGTTGACGCTGAAACATTTAACAAAGCACTTGATGATGCATTTAAGAAAGTGGTTAAGCAAGTATCAATCCCTGGATTCCGTAAAGGGAAAGTACCACGTGGTCTTTTCGAGCAGCGTTTTGGTGTAGAATCTCTTTATCAAGATGCATTAGATATTCTTCTTCCAGTTGAATATCCAAAAGCAATCGACGAAGCTGGTATCGAACCAGTTGACCGCCCTGAAATCGATGTTGAGAAAATCGAAAAAGGCGAAAGCTTAATCTTCACTGCAAAAGTAACTGTGAAGCCTGAAGTAAAACTTGGTGACTACAAAGGTCTTAACGTAGAAAAAGACGACACAGCTGTTACTGATGAAGATGTACAAGAAGAGCTTAAAGGCATGCAAAACCGTCAAGCTGAGCTTGTTGTCAAAGAAGAAGGCGCAATCGAAAACGGCGATACAGTTGTTCTTGATTTCGAAGGATTCGTTGATGGAGAAGCATTCGAAGGCGGAAAAGCTGAGAACTACTCTCTTGAAGTAGGTTCTGGTTCATTCATCCCTGGTTTCGAAGAGCAATTAGTTGGTCTTGAAGCTGGCGCTGAAAAAGACGTAGAAGTTACATTCCCAGAAGAATACCATGCTGAAGACCTTGCAGGTAAACCAGCTGTATTCAAAGTGAAAATTCATGAAATCAAAGCAAAAGAACTTCCAGCACTTGACGATGAGTTCGCTAAAGATGTCGATGAAGAAGTAGAAACACTTGCTGAGTTAACTGAAAAAACGAAGAAACGTCTTGAAGAAGCAAAAGAAAACGAAGCAGAAGGAAAACTTCGTGAAGAGCTAGTTGCGAAAGCTTCTGAAAATGCGGAAGTTGACATCCCACAAGCGATGGTTGACACAGAGCTAGACCGCATGATGAAAGAATTCGAACAACGTCTTCAAATGCAAGGAATGAACCTTGAGCTTTACTTCCAATTCTCTGGACAAGATGAAGATGCGCTTAAAGAGCAAATGAAAGAAGACGCTGCTAAACGCGTAAAATCTAACCTAACACTTGAAGCAATTGCTGCTGCAGAAAACTTACAAGTGTCTGACGAAGAAGTGGAAGAAGAACTTTCAAAAATGGCTGAAGCATACAACATGCCAATTGAAAATATCAAACAAGCGATCGGATCTACTGAAGCAATGAAAGAAGATCTAAAAGTTCGTAAAGCAATTGATTTTCTTGTAGAAAACCGTTAATATGGTGCATAATAATAAAACAGGGCGCGAGTGACTCGTGCCTTGTTTTGTACAATTTTTGACTTATCATCGCTTCTTTTGGAAACGATAGTGTAAGTCGCATCTTTCTGTCATACATATCTCAATGTGCAGTGTTAGAAACACATCGTTACCGTCTTTTAGGAAAGTATGGTAAAATGCATACATACTGGACCCAGAAAGGTAGCTGACTGTTAGCTACAGGCAAGTGAAGAAGAATAAGGGGTGAAAGAATGTTTAAATTCAACGAGGAAAAAGGTCAATTAAAATGCTCGTTTTGCGGAAAAACGCAAGATCAAGTGCGTAAACTGGTCGCAGGACCTGGCGTATATATATGTGATGAATGTATCGAGCTTTGCACGGAAATAGTTGAAGAAGAGCTCGGCACAGAGGAAGAAGTTGAATTCAAGGATGTTCCGAAGCCTCATGAAATTCGGGAGATTCTTGATGAATATGTCATCGGACAAGACAATGCGAAAAAATCCTTAGCTGTAGCGGTTTATAACCATTACAAACGGATCAATTCCAACAGCAAGATTGATGATGTTGAGCTTTCGAAAAGTAATATTTCTATGATTGGACCAACAGGAAGCGGTAAAACATTACTTGCTCAAACACTTGCTCGTATTTTAAATGTCCCATTTGCGATTGCAGATGCAACATCATTAACTGAAGCAGGTTATGTTGGTGAAGACGTAGAGAATATTTTACTAAAGCTGATCCAGGCAGCGGATTATGATGTAGAAAAAGCGGAAAAAGGCATTATCTACATCGATGAGATCGATAAAGTAGCAAGAAAATCAGAAAACCCTTCTATCACTCGAGATGTATCTGGGGAAGGTGTCCAGCAAGCCCTTTTGAAAATTCTTGAAGGAACAGTTGCTAGTGTACCGCCTCAAGGTGGACGTAAGCATCCTCATCAAGAATTCATTCAAATCGATACAACAAATATCCTCTTTATTTGTGGTGGAGCTTTTGACGGCATTGAGCAAATCATCAAACGCCGCTTAGGTCAAAAAGTAATTGGATTCGGTGCGGAAAATAAAGTCGAAGATCTTGAAAAAGAAGTTCTTCTATCAAAAGTACTGCCAGAAGACTTGCTTCGCTTCGGTTTAATTCCAGAATTCATCGGTCGTCTACCGGTTATTGCAAGCCTAGAGCCGTTAGATGAAAAAGCACTTGTAGAAATCTTGACGAAGCCTAAAAATGCGCTCGTTAAGCAATATACAAAAATGCTTGAGCTTGACGATGTAGAGCTTGAATTTGAAGAAGATGCTCTTAGCGAAATTGCGAAAAAAGCAATTGAGCGTAAAACAGGAGCTCGTGGTCTTCGCTCGATCATTGAAGGCATCATGCTTGATGTGATGTTTGACCTTCCATCTCGTGATGATATTGAAAAATGTGTCATCACTGGTGCAACGGTTGCTGATGGTGAGCCGCCGCGTCTTGTGTTAAAAGATGGCACAGTCGTCAACAAAGATACAAAAACATCTGCATAAAGAGAAGTCTCACTCCTGAATCATTTTGATTCAGGAGTTTTTTATTTATCGTGGAAGATGTGTTTATTCCGTCCAGCTCTAGGAAATACTAGCAGACAGAAACCAATACATACGATAGATGAAGGAGGGAGCACCGATTGAGCTGGACAGGAATCGTATTATTTATACAGCTGTTCTTTGGTATCGTCATCGGGCTGTACTTTTGGAACTTACTGCGAAATCAGCGCACACAAAAGGTGACGATAGACAAAGAATCAAAGAAAGAAATGGAAGCACTCAGAAAGATGCGCTCAATCAAGCTGAGTGAGCCTTTATCAGAGAGAGTCCGGCCAAAGGGGTTTCAAGATATTGTAGGGCAGGAAGACGGCATTCGTGCTCTAAAAGCAGCGCTTTGCGGACCAAATCCTCAGCATGTCATTGTCTACGGCCCACCGGGAGTTGGAAAAACAGCAGCTGCCCGTCTTGTCATGGAAGAAGCGAAGCGTCATGCTGATTCACCGTTTAAGAAAGATGCGGTATTTGTGGAGCTCGATGCCACAACCGCAAGATTCGATGAACGGGGCATCGCAGACCCACTCATTGGTTCCGTGCATGACCCGATTTACCAAGGGGCGGGAGCGATGGGACAGGCAGGCATTCCGCAGCCAAAACAAGGAGCCGTTACGCATGCTCATGGCGGGGTTCTGTTTATTGATGAAATTGGCGAACTGCATCCGATCCAAATGAACAAAATGCTGAAAGTCCTTGAAGATCGGAAAGTATTTTTAGACAGTGCCTACTACAGTGAGGAAAACACCCAAATTCCGAATCACATCCACGATATTTTTCAGAATGGGCTTCCGGCTGATTTCCGGTTGATTGGTGCTACGACAAGAACACCTGAAGAAATTCCACCAGCCATTCGCTCAAGGTGTTTGGAAATTTTCTTTAAGGATCTTGACCAGCATGAACTGAAAATTGTTGCTGCTAAGGCTGTCCAAAAAATCCAAAAGGAATTAAGTGATGAAGGGCTGAACCTGTTAACCTCCTATGTGAAAAATGGCCGTGAAGCAGTCAATATGGTGCAGATCGCCGCTGGAATGGCCGTCACAGAAAACCGAAAAGACATCACGATCGAAGATGTCGAGTGGGTCATTCATTCAAGTCAGCTGACACCAAGATATGAACAAAAAGTACCGGAAAAGCCAAAAGTCGGGGTAGTGAATGGTCTGGCTGTCTACGGACCAAACAGCGGTGCCCTGCTTGAGATTGAAGTGAATATATGTAAGGCGCTTGAAAAAGGCAGTATCAACATTACAGGCATTGCAGAAGAAGAAAGCATTGGCAGTCAGTCTAAATCCATTAGACGAAAAAGTATGGCCAAAGGGTCTGTTGAAAATGTATTAACAGTGCTGAGAAACTTAGGCATACGGACAAATGAATATGACATCCATATTAATTTCCCAGGCGGTGCCCCGATTGATGGACCGTCTGCTGGGATTGCCATGGCGGCGGCGATTTTCTCTGCCATTCATCAAATCCCGATTGATCATCTGACAGCAATGACAGGTGAAATCGGATTGCAGGGTCAGGTGAAGCCGATCGGCGGTGTGATACCGAAGATTAAGGCGGCGAAACAAGCTGGTGCCACAACCGTGATTATTCCTTATGACAACCAGCAGTCGATCTTAAAAGAGATTGAAGGCGTCACCATTGTGCCTGTGAAGCACTTCCAAGAGGTGCTGGATCAGTGTTTGGTCAACCCGCCAGACGAGAAGAAAGATGGACTAGAAGAGGAAATGAAAAGAAAATCTGTTTAATCCCCATCACATATGGGGATTTTTTAGTGAAATAGATCTTTTTTTCTTTTTCAAGATAAAAAGAAAGGGTATACTACGGTAAGATCATCATTTCTCAAGTCTTTTACATTGTACAAGACTGAAACAGGTATATTATAATGATTCATACTAGTGACGGAGGTGTCAATCAACATGGCAGATGAAATCAAAAAGAATGTTCCGCTCCTCCCATTGCGAGGCTTGCTTGTTTATCCAACAATGGTCTTGCATTTGGACGTTGGACGCGAGAAGTCTGTTCAAGCATTAGAACAGGCGATGATGAACGATCATATGATTTTTCTAGCAACACAGCGGGAAATTTCAATAGATGAACCAGGTGAAGAGGAAATTTTCAAAGTCGGCACCTACACAAAAATTAAACAAATGCTGAAGCTGCCGAATGGAACGATTCGTGTACTCGTAGAGGGCTTAAATCGAGCGCAGATCGAATCATATGTGGAGCTTGAGGACTATACGTCCGTCGATATTAAAGAATTGGCAGAAGAAGATTTAAAGGACGCAGAAGCAGAAGCACTCATGCGTACTTTGTTAGATCACTTTGATCAGTACATAAAAATTTCAAAAAAAATCTCAGCTGAAACATATGCAACGGTGACGGATATTGAGGAACCAGGGAGAATGGCAGATATCGTCGCTTCTCACTTGCCGCTCAAATTAAAAGACAAACAAGAAGTACTGGAAACAGTGGATGTCAAAAAACGTCTGAATCGTGTCATCAGCTTAATCCACAATGAAAAAGAAGTGCTGGAAATTGAAAAGAAAATTGGCCAGCGCGTCAAACGTTCAATGGAACGAACGCAAAAAGAATATTATTTGCGTGAACAAATGAAAGCCATTCAAAAGGAGCTTGGAGACAAGGAAGGGAAAACAGGCGAAGTCAGTTCATTAATGTCTAAAATCGAAGAGTCCAGCATGCCGGATTCTGTTCGTGAAACGGCGCTAAAAGAATTGAACCGTTATGAAAAAATTCCTTCAAGCTCTGCGGAGAGCTCTGTCATTCGAAATTATATTGATTGGCTGATCAATCTTCCATGGGGCATCTATACAGAAGATCGTCTAGATTTAAAGCTTGCAAGTGAAATTTTAGATGATGAGCATCATGGGCTGGAAAAAGTCAAAGAACGTGTGCTTGAATACCTTGCTGTACAGAAGCTGACCAATTCATTAAAAGGACCGATTCTTTGCTTAGCAGGACCTCCTGGGGTAGGGAAAACGTCACTTGCCAAATCGATTGCTAAATCACTTGACCGAAAGTTTATCCGTATCTCTCTTGGCGGTGTGCGTGATGAATCTGAGATTCGTGGACATAGAAGAACGTATGTAGGGGCGATGCCGGGCCGTATCATTCGCGGGATGAGTAAGGCAGGCACAATGAATCCGGTGTTTCTTTTAGATGAAATCGATAAGATGTCCTCTGATTTTAGAGGTGATCCGTCTTCTGCGATGCTTGAAGTGCTGGACCCTGAGCAAAATCACAACTTTAGCGATCACTATATTGAAGAGACATTTGATTTATCTCAGGTGTTATTTATTGCCACTGCCAACAATTTAGCAACCATTCCAGGTCCACTTCGTGATAGAATGGAGATTATCACGATTGCAGGGTATACAGAGGTTGAAAAAGCAGAGATTGTGAAAGATCATCTTTTGCCGAAGCAGCTAAAGGAGCACGGATTAAAGAAAGGGAACTTGCAGCTTCGCGAAGCAGCGATTTATGATACAATTCGCTATTACACAAGAGAAGCAGGAGTTCGCGGGTTAGAGCGTCAGCTTGCGGCCATTTGCCGAAAAGCGGCAAGAGCGATTGTGGCTGAAGACCGAAAACGCATCACAGTGACGGAAAAGAACTTATCTGAATTCCTTGGAAAAAGACTTTACCGTTATGGTCAGGCTGAAACAACAGACCAAGTGGGGGTTGTTACAGGACTTGCGTATACGACAGTTGGCGGAGACACCCTATCAATTGAGGTATCACTCTCGCCTGGTAAAGGCAAGCTCTTGTTAACAGGTAAGCTTGGTGATGTCATGAGAGAATCTGCACAGGCGGCATTCAGTTATATTCGTTCCAAAGCAGATGAACTGAACATTGATCCTAATTTTAATGAAAAGCACGATATTCATATCCATGTTCCAGAGGGTGCGGTTCCAAAGGACGGGCCATCAGCTGGTATCACCATTGCGACGGCTCTTGTATCAGCACTCACAGGACGTCCTGTGTCAAAAGAGGTTGGTATGACAGGAGAGATAACGTTAAGAGGAAGAGTGCTTCCGATTGGCGGACTAAAAGAAAAAGCATTAGGCGCACATCGTGCAGGATTGAAAACCATTATTCTTCCAAAGGACAATGAGAAGGATATTGATGATATTCCTGAAAGTGTGAGAGAAGGACTAACCTTTATTCCGGTCTCACATTTAGATGAGGTGCTTGAGAAAGCGTTGGTAGGAGAGGGAAGATGAAAGTAACAAAATCAGATATCGTCATTAGTGCGGTGAAACCAGAGCAGTACCCGAGCGGCGGACTGCCTGAAATCGCGCTTGCTGGACGATCAAATGTTGGAAAGTCCTCGTTCATCAACTCATTGATTAATCGTAAAAATTTAGCGCGTACGTCTTCTAAACCAGGTAAGACCCAGACGCTTAATTTCTACATTATTAATGATATGCTCCATTTTGTGGACGTTCCGGGCTACGGCTTTGCCAAAGTATCAAAAACAGAGCGCGAAGCCTGGGGTAGAATGATCGAAACGTATATTACAATGCGTGAAGAATTAAAAGCAGTCGTCCAAATTGTGGATCTGCGCCATAAGCCATCAGTAGATGATGTGAACATGTATGAATTCCTTAAATATTACGGAGTTCCAGTGATCGTCATCGCAACAAAAGCGGATAAAATTCCAAAAGGCAAATGGGAAAAACATGCGAAAGTCGTCAAACAGACGCTCGACATTGACCCTTCAGATGAACTCATCTTGTTCTCTTCTGAAACAAAAAAGGGAAAAGATGAAGCCTGGAATGCGATCCTTGCGAAGGTAAACGGCTAAAAAAAGCATCTGCGATGAGCAGATGCTTTTTTACATTAGTTTTCTTTTCAGCGTGAGATGAAAACCCTTGAAGTCTAGAAAGGACGAGTACTGGCGCGGAGCGAATTTGATATTCGTGAGCACCAGCACGCAGGACTGACACCGAATGCGAGGGTTTGTCTTCTCGCTGAAGGCATCTGCGATGAGCAGATGCTTTTTTATTGTATAAGTTATTTCCTTTTTAAAAATAATAAGAGGAGACTGACAGCAATCAGTACATAAGGCCAGTACAATTCAAAGCCAGAAGTAGGAATCGAAAGGGAACTTAGCTGTTTTGTAATTTGCTGAAAGAAATAAAGGAACAGACCGAGTGCGATCAGCACAACACTTTCAATACGATATTCTTTTTTCTGAGATGATTTCACAAAGAGTGCAAGTCCTACGATGAATACAATCATCGTAAATGTGTCTGGCCAGTGGTCCAATTTAGGCTGAAGAATAAAGTGTAGCGAAAGGCCTGTCATAAGCATACCGATAAACACATGAGCGCTTTCTTGCTCCTTTTTTCCTTGATATAAAAAAGCGAGGCCAAAAAGCAGTACAAGTGTATACCATTTCTCTTGATCCTTCCAAATGTCAAATTGACCTCCCGAGAGAATGGCATATAGCGCTACAGCCAGTAAAGTAAGCGGCAGCAAAATGGATTTTTTCTTCAAAGATGTCACCTTCTTTTAAGCAGATCATTTGTCCGCACGCGCCAAATCTGGTAAATTGCTTGAAGTGATGATATGGCATAAACGGTGTCGAACATTTTTCTACTATATCACAACATTTTTGAAATCTGTTCACAATTTTTATCCAGTTAAAAATGAATATATGTTATAATCATTATAAATAATAAATTCTATATTGTAATTATTATAAATTAGACAGGGCGTTGGGGGTGCAAGCTGAAGTTATGCATATTCTTGTTGTGGGTTTAGATTATAAAACAGCCCCTGTTGAGATACGGGAACAGCTGAGCTTTGAACCGAGTGAGCTCGGAACAGCGATGTCCAAGCTTAAAGAAGAAAAAAGCATTCTAGAGAATATCGTCATCTCAACATGTAATCGAACAGAGATCTACGCAGTAGTAGATCAGCTTCATACTGGACGGTTTTATATAAAAAGATTTTTAGCCGATTGGTTCGGTTTAGAAAAAGAAGATGTCTCTCCGTATTTGAAGTTCTATGAAAACGATGGAGCGGTTGAGCATTTATTCCGTGTGGCCTGTGGACTTGATTCCATGGTGATTGGTGAAACGCAAATACTCGGTCAAGTACGCTCCAGCTTTAAAGTAGCTCAAGAGGAGAAGACCATTGGTACCGTTTTTAATTATTTATTTAAACAGGCGGTCACTGTTGCAAAACGCTCTCATGCGGAAACGGATATTGCGTCTAATGCGGTGTCTGTCAGCTATGCAGCGGTTGAGCTTGCTAAAAAAATCTTTGGACGTCTTTCTGATAAGCATGTCCTGATTCTTGGCGCGGGCAAAATGGGCGAACTGGCGGCTCAAAACCTCCAAGGACAAGGAATTGGCCAAGTAACGGTTATCAACCGAACATTTGAGAAGGCAAAGGAATTGGCCGGTCGTTTTTCAGGAGAGCCTAAGAGCTTAAACCAATTAGAAAAGACATTATCCGAAGCGGACATTTTAATCAGCTCAACGGGTGCGAAACAATTTGTCATTACAAAAGAAATGGTCGAAAGTGCGAATAAAAAGCGGAAGGGCAGACCTCTATTTATGGTAGATATTGCTGTGCCCCGTGATTTAGATCCAGCCATTTCTGAAGTAGAAGGTGCTTTTTTGTATGACATTGATGACCTTGAAGGCATCGTGGCTGCTAACTTAAAAGAGCGCCGTGCAGTGGCTGAGCAGGTTGAGCTCCTGATTGAAGCAGAAATTGTAGAATTTAAGCAATGGCTGAATACGTTAGGTGTTGTTCCAGTCATTTCTGCACTTAGAGAAAAGGCACTCACAATTCAAGCCGATACGATGCAGAGTATTGAGCGGAAGCTTCCAAACCTCACAAACCGTGAAATGAAGCTGTTAAATAAACATACGAAAAGCATCATCAACCAAATGCTGAAAGATCCTATCTTAAAGGCAAAAGAAATTGCCGCGGAGCCAAATGCAGAGGAAAAACTTTTACTCTTTAAAGAAATCTTTGATTTACAGGTTGAAGATGAAGAGCAAAAGGTCGAACCTGTACAGGTGGAGCAAGGGGCATTTCAGCTGTTCAAACCAAATATGGCACAAGGCTTTGCTACAGTTGCCAGTGAGTGATTAAGCGATGATGGAATCCATTGTAGCGAGACTCAATGAAGCAACGATCTTAATCTATGCACTAAGTGTCTTGTTCTATTTCATAGATTTTCTTCAACACAACCGGAAGGCTGGAAAAATGGCTTTCTGGTTGCTTTCTATTGTCTGGCTGCTGCAAACAGTCTACATGTTCTATATTATGATGGAAACAGACCGATTCCCTGTGTTGAATGTAGCAGAGGGGTTATATTTTTATACGTGGGTGCTTGTGACACTTTCTCTTGTGCTCACAAAAATATTGCGCGTTGAATTTATTGTCTTTTTTACAAATGTGATCGGTTTTTCCATGATGGCGATTCACACCTTTACACCATCTGACCTCCATTCAGCAGAACTAACGGGGAAGCTGACGAGTGAACTGCTCGTGATTCATATTACGATGGCGATTTTATCCTACGGTGCCTTTTCACTTTCATTTGCATTTTCACTGCTTTATCTCTTTCAATATCGTTTGCTGAAAAAGAAAAAATGGGGAAAATGGCTTTTGAGAATTGAAGACTTATCAAAGCTGGATCATATGGCATACGTATTAAACATTATTGGTGTGCCAATGCTTTTGCTTAGTTTAATTCTTGGCATCATTTGGGCATATATCTCGTATGATACGTTGTACTGGACAGATGCAAAGGTGCTTGGTTCGTTTATTATGCTGTTTTTATATGGCTTTTACTTATATATCAGATTGGTGAGAAATATGCAGGGCAAAATCGTGGCATTTTGGAATGTCGCTTCATTCCTTGTGCTGATGATCAATTATTTTCTGCTTGGTAGCTTATCAACCTTTCATTGGTTTCAATAATGATGAGTCTTAAAGGCATTGTCGGGAGGAAGACGTATTGCGTACAATTAAAGTAGGTTCTAGACGAAGTAAGCTGGCAATTACACAAACAAAATGGGTCATTCAAAAGCTGTCTGAACTAAACCCTTCTTATTCTTTTGAAATAAAAGAAATTGTGACAAAGGGTGATCAAATTTTAGATGTGACCTTATCTAAGGTTGGCGGAAAAGGACTGTTTGTTAAAGAGATTGAGCAGGCGATGCTGAATCATGACATCGATATGGCGGTGCACAGCATGAAGGATATGCCGGCAGCTCTTCCGGAAGGTTTAGTGATTGGCTGTATTCCTGAGCGTGAAGATGTGCGGGATGCACTTATTTCGAAGAATCATCTGAGTCTCAGCGAACTGCCTAAGGGTGCAATTGTGGGAACGAGCAGCTTACGGCGCAGCGCACAGCTTCTTCAGGAAAGACCAGATCTTGAGATTAAATGGATTCGAGGAAACATTGATACGAGATTGGAAAAGCTGAAAAATGAAGAGTATGATGCCATTATTCTAGCTGCTGCCGGTCTGTCCAGAATGGGATGGAGCAAAGAGGTTGTGTCGGAATTTTTATCTCCTGAGACGTGCCTTCCAGCCGTTGGACAAGGCGCGCTATCGATTGAGTGCCGCGGGGATGATGAAGAGCTGTTGCAGCTTCTCGCCCAATTTACGAATGAATATACGAAGAAAACGGTCCTCGCAGAAAGAGCCTTCCTCAAACAAATGGATGGAAGCTGTCAGGTGCCGATCGCCGGCTATGCAACGATGAATGAGCATAATGAAATTGAACTAACAGGTCTTGTTGCATCTGCTGATGGGCACACAATTATTCGAGAAACCGTCACAGGCACTGACCCTGAAGCAATTGGGACAGCGTGTGCGAAGCAGATGGCCGATAAGGGAGCAAAGGATTTGATCGACAAGGTGAAAAAGGATCTGTCTCAATGAGCATAGGCAAATCGCTTCACGGACAGACGGTGCTTGTCACTCGAAATGAACGTCAAGCGGGCGTGTTTCAGCAAAAGATTGAAGCGCTGAACGGCCATGCGGTTTTAACCTCTCTTATTCGGTTTGAGCCTACGCTCACAAAAGAAAAAGCGCAGGACTTTTTAAAGGACTTAGAAAATAGCCAATGGCTTGTTTTCACGAGTGTGAATGGTGCGTCTTTTTTTCTGAACTACATAAAAGACCATCATTTCCAAAAGAGCTTATCCCATTTAAAAGTGGCTGCTGTAGGAGAGAAAACCTCTGCCTATCTTGAGCAGCACGGCTTGAAGGTGGATGTTGTGCCAGAACGATTTATAGCGGAAGAACTGGCAGATGCATTACTTGACCATGTACGCCCAGGAGATCGTGTGTTTGTAGCAAAAGGGCATCTATCACGAGATGTGGTGAAAGAGACCCTCGTTCCGCTCGGCATAGAGGTAAAAGAATGGATTTTATATGAAACAGTCAAGGATGAGGAAGGAATTGCTGCTCTTAAAACGGCAATGACGAAGCAATCATTTGATTTTATTACATTTACGAGCTCATCTACTGTTCATTCTTTTATGCATGTGATGGAAGCAGATGCAGCGAAGCTGGCCGCATCTGACACCTGTTTTGTGACGATCGGTCCTCTGACAAAAGAGGCACTGCTTCAATACGGGATTTCTTCTGAAACCCCAGATACTTATACGATAGACGGAATGCTTGATTTGATGTGCCGTTTATCTGAAAGGAAGTTGAACCATTGATGAAATTTAACAGACACCGCAGATTGCGGACAAGCGCAGGAATGAGAGAATTAGTCAGAGAAACTTTTTTAAGACCATCTGATTTCATTTATCCGATCTTTTTTGTAGAGGGAGAAAATGTCCGAAAAGAAGTCTCTTCAATGCCAGGTGTGTATCATATTTCTGTAGATCTTGTGAAAGAAGAAGTCCAAGTGCTTGTTGATCTTGGCATCAAATCGATCATTGTATTTGGTGTGCCAGATCATAAAGATCATGTAGGCAGTGAGGCGTATCACGATCACGGCATTGTTCAAAGAGCAACGCTTGAGATCAAAAAGCATTTCCCAGAGCTCGTGGTCATTGCAGACACTTGCTTATGCCAATATACAGATCACGGACATTGCGGAATCGTTGAAGATGGAGAAATTTTAAATGATGAATCTCTTCAGCTATTAGCGAAAACGGCTGTCAGCCAAGCGCGTGCAGGTGCAGATATCATCGCGCCTTCAAATATGATGGACGGATTTGTTGTTGCCATTCGTGAGGCACTTGATGAAGCAGGCTTTATTCATGTACCAGTCATGTCTTATGCCGTGAAATATGCAAGTGCTTTTTACGGTCCGTTCCGTGATGCAGCACATAGTACACCGCAGTTTGGAGATCGTAAAACATATCAAATGGACCCTGCAAACCGTTTAGAGGCTCTAAGAGAAGCGCAATCTGATGTAGAAGAGGGAGCTGACTTCTTGATTGTCAAACCATCTCTTTCTTACTTAGACATTATGCGTGATGTGAAAAATGAATTTACACTCCCTGTTGTTGCTTACAATGTGAGCGGAGAGTATGCAATGGTGAAAGCCGCTGCTCAAAATGGCTGGATTTCTGAAAAAGAGCTTGTTTTGGAAATGCTGACAAGCATGAAACGTGCAGGAGCAGAACTCATCATTACGTATCATGCAAAAGATGCAGCAAAATGGCTCTCGGAATAAAGAACGGATAGACAGGAGGACATTGAAATGGGACGTAGCTATGAAAAATCAAAACAAGCATTTGAAGAAGCACAGCATTTAATGCCTGGTGGTGTCAACAGCCCTGTACGTGCATTTAAATCAGTCAACACAGACCCGATTTTTATGGAACGAGGCAAAGGTGCCAAGATCTATGATATTGATGGAAATGAATACATCGATTATGTCTTATCATGGGGACCGCTGATTTTAGGACATACGAATGATCGTGTCGTTGAAAGCATTCAGCGAGTAGCGGAAAATGGGACAAGCTTCGGTGCTTCTACGTTAGTTGAAAATGAATTAGCTAAACTTGTATCAGAGCGGGTCCCTTCCATCGAAGTTATTCGCATGGTCAGCTCTGGTACAGAGGCGACGATGAGTGCACTTCGTCTAGCTCGCGGTTTTACAGGCAGAAATAAAATTGTGAAATTTGAAGGTTGCTATCATGGCCACGGTGATTCTTTGCTCATTAAAGCAGGTTCTGGAGTGGCAACGCTTGGACTCCCGGATAGTCCTGGTGTTCCTGAAGGGACTGCAAGCAACACGATCACAGTGCCGTACAATGATTTAGAAAGCATTCAAGTTGCTTTTCAAGAATTTGGCGACGATATCGCTGGTGTCATTGTAGAGCCGGTCGCAGGAAATATGGGGGTTGTCCCTCCGCAAGAAGGTTTCTTGCAAGGGCTGAGAGACATTACGGAACAATATGAATCATTACTCATTTTTGATGAGGTCATGACAGGCTTCCGTGTGGATTATCACTGCGCGCAAGGTTATTTTGGCATCACACCTGATCTGACGTGTCTTGGTAAAGTCATTGGAGGCGGTCTTCCGGTCGGTGCTTATGGCGGAAGAGCGGATATTATGAGACAAATTGCGCCAAGTGGTCCAATTTATCAAGCAGGAACGTTATCTGGTAACCCTCTTGCGATGACAGCAGGCTTAGAAACTCTAAAACAGCTGACACCTGAGTCTTATGAAGAGTTTAAACGAAAAGGTGACCGTTTAGAAGAAGGTATTTCGAAAGCAGCAAAAGCATACGGAATTCCATTAACGTTTAACCGTGCAGGTTCCATGATCGGATTCTTCTTTACAAATGAAGAAGTGATCAATTATGACAAAGCGAAAACAGCTGATCTTGCTTTATTCGCTGAATTTTACAAGGAAATGGCCGATCACGGTATCTTCCTCCCGCCTTCTCAATTTGAAGGACTATTCCTGTCAACAGCTCATACAGATGAAGACATCGAATATACGATTGAGACAGTGGAAAAGGTATTTCAAAAACTACGTCGATAAAACAAAAGCCGATATGGAGACATATCGGCTTCAGATTGTTGACAAAGGCTAAAATGATCTTGATTTTAGCCCTTTGTCTTTTTTCAGCGTGATAGAAAACCTTTGCAGTCTAGGAAAGACGAGCAGCGGAGCGGAGCGAATTTGACATTCGTGAGCACCGGAGCGCAGCACTGACAACGAATGCGAGGGTTTGTCTACACGCTGAGCCGATATGGAGACATATCGGCTTTTTGCGTTGGAGAAAACCAATCATATTTTCACTTCCTCCCACATACAACTGTATTGACATCTAATTTTATTTTTTAAGGATTAGATGAAAGGAGGACACCGACTTGTCTCAAAACAATCGATTACAGTTTTCGGTAGAAGAATCCATTTATTTCAAAAGCGGACAGGAAGTCAGTGAGCTGCTGTCAATTTCTCTCGACCCTGACATTCTCGTTCAAGAAGTGAATGATTATGTTTCCATTAGAGGTTCACTCGAGCTAACAGGAGAATACAACATAAATCAAGAGGAGCTATTGGGTGAATTGAGTTCCTTTCCAACATACAGGGAAGCAGATGAGGTAAAGGTAAGAGAAGACGGAACAGCGGAGCTTCTGCATCAATTTCCAGTCGATATCACCATTCCGAAGAACAAAATTAGTCATTTAAATGATGTGTTTGTGTTTATTGATGCGTTTGATTACCAGCTGACAGAGAATCGTTTGCTTACCATTCAGGCTGATTTAGCCATTGAGGGCTTGTTAGACGAGGAAACGTCTCAAGCGCCTGTAGAGGAGCCGTATGAATTTGTCCATCGTCCTGAAGAGGATTATGGCGATATGGCTTACGATTATCAGTTGCAGCCGGAACAAGAAGAACAAAAAGAGCTGCAAGGCGAAGAACATGAGGATGATGAGAAGCAGCCTGTTTTCCAACATGACACACGTGCTGAGCAAGAAGAACAGGAAGATCAAGAAGAAGAGGAAGAAGAAATTGAGATAGAACTGGTGAACAGGGAAGTAGAGGAAGTGTCCGAAGAACCGGAAGAATCAGAAGAACAAGAAGAGCCGGAACAGCCGAATAACCAAGAAGAAGCTATGGCACTTGGCTATCGATCCATCCCTGAAGCTCACGTGCAGGAACCGCCATTTTTTGAACCACCTAAGCTTTTAGAAGAAGAGGAGCGGGAGGATACATTCTTTGAAGTGGAAGTGAGAAAAGATCCGGAAGCTGCAGAAGAGCAGGAAGAAATGGTACAGTCGTATCCGGCATTTGAAGCACCTGCTTATCAAGTGGAATCTGAGCAAGAGGAGCAGGATGACGAATATCAGCTCGGGCGGTTATATGAACGGGAAGCACCTAAAATATATGAGTCAGCTCAAGAAGAAGAGGAGCTTGAAGAAGACGTGAGAGAAACGTCTGGCAGTGAGAACTCTCTTTATTTAACAAAGCTGTTCGCTAAGCAGGAGGAGGAAGATTTTTCTCGCATGAAAATATGTATAGTTCAGCAAGAAGATACGGTCGATCGTATTTGTGAGAGATATCAATTGAATGTGCAGCAGCTTCTTCGCACAAACTCATTATCGATTGATGCGGAGCTTGAGGAAGGGCAGATTCTTTATATTCCTGAATATCAAAAAAGCAACGCATAGCAAGCGATGACTGACCGAGAAAATGTGGTGAGTGAACGTGGATGAAATCCAATCTGTCTTATACGAATATGGACTTGAGGCTGAATATATTGAACCTGTCAGTCCTGTTGTCATCAAGGTATATACAAAGCAGGGTGTATTTGCCTTGAAGCGAGTAAAAGCCAACCGGCATATGCAATTTACTGAACAAATGCTTGAACTAGAATCAAAGGGATATCGCTCCTTTGTGCCGATTTATCGGACGAAGAGCGGTTCCTTTTTCTCAAGTCATCGGGAAAGCCAGTATGCATACTATCTTATGCCGTGGCTGACGAATGAAAAGAGAGAAGAGCAGGACGATAAGCACGAATATTTATTTCAAGAGATTGCAAGACTTCATAAGCGGACTGAAGTCTTGATGGATATCACAGAGCAAGAGATAGAAGCGCATTACACCCAAATCAAGACCAAATGGGAAACAGAGAAAGACATGTATGAACGATTCATAGAGCGGGCAGAACAAACGTGGTATATGTCGCCATTTGAGCTGGCCGCTGCTATGTATTTTTCAGAGGCGATGTCTGCCAGCGAATTTGCGCTTGAGCGTTTAGAAGATTGGCATGAAGAAATGAAAGACAAAGAGACAACGCGTGTTGTGCTAAATCATGGACAGCTATCGATCCATCATTTTTTGTATAATGATGTAGGAACAGGACATTTCACCAATTTCGAGCGGTCTAAAAAAGCCGCCCCCATCTATGATCTTCTGACCTATTACTTTCGGACATTCAAAACCTATCCCACGTCTTGTCCTGAATGCACTTCGTTGTTTTATACGTATCAAAAAGGAAACCCTCTTCGGGAGGAAGAACTGCATTTGTTCCTAAGCTACCTTGCTTATCCGCAAGGGCTGTTTGATACAGTAAAAGCCTATGAAGCAGGCGGGCAGGATGAAATGGAAAGCTGTCAGCAGCTGTTAAGAGCGTATTGGCAGATGAAAAATTCTGAGCCGACCGTCATGAAGATTCATGAGATTGAGCAGGCTAGACGGCTTGAAGAAGAACAAAGTGCCTCGTCATCAGCGGAATGACGAGGTTATGCTGCGTTGGCTTTATATGGGCAGGTACATAAGCATGAGTTTTTAAAACCAATCAAGATGAAAGGCACAGGCGAGAAAAATAAGAATACCTAGAATGAGGACGTCAAATGTTGTAGGGAAAATGATCGTACGAAATCCTTGAAATATAGCAATCGGGAGAACGACTTGGGAGGCAACTGCCCGAATTTGTCTCAGCCAGGGGGGGAGTGTGTAAGGATTGATCTTCTTCAAATCAAACGCCCTCCTTCTTCATTTTGTTATTATCATATGGGCAAAAGGGCGAAGGGTGCCTGCCCAATTTGTATAAAGAAGAAGAAAAGCGGAAAAGATGATTGACGAAAACAAAAGGCATTTAGTAATATTAATAAAAGATGAGTATGTGCTGATGAACGTGATATATCGTAAGCGTGGATCAGGAAGAGTACGAGCAAGACCCTAAAGAGAGGGAAGCCAAGAGCTGAGAGGTTTCCTAGGATGTACTTGTTTGGAAGGTCGCCTGTGAGCTTAATTTCTTGAATGAACAAGTAGAGAAATTCGGGAGAACCCCGTTATCCTTTAGAGTGTATGGGACACGTGTATGTGTCTCGTGAAAAAAGGTGGTACCGCGAAAAAGCTTTTTCGTCCTTTTATAAGGATGGAAAGGCTTTTTTTATGTTTCATCAGCCGAAAAAATGTGGAGGTTACACAAATGGGAACAAATAATCAAGAAATGCCAACAAAGTACGATCCTAATGCGATTGAAAAAGACCGCTATACGTACTGGCTTGAAGGGAAATTCTTCGAAGCACAAAATGACAAAACGAAAGATCCATATACAGTCGTCATTCCTCCACCAAACGTGACAGGAAAACTGCACCTTGGGCATGCATGGGATTCTACACTCCAAGACATCGTGACACGTATGAAACGGATGCAGGGCTATGACGTTCTTTGGCTTCCAGGTATGGACCATGCCGGTATTGCGACTCAAGCAAAAGTCGAGGCAAAGCTTCGCGAAGAAGGCGTAAGCCGGTATGACCTTGGCCGGGAGAAATTTGTGGAAGAAACGTGGAAATGGAAAGAAGAATATGCAGATTTTATTCGCAGCCAGTGGGCGAAAATGGGTCTTGGTCTCGATTACTCCCGTGAACGTTTTACTTTAGATGAAGGTCTGAATAAAGCCGTTCGCCAAGTGTTTGTTCAATTGTACGAAAAAGGGCTTATTTATCGCGGAGAGTACATCATTAACTGGGATCCAGCAACGAAAACGGCACTTTCTGATATTGAAGTGATTTATAAGGATGTTCAAGGTGCGTTTTATCACTTGAGATATCCGCTTTCAGATGGCACGGGTTCAATTGAAATTGCGACAACAAGACCTGAAACAATGCTGGGAGATACAGCCGTAGCCGTACACCCTGATGACGAGCGTTATCAGCATTTGATTGGAAAAACAGTGGTTTTACCAATTACAGGCCGTGAGATCCCAATCGTCGGTGATGACTATGTTGATATGGAGTTTGGTTCAGGTGCTGTGAAAATTACACCTGCTCATGATCCGAATGACTTTGAGCTTGGAAACCGCCACGGGCTAGAGCGTATTCTTGTCATGAATGAAGATGGCACAATGAATGATAATGCCCTGCAATACAAAGGGATGGACCGCTTCGAATGCCGCAAACAGCTTGTGAAGGATTTACAAGAAGAAGGCATTTTGTTCAAAATTGAGGAACACATGCATTCAGTTGGTCATAGTGAGCGAAGTGGAGCTGTCGTTGAACCGTATTTATCAACACAATGGTTTGTGAAAATGCAGCCGCTGGCAGACGAAGCCATTCATCTGCAAAAAGGTGACGACCAAGTTCAATTTGTTCCAGACCGATTTGAAAAGACATATTTACATTGGATGGAAAATATCCGTGACTGGTGTATTTCTCGTCAGCTATGGTGGGGACACCGTATTCCGGCTTGGTATCATAAAGAAACGAAAGAAGTATACGTTGGACTTGAAGCTCCAGAAGATATTGAGAACTGGGAACAGGATAACGATGTACTTGATACATGGTTCAGTTCAGCACTTTGGCCGTTTTCTACAATGGGCTGGCCGGATGCAGACAGTGAAGACTTCAAGCGCTACTATCCAACCAATCTGCTTGTAACTGGCTATGACATTATTTTCTTCTGGGTATCCCGCATGATCTTCCAAGGTCTTGAATTCACAGGAGAAAAACCGTTCAAAGATGTCCTTATTCATGGGCTTATCCGCGATGAACAAGGGCGTAAAATGAGTAAGTCGCTCGGCAACGGAATTGATCCAATGGAGGTCATCGACAAGTACGGTGCGGATTCATTAAGATATTTCTTAGCGACTGGAAGCTCACCAGGTCAGGATCTTCGTTTTAGTTTTGAAAAGGTTGAATCCACTTGGAACTTTGCGAACAAAATTTGGAACGCATCCCGTTTTGCTTTAATGAATATGGATGGTTTAACGTATGATGAGCTTGATTTAACAGGAGAAAAATCAGTTGCTGACCAATGGATTTTAACACGCTTAAATGAAACAATTGAAAGTGTCACACAGCTTGCTGACAAGTATGAATTCGGTGAAGTGGGCAGACATTTATACAACTTCATTTGGGATGATTTCTGTGATTGGTACATTGAAATGGCGAAGCTTCCGCTTTATGGAGAAGACGAAGCAGCGAAGAAAACGACTCGTTCGATCCTTGCGTATGTATTAGATCAAACGATGAGACTTCTACATCCGTTTATGCCGTTCTTAACAGAAGAAATCTGGCAGCATCTCCCGCATGAAGGTGAGTCCATTACTGTTGCGGCATGGCCTGAAGTGAAGCCGGAGCTTTCCAACGAACAAGCTTCTGCTGATATGAAGCTGCTTGTGGAACTCATCCGCTCTGTTCGTAACATTCGCAGTGAAGTGAACACGCCAATGAGCAAACAAGTTGAACTTTACATTAAAGCCTCTACATCTGATGTGCAGGAACGCTTAGAGAAAAACCGTTCATATATTGAGCGCTTCACGAACCCAAGTGTTCTTGAAATTGGCACAGATATCCCAGCTAGTGATAAAGCGATGACGGCTGTTATTTCTGGAGCAGAACTCATTCTGCCGCTTGAAGGCTTAATCAACTTAGATGAAGAAATTGCTCGTCTGCAAAAAGAGCTTGATAAGCTGACAAAAGAAGTGGAACGAGTACAGAAAAAGCTTGGCAACGAAGGCTTTATGAAAAAAGCGCCTGAAAGTGTCGTAGAAGAAGAGCGTGCGAAAGAACGTGATTATGTCGCAAAACGCGAAGCTGTTCAAAAGCGTATTGAAGAGCTGAAAGCATAAGGTTGAAAAGACGGCTCCTAATGAAAGGGAGTCGTCTTTTTTGAAAATTTCGTATGAAATGAGAGATGACATTGTTTACAACCTATCATGAAGCCATTGATTGGATTCACAGCAGACTGGCCTTTGGCGTAAAACCGGGTCTTGAACGAATGAAATGGCTGATGAACAGACTAGGAAATCCGGAACAAAGTATAAAAACAGTACATGTTGCAGGTACAAATGGTAAAGGATCAACCATTGCGTTTACGCGTTCTGTTTTGCAGGCAGCCGGCTATTCGGTCGGAACTTTCACCTCTCCGTTTATACTAACGTTCAATGAAAGAATCAGCGTGAATGGAGTGCCTATAGAAGATGAAGAATGGTTGAGTTTGGTGAATCAAATCAAGCCTTTTGTTGACGAATTAGATCAAACAGAGCTTGGCGCAGCAACAGAATTTGAAATCATTACAGCATGTGCATTTGCTTATTTTGCCCATGTGCACCAAGTAGACTTTGTCCTCTTGGAAACAGGGCTTGGGGGAAGACTTGATTCTACAAATATTGCTGTGCCTATTTTAACAGCGATTACGTCGATTGGTCATGATCATATGGCCATTTTAGGTGACACACTTGAACAGATTGCAGCTGAAAAAGCGGGCATTATCAAAGAGGGTATTCCAATGATCACGGCAGTTCACCAGCCTGAAGCTCTTGCTGTCATTCAAAACACAGCAAAAGAAAAGAATGCGGAATGTATTTCCTTACATGATACTTGTAGATTTGATGAGCAGCAGCCGACAGAAACAGGTGAACGTTTCACGTTACGCACATCAAAAAAGCAGTATCCGCAGCTTGAAACAGGATTAATCGGAACGCATCAAAGGCAAAATGCTTCCCTTGCTGTTTTACTCATTGAATGGCTGGAGCAAGAAGGCTATATTAGTGTGACAGAAGAGCAAATATATGAGGGCATTCGGCAGGCAGCTTGGGCTGGGAGATTTGAAAAAGTCAAAGATCATCCTCCAGTGTATTTAGACGGCGCTCATAATGAAGAAGGGATCGACCGTTTAATTGAAACTGTACAAGCTCATTTTTCTAGTAAACAGGTGCATATATGTTTTAGTGCTTTAAAAGATAAGCCGTACAAGCAAATGATTCAAAAGCTTGAAGCTGTCAGTTCTTCCATCCATTTTGTTTCATTTGATTTTCCAAGAGCCGAATCAGCTGAAATGCTTTATGTATGCAGTCAATTAGACGCAAAGTCTTATGATGATGACCCTCGTACAGTGCTTGAGTTCATTCAGAAAAAAAGTGATGATCCGTCAGCGGTGATCATTGTGACAGGCTCTCTTTATTTTATTTCAGATATACGAAATCGTATGATCGGGTAACACAAAAACGCAAATGGCTTTAATGCCATTTGTGTTTTTTTCTTTTGATATGCAGATGGAAAGTAAAATCATATTTTCGCTATGTGCTCAATGAATACGATCGTGATAAAATCCGGTCTATCTTATTCTCGGAAGGAGCCGCGATATATGATAGGCATTTTTGTGTTTCTTGCAGGCGTCACCATGGGGTCGTTCTTTCATCTAGTTGGTGAAAGGCTGCCACTTAAGCGGTCTATTCTCTTTCCTCGTTCTCACTGCACAGTGTGTAAACAGCCGCTTTCCCTGCACGAGATGATCCCGCTCGTTTCGTATGCGTTATTGAGGGGAACTTGTAAACATTGCGGCACTCGGCTGTCATTGCTATATCCACTGGTTGAGCTGCTGTCAGGCAGTCTTTTTTTGCTCATGTATAGAATCGCTGGTATTTCGTTTGAAGGTCTTTTTCTTGTGATTCTTTGTAGTTTATTTGTGATTGCTGTCGTGAGCGATCTCCTTTATATGAGGGTGCCAAACGAGCTGTTTCTCTTCTTTTTCCCTCTTTTCGTCATATACCGCACGCTTGAACCACTTCTTATTTGGTGGGAAGGAGCGGCTTCGCTTCTTTTTTGCTTTCTCATGTTTTATAGTTTAGAACGTTTCAAGCCAAATAGCATGGGCGGTGCTGATATGAAGCTGTTCAGTGTTCTTGCGTTTTGCTTTGGCTTCAAGCCATTCCTTCTCATTCTTTTCCTCTCGTGTATCGCTGGAATCGTCTATGCGAAGGTTTTTTCTTTTCGATTAGATGAACCATTTCCCTTTGTTCCTGCGATCTCTTTTTCTTTTTGGCTGTATCTCTATGGAGCTCATGTCATGCTCCCATTCGCAGGGTCGATCGGTTGAAAAAATTGGCGAACACTTTTTTTCCCTGCCGACAAAAGTCTTGTTCTTTTTTTTTTCCGCTATGTTAAAGTGTGAAACAGAAAGAAGGACGGGTACATTCGCGCTGATTCATTGGACAAAAAGGTCTTTCTTACAAACAATGTCAGAAAGCGGGGAATGACAGTGAAAAAAAGGCAGGCAAAAAAACAAGGGTTAAAAGTCAATATTAATGGCAAAGAAGAAATGCTTCATGAAGATGACCACCAGCCGCCAAAACAGCAAGAGGATGATCAAGTGACGTTTTCGAATTGGGAGGAAAAAAGGCAGTCAGAACAGGAGACAGCTGCATCTGAGGAAGAACCGGCTAAACCGAAAGAAGAAGACTTCCAGTGGGATGACGCAGCTGATCATATTTATCATTCTGATCCAAAGGTCGTCACACCTTATCAAAAGAAAAAAGGCTCCTTTGATCAGAAGTTCGGTAAAAACCGCGGCCCGTTTAAGAGAGTGATGACAACGATTGTGTTTGCAGTGGTTCTTGGGACAGGCCTTGGTGTGTTTGCACTTAGCTTAAGTCAAGATGGTACTCAGAATCCATCAGGGGGAGATATCAGCGTTTCAGCGTCCGGAAATCAATCATCAATGAAAGCGGGCGGGGATGCGCCGCCAGCAGATACTGCTGATGAATCAAAAGAGAATAAAGATGAAAAAAGCGCCTCTGGCCATTTTTCAACCTATGTCGTACAGGCTGGAAAGTTTTCCTCTGAAAAAGGAGCAGATGAATTAGTTGGCAGTTTAAAAGAAGCAGGGTATGCGGGGAAAAAGATCTCAATGGATGATGGCTATTATGTCATTGCTGGGCTTGCGACAGAACAGGGCATGACAAGTGCTGTTGGGAAGAAGCTGATTGATCAGCACTTTGAGGCATGGGGAGGCAAGGAGCTCTCATTTCAAGTACCGGATGAGCTGACTAGTTTAATAGAAAAGGCATCTGTATTATCCTCTAAGGTCATTGCAGGAGACGATGTGGATCAAAAGGACGTTACGCAGCTGATCTCTGAGCTTGAAAGTGCCAAAACAACGGACGCACCAGCTAAAAGCAGTTTGCTGAAAGCGGTGCAGCTGTTAAATGAACCTACTGCTGAAAACGGGTGGAAATCTCAGCAGGCACTGCTTGATCAATTAAATACGTAAAATCATATTTTAAGAAACCAAACTAGTCAAAAAATGACTAGTTTTTTTCTTTTTCATCCAACATAATGATGAAGGAACATGAAAAATGAATTTTCGTAAATTGTCGGTAAGATGTACATTTGATAGGATGAATGGGTATCTTACTTCTTAGGCTAAACCCTGAAAGGATGAACAAACATGAACCGATTGATTCTCGCATCTCAATCCCCTAGAAGAAAAGAATTGCTTGATCTAGCAGGGTTTTCTTATGACATTCAAGCAAGTCAATTAAAAGAAGAAATAAATCGAAACTTTTCTCCTGCAGAGAACGTCCAATGGTTGGCAGAACAAAAAGCAAGTGATATTCAAAGATTATATCCCGAAGCTGTGATTATTGGTGCAGATACGATTGTTGCAATTGACGGCAAATGTCTTGGGAAACCAAAAGACAAGGAAGAAGCGGCCTCAATGCTTCAATTATTGTCAGGAAAGACACATCAAGTCTTGACGGGTGTCACGATTCAGTCAGAGAATAGAAAAGAAACATTTTATGAACAGACAGAAGTAACGTTTTGGACACTTACGCAAAATGAAATAGACCGCTATATCGAAACGGGAGAACCGCTTGATAAAGCGGGAAGCTATGGCATTCAAGGAAAAGGCGCACTGTTTGTTCAAAAAATAGATGGTGATTATTTTTCCGTTGTAGGTCTCCCTATTGCCAAAACAGTTAGAGTGCTCGAAACATTTGGAATCACCCCTTTTTGATGACAGGAAGGAATCTAAAAGGAGTGGGCATCATGAACGATTTCCCTATGTTGCTAAAGCATTTTCCTCAAGATGAAAAGCCGAGAGAACGATTGATCAAATATGGTTCCGGCAGTCTGTCAAACCATGAACTTGTTGCGATTCTTTTAAGGACAGGCACAAAAAAGGAATCAGTTCTTCAAATTTCCGCAAGACTTCTGCAAACATTTGGCGGTCTTCGCACTATAAGAGAAGCCTCAATTGAAGAAATGTCGAAGATTCGAGGAGTTGGAAAGGCGAAGGCGGTCTCTCTTTTAGCTGCTTTAGAACTCGGCACTAGATTACACCATCAAACGACGGACAACCGCTATGTAATCCGCACACCAGAGGATGGGGCAAACTTTGTGATGGAAGATATGAGGTTTTTACAACAGGAAAATTTCGTTTGTCTTTATCTCAACACAAAAAATCAAGTTCTTCATAAACATACCGTGTTTATTGGAAGTCTGAACTCATCCATCGTTCACCCGCGTGAAATTTTCAAAGAAGCCTTTAAACGGTCCGCTGCTTCATTTATTTGTGTGCACAACCATCCATCTGGAGATCCGACGCCCAGCAGGGAAGATATTGAAGTCACACAGAGACTATTTGAATGTGGAAAGCTGATTGGAATACAGCTGCTTGATCATCTTGTCATAGGTGATCAAAAATTTGTGAGTTTGAAGGAAAAAGGGTATTTGTAACACTTTTTTTTTCAATGTTTTACGATATAATAGAGTTTATGAGTTTTTCCCTAAGGGAATTTTGGTTTAAGAAAGGAAGATACATACATATGTTTGGAATTGGTACAAAAGACCTTGGAATAGATCTTGGAACAGCGAATACGCTTGTTTTTATTAAAGGAAAAGGCATAGTTGTGAGAGAACCTTCGGTCGTAGCTTTGGAAACTGATACGAAGTCTATAGTGGCGGTCGGAAATGATGCTAGAAATATGATTGGCCGTACACCTGGTAATGTTGTGGCACTACGCCCAATGAAAGACGGAGTCATTGCAGATTACGAGACGACAGCAACAATGATGAAATATTACATTAATCAAGCATTAAAAGGCAAAGGGCTTTTTGCTCGTAAACCTTACGTCATGGTATGTGTGCCATCTGGCATTACAGCTGTAGAAGAGCGTGCAGTTATTGATGCAACGAGACAAGCTGGTGCACGTGACGCATATCCGATTGAAGAACCATTTGCTGCGGCAATCGGTGCTAACCTGCCTGTATGGGAGCCAACAGGAAGTATGGTTGTGGATATTGGCGGCGGTACAACAGAAGTAGCGATTATTTCTCTTGGCGGCATTGTGACATCACAATCAATCCGTGTTGCAGGTGATGAAATGGATGATGCGATCAGCAGCTACATCCGTAAAACGTATAACCTGATGATTGGTGATCGTACGTCAGAAGCGATTAAAATGGAAATCGGTTCTGCGCAGCCTGATGTACATGATGAGATGGACATTCGTGGACGTGACCTTTTAACAGGCCTGCCAAAAACAATCTCTATTACGGCAGAAGAGATTGCAAAAGCGCTTCGCGATACGGTGGAAACAATTGTCGATGCAGTAAAAATGACGCTTGAAAAAACCCCGCCTGAGCTGGCAGCAGATATTATGGACCGCGGAATTGTTTTAACAGGAGGCGGTGCATTACTGCGTAATCTTGACAAAGTCATTAGCGATGAAACGAAAATGCCAGTCATTATTGCTGAAGATCCGCTTGACTGTGTGGCGATCGGAACAGGGAAAGCACTAGAACATATTCATTTGTTCAAAGGAAAATCAAAAGATAATCGATAATCGGGCGTAATTAAAGAGGTGTAAGACATGCCGCAGTTTTTTATGAATAAAAGATTAATGTTGCTCCTTGTCTGTGTCATCGTACTGGTGGCCATGATTGGTTTTTCAGTGAAAAGCGGCAGAGGTGCTTCATGGCCGGAAAAATTAGTGGGGGATACGACAGGCTTTTTTCAAGGTGTCTTTCATAAACCATCACAATTTATTGCCGGTATTTATGGGAACGTACAAGATTTAAAGAACACATATGATGAAAACGAGCGTCTTCGAAAAAAACTTGATGGACAAACCCAATATGAGGCGAAACTTCAAGAACTAGAAGATGAGAACAAAAAGCTACGCAAACAGCTTGGCTATGTGAACTCTGTTCGTGACTACACGCCAATTCTATCAACTGTTATCGCAAGAAACCCATCTCTTTGGGATAGCTTTGTGATGATTGATAAAGGGAAAAAACAAGGCGTTGACAAAGATATGGCGGTCACAAATGAGAGTGGCGCATTAATTGGGAAGATTGAAAGTGATAAGCTCAACAATTTTACTTCAACTGTAAGGTTGCTAAGCTCTACTGACCAAAATAATAGAATTTCAACGAAAATTTTTGCGAAAAAGGGCAAAGAAGAACTCAATGGAATCATTAACGGTTATGACAGCAAGAAAAAAATGCTGACTATGAATATTCTAAAATCCGATGCAGATGGGGATGTCAAAAAAGGAGATCTTGTTGAAACATCTGGAGCAGGGGGCGTATTCCCGCAAGGCTTGACGATTGGTAAGGTGAGTGAAATCGAGCCAGACCATTACGGCCTGACAAAGATCATTTACGTAGAACCAGCGGCTGAACTCAACAATTTAGACCGTGTGATTGTGGTGAATCGCAGCACAAGTACAGCAGATGCATCTGAATTGACGAAGGAGGAAGGCTCGTGAAACGTGTCCTTCTTGCTTTCGTCATGTTGTTTATCTTCGTATTTGACAGCATTTTTGTCGATTTAGTGAAGCTCCCATTTGTTTCAGAGAATCAAATTTTAGCTCCTCATTTCATTTTACTTGCACTTGTATTTATGACTGCTTTTGTGAATCAAAAATATGGTGTGATTTACGGATTTATCTTTGGACTTTTATATGATATTTCATATACAGGCATACTTGGTGTTCATATGTTTGGCTTTGGGGCGCTTTGCTATTTGCTAGCAAAAGCCTTTAAAGTTCTGCAAACGAATATGTTAGTCGTCGTCTTTCTGTCGATTATTGCTGTTTCCGTCATGGAGTTTTATGTATACGGCGTTCAAGCGACAATTCAACCAGGGATTATGCCGTTTAATACGTATGTCATCGAACGCTTTATTCCTACGATTCTTTTAAATACTGCTGCGTCTCTCATACTTGTTGTGCCGCTTAGGCTCTTTTTCATCAATGTGAAACAAGGACTGATCGACGAATAAAAGCAGGAGTTTGTCCAATTAAGGCGAAATGAGTATGTTGTTGAGGTGAGCATCTTGAAAACTCAAAAACAGCAATATGTGACGATAAAAGGTACAAAAAACGGATTAACATTACAGTTAAATGATGACTGTTCGTTTGATGATCTTCTTTCTGGCTTGCGAGAGGTTCTTTTACTTGAGCAATATACAGATGGAAGAGAAGGACATAAGGTCAATGTGCATATCAAGCTTGGTTTTCGTTATTTAACGGAGGATCAGGAGACGCGTTTGACTGAAGCGGTGTCTGAAAATGAACATCTCGTGATCCACTCCATTGAAAGTGACGTCATGTCAACTGAAGAGGCGAGACGATTAAAAGCAGAGGCTGAAATTACTTCTGTAGCAAAAATTGTACGCTCTGGACAGGTGCTGTATGTCGAAGGAGATCTTTTATTAATAGGAGATGTCAATCCTGGCGGAACGATTCGCGCAGGAGGAAATATTTTTGTGCTTGGCGCATTAAAAGGTGTGGCGCATGCTGGATGTAATGGCAACAAACAGGCTGTTATTGCGGCATCTCATATGATTCCAACACAGCTTCGCATCGCACAAGTTTTTAACCGTGCACCAGACCAAAAAGAAGATGGAAATGAAATGGAATGTGCTTATTTAGATATAGATGGCAATATGATCATTGAACGCCTGCAGCAATTGGCTCATATAAGACCTAATCTGACAAGGCTTGAGGGAGGAATGTGAAATTGGGCGAGGCTATTGTGATTACCTCAGGAAAAGGCGGCGTTGGCAAAACAACAACATCTGCAAACTTAGGCACAGCACTAGCAATTCAAGGGAAAAAAGTGTGTCTAGTTGATACCGACATCGGCCTTCGGAATCTGGATGTCGTGATGGGGCTTGAAAACCGCATTATTTATGATCTAGTTGATGTAGTAGAAGGAAGATGCAAAATTCACCAAGCGCTTGTAAAAGATAAGCGTTTCGAGGATCTTTTGTATCTTTTACCTGCTGCTCAAACAAGTGATAAAACGGCTGTAGAGCCAGAACAGATCAAAGAATTAATTCAATCATTGAAACAAGACTTTGATTATGTTGTCATTGACTGCCCTGCTGGAATTGAGCAAGGCTTTAAAAATGCTGTATCAGGTGCAGACAAGGCCATTGTCGTGACGACACCTGAAATCTCAGCTGTGAGAGATGCGGACCGAATCATCGGTTTGTTAGAACAAGAAGATATCGAACCGCCTCGTTTGATTGTCAACCGTATTCGTACACACATGGCGAAAAATGGCGATTCAATGGATGTAGATGAAGTGGTACATCACTTATCGATTGATCTACTTGGCATCGTAGCAGATGATGATGATGTGATTAAGGCTTCAAACAATGGTGAACCGATTGTTATGGATGCTAAAAACAAAGTATCGATTGCCTATCGCAATATTGCCCGCCGCGTACTAGGCGAATCTGTTCCGCTTCAATCCTTTGAAGAAGAAAACAAGGGAATGTTTGCAAAGCTGAAAGCATTTTTTGGTGTAAGAGCATAATCGCGATAGAAAACCTTTACAGTCTAGTAAGGACGAGCACTGGAGCGCAGACCTGACAACGAATGCTAGGGTTTGTCTACACGCTGAGACCGATTCGATTTAGAATCGGTCTTTTTGTTGCATATCAGATGAGGTTGTCACATAAAATGTACAAACTGTTTGTATGTAAAGGGTGATCTCATGAAAAGAGTGGACGAGTACCGAAAGAAAATCGCGCAGCGCCGCAAAACGATGCAGCCAGCTGCTCCTCCTAAGAAGACGGCTTTCAAGAAAAAAGAGGATATCCCGCCATGGGTTATGCTGACAGAGGAAGAAAAGCATTCTGGCTCGACCTCCTATGAACCGGCGTCTCATCAGCCAAAGAAATATCGTCATCCCTTATTTAACCCGAATACCTTTGTGCTTAAATGCTTATTATCAGCGTCCCTTGTGTTGATTGCTGCCATTTCGTTTAAAGGTCAGGCAGGTCCGTTTCAGCAGCTGAAGCCGGTGATTACTCAGACCTTTGAGCAAGATTTTCAATTTGCTGCTGCCAACCGCTGGATTGAAAAAACAGTCGGACATCCGCTGGCATTTTTAACAGAGAAAAAAGAGGGCCAAAAGGACGTACAAGCGAATCAAGAACTAGCTGTGCCTGCCTCTGGTAAAGTGCAGGAATCCTTTACGCAAAATGGAGCAGGGGTCAAAGTTGAAACATCCGCTGAAGCCATTGATAGTATGAAGGAAGGCTATGTGGTCGAGGTGAAAAAGAAAAGCGATACAGGGCTTACCGTGGTGGTGCAGCATGCAGATAACAGCTATAGCTGGTACGGTCAATTAAAGAAAGCCGATGTGGCCTTATACGATTTTGTTGATAAAGGTGAAAAAATTGGCCAGATTTCGCTTGATGATCAAGGGAAGGGCACGTATTACTTTGCCATTAAACAAAATGAACAATTTATCGATCCTATTCAGGTGATGACCTTTGAATAGATGGCTGCTCATGCTGACGAAAATTCACATCCATCCGCTGCTGTGGATTGTGATGGCGTTTGCGATTCTGTCAGGTCAAATTAAGCCGCTGCTTTGCCTGCTTGTGATCGTCTGTGTCCATGAACTTGGACATGCAGCGGCTGCCTGCTATTATCATTGGCGCATTCGGCGGATTTTTTTACTGCCATTTGGCGGAACGGTTGAAGTAGAGGAACATGGAAACCGTCCGCTAAAAGAGGAGCTGGCGGTCATTTTGTGCGGGCCGCTTCAGCATGTACCGCTCCAGCTCATGGCGTGGCTGTTCATGGAGGCTTCTCTTATCTCGCATGACGTCTTTACGATGTTTACCTTTTATAATATGGCGATTTTTCTTGTCAATCTTTTGCCCATTTGGCCGCTTGATGGCGGAAAATTATTCTTTTTGCTCTTATCTATTTTTTACCCTTTCCAACGTGCACATGCTCTAGCCATAAAAGGCTCACTTGTCTTTTTCGGTCTATTGACAGCAGGATTACTTTTGTTTGCACCGCTGCAATTCAATGGCTGGGTGCTGCTCACTTTTTTAGCTTATTCACTCGTGATGGAGCACAGGCAGAGGCATTACGTCAGGGTTCGTTTTTTACTAGAACGGTATTACGGTAAAAAAGAGCAAAAGGTAGAAAAACTGATTCCGCTGAGAGCAAGTGCAGAGGAAAAAGTTTACGAAGTGATGGCACGATTTCAAAAGGGCTGCAAGCATCCGATTATTATTGAAAGAGATGGCGTGAAGATGAGTCAGCTTGATGAAAATGAACTGCTCCATGCGTATTTTTCAGATCGCAGAACGACCTCCTCAATGGAAGAGCTTCTTTTACCGTACTAATGGTGAAAATACATTGACATTCTGCGTCTAGTTTGATATATTTTTTAATGTTATGGATATGTAGCACCCGTGCTACAACCGCGCGGAGCAGGTGTAAAGAGCCTATGGCCCCCTGTATTCGGCGAGTCTGAGTTTATTAGGAGGTGCAGAGATGTACGCAATTATCGAAACTGGTGGTAAACAAGTAAAAGTTGAAGAAGGTCAAACTGTTTATGTTGAAAAACTAGCTGCTGAAGCAGGTGAAACAGTAACTTTCGAAAACGTATTGTTTGTCGGCGGAGACACTGTCAAAGTGGGTAACCCTTCAGTTGCTGGAGCAACAGTAACGGCTAAAGTTGAAAAACAAGGTCGCGGTAAGAAAATTACTGTGTTCAAGTACAAACCGAAGAAAAACAACCACAAGAAACAAGGTCATCGTCAACCTTACACTAAAGTTGTTATCGAAAAAATCAACGCTTAAGGCGTGTGAGTGATATGATCAAAGCAACCATTACTCGGTCATCAGCAGATGAAAGCATTACGTCTTTTCAGATGACTGGACATGCCGAGTTTGCTGAAAAAGGTCAGGATCTCGTTTGTGCAGGTGTATCTGCTGTTGTTTTCGGCTCAGTCAATTCAATTATTGCACTGACAGGATTGGACCCACTGCTTGATATTGGTGAAGAAGGCGGCTACTTCTCTTTTGAACTGCCGGCTGATACAGATCCAGTATCCTTTGAAAAAGCCCAGCTGCTTTTAGAAGGCATGGTCGTTTCCTTAGAGACAATTGAACGAGATTATCACGATTATGTGAGAATATCAACAAAAAATAGGAGGTGAACTTCATGCTTAGATTAGATCTTCAATTTTTCGCATCTAAAAAAGGGGTAGGTTCTACAAAGAACGGACGTGACTCTGAGTCTAAACGTTTAGGCGCTAAACGTGCTGATGGTCAATTCGTAACTGGTGGTTCTATCCTTTATCGTCAACGTGGAACGAAAATCTATCCAGGTGAAAACGTTGGACGCGGAGGCGACGACACTCTTTTCGCTAAAATCGACGGAACGGTTAAATTCGAACGTTTCGGTCGTGACCGTAAAAAAGTGAGCGTATATCCTGCGGCACAATAATTGCTAAAAACTCCGGTCATTGACTGGAGTTTTTTTCACTTTTTACAAGCAGTACCGAAGATGATAAAAGAAGATGCACTCCATAAATATCAAAGAACGTTTGCTGACTTTGCCTCATTTTCTCCTATACGATCAGAAAAAACAACCTTTCCTCACATAACTAGTGTTTTTCTATGCTGTCTTCTCTGTTATAATTCAGGGAGACATATTGATGATAAGACTCCTAAAAGAGAGACCAAACGATTGGGAGTGCGATAATGGAAGAGATACCAAGTAAAGAAAATGAAAAATTAACTCACGTTGCATTTAACAAATGAATTGATCTATCTGCTCAGTCGTTCAAGACACGACTGGATGAATAAATTACAGCTGATCAAAGGCAACTTGACATTAGAAAAATATGACCGCGTGTTTGAAATTATAGAAGAAATGGTCATTGAAGCACAGCATGAATCCAAACTCTCAAATTTAAAAATTCCCCAATTGGCCTATTACTTTCTAACATTTAATTGGGAGTCGCATTTTATCACCTTAGAATATGAAGTGCTTGGTGAAACCCGAGACTTATCAGCATATGAATCGCAGCTGCTAACGGTATCACAGGAGTTGTTTTCGATATTCGATCAATCAGTTTGCCAAAAAACTGAAAATCATTTAACGGTCACGTTCCAAACAGATCATGAAGAAAATGATGTGATCTTATATTTTGATTTCAAAGGAAAATTAACAAGTTTGGATGCGTTAAATGCGTTTCATGACGCAAACTATCCATGTATGAGTATAACGCAATTTCATGTGACGCCTCATGAGTCCATGATTGAGCTTTGTTTGAGGCAAGAACGAGATATGTGATGCAGAGAAACGGAGGAAGTTATGTTTGTAGATCAGGTTAAAGTGTATGTTAAAGGCGGTGACGGCGGAAACGGTATGGTGGCGTTCCGTCGTGAAAAATATGTACCAAAGGGCGGCCCAGCAGGCGGCGACGGCGGAAATGGTGCAGATGTTGTATTTGAAGTAGACGAAGGACTTAGAACGTTAATGGACTTTCGTTATAAGCGTCATTTCAAGGCTGACCGCGGCGAGCATGGAATGAGTAAAAACCAGCATGGCCGAAATGCGGAAGAAATGATTGTCAAAGTTCCGCCGGGTACGGTTGTGACAGATGCAGAGACGGAACAAGTACTAGCTGACTTGACAGAGCATGGGCAGCGGGCTGTGATTGCCAAAGGCGGACGTGGCGGACGTGGAAATTCACGCTTCGCAACACCAGCAAACCCTGCACCACAGCTGTCTGAAAACGGTGAGCCAGGTAAAGAACGTGACGTCATCTTAGAATTAAAAGTACTTGCAGATGTTGGACTTGTTGGTTTCCCAAGTGTCGGGAAGTCAACGCTGCTTTCAATTGTCTCTTCTGCGAAACCAAAAATTGCGGATTATCATTTTACAACGCTTGTGCCGAACCTCGGAGTTGTTGAAACAGACGATAACCGAAGCTTTGTTATGGCGGATCTGCCAGGACTGATTGAAGGAGCGCACGAAGGCGTTGGCTTAGGTCATCAATTTTTACGTCATATTGAGCGTACACGTGTCATTGTCCATGTCATTGATATGTCTGGACTTGAAGGGCGTGACCCATATGAAGACTACGTGACGATTAATGAAGAGCTTGAGCAGTACAATATGAGATTGACAGAGCGTCCGCAAATCATTGTTGCGAACAAAATGGACATGCCAGATGCAGCTGACAATCTAGCCGCATTTAAAGAAAAATTAACGGATGACTATAAAGTGTTCCCGATTAGTGCGATCACAAGAGAAGGGCTTCGTGAGCTCTTATTTGAAATCGCCAATCAGCTTGAAACAACACCGGAATTCCCGCTTTATAATGAAGAGGAGCTGTCGGATAACCGCGTGATGTACAGATTTGATGAGGGCGATGCACCATTTGAGATCTCTAGAGATCCTGATGGCACATTTGTCTTAACGGGTAAAGCACTTGAGCGTCTCTTTAAGATGACAGACTTCTCAAGAGATGAATCCGTTAAACGATTCTCTCGACAGCTGCGCGGTATGGGTGTCGATGATGCCTTGCGTGAGCGCGGTGCAAAAGATGGCGACATCATTCGTCTGCTTGAATTTGAATTCGAATTTATTGATTGATCAACAGGAGGGTCCAGACCATGGGCTCTCCCGTTTTTAAAAGGGGAGAAAACAGGTGAAAGAAGAAACGTTCTATTTAGTAAGAGAGGATGTACTTCCAGATGCGATGCGAAAAACGCTTGAAGTCAAAAAGCTTCTCGATCGCAAAAAAGCGGATTCAGTTGCCGATGCTGTTCAAAAAGCGGATTTAAGCCGCAGTGCTTTTTATAAATACCGAGATGCTGTTTTTCCATTTTATACAATGGTGAAAGAGCAGATCATCACATTGTTTTTCCACCTTGAGGACCGGTCTGGGGCTCTGTCAAGGCTGCTTCAAATTGTGGCTGACTCTGGCTGTAATGTGTTATCCATTCACCAAACGATTCCGCTGCAAGGAAGAGCGAATGTCACCCTATCGATTAGTACGGCAGGTATGGCAGATGATATTAACACCGTCATGAATCAATTAAGAAAGCTCGAATTTGTCGAAAAAGTCGAAATTCTAGGTTCTGGGGCGTAAAAGGAGAGATCATAGCAGATGAAGCAATTAACTGTAGGTTATTTTGGACCAGAGGCAACATTTACTCATTTGGCCGTATGCTCTTGTTTTCCAAAAGATGCAGTGCAGCGTGCCTATGCAACGATTCCGCAATGTATGGATGCTGTGTCAAAGGGCGAAGTCGATTTGGCGGTCGTTCCACTTGAAAATGCACTCGAAGGATCTGTGAACTTAACGATTGATTATTTAATTCATGAAGAAGCGTTGTCCATTGTGGGGGAGATGACAGCACCGATACGGCAGCATTTGCTTGTCCACCCATCAAGAGCGGAGAGCTGGGAGACGTTAGATGTCATTCAATCACATCCTCACGCGATTGCCCAGTGTCATCAATTTCTGAAAAAACAGTACCCTCATATTCCTCACCGGCCAGTGGAATCAACAGGCTATGCAGCAAAATACATCAGTGAGCATCCAGATGAAGCTGTCGGGGCTATTGCCAATGAAATTGCCGCAAAAACGTATGGTTTGACGATTGCGAAAAAAGACATTCATGATTATCCGCACAACCATACACGCTTTGTGATTTTACATAAAGATCCTAACGCATCGTTCCCAATGAATTCTGGTTTCTCATCAAAGCCAAAAACGACCATTGTGGTCAGTCTGCCTAAGGATGACCAATCAGGTGCATTGCACCGCGTGCTGTCTGCTTTTTCTTGGCGGAATCTTAACTTGTCAAAAATTGAATCTCGTCCGACAAAAACAGGTCTTGGACATTATTTATTTATTATTGATATCGAAAAAGAAATGGATGATGTCCTAGTCCCTGGTGCGATTCAAGAATTAGAAGCGATTGGCTGTGAGGTCAAGCTGCTCGGCAGCTATCAAACATATGAATTAACGAATGAAAAATAGTGTCCCATACCGGACACTATTTTTTTAGTCTTTTATTAAAAACCCAGCATCATCCAGCGCTTGAATGGCTTGGTCAAGCTGCTTTTGGCTGTAAGAAGTGAGAGTATGCAAATGTACGCCGTCTGTTAGTTCTGACAAGTAGGACGCGCCGGTGTTAGAAATATGATGGACAAAATCAGCGACTTGTTTCCGTGTGCTGACGCGAATGGAGGCCGTTAGTTCACCATAAACAGGGTGCTCAATGATCACATCTTTCACCGTCACTCCAAAGTCTACAATCAAGGTCAGTTCCTCTTCTGTGCGAGCAGGATCATGCTTACAGGCGATGATTTGTTCAATTTCTCTTTCTGGCGCATGCTGCGCTGCCATATACACATAGCCTTGGCTTGTGGCAATAATGGGTTCATTTTTTGCTTTTAATAATGAAATATCTTGTACAATTACTTGTCGAGAGACAGCCGCTTTTTTAGCTAAAAAGCTTCCAGTAAGCGGTGTGTCTGTTTCTTTCAGCCACTCTAAAATGGCGGTTCTTCTTTCTTCGCCAATGAGTTTCCTCTCTTGCTCCACGTCCTAAGCTCCCTTCTTCTCCTTTTGCAAATGCTCAAATGTATGCAAAAGCTGATCGATGTCATCTTTTGATGACTGCCATCCAAATGATAGTCGAATAAATTGAAGGGCATCACGATCTGATACACGCAATGCCTTCACAGCAGGGGAAGGATGGTGATAACCAGAAGCACATGCGCTTCCAGTTGATAGACAAATCCCATGCCGGTTACATGCTAACATTACATATTGTCCTTCAAACCCTTCAAAAAAACAACCAATAATATGAGGCAGCGTACGGCGATTGTCATTGTCCTGAAGTGTACGAACTGGCAGCTGTCTGATTTTTAACTGCTGAAGAAAATAATCACGCAGCTGTTCATCTAATTTTTGCTGTTCATCCAGCCTAAGCATTACTTGTTCACTTGCAGCAGCAAAAGCACCGATACACGGAACATTCACTGTCCCTGGACGTAAGCCATTTTCCTGAACTGCTCCTGTATATAAAGGTTTCCAAGGAACATGAGCGCCCATATAAACGGCACCAGCGCCTTTAGGAGCATACACTTTATGACTTGAGATGGACACGGCATCGACTCCAAGTTCTTTGATGGACACACGTATCTTTCCAAATGTTTGCACAGCATCTGTATGAAAAAGAATGTTCCTTTCTTTTAAAAGAGGTGCTAACTCAGCAAGCGGCTGGATAATCCCTGTTTCTGAATTAGCATGCTGAATAGATACGAGTCCTGTTTCAGGCAATAATGCTTTTTTGAGAATGTTCTCTGTTATGATTCCATCCTGATTCGGTTCAATGATCGTGACTTTTACGCCAAGACGCTCTAAGCTGCTAACTGCATGATGAACCGAAGGGTGCTCGACTGAAGTTGTGATGACATGCTGTTTATGTGCTGGTAGTCCATTGATGATCGATTGAATCGCAAGGAGATTGGATTCAGTTCCACCGCTTGTAAAGTAGATCCCATCTGGTTCACCCTCGATCATGGCAGCGAGTGATTGTCTGCTGTAAGTCAATATGTCATTTGCTTTTCCCCCAGCATCATGAAGACTGCTTGCATTTCCGTAGAAATTTTTACTCAGCTGCTCAAAAACATGCAGTGCTTCTTCTGAAACAGGTGTAGAAGCTGCGTAATCTAAATAAACCAACCTATCCATCTCCCGTGTGAAAATTTTTTCTTGTATTTATTTTAGTGTTGTGTAATGATATGTGTCAAGACAGGTGTAAATGACAGGAGGGGCAATGGTGTCATCAATCAAAAAAGTTATTGTGGTGGGATCAGGCATTGCAGCGCTTTCCTTTGCAAGAAATATCTCGAAAAACTGCCAGGTCATCATGATGACAAAAAAACAATTTTCATCTAGTAATTCCATGCTGGCACAAGGTGGAATTGCTGCTGCCTTTTCAGCACATGATTCAGCTGAGCAGCATGTGCAAGATACACTAGATGCTGGCTGTGACCACAATGATGAAAGAACCGTACAAGAAATCGTGAGACTTGGAAAACATCTTGTGCAGCAGCTCGTAGCAGATGGATGTCCATTTGATCAAGATGAAGCGGGAGAGCCGCAATTAGGCAAAGAGGGGGCACACACCACTCATCGCATCTTGCATGCAGGAGGAGATCAAACAGGGAAAACCCTTGTACAGTATCTGAAAAGTCAGCTCGGCTCACATATTCATTTATATGAATATCATCATGTCATTGATCTATTGCTTCATGAAGGGACATGCAAGGGTGTTGTCTGGAAAGACGAGACAGGACACGTACAAACAATGACCGCAGATGCCGTTGTTTTATCAACAGGCGGCTGCGGCTCCCTATATGAGACAAACACAAATGATCCTTCTGTCACAGGAGACGGACTGATGATGGCCTATCGAGCAGGTGCGCAATTAGTGGATCTAGAATTTGTTCAATTCCATCCAACTCTTTTGACAATCGATGGAAAAGCAGTTGGTCTCATTTCAGAGGCAGTACGGGGAGAGGGAGCTTATTTAGAAGATGAAACAGGCAGGCGGATCATGAAAGGTATTCACCCACAAGCTGATTTAGCACCTAGAGATGTGGTCGCTAGAGCTATTTTTCATGAGCAGCAATTAGGCCATCAATTGTATCTTAACATCCATGATATTCCGCATTTTTCAGCCCGTTTTCCAGCGATAGATGCGATGTGTCAGCGTGCAGGTGTCAATATGGCGAGCGGCAGGCTGCCAATTTCCCCGGGTATGCACTTTTTAATGGGCGGTATCAGTGTCAATGAATATGGAGAAACGACTGTTCCAGCGCTATTTGCCATTGGAGAAGCGGCCTGTACTGGCTTACACGGTGCGAATCGATTGGCGAGTAATTCTCTTCTGGAAGGTCTCGTGTTAGGCAGCAAAGCGGCACAAAGAATTGAACAGCTGCCTAAACAGAAAGAAACAAGTCCACCTTTTTCTATTCAAGAAATATGGATGGTTCCAATGATTTCAAAGGATCAGCTGAGACAATGGATGACTACATTTGCAGCCATTGTGAGAGATGAAAAGGGCTTGCAGACTTTGCTTCATACGTTACAGCAAGTCACTTTTCAGCAAATTAATGTGAAGGATATCACAAATGAACAGATCGAATTAAGCAATCAATGGGCATTAGCGGTTTGCCTTGCTAAATCTGCATTACTCCGTACAGAAAGCAGAGGAGGACATTATCGAATGGATTATCCAGAGCGAAGCGATGCGTTGTGGCAGGGCAGGCAGATTGTTCATGAAAAAGGTCATATTCATATCATGAAAAATGAAAGGATCGGTGCCAAATGGAACGTTTACAGTTAAAACAAATGCTCACTCATTTTTTTACAGAGGATATTGGCTTTGGAGATGTATCAGCTGATGCCATCTTTGGAGACAAGAAAGGAACAGCTCTTATCATTGCGAAACAATCTGGTGTATTGGCAGGATCACAGCTGATTGATATAGGGTACCGCCTGTTGAATGAACAGATTCAAACTGAGCTGTTTTTTCAAGAAGGTGATTGGATTCAATCAGGCGCTGTACTGGCGAAAATAAAGGGCCCAGTCAACGACTTATTAAAAGGAGAACGGGTCATTTTAAATCTATTGCAGCGAATGACAGGTATCGCCACCTTAACGCATGAGGCGGTGCAGCGATTAGGTGACCCGTCTATTACGATTTGTGATACGAGAAAAACGACACCCGGCTTGCGTATGTTAGAGAAATACGCAGTGAAGACAGGCGGTGGAAAGAATCATCGCTTTGGCTTATCAGATGGGGTCATGATTAAAGATAATCATATTGCCGCATGCGGCTCTATTCGTGAAGCGGTAGAAAAAGCAAGAGCATATGCTGGTCATATGGTGAAAATTGAAGTGGAAATTGAATCAGAAACGCAGCTAATGGAAGCCATTGATGCAAAAGCGGATGTCATCATGTTTGATAACTGCTCTCCGGACGAAGTAAAACGTTTTAAACAAATGACGCCAGAGTCCATTCTGACAGAGGCTTCAGGGGGCATTACGCTAGAGACATTGCCAAGCTACAGGGGGACAGGAGTCGACTTGATTTCACTTGGTTTTCTCACACATTCTGCTCCAGCATTTGATTTTAGTATGAATATGGAATTTTGTCATAAAGGGGGAACAACTTATGTCCATGCTTAATGTATTAGCCAATCAACATGCAGCCATGATGCCAGATGAATATAAACACCGCTCTGATGATGAAATGAAGCAGCGAGTGTTAGAAATCAAGCGGGCTTTTGGATCAAAGCTTTTTATACCGGGCCATCATTATCAAAAGGATGAGGTCATCGAATTTGCAGATGCAACAGGAGATTCATTGCAGCTGGCACAAATAGCTGCTGACAATCACGAGGCTGAATACATTGTGTTCTGCGGTGTTCACTTTATGGCAGAAACGGCAGATATGCTGTCAAACAAGAATCAAAGCGTCGTATTGCCAGATATGAGGGCAGGCTGTTCCATGGCAGATATGGCAAACATGAAACAAACAGACAGAGCATGGGAGCAGCTCACTGATCTGTTTGGAGATACAATACTTCCGCTTACGTATGTCAATTCAACAGCAGATATTAAAGCATTTGTCGGCAAGCATGGCGGGGCGACTGTTACTTCATCAAATGCTAAAAAAGTACTCGAGTGGGCGATGACGCAAAAAGAGCGGATTCTGTTTCTCCCTGATCAGCACCTAGGGCGTAATACGGCTTTTGATTTAGGTATTCCGCTAGAAGAAATGGCTGTCTGGGATCAGATAGAAGAAAAGCTCATCACCGATCAGCCGCTTTCCCGGATCAAGATGATTTTATGGAAGGGCCATTGCTCCGTACATGAGAAATTTACCGTTCGGAATATAGAAGAAATGAGAAAAAAAGACCGTGACATTCAAATTCTTGTCCATCCTGAATGCACGCATGAGGTCGTAAGGGCTTCTGACCTAGCAGGTTCAACGAAATTTATTATTGATACGATCAAACAGGCGCCAGCAGGCAGCAAGTGGGCGATTGGAACAGAGATGAATTTAGTCAAACGGATCATAGCGCAGCACCCAGATAAACAAATTGAATCCCTTAACCCAGATATGTGTCCATGCTTGACGATGAACCGGATTGATCTGCCTCATTTGCTATGGTCTCTTGAAAGCATTGAAAAGGGTCAGCCGGTCGGGTTGATACAGGTCAATGAAGACATCACGAAAGACGCTTTGCTTGCACTCGAGAAAATGCTCGCCATTAAATAATGATCTGCCCCTCCTATCAGAAAACAAGTTTTTATCATATCGGCTTGTAAATAGGCATAAATTTATGTTGAAACATATTGTACTTCTGACATAACCGTTACGTTCACGTTTTGCATAGGAGGGGAAAACGTTGAAAATTCATATTGTGCAAAAAGGAGACTCCCTTTGGAAAATTTCAAAGAAATACGGAGTCGACTTTCAAGAATTGAAAAAACTAAATTCTCAGCTCAGTAATCCTGATTTGATCATGCCGGGTATGAAGATTAAAATTCCATCTAGTGGTGTTCCTGTGAAAACAGATCATCACAAAGCAAAAGAAATGCCAAAAACGAAAGAACATCCGTATGTGAAAGAAAAGCCAAAAGATGTCGTGCAAGTGCAAGATACAAAACCGAAAGAAAAGCCAAATGAACCGGTACCTTATGTACCGCCAGTGCCAAAGATCGAGCAGCCAGTTTTTCCGCAAGTCGATGTGAACTATTATCAGACCAATCTCTACCAGCCATTCACGCCTCCTCCCAAAAAAGATCATTATGAGAAAAAAGATCACGTTCACGAGAAAAAAGATCACAAGGATCATTTTCATCATGAGAATAAAGACCATAAAGATAACAAGGGTCATTTCCATCATGAGAATAAAGACCATAAAGATAACAAAGACCATTTTCACCATGAAAATAAAGGTCATCTAAAAGATGAAGTGGCAAAGGGATATGACCCGTTTATTCATATTCCGCATCAAAAAGAGGAGGGAAAAGACATGGAGCATGGCAATTACCCAAACCTTCCTAACTTCCCGCAAATGCCAAATGTGGGAGGGGTAGCGGTAGGAGGAGTGGCTGAAAATAACGAGCATCATCACCAGCACCATCATCATGAACCATATGATCCTTATTTTGGTTATGGTCATGGTCATTACATGCCGGCGATGTATCCATATCCGCAGCAAATGGTGCCGGCATCACCAATTTTACCGGGATCAGGCCTATGTTATCCTATCCATCCATATTATCACCATCATATGATGCCATATCCATACCCGGCTCACCCATATTATCCTGCGTATCAAGCGCCTGCTTACTACGGGGAAAATCATGAGCACCATGCAAACGACGGACATCACTGGCATCACCATATGCATTCAAACGCCAATGCAAATGCCAATGCAAATCAAGGCTTTTATCCAAACGTCTCAAATGCAGCATACGGCAAGGAAGACTGCGGATGTGATGATGGAATGAAGCATCATCAGCCTTGGCCAGGACATTATCCGAATCCTGTTCCTTATGGCCAAATGGGTGCTTATCCTGCTCAGCCTTATATGCAGCCATATCCAGGCCAATCCGTATTTGCAAGGCCGGAGGAGGAAGAAGAGGATTAATGACAGAAGGAACGATCTCAATCGTTCCTTTTTTTGTTTATAACTGACAGCTTGATTTTCTTCCTAACTGTACATGCTAAAACAGAGCCTGTTTCGCGCTCATGAGATTGAATTTGTACAGGGGGTTTTTCGTTTGAGACAAAAATGGCAAAAAACAATCGCATTAGTGCTTCTTCCTATTGGGTTAACAGCATGTGGTACAAATGACAATGCAGGTGTAGATACAAGGCATAATCAATCAGGTCAGCCGGTCGGATATCATTCGAATAACCGTGCAGATGACAATAACCAAGATCATCAAGGACCAGTTTCTGAACTCATGGAAGGGATGAGCGGTGGGAATACAACGAATGTTGATTATCGCACCCGTCCTCAAGCCGATGATCGAATGCCTCTTGCAGGTGGAGATGGACGCTACAGTCATGGAGATATGAACTATCATAACCAAATGTCGTTCTCAGGCTACGATAAACAAGAGAACATCCAGCGTTCAAGAAAAATTGCCAACCGCGTCAATAAAATGAATCACGTGGCAGACTCTCAAGTCATGGTGACGGATGAGAATGTGTATATTGCCATTAAATCAGATGGCCGCCTGACGTCAGAAGGCGTATCACAAGTAGAAGAAGCAGTGACTCGTTATGCGGATGGAAGAGCAGTCCAAGTCATGAAAGATGAAGGTGCATTCACACGCTTTAGAGATATGAGAAGAACGCAATTTGAAACAGGACAAACAGGCATGACCCGATAGTTTGACACAAAAAGGCTAAAGTTCATCACGAACTTTAGCCTTTTCTTAAAAATAAACCTTGATGCCTATATAAAATTCGTAAAAGAAATAACAGCCAAACCCTAATAATAAAATACCAGCAATAATGGATGTCCACTTGATCATCGTCCGATTCATCACTTTTCTTGTTAAGGATACAAGGGTGAGTAGACCAATGTCATGAAGGAGAATCCCTGCCAAAATACCGCCGGCAGCCAGCATAAATTCAGATGAATCTGTTTTTGTATAAGCATCTGCAAGTACAGCACCAAAAACAGAAACCCAGAACACAAGATTTCCAGGAGATACCGCCACAAGCAAGCCGTTTCGATATGTTTTCGCGAATGATTTATTGACCTTTTCTCCTGCTAAATGGATATCTTGATCCGCATTTTTAATGGAATCGTATGCGAGAATCATTAAAAATACAGCTCCGATCAGCCAGAGCGGGATTTGAACAAACGGCAAAGATAAAAACTGAGCAAATCCAGCATATAAAGCCAAGATGAGTAATAAGTCTATGGTCATACCGCCTGCTCCGACAGTTAAACCATGAAAAAATCCGTTTTTCAGTCCCTGTTTTGTCATTTCAACCGTGATTGCTCCAACAGGCAGAGCAATTGAGAATCCTACGACGATAAATGTGAGAAATGTTTGCAATCGACTAGAACTTCCTTTAAATAAATTGTATAAAAATTCTCCGTTTAGATTAATTATACATAATAGGAGAAAAGGATCAATGATTATTTCAGATTTGATTGAAATGAGAGAGATAGATGATGTATAGAAGACTGTATATCAACATGATCTATAACGCTTGTAGGGGAAAGGAACTATTTTCCTAAATCTTCTTTTCTTCATGATGTCTCTATGCTACACTGATGTGGAAATCAATAAAAGTGACTAGGGGTGCCCGTAAATGGGCTGAGAGAGAAGCTTAAACTTCTTAACCCTTTGGACCTGATCTGGCTCGTACCAGCGTGGGGAAGTTAAAGATGATGCATGTATCATATCAATGATATGCATGTTTATTTCTGACGACGAAACCAGGTTCTTTAAATAGAGCCTGGTTTTTTGCTGGTGCTGATTCCATCCTGTCCGGTGACAAGAAGAAAAGGAGAGAACAGCAAATGAAAGAAAAGAAAAGTGTCCCATCCAACCAATCATTGTTATCCAGCTTTGACGGCAGCCATAAGGTGTATGAGAAAGGATCAAGACCCGATATCTTAGTGCCAAAAAGAGAGATTACGCTCTCACATACTGTGACAGAGGCGGGCGACATAAAAAATGAACCCGTCCGTGTATACGATACGAGTGGACCGTACACCGATGAGAACGTTCATATTGACGTCACAAAGGGGTTAAAGCGTCTTAGGGCAACATGGATTGAAGAAAGAGGAGATACAGAAAGCTATGAAGGGCGTCATGTAAGACCGGAGGATAATGGATACCGTTCAAGGGAGAAGGAGTCCATCCATTCTGTCCAAACTGATTTTCATCATAAGCCGCTCCGCGCGAAACAAGGTGCATGTGTGACGCAAATGCATTATGCCAAAAAAGGTATCATTACGCCTGAAATGGAGTTTATCGCAATAAGAGAAGAGCTAAGCCCTGAGTTCGTTAGAGAGGAAGTGGCGAGCGGAAGAGCCGTCATTCCTTCGAATATTAACCATCCAGAAAGTGAACCAATGATTATCGGAAGGAATTTTCATGTCAAAATCAATGCGAATATTGGCAATTCAGCTGTCACATCATCCATTGATGAAGAGGTTGAAAAAATGACATGGGCGATCAGATGGGGGGCAGATACAATGATGGATCTGTCTACTGGAAAGGATATTCATACAACGAGAGAATGGATCATTCGGAATTGCCCAGTCCCAGTAGGAACCGTTCCTATTTATCAGGCCCTTGAAAAAGTGAATGGAGTCGCAGAAGATTTGACGTGGGATGTGTACAGGGACACATTAATTGAACAAGCGGAGCAAGGTGTAGACTATTTCACGATTCATGCTGGCGTGCTGTTAAGATATATTCCGCTCACTGTCGATCGGGTGACTGGAATTGTTTCAAGAGGCGGTGCAATTATGGCAAGATGGTGTCTTGCTCATCATCAAGAGAATTTCCTCTACACTCACTTCGAAGACATTTGTGAAATTATGAAAAAATATGATATCGCCTTTTCACTTGGAGATGGACTTAGACCAGGCTCGATTGCTGATGCCAATGATGAGGCGCAGTTTGCAGAGCTGGAAACGTTAGGTGAGTTAACAGAGATTGCTTGGAAACACGATGTGCAGGTGATGATTGAAGGACCCGGACATGTCCCAATGGATAAAATCAAAGAGAATGTGGACAAGCAAATGGACATTTGCAAGGAAGCACCATTTTATACGTTAGGGCCTCTTACAACAGATATCGCGCCGGGGTATGATCATATTACATCCGCGATCGGTGCGGCCATGATCGGCTGGTACGGTACAGCAATGCTATGCTATGTAACGCCAAAAGAGCATTTAGGTCTGCCGAACAAAGAAGATGTGAGAGAAGGCGTGATCGCCTATAAAATTGCGGCACATGCCGCTGATCTAGCAAAAGGACATCCTGCGGCTCAAAAGCGCGATGATGCTTTATCGAAAGCGAGGTTTGAATTTAGGTGGCGGGACCAATTCAACCTGTCACTTGATCCAGAAAGAGCCTTGGCGTTCCATGATGAAACATTGCCTGCCGAAGGCGCTAAAACCGCTCACTTTTGCTCGATGTGCGGACCCAAGTTTTGCAGTATGAAAATTTCTCATGATATCCGTAATCAATCTGAAGAAGTGAAAAGAGAGATGGAAAAGAAGGCGAAGGAGTTTGTGAGCCAAGGAAGTCAAATTTATCAGCCATAAAAAAGAACCTCGCACGATGCTGTGCGGGGTTTGATCAAACCGCTGAAAAGGCTTTTCTTAAAAGGTGAAAAAATGCCTTTGCTGCATATGCCATCATGTCCACACTTGGAATGAGAGCATCTGTTAAATGAAAAAAGACTGTTTTTCTTTCTGGAGATGTTCGTTTCTCTTTCTGCTTCATCAAGGGCAGCCTCCTTTTTAACTAATATACTTCTTTGCAGATATGAGAGATAGATATGTTGTGTGAATTTAAACAAAATTTAAACTTCTTGGGTTTGAATGGAAAGAAGGAGGGGAAACGAGTTGAATAGAGAATGAATGAAAAGAGCTGATCTATTTGACCAGCGAACAAGAAGAGTGGAAGGTGATCTTATGATGAAAGTATTTAAGGTAACATTTCATATGAACAATGGGGAAGTGCTTGATTTCGAGCTCAAACGTCCAGCTACCTATGATGTGTATAAAAAAATTGAAGAAGCCAATCATTGGTTTAAGCTGAATAATGAAATCATTAATCTATTAAACGTCAATAGTATCCATGTAGAAACAGAATAACAGCAAAAAGCCGCTCAAAAGAGAGCGGCTTTCGTTATGCAGAAAAATCATTCCGATTATTAAGCTGCCCGCGGGACAGCCAGTTCTTTTTATACAAATAAGCAATCACTTCTAGCCACAGACGCGGTGCTTTTTTAGGGAAAAAAGGTTTTTGGTAATAAGCATAAGCAGCTTTTAAATCATCCCATTGATGACATGCTTTCGTTTGCGTGAATCTGGCAACGTCAATGACTCTGATCCGTCCTTCTTTAGTTAAGATCAGATTGCGCAGATGGATATCAGAAGGATTCAATCCTTTCTCGCGCGCTTCCTCCAGCGCATCATCGACTTGATTGATCATTTGTTTTTTAATAGGAATTCCTTTTGTAAGGCATTCATAGAATGTGTAGCCTTTAATATATTCCATTAAAATATACTGATCCCCAGACTCATAAATCTCAGGGTAGTAAGACGAACCAGAAAGTTTTTCGTAAATGGCAGCCTCTTTGCGGGCAATATGCTGATAAGAAGGGAAAAAGACTTTTAGTGCCATTTTCTTGCCGTCTTTTTTGTATAAAAAGACATAGGCACTTCTTCCTTTGCCGCACAGTTCAAGCTCTGCTGGTTTATAGGCAAGCTTATGAAAACGTTTCTCTTCATGATACTGAATCGATTCGGCTAATCTTTTGACATCTGACATTGACTTCACCTTCTTTGGTTTCAGTTTATGCGGCTGAAAAACGAATGATGAAAAAACGTGTCACTCGATAAAGCAATGGATTGTATAAAACATAACATTTACGAATGAAGGATACAACGAAAGACTCTTACCATACATTTGAATCATCGATTTGGTTAATGTTTAGAAAAATGGGTCAAACTACATATGTCATGCATCGATCTCATGTTCTAAAGAGGTGTAAATAGTGAAAGTGAAGATGAAATGTTTCGTTACAGGACTTATCATGACAAGTGTGCTTTTTTTCGCTGCGGATATGGAAGGGAAAGAACACTTGCAAAAGCAGTCAAACTCTATCACCGTCCAGCTTGAAAAAGTCTATTTAGACGGCGATGTGAGTATTGAAAGACACCGGGCATCATTAGAAGACAAAGACACATTCTGGGCGCAGTATAAAGGCTGGACGCTGGTAGAACAAAAAGAGGATTTTGCCCTTTTTAGAAAGCAAATTGATGATATCTCTCCATTAAGTAAAGCAAATGGATATATCGGATTATCAGAGGACGGTGTGATTTCTACGTTTCATGGAAGGCCTGACGGCTGGGCGGAGCCTATTCATCTCTTTTTTCAAATTGATACGTCCCGTTTAGAAAGTCATGTGGAAAAACAGCTTGAGCAAGGTATTCCTTTTCGAACAAAGGATGAATTTGAGCATGTGCTTGAAGTCATGAAGCCTTACCGAAATGAAATATCGTTTTAAAGCATGTAACAGCTTGCTGGTGTGAAGACCGCAAGCTGTTTTTCGTGGTTTCATGATAAAAATGTACTGAGCGAACGTATGTTAACTTTTATTGCGGTTTTCTCTTCGATTTATGTTACAATGAAGAACAGTCAAAGAGGTGAAAACGGTGATAGAGTTTGTAAAAGGGACCATTGATTATGTGTGCCCGCAATATGTTGTCATTGAAAACGGCGGAGTGGGATATCAAGTCTATACCCCAAACCCGTTTATCTATCGAGTAAATAAACAAGAAACGATTTATACGTATCATTACATAAAGGAAGACGCATTTTCGTTATACGGTTTTCAAACACGAGAAGAAAAAGCGCTGTTTACAAAACTGTTAAATGTCACAGGAATAGGGCCAAAGGGCGCTCTCGCTATTCTTGCTTCCGGTGATCCTGGCGCTGTCATTTCAGCGATAGAACGTGAAGATGAAGCGTTCCTGATTAAATTCCCAGGTGTGGGCAAAAAAACAGCACGTCAAATCATTTTGGATCTAAAAGGAAAACTTGCAGATGTGGTACCAGAAATGATTGGCAACTTATTTAATCACGAGGACCACATTCAGGTTGAAACGCAGCAAACTGCATTAGATGAAGCGCTTGAAGCCTTGAGTGTCCTTGGATACGGTGATCGTGAAATTAAAAAGGTTCTTCCATTTTTAAAAGAAGAAAAGAATCTTACAACCGATCAATATGTGAAAAAAGCTTTACAAAAAATGTTGAAATAGGGTGATGTCTCATGGATGAACGGCTCGTCTCAACTGAAGCAGACAACCATGAATCAGCCATTGAGCAAAGTCTGCGGCCACAGACACTTAGCCAATATATCGGTCAGCAAAAAGTAAAGGATAATCTCAGCGTTTTTATTGAAGCTGCCCGCATGAGGCAGGAAACGCTTGATCACGTCCTTTTATATGGACCTCCTGGACTTGGGAAAACAACACTTGCGTCGATCATTGCCAATGAAATGAATGTTCAGCTGCGTACAACGTCAGGACCAGCCATTGAGCGTCCTGGTGATTTGGCGGCCATCTTAACATCTCTTGAGCCAGGCGATGTATTGTTTATTGATGAAATTCACCGCTTGCAGCGCTCAATTGAGGAAGTGCTGTACCCAGCAATGGAGGATTTTTGTTTAGATATTGTCATTGGAAAAGGAGATACAGCACGCTCTGTACGGCTTGATTTACCGCCATTTACGCTTGTAGGTGCAACGACCCGTGTCGGGCTGTTAACTGCGCCGCTTCGAGATAGGTTTGGGGTACATGCAAGATTGGAATACTATGAGCAAAGAGATTTGGCTCACATTGTGGCAAGAACAGCCGAGCTGTTTGAAATTGGGATCGATATTCGCTCTGCCGAGGAGATTGCGAGACGTTCCCGGGGAACACCGAGGGTTGCCAATCGTCTGCTCAGAAGAGTAAGAGATTTTGCGCAGGTGCTTGGGAATCTTGCTATTACGCAGGACATTGCGGAAGATGCCCTTGAGCGTCTTCAAGTCGATAGGCTTGGCCTCGATCATATAGACCATAAGCTACTTTTAAGTATGATTGAAAAATTTAGAGGCGGTCCTGTTGGGCTTGATACGATCTCAGCGACAATTGGAGAAGAATCACATACGATTGAAGATGTGTACGAACCGTACTTGCTGCAAATTGGTTTCCTGCAAAGAACACCAAGAGGGCGGGTCGTCACAAGAGAAGCGTATGAACATTTTCAAATGGAGGTTCCGATTCGTGACTGAATTCCCTAAAATATTAATGATTTTAGGTGGTGTCCTTTTTGCCGCAGGATTAGTGTTTCAATTGGTTGGTAAGCTTCCAGGTGATATTTTTGTAAAAAAAGGAAATGTAACGTTCTTTTTTCCTGTCATTACATGCATTGTCATTAGCATCGTACTAACCATATTACTGAATATCTTTGGACGGATGAAATAACGTTAACTAGTTAACTACAGAATAGGTGAAGGAAATGAAGCTAGAACTATTTGATTTTGATTTACCAGAAAGATTGATTGCCCAAGTGCCGCTTGAAAAAAGAGATGCATCAAGACTGATGGTCTTAAACAAACAAACGGGTGCGATTACACATGATACATTCTCACAAATCATCGATTATTTTCAAAAAGGTGATTGTCTCGTTCTAAACAATACTCGCGTTTTGCCTGCACGATTGTTTGGGATGAAAGAGGATACAGGTGCCAAAGTTGAGCTGCTTCTCTTGAAGCAAGAAGAAGGAGACAACTGGGAAACACTTGTAAAACCAGCGAAACGGGTGAAAAAAGGGACGGTTATCACTTTTGGTGATGGACGGCTCAAAGCGGTATGTACAGAGGAAATGGAACATGGTGGAAGAAAAGTCGAGTTTCAATATACAGGCATTTTTTATGAAGTGCTTGAATCCCTTGGTGAAATGCCGCTGCCTCCATATATTAAAGAGCAGCTTGACGACCGTGAACGCTATCAAACCGTTTATTCAAAAGAGGTTGGTTCCGCTGCTGCCCCAACGGCCGGTCTCCATTTTACAACCGAGCTGCTGGATGCGCTGAAAGCGAAAGGTGTTCACATTGCTTTTATTACGCTGCACGTGGGGCTTGGCACGTTTCGTCCGGTAAGTGCAGAACGTATTGAAGAACACGAAATGCATGCAGAGTTTTATGAAATGAATGAAGAAACAGCTGATGAGCTCAATCGCGTTCGCAAAGAAGGCGGACGGATTATTTCAGTCGGCACAACGTCAACAAGAACGCTTGAAACCATTGCAAGCGCACACGATGGTGAGTTCAAAGCCTCAAGCGGCTGGACGTCGATCTTTATTTACCCTGGCTACACATTCAAGGCAATTGATGGCATGATCACAAATTTCCATCTGCCAAAATCCTCGTTAATTATGCTTGTCAGCGCATTAGCTGGACGAGAGCACGTACTAAAAGCGTACAATGAGGCTGTGAAAGAGGAATACCGATTCTTCAGCTTTGGCGATGCCATGCTGATTCAATAACATCATACAACAAAGACAGGAGGGCTCATTTTTGTCGCAATTACCGATACGTTATGAGTTCATTAAATCATGCAAACAAACAGGTGCACGTCTTGGCCGCGTTCATACACCGCACGGCTCTTTTGAAACACCTGTATTTATGCCAGTAGGTACACTGGCTACAGTCAAAACAATGGCGCCTGAAGAATTAAAGGCAATGGATGCAGGCATCATCTTAAGCAATACGTACCACTTATGGCTCCGTCCAGGCCACGATATCGTAAAAGAAGCAGGCGGTCTGCACAAATTTATGAACTGGGATCGAGCCATTCTAACTGATTCAGGCGGATTCCAAGTTTTCTCATTGAGTGAATTTAGAAAAATTGAAGAAGAAGGCGTTCACTTCCGTAATCATTTAAACGGAGACAAGCTGTTCCTATCTCCTGAAAAAGCCATGGAGATCCAAAATGCGCTTGGTTCTGATATTATGATGGCATTTGATGAATGCCCGCCATATCCTGCAGAGTACGATTACATGAAACGTTCTGTGGAGCGGACAAGCAGATGGGCAGAGCGCTGTCTAACAGCGCACCAGCGTCCAGAGGATCAAGGGCTGTTTGGAATTGTCCAAGGCGGAGAATACGAAGAGCTTCGAAAACAAAGTGCAAAAGACCTTGTTTCACTTGATTTCCCAGGCTACGCCATCGGAGGCTTATCTGTAGGGGAACCAAAAGATGTGATGAATCGTGTACTTGAGTTCACTACACCATTTTTACCGGCAGACAAACCAAGGTACTTAATGGGTGTCGGCTCGCCAGATTCCTTAATTGACGGCGCCATTCGCGGTGTAGATATGTTTGACTGCGTACTGCCTACGCGAATTGCAAGAAACGGTACCTTAATGACAAGTGAAGGCCGTCTTGTTGTGAAAAATGCAAAATATGAGCGTGACTTTAGACCAATCGATGAGAACTGTGACTGCTATACATGTAAAAACTATACACGCGCCTATATTAGACATCTCATCCGAACAAATGAAACGTTCGGAATTCGATTAACAACTTATCATAATCTTCATTTTCTGTTAAAATTAATGGAGCAAGTGAGAGAAGCTATCCGTGAGGATCGTTTAGGTGATTTTAAAGAAGAGTTTTTTGAGCGTTATGGCTTTAACAAACCGAATGCGAAAAACTTTTAACGCATAAACGAAAGGCTTTACAATGCTTTAGAAAGGGGTGAAATAGAATGGATGGTGGTATGGGTTCAATCATTATGATTGTTGTCATGTTTGCTGTGCTTTACTTCTTGTTAATCCGTCCACAGCAAAAGCAACAGAAAGCTGTGCGTCAGATGCAGCAATCTTTATCAAAAGGCGATAAAATCGTCACAATCGGTGGTTTACACGGTGAAATCGACTCAATTGATGAATCAAAAGTGGTCATCAAAACAAGCGAAAACAACCGTTTAACTTTCGATCGCCGTGCTATTAGAGAATTAGCTGACAAAGGCTAACCCTCCGATACATAGCAATAAAAAAAGAGCGATATGAACCGCTCTTTTTTTATTTACCTCGAAGATTGACGCCAATCATTCCCCCCAGCATACAAATGCCTAAAAATGCCCCATGATAGATGAACTGCTCTGGTGAAAACGTTTTTCCAAACCCCAAATATTGAAATAAAAATACAGTGAGAGAAAAAATGATAGATGTGATCGCACCAATTAGCCAGCCGCGCTCCTTTGCTTTCCCGCCAGAAATGATGCCTCCTAATAACAGGGCAACAAAGGACAAAATCATAATCATCCATTTAAATGATGATTCCTGCATACTTGTGAATGTAAGCATGAGCGACACAAGTAAACTTGTGACAACCATCACGACAAAAATGGCAATTAATCCGGATAAAATGCCTTTTCCAATATGTTTTGTTTCTTGCATGTGATTTGTCTCCTCTCCAATTGACCGAAGCTTGTCTTTTACTAAAATGTATTCAGAGTGGAGAAAAAATAGACATGTTTCAGACGTTTCTTTTCTACATAAATAAAGTGTTTTGACACAAGCTATGTTGGAGAAGGAGGGTTTACATCACATGCAGGACATCTTGATCATTTCCATGAGAACCATCATTTTATATTTTCTAATTTGGTTTATCTTTCGCTTAATGGGCAAAAGGGAAATTGGCGAGCTGAGTATTTTAGATCTAGTCATTTTTATGATGATTGCAGAAATTGCGGTTCTTGCCATAGAAGAAGTAGAGGATCACATGTTACATACGGTATGGCCAATCCTGCTGTTAACCTTCATTCAAATCACACTTGCCTATCTCTCATTGAAATTCCAAGGCGTCCGGCGCTTTCTTGACGGCAAACCGGTCTTGCTCATCATCAATGGCAAAATAGACGAGGGTGCGATGAGAAAACAGCGATACAATTTTGATGACCTGCTCATTCAATTAAGAGAAAATAACATCGACAGTATTCAGGATGTCTCTTACGCTATTTTAGAGCCGTCTGGAAAACTCGCCGTCGTCGAAAAAGAAAACAAGCTCAAACATGCAGCGCTTGAGCTTCCACTTGTTGCGGACGGTGTAGTGCAGCATGATCACCTTAAGCAAATCAATCAAAATGAACAGTGGTTGAAAGATGAGCTTGCTGAAAGAGGTTACCATGATATCGAGCAAATCTCTTACTGCAGCTTTAATCAAAAAACATTTTATATTGATTTGAAAGATGAAGTGATCAAAAAGAGATGAGCTAAAACAGCTTCCCAATGAACGGAATGCGTCGCAGCTCTTCTCGTTTCACTAGTCCTAGGCAGATTAATAGAATGACATACAGCATGCACGTAACAAAGATGAGTGTTACAAGTTCAATAGGAGCAGAAAAGAGTCCGTTTACTTGAGATTTCAGCCAAAGGCTGACAGCCCCCGTACCGATAATCACAAGGACGCATAGTCCATATTCCTTTAGTGGTAAATGAATAGGCAGCACCTTTCCAACAGTTGCCGCATGGAGCAGTGTGACAAGGATGATGCCGATTAAGATCGCAAGTGCTGCGCCCATGATGCCAAAGCCAGGCTGTGAAGCAAGAACAAAAATCATCCCTGTTTTCACAATTGCTCCGATCAGGCTGTTGGTCATCGCCGCACCAGCTAAATTGAGTGCTTGAAGCACGGCTTGAAGGGGCCCCTGAAAATAATATAGAAGGAAAAATGGCGCCATGAATTTCACATAAATAGCCGCATGCGACGAACCATACATAAAGAGCGTTAAATCTTCTGCGTAAACGAAAAGAATAATACATGAAATGCCTCCGCTGAGTAAACAAAGGCGCATCGCCTGCTTCAGCCGGTATTCGACCGTTTTACGTTTATTCTGCTCCATGCCTTCACTGATCGCCGGAACTAATGCAGTGGAGAGTGAATACGTAATAAAACTAGGCAGTGTCAAAAGGGTCAGAGCAAGCCCGGTCAACTCCCCGTACTGCCTTGTCGCCTCAACAGCCGCATATCCAGCAATGGCAAGACTTTGCGCGACAACAATCGGCTCTAAAAACCACGAAATATTCCCGATAAAACGGCTGCCTGTTGTTGGCAGGGCAATGCTCATCAGCTGCTTAAATGTGTCCTTCCCGTCATGAATCGCCTTAAAAAATCGTTTTCGAATACGAATGGTCTTTTTATAGCGAAAGGCGATCAGTAAGTAAGCAAGTGAAATCATCTCTCCAATCACAGATGACACCATCGCACCTGCTGCCGCAAATTCAATCCCGTAAGGAAGGAAAGCCGTTGTACATACCGCGACTAATGAAATTCTTGCGACCTGTTCCAGAACTTGAGACATCGCTAGCGGACTCATTTGCTGTCTGCCTTGGAAATAGCCTCTTAACACACTGGAAATGGCGATGACTGGTACGACGGGTGTAATGGCAAGCAGTGGATAGACCGTTCTAGGGTCTGTCAGCATATTTTCTGCCATGATGGGCGCAAACCATAAGAAGAGCGGCGTGAAAATCAGGCTGAGTGTTCCTGTTATCGCAAGAGACATGACCAGAATACGTTTTGTTTTCTGTTTGTCACCCCGGGCTTCTGCTTCTGCGACAAGCTTACTAATGGCGACAGGCAGTCCGAATTGCGTGAGCGTCACGGCGAGAAAAAAGGTAGGTGCAGCCATCATATAAAGCCCGACCCCTTCTTCGCCAATGAACCTCGCAATGACAATTCGATTGACAAAACCCAATATTCTCGTGATAAAACCTGCTAAAATTAAAATAATGGTCCCCTTTAAAAACGTTTGCTTCGTCAAATCACAGATCACCTGCCTTCTCAAACGACATAGAATCATATACAATAAGATATGCGTGTATATCGTCCAAGCATGACAAGTCTCTCGATAAAAAACTGAAAAGGGGGAGCTACGCAATGACACAACATCCAGCTGCTATTTACAAAGACCATTTAAAGCCTTTTCTGTTCAGTAAGCTTGAAGAATTCATCGTTTTGGGCTATAAAGATGTAGATTTAGAGGAATTATGGTCATACTTAGAGAATAAGAAGTGGAAGAAAAAACAAGAGTATCCGATTCATGAAATGGTTGCAGATATCTTATCTGTGAAAATAGGCGAATTTATGAACTATGCAACCGTTCAGTCGTTTAAAACGTCTGCTTTTTTGGACAGTGAAGATGGCAAGAATATGCTTGATGAACTGTTAAAATAAGCCATCTTAATGGATTCAGGTGTTTAAGGAGGAAATACATAATGAAAAAAGGGCGCATTCTTGCGTTTTTCTTAGTGGTTCTGTTAATCGGAACTGGCGTGGGCTTACTAACAAAGCCTGTTGCGAAAGATATGACGCTAGGGCTGGATTTACAGGGTGGATTTGAAGTCCTGTATGATGTACATCCAGTGAAAAAAGAGGACAAGATCACAAATAGTGTTCTCGTTAGTACAGTGGAGGCTCTTAACCGAAGAGCAAACGTGCTTGGTGTAAGTGAGCCGAACATTTCGATTGAAGGCAACAACCGTATCCGCGTGCAGCTTGCGGGTGTAAAAGATCAAAACAGAGCAAGGGAGATTCTTTCCACTGAAGCACAGCTATCCTTCAGAGATACGAATGATAAAGAACTCCTAAACGGGGCTGACCTAGTCGAAAACAGTGCAAAACAAACATTCAGTCAAACGAATGAGCCAATTGTGACGGTTAAACTAAAGGATGCGAAAAAATTTGGTGACGTCACAAGAAAAGTAGCAGCGATGGCACCAAATAATCAGCTTGTCATTTGGCTTGATTACCACAAAGGAGATTCCTTCAAAAAAGAAGTCTCAAAATCAAACCACAAGTATGTATCTGCACCAAATGTGAATCAAGAGATTAACAGCAGTGACGTACAAATAGAAGGAAAGTTTACTGTCCAAGAGGCAAAAGACCTTGCGAGTATTTTAAATGCCGGGGCATTGCCAGTGAAATTAACAGAAAAATATTCCACATCTGTGAGTGCACAGTTTGGTGAACAAGCACTGAACGAAACAGTGTTTGCAGGAATAGTAGGAATCGCATTTATCTTCTTATTCATGCTGTTTTATTACCGATTACCTGGCCTAATAGCTGTCATCACACTTTCAGCTTATATCTACATTACGCTGCAAGTGTTTGACTGGATGGGCGCGGTTATGACACTGCCTGGAATTGCCGCACTCATTTTAGGGGTAGGGATGGCTGTCGATGCCAACATTATTACTTATGAGCGGATTAAGGAAGAGCTGAAGCTCGGCAAATCAGTCCGTTCTGCTTTCAGATCAGGGAACCGCAGATCATTTGCGACTATCTTTGATGCTAACTTAACAAGTATTATTGCCGGCGGAGTGCTGTTCTTCTTCGGGACAAGCTCTGTAAAAGGATTTGCAACAATGCTCATCCTCTCGATTTTAACAAGCTTTATCACAGCTGTTTTCCTATCAAGATTCCTTCTCGGTCTTCTTGTTGAAAGCCGCTATCTTGACCGGAGAAAAGGCTGGTTTGGTGTTCGTCAAAAAGACATTATGAACATTCATGAAACAACAGAAACCACCGAGCCAAAAACACCATTTGATAAGTGGGATTTCGTCAGCAAACGTAAAGGATTTATGATTTTCTCAGCTACTATCACCATTGCGGGAATCATCGTTCTTTCCATCTTCAAGCTGAATGCGGGAATCGACTTTACAAGTGGAACTAGAATTGATATTCAAAGTGATCACAAGCTGTCAACTGAACAAGTCGAGCAAGACTTTAAAAAGCTTGACCTTGAGACAGACAGTGTCGTGTTATCGGGTCAAAAAGAGAATCAGGCAGCAGCGAGATTTGTCGGTGTGCCGAACAAAGAAAAGATTGCTGAAGTGAAAGATTACTTCAAAGATAAATACGGAACGGAGCCAAACGTAAGTACAGTGTCTCCGACTGTCGGAAAAGAACTTGCCCGTAATGCGCTATATGCCGTCATCATTGCCTCCATCGGGATCATTTTATATGTATCCGTCCGATTTGAGTATAAGATGGCGATTGCGGCAATTATTTCGCTGCTATATGATGCGTTCTTTATCGTGGCCTTCTTTAGTATTACGCGCCTAGAGGTGGATGTCACCTTCATTGCCGCGATCCTCACGGTCATTGGGTACTCGATCAACGATACGATCGTTACCTTCGACAGGGTTCGTGAGCAAATGAAGAAACGTAAACCGAAAACCATTGAAGATCTATCGTACATTGTGAACTTAAGCTTACAGCAAACCTTTACGCGATCTGTCAACACGGTGCTGACTGTACTTGTCGTTGTTGTCGCACTGCTTATCTTCGGATCAGCGTCGATTACAAACTTCTCCATCGCCTTACTTGTCGGCTTATTAACAGGGGTGTATTCATCCCTTTATATCGCGGCACAAATTTGGCTGATGTGGAAAGGCCGCGAGCTGAAAAAACCAGCTAAGATAGATACAGATCAAGATATTTAATCTGGAAAGACTGCCTTCTCGGCAGTCTTTTTCTATTGAAAAAACATTTCGGGTTTCATTGATCTTAAAATGGTCTTTTGCTATAATGACTTACGTTTAGATCAGTATAGAAAGCGGGTGTCTGTTTAAGGCATTTTGCTTTATTCATTGGAGGGGCTGTGATGAAGGTTCGGGAAACTGAACTGCCAGGTATCGGTCATAAAGCCGAAATGATCACAAGAAATAATGAGAAACTTGCCATCATTACACATAATGACGGCAGAAGAGAAATGTATCATTTTCAGGAGGACGACCACGAAGAAACGATTTCTGGTATCCTGCTAAACGATGAAGAAGCAAGACAAATTGCGGCTATTTTAGGCGGCATGGTCTATAAGCCGAAAGCGCTTGAAACCGTAGAGGTAGCCATTGATGATCTAGTGATTGAATGGTTTAAAATTGAGAAGAATGCACCAGCTGTTCAGAGAAGCATCGGTGAACTCAATGTCCGCCAAAACTATCAAGTAACAGTCATCGCCATTATGAGAAAATCACACGAGAAGATTTTAAATCCAGGACCAGATACCATCATCGAAGAAGGGGATACCCTTGTTATTTCTGGAGAAAGAAAAGAATTAAAGAACCTGATTAAAGAAAAACTCAGCAGCTGATGAAGCCCATGCTGATAGGTTTTCTTCCGCTGCTTTCTTTCTGTGTTTAAAAAAGGCAGTGAAAAGGGAAGAATAAAAGAAAAAGCTTGGGGGATTTGTAGATGAACAAACAACAATGGACCATCATACTCGCATTTATTTTCGTATTAATTGTCTCAGTATTTGCCGTGATTAATGTACGGCCTGTCGAGGTAGACTACTTATTTGGAACGGCTGAATGGCCGCTGATCCTCGTCATTATCGGTTCTGTTTTAATGGGCGGACTGATTGTGGCATTTGCAGGGATCTTCCAAATTGTGAAACTGAAACGTGAACTAAAGGCATTAAAAGCTGAGCGTGCAGCCGCTGCACCTGCTGCTTCGACGAAAAAGGCAGACAAAGATCTTCAAAAAAAATCGCATGTTACGCCTTTAAAAGAACAGCCAGCATCATTTGACCGGAAGGAAAAATAATCTTCCAGCACAATTTCATAAAATAAAAATTGAAACCCCTCAGGCCACTCTAGTATAATAGTGTGGTTGAGGGGTGAATTTATGTTATTATCCAAAATGCGCTGGGAATATGAACATCCAAGCGAAGAAAAAGTGAAATCACTCTCTGAAAATCTGAATATTTCAGCGCTGACTGCATCGCTTCTCGTAAAAAGAGGACTTGAAGAAGTAGAAGAGGCGAGGTCTTTTTTATTTGATCAAAAAGCCGAATTTCATGATCCATTCTTATTAAAAGGAATGAAAGAAGCAGTAGAGCGCATCAACAAAGCGATCGAAGAGCAGGAATCGATTGTGATCTTCGGAGACTATGATGCAGATGGTGTGACAAGTACGTCTGTACTTTTACATACATTAAAAGAGCGGTCTGCGATAGTAGACTTTTATATTCCAGATCGGTTTAAAGAAGGCTATGGGCCTAATGAACAGGCTTTTCGATATATCAAGGAGCAAGGAGCATCGCTTGTCATCACGGTTGATACAGGCATTGCTGCTGTAAATGAAGCACGTATTGCAAAAGAAATAGGGCTAGACCTGATCATTACAGATCACCATGAACCAAGTGAGGAGCTGCCTGAGGCACTTGCCATTGTCCATCCTAAACAGCCAGGCTGTGAGTATCCCTTTAAAGAACTTGCTGGTGTAGGTGTAGCGTTTAAAGTGGCGCATGCACTTCTTGGGGAGTTGCCAGTTCAGCTGTTAGATCTTGCAGCAATCGGGACAATCGCGGATCTTGTACCGCTTCATGATGAGAATAGATGGCTCGCCAAAAAAGGGCTTATGCAGCTTCGTCAGTCGAATAGACCGGGGCTGAAAGCGTTATTGAAAGAAGCGGGAGCCACTTTAGAAGAAGCGAACGAGGAAACGGTCGGCTTTCAAATTGCGCCAAGGCTGAATGCTGTAGGACGAATTGAACAGGCAGATCCAGCTGTTCACCTTCTTATGACTGACGATAAGGATGAAGCAGAAGAGCTCGCTCGTTTTGTACAGGAACTGAATAAAGAACGACAAAAGATTGTCAGTACGATCACAGAAGAAGCCATTCAAATGGTGGAAGAGGCAGGCGATGACCAGTCTGCGATCGTTGTAGCGAAAGCTGGCTGGAATCCGGGTGTTGTCGGAATTGTTGCCTCTAAATTGACGGATACTTTTTCTCGTCCGGCGATTGTGCTTGGAATAGATGAAGAAACGCAAATGGCAAAAGGATCAGCCCGGAGCATTCCTGGCTTCGATCTATTCTTCCATCTAAGCAAATGCCGTGACATCCTGCCGCATTTCGGCGGGCATCCGATGGCAGCAGGGATGACACTTCGAGCGGATGATGTCGCTTTACTAAGGGAAAGATTAAATCAATATGCCAATGAAACATTGACGGAAGAAGATTTTATTCCCATTCAGCGGGTCGATGCCGTGTGCAAGGTAGACGAATTGACGGTTCAAGCGATTGAAGAAGCGGGGATGCTGTCACCATTTGGTATGTCAAACCCAAAACCGTTCATTATGATTGAAGATGCGAAGCTTGAAGATATCCGAACAATTGGGGCAAATCACAACCATATTAAAATGTCTCTGAAAGACGAAGACAAGCTGCTTGACTGTGTCGGCTTTCACCAAGGGAAATTAAAAGAAGAAATTGTTCCAGGAAGCCGCATTTCCGTGATTGGAGAAATGTCCGTCAATGAATGGAATAACCGGAAAAAGCCCCAGCTAATGCTAAAAGATGCACGAGTTGATGAATGGCAGCTGTTTGATCTGCGCGGGAAAAAGGATTGGGAGAAGAAAGTTTCGACGCTTGATTCAGAAAAATCTTTGATTGTCTGTTTTGAGGAAGCAACAAAACAGAACGTCGATATCCCCATTCATCATGTTCATGCAGAAAATGTATCAACGTTTGATGTACACGGAAAGTATGTGGTCTTTGCGGATGTTCCCGCAGATGAGCAATTGCTGAAGCAGCTTTTAGAAAATCAGAAGCCTGCCAGAATTTATACGGTTTTTCAAAGAGAAGAAGATCATTTTATGTCCTCTTTCCCAAGCCGTGATCAATTCAAATGGTTTTATGGGTTCTTGTTTAAACGGGGAAGTTTTCCTATCAAAGAACAAGGAATGGAGCTTGCCAAACATAGAGGCTGGACAAAAGATACAATCATTTTTATGACAAAGGTGTTTTTTGAACTCGGTTTTGTTAAAATAGAGAATGGTGTGCTGTCAATAGTACTTGATGCCCCTAAAAAAGATTTAACGGCATCAGCGTCCTATACAGCAAAACAACGATTGATGGAACTCGATCAAACACTAACATATTCCTCAGCTAAAGAGCTGAAGGAATGGCTGAATAGCATGATGAGCGAAGTCTCACCTGTGCTTTGACGTACGAGGAGGAAAAGGAAAAGATGGATTTAAAACAATATGTGACAGTTGTACCTGACTACCCAAAGGAAGGTGTACAATTTAAAGATATTACAACCTTAATGGATAAAGGCGAAGTGTACCGTTATGCAACGGATCAGATCGTTGAATACGCGAAGGAAAGAGACATTGATCTCATTGTTGGACCTGAAGCGCGTGGATTCATTATTGGCTGCCCTGTAGCATACGCACTTGGTGTAGGTTTTGCACCGGTTCGTAAAGAAGGAAAGCTTCCTCGTGAAGTCATTAAAGTCGATTACGGCTTGGAATATGGTAAAGATGTATTAACGATTCATAAAGATGCGATTCGTCCTGGTCAGCGTGTCCTGATTACAGATGACTTACTGGCAACTGGTGGAACAATTGAAGCGTCCATCAAGCTTGTAGAGGAATTAGGCGGCGTTGTGGCAGGGATTGCATTTTTGATTGAGCTGACGTATCTGGACGGCAGAAAGAAGCTTGACGGCTACGACATCATGACGTTAATGCAATACTAATGGAGTTTTTCGTAAAAGCACTCAGTGAGAAGGGTGCTTTTTTCCTATCAAAAATCTTTTAGCGGACTTCTTCTCTTTACATCTATCGAATTTTTCTTGATAATAAACTACAATACAGTTTTCATTTAAAAAGGTGATTCCATGGCGAACGAACAAGTTTTAACGGCGCAGCAGGTCATTGACAAGGCAAGAGAATACCTGTCCGCTGAACATATTCAATTTATAGAGCGAGCATATGAATATGCTGAAAATGCACACAAGGAGCAATACCGGAAATCTGGTGAGCCCTATATTATCCATCCAATTCAAGTGGCGGGCATTCTTGTTGACCTTGAAATGGATCCATCAACCATTGCAGGCGGTTTCCTGCACGATGTAGTTGAGGATACAGATGTGACATTACAGGATTTAAAAGAGCATTTTAACGAAGAAGTAGCAATGCTTGTTGATGGTGTCACAAAGCTCGGGAAGATTAAATATAAATCACAAGAAGAACAGCAGGCCGAAAACCATCGAAAAATGTTTGTTGCAATGGCGCAGGATATCCGCGTGATCTTGATTAAGCTGGCAGACCGTCTTCATAACATGAGAACGCTCAAACATCTTCCGCAGGAAAAGCAGCGGAGAATTTCAAATGAAACGCTTGAAATCTTTGCACCGCTTGCGCACAGATTAGGGATTTCAAAGATTAAGTGGGAGCTTGAAGATACGGCACTCCGCTATTTAAATCCGCAACAATATTACCGAATTGTGAATCTGATGAAGCGTAAACGAGCGGAACGTGAGGAATACTTGGACGAGGTTGTCAATGAAGTGAAAGACCGCGTGTCTGAGGTGAACATCAAGGCTGAATTTTCCGGAAGACCAAAACATATTTATAGCATTTATCGCAAAATGGTCTTGCAAAATAAGCAGTTTAATGAAATTTATGATCTGCTTGCCGTTCGTATTTTGGTCGACAGCATTAAAGACTGTTATGCGGTGCTCGGTATTATCCATACATGCTGGAAACCGATGCCAGGCAGATTTAAGGATTATATTGCGATGCCAAAGCCGAACATGTACCAATCTCTTCATACAACGGTGATTGGGCCAAAAGGTGATCCGCTTGAAGTTCAGATCCGTACAGTGGAAATGCATGAAATTGCAGAATATGGGATTGCGGCACACTGGGCATATAAAGAAGGCAAAGAGTCAGCAGAATCAACGGAAGAAGCGGTCTTCCAAAAGAAGCTTTCTTGGTTTAGAGAAATTCTTGAATTCCAAAACGAATCCACAGATGCAGAAGAATTTATGGAATCGTTAAAAATCGATCTCTTCTCTGATATGGTGTTTGTGTTTACACCAAAAGGAGACGTCATTGAACTGCCGTCGGGCTCAGTTCCGATTGATTTCTCTTACCGAATTCACTCGGAAATTGGGAATAAAACGATCGGTGCCAAGGTCAATGGCAAAATGGTCACACTCGATCACAAACTAAAAACAGGTGACATTATTGAAATTCTGACATCAAAGCACAGCTATGGGCCAAGTCAGGATTGGGTCAAGCTTGCCCAAACCTCCCAAGCGAAGCACAAGATCAGACAGTTTTTCAAAAAACAGCGCCGTGAAGAAAATGTCGAAAAAGGCCGAGAGCTCGTAGAAAAAGAAATCAAAAACCTTGAGTTTGATGTCAAAGACATTCTGACCGCTGAAAACCTGCAAAAAGTGGCTGACAAATTTAATTTTTCAAACGAAGAGGACATGTATGCAGCTGTTGGATATAACGGCATTACTGCACTACAAGTCGCCAATCGTTTAACGGAAAAAGAAAGAAAACAAAGAGATCAAGAAGAGCAAGAGAAAACCGTTCAAGAAGTGACGGTGGAACCAAAGACGTATCACGGGAAAAAACGGGAAGCTGGCGTAAGGGTCAAAGGGATTGATAACCTGCTTGTCCGCTTATCTAAGTGCTGTAACCCTGTTCCTGGCGATAGCATTGTCGGCTTTATTACGAAGGGCCGAGGCGTATCTGTTCACCGTGAGGACTGTCCGAACGTGAAGACAGGAGAAGCACAGGAGCGGTTAATTCCGGTCGAGTGGGAGCATGAGCAGCCTGCTCAAAACCGTAAAGAATACAATGTGGAAATTGAAATATTAGGATATGATCGACGCGGCTTACTCAATGAGGTGCTTCAAGCAGTTAATGAAACCAAAACGAACATCTCCTCTGTTTCTGGGAAGTCTGATCGTAACAAAGTGGCGACGATCCATATGGCGATCTTTATCCAAAATATTAATCATTTGCACAAAGTAGTCGAGCGCATTAAACAAATCAAAGACATTTACTCTGTTCGCCGATTCATGAATTAGAAAGGAAGTATATCGTCTATGAGGCTTGTTGTGCAGCGTGTGACAAATGCGTCTGTGAAGGTAGAAGAAGAGATCACAGGTGCCATCAGCGATGGATATATGGTGCTTGTTGGTGTCACACACGAAGATACAGAAGAAGATGTGCTTTACTTAGCTGAAAAACTTGCACATTTACGTATTTTTGAAGATGAAAATGGGAAAATGAATCGTTCATTATTGGACATAAAAGGAAGCGTTCTGTCTGTGTCGCAATTTACCCTTTATGGTGATACGAGAAAGGGCAGACGGCCGAATTTTATGAAAGCCGCCAAGCCGGATGCAGCCAATTCGCTTTACGAATGTTTCAATAAAACCCTTAGAGAAAAAGGCATCCATGTTGAAACTGGCCGTTTTGGTGCGATGATGGACGTGTCATTGACCAATTCAGGACCAGTCACGATCTTGATGGACAGCAAAGAATAGATTCTCTTTAGACTGTAGATGAACTCATGCGGGAGTTTGTTTAGAGTCTTTTTCTTTTGTGGTCAAACAAAAAAAGAGGCGCAGAGGCCTCTTTCTTTTTAACGGAAATATTGTTTTAATCCTTCAGTCATTCCTTCTGTGACTCGTTCTTGGTAAGAGGCGCTATAAATGATCGCTTCCTCCTGAGGATTGCTTAAATACCCGAGTTCATATAAAAGGGAAGGGCGTTTGTTTTCTCTTAAAACAAAGTAATCTCCGAATTTGACACCCTTATCAGGGATTTGAGAGCGTTTTGCGACTTCGGAATGAACGCTTGACGCTAATTGCTGATCTTTTGCTGCGTGATAATAATACGCAGTACTTCCTCTAACACTTTGGTCCATAAAACTATCATAATGAAGACTAATAAATGCATCTGCATTTCGGTAATGAGATGTCGCCACCCTCGATTGAAGGCTGATAAATGTATCGTCACTTCTAGTTAAATATACATTTGCACCAGAAGCTCTTAATTTGCCTGCTAGTAAATTGGCGGTTTTGATGGTGATGTTCTTTTCAAAAGCACCGTCTGCGCCAATTGTGCCGCTGTCTTTTCCGCCATGACCAGGGTCAAGAACAATCGTTTTTCCTTTTAAAGAACCAGTCCCAGACGATGAATCCTGCTGAGGTCTTGGCGCTTCGCTGCTATTTTTCTTCGTTTGAACGACCCAGCTCGCTACATAGCCAGTCCCGCCGTTTGATAGTGTCACCTCGTACCAGTCACCTTGCGTCCGAACAATGTGATAGGCAGCTCCTTTTGTTGCTCTTTCTGCAATCCCAGCAGAGGTAGAAGCGCTTTTTCGAATGTTGGTGCCGTCATAGACAATGTACGCTTTTTGCTCAGAAGCCGAAGAGGATGAACTCTTTTCAGGTGCAGAGCCTGCTCCTTTGCCTGTGACAATGTAATAGCTTGCAACCCAGCCTTTTACGCCTTTCCCCTCAATTTCATACCAGCCGTTCTGCTCTCGCAAAATGGTGATCTGTGTGTTGCGGGCAAGTGAAGCGATGACTTGTGCATTTGGTGCCGCGGATTGCCTCACATTCAAGCTCGATACGCCAACTGTGCCTGTCTGGTTAGAGCGAGAAGACCCACCGGAGCTTGATTGAGAAGTTTTCTGCCCCCCTGAAATATAATCAGAGTGAACCCAGCCTTCTGCTTGTTTATAAGAAATTTTCGTCCATTCGCCGCTTGTCTCGAGCTTTTTAGCGGAAGCGCCTTGCGGGAAAGTACCAATCACTTGATAGGAAGTCCCAGGGCCTGTCCGGATGCGAAGGTCGGAAGCTGTCGATGTAATGGTACTGCCTCCAGCCGTGCTTTGACTTTGCGCCTTTGGTTTCTCTGTTTTTTGAGCGCCGGATGATGTGGTGATCAGCCATGAGACGACCCAGCCTTTTTGTCCGTTTGATAATTGGATCTGCACCCATTCTCCTTGTTCAGTGAGAATAGGATAACTTTCGCCGCGTTTTACAACAGCTGCGATTCCATAGCTTAAACCAGGGCCCGTCCTCACATTGATTTCATCTGTTGCGACCACAGCTTGATCTGTTTGTGCTGTAGCATGTGTCATAGGCAAAGAACTCGCGATGAGAACAAAACAAGTAAGCAGCATCATCATTTGATTGTGTTTTTTCAGATTCAAAACGGTGTTTTCCCCTCCCTTGTAAAACCGATGAATGTTAATTCGTTATGTAGTGGATGAATTCCTTGCAGTTTCCCTAATAAAAATGAATCAATCTGTTTATACTAAATAAAAATGTGATAAAAGGATGTACAAACATGAGATTAAGCAGAAAATTAGGACGAGTGCAATATAATGGACATCGTGATATCGACCGCTGGCAGCATGACGAAATGGATCAGCCAGGCTTCCTTGAAGAAACCGCATCTGAATACGGATGTACGTCAAAAGAAGAGCTGGAAAAGAAAAAGAGGCACGGCAAGGGTTGACAGAGTGGCAGCACCGACCTTATTATAATATAAATCAACACACTTGAAAATTTAAAATGTGGAACTGATGATAGAGAATAGTAGGGTAAATTGCGTGAGCAGAGAGGAATCGCCTTAGGCTGAAAGCGAATCCGCATGGCATTTATCACGAAAGAACACTCTGTAGGTTTCCTGCTGAACGCTCGAAAAATGAGTCAATAGGCGGAGAACGTGAATCTGCGTTAAGGATTTGAGCGGGAACATGCTTGATCATGTTCCAACTAGGGTGGCACCACGGGTATAACTCTCGTCCCTACTATACACATAGTAGAGGCGGGGGTTTTTTATATGTCCACATAAAAAATGAATGATGGTCGTAGGAGGACGAAAAATGAGCTTTAATATTCCAAGAGGCACACAGGATATTTTACCTGGAGAGTCAGAACGCTGGCAGTATGTTGAACAAATTGCGAGAGATACATGTGCAGCCTTTCAATACAAAGAAATCCGCACACCGATTTTTGAGCATACAGAGCTGTTTGCACGGGGAGTAGGCGAATCAACTGATATCGTTCAAAAAGAGATGTACACATTTGAAGATAAAAAAGGACGTAGCATCACACTCCGTCCAGAGGGAACAGCTTCAACCGTCCGTTCTTATGTTGAAAATAAATTGTTTGCACAGCCGGCTCAGCCAACTAAGCTGTATTACATCGGACCAATGTTCCGCTATGAACGTCCGCAAACAGGAAGATATCGTCAATTTTATCAATTTGGAATCGAAGCGATTGGTTCCAAAGATCCTGCCATTGATGCAGAGGTCATTTCACTTGCGATGAGTGTGTATGAGAAAGCAGGCCTTTCTAACTTAAAACTCGTCATTAACAGCCTTGGTGACAAAGAGAGCCGTGCAGACTACCGCACAGCACTGGTCAAGCACTTTGAGCCAAGAATTGAGGAATTCTGTCACGACTGTCAAACTCGTTTACATCAAAATCCGCTGCGCATTCTTGATTGTAAAAAGGATCGTGATCATGAACTGATGACAACGGCTCCATCCATTCAAGATTACTTAAATGAAGAATCACGGACGTATTTTGAAAAGGTCAAACAATACTTATCAGATATAGGCATTGAGTATGTCGTCGATCCAAATTTAGTGCGCGGTCTTGATTACTACAATCACACAGCATTTGAGATCATGAGTAATGCAGAAGGCTTTGGTGCGATTACAACATTAGCCGGCGGCGGCCGTTATGATGGACTCGTTGAAGGAATTGGCGGTCCTGAATCACCAGGGATCGGATTTGCGATGAGTATTGAGCGTTTCCTATCAGCGATCGATGCTGAAGGAATTGAGCTTCCTCTGCAAGATGGTATTGATTTATACATTGCTGCTCTCGGAGATGAAGCGAAGGATTATTCTGTTTCATTATTAAACCGTCTGAGAAAAGAAGGTATCTCAAGTGAAATGGACTATACAGGGAAGAAACTAAAAGGACAATTTAAAGCAGCTGATCGTTTAAAAGCCAAATTTATTGCAGTTCTTGGTGAAGATGAACTTGCACAGCAAATTGTGAATGTGAAAGATACAACTACGGGTGAACAAATTGAAGTGAAGCTTGATGAGCTGATTCAAATGTTGAAGGCCCACCAGAAAGCGTAAAGAAGGAGTGGAATGTTCGTGTTTGGTAGAACTTTTTATTGTGGAGAAGTAACAGAAGACCAAATCGGTCAGTCAGTTGTATTAAAAGGATGGGTTCAAAAAAGGCGTGACCTAGGCGGTTTAATCTTTATTGATTTGCGTGACCGTTCAGGGATTGTACAAGTTGTCTTCAATCCAGACTTATCAAAAGAGGCGCTTGAGACAGCAGAATCAATTCGTAACGAATATGTCCTTGATATTAAAGGAACGGTTGTCGCAAGAGAAGAAGCAACGATCAACCCAAATTTAAAAACGGGCAAAATTGAAATTCAAGTCGAAACGGTCACCGTTTTAAATGAAGCGAAGACTCCTCCATTTGTGATTTCAGATCAAGCAGACGAGGTATCAGAAGATGTTCGTTTAAAATATCGTTACCTGGATCTTCGCCGCCCTGCAATGTTTGAAACAATGAAAATGCGACATGAAGTCACAAAAGCATTCCGCCATTTCTTAGACGACAACGGCTTTCTAGACATTGAAACACCAATTTTAACGAAAAGTACCCCAGAAGGTGCGCGTGACTATCTTGTTCCAAGCCGTGTACACGAGGGAGAATTTTATGCACTGCCTCAATCTCCGCAATTATTTAAACAATTGCTGATGGTTTCTGGCATGGACCGTTATTATCAAATTGCCCGCTGTTTTAGAGATGAAGACTTGCGTGCTGACCGTCAGCCGGAATTCACACAAGTCGATATTGAAATGTCCTTTATGAGTCAAGAGGACATCATGACGCTTGCTGAAGAGATGATGGCGAAGGTAATGAAAGATGTCAAAGGTGTAGACCTTACATTGCCATTACCTCGTATGACATACGATGAAGCCATGAATTCCTATGGCTCTGATAAACCGGATACACGTTTTGAGATGAAGCTGGTTAACATTTCAGATACGGTAAAAGACTCCGATTTCAAAGTGTTTAGTGGCGCTGTGAAAAATGGTGGAGCTGTGAAAGCCATCAATGTAAAAGGGGCTGCATCGAACTATTCAAGAAAAGACATTGATGCACTTGGTGCATTTGCAGCGAACTACGGTGCAAAAGGTCTAGCTTGGCTAAAAGCAGAAGGGACTGAATTAAAAGGTCCGATCGCTAAATTCTTTGATGATGCAAAGCAAGCTGAATTAAAAGAACAGCTGCAAGTTGAAGAAGGCGACCTGTTACTCTTTGTCGCAGATAAGACGTCTGTTGTTCATGATGCACTTGGTGCACTTCGTTTAAAACTTGGTAAAGAGCTTGAACTGATCGATGAGTCTGTATTCAATTTCTTATGGGTTGTCGATTGGCCGCTGCTTGAAAAGGATGAAGAAGAAGGCCGCTTCTATGCTGCCCATCATCCATTCACAATGCCAGTTCGCGATGATCTTGAATTAATTGAAACAAGCCCAGAAGACATGAAGGCACAGGCTTACGATCTTGTGCTGAATGGCTACGAGCTTGGCGGAGGTTCTATTCGTATTTTTGAAAAGGACATTCAAGAAAAAATGTTTGGCTTACTTGGTTTTTCAAAAGAAGAGGCCTACGAACAATTCGGCTTCCTTCTGGATGCGTTTGAGCATGGTGTTCCTCCGCATGGCGGAATCGCGCTTGGGCTTGATCGTTTAGTGATGCTGCTTGCAGGCCGCTCTAACTTAAGGGATACGATTGCATTCCCGAAAACGGCAAGTGCGAGCTGCGTTCTCACAGATGCCCCTGGCCATGTGAGCGAGGCGCAGCTTGATGAGCTGAGTTTAGCGATTAAAACAAAAGTAAAACAGTAAAATAGGCGCATGTTTATAGGTATGTAAACGCTTGAAAAAGAAATATGCCTATGATATGCTTTCATCAATCAATAAATAAAGTCCTGATACGTACGGTGGTTACCTAGTTTTGACCGAACATTTTTTTATACGGGAGCTTGCCTTTCCTTTCTGCATAAATGCCTCATTAGAGGACTTATAAAGTCAGGAAGAAAGCACCCACCTGCATGGTGCGGGGTTCAAAACGAAGGAAATGCTGGCGGCGTCATCGGGACTTTTTTGTGTTTTTTTCTTTTAGAGAAGGATGACGGAGAAGTCTGAATATGATATGATTCTTTCGATTCATTTTAAATAAAGGTGGAGTGAGGCACTTGTTACATCAGTTTTCAAGAAACGAGCTTGCCATTGGCAAGGAAGGCTTAAATATACTAAAAAACAGTACAGTTGCAGTGCTTGGTGTGGGCGGCGTTGGTTCATTCGCAGTAGAGGCGCTCGCTCGTTCCGGCGTTGGCCGTATTGTTCTTGTTGATAAAGATGATATTGATATTACAAATGTAAACCGTCAGCTTCCAGCATTGCTATCAACAGTTGGCCAGCCAAAGGTTGACTTAATGCAGGCGAGAATCGCTGATATTAATCCAGAATGTGAAGTTGTTGCGCTTAAGATGTTTTATACAGAGGAAACATACGAGCAATTTTTTGAGTATCCGCTTGATTATGTCATTGATGCCTCAGATACCATTCACTATAAAATTCATTTAATGAAAGAGTGTCTGAACCGCGGTGTGAACATCATTTCAAGTATGGGAGCTGCGAATAAAACAGATCCGACACGCTTCAAAATCGATGATATTTCAAAAACACATACCGATCCTATTGCAAAAGTCGTGAGAACACGTCTGCGTAAGGAAGGGATTCGTAAAGGAATTGAAGTCATTTTCTCTGACGAAAGTCCGATTGTCATTCGCGAAGATGTCAGAAAAGAAGTTGGAAATGATGAAGCGAAGATTCGCAAGGCGCAAATGCCGCCATCATCCAATGCGTTCGTTCCGTCTGTTGCCGGACTGATCATGGGTGGTCATGTCATTATGAAGCTTTTAAAGGATATTCCGATTACACGTGTGAAGGATAAATAAACAGCCCGCCTGCTAATATGCAGGGGGCTTTTTTTATTTTTGGCGTTTTAAATTTTCATAGACCTGTTTCAATGCACCTTCAAATTTTCCGGTTTGCTTCGGTACATAGTATTGCTTGTTTTTCAGCGGATCAGGTAAATATTGCTGCTTCACCCAGCCGTTCTCGTAATCATGTGGGTATAAGTAATCGACACCTCTTCCGAGTGATGTGGCGCCTTTGTAGTGTGCATCCTTTAAATGGACTGGAACTTCACCAATTTTCCCTGTACGAATGTCACCAAGTGCCGCATCAATCGCCTTATATGCCGAATTGGACTTAGGAGAAAGACACAGTTCAATGACTGCGTTCGCCAGCGGAATCCGTGCTTCTGGGAAACCGACTCTTTCTGCTGTTTGTACTGCGCTTAACACGCGGGGGCCTGCCTGCGGACTGGCTAAGCCAATGTCCTCGTAAGCCATCACGAGTAATCTTCTTGAAATGCTTTCAAGGTCTCCTGCTTCGATCAATCTGGCAAGGTAATGCAGCGCAGCATCTGTATCAGATCCTCTAATGGATTTTTGAAAAGCCGAGAGGACATCATAATGAGCATCACCATTCTTGTCATGTGAGAAGCTCTTTTTTTGTAAGCATTCTTCTGCTGCGGCAAGAGTAATTTTGATATGCCCGGTCTCATCAGGTTTTGTCGATAAGACAGCGAGTTCTAGTGCATTTAAAGCAGAACGCACGTCTCCTCCGCATCCATTGGCAAAATGATTCATCGCTTCATCGTCCACGGTCACCTCATAACCGCCAAGCCCGCGATGCTCATCCTGTAAGGCTCTTGTTAACGCAGCTTTGATTTGCTCTGTTTCAAGCGGCTTCAGCTCGAATATTTGTGTCCGGCTTCGGATGGCGGGATTGATCGCATGATAGGGATTAGCCGTCGTTGCGCCAATTAAAATGATCATGCCATTTTCTAAATAAGGAAGGAGAAAATCCTGCTTTCCTTTATCAAGCCGGTGGACTTCGTCTAAAATAAGGATCACCTGTCCGCTCATTTTCGCTTCAGCGGCGACAGCTTCCATATCCTTTTTGTTATGAATGACCGCATTTAATGTACGAAAAGCAATGCTTGTACTGCCAGCAATTGCGGTCGCAATCGATGTTTTGCCGATACCCGGCGGTCCGTATAAAATCATCGAGGATAAATGCTTTGCCTCGACCATTCGTCTAATAATTTGACCTTCTCCAACAAGATGCTCCTGCCCAATAATGTCTTCAATATGACTTGGGCGCATCCGGTACGCTAAAGGTTTCATAATTATCTCTCCTAAAGCAATGTCTTGTTTGTATAGAGTACCGAAATTTCTTCAAATAGAAAAGGGATGCGTCCTTCTATTATGCTCAGTACCCGTAAATGAAAGTTGGCTGAAAGTATGATATAATTGCTTTTGGTCTATATATCAGCGTATATGAAATCAGAAAAATAATTGATGACATAGAATAGAAAACGCAGAGGTGTTTAACTTGAAAATATCAACTAAAGGCAGATATGGTCTGACGATCATGATCGAATTAGCCAAAAAACATGGCGAAGGCCCTACATCATTAAAATCAATCGCTCAAAACAATGATTTGTCTGAGCATTATTTAGAGCAGCTTGTATCACCACTCCGCAATGCCCGTCTTGTAAAAAGTATCCGCGGTGCGTATGGCGGCTATGTTCTTGCACATGAACCAAACGAGATCACAGCAGGTGATATTATTCGTGTATTAGAAGGACCAATTAGTCCTGTTGAAGTCATCGAAAACGAAGAACCAGCAAAGCGTGAACTATGGATTCGTATTCGTGATGCAGTAAAAGACGTACTAGACAATACAACTCTTGAAGACTTGGCAAGCTACACAGATGACGGGGATCAAGACTCGTATATGTTCTATATTTAGATCAGAGGTGTACCGGAAATGGAACGAATCTATTTAGATCATGCAGCCACAACGCCGATGGATCAGCGTATTGTGGACAAGATGATGCCGTACTTTACAGAGATATTTGGCAATCCCTCTAGTATTCATTCATATGGGCGCGAGGCAAGAAAGTGGCTCGATGAAGCAAGAGAAGTCATTGCAAGAGAATTACACTGTAAACCACAGGAGATCATCCTCACAAGCGGTGGAACCGAGGCGGACAACCTGGCGATCACAGGTGTTGCCATGGCAAGACAGCATGAAGGAAAACATATCATCACAGTGAAAACAGAGCATCATGCGGTGCTGCATACATGTGAACGCCTAGAGAAGCTAGGATTTGAAGTGACGTATTTAGATGTGGACGAAACGGGATTGATTCATCTTGATCAATTAAAACAAGCATTGAGAGATGATACGATTCTTGTGACCGTCATGTACGGCAATAATGAAACAGGTGTGATTCAGCCAATCAAAGCCATTGGCGAACTTCTACATGATCACACTGCTCATTTTCATACAGACGCAGTACAGGCGTTTGGCACAGTGCCTATTGATGTAGCAGATCTCCATATTGATCTTTTATCTGCTTCTGGCCATAAGCTGAACGGTCCGATGGGAACAGGCTTTTTATATGTAAACGAAGGCGTGAAACTTTCTCCGCAAATATTCGGAGGGGAACAAGAAAGAAAGCGCCGTGCTGGCACTGAAAATGTGGCAGGAATTGTTGGACTTGCAGAAGCTGTTCAATTAACGAAGCAAAATAGAAGAGAAAAATCGATGCATTATGGTAAGCTCAAAGAAACTATGCTGCAAGTATTCGAAGAGGAATCTCTTAATTTCTCTATCAATGGACATCCGAAAGAGACATTGCCGCACATTTTAAATGTTCATTTCCCGGGCGTCTCCATTGAATCGCTGCTTGTGAATTTAGATATGGAAGGAATTGCTGTTTCAAGCGGATCGGCATGTACGGCTGGATCTGTCCTTCCTTCGCACGTGTTAAGCGCCATGTATGGCGAAGAAGCAAAAGAGCTGACATCCTCAGTCAGAATAAGCTTCGGTCTTGGGAATGAAGAGGATCATGTGAAGCAGGCGGCACGTAAGATAGCAGCTGTTGTCAAACGCCTAGCCAAATAAATGCTTCCTTTTGTTCGTGTGTGAAAAATGAAACAGCGAAGCACCTGAAGAACGAAACGCGTATGTTGTTTCATTGAAATTGGAGTTGATGAAGATGACAAAAAGACCAGAAGATACAAGAGTTGTGGTCGGTATGTCCGGAGGAGTCGATTCATCAGTTGCCGCTCTTATGCTAAAGGAGCAAGGCTATGATGTCATCGGCATATTTATGAAAAACTGGGATGACACTGATGAAAATGGTGTTTGCACAGCAACGGAAGACTATGAGGATGTCATCCGCGTGTGTAACCAAATTGGAATCCCATATTATGCAGTAAATTTCGAGAAGCAATATTGGGACAAAGTGTTTCAATATTTCCTTGATGAATATAAAGCGGGCAGAACGCCAAACCCAGATGTCATGTGTAACAAAGAAATTAAGTTCAAGGCATTCCTTGAGCATGCATTGTCACTTGGTGCGGATTATTTGGCAACAGGACACTATGCCCGTGTTGATAGAACTGGTGATGAAGTCAAAATGCTGCGAGGTCTTGATGCAAACAAAGACCAAACGTATTTCTTAAATCAGCTGACACAGGAACAACTTGATAAAGTCATGTTCCCAATCGGTGATTTAGAGAAAAAAAGGGTTCGTGAATTGGCAAAAGAAGCAGAGCTCGCAACAGCAACGAAAAAAGATTCAACAGGTATCTGCTTTATTGGAGAAAGAAACTTTAAAACGTTCCTCAGTCAATATTTGCCTGCACAGCCTGGTGTGATGCAGACAATGGACGGAGAAGTAAAAGGGGAACACGATGGACTGATGTATTACACGATCGGTCAGCGCCAAGGACTTGGCATTGGCGGTAGTGGTGATCCTTGGTTTGTCGTTGGGAAAGACTTGGAGAAAAACATCTTGTTTGTTGAACAAGGCTTCCACAATCCACTTTTATACTCTGAAAGCATTTCAGCTGTTAATATCAGCTGGACTCGTCCTCATATTGTCGGGGAAAACGGTGAATTAACGTGCACAGCAAAATTCAGATACCGTCAAGAAGATCACCATGTGAAGGTCAAAATGACAGGTGAGCAAGAAGCGATGGTGATCTTTGATGAACCTGTTCGTGCTGTTACCCCGGGACAAGCGGTTGTTTTTTATGATGGTGACGAATGTCTTGGCGGCGGTACAATTGACGATGTCTTCAAAGATGGTCAAAAGCTGTCGTATGTGTAGCATGTTTTCAAAACCTCAACGTCGCTGTTGAGGTTTTTTAATGAAAGGATGAGAGAGCGAATGAATCATAACGAAATCGGCATAGAAGCCTTGAATCAAGGGAATATCGAAAAAGCAGCTGAAGCTTTTACAAAAGCGATCGAAGAAAGCCCGAAGGATCCGGTTCCATATATTAACTTTGCGAACTTACTTTCAAGTATCAATGAATTTGAACGTGCTTTAAACTTTTTTCAAAAAGCAATTGAACTTGATCACACTGCTGCCGCAGCCTATTACGGGGCAGGAAATGTGTATACATTAAAAGAAGACTTTATGAAAGCGAAAGATTATTTTGAACAAGCACTAAAAGCGGGCATGGAAAATAGTGATTTGTTTTATATGCTTGGGCAGACGCTCATCAAATTAGAGCAGCCAAAGCTTGCGATGCCGTATCTTCAGCGTGCCGTTGAACTAAACGAAGAAGATAATGAAGCTAGATTCCAATTTGGCATGTGCTTAGCCAATGAACACATGCTGGAAGAAGCGGTGACAACTTTTACTGAAGTCATCACGCGTGATCCGCAGCATGCAGACGCCTTTTATAATTTAGGGGTTGCGTATGCGTACTTAGAGAAAAAAGACGAAGCGCTTGAGATGCTGGGTAAAGCCATTGACGTGCAGCCTGACCATATGCTTGCACTACATGCGCAAAAGCTGATTCAAGAAGCAGAATAGATGGAAGGAGGGAAGACCTGTGCAGGAACATCCAGATCAAATGAAGCTTGAGGACGAACCGTTTTTAAAGGGGACCATTCAAGCCGTTATTTTCCATAATGAAAGTAATTTATACTCGGTGTTAAAGGTGAAAGTCATTGAAACATCGGAAAACTTAGAGGAAAAAACAGCATCTGTCACAGGCTACTTCCCCGCACTTCATGAGGAGGAAACCTACACCTTTTATGGCAAAGTCACAAGCCATCCGAAATTTGGTGAACAGTTTCAGGCCACTCATTTTCAAAAGGAAGTACCGACAACGAAGCAAGGAATCATACATTATCTCTCAAGTGATTTATTTGAGGGGATAGGAAAAAAGACGGCGGAAGAAATTGTGGGACAGCTTGGCAATCAGACGCTTCATAAAATTATGCGTGACCCAGCTGTTTTGTACGATGTACCGCGCTTATCCAAAAAGAAGGCGGATAAGCTGGCCGCAGCGCTTCAGGAACATCAAGGACTGGAACAAATCATGATCAGCCTGAATCAATATGGCTTTGGTCCGCAGCTCAGCATGAAGATTTACCAAGTGTACGAGAGTGAAACGCTGCAAAAGATCGAGGAAAATCCGTATCAGCTTGTTAAGGATGTTGAGGGGATCGGATTTATTAAGGCGGATGAGCTCGGCGCTAGAACAGGCATCTCAGGTAATGATCCAGAGCGGATTCGCGCAGCCTTGCTATATACAGTGGAGACAGCCAGTCTACAGGACGGTCATACGTACATACAAACGAAAGATTTGATCGTCGAAACCCGCAAGTTGCTCAACCAAACAGGCAATGATTACAAAGTGACTGAAATGGATGTTGCCAATCAGATCATTGCACTTGGCGAAGGAAAAGAAATGATCATTGAAGATGACCGCTGCTATCATCCATCCTTATTTTACGCGGAGCAAAGTGTTGCCAAACGCATTCAAAAAATCGTCTCCCAAACAGAATACGCGGATCAATTTCCTGAATCAGAATTCCTGCTTGCACTTGGTGAGCTGGAGGAGCGGTTAGGCGTCCAGTATGCACCGACTCAAAAGGAAGCGATTCAAAAGGCACTCATGTCCCCGATGCTGCTTTTAACAGGTGGACCTGGTACAGGGAAGACGACGGTCATTAAAGGAATTGTTGAGCTTTACAGTGATCTTCACGGTGTATCTCTTGATCCGAGTGATTATAAAAAGGATGAATCCTTCCCATTTGTACTTGCGGCACCAACTGGCCGGGCAGCTAAACGGATGACAGAATCAACAGGGCTTCCAGCTGTCACCATTCATCGGCTATTAGGCTGGAACGGATCAGAAGGCTTCTCACATGATGAGGAACAGCCGATTGAAGGAAAGCTTGTCATCATTGATGAATCTAGTATGCTGGATATTTGGCTGGCAAATCATTTGTTTAAAGCGATTCCTGATCATATCCAAGTCATTATGGTAGGGGATGAACATCAGCTTCCGTCTGTAGGACCAGGTCAAGTTTTACGGGATTTGCTTGCCTCAAAAGCTGTGCCGGCTGTTACTCTGACAGATATTTACCGGCAGGCAGACGGCTCAACTATTGTTGAACTTGCCCATGATATGAAAAATGGTGTGCTGCCAAAGGATATTACTGCACGCTCAAAGGATCGGTCCTTCATTCAATGTTCAGCTGATCAAATGAAAGAAGTCATTGAGAAAGTCGTCAGCAATGCTGCTCAAAAAGGGTTTTCGGCAAAGGACATTCAAGTACTCGCACCAATGTATAAAGGAAAAGCAGGCATCAATGAGCTCAACAAAATGCTGCAGCACATTTTGAATCCTAAAAAACCAAAAGGCAGAGAAATCCCGTTTGGTGATGTGGTGTACCGAACAGGTGATAAAGTGCTTCAGCTTGTGAATCAGCCGGAGAACAATATTTTTAACGGCGATATCGGCGAAATTGTCTCGATTTTTTATGCAAAAGAAAATACAGAAAAAGAAGACATGGCCGTGATCTCCTTTGATGGAAATGAAATCACCTTTACGAAAAAGGATTTTCATCAATTTACACATGCCTATTGCTGCTCCATCCACAAATCACAAGGCAGTGAATTTCCGATTGTTGTGCTGCCAGTTGTGAGGAGCTATTACCGAATGCTTCGGCGTAATCTGCTGTACACAGCTATAACACGAAGTAAAAAGTTTTTAATACTGTGCGGCGAGGAATCAGCACTGGAGTGGGGCGTGAAAAACAATGAGGATTCCCTCAGACAAACGTCCTTAACGATGCGGCTTGTGCAAACCGAACAAATCATGGATGCAGAACTTGAAGCGCTCCAAAAAGAGCTTCCGTTTAGCGTACATGACGCAAATATTGGCATGGAGGGAATCACTCCGTTTGATTTTATGCATGAGTAGAGGCTTCCATATGGAAGCCTTAGCGTGTAGACAAACCCTCGCATTCGTTGTCAATCCTGCGCTCCGGTGCTCACGAATGTCAAATTCGCTCCGCTCCGATGCTCGTCCTTCCTAGGGCTGCAAAGGTTTTCTATCACGCTGAAAAGAAGACAAAGGGCTAAAATCAAGATCATTTTAGCCCTTTGTCAACAATCTGAGGCTTCCATACGGAAGCCTTTTAGCGCGGAAAGAACTTCTTCCATTCCGTTCATGGAAGCCATTTCTTCGTATGAGTCATGAAGCAAACGCACACGATAAGACTGTTCCGCAAAAGGTGGTTGAGCACATTTTGAGAACATGCCGAGAACTTGAAGGAATGACGATCTATTCAGATGAGCTGTCCCAATCGCTTGGTTCCATAAAAGATATTTGCTTTTTAGCCGGAGGCAGCTGCGGAGGATATGTGTTAGAGGGGAAAAAGAAAGACTGTGCACTCATTCCATTCTCTGGATTTGATCAGCTGACAGACAAAGGTTTATATGTGAGCTGCCAGGAGGGAGTAGGCATGGATTCCTCTGCTCCATTCTTGTTATTTTCGAAATTAAAAAAGAAAATGATGCAGTCGCCTGATGGTGAAAATTTAGGCATTTTGGAAGATGTATACTTTTGTACAAATTCGGGCACAATCGTAGCATATGAACTCTCGGACGGCTTCTTTACAGAGCTATCAGGGATTCGGAAACAGCTGCAGGCTGCCGGAACCTTGATGAACGTTCAAAAGGAAGCACTGGTTCTAAACCGAACGTAAAGAGGTGCTGATTATGCTCATTTGCCCAAATTGCAAATGTAAAGACATCGGAAAAATTGGGGTCAATCAATATTATTGCTGGGGCTGTTTTATTGAATTGACGCTGTCAAAAGGCAAAATATCGACACACCAAGTGGAGGAAGACGGGACACTAAGCAGCTTAGATGATCTGTTTAGTGACGATGAACGTTCAATTCAACTATAAGTGTTAAGGGGGAATTTCGAATGGGCAAAATGACTTCTTCACTATTAACGCTTGGTGCAGGTGCACTTGCATATCACTTTGCAAGCCGATATGATATGCCATCAAAGCGGGATATGAAAAAGCTAAAAAAACGTGTTATGAGAATGATGTAAACAAAAGGGCTAAAATGATCTTCATTTTAGCCCTTTGTTTTTTTCAGACCGGGGCCCAGAGTTGTCAATAACTTGAGCTGTTACGCTTGCCTGTATTCTAATCGTCTTGCAAGAATGGATAAGCTGAAATTGACGACAAAATACATCATAGCTGCCAATAGGAAAATCGGCAGTAAATAGGATTGGCTTTGACCGTTTAATATTTGAGCGTGATGTAATAATTCTGGAAGCGCAATGACAACGGCAAGCGACGTATCTTTTAAAAGAGATATGAATTGACTGACAATTGGCGGCACCATTCTGCGCAGGGCCTGCGGCATAATAATCATTTTTAATGTTTGAATATAGGTTAAACCAGAAGACCTGGCTGCTTCGATCTGACCCTTATCAATTGATTTAAGGCCGCTTCGAATAATTTCTGACAGCATCGCGGATTCAAACACGGTTAAAGCCGCAATGGCAGAGGCTGTGATGCTTAGCTTGATGCCGATTTCAGGTAATGCAAAATACGTGAAAAAGATGATCAGTAAAAGTGGCAGGTTCCGTATGGTTTCTACAATAACCGCAAGCACTTTTGATAAAACCGGAATTTGAGCGAACCGCAATGTGCCGACGACTAATCCAATGATAAAACTCAAAATGATGGAGATAAAAGCCACTTTTAAGGTGACAGCAAATCCTTCAAGTAAAAAGGCGAGATGATCAGGCTGGTAGGCACCTATAAAATCCAAGATAATTCCTCCTCTCTAGTGGCTTCTTGCTAATCTTCTTTCTAAATAACCAACGCCTAGACTAAGCGGAATGGTTAATAGCAGATAGAACATGGCAACAAAGATGTAGACATCAAACGTCACAAATGTTCTAGATGCAATAAGGTCACCTTGATACATGAGATCAAACCCTGCAATGACACCTAAAATCGAGGAGTTTTTGACAAGGTTAATAAATTGATTCCCAAGAGGGGGAATGACGATTTTAATCGCCTGAGGCAAAATGATATACCGCATCGTCCCGCCATATGACAGACCTGAAGCGCGGGCTGCTTCCATTTGTCCAAGCGGTACAGCTTGTATCCCTGCACGAATGGCTTCAGCAATAAAGGCAGACGTATAAATGGCAAGAGCAATCGTCCCAGCAGTAAACCCATCTGCTACAATACCTAGTACGGGTAAACCAAAGAAGAAAACAAAGGTGATCAATAATAACGGAATATTCCGAATAAATTCCACATAAGCCGTTCCGAACCAGTTGAGCGGCCTAAATGGCGCAATTCTCATAATGGCAATGAGTGTACCGATCAAAAAGCTTCCAATCAGAGCAATGACACTTGCACCAATGGTATATTTAAAGCCTTCTAAATAAAGATGAAAATTTTCAGTGAGAATGGAAAACCGCAGCAATCAGTTCACTTCCTTCCTGATCAACAGGGGAGCCATTGAGCGGCTCACCTGAGGCATTGATGTTAACCAATCAAATGTTATTCTTTGATCCATTTTTTAAGAATTTTGTCATACTCACCATTGTCTTTTAACGTTTTTAAGGCTTTATTGATCGCATCAGTTAATTCTTGATCCCCTTTTTTCACAGCAATGCCATAAGGCTCATCTGTAAAGGTGCCGCCGACCACTTCATAATTTGAATCTTCATCTGCCATACCAAATAAGATCGCATTATCAGTTGTCAGCACTTGCCCTTGATTTGATTTTAAAGCTGTAAAAGCCTCTTGATAGTTCTCAAATTCTAATACGGATACTTCAGGTGCTTTCTCACGGATATTTTGAGAAGAAGTAGATCCTTTCACGGCCAGCACCTTCGTTCCTTTTTTAAGATCATCAATGGATTGAATGTCGCTTCCTTTTTTCACAAGTAGTGATTGTCCTGCTTCAAAGTAAACATCTGAGAAATTGACTTCTTTTTTACGCTCTTCTGTAATTGTCATGGTGGCTACAATCGCATGGATATCCCCTTTTTGAAGCAAAGGAATTCTTGTTTTAGATGTCACTTCCTTAAATTCTGCTTTTCCTTCATCGCCGAGTATTTCCTTTGTGATGGCTTTTGCAATATCAATATCAAATCCTTCAATATCCCCGCTGCTCGGATTTTTTAGACCGAATAGCCGTGTGTCATTTTTTACACCGAAAATGATTTTTTTGTCTTTCTTAATGGCTTCTAATGAGCTTCCTTGTTTTGCATCAGTTGAGCCTTTTTCTGTAGATCCACAAGCAGCTAAAGCGGCGATGCAGCAAGTCATAAAGAGCAGCATGCCAAAACGTTTCATTTTTTTCATTAAACCATTCCCCCTAGTGATTTAAAATACGGCTTAAAAATAATTGAGCACGTTTCTCTTGCGGTTTTTCATAAAATGCAGCCGGTGTTGATTCTTCAAGAATTCTGCCCTCATCAATAAAGACAATGCGGTCGGCCACTTCACGGGCAAAGCCCATCTCATGCGTGACAACAACCATGGTCATGCCTTCACGGGCCAGCTGCTTCATCACATCTAATACCTCGCCGATCATCTCTGGATCAAGTGCAGATGTCGGTTCGTCAAAAAGCATCACCTCTGGTTTCATCGCAAGCCCTCTTGCAATGGCAACGCGCTGCTGCTGTCCGCCTGAGAGTCGTGAAGGGTAGGTGTCTGCTTTTTCAGGAATGCCGACTTTATTTAAATAAAATTCAGCTGTTTCCTTTGCTTCTTCCTTGCTCACTTTTTTGACCTTCATCGGCGCAAGCATAATGTTTTCAAGCACCGTCTTATGCGGATAGAGGTGGAAATGCTGAAAGACCATTCCGATATTTTGCCTGACAAGATTGATGTTGGTCTTCGGATGCTGAACAGACACTTGGTTGACGAGAACTTTTCCCGCATCAATGCTTTCAAGACGATTGATACACCTGAGCATCGTACTTTTACCAGATCCTGAAGGACCGATGATCACAACAACCTCCCCTTTTTGAATATGTAGGTTAATGTCCTTAAGTACATGGAACTGGCCATAATGCTTGTTGACTTCTTCGAATGTGATCATGAAGAACCTCCTCTTGTGTTTCATTGGCTAAAGCTAAAGTGGATTCTAGCACAACTTGTGTAAAAAGAAGTAAATGATGGAATATTTTCTGACGAGATTTTACAGCAAATAGTGACTTTGGATGGAGCTGTATGTTTCATGTGTATTCATTTTTAACAAAGTTAGGACAAATTTTATTTACGTGGATAATTGCAGAAGATGGTTAAACAATAAGAAAAGAGGTGAAAAAGGTGAAGAAACGTCCGATCCAATTTCTGATATATGCTGCAGGGATCCTGCTTGTCCTTGCATCCTTGCTCATTTTACTGCAGCTCGACGAGTTATGGATGCCTGTTTTTTTATTGCTGAAGGCGGTTCTCATTCCGCTTCTCATTGCCATTTTTATTTCTTATCTGCTTTATCCGATTGTGGAAAGACTGCATGCACGAGGGCTGCCGAGAACAGTCAGTCTCTTACTCATCTATGTCCTGTTTTTTGGCGGGATTGGGTTTGCGGTTTATAAAGGAGCGCCTGTGATGATCGCACAGTTAAATGAGCTGTCAGAACAAATTCCTGTCCTCGCCGAAACTTATAATGGCGCTTTATCACATATTCATCGTCATACGAGTCACTGGCCTGACGGACTTCACGACCGCTTGGACCGCTTCATTGTTCAATCGGAGACATATGCAGCCAATAGTGCTGAGCGGATGATTCTTAGCTGTAAGGTTTTATTTGATTACGCATTAGTCGCAGCACTCATTCCTTTTCTTGTTTTTTATATGGTGAAGGATATGAACACGATGAAGCGGGCGGCATGGTATTTAACGCCGCCATCATTTAGAAAGAGGGGAAAAGCTTTTGTCAAAGCAGTGGATGAATCGCTTGGTGATTATATTCGAGGACAGCTGCTTGTTTGTTCTTTAATCGGGGGTGCAGCAGCCATTGTGCTCTGGCTTTTTCATATCCCGTATCCGCTTGTTCTTGGGATGCTGATAGGGGCAACGAACGTGATTCCTTATTTTGGACCGATTATTGGCGCAGTTCCTGCCATCTTTATTGCGTTTACCATCTCGGTGAAATCGGTCATCATTGTACTGATCACAGTAGCGGTGCTGCAATTTTTAGAGAGCAATGTCCTCAGCCCAATCATTGTAGGGCGAAGTCTTCATATGCATCCTGTAGTCATTATGCTTGTCTTGCTTGCAGGAGGAGAGCTGTTTGGCTTAATTGGGATGATTTTAGCCGTACCAGCAGCTGCAATTATCAGGGTGATCATTGTGCAATATATCCTGATGAGACGAAGCGTTCATTGACAAGACGAGCCGAGTTGTCTATAATAATTTCGATTCATACATATTGAAATTCAATGACGGACCCGAGTACGTTAAAAAGCTGTTGCAGAGAGAGGCTTTATTTGCTGAGAAAAGCCTTATCAGACCTTTAACGGAAGCTAGTCCCGAGTGCAGATAAACACTGCCGCTCTCTTCCGGCGTTATCGGATGTGAAGGTGATAGACGAATTTGTCTATAATCAGGGTGGTACCGCGAGAACATCTCGTCCCTGTGTAAGTCGTTTTGTGCTTGCATAGGGCGGGATGTTTTTTCGTTTGTGTGGAGATTGATGAATGATAAGGGAGGATTTTTGAATGAAAACTTTAACTTCAGCTCAAGTACGTCAAATGTTTTTAGACTTCTTTAAAGAAAAAGGACATGCTGTAGAACCGAGTGCGTCTCTTGTACCGCATGACGATCCGACACTTTTATGGATCAACAGTGGTGTAGCAACATTAAAGAAATACTTTGATGGTCGCGTCGTACCTGAAAATCCGCGTATTTGCAACGCGCAAAAATCGATTCGTACAAATGATATTGAAAATGTAGGGAAGACAGCACGCCATCACACGTTTTTTGAAATGCTTGGCAACTTCTCTATTGGTGACTATTTTAAAGAAGAGGCCATTGAATGGGCGTGGGAATTCCTCACAAGTGACGAGTGGATTGGCTTTGATCCGAATTTGTTATCTGTGACAGTCCACCCAGAGGACGAAGAAGCGTATATCCTTTGGAGAGATAAAATTGGTGTGCCTGAAGAACGTATTATCCGTCTTGAAGGCAACTTCTGGGATATTGGCGAGGGCCCAAGCGGACCAAATACAGAAATTTTCTATGACCGCGGTGAATCATACGGTCACGATATGAACGATCCAGAATTATATCCAGGCGGGGAAAACGAGCGTTATTTAGAAGTATGGAACCTTGTGTTCTCTGAATTCAACCATAATCCAGATGGTACATATACACCACTGCCGAAGAAAAACATTGATACAGGGATGGGTCTTGAACGAATGGTATCTGTCATTCAAAATGTGCCGACGAACTTCGATACAGACCTATTCATGCCAATTATTCGCGCAGTCGAAACGATCTCTGGAGAAAGCTATGGCGAAACAAAGGAAAAGGATACAGCATTCAAAGTGATTGCTGACCACATCCGGACAGTTGCCTTTGCTGTAAGTGACGGAGCGCTTCCTTCCAATGAAGGCCGCGGATATGTATTAAGACGTTTGCTGCGCCGTGCTGTGCGTTATGCAAAAACGATCCATATCCACCGTCCGTTTATGTATGATTTAGTGCCAGTTGTTGCTGAAATCATGAAAGACTTCTACCCAGATGTACAAGCAAAAGAAGAATTTATTGCGAAAGTCATCAAAAACGAAGAAGAACGTTTCCACGAAACACTGAACGAAGGGTTAGCCATTTTGTCAGAAGTGATCAAAAAAGAAAGAGACAAAGGCAGCTCAAAAATTTCAGGTGAAGATGTATTTAAGCTGTATGATACGTATGGATTCCCTGTCGAGCTAACAGAAGAATACGCAGAAGATGAGAACATGACAGTTGATCGAGAAGGCTTCCAAGCGGAAATGGAGAAGCAGCGTGAACGAGCAAGAAATGCGAGACAAGATGTCGGCAGTATGCAGGTTCAAGGGGGCGCTCTAGGCGATATTAAAGTAGAAAGCACCTTCGTTGGCTATGAAAATCTAACAGCAGATGCCCGTATCATTGAATTGCTTCAAAATGGTGAAATTGTCTCGGAAGCACATGAAGGAGACACGGTGCAAATCTTGTTAGATGAAACTCCATTTTATGCGGAAAGCGGCGGACAAGTAGCGGATAAAGGGACACTAAAAAGTGCAGAAGTCATCATTGAGATCAAAGATGTGAAAAAAGCGCCAAACGGTCAGCATGTCCATGAAGGAGTCGTCGTAAGCGGTACGGCTCAAAAAGGTCTCGAAGTCACTGCAGAAGTGGAATCAGCTCTTCGAAAAGGTATTGTGAAAAACCATACAGCGACACACCTTCTGCATCAGGCGCTAAAAGATGTATTAGGCAGCCACGTGAACCAAGCAGGGTCATTGGTGAATGAAAACAGACTTCGTTTTGATTTCTCTCACTTTGGACAAGTGACGAAAGAAGAATTGTCTCAAATTGAAAAAATCGTGAACGAAAAGATTTGGGAAGGCATTTCGGTTGCGATTGACCTGAAGCCAATTGCTGAAGCAAAAGAAATGGGCGCAATGGCGCTGTTTGGCGAAAAGTATGGCGATATTGTCCGCGTAGTCCAAGTCGGCGATTACAGCATCGAGCTATGCGGCGGCTGTCACGTGCAAAACACTGCGGAAATCGGTTTGTTTAAAATTGCGTCTGAGTCGGGTATTGGTGCTGGAACACGCCGTATTGAAGCTGTGACTGGTCAAGGTGCCTATGAAGAATTAAATGACCAGCTGGCGATTTTAGAACAGGCAGCAAATGAGCTGAAGTCAAATACGAAGGACGTTCCAAAACGAATCGCTTCATTACAGGCGGATTTAAAAGAGGTTCAAAGAGAAAACGAATCTCTTCTTGCGAAATTAAGCCAAGCAGAAGCAGGCTCTATTTTAGAGAAAGTGACTGAAATTGGCGGAGTGAACGTCTTAACACAAAAAGTAAACGCCAAAGACATGAATCATTTAAGAACAATGGTTGATGACTTGAAAGCTAAATTAGGATCAGCTGTCATCGTCCTGGGAGCCGTTCAAAACGGAAAAGTAAACATTTCAGCAGGAGTGACAAAAGACGTGATCGAAAAAGGTCTGCATGCAGGGAAGCTTGTGAAGCAGGCAGCTGAAATCTGCGGCGGAGGCGGAGGCGGACGTCCAGATATGGCACAAGCAGGCGGAAAACAACCAGAAAAACTTGAAGAAGCACTGGCATCTGTCGAAGAATCTGTCAAATCCGTTTTATAATCAGGCGATGTAGTGTAGAATAATGGTATTAGATGAGCGGTTAGAAAAAAGCTTGCTAGTAGAATGTTGGAAGAGAGGTGCAAGAAGCAGTGAGTTCATTTGATAAGACAATGAAGTTTAACTTCTCTGATGATTCAGCTGAAACCAATGTGAATGAAGTGCTCATTACAGTTCATGACGCACTCCAAGAAAAAGGATACAACCCGATCAATCAAATTGTCGGATACTTGCTGTCAGGCGACCCTGCTTATATTCCAAGACATCAGGATGCACGCAACCTAATTCGTAAACTAGAACGAGACGAATTAATTGAGGAATTGGTTAAATCGTACTTAGAGACACATAAAGAGGCGTAAAACATGAGAATTTTAGGCTTAGATTTAGGCACGAAAACCCTTGGTGTTGCGATCAGTGATGAAATGGGATGGACAGCGCAAGGGATTGAAACAATTAAAATTGATGAAGCAGGCGGAGACTTTGGTCTCAGCCGCCTGTCTGAGATTGTTGCAGAATATGGAGCGGATAAAATTGTACTTGGCTTTCCAAAAAATATGAACGGCACGGTCGGTCCTAGAGGCGAAGCCAGCCAATCATTTGCGAAAGTGCTAGAAAACACGTACAATGTTCCTGTTGTGCTTTGGGACGAGCGTCTGTCAACAATGGCAGCGGAAAAAATGCTCATCTCTGCAGATGTGAGCAGACAAAAGCGTAAAAAAGTCATTGATAAAATGGCGGCTGTCATGATCCTGCAAGGATATTTAGACAGCTTAAATTAAAATGAGGTGAATCAAATGGAACACGGAGAAAAGCAAATTACAATCGTTGATGATAATGGAAATGAACAGCTTTGCGAAGTACTATTTACTTTTGAAAGCGACCATTTTAACAAATCTTATGTTCTTTACTACCCAATTTCTGAGCAAGACAATGAGGAAATTGAAATTCATGCATCAAGCTTCACACCGAACGAAGACGGTGAAGATGGCGAGCTAGAGCCGATTGAAACTGATGAAGAGTGGGACATGATTGAAGAAACGTTAAACACGTTCTTAGATCAAGAAGACGAAGAATAGAACGAATAAAAGGCCTGTGAACAGATCTTCTTGATCTTTCTTCACAGGTCTTTTTTTACGATCATTATGTTAACTTAGATTTATTTCATGTTGACATAATGAACTGTACCTTTTACTCTATTTTTAACAATAAATTGAGTGAGGGGCATGAAGATTGAGAATTCAAGATATGATGCAAATAGCGTTAATGACAGCAGTCATCGGGATGTTAGGCTTGATCCCGCCGATTTTACTGACATTTACACCTGTACCGATTACATTGCAAACCGCAGGTCTTTTGCTTGCTGGGGGGCTGTTAAAGCCAAAACAAGCATTGATCAGTTTATGTCTTTTTCTTTTGGTTGTGGCAGCAGGCGCACCTCTTTTGTCAGGTGGGAGAGGCGGGATAGGGGTCTTTTTTGGTCCAAGCGGTGGTTTTCTTCTTGCTTATCCTGTTGCTGCCTTCATGATCAGCTTATGGGTGAACCGGCTGAAAAAAGTAACCGCACTGCGTCTTTTTGTGATCTATGCGGTTTGCAGTATTGTGATTTTGTATATGTGCGGTATTCCTTTTCAAGCCATGATGATGCATATTAAGGTGTCACAGGCCGCTTTTCTTAGTCTGATTTATCTTCCAGGTGATCTCATCAAAGCGGGAATGTGCGCTTTCTTTACGGTCAAAATCATACAGGCCATGTCATATCGAAAAAGGGATCTGCATAAAGGGAGGCGTGCAGTTTGAACAGAATAACGGATAGCTATGCAGTACATGCAGAAATGAAACGAGATCAGATTGCCATCATAGATGAGCAAGAAAGCATTACATATGAAGATTGGTATGAACGTGTGCAGAGAGCGGCACAGTGGTTACAAGGAACGGCTCATCAGCAAAAAAGAATCGCTTTTTTATTATCAAATGGTGCTTCTTTTCTTCAAATATTTGCGGGCGCTGTTTGTGCAGGGTGGACAGCCGTTCCGCTTGATCCGAGATGGAGTCATGAAGAATGTGTAGAAAAGCTCTTGTTAAGTGAGGCGGATCTCGCCATTATAGAGGATCGATTGATGAAAAGATTTGAACAGGGAAGCGTGGACATGCCGATTCTTTCTTTATCTGAATGGAAGGATAGAATCAGCCTTCTCACAGACAACAGTCCTTATAACACCTGCGATACCGAGAAGGACCCAGTCTTTTATATGGGATTTACGTCAGGTTCAACAGGCTCACCAAAAGCCTTTATTAGGCGTCAGCAGTCATGGATCGAGAGCTTTCGAATGACCGCCGCTTCATTTGGAATCACTCATCAAGATCATGCTCTTATATTAGGTACACTCTTATCCTCTCACTTTTTATATGGTGCTATCAGTACATTATACTTTGGCGGCACAGTGACGCTTTTAGAAAAATTTGTGCCAGGAAAAGCGAAGCAAGCCTTAGAGACAGGTGATATCACCGTGATGTATACTGTCCCAACAATGACAGAAACGTTACTGCAAATCGATGCTTTTAAAGGAGACAATCCGCTTCTTGTCATGTCATCGGGAGCAGATTGGAGCATCTCGTCAAAAGAACAGCTCGTCTCCAACTATCCACATATCACTTTTTTTGATTTTTATGGCACATCAGAGTTAAGTTTTGTCTCTTATTTGTCTTCAAATGACTTTCTGCAAAAACCTTCTTCTGTTGGACGGCCTTTTTCCTCCATTCAAGTTGAAGTAAGGCGGCCCGATCAATCTGTCTGTCAGCCAAATGAAACAGGGAGGATTTATGTAAAGAGCCCAATGACTTTTTCAGGTTACTTACATGAGGAGAAACCGCCGCAGGAGTGGCTGACAGTTTACGATATGGGATGGCTGGATGAAGACGGTTATCTGTATATGAGCGGTCGTGAGAATGGCATGATCGTCTATGGAGGTCTGAATATTTTCCCAGAGGAAATTGAGCGTGTGCTAAATGAACAGCCAGAGGTGAAGCGGTCGATTGTGGTGGGCGTTCCTGACCCATATTGGGGTGAAATCCCTGTTGCCATACTGGAGCAAGTGCAGCAAATAAAGGTGGTTCAACAAGCTGTTAAAGAAAAGCTTGCGGCCTACAAGGTACCAAAAAAATGGCTTGTGATTGATCAAATGATGGAAACATCCGGCGGGAAAATTGCCCGCGTGAGCATGAAAAGGTGGGCGGAGGAGCAATTGTCATGCAAGCGGTGATCGTACAAGCAAAACGAACACCCTTCGGTGACAAAAATGGGATGTTGAAAAATTATCGCCCAGAGCAATTAGCCGCTCCCCTTATTCGGCATTTGTCTCAGGACATGACACCGGATGACGTCATATTAGGCAATGTCGTCGGAGGCGGTGGAAATATGGCCCGTCTGTCCTCATTAGAAGCAGGGCTTCCTTTGCACGTTCCCGGTATGACGATTGACAGGCAATGTGCCTCTGGTCTTGAAGCGATCCGAACAGCTTGCATCATGGTTCAATCGGGGGAGGGCGCGATGTATATCGCTGGCGGGACTGAGAGCATTTCCAGATCACCAATGAAAGAAAGAGCCCGCTTTTCACCGGAGTGGATAGGAGATCCGCATATGGGAGAAGCAGCAGAGCTGACCGCGTCGGCATTTTCTGTTACAAGAAAAGAACAAGATGACTATGCCCTTTTAAGCTGGGAAAGAAGTTTAGCCGCCTTCAAACATGGTACATATGCAGATGAAATCGTTTCGGTTGACGGGCTGAGTATAGATCAAGCAGCTGCTAAAATAAGACCGATGACAAAGCTGATCAAGCGGGCAAAACCTGTATTTTTGCCGGGGAAAGGAACTGTGACCACCGCCAATAGCTGTAAGGAAGCAGACGGAGCAGCTGCTGTCGCTGTGATGGAAAGATCGTTAGCGGAAGCAAGTGGATGTAAGGCGATGCTGCGGTATGCCGGAAGTGCTGTGACAGCGATACATCCTCATTTTCCAGCTGCTTCACCGATTGATGCGATCAAGAAACTTTTACATCAAGAGAACATCAAGGCAGAGGAAGTGGCGCTTTTTGAAATCAATGAAGCATTTGCGCTGAAAGCAGCACTTATTGCCCGCACGCTGGGGATACCATATGACCGGATCAATAGAAGAGGCGGTGCACTATGCCTTGGGCATCCATACAGCGCGTCAGGAGCTGCTATGATGGTGAGATTATTTTATGAAGCGCACACCTTACCGAATGGAAGCTATGTCATGGCTGCTATTGGAAGCGGTGGCGGTGTTGGTTTAGCCGTTTTGTGGCAAGTTTTGTCATGACATGCATGAGCAAGGAATTGCCGAACTCCGTCGAATCATGTACTATAAAAGCTAGATGTGAGGAGGGCCATGCATGTTTTCAGAACAAAAGAAACGACCATTCTTCAAAAGAAAAATGGGGATCGTCCTGTTATCTGTCCTTGCTGTCATCATCATTGCAGCATTATCAGGCTTTTTATATGTTAAATCAGCACTTGGACCGGTCGATCAAAAAAGTAAACAAACGATTAATATTCATATTCCAAATGGGACATCTGTGCGCGAAATTGCGGGCATTTTAAAAGAAAATGGGCTCATTTCGAATGACACGATTTTCACGTATTATGCAAAATACAAAAATGCGTCCGGCTTTAAAGCGGGTTATTTTCATTTGAAACAAACAATGGACGCAGACACGCTGATCAAAAAGCTGACATCTGGCGGGACTGATTACGCCTTTCAGCTTGTGATTCCAGAGGGAAGACAGCTATCTGATATTGCAGCCATTATTGCAAATCAGACGAATTTTTCAGCGAAGGAAGTTGAAGCAAAGCTGGATGATCCTGCTTTTATTCAAACACTAATGAAAAAATATCCGAAAACTGTGACATCACAAGTGAATGGGAAACAGGTGAAACATCCGTTAGAGGGTTACTTATTCCCTGCTACGTATCCATTTTATCGTGAGGATGAATCACTTGAAACGATCATTGAAACGATGATTAAACAAACAGATCAATACGTGAAAACGTATGAAAAAGACATGAAAAAGAGAAACATGTCCATACATGATGTGTTAACGATGGCATCACTCATTGAAATGGAAGCAACAGAAAAGACAGATCGGGCAAAAATCTCAAGTGTATTCTATAACCGGTTGAAAAAGGACATGCCGCTTCAAACTGATCCAACCGTTCTTTATGCACTTGGTGAGCATAAATCCCGCGTGTATTACAAAGACCTAAAAGTGAAATCTCCTTATAACACGTATAACAACAAAGGGCTGCCGCCTGGACCTATTGCAAATGCTGGTGAATCCTCTTGGAAAGCCGCACTGCATCCAGAGAAAACAGATTACGTTTACTTCCTTGCGAAGAAAAATGGAGAAGTCGTATTTACGAAAACGTTAAATGAGCATAATAAAGCAAAAGCGAAATACATCACAGGCAGCAATTAACGTACAAGTGAATCGAAAAAGACTGTAGACAATACGAGATTGCCTGCAGTTTTTTTCGTTGGAATATCCATTTTATAGGTTCGCAATTACCACTTCTTTGTGGTAAAATATATCGGGTTGTTTTTACTTAGATGAACGAAAGATTGACGAGAAAGAGAGCTGCAATAGGCAGGACTCTTCTTTTTCAGGTCATGAAGGAGCTAGACAGATAATGACTATCGAAGATGATCGAATAAATGATTATATTGAACATTTAATTCACCCAAGTCCTGATGCGATCGCTCAATTAGAGATATATGCAAAAGAGCATCATGTGCCAATTATGGAAAAGGTGAGCATCGAGCTTTTACTGCAGCTTCTTTCGATGAAAAAGCCGAAGAAAATTCTTGAGGTTGGGACAGCGATTGGCTATTCCGCCATTCGAATGGCAACAGCTCTGCCAGATGCTGAGATTTATACGATTGAGCGAAATGCAAAGCGCTATGAAGAAGCGACACGGAACATTGAGGAATTAAAGTTAAAAGAAAGAATACACGTGTTTTTTGGTGATGCGATGGAATCGGCTAAAACGGTCCAAACGATGGCGCCCTATGATGTGATTTTTATTGATGCTGCAAAAGGGCAGTACAAGCGTTTTTTTGAATTGTTTGAACCGATGCTTGCTCATGACGGAATGATTATTACAGACAATGTATTATTCAAAGGCTTAGTGGCAACGAATTATGAAGAAGAAATTGAAGATAAACGAAAAAAACAATTAATTGGAAAAATTGATCGATACAATCAATGGCTCATGTCAAACCCTGATTTCCAAACGTGCATTATTCCAGTTGGAGACGGGATCGCCATTAGTACAAAAAGAGGTGACCAATCATGAAGAAACCAGAATTGCTTGTAACGCCAAGCAGCGTGTCAGACGTCATGCCATTAATTGAGGCAGGAGCTGATGCATTCATAATAGGCGAACAAACATACGGTATTCGTCTTGCGGGTGAGTTTTCAAGAGAAGATGTGAAACAAACGGTTGAGCTTGCACATGCCCATCACAAAAAAGTGTATGTGGCGATGAATGCAATTTTTCATAATGACCGCGTGCAGCTGCTTGGAGATTATTTAACTTTTCTCGATTCATTAAACGTGGACGGTGTCGTCTTTGGAGACCCAGCCGTAATTATGGCGGCAAAAGAAACAGGAGTGAACCTGAATCTTCACTGGAGTACAGAAACGACTGGGACAAACTATTACACTTGTAACTACTGGGGTAGAAAAGGCGCATCACGTGCTGTTCTTGCAAAAGAGCTGAATATGGACAGTGTGATCGACATCAAAGAAAATGCTGAAGTGGAGATTGAAATTCAAGTCCATGGCATGACATGTATGTTTCAATCAAAACGTACGCTCATCGGCAACTACTTTGAATACCAGGGCAAACAAATGGATGTCGTAGGCAGACATATGGAGGAAGGGCTATTCCTGCATGACCAAGAGCGTCAAAACAAATACCCTATTTTCGAGGATGCAAACGGGACACATATTATGAGTCCAAATGATGTGTGTATGATTGACGAATTAGAAGAGTTTGTTGACGCAGGCATTGACTCATTTAAAATTGACGGAATTTTAAAGTCACTTTCTTATATGACAGAGGTGACATCACTTTATAGAAAAGCAATTGATTTACTAACGACTGACAAAGACGCGTATGAAGATCAGAAAGAGGACTGGGTGAAGCGAATTGAAGAGATTCAGCCAGTGAATCGTTCGATTGATACAGGATTCTTCTTTAAAGAAACGGTTTATTAATATAAGAGGAGGCAGAGGAAATGGCATTATTGAAAGATGGTATTTCTGAAATGATTGATGGGAAACGTGTCATTACAAAAAAACCAGAACTGCTTGCACCCGCAGGAAACTTGGAAAAGCTGAAAATTGCTGTACATTATGGAGCTGACGCTGTTTTTATTGGCGGGAAAGAATTCGGGCTTCGCTCTAATGCAGATAACTTTTCAATTGAAGAAATGGCAGAGGGCGTCGCATTTGCAAACAAATATGGCGCACGCATTTATGTGACAACGAATATCTTCGCCCACAATGAAAACATGGACGGGCTGGAGGAATACCTTCAAGGGATTGAAGGCGCTGGAGTTGCAGGCATTATCGTAGCTGATCCACTGATCATTGAAACATGTAAACGTGTTGCACCAAAGCTTGAAGTCCATTTAAGCACACAGCAATCTCTTTCAAATTGGAAAGCTGTTCAATTTTGGAAGGAAGAAGGGCTTGAGCGTGTGGTGCTTGCACGTGAAACAAGTGCGCTAGAAATTAGAGAAATGAAGGAAAAAGTCGATATTGAAATTGAAACTTTTATTCATGGTGCGATGTGTATCGCATACTCTGGCCGCTGCGTGCTCAGTAACCATATGACGGCAAGAGATTCTAACCGCGGAGGCTGCTGCCAGTCCTGCCGCTGGGATTATGATCTTTATAAACTAGAAGGTTCTGAGGAAGCACCATTATTTGGTGAAGAAGATGCACCATTTGCGATGAGTCCAAAAGATTTGAAGCTTGTTGAATCCATTCCTCAAATGATCGAAATGGGAATTGACAGCTTAAAAATCGAAGGACGGATGAAATCCATTCATTATGTTGCCACTGTTGTCAGTGTGTATCGTAAAGTCATTGATGCGTATTGTGCTGATCCAGACAATTTTGTCATTCAGCAGGAATGGTTAGATGAATTAGATAAATGTGCAAACCGTGACACAGCACCAGCCTTTTTTGAAGGCGTACCAGGAACCGATGAACAAATGTTTGGCATCCATGGAAAGAAAACGACATTTGATTTCGCAGGTCTTGTTCTTCATTATGATGAAAAAGAACAAATCGTGACATTGCAGCAGCGTAACTTCTTTAAGCAAGGCGACGAAGTCGAATTCTTCGGACCAGAAATTGAGAATTTCACATGCAAAATTGAGACGATTTGGGATGAAAAAGGAAATGAACTAGATGCCGCTCGTCATCCGCTGCAAATCGTCAAATTCAAGCTTGATCAAAAAGTATACCCTAGCAACATGATGAGAAAGGGGAAATAACAGCCACATGAGGAGTAAACCAGTTGTCATTGGTATTGCTGGCGGCTCGGGTTCAGGTAAAACGAGCGTCACCAATTCGATTTATGAAAAATTTAAAGGACATTCCATCCTCATGCTTCAGCAAGATTTATATTACAAAAATCAAAGTCATATGCCATTTGAAGAGCGCCTGCTCACGAACTATGATCATCCGCTTGCATTCGACAATGACCTGATGTTTGAGCATTTGGAACAGCTCTTAAGGTACGAATCCATTGAAAAACCAATATATGATTTTAAACTGAACACACGTTCAGAAGAGACTGTTCATGTTGAGCCGAAGGATGTCATTATCGTTGAAGGTATCTTTGCGCTCGAAGATGAACGTTTGAGAGACTTAATGGATATTAAACTGTATGTCGATACAGATGCAGACCTTCGCATCATCCGCCGCATTTTACGCGATACGAAGGAAAGAGGCCGGTCGATCGACTCTGTGATCGAACAATATGTATCTGTTGTCAGACCGATGCATAATCAATTCATTGAACCAACAAAACGATACGCCGATATCATCATCCCAGAAGGCGGCCAAAACCATGTGGCGATAGACTTAATGGTCACAAAAATTCAAACCATTCTTCAAAACCGTGCAGAGTAATAGGTAGAGAAGAAAAAGACCTTTACAGTGTAAAGGTCTTTTCAGCATCATATTAATAAACAGTCACGAAAACTTGTCCTAAGATAGACGATCCTTTATAAAGAGTGATCGTGGCTTTACCAGTTGAATGAGCGGTCACTAGTCCACTAGAGCTAACAGAAGCTACACTCTGGTTATCTGTCCAATAACGTGTAGCTGCAGAATCATAGACCGAGTACCGCTCACCAACTCTTAAAGGTAAACTGTAATCTTGAATCGAAATCACATCTAAAGTTTGAAATCCAGAAGAACTGTGATTGACTGTGAAATCCGCTGTTTCTTTGGCTGAAGCCATGCCCATTAGTGAAAAAGATAAGGTAGAGATGGATAGAACAGAAACAATTGTTTTCTTCATGTTCATTTAAAACACTCCCTAGCATATATTTGGTCTTGCATTGATAGAATTCAACAAAAACCAAATATTTCCTTGTTAATATTTGTTAATAATATGTGAACTTTTATGAAAGCAGCATTCTCGGAAAAAATCTTGAGGGTTTGATATGATAAGAAAACAATGAAGAAAAGAAGAGATGGAGAAATCACTACCACATAGCGAAAGAATGAAGTTGAAAAAGTATATTAAAAAAACGACAAACAAATCATCACAAATTTTCAAACAATTCTTGATCAAAACGCAATTTTGTAATAATATAGCATAGACATATCGTACACTGACCATATTATGTATTGGAAGATGGAGAATGGGTAAGCTATTCTTCTACATATGATCGAAATGGCCGAACGAGGTACAGGAGCTTCCTGTGCCTTTCCACAGTTTGTGCGATTTTAGACCGCTGCGGAGTGGTCCTGTCTAATAAAAGGCATAATAGTTGCATCTAAAAGGGACGCCATGTAAGATGGACTTTTACGAATATGGGACAGAAGGAATGAGGGCCTGAACATGTCCTCATTCTTGTATATTTCAGTCGTCACTCACGTGCAGAAAGTTTGTATGATGAGGATTAATAGAAGGAGTGAATGATTCATGGCACAAGAGAAAGTATTTCCAATGACAGAAGAAGGAAAGCGTAAATTAGAAGAAGAACTTGAACATTTGAAAACGGTTAAACGTAAAGAGGTTGTAGAGCGTATTAAAATCGCTAGAAGTTTTGGAGACCTCTCTGAAAACTCGGAATATGATTCTGCTAAAGAAGAGCAGGCGTTTGTAGAAGGCCGTATTACAACGCTTGATAATATGATTCGTAATGCCAAAATTATCGAAGATGAAGGAAATTCAAATGTTGTTTCACTTGGTAAAACGGTGACATTCGTTGAATTACCAGACGGCGAAGAAGAGTCTTACACAATTGTGGGAAGTGCAGAAGCTGATCCGTTTGAAGGCAAGATTTCAAACGATTCACCGATTGCAAAAAGCCTTTTAGGTAAACAAGTAGACGACAAAGTAACCGTTCAAACACCTGGCGGAGAAATGTTTGTCAAAATTGTAAAAATTTCATAATCACGTTTATCACGTAAACACCTCGTCCACAATAGGGACGAGGTGTTTTTATGCGCAAAAAAAGAAGAATTCAATGGACAGGTGTGATTATTTTTATGCTATTTCTCGGTCTTCTGATGAGACTGGCAGAAATTCAGCTGTTCTTCACAGAATCGTTTTCAAAGCTTGATATCAATTTAATACAAGAAAGTGTCAAACAGCGAACAGAAGAAGTCGTCATTTCAGACGGGCGCGGTGAGTTTTTAGATCGAAACGGCCAAGCACTTCTTACAAAAGAACAGCCCGCGGTTATCTTATTTCCTTTCCTGCAATATGATCTTCCGCGCTTACAGCAAACTGCCTCAATTCTTGAGATGGAAGAGAATGAACTCAAAAAACAGTTAACAGAAACGAAAAAACCGCTCATTTTAAAAGATGACATTTCGAAAAAAAAGCTGAAAGACATCAATGATATGAAATATTCAGGTGTGTACGGCGTATATATGAAAGAGAAGGACAAAAAAAGACTTGCCCTCCACACATTAGGTTTCACAAGCGAGAATCCAGAACTATTGAGAAAGCGGTATCCTGACAAAAAAGAGCTTTCCATTCGTACTGAAATCGGCACATTTGGGCTGGAAAGCACCTTTGACGAATTTCTATTACCCGAGCAAGACACAAAATTGTTATATCATGTGGACGGAAGGGGAAACCCTTTGTTCGGTATGGACGTCAAATATACAGCAGAAGCTCATTCCTTTTATCCACTTCAGGTACAGACAACAATAGATGAAGACATGCAGGCTGAAATGGAAAAGGTGCTCAAAGAACAAGGCGTTGAAAAAGGCGGTGCTGTTCTGCTTGACATTGAAAAAAGCAGTGTGCTGGCGATGGCGAGTACCCCAAATGTCACAAGCAAAAACCGGCACGAGGCAAGAAATTACATGCTGACAGCGATTGCACCAGGCTCTGTCTTTAAAACGGCTGTGCTTGCCGCAGCAATCGAAAAAAACCTTGACCAGCCACAAACCATGTATGACTGTCGAAAGAATTTATATGGAGAGCCTGAAGGAAAACAGGAAGTGCTAAATCTGACGGACAGTTTCTCAGAGAGCTGCAATTATACCTTTGCGACACTTGCTGAAAGGCTCATTCAAGCAGATGATCAAATCATCGAAAAGACGGCTGCAAAGCTTGGACTCTTAGATCGAGCTGGCTGGGAAGGGGATGTCTATCATAAGCAGCACTTCAAACAGTTTGATCGTGAAGAAACAGGCAGTGTGTGGGGAGATAAAAGAGACAAGCATGTCAAAAAAGCCATTGCACAAACCGCAATAGGACAAAAAAATGTCAAAACGACTCCTCTGCAAATCGCGAATATGATGGCTACGATCGCAAGAGGAGGAGAACGAAAAGAAGTGAAAATCGCAGAAAAAGTGCTGTATCAAAACGGAACAACGATGCTGTCCTTTCAAAACAAACGGCCTGAAGGGAGCAGCATAGACCGCTATACAGCTCAAAAGCTGCAAAAATTCTTAAGACAGGTGGTGACCTCTGACAAGGGAACCGGAAGAAGGTTTCAAGATTTGCCATACGATGTAGCGGGGAAATCAGGTACTGCCCAAACCGGCGGTCAAGACAAAAAGGGGAATCCGCTTTATCATAAGTGGTTTGCTGGATACTTTCCGGTAGAAAAACCAAAATACGCCCTTGTCGTTGTTCACCTTGACGAGACAAGTGGCCGGGCTAAGACAAATGATGCGTTTTATGATATTGTAAAAAAGGTCAATGAAATTGAAAAGAAACAGACATAGAACATCCCTTCATGACATGTTAGAATAGTAACGACTTAGGGAACAGAGGCAAAGGAGTGCAGAGATTTTGAGTAGAAATTCTCGATTTGAACATCGTGATAAGCGCAGAAAGGCAAATATGGTGCTTAACATATTAATTGGTATCGTTGTGGTGCTTATTTTGGTTGTCGCATCGAGTTTGTTAATTTTTAATAAGCCGAAAGATACAGATGTAGCGGATGCACCATCAAAAACGGCACCTGCAACAAGTGAAAATAAACAAAACTCAGAAGAAGATGTGAAAGATCCAAAGAAAGACACATCCGATGATTCAGATGCAAAAAAAGATGATTCATCTGATCAAGACGACGATACGAAGAAGACAGATGATGAAGAAAAACCTAATAAAGATGCGTTAAAAGACGCCAAAGAAACAGACGGCGGCAAAACAAGTGACGTCGACAAAACATACGAAAACGATGACTGGGAGCCTGTAGGAACAGAGCAATCCGGTTCACATACAGCAACCTATGATTCGAGCTCAACAGACTGGAAAGAAATGATCAAAGCGATGTCTTATGCGACAGGGATTTCAGAAGATCAAATGACCGTTCTTTGGTTAGGAAATAACGGAGGTCCTCAAGATGCAAAAGGAACCATCCGTGATAAATCAACAGGTGAACGCTACCGCGTGGAAATTACGTGGGTAGATGAAAAAGGCTGGAAACCTGTGAAGGTTGAAAAATTAAGATAAACATGAAAAAAAGATAGCAGATATGCTATCTTTTTTGTTTAAACATTCGCTTTAAAATGAACAACTGCTGTATACAAAATCCGCTCATCGATCACAGTCGTTTGATGACTGACAGAATGAACGGTCAGCAGAATCGCCTGATTATGTTCAATTTGTTTTTGGATCTTTTGTTCAAGTTCTTTTAAAGATGTTGCTTCAAAAAATTCAATTTTATCCTTTAAAAAATCCAGCTGAAAATCCATTTGATTCACCTCTCTATACTCTTCATTCATCTTAATCTCTCTCCCTCAGAAGGGCAAATATTTTTCTACCTCTCCCAGTATTTTTTAGTAGGAAAGAAACAGAAGTTGTGGTAGGATAGGAACTGTTCGACGGAATAAAACATACTATACGCATAGGAATAAAAAGATAAAGTGGAGGGAAAGAAAATGGGACGTGAATTTCTTTCTTTATTTGATCATTGGGCTGACTCTTATGACGACACGGTGAGTGGTCATGACGAGCAGTATAAAGAAGTGTTTCGCCGGTATCCGGCTATTTTAAAAGAAATTACCCGCCGTTCAGGCCAATATGTTCTTGAGTTTGGAAGCGGTACGGGGAATCTAACAGCGCTCCTGCTTGCAGCTGATAAAAACGTGTTTGGTGTTGAACCATCAGATGCCATGAAGAAAGCAGCTCTTCAAAAAGGAATACCAAATATACTTCATGATGGGGATTTTTTATCATTTCCAGCGACGCCTTTTGAGCCGGATACGATCGTCAGCTCATATGCATTCCACCATTTAACGGATGAAGAAAAAAAACAAGCCATTCACACCTATAGCAACATCCTTCACTCAGATGGTAAAATAGTCTTTGCTGATACAATGTTTCAAAATCAAGCAGCACATCAAGCTGAAATCGACAAAGCGAGAGCTGCAGGGTTCGATCAGCTTGCAGAAGATTTAGAAACGGAATATTATCCATCCATTGATGTGCTAAAGCAAATCTTTGAAGAAGAAGGTTTTAGCACATCCTTTCATCAAATGAATGATTTTGTTTGGATCGTAGAAGCGAAGAAAAGGGAATGAAAGGATGTTTTTGTTTTGAAAATCGCAGTTATAGGTGCAATGGAAGAAGAAGTGACGATTTTAAGAGATCAACTAAAGAATGCTACACAAGAAAACATCGCTGGGTGTGAATTTACAACAGGTGTTTATGAAGATAAAGAAGTGATTTTATTAAAATCAGGGATTGGAAAAGTAAATGCAGCGGTCAGCACAACATTACTGCTTGACCGCTTTCAGCCAGATTATGTGATCAATACAGGATCTGCTGGCGGTTTCCATCACTCATTAAATGTAGGTGATATTGTCATCTCTACTGATGTGAGACATCATGATGTAGATGTGACCATCTTTGATTACGAATATGGACAAGTGCCGGGACTTCCAGCTGCTTTCATTGCGGATGAAAAGCTTGTGAAGCTTGCAGAGGAATCTGCTTTAGAGATCGATCATATTCAAGTGGCAAAAGGAACGATTGCAACAGGAGATTCATTTATGAATGATCCGGATCGTGTAGCGTTTGTAAGAGAGAAGTTTCCAGAGCTATATGCGGTGGAAATGGAAGCTGCAGCTGTTGCACAGGTCTGTCAGCTCTTTGGTACGCCATTTGTTGTCGTTCGTGCGCTATCAGATATTGCAGGGAAAGAATCCAATATCTCCTTTGATCAATTCCTTGAGCAAGCAGCGATTCACTCAACCGACCTTGTCTTGCGTATGATAAAGCAAACACAATAAAAGAAGGGGTTTCCCCCTTCTTTTCCATGCAAAGGAAGGGAATTATATGGCTGTCATAAAGGATATTACCGAATTAATTGGCCGCACACCGCTTTTAAAGCTGTCAGGGATTGGCGTCCCAGAAGGCGTTGAGGTGTATGCAAAGCTTGAGATGATGAATCCAGGTGGAAGTATTAAAGATCGTTTAGGTGATATGCTCATCAGAGAAGCATTAGCATCTGGCAAACTGCGTCCAGGCGGAACGATTATTGAAGCAACTGCTGGAAACACAGGAATTGGGCTTGCTCTAAGTGCAAGAAAGCATCAATTGCAGACCATTTTTTGTGTACCAGAACATTTTAGTCAAGAAAAACAACAGGTGATGAAGGCGCTCGGTGCAGAGATTATTCATACGCCAAGAAATGAAGGCATGAAGGGTGCGATTGATCGAGCCCTTGAACTAGAGGCAAGCCTTGACAATGCCTATTGTGTTTTACAATTTAAAAACCAAGTAAATCCATTGACTTACTACAGAACGCTCGGTCCGGAATTATGGTCCGACTTAAAAGGAAATATCGATGTATTCGTCGCAGGAGCAGGATCTGGCGGGACTTTTCAAGGTTGTGCCGCCTATTTAAAAGAGCAGCATCAGGCGATAAAAACAGTGGTTGTGGAGCCTGAAGGGTCAATTTTAAATGGTGGGGATCCGGGCCCGCATAGAACGGAAGGAATTGGTCTTGAATTTATCCCAGATTATATGGAGCAGGCTTTATTCGATGAGATTTACACTGTCAGTGATGATGATGCGTTTCGAATGGTGAAAGAAGCAGCTGAAAAAGAAGGTGTTCTCATCGGCAGCTCTTCTGGTGCCGCTTTATTTGCCGCTTTAGAGGAAGCAAAGAAAGCAGCACCTGGGACAGTCATTGTCACCATTTTTCCTGACAGCAGTGAGCGATATTTAAGTAAAGGAATTTATGAGGGAGGAAAATAGAATGAAACCAAAAACAATGATGATTCACAGCGGAACAACGGGTGATGAAAGAACAGGCGCCGTGTCTGTACCTATTTACCAAGTGAGCACGTATAAGCAGCCAAAAGCAGGCGAACATACGGGGTATGAATACTCCAGAACAGCAAATCCAACAAGAACCGCACTGGAAACAGTCATTCGTGATCTTGAAGGAGGAGCAAACGGTTACGCATTTGGTTCAGGAATGGCAGCCATTACGGCGGTGATGATGCTGTTTAACAGCGGGGATCATATTGTCCTGACAGATGACGTGTACGGCGGAACCTACCGCGTCATCACAAAGGTGCTAAACCGAATTGGCATTACTGCAACCTTTGTTGACACAAGTGATCCTGAAGCGGTGAAAAAAGCCATTTTACCTGAAACAAAAGCCGTTTACATTGAATCACCAACCAATCCTTTACTCAAAATGACGGATCTAAAAGCGATCGGCGAATTGACAAAGGAAGCCAACATCTTGATGATTGTTGATAATACATTTTTCACACCGTATTTCCAAAAGCCGATTGAATATGGCGCGGACATTGTTCTGCACAGTGCGACTAAATATTTAGGCGGTCATAGTGATGTTGTAGGCGGGCTTGTCGTCACAGCGACGAAAGAGCTTGGAGAAGAGCTGCACTTTGTTCAAAACTCGACAGGCGGAATTCTTGGACCGCAGGATTCATGGCTTCTCATGAGAGGGATGAAAACACTTGGGCTAAGAATGGAAGCACATCAACAAAATGCACAGAAAATCGCTGAGTTTTTAAAGCAACATCCAGCTGTCACACGTGTTTATTATCCAGGTCTCGGTACTCATCCTGGCCATGAACTTGCGAAAACGCAAGCATCTGGCTTCGGCGGAATGATCTCTTTTGATATTGGAAAAGAAGAACATGTTGATGTATTTTTGAGCCAGCTAAAGCTGTTTACGATCGCAGAAAGCCTTGGAGCGGTAGAAAGCTTAATTTCTGTCCCTGCCCGGATGACCCATGCGTCCATTCCAAAAGACCGCAGGGAGGAGCTTGGCATCACAGATGGTTTAATTCGTATTTCCGTTGGGATTGAAGATGTTGATGATTTACTACATGATATCAAGCAAGGACTTAGCGCGCTGGCGAATGGATAGATTTACATGCTCCTCGCTTTCTCTCACTATGTTAAGCTATGAATAGACATTGATAACTGGAAGGTGAAACAAGTGAAGAAAAAGTGGAGTGATTTAGTGACAGATTACAAGCAGTACGCTTTTATTTTGCTTGCTGTCAGCACCTTTTTATATATTGGTACGATCTTACCGAACCAGCACATCGAAGCATCTCCAAAAATGCTGATGATGGGAATAGATTGTGTTTTCTTATTAGCCGCTTTTATTTGTGTTAAACGTGCGATTTTCTTTCAAAAGAAACTGCAAGAATTAGATGAAGATTAATTCGAAAGTCTCCTCATGTGCCTGAGGGGGCTTTTTTCATTGTATTGGACAATCGGACAAGAATAACTGTAGAAATTTAGTCAAAAACACAAAAATCATCTATATTACTAAAAACAGGTTTACAAAATGGTGCTTGCTGGATATACTTACAAAGTAATTAAAAAAACGTAAAGGAGGCTGAAGAATATGTTATTCGTATCTACTTGTGATCAATTCAACCAACAATTTCATCATGTCATCAGCCTGTGGAAGAGTTCGTGTTCTTCCTTTGCCTTATACGGTGCACGCTTTATAACTGTTTAAGTAGTAAACGAGGATTTCACACGTATCATCCATTGCAGGTTGGAAGACACTGTCTTTTGAGCTGTATTTTTGTGTGCCCGCAGGTCAACTGATAAAGAAGATCTGCGGGCTATTTCGCGTGCTGCGAACTGAAGGGAGGTGAGCGTATATGACAATCCATTTATTTTTTATTACATTGACGATCAAACGTAAATACAAGGATATTGAAACTGTTCTTTACGAACAAGAAGTCGAAACATTTTATGAAGAAATGAAACAGAAACAACTAAAGTATATGAACTAAAACAGGAAATGAAAAAAGTGAAAAGGAGGAGATTAACATGTTTATGATGCTTGCCATGCTTGATTGTTATACGAGGGAGAAGGACCAGGTTTAGACACGCTCCACATTGATCACCTGCACATATGATAACCGTAAAAGGAGATTGTGAGGTGATCAATAAATGTCGATGTCACCATATATGAGATTTCCGTCTGTGGGGCACGGATATGCATCTATTCCGCATTCCTTAAAGCACGGGTATGGCAATCCATACCGCATGCAAAGAGAGCAAGAGGAAATGCTCAGACGTTATATGTATCAATACCGGACTTATTGGTATTAAAGAAAAGGAGCAGGAAACGTCATGGTTTCCTGCTCCTTTTACGTTAGCAAATCCAGCTTGCACCAATGATGATCAACAAAATGAACAGTACAACAAGCAATGCGAATCCGCCTGCAAAACCGCCACCGTAGCCACCGCAGTAGCCTCCAGAATAACCGCCAAAGCCCATAATCTAGCACCACCTTTATCTTATCAAGATACATTTATAAATTATGCAGCTCATGCAGAAAACGAAATCAATCTGAGCACAAATAATGAAAACGCCTATTCAGGTCAAAAAATTTTCACTTTCTGCGAAACATTTTCTGAAAAGGAGCGTCTTATAAAGGACAAATAAATTAGGACTAGGTCTTAATTTTTGTTAGGTGAGAGCCGATATGAAAAGTAAGAAAATTTGTAAATAGTTATATTTACTGGTGAAAAGCAGGTGTTAACATTGATTCAAAGCTGGATTGGAAAACAAATGAGAGAACCAAAAGGCTTGTTCTCAAAATGGGTTGCCCGCTATATGGAAAAAAATCATCATAATATCAATGAATGGACGCTTCAACTCTTAAATATACAAGAAAATGACCGAATTTTAGAAATTGGGACTGGAAGAGGCATTACCTTATCAAAGGTAGCAGAAAAACTTGACCGCGGAAAAGTATATGGAGTGGATGCCTCTCGTCATATGATTAAATATGCAAAAAGAAAACATAAGAAGCTTGCGGAACAGGACAAAGCCGTTATTACGCTTGGCAAGGCTGAGCAATTACCTTTTGAAGACAGATCATTCAATAAATTATTTACGGTGCAGACGATCTATTACTTGAAGGATATTGAGCAAGTTATGAAGGAAGTGTACCGCGTCCTTCAAGTGGATGGTGAAGTATTTTTATCTTTTCAAAAGCAGGATCTGATAAAGGAACAAAAACGGTCAACATCTTTTTCATCGTACAGTGAACAAGAGATCAGCCGTCTGTTTTCAGCATATCACTTTAGAGAAGTCTCGGTTTATCACTATGATACATACATCTGTATCAAAGCTTTAAAATGATGAAAATATTTCCCAGGTAATGAACAAGCACTCAAAAAGAGGCTCTTCGTCAGAGGAGCCTCTTTGTCTGCAATCAAATGTAAAAATAAATAAAGGCTCTTCATCAGAAGAGCCTTTTGTATGTAAGGTAGGCGCCAGCCAGGTGTGTAAGGAATGATAGTATATATAAGGAATTTGTTTGTCGATTAAGGATACCTGTCTGGCTTATTTCTTATATCGACACCGTTCTGCAAAAGTTTAGCTTTTTTTTCAATATTTTCTTTTTTATTTCACTGGAAGACACATTTTTCTTTCTCACGTAGACATGTATCCCCTTCTTTTTCACATAATGTGCGGTTTGAAGAAGGAAATTGCTTAAGAAATAGAGAAAATTGTAGAGACTTCATTTTTAAACAAAAGGGAGGAATGAAATCATGTCGGGAAACAAAGGTGTCGTTTATAAAGGAGCAGGAAAAGTAGCAGTTGAGGATATTGGATACCCTGATTTGGTCTTAAAAGATGGCCCGGGTGTACCTAAAGCCAATGTGGGGCGCAAATGTGAGCATGGCGTCATTTTAAAAGTAGTGACGACGAATATTTGCGGAAGTGATCAGCACATGGTAAGAGGGCGTACGACTGCACCTGAAGGACTTGTCCTTGGTCATGAAATTACAGGTGAAGTCGTTGAAGTTGGGCGAGATGTGGAATTTATTCAAAAAGGAGATCTCGTGTCCGTTCCGTTTAATATTGCATGCGGACGCTGTGTCATGTGTAAGGAACAAAAAACCCATGTGTGCTTAAATGTAAACCCGGACCGTCCAGGCTCTGCCTATGGATATGTAGATATGGGCGGATGGGTTGGCGGTCAATCCGAGTATGTCATGGTTCCATATGCAGATTTTCAGCTGCTCAAATTTCCAGACAAAGATCAAGCGATGGAAAAAATCCTTGATCTCACGATGCTTTCCGATATTTTCCCGACAGGTTTTCATGGTGCTTATACGGCAGGAGTAAAGCCTGGTTCGACCGTATATATTGCGGGTGCTGGCCCAGTAGGTCTTGCAGCAGCCCATTCGGCTCAGCTTCTTGGCGCATCTGCTGTGATTGTTGGAGATCTGAATGAGCAAAGACTGGAGCAGGCAAGAAGCTTCGGCTGTGAGACGATCAATTTACGAAAACATGATCGAATCGGCGAACAAATTACGAATATTTTAGGGGAGCCAGAAGTCGATTGTGCTGTCGATTGTGTCGGCTTTGAAGCTTCGGGTCATGGAGATCAGGGAGAAGCACCAGCGACCGTTTTAAATACAATTATGGATATTACCAAAGTTGGCGGCAAGCTTGGAATTCCAGGGCTTTACGTCACAGAAGATCCAGGAGCAGTGGATGCCGATGCAAAAGTCGGTTCTCTGAAAGTGCGAATTGGACTTGGCTGGGCGAAAGCTCATACCTTTGTGACAGGTCAAACCCCTGTTATGCAATATCATCGCAGTCTAATGAAATCCATTTTAAGCGGAAGAGCACAGATCGCCAAAGCCGTCAATGCGACCGTCATTGACCTTGATCAAGCTCCTAAAGGATATAGTGACTTTGATTCGGGTGTGGCGAAGAAATTTGTCATTGATCCGCACGGGATGCTTTCTCGATAATTTTTAACATGAAAGGAGCCGCTCAATAAAATGGGACGGCTCTTTATTGTGGAAAACCCAATCTATTTCAAAGGGGAGGAATCAGATGAATACAGATCAAGCCAAAAGAAGAGTTATAGAACAATTTGGGAGAAATGCAGAAAAGTATGTGACGAGTCAAACTCATGCAAAGGGAGCAGACCTAGATCTCATTGTTGAATGGGCAGCTCCAGAAGAAAGCTGGGTCGTTCTTGATATAGCAACTGGTGGCGGGCATACCGCAAAAACACTGGCTCCATATGTGAAACAAGTGTTTGCGACGGATTTAACGAAAGAAATGCTTTCTCATACATCACTTCATTTAAAAGCGTATCCACAAATTTTTTATGTAGTAGCGGATGCAGAAAGCCTTCCTTTTTTAGATGGCACATTTGATATGGTCACATGCCGAATTGCAGCACACCATTTCCCGCACCCTGAACAGTTTGCCAAAGAGGCATCTCGTGTATTAAAGTCAAATGGTCTGTTTTTCTTTATTGATAATGTTTCGCCAAATGATGAAGAGCTTGCACTATTTATCAATGAGCTAGAACGATTGAGAGACCCAAGTCATGTCTCCTGTCTATCGACAGAACAATGGCGGGAATTGTTTTTAACAGAAGGAATAAAAGAAGTAAAATCAATGGAACGAAAAAAACGTTACCCTTTTCAAGAATGGGTCAAGCGAACAACGAAAAATTTAAAGGAAGAAGAGATTGTTACAGAATACTTGTTAGATGCTAACGAGAAAATAAAGCAATATTATAGATTGAAAATGACAGAGGATCAAATAGAATCAATAGAGGTAGATGACTGGATTGCTCTTTTCAGGAAAGGGTAAAAGTAAATCATTCAAACCAGTTATAGAAAGGAATCAATCAAATGCTGAATTTTAAAGGAAAAACCGTCATCATCACAGGCGCAGCCAATGGAATTGGTGAAGCGATCGCCTGCGGCTATGCAAAAGAAGGGGCGCGTGTGGTGTTTGCGGATATAGATGAAGAGAAGGGGGAGCGTTTGGAGGAGCAGCTGAGAAAAGAGTCCTATGAAGTTTATTTCATCAAAACGGATGTGAAACAAGAGAAGGATATCCAGCGCTTAATGTCGTTTGCAGCGGAGCGCTGCAAAACGATTGATATTCTCATCAATAATGCAGGCGTCATGTGCACAGCATCGCCTTATGAGTTAACAGTCGATGAGTGGGATCATGTCCTGCATACAAACGTAAGAGGGACTTTCTTATGTGCTAGAGAAGCAGCGCGTTATATGAAAGAGAATCCAAAAGGCGGTTCCATTGTGAACATTTCATCTACCCGTGCGACCATGTCAGAGCCTCATACGGAAGCTTATGCTGCATCAAAAGGCGGGATTTCAGCGCTTACTCATGCCTTGGCGGTTTCTTTTAGTCAGGATCACATTACGGTGAATAGCATTTCCCCTGGGTGGATTGAAACGAAGGATGAGAAAAGTCTTCGAGAAATTGACCATCATCAGCATCTTTCCAATCGAGTCGGCACGCCAAAGGATATTGTGAAAGCTTGTTTTTATTTAACAGATGAAGACAATCAATTTGTGACCGGCACAGATTTGGTTGTTGATGGTGGCATGACTAGAAAAATGATTTATGCGGATTAACATGAAAAAAACATTGACGCTTTGATCAAGCGGCAGTACAATATGTAACAATTCAGCTGAAGATCGTGATGAAAAAAAGACACAGCGCCAATAGAGAAGAGTACATCATAGCTGCCCCACACAGAGAACTCCGTGAAGCTGAGAAGGAGCTGGGGAGCATGATGGAACCAAGCCTCTTAGCTCTGCACCGGATTCTCTCGGATGGTAGTGCAGCGAATTTCTCCCGTTACAGAGAAGGGTGAATGATCACCCGCTAAGGTTCATCTGGCAACAGATGAATGAACTGAGGTGGCAACGCGGAGTAAATCCCGTCCTCAAGACAGAAATGTCTTGGGGGCGGGATTTTTTTTATGACAAATAGGGGGGACAATGATGAAAAAACATTGGCGGGATATGAGTATTTTGCTTGGAGCCATCGGGATCGCAAACATAGGAGAATGGATTTATATGATTGCCCTCCATCTGCTTATTTTTCAAGAAACGGGCTCTGTTCTTGCTGTAACAGCAGTTTATTTGCTAAGACCGGCAGCTTCTCTTTTGACCAATAGCTGGTCTGGCAGTTTGATTGACAGGCTGAATCAGCGGAATGTGATGATCAGTTTAGATATTACCCGTGCTTTGCTCATTGCATGCATCCCTTTTGCCTTATTTTCAGGACATCTGCTCATCCTGTATGTCATGGTGTTTTTCATACAGATGGCACAAGCGATGTTTCATCCAGCGTCGATGGTGTATATGACAGGACTCATCCCGGCCGATAACCGAAAACGGTTTAATGCCATTCGCTCTTTATTACAATCCGGTGGATTTTTACTTGGACCCGCAGCAGCAGGTCTGCTTTTTCTCATCGGGACGCCTGTTCTTTCAATTTATGTAAATGCGTTCTGCCTTTTGATATCTGCTCTGTTAACGATGTGTTTACCGAATTTGCTCAAAACAGATGCTGGCCAAAAGGGGTTTTCCCTTTCAATGTTAAAAGAGGATGCCAAGCTGGTTCTGCGATTTAGTCTGACGTCACGCCAGATCATGGCGGTATATTTATTATTTAGTGCGGCGATATCGGTCCTTCCTACGGCCATTGACTCACTTGAAACAGCCTTTGCAAAAGAAGTACTGATGCTGACTGATACCCAATATGGCCTTCTTGTTAGTGTGGCTGGAGCAGGCATCATTGCAGGGGCAAGTCTTAATTCGGTCATTGTCGAAAGGCTGTCAGTTTCGCTGATGCTTGGAGTCGGCAGTTTGTTTGTGGCGTTTGGCTATCTTATATATGCATTTTCCAGCACACTATTTGTAGCAGCCGGTGGTTTTTTTATATTAGCCTTCTTTTTAGCTTTTGCGAATACAGGTTTTATGACGTTCTATCAAACAAATATCCCAGTAGAGGTGATGGGAAGGATAGCCAGCTTTTATGCTTTCATTGAAGCCATTTTGACAATAGCCATGACAGGAATATTCGGCGGGCTCGCTCATGTTTTATCAATCAGAATGTCCGTCATCATTGGGTGTATATGTATGCTTCTTATCTGTCTATTGCTATGTTTTGTCATCTTTCGTCCATTGACTGTCAAAAAAATAGTGCATCCTACTTAGAAAATTAAAAAAATTATGTTATCATTATTTAAGTAAGTTAATTAAATTGATGAGAAAAGGAGTCTTACAAATGAAAGCACTACGCTGGCACGATCAAAAGGACATTCGACTAGAGGAAATTGACGAACCAACAGTTGCTCCAGGTAAAGTGAAACTGAAAGTAAAATGGTGCGGCATTTGTGGTAGTGATTTACATGAATATTTAGGCGGACCGATCTTCATTCCTGTGAATGAACCTCATCCACTTACAAAAGAAAAAGCACCAATTACATTGGGACACGAGTTCTCTGGGGAAGTTGTTGAAGTAGGAGAAGGCGTGAGCAATTACAAAGTAGGCGATCGAGTGGTTGTAGAACCTATTTTTGCAACTCACGGGCATCAAGGTGCTTATAACTTAGATGAAAACATGGGCTTTTTAGGACTTGCCGGAGGCGGCGGTGGATTCTCTGAATATGTATCAGTTGATGAAGAATTACTTCATTTATTACCAGACGAAATCTCCTATGAGCAAGGCGCGCTTGTTGAGCCTTCTGCAGTTGCTTTATATGCGGTACGTTCTAGTAAAGTACAAGCTGGGGATACAGCGGCTGTGTTTGGCTGCGGGCCAATTGGTTTACTTGTCATTGAAGCATTAAAAGCAGCTGGTGCTACTGATATTTATGCAGTTGAATTATCAAAAGAACGCCAAGAGAAAGCAAAAGAGCTTGGAGCGATCATTGTAGATCCTTCTCAATATGAAGATGTTGTTCAAGAAATCGCACGCCGTACAAACGGTGGCGTCGATGTTTCTTTTGAAGTGACAGGTGTACCTGTTGTATTGAAGCAAGCAATCCAATCAACTAGAATTTCAGGTGAAACCGTCATTGTAAGCATTTGGGAAAAAGGCGCGGAAATTATGCCGAACGATATTGTCATTAAAGAACGTACAGTGAAAGGAATTATCGGCTACAGAGACGTATTCCCATCTGTATTAAACTTAATGAGAAAAGGCTATTTCTCTGCAGACACACTCGTCACGAAAAAAATCAAGCTGGACGATGTGATCGAGGATGGCTTCCATGCTTTAATCAATGAAAAAGATCAAGTGAAAATTTTAGTCAGTGCTGAATAAGTAAGATGACAAAGGGAATGGCATAAGCCATTCTCTTTTTTTATGTGATCAGATCATTTTCATAAAGAGAGCTGCGGTTGAATAGTGATAATTGAAAAGATGTTTCATGATAAGGGAGATGACATCATGTTTTATCACATCAAAGAATTGCAATATGAAGCAAAGCCCTCAAAGCCAGATCCGCTTTACGCGAAAAAGCTGCAAGAAGTATTAGGCGGTCAATATGGTGAAATCAGTGTGATGATGCAATATTTATTTCAAGGGTTTAATTGCCGAGCAGACCAAAAATATAGGGATTTATTATTTGATGTTGGGACAGAGGAAATTGGTCATGTCGAAATGCTGGCGACAATGATCGCACGTCTACTTGATAAAGCACCGGTAAAAGAGCAGGAACAAGCGTATCAAAGTGATCCAGCACTTGCGGCTGTTATGGGCGGAATGAATCCGCAGCATGCAATTGTTGCCGGTTTAGGGGCGATGGCAGCGGATAGTCAAGGGTATCCGTGGAATGCCAAGTATATCATTGCAAGCGGAAATTTAATGGCGGATTTCAGAGCCAATTTAAATGCAGAATCACAGGGGAGACTTCAGGTCACAAGGCTTTACGAGATGACAGATGACCGCGGCGTCAAAGATATGCTTTCCTTCCTCATTGCTCGTGATACATATCATCAAAATATGTGGCTTGCGGCAATTAAGGAATTAGAAGAGCGGGAAGGGGATGTCGTCGTACCAACTACTTTCCCTCGTTCATTAGAAAAACAGCAGGTTTCCTATGATTTGTTTAACTTCTCAAGAGGGGAAGAAAGCAAGGAAGGCAGATGGGCACATGGCCGCAGCATGGATGGAAAAGGAGAGTTCAGATATATTTCTGCACCTGTCGTATTCGGCTCAGCACCAAAGCTCAAACCCGCACCAAAAGAACTGTTTAACACACCAAAAAAGGGTGAATAAAAAAGTCGATCAGGTTTTTGTGCCTGATCGACTTTTTAACGTCCGAGAGTTCTGCCGTACACGCTGACACGTTTCTCTAATAATGCAAAAGCTAATTCAAAGAAAATGCTCAGCAGCCAATAGATCAAAGCAGAGACGAGATAAGTTTCTAAAAACTGATAGCCGTCATTTGCAATGATCCGGGAAATACCCATGATTTCGAGTACCCCAATTGTAAACGAAAGAGATGTCGCTTTTAATAGCTGAACGAGCTGATTGCCAAGGTTCGGTAAGGCCACAACAAAAGCCTGCGGCAAAATAATGCGAAGCATCGCCTGCCTTGTGGTCATGCCTACAATTTTTGCCGCTTCCAGCTGCCCTTTGTCTACTGCCAGAAGTGCACTTCGGACCACCTCTGTTAAATGGGCGGCTGAATGCAGGCTGAAGGTAATGAGGGCAACAGCTAATGGGGAGACCATGTCCGGGTGAAAGGTCAGCCCGAATGTGCCGCTCATGCTAGTTAGAACAAAAGGAAGCCCATAAAAGAAAGCAAACAGTTGAACAATTAGAGGCGTACCTCTAAAAAAGGAGACGTAGAGCGTGACCAGCTGCCTGAGTACAGGGATGCGAAAGAGACGAATAAAAGCAAAAACATATCCGATCACAAGACTCACAGCCATAGAAACTAGTGCAATTAATAAGGTGAAAGGAACGCCTTTTAGAATATGAGGTACTTGGTCAATCGCAAATGGAATATCAATGGTTTGCATCTAAATCGCCTCCTTAACGTGACAGGCTGGTGCGGCCTTTTACAAATTTCTTTTCAAGCAGCATGGTGACTAGTTCAATGCTCATACAAATGAGCCAGTACACAATCGCAATGATTACATACACTTCAAACATGCCGATTCCATAGTTATTTCCTAAGATGATCTTCACCTGTCCCATAATATCGATGAGCCCGATCGTAAAGGCAATCGCCGTGTCTTTCACAAGATCAATGGTGTAATTTCCGAGGTTTGGTAGGGCAATGAGAAAGGCCTGCGGGATAATGATCCTGATCAAGGCCTGTGTATCTGTCATCCCAACAATGTAGGCGGCTTCCAGTTGATCTTTTCCAACTGATGAATACGCACTGCGAAAAACTTCAGATAAATAAGCACCCGTATGTAAAGAGAACGTCATCATCACAAATAACACACGATCCCAATGGTTGATTTGAATTCCTGCCACAAGTAAAAGCTGAGGCAGTCCAAAATAAATTAAGAATAACTGAACAATTAATGGCGTACTTCGTGTAAAAGATAAATAGACAACAGCCAATTGCTTCAGCACTGGGATTTGCTTAATACGAATGCATGCAAATAAAAGCCCTATCAAGATGGCAAAAAACAATGACACTACAATAATGAGAAAAGTGAGTGGCAGGCGTTCAAGCACCTGTAAAAAGATCCGCAGCCAATCTCCAGCTGTAAACGTCATGACGCTTCCTTCCTTTCTTCATATTGATAGCCTTGCTCTGAGATGTAGTCAATATCTTGAAAGAAATCAACCCCAAACCACTTTTTCGCAAGCTTAGGCAATGTTCCATCATCAATCATCTCTTGTGTAACCCGGTCCAAATCTGCTGCAAGCTGTTTTTGACTTGGCTGTAAGACAAGATAGATCGGCTCCTTTGACACGATCCCGCCCACTTTGACCTTCAGGTTCAGATGCTTTTGAATGGTATCAAAGGTCGAAATATTCATAAAGGCCGCATCGGACCTTCCGCTTTCAACGCGCTTTAAGTTGAGTTCATTTGAAGGGCTCTCAATGGTTGTCAGCGGAATATCTGGATCATGTTCTTCATTATATTGATTTAATATGGAACGCAATCCGCCGCTAGGACTTACAGGAGCCAGCTTTTTAGATGTCATATCGTCAAGCGATTGAATATCCTGGTTTGATTCATTCACAATTAAACCTGTCATCGAATAGCCGTACGGAACCTTAGGATAAAGAAACCGCTTTTCGCGTTCAGGGTTACTGAAAAACCAATTAGCCGCCATTTCAAACTTCCCAGCGCCAACACCAATAAGATTGGATTCTTCCTCGCCAAAGATGTAATCAAAATGGATGTGCGGAAGTCTTTTTTCCACTTCATTTAAATAATCAATGTTATAGCCAATCGGTTCGTTTCGGTCATTTGTCGCTAAAAAGGGTGGATTGACCTCTGCACTCAGTGCGACTTTCACAATTTGTTTCCCATCATCTGTTGTTGTTTTTACACTGCTGCAGCCAATCAAAGAGAGGAGAAACAGAAGGACACCAGATGTCATGAATGCTGTCTTTTGCTTCATATGTCTTCCTCAGATCCTTGCCACATTCCGCGATGAATTCTGGATAAAAATTGTTTCGTTCGTTCATGCTGAGGCTTCATCAGAACATCTTCTGGTGAGCCTTTTTCAACAATTTCCCCATCTGCCATAAAGATCACCGTATCCGCTACGTCCTTTGCAAAGGAAATTTCATGCGTCACAATGACCATCGTCATCCCTTGGCTTGCAATATCCTTGATCATTTCAAGGATTTCTCCAACCATCTCTGGGTCCAGTGCGGACGTTGGTTCATCAAACAGAAGCACCGCAGGATTCATCGCAAGAGCGCGGGCAATTCCAATCCGCTGCTGCTGCCCGCCAGATAGTTCACTCGGAAATGCATCCTTTTTATGAAGCAGTCCAATCCGCGTTAAAAATTGCTCTCCAACCTTTTCTGCTTCTTTCTTAGACATGTTTTGAGACACAATCAATCCCTCTGTAATATTTTCAAGTGCCCGTTTATTTTGAAACAAGTGATAATGCTGAAATACCATGGAAGATTGCTGCCTTAGTTTTAAAAGATCTTTTTTATGATATCGTTCAAATTGAATCGTGGCTTCTCCAACAGTCAGCTTTCCTTTGTCTGGAATGTCGAGGCTGTTTAAACTGCGGAGAAGTGTTGTTTTTCCTGATCCGCTCGGTCCAATAATTGCGACCACTTCACCTTCTTGTACGGAAAAATCAATGCCTTTTAACACATGGGTCTGCCCATAAGATTTATGTAGATTAGTAGCTGAGATCATAAAAGCATCACGTTCCTTTGACAGATGTACTTAATATTGATAAAATTTAACACATTAAATCCTATAAGTAAAGTGTGTTTTATTCATTCCAATTGGAAAAATGAGATATCATAGATTGTGAGAAACAGAGGAGTTGGATACATTTTGTCTAAAGCATTATTTGTCGATACCGATTTTCAAAAAACATGGCTCAATCAGCTGGAATCTCTTCGTGAAACGATCGAACAAAACGCAAAAAAACATGATGAAGGCGCTTATTTTCCTAAAAAGAATATCGAATCATTAGTAAACATGGGATATACAACCCTGTCTCTTCCCACTGAATATGGAGGCGGAGGTCAATCTGTAACAGATATGGTTCTATTTCAAGAAACGCTTGGGAGCATGGACGGAGCAACTGCCTTATCGATCGGCTGGCACCAAGGAGTTGTAGGTGAAATTTATGAAAAGAAACTATGGAATGAGAAACAGCTGCAATTCTTTGCGGAAGAAGTGAAGAAGGGCGCCCTTGTCAACCGCGCTGTGAGTGAGGCGCAGACCGGCAGCCCAACAAGAGGCGGCAAGCCTGGAACAACAGCAATTAAATCAGGTGATCGCTGGGTGATCAATGGACGTAAAATTTTCACAACGATGTCACCAGCTCTCACATACTTTTTAGTCGGCGTATGGATTGAAGAAAAAGAAGCGATGGGATTCTTCTTAATTCACCGTGATACAGAAGGTGTTTCTATAGAAGAAACATGGGATGTTGTCGGCATGAGAGGAACAGAAAGCCATGATTTAATCTTAGATCAAGTTGTGGTCTTAGATGACATGCTTGTTGAAGTGCAAAAAGGACCTCGAGGCGGTACATTAAACCCTTGGATCGCACATATTCCTTCCTGCTATTTAGGGATTGCGCAAGCGGCAAGAGATTATGCAGTTCAGTATGCCATCACTCATTCACCGAACAGTATTAGCGGAACGATTAGTGACCTGCCAAATGTCCAAACATTGATTGGCGAAATTGATTTACTACTAAAGCAAGCACGCCACGTCATCTATTCAACGACAACATTGTATGAGCAGCCTGAGAAAAGAGAGCTGTTAATCAATGAATTCGGTGCAGTGAAGCATACAGTCGTCAATCATAGTCTGCAGGTGGTTGATAAAGCCATGCGTTTAGTCGGTGCAAAAAGTTTGAGTCTTGGCTGTCCGCTGCAGCGTTACTATCGAGATATTCGTGCTGGGCTCCATAACCCGCCAATGGATGATATGACGATTTCAAAAATCGCGAAGCAGGCCATTGAAGAGAAAAAAGAAAGCTAATATGATCAGAAAGCCGGATGAAACCGGCTTTTTTTATTTGGCAGAAAAGAGGACAAGCGTACCTTATGTCTCATCGCTCAGGCATGCTACAATCGATACAAATCATGGGAAAAGGAGCGATTTTTTTGAAGAAAAAGCATATGAAATGGTTGGTTTCTTCCATTATGCTGATGGCACTTTGTATCGGTCAGCCGTCATCAAGTGAGGGAACATCACCAGCATGGTCAGTAGATGAATTCTTGAAAGACAGGGAAGGCACATTTGTGATACAAGAAGTAAAAGAAAAATCTCCATGGGTGTATAACAAAAAAAGAGCGAATCAGCGCTTTGCCCCACAATCAACATTTAAAGTGGCAAATGCCCTCATCGGACTCCAAACCGGCGTGGTGAGAGATGAATATGACATCAAATATTGGGACGGAGTAAAAAGAGAAATTGATAACTGGAATAAGGATCATACACTGGGCTCTGGCATGAGAGATTCAGTCGTCTGGTACTATCAAGCCATGGCGCGTGACATCGGGGAAGAACGCATGAGCCATTGGGTGAAAGCCAGTCACTATGGCAATGAAGACATATCTGGCGGAATCGATCAATTTTGGCTAAGCAGTTCGTTGCGCATTTCTCCAATAGAACAAGTCCATTTCATTAAACATTTATATGAAGAAAGTCTCCCATTTGACCTATCTGTCATGAGAACGGTCAAACGAATGATGATACAAGAAGAAGAGAAACATGCCACCCTATACGGAAAAACAGGCTCCGGCTCAGGCATCGGCTGGTACGTAGGCTTCATCAAACATGAAAACAAAACCTACATCTTCGCCACAAATATCGAAGGCACCGGACTAGAAGCAAAAGAAATTACCTATCGTATTTTGAAAAAATATCATTTGATTGAAGCATCCGTTTAGGGTGCTTTTTATATGAACTTTTTTATGGTCATCTACATAACTAAGGTTTGAATAAATCAAAAAATCTGCCGAGTAAGAGTATAGATAATGACCGTTGAATAAAGAGTTGTCATATAAATTAGTGAATAGACAAACATAAATGATGCCCACTTCTCTGAATTCATTCGCTTGTAACCTAAAATACTTAAACAAATCCATATAAAACCTAGAAAAAAAGACATAAGCACAAGCCCTATGCTTAAAGAACGGAAAAGAAAACTGCTTAAGGTTATTGCTAAGATATAAAGATTGGTTTGCAAGTATGTTCTTTTCATTCCTTTTACAACAGGTAACATGGGAATGTTTGCTGCCTTGTATTCATTTTGCTTTCGAATAGCTATTGAGTAAAAATGCGGCATCTGCCAAATAATTGTAATGAAAAATAATCCCAGAATAGCTGGGTGTGAGATGTCTGTTGAAATAGCCGTCCAACCAATGAGAGGCGGCATTGCCCCAGAAATACTACCAATTTCTGTGTTGTAAACGGTTTTTCTTTTACTCCACATTGTATAAGGGAAAATATAAAAAAGTAAACCAATCAATCCTATAATAGCTGCTAGATAGGTTGTAAATGCTAAAAAAATCAATCCTAAAATAGACATTAAGATACTAAGCCATAGAACTTTTTTAAGATTGACTTCTCCTGTTACAGTAGGTCTGTTTTTTGTTCTATTCATCACGGAATCTATGTCCCTATCATACAAATTGTTTAAAGCTCCAGCAGCACCAATTAATAAAATTGAACCTGTAAATGCAAATAGTATCTCAATAGATTTATGAAGGATGTCAATTTGATAAGTGTATAATGCCAAGGTTAAGCCAGCACACATTGGGATTAAATTTGATGTAATAATTCCTGATTTAACTGTTTGAGCGATTATGTCCCTTTTCGTTTTGTGAATTTTTTTCCCCATCTTTCGCATTGTTTTGCTCCTTTTCCATAGCGATTAATTGTTTATGCTGTACATCAAGATATATACCATATAGAATTAATATACTAATTGGTATATTAATTCTATATGGTATGATTGTCAAGATAAGGAGGTAAAGGAATGATTAGACAAAGAAAAACGCAAAATGAAAGGAAAGATGAAACACGGAAATTACTCATAAATTCTGCAGTTGAGAATTTCGCCAAGTATGGTTTTCATGGGGTCTCCATTGATAAATTGGCAGAATATGCGGGATTTAGCAAAGGGGCCTTTTATGCGCATTTCCATTCAAAGGAAGAGATCTTTCTGGCTCTATTGGAACAACAAATGCAATTACATGTTAAAAAAATCAATGCTTTATTAGCAGAACAGCCTTCTCTTTTACACTTTCCAGAAAAAATGAATCAACAGTCTATTCAAAATTGTGAAGAAAATCGGACGTGGAGCCTGCTAAATATGGAATTTCTTTTGTATTCAATGAGAAATGAGGAAGTAAGGTGTCAGTGGTCAAATATGATCCTACAATCGGTAAAACAAATCTCTCAATCCATTGAGAATTTAATAGAAAAAGAGAATCTTACATGTACTCTTTCACCTGAAGAAATGGCATGGACAATTCTCTCATTGGAAAATGGTATAGCAATATTTCACTATATTAGTCATGACCATATTCCAATTGATTTATTAGAAAAATCTCTAAAAAAAATAATTTCCTTTAAATAAAAATGAAGGTTCTTCAGATTTTAATATGGAGGAGAAATCTGATTGGACTGAAATTTACGTTTCAGTAGACGATGATCGATTTTAGGATATATTGGTTCTTTTGAGTGGGATTGATTTGAAGGATTCACCTAATTTCTAGGTACACTGAAGTAAAGGCTCCTGTACAATTCACTACGGAATTACTGAAATTGAAGTTGAATCATCTGGTCAATCTGTTATGAAGAAGAGTCAAAGTTTAATGGAAGAGTTCAACTCAAGAAAAAAGAGAAGCTGTAAAAGAAAAGGTTATCTAAGATGAAGGTCAGCAGATAAAGTTAGATATTATTGAATACGATTTTTTATATCCAGAAGATGATTTGTTTTAAAATCCGTATCTCGATATATGGATTTGTGTATAAGGGAAAACTGATTTTTAGCCATTCTGTAATAAGATAGTATTTGAATCAACAATACATTTGGATGTAAACAAACGATATTCATACTTAAACAAGAAAACTACTGATTGCGAAGAGAATTGGGTATTAAGAATGGTATAAAGGAGAAATCAACTGTAATATATGATAAGTTCGGCCGTAAGAAATATCGAGTCGATCACTCTGATCATGGAATGCCAAAAGACCATTCAAAACCACATCTTTATGAATTATAAAAGTTACTATGGACATAGAGGTAAGGAAAAAACATATCATTTTTGGAGGTGAATGAAATGGATTGGTATTTAGATAGTAAAATTCAAAAATATATAAGAGATTTTAATGTAATCCATTTAATGCAATTAAACGAATTTCGTTATTACAAAGATTATAATGAAGCCTATGAAAGAATAAAGTCAATCGAATTAAATATACCGTATAAAAATTCAAAAGAAAATTTTGAAATACATCTTAAGTTTATAAATGTTAAATCTATTGAAATAAAAGATTTAGACTTTCATGAAGAGTCGATATTAAGTTTTAATATATCAAAACTTAACAAAGGTTGGGAAAGATTAAACTATTTAGTTGAAGATTTCGAAGAACAGACCTTTAAATTCTATTGTGAAGATTATATAGTTCTTAGTGTCTTAAAAGTGTGAAGTATTAGTACTGTGCAACTAACCTTGAGGACTGGAAAGCCTGGAGCTGGGAATAAACCAAGATCAACAGTTTATGAGAAAACCTATAAAAAACATGTTGATGTCAATGGGAAAGGAAAAAACAAATAGAGTTAGAGTGGTAGTCCAAAAAGATGGTACTCTAAGAACAAGCTTTCCATATTAGGAGTTGAGATGATTGATAAGTGAAATAACTACAGAGAAAGTAATTGATTTTCCAAAAGAAGATCTAATTTATTTTAATGTTGGAAGAGATGAGAAAATATATATGGTATTTCTTATTGATGATCAACTAATACTTCAAGTAGTCAACGATCATAGTATTATAATGAATAAATCATTAAATGAACTTGATTCTGATAGCTATATTTATTTAATACAAGAAATAAACGATACCATTGTCATTGTGTTTGAACAAGATGATATATGTAAAATAAATTTTTTAGATTTAAAACAAAATAATATGGTAGAAATATGTTCTTTTTTACTAAGTGTTAATACATTTCATCTGGATGAAAACGGATTATTATGGATTGGTATCTCAGAAGAGGGGATATTTGATGAATTAAACCCTAAGGGTAAAGGAATTTACTGTATGAACTTAATTATAGGAGAAGTGTTATTTGAGGAAGAGTTTAAAGGGATAATGTATGAATGCTCTTCAATACAAACTCTAGGTTCAGAACTATACACTAGCTATGAAGAAGAGCAAACAATTGTTATTTCAACTTTTTCTTACGATTTAAACCCTGATAATCAGTCATGTCAAAAAAAGAAAATGTACCACCTAGATAGAAAAGAATACAGGTACTGTGACCAACTATATGTTTCTGAGAGTCAAATCTTGTTATTTAATAATATGGAACATAAACAGTATGCTTTTAAAATAGTTGACGATAAAACGTTTATAATGAAATTATTTTTAGATGGGATTGATCCCTCACAGTGTGATTCTACTTACAAAGTAGTTGAAGGATATCTTTATATCTTTGTAGAAAATAAGCTGTATAAAAGTAAACTAATGTAGTAGTAATAATGTCATGAATTACTTTTAGTATTAGTTTAAATAACCCTCTCTAAGAATAGGAAGGGTTTTATACTGGAGGAAAAGTTGAAGAAAGTTAAATTAAACACGATGACCAAAGAATCTATCGCAGATATTGAAAAAGAAATAACAAATATCGCACTGAATCTAGTAAAAGAAAAACAAGCAAAATTTAAAGATTTAGGTTTAACGATCAATGCTGAATTTGGACGATTCGTATATGGAAAAAAATCTAGAGGGAGAGAAATTCAAGTCTCAGATTGTTTTACAGCAGGATATAATTCATCAATATATTTTTCAGTAGATTATCTAAATGGCGAAGAGTTTCATGATGGTGAAGAAGGTGATCAAGGTTACTGTATAGACCATCTCGATATTTGGATTTGTGTATCGAATAATCTCGTGAGCAAAAAAGGATATTTAATAGATTTTGAAAATGAATCAGATTTGCGGGGAATGATTATACCATTAATTGATGAATTGTATAAAGAAGCAACAGAAATTCTTCAAACCCTAAGCAGTTAGGATTTTTTTAACCGGTCTAAAAGGGAGAGAAATGGTGCTAAGATAGGAACAAGATAAGGTAGAGCATTTGCAGTAAAGAAAGCAAGTAAAGGAAAAAGAATGAGCAAACCATTCAAAGCCATGCTGAATAAAATCTTATTAGGAGGCTTATAAAGAGTGCATTTGAAAAATATACAATTAATGTCAGATGATGATCATGGAATTTTAGCTAGCCAATCCCTTTGTATGACTGAAATGTTTTTATACGAATTAGAAAAGAGATTACAAACGAAAGGTTGTGAGGCCATTGTTTTGATTTGTGGCTCTTTTAAAGACTACAAATTAATTAGTACCTCAAAAGAAGAACCTAACATGTTATTTTTAAAAAATACGTATGAGCTAGAAGTACCCTTTTGTTACAGTGAATTTGGAAATGCAACAAATAAGAAAAAGATCTTAGCAGATACTTTGGAAAAAGCGATGCTCTATCTGTGTGAACTGAAAAATTGGGACAGTCAGTTAGTCAAAGCGACATTTAAGAAAATGAAAGAGAAGGAATATAAAGCGGAGATTAAAGGGAAAACAAAACTAAGTCCCGATAAAAAAAAGAAAGCTTACCCACTTATCAAATTAGATTTAAAGCAGTTTACTCTTTATCTTGTAGTTGAAGACAATAAAAGAAATATTTTAGATAAAAAATTAATTGCTGAAACCGATACTTATTTAGAAGAAGTTTCATACCACATGCGAGAGCTCAAATGGCTAACGGATCATGAAGCGGCACTATTCAAACGTACACATAAAACTGTTTATACAAGTATACGATTATCGTGATAAAGCCAAATGAGAATAACATAACACTTGTGAAAATCTAGAACGCAAAAAGGGGGATGTTTTTCTATGGGTTTTTGGGAAGAAGAACATAAGAAAAAGAACATCATCATCGGTGATGACGGATTAGATATTTTTGAAGAAGCGATTGAACAATTTTATGAAATGACTGAGGAACATTTGGAAAGAAAGCCAACGATTGATGAGATGCTTTTGACAATCATGACGGTCTTAAATAACGGAGGCAGTCACTATTTTGATGATTTAAATGAGAAAGAAGTAACGGACATTAAAATAGCAACTAAAAAAGCAAAAACTTTAAGTAAAGTAGAACCGGGAGCTATTATTGAACTCCCGTTAGAAGAAGTTGGAAAATTGAGCTATGCTTTGATCATTTCGGGTGAGGGGAAAAATCAATATGATGATATTTTAATCCAATACTATGATTTATTTGTTGATGACAGAATAGAAAAAAGTGAGTTAAAACAATTGATAAAAAAAGAGAAGGGGCTATTTGTTGCAAATACAGGCCTGACAGGCTTTTTAAATGGTTTATGGAAAGTCATCACAAAAATAAATCAAGATTTTATAAAAGAAGATGATCTTCAAAATCTGAAATTCGTGACATATAGAGATGAAAATTATTACGTAAGCGAGGGAAAAGAAGGTTCCATTGCACCTGTTATGGACTTAGAGGTTGCTGACCCAAAAACGGCTAAAATGATATTTAACCCGATTGGTATACTTGGTGAATACACTATTATAAGCATTCTTTCTTTATATTTTAAAGGTATGTCAATGGAGGATATTATCAAATATGAAATATAGGCAGCTTACAGCGTGAAGTGAATTTTGGAAAAATTACATATAAAGGATGTAATTAATGGACGAACCCAAAATGCTAGACTGTTTAAATAAAATACGAAAAGTCTTAGAGGGGACGATGACCAGAGAACAAATTTCTGATTGGGTTGAAGTTTACGTTTCTGCAGACGATCCAGAAATAGACGATGATCAAGTTTGGGATATGTTGGTTCTTTTGAGTGGAATTGATTTGAAAGATTCACCTAATTCTTACTTACATTCTGTAGATGATTTGAATGACTGGTTAGAAAAATACAAATAGTTCCTATAGATCATCTTGTTATATTCTTATGGCTTTGCCTTAATTTAAATAAAAGGAGTAAATTTTATGCCTGAAACAGTTATCGCAATTCCAGGATTTTGGTCACATCATTTAAAAGAACTCGAAGAATTGAATGATTATATATATGTTAATCATCGAATCATACATAAACGAACTGGAACTGATTACGAACTTGAAGTAGTGGATCATATTGATCAATTAAGCGAGACTTTCCTTCCAAATGAACAATTCAATTCAGAAGAACTTAAACAAATAGATACGCATCAAACATGCTTGTATATCATTGGGATGACTGAATCCTTAGAAGAAATAAACGCGCTTGTGCAAGTTACTACGGATTTACTAAAGATTGATGGCATGGCGATAAAAGTTGAATCATCAGGTCGTTCTTTTATGAAGAAGACATGGCAAAGTTTAATAGAAGAGTTCAATCCTTATCAATATATGACTTCTATTGTTCAAGAAAGTGATGTTATATATGTGACAAGTGGTTTTCAACAATTTGGAGAGCCGGAAATGATGTTTGAAGGGTTTCATGCTGATGAAATAGAGCGGTACTTTTTAAACTGGATAAACAAATCTATTCAAGAAAAAAGAGAAGCTTTAAAAGAAAAGGTTATCTATGATGAAGGTCAGCAGATAAAGTTAGATCTTATTGAATACGATTTTTATCCCGAAGATGATTTGTTTTACAATCCATATGGAGTCGTCGTCTTCAATAAGTAATGTCTAAAATCAAGCCGTTACAGTAGATCAATAGATAAGGAGTGACGCGATGTCCATGCATCCGAAAGAATTAGAAACCACCGTCCAATTACCTGCGAAAAAGCGTTATGACTACTTCATTAAAAAGATTGTTGATTTTGAAGAAGTATGGTCATTAAGAAACGAGAAGGGATGGGTGATGTCAGAGGATGAATATGGTGTACCACAGCTTCATTTTTGGCCGACAGAGGATCATGCCGCTTATTGTGCGATCGACCAATGGGAAAAATCAGTGCCAGGAATGATTGATTTAGATGATTTGATAGAAGAGTGGCTACCCGGAATGATAGCAGATGGAATCAATCCGTCGATTTTCTATAATCGAAATGATTCGGTTTCAATTGAAATTCATACATTAAAAAAAGATATAGAGGAAGAATTAAAAAACTACTAGTTCAACAAGAGTGGAGGTAGTTATTTGAAACGGCTTGAAGACTTATTTATTCGTTCAGAAAAAGAATTCGAATTGTATCAGAATTTAGTAGATCATGTGTTTGACACAAATAAAGAGCTGCCACAACAAGTCTTCCGTAAGACATTTGATTGTTTTTTGTTTCAAGAGTTTGATTGGGCATTGAGTGATGATATTTTACCAACCATAAAAGAGTTATCTACTGTTACACAAGATAGAGAATTTTTGACTGCAGTCCTTCAACCAGATCCAACCAAATATTATTTGAAGGAATTTGGTTATTATAATTGGCTGAAAGCGAATGTAAACATTTCAAGTGAGGATTATGTAAATGCACTATGGACGCATCCAAAAGAGTCTATAGCAGATGATATCATAACGAATTCGTACATAGTGGTCTGGTTATCGCATTCTTTGCAGTGGGCGATTTGGGCAGATAGAGATATGGAAATTTGTATCATAGGAATGGTATCAACAAAAGATTCTGTGAAAAATAGGTTATTAAAAGAAGGGTGGAAACCAATGGATCACCCTGTTTTAGCAAATTGGTTTGAAGGATTATTGAAGGATCAAAAAACATTCAATGACTATTACACTCAAATGCTTTCTCATTATGCGTCATGTTACAAGCGTTGAAATGGAGTATCAATGACTGATGATAGACTTACCCGAAGATATGAAAGGAGCGTAAAGTGAAACATTTGTTTATATCCGATCCAAAAGAATTTGAACATGTTTTATCGTTTGTTCATTCGCTCGTTCACAGGAGAAAAACATTCCCTTATCAAGTGTTGCAAACGAACCCCCCTCATTATTTATTCGAAGAATTCCATTGGTTGTTATCAGATGATAGCTGGGAAATGTTAAAAGGTTTAGCTTTGAATCATCATGATGACTATATACTCATGGCTGTATTAGATGAGCAGAAGAGTATGGATGATTATTATCATGATTTTGGTTATTATCCTTGGGTGAAAATCCCGTTAAACCTCACACCAAGTGATTACCTCGATCTCTTAACGGATTATCCGATAGAGAGTGTAAATGATAGCATAATGGATATTGCTTCACGTGTGATATGGGTTTCCCCTTCTGCGAAATGGATCATTTATGGCGAAAGAAGTTATGAGATAGGAGTACTAGCAGTTCATCAATTAGAACAAATGAATAAACAATTGTTAAAAACGTGGAGAACTTTAGATGAGATTGTATTAGATTGGATTTCAGTTGTATTTCCGAATCAAAAACTTCCTGATGATTTTAGAAAAGAACTGATTCGGAATTATACAAACGTAGAATGAAATAACTTCATAAGGAGGAAGACATGAATCAAATAGACAATGTGTTATCTATACTAGATGAGTCTTTCCTAAATAAAGAGTTTCCTCTATTAGATAATGGGAACTTTGATTTTGCCAAAGGGAAGCTTGCTCTATTTATTAGAGAGGAAAATTGGCTGATCACGATTCAATTATTCGGTTTATCGAAGGTAGGACCGGCTATTGATTTTTTTGCTATTGGTCATGAGTTGAAGAATGGATCAATCAATTTTTTATTGGATGAGCTTTTTGATTTCGTGGATCATCATCATGAAATAATAGATGAAGGTGAGATAGAACCTGGGTTCACAAAGCATCCTTTACGAATTAAATTAAATGGAGACTATTTTAATATTCAAATACCAGAGTCATGCCAAGCTAATGTAACAGAAGAAAATGAATGGATTACTTTGTTAAGAGAAATAGCTAAACACCGAGATTTACTGGATAGATTATGGATGACAGATCAAGAACAATTTGACATCGTTCAGCATGTATATGATAAACCGCTTTATACAACTGAATCATGGTTTCATCCAGAAACGGATGGTCAACTACCTAGTCAATCTTCTTTTTTTCAATCGATTGCTAAGAGTTTGATCTATCAAGATCCAACATTCATTGTCAATGTAAACACGAACACTGACTGGAAATTATGGTCTGATTTTGATACTGTAGAATATTTTTAGTTTCGTCTGATGTTTTAAATTGATGAGGTGGAGCAAGTAATGAGAATCGTATTAGCAAAAGAAAAAGATTTATTCGAAGTAAATGAATTAATAAAGAAAATCAATTTAAACGTAGAAGAGTATAACTGGGTCATAAGCGATGTGACACTCACAATGCTTCATGATCGGAATAATCAATTTCATTCAGAAGTCATGCCGGATTATACGGATTTTTTATTTCTGAAGGGTGAACATTTTAAAAAATTCTTACATGACTATTCTTATTCTTTTATTTTCGCTGTTTTGACCGCATTGCCTCGTCATGTAGATCATTTGAATATCAGTTCAATACCTCAAATTGAAGATAATGAACGATATTGGAATGTGAATTATACACTCGTTATCCCTCAAGCAGTGTTTGAAATCGGTTTTTTTGATTCGACAGATGTTATTTTTACGGGAGATCAAAATATCTTAAGCGAATTTCGAAAAAAAGCGGACTTTATTTCATTTGAAGAATATTTACAAACTCTGTGACATGATAAGAATAGAGTTCATCCTGAAAAAATAGGAGAGTGAATGAGATGTTTAATAGTGTACAAAAATGGATCGATTATCTAGATGGTGGTTGTAATGTACTTGGAGTCACATTTGATTTGTTTCATAAAGAATTAATACTGAGCGTAAAAGTATCAGAATTAAATAAAGTTACTCAACATGAATTGCGATTTATGAATGTGGCGAGTTTTTATTATAATGGGGGTGAAGGTAATGATAGATTTGAAGAATTGATACAAGAAGAGATGAATTGGCAAATTTTCGAATGCAGCTACCATCCTCAAGGGATAGGGAACCTTAAAAATGTACTTCTTGAAGAATTTGATTCAAATGCAAATTTTCTATTTAACATCAATGGGATGTTACTCGCAATAGAATCGAAAAACGTATGTTTTGATTCACAAGAATTTATTTGCAGTGTATAGGTAGATCTCATTAGCGCCTAAATAAGAATTAAAAACAATAAGAGAATGGGGAAATCCATGAAAATCAGCCGTGATAAACAAGATTTATTCGATGATGTAAAACAACGTTATCAATACTTATTAGATTCTGCTTATCCAGATGAAATCATCTTTTTTGAAGAAGAAACTGGTATGTACTCAGATGATTTTTATATGTTTTTTTCACTTGTTGCAGGCAGCTTAAGTTATGTGGTCGATCATAAACGAATACCGAAAAAACAGTTAAACGTGCTGCGTCAGTCATTTGAAGAGCAATATCCCCAAATCAAATCGTATCAACAGATCCTTGAGTCATATCCTTTATTGCATTCCTATGTTCAATACCATGAAGAAACAAGGAAACAAATCATTGCACTTATACAATAACCTCTTGGAGGACAAACGATGACATGGTTTTTAGATGAAAAAGTCCAGAAACAAATCCCTGATTTCAATATCAACCATCTAAAGCAAATCAATGAATTTCACTACTTTAAAGAGTATAATGAACATTACGACTTGATCAACTGTATTCATCTACACATCCCATACGAATCTGCAACCCATAAAGCAGACATTTTTGGTTAAGCAGTACCTTGCGAATTTCTCCTCTCGAACAAGTTCGTTTTCTCAAACAGCTATATGAAGAGACTCTTCCATTTGACCTAAAGAACATGAGAACAGTCAAACGAATGATGGTACAAGAAGAAGAGAAACATGCCACCCTATACGGAAAAACATGCTCCGGCTCAGGCATCGGCTGGTACGTAGGTTTCATCAAACATGAAAACAAAACCTACATCTTCGCCACAAATATCGAAGGCACCGGACTAGAAGCAAAAGAAATTACCTATCGTATTTTGAAAAAATATCATTTGATTGAAGCATCCGTGTAGGGTGCTTTTTTATATGAAAAAGGAGATATATTGATAAGTTGATGATATATGGGTTAGTTTGAAAGGATGATATATTTATAGAAATATATTGAAGTTTCATTTCAAATATATTATTATATATGGCGTAATGTTACAAATGTTACAAATATATGATAAGGAGATTAATATGAATCTAAAAAGAAAAGTAAAATGGAAAAGGAATATCGCAGCACTATTAGCCTTTGTGATGCTTTTATCAATGTTTCCTTCTGATATTTTTGCAGAAGAACATGACGCAAATACAAAATCAAGTCATAATCGCTTAGAAAAATTAGATGATTCAAAAGCCCTTGAAATGGCAGGGATTGACGAAGACGAAATTGGAAAAGACGGAGAAGTTCTTTCAGAAAGAACAGAAAACAGCAAGCTTTTTTATGAAGGAGAGGGTGTATTTACACAAGAGGTATATCCTGACCCTATTCATATAAAAGAAGCATCAGACGCTGAGTGGGAGGACATCTCTCCTGAATTAAAGACGATCTCGCAAAAAGAAATAGAGACAGAAAATGCGAGATTAGAATCAACTTTTCAAAAGCAAATGAAGCAAGGACTATATGCTACATTTGAACACAAGAAGCATCAAATTGAATTTTCAATTTTAAAAGCTTCAGGTAAAAACAAATCAGAAATCAATTCCAAGGATACCTCAGCACAATTTAAAGAGAATACAAATGAGCTTACATATGAAGAGGTATTTCCAAATATAGATTTACGATCATTTACATTTAATGAAAACATCAAAGAAGATATTGTACTCAACCGATATGATGGCTACAATTCTTTTACATTTAAAATAAAAACAGATCTAACTGGGGAAATTGAGGAAGATGGTTCTATTACATTTTATGATCAGAAAAAACGGACCATTTTTCAAGTACCAAAACCGTTTATGACGGATTCTAATTTAGATGAAAAGTCAGGTGAAGTGGCTCGCTCAGAAGATGTGAGCTTTAAACTAGAAAAAGAAGACGATGGCTATTTACTTCGTGTGACTGCTGATGAGAAATGGCTTAAGGATCCTGAACGAGTTTATCCTGTGTCTATCGATCCATCGACTTCTTTATCTGTGTCAGCAGACACATTCATCATGAGTAAATACCCAACAACAAACTATTCATCCTCTACGCAAAAATGGGATGCTAATCTGAAAAGTTATGTACTGAAAACCGGTTATTATGATAAAACAACTGGTACAAACTACGCCTTCATGAAGTTTAATTCATTCAAACCGATTCAAAATATGAATGTAACAAAAGCGACGCTCAAAACGTATGTTGCTCATTCATATTACGGGACGAAAGCAACTGGTCTTTGGCTGGATACAGTGAATGCCAACTATGATCATACAAAGCTAACATGGAACAATAAACCAAGTTCTAAAAACATCGGTAAAGCCAATGTTTATAAAGGACAATGGGCGAGCTATGATGTGACATCAACCATCAAAGCTTGGAATAGTGGAACAGCTAACTATGGCTTTAAATTACATGCAAATGGAAATGGACAAGACCATTGGAAAAAAATAATATCATCAACAAACTCTACTAATAAACCAGTCATTGAAGTAACGTATACCATTCCACAGGCAAATGCACCAACTGTAAAAGGTTTTAGTAATGGAAATGGGACAGGCTACTTCAATTTAAGTTGGAAAAAGGTAGCTGGCGCAAAAGGTTACAAAGTGTGGCTATACAACGGAAAAGAATATGAAGCCATTTCAGTTGGAAATGTGGCATCATGGAGTACAAAAGGAAAGAATATATGGCCAACAGCGAGCGAGATAGCAGCAAAAAAATATAAACTTCATTTAGACGGAAAAGGTGGCACTGAATTAGCAGTGGATCCTTCTCCAGTTTACAAAAACTCAGGCGGTAAGTATGCGACAAGTAAAAATTATTGGGTAGCTGTAAGTGCGATCTTCGACCAAGGTGAAGGCGCAATGTCAGCAAAGGTAAAGCCTGTCGTGCCGAATGTTGCTAGAGCGAAAGCACCTAGTACAAAAGGTTTCAATAATAATAACGCAACAGGTTACTTTGATCTTTCTTGGACTTCAGTTTCCGGTGCAACTGGTTATAAAATACAAATGTTTAATGGGAAAAGCTATGAGACATTGGATCTTGGGAATCAAACATCATGGTCAACTAAAGGGAAAAAAGTATGGCCGACAGCTGCTGAGATCAAAGCAGGTAAATATGCATTGCACCTCCAAGATGGTAAAGGGGCGGAGCTTCCAATTCATCCTGGTGCGACTTATAAAAATGCTGGAGGAGATGCGGCTCAAAAACATTATTCCTTCAGAGTGATTGCCTACAATAAAGATGGAGAAGCTATTGCTTCACCGCCAGCCGGACCAACTTTACCTGATCTATCTAGACCAAAAGCTTTATCTGGATATGCTTATACCAATACAAAAGAAAGCCAAACAGGTTATATCAATTTACATTGGGACAAAGTGAAAAATGCAAAAGGGTATAAAATTAACATCTATAATGGTAAGGCATATCAATCATTTGATGTGGGTGATGTCGATCATTGGACAACACAAAACAAGAATATTTGGCCGACTCCTACTGAAGTTAAAAGTGGGAAATATGTGCTTCATACAGATGGTAAAGGCGGGGAATTAGCGCTAGACCCATCACCTGTATATGAAAATGCGAATGGAAATTATAAAGGACGCAAGAACTACTCCTTTACCCTTTCCGCTTACGATGCAAATGGAGAAACCATCCCAACACCAGCCTTTAACCCGGCATTCCATGAAGGGGCCGAATTCCTTGGAACAGAGGATTACTGGTCGATTATTGATATACCAGACGGTCAGCTTAATGGTGCAACTGGGAATGTGATTGTCAGTGAAGAAGAAATGTCGATTGATGGAAGAGGACCGGGGCTTGGAATTGGTCAAACGTACAACAGTTTAGATGCAGCTGACCACCTGTTTGGTCAAGGATGGTACGCAGATGTAGAAACGAGTATCACGCCAACAAAAGAAGGTGCTATCTATCTTGATGAGGATGCTACAACCCATGTTTTTACAAAAAAAGCAGATGGCACGTATCAACCACCAACAGGTATTTTTCTTGAATTAACGGAATCAAAAGATGAATACATGTTAAAAACGAAGGATCAAACCTTTGCGCACTTTAGTAAAAACGGTGGGAAAATCACCAAGGTTGTAGATGGACATAAAAATACAACGACATATAAATATAATGAAAACAATCAGCTCACTTCAATGGAAGATGCATCTGGCCGAAAAATAACAATGGATTATGATGAAGATGGTCATATCATTTCGGTTCAAGGACCAAAAGGGAAAAAGCTTTCATATGAGTATGATGCAGGTTTACTAACGAAAGTCATAGATTCAGATGGAACAAGTATCTCATATGAATACGATAAAGAAGGCAGATTGATTAAACAATTCTCTCAAAACAGCACACAAGATCAGCCTGTTTTTACAGAATATCTATATGAAAATCATCGTTTAGTCAAGGCAACCAATGCAAAAAAAGAAACATTTGAGTATGCATATGATATGTCTAAAAAGACACTCATGCTGACGCAGCCAAACGGGCGGAAAATACAGTATACGTATAACGAAGCAGCCAATCCAATTCAAGTTGTAGATGATGCGGAAGGGCTTAAAATTACCACTAAAACGAAATATGAAGGCAACCAAATCGTAGAAGAAACTGACCCAAATGATGTAGAGAAAGGAAAAGCTACAGAAAGCTATTCGTATGACAAAAATGGCAACGTCATTCAGGCGAAAGATGCTTATGGCACAGAAACCTACGAGTATAACAAAAACAATGATGTCACTAAAGTGAAAGATACAGAAGGAGATATTACAGATATCGCCTACGATGGATTAGATGCTGTATCTGAGACAGATCAAAGTGGAAATATGTCTTCAGCAAGTATTTATGATTCTTACGGGAATTTGGTACAAACGAGTAAAGAACTTGCTGCAGGTGCGAGTATATTAAAAAATGGCAGTTTTGAAGATACGCTAACTGGCTGGAAGCTTACAGCATCTAAGGATGACGGGAAATTAGCGCAAACAGCTGGAAAAAGTGGTCCGTTATCTGGCGGCCGAGTATTAGAGGTCAGTTCACAATCGACAACTGAAGGAACAGAACTTGGCTATTCTTCGGCTACACAAGAAGTAATACTAGAGCCAAATACGACGTATACACTGAGTGGGAAAATAAAGACAGAACTAACGAAAGCAAGAGCATTTTTTAACATTGATTTAAGAGATACAAACAATAAACGAATTCAATGGATCAGCAACGGCTACAGCACATTATCAGGCAAAAACGATTGGACAAAACGCCAAGTTTCGTTTACGACGCCATCTCATGCAGGCAAAGCTGTTATCTATATGGAAGTGGATCATCGAGATAAGGCTGGAAAAGGAAAAGCCTGGTTCGATGAGATTCAGCTGGAAAAAGGCGAAGTTTCATCAAGTTATAATCCAGTCAAAAATAATTCCTTTACGGATAAAACAACAAGCTGGAGCGGAACAGGTGGTTCATTAGATAATGAAGAAGGCTTTAACGATGACGTTTCGTTAAAAATGACAAGAACTTCTTCAACTCAAGCAAATGTCATCTATAAACAATCTGTCCCGATTGAACAAAGTGCAAATGATCAATCTGTGTATGTCACATTGACTGGGATGTCTAAGGCTGAAAATGTCAAAGCCTCAAGTGAAAATGACTACTCTCTTCAAGCGTCCGTTACGTATACAGATGGCACAACAGGAACGTTTAATGCGAAATTCCCAACCGGTACACAGGAGTGGAACCGAGCAGCAGTTGTCATACCAAAAACAAAACCATTGAAAAAAGTCGACGTTCAGATTGTTTTCCAAAAAAGCGCGACTGGAACGGTTTGGTTTGACGATATCCGTCTAGTAGAAGGAAGTCTGTTAACGAAAACCACTTACGACGAGAAAGGGAATTATGCTGTTAAAGAAGAGGATGAGCTTGGTTACTCATCACAATCTGCCTACGACGAAATGGGCAAAAAACTTTCTGAGACCGATGAGAAAGGCGAGAAAACAACATTCGAATATGACCAGGCTGATCAGCTGAAGAAAATCACTTTATCTAACGGGACATCCATTGTGAGAACCTACGATAAAGAGGGAAATGAACAGTCGAAAACCATTCGTGCAGAGTCAGATCAGACGTATCAGTTTGAATACGACCTGATGGGCAAATTGACAAAAACCATTGATCCATTAGGGAATGTGTTGAAAAGTGAATATGATGCGAATAGCAACCTAATCAAAACCATTTCTGCAAATGGACATGAAGTGTCTCTCACGTATGATGGAACAGACCGAGTAAAATCCAAGTCATACAATGGGACAGAAAAATATAACTTTAGCTATGATAAAAACGGAAACGAAACAACGGTTGTCAACAAAGAACAAAACACAACCAAAAACAGAACGTTTGACCAACAAAACCGTATTACAAAGTTAACGGAGCGAGGCAGTAGTCAAACTTGGACGTATCCAACCGATTCAGATAAACTGAAATCCTTTGAATGGACACATGGAAATCAAAAAGGGACGAACCAATTCAGTTACAATAAGCTTGATCAAATGACGCAGATGAAGGATTCGAGTTCTACGTATTCGTTTGATTATGATGAAAATGGAAATGTTCAGTCCTTTATTACAGGTAACGGCAGTGGTGCTAGTTTTGCTTATGATGAGCGAAATTTAATCAACAATTTGCATATTGGAACAAGCCAAGGGGCTACGATCTTAAAAGAAGCTTACGAATATGATCAAAATGAAAACAAAATAATAGTTGATCAAGGCAGCGTTGGCAAGATTGGTTACGAGTATGGAAAATTAAATCAATTGATCAAAGAAACTCATCCAGAAGGAACGGTCATTGAGTACACGTATGATGGATTTGGGAACAGAAAAACTGTAACGATTGAAAAAAATGGCGCCAAGAAAACAATTAGCGCATCATTCAACATCATGAACCAGCTGACAAAGGTAAATGATGAGACATTGACTTATGATAAAAATGGCAATAGAACGTCTGATGGACAATTCCTTTATGAATGGGATGCAGAAGATAATATTACGGCCATCACGAAAAAAGGGGAAGACAAGCCATTTGTCAATTACAAATATGATGAGCGTGGATACAGAATTCAAAAAACAGTGAATGGGAAAGTCACCAATTACTTTTATGACGGCGACAGCCTAAATGTTTTATACGAAACAGATGGGGACAACGAAGTCACAAAAGCATACACATACGGTGAGAGTGGACAACTCCTTGCATTCACACAAAACGCGAAAAAATATTTCTACCACTACAATGCACACGGTGATGTCATAGCCATCACAAATAGTGCAGGAAAAATCGTTGCCGAGTACGAATACGATACATGGGGCGTTCCAACTAAAATAAAAGAAGATGAAGAAGTAAAAGGAAACCCATATCGCTATGCTGGTTACCGCTTCGATGAAGAAACAGGACTTTACTATTTAATCGCCCGCTACTATGAACCGAGAAACGGCGTATTTTTGTCACTAGATCCAGACCCAGGAAGCGATGGAGATTCACTAGATCAAAACGGATATACCTATGGAAATAACAACCCAGTCATGAATGTAGACCCAGACGGTCATTGGGTATGGTTTGTTGTCAATGCAGGATTTGCGGCATATGACGGATACAAAGCTTATAAATCAGGAAAAGATTGGAAGGGTGTAACGGTTGCAGCCGCATCAGGATTTTTAGGTGGTGGAAAGTTAAAAGGTATAAAAAAAATATCTAAAGGCTTTAAGAAATCTAAGAAATCTAAGAAATCTAAGAAAAGCAAAAAAATAAAAAAGGATAGTAAAAGAATAAATAAGTTAGCAAAAATTTTAAAATACGATTCGACAGCTGCTGAACATGCTGAAGATCCATCCAGATCTGTACCAAGGTATTATTTAGCTACTGCTATAGTAACAGGTAAAAAGAGATATGATGGAGCAAAAGGTTATAGCGCATATTGGACGACTATGTATAAAAATGGAAAAAAACGCAAACTCAAGGTTGTATATAATTCGAAATCAAAAAAGATTCGACATTTCCATTATGAAGATATTAAGAAGAAAAAGAAACGTTAGATTTCCGGTAACCTTAATAAGGAGCATACACATGAAAGTTTTTTCTTTAAACAATACCATTTGCCAGATTTCACTTGAATTAGATGAATATATTGAGGGTGAAAATGAGATATTTACATGTCGATTTGATTACTCATCCTTAAATAAAAAAATTCTTCTTTACAAACTTAATTTTAATAAGAAGTTATTGAATGAATTTTTGGCTGATGTAAAAAGTATACTTAACGGTCATTTAAAAGAGTGCTGTTTGAGAGATTTTACAAAACAAGTTGAACTAATTATAGAAAAAGTAGATGATTATACTTTTTCTATAATTATCAGTAAAGATTCTGAAAATCCGCAATGTACTATTTATCTTGAGCAGAAAATAGATCATTTTTTGCTGAAATCATTGCATAATGACATAATAGAATTTATCTCTGTATTTTAGGAGGATTGTATGGAGAGTTTTAGTTTTATAAATAATGATGACAAAATAGAATTTAAGATACTGAGAGCCAAACAGTCAGATGAATTTGATAATGGTTATCATTTTGTAAGTCAATTATTATTATCTAAAAAAAATATTTACATTCGCTTTGAAGAAATTGAATTAAATCTTCGTTTCTTCAACAGTTGGCATAAAAGTCTTTTACATGTTAATAAGAAAAATGTATCAAGTTCATTAGACGGAAAACTTAAAGTTATAATTGAAAGAAGCACTAAACAAACTTTAATTAAACTTGAATATAATGAAGTTGATTTTGAAGAAACACTTGATTTTGAATTAAACTTAGACCAATTCAAAATAATAGACTTAAAGAATCAGCTAGAACACTTCATATCTAGTTATAAAAATATTGCTAACTAGGCAAGAAGTTTATCAATTTGTTGAATTTTTTGTTTGTGTATATAGAGAGTTGTATTGTAAAAGATTCTAAGTAATAACGGCTATTCTCCCTAAAGAATATTTAATATGGTATTTCATATTAAATATTCTTTTTTTATTCATAAACAGAAAAAATAAGTCGGAATTGATGATTTATAACAGCTTTATTAATATTTGTCTTACTCCGTGTCTTATAGGGGACGATCACCAGAGAACAAGTTTCTGATTGGGCTGAAAATTACGTTTCTTCAGACGATCCAGAAATAGACGATGATCAAGTTTGGGATATGTTGGTTCTTTTGAGTGGAATTGATTTGAAAGATTCACCTAATTCTTACTTACATTATTCTTACTTACATTCTGTAGATGATTTGAATGACTGGTTAGAAAAATACAAATAGTTCCTATAGAACATCTTGTTATATTCTTATGGCTTAGCCTTAATTTAAATAAAAGGAGTAAATTTTATGCCTGAAACAGTTATCGCAATTCCAGGATTTTGGTCACATCATTTAAAAGAACTCTAAGAATTGAATGATTATATATATGTTAATCATCGAATTATACAAAAACTAACTGGAACTTATTACGACCTTGAAGTAGTTGATCATATTGATCAATTAAGCGAGACTTTCCTTCCAAAAGAACAATTCAATGCAGAAAAACTTAAACAAATAGATAAGCATCAAACATGTATCATTGGGATGACTGAATCCTTAGAAGAAATAAACGCTCTTGTACAATGTACTAAGGATTTACTAAAGATTGATGGCACGGCGATAAAAGTTGAATCATCTGGTCGATCTTTTATGAAGGAGTCATGGTTAAGTTTAATGGAAAAATTCAACACTTATCAATATATGACTTCTATTGTGCAAGAAAGTGATGTTGTGTATGTCACCAGTGGTTTTCAACAATTTGGAGAGCCTGAAATGATGTTTGAAGGGTTTCATGCTGATGAAATAGAGCGGCACTTTTTAAATTGGATAAACAAATCTATTCAAGAAAAAAGAGAAACTTTAAAAGAAAAGATTATCTATGATGAAGGTCAGCAAATAAAGTTAGATCTGATTGAATACGATTTTTATCCTGAAGATGATTTGTTTTACAATCCATATGGGGTCGTCGTATTCAATAAGTAATCTCTAAAATCATGTCGCGCTCTACAGTAAATAAATAGATAAGGAGTGACGCAATGACCATGCACCCGAAAGAATTAGAAACCACCATCCAGTTATCTGCGAAAAAGCGTTATGCCTATTTCATCAAAAAGATTGTTGATTTTGAAGAGGTTTGGTCATTAAGAAATGAGAATGGATGGGTGATGTCAGAGGATGAACATGGTGTGCCGCAGCTTCATTTTTGGCCGACAGAGAATCATGCCGCTTATAGCGCAATCGATCCATGGGAAAAAAACAGTGCCAGAAATGATTGATTTAGACGATTTTATAGAAGAGTGGCTTCCGGGCATGATAGCAGATGGAATCAATCCGTCCATTTTCTATAATCGAAAAGATTCGGTTTCAATTGAAATTCAAACATTAAAGAAAGATATAGAGGAAGAATTAAAAAACTACTAGATTGACACGAGTGGAGGCATTTGTTTGAAACAGCTTGAAGACTTATTTATTCGTTCAGAAGAAGAATTCAAATCCTATCAGAATTTAGTGGACAATGTGTTTGACCAAAATAAAATGCTGCCACAACAAGTTTTCCGTAAGAATTTTGATTGTTTTTTGTTTCAAGAGTTTGATTGGGCATTGAGTGATGATATTTTACCAACAATAAAAGAGTTATCAAATGTTACACAAGATAGAGAATTTTTGACTGCAGTCCTTCAACCAGATCCAACCGAATACTATTTGAAGGAATTTGGTTATTATAATTGGCTGAAAACGAGTGTGAACATTTCAGATGAGGATTATGTAAATGCACTATGGACGCACCCAAAAGGTTACATAGCGGATGATATAATCACGAATTCGAACATAGTGTCTGGTTATCTCATTCTTTACAGTGGGCGATTTGGGGAGATAGAGATATGGAAATTTGTATCATAGGTACGGTGTCAACAAAAGATTCTGTGAAAAATAGGTTATTAAAAGAAGAGTGGAAGCCACTGAACCACCCTGATTTAGCAAATTGGCTAGAACTAATATTGAAGGATCAAAAAACATTTGATGACTATCTCAATCAAATGCTATCTCATTATGCGTCATGTTACAAGCGGTGAAATGATGACTGATGATTCACCCAAAGATATAAAAGGAGCATAAAGTGAAACATTTGTTTATATCCGATCCAAAAGAATTTGAACATGTTCAATCATTTATTCATATGCTCATTCACAGGACAAAGACATTCCCTGATCAAGTGTTGAAAACAAAAACACCTTATTACTTATTCGAAGAATTTCATTGGTTATTATCAGACGATAGCTGGGAGACACTAAAAGATTTAGCTTTGAACCATAGAGATGAATATATACTAATGGCAGTATTAGATGAGAAGAAGACGATGGATGATTATTATCATAGTTTTGGTTATTATCCTTGGGTGAAAATCCCGTTAAACCTTACACCAAGTGGTTACCTGGATCTCTTAACGGATTATCCGATAGAGAGTGTAAATGATAGCATAATGGATATTGCTTCACGTGTGATATGGGTTTCCCCTTCTGCGAAATGGATCATTTATGGCGAAAGAGGTTATGAGATAGGAGTATTAGCGATTCATCAATTAGAACAGATGAATAGCCAAACGTTAAAAACGTGGAGAACTCTAGATGAGGTTGTATTAGGTTGGATTTCAGTTGTATTTCCGAATCAAAGACTTCCTGATGATTTTAAAAAAGAACTTATTCGAAATTATAAAACTAGAAAATAAATTTTACATATATCTACATGTTCTATGTATTTGAAGATTAGATTTATTGATTTTAAATGTAAACACGAACACTGATTGGAAATTATGGACAGACTTCGATACTGTAGAATATTTTTAGTTTGCCTAATGGGATTTAAATTTTATGAAATGGAGCAAGTATATGAGAATCGTATTAGCAGAAGATTTATTCGAAGCAAATGAATTAGTTAAGAAAGTGAATTTAAACGTAGAAGACTACAACTGGGTCATAAGCGATGTGACACTCACAATGCTTCATGATCGTAAAAATCAATCCCATTCAGAAGTGATGCCAGATTATATGGATTTTTTATTTCTAAAGGGTGAACATTTCAAAAAATTCTTAAATGACTATTCTTATTCATTTATATTCGCTGTTTTGACCGCATTGCCTCGTCATGTACATCATTTGAATATCAACTCAATACCTCAAATTGATGAAAATGAAAAATATTGGGATGTAAATTATACACCCGTTATTCCTCAAGCTGTGTTCGAAATCGGTTTCTTTGATTCGACAGATGTTATTTTTACAGGAGATCAGAAAATCTTAAGCGAATTTCGAAAAAAAGCGGACTTTATTCTCATTTGAAGAATATTTACAAACTCCGTGACATGATAAAAATAGAGTTCATATTGAAAAAATAGGAGAATACGTTAGGAGATAGAATTGATGTTTAGTAGTGTAGAAAAATGGATCGATTATCTAGATAAGATGTTAAAAACAATGAGAGAATGGAGAAAGACCCATGAAAATCAGCCGTGATAAACAAGGCTTATTCGATGATTTAAAACAACGTTATCAATACTTATTAGATACCTCTTATCCAGATGATATCGTCTCTTTTGAAGAAAAAACTGGTATGCCCTCAGGTGATTTTTATTTATTTTTTTCACTTGTTGCAGGGAGCTTGAGTTATGTGGTTGATCATAAACGAATACCGAAAAAACAGTTAAACGTGCTGCGTCAGTCATTTGAAGAGCAATACCCTCAAATCAAATCGTTTCAACATATCCTTGAATCGTATCCTTTTTTGCATTCCTACGTTCAATACCATGAAGAAACAAGGAAACAAATCATTGCACTTATACAATAACCTCTTGGAGGACAAACGATGACATGGTTTTTAGATGAAAAAATCCAGAAGCAAATCCCTGATTTCGATATCAACCATCTAAAGCAAATCAATGAATTTCACTACTTTAAAGAGTATAATGAACATTACGACTTGATCAACTGTATTCATCTACATATCCCATACGAATCTGCGACCCATAAAGCAGACATTCATCTGAAATTCACCAATGTCTCTTCTGTTCAAATCAAAGATTTGGAGTTAACAAACGATTCCTATCTTTTTTTGAACATTCAACTTTTGGATAGAGGCTGGGAATATTTGAATTACTTTGTCGAAGATTATGAAGAACAGTATTTTTCTTTTTATTGTGAAACGGTTCAGGTCATACAAGTCGTATCAAATGAATCATGATAGTCTACCAACATATGCCTAAATATGCTTCCCCATCCCAACATAGAAAGGTGCAATGACATTGAATCGAATCTTGAAATGGCTCTTATTTGCGGTTGTCATCTCTGGCTTATTGGTATGCGCATTCTTTGTGTTCCGTTTCAACCAGCCTAAACCGACGACAAACATCCATTATGCAGACACACAAAATAAACAGCAAACACTCGATATGTATATGCCGAAGGGCAAAGATGAAGATAAAAAGAAGAAGCATCCAGTCATGATCTATCTCCATGGCGGCGGCTGGACAGGCGGCGATAAGAATAGAGTCGCTTCTAAAGCTGATTATTTTACAGGTCAAGGATATGTGTTTGTTTCGATGAATTACAGGCTTCACCCTAATGCCAACTATGAGCAGATGGCAGATGATACGGCAAACGCCATTAAATGGGTGAAGGATCATGCGGATGAATATCAAATTGATTCATCAAAAATCAATGTCATGGGTCACTCAGCGGGCGGTCATTTGACGGCATTGGTTGCCACAGATTCGACTTACTTAAAACGTGTGGGGCTGTCGCCAACAACGATCAATTCCATTGTGGTTCTTGACGGGCCGTTAAACATCAATCAATTTATACAAGCCATCCCATCGTACAAAAAAGTCTTTGGCAAACAAGAGAAGAACTGGACAAAGGCATCACCTGTCACTTATATGAATCAAAAGAATTTACCACCTGTCTATTTGGTCACGGGCTGGGAAAATCCTGAGGTGTACAGATTTGCTGGAAAACTGAATCATGACAAAGGCTCTAGGTTTGTTTTTCGGGTGCATACGCTGAGCCACAGTGACTTGAACAAATGGTTTGGATCAGACAGGGCGCCAAAAGAAGCACAAAAAATGACGGAGGCTGTGATGGCTTTTGTTAAAAAACAAAATCAATAACGAAGACCATATGCTAGGCAATCCATTTTGTTGCAGTTATGATAAAACCTAATTGGTTTGTTATTAAAGGAGTGTATGTCGTTGTCATCACGAATGGAAAATAAAGTGTTCAACTGCGAAAAGGAGCTGACGCTGAATATTATCGGCGGTAAGTGGAAAATGCTGATTTTATGGCACCTTGGCAGAGAAGGGACAAAACGTTTTGGTGAGTTAAAGTCGTTAATGCCTGGGATTACGCAAAGAATGCTTGTCAATCAGCTAAGAGAATTAGAGGAAGATCACATTGTGCACCGGGAGGTTTATCCTGTCGTCCCGCCAAAGGTTGAGTATTCTCTCACAGAACTAGGAGAAAGCTTAATGCCGATTTTAGAGGCGATGTATGATTGGGGAAAACAATATCTCGACAGCAATTTCTTAAAAGATGATAAATAGAAAGACGATTGTAGGCAAAGGGCTAAAATAACTTTATTTTAGCCCTTTGTCTTTACCCTGAGATACTGCCCAAAAGACAGTATCTTTTTTGTAACCATATGCGGAAAAGTATAGTATGTAAAAAAAAAGTGCGTACTTACATTGCGTCATTCCTGTTGTTATACTCATTTCATCGTTCAAGATGCATCATCCGCGGAGCTCTTGAAGATGAGATGAAAAACGGGAGTGAAAGTTATGAAATTACAATTAGCATTAGATTTAGTGAATATACCAGAGGCAATTGAGCTGATCAAAGAAGTAGAAGCATCCATTGATGTGGTCGAAATTGGGACACCTGTTGTGATTAACGAAGGGCTTCGTGCTGTAAGAGAAGTCAAGCAGGCTTTTCCGAATTTACGTGTACTCGCTGATCTAAAAATTATGGATGCTGCCGGCTATGAAGTGCAGCAGGCATCTGAAGCTGGAGCAGATATTGTCACCATTCTTGCAGCGGCAGAAGATATGTCTATTCAAGGAGCGGTGAAAGAAGCGAAAGCAAGAGGAAAACAAATTTTAGTTGATATGATTGGCATCAAAGATATCGCAGGCCGTGCAAAAGAGCTGGATGCGCTTGGAGTCGATTATATTTGTGTGCATACAGGCTATGACCTGCAAGCAGTTGGTCAAAATTCATTTGCTGATCTTATGACGATTAAAGAAGTTGTCAAGCAGGCGAAAACAGCGATTGCAGGTGGAATTAAGCTTGATACGTTACCTGAAGTCGTGAAATTAAACCCTGATTTAATCATTGTCGGCGGCGGTATCGCAAGCCAGGACAATAAAGCAGAAGTGGCTGCACAAATGAAGCAGCTGATCGCACAATCATGAAGACCAGCGACTATGTGAAAGCCATTTTAAATGAGCTTTCTGATCATTCGTCTGCCATTCAAGACGAACAAGCAGAGCGCCTGGTTACAAGTATTTTATCTGCACAAAAAGTCTTTGTGACAGGTGCAGGCAGATCTGGCTTGATGGGAAAATCGTTTGCGATGAGACTTACGCATATTGGCGTCAAGGCATATGTAATTGGTGAAACGAATACGCCTTCTTTTACAGAAGAGGATCTTTTGATTGTGGGGAGCGGATCTGGCCGTACAGAGTCTTTACTCGTCCTTGCAAAAAAAGCAAAAGCAATTGGTGGAAAAGTGGCAGCGTTCACGCTTTCTGCTGAGTCACCTTTAGCTGATCTATCGGATGAAGTCATCTTATTGTCAGGTGCACCGAAGGATCAACAGGAAGGAAACCATCATACCATTCAGCCAATGGGCTCACTATTTGAGCAATCGCTTCTTCTGACATACGATGCGGTCATTTTAAGGTTAATGGAAATAAAAGAGCTCGACACACATACAATGTACGGTCACCATGCAAATTTAGAATAGATATTTTCAAAGCCTTTCCTTTCTTAAAAGGAGAGGCTTTTTCATTTCAATCAAGATCAGAATCTTGACATCTTCTATTTGATGTAACTATAATTGTTACATCGTTGAAGAAAAAGCGTAAACACGGAAGGAAGATGAAGATGAAAGTACAAATCTGGTCAGATATTGCCTGTCCTTTTTGTTATATAGGAAAAAAACAGCTGGAAACAGCGCTTGAACAATTCCCAGAGAAGGAACAGGTAGAAATCGAGTTTAAAAGCTTCGAGCTTGATCCACATGCACCTACTCAGATCGATTATGATGTCCATGATATGCTCGTCAAAAAATATGGAATGAGCCGCAGCCAGGCAATGGCGATGAATGAGCAGGTGAAGCAGGCCGGCAAAGAGAAAGGAATCGATTTTCAATTTGATCCGCTCGTGTTGACAAACACCTTTGATGCTCATCGATTGGCACAATATGCTGGTCAAATGGGGAAAGGCGATTTCGTCATGGGAGAGCTGTTTCAAGCGTATTTTACAGATGGAAAGCATGTTGGGGACCGTCAAACCCTTTTAGACATTGCAGAAAAAGCAGGCCTTGATGAGAAGGAAGTACAGCGAGTTTTGGGCGGCGAAGCATTTGCCGATCATGTCCGAAAAGACGAACAAGAAGCGAGACAGCTTGGTATCAATGCTGTTCCATTTTTCTTGATCAATGACAAGTATTCAGTTGCAGGTGCCCAGCCAGCAGATACGTTCCTGCGTGCACTTGAAACAGCTTGGAAAGAGGAAGCAGCTCAAGCAGAGAAAGCTGCTGACAATGCGTTTGAAGCGGCATGTGCAGATGGCGTATGTGCGGTGCCTACTCCTAAAGAAGAGGCGTAATAGGCAAGTTCCCTATCTTTCTAAAAGATGGGGATTTTTTCTTGTTTTAATATAAAGGTTGCTTTATACTTAAGGTATCTTAATTATGAAGGTGATAAAATTGATATCCAAAACAGCTATGATCCAAGAGCTAAACAATATCGAAGCTCGCATCCATCAAAAGCTCCGATTAGAGTTTGAAGAATTATTTGTAGATGAGTTAACCGATAAGCAGCATATTGTACTGAATTTTATTGAACAGAAAGGGGGAAGTTCTCCTATTCAAATTGCCCAGCAATTAGGTATCACTCAAAGTGCAGTGAGTCAATTGTTAAACACGCTTGAAAAAAAAGAATGGATTTGCCGCAGCATTAACCCGCATAATCGGAGGGAATTGCATGTTGAACTTTCTGAGAAGGCCATAACGTACCTCGAGAATATGAGAAAGGTAGAGCTTGCGATTATTGAAAAATATTATTCAGCATTATCCCTCGATGAGATCTCCACATTGACATCGATTTATGAAAAGCTCGATCAATTGATCCCACATCAAAACGAAGAGAAAGGATGAGAATGAATGACGCTCAAACAAGAAGTACAGAGAATCGCTTCCTCTTATATAGAGAAAAAGAAGGACGCACTGCTTGTGATCGGATTGATTCATCAAGGGGAAACACATGTCTTTCATTTCGGGGATCACCCTATACAAAAGCGAGTGGAGCCAGAGGATGTCATTTTTGAGATTGGCTCGATTTCAAAAGTCTTTACGACAAGTATATTGTCAAGCATGTTGCAAAAAGGGCAGATGAAACTCGATGATTCGATTTCACTGTATTGTCCTCATATTCGAAAGAATCATCCCATTCAAATAGAGCAGCTGGCAACCCATACGTCTGGACTTCCTCCGCATCGTCTTCTTAGAGATTTGCAGCTATGCTTCCTTCCTAAAGTGAGAAGAGATATGTTCTGTCAATATTCACTCGATGAATTAATGAAACTGTTAAACTCGAAAAAGTGGAATCAGCCAAAAAGCTTTCCATCTCGTTATTCCAATGTGGGTATCGGGCTGCTTGGTTTAATCATGGGCTGGTCTCGTCACAAAACATATGAACAGCTATTGATGGAATATATCGTGGATGAGCTTCATCTATCAAGTACCTTTATTACTATCAAGGATGATATAAAATCAAAGATGATCTTAGGTCATCGAGAAAATGGTAAAGAGGTTCCGCCGCTTCATATGCTTGACTATCAAGGAGCTGGCGCTATTCGCTCGACCATCACAGATTTATTGTCATTTCTCTCGGCCCATCTACACGCAGATGCGGATTCTTTTTGGAAAATCACGCATGAACCAAGAGGGGATATGGGCAGGAACATGTCAATGGGACTCGGCTGGGTCATCGATGACACAGGACTTATTTGCCATAATGGGGCGACGTCGGGATTCTCCAGTTTTATTGGCTTTCGCCCGCATTCAAAAGCAGGCGTGGTCGTTTTATCCAACTACCGTAATCGAATCACGCAAGACTCTCCCGATCGTATAGCGTATGATCTGATGGATATGCTGGAATCTAAAATAAAATGAGCCACCTGCGGCAAGGGCTCATTTTATTCGTTTGATCGTTTCACCTGGAACCAATTCAGGCTCGTAAAACGTTTGATCAGGGAGATTCTTTTTCCCTTGTACTTTTTTAATCATCCAGTCTGCTGCATCACGGCCCATTTGCTCCTGTGGATGGGTCAGTGTTGTCAGCTTCACATGGGCATTTTTCTGGGCAATATACGAATTATCCTGTCCAATAATCGAGAGATCATCTGGAATGGACAGCCCGATTTCGCTGCATACATTGGCTACTTCTAAACTCACCTCATCGTTATAGCAAACAAGGGCGGTCAATTCATGTCTGTGCGCCATCAGAAATGTGTGAATTTGCTCCCCCAAATGCTGCTTAGATTCTGTATCGAAAAAGAGCACATGCTCAGGCAGGAAATTAAGCTTCGCTTCACCTAGCGCTTGAATATAGCCCTTCATCCGATATTTCCCCTGTAAATCATCTGTTTTTGAAATAAGTCCAATTTGCTGATGGCCCGAGGTGATCAGCTCTTTTGTGGCTAAATAGCTGGACTTCACATCATCTAAACAGAGAAAAGGAACCTCTAGCTGCTCATAATAGGCATTGATCATAATGAGCGGTACATCCTGTTCTTTAAAGGATAAGTAGTACGAAATGTTTGGATTATATAAATTGCTTTTCGTCGGCTCGACAATAAGTCCGTCCACCCCAAAAGACAGCATCATTTCCAGTGCTTTTTTCTCCTGCTCAACATCGTTATTTGTGCTTGCCAGTAACAAGGAATAGTTCTCTTCGTTTAATCGGCTTTCAATGCCTCGAATGATAGAAGGGAAAATGTAATCGGATATGTATGTTGTAATGACCCCAATCGTTTTCATATGTGCATGTCCCGCAGGTTTTGTTTGATATTGATTGGTCACAAATGTGCCTGAACCTTTTTCGCTGCGCAAAAATCCTTCGCTGGACAATTCCAAAATGGCTTTTCGAACTGTATGTCTGCTTACTTGATACATGTCTTGCAGGCTTGATTCGGTTGGAATGCGCTCCCCGATCCGATAATCCCCTGTGAGTATTTTGCTTTTTATATCATCAATAATGATCTGGTACTTCTTTTTCATCATTTCACTTCTTTCTCAGTTGATCATCTACTCGGATTGAGAAGAAATTGTATGGACATATTTTAACATGGTTGTCGAATCAAAAACAGGCGCTTTCCTTTTCTGTCATAACCCCTCCAGAAAAAATGCAGGTTTTTGTCACATTGTGTATGTACAACTATATTTATTATTGACATATGTACGTACAAATATTATATTGTGATTGTACCAGAGAATCAATGAATCTAGAAAAACAAAATTGAAACCGCTATCAAAATGGGGGTGAACGTAGATTGAATCATAAAGAGACGGCCAAAGCCTTGAAAGAAGGACGGACATCTTTAGGCATTGAATTTGGTTCAACACGAATTAAAGCGATTTTAATAGATGAGGAATTTCAGCCAATTGCACAAGGTGCATATGAATGGGAAAGTTTTCTCCAGGATGGAATTTGGACGTACAACTTAATTGATATCATTACAGGTCTGCAAGTGGCCTATCTAGAGATGAAAGAACAGGCTGAGCAAAAGTATGGTGTGACCATTCAAACCATTGGCTCAATCGGGGTATCAGCGATGATGCATGGTTATGTGGCATGTGATCATACAGGAGAGGTTCTCGTTCCGTTCCGAACATGGCGAAATGCAACGACCATCGAGGCGAGTCAAAAGCTGACAGATGTATTTCAATTTCATATTCCAGAAAGATGGAGTATTGCTCATTTGTATCAAGCGGTTTTACAAGAGGAAAAACATCTATCCCGATTAGAATATATGACCACTTTGTCTGGATATATTCACTGGCTGTTAACCGGAAAGCAGGCCATTGGTATTGGAGATGCGTCAGGGATGTTTCCAATTGATGACGAAACGAAGGACTACAATGAAGAAATGCTCCAGCAATTTGAAGCATTGATTGCAGAAAAAGGCTATCCGTGGAAGCTTCGCCACCTTCTGCCGCGTGTCTATTTAGCAGGCGAAGAGGCAGGCGTGTTAACGGCAGCAGGGGCAGCCATTTTGGATCAAGGAAAACATTTGCAGCCAGGCATTCCATTTTGCCCGCCGGAAGGTGACGCTGGAACGGGAATGGTGGCGACAAACAGTGTAGAAAGACGGACTGGGAATATTTCTGTTGGGACATCTGTTTTTGCCATGATTGTGCTAGAGCAGGATCTAAAAGGTGTCTATCCAGAAGTGGATCTTGTCACGACGCCGGATGGACTGCCAGTTGCCATGGTTCATGCGAATAACTGTACAAGTGACCTAAACGCTTGGATGAATATATTCAGAGAGGCATTTGAAGCACTAGGCATGCAAGTGGAGTCAGAAAGGTTATACGAATCCCTATTGCAGCAAGCTTTAGAAGCAGATCGAGATGGCGGCGGACTCTTAAGCTATGGCTATTACTCTGGTGAAAATATTACGAGACTGCCAGAAGGAAGACCTCTTTTTGTCAGGTCTCCTGAAAGCCGCTTTAACCTCGCTAATTTCATGCGCACCCATTTGTTCTCCGCTTTTGGTGCTATGAAAATAGGCATGGACCGGTTAAAGGAACAGGAGCATGTAGTGATTGACCGCTTACTAGGACATGGGGGATTATTTAAAACACCGCTCGTTGGACAAAAAATGGTTGCCGCAGCGCTGAATACACCTGTATCAGTCGTTTCAACAGCGGGAGAAGGTGGTGCGTTTGGGATGGCGGTCCTTGCTTCATATATGGTCCATCATCATCAGCAAACATTGGCTGAATTTCTTACCCACCGGGTATTTGCCCATACATCAGAAGAGCCCATGGAGCCCGATCCACTCGATGTCAAAGGCTTTGACGAATTTTTAAAGCGCTATCAAAAGGGGCTTCCGATTGAAGAAGCGGCAGTAGCGCATCTGATGCCAAAGAAAGGAGTGACGACGGTATGCTAGATCGCTTAAAAGAAGAAGTGTATCAAGCAAATTTAGATTTGCCAAAATACGGACTTGTGAAATTTACATGGGGCAATGTCAGTGCATGTGATCGTGACAGTGGTTTGTTTGTGATTAAGCCGAGCGGCATAGCGTATGACCAGCTATCAGCAAAAGATATGGTCGTGGTGAACTTTGACGGTGAAGTGGTGGAAGGAGAATTCAGTCCTTCGTCAGATACAGCTACACATGCAGTTCTTTACAAACACTTTGAGGAAATAGGGGGCATTTCGCATAGCCATTCTATGTGGGCAACCGTTTGGGCGCAGGCAGGTCTTGATTTACCAGCAATGGGCACAACACATGCCGATACATTTTACGGCGCTGTTCCGTGCGCTCGTTTTCTGACAGAAGAAGAAGTCAATCGCGGTTATGAGGTAGAGACCGGCCGGCTGATCATCGAAACGTTTGAGAAAAGAAACCTAGATGTCATGGCAGTACCCGGTGTATTGCTTCAAGGTCATGGTCCGTTTACATGGGGGAAGGATGCAAAAAGTGCGGTCACAAACAGTGTGATTTTAGATGAAGTTGCCAAAATGAACCTTTTTGCCAAGCAATTGAACGAATTTGCGGAGCCATTGCCGCAGCGAATTTTAGATAAACATTACTTAAGAAAACATGGAAAGCATGCGTATTACGGACAAAAACCTTCAAGATAAAGAAAAGAGGGATATCTATGTTAACAAGTCAGAAAAAAGAATTTTGGTTTATCGTTGGGTCACAGCATCTATATGGTGATGAAGCACTGCAGAAAGTAAAAGCAAATGCACAAAAGATGACAGATGCCTTAAATGAAAGCGGTTTACTTCCTTATCCCGTGATCTTGCAGGAGCTGGCTGTCAGCTCCGATCAAATCACAAAACTTATGAAAGAGGTCAATTATCGCGATGAAGTCATTGGTGTGATGACGTGGATGCATACATTTTCACCAGCGAAAATGTGGATACGCGGGACCAATCTTTTGCAAAAACCTCTTTTGCATCTTGTCACACAATATTATGAAAAGATTCCGTGGGACACAATCGACATGGATTATATGAATCTCCATCAATCAGCACATGGAGATAGAGAATATGGCTATATCAATGCACGTTTAAATAAACAAAACCAAATTGTAACCGGTCATTGGTCAAAGCCGGATGTGCAGCAGCAAATTGCTGATTGGATGGACGTTGCGGCTGCCTATCATGAGAGCTTTCACATCAAAGTAGCTCGGTTTGGTGACAACATGCGGCATGTGGCCGTGACAGAAGGCGATAAAATCGAAGCGCAGATTCAATTAGGATGGACCGTTGATTACTTTGGAATAGGCGACCTCGTCGAATATGTAAATGCAGTAGAGGAAGAAGAGGTAGATGCATTATTTGCTGAGTATTTAACGCAATATGATGTGAATTATGGAACGTATTCAGTTGAAGAATGGGAAAAAAGTGTCAAGGTGCAGGCACGATATGAAATCGCCATCAAACGTTTCTTAGATGAAGGCGGCTATCATGCCTTTACAACAAACTTTGAAGATTTACATGGGATGAAGCAGCTGCCTGGACTTGCGGTACAGCGGCTGATGGCAAAGGGATACGGCTTTGCTGGGGAAGGCGATTGGAAAACGGCTGCACTATCCCGCTTATTAAAGGTGATGAGCCATCATCAATCTACTGGCTTTATGGAGGACTACACATATGAAATGACCTCTGGGCAGGAAGCAGTGCTGCAATCTCATATGCTGGAAGTAGATCCAGCGCTCGCCCATACAAAACCTTTCATTGTCGTGTCTCCACTTGGGATTGGAAACCGGGAAGATCCAGCACGTCTTGTATTTGATGGAAAAGCAGGCGAAGGTGTCGTTGTCTCCATAGCTGATTTTGGAACACATTTTAAATGGCTGATACAAGAAGTCGAAGCCTTTAAACCGGAGGAAGCGGCACCTCATTTACCAGTTGCGCGTGTATTGTGGAAAATCAAACCGAATTTTCAGGATGGCGTCAAAGCATGGATTAAGCAAGGGGGAGGCCATCATACAGTCGTGTCTCTCAATTTAACGGTTGATCAAATTGTTCAATTTGCAAAGCTTGTCAATGCAGAATATGTGGTTTTATAGAAGAAGGGTGAAAGATCTTCTACTGTTTACAGTGGAAGCACAGGGAGAAATGTAAGCGGTTAATTAAGTGAGGGGGTCATCCACTTGGAGAAAAAAGTGTCAAGCAAATTTATCTTCTTTTTCGGGTCCTTTGCAGGCATCTTATTTGGGTATGATATTGGTATTATTGCAGGGGCGGAAGGACATATTCAGGAAGAATTTCAGCTCAGCCCATTATGGCTTGGAATTGTTGTCTCTTCATTAATGGGCGGGGCCATCATTGGCTCCATCTTAAGCGGTCTCTTAGGGGATAAATTTGGCCGCAGAAAACTCATTTTGGTCTCATCCGTTATCTTTTTTGTCGGGGCTATCGGATCAGCTGTCGCACCTGAAGAGATTTCACTCACCATCGCTCGTATCTTTTTAGGGACAGCAGTAGGAACAGCCTCATCATTGGTTCCGGCTTACATGTCTGAAATCGCTCCTGCTAAAATCCGCGGGAAATTATCTGGACTCAATCAGCTCATGATTGTAACTGGACTCTTGCTCAGCTATATTGTCGCGTTTGTGTTTGAACCCATCCCAGACAGCTGGCGCTGGATGCTGGGAAGTGCTGCTTTATTTGCGATCGTGCTTTATATTGGCATGCTGAAGCTTCCTGAATCTCCGAGATATTTGATTAAACACGGAATGGCTCATAAAGCACGAGAGGTATTAGGATCACTTCGTTCTTCTCGTGAAGAAATCGAATCAGAAATGCAGGAAATCTTAGAAGTCGCCAAAGAAGAACGCTCGGGTATTCGTGAATTGTTTCAAAAGAAATTCAGAATGGCTCTTTTCATTGGGGTTGGAATGGCGACCCTTCAACAAATTCAAGGCGCGAACTCCATTGTCTATTATGCAACGAGTATCGCTCGGAATGTAGGCCTTGCGCCGCAGGTCGCCGCAGGTTTTACAGTCATTGTCGGTGTCATTTTTGTCGTCACGACCGTGATCTTTTTACAATTTGTTGACCGCTTCGACCGCCGAACGATTCTCACTGTAGGGGGATCGGGCATGGCTCTTTCTTTCTTTGCACCAGCCGCATTAGGTGCACTTGGCGTCAGTGAAGGAATTTTAAACTGGGTGACATTGATTTCACTTTGCTGCTTTATTTTGTGCTATGCCTTCTCGTGGGCACCGATCACTTGGATCATCATTGGCGAAATCTTCCCGCTATCTGTCAGAGGCATCGGAGCAGGTATCTCTTCTGCCTTTAACTGGACCGGATCGTTAGCAGTTGGACTCGTTTTCCCTATCCTGGCAGATCAATTCAGCTTTGGGGTTATTTTCTCCTCATTTGGCGTCATCTGCTTAATCGGACTATTATTCACCCGATTTGTGCTAGTCGAGACAAAGGGAAGAAGCTTAGAGCAAATCGAAACCGATATGGCTGCACGTGTATAAATTTAAGAAAACCATCTACCCACACGGGATAGATGGTTTTTTTACTCAAGCGTCTGTTTGAGCTCATTTGGCAGTAAATCAATTAATTGATCATAGGATGACAAATCCAGCACTTCAAGCAGCGCGTAATATTTCGCGTAAATTTCACTCAGCTGATCAGGATGATTGGTTTGATATTGATTCAGATGTAATTGAGTTAGTTCTAGTGCAATGTCTAGCTTGTTTCGTTCGAATGGCTGTGTCGTGTTAATCATATCGTTCACCTCTTATTTGATGATGAGTAGAAAAAATACAGTGAATAAAAAGAGCTTATGTGTTGTTTTCATGGATGTCCTATCTTCTCAATATATCATTTGTATAATATGTTAAAATTGTCCTTTTGTAAATAAAAAGAAAACTAGATAGAAAGTGGATTTCTTTAAAAATAGACATGTATCTAATCACGAAAGGTGCCTCTTACATACGATAGAGTGTAAGTGAAAGACAACTTGAAGGGGTGTTAAGATGAGCCGAAATCGATTAGATGATTTCTTCTTTGGGCCTCGCCGAGAAGAAACGGTTGTTTTCCCCACACGTCAAATTGTCAACACAAGAACGAATGAACAAACGATCAGAAAAATTCATCCAACGCATATTAAAAACGTCAATAAAAACATTAAAAGAATAGAAAACTACTATCCGGTCACTGAATCGACTCACAACGAGTATATTGTAGAAGAATACGATTGCGGCAGTGATATCAAAAACCCTTGCTGCCGTCCGGTGAAGCGCTGTAAGTGGTAGTGAAGGGGCATCCTTTTATAGGATGCCTTTTTATATTCAGGAATAAAATTTTGATCCAAAGTTCTTTTCAAGATAAAATTGGAAGTATCCATCATTCTTTTGGAGGTGATTTTCTGAATATTCGATTGTTAACAACAGATGATGCTGAAGAATATACAGCACTCAGACTAGAAGCACTGCAATTAAATCCAGAGGGTTTTGCAATGAGCTATGAGGAAGAGCAATTCAATACAAAGGACAAATATAAAGCGCGTTTTGCTTCGGCGCAATCTATGTGGACATTCGGCGCTTTTCATCAAGGGCAGCTTGTGGGGGCAGTCACGCTCATCCAAGAAACCTTGCAGAAGTTAAAGCACCGAGCGAATCTGACTGCGATGTATGTAACAGCTGATGCCCGCGGAATGGGAGCAGGCAAGACCTTGATGACGAAAGCTCTTTCCTTCGCGCAAGAACAGCAGGACATCGAGCAAGTGTATTTATCAGTGGTGACAACTAATCATTCAGCAAAGCGCCTCTATCGCTCCGTTGGATTTGAGTCGTACGCTGTCGAAGAAAAAGCGTTAAAATGGGCTGATACATATGCAGATGAGGAAAAAATGGTTTTATTTTTATCATAGACTGGAGGAGATAGAAGTGAATCAACAGGCCATGCGCATTACGTTAGCAGCAGGACCCAATAGTGAGTTGGAATCTTTTGCACTGCGTGCAGCACTTGAAAACTTCGGCGCGAAAGTCGATATGCATTGGATCGGAAGGCCAAATGACCTGATTCATGTGTTATCTGGTAGAAATAGAGGAGAAATAGATTACCTTCTTTTATCGTTTCATGGTGAAGAAGGAGCATTTATCATGCCTGAATTAGGGGAAGATGTATACGAAGATGAAGAGCCTAGGGATACTGCTTTTGGAGCGGATGAAATCAAGCGGTATGCTTCCTTAGAAGGAGTTCATGTTATCTCTACAGGCTGCACACTAGGAGAGAAAAATCTAGCAGATGCTTTTTTAGAGGCAGGAGCTACATCTTATTCGGCGCCGGACGATTACATAGATGGGAATGCAGCTTTTATCTTTGTGCTGACCATGATGTACGAGCTCATGAACAATACAAAGACGGTCAGAGCGGCATTTGATCGAGCGCGTTCCATTGATGAAGAAACGAAATTATTTCAACTATATATGCAAAAATAATCAAAGGACTGAGAAATCAGTCCTTTTTTATTCCTCTCTAAAAATGTGTCGAAAATGTGACAAATGTGTGATTTGCAAACTAAAAAGGGGGCATGCAAAGTCTATCCTACAAACACACGTCATTCAGGCATGACGGCATCACGAGAGGAGAATTTTTGTGTCAATTAAATGGAAAGTCAGTCTCGTCCTATGCGGACTTGCGATGATCATCGGAATCGCCGCGTTTTATCATAATCAGCAGGCAAGCGGGACAGAGAAGAAGAAGGTAGCACCAGATGCGAGCTATAAAGAAGTTGAAATTGTGACCCTCGTGAATGACGGGAGATACTTAAGATATGCTGTGAACTATCCTGTGTTTCATCATAAAAAGCTAGATCAAGAGATGAAAAGATTTGCAGAAACAGCGCTCGATAAATTCAAAACATCATTTAGTGAAGCAAGTGATGTCGATGAAGATCATCGATACGAATTAAACATAGATTACGAGATTACTCATTATGCCAAACAAACTGCTGCAATCAAATTCAATACATATGAATTGAAAGGCGGAGTAAAAGGCGCACATGAAACGAAGATATTCAATTTTGATTTCAAGAAACAGCATTTTTTATCGATAGATGATCTATTTTTATCAAAGAAAGAAAGTCTGAAAAAACTGTCTCAAATGACATTTGAGGAGTTAAAAAAAGATCGCTCTCTTGCTGAAAACGAGCATTTGCTTAAACAAGGAACATCTCCTGAGGCAGAGCATTATCGGTATTTTGCCATCAAAGATCGTTTTATTGAATTCTACTTCCCAGCGGGGCAAATTGCACCAGACAAGAAAGGCCCTCAAGTGCTGGCGATTAAGAAAACACTGCTTAAAGGAATGTTAAAGCCAGAATACATCAATAAAGAAAAGAACAAAAACGAGAAAAAAGAACCGATCGCAAAAAGAAAGATTGTAAAACTGCCTAAACAGCGAATATTTAACCCACATCAAAAAGCCATTGCCCTTACATTTGATGATGGACCAAATCCATCAACGACTTCAAAAATCTTAACAGCTTTAAAAGAAAACAAAGGACACGCGACATTTTTTGTATTAGGCAGCAGGGTTCAATATTATCCTGATATGCTAGGTGAAATCAGAAAAGGTGGAAATGAAATCGGAAATCATTCCTATAACCACCCTTTACTCACAAGACTGCCATTAAAACAAGCCATCAAACAAGTAGAAGATACGCAGCAAATTATTGAAAAAGCTAGCGGATTCACACCGACTCACTTTAGACCGCCATATGGTGGAACAAACGGGCAGATCAACGAAGCTGTCAACATGAAAGTCACGCTTTGGGACGTTGATCCTGAAGACTGGAAATATCGCAACAGCCAATACGTCGCAAACTACATTCTTTCACATGCGTCTAGCGGAGAAACCGTGTTAATGCACGACATCTATGACACCTCTGCCAACGCAGCTGTCACGATCATCAAGGAATTGACCAAACAAGGATATCAGTTACTAACAGTATCGGAGCTTGAGCAGTGGAAGGAAGCCCGGGCGAAAAAGGTGAATTGAATACGTTAAAAAGATGCGAGTCTTAATGGATTCGCATCTTTTTTAAAGCATATTATGAAGATAAAGGGAAAATATGTTAAAGTGATTATAGAAAGGGAGGGCTTCAAATGGTGTTGATGAGGTTGATCAGCATATATATGCTGACAGCGTTTAGTTTGGGATTTGTTATAAACTATGTACCTGGTTTGATGCTGCCCATCTATATTCTTTCGATGATTGGGCTCATTTTATGCCTCGGTCATATTGCGCTCCATTATATTCGGCGAATTAGATATATGTTGTTTGAGGAAAAGCGGTAAGATTCCTCCTATGGAAAAAAACCTCCTGCTAGTTGCGTGAGGTTTTATTTTTTTTATGTTCTAACAGTTTGATGATTTTCCCGTTTGGTGCTTTAATTTGTCTCAAAAGAGAAACGAAATTCCCCGTAAATCGTATGAGGACAATAAGTAACATGATGACCATCTACAAGCAATGACCTCCAATCGGTATGAAGGATACAGTACAATAAGAGTGTATAAAATGAACAGTTCATGCCACCTATTCGACTATTGGTGTGAATGGAATGTTAAGGGGGATTCATTTGAAACGAGTAGACGTGGTTTCAGCTATTATTTATGACGAGGAAGAAAATCTATTAACGGTCAAGAATGTAAAGGGATATTGGGAACTTCCGGGCGGTGCTGTGGAAAAAGGTGAACACCTGCAGCAGGCTGTCATCCGTGAAGTGAAAGAAGAGACAGGGTATGTTGTCAAAGTAAATGAACTTCATTCGGTTCGTGAAGCATTCTTTCAAGATAAAAAGCATCATGCGCTGATCATTACGTTCTTTGCGGAAATGATCGGGGGAGAGATGAACATTCTAGATCCGGATCATGATATTGAAGAAGTAAAATGGGTCAGCACTCAAACCTTTCAAAAGCTAAACCCAAAGCTATTTCACATGCTAAAATTAAACCAACAAACACAAGCCTTTTATGATCTTGAGGGAAATAGAACAATCGGTTAAATCTAAATTGATATAGGCATGAAGGAGCGATATTGATGTTTTTATACTACGGTCCCACAGGAGCTCCAGTAGAAAATCCGGAAGAAGAATTCATGAAAAGGATCTTCTTTCAGAAGGGTGAAGAGTATTGGGAACAAGGAAACGGGGAATCTTCCATTGAGTTAGAGGAAGATTGGGAATGCGAAAGTCTAGTTTTCTTTTATACTGAACCGTATGGATTCTTTATCATCAGATATCCAGATTTTTTAGTCCCTTTTCAAAAGGTAGAAAAGATCCAAACGATCGAGCATTTGGTCGCTGGATCACCATTGTATGTGCCATCGTGCAGCTATGTCGACCGCAATCAGGCGTATCAAATCATTCAACATTTTTTAACGACAAAAAAGGTACCTGACTTTGTTGATTGGGTTGAGTTGAGGAATATTCATTTTCAGTATAATGTGAAAAGTTAGGGGAGTAAGGGGAAAGTGTGTACAAATGAAAGAATACATAGTTTAGATGAGAGTATGCATTTACATGTAGGATATGTTGAACAAGGTTTTGATTATGAAGGTGTGTTAAGAGTTTAGAAACAGGCAGATGGCTATTGTTTTTTGATCAGAAAAGTTACGGGTTAACGTTTTCAACGGAATATGAGAAGAGGGACGAAGTAGGGCTAATATTGAGGAGTACCCTTTACTACAGGTTTAAAGTTTCGAGAACTCTAAATCATTTGAGTGCTGTTTTTGTATCTTTATTCCTATTTAATGACAAACTTTGTGTTGGTAAAATTGACCTTGTCAATGAATAGGAAGGAGTGAATTCTGCTGGGGAAGATACTTGATGCAAAAGCACTAACAAGTGCCATGGACACAAGGGCAAAACACTATCAGGAACTCCGCGAACAAATGGTAGATTTAAAACAGGCATTACAAGATGTTGCCAATCTTGGTGATGATTTTACTGGGAAAGGTGCCGATAACATTAAAAGCTTCTACAAAGAGCTCGCCGGAAATGTAGACATGTTTATCAGCTTCATTGATAAGCAAAAAGCCTTTCATGAAGGTGTTTCTGGGACACTTGATGATACGAGCTTTGGCGGCGATACCTTTGTAGAAGAACACTTTTTAGATAACTCAGTACATATGGGCATCAAAAATGCCAAAAGCATTGTAAAGGATCAAAAAAAGGCACTCAAGACGATTTTTCAAGACATTGATGATCTCATTTCTCTAGAAGTATTTGATAGTCAAACCTTTGATGAGAAAATAGAAGATGCGGAAGATGAACGAAAAAAGACAGTCAAAGATTTAAGAGAGCTTGATCAAAATTTAAAAGATGAATATGCTTTGTCAGAGACAGAGCAGCAAGCTACAATGGCATTGTACGCTGAAATGATGAATGCGACAAATGACGGAAAAGCGATTTCGCCTATGAATTTTGACAAGAAAGCGTATCAAAATAGCGAAATCTACAAGGCAAAAAGCGATATTGAAAAGCAAACTTCTGAATATCTGAAAATCAAAAAAGAACAAGAAGAAGCCCGAAAGATTGCGAAGGAACAAGAAGCCCTCGCCAACCGTCCTTGGTATGAAAAAGCGCTCGATTACGGTGGAAATATCGTCAATGAACTGACTGGTGTGAACGATGCAAAACGTGCCGCAACAGGTGTTGATCCGATCACAGGCGAGGAACTCACCGCAGGTCAGCGAGTCGCGGCAGGAGGCATGGCAGCAGCCGGTTACATCCCAATCGTTGGCTGGGCAGGACGCATTTTTAAAGGCGGAAAGGCTGTCTATAAAACCACCCAAGCCACATCGGCCGCAGTCAGAGCAGTCGACATCTACAAGACATCACAAAAATCCTTTGACGCCCTGAAAACATCTCAAAAAGGTTTATATGGCCTCACCGCCACCAACGGCTTCAGCGAAGCAATCACAGGTCGCGATATGTTTGGAAATAAAGTCTCGAAAGAACAGCAGGAAGCGAGTATGAATGCGGCGCTTGGAATGCTTTTGCCGTTTGGGGCGAAAGGGTTTAATGGCAGAATGGGAATTAATCAGAAAAGCAACCACCTTAATCAAGCAAGCGTAGGAAAGACTGATTTAGATCGTTTGCGGAAGAAGTGGAATGTTCCAGAAACTCAAACTGTTGCTGTAGGAAAAACAGATGTCAAAGGTTTGGAACGTAGCGTGTTCGAAGGTGGGTCGCCAAAAGTTAGGAAAGAAGGAGGTCTTCCTTCATTAGATGAAGTTTATCCTGATCGGAAAATTAAGGCACCATATAAAAGATCAGTTAGAGGGCACGCTCAATTTATGGATCATGCAGAAGAAGGCGTAATCGCAGAATTTGAGGACGCAGTTAAAAAGGCAGGACTTAAACCAGAAGAGATAAAAGGTATACTAAATATCCATCAATCTAATCCAAATGGAGTTTGTAATAAATGTACAAAAGGTTTGTTTGATCGAGTTCCAAGTGAGGAAAGAGGAATATTCAAGCAACTGACAGATCAATATCCTGAATTGAAAATAAAAGTAACAACAGAACGAGATCCAAGTGTCCCACATCCAAGAGATACTTTATCTTTTGATGTTAAAAATGGTGTTACAGAAAATGTAGTTAAAATGAAAAAATAGGAAAGAGGCTATAGAATGGATTTTATAAATGACCTTAGTGAAGAGGCTAAAGTTGCTCTAGGATTAGCAATAGCTGAAAAAATGTATACATTCATAGATAAAGAAGATGATGGTTACCACATAGGAGAAAAAGCTTTAGATGATTGTTGGAAATGGCTTTCTGGCAAAGAGTTAAGTGCAGAAGATTTATGTAATTATATAGATAGTGAAGATTATATGGATGTAGCTGAGTTCGCTACTAAAGAAAAAGATGAACAAAAACAATATGGCTGGTATTCAGTATTAGATGCAGTTTCTTACACAGCGTATCAAGCGTATAGACGAGAAAATAAAAAATTTGTTCCTCAAGTGCTAGAGGTAATAGACGATGAAACATTAATTGTAATGTGGGAAAATGCAATTGAATCAAAAAAGATTGATAGGGCTGAATTAAATACCTTGAGAAAATATTTAATTGATCATTATCCTAGCAAAGATCACGATCATAACAAAATATATTTAATTAACAAAGAGGACATCGCAGTCATTTAAATTAGATTAATTGGGCGATATGAATAAAGGGCAGCTATTATCAAAAGAAATGCAGAGAGACAGTAGCTTATTGGCGAAATAAAAAACAGACCTAATAAGGTCTGTTTTTGTTAGAAGTTAGGAAAATTCATTTTTACTTCCCCTTCTCCCGCTTCCGTTTCTCCTTCTCCGCCCGGTAAAACTCATGAAACATCTTCATCAGCGCCCGCTTTTCAATACGTGACACATAGCTCCGCGATATCCCAAGCTCTTTAGCTATTTCCCGCTGCGTTTTTTCTTTCTTTAAATCAAGGCCGAACCGGCCGACGATCACTTCTTTTTCTCGGCCGTCGAGAATGTCGATATACTCCTTTACTTTTTCAAGCTCCATGTTGAGCTGAATGGTATCGATCACATCTTCATTTTCGGATTTTAAGACATCGATTAATGAAATTTCGTTGCCTTCTTTATCCTGACCGATGGGATCATGCAAGGAGACGTCTTTTTTCGTTTTTTTGAGCGCGCGTAAATGCATGAGAATTTCATTTTCAATACACCGCGCTGCATACGTTGCAAGCTTTGTTCCTTTTCCAGAGGAATAGCTTTCGATGGCTTTAATGAGTCCGATCGTCCCGATGGAGATGAGGTCTTCAGCGTCTTCCCCGGTATTTTCAAATTTCTTTACAATATGGGCGACGAGCCGAAGGTTATGTTCAATCAGCATGTTTCTTGCGTGTTCATCGCCCTGTGCCATGAGGGCTAAGTATTTTTTTTCATCATCTCCCGAAAGGGGCTGTGGAAAGGCATTGTTTTTGACATAGGACACTAAAAACACCAATTCTTTGACCATCAATCCCATCGCTGTAAATACTCCTGCCACGATTTTCACCTCCACCATGTTTAGGCTGCTGCCTATATCCTCAAATGTATGTGAAGGAGGGATTGTCTGTGTCTGTACGATGAAAAAATCATCTTTTTCAAAAAAATCGTGCTTCTGTGCGTCTCTTTTTTATGTTTGCGGTTTCTTTTCGGTGCTTGGCGGTCAAGAAGCGTGCTAAAATATGTAATATTAGACCGAAAAGGAAGGGGTCATTTCGGAACATGGGGAAGGTTCTATCTTCACATGTAGGTATGAAAATTAATGAATGGTATCGAATGATACGGCAGTTCAGTGTTCCAGATGCGGAAATCTTGAAAGCGGAAGTTGAAGCGGAAATTGAACAGATGGAAGAGGACCAGCATTTACTGATTTATTATCAGCTCATGTGTTTTCGGCACCAAATCATGCTTGACTATATACACCCTTCAAAATACCAACCTTTCTCAGTATCTAATCTAGTCGATAAAATCGAAAATTCCAATCATGAGTTATCTGATATGCTGCATTATTACCATGCATTTTTTCGTGGCATGCATGAATTTAGTCAAAAAGAATATTTAGAAGCCGTCAAATATTATCGAGTCGCAGAAAAGCAGCTGTCCATGGTATTTGATGATATTGAGCAGGCAGAGTTTCATTTTAAAGTGGCAGAAGCCTACTATATCATGAAACAAACACATGTCTCCATGCACCATATTTTAAAGGCGCTGGAAATATACGATCAGCATGATGCGTATACCATTCGCATCATTCAATGTCTCTTTGTCATTTCAGGAAATTATCAAGATTTAAAACGAAAAGACCGGGCACTGCCTCATTTAAAAAAGGCAAAACAGCTCGCATCTCAAATTGATCACCCGCGCATATACAGTTCAGCGCTCTATAATTTAGGGAAATGTTATGGCGAGCTTGGCTATAGAGAGGAAGCGGAACGATATTTAACGGAATCCGCTGATCTTGCTCGCAAAGAGCTGCTCCCAACGCTTCCACATACGCTCTATACGCTGGCGAAGCTGCTTTTTAGACAGAATGAACAGGCGGATGCCCTGCGCATATTAGAAGCTGGGAAATTGGCTGCAAAGAAGCATGAAGACCAGCTGTTCTGTCATATGTTTGAGTATCTGGATGCTTTATATGTTCAGGAAATCAATGAAGACCAACTGCAAAAAACCATTGATTATTTGGAAAAAATTAGCCTATACTCTTATATAGAGGATATCTCACTAGAAATTGCGACAGCCTTAGAAGCCTCTCAACAATACAAAAAGTCCAACCAGTATTATCAGAAATTATTATGGGCTCAAAATCAAATCCAAGAAGGAGAGTGTCTGTATGAATTCTAAGCAACGTTCGACAGTTGAAGAGAGAAACCAAACGTGAAACACAAAGAGCGGGCCAGTATGGCCGGCTTTTTTTATGTGAAAAAGATGTCGATATCCTCATTAGGTTTGCATGAATTGATGAGAAAGCGGGCAATTTAATTGGTAATGATGTTCGGTGGAGGAGGCGGTCGAATGAAAGGGCTGCATATCTTAATGTGTATATGGCTGCTATGTGCTTTTGTTCCTAATAAAGTAGAGGCACGTACATTAAAACGAGTCGATCTTGAAAAAACGGGACGTGCCTTTTGGGACATGAGAGCGGAACGGAAAAAGATTGCAATCACCTTTGATGATGGACCTCACCCAGTGTATACAAATCAAATATTGGATGTGCTGAAGGAGCAACAAGTGAATGCGAGCTTTTTTGTGATAGGGAGCCGAATCCATGCATATCCAATGATCGCAGAACGGATTGTGGACGAAGGGAATGAACTCGGCAATCATACGATGAATCATACGTATTTTGACCTGTTGTCGTCAAAGGAGATCAAGCGGGAATTAAAAGAATCAGCGGCTCATATCGCTTCACTCCAGCCTGGCGGTCCCTTATTATTTCGCCCTCCTGGTGGACGCTTAACAATGAAATCATTCCGCATTCTGTCAAAGCAAGGGTACGATGTGGTCATGTGGTCCTTTACGCAAGATCCGAAGGACTGGTCAAGACCAGGCGCACATAAAATTGCAAGCCGAATTATTGATCATATTCAAGGCGGCGATATCATCCTTTTACATGATGGCGGCGGAAATCGCAAGCAAACGGTAGAAGCATTAAAGCAGGTGATTCCTGAATTAAAGAAGAGAGGCTATGAATTTGTAAAAGTAAGTGAGCTGCTGCACCATGACAAAGCATATATGCCAGTTCAACTGCAATAGTAATCATTCGTCAAAAACAGTCATTCATTGAAACCAAAAGTCTTGTCGTTTACTATATGAAGAGGGCTTTTGGAGGTGAATGTTGTGAAGAAGTATGTTTTCCTACTTATCCTATTATGTGTTGCTGCTGGGTGCTCAAAGCCAGTACAAGAAAGCGTCATTGCATTTGGTGACAGCAATACGAGAGGATCGAACTGGGACTTTCGAGATTATCCAACATCTGAAAAATGGGTGAATCTCATGAAAAACGTCGAGCGCGGCCAAATTCAAGTGAAGAATGCAGGCATTGGCGGGCAGACGACTGAAGATGCGAAGCTTCGTTTTGAGCAGGATATTTTAAAGCAGAAACCAACTTACGTCCTCATCATGTTCGGTACGAATGATGCGGCGATTTTAGACGGGAAACATCCCCGAGTGACGAAAAAAAGGTTTAAAGAAAATTTATCCTACTTCATTTCTGAAAGTAGAAAAGAAGGCATTACCCCGATTCTCATGACCTGTGTGCCTGTTGTAGAAGGCGGGAAAAAGGGCTTGTATTATTACTCTAGATATAAGTCATCTTATTTTGCCGGAAGAGGCGGGGCAAGAGCTTGGCAAAACTCTTATAATGACATCACGAGAGAAGTAGCGAAGGATGAGCAGGTGCCGCTTGTCGACAACTGGAAAGCTTTCATCCGAGAAGCTGGTGAAGATAGTGATCATGCCCTGATTCAGTCAGGCTTGATCGACCCTTCTGGCAATCATATGACACCAAAAGGTGCGAGAATTATTTATAACGAAATCAAAGAGCGTGATGTCATCAAACATTTTTAAATGATGGCCATCTGCCTAAACAAGACCATCCATCCAGCATAGTCTAACAGTATATCTTCCTAGAAGGAGGTAACTGATATGTGGGGATGTCCTTATCCTTACCCTGCGTGTTCGCCTTATCCAGCACAAGGAGCAGGAATCGGTTACGCTTTTCTTGTTGTGTTCCTTGTGGTCATTTTAGTCGTAGGCGGAGGGTTATGGTTTTGGAATGAACAGCCTTACAATTAAGACACCTCTTCTTTTATCAGAAGGGGTGTTTTTTACGGAAAATAGTAGTAAGCCTATAGCGCAAGTGATATAATATCAGTCACCTGAGTTTAAAAAAGGAGAGTGCTCGGGAGGCATGGTTCCTGTGATATGGAATTAAGAGGAAACAGAGAGCATATGCCCGAGCGAACGTCTTTTCATTTCTGTCTCAATTAATTCAATGAAGTCGCGATTTAAGTTCATTTCATTTGCTTTATAATACGATTCTATAAGTAAATCATCTGACAGCTTTTTCATACTAGAAACCCATATGATGGGAAAAACACCTCCCCTGAAAAAGTTGGCATAAAATTTGAGGAAAAGACATATCATCATAGGTTGATCGACTGTCTTTGAAGTACCTTTAATCTACCATGAATGGGAAACAAGAACAATCGTTCTGTTATCCACATGGTTAAGTGGATAACTTGTGGGTAGAGTGTTTATAATTGAATGAAAGCGTGATGAAATATAGGTGGATAATGTGTGTAAAATTATCCACACCTGTTGAAGGGCCTCATCATATGTCGAAAACTTTTTCATTGTATTCGATAGACAGACAAATTGTGATTTGATTCGACACAATCGCTGAAAACCAATGGAAGAAAGGGTGCAAATTGTGCTAAAGAAGTATTTCTTACCGGATGAATTTGTGAAAAGTATTTTCCACATTTCACCGCAAAAATTAAAAGAACGAAATGTAAAAGGAATTATTACTGATCTAGATAACACACTAGTAGAATGGGACCGTCCAAGTGCGACACCGCGCTTAATTGAGTGGTTTCAAGAAATGAAAGATCACGGGATACAAGTGACGATTGTATCGAACAATAATGAAAAAAGGGTCAAGCTTTTTTCTGAACCGGTTCATATCCCGTTTATCTATAAAGCGAGAAAGCCTATGGGAAGAGCCTTTAATAAGGCAGTCGCTGATATGCAATTGAAAAAAGAAGATGTGGTTGTCATTGGGGATCAGCTCATGACAGATGTTCTTGGCGGGAATCGTCATGGCTTCCATACGATTTTGGTCGTTCCTGTTGCTGCCTCGGACGGATTTTTCACAAAGTTTAACAGGCAGATTGAACGCAGAATTTTAGGAGCCTTAAAGCGTAAGGGCCACATTCAGTGGGAGGAAGAGTAATAATGGAAAAGGTTGTTTGTATTGGCTGCGGTGTAGCCATTCAGACGGAAGATAAAGATCAATTAGGATATGCGCCGGCAGCATCTCTATTGAAAGAAGATGTGATCTGTCAGCGCTGTTTTAGGTTAAAGAACTACAATGAAATTCAAGATGTTTCTTTAACAGAAGACGACTTTTTAAATATATTGCACAGCATTGGAGAGACAGATTCTCTCATTGTGAAGGTCGTTGATATTTTTGACTTTAACGGAAGCTGGATCAATGGACTGAGCCGTATTGTCGGTGGTAATCCGATTTTACTTGTCGGTAACAAAGTGGATATTTTACCGAAATCCGTGAAAAAAGATCGTCTGATTCATTGGATGAAACGGGAAGCAAAGGAAAACGGATTAAACCCTATTGATGTTTTCTTAATTAGTGCAAGCAGAGGCCAGGGCGTACCTGAGGTGATGGAAGCGATTGATCATTACCGCGAGGGAAGAAATGTCTATGTTGTCGGCTGTACGAATGTTGGGAAATCAACATTTATCAATCGAATCATCAAAGAAGTATCTGGAGAAGAGAATGTCATTACTACCTCCCAATATCCAGGTACTACACTTGATGCGATTGAAATTCCGCTTGATGACGGGTCTGCTTTATTCGATACGCCGGGCATCATCAACCGCCATCAAATGGCACACTATGTCAGCAAAAATGACTTGAAGATTTTAACGCCGAAAAAAGAATTGAAACCGAGAACGTTCCAATTAAATGAAGCACAAACGCTTTATTTTGGCGGACTGGCTCGATTTGATTACGTAAAAGGCGGCAGAACGTCATTTGTCTGCTATATGCCAAATGAGCTGAACATTCACCGTACAAAGCTGGAGAACGCAGATGATTTATATGAAAAACATGCAGGAGAACTGCTGTCACCGCCATCAAAAGAGGGAATAGAAGATTTCCCGCCGCTCGTTCCGCATACCTTTACCATTGATCAGCCAAAAATGGACATCGTCTTTTCAGGTTTAGGCTGGGTCACTGCAAATGATGCGGACAAGCAAATCAAAGTTTATGCGCCAAAAGGCGTACATGTGTTTATGAGACGTTCGTTAATTTAAATGTTCAAAGGGGGAGAGACCTTGAAACCTTTATACGGAGTAATCGGTAACCCTGTTGGCCACTCAATGTCTCCGGATATTCATAATGCTGCACTAAAGGATGCTGGAATTGATGGACATTATCATGGCTTTCAAGTAGAAAATGATGACCTGAAAGATGCGATTAGCGGCATGAAAGCGTTAGGGATCAGCGGCATTAATGTCACTGTTCCGCACAAGGTAGAAATCATGAAGTACCTCGACAAAATTGATGTGACAGCTGAACGCCTTGGTGCCGTCAATACGGTGCGGCTCGAAGGAGATCAGCTCGTTGGGTACAATACAGATGGAGAAGGCTTTCTTCATTCATTGCTTGAGGCCTTGGATCAGCCGTTATCAGAGCTGTCATTTCTCTTGATTGGTGCTGGCGGAGCGGCAAGAGCGATTTATACGACAATTGCTCAGTATACACCGAAGAGCTTTGATATTACGAACCGCACCATTGAAAAAGCTGAAGCTTTAATTGAAAGTGCAGAGGGGAAAATCACATCTCATGCAATCACATTAAATACAGCAGAAGAGCGTCTTGGGGAATATGATGTCATCATCCATACGACCTCGATCGGCATGTATCCGAATGTTGAAGAAACCCCGATTTCTTTAGCGAACGCAAAAAAAACAGCGGTCGTTTGTGATATTGTGTATAATCCAATAGAAACAAAACTGCTAAGTGAAGCAGCAGGATTAGGCTTGAAAACAGTAGATGGGGTTGGCATGTTTGTTGGACAAGCAGTAAGAGCCTTTGAACTGTGGACAGGCATTACGCCTGACGCCGGAAAAATGAAGTCAATTGTCATAGAGAAATTAGGAGGAACACCATGTTAAAAGGTAAGCAAAAACGTTTTTTACGTGCACAAGCACATCATTTATCACCTATTTTTCAAGTTGGAAAAGGCGGGGTGAATGACAATATGGTCAAGCAAATTTCCGAGGCGCTTGAAGCAAGAGAACTATTAAAGGTCAGCGTATTGCAAAATTGCGATGAGGACAAAGCAGAAGTTGCGAAAGCACTTGTAAAAGGTGCAAAGGCTGAACTCGTTCAAACGATCGGAAATGTGATTGTCCTTTACAAAGAATCTAAGGAAAATAAACAAATTAAGCTGCCGTAAAGGTGGATGCGATATGAAAAAAATAGGGTTGTTCGGCGGTACGTTTGATCCTCCCCATAATGGGCATTTGCTGATGGCAAGTGAGGTGCAGATTCAAGTTGGGCTTGATGAAATTTGGTTTATTCCAAACCATATGCCTCCTCATAAAGCAGGAAGGAAACGAGCAGATAGTCATCACCGGATAAACATGGTGGAGGCGGCGATTCAGTCAAATCCGTATTTTCAGCTCGAGCTCATTGAAATGGAGCGGGAGGGTCCGTCTTATACGGTAGATACAGTCGATTTGCTAAAGAAGCGTCATCCAGAAGATCAGTTCTTTTTTATGATAGGAGCGGACATGGTCGAGTATTTGCCAAAATGGCATCGGATCGACGATTTGCTTCAAATGATCACCTTTATTGGGATGAAAAGACCGGGTTACGTTGGAAGTACGGCATATCCTCTTTTATTTGCAGATGTTCCAGCTTTTGATGTATCATCGACATTGATTAGGCAGCGAATAGAGCAGGGGAAACCTGTTGATTATTTGATTCCGAAAGCTGTTGAGCGTTATATAAAGGAGCATCATTTATATGAATCGTGAAGAAGCATTGAACTGTGTCAAAGAGCAGTTAACAGAGCATAGATATACACATACACTTGGAGTCATGGAAACAGCCATTTCATTAGCGGAACGGTTCGGTGCTGATGTGAAAAAAGCAGAGATCGCCGCTATTTTTCATGATTATGCGAAATTTAGACCAAAGGAAGAAATGAAGGGGATTATCGAGCAAGAGAAGATGAACCCTTTATTGCTTGAATATTCGCCCGAGCTTTGGCACGCCCCGGTTGGTGCCTATTTGGTCAAAAAAGAAGCTGGAATTGATGATCACGATGTGTTAACAGCCATTGAATTTCATACTTCCGGCAGACCAGACATGACTTTACTTGAAAAAGTCATTTATGTCGCAGATTATATAGAACCAGGACGACATTTCCCTGGTGTCGAAGAAGTAAGGGAGTTAGCAGAACATGATCTAGATCGTGCACTGATCCAATCATTAAAAAACACCATCAGTTTTCTAATGAAAAAGAATCAGCCAGTCTTTCCAGATACGCTTGCTACTTACAACTCGCTTGTGCATAAGAACAACTAAGGAGGAATTTTGGATGGATTCATCATCAATTTTAAACGTCGCAGCAGGAGCATGCGATGATAAACGGGCTGAGGATATTATTGCCCTTAATATGCAAGGAATCTCACTTGTTGCAGATTATTTTCTCATTTGTCACGGGAATTCTGATAAACAAGTGCAAGCCATTGCAAGAGAAGTAAAACATCTTGCAGAGGAAAGTGGAATTGAAGTAAAGAAGATGGAAGGCTTTGATGAAGCAAGATGGGTATTGATTGACCTAGGAGATGTCATTGCCCATGTGTTCCACAAAGAAGAAAGAGGATATTACAATCTAGAAAAGCTTTGGGGAGATGCGCCGAGAGAAACGCTTTCACTTGGCATTAACTCATGATTTATCAAGGGTTTGCAGGTGTGTATGACGAGCTCATGACACATGCACCTTATGATGAATGGGTTCAATGGATCCAGCAGTATATGAAGCCGAATGCTGCCATCATCGATGTAGGCTGTGGAACTGGAGAGATTTCTCTTCGGTTAGCTGAAAAGGGCCACAAGGTCACAGGAATTGACCTCAGTGAAGAAATGCTGGCCTTCGCGCAGCAAAAAGCCCAGGCGAAAAAGCAGTCGATTCAATTTCTACATCAAGATATGAGAGAGGTTACGGGCTTTGAGCAAGCCTTCCAGGCAGCAGTTATTTGCTGTGATTCCTTGAATTACTTAAAAAACGAAAATGACGTCAAAAAAACCTTTAAAAACATGTTTCAGCTTTTAGAGGAAGATGGGGTTTTACTTTTTGATGTTCATACGCCTTATAAAATGGAAGAGGTATTCCCGGGATCGACTTTTGCAGATCAAGATGAAGAGATTAGCTATATTTGGCAGAGCGATAAAGGGGATGACATGTATTCGGTCATTCATGATTTAAGCTTTTTTGTAAAAGATGGAGACATGTATCAGCGTTATGATGAGACGCATGAACAGCGCACATTTCCATTTGAAACATATGCAGCGTTCCTTAAGTCCGCTGGTTTTGAACAAATAGAAGTGACCGCTGATTTTACAAATGAAGCCCCCGGTGAATTTGCCGAAAGATATTTCATCTCAGCTAAGAAACCAAAAACCATCGTTTAATAGAACGATGGTTTTTTAAAACCCTTTTTTAGCAAGTTGCAAAGATGATTAATTTCTGCGATCATCAGTGAACACACTTGGTGGATATTGATGCGCAACTGCTTCAAGATCTTCATCGAATTTTTCATGGGTGTTTTGAAAGAGGCGGTGAAACATATCTTGCACACCTGCTTCAAGTGCTTTAATGCCTTCACCAGTGACCCCGCCTTTCACACATACTTTGTCTTGCAGTGTCGGAAGGGTATAGACTCTTTTTTCAATCAAACGGCCAAGTCCAACCAGCATATCTTCTGCTAAGGTGGTGGCTTCTTCTTTAGAAATATCCGTTTCTTCTACGGCCGCTTCAATCATCTTCTGAACGAGAAAACTGATAAAAGCAGGACCGCAGCTGACAATATCGGAAGCCGCTCTTGTAATCGAATGATGGATCTCGATTGGTGTTGAAATGCACGAAGCTAACTGTCTTAACGCTGTTTTCGTCACGGCATTGCATGATGAACCAAAAGTTAAAAGTGATGCGCCTGATAAAGCGCGGTTTGTAATGCTTGGAATCAGCCTGGCTGTTTGACAAGGAACGATATCCTGAAGCTGTTCAGGATGAACCGGACTTGTAATGATGACAATGGTTTGCTGCTCCGTTAAAAGAGGACTCAGCTCTTTTAAAAGTGGATAAATATCAAGTGGTTTGACACAAACAAAAATGAAATCTTTATTCGTGACAGCCCCTGAAAGCTGTTTCGTTACTTCAAGCTCTGGATAGTTCTTTTTTATATTGAACGCTTTTTCAATGGTTCGGTTTGTAATGGTGATCGATGAGGGATTGACTGCCTTTGATTCAATAAATGCCTCAGTAAGTATGGTACCCATGTTTCCTGTACCGATTAACCCTATATTCAAACGTTCTCCCTCCTTAGACGCATAGGATCTGTTATCTTCTAAACAGTATGTCGAGCAGTAGAAAAATATGATTGAAAGAAGCGTGAGTAAGTGAAACGACTCATATCATTAAAAAAATACAGTCTTTATATTGCAGCTGGGCTCATGGTTGTGATGATCATCAGTTTCTTCTTTTTCACTGGAAAAGGGGAGGGCAGCAGAGAACCAAATGTATTGAAGGGGAATAAAGACATACAAGTCACATTAGAAGACAAACAAGAAAAGACAGAAAAAGAGCCATCGACGATTTTTGTAGAAGTCAAAGGAGCTGTAAGAAAGCCAGGTGTTTATACGTTTCAATCTGATGCTCGGGTAGAAGAAGCAATTCGAAGGGCAGGAGGCTTTACTAGCAAAGCAGACTCGATTGAAATCAACCAAGCAGCAAAATTAGAGGATAGTATGATGATTTATGTTCGGAAGCAGGGGGAAGCGGAAAGAGAGACGCAAACAGCATCAGCTGACGCATCAACGGACGTTGAAAAGAGTGAGGGTGTAAATGTCAATCAGGCCAATGCAGCCGAATTGCAAACCATTAACGGCATAGGACCAGCTAAAGCCGAAGCTATTATTACGTATAGAGAGGAACACGGAGCTTTTCAACAAATTGAAGACTTGCGGAACATTTCAGGTTTTGGGGAAAAGACGATTGAACGGCTGAAAAGTCAATTGACCGTGAAGTAGAATTGACGGTATAGAAGAAAGGCATGTACACTTAATATCAACCATCATTCTGGAGGGATCAGCTCGTGGAAAGAATTTCATGGAATCAATATTTTATGGCACAAAGCCATTTGCTTGCTTTACGAAGCACCTGTGAGCGGTTAGCTGTTGGGGCGACCATCGTAAGGGACAAGCGCATCATTGCAGGGGGGTACAATGGCTCCATTGCCGGTGATGTTCATTGTGCGGATGTAGGATGCTATGTCATTGATCATCACTGTGTTCGCACCATCCATGCGGAAATGAATGCTATTTTGCAATGTGCCAAATTTGGTGCACCTACAGCTGATGCTGAAATATATGTCACACATTTTCCATGTTTACAGTGCTGTAAAGCCATCATTCAAGCGGGCATACGGACAGTGTACTATGCAAAGGATTATAAAAATCATCCATATGCCGTTGATTTATTCGAGCAGGCGGGTGTTCAAACAGAGCAAGTTGAATTAGATGAAATGATCATCGACTTAAAAAATCAAGAAAAATTGGCCTTTGTTGCAGATTTAATTGGGAAGCTGAGTGAATCAGGACTTAGCGAAACAGAAATTCGCGATATGCATGAGAAGGCGAATCAATTATTTACTTCCTATGTTTAAATATTTGCCGTTTGGGGCAATTTCAGCAGCTGTTGGAATTGCTCTGGCTGCATATCATCTTCATATATATTTCCTTCTCTTTCTTCTCATCATATTACTTCTCAGCCTACTGAAAAAAATGCCCCAGCTTTTTTTAATGGTCAGCCTATGCGGGGCTGTCTATATACTCATTTTTATGGTTCATGAGTCTCTTGAAACGGAGCTGCCCGTACAAGAAAAATTCCTATCTGGTTCCGTTGTGATTGAAAGCATTCCGAAAACAGATGGCAATCGTTTTTCAGCGACTGTATCGACAGACCATGAACGACTAACCACTTTTTATACAATTCAAACAGAGCGTGAAAAAGAGGCATTAAAAGAGATAGAACCTGGTATGAGCTGTCACATGACAGGTGATGTTCGCCCAGCAAAACACGCCACCATTCCTAATGGGTTTCAATACGATCAATTTTTAAAAACAAAAGGCATTGGCGCTATTTTTCTGCCACAGTCGATCAAAAACTGTACAAAAAAAGGCGGTTCTTCCTACTATCTTCAAGCGATGAGGCAAAAGGGTTTGACATTTTTAGAGGACCATGTGCCAAGACACTCTGTTGGCATTGTACAGGCACTTATTTTTGGCGATCGTGAGTTGATAGAACCAGACACATTAAGAGATTATCAAATGCTCGGGATTATTCATTTACTAGCGATTTCAGGACTGCATGTGCAAACGCTTCTTGCCTGTATATTTTGGTGTCTCCTTCGCGTGGGTGTGACAAGAGAGACAGCACGTATTCTTCTATTATGCTTTCTTCCTGTTTATGCTTGTTTGACAGGCGCTGCACCATCTGTTTTAAGAGCTTGTCTCATGGCAGGAATTTATTTAGTGATGACTAGTCTGCCAAAAGTGAAACAGCCTTCTGCTGTGGTATTAAGTGCAACGTTTTTACTCTTGTTAGCGATTCATCCTCTTTATTTATTTGATATCGGATTTCAGCTTTCCTTCGTGGTGACGTTTTTTATTTTGTTATCGACGAGGATTTTATCGAAAGCAAAAAGTTCTGTCATGCAATTATTCCTGATTTCCTTTATTGCACAGCTAGCTTCGCTCCCTGTTCTTTTATATCATTTTCATCAATTCTCTTTACTGAGCGTTCCTTTGAACATGATATTTGTTCCTTTTTATACGACGATCGTCATGCCGCTATCCTTACTCTTTTTTCTTTTGACGATCATTTATCTTCCGCTTGGACAAACATTGTTTCAACTTCTTGATTCGGTGATCCAGCTTAGTCATCAATTGTCAGCCTATATGGCTGATTTTGATGGATTCAACTTGATTTTTATGAAGTCAACTTGGTGGCATATTGTTCTTGAGGTGAGTGCCTTAATTGTTCTGTTAGTTGTGATGGAGTGCAAAACGTCTGTGAAGTCCTATGCTGTGCCGCTCCTTTTTCTCATTGGTATCTTGAGTGTTCACTATTTCACCCCGAATTTTTTCGAAAAAGGGGAAGTGACGATGCTGGATGTAGGACAGGGGGATAGTTTGTTTATTCAGCTGCCCTATCGAAAGGGGCACCTGCTTGTGGACACGGGAGGCAGGCTTTCTTTTGAAGAAGAACCGTGGAAAAAAAGACGAAAAGTGTCTACGATCGGTGATCAAACGCTGATCCCGTTTTTACATTCTAAAGGTATAGCGAAACTTGATGTCCTTATTCTGACGCATGCGGATCAAGACCATATGGGAGAAGCGGTTCGTTTAATCAAGCGAAATAAAGTAAAGCGGCTGGCTATACCAAAAGGCTTTGCCCGGAGTCCAGAGGATGCGGAGCTGTTAAAAGAAGCAGCTGATCAAGGGATCATGATTGATGAATTAGAGAGAGGAGATCGGCTTCAGATTGGAGAGCAAATATTTGAGGTTCTTCATCCGTCGTGTGATCGAGTGACAACTAAGAATAATGATTCGCTCGTTTTGACATTTACTCTAGGCGGGAAGCGGTTTATGCTCACTGGAGATCTTGAACAAGAAGGGGAGCGAGACATTATAGAAGCCTTTCCTCATCTGCGGGCAGATATCTTAAAGGTTGGACATCACGGGAGTAAAGGGTCAACAAGCGAAGAATGGCTTCAGCATCTCAAGCCCTCACATGCACTCATTTCAGCAGGTGAACGCAATCGTTATCAGCATCCACATCAGGAAGTTTTGAAGAAATTAAAGGACCAGCAAATGAAGGTGTATCGTACAGATACCGACGGGAGTGTGACGTATGAATTTCTCGATGAGGAAGGAACGTTTTACACTCACCCTCCATATGATATCTTACAAACTCAATAAAAAAACTGCCAAAAAGGCAGTCATGTAACCTTCATGAAGTTAAGATCCAACGAGGTGTATAATGGTTGCCAAAATAAACATTGAGGCGAAAAATCCGAATGTGACGATAAAACCAACGGCTGAGTCGGTCACATCATTCCGCTTGCTTTGAACATTTTTTTCAAATTCATTCATTTTCATCCCTCCTGGCTAATTTTAGTATACTTGAACTCATTTGGAATTGCTAGAAGGTAAAGTAACCGTTTTCCATTTTCATGTTCATTTTGTGAATATCGTCTGACAGCAGGCTGACCCGGGAGCTTGCGCCGGACGTTTACTATAAATGAGGAGGCGGCACTTTCAGCTTCCTCTTTACTAATGTCTTCGCACACTTTAGGATAGAGGAGGAAGTGAAAGAGAGGGATTCAATTGATGGTCTTTGATGTATGGAACAATTTAAAACGAGGGGATATCCATCCCGTTTATTGCTTATATGGGAAAGAAACATATTTACTGCAAGAAACCGCCGCTAAATTGAGACAAGCTGTAGTAGACGAGGAAACGAAAGATTTTAATTACTCCATCTTCGATATGGAAGAGGTGCCGCTTGAACAGGCTGTGACCGATGCAGAAACATTTCCGTTTATGGGAGAAAGACGTCTCGTCGTGATCAAGAATCCTTATTTTCTTACAGCTGAGAAGAAAAAGGAAAAGATCGAGCATGAGCTTTCTGTATTAGAAGCTTATTTAGAAAAGCCTGCGCCCTATACCATTCTCGTGTTATTAGCACCATATGAAAAGCTGGATGAGCGTAAAAAAATCACCAAATTGCTAAAAAAGAAAGCTGCTGTTGTTGAGGCGAAAGAATTAAACCCAAAAGAAACAACTGATTTCACCATTACACTGGTGAAGACAGAAGGAAAGATGATTACATCTGAAGCGGCTGAACAGCTTGTGATGTTATGCGGCGGAAGTCTATCTTCTCTATTCCAAGAGGTTCGGAAGCTAAGTACATATATTGGAGAGCGGGAAGAAATTGAGTTAGCAGATGTCAATCAGCTCGTTGCAAGAAGCTTGGAGCAAAATATTTTCGAGCTGATTAATCAAATCGTAAACAGACGCCGCTCTGAGGCCATGCAGATGTTTTATGACCTCTTGAAGCAAAATGAGGAACCCATTAAAATATTAGCACTCATTTCAACTCAATTTCGATTGATTTTGCAGACGAAGTATTTCGCTCAGCAAGGATATGGACAAAAACAAATTGCTTCAAATCTAAAAGTCCACCCATTCCGAGTCAAACTTGCCATGGATCAGGCAAAACTGTTTTCAGAAGAAGAGCTTAAGCAGATCGTCAAAGAGCTTTCAACAATTGATTATGAAATGAAAACGGGTAAAAAGGACAAGCAGCTGCTGTTAGAATTGTTCCTGCTTCGATTGTTAGGCGCTTGAACATAAAAAAACGACCTTCTAAAAAGAGGGTCGTTTTTGTTTAGATGTATAATTGCCAGTCTGTCCTTAAGGCTCGGCCGGTCAGGACGGACGTACAGTTAAACAGGTGCCTCATTACTGAGGCGTTGCAAGCATTATGCAGAAAGTCCGTTTACTTGTTTAGCAAGTCTTGATTTGTAACGCGCAGCTGCGTTTTTGTGTACAAGACCAGTTTTAACGGCTTTGTCAATGCGTTTTGCAGCAGAAGCAAGAGCAGCTTTTGCTTGCTCAGCATCGTTGTTAGCTACAGAAACTTCAACTTGTTTAATCGCAGTACGCATCGCAGACTTGATTGTTACGTTATGTGCACGGCGTTCGTTATTCGTTTTTGTACGTTTGATCGCTGATTTAATATTTGGCATGTGTTTCACCTCCTAAGATACAACCTAAACACAATTGTCTTAAGGTTAAATCTTCACAATAGAACAAATTGTATTCTATCAAACACACCTTTAGAATGCAATATAAATGTAAAGTATTTTTCATTGATGACGTGCTCGAATGTTTCTTTCAAGAGATGGAAAGACTACTGTTAATTACTTGGTGGAAGGAGTCTTTTTATGGAGAAACAAAAACTTGATTTAAGCGTTTATCAAATCCGGACAGACCTGGCTGTTGAAACAAAAGAGATACTAGAACAAGAGAACGATCCGAATGTCGTCAAAAAGGACGGGATCCAAGGGATCGTCGAAAAAGAAAAAGATGAGCAAGGCATCCGCATCCGTACTGTAGAAATCACGAAAGAAGGGGAGGAGCTGACCGGCAAAAAGGCAGGGACATACTTGACGTTTGAAGCGCAAGGCATTCGGGAGAAAGACTCTGAGATGCAAGAAAAAGTCGTCCAAGTCTTTGCCCGTCATTTTGCTCAGTTTTTAAAAGACAGAGGCATTCAGGCAGATGCGAGCTGCCTTGTTGTAGGGCTGGGAAACTGGAATGTCACACCAGATGCACTAGGGCCTCTCACAGTCGAAAACCTGCTTGTGACCCGTCATCTCTTTGAATTACAGCCGGAAAATGTTCAGGAAGGCTATCGCCCAGTTTCATCTTTGTCGCCAGGTGTGATGGGACTGACCGGTATTGAAACAAGTGACATTATCCAAGGTGTGATTGAGCGGTCTAAGCCTGATTTTGTCATTGCTGTCGACGCCCTTGCTGCTCGTGCGGTGGAACGAGTGAATACAACCATTCAAATTTCTGATACAGGTATCCATCCCGGTTCTGGTGTAGGGAATAAGCGAAAAGAATTAAGCAAAGAAACATTGGGCATTCCAGTAATTGCAATTGGCGTTCCGACAGTTGTGGATGCAGTAACGATTGCTAGTGACACAATTGATTATGTCTTAAAGCATTTTGGTAGAGAACTAAAAGATGATAGACCATCCCGCTCTCTTGTGCCGGCTGGTTTGACATTCGGGAAGAAAAAAGTGCTCAACGAAGAAGACTTGCCAGATGAGGAAACACGTCAATCATTCTTAGGCATCGTAGGAACCCTTCCAGAAGAAGAGAAAAGGCAGCTGATCCATGAAGTACTTGCGCCGCTCGGGCAAAATTTAATGGTCACGCCTAAAGAAGTCGATACATTCATTGATGATATGGCAAACGTACTTGCCAACGGATTAAACACAGCGCTTCATCAAAAAATCACTCAAGATAACAAGGGTTCATATAATCATTAATCGGTTCTACTTTCTCTAGCTCGCTCATAGTGTAATTACTAGAAAGCGTGCTGGAGGGAGTAAATCATGAAAAAAAGACCCCGCCGTCCTCGACAGTTGGTCGTTGCGATTAATGGAACGAAAGTAGTCAAAAGTATTTTCTTATTTATTGCCGCTCTTGTTGTGGTGTTTGTGATGTCAGGGGCTTTAACATCTTTAAAACCTGAGCTGAGGCCGCAAGCCTCGTTATATGGTGTAGCAGATGAGCTCTCTGGCGCATTTTTTGCCACTTTAATGGGCATGGAAAACCAATATTTCGCCTCAGCAGTTCCAGAAGATCAAAAAGGATTTCATTTTTCTGGGCTGTCACTGAAGCTTGCAACCAGTATTAATTTAGAAGACCCGCGCAGTTTTCTAGGAAGAGAACTTCCAGGCTTTGAACATTTTGATACAAAAATCATCTTAGCGGGTGAAGGCACAGACTATACCAACATGCCAATGGAATCGCCGCCTCCGAGTGAAGTGATCCAAGATGAAAAAGAAGCAAATTTAGCTGAACTGGACAAGCTTGATGAAGATGGGCCGAAAAAGCCTGCCAAAGAACCGGACCGGTCAACAGGAAAACGAAAAGCTGTGTACATTTATCACACACATAATACGGAATCATATTTACCATTTTTAAAAGGAGAAACAAACCCAAATAATGCACGGCACTCAAAAGTGAATGTTACCCTTGTCGGCGACATGTTTGGAAAGGCACTTGATCAGCAAGGAATCGGCAATACAGTCGACAAAACGGAAATTGAAAAAAGACTGGTGAAAAAAGGATTAAAGTATCCGCAGTCTTATAATGAATCAAGATTGGTCGTGAAAGAAGCCTTAGCGAAAAATGATGACCTCGATTATTTAATTGATATTCACCGGGACTCAAGAAGAAAGAAAGATACGACTGTCGAAATCAAAGGGAAGAAATATGCGAGAATTGCGTTTGTTGTAGGGAAGAAGAATCAAAGCTATGAGAAAAACTTAAAGCTAGCGACAGAGTTCCACCATTTGATGGAGAAAAAATATAAAGGGCTTAGTGTCGGTGTGTTTGCCAAAGGAGAAATTGGCGATAATGGAATCTATAATCAAGATTTATCCGACAAAGCCCTTCTTTTAGAATTTGGCGGAGTGGATAATAATATGGAAGAATTAAGAAATGCATCCAATGCGGCAGCTGATGTATTCAGCAACATTTTCTGGGACGCGGAAAAGGTGGATGGCAAAGCAACGGGTGAGAAAAAACGCTCTTAAGGTGGTGACGGGTATGGGCTCATTTATTGGGAAAACCATTATTTTAGGATTGGTCTTGCTGTTTAGTGTCTTTTTAGGAATGCAGCAAGCGAATAATGGCATGCTGCAAATGAAGGGCTACCATGATCCGCAATTAAAAGGAGCTTTCTCCATTCACATGAACGAAGATGAAGAAAAGGAAGCTTCTATCTTAGGAACGGCTGTTACAGAAAAGGATCTTGCCGAAAAACAAAAGCAGCTGGAGGAAATAGAAGGCTTTAATGCCTTTTCCAAAGCAGGAAAAGCCCTGTCTGATGGTATGACACATGCAGCCCGTTCTCTTTATGATTGGGTGAATGGGAAATAAACGAATTTCATGAGATATCACCCTTTTAATCAAAGCCGCTGACCGATAAGCGGCTTTTCTTGATTTCGATTGAATCTTTACAGCCCTATTGATATAATCTAACCTAGCGCAACCCGCGTTTTATAGTAGGAGTGATAGATTGTGACAGATAAAGAAAAACGATTAGAACGGCAATCAAGAATTCGAAATTTCTCCATTATCGCCCATATTGACCATGGGAAATCCACATTGGCGGACCGTATTTTGGAAAAAACAGCGGCGATTACTCAACGGGAAATGAAAGAACAATTACTTGATTCCATGGATTTAGAGCGTGAACGCGGCATAACGATTAAATTAAACTCTGTCCAGCTGAAGTATAAGGCGAAGGATGGAGAAGAATATATCATGCACCTGATTGATACACCAGGGCATGTCGACTTCACCTATGAGGTATCTCGAAGCCTAGCTGCCTGTGAGGGTGCGATTCTCGTAGTAGATGCAGCACAAGGAATTGAAGCACAGACACTTGCGAACGTTTATTTAGCTCTTGATAACAACTTAGAAATTCTTCCGATTATCAATAAAATCGATCTGCCGAGTGCAGAGCCTGAGCGTGTAAGAGAAGAAATTGAAGATGTCATCGGGTTGGATGCGTCTGAAGCTGTTCTCACCTCTGCTAAGGCGGGTATTGGAATCGAGGATATTTTAGAACAAATCGTTGAAAAGGTGCCGGCACCTGCTGGAGATCCAGAAGCACCACTTCAAGCGCTTATTTTTGATTCTCTTTACGATGCGTATCGCGGCGTTATTGCGTACATACGAATTGTTGAAGGAACCGTCAGACCTGGTCAGAAAATTAAAATGATGGCGACGGGGAAAGAATTTGAAGTTCTTGAAGTCGGCGTTTTCACACCAAAAGCCATGCCAACAGATGAACTCACCGTTGGAGATGTTGGCTACTTAACAGCTGCGATTAAAAATGTCGGTGATACACGAGTAGGGGATACGATCACAAGTGCGGAAAACCCTGCGAAAGAAGCGCTGCCAGGATACAGAAAGCTAAACCCAATGGTATACTGCGGACTTTATCCGATTGATACAGCGAAATACAACGACTTACGTGAAGCGTTAGAAAAGCTTGAATTAAATGATTCTTCACTTCAATATGAGGCAGAGACATCCCAAGCACTTGGCTTCGGTTTCCGCTGCGGATTCCTTGGAATGCTTCATATGGAAATCATCCAAGAACGGATTGAACGTGAATTTAAAATTGATCTGATTACGACAGCGCCAAGTGTTATTTATGATGTATATATGACAGATGGAGAAAAAATCGTCGTAGATAACCCGTCCAATCTGCCTGATCCGCAAAAGATTGAGCGAATTGAAGAACCATATGTAAAAGCAACAATGATGGTGCCGAACGATTATGTAGGCTCTGTGATGGAGCTTTGCCAAGGAAAGCGCGGAAATTTCATCGATATGCAGTATCTTGATGCGAACCGTGTGAGCATTGTGTACGAAATTCCTTTGGCAGAGATCGTATACGAATTCTTTGATCAGCTAAAGTCTAACACAAAAGGCTACGCGTCCTTTGATTATGAGCTGATTGGCTATCGTCCATCGACGCTGGTGAAGATGGATATCATGCTGAATGGCGAAAAAATCGATGCCCTTTCCTTTATTGTTCACCGCGATTATGCATATGAACGAGGCAAGATCATTGTAGAAAAGCTAAAAGAACTGATTCCACGCCAGCACTTTGAAGTGCCAGTTCAAGCAGCAATCGGTCAAAAAATCGTTGCTCGTTCCACCATTAAAGCGATGCGTAAAAACGTACTTGCCAAATGTTATGGTGGAGACATTTCCCGGAAAAGAAAGCTTCTTGAGAAGCAAAAAGAAGGGAAAAAGCGCATGAAGCAAGTGGGCTCTGTTGAAGTCCCGCAAGAAGCATTTATGGCCGTGCTGAAGATGGATGACAGCACACCGAAAAAATAACATCCTCAAGGCTGCTTGCTTTACAATGTTCGCCTTGACGTTTATAGTCGATAACAAACAAAGGCGCCGCAGCGATAAACTGCGGCTCTTTACCTGTAAAGAAGGTGTCATCAAATGAAAGCAGCATACATTCACATTCCATTTTGTGAGCACATTTGCCACTATTGTGATTTCAATAAATTTTTCATTAAAACGCAGCCAGTCGATGAATACTTAGCGGCTCTTGAAAAAGAGATGCAGCATACGATCGAACAAAAGGGCGAGCAGGAACTCAAGACGATTTTTATTGGCGGGGGAACCCCGACATCACTGACTGTCAGCCAGCTAGACAAGCTCATGAACAGCATTCACCGTGTATTAAAGCCGACAAAAAACCTGATTGAATTTGCAGTGGAAGCGAACCCAGATGAATTATCACTCGAGAAGCTGCATGTGTTAAAAGAAGCCGGTGTCAATCGGCTGAGTTTTGGTGTTCAAACCTTTGAAGACGATTTGCTCAAAAAAATCGGACGAGTTCATCAAAAAAAGGATGTCCTTACGTCCTTTGAGCGAGCTCGAGCGGTTGGATTTGACAATATTAGCCTCGATCTCATGTTTGGCTTGCCGCATCAAGAAAAGCATCATGTGATGAATTCACTTGAGACGGCTTTCTCGCTGGGTGCAGAGCATTATTCGGTTTACTCACTCATCGTCGAGCCGAAAACCGTTTTTTACAACTTAATGCAAAAGGGAAAACTTCATTTACCGCCGCAAGAACGTGAGGCTGAAATGTATGAGCTTGTGATGGATGAAATGGAGCGCCATGGATTAAAGCAGTACGAAATTAGCAATTACGCTAAACCTGGCTTTGAAAGCCAGCATAACCTGACCTATTGGAGCAATGAAGATTACTTCGGTTTTGGTGCAGGCGCACACGGGTATGTAGATGGCGTCCGAAATGTGAATGCAGGGCCGGTGAAACATTATTTGGAGCTGATTGACCAAACAGGGTTCCCGTATAAGGAAACACATGAGGTCACAAAAGCAGAGCAAATAGAAGAAGAAATGTTTTTAGGTCTTCGAAAGATCGAAGGAGTGAAAAGTGCTGATTTCCAAGCAAAATATGGTACTGCACCAGAAGCACTTTTTCCCACTGTTCTTGAAGAATTAGAAGAAAAAGGCCTCATTGTAAAAGATGACATTGGGATCCGTTTAACAAGAAAAGGAAAATTGTTAGGGAATGAAGTATTTCAAGCGTTTCTCGGTGAGTTATAATTGACATTTTAATTTGAGTTTGGTAATTTTGTTTATACAATTAGCACTCGTTGAAAGAGAGTGCTAACAGGGGTGATGATGATGTTAACAAATCGTCAGCTTTTGATTCTGCAAGTCATCATTAATGACTTTATTCGTTCGGCGCAGCCAGTTGGATCAAGGACTCTTTCTAAAAAAGAAGACATTACATTCAGCTCTGCGACGATTAGAAACGAAATGGCTGATTTGGAGGAACTTGGTTTTATTGAAAAGACCCATTCTTCATCAGGAAGAATTCCTTCCGAAAAAGGATATCGTTATTATGTAGATCATTTGCTCTCTCCGCGAAAACTGTCGTCTAAAGAGCTTGTGCTCATCCAATCGGCCTTTCAGGAGAAAATTTTTGAGCTGGAAAAAACAGTTCAAAAATCGGCGGAAATTTTATCAGATCTCACAAACTATACATCGATTGTGCTTGGTCCAAAGCTAAGTGAAAATCGATTAAAGCAAATTCAGCTTGTCCCTGTTCAGCCGAACAAAGCAGTGGCAATCATGATTACAGACAGCGGACATGTTGAAAACAAAACCATTACCTTCTCTGAGCATCTCGATGTCTCCGATATTGAGAAGCTGATGAATATTTTAAACAGCCGCCTAGCCGGAGTCCCGATGGATCAGCTGAAGGACAGAATGTATAAAGAAGTTGTGATGCTTCTTCGCACGCATTTAAAAGATTATGATCATATTTTAGATGCGCTCGGCAATACATTTACATCGACTCAAAATGAATCAAAACTTTTCTTTGGCGGGAAGATTAATATGTTGAATCAGCCGGAGTTTCATGACATTGACCGCATTCGTTCACTCATGATGCTTATTGAGCAAAAGAATGATGTCATGCAGCTGTTTCATCCAAATCAGCAAGGAATCACCATCAAAATCGGTTCAGAAAACAATTTGGAAGCGATGGAGAACTGCAGCTTAATCACAGCCACTTATTCGATTGATCAAAAATCACTCGGCTCCATTGCTGTCATCGGTCCAACCCGTATGGATTATGGCAGGGTTGTCAGTCTCTTGCATCATGTATCAAAAGACTTGTCAAACGCACTTTCCAATTTGTATGATGAGTAGGGTGATAAAAGATAGGGGCACAGCCCCTTCGTATTTTTGAATCTTTTGAGGGAGGTGAACACAATGTCAGAAGAAAAACAGACACCTGAGCAAGAAGCAGAGGTTGAAGCACAAGAAGAAGCAGTTCAAGCAGATAATGAGGAAGTAACACATGATGAACAGTCTGCCTTCCAAGAAAAAATCGATGAATTGCAGCAGCTTCTAGATGAAAAAGAAAACAAAATTCTGCGTGTTCAAGCGGATTTTGAAAACTATAAACGCCGTGCTCGAACTGAAGTGGAGACCGTGCAAAAATATCGTTCTCAACATGTTGTCAGTGATCTTCTCCCAGCTCTTGATAACTTTGAAAGAGCGCTTGGAATTGATCCAGACAATGAGCAGACGAAAAGTTTGTTAGAAGGAATGCAAATGGTTTACCGCCAGCTGGTAGAAGCGTTGAAAAATGAAGGCGTTGAACCAATTGAAGCTGTCGGCAAAGAGTTCGATCCAAACCTTCATCAAGCCGTCATGCAAGTTGAAGATGAAAACTATGATTCAAATATCGTTGTAGAAGAATTGCAAAAGGGCTATAAACTCAAAGATCGAGTTATTCGTCCATCAATGGTAAAAGTAAATCAATAACTACATAATGGGAGGTCATCGAATATGAGTAAAATCATTGGGATTGACTTAGGAACAACAAACTCATGTGTTGCAGTACTTGAAGGCGGCGAGCCAAAAGTCATTGCAAACGCTGAAGGAGCACGTACAACACCATCTGTTGTCGCTTTTAAAAACGGAGAGCGCCAAGTGGGTGAAGTAGCAAAACGTCAATCAATTACAAACCCAAACACGATCATGTCTGTTAAAAGACATATGGGTACAGATTATAAAGTAGAAGTTGAAGGCAAGAACTATACACCGCAGGAAATCTCTGCAATCATTCTTCAACACCTTAAATCTTACGCTGAAGGCTATCTTGGCGAAGAAGTAACAAAAGCAGTTATCACTGTTCCTGCTTACTTCAACGATGCAGAACGTCAAGCAACAAAAGATGCTGGTAAAATTGCCGGTCTTGAAGTGGAACGTATCATCAACGAACCAACAGCAGCTGCACTTGCGTATGGTTTAGATAAAACAGATGAAGATCAAACGATCCTTGTATACGACCTTGGCGGCGGTACATTTGACGTGTCAGTTCTTGAACTTGGAGACGGCGTCTTTGAAGTGCGCTCAACTGCTGGGGACAACCGTCTAGGTGGAGACGATTTTGACCAAGTCATCATTGATCACCTAGTGGCTGAATTCAAAAAAGAAAATGGCATTGATCTTTCTAAAGATAAAATGGCGCTTCAGCGTTTAAAAGATGCGGCTGAAAAAGCGAAAAAAGATCTTTCAGGTGTATCTTCTACACAAATTTCACTGCCATTTATCACAGCTGGAGAAGCAGGACCTCTTCACCTTGAATTAACGTTAACGCGTGCTAAATTCGAAGAGCTTTCTGCAGATCTTGTAGAGCGTACAATGACACCTGTACGTCAATCACTGAAAGATGCTGGTTTATCTGCTAGCGAGATTGATAAAGTCATCCTTGTTGGTGGATCAACTCGTATTCCTGCAGTCCAAGAAGCAATCAAAAAAGAAACAGGCAAAGAGCCTCATAAAGGTGTAAACCCTGATGAAGTAGTTGCACTTGGTGCAGCGATCCAAGGCGGAGTCATCACAGGAGATGTCAAAGACGTTGTTCTTCTTGACGTAACACCACTTTCTTTAGGAATTGAAACAATGGGCGGCGTATTCACGAAGCTGATTGAACGTAATACAACAATTCCAACAAGTAAATCTCAAGTATTCTCAACGGCTGCTGACAACCAAACAGCTGTAGATATCCATGTCTTGCAAGGTGAGCGCCCAATGGCTGCAGATAACAAAACATTAGGCCGCTTCCAATTGACTGATATCCCGCCAGCACCACGCGGCGTACCACAAATTGAAGTATCATTTGATATCGATAAAAACGGTATTGTCAACGTACGTGCGAAAGATATGGGTACAGGCAAAGAGCAAAACATCACAATCAAATCTTCTTCAGGTCTTTCTGATGATGAGATCGAAAAAATGGTTAAAGAAGCAGAAGAAAATGCTGAAGCAGATGCGAAGAAAAAAGAAGAAATCGAAGTGCGCAACGAAGCAGATCAATTAGTGTTTACAACTGAAAAAACATTAAAAGATCTAGAAGGCAAAATCGATGAAGAGCAAGTGAAAAAAGCAAACGACGCGAAAGATGCACTAAAAGCTGCGATCGAAAAAGGCGAGTTTGAAGACATCAAAGCGAAAAAAGATGAGCTGCAAACAATCGTTCAAGAATTAACGACAAAGCTCTATGAAGAAGCTGCAAAACAAGCACAAGCTCAGCAAGAAGGCGCTGAAGGTGCTCAAAAAGCAGATGACAATGTAGTGGATGCAGAATACGAAGAAGTAAACGACGATCAAGAGAAAAAATAATCACCTTTACTTTTGAAAAAGGCTGCTGAAACGTACTCGTCAGAAAGTCAAAGTCAGGATCTCTTGGCTTTGACTTTTTTTCTTTTCAACGATGAAAGGAATTGAAAAAAGTTAAATCAAAATGATACAATCGTATTTATGTGAGAAAATCGGGAGTGTGAAGAGATGAGTAAGCGTGATTACTATGAAGTGCTTGGCGTAAGTAAGAGCGCCTCAAAGGACGAAATCAAAAAGGCATACCGCAAGCTTTCAAAAAAGTATCACCCTGATATTAATAAAGAAGCTGGCTCAGATGAGAAATTCAAAGAAGTAAAAGAAGCCTATGAAACCCTTTCTGATGATCAAAAACGTTCGCATTATGACCAGTTCGGTCATACCGATCCAAACCAAGGCTTTGGCGGTGGCGGTTTTGGTGGAGGAGGAGACTTTGGCGGCTTCGGCGGCTTTGATGACATCTTCTCTAGTATTTTTGGCGGCGGAGCGAGAAGAAGAGATCCAAATGCACCACGCCAAGGAGCGGACCTGCAATATACAATGACGCTTTCATTCGAAGAAGCGGCATTTGGAAAAGAAGCAACGATTGAAATCCCTCGTGAAGAATCTTGTGAAACATGTCATGGATCAGGTGCAAAGCCTGGTACGCAGGCGAAAACTTGTTCACATTGCGGAGGTTCTGGTCAATTAAATGTTGAACAGTCAACTCCATTTGGTAAAGTGGTCAACCGCAGAGTATGTAACTACTGTAGCGGAACAGGGAAACAAATTGATCATAAATGTTCAACATGCGGCGGATCTGGCAAAGTGCGTAAGCGTAAGAAAATTAACGTGACAATCCCTGCAGGTGTTGATGATGGTCAGCAGCTCAGAGTATCTGGTCAAGGTGAACCAGGTGTAAATGGAGGACCTCCAGGCGATCTATTCGTTGTATTCCATGTGCGTGCGCATGAATTCTTCGAACGTGATGGAGATGACATTTACTGCGAGATGCCGCTCACCTTTGCCCAAGCTGCATTAGGTGACGAAATTGAAGTGCCAACATTACACGGAAAAGTAAAATTAAAAGTTCCTGCTGGCACTCAAACTGGTACGAAGTTTAGACTTAAAGGAAAAGGTGTGAAAAATGTACGCGGCTACGGCCAAGGCGATCAGCATATCGTTGTACGTGTCGTCACACCGACAAATTTAACAGACAATCAAAAAGATATCATTAGAAAATTTGCTGAAGTGAGCGGAAATAAACCGGACGAACAAGAAATGAGCTTTTTCGATAAGGTAAAACGCGCATTTAAAGGCGAGTAAGACGGATAAGGAGTTGGTAGTATTGAAGTGGTCAGAAATTAGCGTCCATACAACAAATGAAGCGGTGGAACCGATCACCAATATTTTGCATGAAGCAGGTGCAAGTGGTGTCGTGATTGAGGACCCGCTTGATTTAGTCAAGGAACGTGAAAATGTATACGGTGAGATCTACCAGCTCGATCCGAATGACTATCCGGATGAAGGTGTCATTGTCAAAGCCTATCTTCCAATGAACAGCTTTTTGATGGAAACGGTAGATGAGATCAAAGAAGCCATCAACAATCTTCTTCTATACGATATTGACCTTGGACGCAATACACTGTCAATTTGTGAAGTAAATGAAGAAGAATGGGCCACCGCATGGAAGAAATACTATCATCCTGTGAAAATTTCTGAAAAATTCACCATCGTTCCAACGTGGGAAGAATATACACCGGTTCATTCTGATGAACTGATTATTGAAATGGACCCTGGAATGGCATTTGGAACAGGTACGCATCCCACAACCGTCCTTTGTATTCAGGCGCTTGAGCGCTATGTAAAGGAAAACGATACGGTGATTGATGTTGGAACAGGCTCTGGGATTTTAAGTGTGGCAGCAGCGATGCTTGGTGCAAAAGACATTCAAGCCTTTGATCTCGACACCGTTGCGGTAGAAAGTGCGAAGCAAAACATCGAACTAAATGGTGTAAGTGACCAAGTGACGGTCAAACAAAACAACTTGCTTGATGGGATTTCAGGTGAGCGTGATGTGATTGTCGCCAACATTCTGGCAGAAGTAATTTTGCGCTTTACAGATCAAGCCTATGACCTATTGAAGAAAGATGGCTATTTCATTACATCAGGCATCATTGGACAAAAGAAATTACAAGTCAAAACAGCATTAGAAGAAGCAGGTTTTGATATTGTTGAAGTGCTGTCAATGGAAGATTGGGTCAGCATTATAGCGAAAAAATAAAGCGAGTAGGTGTCAGGACACGTATGCAACGATATTTTATCGACCTCACGAAAGAAGAAGTGACGTTAAAGGGAGCAATCGTTATAAAAGGTGAAGATGTACATCATCTTTCCAATGTCATGCGGATGAAAGCAGGGCAGGAAATCCTTTGTTTAACAACAGACGGCTTTGAAGCGCTCAGTAAAATTGATACAATAACAAAGGAAGAAGTGATTTGTCACCTTGAAAGCTGGACAAATCAGGACAGAGAACTTCCGATTCGGGTGACGATCGCAAGCGGTCTTCCAAAAGGAGATAAGCTTGAGCTCATTATCCAAAAAGGCACAGAGCTTGGCGCAAGTGCTTTTATCCCATTTCAAGCGGCTCGTTCTATTACAAAGCTAGACCAAAAAAAGTCACATAAAAAACGAGAGCGCTGGGAGAAAATCGCGAAAGAAGCAGCAGAGCAGTCCTACCGGAATATCATTCCGCGTGTTTATTCAGTATCAACGTTTAAAGAGCTGACGCAATTAGCTGGTGAATTCGATAAATGTGTCGTTGCATACGAAGAATCATCGAAAGAAGGAGAGCAAAGCCGTTTTCAAACTGTGCTTCAACAGATGAAAGGCGGACAAACCTTGCTAGTGGTTTTTGGCCCTGAAGGCGGTTTGGCAGAAAAGGAGATTGAAGAGCTTGAAACGCTTGGTGCAGTCATTTGCGGGCTCGGACCACGCATTTTAAGAACGGAAACCGCTCCTTTATACGCGCTTTCCGCTATATCTTATCAAACAGAGTTATTAAGAGGTGAATCATGATGGGAACAGTAGCGTTCCATACACTTGGCTGTAAGGTCAACCACTATGAAACAGAGGCGATCTGGCAGCTGTTTAAAGAAGCTGGCTATGAAAGAAAAGAGTATGAATCAAAAGCAGACGTATATGTCATTAATACATGTACGGTCACGAATACAGGCGATAAGAAAAGCCGCCAAGTCATTAGAAGAGCCATTCGTCATAACCCGGATGGTGTCATTTGTGTAACTGGCTGCTATGCGCAAACATCTCCAGCAGAAATCATGGCGATTCCTGGTGTTGATATTGTGGTTGGAACACAGGACAGACATAAATTACTAGGTTATATAGAAGAATACCGCAGAGAAAGACAGCCGATCAACGGGGTAGGCAATATCATGAAAGCACGTGTGTTTGAAGAACTTGATGTTCCTGCCTTTACAGACAGAACGCGCGCTTCATTAAAAATCCAAGAAGGCTGTAACAACTTCTGTACATTCTGCATTATTCCTTGGGCACGCGGACTTCTTCGTTCTCGCGATCCAGAAGAAGTCATCAATCAAGCGCAGCAGCTTGTTGATGCAGGCTATAAAGAAATTGTGCTTACAGGTATTCACACAGGCGGATACGGAGAAGACTTAAAGGATTATAACTTTGCGAAGCTTCTGAGAGCATTAGATGAACGTGTTATTGGCTTAAAACGAATCCGTATTTCATCTATTGAAGCTAGTCAAATTACAGATGAAGTGATTGAAGTGCTTGATCAGTCAGATAAAATTGTCAGACACTTACACATCCCGCTTCAATCTGGCTCAAATACTGTGCTAAAAAGAATGCGCCGTAAATATACGATGGAATTCTTTGCAGAGCGTTTAACAAAGCTGAAAAAAGCATTGCCAGGACTTGCTGTCACCTCTGATGTAATCGTAGGATTCCCTGGGGAAACAGAAGAAGAGTTCTTGGAAACGTACAATTTTGTCAAAGACCATCAATTCTCTGAGCTGCACGTCTTCCCTTACAGCAAACGTACAGGTACGCCGGCTGCAAGAATGGAAGATCAAGTGGATGAAAATGTGAAAAACGAACGTGTTCACCGTTTGATCGCTCTTTCTGACCAGCTTGCGAAAGAGTATGCATCTGCATATGAAGGTGATGTGCTAGAAATTATTCCGGAAGAATCCTTCAAAGAACAAGAAGGAAACCACAATCTTTATGTTGGTTATACCGATAACTATATGAAGGTTGTTTTTGAAGGAACAGAGGACATGATCGGCCGTCTGGTCAAAGTGAAAATTACGAAAGCGGGTTATCCTTATAACGAAGGACAATTCGTTCGCATCAGCGATGATGTGAAGCCAGACAAAGTGAGAATGACCTCATAATAGATAAAAAACCGGCAGCCAAAAAGGCAAGCCGGTTTCTTTTATTTTGACTGATTCGGCATGAGACACAAGATTAATGCGTGAAAAGGGCGTATGAACGGGAAGAAGAGGAGAGAGCTTGCCACATTAAACAGCAGACTGAAATGCGCAATCTGCTGGGCGGGTGAGCTTGCGAGAAGGGCGACAACCTCTGTGATCAGGGCGAGAAACGGGAGGCATAAAAGAACCCCCAGTACATTAAACACGACGTGTGCATAAGCCGTTTGACGCGCTGCGTAGCCGCCAGATATCGCAGCCATCACAGCCGTAATACATGTCCCAATATTGGAACCTAACACAAAGCTGATGCCTTCCTGAAGTGCCACAGTTCCTTCGTTCATAAATCCCATTAAAATGCCGATACAGACGGAGCTCGAATGAACAATCGCTGTGAAAATGGTACCCGAAAGCAGCGCTGTCCAGTCTGAATGCTGCATCATTTCAAGAAAACGCAATGTCTCAGGCTGGCTTGTCATCATCCCTGCAATTTTCGAAAAGCCTTGTATGCAAAAAAAGATCATCCCGAGCCCAAATAAACTTTTTCCTGCATGTCTAAAAGATGTCCTGCCAAAAAGGATGCATACAAGACCGGCTATGATCAAAACCCACATGAACACGTCCATTTTAATAGCGATAAATTCTGTCGTAAACGTGGAGCCAATATTGGTTCCAAGAATCATAGGGATTGATTTTTTAAAAGAGAGAATGCCTGTACTGACAAAGCCGATGACGATGACCATAAATGCCGAACTGCTTTGTAGAACCCCTGTAAACACAATGCTGACCAAGAATGCTTTGACCGGGTGATCTGTAAAGAGAAGAAGTGATTTCTCAATACGAGACGACGCAAGCGCCATTAATCCTTTTCTCAGCAAACCCATTGACCATAAAAAAATGAAAATAAGTGCACAAAAATAAATGATCGCCATCATAGAAAAGTCCTCCTCTTACCAATGAATATATGGACTTGTCTACCTGCTCATGACGAAAATATATTTCCAAATCACTTAGTTGACCTCACACAAGGCTTATATTATAATGTCTAGGTACATGTTTTGCATGTATATCTTTTTTTAATGCAGTCGATTGGTGTATTCGGAGGGAGGGAAAGAGAATGTCAAAAACGGTCGTTAGAAAAAACGAATCGCTTGAAGATGCTCTTCGTCGCTTTAAACGCAGTGTATCCAAAACTGGAACATTGCAAGAAGCAAGAAAGCGTGAATTTTATGAAAAGCCTAGCGTAAAGCGCAAGAAAAAGTCTGAAGCTGCTAGAAAACGTAAATTCTAAAGAGGGTGGATTTTATGAGTCTTCTTGAGCAATTAAATTCTGATATGAAGCTTATGATGAAAAACCGTGAGAAAGACAAGCTTGTTGTCATTCGTATGGTAAAGGCTTCGCTGCAAAATGAAGCAATTAAGCTTAAGAAAGACAGTTTGACCGGCGATGAGGAACTAACCGTCCTTTCCCGCGAGATTAAGCAACGTAAAGACTCCCTCCATGAATTTTCGAAAGCTAATCGCTTAGATTTAGTAGATAAAGTTCAAAAAGAGATTGACATTTTAGACGTTTATTTACCTGAACAGCTTTCTGAAGAAGAACTGCAAACGATCGTGAAAGAAACGATTGCTGAAACAGGTGCTTCCTCAAAGGCTGACATGGGTAAAGTCATGAGCGCTATTATGCCAAAAGTAAAAGGTAAAGCTGATGGAGCTGTCATTAACAGACTTGTCAGCGAGCAGCTGTCTCAATAAAAAAGTATCCTTCTATTGTTAGAAGGGTACTTTTTTTATGCCTTCATGATTCTGTCATATAAAAATGAAACCTATGATACATTTGTAACGTATGTAAAGGAACAGTAAAATGGAAGAAAGAGAGGAGGGATCACCAAATAGATGAAAAAAATAAAAATTTCTATTGCTCTCTTCAGTTGTTTTATAATATGCTTGTTATTAGGGGTTCAATTGACCGCGAAATCAGCAGATCAGAAAGTTCATGTTATCCCAATTGAAGATACAGTAGAAAAAGGACTTTCTAAATTCATTGAACGATCGTTTGAGCAGGCAAAGGCGGAACGGGCGAAGCATATTATTCTCGACATCAATACACCGGGTGGTGCAGTCGATGCAGCGCTTGAGATCGCAGATACCATTCGTGCTTCCGATATCCCAGTGACAGCGTTTGTCAATCATAGAGCGCTTTCAGCCGGGGCCTTCATCGCGCTAAATGCGGATCAAATTTATATGACCCCGAATGGAAAAATGGGGGCTGCTGCGATCATTGATGGAGAAGGCAATGCTGCCGATCAAAAATCTGAATCTCTATGGCTTGCTGAAATGAGTGATGCTGCCGAAAAGCAGGGGCGTGATCCAAAGTATGCTCTTGCCATGGCGGATGTAGATATAGACGCAAAAGAAGCCGGTGCACCAAAAGGGGAATTGCTCACCTTTAACACAGACCGGGCGCTTCAATTCGGGTATGCAGAAGGTGAAGCAAAAAATATGGATGACTTGCTTCAGAAGCTGAAATTAACAGACGCTTCTGTTCAATACGATGAAGTGAGCTTTGCTGAAAAGGTTGCGCGTTTTCTTACGCACCCAATTGTCATTCCGATCCTTTTATCCATTGCAAGTTTAGGGTTAATTGTTGAGCTCTATTCTCCTGGCTTTGGGGTACCAGGCACCATGGGAGTGACAGCGCTTCTTCTATTCTTTTATGGTCATCTCGTGGCAGGTTTTGCAGGATATGAGACGTTGTTTCTGTTTTTAGCAGGGATTGCACTCATCATTCTGGAATTGTTTTTGCCAGGGGGAATCGTAGGTGTCATTGGACTGATCTGTGTCGTTGTCAGCTTATTTTTAGCAGCTGGAAGCTTTACAGAAATGGCGATTTCCATCTTGATTGCCACTGCTGTTTCAATCATAGCAGTTATTTTATTGACAAAGGTGTTGGGGAAACGTATGAAATTTTTTAAAAAGTTCATTTTAACCGATTCAACCAATAAGGAAAGCGGTTATGTCTCAAATGAAACAAGAGAAGATCTTGTTGGACAAATCGCAGTGACAGCAACTGCACTTCGTCCATCTGGTACGATCGTATTCGGAGATGAGCGTATTGATGTTGTGTCAGAAGGTGCATTTATCGATAAGGATGAACAAGTAAAAATTGTGAAAGCGGAAGGCTCACGCATTGTCGTGAGGAAAGTATAGATATACTGATTTTAGAGGAGGAATAAAATGGATCCATCTACTTTACTATTATTTGTGATTATCGCAGCAAGTTTGATTGTTCTTTCGATCTTTTTCACCTTTGTACCGGTGATGCTGTGGATTTCTGCCCTAGCGGCTGGCGTAAAAGTGAGCATTTTTACACTTGTAGGAATGAGACTGCGCCGAGTCATTCCAAACCGAGTGGTCAACCCGCTCATCAAAGCACATAAAGCAGGTCTTGATGTGACGATTAACCAGCTGGAGAGCCACTATCTTGCAGGTGGTAACGTGGACCGAGTTGTGAACGCATTAATTGCAGCTCAACGCGCGAATATCGAATTGAACTTTGCCCGCTGTGCAGCCATCGACCTAGCAGGCCGTGATGTACTAGAAGCAGTTCAAATGAGTGTAAACCCTAAAGTCATTGAAACACCATTTATCTCTGGTGTTGCGATGGACGGGATTGAAGTCAAAGCAAAAGCACGTATTACAGTTCGTGCAAACATCGACCGTCTTGTCGGTGGTGCAGGGGAAGAAACAATTATTGCCCGTGTAGGTGAAGGGATTGTCTCGACAATCGGTTCATCAGATAATCATAAAAAGGTTCTTGAGAATCCTGATATGATTTCTCAAACGGTTCTTGGTAAAGGATTAGATTCAGGTACTGCATTTGAAATTCTCTCGATTGATATCGCAGATGTGGATATCGGTAAAAACATCGGGGCGATTCTGCAAACAGACCAAGCAGAAGCAGACAAAAACATTGCACAGGCGAAAGCAGAAGAACGCCGCGCAATGGCTGTTGCACAAGAGCAAGAGATGCGTGCGAAAGTTGAAGAAATGCGCGCGAAAGTAGTAGAAGCAGAGGCTGAAGTACCACTTGCAATGGCTGAAGCATTACGTGAAGGCAATATTGGTGTCATGGACTACATGAACATTAAAAATATCGATGCTGATACGGATATGAGAGATTCATTTGGTAAAATGACAAAAGGTCCATCTGATAATGAAAACAAATAAGCATCCTCTCACGCTTTAAGGAGGGAGCCCATTGGACATTCTATTTGAAAATCCGCTACTAATTGCGATTATCATCGGTATCATCTCTGCCGTCTTTGGGAAAATCGGCAAACAAGAGGAGAACGAAGAGAAGAATCAGCAAAAGAAGCCCGCTCCTCAGCGTAAGCCGGTGGCCCAAAAACAAACAAAGCAAACAAGTCCAGATCCAGTCGTGACGGATCAGCTGGACGATTTCGGTGATGTACATGATCATGGCGGGATGAAGAAAAAAACTTCTCAGTCCTTACAAGATCGCTATACGGCTACACTTGCCGAAATGGAAGAAAGAAAAAACGAGTTGAACAAAGAGTTTCAATCGCTTGAAAGAGAGCTGACAAGGCCAAAGGCTGCATCTGCTGAAGTGAGGCCAAAAATCATTGAGAAGCTGAACCAAGATACAATTGTTCAAGGAATGATCCTTGGAGAAGTATTTGGAGAGCCGCGCGCGAAAAAGCCGCACAGAACGATGAAACGGCCATATAAAAGATAAAGAAGAAAGTCCCCTTCAAAAAAGGGGGCTTTTTTTGTCTGATAACGATTTTTCATAAAGAAAATGCTGAAACGGCTGTTTTACGGGATTCATTAGCATGATATGAACCCCTGAGGAATAGGATGATATAGAGGCTTTCTCATCAGTCTCACCATCTTTCAGTTTGAAATCATACACATGAGGTGGGAAGGGGTTCTTATTGAATGGGAAAAAGAAAAAATCGACTTAAAGCATGGCTGACAAGAACACTTGAAATCCCTCCAGACGTGATGATGGATCTTCCCCGTATTACAATGGTTGGCAGACTCCACATTTACATAGAGAACCATAAAGGGCTTTTGCTTTTCAGTGATCAAGAGGTAAGGCTGATGCTCAAACAGGGACAATGCATTATTTCAGGGAAAGATTTTGTGATTAAAACGATTTTGCCAGAAGAGATTTTATTGGAAGGGAAAATCGATGAGGTCCGTTATATTGATTCTTAACTGACGGAGGGGAGAAGCGTGAAGAATAAATGGTTCGGCTATTTTATTGGCAGAGTGGAAGTGGAGATCAAAGGAAATGGCATTGAGCGGCTCATCAATGAGTGCACGAGGCAGGGGATCACAATGTTACAAGTGAGCCGCCGTCAAGACAGCGTGCGCTTATTTATTCGCCTATCAGATGTACATGCCTTCAGAAAAGTACGCAGACATCATGACGTGACATGTTCATTTCATCAAAAAAAGGGTTTTCCGTTTCTACTTCTTTGGTCAAGGAAGAATATCGGATTTACCCTTGGGATTGTATGCTTTCTAGTGACGATATTGGCGCTTTCAAACATGGTATGGAAAATTGATATTAAAGGAGCCAATCCAGAAACTGAACATCAAATGAGAAAGCATTTAGACGACATTGGGGTGCAAAAAGGACGTTTTCAGTTTCTAATGGGAACACCTGAAAAAATTCAAAAATCCCTGACAACCAATATTCAAAGTATCACATGGGTCGGCGTTGAACTAAACGGCACAACCTTTCAAATGAAAGTTGTGGAAAAAAATGAACCAGAAAAAGAGAAATACACGAGTCCTCAGCATATCGTCGCCAAGAAAAAGGCTGTCATCACGAGAATGTATGTAGAAAAAGGGGAGCCGCTCGCCGCGGTTGATGAACATGTAAAGAAAGGACAGATGCTTGTCTCTGGACTCATTGGCAGCGAAGATCAGCAGAAAACGGTAGGAGCCAAAGCGAAAATCTATGGTGAAACGTGGTATCGTTCTGAAGTTTCTGTCCCTCTTCGAACATCTTTTGACGTCTTTACGGGTAAAATGAAGACAAAGCACAAGCTCTCCGCATTTGGAGGCTCACTGCCATTTTGGGGCTTTTCTTTTAAAAAGGATGATTTTAAGCAGCCAAAAACAGAAACAGAAGTTCATCCGCTTCATTTCTTAAACATGCAGCTCCCATTCTCTTATGAAAAGGAAATCACACGTGAAAGTGAGAAAATAAATCGAGAATACACAAATAAAGAAGCGGTTCAAGCAGGGATTAAAATGGGTAAAAAAGAATTAGAAGAGAAGCTAGGTCAAACAGGAGAGGTGAAAAGTGAAAAAGTTTTGCACGAGACAACAGGGAATGGTAAAGTTAAGTTAATCATCCTTTACCAAGTAATAGAAGATATTGTTCAACCAACACCTATTGTTCAGGGAGACTAGAGAATGACAGAACATTTACTTGAGATTCAACAAAAATTGGATAGTCCAAACGAAGCGATTGCTTTATTTGGCAATCAAGATGCTTATCTGAAACTAATGGAAAACGAGCTGAACGTCTCCATTATTACGCGTGGAGAAAAAGTGTATGTTTCTGGTGAGGAAGCATCAAGAGATACAGTAAGCCGTTTGATCACATCTCTTTTACATCTCATCCGTAAAGGAATCGAGATATCTGAACGGGATGTCGTCTATGCCATTAAAATGGCGCAAAAAAACAAGCTGAATTATTTTGAGAATATGTATGAAGATGAAATTACGAAAAATGCCAAAGGAAAGTCGATCAGGGTGAAAACAATCGGCCAGCGGGAATATGCTGCGGCGATGAAAAAAGATGACCTGGTCTTTGGAATTGGACCAGCTGGTACAGGAAAGACGTATTTGGCAGTCGTCAATGCGGTACATTCATTGAAAAATGGACATGTGAAACGGATTATCCTGACAAGACCAGCTGTTGAAGCAGGAGAGAGTCTTGGCTTTTTACCAGGCGATCTAAAGGAAAAAGTAGATCCTTATTTAAGACCACTATATGATGCCTTGCATGATGTGCTTGGCAGTGATCATACGGAACGTTTAATCGAGCGCGGCGTGATTGAAATAGCACCCCTTGCCTATATGAGAGGCCGGACGCTTGATGATGCATTTGTTATTTTAGATGAAGCGCAGAATACAACACCTGCCCAAATGAAAATGTTTTTGACGAGACTTGGGTTTGGTTCTAAAATGGTCATTACAGGAGATATTACACAGATTGATCTGCCAAAGGGCATGCAATCAGGTCTTGCGGCTGCAAAGGACATGCTTGCAGAGATCAAGGGCATCTCATTTATTGAATTAGACCAGACAGATGTGGTCAGACACCCGCTTGTGGCGAAGATCATTGGCGCATACGAAAAGCAAAAATGAACTGAGTGACCCGATCGTCTTCATCGGGTCATTTTGTTTCGATCGTGGTTTAAAGTAAAAAAGGAGGTACTTTCCTTGAGAAAGAATCAAAAAGGCAGTAAGCGCAAAAGACTGCTGTCTAAAAAAGAACCTCAGAAAATGGAGCGCTCACGTTATTTAAATGTTTTGCTGTACGCTGCTTTAGCAGCCATTTTATTCGTGGTCCTCTTCTTCCATGTAAAGCCTGAATCGCTCGACTTAGATTTATTTTCTGTGAGCGAACAGACCATCTATTCTCCGTCAACCGTTGATGATCAAGAAGCGACAGAAGAAAAGAAACAAGAAGCAACAGATCAAGTGGAAGATCAATATACGCTCAAAAAAGCGTATTCTGATAATCGTGTAGACCTCATCTCATCCCTCTTTGAAGCCATTAAAGAAGAGAAGAAAGCAGCTGATGATAAAGAGAAAGCGCCATCAGATCAAGAAATGGTCAAGCGTGTCAAAGAAAAGCTCACAACAGATATGCAGGAAGCTGTTTCGGATCAATCCATCAAAGCACTGCTTCAGGCAAGTGATGAGAATCTCTCATTTACTAAAGATTCCATCATCACAGTGGTGAATTCACTGATGAGTAAAGAAATCACAGCAGCGAAACTACAAGATGAGAAAAAACAAGTCAAAACAGAGCTTGAAAATAATTCGATTCCATCAAAATACTTAAATGCAGCGAAAGAAATCGGTGAATTTGCGATCATCCCAAACTATGTATTTGACCCAGTGGCAACAGAGAAGAAAAGACAGGAAGCGGCTGACAATATTCAGCCAGTGCAAATTAAGCAAGGGCAAATCTTAGTTGAAGAAGGAGAGCTCATCGACCGGGAAGTTTATCGCAAATTAGAACTCACGGGTCTATTAAACAGCTCAAATTTATTTAAGCCTGTAAGTGGTCTTTTCATATTAATTGGCCTGTTCTTAGCAGCGATTATTCATTCCCTTGAATCGAGAAAAAAGTCGCTTGTCCATAAGAATAAGTCATTACTGCTCTATTCGCTTATTTTTACGATTATTTTAATGATCATGGAAGTGTTCAGTCTCTTCCAGGAAACGAAATATACAACGATAGGCTATGTTGTGCCAGTGGCACTTGGCACGATGCTGATCAAACTGCTCATTAATGAGCGGTTAGCAATCTTCTCCGGTCTTGTATTTGCTCTTTGCGGCAGTATGATGTTTAATCAAGGAGTAACCGGCGTCTTTAACTATGTGATCTGCGCCTATTATCTGATGAGCGGGATGGCGGGTATTTTATTTTTAAGAAAACATAATGCAAGATCAAAAATATTGCAGGCTGGGCTTTTGGTGGCCTTGGTGAATGTACTTGTGGTTTTATCCATTACACTGATCCAAAACTCTTCACCATCAGGGCTTGAAATCGGTGTGAACCTCATAATGGCGATAGTGTCAGGGTTTGCATCATCTATCTTGGTCATTGGGTTAATGCCTGTTTTTGAGAGCATGTTTGGCATTCTTTCCACAATGAAGCTGATTGAATTATCTAACCCAAATCATCCGCTCCTCAAAAAGATTTTAACCGAGACACCAGGTACATATCATCATAGTGTCATGGTGGCGAATTTAGCGGATGCTGCATGTGAAGCAGTCGGTGCAAACGGTCTTTTAGCAAGGGTCGGCGCTTATTATCATGACATTGGAAAAACGAAAAGACCGCAATACTTTATCGAAAACCAAATGAACATTGATAATCCGCATGACAAGCTTTCTCCTCAGCTGAGTAAAAATATTATTATTGCCCATACGACAGATGGCGCTGATATGCTGAGAGAAAAGAAGTTTCCTGAAGAGCTTGTCGACATTGCAGAACAGCATCACGGAAAGTCTCTTTTAAAGTTCTTTTACTATAAGGCAAAAGAGCGTGATGATCAGGTGACAGAAGAAGAATTCCGTTATCCTGGTCCAAAGCCGCAATCAAAAGAAGCAGCGATTATTTCTGTGGCTGATAGCGTTGAAGCGGCGGTTCGTTCCATGCATAATCCAAATCCAGAGCGGATTGAAAAGCTTGTCAAAGGCATTATTTCAGATAAAATGCAGGACGGGCAATTTAGTGAATGTGACCTGACATTTAAAGAATTAAATATTATTAGCCAAACGATTTGTACAACATTAAAGGGGATTTTCCATTCTCGGATTGAATATCCAGATGCCCCGAAGCAGAAGGTGAAGTAAATGACATTGTTAATCGATTTAATAGATGAAACAGGACAAGTATCAAAAGAGCAGCTTGAAGAAGTGGAAAAGCTTCTTCAGTTTGCTGCAGACGAACTTGAGGTCAAGGATCAAGCGGAAGTATCAGTGACGATCGTTTCGAATGAAGAAATTCATCAAATCAATAAAGAATACCGCGGAAAAGACGCACCAACGGATGTGATCTCCTTTGCACTTGAAGAAGAAGGAGAAGGGGAGATTGAAATCATTGGAGCGGATGATATCCCGCCTGTACTTGGTGACATTATCATTAGTGTGGATCGAACGAAAGAGCAGGCGGAGGAATATGGACATTCCTTTATGAGAGAGCTTGGATTCTTAACGATTCATGGCTTCCTCCATTTGCTCGGGTTTGATCATATGACAGAGGAAGATGAAAAAGAAATGTTCGCCAAACAGACAAAAATCTTGGATGATTATGGCCTTTCGAGATCATCGTAAGAAAAGAAGGCCGCTCGCCCGTTTTTTTCGGAGTTTTTACTATGCATTTAGAGGAATATGGCGAACTTTCTTAAATGAACGGAATTTTCGATTTCACACAGTCGCAGCCATCATCGTGGTGATCTGCGGCTTTTGGTTCCGCATTGAACCATTTGAATGGCTGATCGTTCTTCTTCTATGCGGGGGGATGTTTGCGCTTGAACTTGTCAATACAGCCATTGAACATACAGTGGATCTGATGACAGAAGAAAGGCACCCGCTTGCAGAGAGAGCGAAGGACGCTGCGGCAGGCGCTGTTTGCGTTTACGCCGCGATTTCGGTTATGATTGGATTGATCATCTTCTTACCGAAGATCATGCAATAGAACAATATTACTATTTATTAACATTTTTAGAAATGGGCGTGAAAATGTCACGTGAATTATGTAAAATATAAATGTGACAGTGGTACCATTTCTTCTGAAAGTGGGAACTAGGAATGAACAAACAAGAGTTGATTTCAGAAGCAATCAAAGCAAGAGATTTTGCATATGTACCCTATTCTAAATTCAAAGTCGGTGCAGCATTACTGTCGAATGATGGAAAAGTGTATGGTGGCTGCAACATTGAAAATGCAGCATATGGTATGTGTAATTGTGCGGAAAGAACAGCACTTTTTAAAGCCTATTCAGAAGGCATTACATCTTTTCAAATGTTAGCAGTGGTGGCTGATACAGACCGGCCTGTTTCGCCGTGCGGCGCATGCAGACAGGTCATTTCAGAGCTATGTGCACCTGATATGCCAGTGATTCTAACGAACTTAAAAGGACATATATACGAAACAACAGTAAACGAACTATTGCCAGGAGCATTTTCACCGGAGGATTTAAATGACTAACGAAAGCTTCAAATCAGGATTTGTATCAATTATTGGAAGACCAAATGTAGGGAAATCAACCTTTCTTAATCGTGTTATTGGACAAAAGATCGCCATCATGAGCGATAAGCCCCAAACGACGCGAAACAAAGTGCAAGGTGTCCTGACAACGAACACATCACAAACGATCTTTATCGATACACCGGGGATTCATAAACCTAAGCATAAGCTTGGTGATTTTATGATGAGGGTGGCTCAAAATACACTGAAGGAAGTCGACCTGATCTTATTTATGATCAACGCACAGGAAGGCTATGGCAAAGGTGATGAATTCATCATTGAACGACTAAAGCAAACATCTACACCGGTGTTCCTTGTCGTGAATAAAATTGACCAAATTCATCCAGATGAACTGTTTCTTTTAATTGATGAATACCGTACACGTTATCCATTCAAGGAAATTGTGCCAATTTCAGCTCTTGAAGGAAACAATATCGACACGCTTCTTCAGCAGATTGAAGGTTATCTTCCAGAGGGCCCTCAATTTTATCCGGCAGATCAAGTAACAGATCATCCAGAACGGTTTATTATTTCTGAATTAATTCGTGAAAAAGTGCTGCATTTAACGAGAGAAGAGATTCCGCACAGTATTGCGGTTGCGATTGAATCGATTAAGCCAGATGAAAATGGCAAGATCCATGTCGCGGCAACCATTGTCGTAGAACGTGATTCGCAAAAAGGGATCGTCATTGGTAAACGAGGCAGCTTGTTAAAAGAAGTGGGACAAAAAGCGCGCAGAGATATTGAAGCACTTCTAGGCTCAAAAGTGTATTTAGAGCTTTGGGTCAAAGTTCAGAAGGACTGGCGTAATAAATCCACTCACCTTCGTGACTTCGGATTTAGAGAAGACGAATATTAAAAAATCGCTGCATTTGTCAGCAAATCTGACAATGGTGCGGTTCGATTAGTAAAAATTGTTTATCATGAAATGGAGGTAGCCTGGTCAAGATAAAATTAATATGTTGGATGTAGCGTTGCTGCTTCTAATAAAGAAAGGTGGGGTTTTTATGTTGAATTTTACATGGAACGTATTTTCACAAACAGGAAGCGTTGACACGTATCTGCTTTTCAAAGAGTTAGAAAAGGAGAACCTGGAAAGACCCGATGTACTTGAAGAAGAAATAGCACGATTTGATTTTCCAATCTTATAATTCTTGACCCCCTCCAGCGCTCGGAGTGTAGACAAATGCTCATTAAAAGTGAAGGAATCGTCCTTAGAACAACAGATTATGGCGAAACAAACAAAATTGTCACGCTGCTCACTAGAGAACATGGAAAAATTGGCGTAATGGCAAGAGGCGCAAAAAAATCAAACAGCCGCCTGTCAGCCATAAGCCAGCCGTTTTTATACGGCACCTTTCTTATCCAATCATCAACAGGACTTGGAACGCTCCAGCAAGGCGAAATGATTGAAAGTATGCGGGCCATTCGGGAAGACTTATTTCTGACCGCATATGCCGCATATATGACGGAATTGATTGATAAAGGGACAGAAGAAAAAAAGCCAAACCCTTATTTGTTTGAGCTTCTGCTTCAATCTCTGCGTCATCTCAACGAAGGCACAGATGCTGATATTATTTTATTTATCGTAGAGGTTAAAATGTTATCAGTGATGGGGATGAAACCTGAACTTGATCAATGTGTTCACTGTGGTCAAAAAGAAGGGCAGTTCCATTTCTCGATAAGAGATAACGGCTTCATTTGCCAAAATTGTTTTTCGAAAGATCCATATAGACTGCCCTTATCCCCCGCAGCTGCAAGGCTGCTACGTTTGTTTCATTATTTTGATTTATCAAGGCTTGGTCAGGTTGATGTGAAGCCTCAGACGAAACAAGAAATTCGTCAAGTGCTTGATCACTACTATGACGAATATTCCGGCCTCTATTTAAAATCAAAAAAATTCATGAATCAGATGGAATCCATGAAAAAGCTAATGGGTGACGAAAACAAAAGTTGACATCTCCCATGACTTTTTGTAAGATCATCTAAGATAAAATATGTTGCATTGATAGAAAGAAGTACTTACGTAAAATCCATAAAAGCGACCTTAGGGCGGTGTGAGCTAAGGATGGAGGCGTAACGAAAGGCATTCTTGAGCAACGTAAAACAAAGCGGCTGGATGCTACGACACCAGCAAATAGGGTGGAACCGCGGGAAAAACTCTCGTCCCTATGTTTGCAAAGAACCTTGCGAGCATAGAGACGGGAGTTTTTGTGTTCTTTTACAAGGTTCTAATCCCACCCGCCATACATAGCGGTTGGTGTAGAAAAGATGGAGGTGCGATCATTGAATATTCAAGACATGATTTTGACGCTGCAAAAGCATTGGTCAAATGAAGGCTGCGTATTAATGCAGGCGTATGACACAGAAAAAGGTGCCGGAACGATGAGTCCATACACGTTCCTCAGAAGCATCGGCCCAGAGCCTTGGAAGGTAGCATATGTAGAGCCTTCAAGACGCCCAGCTGATGGCAGATATGGAGAAAACCCAAATAGATTGTATCAGCATCATCAATTTCAAGTGATCATTAAGCCATCACCTGACAATATTCAAGAACTATATCTTGAATCATTGAAAGCACTTGGCATTGACCCGCTGAAACATGACATTCGTTTTGTAGAAGATAACTGGGAAAATCCATCTCTTGGCTGTGCAGGACTTGGCTGGGAAGTATGGCTTGATGGGATGGAAATTACGCAATTCACGTATTTCCAACAAGTCGGCGGCTTAGAATGTAAGCCCGTTTCTGTTGAAATCACATACGGTATTGAACGTCTTGCTTCTTACATCCAGGACAAAGAAAATGTTTTCGATCTTGAATGGACAGACGGATTTACGGTCAGAGATTTATTCTTAATGGCTGAATATGAGCACTCTGTTTATACATTTGAAACATCTAATACTGACATGCTGTTCGAGCTATTTACAACCTATGAGAAAGAAGCACACAGTCAAATGGACAAAGGACTTGTTCACCCGGCATACGATTATGTCCTCAAATGCTCTCATACATTTAACCTGCTCGATGCAAAGGGCGCTATTTCTGTGACTGAGCGAACTGGTTATATCGGAAGAGTGCGTCAGTTAGCAAGAAAAGTAGCCAAAACCTATTATGAAGAACGCGAAAAATTGGGATTCCCTATGCTAAAAGAGGAGGCGGCTTCTCATGAATAAACAAGATGTATTACTTGAAATCGGCTTAGAAGAGATGCCGGCTCGTTTCATGCCAGAGAGCACAAAACAGCTAGGTGAGAAAGTAAAAGCATGGTTTGAAACGCAAAATATTTCATTCGAAGAGACTGCTTTATTCAACTCACCAAGACGTCTTGCTGTACTTGTGAAAGGTGTCGCAGAAAAACAAGAAGACATCAAAGAAGAAGCAAAAGGCCCAGCTAAAAAGATTGCCCAAGATGCTGAAGGCAATTGGACAAAAGCTGCTGAAGGCTTCGCCCGGGGCCAAGGTGCTTCAACAGATGATCTCTATTTCAAAGAGATCAAAGGAGTGGATTATGTCCATGTCCAAAAGTTTCAAGAAGGGAAGCAAGTCAAAGACCTTCTCCCAGCGTTAGGTGAGATCGCTGCTTCATTAAGCTTTCCAAAGAACATGAGATGGGGAAGCGAAGATTTGCGCTATATCCGTCCGATTAAATGGATTGTTTGTTTATTTGGACAAGAGATTGTACCTGTTGAAATTGCTGGGGTGAAAAGCGGCCGTGAAACAAGAGGACATCGTTTCCTTGGTACGACAGCCAGCATTGACTCACCTGCTTCTTATGAACAAACTTTGCGCGATCAATTTGTGATTGCAGACTCAGATAAAAGAAAACAATTAATTACTGAACAGCTAAATGCGCTATCTTCAGAAAAAGGCTGGGTCATTCCTGTTGATCCTGAACTTCTAGAAGAAGTGAACGATCTTGTAGAATATCCAACTGTGCTGTCTGGTTCCTTTGAAGAGGAGTTTCTTGCATTGCCGGAAGAAGTATTGGTGACAACAATGAAAGAGCATCAACGCTACTTCCCTGTGAAAAATGAGCAAGGAGAATTATTGCCGCATTTTATTACAGTCAGAAATGGAAACAGTGAGGCGCTGGAAAATGTCGCAAGAGGGAACGAAAAAGTACTTCGCGCACGTTTATCAGATGCTGCATTCTTCTATAAAGAAGACGAAAAACTAGTGATTGAAGACAATATTAAAAAGCTTGATAAAGTGGTATTCCATGAGAAACTTGGAACAATCGGCGACAAGCTGAAGAGAGTGACAGACATTGCAACCCGTCTAGCGGCGCATGTCGGAGCAGATGACGAAACAACAAAACGCGTGGCTAGAGCAGCAAGTATTTCGAAGTTTGACCTTGTGACTCAAATGGTCTATGAATTCCCTGAATTACAAGGAATCATGGGTGAGAAATATGCAAGAGCTCTTGGTGAACATGAAGAAGTGGCAAGAAGCATTAACGAGCATTATATGCCGCGCTTTGCTGGTGATGAGGCGCCGTCTACTTTGATTGGTGCAATTGTGGCAGTAGCAGATAAGCTCGACTCTATTTGTTCATTCTTCTCAATCGATGTGATCCCTACAGGTTCTCAAGATCCTTATGGACTTAGAAGACAAGCGAGTGGTATCGTTCAAATCCTGCTCGACCGTCATTGGAATATTTCATTTAAAGAGCTGTTAGCACTTGCTCAAGTAAAGACAGAACATGAAGCTGCTCTAATTGAATTTTTAACGCATCGTTTAAAATATGTTCTTCAAGCAGAGCATATCCGCCATGATGTTGTTGATGCAGTGCTTGATGTTGAAAATATTGAGCCATATGCAGTCGTCAAAAAAGCAGCTGTTCTTGAAGAGAGTGTAAAACAAGAAAGCTTCAAAGAAACGGCTGAAGCATTGGGACGCGTCATTTCAATCAGTAAAAAAGGCGAAGACACAGAGATTCAGCCTGAACTGTTTGAAAATGAACATGAGCAAAAGCTGTTTGAGGCGTATCAGCAAGTAGAGAAAGCTGTCAAGGAACATGTAGCAGCAGGACAATACAGCTTGGCACTTGAGGCACTGGATACGTTAAAAACACCGATCGTTCATTATTTCGATCACACAATGGTTCATGCGGATGATGAAAAACTGAAGCGAAATCGGTTGGCACAGATGGTCAAACTAGCCAAAGTGATTCAATCATTTGCGAATATGAACAATTTAATTGTAAAATAAATACCTAAGAACGGTTGCCTTTTCCGAAGGGCAATCGTTTTTTACTCATTTAATTCACGGTTTTTGAGTGGATTTTTGTTTCATTCGGACAAAGATGCGCTATAATATGATGAGTTATGAAAATGATATACATAAAATAAAGATTTCGCTCTCTCTATTTAAAGGTGGTGAGTACAATCGAGTTAAATAAACGGCAAGAGCAGATTTTACAGATTGTCAAAGAGAATGGTCCGATCACTGGAGAGCATATCGCCGATCGGCTGAACTTAACAAGGGCGACCCTCAGACCGGATTTAGCCATTTTAACAATGTCAGGCTTTTTAGAAGCAAGACCAAGGGTCGGCTACTTTTTCACAGGAAAAACAGGCACGCAGCTTCTCGCAGATAAGCTGAAAAAACTTCAAGTGAAAGACTTTCAATCCATTCCAGTGGTGATACATGAGAATGTTTCGGTTTATGATGCGATTTGTACGATGTTTTTAGAGGATGTGGGCACATTATTCGTTGTGGACGATCACTCTATTTTAACAGGCGTGTTATCAAGAAAAGACCTCCTTCGCGCAAGTATAGGGAAACAGGAGCTTCCATCTATCCCTGTCCATATTATTATGACAAGAATGCCGAACATCACCGTTTGCCGCAAAGAAGATTTCATTATGGATGTGGCGAAGCACTTGATTGAAAAGCAAATAGATGCACTTCCTGTGATAAAAGATACGGAAAAAGGCTTTGAAGTGGTCGGAAGAATTACGAAAACAAACATGACGAAAATACTTGTCAGCTTATCGGAGAACGAAATAATCTAATGACAGAAGACTGCGAGGGGATGTTATGAGTAATCGCGTAATTTTTGTGGTATCAGATTCAGTAGGAGAAACGGCAGAGCTCGTGGTCAAAGCGGCACTTAGCCAATTTGATGGCGGCTCATCAGACCATTCAAATATTAGAAGAATCCCGTATGTAGAAGATGTTGGTACGATTAAAGAAGTCATTTCACTGGCGAAAGCAGATAATGGGATCGTCTGCTTTACTCTTGTTGTGCCAGAAATGCGCCAATTCTTAATCGAGGAAGCAGAAGCAAACGGTGTCGTTTATTATGACATCATCGGTCCACTCATTGATAAAATGGAGACGGCATACGGAAATGAAGCGAAACATGAGCCGGGTCGTGTACGTCAATTAGATGAGGACTATTTTAAAAAGGTAGAAGCCATCGAGTTCGCTGTGAAATACGATGACGGCAGAGACCCAAGAGGTATTCTAAAGGCTGATATTGTGCTCATTGGTGTATCACGCACGTCCAAGACACCATTATCTCAATATTTGGCGCATAAACGGCTGAAGGTAGCGAACGTACCAATTGTACCTGAAGTTGATCCGCCAGAAGAGTTATTTTCAGTTGATCCGAAGAAATGTATCGGTTTGAAAATTAGTCCAGACAAACTAAATCATATTCGCAAAGAGCGTTTAAAATCTCTTGGTTTAAATGATCGCGCTATTTATGCGAACATTGAGCGGATTAAAGAGGAACTAGAGTATTTTGAAAAAGTGGTTGACCGTATTAACTGTCAAGTCGTTGATGTATCGAATAAAGCAGTTGAGGAAACGGCAAATGTCATCCATCAAATGCTGACCAAAAGAGGTTCCGAATAAACTCAGGATGCTCCTCCTGGGTTTTTCCTATGGTGGGAAACGGGTAAACAAAAACAATAGCATATTTGCTGCATTTGTATTATAATAAAAAATTGTGATAAAATGATTGATTTTAGGTTTAAGTTAAGTCAAGAACGAATAAACTAATATTGGCAGAAGTCAAGTGATTCTGAACATAACTTTTCGACAAAATGAGTTTTACTGTTGATTGCTTTATGGGGGAAAAGTATGGTCTTTTTGCTTCTCTAAAGCAGGAATAAGGTGGAGGGATGGAGAATTAGTCACCTGAATGAACGTAAAAAAGAGAGGACGATTTATGTCGATGCAGATGCTTGTCCTGTAAAAGACGAAATCCTTTCTGTCGCATCTCAATTTCAAGTACCAGTGACATTCATTGCTTCATATGAGCATTTTCAAACCAAAAGATCTTCACTTGAAGATTGGCGGTTTGTAGATACACATAAGGAAGCAGCGGACTTAGTCATTGCCAACTCAGCTGCCGCACATGATATTGTCGTCACCCAAGACATTGGTCTTGCCTCCTTACTGCTTCCGAGACAGGTCATTGTTCTGTCTGAAAGAGGACGAATGTACACAAACGAAACAATTGATTTTGATTTGGAACGCAGGCATGTTTCCAGCAAACAGCGAAGAAAAGGTGTATACGGAAAAGGTCCCAAAAAGCTTTTAGAAGAGGATAAGAAGCGATTTATGGCGCAACTACAAAAAATCCTGTCGAATCATGAAGGATTTTTAAATTAAAAGGCGAATAATGTACGACGGAGTGTTATTAGGATGAGCAAACGTATACCAGATGAACTTTTGGAGCAGATCCAAAAAAACGCAGACATTGTCGAAGTGATTGGAGAATACGTACAGCTTAGAAAGCAAGGTCGAAATTACTTCGGTCTTTGTCCATTCCATGGTGAAAATACTCCTTCATTCTCTGTTTCAGCAGATAAGCAAATCTTCCATTGTTTTGGCTGTGGCGCAGGAGGCAATGTGTTTTCGTTCCTCAGACAAATGGAAGGCTACTCATTTATTGAAGCCGTTTCACATGTGGCTGATAAGTACCATATTGATCTGCCTGATCAGGTGGCGAATGCTCAGATGAGTTCCTCTCAGCAAGAGGACACAGCAGATCATAAAATGATTGAGGCCCATGAGCTTCTTAAGAAATTTTACCACCATTTGCTGGTAAATACAAAGGAAGGTCAAAACGCACTCGATTATTTACGGTCCAGAGGCTTTACGGATGAAACAATTGCCAAGTTTGAGATCGGGTATGCTCTTGATTCTTGGGATTTCGTGACCAAGTTTTTAGAAAAACGAGGATTTGATCCTGTGATGATGGAGAAGGCTGGTCTTTTGATTCAACGTGAAAACGGCACAGGCTTTTTTGACCGCTTTAGAGATCGTGTCATGTTTCCCATTCATGATCATCATGGAACGGTCATCGCTTTTTCCGGAAGATCGCTTGGTGATCAGCAGCCTAAATATATGAATAGTCCTGAAACGCCGCTTTTTCATAAAAGTAAGCTGCTTTATCACTTTCATGACGCACGTATGCATATTCGCAAACGCGAACGGGCAGTTCTTTTTGAAGGGTTTGCAGACGTCATCTCAGCTGTTACATCAGGTGTCGGTGAAAGTGTTGCAACAATGGGTACGTCTCTTACAGAAGAGCACGTAAAGCTTCTCAGGCGGAACGTAGAAGAGATCATCCTTTGCTATGACTCTGATACGGCCGGATACGAAGCGACCATGAAAGCATCAGATTTGCTTGGAAAAAGAGGATGTAAAGTTCGCGTTGCCATGATACCAGATGGACTTGATCCAGATGATTACATTCGTAAATATGGCGGCGAGAAATTTAGGAATGACATCATAGATGCAAGTGTGACATTAATGACGTTTAAGATGAATTTTTTCCGAAGAGGAAAAAACTTATCAGACGAAGGAGACCGTCTTACTTATATGAAGCAGGTTCTCCGAGAAATCAGCCGGTTAAACGGCTCTTTGGAGCAAGAGATTTACATGAAACAGCTTGCTGGGGAGTTTTCGATCTCACTTGATTCATTAAAAGAACAACTGGAGCTGTTTGAAAAGCAGCAGCGGCAAGAAACCAAAAGCACGCAGGAAGAAAACGGGCTTGAAAAACGGCGTGCACATCTGTCAACACAAGTAAGAAGAAAGCGTCTGCGGCCGGCATATGAAAATGCAGAGCGAATGCTGCTTGCTCATATGTTAAAAAGCGATGACGTGATCCGCAAAGTACTTGACAGAATCGGGATTGAATTTAATATAGATTCGCACAGGGCGCTGGCAACGTACATTTATGCCTTGTATGAAGAAGGCAAAGAACCAACGCCGCAGCATCTGATGAACCGGATAGAAGATGATGTCATGAATCAGCTGCTGACGGATATATTGATGATTCAAGTCGGAGACGAACTAAGTGAAGCTGAATTAAGTGATTATGTAAAAAAAGTGTTGAATCATCGGAATTTGTCAATGATAAAGGAAAAAGAACTAGAACGTGCAGAAGCGGAGAGGCAAAAAGATTTCTTCAAAGCGGCAACACTTGGACAAGAAATTATTCAGTTAACCCGTTCGCTGAAGTAATACGTCTATTATTAATGACAGGACTTACGGCTGGCAATGAATCCTTTACGGGAGGAGCATAAGACCGCAAGCATCTTGCCTTCATCATTATTTATTTTATTCCTATTTGCTTCGTTTTCTGTTTGACAGAGAGAGAAAAGCAGGGCGGAAGCAAATCGCAAGTTACTTTAGAATTCGTTGCAAGCTTTGGAAGGAGGGATCCATAATGGCTGATAAACAAGCCCACGAAACCGAAACTGAATTAACCTTTGAACAGGTGAGAGATAAGCTCACTGAAACGGGTAAAAAACGGGGCGTTTTAACATACGAAGAAATTGCAGAGCGTATGTCTAGCTTTGAAATTGAATCAGACCAAATGGATGAATACTATGAATACTTAGGCGAACAGGGTGTAGAGCTCATTAGTGAAAACGAAGAGACAGAAGACCCAAATGTTCAGCAGCTGGCTAAAGCGGAAGAAGAATTTGACCTGAATGATTTAAGCGTACCACCAGGTGTCAAAATCAATGACCCTGTTCGTATGTACTTAAAAGAAATCGGACGCGTCAATTTGTTATCTGCTAAAGAAGAAATTACGTATGCTCAAAAGATCGAAGAGGGCGATGAGGAATCAAAAAGAAGATTAGCGGAAGCGAACCTTCGTCTCGTTGTCAGCATTGCGAAACGCTATGTCGGTCGTGGTATGCTGTTCCTTGACTTGATTCAAGAAGGAAACATGGGTCTGATGAAGGCGGTTGAGAAATTTGATTACCGCAAAGGATATAAATTCTCAACATATGCGACTTGGTGGATTAGACAGGCGATCACACGTGCGATTGCCGATCAGGCGAGAACAATCCGGATCCCGGTTCATATGGTGGAAACCATTAATAAATTGATCCGTGTTCAAAGACAGCTTCTGCAAGACCTAGGCAGAGAACCAACGCCTGAAGAAATTGCTGAAGACATGGATTTAACTCCAGAAAAGGTAAGAGAGATTCTTAAAATTGCGCAAGAGCCTGTATCTTTAGAAACACCTATTGGTGAAGAAGATGACTCGCATCTTGGTGATTTTATCGAAGACCAAGAGGCGACATCTCCATCTGACCATGCTGCGTACGAACTCTTAAAAGAGCAGCTTGAGGATGTATTAGACACGCTGACGGACCGTGAAGAAAATGTGCTGAGACTACGTTTCGGACTAGACGACGGAAGAACACGCACGTTAGAAGAGGTTGGTAAGGTGTTCGGCGTAACAAGAGAGCGTATCCGACAAATTGAAGCGAAAGCTCTTCGTAAATTAAGACACCCAAGCAGAAGTAAACGATTAAAAGACTTCTTAGAGTAGAAACCGGACGGATCTTGAAAGAGATCCGTTCTTTCTTATCAAAAATGAAAACGCTTTTTTCAATCTGATTATATTTTACTGAATAACAAATGAATTTGCAACGTTCTTAGAGAAAAGATGTATAAAAAATACATCTAAATGTGCTGAAGGCTTCATTTCTCATCTTGAATCATTTTTGTCTAATCTGTGAACTTGACCAAAGTTTTGTATCATAATTCGTTTACTTTTTGTAAAATTAAAGTAGAATTAGAATTGTTTGCATAGTCTCAAAGGGGTTTTCACAAAGGGGAGGATGAAAGAAATGAAACGGAATCCACTTATACCATTTTTATTGATTGCCATTTTAGGTATTGGACTCACTTTTTTCTTATCAATGAAGGGGCTGAAAGATGAAGAAAAAATTGCCTCAGGGGGCAAGGAGCAAAAGCAAGAAGAGACAGCAAATGCGACGCCGGAAGAATTGTATAAACAGAACTGTCTAAGCTGTCACGGGGAAAACTATGAAGGCGGCGCAGGTCCTGCTTTAAAAGGTGTTGGAGACAAGCTTGAAGTGGCTGACATCAAGAAGAAAATTCAAGAAGGCGGCAACGGGATGCCAGGCGGGCTGATTCCGAATGAAAAGCTCGATGAAATGGCGGAATGGGTGTCTAAAATTAAATAATCTTACACAAAAAGCTCTTTTTCAAAAGAAGAGCTTTTTTCATTTGAAAACGACTTTTAAAAAGTCCATAATTTATATAAGATAGACAAGTATGAACATTAAAGAAAAGTAGTGATACGTATGAATGAAATGAATTTATCCAAACGATTAAAAAAAGTCGCAGACTTTTTACCAGATGAGGCAGTCTTCGCTGATATCGGCTCAGACCATGCCTATTTGCCATGCTATGCGATCCTGCATCAAAAAGCAGTGAAAGCCATTGCTGGTGAGATTACCGATGGACCGCTCCAATCGGCGCAGCAGCAAGTACATAGACTTGAATTAGATGAACAGATATCGGTCAGAAAAGGAAATGGCCTTGAAGTCATTGAAAAAGGCGAAGTGAATGCAGTGACGATTGCAGGTATGGGCGGGGCACTCATCGCAAGCATTCTAAATGATGGAAGGCATAAGCTCGCAGGCCATGAGCGGCTCATTCTTCAGCCAAATATCCATGCCCACCATATTCGTTTATGGCTTTATCAAGAGGGGTATGAATTGATGGATGAAGTCATTTTAGAAGAGGACGGCAAAATATACGAAATCATCATCGCAGAAAAAGGCGATAAAGATAAAGCTTATGAAGGAATGTCACTTGAAGCAGGCATGCTGGTTGGTCCGTTTCTTGCGAAAGAGCAAAATGACGTCTTCCAGCGCAAGTGGATGCAAGAGCTTCAGCATATGGAGAAGATAGAAAGTCAAATTCAGCAGGCAGCACGGACAGAAGAAAACAAAGAGCGCCTTGAAGAGCTGAATGCGAAAATAAAGACGCTAAAGGAGGTTTTGACTGTTGGCTAAAACAGTAAACGGGCATGAAATCATCCAATTGTTTGAACAATTTTCACCAAAGGCATATGCCATGGAAGGTGATAAAATTGGTCTCCAGATTGGAACATTGAATAAAAAAGTAAGTAATGTGATGATCACCCTAGATGTATTAGAGAATGTAGTAGATGAGGCGATCGAGCGAAAAGTGGATCTCATTATTGCTCACCATCCGCCGATTTTTCGTCCATTAAAAAATGTAGCGACAGATCAGCCGGCTGGACGGATCATTGAAAAATGCATCAAACATGATATTGCGGTATATGTGGCACATACGAATTTAGACGTAGCTGATGGCGGAGTCAATGACTTGCTTGCTGAGGCTTTAGAGCTTGAGGACACAAGTGTGTTAGTGCCGACATACGAGGATCCAATCAAACAGCTTGCTTTGTATGTCCCTGAAGAGTTTGAAGAGGCCATCCGGACAGCTTTAGGAAATGCGGGCGCAGGACATATCGGCAACTACAGCCATTGTGCGTTTTCAAATGAAGGGACAGGCAGCTTTTTGCCATCAGAAGAAGCTAAGCCGTTTATTGGGGAGTCGGGTCAATTAGAATTTGTGAAAGAAGTGCGGATTGAAACCATTTTCCCAGCAAGTATAGAAAAACAAGTGATTCGCGACATGATCAAAGCACATCCTTATGAAGAAGTCGCCTATAGTGTACACACGACAGATCTTCCTCCTATTCAAAAAGGCCTTGGCCGTATTGGAGAGCTAAATGAGCCTATGACACTTAGAGATTTCACACAATTTGTGAAAACGAAGCTAGATGTGCATGGTGCTCGTTTTGTAGGAGATCAAGACGCTGTAGTGAAAAAAGTGGCGGTGCTTGGCGGAGACGGAAATAAATACATCCATCAAGCGAAAAGAATGGGTGCAGATGTGTATGTGACAGGAGACCTTTATTTCCATGTTGCGCATGATGCCATGATGCTTGGGCTGAACGTAGTGGACCCAGGGCATTATGCTGAAAAGATTATGAAAGAGGGCGTAAAGGCGAAGCTTCAATCGCTATGTGCAGATAAAAAGTATGACGTACAGCTCTTTGTTTCTGAATCAAACACAAACCCATTTCAATTTATGTAAACAAAAAACGTCAGAGCGGATATGCTCTGACGTTTTCTTATTTCTTTGTTTTGACGCGAGGTAAAATTTTAGAAAGAGGAACCGTTCGTTCAATCTTCCAAGTCGTTTCATCATCCGGTTCATAGTTTTCTAAGAAACGAATGACTTCCTTTGTAATAGGTGTTGGTGTTGAAGCACCAGCAGTAACAGCAACGGTTTTGACGCCCTGCAGCCATTCCAGCTTGAGTTCACTTAAATCGCCAATACGGTAAGCCTGCGTTCCGGCTATCTCCATTGACACTTGTGCGAGACGGTTGGAGTTATTACTTTTTGGATCGCCGACAACAATGGTTAAATCGGCTTGACCAGCTTGCTGCGAGACAGCTTCTTGACGCACCTGTGTCGCAAGGCAAATTTCTTGATGATACTCGACGTGAGGGTATTTCTCTTTAATCAGCTCCATCAGATCGTGGACATCCCATTGAGACATCGTCGTTTGGTTCGTGATGAGCAGTTTTTCTGATGTTAGATCGAGCGCCTCAATATCGGCTTCTGTTTCGACAAGATGTACCTTGTCAGGGGCTACTCCGACAGCTCCTTCTGGCTCAGGATGCCCTTTTTTTCCAATATAAATAATGTCATAGCCATCGGCTGTTTTCTCTGAAATGAGTTCGTGGGTTTTCGTGACATCAGGACAGGTCGCATCAATGGCGACAAGGCCTTTTTCTTCTGCGATTTGACGAACCTCAGGAGAAACGCCGTGAGCCGTGAAAATGACTGTTCCGCTTTCTACCTGCTTTAAAATGTCTAAGCGGTTTGGTCCGTCCAGTGTGTAGATTCCATCTTCCTCGAAGGCATCAGTGACATGTTTGTTGTGCACAATCATACCTAATATATAAATTGGGCGTGGCAAGTTCTTATCAAGTGCGGCATTTTTAGCAATGACCATTGCATCCACAACGCCATAGCAATAGCCACGCGGCGATATTTTAATTACATTCATTTATTCGTCCTCCTGTAGGGAAGTGCTGCTAGAGAAGAACAATATAAAAAGCCGTAAAAAACGGCTTTTTATCATTCTCTTGCTTCCATTATAGCCAAAGTAAGCGTATATATCAAAGATTGTTATACGCAGTGAACACTTCGCCGTTAAAAGATCACTAGACATATAGTTTTGGAACAGAGCTGCCAGATCTTTTTTTCGGTTTTGCTTCAGGAGCAGGTGATGTGTGTGGTGCTGCTTTTTTGACAAGGATGTCTTCGGGTTCAACATTTTCTTCTATTTCATCAGTTTGTGCTTCTTCCTCGGGCACTTCTGTTTCCGCGCTGGTCTCCGTTGATTCTGCATCATCATCATTTGCATTTGCTTCATCATCGTCCGCACTGCCAAGCTGGCTGTACAGTTTAATCATTGCAGGTAAGTTTCTCACTAAAGGACCGTATTGCTGAATCATTGGCGTAAATTGCTGCGCCATCCCGAGCACTTTTTGAACATTTCCTAACATGCTTGAGAGAGTCGCAGGATTCGTGAAGCTCTGGATTCCTTGTAATCCCGCACCACCTCCAGAGACTCCAGCTCCTCCTGCACCAGGAAGAAATTTAGAGAGCATGCCTTTAATTCCTGCTCCGCCGCCTAGTGCACGGCTCTCACCTCCTGGAATTCCGCCCATCCCGGGTAAACCGCCTCCCTGTACAGACGGGGAGCGAGGCATCATTTGCTGAAATGGATTGCCTTGCCCTTGAAAAGGCTGTTGGATAGGAGGCTGCTGCCCTCTTTGAAACATTCGGGGCTGTCCGCCATTTCCAAGGTGCCGGCGTGAGGGGCGGCGCGGCTGAAAATCGCCCATAGGCCTTTGCCCTAACATACTTGTACCTCCCTTACTGCATTCTCTTTCTCTTCATAGGTTATGCAAGGAAGCATCAATTGGTTTCCTGTAGGAAAAGCGGACATGGTTTTTTTACTGAAAATCAGCTATAATGAGGAGATGAGCAAAAAGGCATTGCCTTAAGGAGTGAAAACATGAAAGAAACAAAATTTACGACATATGAATTAAAGCCTTTTATTATAGATGCTATTCATGAACTAGGCTTTTATGAGCCGACTGATATTCAAAAAAGAATCATCCCTGCTGTTTTAAAAGGAGAAAGCGTGATTGGCCAGTCACAAACAGGAACAGGAAAAACTCATGCGTACTTATTGCCGCTGATTCATTCAATTGATCCAAGCAAAGAGCAGGTACAAGTCGTGATTACTGCACCTACAAGAGAATTAGCCAATCAAATTTTCAAAGAAGCTCAAACGATTTTAAAGAATGCTTCCCCAGAAGAAGAGATCAAAGCAAAGCTTTACATTGGCGGAACGGACAAGCAGAAATCAATTCAAAAGCTAAAAAATCAGCCGCATTTGGTGGTCGGCACACCTGGACGTATTGCTGATCTCATTCATGAGCAGGCGCTGAATGTTTACAAAGCGACCTCCCTTGTCATTGATGAAGCGGATTTAATGCTTGATATGGGATTTTTAGAAGATGTGGACCGTATCGGTGCACAAATGCCAGAACAGTTGCAAATGCTTGTGTTCTCTGCAACCATCCCAGAAAAACTAAAGCCTTTCCTGAAAAAATATATGGACAATCCAAAGTATGCGCATGTTGAACCAAGACGGATTACAGCTGAAAACATTCAGCATATTTTAGTTCCGTCTAAACAGCGTGATAAATTAAAATTGCTCCATGAAATGGTGACGAATGTACAGCCATATTTAGGGATTATTTTTGCCAATACAAAAACAACTGTTGATGAAATCGCATCGTTCCTACAAGAAAAAGGAATGAAAATCGGTGTGCTTCATGGCGGATTAACGCCACGCGAACGTAAAAAAGTCATGAAACAAATTGAAGATTTGGAGTTCACTTATATTGTGGCATCTGATCTTGCAGCTCGCGGAATTGACATTAAAGGCGTCAGCCACGTGATTAACTATGAGCTACCATCTGATCTTGATTTTTATGTGCACCGCGTTGGAAGAACAGCTCGTGCTGGTTCATCTGGCATTGCCATGACCATTTATGAGCTGGCTGATGAGGATGCACTCATTCAAATTGAGAAAATGGGCGTTGTGTTTGAAAACAAAACCATTGTTCATGGCGAATGGCGAGATGCAGATGACCGTCTGAAGCGTCAAAGACGTAAAAAAGCACCAAATGAAATTGAAGAAAAAGCAAAACGTCTTGTGAGAAAACCGAAAGCCGTCAAACCTGGATATAAAAAGAAAATGACACGTGAGATGGATAAAATCAAAAGACAGGAACGTAGAAAGTCAAAGCGTAATGGAAAGTAGGGGGAAACATTGTTAAAGATTGGTTCACATGTATCCATGAGCGGAAAACATATGCTTCTTGCAGCGAGTGAAGAAGCTGCCTCTTATGGTTCGAATACGTTTATGATTTATACAGGTGCACCGCAAAATACGCGCCGCAAAAAAATCGAAGACCTCAATATTGAAGCTGGACAAGCGCATATGAAAGAGCACGGCATGACAGATATCGTCGTCCATGCTCCGTATATTATCAATATTGGAAACACAGTGAATCCCGCGACATTTGAGCTTGGCGTAGACTTCCTGCGCTCTGAGATCGAGCGTACGGAAGCGCTAGGTGCAAGACAAATTGTTCTTCACCCAGGTGCGCATGTTGGAGCAGGGGCAGAAGCAGGGATTCAAAAAATCATTGAAGGCTTAAACGAAGTCATTGTGAAAGGTCAAGAGGTTCAAATCGCACTTGAAACAATGGCAGGAAAAGGATCAGAGTGTGGAAGAAGCTTTGAAGAGCTTGCCCAAATTATCGACGGCGTGACACATAACGAAGCTCTTTCTGTCTGCTTTGATACGTGTCACACGCACGATGCTGGTTACCCGATTGTGAGTGACTTTGATGGTGTATTAGAAGAATTTGACCGAATCGTCGGTATTGACCGAATCAAAGTTCTTCATATTAATGACAGTAAAAACGTACAAGGCGCAAGAAAAGACCGACATGAAAATATCGGTTTTGGTGAAATTGGTTTCGATGCACTGAACTATATTGTGCATCATCCGCAGCTTCAAGATGTGCCAAAAATTCTAGAAACGCCTTATGTAGGTGAAGATAAAAAGAACAAAAAACCACCTTACAAATTCGAAATTGCGATGCTGAAAGAAAAGCAATTTGATGAAGGCTTACTAGATAAAATTACAGGTCAATAAAAAAGGATATAAACATGTTGAGGTGCCGCTAAATGCGGCCCTTTTTTGCTTAACTTGTAAACTGGTTAAACAAATCATTCACAGTCTGTGCTGTCTGTTTAGAAGTAATCGCTTCCACTTGCTTAAGAAGCCGGTTACGCTCTGAATCATTAAAAATATTGATATTTTTCCCGTTCATGAGTTTGGCAACCTCAGCTGCTTGATGTGACGTTAAACTGACGCCATACTGTTTCGCATACCTTAACAGATCATTTGCTGTGATCTGATTGAGCCGCTGCAGGACAATTTTTTGGATTAAAATCAATTCCATTCCTCCCCTCTGTAACAATGTATGGGCGAAAACGGAAAATGTGCAAAAAATTTTATTTTATTCTGTGAAATGATAAAATAGTAAAGTGAATAAAATGTTCATTGAAAATTTAACATGTGTAGAAGGGAGAACGTATGGCAAATAGTAAACAGCATAGAAAGGAATCAGTGCCTCATTTTATTTTGAGAATTTTTCTGATTCTAGTAGGGGCTGCATGTGCAGCAGTAAGCATTGAATTATTTTTAGTGCCAAACAATATTATTGATGGGGGCATCATCGGCATTTCGCTTATTTTGGATTATCTCTTTACAGATAACCCGTTTATAAATTTTGCGACGATTGTTGTCATTTTAAATATTCCATTTATGATATCAGGATACAAGCATATTGGGAAAACCTTTCTGGTTTCCACTGTGATTGGGATTGTCAGCTTAGCCGTGATCGAATCTTCACTTCATCATGTGGAGGCATTTACAACACAGCCGATCTTAGCCACTGTATTTGGCGGGCTATTACTTGGATTTGGTGTTGGACTTGTCATCCGTAATGGAGGCTCAATGGATGGAACAGAGATTTTAGGAATTCTTTTGACGAAAAAAATCCCTTTCTCCGTCGGTGAGTTTGTTATGATCGTCAATGTGTTCATTTTTATTTGGGCGGGCTTTGTTTTCGGACCAGAGCAGGCTATGTATTCTGTCATGACATATTATTTGGCAATGAAAACAATTGATGCTGTCATTCAAGGGCTTGATGAAACAAAAGCTGTCATTATCGTATCAGATTATTATGATGAAATTTCAGATGCGATTCTGCATCGACTCGGCAGGGGAACGACAAAGCTGAGAGGAAAAGGCGGCTATACAGATGAAGAAAAAGATGTCATCTACGCCGTTGTCACAAGGCTTGAAATTACAAAGCTGAAATCCATCGTATTTGAAATTGATGACCAAGCATTTATCACGATTATGGATACGCATGAAACAAAAGGCGGTAAGTTCAAAACAGCCATTCATTAGCTTTTATTTTACTTTTTTATCTTTCTTTTATATAATAAAATGTATGTATGGACAGAGAAAATGGCAAAAGCCATTTTCTTTTTGTTGTATAAATCGTAATCATTCTTTTTATATTGATTAAAGGTGGAAAGATTCATGGCAAAGCCAATTATTGAAATGAAGGACATTTCGTACTCATATGGACAGCGAAATGTCATTGATCACATTCATTTAACAGTAGAGGAAGGGAACTTTCTAGCAGTTGTTGGACCGAATGGTTCTGGTAAAACAACCTTATTAAAATGCCTGCTTGGGCTCATTAAACCGCAGCAAGGTGAATTAAAGCTATTTGGCACGCCTGTTTCAAAATTTAGAGACTGGGATCAAATTGGATTTGTTTCTCAAAAGGCGAATAGCTTCAATACGGGTTTCCCTGCTTCTGTATACGAGGTCGTTGCAAGCGGACTGACTGCGAAAATTGGTTTATTTAAACGAATGAGCAAGCAGGATAAATGGCAAGTGGAAGATGCCATTCGCTCAGTTGGTATACAAGATTTAAAGCATCAAAACATCGGGGAGCTATCTGGTGGTCAGCAGCAGCGCGCATTTATTGCCCGTGCGCTTGTCAGTCAGCCAAAGCTGCTCATTTTGGATGAGCCCACAGTTGGGGTAGACCAGCGGACAGTAGAAGGCTTTTATCAGCTGCTCGAAACATTGAACAAAGAAAAAGGAATGTCTTTAATTCTCGTCACACACGACGTTGGCACCGTTTCCGATAAAGTCACCCATGTGGCTTGTTTAAATCAGACACTGCATTTCCACGGGGATGCAGAAGCGTTTGATTCAATGGATGATCAGGCGCTATCCCAATTTTACGGGCATGACATTCAAGTGATTCATCACGACCATCACCATCATGGGGGACATGAATAATGCTATTTCCATTTTTTCATTATGAATTTTTACAAAATGCATTTATCGCAGGGTTACTGATTGGTTTTATTGCGCCCTTACTTGGTGTATTTATTGTCGTCAGAAGGCTCTCGCTTATTGCAGATGCCCTCAGCCACGTATCACTTGCCGGTATTGCCGCAAGTCTATTTCTTGATAAAAAGTTTGGCCTTTTGACAGGGGTAAGCCCGCTGTACTTAGGGATGGCTTTTTCTGTTGCAGGTTCATTGTTTATTGAACGCCTGCGCTCCGTGTATAAACATTATCAGGAACTTGCCATTCCCATTATTTTATCTGGGGGTATTGGGATCTCCGTCATCTTCATCTCACTAGCGAATGGCTTTAATACAGATTTGTTTAGTTATTTATTCGGAAGTGTCAGTGCTGTTTCAAGACTCGATCTTTGGATCATTGTAGGGATCTCACTCGTTGTTGTGTTAGTTGTTGTGCTTTTATATAAAGAATTGTTTTTGCTTTCTTTTGATGAAGAGCATGCAAAGGCTTCTGGTATTTCAGCAAAATGGATTCATTTTATTTTTATTTTAGTCGTCGCACTTGTCATTGCGGCATCGATGCGTATCGTCGGTACACTGCTTGTGTCGGCGCTCATGACGCTTCCTGTTGCGGCAAGTATCCGCATTGCCAAAGGATTTAAACAGGCGATTTTCCTTTCGATCTTGTTTGGTGAATTGTCGGTATTAGCCGGCTTGATTTTAAGCTATTATCTTGATTTAGCGCCAGGCGGAACCATTGTGATGCTGTCTATTTTGATTTTAATCGGGTGTATTAGTATTGGGAAATTCAGAAGGGGGAATCAACATGAACGTACAAGAAGCGCTTGATTTATTAAAGGAAAAAGGCTACAAATATACAAGCAAACGTGAAGATATGCTTCAATTGTTTTCTGATTCTGATAAATACTTGACTGCTAAAAATGTGCTGACGGCACTAAGTGAAGATTACCCGGGTCTTAGCTTTGATACAATTTATCGAAACTTGTCACTATATGAAGACCTTGGAATATTGGAAACAACGGAATTGTCAGGGGAGAAACTATTCCGTTTCAAATGTTCATTTTCCCATCATCACCATCACTTTATTTGTCTTACATGTGGGAAAACAAAAGAAATCGATGCCTGTCCTATGGACAAGCTTGACGCCGATTTAGAGGATTATCATATTAGTGGACATAAATTTGAAATATACGGAACGTGTCCTTCCTGCGAACCGAAGGAAGTTCACTCGTGAAAAAGCCAGCCATGAAGCTGGCTTTTTTGTTTTGTCATTTGAAAACGTTTTACAAAGGGTGGCTGTTTCATTAAAATGAGATCAAGGTAATACAACGTGCAATTTGAGTCTTTTGGAGTAAAGGGAGGGGTCAAAAGTGTCATATTACGTCGTGTTTGATGTAGGCGGGACGAGAACGAAACATGGATTAATGGATCAGGATGGAAAGCTAATCACTAGCGGTGACTATCAGACGAACTGCCGGCAGCTTGAACTGTTTTTAGAAGCAATGGCGGGTGTGGTCAGGGAATATCAAAGGAAGCAGGATGTCAGGGGTATCGCCATCAGTCTTCCAGGCTTTGTGGACAGTGAATCAGGTTTTACAGAATTTGCAGGCGCGATCATCGCCTTAAATGGTCAAAATGTAAAAACACTATTAGAAGAGAAAACATCTCTTCGTGTAGAAGTGGAAAATGATGCGAACTGTGCAGCTCTCGCAGAAAAATATAGCGGCCATGCGAAAGAGTGTGACAGCTTTATTTGTATGACGCTTGGCACAGGTGTTGGCGGTGGTATTTTCGCTGGTGGTCAGCTTGTGCGCGGGGCTTCCTTTCGCGGCGGTGAATTTGGCATGATGCTGACAGAAACAGACAATGGACAATTTACAACACTCAACAGCAGCGCTTCAACGGCTGGACTCATTCGCAGCTATAAAGAAAAGCAAGGAATTCCGCAAAGTACACAAATAGACGGCCAAGACATTTTTGAAAAGGCGAAGCACGATCCGTCCATTGAAAACCTGGTGGATCAGTGGTACAAGCGAATCGCCATTGGCATTTACAATGTAGCAACCGTCCTCAATCCAGAAAAAATTCTCATTGGCGGCGGCGTGAGCGCAAGACCAGATTTACTATCAAGTATTGAGAAACACCTACATACACTGCCTGCGTGGAAGAACATTCAGGTGAAGCTGGAAACGTGTTATTACTTGAATCAGGCAGGCATGAAGGGAGCGCTGTACCATTTCCTCATGAAAGAAGGTCAGCTTGCTCCATCGAAAAAGCCGATACATTAAATGTATCGGCTTTTCTACCTTAATAAGCAGCTTGCAGACGCTGTTCATATTGTTTGATCCATTGAGACGCTTCCTGCCAGTTGTTTACGCGAATAATTCTGTCGTCAATTGGCATCTGGTTATAAGGGGAGTTAAAAAGTATAACCGGGATGTCTGCCTCTTTTGCAATCATTGTGGCATTGCCGTGATGGTCTTCAAAAAATACATCAATCTTGTGCTTTTGAACGGCTTCCAGCTTATGATGACCGCCAACCAGCTCAATGTCATCATAATGCACGTCATGTTCTTGAAACCACTTGTAGGTGATATCTGAATGCTGCTGCCTTCTTGCTGTAATATAAATCAATTTGTGCTGCTGCTTCATTTGGTCGAGGATTTCTTTAGCACCCTCAGCAGGCTTTGCCTGTTTATAAATAAGAGGCTCATGCTCATTCATCCAGCCCCAAAACTCTTCTTGAGAAATCTTTAAAAGCTTCGTCAAATCATATTCTGTCATATCATCTAGTGTCATGGCACATTGGAACGACTCGTTTAAATAGGGAACAAAGGTGTCCTGTGCCGTCACTGTACCATCAATATCAATTCCTAAACGTAACATGCCCACACTCCTCATTTTTATACTCTTAAAGTGTAACATAATCATTTCACAATTCCAGCAAGTTTTAGCAAACATGAAACAGACATTTTTGCTCATACTAAAAAAGCTCCTTTCTATTAACCAAAAGGGGGAATTGATCATGGGAAGAGACGAGGATTTCAGAAGAAATGATCGTGAAATCGACACACACTTTAGTAATGATGATGGCTATTTAGAGGAAACAGCTGCTGAAATTGCAGAGCCATATCAAGCTTCAAGAGATCGAGAAGATAGACGAGGACGTGACCAAGCAGGTGACGATTCAGGCAGTAAAGGGATAGGCTATACAGCACTCGCGATTGCGATTATCTCATTATTTGTCTTGCCGGTGCTATTAGGGGTAGCGGCCATCGTCGTTGGTTATATTGCACGAAGAAAAGGAGCACATGCGCTTGGCGCGTGGTCAATTGGGATCGGAATTGTTTCCGTCATCCTAGGCATATTTATCACCCCGTTCTTTTAACAAGAACAGAAAAACGCCTGACAATGACGTCAGGCGTTTTTTGTTATGCATTCGCTTGTTTTTCTTTTTCAGCTTCCATTTTCGCATAATGTTCTTCAGCGATTTTATCGATTTCTTTTTTCAGTTCTTCGACCATTGTTTCTTCCGGTACTTTACGAACAATTTCACCTTTACGGAACAATAATCCTTCGCCTCTAGCGCCTGCGATGCCGATATCTGCTTCACGCGCTTCACCTGGACCATTTACAGCACAGCCGAGGACTGCTACTTTAATCGGAGCTTTGATTTTAGAAATATATTCTTCGACTTCATTTGCAATGCTGATAAGGTCAATTTCAATTCGTCCACAAGTTGGGCAGGAGATTAGTGTTGCTGCATTTGATGCAAGACCAAATGATTTCAACAATTCACGTGCTACTTTTACTTCTTCAACTGGGTCAGCACTTAATGAGATACGGAGTGTATTCCCAATCCCCATATTCAAAATAGCGCCAAGTCCAGCTGCACTTTTGACTGTACCTGCAAATAACGTACCTGATTCTGTAATCCCAAGATGAAGAGGATAATCAAAGGCTTTAGCCGCTTTTTCGTATGCCTCAATTGCAAGGTTTACATCAGATGCTTTCATACTGACGATGATGTCATGAAAGTCTAGGTCTTCTAGAATTTTAATGTGATGCAGTGCACTTTCGACCATACCATCTGCAGTTGGGTAGCCGTATTTATCAAGAATCTTTTTCTCTAATGAACCAGCGTTTACCCCAATACGAATTGGAATGCCTTTTTCTTTTGCTGCTTTGACAACAGCTTCAACTTTTTCTCTTCTTCCAATGTTTCCTGGATTGATTCGGATTTTGTCTGCGCCTGCTTCAATCGCTTTCAGTGCAAGCTTGTAGTCAAAATGAATATCCACAACAAGCGGGATGTTAATTTGTTTTTTAATGTCCGCAATTGCATTTGCTGCACGCTCATCTGGACATGCGACACGCACGATTTGACAGCCTGCCTCTTCTAAACGTTTAATTTCAGCGACTGTCGCTTCGACATCATGTGTTTTGGTTGTTGCCATACTTTGAATGACAACCTCATTATTTCCACCTATAGTTAAAGGTCCCACTTTGACGGGACGCGTTTTAGTACGATGTGTGACTTCACTCACTTGTCAATCGCTCCTTAGTGTACAAGCAATTCTTTGCCGTGTACGTCGTGTTTTACAGTTCATATTGTAACAGTCTCTTCGTATGAATGACAAGGAATTAACGTTTTATCTCTTATAGACAGGAAACTTATATGTACTGCCTGCTCTGATTTCGTTCGCTTTCACACCTTGATTCAGCTCCTCGAAATCTTTAATGACATCATCAAGTGGCTTGCTTGTATGTACGATGGAGAGGACCGTTTCACCTTGTTTTACCGTAACGTTCTTATATGTCTTTTTCTCAGCTGTTTGAAGGGCACTTGCTGGAACGGCTGGGTTTTCCTCAACAGGAATGGTTCCATTTTTTAAATCAAAAAAGATAATAAAGAGGACAAATAAACTGATTAGTAAAAAAAGAATTCGCCGCATTTTACTCACCGCTTTTAAGAGTTTACTTCAGTCTATGCATGTCCTGAAATGATAGAACCAAAAAGAGGAGAAAAGCTGGAAAGGATGGTTCTAGTTAGTTCTAGTATGTCTTGTAATAAAACTGCTTGGGTCGTTGGTGTAAATAGGAGAGCAATCTCATATGACGATTATGATAAAATAAGAAAGGGGGAGATTTAATGAAGAAAGTTAGTCAGCATATATATGTGAGAACACTAACAGAAAATGATGCAGAATCACTGTTAACATTAGAGCTTGAGAATCGCTCATATTTTCAGGAATTTACACCTTTGATCAAAAATGATTTCTTCACGTTACCTCGTCAAATTGAACGAATTCAGCGGAGTAGACAAAGAAGTGAACAAGATGAATCATACATGCATGGTATTTTCTTAAATGAAACAGGTGTCTTAATTGGGACGATTTCATTAAGTTCTGTCGTAAGAGGTCCGATAGAAGGAGCTTGGCTCGGGTATGTACTCGATCAAAGGCAGGGCGGAAAAGGATATATGACAGAAGCCATTCGTTTAATCATTGACTATGCCTTTTCTGAGTTGAATCTCCACCGGATTGAGGCTGGAGTAAAGCCGAGTAACAAGGGTTCCATTCGTGTGCTTGAAAAGACAGGTTTTGAAAATGAAGGACTAAATCGTAAAAAAGTAAAGATTAACGGAGTGTGGGAGGATCATTATTTATTTGCGATCATCCATCCAGATGAGTCCTAGCGTATGAACATACATAAAAAGCTCCTCCGAGACGGGGGAGCTTTCATTGTATAGACAAATCCTTGTTGGATGGATCATTTGCTTTTTTTGGCAGGTATTTCTTTTACAACAAGATATAAAAAGATAAAGTTAATGACCCAATTTAATAAAAATGAGTTTGCAACAGGCGTGTTTAATGCACTCATGATCGCGAAAAAGACCGTTGTTAATGTGAGTGAATAAGCGGAGAGCTTCCAAAGCATTTGGAAAGACAGCTCTTTTTGCTGCATTCGTTTAATAAATGTACCAAGCATCGCAAGGAATGTTGCGCTAATAAACATGAGAGCCGCAGTTGATAAATATAGCAGTACACAGATGACAGGGATAATAATCGCTTGGTTCTGATTTGTGACGCGAGCAAGTTCGTCTTTTGTCAGCGTTCCGCCAAGGAGCTGGTATGGAATATCTGTCATTTGCCCATCAATCGCAATCACTGCTTTTTCCTTTAATAAAGCAATGGCTGTTTGCTTTGATTCAAGTTCACTTGCTTTTATTTTTTCAGCAGGATCAAAGATGATCGTAATGCCGTTTTCTTCTTTTTCTATTGGTGCACTTTGATCCGCTTGAAGCTTTCCTTTTTCAATTGAAAAGTCGGGTAAATCTTTTTTGATCACGTGCTGAAATCCTGACATCGCATTCGAGATCTCTTGGCTCATATGATATCCCTGCGGAACTGCTGCGATAATTGAGAGGATAAAAATGAATAAAATCGCTTTACCGATTCCTGTAAATCTTGCTTTGGCAATATCTTTTGGTGAATAAATTCCTTTTAACAATAGATTAAATACGTTCAATACCCATTCACTTCCTACATTCTTTTCTATTTCTCATATTGTATCAATGTCTATCCATCAAGTACAAGTATGGCCCTCATCACTGGTTAAGATAGAAGGAATGAGGCATAATGTATACAGCATATAAAAAGGAGGCGGCAGGGTCTTGGACGTGCTGTATTGGATACTGATTGGCTGTGCATTTATCATTGCGTTTGTTGGACTGGTTTATCCAATTATCCCGAGTGTGGTCTTTATGGTACTCGGATTTATTCTATATGGTTTCTTCTTTAGCTTCGAGCCGCTTACACTGACGTTCTGGCTCATTCAAGCGATGTTTACCGCGGTATTATTTGCGGCCGATTATGTCTCAAACCTTATTGGGGTCAAGCGCTTTGGCGGCAGCAAGGCAGCTATTTGGGGAAGCACCATTGGGTTATTAGCTGGTCCTTTTGTGATCCCCATTGCAGGAATTATTATTGGTCCATTTCTCGGGAGTGTCATTGCAGAGCTCCTTGTTCATCAAAAAGATTTGAAGACGAGTGTGAAAGTCGGATTAGGCTCATTAATTGGATTTGTATCAGGTGTTTTTGCAAAAGGATTGATTCAAGCGTTGATGCTGGGCATCTTTTTATTTTATGTCCTTCGCTAAGTTGAAAAAGGGTGTTTAAAACTTTATCTAAAGGGCTAAATACAAAATAAACACTGAAATGTTTCAGAACATGAGCAATAACGTTGAAACAAGCTGTTTCTTTTGATACTCTTTGAGTAGGGTGAATTGCTGACTTACAAAGGAAGCATTTCAGTACATACATTTTAAGGAGGAAATTAACCATGGCTTTTAAACTTCCAGAATTACCATATGCTTACGATGCATTAGAACCACATATCGACAAGGAAACAATGACGATTCACCACACAAAACACCACAACACATATGTAACAAACTTAAACAAAGCAATCGAAGGTGTATCAGCTCTTGAAGATCAATCAATTGAAGAGCTAGTGGCTAACTTAAACTCAGTGCCTGAAAACATTCGTACAGCTGTACGTAACAATGGCGGAGGACATGCAAACCACTCATTATTCTGGACGCTTCTTTCACCAAACGGTGGCGGCGCACCAACTGGTGAACTTGCAGATGCAATCGAAAAAGAATTAGGCGGATTTGAAAAATTCAAATCTGATTTCGCTGCAGCAGCTGCAGGACGCTTTGGTTCTGGTTGGGCATGGCTTGTTGTGAACAACGGAAAACTTGAAATCACAAGCACGCCAAACCAAGATTCTCCTTTAACTGAAGGAAAAACGCCAATTCTAGGACTAGACGTTTGGGAGCATGCTTACTACCTAAACTACCAAAACCGTCGTCCTGATTACATTTCAGCATTCTGGAATGTTGTGAACTGGGATGAAGTAGCTCGCCTTTACAGCGAAGCAAAATAATGATTTGATTCTAAAAGACCTGCTTTCAAGAGAAGCAGGTCTTTTTATATTTTCCCTCCTTTTTTTACATATCTGCCTTTTGATGAGACAGACTATTGTGTAGAAAAGGAGAATGAATTGTATGAGCAGATTAAAGAAAATGTTCGGGGACATGGATGTTACAAGAGATTTATTGCTCCTCCTCACGATTGGCGGGTTATACGCACTTGCCATTGCGCTTTCAAATACGTTTGTAAATGTGTACTTATGGAAACAGTCTGGGAAATTCACGGATCTTGCGATTTATAACTTGGCCATTGTGGTGCTTCAGCCCATTACGTTTTTATTCGCTGGCCGGCTCGCTAAAAAAATAGACCGGGCGTTTGTCCTTCGGTTCGGTGTCATCTTTTTAGCCGCTTTTTATTTGATTGTTTTAATGGCAGGAGAACAAGCGGCCGCACGGCTTGTTTTATTGGGAAGTGTCCTTGGGATCGGCTATGGTTTTTACTGGCTTGCTTTTAACGTACTCACCTTTGAGATCACCGAGCCTGAAACAAGAGACTTCTTTAATGGGTTTCTCGGGGTGCTTTCCTCAACTGCCGGCATGATTGGTCCTCTCATTGCGGGGATTGTCATTTCTCAGTTAACGGATGATACAGGCTACACAGTCATTTTCACGTTATCGCTTTTTTTGTTTTCATTAGCGGTTGTGATGAGCTTTTTCCTCAAAAGAAGACAGTCAAAAGGCAAATTTATCATCAAACAAATTTGGAAAGAACGCCATGCAGACGAGAATTGGCGTAGGATTACATCAGCTCACTTTTTTCAAGGGCTTCGTGAAGGGGTCTTTGTCTTCTTAATCAGTGTCTTCGTGTTTATTGCAACAAACAGTGAGCTTGCTCTCGGGACGTTTGGTTTAGTGAATTCAGGTGTTGCGTTTTTTGCTTATTTCTTCGCTACGCGTTTGATTAAGAAAAAGTGGCGGAAGAAGGCGATTATGCTTGGCGGTCTGATTTTATACGGTGCCCTGTTTTTAATCGTCTTCCACTTGTCCTATGTTTCACTTCTCATGTATGCGGTAGCGATTGCAATAGGATATCCGCTCCTGCTTGTTCCTTATGTATCCTTAACATATGATGTCATCGGCCATGCAAGGTATGCCAGAAAGGCCAGAATTGAATATATTGTGGTCAGAGAGCTATTTTTAAATGCCGGCCGTATTAGTTCGATTATTTTGTTCCTGCTGTCTGTCACCTTACTAGGTGATGAGCTCGGAATCCCAGCATCTCTTGTTGTGCTCGGGGCGGGACATACCCTCATTTATTATTTTGTAAAAGATATTCATTTAAAAGAAAAAACAGCTGATATGAAAGAGGCTGACGGTCAAAAGCCAGTTTCTCACACGAACCTTATTAAGGGAGAAAGGTAAAATTTCTTACCAATGGAACATCAAATTTCTAGATAAATCATAGAAAAACCGCTAAAATGATGATGGCACCTTTTAAACACAAAAAGGGGTGCCATTTCTTTCTTGATAGAAAAGGTGATGTGATGAGAAACAAGAAAAACAAAAAAGACGCGAAGGAAGGGCGCAAAACACTTCCGATCCGGCTGAATTTATTATTTTTAGCTGCGTTTATTATTTTTACCGGTGTTGTCGTTAGACTCGGGTTTGTGCAAATTGTCAATGGAGAAGATTATAAAAAGCAGGCAGAGAAACAAGAAGATGTGAATGTCAGCTCATCTGCTCCGCGTGGAAAAATTTACGACCGAAACTACAATACGATTGTCAGCAATAAAGCGCTAAATGCCATTACATATACGAGAACCTCGACGACTTCACAAGAAGAGCGGCTCAAAGTGGCATCAAAATTAGCGGATATGATTCATGTGAGTACGAAAAAAATCACAGATCGTGACAAAAAAGATTTCTGGATCTTAACGCATCCAAATGAAGCGAAAAAGCTTGTTCAAAAGGAATCAGAATTAAAGGATGACGATAAGGTCTCTGATGATAAACTATATGAGCTTCAGCTAAAACGCATCACAGACAAGGAATTAAATCAACTGACGAAAAAAGATTTACAAGTGCTTGCCATTAAAAGGCAGATGGATGGAGGCTATGCACTGACGCCTCAATTTATTAAAAATGAAGATGTAAAGCCGAGCGAAATTGCTTACGTCTCTGAGCATTTGGACGAGCTGCCAGGTGTTGATGTAACGACAGACTGGTCACGCAGCTATCCGTATAAAGGACTGCTCCGCAGTATGCTTGGCAGTGTGTCTTCGAGTGATGAAGGTCTTCCGCAGTCACTTCTTGAGCATTATCTATCACTCGGCTACAGCCGAAATGACCGTGTAGGAAAAAGCTATCTTGAATATCAATATGAAGATGTCCTGCAGGGCCAAAAGGAAAAAGAACAGAGTACAACTGATAAACAGGGCAATGTCACAAGCTCTAAAGTGTTAACAGAAGGTAAAAGCGGGAAAGACCTTGTGCTGACAATTGACATTCAGCTACAAAAAGCGGTTGAAAAAATTATTGAAAAGAACTTGAGAAGTGCGAAACAAAGAGGGGGAACTGAGCTTCTTGATCGCGCATTTGTTGTTATGATGGACCCGAGAAATGGAGAGGTTCTCTCTGTTGCAGGTAAGCAGATTTCAAACAAAAACGGAAAATACAAGTTCGATGATTACTCATTAGGAACGATGACATCCTCATATGCGATGGGATCAGCTGTAAAAGGGGCAACGGTACTGACCGGATATAAAACAGGCGCTATTCATATTGGAAGTACCCAATATGATGAACCTCTCTATATCGCCCAGTCACCGCCAAAGAAATCCTATCAAAATATGGGACTCATTAATGATTTAACAGCACTAGAGCGTTCATCAAACGTGTATATGTTCAAAACAGCGATCGCTATTGGGAAAAGCGAATATCGTAAGAATCAGCCGCTCCCAATTGATCCGAAAGCATTTGATACGTTCCGCTACAATTTCAGTAAATTTGGCCTTGGCGTCAAAACTGGTATTGACCTGCCAAACGAGGCAACGGGCTACAGAGGAACGTCTACACAATCGGGTCTATTACTTGACTATGCGATAGGACAGTATGATACGTTTACACCGCTGCAAATGGCGCAATACGTTTCAACCATTGCAAATGGGGGATATCGTTTACGTCCGCAGCTTGTCAAAGAAGTGAGAGAGCCAGATCCGCAGCGCGGCATTGGAGCTGTGACAGAATCCGTTAAACCGGATGTATTGAATAAGCTAGACATGACAAGTGATCAAATCAAGCGTGTCCAGCAAGGCTTCAAGCTTGTCATGCAGAACCCAAGAGGGACAGCTTATTCAAACTTTGGCAACAAAAAGTATAATCCAGCTGGCAAAACAGGAACCGCTCAATCATTTTATGACGGTCCAATTAAAAGCAAGCGCGGTACACCGACGTATAACACAACTCTTGTAGCATACGCGCCTGCTGATAATCCTGAAGTGGCCATTTCCGTTGTCGTGCCATGGGTGTATCAAGACTACAACCAGCGCTATCCAATTACAAATGATATTGGGGAACAAGTATTAGACAAGTACTTTGAACTGAAATCAAAACAGGAAAGCAATGATACACAGGCGAAAAACAAAAACAAAATTGAAAATGAAGCAGAAACAAATAACTAGACCTTTCATAGGTAAAAACGCTCACTTTTTGTGGGCGTTTTTTTACGTTTTCTTCAAAAATTCCGATATAAATTGACAAAATTCATAAAAAACGCCGCAATTTCTCTACAAAACTTCGACATTTACAAAACCTTAACATTCCATTTAAACGAAATTAATAAAGAACCTTTAATGTATTACTCGTAGGACAAATTATTCAGGGGGTATTCTTGAAATGAAAAAGAACAAATTATGGCTGCTTACTTTCCTTACTATCGCATTGTTAGCATTCGTCACAGCATGCGGAAACAGCAGCTCAAGCGGAGATTCAAAAGACAGTAAAGGAAATGCTTCAAACAAAGATGAGGCATCAGGTTCCATTACCATCTCAGGATCATCTGCGATGCAGCCTTTAGTTCTTGCGGCAGCAGAAAAATTCATGGATAAACATCCAAAAGCCGATATTCAAGTACAAGCCGGCGGTTCAGGAACAGGACTTTCTCAAGTTTCAGAAGGATCTGTACAAATTGGTAACTCAGATGTATTCGCTGAAGAGAAAGACGGAGTCGACGCAAAAGCTTTAAAAGACCACAAAGTAGCAGTTGTTGGAATGGCCGCAGCTGTAAACCCTGAAGTGGGTGTCAAAGACATCACAAAGGACGAATTGAAAAAAATCTTCACTGGTAAAATCAAAAACTGGAAAGAGCTTGGCGGGAAAGACCAAAAAATCACGCTTGTCAACAGACCTGATTCTTCAGGAACTCGTGCAACATTTGTGAAATATGCACTTGATGGTGCAACACCTGCAGAAGGAATCACAGAAGATTCTTCAAACACAGTGAAAAAACTGATTGCAGAAACACCAGGTGCAATTGGATACCTAGCATTCTCTTATTTAACAGATGACAAAATTACACCGCTTAGCATTGATGGTGTGAAACCAGAAGAAAGCAATGTAGAAAGCGGTAAATATACAATTTGGGCATACGAGCACTCTTATACAAAAGGTGAGCCGGAAGGTCTAGCAAAACAATTCTTAGATTACCTTATGAGTGACGAAGTACAAAAAGAAATCGTTAAAGACCAAGGCTACATCTCAGTCTCTAATATGAAAGTAGAAAGAGACGCAGCAGGCAAACAATCAGATAAGTAAGAGGTCTTGAATTGCTGATGAAGGAAAAGTGGAGCATTTCACTTTTCCTTTTATGACATTCATAGGAGTGTAGAAAAAGATGAAGCAGATAGAACATACAGAAGCGAGCGATCGGCTGATCAGCTCGAAGAAAAATAGGCAAATGGATGAAGTAAGAGGAAGTATTTTGGTGAGATTCTGCGCATTCTTAATGATTGCAGTATCCATCGCCATCACCATCTTCCTTGGCATTAAGGGTTTACAATCTTTCATCGTAAATGGTGTAAGCCCAATTGAGTTCTTAACCAGTATCAATTGGAACCCAACAGCAGAAAACCCGGAGTACGGTGCATTTCCATTTATCTTTGGATCGATCGCCGTCACGCTTCTATCGGCACTTATTGCAGCGCCGCTAGGCATCGCAGGAGCGATCTTTATGACAGAAATTGCACCTGCATGGGGCCGGAAAATTCTCCAGCCAGTCATTGAATTGCTTGTAGGGATTCCATCCGTTGTTTACGGATTCATAGGTCTTACAGTATTGGTGCCGTTTATCGGACATTTCAAATCAAGCGGTTCAGGGCATAGCGTATTAGCAGGAACAATTGTCCTGTCCATTATGATTCTGCCAACCGTTACATCCATTGCAACTGACGCAATGGCTTCCCTTCCAAAAAGCTTGCGTGAGGGATCGTATGCACTTGGCGCAACAAGGTGGCAAACGATTAGACGTGTGCTTGTACCAGCAGCTCTTCCAACATTAATGACAGCGGTCGTTCTTGGGATGGCGAGAGCATTTGGAGAAGCCCTTGCCGTTCAAATGGTCATTGGAAACACACGTAATTTACCAGAGAGCATTATGGATACAGCTGGTACATTAACAACCATTATTACGTTAAACATGGGTCACACAACGTATGGAAGTGTTGAAAACAATACACTTTGGTCAATGGGGCTTGTCCTTCTAGTTGTATCGTTTATGTTCATACTCATTATCAGATACTTGTCGTCTAGGAGGAAGATTTAATGAATAGCAAAATGACTGATCGTTTTGCCACGATTGTTTTTGGATTATGTGCCGCCATTATTACGGCGATCCTAGTTGGTTTGTTTTCTTATATCATTTTCAACGGGGCAAAAGAATTAAACTTTGACTTTTTGACAACCCGCTCAAGTGCAATTGGCTCTGGCGGCGGCATTAGGGATCAGCTGTTTAACTCGTTTTACATTTTGTTTATTACAATGCTGATCACAGTACCACTTGGTGTCGGCGGCGGAGTGTACATGGCTGAATATGCGCCTCAAAACAAAGTCACTGATTTTATTCGCACATGTATTGAAGTGCTGTCTTCACTTCCTTCCATTGTCATTGGTATGTTTGGTTTACTCATGTTTGTCAATTTAACAGGCTGGGGCTATACAATCATCGGAGGAGCTCTTGCGCTCACGGTGTTTAACCTGCCAGTGATGGTCAGGGTGACAGAAGACGCGCTTCGCTCTGTACCGAAGGATCAAAAGGAAGCATCACTAGCGCTTGGTGTGACGAAATGGCATACAGTGAAGACGGTCCTGATTCCAGGTGCGATTCCTTCTATTATTACCGGTGCGATTTTAGCATCAGGAAGAGTTTTCGGGGAGGCAGCAGCGCTTCTTTTCACAGCAGGTCTCACCACACCGCGTCTAGATTTTACAAACTGGAGTCCATTTTCTGATACGTCACCGCTGAATATTTTTAGACCGGCAGAAACATTAGCCGTTCATATATGGAACGTCAATACACAAGGAATCATTCCAGATGCAGAGGCCATTGCAAATGGTGCATCAGCCGTACTTGTGCTTTCAGTTTTAGTATTCAACTTAGCAGCTAGATGGCTTGGTTCATTTATTCATAAGAAGCTTACGTCAAAATAATGTGAGAAAGGTGTGAAGGGGATATGGTTCAAATGCTAGCAGAAAAAAAAGAGATTGCAGCAAAAAAGGCTCCACTTCAAGCAGAACAGATTTTACAGGTGCAGGATTTAAGCATTTATTATGGGGAAAAAAGAGCGGTCAATCACATTTCATTTGAAATTGAGAAGAACGCAATTACCGCATTAATCGGCCCATCTGGCTGCGGGAAATCAACCTTTTTACGCAGCATTAACCGCATGAACGACTTGATCCCAGGTGCGAGAAGTGAAGGGGCGATCATGTACGAAGGGCTCAATATTTTGGATGACCGCATTAATGTGGTCAATTTAAGAAGAGAAATCGGCATGGTTTTCCAAAAGCCAAACCCATTTCCTAAATCGATCTACAATAACATTACCCATGCATTAAAGTATGCGGGAGAAAAAAGAAAATCAGTGCTTGATGATGCGGTAGAGGAAAGCTTAACAAAAGCGGCGCTTTGGGATGAGGTCAAAGATCGTCTGCACCGCTCAGCTTTGTCATTATCCGGCGGTCAGCAGCAGCGCCTTTGTATTGCACGTACACTTGCGATGAAGCCTAGCGTTCTTTTATTAGATGAACCTGCTTCCGCCCTAGACCCGATCTCAAATGCAAAAATTGAAGAGTTATTATCAGAATTGAAAAATGATTATTCGATCGTCATTGTGACTCACAACATGCAGCAAGCGTTACGTGTATCTGATCATACGGCCTTTTTCCTAAACGGTGATCTAGTAGAATATGATGCCACTGAACGTATCTTTACACGTCCTGCGCAGCAAAAAACAGAAGACTATATCAATGGTCGATTTGGATAAGGCGGGTGAATTTTAATGAATGCAGTAGCAACTGAAACAGCCAAAAAAGAAGTGTTTCGTGTGAATGATATGAACCTTTGGTACGGACAGCATCACGCACTCAAGCATATTGATTTAGACATAAGAGAGCATGAAGTCACAGCAATTATCGGTCCGTCCGGCTGCGGAAAGTCAACGTTTATCAAGACCTTAAATCTCATGGTCAAAACAGTGCCAGGTGTGAAAATCACCGGGGATATGATGTATAACGGTGACAATATTTTAAAAGGCCGCGTCGATCTCGTGGAACTGCGTAAAAACGTCGGCATGGTCTTTCAAAAAGGGAATCCATTCCCTCAATCTATCTTTGATAATGTCGTCTACGGGCCAAGAATTCACGGGGTGAAGAGCAAGCAGCAATTGAAAGAAATCGCTGAAAAAGCGCTTCGTGATGTTGCCCTTTGGGATGAAGTGAAAGATCGCTTAAGTGCGCCTGCATTAGGTCTTTCCGGCGGTCAGCAGCAGCGTCTTTGTATCGCAAGAGCTATTGCCACAAGCCCAGATATTTTATTAATGGATGAACCAACATCAGCGCTTGATCCTGTCTCCACATTAAAGATTGAAGAACTGATTATGAAATTAAAAGAGAAATACACGATTGCCATTGTGACGCATAACATGCAGCAAGCGGCCAGGGTATCAGATAGAACAGCCTTCTTCTTAATGGGGGAGCTTGTTGAGATCAATGATACGAATGTGATGTTCTCTGAGCCAAATGATCAAAGAACAAATGATTATATATCTGGTCGATTTGGATAATAAAAACCCCTGGAGGTCAGCGCCGCCAGGGGTTTTTGTTGTTATTTTGTTAAGGCTTTGACGATTTGTTTGAACGTCATCCCTGTTTTTAGATTGAACTTGCCTGCACGAATTTCTTTATGGTAGCCGGCGTCAATCACGTAATCATTAAAATCTTTAGACGAGTTGATGATTCCGTCCTTTTCAAGCATGTCTGAAACATCACTTGTGCTCATCCCGTTTTTAATAACGAATTTGACCGATTTGCCTTTAGGCTTGTCTGATGTTTGTTTATCATTTTTAGAATCGCCGTCTTCATTTGCTTTCAGTGCTTTTTCTTTATAATCAAGAAGCTGCTGATATGTTTCACGGCTGACGGAGACTTCTTTTTTAGAGTCTAAATAGTTTTTCACGTCAGTGTCTGTTACTTTCGCTGCGAGCGTTTCTTTTGTGGTCGTATCAGCCGTCGCTTCATCTTTTCCAGTGAGGAAAAAAACGATTGCCAGAACACCAGTTGCAAGAATCATACCTGCCGCAAACGTTTGGATGCTTTTTTTCGTCATACAAGCACCTTCTCGTTGTCTTTAATGATCATGTTGACTTCATCTACAGATACATGCTCAGCGCGCGCAATGGCCTCAGGAGACATGCCATTTTGATGCTTTGAAATGATTTGTCTTGCGATAGATGGATCAATTTCTGAATGTTTGCGGACGACGATGTTTGTTTCAAGCAATTCTTCTTCAAGAACCTTCATTTTCTTTTTCAGTTTATAGATTTCTTGCATTGCAGATAGTTGAAGTGTTTCAAGTTCCTGCTCGACTTCTTTAATCGGCTCTCTTTGAAAATATGAGAATGCGATCAGTACGATACTGACAACAAGCAATCCGATAATTGCAATTTCCATGTTTCATCACCTTTTATTCGTATTTTAATGCTGAAAACCATAAAAGGCTTTCATGATTGTTTCAGACAGTTTTCGACCCTTCTTTTTTATACCATAAAAAAGCTAGTTTCAAAAGGAATTGCTGAAAAAATCACCTTTTTTTCATCTTTTTTCTTTTTATATGAAAAACGAGTATGAAAATCTTGCTCGCTGTCAAAATAAAAGAGGGTTTCTCATGTATACAGTACGACAAAGATTGACGTTTTATAGGGGAGCAGGCCATTTTTCATGAAATGATCATACGATATAGATCAGAACGCAGGCGGATTGCACTGAAATTGAAATTGGTGAAAAAACATTCTAGCATTCCTAAGCTAGAAGTGGTATTATAGTTAGGTCTGAATGTGAATTGATTTTAGTTTGGAGGGAAAAACATGCGCGTAAATATTACTCTAGCTTGCACTGAATGCGGTGAGCGTAACTATATTACTAAAAAGAATAAGCGAAACAATCCAGATCGCGTTGAATTCAAAAAGTATTGCTCACGTGATAAAAAACAAACTTTACATCGTGAAACAAAGTAAGCAGCAGGGAATTTTCCTGCTGTTTTTTTATGATGGGAGATGATCTGTGTGAAAAAGGAACTCCGCCTTCAAACATTAGCCAAGCTGGAACAGATGAGTGCTGAGGAATTCGAGCGAAGCACCGCTTTACTTCATGAGCACTTGTTTCAGCTGCCAGCATGGAAACAAGCAAATACGATTGCCCTCACCATGTCTAGAGGAAAAGAGGTACCAACAATGCCTCTCATTGAAAAAGCATGGCAGGAGGGGAAAACAGTATGTGTACCCACCTGTTTTCCGGAAACAAAAGAGATGACGTTTTATGAATATACACCAGAAACGAAGATGATATCCCGCTACTTTGGGCTATTGGAGCCCGACCCTATGGCGTCGGCCGCTGCATCTAAAAAATCAATCGATTTGATCATTGTGCCTGGGGTGTGCTTTGATCGACAAGGCTACCGTATCGGATATGGGGGCGGCTATTATGACCGCTACTTAGCTGATTATCACGGTGAAACCCTTGCCCTTTGTTTGACTGTACAGCAAACCGAGCAAATTCCGGCTGAAACGCACGACATCCCGGTCTCCATCATGGTCAGTGAGAAAGGTACCATATATCCAAAATAAAGTCCGCTGCTTATACGTATGAACGGGCTTTTTGTGTTGAGCGAAGGTCTTGTGTGTGATCAAAAGTCACATGAACGATAGCGATCAACATTCTTCATTAAAAAGCATTTTAGCTGACGGGGGGATATGTTTTGAAAAAATTCCGTGGAAAGAAAAGATACTTCCGTAATATGTGGGAGGAAGTGAATACTTATCAATTAACGCTCGACCACGATTCGTGGTTCTCTTTTTCGCATACGCACCTTGATTTTTTTGGAGTCGGGGAAAATAGCTTAAAAATAAGAAGAGAGCATATTAAAGCTCATATCGCTTTATATCATAGGCTGCTAAAACAGCTTGAAGGCTTTGAAAAGCCATACCAAACTTGGATTTGTATTCACGAGCATGACCCTGGTTTAGACGCTGTATATGTTCATACACCAAATCCATACGACAGTTACTTCCCGCACAAGGTGGAGGGGTTAGAGCGGTATTGTAAGCTGCCTCATACTTTCAAGGATTTAATCGACCTTCATCAATTTGACGTTTCTTATGATCAATCAGAGTGCGGAGAGGTTTATTATATTCAATCAAAAGAACAAGGGATTAGATTGTGAAGGCCTGGTTTTAGGCGATAAAAATGTTGGTTCATGCATAAACAAATCCTATTTAAGCCACGATACGAACATAGGAGGGAATATGATGAATAAAATGATTTGGAGCATTGTGTTCACACTGTTTGCATTCGTTCTCGTGCAAAATCGTTATCGGCTCATGAATTTGATTTTAGGCCAAAATCAAGTACGTCACTTTTTGATTAAATGGTTGATGAAAATCCCATATTTTCGGACGAAATTTATTCGCCAAGCATTCTAATCCCGCAAATGCCGGGATTTTTTTGTTTTGAAATGCGGATCAGAACGATTCTTGCTATAATAATGTAAAAAATGGAGCGCGAATGTATGAATGTCATAGATAGTCTATTTTGGCGAGTTGTTGATGAACTAAGACAAAAAGGATACGAGATGATTCAAAGTCCGTACCCAGAAGATGAAATATTTTTTGAAGCACCACGAAACTCAGGCTATGATCTCATTCGTCTGTATAGAAAAGATGTGAATTTCAGACAGGAGATCGTTCGAGATATCGAGGAGCAAACATATCGGATCAATCAGCTGAGAGAAGCTATGCGTAAACGATCGCTTCATCTCTTGCAGCTGCAATTTACAACTGATGTTCCAGTAGATGATTGGGAAGACTTAAACGGTGAGCTGCAAAAAGAGAATAAGGTGACAGTTACTCCTGTGTTACTCAATGCAGACACGCTTCAAAACGATATAAACGAACTGCAAAAATGGCTGAATACATCTCTTGCAGTTGATGTAGAAGAAGCGAAGAGAGACACAGCTGAGGATGCAATGCAGCTTAAAAGGAACGTGCTCCAGGCATTTGATGATCAGGAAAAACAGCGTGAACGAGAACGGGCCGTGTTTCAAAATGGCAGACCCATTTTCACCTACTTGCTGATCGCTGTCCAAGTGGTGATGTTTCTTTTACTTGAGCTATCTGGCGGAAGTACCAATACGGCAACTTTAACTGCATTTGGTGCTAAAAATAATGTGCTGATTTTAGAGGGTGAATGGTGGCGCCTGATAACACCAATGTTTTTACATATTGGCTTGACGCACTTACTCTTTAATACTTTTGCTCTTTGGTCAGTTGGAGCGGCTGTTGAGAGAATTTATGGGTCAGGAAGATTTTTGCTCATCTATTTGATTTCTGGCATTTTTGGCTCCATAGCGAGCTTTGTGTTTAATACGGCAATTGCAGCCGGAGCATCAGGCGCGATTTTTGGCTGTTTAGGGGCACTGTTATATTTAGCTATCTCAAACCGAAAGCTTTTCTTTCGGACGATGGGGACAAATATTATTGTCATTATTCTCATTAACCTAGGAATAGGCTTCACTGTATCAGGTATTGATAACGCAGGGCATCTTGGCGGTCTGGTTGGCGGCTTTTTCGCTGCATTAGCTGTCCGTCTTCCTAAACAGACGCAGCCTGTCAAAATGCTTCTTGCGACTGCTGCTTTGCTCTTGATTGGTGGTTTTGGATTGTATACAGGGTTTCATTCAGATAATCAAAAGGAAGCAGCGGCAACAAGTGAGGCAGCGAGTTTATTTGATGAGAAAAAGTATAGCGAAGCAAGTGAACGACTAGAGGAATATGTACACGAAAAAGATGCATCAGCTGAGGCACTTCATATTTATGCACTATCGGAAGCGCAGCAGGGCCAACTTGATAAGGCTATTCAATTTTTACAAAAGTCGCTTGAAAAAGATCCAGATGATCCAAATAAACTGTATCATTTATCGTTGTTATTCGTAGAAAAAGGAGAGACAGCGAAAGCAGATGATCTATTAGCGAAAGCATTAAAACAAGATCCTCAAAATGATCAATTTTTAAAGCTGAAACAATATATCGAAAATAGTCAAACACGTTGAATGACTTGACTGAAAGCGCATTTATGAATACGCTTATCCTATCTGTTGATGAGAAGAAATGGTGGAAACAATGAAAACGTTATATGATGTACAGCAGCTGCTTATGAGATTTGGAAATTATGTGTATTTCGGAGATCGTGAAGTAGAATTAGAATTTATGGCAGACGAATTGAAGGAAATGTATACATCGGGCATCATTGACCGGACTGAATGGTCAAACGCAATGACGATTCTTCAAATGGAGTTAGCCAAACTAAATCGAAAAACAATGTGAAGGTGGAGGGCATATGACAGGGGATTGGTTTGTAGGTATTGATCTTGGCGGTACGACAATTAAGCTTGCGTTCATTAATCTATATGGTGAAATTCAGCATAAGTGGGAGATTCCTACGGATAAATCCGGGCAGACGATCACAGTCGATATTGCCAAATCAATTGACCATAAACTGGTTGAGATCAGTATGCCGAAATCAGCACTTATTGGGATCGGAATGGGTGCACCTGGACCTGTAGATAAAGTATCTGGAATCGTCTATAAAACAACGAATCTGGGCTGGACAAACTATCCGTTGAAAGATCACCTAGAGGCAGAGACAGGACTTCCATCTGTCATTGAAAATGATGCGAATATTGCTGCACTCGGTGAAATGTGGAAGGGTGCAGGAGATGGCGCAAAAAATATCCTGATGGTCACACTTGGAACGGGGGTTGGCGGCGGCATCATCGTCAACGGTGAAGTTGTTCAAGGGGAGACAGGAGCTGGCGGAGAAATTGGCCATATTTGTGCCGTTCCATTTCAAGGAGCACCTTGTAACTGCGGAAGAACAGGCTGTATTGAAACGATCGCATCTGCAACTGGCATCGTCCGGCTTGCAAAGGGTAAATTAGAAACCGAGCAGCATACATCTTCACTTGGCAAGCTCGCTTCGCTATCAGCAAAGAATGTATTTGAAGCGGCAGAAAACGGAGATGACCTTGCAATGCGTGTCGTAGAAGAAGTGACGACACATCTTGGACTTGTCCTTGCGAATCTTGCTAGTGCTTTAAACCCAACGAAAATTGTGATTGGCGGCGGTGTTTCAAAAGCAGGTGAGCTTCTTCGCAGTAAAGTAGAACGCGTTGTGAAACAACATGCGTTCCCGCCTTGCGCAGACGATGTCGAAGTGGTGATTGCATCTCTCGGAAACGATGCGGGTGTCATCGGCGGTGCATGGATGGCAAAAACCAAATGGCTGTCTTGAACAAAAAAGTCATAATGATGTCATTTTTATTAAAAAAAGCGATAGATAGGCATGAAATTGAATGTTTAGCATATTCATAAGTTTGTCATGAGGAAAAAGACATTGATTTTCCATCATATACAGGATAAGATATACTTTAGTTATTTTTCTAGAAGCACCAATAATTAGGGTATATCCTGAGCCTGGGTGCGCGCTTAGCATAAGGAGGTTACAATGCGAAAGAAAAGATTAAAGGCGATTTCATTTTTACTGATTGCGACATTGCTGATGTGGGTCAAAACCTATGTTATCTATAAATCTAGCTTCAATATTAAAATTGAAAATTTCATGCAGGAGTTTATCCTGTTTATTAATCCGCTTAGCTTTCTCTTGTTTATCTTCGGTATCGGTTTATTTTTCAAAGAGAAAAATCGAAATCGATATATCATCGTGACAAGCTTTATCCTGACATTCATTTTGTTAGCCAACATTGTGTTTTATCGATTCTATAGTGACTTTCTAACCATCCCCGTCCTATTTCAAACAAACAATATGGGTGACCTCGGGTCAAGTATTACCTCTTTAATTGAACCAGTCGATTTACTGATGTTCGTTGATATCATCATTTTAATTTGGCTCTATAAAAAACAGCCTTCCTTTAGAACAGATGTCACAGTTTCACGAAAAGAACGAGCAGCATATTACTTATTTGTGGCAGCTACATTTTTCTTTAACCTTGGTTTAGCTGAAACAGAAAGACCAGAACTGCTTACTCGCTCATTTGACCGTGAGATGCTGGTGAAAAATATCAGCTTATATAACTTTCATATTTATGACGGGGTATTGCAATCGAAGCAGTCCGCCCAACGAGCCCTTGCTGACAGCAATAGCTTAACTGAAATTGAAAACTATGTAAGCGCAAATCAAACAGACCGTAATGAAAAAACATTTGGTCAAGCAAAAGGACGAAATGTCATTCTTGTATCACTTGAATCTACACAGAGTTTCGTGATCAATGAAAAATTAAACGGGAAAGAAATTACTCCGTTTTTAAACAAATTGATCAAGAAAAGCTATAACTTTACTAATTTTTATCACCAAACAGGTCAAGGGAAAACATCTGACTCAGAGTTTATTGTAGATAATTCTCTTTATCCACTTGGAAGAGGGGCTGTGTTCTTCACAAATCCAAGTAATGAGTTTACAGCGACACCTGAGCTGTTAAAGGATGAGGGCTACCACTCTTCTGTTATTCATGCGAATAACAAAAGCTTCTGGAACCGTGATCTTATCTACGATAGCTTTGGCTACGACAAGTTCTTTGATATTAAATCATTTGATGTGAATGAAGAAAACTCAGTTGGCTGGGGACTGAAAGATGGTCCGTTCTTTGAGCAGTCCGCTGAATTAATGAAATCGATCCCGCAGCCTTTCTATACGAGATTGATTACATTAACGAACCATTTCCCTTTTGATTTAGATGAAGAAGATAAGCTCATTGATGAATATGATTCAAAGAGTAAAACGCTGAACAAGTACTTCCCTACAGTGCGTTATCAAGATGAAGCCCTTAAGCTTTTCTTTAAAAAGATGAAGGAAGCTGGGTTATACGATAACTCCATTTTTGTTTTATATGGGGATCACTACGGAATTTCTGAAAACCATAACGAAGCCATGGGACAATTTTTAAATAAAGAGATTACGCCATTTGAAGAAGTACAGCTTCAAAAAGTCCCATTTGTTGTACACATTCCAGGGGTAACGGATCAACATCCAAAAGAAATTGATACGGTAGGTGGTCAGGTCGATATCCGTCCAACTGTACTCAATCTTCTAGGCATTGATACAAGTAAACAAATTCAATTTGGTCATGACCTTTTATCGAAAGATACGAATGACTTTACAGTACTCCGTGATGGAAGCTTTATTACGAAGGACAGCATTTTTACAGATGGTGTTTGCTACAATAAAGAGACAGGCGAGCCAGCAGATGATAAAAATGTGTGTCAGTCTTATGAAGAGAAGGCGAAGCAGGAGCTTCAATTCTCTGATCAAATCATCTACGGAGATCTCCTTAGATTTTATGATCGAAACAGCCCGGACCATTCACCATCCAAAAAAGAAGGTGAAACGGAGCTGAAAAAGGCGTCCTAATAGATGAAAAAACCTCTGCTATTTTTAGAAGCAGAGGTTTTCTTTTTTTGCCTGACGGCTCATATAATATGAGAGGAGGGATGTAAATGAAGACAACGTCGTTTGGAAAAATTGAATGGCAGCTGGATGAAGCGGAGAGGGATGCTGTGGCAAAGCAGCTTGGTATTGGCAAAGCTGCTTTTCATTTATCTAATCAAACAAGCACTGATGACCTTCTTTTACCGGGATATAGACTTCCAGAAGGAGTCCATGAATTTGATTCCATCGGTGATGTGCAGAGATTTATTGCGCCTTATAGACTGCAGCAATCCGATGATTGGATCAATGGAACATTTGAATATGATAGCGCTCAATTAGAAGAAGAGCTGAGCCGCTTGAAAGCCGTATTTCCTTTTCTTCATATCAGCGTCATTGGTCATTCAGTGCTTGATACACCTATTTATGAAATCCGAACAGAGCCTGTTCAGCATTTACATTCTATTCATCTCAATGCCACATTTCATGCAAATGAATGGATCACGACGTCTGTTTTATTAAAATGGTTGAAATCGCTTTGCTTAGCAGCGTCTGACCCGGTTCAGGCAAGACATTATGAAGCGGTTCATATTCTGCAGACCACCGCTTTATCCATCGTGCCAATGGTCAATCCAGATGGAGTGGATTTGGTTCGTAATGGACCGGAGTCACTAGGTCTTCATCGTGAAGAATTCACACTGCTAAACGGTGGATATTCCGATTACCGGGAATGGAAAGCAAATATTCGAGGGGTGGATTTAAACAATCAATTCCCTGCTTATTGGGAGATCGAGTACTATCGTCATCAGTCGAAGGCACCGTCCTACCGGGATTATCCTGGGCGCGAGCCATTAACAGAACCAGAAGCGAAAGCGATGGCAAATCTTGCGCTGCGAAAACGATTTGACCGGCTGATTGCCCTTCATACACAAGGAGAAGAGATTTATTGGGGTTTTCTTGGCCATGAGCCAGCCATCTCAAAAGAAATGGTCAAACGATTCGAACAAGTGAGCGGCTACAAACCGATCCAATATCTCGACAGCTATGCAGGCTATCGCGATTGGTTTATTTATCAATTTCATAATGAGGGCTATACAGTTGAGCTTGGTCTAGGGAAAAATCCTCTTTCCATGGATCAATTTGATTCGATTTATGAAAAAACAAAGCGGCTTTTATGGGAAGCGTGTAAGTGTTAAAAGCACCTGTCTGGTGCTTTTTCATATTGGAGCAACAATCAATTGCTTATGGTCAATAAAAACAATGTTGAAGTAATTGACGAAGGCTTTCTTGTAAGCTATTGTGAAAGATATGGATGTAAAAAAAAGGATATGATTTAGGGAGATGTCGACTATTGAGTGCTCAAAGCCTGTGGAAAAGAAATTTTACTTATCTATTTGTTTCTAAAATGTGCAAAATTACAGCGGATAGTTTATCTTTCAACACCATCTTGTGGCTTTTGGTACTAGGAGGGAAAGGAGCAATAGGGACAGCTTTTTTTATTGCGGTCAGCTTTGTCCCTCAAGCGATTGTTGGACCATTTATTACGCCTATGATGAAGCCGCATCAATTGAAATTTTGGATGTGCTTTGCTGATTTAACACGAGGAGCGATTATTCTTGTGATCGTGGTTAGTTACTTTTATGGTTTCACACCATTAGTCCTCATCATTGGCTGCATGCTGCTTCATTCGGCGACGGGAGGCTCCTACGAACCGGCATCTGTATCGATTATTCCAAAGCTTGTCCATGAGGACCTCATACAAAAGGCGAATGCAACCATCCAATCAGCAAGTCATGTCGTAAGACTTGTGACGGTAACGATTTGTGGTGTCATGATTGCATTTGTAGGCGTAGGCTATACAATGCTTGTGATCATTCCTCTTTATCTTTTGTCCGCTTTATTGGTGTTCATGATTTCATATCAAACAGAAGCCATCATCGATAAAGCCAAAAAAGGATTATCTTATGGCAAAAGATTAATTCGAGGTTTTTCACTTGTTAGAAGCCATCATATTTTGTTTCCGTTAGCCATTTTTTGTGTCTGCTCAAACTTTGCTGCGGCACCATGGGAAGCATTGTCTGTTATTTATTTAACTGAAGACTTACATAGTGGACCGGTCGTCTATTCATTCATCAAAGTCACAACCGCACTAGGCGCCTTTTTGATGGGGTATGTTTTAACAAAGATAAAAGTGAATCGGTATGGATTGCTCTTTATAGGTGCTGGGATTGTTGATGGAATCGCCTTCTTCATCACAGGTATGAACGCATTGTTACCACTTGTGTTTATATCAGCTTTTGCTTTAGGAGCAGCCATTAGTGCAGTTAACGTACCCGAACATACGATGATTCAATTGTCAGTAAAGGCAGAGGATCAGCCGCAAGTGTACGCGATTATCAACATGATTTCCTTCTTGATGATTCCTTTAGGCGCCCTCATTGGCGGTTATATGGCAACACTGTTTGGGTCTGGGTATGTCATTGCGGCTGGCGGCATCATTGAAGCTGTTTCAGGTATATGCCTGCTTTTGTTTACAAAGATCGGAAAGGTAGAGAGGGCGGATTTGACGATAGAACGAGACAAACCTGCCGTAAACGCAACGTGAGCATGGCATGATTGATTGAAGATAGGTTACAATGAGGACGAGAAAACATGAGAATTTGATTGAAAGGGGAAAAACGATGGCTATAGCAGACGTCACCATCATTCCGATAGGCACTGAAACACCAAGTGTCAGTGCTTACGTAGCAGATGTACAAAGAATTTTAGAAGGCTTTCAACAAGAAGGGAAAATCAAATATCAATTAACACCGATGAATACGTTAATTGAAGGCGAATTATCCATTTTATTTGAGGTCATTCAGCGCATTCATGAAGCCCCTTTTGAAAAGGGATTGCACCGAGTAGCGACCAATATTCGCATCGATGACAGGCGGGATCAAACCACAACGCTTACAAGCAAATTAGAAAGCGTGAATAAGCATTTAAATCAATAAAAAAAGCCTGCTATATGCAGGCTTTTAATGTGCAGTTGGATAACCGCTATAGATGATGGTCATGACAGTGAACCATCCAAAAACCAAAAATGTAGCGCCAGCAAAAGCGATGGCAAGTACGTTCACTTTTTTTAGTGAGCGATAGATACCGAGCGCAGCTAAAATCGTGACTAGACCAAAAATAATGACGAGCATCATGTGAAAGTCCCCCTTTGTCATCAATCCCCTTGATTTCCTTTCTTTTCATTTTAACCGTTTTCATAAAGCTTGTCGAGTAGATTCCAGTTGACGATTGTTTGAATTTTTATTGAATAGCCTTCATAATAAAAAAGAATGAATAAAGTAGGTGATGAAAATGAATTGGAGAAGAATGCCACTAGGCTATGTACAAGCGAACGCATATATTTGGAAAAACGAGCAGGGAGAATGCTTAATTTTTGATCCAGGCGGTGAGGCGCAAAAGCTAATTTCCTATGTAAAAGAAAAACAGCTCAAACCGCTTGCTGTTTTATTGACACATGCTCATTTTGATCATATTGGTGCGGCAGATGAGGTACGCGATGAGTGGGGAGTGCCGCTGTATGTACACGAAAATGAAAAAGAATGGCTCACGAACGCTGAATTAAACGGTTCAGCTCGATTGATTGGAAATGGAATTACGGTCAAAGAAGCTGAAAAATTGATTACGACAGAAGGAACGCTTCAAATTGGGTCGTTTACATTAGAAATGTTCCATACCCCTGGGCATTCACCTGGCAGTGTGTCTTACTATTCGGCGGAAGAGGGCTTTGTTATTTCTGGTGACACGCTATTTGAAGGCGGCATCGGGAGAACAGATTTAGTAGGCGGCAGTCAGGAAGTGCTGCTTCAATCAATCCATCATAAATTATTGTCATTGCCAGAATCAACTCTTGTTTTAAGCGGGCATGGCGGGGAAACGACTGTGCTAACAGAGCAGGAGCAAAATCCGTTTATTAATGGTTTTTCTCTTTAAATGAAAAAGCATCTCTTTAGAAGAGATGCTTTTTTCAATTAATGTCCGGTACCGGGAACCATGATGAAAATCGAATAATATGTAAATCCGGCAAAGAAAATCGTCAAGTACGCTCCGAAAATGTAAATATACATTCTTTCGGATAAATTCAAGTAGGATAAAAATACAAAAAGAACGGTTTGACCGAAGAACAGCAGCGATGCATCTTTCATATGTCCTAAATAGAACATGACAGCAAAAATACCCGTCCAAAAGCCAAGCACGCGGAACATGCGATTCATTTCTTTCCCTCCCCTTAAAAAACCCCTTTGATTCATATTATAGCTGATCACCACTTGTTATGTAAACATTTACATTTTTGACAACGTGTGAACAATTTATTTTGAATGTAGAAAAAATTTTTTTGAAAAAATGATGAAAAAGTGTTTATGCTGAAAAACATGAGGGTACTTACTCCATAAGAGAAAAGGTTAACGACCTAAGGAGGAAGACTAATGAGTGACATTACTTTTTATTCATACCCAAGCTGCACGTCTTGCCGCAAAACAAAACATTGGTTAAAGGCGAATCAAATTGATTTTAAAGAGCGTCACCTTTTCAGAGAAACGCCAACTCTAGATGAATTAAAAAAGATTCTTTCTTTAACAACAGAAGGAATGGATGAAATTTTAGCCACAAGAAGTCAAGCTTTTAAAAGCTTAAATTTAAATATTAATGACTTAAAAGTAAACGAGGTTTTGCAGCTTCTCATTGAAAAACCAAAACTGCTTCGAAGACCAATCATCATTGATGGAAATAAATTAGTAGTTGGTTATAATCCAGGAGAACTCATGAAAATATCAAAAAAGAAAGCGATTCATCAATCAGTTTCCTAATAAAAAACGAAGATCAGCTGAAACATGCTTCAGCCGTCTTCGTTTTTGTGCTGAACTGGGCTAGCTGGGTTCGAACCAACGATCACGGAGTCAAAGTCCATTGCCTTACCACTTGGCTATAGCCCAATATCAAACGTGTAATGATATTGTTCACCATCTACGGTCATTTATACATAAAAATTGTATGTCACGAGTTTTAAGTGCAAAAGGAGCGAAAGAAATAAATGAGAAATGAAAAATCAAAGCAATTATACGAATTTATCCTAAAAGAAGCCCCTGTCATGACCGAAGAATGGCTAAAGACAAGAACAGAAGAAGGCTCATTATATTCTAAACATGCTTCAGAGGAAACGGAAAAGAAGCTGAAGGAACAGAACACAGCGTTTATTCAAACCATTGCAGCAACACTTGTGACACTGTCAGACAAAGTAGAAAACCATTTGAAAAAGTGGTCTGTTGATATTGCTCGTGATCGAGCAGTGCACGAGGTGCCGTTATATGAGATCATTGGACAATTTAAGATTTTCCGCCACATTTTCTGTTCGAGAATTGAGACATTCACCCAAGAAACAGAGCTTGAAGTGACGCTGCAAGATGTGTGTCAATGGAATCAGCACTTTCACGCCACATTTGATGATATGATTGAGCGTTTATCAGAAGAGTATGACCGCGTGACACTCAGTCAGCTGAATGCACAAAGAGAGATGATTCAAGAACTGAGTGCCCCTGTTATTCCAGTATCAAAGGAAATCGGGATTTTGCCATTGATCGGAGAAATCGATACGTACCGGGCTAAAATCATTTTGGAATCCGTGCTAGAACAGGCTTCAAGACTGCGCCTAACGCACTTATTTATTGATATATCTGGCGTTCCCGTTGTTGATACGATGGTTGCTTATCAGCTGTTTAAAGTGGTCGATAGTGCGAAGCTATTAGGAATTGAGACGATTATATCAGGCATTCGCCCAGAGATCGCTCAAACTGTAGTGAAACTCGGCATTGATTTCTCAAAAGTAAATACAGAACACAGCCTTGCAAAAGCTTTAGAAAAAAGAGGATTTCGCATTTTTGAAGAGCAGCAGCAAGAAGCCACATCATGACGAAGAAACCTGCACTTGTAAAAGTCAGGTTTTTTTATATGCTCTTTTCTAAAAAATGATGTGATGCATCTTGAGTTGAGGGTTTTCATGCTTTATTAGTCATGAAAATCATAAAATGCTCTTTTGTCATTCAGGTTCCTCCATTCTACAATGTGATCAATGAAAGGAGTGATCCACTTGTATGGGATTGAATATTTAAGGCAAGAGCTGCTAGAAGAAGCATGCCGCATGAGAGCATCTGATGTGCACATTGTCCCAAAAGAAAAGGAAGCGTTGGTATCTTTCCGCGTAGACTCAGATTTAATCCAGCAGCGAACCATTGATAAAAAAACCGGCGAGCGGCTCATTGCTCATTTTAAATTTTTATCTTCTATGGATATCGGGGAAAAAAGGAGACCGCAAAATGGGTCATTAGCTGTGGTGCTAAGAAGCGGCCAGGTGTTTATTCGAATGTCTACCTTACCAACTGTAAATGATGAGAGTTTAGTGATTAGAATATTGCCGCAGGATCATGTTCCGAAAATAAAACACCTGTCACTATTTCCGAAAGCTTCAGCCAGGTTATTGTCATTTTTGAAGCATTCGCATGGGCTTATTTTATTTACCGGTCCAACCAATTCGGGGAAAACAACAACCCTCTATTCACTGATCCAGTTTGCAAAAAAGAATTTCAACCGAAATATTATTACGCTTGAAGATCCTGTGGAAACAAGAAATGAAGAAGTGTTACAGGTTCAAGTAAATGAAAAAGCCGGCATCACATATGCCGCAGGATTACGCGCTATTTTAAGACATGATCCAGATATGATTGTGCTAGGAGAAATAAGAGATGCTGAAACGGCCAGAACGGCGATTAGAGCAGCACTGACAGGCCATTTAGTATTGAGTACGCTCCATGCAAAAAATGCAAAAGGAGCCCTTTATCGTATGCTTGAATTTGGTGTCACGATGAATGAACTTGAGCAAACGATGGTTGCGATTGCTGCGCAGCGATTAATCGAGCTCACCTGTCCTTTTTGCGGAGAAATATGTCAGCTTTACTGTAAATTAAATCGACCGATCAGACGAACAAATGTATTTGAACTGCTGTTCGGAAAAGAGCTTGGTGAGTGTATCAAGGAGGCTAAAGGAGAATATGCTCACTCGTCATATGAAACACTGCAAAGATTAATTCGTAAAGGAGTGGCACTCGGCTATTTATCAAAAAACACTTACCATCGCTGGGTTTATGAAGAAGCGAGCCTCTAAAGTATGGTCTAAAAAGGACCAAGCTGAATGCCTATCAAAACTGGCTCAATTAATTCAGGCTGGATATACATTGATTGAGGCATTAGTGATGGTGAATATCCAGTTATCAAAACAACAGCGGCAGCAATTAAAACTAGGTATTCAGTGGCTGCACGAAGGCGAGCCTTTTTATGTGGTGCTCGAGCGACTCCATTTTCAGCGGGAAGTCATCGCCATACTATGTTTTTCTGAGAAGCATGGCAGTCTAGCCCGTGCTTTAGAACAAAGCGCCCGTTTTTTAGAGAAAAAAGTCAAGCAGTTAGACACGTTTAAACGCATGTTGCGTTACCCGCTCTTCCTCATCTTCACGGTTTTGGTCGTGCTGATACTCGTTCAGAATATGATCATTCCTCAATTTTCTGTTTTGTACTCATCGATGGATACCCGCATGTCTTGGCTGATTCAAGGAATGTTTGGAATGTTTCAATTCCTTCATGCTTTTCTGCTCATCACCAGTTGTCTGTGTATTTGTCTTACCGGCTATTATGCTTTGTTTTTTAGGAAAAAGTCGACGCTTGAGAAATTGAGGGTGATGAGTAAGCTGCCTTTTTTATATAAAGGGATGCAGCTGATGCATACATACCTTTTTTCTCTTCAGCTAAGCGGACTGCTTCAGGCTGGATTATCGATGTACGAGGGTTTGCAAGCTTTTAAACAGCAAAGCTACTTACCTTTTCTTCAAGAAATAGGTGAACAAATGATGGATGAGTTAAGAAAAGGAGAAAGCATGGCACATCAAGTAAGCGTGAGTCCTTTTTTCGAAAAACATTTTGCAGCCATCATCAAACATGGTGAAGCAAGCGGGATGCTAGCAAGAGAAATGTACACGTACAGCCAATTTCTATTAGAGAATGCAGAGCTGAAAATTGAAAAATGGATGTCTTGGCTGCAGCCGGTGATCTATGGTGTGACGGCACTTCTTATACTCATCGTGTATTTATCTATTCTTTTACCAATGTATCAACTAATGGAGCAAGTGTAAGAAGGAGGACAAAGACATGAATGATAAAGGGTTTACCCTGTTAGAAATGTTAATTGTCATGCTCGTGATATCCATTCTTTTACTCATTACCATACCGAATATCACACGTCATCACCAAGCAATTCAAGCAAAGGGCTGTGAAGGGCTCAAATCAATGGTCAGCACACAAGTGATGGCGTATGAATTGGAGCATGATGGGAAGACGCCATCTTTAGCTGAGTTAGAAAAAGAAGGTTATGTTAAAAAGGGATTAACCTGTCCTAATGGAAAAGCGATTGTCATTCAAAACGGCAACGTGAAGCATGAATAAATTACTTTTACATGAGAAGGGTTTTACCCTCATAGAGCAGCTAATGATCTTACTAGTTCTATCGATTCTATTGTCGATCATAGGAATGAAAATCCCAAATTTAATAGTAAGCACTGAAGCCAAAAGACAAGTAAACCTCATGAAACAAGATCTTCAATTGGCATCATATACTGCATTTATCAAAAAAACACGTGTGCATGTTGAGATCCAACCGCCGCATGTATCTTATAAGGTAATAGATCAAAAGAGTAACGAAGTCATTGCTTCTTATCAGCATAAAAAGGGCAGCATCAAGACTTCTACATTCTCGCAAGGTATCTATTTTAATGAAAACGGACATCCAAGCAGCGGTGGATCTCTCATTGTCGAATTTGGCAGTCAAACGTATAAACTCACGATTTATTTAGGAAGCGGGCGAATCCATGTTCAAAAGCAATAGAGGGTTTAGTACGATTGAAACGCTGTTTGCTTGTCATATCTTCCTATTTGCATCCGTTGTGATTATGCCGGCCTATGAAAAAATCATGATGGGGAAAAAGGAAGTAAGAGCCAAACTCGATGCTTACCAAATCTTGCATGAACAGATGAATGAAGCGTTCATAGAAGGTAAAAAATCGTCTGTCAAAAAGAAGCGAGGCGACAACACATATGTATTCAATTGGAGTAAAGAGAAGGGATGTGTATCATACAAATTGCAAAAAAAGCAGACCATATGCTTTCACCAGGTTGCGGAACGGTGAACAAGGTTTTACCCTTGTCCAGGCTTTGTGGCAATTGCAGCTATTTTTGTTCCTCTCTTTTGGCTGTGTACTGATCTTTTCAACAGCTGAGAAAGCCCTTCCTTTTGAAGAGATTAACCGATTTTCACAAATGGAGTGGAAACAAACTGTCCTGCAATTAGATGAGGAATTAAGCCGTGCAACGGCAGTTCGATCGGTGCAAGGAGGTAATGCGTTAGAGTATGTATCTGATCAAGGGCGAGTGGTAACGATTGAGCCATATCAAGAGATGCTTCGAAAACGTACGGATCAAGCTGGACATCTTCCTTTATTGCACAAGGTGAAACAATTTCAGGTGAGAACGAGTCAGCATAGAGCCATCCTGAAAGTCACAGATGGATCTGGTAAGGTTCATGAAGCCGTTTTTTTCACATATAAAGGGGTGGTTCCTAAATCGTGAAAAGAGAGGAAGGGTTTATCTATCCGCATGTGCTTGCTGTGATCCTATTTTTTCTCTTGATCCTAGGAGCGATAACGATGGGCTTTCAAAAAGAGCTGAGAAGTGAAGAGCTCACGATTTCTTTTTATAAAAAACAGCATCTTTTTAGGGTGGGTGTGAGTGAAGCTGCCAGCTCAGTAAAACGCATTTGTGAAAAGCAGAAGATCTATATTGATACAGAAGAAGGCCATGTGACACTGAAGCAGATGAAATGCGATCAACAGAAAAAACGTGTCCTCGCTTTGGTGAGGGTGAAAACAAAGGATGGCTTATCCGATGAGCGGGAGCTGATGCTGGATTGGAAGACCGGTGAAATCATGAGATGGGCAAACCCTGATTAGCCAGTGTATAAAATCATCCTCTTTCTGGTAACACTTGAAGGAAGAAGAGGTGAATGTGCTTGAAAACAAATGACTATGTAAAATATATGACGCAGGAAATCATTAAATATATGAATACACCACGAGACGAACGGAAGGAACACAAACAAGAAAAAATGGAAACGAAACCGCCGTTTTCACAGCGATTATTTGGGGTTCTGCCGTTTGGCTTCTCCATGATGCTTAAAAAACGTCAGCGACATCGACGAAAGTAAAAAGCCGCCAGCAGGCGGTTTTTTTATGCCATTTTAGTTGTATTCCTCCACAACAATCACTTTATTCACCTTATTTGAGTAAGGATTATAGGAAATGGTGACAAACACCCCAAATTCCTTTGTATGGTCTTTTAACGTAATATGATACTGTTTTACAGATTCCTTATCGCGGTGGCGGTCCCATACTTTTTGTTTAAATAAGACTTGCGTTAGCGGGTATCTTTTTTTGGCTTCTTTGACTGCTCGCGTTTCCCATTGGTCTGCGGCGGCAGTCAAACCTCTCGCATCCACAGGTTTGACGTCTAGCATCATAGGACTCAGCAGTAAACTGAGCATGATTATGATTTTTCCATATTTCACTTAACATCACCTCACCTCTTCATATCCTGACCAAATCCTACATTTTTATGTAAGTTTTAAGAAGTACAAATGTCACACAAAAAAATATTGAATATGGCGAAAGAATGAGAAAATGGAAGAATTTTCTCGCAATGGTTCTTGTTTAAGAACAAAATGAACTAATTTGACGTTTTGGGTTTTATAGGTATTTCCTTATACTGTATATAATCGTTCTTTTTAAAGAACAATCGTTCAAGGAGTTGAAGGGATTAATGAAACAGTCGCTCTTTGTCCTTTTTTGTGCCATTTGTTTGATGTTGACATCTTTCCTCATGACACCCACGAATGCCTCTTTTAACGATGTCGAGCACAAAAATTTTGTAATGAAAACATGTGAAAACTTTGAACAGACAGATCAGCATTGTCAGCCTAAAAAATGGGATCGAAGTCAATTGGAGCTTGTCGATCAAACGATGATCGAAGGAACAGTCTGCGCACCTCAAAGGCTGAGCATGACACTAAAAAATAGTGGACAGCCTATTGCGTACTCTGAATGGAAGTGGGAATTACATAAAGTGGGAAATGGTCAGGAGCCATTACAAGATGGTCATATTCTTGAAAAGGGCTCCATAAAGTCCCTATTGTCGCAAGAAACAGCGACTGTCACGACAGATAAAGCAAAAACAAATGGAATCTATGCATTTAAAATCTTTTATCCTAAAGGATTTGGCGCATCTGATCAGGCGTACTTTTGGTCTAAACAGATGGTGCTCTCAAAGTGTCAAGAAAAGGCGTCCTAAATGGAGCTGTCTTTTAAATCGAGAAATGATAGGCGAAGGGGAGAAGGGATCATGAAAAAATGGATGAAGATGTCTGGGAGTATTCTTTATGTGGTGGTGTTCACGGTGATGATAGCCTCAATTATTGTCGTGTTGTCATCAAGAACAACAGGAGGAGAACCTCAGATTTTCGGTTATCAATTGAAGCAAGTATTATCAGGTTCGATGGAACCAGAATTTTCAGCTGGGTCACTGATTGTTGTAAAGCAGGTCGCCTCACCTGAGACGCTCAAAAAAGGAGATATTATTACGTTCCAAACAAAGCAGGATCAGTCCTTTGTGACCCACCGAATTGTTGGGGTGAAGGGAAAGGATGCAAATAAAGCGTTTGAGACGAAGGGTGACAATAATATGTATCAGGACGGCACGCTGGTAAAAGCGGATCAGGTGACTGCGCAGTATATGGGAGTGAACATTCCTTATGCAGGAAAGCTTCTTTCGTATGCAGGGACATCAGCTGGAACTGCTTTGCTCCTTATTATACCGGGTGTCATGCTGCTTGTTTATTCAACCATTCATTTTGTGGGCGCAGCGAAACACCGTAGACACACGGCTGATGTACATATGTCAGAGGAACAAGCTTAAATCGTTTGTAACCTAATCAGGTTTCAATAAAACAAAATATTAGGGGGTTTATTATTCATGGCAATGAAGAAATCAATTCGTTTAGGTGTATTATCAGGGGCTTTAGGTCTTGCATTAATCGGCGGGGGAACATGGGCGGCGTTTAATGATTTTGAAAAGGCAAATGCGGTCTACTCGACAGGAGAGCTGGATTTATCTGCTAAAGAGAACTCCGGCGCCATCAACCTTTCGAACTTAAAACCTGGTGATCGGATCAAGAAAGAATTTCATTTTGATAATAAGGGATCACTAGCGATAAACCAAGTGCTGATGAGTCTTGATTATAGCCAGTTTACAGATGGATCTTCCGCGAAGAATGGCGGTAAGAATACAGCTGAAGAATTTCTCAGTCAGTTTCAGGTGAGTGTTCTGACGGTTGGAGCCGAAGGTGGAAATGGTTATCCGAAAAACATTATTTTAGACCATGCAAACCTGCTTGACTTGCATCAATTAACGTCAAAACAGGATCAGACCGCATTTGAAAAGCTTCGTCATGCCGTCGATGAGAAGTTTTTACATGAAAGTGGGAAAATTAATGTAGCAACTGTTGATGGAACAGTGGCTCCAGAGTATGACGGCATTCCAAAGAATCCGTTTGATTACGATAAAGTGGAAATGACCATTGAATTTATCAATGACCAGACGAAGGATAAAGCTGGTCACTATATCCAAAATAAATACCAAGGCGATGCGATTCAAATTGATCTTTCCTTCGAAGCGACTCAGTGGAATGGTTTAACGATCAATCCAAAAAAGCATACGGATGAAAAAGGCTACGTGAAAGAAAACGAAAAAGCACACAGCGAAGATAAAAAATAAAGCCAGTCTTTAGGCTGATATCAAGATCTGCATAGCAATTGGAGGAGTATGCGCTAAAACGTGCGCTTTACTCCTCTTCTTGCTTTTTTCTCCAGATTTGATAATCTAAAAATTCACGAAATTGCTTTTTCGAAACCCCTGATGTCATTGCATCTCGAACTAGTTTTTCCCATTCACTATCTAATTGACCATCGTATTCGGTTTCATCTTTTTCGTTTAAAAGTGTATGAACCGAGACGTCCAGAACAGCGGAGACTTTTTCAAGAAATTGAATGGAGGGGTTTGTTTGCAAGTTTCTTTCTATTGAGCTTAAATAAGACTTCGCTACCCCAGCCTTTTCGGCCAGTTCTGATAGTGAGTAGCCTTTTTCATTGCGGTATTGTTTAATACGCTGGCCAATCAATGTCATCACCTTCCTTTCGATATTATAGCACATTCAGAAAGGTTTGATAGAATGACTTCTTACCAGAGGGGGAGACTCAGAGGACTTTTCATTTGATTTGAGGAAATGACGGACTTCTTCAACTGTTAGTCCTGCCTTGCGAGCTTCACGTAATAATTGAACCCATTCACTGTCTAATTTGTTCGTTTTCTTTTCCATACAAATACCCTCCTAAAATACTGAATCATGTATTTCAGGCACTTAACGCATGAAATGGAAAGACATAGGTGGTAAGACCTCATAGTTTGCTTGCGTCATGTTTCCGCCCAATACAAACAGACAAACTTAGCTTTAGACTGATCGAAAATTGTAAGTCACATAAAAGGGGAGGGGACTATGGGTCAACCTCCTCTTTTTTGCTGTAAGTAAAAAAGTCCGCCATTTTCAATCGTAAGACTGATTTTTGGTTCGTATAAAGTTTTGAGTGCTTGCCTTTCTATTTTATATTCTACAGATGTGTCTGAAGTCCCTTCATAAAATTGGTTTAAAAGTTCGGAGTCTTCTTTCCATTTTTGAACAGCTCGCACTGCCCAGTCGTCCGGTTCCTCAAGGGCATAACGTTCCATAAGGCTGTAGAGCCGTTTGATTCCGCTTTCTGGCTTAATCATTGTACTCATCGTAAAACAATAATCGGGAATTTGAGACGACAGCTCGCGAGCTTCCAGCTTTTCTTGAAATTGTTCAATGACTTCTCCGCGTATAAGATGGAGTCCTAATGATAAAAGCTTATCCTTCTTCCGGTCTGCAAGGTAAGAAATTTTTACATTGAGACCAAGCCATGGCTCAAGTGCGATCTGATTGTTCGTGAGCGGGCTGACTCGTTCATAAAGCCGGATAAAACGGCCCTGTTGTTTGACCGCCTCAAATATTTGAAATAACCGGGGGGAGCCGAAATGGATGAATTCACCGCTGACCGTATCACCCGCTTTTTTTTGATCTGTGATGAAAGTCAATTGCCGCGGTTCAGGTACACCGCCAGTTTTTTCAAGCCAGTGCCAATAAAAAGGACGGTTCATAATCAATTTATCCATTTCGATTGTCAGCTGTACGGTCATATGTCCTGCACTTTCTTCTAATATGCTGCATTGATTCGCCTTGAAAAAACGGAGAAGAAAGGTGTGAATGTCATGCTGCTCCATTGATCAACTCTCCTTTATGAGCCCTGCTGTCTCTTTTCTAAAAGTGGTGTTTGTGCTTCAGTTAAGTAAGAAGCAAACTGGGTTAATTTCTTTTTCATGTCTCCATCGGATTCATGCTGGAAGAGAATTTGATGCAACTCTGTTTCGACATCATCAATATCAATTCTCGTTAAAATATCATCTAAATCGCCTATGACGTTTTCGAACAGCTGAATTTTTTCATATAAAAGCTTTAAAATATGCTCTTCAACTGTTCCGTTCGTTGCCATATTGTAAATGTGGACATCTCGTTCTTGACCAAGGCGGTGGATACGTCCGATTCTCTGTTCTAAACGCATCGGGTTCCACGGGAGGTCGTAGTTGATGATTTGGTTACAAAACTGAAGGTTGATCCCTTCACCGCCAGCTTCTGTAGCAATTAACACTTGCGCCCGTTCTCTAAATAAATCTTTCATCCAATCTTTTTTACCCCGCTTAAAGCCGCCCCGAAATGGCACGGAGCTAATGCCATTTTGCTGTAGAAACCATTGTAAATAAATTTGTGTCGCGCGGTATTCGGTGAAAATAATGACCTTTTCATTTAACTGTTGAATGAGTTTGACTACTTCAAGCGCCTTTGAGTTTTGCTCCACTTGATTGATTTTCTCCATGATTTGCGCTATAGCAGAAGAGCCGAGAATATGCTTTTCTTCTTCCTGCATTTTTTTAATCGTCATATAAACTGCCTCACGGCTTGAACAGCATTCTCGTTCCAAGGTCATAATGGAAAACATATGCTTTGTATAAGACGGATTCTCTTTCAGCTTGCAGATTTCATCATACAATGCTTGTTCTGTCGGAGAAAAATCAATGGAAATCGTTTTGACATGCCGTTTTGTCCACTCGATGCCTGTGTCTTGTCTTCGGTTTCGAATCATCACTTTATTGACGAGCTGTTTTAATCGGTCATGGTCTTCAAGCTGCAAGTCCTTTTTGGCAAAGATATCTTTAAATTGATGTTCATTTCCTAGGTGGCCCGGCTTCAGAAGGGAAACGAGATTAAATATTTCTCCGATCCGGTTTTGAATAGGTGTCGCTGTCAGCAGTAGACAGAACTTCTTATTCAGGTTTCTCACAAATTCATAGTTTTTCGTTTTATTGTTTTTCAGTTTGTGTGCTTCATCGATAATGACCATATCGTAGGCAATCGATAAAATCGTGTCTCGATGCGGCTGTCTTTTGGCTGTGTCAATGGAAGAAACGACAACGTCGCACTGCTCCCACACATAGCTCTTTTTTTGTTCAACAGCATCAATATAAAATTTCGTCCGCAGCTCCTGTACCCACTGAGATACAAGGGAGGCGGGGACAAGAATAAGAATTTTTTTGGCAAGTCCACGAATCATGTATTCTTTGATAATGAGTCCTGCTTCTACGGTTTTACCCAGTCCCACTTCATCTGCTAGAATGGCTTTCCCATTCATTTCTTCTACGACTCTTCTGGCTACTTCGAGCTGGTGCTGTAAAGGTGTGAATGCAGGCAGGTGCGCAGGAGCTTGCAGCCCCTCGAATGAATCAATGGCTGTGACTTTTTGAACCTGCGTCGCTAATCGATACATATCCCAGTTCGCCCAGGGGCCGTCTGATGAAAGCCGCTGCTGAAATTCATTTGCCCATTCCTGATCAAAAATCGTTTGAATATTCAATGTGGTCGCCTGCCTTTCTAGTAGGATCTGATAAATTGTTCTGTTTTTAAACGCTTCATTTTTAAAGAGGTCTCTAAAAGACTAGATATATGAATAAAAGCGAACGATATCGAAAGGTTATTTTGAAAATGTTAATGATTTTTCTGTTGCTCTCCATCCATTTCTAATGGTAGGATGTTGATAAGTGATCTAGAAAATAAGTCACCCATTTTGATAGTATGTCCAATAAATGTGAAAAATATGAGCGGATGATGGTATGGGGAGAGACTTGGCGGTTATTTTGCACTGGCAGGCGCCGAAGGAGCAAGCTGAATGATTCAGTGAATCTCTCAGGCAAAAGTACTCTTACCGGACGCAACTCTGGAGAGTGTTTGCTGATCGTTTTAGCAAACCACCAAAGGGGAAAACGCACAATGATGTTGTGCTGTAAACTTTCAGGTGCAAGGACAGAGACCTCTTTTTGATAAAAGGGAGCGCTCTGTCCTTTTTTGCTGTGATTTTTTTCTGAAAATTCAGCTTGCATTTGCACTAAAAAAAAGGGGGAAACGATTGATGTTGAAACGAACACCGCTTTTTCATGCGTATGAAACGTTTGGCGCAAAAACCATTGACTTCGGGGGCTGGGAATTACCTGTCCAATTTTCTTCCATTAAAGAAGAACATGAAGCTGTTCGAACAAAAGCAGGGCTTTTTGATGTGTCTCACATGGGTGAGGTGGACGTCAAAGGTCAAGATGCCCTTCCTTTTTTACAAAGGTTATTAACCAATGATGTGTCTAAGCTGACAGACGGTAAGGCACTATATACAGCCATGTGTTATGAAGATGGCGGAACGGTAGATGACCTGCTCGTCTACCAAAAAGAAAAGAACCACTATTTACTTGTCATCAATGCATCAAATATCGATAAAGACGTGGATTGGCTTTTGAAGCACCAAGAGAAGGATGACGTATTGATCAAAAATATATCTGATCAAACCGCCTTGCTAGCGCTTCAAGGACCTCTTGCAGCTGACATCATCAAAGAGGTGGCGGATGAAGAGGTGACATCGCTTAAACCTTTTACGTTTTTATCAAAAGCTGAGGTCGCAAATAAAGAAGTGCTCGTTTCTAGAACAGGTTACACAGGGGAAGATGGCTTTGAAATCTACTGCCAGTCAGAAGATGCGGTCCACCTTTGGTCCGCTTTATTAGAAGCGGGGCAGCCAAAAGGATTAATACCGTGCGGACTCGGTGCACGTGATACCTTGAGATTTGAAGCAAGGCTTCCGCTTTATGGCCAGGAGCTGACAAAGGATATTTCTCCATTAGAAGGCGGAATTGGTTTTGCTGTCAAAACGGATAAAGAAGCTGATTTTATCGGAAAAGCAGCACTTAAAAAACAAAAAGAAGAGGGACTGAAGCGAAAGCTTGTCGGCATTGAAATGATTGAAAAAGGGATTCCGCGTACAGATTATCCAGTCTTTTCAGGAGAAAAGCAGGTTGGGTTTGTCACAACGGGCACTCAATCCCCAACATTAAAGAAAAATGTCGGGCTTGCTTTGATCGAAACCTCAGAAGCGGAGATTGGGGCAGAGGTGGAAGTACAAGTTCGCAAAAAACGTCTAAAAGCCAAAATCGTCGCAACACCATTTTATAAAAGAGCCAAATAACGAGGGGGAATAGAGGATGAAGCACAGGTATTTGCCGCAAACAGAGCAAGATCAAAAAGAAATGCTGGATGTCATCGGCGTTCAGTCGATTGATGAGCTTTTTTCAGATATCCCAGAGAAGGTGAGATTCAAAGGAGCATACAACATCAAAGAAGCCGCATCTGAAACAGCGCTTGTCAGGGAATTATCCCGGCTAGCTGCAAAGAATAAGGATACAGTTTCCTATGCATCGTTTCTTGGTGCTGGTGTATATGATCATTACCAGCCTGTCATTGTCGATCATGTTATCTCACGCTCTGAATTTTATACAGCGTATACACCTTATCAGCCGGAGATTTCGCAAGGTGAATTGCAAGCGATCTTTGAATTTCAAACAATGATTGCTGAGCTGACTGGTATGGATCTAGCCAACTCCTCGATGTATGATGGCGGGACGGCACTAGCTGAAGCGGCAATGCTTGCTGCGGGACACACAAAGAAGAAAAAAGTGGTGGTTTCTGAAACGGTTCACCCTGAATCAAGAGCGGTGCTGAAAACATACGCCAAAGGACAAAACATTGAAGTTGTTGAAGTGCCTGCGAAAAAAGGGCAGACAGATTTAGCTGCACTGGAAAAGGCCGTCTGCGATGATACAGCAGCAGTTCTCGTGCAATATCCAAACTTTTTTGGTGTCGTCGAGCCGTTAAAAGACATTGAACCCCTTGCACACAAAGGAAAAAGCCTGTTCATTGTCTCTAGCAATCCCCTCGCACTCGGGCTATTGACGCCGCCTGGAAAACTTGGGGCAGACATTGTCGTTGGTGATGCGCAGCCGTTCGGTATCCCAGCTGCATTTGGCGGACCTCACTGCGGATATTTTGCTGTGATGAAAAAGTTGATGAGAAAAGTGCCAGGTCGATTAGTCGGGCAGACAGAAGATGAAAATGGTGTTCGTGGATTTGTCCTGACTCTTCAAGCGCGTGAGCAGCACATTCGAAGAGATAAAGCGACGTCAAATATTTGCTCGAACCAAGCATTAAATGCGTTAGCTGCTTCTGTTGCCATGACGGCACTAGGGAAAACAGGCATAAAAGACATCGCCTATCAAAACGTGCAAAAAGCCCATTATGCCAAGACGCAGGCAGAAAAATATGGACTGCAGGCGGATGTAGAAGGGGCTCATTTTAATGAATTTGTGATCAAGTTACAGGAGCCTGTGAAAGAAGCCAATAAACGATTGCTTGAAAAAGGAATCATCGGCGGCTACGACTTAGGGCTAGACTACCCAGAGCTTCAGCAGCACATGCTTGTAGCCGTGACAGAGCTGAGAACAAAAGAAGAAATTGATACGTTTATCAAGGAATTGGGGGATCGCCATGAATAAACAAGATCAGCCGCTTATTTTTGAATTATCTAAAGAAGGAAGAATTGGGTACAGCCTGCCTGATTTAGATGTACCTGAACAGGAGATCCCGTCTTTATTTGATAAGACGTACATCCGTGATGAGGATGCTGAGCTTCCTGAAGTATCTGAGCTTGATATTATGCGTCATTATACAGCATTATCAAGACGCAATCATGGGGTCGATTCCGGATTTTATCCTCTTGGCTCTTGTACGATGAAATATAATCCAAAGATTAATGAAAAGGTTGCACGCCTTGCAGGTTTCTCGCAGGTCCATCCACTACAAGAGGCAGACACTGTACAAGGTGCATTAGAATTACTATACGATCTAGGTGAACATCTTGAAGAAATTACGGGGATGGACGCTGTGACATTACAGCCTGCGGCAGGAGCACATGGCGAGTGGACGGGACTCATGATGATCCGTGCGTACCATGAAGCAAGAGGAGATCATCAGCGTACAAAAGTCATTGTGCCTGATTCTGCTCATGGAACGAACCCGGCATCTGCGACAGTCGCTGGATTTGAAACCATTACTGTCGCATCTGATGAAAACGGGCTTGTTGATCTAGAAGATTTACGCCGCGTTGTTAATGAAGAAACAGCTGCTTTAATGCTTACAAACCCGAATACACTTGGCCTCTTTGAAGAAAATATTTTAGAAATGGCTGAAATCGTTCACGGAGCAGGTGGTAAACTTTATTATGACGGAGCCAACTTGAATGCGGTTTTAAGTAGAGCAAGACCAGGGGATATGGGATTTGATGTTGTCCACTTAAATCTTCATAAAACCTTTACAGGCCCACACGGAGGCGGAGGTCCTGGTTCAGGTCCAGTTGGCGTTAAAAAAGATTTAATTCCGTATTTGCCAAAGCCGGTGCTTGTAAAGAAGGAAGGTCGTTTTTACTTTGAATATGACCGTCCGGAATCAATCGGGCGCGTGAAGCCATTCTATGGCAACTTTGGCATTAACGTCAGAGCCTATGCGTACATCCGCTCTATGGGGCCAGACGGCTTAAAGGCTGTAACCGATAATGCCGTGTTAAATGCGAACTATATGATGCGCCGCTTAAGCGCTCATTATGATTTGCCGTTTGATCGTCACTGTAAGCATGAATTTGTCCTTTCAGGTAAACGTCAGAAAAAATTAGGTGTGCGGACACTGGATATTGCCAAACGATTACTTGATTTCGGCTACCATCCGCCAACGATCTACTTCCCGCTCAATGTAGAGGAATGTATCATGATTGAACCGACCGAAACAGAATCAAAAGAAACACTTGATGCATTCATCGAAGCAATGATTCAAATTGCGAAAGAAGCAGAAGAGAATCCTGAAGTGGTGCAGGAAGCGCCGCATACAACCGTCGTGAAACGTATGGACGAAACAAAGGCCGCTCGGAATCCCGTTCTCGTTTTTGAAAGAAAATAAAGAAAAAAGACTCAGGGGGAATCATGCTCCCAGAGTCTTTTTTGTTAGTTCTTCGTTTTAATGCGGCCGCCCCATTTTTTAAAGCCGCCTTTTAAATTATAAATCTCACGGCAGCCATTTTTACGTAAAGTTTGGGCTGCTTTTCCACTTCTGAAATTATTTTGACAATAGAGATAAACAGGCTTGTCAGGACGTATTTCATTTTTGCGCTGCTTTAGTTGGGAAAGAGGGATATTTCTTGCCCCTAAAATATGTCCGCCTTCAAACTCATTTGGCTCTCTCACATCAATGAGCTGGGCTTTGCGGTAACCTTTAATAAATTCTGCTTCCGTCAGCGTTTTCATAATGCGCTGCTGATAAATGTAGCTGCCGATGGAATAAAGAACAAAAAGTCCACAAAGTGAGAGGACGATATAGTTGAACATTGACAATACAACTCGACTCCTTCTTGAGCATCAGCACAGTAGCCTGTCTGATGGTACGTTTTAGACAAATACTATTATAGTAAAGCATAAGAAACTTGTCATCATAAATGGTAAGAATTATTTTCAATTCCGTTCCTATTTGATAGACTGATGAAGAGAGAAAACCGGTGGTCACCACCATCATCTAACATTGACTACGTAAAAGAGAAGGGATTTTATATGCAAAAAGAGAAATGGTGTTTCATTGATTCAGGAAACCAAGACCCTGCCTTTAACATGGCAATGGACGAAGCCTTGCTTTATTGGCATAGTGAGAAGCTCATTCCGCCTGTTATCCGCTTTTATGGATGGGATCCGGCGACATTATCTGTTGGGTATTTTCAGAACGTTGAAAAAGAAATCAACCTAGAAGCTGTCAAGCGCTATGGTCTTGGATTTGTCCGCAGACCAACCGGAGGACGAGGAGTACTACATGACCAGGAGCTGACCTACAGCGTGATTGTGTCAGAGGAACATCCAGAAATGCCAGCAACGGTGACAGAGGCGTACCGTGTCATTTCAGAAGGCATTTTAGAAGGCTTTAAAGAGCTGGGACTCGATGCGTATTTTGCCATTCCTCGTACAGATAAAGAAAAGGAAAGCTTAAAGAACCCAAGATCTTCTGTATGCTTTGATGCCCCTTCTTGGTACGAGCTTGTTGTAGAAGGCAGAAAGGTAGCGGGCAGTGCTCAGACGAGACAAAAAGGTGTCATCCTCCAGCATGGATCTATTTTAATTGACCTTGATGAGGATAAATTATTCGATTTGTTCCTTTATCCTAACGACCGAGTAAGAGAGCGGATGCAGCGAAGCTTTAAAAACAAAGCGGTTGCCATCAATGAAATCTCAGACCGAACTTGTACGATAGACGATGCGCGTGTTGCGTTTAAAAGAGGATTTGAAAAAGGATTAAATATTGAGCTTGAACCTTATGAGCTGACAGATGAAGAATTAGCGTTTGTCCATCATCTCGCCAAAACGAAATATGCCTCAGATGATTGGAATTACAAGCGTTAAGACGATGGACACTCCTTGTTTTTTAATGAACGATGGTGTAGAATTGGGTTGATTATTAAGTAAAGGTGCATTATGGAGGGGTTTTATGACTACACCTAGTATGGAAGATTACATTGAACAAATTTATATGCTGATAGAAGAAAAAGGATATGCCAGAGTCTCTGATATTGCAGAAGCACTCGCTGTCCATCCCTCCTCTGTAACAAAAATGGTTCAGAAGCTAGATAAAGATGAATACCTCATTTATGAGAAGTATCGTGGTCTAATTTTAACCCCGAAAGGCAAAAAAATTGGAAAACGTCTCGTATACAGACATGAACTGCTGGAGCAATTTTTAAGAATCATTGGTGTAGATGAAGAGAAAATTTATGATGATGTAGAAGGCATTGAACATCATCTCAGCTGGAATAGCATTGACCGCATCGGCGATCTCGTTCAATTTTTTGAAGAAAACGATGAGCGATCTGTTCAGCTGAAAGCGATTCAAAAGAAAAACGAACAAACAAATCAAGAATCTTAATCAAAAAGGACACCCTTAGCATGGGTGTCCTTTTTGATTAAAGTTCTAATTGAAAGCAAATGCTCCTACACTATTATTAGCGTGAAATCAAAGGGGGCTCCTTGATGAAGATAGATGGTGTGTTCTCAGGTGGAGGCATTAAGGGGGCAGCGCTTGCTGGTGCCTATGAAGCGCTTGAAGCGAGAGGATTTCAATTTGTCCGTCTTGCTGGTACAAGTGCTGGAGCAATCATTGCTTCACTCATCGCAGCAGGTTTTACAAGCCAGGAAATTCGGGAGCTTTTAGATGAAATGGATGAGCATCAATTGCTTGATAGAAGATGTCAATTCATCCCGTTTAAAATGCTTAGGTGGGTATCCATTTACTGGCGTCTTGGTCTTTATAAAGGAGACCGGCTGGAAAAATGGCTGACTGATGTGCTAAAACGAAAAGGGGTCACCGTGTTTGGAGACCTCAAAAAAGATTCGCTGAAAATTGTTGCGTCCGATTTAACGAATGGAAAAATCCTCGTACTGCCAGACGACCTTCCTTCATATGGCCTAAATCCAGAGCGGTTTTCCGTGGCAAGGGCCATTCGAATGAGCTGCAGCCTGCCTTATTTTTTCGAACCTGTCAAACTGAAGTCTTCAAAAGGCATTTGTACCATTGTAGATGGAGGAGTGCTTAGCAATTTTCCAATTTGGCTGTTTGCTGAAGAGAAAAAAAGACCATTCGTCGGTGTCACATTAACGCCAAACGAAAAAGAACGCCCACAACACTCCATCCGCAATGCGTTTGAACTGTTTGGCGCTCTTTTTGAAACGATGCGTGGTGCTCATGACGAAAGACATATCGCCACAAAACACGAACGTCATATTATTTTTATTCCTGTAGAACACGTCATTGCCACTGATTTTCAACTCATGACAGAAAAGAAAAAGGCGCTCGTCGATCTAGGCAGACAGAAGGCCGAGCAATTTTTAAAAAGCTGGACATTTTAAAATAAGGCGCGATTCTTCTTTTTGTTTTTCTTGCCTTCAATCACAGTCAAATGTGTTTGGCTTTTCTTTTTGAGAAGGACGGGCTTAGACTTGTGGTCAGTCGGCACGCTTCGCAAATGAGTGACCCGATTTTTCATCTGGCTTTTCGTTTTTGGTTTAGGCTGCTGGTAGCGACGTTTTGATTGTTTGACTGCTTTGCGATAAAGATTGCCTTCTGTTCCAGTTCTTCGATTCATCAGCCATCTAAATAGGAAAAATAGGGCCGCTCCAATGATCACAACAGACAGCAGCATTGTAAAAAGTCTGCCTGGGTTCGTTGTGAGTAAGTACACAAATCCCAAAACACCTAAAGCGAAAATAATGGTAAAAGCAGGATGTACTCGGCGATTCATAACTGTCCACCTCCGAAGGAATTTACCGGATTTATAAGTTAGATCACTTGATGAGCAGAATCTGACGCTTGTTTTAGAGATGCTTCCTCTAAACGAAGAAGTTCATTAAAACTTGCAATGGCTACCTCGACTTGATCGTCAGAAGGTTCTTTTGTTGTAAGCAATTGCAGCCAAAGGCCAGGATAGCCAAGCACTTTAAGTACAGGCACTTCTCGGAGTTTGTTCGTGAGCTGAAGCACTTCAAATGAAATGCCCAGAACAACCGGAATGAGCGCCAAGCGGTTCAGAACTCTCACCCATAAAGGATCTGTCGGTACGAGTAAATAGACGAACATTCCAACAATGACAGTGAATAAAATAAAGCTGCTGCCGCATCGATAATGTAGACGGGATTGCTTTTGGACATTTTCCACTGTGATGTCAAGGTTCTGTTCATAGCAGTTTATGACTTTATGTTCTGCCCCATGATATTGAAATACTCTTTTAATTAAAGGGGTCATGGAAATAAAGTAAATATAGCCTAATAAAAGGACCAATTTAAAGAATGTTTCCACTGCGATTTGTGCGAAATTCCCTGAAAAGATGGGACGCACAAGCTCTGCTAAAAAGACAGGTACCAGGGTAAAGACAAATTTACTAAAGAGAAGAGAGAGAACTCCGATCACAGCAATGCCGAAAATCATGGATAATTTCGAGCCTTTTTGTTCTTTTTCAAGAGTATGATCTTCAGAAGGATCTAAGTCATATCGCTCACTGGAGAAGTTTAAGTGCTTACTGCCGTTTGCGCTTGCTTCAACAAGTGCAGCAACACCCCTGACAAAGGGGATTTTCTTGAGAAAGGCGGTTCGTTTATTGGAGGTCCGGGGAAGCTTCAAAAACTCAATGGACTGGTCCTTTCGCCGAATCGCTGTCACATAGTTCTTCTTACCTCCGAACATGACACCTTCGACAACTGCCTGCCCTCCATAAGCTGGAGGTTTTGTTTGATTGGACATATTTCATCAACCTGCCTGTTTCCTGTAATTTACATGCATTTCCTTATACCTTTATTGTACAGGAAATGAGGGGAAATCACTAGCGCCCAGGTCGATTATCTACTAGAATTCTATCTACCTCTTTTTAGCCAGTATACCCTGTTTTAAAAATTTTACACTCACGCATGGAAATCCTTTTTTTTCATGACATTTTGGACATACTACTTGCTGGAGGTGTTCACAAATGAAACGTGATGAAAAGAAAAACCAAGAAGAAAAAAATCAGTCCGTGCAAACGACATCACTTGTGGCAAGAGCAGCTGCTACAGGCTTTGTAGGCGGTGTTTTTTGGGGCTTTATCGGGTTTCTGACCTATGTGTTCCATTTTTCAGAGGTGAGTCCTAACATGCTGCTTCAGCCATTTGTGCTTGGAGAGTGGAAAAAGGGAGGACTTGGTACTTTTATAAGTATTATGCTGTTAGGAATTTTATCGATTGGAGCCGCCTTTATTTATTATGGGCTTTTAAAAAGGATCAAAGGCTTTTGGATGGGTCTGGTTTATGGCGGGCTTTTATGGCTGCTCGTTTTTTACGTATTTAATCCCATTTTCCCAGATGTAAAGCAAGTACAAGACTTGCAGCAAAGCACCATTGTAACGACATTTTGCCTATATATTTTATATGGCATGTTTGTCGGGTACAGCATTTCGTTTGAATATAATGAATTGACGAGTCAAAAGCTTGCGAGGGCACTCGGGAAAAAGACAGAATAAAGTGTAAATCACCTATTCATATGATAAAATATTTTTGGAAACGAAAGGTTTCTAAGGAAAAAGAAACAGATCTCAATATAGATTGAATTAGGGTGAAGGAGTGGTCATATGCCTCATTTTCTTGTACTGAATGGACCCAATTTAAATAGGCTTGGCAAAAGAGAGCCTGCTGTTTATGGAAGTAAGACGCTGACAGATTTAGAGACAGATTTGTTCCAGTTTGCAGAACGAGCAAACATTCAATTAACGTTCTTTCAATCGAATCACGAAGGGGATTTGATTGATGCGCTCCACGAAGCAGAAGATCAGTACGATGGAGTCGTGTTTAACCCGGGTGCATTTACCCACTACAGCTATGCGCTGAGAGATGCCATTGCAAGTATTTCTTTATCTGTCATTGAAGTACATATCTCAAATGTTCATAAGAGAGAGGAATTCCGCCATCATTCTGTACTTGCTCCAGTATGCCAAGGGCAAATCGTTGGGCTTGGCTTAGAAGGGTATAAATTGGCGATTCGTTATTTAGTCAGTGAAGGGGGAGCAGTATCATGAAACTTGAAAAACTAAGAACACTTTTAAGTGAATTAGAGATCGATGGCCTTGTCATTACGAGCAGCTTTAATTTACAGTACATGACCAGCTTTACCGGATCTGCTGGCCTTGCAGTTGTTTCAAAGGACCGGGCAGCTTTTATCACGGACTTCCGCTATACAGAGCAAGCGAAGGACCAAGTCAAAGGTTATGACATCATTGAACACAAAGGAAACATTGTGGAAACGGCTGCCCAAACGGCGAAGGAATTTGGAGTAAAACACCTTGGGTTTGAACAAAACCATATGACATTTGCCACATATCAGCAGTACGCAGCCAAAGCAGGTGATATAGAGCTTGTTCCAGTCTCTGAATCAGTTGAAAAGTTGCGCTTGATTAAGTCTAGTGAAGAGATTAAGATATTAGAGGAAGCTGCGAAGATTGCAGATCACGCCTTTGATCATATTCTCACTTACATCAAGCCGGGCCTGACGGAAATTGCTGTCATGAACGAGCTTGAATTTTTCATGAGAAAAGAAGGTGCTGAAGGATCTTCATTCGATATGATTGTTGCTTCTGGTGTTCGTTCAAGCCTGCCGCACGGAAGAGCGAGTGAAAAGGTAATTGAATCTGGTGATTTAGTGACACTCGATTTCGGTGCTTACTATAAAGGCTATTGTTCTGATATGACAAGAACGATTGCTGTCGGAACACCAAGCGACAAGCTAAAGGAAATTTATCATATCGTATTAGAAGCAGAAAACGCTGGTGTGGATAGAATCAAGCCAGGCTTAACAGGAAAAGAAGCTGATCGCATCACACGAGACATCATTGAAAAGTACGGCTATGGTCAATACTTCGGGCATTCAACCGGGCACGGGCTAGGTATGGAAGTACATGAAGCGCCAGGCCTTTCCTCACGATCAGAGGTCGTCTTAGAAGAGGGAATGGTCGTCACAGTTGAGCCGGGGATTTACTTGCCAGATGTCGGCGGCGTGAGAATTGAGGATGATATTGTCCTGACAGCTGACGGCAATAAACGATTGACCCACTCACCGAAAGAACTTATCATATTATGATGGTGAAATGTAGGAGGATGACAAAATGATTTCAGTAAACGATTTTCGTACTGGCCTGACAATTGAAGTGGACGGCGGTATTTGGCGAGTAGTGGATTTCCAGCACGTAAAACCAGGGAAAGGCGCAGCGTTTGTTCGTTCGAAACTGCGTAACCTGCGTACTGGTGCCATTCAAGAAAAAACATTCCGCGCAGGCGAAAAAGTAGCGAAAGCTCAAATCGAAACAAAAACAATGCAATACTTGTATGCTAATGGCGATCAGCATGTCTTCATGGATACAAGTTCTTATGAGCAGCTTGAACTAAGTGAAGCACAAATTAAAGATGAGCTGAAATATTTGCTTGAAAATATGTCTGTTCAAATCGTGATGTACGGTGCTGAAACACTTGGAGTAGAACTTCCAAACACAGTAGAACTAGAAGTAGTAGAAACAGAGCCTGGTATTAAAGGTGACACAACATCAGGCGGTTCAAAACCTGCAAAAACTGAAACTGGTTTAATCGTCAACGTTCCTTTCTTTGTGAACCAAGGAGATAAACTAGTGATTAATACATCAGACGGCTCATACGTTTCAAGAGCGTAATGAACGAAAAAAGGCTGTAAACCTCGTGTTTACAGTCTTTTTTTATTGAAAAATGACTCCTCAAGACTGGCCCTCTCTCAATTCTCTCATTCATCTCTCTTCCTTCCTGAAAAACAAGACTACTTCCAGCTGGTCAAGCATATAGTGTAAAAAAAGCTGGAGGTTCTATATGAAACAATTTCTCCCAGGTCTACACCCGTCGGTCGCTGCAATGGCAGGCATGAGGTTCTTATCCGCTGCCATTGAACTGACGGCAGCCATCCTCATTTTAATCACAAATGATGTACGGAAAGCGGTGGTCATCAATAGTATATTGGCGATCATCGGGCCACTCATTTTTATTATCACGATGACGATTGGAATCTATCAAATTGCAGGGCAGCTATCCTATGCAAAGCTCGTGTTCATTTTCATTGGTGTCGTGTTTATTCTTGTTGGGATCTATAAGTGAAACGGCTTGGCATAATTAACGGCTCACATCATACATTTTAGAGAAGAAAAAAAGGAGGGGAATTTCGTTGCGGAGTTTGTTGGATATTCTCCCGCACTCGATTGGACAAGAACTCAGACTGCTGAAAGAGGCAGAATGGGCGCAAATAGAAGAAATCCGCATTCGCACGGATCGTCCTATTGAACTGATGCAAGGAGGAAAACCACGTTTTCTTTCTTATCACACAACCTGGGAAGATGCGTCTCAGCTATTAGGCAGGCTGAGCAATTACAGCATGTATACACTTGAGGAAGAGCTAAAACAGGGCTATATCACCATATCTGGCGGACACCGGGTAGGACTTGCAGGAAAGGTGATCGTTGAAAACGGATTTGTCAAAGGGCTAAGAGATATCTCTTCATTTAATATCCGCATTGCAAAAGAAAAAATCGGGATTGCGCTTCCCTTTCTTCCTTATTTATATGAAGAACACTGGCACAATACACTCATCATCGGTCCCCCGCAAACGGGGAAAACCACATTGCTCCGGGATATAGCACGTCTTGCTAGTACAGGCACAAAGACAATTCCTCCTAGAAAAACAGGCATTATTGATGAGCGTTCTGAAATTGCCGGTTGTATAAGAGGGGTGCCGCAGCACCATTTTGGCCACCGGGTTGATGTACTCGATGCGTGTCCAAAGGCTGAAGGATTGATGATGATGATTCGGTCAATGAGCCCAGAGGTCATGATTGTCGATGAAATCGGAAAAAGCGAGGATGTCGAGGCACTTTTAGAAGCGATTCATGCCGGAGTCAACATCATCGTCTCAGCTCATGGCTATTCACTTGAAGATGTATATAAACGTCCTTCATTTAAGCCGTTATGGGAGCTTCGTGTGTTTGAACGATATGTTGAATTAAATCGAAACAATGGACCAGGTACGATCGGGCGGATGTACGGCGGGGACGGCCAAGAGATGAAATGGAGGCGGGGAGTGGACGTATGTTAAAGCTCATTGGCGCTATTTTCATTGTCGCGGCCACGACTTGGGGAGGATTCGAGTTTGCCAAACGATACAGCGACAGACCTAAACAAATTCGGCAGCTGCGCTTTGCTCTCCAGTCTCTTGAAGCTGAAATTATGTATGGCCAAACCCCTTTAGCGCGGGCTGCAGAGCAAATTGCAGCGCAGGTAGGTCCTCCTGTGAATCAGCTGTTTGAACAATTTTCAGAAAAGCTGAAAGTGGGGACTTTTTCTGCACGTCATGCATGGAACGAAAGTCTTGAAGATGTTTGGAAAAAGACTGTATTGAAAAAAGGCGAATATGAGGCGCTGAAGCACTTTGGGGAAACTCTTGGCCAGCATGATGTCACTTCTCAGCAAAAGTACATCAAGCTTGCTTTAGGCCATTTGGAATCAGAGGAGAAAGAAGCAGAAATCGCCCAAGCGAAAAATGAAAAAATGGTCAGAAGCCTTGGATTTTTAAGCGGATTGTTACTGATTCTTTTATTGATGTGAGAGGAAGGGAGTCGAGAGCATGGGCGTTGATGTAAACGTCATTTTTCAAATTGCCGGAGTAGGCATCGTCGTGGCCTTTCTCCATACGATTTTAGACCAAATGGGGAAGAAAGAGTACGCTCAGTGGGTGACGCTGCTTGGGTTTATCTACATTTTGTTTATGGTGGCAACCATTGTAGACGATTTGTTTAAAAAGATTAAAGCCGTATTTCTATTTCAAGGATAGGGGAGGGCTTACAAATCGAAATCATACAAATTGTTGGACTTGGTTTAATCGCTACTTTTTTAGCATTAATCGTCAAAGAACAGAAGCCAACCTTCGCCTTTATGCTTGTCGTTTTTACTGGATGTGTGATTTTCCTTTATTTAATTGATCAAATCTATGCCATTATCTCAATGATTGAAAAAATTGCAGCAAGTGCCGGCGTCAATATGAAGTATGTTGAAACCATATTGAAAATCATCGGCATTGCCTATATTGCGGAATTTGGCGCTCAGCTGACGAAAGATGCTGGGCAAGGCGCCATTGCATCAAAAATAGAGCTAGGCGGAAAGATTCTCATCTTGGTTATGGCAGTCCCGATTTTAACAGTTATCATTGAGACGATCTTAGGGATGATCCCGTCCATGACGTAAATGAAAAGAGGTGATGATAATGAAACGGGTGACCGCTGCAATGGGATTAATGCTTTTCTTTTGGCTGATTGCTCCGAATGCAGGTGCAGAAGAAAAAGAACCTTTATCTAATGAACAGCCAGCAGCACAGGAAGTGGCGAATGGACAGGCTGATGCACTTGAGCTTCAGTCCATCAGTGACTTTTGGGAAACCATTTTGGACGAGTATGGCGGCTTTTTGCCAGAAAGCCAAAAGGGCACAGTGAAGGAAATGATTGACGGCGATAAAGAGCTGTCTCCCCAAACATGGCTGAAAGCCTTTGTACATTATCTATTTCACGAGGTCATTGCAAACGGAAAGCTCCTAGGTACTCTCATTTTACTCACCATCTTTTGTTCGCTTTTGCAGCTTTTGCAAAATGCTTTTGAACAAAGCACTGTCAGCAAAGTCGCATATGCTCTTGTTTATATGGTACTGATTATTATTGCACTCAACAGCTTTCATGTGGCGATTTCCTATGCCACAGAAGCCATTCAAACGATGACCAGTTTTATTCTTGCTCTTATTCCTCTTTTACTAGCGCTTATTGCTTCATCAGGCGGGCTTGTCTCAGCCGGATTCTTTCATCCTGTTATTTTATTTTTAATGAACACGAGCGGTGTTTTCATTCAATATGTCGTTCTTCCGCTCATCTTTTTATCAGCGATATTGAGCATTGTCAGTACGCTGACCGAACAATACAAGGTCACCCAGCTTGCGCAGCTATTAAGAAATGTGGCAATTGGCGGGCTTGCCGTTTTTTTGACCGTTTTTCTCGGCGTCATTTCCGTTCAGGGGGCATCTGCGGCGGTTACTGATGGAATCGCTCTTCGTACAGCCAAATTCATTACCGGAAACTTCATCCCTGTCCTAGGCAGAATGTTTACAGATGCGACGGATACCGTGATCAGCGCCTCTGTTTTACTTAAAAATACAGTTGGACTAGTTGGGGTCGCCATTTTGATTTCAATTGCCGCCTTCCCGGCGATTAAAGTACTTTCGTTAGCCCTTATATATAAGCTTGCGGCCGCGATCCTTCAGCCGTTAGGGGGCGGACCCATCATCAGCTGTCTTGATGTCATTTCAAAAAGTGTGCTGTATATATTTGCCGCACTTGCAGTTGTGTCGCTCATGTTCTTTTTAAGCATTACCGTCATCATCACTGCGGGTAACCTGACCATGATGATGAAGTAAGGAGGGGACACCTTTTGAGCTTTCTCACGGAATGGATCACAAGTATTATTCTCTTTATCTTATTTGCGATTGTCATTGATCTTCTGCTTCCCAATTCGAGCATGCAAAAGTATGCAAAAATGGTCGTCAGTCTGCTGCTCATCGTCGTAATGCTCAATCCGATTTTTGCTTTATTTCGAGCAGATCCTGACCAAATTTTTTCAGAATTGATGAAAGGGAAGGAAGAAGCGCAGTCAGAAGAAATAAAAAATCAGATGAATTTAGAAAAAAAAGAAATACAAGCCTCTCAGCGTGCATATATTTTAAAGCAAATGGCTGTCCAACTAGAAAAAAGCGCAAAGGAGCCACTGGAGAAGGAGAGCTATGAAATGAAACACGTAGAAGTGCTGGCTGATGAGGAGCATCTGGATCAGAATATGGAGGCGGATCAATTTCGCATCAAAGCAGTTCTTTCCCCGCTCACAGGTGATGCTGTAGAAACGGTGGCAAAGGTGGACATTGATCTCTCCAGGCAAAAGGAGGAAAGCGCTGAATCTTCTAGCAAAGAGATCACGAGGGTGAAAGAGACGCTGGCTGATGTTTGGAATACGAGTCCTGAGCACATCGCGCTGAACATTGAGGGAGGTGACGCAGCAGATCATGAATAACAAGGACTGGAAACAAAAGCTGAAATCATTCTTCCAGCCGCCTGAAAAAGGTGAAGGGAAACCCAAATTAACGAAGCACCATTACTTGCTGCTTGTATTCATTATCGGCGTATCTTTCATGTTAGTCAGTCAGATCTTGTCACCGCCATCAAGCAAACAACAAGCTGCGGTTCCTGCTGCTAAAAAAACATCCTCAGAAGAGCAGGAAGTATTCAAACCGGCATCCTCAGGTAAACCAAAGAATTCAATTGAGGACGTGGAGCAAGAATACGAAAACCAGCTGAAAGAAATTTTAGAGACCATCATCGGCGTTGAGGATGTATCCATTGTGGTCAATGTAGATGCAACGTCTTTAAAAGTGTTTGAAAAAAACAAATCTAATAAAAGTACAACGACCGAGGAAACAGATAAAGAAGGCGGTGTACGAAGTGTCACTGATCAAACAAAAGAAGAAGAAGTCGTCATCATCAAAAATGGGAATGAAGAAACACCAGTCGTTGTTCAAACGAAAAAGCCAGAAATTCGAGGTGTCCTCGTTGTTGCTCAAGGAGTAGACAACGTTCAAATAAAGAAAACCATCATTGAAGCGGTTACACGAGTGCTTGATGTACCGAGCCATAGAGTGGCTGTTGCCCCTAAAAAAATCAAGGAGGATTCGGAATGATGTTAAAAAAACAAACGGTTTGGCTATTAACGATGCTAAGTTTAGTTGTCGTATTAAGTGTGTACTATATCATGTCTCCACAGGGTGAAAATGCAGTGACAGTAGAAGATACGAAATCAAAAGGGACTGAAGAGAAAAAGGTTGAAACAGAAAAAGGAACGGACAAAGGAATGGAAAAAGGCGCTGATAAGAAATCCACTGACAAAGAAACAAACGGCAAACAAGAGGGTATCGAAACAAGCGGTGAAGAAGGAAAGGCTGTGTCAGAGCAGACAGACGATGAGCTTTTTACAACATACAGACTAGAGCTTGAAGATAAACGAAGCAAGCAGCGCGAAGAATACAACGAAATCGTCTCTAGTGACGATGCAACAGCGCAAGAAAAAAGTGAAGCATACGATCAAATGACAGCACTTAGTGAGGCAGAAGGAACTGAGCGTCAGCTTGAGACCTTGATCAAAACAAAAGGCTATAAAGATGCGCTCGTAAGTGCTGAAGGAGATAAAGTGAGCATCACGGTTCGTTCTGATAAAAAATCAAAGTCTCAAGCGGCCGATATTATTGATATGGTCACAAAAGAAATGAGAGATCTTGATAACGTAGCTGTCACTTTTGAGCCCACTAATCAATAAAAAATGAACTGGCGCCCTTTGCCGAAAAGGGCGTTTTTTGATGCGGCTTGACGCCCCTTCCAAGGTGCTTTCGCGAGGCGCTTCGCCACAATAGTAGTTGAATTCATTGAAATCCTCCTGTAAGATGTGTATAGTACGTACTTTTAGTACTAGCCTATAATTAAAAGATAAATCCATACATAGGGGTGCAAATCCATGTTAAAAATTGAAGAAATTCATGAACTGATTAAATTAATTGACGACTCTACAATCGACGAATTTACGTACGAAAACGAAGGTGCGAAAATCAAACTGAAGAAAAATAAAGAAGTCGTTCAGCAAGTTGCGGCACAAGCACCAGTGGCTCCTGTCCAAGCAGCTCCGGCTCAACAAGCTCCTACAGCACAAGCTCCAGCTCAGACTGAAGCCCCTGCACAAGAGGCAACTGCGTCTGAAAATCTGCATAAAATCACATCCCCAATGGTTGGCACATTTTATGCTTCCTCTTCACCAGAAGCAGATCCATACGTGACAACAGGTTCTAAGGTGAAGGAAAATTCAGTTGTATGTATCGTTGAAGCGATGAAACTGTTTAATGAAATCGAAGCAGAAGTAAAAGGTGAAATCGTCGAAGTATTAGCTGAAAACGGTCAGCTTGTAGAATTCGGACAACCCCTCTTTCTAGTGAAAGCAGAGTAAGGAGTACGATCATGATTAAAAAGCTATTAATTGCAAACAGAGGAGAAATCGCAGTTAGAATTATCCGCGCTTGTAAAGAGCTTGGAATTGAAACTGTTGCGGTATTTTCTGAAGCGGATCGCGATGCGCTGCATGTACAAATGGCTGATGAAGCATATTGCATCGGACCAACTGCTTCTAAAGATAGTTATTTAAATGTCACGAATATCGTCAGCGTAGCAAAATTAACAGGAACAGATGCGATCCATCCAGGATACGGGTTTTTAGCAGAAAATGCAGACTTTGCAGAGCTTTGCGAGGAATGTAATGTGATCTTTGTTGGACCAACCGCGTCAGCGATTTCCAAAATGGGAACGAAAGATGTCGCGCGAGAAACAATGAAGAGTGCAGGCGTCCCGATCGTTCCTGGTTCTCAAGGAATTGTAAAAGATCTTGATGATGCTGTTTCAACAGCAGCTAGTATTGGGTATCCTGTCATTATTAAAGCAACTGCAGGCGGAGGCGGTAAAGGAATCCGTGTGGCTCGTACAGAAGAAGAGCTTATTAACGGAGTCACCATCACGCAGCAGGAAGCGGCGCAAAACTTTGGGAACCCTGGTGTCTATTTAGAAAAGTTCATTGAAGACTTTAGACATGTGGAAATCCAAGTGCTTGCAGATCAGCATGGCAATACGATTCATTTAGGAGAGCGTGACTGCTCGATCCAAAGAAGAATGCAAAAGCTTCTTGAAGAAACGCCATCACCAGCACTGAATGCAGACATCCGTGAGCAAATGGGTGAAGCAGCCGTAAAAGCAGCAGAAGCTGTTGAATATACAGGTGCTGGAACAGTCGAATTCATTTATGATTATAATGAAGAGAAGTTCTACTTCATGGAAATGAATACTCGTATTCAAGTAGAGCATCCTGTGACAGAAATGGTCACAGGTGTAGACTTGATCAAAGAACAGATCAAGGTTGCATCAGGTGAGAAGCTTTCTCTTACACAAGAGGATGTCGTATATGAAGGCTGGGCGATCGAATGCCGTATCAATGCAGAGAACCCAGAGAAAAACTTCATGCCTTCAGCTGGTGAAATTAAAATGTATCTTCCGCCAGGCGGTTTAGGAGTACGTGTTGATTCTGCCGCTTATCCGGGCTATGTGATTCCGCCATATTATGACAGCATGATTGCAAAAGTGATCACATATGGTAAGACGAGAGAAGAAGCGATTGCGAAAATGAAACGTGCGCTTCAAGAATTCGTCATTGAAGGAGTCTACACAACGATTCCATTCCACCTTAGATTGCTCGAGCATGAAACATTTGTGAGTGGTAATTTTAATACGAAGTTTTTAGAAACATACCAAATCATGAAATAATCACAGCTTTCGGAGGTGAATGATCGTGTCAGAAAACAATTTGCTTGAAATGAACCTTGATGAAGATCAATTGGGAAAAGTGCAAATTGCACCAGAAGTGATTGAAGTCATTGCTGGGATCGCCGCTTCAGAAGTCGAAGGCATTGCCGAAATGCGCGGCAATTTCGCTGCTGATGTAGCAGAACGCTTTGGTAAAAAAAATCACCGTAAAGGTGTAAAAGTAGATGTCTCTGATGAAGGCATCACAATCGATGTGTATTGTGTGGTTGAATTTGGCCTATCCATTCCAAAGGTATCCACTGCTGTACAAGAAAATATCCGTCAAACCCTTTTAAACATGACTGCCTTAACGATTAATGAAATTAACATTCATGTCGTTGGCATTCAATTTGATACAAAAGCACCTGAGGCTGAAGTAGATCAAGAAATGTAAAGAAGGGTTCAAGTGAAACCAAGGAGGCATTGCCTCTTTGGTTTTTTAAAGCCCATTTTTGGGTAATTTCCGAATATTGATAACGTCACGTGTTGATTGATTCGTTTTTCGTCACAGCTCGCATGGATCTTGGTGCGACCACGGTCAAAATATGTTATGATCTCTGTATGGCTTAACGACAAGCGGATAAAGTGGTTAAAGGAGTAAATAATGAAAAGAAGAACTGCAAGAGAAAAGGCGTTACAAACATTATTTCAAATTGATGTGAGCAATATTGATCCGAAAGAGGCCATTACACATGCGCTGGATGAACAAGAATCAGATCCTTTTTTCGAGGAACTGGTTTTCGGTGTGCTTGAACAAAAGGACAAGCTTGATGACATGATCTCACAGCATCTAGTGAATTGGAAACTCGATCGTATTGCAAACGTAGACAGAGCCATTTTAAGGCTGTCTGTGTACGAGATGGTGTATCAAGAAGACATCCCAGTTAGTGTCTCAATGAATGAAGCGATTGAACTTGCCAAATTATTCGGCGATGATAAAGCACCGAAATTTGTAAATGGTGTACTTTCGAACATTAAAAACGACCTAAAGCAGCAATAGGAGGATTCGACATGACAGCAACAATCATCGATGGGAAAGAAACAGCAAAAGAAAAGCGTGAACAATTAGCAAAAGAAGTAGAAGAGCTAAAACAAAAAGGAGTCACACCTGGTCTTGCCGTTATTCTAATCGGTGATGATCCGGCTTCACTTTCTTACGTACGCGGGAAGAAAAAAGCAGCAGAAGCAATGGGCATGCATTTCCAGCTTGATCATTTAGATGCTTCTTTAACAGAAGAAGAATTGCTTCAGCTGATTGATCAGTACAATGCGAACGATCAATTCCACGGGATTCTTGTTCAACTTCCACTGCCTAAACACATTTCTGAAAAAGCCGTTATTGAACGTATTTCACCTGAGAAAGATGTAGATGGTTTCCATCCTTTAAATATCGGGAAAATGCTGCTTGGGGAAGATACATTCCTTCCTTGTACACCAGCAGGTATTGTTGAATTATTGAATAAAACGGGTGTCGATCTTTCTGGAAAAGAAGTGGTTGTTGTGGGGCGCAGCAATATTGTCGGCAAACCAGTTGGACAATTGCTGTTAAATGAAAACGCAACGGTTACTTACTGCCATTCAAGAACGGCAAATATTTCAGAACACACGTTAAAAGCGGACATTTTAGTTGTTGCCGTCGGTCGAGCAAACTTTATTAAAGCTGACCAAATCAAAGAAGGCGCAATTGTCATCGATGTAGGAGTCAATCGTTTGGATACTGGGAAGCTTGTTGGGGATGTTGATTTTGAAGGAGCAAAAGAAAAAGCTTCTTACATCACACCAGTCCCTGGCGGAGTCGGTCCAATGACGATTACGATGCTTGCACACAATACGGTTAAATCAGCAAAACGTACATTAGCATAAGCTTTATCCATTCATCCACCTGCATGATGCCGGTGGATGAATGTGCGTTTTTGAAGAGGAGGAATACGTCATGAGTGAAAAAGCCTTTGTGACGGTCACAGCCCTTACAAAATACATAAAAAGAAAATTTGATGTTGATCCGCATTTAGAAGATATTTGGATCAAAGGTGAGTTATCCAATGTGAAGATTCATTCAAGAGGTCATGTGTACTTCACCTTAAAAGACGAAAACGCACGCATGCAAGCTGTCATGTTCCAGCGTTCCGCAGCAAAGCTGCCTTTTTCACCAAAAAGCGGAATGAAAGTGTTTGTACGCGGCGGGATTCAAGTATATGAACCAAGCGGCAACTATCAATTATATGCAAAAGAAATGCAGCCTGATGGTGTTGGTGCTCTTCATCTCGCTTATGAAGAGCTGAAGAAAAAGCTGGCAAGTGAAGGCTTATTTGATGCGCGCTATAAAAAACCAATTCCTGAATATCCAGAGGTTGTTGGTGTCGTTACATCCCCAACAGGAGCGGCTGTCCGGGATGTCATTACAACGATTAACCGGCGCTATCAGCAGGCGAAAATCATTGTGCTTCCGGCGCTTGTCCAAGGTGAAAATGCCACTCGTTCAATCGTAGAGAGGATCAAGGAAGCAAATGAAAAACAGCTCTGTGATGTCTTGATTGTCGGAAGAGGAGGCGGTTCGATCGAAGAACTTTGGGCCTTTAATGAAGAAGCTGTCGCAAGAGCAATCTTCGCATCAGACATTCCAATCATTTCTGCAGTAGGGCACGAAACGGACTTTACAATCAGTGATTTTACTGCAGACATGAGAGCACCCACACCAACAGGAGCAGCCGAGCTCGCTGTTCCAAGCACAGCCGATTTAATAGAACGAATCAAATCCATCGACATTCGGCTGACAAGGGCCGTGAAGAATCGAACATCACAAGCGAAAGACCGTCTTGTGGCGCTGCAATCCTCTTATGCTTTCCGTTTTCCAAAACGGTTGCAGGAGCAAAAAGAGCAGCAATTCGATTTGGTATTTGACCGTTTTCAAAAACAGCTGACGAGACAAATTGAACAAAAACGCAGTCAACTAGACCGCCAGACATACAGGTTGAAGCCGCTTCATCCAAAAGAGCAGCTGCTTCAAGCGAAAAAACGCCATGCCAATGAAACAGAACAGCTCATCCGCAGCATGAATGTGCAAATGAAAACAATTCATTCGCAGTTCCAATCTGTTCTTGGTAAACTAAATGCATTAAATCCACTTCAAGTGATGGAAAGAGGCTACAGTTTAGCCTATAAAGACGATGAACTGATTAAAAGTGTGAACCAAGTCGATACGAAGGATCAGCTGGCTATTACTATGAAGGATGGACGTCTGATTTGTGAGGTTATTGAGAAGGAGGGGCAATCATCATGACAGAATCAAATAAACAAAAAGAAGAACAAATGACATTTGAAGAAGCGATGAAAGGTCTTGAGGAGATCGTTGGGAAGCTCGAAGAAGGAGATGTACCACTTGAGCAAGCCATTCATTATTTCCAAGAAGGCATGACACTTTCAAAGCTTTGTCATGAAAAATTACAGCACGTTGAAAAGCAGATGGATTTCATTTTAAAAGAGGACGGTGAGCTGGCTCCTTTCTCAGTGAAGGAGGCGGATGCTGGTGACAAGTAATTTGCAGGATTTTTTAACAACACGAAAACAGGCCATTGAAGATTATTTATTTACATATGTTCAGGAATTGAAGATTCCAGAAGACCTCAAATCTTCGATGCTTTACTCTCTTAAAGCTGGAGGGAAAAGACTTCGTCCTGTTCTCGTTCTTGCTTTATTACATGCCTACGGCAAAAAAGAAGAAGATGGCATACCGGTTGGCTGTGCTGTAGAGATGATTCATACGTATTCATTGATACACGACGACCTTCCTTGCATGGACGATGATGACCTTCGCAGAGGAAAGCCGACCAACCATAAAGTATACGGGGAAGCAACAGCGGTTCTCGCTGGCGATGCTCTTTTAACAGAAAGCTTCCGTCTGATTACATCTCAGCTATCTAGCAGTGTCTCTCCTGACCAAAAACTCAAAATCGTAGATGAACTTGTGAAGTCAGCAGGTGCGCTAGGAATGGTTGGCGGTCAATTTGATGACATGGAAGCAGAGCAAAAACAAGTCCCGCTTGCAGAACTAGAATCCATTCACGCCCGGAAAACAGGAAAGCTTCTCACATTCAGCGTCACAGCAGGTGCCATGCTGGCAGGTGCATCAGATGACGATATCGAAAAACTAAGAGAATTCAGCTATCATATCGGTATTGCTTTTCAAATCCGTGATGACATTTTAGATCTCGAAGGAAGCGAAGAAAAAATAGGAAAACGGGTCGGCTCTGATACAGCGAATGAAAAGTCGACATATCCTTCTTTATTAACGCTTTCAGGAGCAAAAGAAAAACTGCACGAGCACATCACACGTGCAAAAGAAATTGTCTCAAATCTTGAATTAGAGCAGCAATTGCTGCATGAGTTATGTGATCTGATCGCCTCAAGAGATCATTAAAAACAGCCTAGATTTGAGGGTCTTCGAGCAATTGTGGTAAACTGTAAACAGTTTATCATGATGAGACAACTCTTATTCCCGCTTGGTTTTCATAGGAATAAGGCATTATATATGTAGATAGAAATTTTGTTGAAAGCGAGTTGATCCTGATTGGATCTTTTATCAATAAAAAATCCAACGTTTCTAAAAGGAATGTCAATAGCAGAATTAGAGGAGCTTAGTGCTGAAATTCGCATGTTTTTAATTGAGTCCTTGGCTAACTCTGGCGGGCATATCGGTCCAAATCTGGGTGTCGTTGAACTTACGGTTGCCCTTCACAAAGTATTTGACAGCCCGAAAGACAAATTCCTTTGGGATGTTGGACATCAGTCTTATGTTCACAAGCTGTTAACTGGGAGAGGGGCGGAGTTTGATACACTTCGTCAATATAAAGGACTTTGCGGATTTCCTAAACGAAACGAAAGCGAGCATGATGTTTGGGAAACAGGCCACAGCTCAACGTCATTATCTGGCGCGATGGGTATGGCGGCGGCGCGTGATATTAAAGGAACAGATGAATATATCCTGCCAATTATCGGAGATGGTGCATTAACCGGAGGTATGGCGCTGGAAGCACTGAATCATATCGGTGATGAAAAGAAAGATATGATCGTCATCTTAAACGATAATGAAATGAGTATTGCACCAAACGTCGGTGCGATTCACACAATGCTTGGCAGACTGCGCACAGCAGGCAAATACCAATGGGTAAAGGACGAGCTCGAATATTTATTCAAGCGGATCCCAGCTGTAGGCGGAAAGCTTGCTGCCACAGCAGAGCGTATTAAAGACAGCCTCAAGTATTTACTTGTGTCTGGCATGTTCTTTGAGGAAATGGGATTCACTTACTTAGGTCCTGTCGATGGACATTCTTATGAAGATCTTTTTGAAAACCTTGAATATGCAAAGAAAACAAAAGGTCCTGTCCTGCTGCATGTCATCACGAAAAAAGGAAAAGGCTATCAGCCGGCAGAATCCGATAAAATTGGGACTTGGCATGGTACAGGTCCATACAAAATTGATACAGGTGACTTTGTAAAACCAGCAGCAGCTGCCCCGTCATGGAGTGGTCTTGTCAGTGAAACAGTCAGAAAGCTTGCGCGTAAAGATGAGCGAATTGTGGCCATCACGCCTGCGATGCCTGTTGGCTCAAAACTTGAAGGCTTTGCAAAGGAATTTCCAGAGCGAATGTTTGATGTAGGAATTGCTGAGCAGCATGCAGCCACAATGGCAGCTGGGCTTGCGACGCAGGATATGAAGCCATTTTTAGCGATTTATTCAACGTTCCTGCAAAGAGCCTATGATCAAGTGCTGCATGATATTTGCCGCCAGAACCTCAATGTATTTATCGGGATTGACCGTGCGGGTCTTGTCGGTGCAGATGGAGAAACGCATCAAGGTGTGTTTGATATTGCCTTCATGCGTCATATGCCGAATATGGTGCTCATGATGCCGAAGGATGAAAATGAAGGTCAGCATATGGTCAATACAGCCATTCAGTATGATGACGGTCCTATTGCCATGCGTTTCCCGCGTGGAAATGGGCTTGGCGTGAAAATGGATGAACAGCTGAAAACCATTCCGATTGGGTCTTGGGAGGTTCTTCGTCCAGGGAAGGATGCCGTCATCTTAACATTCGGTACGACGATTAAAATGGCACTGCAAGCAGCTGAGGAACTTCAAAAAGAAGGAAAATCAATTCGTGTCGTCAACGCTCGATTTATTAAGCCGCTTGATGAAGCAATGTTAAATGACATTCTTTCTGAAGGGATTCCGATTTTAACGATTGAAGAAGCTGTGCTCCAAGGCGGATTTGGAAGCAGTGTATTAGAATATGTACACGACAAGAAAGCATCACATATCAAAGTAGAACGGATGGGTATCCCAGATCAATTTATTGAGCATGGAAGTGTTGATGCCCTGCTTGAAGAAATTGGTCTGACGAAAGCACAGGCTGCTGAGACTTTACGTAGCCTGCTTCCCGCAGCACCAAGAAAAGGAATTGGATCATGACATCAAAGAAAGAACGACTTGACGTTTTATTAGTCGAACAAGGACTAATGGAAACAAGAGAGAAAGCAAAGCGTGCCATCATGGCAGGAATCGTTTACTCAAATGAAAACCGTTTGGATAAACCAGGAGAGAAAATTGCTCGTGATACTCCGCTCACAGTGAAGGGGAATCCTCTCAAATACGTAAGCCGCGGCGGGTTAAAGCTCGAAAAAGCGCTCAAAGAATTTGACCTGACAGTTGAAGGGAAATTGCTAATTGATATTGGCTCATCAACAGGCGGATTTACGGATTGTGCTCTTCAAAATGGAGCGGTCAAATCATATGCTGTAGACGTTGGCTACAATCAGCTTGCGTGGAAATTAAGGCAGGATGACAGGGTGATCGTCATGGAGCGCACCAATTTCCGCCATTCCGTCCCAGCTGATTTTACTGAAGGATTGCCAGAAGTGGCTTCAATTGATGTATCTTTTATTTCACTTAAACTCATTCTGCCAGCTTTAAAGCATATTCTTGTTCCGGGTGGTGACTGTATTGCACTCGTCAAGCCTCAATTTGAAGCGGGCAGAGAGCTTGTTGGGAAAAAAGGCATCGTGCGCGAGCCGTCTGTCCACCTCGGTGTACTAGAAGAAATGAATCAATTTGCTGCTAAAGAAGGCTATGATGTAAAGGATGTTTCGTTTTCGCCTATCACTGGTGGAGACGGAAATATTGAATTTCTGCTTCATTTAGTGCTTCATCCTGATCAAGAGGAGAATACGGCGCTTCCAGTTTCAGAACTTGAGAAAGTCGTGAAGGAAGCCCATTCTGTATTGAAAGAAAAGAAAAACAGCCCTGAGCCGGCTGACACATGAGATGATTGATACAAAAGGAATAATAGCTCGCTATTATTCCTTTTCAGATTGTTGACAAAGGGTTAAAATGATCTTTATTTTAGCCCTTTGTCTTCTTTTCAGCGTGATAGAAAACCTTTGAAGTCTAGGAAGTTCGAGCAATGGAGCGGAGCGAATTTGACATTCGTGAGCACCAGCGCGCAGGACTGACACCGAATGCGAGGGTTTGTCTACACGCTGAAAGGAATAATAGCTCGCTATTATTCCTTTTTACATGGTCAAAAGACGAGAATCGGCTGGATCTCACGTAATGCTTGTTTTTTGAAGTGTGCATCATATAACATAGAACATAAAGACAAACTGAGAATGAAACGCATAGGGGGGTCAAATATGAATAAAGGTCAAAGGCATATTAAAATTAGAGAAATCATTGCAAGCCAAGAGATCGAAACACAAGATGAATTGGTCGATATTTTGAAAGCCGATGGATATAACATCACACAAGCGACCGTTTCTAGAGATATTAAAGAATTACATTTAGTGAAAGTTCCGACGAATAATGGAACATATAAATACAGTCTTCCTGCGGATCAGCGGTTTAACCCGCTGTCAAAGCTGAAACGATCCCTAATGGATGCATTTATCAAAATGGATGCTGCCAGTCATTTAATTGTTCTGAAAACAATGCCGGGTAATGCTCAGGCGATCGGTGCTTTAATGGATAATTTAGATTGGGAAGAAATTATGGGAACGATTTGCGGAGATGATACCATTTTAATCATTTGCCGCACTCCAGATGATACAGAGACAGTTTCGAGCAAAATTTTAGAGCTTCTATAAAGAATCAGGTTTACTAAAAGAGGTGTCAAATGAGTGTTAGCAGAACTAACCATTAAAAACTTTGCAATCATTGAAGAGTTAACGGTTTCATTTGAAAAAGGACTCACGGTCCTAACAGGGGAAACAGGTGCCGGAAAATCCATCATGATTGATGCTGTCTCACTTCTCGTGGGAGGAAGAGGGTCCTCTGAATTTGTCCGCTACGGTGAAAAAAAAGCAGAGCTGGAAGGGCTTTTTCTTGTACCAGCCGATCATCCTGTATTTGCTCTATGCGAAGAGCAGGGAATTGACGCATCAGATGAAATGATGATCCTCCGCCGTGATATTAACAACAGCGGGAAAAGCATTTGCCGGATTAATGGAAAGCTTGTCACCATCTCACTTTTACGTGAAGTAGGACGGCTTTTGCTTGATATACATGGTCAGCACGATAACCAGCTGCTTATGGAAGATGAAAATCATCTGCATTTGCTCGATCAATTTGGAGCAGAAGAAATTGCACCAGCTCTCTTGCAGTATCAAGAAGCATATGATCAATATATGAAGACGGCTCAAAAGCTCAGGCAGCTGTCCGAGAATGAGCAGGAAATGGTGCACCGCTTAGATTTACTGCAATTTCAGCTAGAGGAGATTGAGGCAGCGCAGTTAGAGCCGGGAGAAGATGAGCGGCTTCAGGAAGAGCGTCATCAAATCAGCAACTACGAAAAAATCTATTCCTCACTTCAAAACGCGTATAACGCTTTGCGTAATGAGCAAGGAGGACTAGATTGGGTTGGCATGTCCTCAAGCGAGCTTGAGCAAGTGTCTGAGATCAATGATGATTTGAAAAAGCTATCTGAACAAGTATCGAATTCCTACTACTTATTAGAGGATTCAACTTTCCAAATGCGAAGCATGCTGGATCAGTTAGAATTCGATCCGGCTCGTCTTGATTTTATTGAATCCAGGCTGAATGAAATGAAGCAGTTAAAACGAAAATACGGCACAACCGTTGAGGAAATTTTGGAGTATGCGGCGAAGATTGAAGAAGAAATCGATCAAATTCAAAATCGAGACAGCCATCTGCAGACGCTCAAGAATAGACTGGATGCGATGAGCCGTGATGCCCTGCTGGAAGCACTTAACGTTTCGGAGCTGCGTAAAAAATGGGCCAAAAAGCTAGCGAAGCAAATCCAAACGGAGCTCAAGGATTTGTATATGGAGAAGTCATCATTTGACACAGCTTTTTCTATTCGATATGCGCCTTTTGGCAGCACCGATTGTCCGCTATTAGACGGAAAACCTGTCCAGCTCGGGAAAAATGGAATCGACCAAGCACAATTTGTCATTTCTACAAATACAGGCGAACCGATGAAATCTTTATCGAAAGTAGCCTCAGGTGGAGAAATTTCACGTGTCATGCTCGCTGTGAAGAGTATTTTCTCAGCCAAACAAGACGTCACATCCATTATCTTCGATGAAGTTGATACAGGCGTCAGCGGCAGAGTCGCACAAGCCATTGCAGAAAAAATTTACAAAGTAGCGTCTGGATCACAAGTGCTCTGCATTACACATCTGCCTCAAGTAGCCGCAATGGCTGACACACATCTCTTTATTTCGAAACGCTCGAAAGCGGGCAGAACACTGACAAGTGTCAAACCATTAAGTCATGAAGAAAAAGTGAGTGAAATTGGCCGGATGATTGCCGGTGTGGAAGTCACAGAGCTGACAAAACAGCACGCAAAAGAACTATTGCACCAAGCAAATGATGTCAAAACAACAGGGTAGCTGAATCATCAGCTGCCTTTTTTATGTTGTGTAAAAGACGGCGTATATACCCATAAAATCGTCTTTTTCTTTTATCAATTTATCCAATCATTTTCTAAAGCTGCCGGTTATAAATCCTCTCGAAGAAGGCAAAAGTAAAGATGTAGCCAAAACATGAGTGTTCTGGTGTGGGTAAGGAGCGAGGAGAGTGAAAAATGAATGCCCGAAAAGATGAGAAAAGCCATTGGTGTGATTCTCCTTGTTTCTTTAATAAGTACAGGGTTTATGAGCATAGTGAAGGAATACATCAGCATTCCAACAAATGTTGCTGTATTTGAAAAACAGAAGCACTCAATTGACACATCGATTGAAGCGTCAGCCAATGCTTCTTCGCCAGCCTTTAGCCTTTCAGAGAAAGAGAATCAGCTGGATATTACAGGACAAAAGGCGGGAAAAGCCGAAATTGTTTATGATTTTAAAGGATTTCCTATTAAGAAAACAAAAGTTGATGTTCTCCCTGAATTAAAAGTCGTTCCTGGAGGACAATCCATTGGCGTCAAGCTCCACTCTGTAGGAGTTCTCGTTGTAGGTTTTCATCAAATCACAACAGCAGACGGCAAAAAATCACCAGGTGAAGCCGCAGGCATTCAATCAGGGGATATGATCATTGAAATCAATGGTCAAAAAATGGAGAAAATGAATGACCTCACCCCATTTATTCAGAAAGCAGGGAAAACGGGTGAAACGCTTCGTTTGCTCATAAAGAGAGATCATAAAACCTTTCAAACAACATTAACACCCGCAAAAGATGCAAGTGAAGGCATCTATCGAATTGGTCTTTACATTCGTGATTCTGCAGCAGGAATCGGCACGATGACCTTTTTTGAACCTTCATCTAAAAAATATGGTGCCCTTGGGCATGTGATTTCTGACATGGATACAAAAAAACCAATTGTTGTCGACAATGGTGAAATTGTCAGATCAACCGTGACATCGATTGAAAAAGGTACAGGAGGCAATCCTGGAGAAAAATTGGCGAGATTCTCTTCTGAAAGAAAAACAATAGGAGATATCTCCCGCAACAGCCCTTTTGGTATCTTTGGTACGTTAACCGAAAAGCTTGAAAATCATGTAGCAGATAAACCACTTCCAGTCGCTTTATCAAATGAAGTAAAAGAAGGCCCAGCAGAAATTTTAACCGTTGTGGATCATGATAAAGTGGAGAAGTTTGATATTAAAATCGTCAGCACAACACCGCAGAAATTCCCAGCAACTAAAGGAATGGTATTAAAGGTAACAGATGAGCGGCTCTTAAGCAAAACGGGCGGAATCGTCCAAGGAATGAGCGGAAGCCCCATCATTCAAAATGGCAAAGTCATTGGAGCTGTCACACACGTATTCGTCAATGATCCGACTAGCGGGTACGGCGTACACATTGAATGGATGCTGTCAGAAGCAGGAATCGACCTTTATCAAAAAAACAAAAAAGCAAGCTGATCATTTAACTGCCGCGAATCTTCCGGCAGTTTTTTTCTACCCTTTCTTTCTCTTCCATCATGTTATAAAATAAGGAAAAAGAGATTTTTCGACAAAATGGAAAAAAGCATGTTGTCAAATTGCAATAATCGTCGATTCTTTAAGAAAAACATAGAAAAAGCTAGATAATGCTCTATTATTCGGAAAATTAAAGTTTTTTAAAGGGGATAGCATGGTTTTGTCGAATTGAACACTCAGAAGAGAAATGCAAAAGACTAAAGGAATCGACATTGGGGAGGAAAGAACGTGGAGAAAATTAAAGTGTGTGTAGCTGATGACAATCGAGAGCTTGTTGGCCTTTTGACAGAGTACATTGAGGGACAGGAAGATATGGAAGTACTTGGCGTGGCGTATAATGGTCAGGAATGCCTGACATTATTTAAAGATAAAGAGCCCGACGTTCTCCTCTTAGATATTATTATGCCTCATTTAGACGGTCTTGCTGTACTAGAACGCCTCCGTGAAAACAATGAAATGACAAAACAGCCAAGTGTGATTATGCTAACGGCCTTTGGACAAGAAGATGTCACGAAAAAAGCAGTTGATTTGGGCGCATCTTATTTCATTTTAAAGCCATTTGATATGGAAAACCTAGTAGGTCATATTCGTCAAGTCAGTGGAAACGGCACACAAGTTACCCATCGCTCTTCATCAATCCAAAACAGTGTTCTTCGCAACAAACCTGAACCGAAACGTAAAAACTTAGATGCGAGCATTACGACCATTATTCATGAGATTGGCGTGCCCGCTCATATTAAAGGGTATTTATACTTAAGAGAAGCGATTTCTATGGTGTACAATGACATTGAGCTTCTCGGAAGCATTACTAAAGTGTTGTACCCAGACATTGCAAAGAAATTTAACACGACCGCCAGCAGGGTGGAACGGGCGATTCGTCATGCCATTGAAGTTGCTTGGAGCAGAGGGAACATTGATTCCATTTCCTCACTCTTTGGTTATACTGTCAGCATGTCAAAAGCGAAACCAACCAATTCAGAATTTATTGCCATGGTAGCTGATCGTTTGCGATTAGAGCATAGAGCTAGCTAGTTTATTTTTCATGAAAAAACGTTTCTTCATTGAGACGTTTTTTTATTTTGAAACATGTTGTAAAAATTTGGTTAGGTTGATAAAATCATCTTAATGTTTAAATTGGACAAACGGGCTGCTTTATTTTCAGAATAAAATGAAAAATAAAGCATGAAAAAAATAAAAAAGACATAAAGTAGTGGTAATCAGCTGCGCTAATCGATCATGAAGTCTTCAAAATAGAAGAAGAAAACGCTCATTCGTAAGAAAAAGGATGAGAGGAAAAGGTCTTATGGAAATGGTAATTAAAGCAAACGAGATCGAAAGTTCTATTTCTATTGACCTGATTGATTGGCGTTTTAAAGTCACTGGCTTCTTAGAGATTGTGCCATTTGAACTGAATATTCCCATTGTCGAATTTAATAATTTTCACATTCTTTTACTATGCTATAATAATGAAAAGAAGAGGGTGAGGTTATGGGAAAGCTGAAAATCCACTCTGCTGAGGTAGCGAACGAAATTAGCAAGTGGACGAGGGTCATTTCTCAGAATGACTTAGAAAAATCTGCTGTCTATAAAGAGAAAATTCAGAATTTGCTAAAAAATACAGATGAAGACCGTGAAGTTCTCCTTTATTATCAGCTTGTTGACGGCAGACATGAAATGTTACTTGGAAATATTGAAAAAGCCAATCAAATTATGAAAAGTGTCGGAACGCTCGATGAGAAGGCAGATGACATTATTAATTTTTATTTTTACTTTTACAAAGGCCAATATGCTGCATATGTGAAAAAGTATGATGAAGCCATTAGTTTTTACAAAATTGCAGAACAGCGGCTAAAACGTGTGAATGAAGACCTTGAAGTAGGAACTTTTCACCATAAAGTTGCTTCAATTTATTACGAACTGAAACAAAACTTCATATCCATTAATCATATTAAAAAAGCCATCGATACATTTAAAGCGCATGAAGAGTATACAGCGCAAGCAATTGACAGCTTGATTTTACATGCAAGTAATTGTATTGATTTGTTCCAATTCGGTGAAGCAGAGGAAAAGTATCAAGAAGCACTTGAGAAAAGTAAGCGCATTAACAATGAAGTGCTGATTGGGAAATGCTATCACAATTTAGCTGTTCTTTATTATGCAAAGCATGATTATGAAAAAAGCGCACATTATGCAAAAAAAGGAATGGGCATTCAAATTCACCGTGACAATAGTCATTATTACATCCAATCTTTATATGTTCTGGCAAACGCCTTAGTGCATCTAGGAGATCAAGAGGCGAGGGAATATATTAAAGAGGGTATTCTGTATAGTTGTGATATCCAAAATAATGAATATATAGTAAAATTTGAAATTTTGGATTTGATGTGCGAGAATAGTGGGGCAGCAGACGTATTCTCTGAAAAATTAGACTACATAGAAAAAAATAGATTATATGTGGAGCTTGAGGATTTGTCTGAACAAATATCGAAATACTTCAAGGAACGAAATGATTATCAAAATGCCATTCGTTTTCTTGAAAAGAAATTCGATGCACAAATACTTCAAAAGAAAGTGGAGGTTATCTTATGAAAAAGTTGTTGTTAGGTGTAACCGTTGTTACAGCAGTCGCAGTTGTTTCTTCCCTTTTTGCTCTTGACGCAGAGACGACAGAGCAAGCCATCAGAGCGATTACGTGATCGAATTTATCTGTCAACCTCTTCATGCGAATCAGAAGAGGTTTTTTTTATGTGCTCTAAACTGGAAAAACGAAAAAAGACACGTCATAATGAAAGGAAGCATCATATTTAGAGGTGACCTATGACGAAAATTTTTGCACACAGAGGCTTTAAAGGCATTTATCCTGAAAACACCATGATAGCCTTCGAGCATGCACTCCATTCGGGAGCTGACGGAATTGAGCTGGATGTTCAGCTGACGAAAGACGGCAGACTTGCTGTCATTCACGATGAGAAACTGAACAGAACCACGAATATGAAAGGTTTAGTGAAAGACCATACATATGAAGAATTAAAAGCAGGAGATGCGAGTCATTCTTTTTATGAACAAACCGGTGCTGTATCCATTCCTCTTTTAGAGGAAGTATTAGAGCTAGTGACGCAGCAATCATCATTGATCATTAATATTGAACTGAAAAACTCCATTTATCGATATCCAGGTATCGAGGAGAAAGTAAAAAAGCAAATCGAGCATTTTCAAATAGAAGACCGTGTACTTGTTTCATCGTTTCATCACGGCAGTTTAGCTCTTTTTCACAAACTAATGCCGCATGTTGAACTTGCTGTACTCACAATGGATGTGATTCATCAGCCGGAGATGTATATAAAAACAGTACCAGCAAGAGGCTATCATCCAAATATTAAGGGTGCAGGCGTGACCAAAGAGGTTGTGTCAGCTCTCCATGCATCTCAGCAAGTAATCAGGCCGTTTACAGTAAACAGTGAAAAGCAAATGAAAAACATGTTTTCCCTAGGTGTCGATGGCATTTTCACTGATTTTCCTGACCGGGCCGTGAAAATAAGAGAAGAAATGAAATAAAGACCTGCTATCATCAGCGGGTCTTTTTTCACGTTTTATCTCTGCTTAAAGCGAGCAGTCACTTTATTTCGTTTACGGTCTCTATATAAAATAAAGCCAGCCACTACATAAAGCCCTCCCCCTAAAAATAACAACCCTGCAATTCCTTGCAGCCATAAAAATGGAAATGGTGCAATGATGATGCCGAAAACAGTGTCACGCAGCAGCTTAATCCCAAGTGCAGCAAGCGCGCCAGGTATTAAAATAATCACTAGTGCAAGTATTCTCCCCATCAAATGTCCCCTTAAACGTCATTTACTTCCATTGTCTAATTCAAAAAATATTTTGTCAAGAAAGGAAAACGTGGTAATATAAGAGTTGTGCAATTTTTTGCAACGGAAAAATATGGTGTGCAAATTTTTTCATATAAAGGGGTAACGGGATGCAGAGAGTCTTGATTGTCGGTGCGGGACAGGGTGGATCAGCATTGCTAGAAACATTGCTGAAAACAAATATGATTCAAATCATTGCGATCGCCGACCTTGATCTTGAGGCACCGGGGATGGCAGAAGCGAAAAAGAATGGAATTGATACGACAACGGATTGGAAAGAATACATAAAAGATGACATTGATATCATCATTGAAACAACGGGCAGTTCAGCAGTGCTGAAAGAGCTGATGGAAGAAAAGCCGGAGCATGCTGTCATTGTTCCAAGTTCAATGGCTTACGTCATATCAGAATTAATGTCAGAAAAACAACAGCTAATTCAAATATTAAAGGAACAAACCTATAAGCATGACCGCATTTTTAATGCAACGAACGATGGGATGATTTTTATAAACATGGACGAAGAAGTCGTCCTGTTTAATCGATCAGCGGCCAAAATGGTTGGATGTTCGCAAAAAGATGCGATTGGCCGCGACATACGAGAAGTGATCCCAAACACAAAACTTCCCGACATTTTAAGATCGAGAGAGCCAGAATTTAATCAAAAACAATTTCTGAACCAACAAATACAAATTGTCACAACGCGTTTGCCAATTATTGATGACGCGGGGAGAATGCTAGGTGCTTTATCCATCTTTAAAGATATTACAGATGCCGTTGAGCTTGCGGAGGAAGTAACGAACCTTAAAGAAGTGCGAACCATGCTGGAGGCGATCATTCAATCGTCAGATGAAGCCATTTCGGTTGTTGATGAGCAGGGAAAAGGGATTTTGATCAACCGAGCTTATACGAAAATGACTGGATTAACAGATAAAGAAGTTGTGGGGAAACCTGCAGGTGCAGATATTTCTGAAGGAGAAAGCATGCATTTGAAGGTACTTGAAACAAGAAGACCGGTTCGAGGCGTCAGAATGAAAGTCGGGCCGAATAAAAAAGATGTGATCGTCAACGTAGCGCCGGTTATCGTTGATGGCATCTTAAAAGGCAGTGTCGGCGTCATTCATGACGTATCAGAAATACAATCACTTACGAATGAACTAAATAAAGCAAGGCAGCTTATCCGGACACTTGAAGCAAAGTACACATTTGAAGACATCATTGGAGAAAGTGAGCAAATGCTTGTGGCACTTGAGCAGGCAAAGCTGGGCGCAAAAACGCCAGCCACTATTTTACTCCGGGGAGAATCAGGTACTGGAAAAGAGCTGTTTGCGCACGCCATTCACAATGAAAGTGACCGGAAATATAATCGCTTTGTACGGGTCAACTGTGCAGCCTTATCTGAGACCCTTTTAGAGTCAGAGCTTTTTGGCTATGAAGAAGGAGCGTTTTCTGGTGCAAGGCGCGGCGGGAAAAAAGGACTGTTTGAAGAGGCGAATCAAGGCAGCATTTTCTTAGATGAAATTGGTGAGATGACGCCAAGTACACAGGCGAAGCTACTGCGCGTCATGCAGGAGAAAGAAATTGTAAGAGTAGGCGGAACAAAGGCCATACCAGTCGATGTTCGTGTGATCACGGCGACAAATGTCAATATTGAAAAAGCGATGGCGGAAGGAAAGTTCAGAGAGGACTTATATTATCGCATGAACAGATACCCGATCTCTATCCCGCCGCTAAGGCAGCGCCTTGAGGATATTGATTCGTTAAGCAAACGTCTCATCCAAAAGATCAATTTAGACTATGGACGGAACGTGCGCGGGTTAACAGAACAGGCGCTTCATAGACTGCGATCATATAAGTGGCCTGGAAACGTAAGAGAGCTTGAAAATGTACTTGGACGAGCCATGATCTTTTTAAACCCGCAAGAAGAATGGATTGATGAGGGGCATATTTCTTTCATGGAGTCTGAAGATCAGGAAGAAAAAGAGCAGCAGGAACTGGCTGTCAGTCAATTTGAGGGAGAGACGCTTTCGGATGCTGTTGAGGCATTTGAAGCGCAGCTAATTAAACAAACCCTTGAAAAGCATCAATTCAATCGCACGAAAACAGCGAAAACGTTAGGGATCAGCATACGGAACCTTTACTATAAAATGGATAAATATCAACTTGCAAAAGATAGCATGCAATAAAATGCATGTAAACTGCAAAAGATTGCACGAATGTCATGCGAACTGCCTCATTTTACTGCATTTCAAACTGGCACGGAACTTGCATATAAAACATGAACCGAGCACAAGGAAAGGTGGGCATATATGAAGCTTGACGATCTGATTATGAAAGCCGCCCAGCTGCAGAATAAAACGGCGGCTGTGGCTCATGCAGAAGACGAAGAAGTGCTTCATGCCATCAAGATGGCAATTAAGCGAAAGGTCGCTCGCTTTCTCCTGGTTGGGAACAAACGCAACCTGAAGGAGCTAGTGAAACAGCATGAAATCGATGAGGACTGGATAGATATTATTCATTCAGATTCTCCCGAAGAATCTGCCAAAATAGCCGTGCAGGCAGTGAGCGAGAAGCATGCAGATATTTTGATGAAGGGGCATGTCCCGACAGCCGTTCTTTTAAAAGCGGTACTGAATAAAGAATATGGGCTCAGGACAGCAAGTGTCTTATCACATGTCGCAGCATTTGAAGTACCGGGCTTTGACCGCTTTATTTATGTCACAGATTCTGCGATGAACATCGCGCCCGATTTAAATATGCTGAAAGAGATTACGATCAATTCTGTTCAAGTAGCACAAGCTGTCGGAAACGACATGCCAAAGGTTGCAGTGCTTTCTGCGGTCGAGGTCGTGAATCCGGCAATGGATTCAACTTTAACTGCGGCAAGTCTTGCGCAAATGAATCGGCGGGGGCAAATTTCTGGATGCCTGATTGATGGGCCTCTTGCTTTAGATAATGCCATCTCTCAAACGGCAGCTTCTCATAAAAATATTACGAGTGATGTAGCCGGCCATGCAGATATTTTGCTTGTGCCAACAATTGAGGCAGGAAACATTCTTTATAAATCTCTCATCTACTTTGCACATGCGAAGGTGGGAGCTGTGGTGGCAGGAGCCAAGGCGCCGATTGCTTTAACAAGCCGGTCTGATTCAGCTGAAAGTAAGCTTTATTCAATTGCGCTTGCCATCTGTACATCAAATTAAGCGGAAGTAATAGGAGGAATAACACAATGGAACTTTTTAAATATATGGAACGATACGATTATGAGCAGCTTGTATTTTGTCAGGATGAGCAGTCTGGCTTAAAAGCGATTATTGCGATTCATGATACAACACTTGGACCTGCACTAGGCGGAACGAGAATGTGGACGTATGAAAACGAAGAAGCAGCTATTGAGGATGCACTGCGTCTAGCAAGAGGAATGACTTATAAAAACGCGGCAGCAGGACTTAATCTTGGCGGCGGAAAAACAGTGATCATCGGTGACCCGAGAAAAGACAAAAACGAAGAAATGTTCCGTGCCTTTGGACGTTACATTCAAGGGCTGAATGGCCGCTATATTACAGCGGAAGATGTCGGTACAACGGTAGAAGACATGGACCTCATTCATGAAGAAACCGATTTTGTCACAGGGATCTCTCCTGCATTTGGTTCATCCGGAAATCCGTCTCCAGTCACTGCTTACGGTGTATATAAAGGGATGAAAGCCGCTGCCAAAGCTGCTTTCGGTACAGATTCATTAGAAGGAAAAACAATTGCTGTCCAAGGTGTTGGAAATGTGGCCTACAATCTGTGTAAACATCTGCACGAAGAAGGCGCACAGCTTATTGTCACAGATATCAACAAAGACTCTGTCAAGCGAGCTGTTGAAGACTTCGGCGCAAAAGCAGTCGATCCTGACGATATTTATGATCAAGCATGTGATATTTATGCACCGTGCGCACTTGGTGCAACCATTAACGATGTAACCATTCCTAAGTTAAAAGCAAAAGTGATTGCAGGTGCTGCAAATAACCAGCTAAGAGAAACGCATCACGGAGACCTTATCCATGAAATGGGGATTGTATATGCTCCTGACTATGTGATTAATGCAGGCGGTGTGATTAACGTGGCTGATGAGCTTTATGGCTATAATGCAGATCGTGCGATGAAAAAAGTCGAAGGCATTTATCAAAATATTGAACGTGTGATTGAAATTTCAAACCGTGATGCCATTCCAACTTATAAAGCGGCAGACCGATTGGCTGAAGAGCGAATTGAAAGAATGCGCAAATCAAGAAGTCAATTCTTGCAAAATGGTCAACATATTTTAAGTCGTCGCTAATTGGAAGAATGAGTTGAAACGGAGGTTTTGTTTTTGCTGACAAAAGAATGGCGTATTCTCACGATTAATCCTGGCTCTACTTCAACAAAAATTGGTGTGTTTCATAATGAACGTTCTATTTTTGAAACGACACTTAGACATACAGATGAGGAATTAAAGTCGTTTCCTCATATCATTGATCAATTTTCTTTCCGCAAAGAAACCATTTTGAAAACACTGCATGAACAGGGGATGAATATCTCAAAGTTTGATGCAGTGTGCGCGCGTGGCGGTCTCCTTCGTCCGATTGAAGGAGGCACATATGAAGTCAATGAGCAAATGGTGAAAGATCTAAAAGAAGGATATGCGGGCCAGCATGCATCTAATCTCGGCGGAATCATCGCGAGAGAAATCGCACTTGGCCTGAATATCCCAGCTTTTATTGTCGATCCAGTTGTGGTGGATGAACTAAAGCCAATTGCTCGTATTTCAGGGCTGCCAACGATCGAAAGAAAAAGCATCTTTCATGCATTAAATCAAAAAGCGGTCGCAAGAAAAACAGCGGCTTCTTTTGGAAAAAGTTACGAAGATTTAAACATGATTATTACTCATATGGGCGGCGGCATCACCATTGGTGTTCATGAAAAAGGGAAAGTCATCGATGTGAATAACGGTCTGCATGGCGAAGGTCCTTTCAGTCCTGAGCGTGCAGGAACCTTGCCGACAGGTGATCTTGTAAATCTTTGTTTTTCGGGTGAGTATACCCAAGAGGAAATGCTCAAACGCATTATTGGTGAAGGCGGGCTAGCGGGCTATCTCGGCACGACAGACGCTGTAAAAGTGGAACGCATGATTGAAGCAGGTGATGAGCGTGCGGCGCTCATTTATGAAGCAATGTGCTATCAGATTGCCAAGGAAATTGGTGCGGCTAGCGCTGTTTTAAAAGGAGCAGTTGACGTCATTGTATTAACAGGCGGACTTGCGTACAGCAAACAAATTACATCAAGTATTCGCGGCTATATTGACTGGATTTCAGATGTTGTCGTGTATCCAGGTGAAAATGAGCTGCAATCGTTAGCGGAAGGTGCGCTTCGTATTTTAAAAGAAGAAGAATCACCGAAAGAATACCCAAATGATCAACAGGAAAAGAAAGGAGTGACAAGTCATGGCAACTGAATATGACCTCGTCATTCTTGGTGGAGGCACAGGCGGCTATGTAGCAGCCATCCGTGCCTCACAGCTTGGATTGAAAACAGCAGTTGTAGAAAAAGAAAAGCTCGGCGGAACATGTCTTCATAAAGGCTGCATTCCGTCTAAAGCGCTGCTCAGAAGTGCAGAAGTATATCAAACCGTCAAACGCGCAGCTGATTTTGGTGTTGAGGCAGGCGGCATTGCCTTGCAATTTGCGAGTGTGCAAAAAAGAAAAACTGAGATTGTCGAAAAGCTAGCAGGCGGCGTGAAACACTTAATGAAACAAGGGAAAATTGATGTATATGAAGGGATCGGCCGTATTCTTGGCCCATCTATCTTTTCGCCAATGCCAGGAACGATCTCCGTAGAAATGGCAAATGGAGAGGAAAATGAAATGCTTATTCCAAAGCAGGTCATCATCGCAACAGGCTCAAGACCGCGGGTGCTGCCAGGGCTTGAAGCAGATGGAACACACATCCTCACATCAGATGATGCACTTGAACTGCCAGAGCTTCCGCAGTCGATGCTAATTGTCGGAGGCGGAGTGATCGGAATCGAGTGGGCGTCTATGCTCAATGATTTTGGTGTGAACGTCACTGTGATTGAGTTTGCAGACCGTATTTTACCAACAGAAGATCATGACATTTCTAAAGAAATGGAAAAACTATTATCTAAAAAAGGCATCACCTTTGTGACAAATGCGAAGGTACTGCCAGATAGCGTAGAAAAGCAGGGAAATCTCGTGACAATTCAAGCGGAAAAGGATGGAGACATTCAGACGTTCGAAGCGGAAAAACTCCTTCTTTCAGTCGGCAGAGTACCTAATATCGAAGGCATAGGTCTTGAAAACACGGACATCCAAACCGAAAAACAAGGCATTGTCGTGAATGAACATTATCAAACGAAAGAATCGCATATTTACGCAATAGGAGATGTCATTGGCGGGCTTCAGCTGGCACATGTCGCTTCCCACGAAGGTATGATTGCTGTTGAACATATGGCTGGGAAAGATCCAAAGCCGCTCGATGAAACGCTCGTATCTAAATGTGTTTACTCTCACCCAGAAACCGCTAGTGTTGGACTCACTGAACAGGCGGCAAAAGAGCAGGGCTTTGAAGTCAAAATAGGGAAATTCCCATTTATGGCGATTGGAAAAGCGCTTGTGTACGGGGAGTCTGATGGATTCGTCAAAATCATTGCCGATCAAAAGACAGATGATATTTTAGGAATTCATATGATTGGTCCTCATGTAACAGATATGATATCTGAAGCTGGATTAGCCAAAGTACTTGATGCAACCCCGTGGGAAGTGGGGCAGACGATACACCCGCATCCGACCTTATCAGAGGCGATTGGCGAGGCAGCCCTAGCTGTTGACGGGAAGGCGATCCATTTTTAATCAAGGAGGGAAACATGATGAGTAACATGCGTCATCAGGAATTAGGATTATCAGATGAACAAGCAATTGATATATATAGAACAATGCTTCTAGCAAGAAAAATCGATGAACGGATGTGGCTATTAAACCGTTCAGGTAAAATTCCATTCGTCATTTCTTGTCAAGGGCAGGAAGCGCAGCAAGTCGGTGCTGCATTTGCCCTTAATAGAGAAGAAGATTACGTCTTACCTTACTATCGTGATATGGGGGTTGTCCTTGCTTTTGGGATGACAGCAAAAGATTTAATGATGTCTGGTTTCGCAAAACAAGACGATCCAAACTCAGGCGGAAGACAAATGCCGGGGCATTTTGGACAAAAAGCAAATCGAATTGTGACCGGATCTTCACCTGTAACAACGCAGGTTCCTCACGCGGTGGGAATTGCCCTTGCTGGACGATTAGAGCAGAAAAACTTTGTCAGCTTTGTCACGTTCGGTGAAGGCTCATCAAACCAAGGAGATTTTCACGAAGGCGCTAACTTCGCTGCTGTGCATAAACTGCCTGTTATTTTCATGTGTGAAAACAATAAGTACGCGATTTCCGTGCCATATGACAAACAAGTGGCCTGTGAACGCATTTCAGATCGTGCGATTGGATATGGGATGCCTGGCGTAACTGTAGATGGAAATGATCCGCTTGAAGTATATGCCGCTGTCAAAGAAGCGAGAGACCGTGCGGCTAGAGGCGAAGGCCCGACATTGATTGAAACAATCTCTTACCGTTTAACTGCGCATTCAAGTGATGACGATGACTCAAGCTATCGAGAAAAAGAAGAAGTGCTCGAAGCAAGAAAGAAAGATCCGCTCATCCAATATGAAACGTATTTAATCGAAGGAAACGTCATGACTTCTGAAATGAAAGAAGAGATGACAAAAGAAATCATGCAAATCGTAAACGAAGCCACTGATGAAGCGGAAAACGCAGCTTATGCTGAGGCAGAAAGCGCACTTCGTTACGTGTATGCGGAGTAAGGGGGAAGAAAAATGCCTGTTATGTCATATATAGACGCCATTACACTGGCGATGAAAGAAGAAATGGAACGAGATCCGAAAGTGTTTGTGCTCGGAGAGGATGTCGGGAAAAAAGGCGGCGTATTTAAAGCGACAGCGGGTCTTTACGAGCAATTTGGAGAAGCGCGCGTCATGGATACACCTCTTGCAGAATCAGCCATTGCTGGTGTAGGTATTGGGGCAGCGATGTATGGAATGCGCCCAATAGCAGAAATGCAATTTGCGGATTTCATTATGCCTGCAATCAACCAAATCATTTCAGAGGCTGCAAAAATTAGATACCGATCAAATAATGATTGGAGCTGTCCAATGGTCATCCGCGCACCATACGGAGGCGGAGTGCACGGGGCACTTTATCATTCACAATCGGTCGAAGCGATTTTTGCTAACCAGCCTGGTTTGAAGATTGTGATGCCTTCTACACCTTATGATGTCAAAGGTCTTTTAAAGGCTGCAGTGCGTGATCCAGATCCTGTATTGTTCTTTGAACATAAACGTGCATACCGCCTTATTAAGGGAGAAGTGCCTGAAGAGGATTACACTCTTCCGATTGGAAAAGCAGATGTGAAACGTGAAGGCGATGATATCACGGTCATTACATATGGCCTTTGTGTGCATTTTGCGCTGCAAGCAGCAGACCGCCTTGCAAAAGACGGTATTTCCGCTCATATTCTCGATTTGAGAACAGTGTACCCGCTTGATCAGGAAGCGATTATAGAAGCGGCTTCTAAAACAGGTAAAGTGCTCCTGTTAACGGAAGATACAAAAGAAGGCAGCATCATGAGTGAGGTTGCGGCAATCATTTCGGAGCATTGCTTATTTGATTTAGACGCACCAATCAAACGCCTGGCAGGACCAGATATTCCGGCAATGCCTTATGCGCCGACAATGGAGAAATTCTTCATGGTCAACCCGGATAAGGTAGAAGCTGAAATGAGAGAGCTAGCGGCGTTTTAAGAAAGAGGAGGGTTTCAAAGTGGCAATTGAACAAATGAAAATGCCTCAGCTAGGTGAAAGTGTAACAGAAGGAACCATTAGCAAATGGCTCGTTTCACCTGGCGATCATGTGAATAAATACGATCCGATTGCGGAAGTCATGACGGATAAAGTGAACGCAGAAGTCCCGTCTTCTTTTACAGGAACGATTACAAAGCTATCGGCTGAGGAAGGCGAAACGCTGCAAGTAGGAGAAGTGTTCTGTGAAATTGAAGTTGAAGGAAGCGAGCAGCAGAGCGAGAAAGAAGAAGCAGCACCTGAGCAAAGCAAAGCGCCTGAAGCAGATCAAACAAATGAGAATCAAAGTCAAAAGAAACGTTACTCTCCAGCCGTTCTTCGTTTAGCAGATGAGCATAGCATTGATTTAGCAGCTGTTCAAGGTACGGGAGCAGGCGGCCGAATTACTAGAAAAGATTTGCTGCAGCTCATTGAAAACGGCGGCGTTAAAGAGAAGACAGCACCTGTCAATGAACGTGCTGTTCAACCGGAGCCTGCGCAGCCATCTCACGCAAAAGCGGCTCCTGCCATCCCTTCCATGCCTGGTGATGTTGAGCTGCCAGTCACGCCGATCCGGCAGGCAATTGCGGCCAATATGCTGAGAAGCAAACATGAAATTCCGCATGCATGGACGATGATGGAAGTCGATGTGACAAATCTAGTGACAAGAAGAAATCAGCTGAAGGATCAGTTTAAAGCAAAAGAAGGCTTTAACTTGACGTTCTTTGCGTTCTTTGTCAAAGCTGTGGCTCAGGCCTTAAAGGAATTCCCTGAAATGAACAGTATGTGGGCCGGAGATAAAATTGTGCAGAAGAAAGCGATCAATGTTTCGATTGCTGTCGCTACAGATGACGCGCTTTTTGTTCCAGTCATTAAGGATGCGGATGAAAAGACCATTAAGGGCATCGCCAAAGAAATTCATGAGCTGGCGTCTAAGGTGAGACAAGGAACGCTCAAGCAAAATGATATGGAAGGCGGTACATTCACTGTCAACAACACGGGATCATTTGGTTCAGTACAATCTATGGGAATCATTAATTATCCGCAAGCGGCGATTTTACAAGTAGAATCGATCGTGAAGCGTCCAATGATAGTAAACGGAATGATTGCGGCAAGAGACATGGTCAATCTTTGTCTTTCATTAGATCACAGAGTACTAGACGGTCTTGTATGCGGCAGATTCCTTCAGCGAATTAAACAAATCCTTGAAGGCATCGACGAGCAAACATCTGTTTATTAAAACAATCATTTTCCCCCTCCCGTCATGAGAGGGGGATTTCCACATCTAGGAGAAAGGAGCGATGATATGTCTGGACTAGATTTTTTTGCTTTTCTAACGATTGGTCTCATGTTTATCACAGCGATTGCCTTCGCTTTTCTGCGGTACATTTCTAAATCACGCAATCATCCTGAACGATTACTGCTTATCATATCGATCGTTTCAATCATTCAAATCGTGTACTGTCTGCTGATTGTCGGTGGCTTCAAAGGAGCAGCCAATAGCTTTTTAGGAATATCACTTCTCGCCGGGACACTGCTCGGATATGCACTTGAATATTTATACAGACGCTATATCAAAAAAAAGCCCGAATCAAAATGATGTCGGGCATTTTTTTATTCTGCTGGAACAATAAAGGTCAAATGCTGCTTTAACACTTCTAAAGAAGAGGGAGCCTTCATATAAACCTCACCATCCGTATCAGCATCCATTTCCTCTTTTGTGTGGATACGAATACTGGACGCTTGAATGAGAGACAGATCGCCGGTGAAATCCTCCAGCTCTTCCCGGTTCATTGAGAAGATTTCTTTTAAAGCAGAGAAACTCGTATTTCTACAAATTAAGATTTCAGCTTTTCCATCATCAATGGATGCATTAGGCAAATCAATTTTATTTGTACCGATAAAATGTCCATTCATGACAAGAACGATGACTGCTTCCTCTTCCCAGCTTTCCTCCTCGGTCTCAATCCGTACGTGAAAAGGATCTGTTTGCTGAAGTGTGCGCAGGGCACTTGTGAAGTAGCTGATTTTACCGAGTACGGCTTTTTCCTTGTCGTTAATGTTGTTGGACGTGTCTGCGATCAGCCCAATTCCCCAAAAGTTTAATACGTATCGATCCTCTGCTTTGATTAAGTCGACCTTTTTCTCTTTGCCGTCTACAATCATTTGAGCGGCTTTTTGCATCTGTTGAGGAATACCAAGCGTTCTAGAAAAATCATTGCATGTCCCGCCTGGTAATATCGCTACAGCGGGCCTTTTTTCTAAGCCGCCAATACCGTTCATACATTCATGCACGGTACCATCTCCGCCTAATATGATGAGCAATTCCACCGTCTCATCAATATGACGGCAGAAATTATAAGCATCATTTGGCTGCTTTGTTGGTTTAAGAATGAGTTCATCAATATGTAGAGAAAGAAGAGGCACTGTTTGACCGAGTGTTTTTTCCATGTTTTTTTGTCCAGCATTTCCATTATAAATGAGCATCGCTTTTTTGAATTGTGCCATCACGCAGTTCTCCCTTTCATCTCTTTATCATCACTTTTCCCCAATTTGACAGCTCATAAACGATGTTCGGAAAAAGAGGCGATGGATAAGACAACACATTTGCCCGCAGGCGTTTTCCTTGTTATGATGGAGTTAAAATGGTTATGGTACGCTAAAGGAGTGGACGGACATGAATATTGATTTTAATTTATTTATGAATGATATTGTAAAACAAGCGAGAGAAGAAATTAAGCAGGCAGGCTACACTGAGCTCACGTCAGCTGAAGAAGTAGACGAAGCACTGACTAAAAAAGGAACGGCACTTGTCATGGTGAATTCAGTATGCGGCTGTGCAGGCGGTATTGCAAGACCAGCTGCCGGCTATTCTGTTCATTACGATAAGCGTCCAGATCAATTGCTGACAGTGTTTGCTGGGCAGGACAAAGAGGCAACAGCAAGAGCTCGTGAATACTTTGAAGGCTTCCCACCATCTTCACCATCCTTTGCCTTATTAAAAGATGGAAAAATCATCAAAATGGTCGAGCGTCATGAAATTGAAGGGCATGAGCCAATGGAAGTCGTGTCAAAACTACAAGCCGCTTTTGATGAGCATTGCGAAGAAATCTAACATATGACTTTTGAATGAATAAATATAAAGCAGTCCGGTCTTTAGATCGGTCTGCTTTTTGTTTTATAAGACAATAGAATCAAAATAATTTTAGCAAAATACTATTGCATCTTAAAAAGAAAGTGTTTAAAATACATTATAGTGAATAAATATTCAAATCAATACATGATTTTAAATACTGGGAGGCATCATCATATGAAAAAGTGGTTATTATTACTTATGACAGCTGGTCTTGCAGCTGCACTCGCAGCATGCGGAACTTCTTCTAATAATTCAAACGCATCAGGAGATGACAAGACACTCGTGATGGCGACATCAGCAGATTATCCGCCATTTGAATCAAAAGACGGAGATAAAATTGTCGGTTTTGATGTAGATCTTGCAACAGCACTAGCGAAAAAGAACGGCTACAAGCTAGAAATTCAAGATATGGACTTTGCTAGCCTTGTATCAGCCCTCAAAACAAACAAAGCTGATATTGTCCTTGCAGGAATGACACCTACAGAAAAACGTAAAAAGCAAGTGGATTTCTCTGATGTTTATTACAATGCTAAAAACTTGGTTGTATCAAAGAAATCTAGCGGTATTAAAGTAGAGAAAGATTTAAAAGATAAAACAGTCGGCGTTCAATTAGGTTCTATTCAACAAGATGAAGCAAATGGTTTGCAAAAGAAATATAACCTTACAGTTGAAGACCGTAATAAAATTTCTGATATCATTCAAGAGATCAAAGCAGGCCGTTTTGATGCAGCAATTATTGAAGATAAAGTAGCTGCTGGTTACTTGAAAAAGGAAAAAGACTTCCAAGCATTTGGATTGAACAGCTCAAACGAAGGTTCAGCCATTGCATTCAAGAAAAATAGCGACTTAACAGCGAAGTTTAATAAATCATTAAATGAAATGAAAGATAATGGTGAACTTGATAAATTAATTAAAAAATGGTTTGCTGATGAAAAGTAAGTCAGGAAAAGGATCAGCGTCATTCAAGAAAATCAAGTAGAAAAGCGCTGAAAAGTTCAACTCGTGTTGAACTTTTTTCCTGTTTTGTATGAAGGCAAAAAAAAGGAGAATGTCATGTTTGATTTTAAAGATGTAATACCTCAGATGCCCTTTATTCTAGAAGGGCTTAAGGTCACACTTTCTATTGTAGTAGTATCCCTTTTCCTTGGATTTATCTTAGGAATTTTATTAACGCTTTGTAAAATTAGTGTGTTTAAACCGCTCATTTGGATTGCAGACTTTTATACGTCAATTTTCCGAGGCACACCGCTTGTGCTTCAATTGCTCATTATTTATTTTGGTCTACCTCAGCTTCTTGGGTTCCAAATCGATCAATACTGGGCTGCTGTAGCGGCATTTTCACTCAACTCGGCAGCATACGTATCTGAAATTATTCGTGCGGGTATTAATGCCATTGATAAAGGTCAAAAAGAAGCGGCCGTTGCTTTAGGCATCCCTTATGCTAAAATGATGAAGGACTTATTGCTTCCGCAGGCGTTTAAAAATATTTCACCTGCACTTGTGAATGAAACGATTACACTGACAAAAGAATCAGCGATTGTAACAGTCATTGGACTGGGTGATGTCATGAGACGAGCCTATCAAGCTGGGGCCGTCACGTATAATTATCTTGAACCGCTTATTTTTGCGGGTCTTATCTATTATGTCATCGTGCTTGTTCTCACCTTTGTCGGCAAATCGGTGGAAAGGAAGTTAAAATCAAATGATTAAAATAGAGAAACTTACAAAATCTTTTGGTAAAAACGAAGTTTTAAAGGGGATCGACACGACCATTAAAGAAGGGGAAGTTGTTGCGGTTATTGGACCATCTGGTTCAGGAAAATCGACCTTCCTCCGCTGCATCAACTTACTTGAAAAGCCGACTTCCGGTGTAATAACAATTAAGGACACCGAAATCACCAATCCAAAAACGAATGCACTAAAAGTGCGTGAGAACATCGGAATGGTATTTCAGCATTTCCATCTGTTCCCGCATAAAACCGTGCTGGAAAATATCACGTATGCGCCAATGAATGTGAAGAATCAATCGAAGGAAGACAGCATCAAGCAAGCTGAAGATCTGCTCAAAAAGGTAGGGCTTTTAGAGAAAAAAGATGATTTCCCGAACCGTTTGTCCGGCGGTCAAAAGCAGCGTGTGGCGATTGCACGTGCGCTTGCAATGACACCAGACATTATGCTGTTTGACGAACCAACGTCTGCCCTAGATCCAGAAATGGTCAAGGAAGTATTAGAGGTCATGAAAGAGCTGGCTCAATCTGGAATGACACTCGTCATCGTCACACATGAAATGGGCTTTGCAAAAGAAGTGGCTGACCGTGTGATCTTTATGGATGACGGGAAAATTGTAGAGGATGCAAACCCTGTACAATTTTTTGAATCACCATCTTCACAGCGTGCGCAAGACTTCTTACAAAAAATATTATAAAGAAAAAAGGGAAGGAGACTTAACATCTCCTTCTTTTTTTGATTATAATGGGGAAAGTAAAAAAAGTTCATCATTTCACAAAAGTGAATGGAAACAAGACAGAAAAGAGTGAATCACATCATGTTTAAAATCGGCTACCGAACGCTGAAAACAGCATTAGGAACAGCGATCGCTATTTATATTGCACAATTGCTTGGCTTGCAAAATTATTCAGCTGCCGGGATTATTACGATCCTGTGTATTCAGGTGACAAAGAAAAGATCCCTCTTAGCATCGGGAGCCCGCTTTGCAGCATGCAGTCTTGCTATTTTATTTTCTTATTTATTTTTCGATCTGATCGGGTATCATCCTTTTGTGATCGGTTTGATGCTGCTTGTCTTTATTCCAACAACGGTTCTGCTTCGAATTAAAGAAGGGATTGTCACAAGTTCAGTCATCATCCTCCATTTATACATGTCTGGCGGAATTACCCTGCATCTCATTTGGAATGAACTGCTGCTGATTACTATTGGTGTTGGGGTAGCGCTGATTATGAACCTCTATATGCCTAGTGTTGATAAAAAGCTCAAACGCTACAGCGAACAGATTGAAGCCAACTTTGCTAAAATCTTTGAGGAAATTGAGCAATACTTAATGACAGGGAAACAAGACTGGACAGGAAAAGAAATACCAGAGACACATCAATTGATTAAAGAAGCAAAAGCTCTCGCGTATCGCGATGTTGAAAACCATGTATTAAGACACGAAAACCTGTACTATCATTATTTCAACATGAGACAAAAGCAATTTGAAATCATTGAGCGTGTGCTGCCCAAAATTACGTCGATTTCCGTCACAACGGAGCATGGACAAATCATTGCAGAATACATTAGAGACTTACGCGAACATATTCACCCGGGGAACACAGCGCATAAGTTTTTAAGACGTCTCATTGATATGAAAGAAGAGTTCGACGCACTTCCGCTCCCGCAAACACGAGAAGAATTTGAGGCAAGAGCGGCACTCTTTCATTTCCTCGGTGAAATGGAACAATATTTAGTACTGAAAAGCTATTTTAAAGGGATGAAAGAATAGAGACGCATGAGTTCCTCCTTCATTGGTCAATCTAATGAAAAAGGAGGAGCCTATGCGTCTTTTATTTTATACCGTACTGACCATGTCCCTTTCACCTATCTGGCCGCTTGGACAAAACCCGCTGCCAGGTGACCCATTTGTCATTATTAATAAACAAACAAATGAACTTGCCTTTATTGATCAAGGGAAAATTCAAAAAGTATATCCTGCCTCTACAGGAAAAACAGCAGATTTAACGCCAGAAGGTGAATTTACCATTATGATCAAAGCGAAAGATCCCTATTACAGAAGAAAAAATATTGAAGGCGGTGCGAAGAATAATCCTCTTGGACGAAGATGGATTGGATTTGATGCACGAGGAACAGATGGCAGAACCTATGGAATTCATGGAACAAGTGATGAAACTTCGATTGGGAAATTTATCACGGCAGGCTGTGTGAGACTTCATAATCAAGATGTAGAGCTGCTGTTTGATCAGCTTCCGATTGGAACAAAGGTATGGATTACAAAATCAAGTGCTTCCTTTGAAACGCTTGCCAAAGACAAACAGGCCATTCGTTGATATCCCGAATCACCTGCTTGTCTGCTCTTATTCAATCCTTATAAAAAGGCTGCTGCTCCTGCTAAAAGTGAAGAAACTAACAGCAGGCTAATCATAAGCAATACCATAAATTTCATGAATTTTTGAGACATATCGCACCCCTATAACCGAAGATTTTTGCGACAAGCGCAGTTGTCTTTATTTTATCTGGTTTTTTCATATGCGACAAGTGATCAGCAAAGGAAGTGAACGGATGACACAAATCGATCATATTGCCATTGCCGTCTTTTCTATTAAAGAAACATCTCAAAAGCTTCATCAGCTATTTAATTGGCATTTTTCAGACATACAAGAGATTCCTGAGCAGGAGATTAAAGCGTCCTTCGCTTCACTTGATGATCTGCACATTGAATTAATTGAGCCAATCTCAGCCCGCAGTAAACTACATAATTTCTTAACAAAAAGAGGAGAGGGGCTTCATCATATTGCGCTAAAGTCGGGTGACATTCAGGCTGATCTTAGCCGTCTCGATCACCTTGGCGTGCAGCTTCTCCAAAAAACAGCACAGTTGGGCGCCAGCGGAAAGCAAATTGCATTTATTTCACCTAAAGAAACGTCAGGTGTGTTATTTGAATTGTGCGAGTCCTTGAAAGGAGAGAAACATAGTGATGAATGAATCGTTCAATGACTTGTCTGAATGGCGGAAGAAAGCGTTAATGGGCGGCGGCGAAAAACGAGCAGCGGCTCACAAGAACAAAGGAAAGCTGACGGTTCGAGAGCGGCTTCATGAACTTCTTGACGAGGGCAGCTTGATGGAAATTCAGTCATTTGCAACAGGCGAGCTCTCAGAGCATGTTGGTGACGGTGTCGTCATTGGAACGGGACTCATTCATGGAAAACCAGTATGTGTTTATGCACAAGATGCAACAGTATACGGAGGCTCTTTAGGCGAAATGCATGCGAAAAAAATAGCCTCTTTAATGGACCTGGCAGCTAAAAATCAGATGCCGGTCATCGGTCTAAAAGACTCAGGTGGTGCGAGAATTCAAGAGGGTGTGGTATCATTAGAAGGATACGGACAGATCTTTAAACGGAATGTGCTGTACTCTGGTCGAATCCCGCAAATATCTGTTATTTTAGGTTCATGTGCTGGAGGTGCAGTCTATTCTCCTGCATTGACTGATTTTGTCTTCATGACAGAGCAAACAGCTCATATGTTTTTAACTGGTCCGAAGGTAATAGAAAAAGCAACAGGAGAAACGGTCTGTCCTGACCGTCTTGGCGGTGCAAGTGTTCAGCATCAGACAAGCGGGAATGTGCACTATACTGGGAAAGATGAGATGGACGTGTTAAAAGCGGTTCGAACTCTTTTAACGTACATACAAACGAAACAACAATCTGTCACACGCGCTGGGGCACGAAAGCACGATTCCGCCGATCCAGGCAGAATTCTGCCAAAGAATCCATCACGCACCTATGATGTCAAACAAGTGGTGACAGCGATAACCGATCCAGACTCATTCTTTGAAACGCAGCCTTGTTTCTCAAAAAATATTGTCACAGGTTTTGCCAGATTACAAGGAGCCTCCATTGGTGTTGTTGCCAATCAGCCAAAGGTGCTGGCAGGCAGCCTTGATCTTGACGCTGCCGATAAAGCGGCCAGGTTTATTCGATTTTGTGATGCGTTTCATATTCCGATCTTAACCCTTGTGGACGTTCCTGGTTTTTTACCAGGGGAGAAAGCTGAGCATGCAGGAATTATCCGCCACGGTGCAAAGCTTTTATATGCGTATGCTGAAGCAACCGTTCCCAAAATTACTGTGATTTTAAGAAAGGCGTTTGGCGGTGCTTATGTCGCGATGAATAGCAAGGGCTTAGGCGCTGACTTTGTTTATGCATGGCCAGAGGCCGAAATTGATGTCATGGGGAAAACGTTCGCAGACGAAATCGTTCATCCTGCTTCGCGCGAGTCTATGAACAAACCAAGTGTATGGAAAGCGGCTCAGGCAGGTCTGATAGACGATATTTTCATGCCGGCTGAAACGAGAGAGCGATTGATCCGCTCATTTGATGTACTGCGCAGTAAGGAAGAAGATAGACCGTTAAAAAAGCATGGCAACATGCCGCTATAAGAGGAGGAGCATCATCATGATCAATGAAAAACGCTTACTAGACGAATTTTTAGAATTAGTTCAGATTGATTCAGAAACAAAACACGAAGAGAAAATTGTTGAAGTCCTAAAAGAAAAATTCTCGCAGCTTGGTCTAAAAGTGGTTGAAGACGATTCAAAAGCGGTAACAGGCCACGGCGCAGGCAACCTTGTCTGCACATTAGAAGGAAATCAAGAGGCAGATACGATTTATTTCACTTCTCATATGGATACAGTGGTACCGGGAAATGGCGTAAAACCAGTCATTGAGGACGGCTATGTGAAAACAGATGGAACAACGATTCTTGGAGCTGACGATAAAACAGGACTTGCTGCTATGTTTGAAGCGGTCCGCGTGTTGAAAGAGAAAAATTTACCGCACGGGACGATTGAATTTGTGATCACAGCAGGTGAGGAATCAGGACTTGTTGGAGCAAAAGCGTTAGATCCGAATTTGATGACAGCGAAATACGGCTATGCCCTTGATTCAGATGGCAAGGTTGGTACGATTATCGTCGCTGCACCAACACAGGCAAAAGTACGTGCAACGATTTATGGAAAAACAGCTCACGCAGGTGTCGCGCCTGAAAAAGGTGTGTCTGCGATTACCATTGCATCAAAAGCAATTGCCAGCATGCCTCTTGGCCGGATTGATGAAGAAACAACGGCGAATATCGGCCGTTTTGAAGGCGGAACACAGACGAATATTGTGTGCGATCAAGTCGATATTTTGGCGGAAGCACGCTCTTTAGAACCAGCAAAAATGGAAGCTCAAGTAGCGAAGATGAAAGAAGCCTTTGAAAAAACCGCTAAAGAAATGGGCGGAAGTGCCGATGTACAAATTGACATCATGTATCCAGGCTTCAAATTCTCACACGGCGATCAAGTCGTAGAAGTGGCGAAAAAAGCGGCAGCAAAAATTGGTCGTCCTTCAGAACTGCAGACGAGCGGCGGAGGCAGTGATGCAAACGTCATTGCAGGCAACGGCGTCCCAACTGTCAACCTAGCTGTTGGATATGAAGATATTCATACGAAAAATGAGAAAATGCCGATTGAAGAATTAGTCAAAACAGCTGAAATGGTTCTCGCCATTATCGAAGAAACGACAAATCCATCGTAAAGGCAGGAGACTCTGTGAGCGCGCAAAAGATTATTATTTTTCAGGTGGGGCAAGAGGAGTTTGGCATCAGTGTAGAGCATATTCGTTCGATTGAAAAGGTCCCTTACTTACAAGAAGTATCGAACCTTCCAAAAGAAATTAAAGGGCTGATGTCATTAAGAGGAGAGGTCATTCCTGTCAGTGACACAGGTGTGATGCTTCACGGAAAGCCTCTTGATGTAAACGAGCAGTCAAAGGTACTGCTATTTGAAGTAAACGATCAAATGATTGGCTGTCTTGTCTCAGATGCAAAAGATATTATCGATATCGAGCAAAGCGAGATCAAGCCATTTCATATGAACACGAAGGCCTCTGAATATTTCTTCGGCGTTGTGGAGAGAGAAAACAAAATGATTTTACAAGTGGACCCAAATAAGTTCCTTGGGAAAATTGAGGACCTCGATCAATTGCCAGACCGGTTGAAAGAAGAATTGGCATAATGAAAAGCCCCTTATCGTGAGATAAGGGGTTTATTTTTATTCAGCAGCTGGTTTGGCTTGTTCGTTAGCCGCAGCTTTCGTTTTTGATTTTTGGTACATGACATTTAAAATAATCGTTTGAATCGTGAGTAGTAGTCCGCTTGTCATCCAGTATAAAGGAAGAGCAGCGGGTGCATTAATTGAAAGAAACAGCATCATGATTGGGAAAATCATGCCCATTACTTTCGCCTGCTTCAGCGCAGCCTCTGTCTGGGTGCCTGATTGCTTCGCATATTTTTGCGTGACATAAAATTGTAAGAAATACATAGCCCCTGCAAAAATCGCCACCAATAAATCGGTTTGTCCTAAATTAAACCATAAGAACGTATGAGTTGCGATCTCAGGTGTTGAGCGGATTGCTGAGTAAAAGCCAAGAACAATTGGAATTTGTATCAGCATCGGCAGACAGCCCATGGCAAGCGGGTTCACATTGTTCTCTTTATATACTTTCATCATTTCCATTTGCAGTTCTTTTTGTTTTTCAGGTTCTTTCGTTTTCTTCAATTTGTTTTGTATTTGGTCAATCTGAGGCTTCACCAGTGCCATTTTTTCCTGCATGACTCTTTGCTTCTTAAATTGATTCGCAAAAAGCGGGAAAATCAGCAGGCGGACAATCAAGGTGACGAACATAATCGATAAACCATAATCATCATGAAAGAAGTTCGCAAGCCAAATGATCAGCTCAGAAAAAGGCTGAACAAAATAATGATGGAAAAACCCATCAGAGCTCGTATTCGTTTGCGTACTCGCTGCAAATGCAGGTGACGCAATCATCATCAAACATAAAGTCGTAAAAACAGTCAATAAACGTTTCAATTCGTTTCCTCCTCATGATTAAAAAAATTTAATTAGCGAGAGGAAGCGAATGGTCTTCATCATCATTAGATGATCTTTTCATTCGAATGACTTTACTAATCCAAGTTGTAATGCGATCATATATGATAAACAGAAAGTCTGTTCGATTCAAGCAAGATGCGTCCAACTCTTCCAAACGATGCCCACCAAGGTGTTCGTTCATACGGCAGTCTTTTAATAAAAACGCAATGCCGATGGCCGTCAGCGCTGGAAGAATAATCGTAAAGAATTCAACAAGGAAAAAGACTTCATTGAATGTATCAATAATCATGATTATCACATCCATTTCATTACTCACAGTGTACTATACACATGGTTAAATGTCTAACAGAACCGCGTGTTTTCTCCATTAAATAAAATTCCTTATTATGTATAAAATAGTAAATGTCATCCAAACTTCATATTTCCTATCCTATAATGAGGGGGATGAAAAGAAATGGAGGTTTTGAATATGACAAGTATTTACCCAAAGTTTCGAGCAGCTGCGGTACAAGCAGCACCGGTCTACTTAAATTTGGAAGAAACCGTTGAGAAATCATGCGACCTGATTGACGAGGCAGCTTCAAATGGTGCAAAGCTTGTGGCATTCCCAGAAGCATTTTTACCTGGTTACCCTTGGTTTGCTTTTATTGGTCATCCAGAATATACAAGAAAGTTCTATCATGAATTATATAAAAATGCAGTTGAAATCCCTAGCTTAGCCATTCAAAAAATCAGTGAAGCAGCAAAAAGAAATGAAACGTACGTTTGTATATCATGCAGTGAAAAAGATGGCGGCTCTCTCTATTTAGCTCAGCTTTGGTTTAATCCAAATGGAGATTTAATAGGAAAACATCGGAAAATGAGAGCTTCTGTAGCAGAAAGACTCATTTGGGGGGATGGAAGTGGCAGTATGATGCCAGTGTTTCAAACTGAAATTGGAAACCTTGGCGGATTGATGTGCTGGGAGCATCAAGTCCCGCTAGATCTTATGGCGATGAATGCCCAAAATGAGCAGGTACATGTAGCCTCTTGGCCAGGTTATTTTGATGATGAAATATCAAGCAGATATTATGCCATCGCGACACAGACATTTGTGCTGATGACATCATCTATATATACGGAAGAAATGAAAGAGATGATTTGTTTAACGCAGGAGCAAAGAGATTACTTTGAAACATTTAAGAGCGGACATACGTGCATTTACGGGCCGGATGGGGAGCCGATCAGTGATATGGTTCCAGCTGAAACAGAGGGAATTGCTTACGCTGACATTGATGTAGAAAGAGTCATTGATTACAAGTATTATATTGATCCGGCTGGACACTACTCCAATCAAAGTTTGAGTATGAATTTTAATCAACAGCCTACTCCGGTTGTGAAACAATTATATCCTCAAAAAAATGAAGTATTCACATATGAGGACATTCAATATCAACATGGTATACTTGAAGAAAAAGTGTAAATGAACGGGAAACCTTCTCTTTTTTAGAGAAGGTTTTTTTGAGGAAAGATGAAATAAATCAATGTATAATCAAAAATAGCTGATCAAAATTCAGGTAGACAAGAAAATGGGGTTATGCCAATGTCAAATATTATTTTTCATATAGACATGAATGCTTTTTATGCCAATGTAGAAATGGCGTATGATCCTTCTTTGCGAGGGAAACCTTTAGCCATCAGCGGAAATGCAAAAGAGCGTAAAGGGATTGTTGTGACGTGCAGCTACGAGGCGAGAGCATTAGGTGTGAAGCCCCCGATGCCCTTGTGGGAGGCGAAGCGGCTATGTCCGGGACTCATTGTCCGCACACCGAACTTTGACCGGTACCGCAGCTCCTCACAAGAGATGTTTACAATACTTAGAGAATACAGCGATTTAGTCGAACCTGTATCGATTGATGAGGGCTACATTGATTTAACGCATACGCCATATGCCGAGCATGCGGTAAAAACGGCTCATGATATTCAAACAAGGCTAGTAGAGGAGCTGATGCTTCCTTCAAGTATCGGCATTGCACCGAATAAATTTTTAGCGAAAATGGCGTCTAATTGGAAAAAGCCAATGGGCATCACCATATTGCGTAAACGAGATGTTCCGAACATGCTTTGGCCGCTCCCTGCTGGTGACATGCACGGGGTTGGACAAAAAACGGCAGATAAATTGAAAACCATCGGAATTCATACTATAGAAGACTTAGCGAAAGCGAATGAGTATACGCTAAAAGAATTGCTTGGTATTAATGGACCGAGATTAAAGCAAAAGGCGAATGGTGAACATGACGGCATCGTGGACCCAGAAAGAATATACGAATTTAAATCCGTCGGCAATTCATCCACTCTGCCTCATGATTCGGATGATTCAGATGAACTTGTCACGCTAATTGATAAGCTGTCACAATCTGTGAGTGCAAGGTTAAGGAGAAAAGAAGTGATGGCGAATCGGCTGCTCATCATGATTCGGTATGCAAGCTGGAAAAATATCACGCGAAGTATCATGCTCACAAATCCAACGGATCGAAAGGAAGACATATTTGAAGCGGCAAAACAGTTATTCCTGAAACATTGGAATGACCAGCCAGTAAGGCTCTTAGGTGTGACGGGGACAGACCTTGTAGAACGAAAAGCAGCTGTTAAACAGCTTGATTTATTTTCATATACAGAAGATGCAAAAGAAGAGCCCCTCCAAACCATTTTAGATGGACTGGAAGAAAAATATGGAAAACCATTGGTGCAAAGAGGGATCACCATTAAGGAAAAAGAGAGTAAAACAAGCGGGACAAGTTTTAATAAAGATTTTTTTCAGGACGAAAGAGGAAATGACTAGCCTGAAAACTTGATAAAAGAGGTGATGTTGTGGTAATTTCAAAGGGTACATCATTTCAGCAGTAATCAATATAGTGTGTTAGAAGGGACGTCAGAATTATGTCAAAACAACAAATCGGTGTGGTTGGACTAGCCGTTATGGGGAAAAACCTTGCCCTCAATATTGAAAGCCGCGGCTTCTCCGTATCCGTTTATAACAGATCTAGCAGCAAAACAGAAGAGTTTCTTCAAGAAGCAGAAGGAAAAAACGTTGTTGGCACATACAGCATCGAAGAATTTGTTCAGTCGCTTGAAACACCGCGTAAAATTCTTTTAATGGTAAAAGCTGGTGCAGCAACAGATGCAACCATTCAATCATTACTTCCTCACCTAGAGAAAGGTGACATTTTAATTGATGGTGGAAATACATATTACAAGGATACACAAAGACGTAATCAAGAGCTTGCAGAAAGTGGCATTCACTTTATTGGTACAGGTGTTTCCGGCGGTGAAGAAGGCGCGCTAAAAGGTCCTTCCATCATGCCAGGCGGTCAAAAAGAAGCACATGAGCTAGTGAAACCAATTTTAGAAGCGATCTCTGCGAAAGTAGATGGCGAGCCTTGTACAACGTATATCGGCCCAGATGGAGCAGGACATTATGTCAAAATGGTTCATAACGGTATCGAGTACGGAGATATGCAATTGATCTCTGAATCATACTTTATCTTGAAGCATGTTGCTGGATTGTCAGCAGGGGAGCTTCATGAAGTATTCTCAGAGTGGAATAAAGGCGAGCTTGACAGCTATTTAATCGAAATTACAGCTGACATTTTCACAAAGGTGGATGAAGAAACAAACCAGCCGCTTGTGGATGTGATCTTAGATAAAGCTGGTCAAAAAGGAACTGGAAAATGGACAAGCAAAAGTTCACTTGATCTAGGTGTCCCGCTTCCAATCATTACTGAGTCTGTTTTTGCGCGCTACATTTCAGCTATGAAAGATGAGCGTGTGGAAGCAAGTCAATTGATCCAAGGTCCTGAGCCTGCGCAATCAGCTGAGAATAAACAAGAGCTGATCGAAGCGGTTAGAAAAGCCCTATTCATGAGTAAAATCTGTTCTTACGCACAAGGCTTTGCGCAAATGAAAGCAGCGTCTGATGAATATAACTGGGATTTAAAATACGGTGAAATTGCGATGATCTTCCGTGGTGGATGTATCATTCGTGCAGCCTTCTTACAACAAATTAAAGAAGCATATGACCGTAATCCTGAACTGAAAAACTTATTGCTTGATCCATACTTTAAGGATATTGCTCAAAACTATCAATCATCACTTCGTAAAGTCATTTCACTTGCAGTGGAACAAGGAGTTCCTGTTCCTTCATTCTCAAGTGCACTTGCTTACTTTGATAGCTATCGCACAGCTGTCCTTCCAGCGAATTTAATTCAAGCACAGCGTGACTATTTCGGTGCACATACGTATGAGCGCACAGATAAAGAAGGCGTATTCCATACTGAATGGATGAAATAAACAGAACGACTGAAAAACCTTACCTTTGGTAAGGTTTTTTTGTTTGCATCTTTTCGGCTAAAAATGAGAAAAAGAGGGATGCTATGTAAAAAAGACAAGAAAGTAGGGATAGAAGTGGGCATCTTATATGCACTTCTCCCAGCGATATTTTGGGGAAGTATTGTTCTCATCAGTGTCAAACTAGGCGGAAATGCGTATCAGCAAACTCTCGGCATTACGCTCGGCGCGTTTTTATTTTCGATTGTAGCTTTTTTCATCAAAATGCCAGAGCTGACACCGCTTATATTTGCGGTTTCCGTCATTTCAGGCATCTTTTGGAGTATTGGACAAATGAATCAGCTTTCAAGTGTCGCTTTTCTCGGCGTGTCTAAAGCGGTTCCTTTATCAACGGGCATGCAGCTTGTGAGCACGACCCTATTTGGCGTCATGGTCTTCAAAGAATGGCAGACAATGACGGTCATACTCATTGGTTCCTGCGCCATTTTACTGATCATTGCAGGTGTTGTCATGACATCGCTCGGTCAAAAAAAGAATGGCGGCGAGAATGGCAGAGGCAATTTTAAAAAAGGGATCATTATTCTACTCATATCCACCGTCGGCTACGTCGGATATGTTGTCATTTTAAGATGGTTTGATATTGATGGCTGGTCTGCACTCGTCCCGCAATCTGTCGGCATGCTGCTTTCATCCTTAGCGATTAGTTTAAAGCAGGATCCATTTAGTAAATATACGTTTAGAAATATCATTGCCGGTCTTATTTGGTCAACAGGAAATCTTGGACTGCTTTTGGCCATTCCATTAATTGGCGTAGCCGTAAGCTTTTCAATGTCACAAACAGGGATTGTCATCTCAACACTAGGTGGCATTTACTTATTAAAAGAGAAAGCATCTAGAACAAGCTTTGTCATTGCAGGCTGCTTGATGATTATTGCAGGCGGTGTGCTGCTAGGCTTTACAAAATAGGAGGTAACACGAATGTATCCAGATTTAGAAGGAAAAACAGTTCTGATTACAGGCGCAGGTACAGGAATTGGCCAAGCGATGGCACGCCGATTTGGACAAGAAAAAGCCAATGTGGTGATCAATTACTTTTCTGACAAAGAAAATCCGGATGACACCATTGCAGATATTCAAAAACATGGCGGACAGGCTGTGAAAATCAAGGGAGATGTATCAAAGGAAGAGGATATGCAGGCAATGATTAATAAAGCTGTTGATACATTCGGCAGTCTTGATGTGATGATCAATAATGCAGGCATTGAAAATGAAGTGCCTTCCACCGAAATGACGCTGGATAATTGGAACAAAGTGATGTCTACCAATTTAACAGGTATGTTTCTAGGATGCCGTGATGCACTAAAGTATATGACGGATCATGGGATAGAAGGCTCGATCATTAATATGTCGTCGGTTCATCAGCAAATTCCTTGGCCTCATTTTGTCCATTATGCAGCTAGTAAAGGAGGCGCCAAGCTTTTGACAGAAACATTGGCGCTTGAATATGCCCCTAAAAAAATCCGTGTAAACAGTATTGCACCAGGCGCCATTGATACCCCGATTAATGCGGAGAAATTCGATGATCCGGCCTTGAAAAAAGGCGTAATTGAGCTGATTCCAATCGGCTATATTGGAAAGCCGGAAGAAGTGGCAGCATGCGCTGTCTGGCTGGCATCAAAAGAAGCAAGCTATGTTACGGGCCTAACGTTATATGTAGACGGCGGCATGACAAAGTATCCAGGTTTTCAGGCAGGAAAAGGATAATATAAAAAAAGAGCGTACAATACGCTCTTTTTTTATATTAAATACAGACAAATAAAATTAAATGTCTAGACATTTAAAAATAAAAATATATAATATTAATTGGAAGCGCTTTTATTACAACAATGGGGTGAGAGAAATGAAACGTATTTTATTAGCATGCAGTTCAGGAATGTCTACGAGTTTACTAGTGACAAAGATGAAAGCACATGCCGATTCAATTGGGGACGAAGCAGAAATTTGGGCAGTTGGGCAAGATCAAGCAAGAAAAGAAATGGCGAATGCGGATGTTGTGTTAATCGGACCGCAAATGAGCTTTTTAAAAGGAGACCTTCAAAAAGAAGCAAAAAAATACGGGATTGAGGTAGAAGTCATTGATATGCAGGCATACGGGCTTGCCGATGGACAAAAAGCGTATGAACAGGCACTTACACTGATGGGGGAATCTTAAAGGATGGAAAAGAAAACACTCGAAGGGCTCACGGAGGAACAAGTCAGCTTTCAATTGATCTTACACAGCGGGAATGCACGCAGCAAATTGCTCGAGGCTCTGAAACAATATCGAGAAGGTCTAGAAGAAAAGGCTTTTGGTCTCATGAAAGAAGCGGAAGAAGATTTAAGGCATGCACATGACATCCATTTTCAACTCGTACAGAAAGAGGCAGGAGGAGAAACAACATCCTTTTCCTTACTACTCATGCACGCCGAAGATCACTTAATGTCGACCATTACCATCAAGGAGCTTGTGGGAGAGCTCCTGCCGATATTCCAATCGCTGAAACAATAAAGAGTGTAAACAAGGGGGGAAACCAATGTTTGATAAAATAAGTGCCATTTTGGTTCCGATTGCTGGGAGATTGAACAACAACCGCTATTTAGGCGTATTAAGGGATGCCTTTATGCTTGCGTTCCCGCTCACCATCTTTGGTTCCATTATGGTTGTGCTGATGAATTTGCCATTTTTAGATAAAATCATGAGTAAAACCGTACTGGAAGGCGTCCAGTCTGCACTGAATATCGCACCGAGTGCGACCATCAGCATTATGAGTGTGTTTGTTGTATTTGGGATTGGCTATTATTTATCAAAAAGCTATGATGTAGAAGCTGTCTTTGGCGGCGTGATTGCTTTAGCCTCTTTCTTGCTTCTAACTCCGTTTTTACTAGAACAAGAAGGCGGTGCAACGATTGCAGGCGTTATCCCAGTCGATCGTTTAGGTGCTAAGGGGATGTTCTTAGGAATGATCACAGGCTTTTTATCTGCTGAAATTTATCGTTATTTTGTACAGAAGAAATTTGTGATCAATATGCCGCAAGGGGTTCCGCCAGCTGTTTCCAAGTCTTTTGCTGCACTGATCCCGGCTACTTTGACACTTACAACCTTTTTATTAATTAACATCATCATTACTCAAGGCTTCAAAACAAATATGCATGATCTGATTTATCATGCAATTCAGGCGCCGCTTGTCGGTCTTGGAAGCGGTATCATTCCGACGTTGATCGCTGTTTTCTTTATACAAATTCTTTGGTTCTTTGGGCTTCACGGTCAAATTATTATCAACTCTGTCATGGATCCGATTTGGAATACATTATCCATTCAAAACCTAGAGAGCTATACAAAAACAGGTGAGGTTCCTAATATCATCAGCAAGCAGTTTATTGAAATCTATACGGTTGGAATGGGTGGAACCGGTATGACGCTTGCTGTTGTGTTTACCATTTTAATTTTCCTGAAAAGTAAGCAATTAAAACAAGTAGCCAAGCTCGGCTTAGGGCCAGGATTATTTAACGTCAATGAACCGATTATCTTCGGTTTACCAATTGTTATGAATCCGCTTATTCTGATTCCGTGGATTTTGGCGCCAATGGTCATTACATGTATTACTTATTTTGCGATGGCATCAGGCATTGTACCGCCGCCTACAGGCGTGAATATCCCGTGGACAGTTCCGATCTTTATTAGCGGAATGATGGCGACAAATTCACTAGCTGGCGGTCTGCTTCAGTTGTTTAACCTGATGATTGTGTTTGTCATTTGGTTCCCGTTCCTGAAATTTATTGACCGGATGAATGTGAAAAATGAAAAAATAACGACAACAGAAAATACGAAGACAGCAAACATCAAAGGTGAAGGAGACTCAATACATGTCGATGGAAACTAACAAGCAATCATATACATTTCCAGAAGGTTTCTGGTGGGGATCTTCTGCTTCTGCGACGCAAACTGAAGGGAGCGTCCCTGGTGATGGAAAGGGACCGAACATTTGGGATCATTGGTTTGAACAAGAGCCGACTCGTTTTTTTGATGGTGTAGGGCCGAACATGACATCTCAATTTTATCGAAAATATAAAGAAGATATCCGTCTAATGAAAGAAATTGGCCACAATTCATTTCGGCTGTCGATTTCATGGTCACGCCTTTTACCTGAAGGAACAGGTGCCGTCAATGAAGAAGCGGTGTCCTTTTATAATGATGTGATCAATGAATTGATTGCACATGATATCGAGCCATTTGTGAACCTATACCATTTCGATATGCCAATGGCGCTGCAGGAGAAAGGCGGCTGGGTGAACAGACAGGTGGTCGACGATTATGTCAGCTATGCGACATTATGCTTCCAATTATTTGGTGACCGGGTGAAAAAATGGTTTACCCATAACGAACCGATTGTCCCTGTAGAAGGCGGATATATGTATAGCTTTCATTATCCAAACGAAGTCGATTTCCAAAAGGCTGTGCAGGTCGGTTTTCATGAACTGTTATCAAATGCGAAGGCGATTGCGGCTTATAAAGAGATGCAGCAAGACGGTAAGATTGGCATCATCTTAAACCTGACCCCTTCGTATCCGCGAAGTCAGAATCCGCGCGATGTAGAAGCAGCAGAGATGGCCGATGCTTTCTTTAACCGCTCCTTCTTAGATCCTGCGGTGAAAGGACATTTCCCGGAAAAACTAGTAGAAGTCTTAAAGAAAGAAGGCTTTATGCCAAGTATGGAAGAAGGGGATCTTGAGCTGATTCAAGAGAATACGATTGATCTTCTTGGCATCAACTACTATCAGCCAAGAAGAGTGAAAGCGAAAGAGCATATGCCGCATCCTCAAGCACCATTTATGCCGAACCATTATTTTGATTCTTTTGAAATGCCGGGAAGAAAAATGAATGTGTATCGAGGCTGGGAAATCTATGAAAAGGGCATTTACGATATATTGAAAAAAGTCCAGACAGACTATGATAATATCGAATGCTTTATTTCTGAAAATGGTATGGGTGTCGAAGGAGAAGAGCGGTTTAAGGATGAAGAAGGAATGATTCATGACGATTACCGTATTGACTTTATATCTGAGCACCTCAAATGGGTGCATCAAGCCATTCAAGAAGGAAGCAATGTGAAAGGTTATCATCTGTGGACATTTATGGACAACTGGTCCTGGTCGAATGCATATAAAAATCGTTATGGATTTGTCTCAGTTGATCTTCAAAAAGACGGGAAACGAACGATTAAGAAGAGTGGATACTGGTTTCAATCAGTTTCAAAGAATAACGGTTTTTAATCAAAATACTTGCTCTTTCCTTGAAAAGGGCAAGTATTTTTCTTATGTGACGGTAAGTGGATGAAACAAAAATGGCTGGCACCTTTTAAGCTCACATCCCTTAGTGTAGAATGAGAAGAAGGCTAAAAAACGCCATATTCCTTCTTGAAATAAGGCGCTATGAAAAAACAAGTCAGTTGGTGGTGTGAGATGAAGAAGTACGAACTCATTTCAGAAGAAATCAGAAAACGAATAGGAACAGCATATTATCCAGAAGATCAACCCATTCCAGATGAAAACTCGCTTGCCGCTGAATTTCAATGCAGCAGAATGACGATGAAGCGTGCGCTTGATCTTCTCGTTGCAGAAGGTCTGCTCTTTAGAAAAAGAGGCCACGGTACATTTATTGTGAAGGCAGCGCTCAATCAAGGGGCCATCAATGTATCAGGCCATGAAAATAAAGGGTTTACAAAAGTCATGGCGGATAAAAACGTCACGACTCAAATCATTCACTTTGATGTCCATTTTCCAAGCGAAGAGGTGGCAGCCCATCTATCTATTGACTCAACCACACCTGTTTATGATATCATCCGGCTCCGTCTTGTGGATGAAGAGCCTTATGTATTAGAAAAAACGTTTATGCCTGTCAATCTCATTAAGGGCATAGATGAAAAGGTTCTACTGGGTTCTATCTATGGCTACATTTCAAATCAGCTTCATTTAAAAATAGCAGGAGCGCACAAGAAAATTAGAGCGGCTAAATCAGATCAGCTGGATCAGCAGTATTTAGGGTGTGACCCAACAGATCCTGTGCTTGAAGTCGAGCAGGTTGCTTATTTAAACGCAGGGCAGCCATTTGAATATTCATTTAGCCATCATCGCTATGATAAATTTGACTTTTCAACGGTTGAAATCACGAAAACAGGACGTTAAAAAAAGAGCAGAACCCCCAAGGGAGACTGCTCTTTTTTCATTTGATTTTATATGTTCCACCAATGATATCCATCTTTTTCTAGAAGCTCATCAGCTTCTTTCGGTCCCATAGAACCAGCAGGATAGTTTGGTTTTAATGTTTTGTTTTCTGCCCATTTCTCAGAAATCGGATCAACGAAGTTCCAAGAAAGTGCCACTTCATCCCAGTGAGCAAAGTTTGTTGCATCGCCTAGTAAGCAGTCATGAATCAGTTTTTCATATGCTTCTGGTGTATTCATGATGTCGTTATAGTTTGTCTGGTAGTCGAGTTTAATCGGTTTCGCATACGTGCCGCCATCCAGCTTGCGAGCATTCAGGTGAAGGGTGATGCCTTCATCTGGCTGAATATGAATGACAAGTAGGTTTGGATGCATAGCATTTCCGTTACCATAGTACAGGTTCATTGGAATGTCTTTAAATTGAACCACGATTTGAGTAGATTTCTTTTCTAACCGTTTTCCTGTACGAATGTAAAATGGCACCCCGGCCCATCTAAAGTTATCAATCAGCAATTTCCCAGCAACAAATGTTTCTGTGTTTGAGTTCGGGTCAACATTTTGTTCTTCCAAATAAGAAGGAACCACGCTGCCATCAATCGTACCCGTATCATACTGTCCGCGGACAAAGAATTGATCGACCTCATCTTTAGAGAAAGGACGAAGAGCGCGCAAAACTTTCCGTTTTTCGCTGCGGATTTCCTCTGTATTCAGTTTAATTGGCGGCTCCATTGCTAAAAGGGCAACCATTTGAAGCATATGGTTTTGGACCATATCTCTTAGTGCACCAGAATTTTCGTAATATCGAGCCCTGTCTTCAACCCCCAATGATTCACTGGATGTTATTTGAATGTTTGAGATATAGCGGTTTGTCCAAAGCGGTTCAAAGATGGCATTCGCAAAACGGATAACCTCAATGTTTTGAACCATTTGTTTACCAAGATAGTGGTCAATACGATAAATTTGATCTTCTGTGAACGCATCACGAATTTCTTCATTTAATGTTTTCGCACTTGGCAGATCATGCCCAAATGGCTTTTCAATGACAAGTCGTGACCAGCCGGTTGTTTCTGATACGCCCTCACTCTTTAGGAACTTCGCAATCGTTCCGAAGAATTCAGGTGCCATAGCTAAATAGAACATGCGGTTATTTGGAATACTGTACGTATCTTCAAGGCCTGTTAGAAGCGTGTTAAGTGATTGATAGGAAGCAGGGCTTGATACGTCAAAATCGTGATAATAGAAATGTGAAATGAACTCTTCTGTTTTCGCTTCTGCATCATCAGAAGAAACAGATTCCTTTACCACAGATCTGAGGTCCTCATGAGACCACGGACGGCGTCCAACTCCAACAACAGCGAATTGATCACCGAGCTTTCCGCTATGATAAAGTCTATGTATAGAAGGGTAGAGCTTGCGTTTGGCAAGGTCTCCTGTTGCGCCAAAAATGACAATGACTGCTTTAGGGTTATTAGTTTCTGTATTCACGAGAAGTACCTCACTTTATTCGTAGCATTGTTGTAAAAACCGAGAATGTATGTACATTTTCTTTATTTTAAAGGTTCATTGTTCGTAAAGCAAACATTTGATTCGACTTTTTCTGCTCTCGTTTCACTTTTTTCAAAAATTCCGCTGAATTCACATTTACCTTGTCTTCATGTATTCTATATGAATGAAGATATTGTATACCGGCTTTAGGAGGAAAAGTAATGGAACTGCTCTTTTTAGGAACAGGTGCAGGCATTCCTGCAAAAACAAGAAACGTCACTTGCACAGCGCTAAAGCTTTTAGAAGAACGAAATGCAGTGTGGCTTTTTGATTGCGGAGAAGCAACACAGCACCAAATCTTACATACAACGATTAAACCGAGAAAGATCGAGAAAATATTTATCACACATATGCACGGAGATCATGTATATGGCCTTCCGGGACTTCTTGGCAGCAGATCCTTTCAAGGCGGGGAGGATGAATTGACGATCTATGGACCAAAGGGCATCAAGGCCTTTGTAAACGCAGCACTTTCAGCCTCGCAAACGCATTTGACATATCCGCTGCATATCATAGAAATAGAAGAAGGGATCGTATTTGAAGATGATACCTTTCAAGTAGAAGCAAGAAGAGTCTCTCACGGGATTCCGGCTTTCGGCTACCGGGTTGTGGAAAAAGATCTGCCTGGTTCATTAAAAGCCGAAGACCTAAAAGAAATCGGTGTAAAACCTGGACCTTTGTATCAGAAGTTGAAAAATGGGGAAACCGTGACACTCGAAGATGGAAGAACCATCGATGGAACCGATTATTTGGAACCCCCTAAAAAAGGGAGAATCGTTGCATTTTCAGGAGATACCCGTTTGTGCGAGAATATAACAAGGCTTGCCAAAAATGCGGATGTGTTAGTCCATGAAGCAACATTCGGTAAAGAAGATGCAGATTTAGCCTACAATTATTATCACAGCACAACAGAACAAGCAGCGAAAACAGCACAGGAAGCAGGCGCAAAAAGGCTCATTTTGACCCATATAAGTGCACGTTACCAAGGAGAAGAGGCACTGAAACAACTGTTGAAAGAAGCCCGCGATATATTCCCGCTGACAGAAGCTGCACATGATTTCTCTTCTTTCCCCATTGAACGCACCCTGTAAAAATTGGATGAATCGTCAAAAAAAGTTGTGTGATTTTTTTGATATTTATGATGACGCTCTTTTTCAGGTAGTGGTAAAATGGTGAAGAAAAAACAAATGACGAATTAAACTATGAAGAATACGGGAGGCACAATCAAAGATGAGCGGTTTTACAGCATTAAGTGAAGCAGAATTGAATGACCTATATGTGGCACTACAAAATGAGTATGAAACTTACAAAAGTAAAAACTTGCACTTAGACATGTCTAGAGGGAAGCCTTCACCAAAACAGCTCGATTTGTCTATGGGCATGCTCGATGTTGTGACATCAAAGGATGCAATGACAGCTGAAGATGGCACAGATGTGCGAAACTATGGCGGCTTGACAGGCCTTCCTGAAACGAAGAAATTTTTTGCAGATGTACTTAATTTAAAGCCTGAACAAATCATCATCGGCGGTAACTCAAGCCTGAATATGATGCATGATACCATTGCACGTGCGATGACTCACGGCGTATGTGACAGCAAAACACCTTGGGGAGAGCTGCCAAAGGTAAAATTCCTTGCACCAAGCCCAGGGTATGACCGTCATTTTGCCATTTGTGAGCTATTTAACATAGAGATGATCACGGTCGATATGAAGGCTGATGGACCTGATATGGATCAGGTAGAAAAATTGGTCGCAGAAGATGAAGCGATTAAAGGCATTTGGTGTGTACCAAAATATAGCAATCCAGACGGCATTACGTATTCAGATGAAGTCGTTGACCGCCTAGCTTCAATGAAAACAAAAGCAGACGACTTCCGCATTTTTTGGGATGATGCATATGCAGTCCACCATCTAACGGATACACCTGATACGTTAAAAGATATTTTTCAAGCAGTTGAAGAGGCAGGATACCCGAACCGTGTGTTTATGTTTGCGTCTACGTCTAAAATTACATTCCCAGGCTCAGGTGTTGCACTGATGGCATCTAGCCCGGACAATGTGAGCTTTACTCAAAAGCAATTATCGATTCAAACGATCGGACCTGACAAAATCAATCAACTAAGACATCTTCGTTTCTTCCAGAATCCAGAAGGTTTGAAGGAACATATGAAAAAGCATGCAGCGATCATTAAGCCAAAATTTGACCTCGTTCTTTCCATTCTTGACGAAAAACTTGGCGGAAAAGATATCGCTGAATGGCACAAGCCAAATGGCGGATATTTCATTAGTTTAAATACACTTGATCATTGTGCAAAAGCGGTTGTGCAAAAAGCTAAAGAAGCAGGTGTCACAATGACAGGTGCAGGTGCAACATATCCATATGGAAAAGATCCGCTTGATCGTAACATTCGCATTGCACCAACATTCCCGGCTCTTGAAGAACTAGAGCAAGCGATTGACATCTTTACATTATGTGTTCAGCTTGTCAGCATTGAAAAGCTGCTTTCAGAAAAAAGTCAATCTGCTCCAACGGCATAAATAAAAGAAACTCCTTGACTCATAATGGGTCAAGGAGTTTTTCGTTTTAATTAGCAGTTTGATAATAGGAGACAGGTTGTTTGGCTGCGCACCATACATCATAGATGGCAAGCTGTACAATATGCGGTTCATCATGATGAATATAGTGCGAGCTGTTCTGCGCTTGAATCCATCCGCTTTGGGATGACAAAGACAGCATGCGTTTATGAAGTCTGAGCCAAGCTTCATGCGCTGGATGAAACAATCGGCTCTTACCTGATGAAATGACAAGAAGCGGCATCATCCCATAATGGGTTTGCTCCTCTTTGATTGTGCTTAACATTTGCTGAAAGTCCTCATGCGTACATTCTGCTGTAAATTGCGCCATATATGAAGTGCGTTCTTCCTTTGATAAAAGCGGCAGGATCACCTGCTCTTGTTCCTCACTTGCTGGGTCTAGCAGCACCATGCCGATGACATCATCTCCTCTTCGGCTTGCCCATAGCCGGCTGACAAGAGAGCCGAATGAGTGAGCGACGATGAGAAATGGCGGCTGAATATTGGCTTCTTTCAGCAGCGCATCTAAATCATCAGCGAGGTCATGCAAGGTTCTTCCTTCACCGCTCTCACTGCTCTTTCCATTTCCTAAACGGTCGTATAAGAAAACCCCAAGCTCTGGGTCAATATCACGGGCCATATTCGACCACGTATCACTAGAAATGCCGTAGCCAGCTTCAAAGATAATCGTGGCTTGCCTTTTGCCTTGACGATGTTTTGTATAAAAATGGTGTCCATCTATATGATACATTTTTTCAATCATTGCCGAATTCATTCTTCCATCTCCTCTAAGTGGTTCTTTAGCTAAAAGACGGCACAAAAGGCAGATATGTTTCTCTTAAAAACAAAAAAGATGCCTATTTCGAAAAATAGACACCTTTTTTCCTAAGAGCTTTTACCAAGCGCGATCATATTGACGCGGGCTTTCGATGGATGTACGGAGCTCTTGAGCAGCTGTTTTCGGGAAGTATGGATCCCGTAAAAATTCTCTGCCAATAAAGATCAAATCCGCACGCTGATTTTGTAAAATCTCCTCTGCCTGTACACCAGATGTGATCAGACCGACAGCAGCTGTTTGAATGCCGGCCCCTTCTTTTATTTTCTCTGCGAATGTTACTTGGTAGCCGGGGAATGTGTTGATTTTCGCCTGTACGACAGCACCTGAGCTGACATCAATTAAGTCGACACCTTGCTCTTTGAGCCAAGTGGCAATCCCAATATAATCTGCAATATCAAGTCCTTTTGTTGTGTAATCAGAAGCCGACACACGGACAAATAAAGGTCCGTCCCATACGGCGTTGACTGCGTCTACGACTTCTCTTAAGAAACGATAGCGGTTTTCTGGTGAACCGCCATAGTCGTCTGATCGGTGGTTCGCAAGCGGTGAAAGAAATTCATTGATTAAATAGCCATGTGCACCATGAATTTCAATGATGTCAAAGCCCGCTTTTTTTGCCCGTACAGCTGCATCCTGAAACGCCTGAACGGTATCTTTGATTTGATCAACAGACATCTCGACAGGGGTTTTAGATGTTTCATCAAATGGAATGCTTGATGGTGCAAGGATGTCCCCATCAAGTTCAGCTTTACGTCCTGCATGGGCTAGCTGGATGGCTGTCTTCGTTCCGTATGCTTTGATTTGTTCGTTTAATGAAGCGAAACCTTCAATGTGCTCATCGCTCCAAATACCGAGGTCTTGATCACTAATTCTTCCCTCAGGAGATACAGCACTTGCTTCCACCATAATGAGGCCAGCCTGACCTTGTGCACGGGAAATATAATGTGTGAAGTGGAAAGGCTGTAATTTCCCATCACGGTCATAAGATGAATACATACACATCGGGGACATCACGATGCGGTTTTTCAGTGTAACACCTTTTAATGTCCAAGGTGAAAAGAGTTTTGTTTCCAAATACCTTCGCCTCCTCATGGAATTGTATAGCCGATTATAACAGCCATTCAAACTTTCGTCATAAAAGGTGCTCAAAGAATATAGCTTTTATACACGTTTTTGTATAATGGAGAGATAGAGACATCAAAGGGGGAGAACGGATGAAATGGCAAACAGAGAGTGAACTAAAGGAGCTCCTGACAGCTCTTATGCAATATGAAAGCATATCAGGTACAACAGGAGAAGTCGCGTTAGCGGAATACTTATATTATTTGCTAAGGGAACGGCCTTATTTTGAGCAGAACCCTGATCATTTGGCTTTGCATCCGATGAAAGATGGCCGGTATTATTTAACGGCACTTGTGAAGCGCAGTACGCTGCGGCGTACCGTGCTGCTTCTTAGTCACTTTGATGTAGTTGATACAGAAGATTACGGCGAATTTCAAAACATGGCATGCAAGCCTGAAGAGTTAATGGCATCCTTTTCGCAAAAAAATGCGCTTCTTCCAAAGAGGGCAAGAGAGGACCTTGCTTCAGGCGACTGGCTGTTTGGGAGAGGGGCCATGGATATGAAAGCAGGGCTCACCGTGCAGCTTTCTATGCTGGAAAGAGCGATGACAGAAACATTTGATGGAAATGTCCTGCTTGTCACAGTTCCTGATGAAGAAGTGAATTCACAAGGAATGCTTGAGGCTGTCCCGAAACTAAAGGAGCTTAAAGAAAAGCATGACCTTGACTATACCGCGTGTTTAAACAGTGAGCCCATGTTTGAAAAGTATCCAGGGGATGAACATCATTATATGTATACAGGCAGTATAGGAAAGGTATTAGCCGGATTTTTCTGTAAAGGGATTGAAACGCATGTAGGAGAGCCATTCTCAGGCTTAAATGCGAATTTTATGGTATCTGAACTAAACAGGCTGTTAGAGCTCAATAGTGATTATTGTGAGGAAGTAGATGGTGAAGTAACGCCGCCCCCAACGAACTTAATGCAAAAGGACTTGAAAGAAGCCTATTCCGTTCAAACACCTCACACAGCCGTATCTTTATTTAATGTGCTCATGATGAAACGTTCAAGTGAAGAACTGCACGGCCTTCTCTATGATACTGCGAAACAAGCAGCAGACCAAATCGAGGCCAATCTTCAGCAGAAAACTGCTGACTTTCAGCGCTTCAAACACTTTACACCAATTGACACTCGGGTTACGGTACTCACGTATCACGAGCTGTATCAAAAGGCCGCAGAACGCTCTGGTGAACAGGAGGTTGAGCGCATTGTCAACTATGCCTTTGCCAACCGGGGTGAGCTTGGAGATCGTGATTTTTCAACGAAAATTGTCTCGGAGCTGACGACGCTTTGTAAGGAAGAAGGACCGCTGATTGTTCTATTTTATAGTCCGCCATTTTACCCTTCTGTCTCCTCAACAGAAGATCCGCATATTCAGAAGACATTCAAGAAGATTCAAGAAGAGGCAAAAGAGGTGTACGGACTTGAAGTAGAGGAAGTGAAATATTTCCCGGGATTGTCTGATTTAAGTTACTTACAGCTCGAAAAGCAGGAGGTAGGTCATTACACGACCAATATGCCGCTTTACCAAAAAGGCTATTCTTTACCGCAAGGAGAAAAGGAAGCCCTTTACGTTCCAGTCATCAACGTGGGTCCATTAGGAAAGGACCCGCACAAATGGACAGAGCGGCTGCACGTCCCGTTCTCTTTTGGCATTTTGCCAGAATTACTAGAATCAACGATTCATGCTTTATTAGAGAAAAAGTAAGTAGATGTGTGAAGAGCTCTATCTTGATGATAGGGCTTCTATTTTTAAATAAACGATCTTTCCACTTAGATAAATAGAGTATGATATTGATGAAGACTTACAATTATTTGTAGGGGGTAAGAACATTAAATGGAAACTGGGATATTAACAAAAACAGACATCATCACATCGCTTCAGGAAAGTATGCGTGAACTTGAGAAGCTAGTGGAGGCTTGTGATGATAACACACTGGATCAATCTTTAGGGGAGGGGAAATGGTCAATCAAGCAGCTCGCCGGTCATTTGTATGACACAGAAGAAGTCTGGTCAGAGCGGATAGAGCAGGCGATATCAGATGATCAAACGCCCTTTCAATCGTATGATCCTGAAATGTATGTGAAAGAAAGAGCGTATGAATGGTATAACGCAGAGGAGATCAAAGCATTGATCAAACGGATGAAAGAGAGAAGATACAACACGCTTAGGCTATTAGAAAAAGATATATGGGAACAATCAGGCCTGCATCCGGAAGAAGGACTGATGACCGTTCAAATATTAGCTGAAACCATCGCTTTACATGAACAACATCATCTGGATCAAATCAAAGCCATCATGTCAATGAGGCAGTGAAAAAGCACCCGCATCAAAACAGGTGCTTTCAAATTCATTTATACGTGCTTGCTGAAAACATTTCGTTTAATTCTGCTGCGCGTTTAGTGGCTGTTTTGACACAATCGACAACGGCCTCTTCAAATTGATAGGTAGCCAGTGTGTTCAGGCCGGCTTCTGTTGTTCCGCCTTCACTTGTGATTTCTTTGCGCAGTTCGGCAGGTTCTTTTCCGCTGTCTTGAAGCATATTGGCGGCGCCTGCAATCATTTGGCAAATGAGTAATTTCGCAGTTGCTTGGTCCATTCCAAGTTCCGAAGCACCTCGCTCCATTCCTTCTATCAAATGATAAATGAAGGCAGGGCCGCTGCCTGCGATGGCTGTCACCGCATTTAACTGTGATTCATCTAATACGGTGACGTGCCCGATTGTTTCAAACAGTTCGACGGCCTTTTTCTTTTGCTTTTCAGTAACTTCACGACTTACGGCAATACCTGTTGCTGACTGCTGAATTGCCGCTGATGTATTTGGCATCGCACGAACGACTGCACTCTTGCCGCCAGCGTAGTGTTGAATCGTTTCAATGGAAATACCCGCTAAAATCGAAATGATCAGCTGTCCATGTAAATGAGGCTGGACTTCAGAAATTCCGCTTTCTGCATCCCTCGGTTTTAAGGCAAATACGAGAATATCTGCTTCTTTATAAATAAAGGACCGAGCGAAATCCGTTTTGACCCCATATCGGGCCTGTAATTCCTCTAATCGTTTTTCATTCGTTTTGTTTGTGACAATGATATCTTCATTCGACATCATGCCGCTTTTTAATAAACCTTTGATCATAGACTCTGCCATCGAGCCTGCACCGATAAATCCAATTTTACTCATAAGCTGCTCCTCCTTGTAGAAAATAAAAAAACCTCTCGCCTGAAAAGGACGAAAGGTTTTTCGCGGTACCACCCTCAATTAGCATGCAAACATGCATACTCAGCTCTAGTCCCTTAACGCGGGAAACGTTTAGGTTTGCCTAACAGCTCAAAGGGCAGGTTCAGCAAATAAGAGGATGGTGAAGTCTTACAGCCGGCGGACCTCACTCTCTTGCATCATTATTTTGCTTACTAATCCTTGTCATCGCGCATCATATATTTGTTGTTCATTATGCAACGATGGACAAGTTTATGTCAATAGGGGCAGTTAAAAAAATTGCCCATCTAAACCGCATGACAGTCTGCCTTTTGCAAGATACAATGAAGTAAGAAGACTGAGTCCCACAATCATGAGTCAAAAAGCAGGAGATGACATATAAAAGTGAAAGAAGACATCATTCAATTATCCATCCCGACGCCGTTTGCCGTTGGGGATGTCCATGCATATGTATTAAAAGGAGAGGCCGTAACCTTAGTAGATTGCGGGCCGATGACAGAAGAGGCAGAGTATGCCTTTGTCACCCAACTAAAGGAACATCGTTTATCGATAGACGATATTGATCAAGTGGTGCTGACCCATCATCATGCAGATCATGTCGGTCTATTGAATTTGATGAAACCTCATGTCCGTGTGATCGGGCACCAGCTAAATGAGCCGTATATTAGTCAGGATCCAGTGTTTAAGCAGCGCCAAGTGGACTTTATGGTTCCTTTTTTTCAGCAGTTAGGTGTGCCGCTTCGACAAAATGAGTGTGAAAAAATGGTGAAGCAATCTTATACATATTCTTGTACTTCACATGTGGATGAGGTCATAAAAGAAGGTGATCGTTTAAGCGGGCATGAACACTTCTTTGTAATGGAAACACCCGGACACGCACAGTCTCACCTTTCCTTTCTAGACGAAAGAACGGGGAATTTTATTGGCGGCGACCTGCTTTTGACGACCATTTCCTCAAATCCGTTAATGGAAGCACCGGATGAAGGTGAGGAACGTCAAAAATCACTGCTTCAATATAAAACATCACTCAATCGGTTATTGCGTCTGCCAATCAAGACGATTTATCCAGGACACGGTCAGCTCATCACGGCTCACCATGAATTGATCGAAGAAAGATTTAAGAAACAAGAAAAACGGGCAAACACAATGTATCAGCTGCTCAAACAAAAAGAAATGACGGCCTTTCATCTTTGCCGTAAGCTATTTCCAGTGCTATATGAAGAGGCCTTATTTTTAACGATGTCAGAGACAGTCGGTCAGCTTGATGTGCTCTTAGCGGCTGGGCAAATTGAAGAAGTAGAAAAAGACGGAATCGTCTATTACAGGGCAAACTAAGGAGTGAAACGTATGGGGCGATTGACAGGAAAAAGAATTTGGATTACAGGCGCATCTGGGGGCATTGGTGAAAAAATGGCGTACTTGGCAGCAGAAGAAGGCGCAGAAATCATTATTTCAGCAAGACGAACAGAAAAGCTTACAGATGTGAAAGAAAAAATTATGAGCGCTGGCGGGGTGTGTCACATCGCCCAGCTTGATGTCAGCCAGCTCGATGACATTGATCGCGCGTATGAAGAAGTGGGGCCGGTCGATATTTTGGTCAACAATGCCGGCTTTGGTGTATTCGATCTCGTCGAAGATGCGTCCATCGAAGAAATGGTGTCGATGTTTGAGGTCAATGTGTTTGGCTTAATCGCTTGCACGAAAAAGGTCATCCCTGAGATGAAGCAAAGAGGGCAGGGACATATTATCAATATCGCATCCCAGGCAGGAAAGGTTGCGACGCCCAAATCAGCCATTTATTCCGCATCAAAGCATGCCGTTCTTGGATTTTCAAACAGCCTTAGAATGGAGCTGGCAGACTCAGGCATTCACGTAACAACAGTCAATCCAGGACCGATTGCAACAGATTTCTTTACCATCGCTGACCGCAGCGGTGAATATGTGAAGAACGTTGACTTTATGATGCTGAGTGCGGACAAGGTGGCAGGCAAAGTCGTATCTGCCATGATGACGAAAAAGAGAGAGATTAATCTGCCCGGGTGGATGAACGCTGGCAGCAAATTGTATCAGATATTCCCATTTTTATTTGAAAAAGCAGCACGCAAAGCGTTGATGAAAAAGTAACAAAAAAGAAACCGGTTTTGAACTGGTTTCTTTTTTTGATCAGGCTTCATTGCGCCACTTTCTATATCCGTCTTGCCGCTTGCTGAAGCGGGTCCCATACACTGTTAAAGGGCGGTGCATAGCTAATATCTAAATCTTCAAGATCTGTTATGGTCAGCTCTTGGTAAAGGGCAGCCGCCACGATATCGATCCGTTTATCTACACCGTTTCTGCCGATGATTTGGGCACCAAGCAAGGTATGGTCATCGCTTCTGTAGATTAGTTTCACTTTCATTTTCTGCGCTTCTGGGTAATACTTCGCGTGATCTGTACTATCAATGGTGATCACGGAGAAAGGAATGTCCGCTGCTTTTGCTTCTTTTTCTGATAAGCCTGTTCTTCCCGCTGTCACGTCCATAAATTTCATGATGGCTGTTCCAGTCACGCCTTGAAACGCCCGGTTTGTTCCTGTCATATGAAAGCCTGCGATTCTCCCTTGTTTATTCGCAGTTGTGCCAAGCGGAATATAATCCAGTGATTTTTTGATGCGGTGATAGGTCGCCGCGCAATCACCAGCAGCATAAATGTCTTTTATATTGGTTTGCATGTATTGATTTACTGCAATAGCGCCATTTTGAAGACGCTTGATACCGGTATGATGTAAAAAGGAGGTTTGCGGAGTGACACCGATGGCCATGATGACCATATCTGTTTGAATGGTTTGTTTGTCTGTGATAACAGCTGTGACATGTGACTTGCCTTCTAATTGCTGCACTGTTTCTCCAAGCGATACGTGAATGCCCTTGGCGTCAGCCTCTTCTTTAAGGTATTTTGCCATATCGGAGTCAAAGCCTGGGCCGAGTGCTGCTCCCCGCTGAATGATATGTACGTTTTTTCCGAGCGCTTTTAAATTTTCAGCCATTTCAAGGCCGATATATCCACCGCCAATGATGGTGACATGTGTGATGTCCTTTTTTAAATGGTTCAAAATGGACATCGCATGCGGGATGGTTTTTAATACGTGTACGCCTTCTAATGGCTGAGTGTCTAAATCCAGTGTGACAGGGCTTGCTCCTGTTGCAATTAAAAGACGGTCATAGCTTTCTGTAAAAGGTTCTTTTGTTTTTGTATGATGACCCGACACTGTTTTTTGCTCTGGGTCAATGGAGGTCACTTCGTGTAAGGATCTGGCGTCAATTCCATATTTCTCACGAAAAGTTTCAGCACTGCGTGCGATCAGCTTTCTGTGATGATCAATGAGACCGCCGATCAAGTAGGGGAGTCCACACTGTCCATATGAGAAAATCTCTCCTTTCTCAAAAGCAACAATGTGTGCATTTGGATCCTCTCTATATATTTGCATCGCGCAGCTCATTCCAGCTGCATCTCCGCCAATCATCACATATTTCATTTGGTGTGCTCCCTTCTATCTATCGTACTGAATACTCTTATTTACCCTCATATTCCTTTTTTTAATGCTTTTTTTCGCAAAACAAGCAAACTTTCGCTGAAAAATAAAGACAGCGCCTTCATTTTAAGCTACAATCGGATTATCGTCTTTTTGGGTTACGAGTTTAGTGAAGATTGGTGGGAAAGACTTTGAGTGACACGCGACTAGATTTTAATACGCTATACACGCGCCATACGAGAGAGGCCTGGGCCGCTCTTGGAGAATATATGCCGGTATCTGTTTCAGAAGAGGAAGCGAGAGCGCTGCAAGGATTAAATGACTATTTATCGCTTGAAGAAGTTCGAGATATTTACATACCGCTTATTCGTTTTCTGACATTACATGTCTTTGCAGAAAAACAAAAAAACCAGCATGTGAATGCCTTTTTAAACTACCCGCATCATGCCAAAATTCCCTTTTTAATTGGGATTGCTGGAAGTGTAGCTGTCGGGAAAAGCACAACGGCTCGTATCATTGAAACTCTTTTATCGAGGCTTGGAGATGGGCTGAAGGTAAGTCTTGTGACAACAGATGGCTTTTTATATCCTCAAAAAGAATTAAAGGATCGAGGGCTGATGGAAAAGAAGGGATTTCCAGAAAGCTACGATGTCAAAGCTCTGCTGTCTTTTTTAAATGAATTAAAATCAGGTAAACAAACTGTGCATGCCCCGGTATATTCGCATCTGACCTATGATCGGCTTGAAGGGGTGTATGAAACAGTAGAGGATGCAGATATTGTCATTATTGAAGGAATCAATGTGCTCCAATCACCAGCGCTGGATGATCTGAAGGATGAACCGCGTGTGTTTGTATCAGATTTCTTTGATTTTTCGATTTATGTAGACGCCGCTGAAACGCAAATTCAATTATGGTATAAAGAACGGTTTCGTTTGCTAAGAGAAACAGCCTTCCAAGACCCTGAATCCTTCTTTCATCAATATAAAGATTTGACGGATGAAGAGGCAGATCAGATGGCAAGCACGATTTGGAATACCGTGAATCGGCCTAATTTATATCAAAATATTTTGCCGACAAAATATCGAGCTGATCTCATTTTGAAAAAAGGTGATCAGCACAAGGTGGAAGAGATCGCCATCCGCCGGGTATAAAGAAAAAACCGCTCAAACGAGAGAGCGGTTTTTTTAATGATCTCCACTTACTTTAACAGCTACGGCCGCCGCCGATCGCTTTTTTAAACGGTAATATCCTATGAGTAAGAATGGAACGCCTGCAATGGTGATCATCGATAAGACCGTAAAAATGGAGAGGGGATGGGCTGCGCCAAAATAGTCAATGCACAGTCCGCCGACAAATGGTCCGATGACGCTGCCGAGCTGAGAAAATCCCATCGCACCAAAGTAAGATCCCTTCACTTCAGGCTTTGCAATATTGTCTACAAAAAGATCCATCATCGCAAACAGCAGAACCTCGCCAATCGTAAACACGACAATGATGAAAGCAAGCATGCCGAGACTCTGTGAAAAAGCAATGGCAAACAAACTGCCGGCAAGAAGAATATTCCCAGTGGTCAGCGACAAAATGGTGGAGTAGCGCTTCGCAATCATGATGAGCGGGTATTGTACGACAATGACAACCACTGCATTTAAAGACAAAAGATATCCAAACAGTTTAGGACCATCCTCAATCATAGGTGACGCTGATAAGTATTGAGGCAGTGTTGAGCTTAAATGCGAATACCCGAACGAACATAAGGTAACGCCGATGAGGATGATGCTAAAGACCGTATCTTTTTGAATAATGGAAAGGGCTTTTTTGACGCTGATTTGTTTTGTGCTTTCTGGAGCAGCAACTGGATGTTTCTGAAATTGCCAGGCCAGTGTTAATCCGTATAACAAATAAATAAAGGCAGCGACAAGAAATGGAAACGTTGTTTTCGATGACCCGAGATATAAGCCAAGCAGCGGGCCGAAGATTACACCAATATTAATGGCCGTATACCGTAAATTAAAAACAAATAACCGAATACTTGATGGGGTGACATCAGATAAGAGTGCCTTAGACGTCGGTTCAAACAGTGCCCGGCACAGTCCATTTAAAGCATTCATGAGGAAGAAGACCCAAATGGCATCTGCAAACGCAAAGCCAACAAAGACAAATGACCAGCCGAAGATGGATAGAAGCATGACTTTTTTTCTGCCGATTCGGTCAGAAACATAGCCGCCGTAAAAACTCGCAACGATTCCAATAAGGGAGCTGACGGCAATGATTAACCCAGCTGAAGAAGCTGAAGCCCCTTTGACTTGTGTCAAATAAACGGCCAAAAAAGGAATGCTCATGGACGTCGCCATTCGGCCGAATATGGTGCCGATGATGATCGTCCAACTAAGTGGATGTAAAGTACGTAAATTATTTTTCATGCTGTTTCTCCCCTGAGTGTTAAGATGTTCCAATCATACATGAAAAATTGTGCAAATTAAATACACAATTTGATGGAGGAGACATCCGCCATATGACAGAGGAGCTCCGAATAGCCCGCAAATTTGGAGAGCATGTTTTTTCTGCCGATGCTTCTATGTCTTTTAGATCTGCCGATTCGTACGATCACTTAAAGACCATTTAATCAAGATCAATCGCGGCAATTTGCTGCAAGGACAGGTGGAGAACATCTTCATCATTGACGATTTTTATGCGCTGCGTTTCATAATGAATGGCTTTCACCCAGCCCCAAAACTGCTGTTTCATACCTGCTGCAGCATATGTCACGCAAATCGCTTGATCCTCTGTAATCGACTGTGTGATCAAAAAATTCATTTCCTCTAGCTGATCAGTGCTCAGCGGAGGAGGCGTGTATTCTTTTTTCTTCCGTTTTTGAGCAAGCAGCTGTTCGCGGTGCTCTGGGAGCATCATTCGGCTTGATTCCCACATGATGTTGTATCCAGGTGTTAATTTATTGGGATTCATGGATGTTCGCCTCCGTTATTTGTAATGTCCACCAATTTTTTCGGCGCGGTGATACGCCTGCCCTGCGCTTGTTAGTGACGAAGCGTGCAAGAGTGCAGCAGGTCCATACTTCATATGGATGGCATCAAATACTTTGCTGAGTCTGTCTTTTTTTAAATGGTGATCAAATAAACTCAGCTGATATTGGCTGTCAGGCTGCAGCTGCGAGAGAGTAATACCTACACTGCGAATGGGCTGGCCGTCCCAGTGCTGCTGGCATAGCTGAATGGCTGCGTCTGCAATATCTGTCCCGTACTGTGTGGGTGAATGGAGCTTGATTTGTCTATGAAATCCAGTCGGATGAGAAAAATCAGCGCCTCTTACGCCAACAGACACCGTTTGCCCAACATAATGCTTGAAGCGCGCACGTCTTGCCACTTCTTCACTCAATTCAAGAATGGCGACTTTGATGTCCTCAAAGGACGCATAATCATGGGGAAGGGTCATATGATGCCCAACCGCTTTTTGCTGATCATGTGTGTGAAGAGTGACCGGGGAAGGGTCGTGTCCTAAAGCAGTTCGCTGCAGAAGCTCCCCGTTGATTCCCCAGCGCTTTTTTAGCCGGTCTAACGGATAAGTAGCAAGTGTCCCAATGGTACTGATGCCCATTCGTCTTAAATGGTGCTCCATTCGTTTACCGACGCCAAATAGTTTTCCAACCGGAAGCGGCCATAAATCAGCCGCCACCCGGTCTGCACGAAGCTCATAGATGCCAGATGTGTTTTTTTTAGCAAAATGGTCACAGGCCATTTTAGCGAGCACTTTATTAGGACCAATGCCAACACGTGCGTAAATGCCTGTTTGGTTCATAATGGTCGTTTGTATATTTTGGGCGATCTCGCGGGGTGAACCGAGTAGTGTCACACTCCCCGTAATATCGAGAAACTGTTCATCAATTGAATAGGGTTCGACAAGATCTGTGTATTGTTCAAGCAGTTCTGTCATCATGACAGAAACATCAAGGTAGCGCTGCATACGTGGACGTACGACGACGGCTTCAGGGCATTTCTCCTGTGCTTCCCATAATCTTGATGCATTTTGTACGCCCCGTTTTTTAGCGAGCGGGCAGGCCGCAAGTACGACCCCGCTCCGCCGCTCAGGATCTCCTGAGACGATGAGCGGCACATCCTTCAAATGGGGAGCCTCCACTTTTTCGACCGACGCATAAAATGACTGCATATCCACAAGCAGAATGGCTCGTTCATTCATCATTTTCACCTCTTAGAACGTATGTTCTGTATATATTTTAACCGCCAGAAGGTGAAATTGATACTGGTAAATCATTCAAAGAGAAGAGTGTAAATCCATACAAAAAAGACGAAGTGTCTCCACTTCGTCTCATCTGTGTAAAATGAGCCATTTTAAGCATGTGCCAAGTTATTGGATGCTTGGAGCGGCTCAGAACGCAAACGATAGGCCGTTAGCTTTTTCTTAGGCTTATGAGTAAACTGCCGCACCACATCCACGTGGTCATCGTAATGATACAGATAAAGGGTCACATCATGCTTGCCAAGCTTTGTTTGCATGGTAAGCGGCGCTGGTCCTTCCTGCGGATGAAGAAAACGTTCTTCGTCACCAGGATAAATATAATAGCGTTCAATAAAGATCGCATCATTAAAATGTTGAATAATTTCAGATGTTTGCTGATCATCGAGTGGACGTCCTTGAAACGTCATCGTTGTTTGATCACTTGTTACTTTTGCATGCACCGCATAACGACTAAAAAGGCGTTCAACAACACCAGAAGGCAGCGAAGTGACAAGCAGCTTTAAAAGACTAAACACAACAAGTGAAGTAACAATCCAAACCAATATCATCATCTCCAATAAACTTTTGTTCCATTTCTTATATGAACAATTTTAACATAACAAAAGAATGGATCTTTCGCATAAAAAGTGAACTTTTTGAAATAAGTGTGAAGATTTAAAAGGAGATGACCGCGAAAAGACGAAGAACCAACAAAGCTGAAGGAAAAAAGGCTGATACATCACCTTTACAAACAATTGATCAGACAGGTAGACTATTGAAACAGTTGATTTTTTGTGAAACGGTACAGCTAAAAATGAAAAGGGGCGAGGCCATCATGATACGTCAAGTGAAGCCGTCAGATTTTTATGCGGTCACATCCGTCATTCAAAGCTGGTGGGGAGGCAGAGATTTGCGCGCAAAATTGCCAAAGCTATTTTTCGAACATTTTCAGCAAACAAGTTTTGTCGTTGTTGAAAAAGGTGAACTGATCGGCTTTTTAGTCGGTTTTTTATCGCAATCGCATTCAGATGAAGCGTATATTCACTTTGTGGGGGTACATCCAGACCACCGAAAATTGAAGATTGGCAAAATTCTCTATCAAGCGTTTTATGAAGCGGCTGAAAAGGAAGGAAGAACAACGATTAAGGCCATCACAGCTCCTGTCAATAAAGTCTCAATTGCTTACCATACAAAGCTCGGTTTTCAGATAGAAAAGGGAGATAAAACGGTCGATGGCATTTCAGTTTTTTCAGATTACGACGGCATTCATGAAGACAGGGTGCTGTTTGTGAAAAAGCTGGAGGCGAAAGCATGATCATTAGACTGAATCAAAAAAATAAAGAACAAGCAAAAGAGCTGTTACATATCCAATTGGCTGCATATCAGCGGGAGGCAGAGCAAATTGGCTATCAAGATTTACCGCCCTTAAAAGAAACGGTTAAAGACATAATAGAAACAAATGAGATTTTCATAGGATTTGAAAAAGAGGGGCATTTGTTAGGGATCGCTTCATATGAACTGCATGACGATCGGATCATCCTCAGCCGGTTAGCTGTGCATCCACATCATGTCAATCAAGGAATCGGGACAGAGCTCCTGCAATCCATCATCCAGCATCAAAAAACAATTGAGCTCACAACAGCGGAAGCAAATATACCAGCAATCAAGCTTTATGAAAAACTAGGGTTTAAACAGAAGGATCGTTTGCAGGTGGAAAACAATCTGATGTTAACAAAGATGGAACGTTTGATGCTTCGAAAAGTGGAAGTGATTGAATACCAAGCGAGCTGGCCAAAACAATTTCAAGATGAGCATGACAAGCTGAAAAAGATAGTTGGCGACAACTGGATATATGGCCACCATATTGGCAGTACGTCAGTCATAGGAATGGCGGCTAAGCCAATTATTGATATATTGCTAGAGGTGAAGCATATCAGTCGCTTAGATGAATGTAACCACCTGTTTCGTCAGCTTGGATATGAACCGCTCGGAGAAAATGGACTCAAGGGAAGACGTTTTTTTAGAAAAGGCGGCTTGAATCGAACACATCACGTTCACGCCTATGAAGCTGGACATGATGATGTAAAAAGGCATTTGGTGTTCCGAGATTATTTAAAGGCTGCACCTGATCGTGCCAAAGCCTATGCCGATAAAAAGCGTCAATTGGCAAAAGCATATCCTGAAGATATGGCAAGTTATATGAAAGGAAAAGATGGGCTCATTAAAGAAATTGAACAAGAGGCGTACAATTGGTCAGAGCAGTTAAAGAAAAATGATCAGACATAAGAGCTGGCAGGACGTGAACATGTTTAATTAATGACTGATATGTTACAATGTAACAATCAACGAAAAAAGGATGTTCGGCATGTATATTCATATAACAGAACCAGCAGCAGCGTTCCTTACAAAACAACAAGCAGCGCATGAAACAAAAGAACTGCTCCTTCGATATGATTCAGATGGGTGCGGCTGTGCGGTAAGCGGTGTCCCAATGATTTGGCTCACAGGTGAAAGAACAGGCGAATGGGAAGAGCTCAAGCATAATCAGCTCTTTAAGCTGTACATACACACAGCACAAAAGGTCTTTTTTGACGAGGAAATGACGATTGATTTTAATGAAAAAGCCAACACACTCATGTTGAAAAGTCCTCAACAAATACTCAGCCCGAGAATGGGTATACTTGTAAAGTAAGGTGGAAATGTAGTGGATCAAAAGCTAAAAGTGATACAAAATACGGCACAAAATAAAACATGGGTGTCGTTTTTAAATAACAATCATCCCTATAGCCTTTTGCACTGGTCAATAGGTGGAATGGATTCGGTGAAAAAGGACGTTTGGCTTCTTCAAGATGAAGTCACATTTGAAACGGAAGAATTTCCAACGCTCGAATTAGCTGTTAATTGGATCAAAGAGAATATGGACCAAGTAACAGATGTATTATAAAAGCCCTTTTTCGAAAGGGTTTTTTTCGTGCGTTCATCATCTCATCAAACGGCACGGTTGTCTAATCTGAAAAATGATCTTTTGAAGCAAAAAAAGCAGTTTTTCAACAAACAATTCGACAAAATGAGCAAGCTGGAAATAGAAAAAATAATGGCTGTAAATGCCGAAAAATAGGCATTTGCAGCGTTTATTGCGGGATACCGAAAACTTTGCGAAAAATGACATTTCATATTTCTTCCATTCGAGGAAATGTGATAGAATACAACATGTATCGTATATGAGAAGGGAGGTGCTAAAGTGAATTGAAGCTCAAGCTGTCATCGCCTCAGGTTGGAATCAAAATAAACGAATGGTATAGGCAGATTTGCGGATTTCATGTGATGAAAGCAGAGAAGCTGAAGGCGGAGATCGAGCAGGAAATCCTCGAAATGGAGCAGGATCAAAACTTGTTATTGTTTTACCAGCTGATGGATTTTCGCCACAAGGTAATGCTTGAATATTTTGAACCGGCAAAGAAAGCCTCGAATGATGAAGAGATTAAGAATTTGCTAGAAACGATCGAACATTCACAAACGAAATTAACGGATATGCTTGAATACTATGTTCATTTTTTCACAGGAATGTTTGAATTTGAACAGAGAAACTACTTAAGTGCCATTGCTTATTACCGCTCAGCAGAAAAAAAGCTCAATCTCATATCAGATGATATAGAAAGAGCAGAATTTTACTTTAAATTAGCAGAAATTTACTACCACATGAAACAAACCCACTTTTCGATGCACTATGCCTTGCAAGCGTTAGATACGTATTCTGCCTACAGAACGTACACGCTGAGAATCATCCACTGTGAATTTGTCATTGGTGCAAACTATGATGATTTGAAATGCTATGAACATGCATTGCCCTACTTTAAAAATGCTCTAAAGCGAGCACGCTCAATTGGAAACCCTCGAGTCATAGGTTCGGCCCTTTTCAACTTAGGTAACTGTTATTATCAAATGAACGATCTTGCGGAAGCAAGCCGTTATCTGAAAGACTCTATTGAAGTGTTTGAAAAGGAGAATTTAACCCATCTTAATCGCTCTCTAGACCCACTATTTATGCTGACACAAATCCTGTTTAAACAAAAACAAATAGAAGAGTCGTTAACCCTCTATCAACAAGGTATTATGAAGGCCTGTGAATTAGAAGATGAAATTTACATCTGCAAATTTCAGTTCTTAAAAGCATTGTACGTTGATGCAGACATAACAATCATAGACGATACATTAGACCTGCTCGAGGACAAGCGCTTATACCCAGATATTGAGGAATTGGCACTTGATGCGGCTCATTATTACAATGAGCTTGGACTGTTTGAAGTATCTACCCGGTTTTACGAAAGGAAAATTCAAGCCATATCAAAAATTCAAAATGGGGGTCATTTATATGAAAACGAGTTTGATAGTTCTTTTATTGGCAGCAACTGCAGGATTATCGGTCATGAGTCAGCAGCAATCGGAAGAGAGCCATATGGAGCTTGCGGGCAGACACCATACAACAGTGGTGACTATCGCATAAGTTAGCTCAAAAAGAGGGGACGAACTGCTGTTCATTCTCCTCTTTTATTTTCATTCAATTCAAATCTTTGAAGAAATGCTTGAATTTCTTGCTCATAAGCTTCCTTATTTTCGCTAAAAGACATTGCATGCGCACCATGTGGCGCAATAAACAACTGTTTGTCACCCTTTTTTCGTGCATATAACTGCTGACTTTGCTCACAGGGGATATAGTCGTCATGGCGGCTATGAATAAAAAGTACAGGTTCTTTCACATGATCGATCACATCAAGAGGGGAAACTTGCCGGATGCGGTATCCGTCCCGCCATTTTAACACTTGATCACTTAGTGGAAGAATCCATTGCCCTGAAAGGCGAAAATCTGTTTTTAATCGATACAGAAGCTGGTCCTCAAAAGAAGCAAAAGGGCAGTCTGCTATGTAAAAATTGGCGGTTGCTTCCGGCTTCGCAGCATATAACAAGGTCGTGACTGCACCCATTGATTCTCCGTGTATCCCAATGATGGCACTTTCTCCGAGTTTTTGTCTGAGCCACTTTACGATCTTTGCTAGATCTTCTTTTTCATAATATCCATAACTCGTGGTTTTCCCGCCGCTCATCCCGTGTCTTCTATGATCATAAAGCAGTACATTCCATCCGAGCTTTTGGAATAATTTCATATACTTAACGGAATTAATCAAACTGACTGTCACACCGTGGCAAAGTACGATTGTGCGTGTTGTATGAGGATGCGGCACAAAATAGCCATGTAGATTATAACCAAATGCTGAAGGAATACACACTTTCTCTTTCTTAAGCTGTTGAAATTCCTCGTGATGATAATGGCCTCCATCTGATTCTCGTTTGATGAGCTCTTCATCCGTTAATTTTCGAATATACATCATTTTATTGGTGAAAAAAATGCCGATGACAGCGAGTGGACATAATATGAAGGCAAATATAGCAATCCATTTCTTCATCTAGCCGATTCTTCCTTTCCGGAGTTTTTTCTATGACGATCATACCACATGTTGGTAGATTGGCGTTCCTCTTGCTCAGAAAATAAAACGGATGATACACTAAGTCAAAAGGAGAGAGGCACAATGAAAAAGACCAATCAGGATCAAGCGAAATTAAAGGACGGCATAAAGGACGATGTCAAACAGCAGCTTCTTCAAATGAAACAGAACCTCGCCGTCGAAACAGAAAAAAGAGAAGAACAAAAACGACAAGACCTCCTTCGGCAGCAGAAAGAAAAAGAAAAAAACAAAAGCTTTTCAGAGTTGCTAGATGAAAGCCATTTAGACTGGAGAAAGTATAAAAGCTAAAAAAAGGGAGCAATGATGCTTTCTTTTTTTATGTCATCATCCTTGAGATAGATCCACAGAGTCCATAAAGAGAAAAGCATTTTTGCCTCCTTCACATCACTTCATTTTAGAATCGTGACAGTATGTTTTTTACAGTCAAACGAAACGAAATCCCATAACTTATGTTTGAAACAGAAGTAAAAAGGTGAGTATTGATTTATTTAAATTCCTTTTTATTGAAAATATGGTCATTGAGACCCTTTTGGTGGAGGATCGTTCTTCTTATAATGAATATGTGTTACAAAATTTGGTAATGGAGATGATTCACGTGAAATTGAGAAAAACAATGGCTGGAGTCGCTTTATCTTTAGGATTGCTTTTACCTGTTTCTGGACAAACTCTTGCAACAAATGAGTTAACGAATGCGGATGTGAGTACAAAGGCTACGTCAATTGTAGGTTGCGCTGATGCTTCTTTTGAAGTAAAACCTAATAGAATATGTATGCATTCAAATAATGGCGTTTTTGCAAATAGTTTCAACCAATTAGGTATTACATATTATTTTAAAGGCAAATCTGGAAATTATGCATATTACGAAAGTGCAAGATAAGACAACGGGGCTTTTAGCCCCTCCTTATTTTATATAGAGAAAACATAAAAAATGTAGAAAAACATGAGTTTTTCTACATTCTGACGAGATCAAATGATGTGATTTTTTCTTATTAGGATCGGTGCGCTTCATACACAAACGGTTTTGTATAGTAAGTTACTGCTTTGACTTCTTGGTCACTTAAAGAACGTGCATTTGCTGCTGCTATGTTTTCTTTTAACTGATCCACCGAGCTCGCGCCAAATACAACGGAACTGACCGCAGAATGTTTCAGTATATACTGAATGGACAGTTCAGTGAGTGATAGGTCATAAGCGACTTTCTTTAAAGAAGGAATGATCTGCTGAAGCTCTTCAAATGAATATTGAAGATAGCCGTTTTTTTGAATCGCTGCACTTGCTTGAGAAAGTGGTTTTTCAGTTAATAATCCTTTCGCTAAAGGACCTCTTGCGACGACGCTAATGCTTTGTTCTTCAAGAAGAGAGAACCATTCTTCCGGGCGGCGGTCGAGTAAGCTATATTGCATCATCACGCTTACGATATTGGACTTTTTGGCATATTCTTTAATGACATTTGGGCGGATAGATGAAATGCCATAATAGCGAATAACGCCTTCCTCTACTAATTCTTCAAAAGCCTCAATCGTTTCATCAATGGGGTCATCAATCGTGCCTCCATGCAATTGATATAAATCAATATAATCTGTTTGAAGCCGCTTGAGGCTTTGTTTTACTGCTTCCTTTATGTACGCCTTTGAAGGGTCCCAGTCCCAGCCTGGTTTGCCTTTTTCAAAGCGGTTGCCGCCTTTTGTCGCCAAAATCAAATCTTGCCGTCTATTTTTGATGGCTTCCCCAACAATTTCCTCATTTGTCCCAAAATCATATAAATCGGCTGTATCCAAATAGTTAATTCCGAGATCAATGGCCTCATCTAATAAAGAGAGCGCTTTTTCTTTATCAGTCCCAAGAGACATGCATCCTAGTGCCGCCTCGCTCACTAAAAGATCTGAGGTGCCAATACGTCTTTTTTTCAATTCCATCACACTCCTATCCTTTCACATTAAGTGAAAAAAATCAGGAATTCAAGCTAGGTGATTTCAAATGGCGCATTGAAGCAAGCGTTTCGCTTTTCGCTTCTCTTAAATCATCTATGTTAAAATAAATGAAGTAAAAAGTGAAAGTAGAACGAGGAGCTGACAAAATTGAAGGACTTTGAAGAAAAAACATTATCGTCGAAAGAATTATACAACGGAAAAATCATTGATTTGGTACTTGAAGATGTAGAATTGCCTAACGGAAAACAAGGCAAACGCGAAATCATTAAACATCCTGGTGCAGTAGCTGTCATTGCACGTACAGACGAAAATAAAATCATCTTGGTCAAACAATACCGTAAAGCATTAGAGAGAGCCATCGTTGAAATTCCGGCTGGAAAACTAGAAAAAGGGGAAGAGCCGGCACATACAGCATTAAGAGAATTAGAAGAAGAAACAGGATATACAACTCAGCAGCTTCAAAAGCTGACGGCCTTTTATACATCACCTGGTTTTGCAGATGAAATTGTTCACATTTATCTAGCAGATCAGCTAGTTCCGCTTGAAGAAAAAAGAGAGCTGGATGAAGATGAATTTGTCGAAGTAATGGAAGTTTCATTAGAAGAAGCCTTGCACCTCATTGAAGATCAGCATATTTACGATGCAAAAACAGCCTATGCCATTCAATACTTACAACTGCAAGAGGTACTTGAGTCAACAAAATGAAGGAATTTTTTGCAGACATCCATATTCATATTGGCAGAACAAGAACAGGCAGAGCTGTCAAAATTACAGGTGCAAGGTCATTGACAATTGACCAAATTCTCATTGAAGCAGCAGAAAGTAAAGGGATGGGGATGATTGGTGTGATAGATGCACAATCTCCAGAAGTCTTAGAAGAGTTAATAGAGGGTGTAGAGGAAGGCCGGTACACGGAACTAAATGACGGCGGTCTATCATTTGGACCGACAGTGCTGCTTTTAGGCAGTGAATTAGAGATCAATGATGACCATTCAAAAGGTCCGATTCATGTGCTGGCATTTATGCCCACACTACACAAAATGTCTGAGTTCTCCGCATGGCTTTCGCTTCATATGAAAAATGTCCATTTGAGCTCACAGCGCCTCTATGTTGATGGGAAAACACTTCAGCACAAAGTAAAAGAGCTAGGAGGATTGTTTATTCCTGCTCATATTTTTACGCCGCATAAAAGTCTATACGGCAAAGGGGTCAGCACTTCTTTAACGGAAGTATTTGATCCTGACCTTATTGATGCTGTTGAGCTTGGTCTTAGCTGTGATACGTCAATGGCGTCCCAGCTGAGTGAGCTGAACCGGTATCCCTTTTTAACGAATTCAGATGCCCATTCTTTAGGGAAAATCGCGCGAGAATATACAAAAATCAAAATGGATCATGCCTCTTTTGCCGAATTCAAGCTAGCCCTTGAAGAAAAAGATGGCAGAGCTGTCACAGGAAATTATGGACTTGCTCCGCGGCTTGGGAAGTATTATCATACGACCTGCGAGAAATGCGGGGTAAGACCTCACGCATCAGATCAGGAAGAGTGCCACGAATGCGGACATACCCGGATGACAAAAGGAGTAAGTGAGCGTTTAAAAGAGCTTGCTGACCAAGAAAGTGAAAAAAGAATGAGACCTCCTTATGTTCATCAGCTCCCGCTTCAGTTTATTCCGGGTGTTGGACCTAAAACGCTGGAGAAGCTAAAAGCCGTGTTTCACACAGAGATGAATATTCTGCATCAAGCAACAGAACAAGAACTAAAAGCCGTTTTGCCAGAAAAGACAGCGGGCTACATCATCAAAGCAAGAAAGGGCGAAGTCGGACTAATCGCTGGTGGAGGCGGAGTGTACGGTAAGGTGGATATCAATCATGAGTCACATTAAATGGACATGTCAAACGTTTGAACAATTGTCAAAAGAGGATCTTTACTTGATTCTTATGGAAAGAGTTAACGTGTTTGTTGTAGAACAAACATGTCCTTACCCTGAAATTGATCACAGGGATCAAGAAGCAATTCATCTCATCGCAAAAGAGAATGGTACCATTGTGGCTTATTGCCGAATTTTTCAAAACGGGATCGTGTACAAAGAGGCGTCCATCGGCCGTGTTCTTGTGACGCAGGCCGGCCGGAAAAAAGGGTATGGAAAGATGCTGCTCATCAAGGCTTTGGAAAAGCTTAATGAACTAGGTGAAACAAGTGTCAAAATACAGGCGCAAGCCTACCTGAAGTCATTTTACGAATCATTTGGTTTCAAGGTCGTCTCAGATGTTTATGATGAAGATGGGATTCCGCATCTTGATATGATAAAAACAGAAAGATAGACGTATTTACGTCTATCTTTTTTATGTAACATCGTGTATCATAACGTCAACGAAAGGGGTTTTGCCAAATGGGAAAAAGCAAAGCAAAGAAAAAACGAGAGCATATCCAAAGGCAGCACAGCCGAAATCCAGAACTGTCGAGAGGAAACATGCCGCATTTTAGCACACACGAAAGGAAGACAAAAACAAAACAAGAAGTCTTGCAGCACATGATGAAAAAACATAAAGGACGAAATGCTTATGATCACTATCAAGAGGATCATAAGCATTTTTATTTTGCTTTTTTGTGACAACTAGATCAAATAAATGGAAAAATTTTAAAAAATAGGACAAACGGTCGTTTCTTTTTGTCTAAAAATGTAGTTAAATGACAAAAAGAAACGAAAGGGAGAGTGAGTATCGTGAACGTCAAGTCATTTGGAGCAGGGCTTTGTATGGCAAGTGTGCTTGTGGCATCGGTCATGTTTGGCGCGTCAGATATTTCTGCAAAGGAGCAAGCAAAAAAAGAGTACATGATCGGCTTTTCTTCTTCCGTTCAAGACAAAATACAAAAACAGCTTGTAGAAGAAGCTGGCGGGCATGTGAAAGAATCCATAGAGCAAATAGATATGATGAAAGTGTCGTTGAATGAGACATCGAAAAAGAAACTGAATGAAGCAAAAGAAGTAACTTTCATTGAGGAAGACCAAAAAGCAAAAACAAGCAGTCAAACTGTTCCATATGGCATCAAAAGCATCAAAGCACAAAAGGTACATAAACAAGGATACGCTGGACAGAATGTCAAAGTAGCAGTTCTTGACAGCGGGATCGACGGCAAACATGAGGATTTACATGTCACCGGCGGGGTGAGCTTTGTACCGACAGAGTCCGATCCGCTTGTAGATCCGCATAAACATGGCACGCATGTGGCAGGGACAATTGCCGCTTTAGATAATAAGGTAGGTGTCGTTGGTGTTGCGCCAAAAGCCTCTATCTATGCTGTTAAGGTGGCAGATGAAAATGGTGACGGCTACTATAGCTGGATCATAAAAGGGATTGAATGGGCCATTGAGAATGACATGGATGTCATCAATATTAGTATGGGGGGAGCAAGTGAATCTGAGGCGCTGAAAGAAGCGGTAGATCGAGCGTATGAAAAAGGGATTCTCATTGTGGCTTCTGCAGGGAATGAAGGAAGTTATGGATCTCTCAATACGATTGACTATCCGGCTAAATACAGCTCCGTGATGGCTGTTGCCTCTGTTGACCAAAAAAAGCAAAGAGCTTTTGATTCATCTGTTGGCGAAGAACTGGAAGTCTCAGCACCAGGCGTTTCAACGCTGAGCACCATTCCTCATAACGAATATGGCTACATGAGCGGAACGTCAATGGCATCACCGCATGTAACGGGCGCTGCGGCTGTCATTCTATCAAAACATCCGAATCTGACAAACGATGAAGTGCGTGAGAGACTGTCAAAAACGGCGACAAAACTTGGAGAACCTTTTTATTACGGTGCCGGGCTTGTGAACGTACAAAAAGCCGCACGATAAATGAAAAAGAGAAAGCAGTGAGCAGGCTGCTTTCTCTTTTTTCTTTCAATAAAACTGTCATGTTTCGTAATCTCTCTCATAGAATCTAGTAACCTTACGATTTGGGAGGAAGACACATGCGGAAAAAGTCTTGGAAGGAGCATCTTCTTCAGCACGTAAAAGATCATCTCTCGATTTATTTATTTGTCTCTGTACTCTTTTTAATGGGTGTGATCTTCGGTGCCATCATTGTCAATAGCATGACATTTAGCCAGAAAGAGGATTTATTCTATTATTTAAATCAATTTTTTGGTCAGCTGACGAATGAGAAAGCAGCAGAATCAAAAGAAATGTTTTTACAAAGCTTCCTGCATCATATGAAATATTTAGGCCTTATGTGGATACTGGGAATATCCATCATTGGTCTGCCGCTCATCTTTCTCATGATCTTTTTAAAAGGAATTGTTGTTGGATTTACTGTTGGTTTTCTCGTGAATCAAATGGGGCTGAGTGGATTTTTTCTCTCGTTTGTATCGGTGCTTCCGCAAAACATTCTGCTTATTCCAGCCTATTTAGTGATTGGCACCTGTGCGATTGCGTTTTCCATCCGTCTCATTGGACAGCTCTTCATGAAAAAAACCATCAGTCAAGCACCCGTCCAGTGGTTTGGCCGGTATGCATCGGTTCTGCTGATGATTTTAGCGCTTGCTGCACTTTCATCTTTTTTTGAATCGTACATATCATTCATGCTCATGAAAAAGCTGGCAGGCATTCTTTTATAATTGTTATTAATTAATAATCAATTTATTTATCAATTTAAAATGATTATAGTTGGCTCTCAGCACATCATTTGATATAATGATCAAGTAATGTGGCGTAGGAGGGAAAGTCAATGGAAAATAGGATTGATCGAATTAAGAAACAGCTTCATTCTTCCAGCTACAAGCTCACGCCACAGCGTGAAGCCACAGTAAGAGTACTGCTTGAGAATGAAGAAGACCATTTAAGTGCAGAAGATGTATACCTCCTCGTAAAAGAGAAGTCTCCTGAAATTGGTCTTGCTACTGTTTATCGGACGTTAGAATTGCTCACTGAACTGAAAGTTGTTGATAAAATTAACTTTGGAGACGGCGTTTCGCGATATGATCTTCGCAAAGAAGGAGCCGCTCACTTCCATCACCATCTTGTCTGCATGGAATGCGGAACAGTCGATGAGATAGAAGATGATTTATTAGAAGATGTAGAAGAGATTATTGAACGTGACTGGAAATTTAAAATTAAGGATCATAGATTGACATTCCATGGTATTTGCCACCGGTGTCATGATGATGAATCCGGCAAATAATCCGAATTGGAACCTTTTCATTTAAGATGAAGAGGTTTTTTGCATTTTCGCTGTATATTCCTTGTCCTACCTGGCATATGCTGAAGTAATGAGAAGGTGAGAAAGGACTTGAAGATCATGCGAAAATGGCTCAAAACAACAGGTGAAGTGATCAAAGTATTTATCTTGTTCACAGGTTTTACCGTCCTGTTCTATTATGCTATGATATGGATAAATTCAGAATATGAAAGCTACCATCGTTATGATAAACCAGAGGGTGCAGCAATTAAAGTGATGGAAATGGATCAGCCGAATCAAGACAATTGGCAAGACCGATTGATTTATTTTTATCAAAACGGGGAGTAGAAATCATTGAACGATCAATTATCCGACTTTATTCATTTTATGACCGTAGAGAGAGGACTCTCTGAAAATACCATTGTTTCTTATAAAAGAGATTTGCAGAACTACTTGTCTTTTTTAATGACACATGAACAGCTGACGGATATTAGCGATGTCACGCGCCTGCATATCATTCATTATTTAAAGCAGTTAAAAGAGGAAGGGAAATCGAGTAAAACGTCTGTACGGCATCTATCATCGATCCGTTCCTTTCATCAATTTCTGCTTCGGGAAAAAGTGACAACGGATGACCCGTCATGGAACATTGAAACGCAAAAAACAGAGCGGACATTACCGAAAGTTCTATCATTAGGGGAGGTCGAAAAACTGCTTGATACACCAAATCAGCACACTCCCTTTGACTACCGAGACAAAGCAATGCTTGAGCTCTTATATGCAACAGGCATTCGCGTCAGTGAAATGCTGGATCTGACCCTTGCAGATGTGCACCTCACAATGGGCTTTATCCGCTGTTTTGGAAAAGGAAGAAAAGAGCGAATTGTGCCAATCGGTGAAGCTGCCGCAAGCGCAATTGAAGAATATATCGAAAAGGGAAGAAGCAAGCTGTTAAAAAAACAGCCGTCCGATGCCCTGTTTCTCAATCATCACGGGAAAAAAATGTCGCGCCAGGGCTTCTGGAAGAACTTAAAGAAACGAGCCATTGAAGCAGGGATTCAAAAGGAGCTGACGCCTCATACGCTCAGACATTCATTTGCTACACACCTGCTTGAAAACGGTGCGGACTTAAGAGCTGTACAGGAGATGCTCGGACATGCCGATATCTCAACAACACAAATTTATACACATGTGACGAAAACAAGACTGAAAGATGTGTATCACAAATTCCATCCAAGGGCATAAGTAAAGCATGACACGATGAACGGGTGTCATGCTTTTTCATCTTTACACCGTTTATGGTTGTCAACTGGCTTGTAAACGGTTTATACTTGAGATGTCTGACCTCTTACTGTTTGTAAGGTCAAAAGACAAGAATATTGAAGGAGGCGCTTTTTAATGCCTGATTATCAGTATAAACGCATTTTCCTCGTCGTAATGGATTCAGTAGGGATTGGGGAAGCACCAGATGCTGCTGATTTTAATGATGTAGGTGCAGATACACTTGGACATATTGCTGAAAAAATGAACGGGCTTCATATGCCGAATATGGCGAAGCTTGGGCTGAGTCATATTAAAGAAATCAAAGGAATTCCAGCGGATGAAAAACCGCTTGCGTATTATGGAAAAATGCAAGAAGCATCAAATGGTAAAGACACAATGACAGGGCATTGGGAAATCATGGGTCTTTACATAGACACACCGTTCAAAGTCTTTCCAGACGGATTCCCAGATGAACTATTAAATGAATTAAAAGAAAAAACTGGCCGAGGTATTATTGGAAATAAACCTGCGTCTGGTACGGAAATTTTAGATGAGCTTGGCGAAGAGCACATGAAAACAGGCGATTTAATCGTTTATACATCTGCGGATTCTGTGCTGCAAATTGCTGCGCACGAAGAAGTTGTGCCATTAGATGAGCTTTACCGTATTTGTGAAATTGCCCGTGAACTCACATTAGATGAAAAATATATGGTTGGACGGATTATCGCTCGTCCGTTTGTCGGAGAGCCTGATGCTTTTGTTAGAACACCAAACCGTCATGATTATGCGTTAAAACCATTTGACCGTACAGTTATGAATGAACTCAAAGATGATGGGCTCGATGTCATTGCGATCGGAAAAATCTCTGATATTTATGACGGCGAAGGAATCACATCATCTCTTAGAACAAAATCGAACATGGATGGAATGGACAAGCTGGTCGATACACTTAAAACAGACTTTACAGGACTCAGCTTTTTGAACCTTGTTGATTTTGACGCTCTTTACGGACATAGAAGAGATCCAGAGGGTTATGGAAAAGCATTAGAGGAATTTGACGCACGTCTTCCTGAAGTGTTTGACCTGTTGAAAGAGGATGATCTTCTTGTGATCACAGCAGATCATGGAAATGACCCGGTTCATCACGGAACAGATCATACAAGAGAATACGTTCCGCTCATTGCTTACAGCAAAAAGCATCAGGAAGCAAATGAACTGCCAACAGCAAAAACATTTGCTGATCTTGGGGCAACCGTTGCCGATAATTTCAAGATAGCGATGCCAAAATACGGAACAAGCTTTTTATCTAAACTCAAATAGGGGGAAATCTCGTGGGAGCACAGTTTTCAGAAGCGGCGGCATATATTAAACAAGCATCGACATATGTACCAACAGTTGGATTGATTTTAGGATCAGGGCTTGGCATTTTAGCAGATGAGATTGAAAATCCAATCAAAATAAAATATGAAGATATTCCCGGATTCCCTGTTTCAACAGTAGAGGGACATGCAGGGCAGCTCGTGATCGGAACGCTGAAAGGCACTGTCGTTTGCGCGATGCAAGGACGTTTTCATTTCTATGAAGGGTATGATATGAAGCAAGTGACGTTTCCTGTCCGTGTGATGAAAGAAATTGGTATTGAAACATGCATTGTCACAAATGCAGCCGGCGGAGTGAATACTTCATTCCGTCCAGGAGACCTCATGCTGATCACAGATCATATCAATATGATGGGAACCAATCCATTAATTGGCCCAAATGACAGTCAAGGCGTTCGTTTCCCTGATATGTCTGCACCGTACGATAAAGAATTGCTGGCACTTGCAGCAGAAACAGCCCAGCGTTTAGGTATATCTGTACAGCAAGGGGTTTATGCAGGGATGACAGGCCCTTCATATGAAACACCTGCTGAAGTTCGTTTCCTTAGAACGCTTGGAGCAGATGCGGTAGGAATGTCGACTGTTCCAGAAGTCATTGTTGCGCGTCATGCAGGAATCAAAGTACTTGGCATTTCATGCATTTCCAATGCGGCATCTGGTATTTTGGATCAGCCGCTGTCACATGATGAAGTGATCGAAGTAACGGAAAAAGTGAAAGCAAGTTTTCTTGATTTAGTAAAAGACATTGTCAAACAACTTTCATAGCATGTGTCCAGAAGCCTTCTGCTACCCAAGCAGAAGGCTTTTTTTATTTGCAATCATACGATCTCTGAATAAAACAGCCTGTATGAGGAAAAAATAGAAAGGATTACGATAATGGAGGTCTGCCACTTGAAACGTCATATATGTGCATTGTTTATTTTAATGATCCTTATCTCAATGGTTTCACCATCTGCGACAGCAAAAGAAAAGATTGAAAAACCAGGAGAAAAACAAACATCAGAATTGGCACACGAAGCCAAATCAGCGATCTTAATAGAACGTGACACGGGAAAGGTGCTTTACAACAAAAACAGCGATGAAAAGCTTGCACCCGCAAGTATGACCAAAATCATGACGATGCTTCTCATCATGGAAGCTATAGATCACGGTAAACTGAAAATGACAGACAAGGTCAGAACGAGCGACTATGCAGCGTCCATGGGAGGGTCGCAAATCTTCCTTGAACCAGGAGAAGAAATGACCGTGAAAGAAATGCTGAAAGGTATTGCGATTGCGTCAGGAAATGATGCTTCAGTTGCCATGGCAGAGCATATTGCAGGATCTGAAGAACAGTTCGTAGAGCAGATGAACAAAAGGGCGAAAGAGCTTGGCCTCACCTCAACAGTCTTTCAAAACCCAACAGGGCTCCCTGAAAAAGACCACTACAGCACAGCTCACGATATGGCAATAATGGCAAAAGAGCTGTTGAAATATGAACAAATCACAAAATTCACAGGTGTCTACGAAGACTATCTACGACAAAACACAGATAAAAAATTCTGGCTTGTAAACACAAACCGTCTGATTAAATTTTATCCAGGTGTCGATGGGGTGAAAACCGGTTTTACAGGTGAAGCGAAATACTGTTTAACTGCATCTGCTAAAAAAGGTAACATGCGCGTCATTGCGGTTGTTTTCGGCGCAAGCACCCCGAAAGACAGAAACGCTCAGGTAGTCAAAATGCTGGACTACGCATTTAGTCAATATACGACTCATCCGCTTTACAAACGAGGGCAAGATGTGGCGGAGGTCAAAGTGAGCAAAGGGAAAAAGAAAAATATTCAGCTCGTTACTTCTGAACCGATCTCCCTTCTAACGAAAAAAGGCGAAAATGTGGATCAGATCAAAAAAGAAATCAAATTGTCTCATGATGTCAAGGCTCCATTTTCAAAAGGAACGGAACTTGGTACGATCGTCTTGAAAAAAGATGGAAAAGTGCTGCATGAAAGTCCTGTAGAAGCAAAAGAAGGAATGGAAAAGGCAGGCATTTGGACTTTCTTCAAACGAGCAATGGCTGATTTTGTGAAATGGAAATAAAAGGAGAAAGACTGCTGGAATGGGCAGTCTTTTTGCTATGAGGAAAAAGAAAAGAACATCTAAATGTGACGAATGGTCACTAGTTTTGTCATGGTGAAGGATTTACTTCTTATAAAAGAGAAACACTCTTTATCCGAAATAGAGCAAGGAGGAATAAAAAGATGAGCCTTGGTATTGATTTTCAAGTAAAAGAGAGCGTACTTTGCATTCGGTTAACAGGAGAGCTCGATCATCACTCCGCAGAAACATTGAGACAAAAGGTGACGAATTATTTGGAAACAGAGGACATTCGCCACATTGTGCTGAATCTGGCTGATTTATCGTTTATGGACAGCTCTGGACTCGGAGTGATTTTAGGAAGATATAAAGAGATTAAGCAGCTTGGCGGAGAAATGGTCGTCTGTGCCATCTCGCCAGCAGTGAATCGGTTATTTGATATGTCTGGTTTGTTTAAAATCATTCGTATGGAGCCTTCAGAGCAAACGGCTTTGCAAACATTGGGGGTGGCGTCATGAGAAATGAAATGAATCTGACTTTTTCGGCATTAAGCCAAAATGAATCGTTTGCGAGGGTGACAGTCGCGGCGTTTATCGCTCAGCTTGATCCGACTTTAGATGAATTAACAGAAATCAAGACCGTCGTATCCGAGGCAGTGACAAACTCCATCATCCATGGCTATGATGGGAATCCAGATGGCAAGGTGCATATCCATGTCACATTAGATGACCATGTCGTCTACCTCACCATCCGTGACGAAGGCATGGGTATTACCGATCTTGAGGAAGCAAGACAGCCGCTTTTTACAACAAAACCAGACTTAGAGCGCTCTGGAATGGGCTTTACCATCATGGAGAATTTTATGGATGATGTCATGGTGGACTCATCTCCAGAAATGGGCACGACCATCCGTTTAACAAAGCATCTATCAAAAAGCAAAGCGCTTTGTAATTAAAGGAGCTGCTCATATGGATGTGGAGGTAAAAAAGCAAGCTAAAAAAGCCCAGCTGTCAAATGATGAAGTCAAAGAGCTCATCAAAAAAAGCCAAGACGGTGATCAGCAAGCAAGAGACCTCCTCGTAGAAAAAAACATGCGTCTTGTTTGGTCCGTTGTTCAGCGCTTTTTAAATAGGGGATATGAACCAGATGATCTGTTTCAGATTGGCTGTATTGGACTGCTGAAATCTGTGGATAAATTTGATTTGTCATATGATGTAAAGTTTTCAACTTACGCCGTCCCAATGATCATCGGGGAAATTCAGCGATTCATTCGGGATGATGGTACGGTCAAAGTCAGCCGGTCATTAAAGGAACTTGGAAATAAAATCCGGCGGGCAAGGGATGAGTTGTCTAAGTCTCATGGAAGAATGCCGACCGTTCAAGAAATTGCCGAATACCTTGATATCACACCAGAGGATGTCGTCCTCGCCCAAGAAGCGGTCCGCTCCCCATCATCCATTCATGAAACGGTGTATGAAAATGATGGGGATCCGATAACATTGCTTGATCAAATTGCCGATCATTCTGAAGAAAGATGGTTTGACAAAATTGCTCTGAAAGAAGCGATCAAGGAATTAGAAGAAAGGGAAAAACTCATTGTGTATTTAAGGTATTATAAAGACCAGACACAATCTGAGGTTGCAGTAAGACTTGGCATTTCACAGGTGCAAGTCTCACGGCTTGAAAAGAAAATTTTAAAGCAAATCCAAATGCAAATGGATCAAAAAGACAGCTAGCCAATTCGGCTGGCTTTTTTTGTGTGGTAATTACCGGTAAATCAAGTTCTATCAGTATGAGAACCATTTTTCACCACATACTATTTTTAACCCCTCGTATAGGAAGTGACTTGGATGGACGGACAAATCTTTATTCGGCTGCGCCATCGAATCAAGACCGGAATAGATCAGCTCATTTATTTAGAGGATGTCGCCCAAATCACTGGTGATGAGTTTGCTGTGCAAAAGCTTAGCAAAATGCCGGTGTATCATGTCAGCAAAAAGGATCGTCACATCGCCGTTCTTGATATCATGCATGTCGTCAAAACGATCAAAAAAACGTGGCCGGATATCGACATTCAAACCGTTGGCGGCTCTGAGGCCATTGTTGAAATTGATACAGGCAAACGCCAGCTTTCTCCCGTTTTATTTGTGTTTGTATGGCTTCTATTATTTGTCGGAGCGGCGCTTGCCATTATGAATTTCCACGAGGATGTCAGTATGCGGCTCGTTCATATCCGCCTATATGAAATGATCACAGGGAAAACGGTTGAGCATCCGTATTTATTACAAATTCCATATAGTTTTGGACTCGGCTTTGGCATGATTTTGTTTTTCAATCATGTATTTAAAAAGCGTTTAAATGAAGAACCAAGTCCGCTCGAAGTGGAAATGTTTAAATATCAGCTCGATCTCGATCATTATGTCGCACTCAATGAAAATAAAGAAACATTGAAGGATATCCATGATCGGTAAATGGCTTTTTGTCGTACTCGTTGGACTTGGCGGCGGTTTAACAGTCGGAGCAGGATTTGTGGCATTTCTTACAGTGCTTGGCATCATTCCCCGCTTAATGCAATTAACCAAAACGCAGCGCTTCATACAAGGGTACGAGGCGGCAGTCATTAGCGGGGCGGTTGTTGGCGGCTGGGCCACCTTAAGTCAAATACATCTGCATTTAACCAAATGGCTGGCGCTGCCGGTCGGTCTTTTATCAGGCATCTTTGTCGGCATGCTTGCAGCTGCACTTACTGAAGTATTAAATGTACTTCCTATATTAACGAAAAGAATTGGAATGGACGGGAAAATTGTTTTGCTGCTCATGGCCATCGTCTTAGGAAAGATATTTGGTTCACTATTTCATTGGCTTATTTATATTTAAGAAATTGGAGGGAACAACACGTGTCGAGTTTAAAAGAAAACTATCCATCTAAGGTGAAAACATATCAGCCCAAACCTCCTTATGTCCTCAACTGCATCAAGGCGTTTTTAGTTGGCGGCTTAATCTGTCTAATAGGTGAGGGGCTGCAAAATTTCTATATCCACTTTTTTGATTTTAATGAAAAGACAGCAGGGAACCCGACAGTGGCAACCCTCATTTTAATTTCTTCTCTATTAACGGGTATCGGTATTTACGATAGAATCGGCCAGTTTGCTGGAGCGGGATCGGCCGTACCGGTAACAGGCTTTGCTAACAGTATGACAAGTGCTGCCCTTGAGCATAAAAGTGAAGGGCTTGTTTTAGGTGTTGCCACAAATATGTTTAAGCTCGCTGGGAACGTCATTGTGTTCGGTGTCGTCTCGGCATATATCGTAGGGATCATTCGATACATCTTCGAAAAGATGTTTTCGTAGGAGGAATGAAAGGTGAAACTAACAGGTAAACAATCTTGGGTATTTGAGTACAAGCTTTATGTCAATGCAGAAGGAACTGCTGCAGGACCTAAGGAAAAAGAAGGTCCAATTGGACATTTAATTGATAAAACATACGATGAAATGCACTGTGATCAAAAGAACTGGGAAATGGCTGAAAGGAAGCTCATGGATGATGCGATATCAACCGCTTTATCGAAAGCAAATTTGCAAAAAAGCGATATTGATCTGTTGCTAGCTGGAGATTTACTCAACCAGAACGTCACAGCAAACTATGTGGCAAGAGAGCTGAAGATCCCGTTTCTCTGCTTATTTGGAGCATGCTCGACCTCAATGGAATCGGTCGCCATTGCGTCAGCACTCATTGATGGTGGCTTTGCAAATAGAGCCATCGCAGCAACAAGCAGTCACAATGCGACCGCAGAACGCCAATTTCGAAACCCGACCGAATACGGCGGACAAAAGCCAGATACAGCAACAAGTACCGTAACAGGGAGCGGAGCCGTTATTATCAGCCAAGAGCCCTCACAAATTCAAATTACAAGTGCAACGGTAGGCAGGGTCATGGATCTTGGCATTACAGATCCATTTGATATGGGATCGGCCATGGCACCGGCCGCGGCAGACACCATCAAGCAGCATTTAGAAGACTTAGGAAGAACAGTAGATGATTACGATTTGATTTTAACTGGAGATTTATCAGGCATTGGTTCACCGATCTTAAAGGATCTCCTGAAAGAAGAAGGTATCCAGCTTGGGCGAAAGCACGATGATTGCGGTTTAATCATCTATACACCCGATCAAAACGTATTCGCTGGAGGCAGCGGCTGTGCTTGTTCAGCTGTTGTGACATTTAGTCATATTTTTCAAGAAATGAAAGCAGGGAATCTGCAAAGAGTACTCGTTGTCGCAACCGGGGCGCTACTCAGCCCAATGATGGTTCAGCAAAAAGAGACCATTCCGACCATTGCGCACGGTGTTGTATTTGAGCGTGCAGGAGGAGAGAGCTAATGGATTATCTTATCGCTTTTGTGGCAGGCGGACTTATTTGTGTCATTGGCCAGCTTTTGCTAGATGTACTCAAACTCACGCCGGCACATGTCATGACTACTTTTGTTGTGGCAGGTACCATTTTAGACGGATTCGGTATTTATGATAAATTTATTGAATTTGCAGGTGCGGGCGCAACCGTACCAATCGTCAGCTTTGGTCATAGCTTGCTTCATGGGGCAATGCACCAGGCAGATGTACATGGATTCATCGGCATCGGTATCGGTATTTTTGAATTAACCTCGGCTGGAATATCAGCTGCGATTTTATTCTCATTTATTATCGCACTGATCTTTAAACCGAAAGGATAACCGAATATGGGGCAAAGACGGAAAGTCATTTTAGTGACAGACGGAGATATATATGCTGCCAAAACCATTGAGCTCGCCGCTAAAAACGTCGGCGGACGATGTATTTCCAGCTCAAAAGGAAATCCAAGCAAACGGACAGGACCTGAACTTGTTCAGATGATTTTAAAAACACCGTATGATCCAGTCTTTGTGATGTTTGATGATTCTGGACTGACCGGTGAAGGAACAGGCGAGACGGCGATGAAACATGTAGCACGCCACCCTGAAATCGAAGTCATTGGCGCGATTGCAGTTGCATCTAAGACGCACCAAGCCGAATGGACAAAGGTCCATGTCTCCATTGACCGGGAAGGTGAACTGACAGAATACGGTGTCGACAAACACGGTCTTCCCGAAATGGAGCCCCATAAAATGAGCGGGGATACAGTGTATTGTCTTGACTCCCTCAATCTCCCATTAGTTGTCGGGATTGGAGATATTGGCAAGATGGGACGGAAAGATGATCTGAGCAAGGGATCTCCAATCACGATGAAAGCAGTGGAATTAATATTAGAAAGGAGTGGCTTCCATGAAGAAAGACAAGGTAAACGTGTACCGAGACCCGAAGAAAAATGAAGATTACTTCAAAGAAAATGTCGGAATGGGTCTCAGCTTTGACCTTGGTGTTCGGAAAATTTATATACACGATCAGGAAATCCAGCTTTACTATGTAAACGGATTGTGTGATACACAGTATGTCATCTACTTATTAAAAGAACTAATCGAAATCAATGACAACGAACCAGAATCAGATGATCTTGCACATGTAGTCGAGAACCGCCTTGTCAATCAGCAGGTCTCCAAGGTAGAAACGCTGGATGAAGCGGTGGATCAAGTGCTGTCCGGGCTTGTAGCAGTTGTTGTAGAAGGTGAAAACTACGCCTTTATCATTGATGTTAGAAGTTATCCTGGCAGAATGCCTGAGGAGCCGGATACAGAAAAGGTTGTCAGGGGAGCAAGAGACGGTTTTGTTGAAAACATTATTGTAAATACAGCGCTTATTCGAAGAAGAGTGCGGGATGAAAAGCTGCGATACAAAATGCTCAAAGTAGGCGAACGTTCCAAAGCCGATGTTTGTGTTTGCTATATTGAAGATATTGCAGACCCAGATCTTGTAGATATTATAGAAAAAGAAGTATCAGGAATTAAGGTCGATGGGCTGACGATGTCTGATAAAACGATTGAAGAATTTATTATTAAGCAAGGATATAATCCCTTTCCGCTAGTGCGTTATACCGAGCGTCCAGATGTCGCCGCTAACCACATATTAGAAGGGCATGTCATCATCATTACGGATACATCCCCTAGTGTCATCATTACACCAACCACTATTTTTCACCACGTTCAGCATGCAGAAGAATACCGCCAGGCTCCTGCCGTTGGTACATTCCTAAGATGGGTACGCTTTTTAGGCATTTTATGTTCTACCTTTCTTTTGCCGATTTGGTTTCTTTTTATCCTTGAACCAAATCTTCTGCCTGACAATTTAAGCTATATTGGGTTTAACAAACCTTCTCATATCCCTGTGATTCTCCAAGTGTTCCTTGCTGATTTCGGGGTGGAATTTTTAAGAATGGCAGCAATTCATACGCCAACCGCATTGTCGACCGCCATGGGACTGATCGCGGCTGTTTTAATTGGACAAATCGCTATTGATGTCGGTTTGTTTACACCAGAGGTCATCTTATACGTTTCACTGGCGGCGATCGGTACCTTTACAACGCCAAGCTATGAGCTGAGTGTCGCCAATAAGATTGTCAGGCTCATCATCCTAGCACTAGTGGCGATCTTCAAGCTGAATGGACTCATCATTGGTTTTACGTTGTTACTCATTTATTTAACTTCCATTCGTTCATTGCAGACGCCTTATATGTGGCCGTTCCTCCCTTTTAATGGGAAGGCTTTGTGGCAAGTGCTGATTCGGACGTCTGTTCCTGGCTCAAAAGTAAGACCGAGCATCGTTCACCCTCAAAACAGATCAAAAATTCCGCCAAATTCTTAAGGCTCATTGAAAGTGGCTGAAGATTGTGATATTGTATTTTTAACTTTGAGACAAGGCACAAGGCAGCTCACGTAGCTGCCTTTTTTCAGCCGAAGCGGAGAAAGAGGGAATGACATTGTATTTACACGGCACTTGCAGACAAAATGAACTCGGTCATTTAGAAATTGGTGGTGTTGATGCCGTTTCTTTAGCTGAAACGTATGGGACACCACTTTATGTATATGATGTGGCTTTAATACGGGAGCGCGCAAAAAGCTTTCAAAAAGCATTTATAGAGGAAGAATTAACAGCGCAGGTAGCATACGCGAGTAAAGCATTTTCTTCCATTGCCATGTTTCAGCTTGCTAAAGAAGAAGGATTATCTCTTGATGTTGTCTCAGGCGGTGAGCTTCACACAGCCATTTGCGCTGGGTTCCCAGTAGAAAAAATTCATTTCCATGGCAATAATAAAAGCAGAGAAGAATTAAAAATGGCTTTAGAGCATGGGATCGGCTGTATAGTTGTGGATAATTTCTATGAAATGAAGCTCATTGAACAGCTTGGTCAAGAGCTGTCAAAAAAAGTGAAGGTATTGCTCCGCATCACGCCTGGTGTCGAAGCGCATACGCATGATTACATTACGACAGGTCAAGAGGATTCAAAATTTGGCTTTGATCTTCACAATGGACAAGCAGATGAAGCGGTGAAACAAGTGCTTGGTTCAGAAGTGATCGAGCTTTTAGGTGTCCATTGTCATATCGGTTCACAAATTTTTGATACGGCTGGTTTTGTCCTTGCAGCAGATAAAATCTTTATGAAGCTGGATGAATGGAGAGAATCATTTGGTTTTATTTCTACAGTGTTAAACTTAGGCGGCGGCTTTGGGATTCGTTATACAGAAGAGGATGAACCACTTCCTGCGACAGAATATGTCGAGAAAATAATCCAAGCTGTGAAAGAGAACGTGGCCCGCTATGAGTTCGATATGCCGGAGATTTGGATAGAACCAGGCCGTTCTCTTGTTGGAGATGCAGGGACGACTCTTTATACGATCGGATCATCAAAACACGTACCTGGCATCCGCGATTATGTTGCGGTAGATGGCGGAATGAGTGACAACATTCGTCCGGCTTTATATCAAGCGAAATATGAAGCGGCAAGTGCCAATAAAATGAGTCAAACGCATGATCAAACCGTTTCAATTGCCGGTAAATGCTGTGAAAGCGGAGATATGCTCATTTGGGATATCGATCTGCCAGAGTTATCACAAGGGGATTTATTGGCTGTCTTTTGTACCGGAGCTTACGGCTATAGTATGTCAAACAACTATAACCGCATCCCGCGCCCAGCGGTTGTGTTTGTAGAGGACGGGGAAGCGCAGCTTGTGGTTGAGCGTGAAACCTATGAGGACATTGTCAAACTTGATTTACCGTATCAATCAAAAGTGAAATCATCTAATTAAAAAAGCTGCCTGGGGTACAGGCAGCTTTTTTTCATGGATTATTTTCCTCCAGTGAATACAGAGACGATCGCGTTCCAGATGGAGACAAAGAAATCCCAAATCTTTTGAAGAAGGTTTTTCCCTTCATCTGATTCTATGAATTTTGTAATCTTGTCTTTTGCTTTATCAATTTGAGATCCTACTTGATTCCAATCGATATTGATGTTTTTCATTTTATCAAATAGCGAGACAAGCTGATCTTTTTGATCCTGCGTCAGATTTAAGTTCAAATCAGAAGCCGCCTGATCGACTTTTTCTTCTACTTCTTTGGTGGTTTTAGGGACACCGTTTTTTGCAATGTCATCTTTGATTTTTGCAATAAGGGCAGAAGCGTTGTCTTTCCCGATAGAGTCACCCAATTTAGAAGTAGTCACAAGCTCTTCATTTGCCACCTGCTTCACATCTTCTGGAATGGCTTTGTCGCTTGACACCTCATACGCTTTAAGTAAGCCCGTCAGTGCGGCTGTACCAGATACTTCAAATGGAGCAGTGACGACAACCTTGGCATCCTTGACACCTGCTGTCATTAAAGCATTTAAATACATCTCATCTGTAATGGTCTTGATGTTGTGTGTATCCACAGTCAGACCAGTACCTGATTTCTCAATGGTGATCGATGAAGATGATAATGCTCTCGTCCCGATAGAAGAACGAGGGATATACTTTCCTAAATATTCGTGCTCTTCTTTATTGGTTACTTCAATTTTTGTCGCATTTTCAGGTGGATTCAACTCGTCAAGCACCTTTTGTCGATCAGCTGGTGTTAAGTCTTGCCCGAGTGTGACGATGACATCGCCGACAGCTGCATCCGCTAAGCTGACTTTTGGCGCACCAATTAGGAAAAGGAGCGCTGCCATCATACCAAGCATCATTTTTTTAAACATGTTGACCTCCTTCAAGTCGAAAGCGTTCCTCTTTCAAGAGAAACTCAGCTTTTGAGTACACGTACAGAAATGCACTCCATCATATAGACGTAACAAATTGACTCGACGTTTCAATTTTCTTTTTAAGATGTGTTCCTTTTCCAATAAATGAAGACATGTCATTTCGTCACATATCATTTTATGAGGAAAAAAGAATCAAGCAATCCTATTTTATCAATCATCAGTTAAGAGGTAAATGACAATCGAAGAGCAGGGGATGTTTAACATCACCGAAAATGTGCTATAATGAGCGTTGTTTAACCTGAAAGGAGAATGTGAAAAATGGCAAAAAAAGGATACATACAATTAACGAATGGAAAGAAAATTGAGTTTGAACTTTACCCAGAGGCTGCTCCAGGTACAGTAGCAAACTTTGAAAAATTAGCGAATGAAGGCTTCTACGATGGATTGAAGTTCCACCGCGTGATTCCAGGCTTCGTCAGCCAAGGCGGGGACCCAAACGGCAATGGAACGGGTGGTCCTGGTTACACAATTAAATGTGAAACAGAAGGAAATCCACATCAGCACGAAAGAGGTTCATTATCAATGGCACATGCTGGTAAAGACACAGGCGGCAGCCAATTCTTTATCGTACATGACCCGCAGCCGCACTTAAACGGTGTTCACACTGTTTTTGGCAAGGTAACATCTGGTATCGAGGCTGTACTTGATATGGAGCAAGGCCAAGGCATGGAAAAAGTTGAAGTTGTAGATGCTTAATCTAAAACACCGCTAAACGCGGTGTTTTTTATTTTGTATCTGATTTTACAGTTATTTGTTTTGTTAAGCGGTAGGTGATGATCCAATACAAAATGGCTGTGGCGCTGATAGAGGCACCAAAAAGACATACTCCGCTCCAGCCATAGGCTGCGTATATGCTGGTTGAAACAATTGAACCGGTCGCACTGCCGATGGAGTAAAAAATCATGTAAGCAGCCGTAAGCCGGCTTCTCGCCTCAGGCCGCACTGTGAAAATCATAGTCTGATTCGTTACGTGTACTGCCTGCACAGATAGGTCAAGAATGATAATGCCAATGACTAAGGCAATAAGTGAATGTTCAGTCAAACTGATGAAAAACCATGAAATGAATAATAGGACAAGGGCTATACCGCTTGTGAACTGTCCAAAACCTCGATCAGCAAGGCTGCCAGCCCGAGCAGCCCCTAATGCTCCGGCTGCTCCAGCAAGACCAAATGCGCCAATAGCAGTATGTGAAAGAGAGTGTGGCGCAGTACTGAGAGGCAGCACGAGTGAAGTCCATAACGTACCAAAGACGATAAAAATCAGAAGAGCTAGAATCCCGCGGATGCGCAGGATTCGTTCTTGTATGAACAATACAAACATTGAACGAAGCAGATGAGCATAAGATAATGACTCTCTTTTGCTGTCATCACGCGGGAGCACTCGGAACAATACGCCAGTTAGGATCAGCATGATGACGGCAGAAACAAGATATACAGACCTCCAGCCAGCAAAATCGGTTAATACACCAGCAAAGGTTCGGGCGAGAAGAATACCGATGACGATTCCACTTTGCACCAAGCCGACGATACGGCCGCGCTCTTCTGGAGCAGCCCAACTTGCTGCAAACGCAACGAGTACCTGAGTGACTACAGCGAGCAGTCCGACCAATGCTAATCCTATAAATAGGACGGTGACGATAGGAGCGATGCCGACTAGAATGAGGGCAAGCACAGATAAAAGCATCTGACCAATGATGAGCCGGCGTCGATTCAACAGATCACCAAGTGGTACGATCAGTAGCAGCCCCGCCGCATAACAAAGCTGAGTAATCGTAATGACAATACCGATGGATGAATACGTGATATCGAACTCGGCTGCCAGTGAATCTAGTAACGGTTGTGCGAAGTATATGTTTGCAACAGCCATCCCGCAGGCTGTTGCAAAAAGTAGTGCCATATAGTGAGTCATTTTATCTTTAACCATTCATTGCATCCCCTCTTTTTTATACTAAAAAGAATAATATACTAATCGGTACAAAATGATTCCTGTTAAGGATAACCAGCAAAATGTTTTAAAGTCAAGAGTTTATTCTATGTTAATCTTGAAAGCAGAAAGACAGTTTGACAATTTCACCTGAAAAAAATACAATCATAATGTACTGATTAGTAATGAAAAGAAAATGATATCCTGATAAATAAAGAAATAGACAATTGTTATCGTGAAAGGATTTCATTGTTGAAAAGAGGAATTGATGATGGTTCGACAGCGTGAGTTTGATGAGGAAAAAGCGTTGAATGATGCAATGATGCTTTTTTGGGAAAAGGGATATAGAGCTACAACGTTAAGCGATTTGACTGCAAAAATGGGAATACAGCGGCCAAGTTTATACGCAGCCTTTGGAGATAAAGAGGAATTATTTGAGGCTGCATTACGCACATATACAAAGCAGCATGCAGCCCGTATTCGAACAAAACTTCAAAACAATCGATCTGTAAAGGAAGCATTTCATCTATTATTGACAGATGTAGTGGAAGAGGAATATGGAGATGGCCCAAGTAAAGGCTGTTTTTGCATTAATACAATAGTGGAGCTTGCTCCACACGAAGAGAAATTTGAAATTCTGACAAGAGAGCATCAAATGTATCTTTCGGTTATTTTTGAAGAAAAGATCGTGCAAGGTATTCGCTCAGGTGAGCTCGAAAGCGGCTTAAATGCTAAAGCCTTAGCACAGACACTGGTCGTTTCTTTCATCGGGCTTACCGTCCTCATGAAGTCACGTCCAGAGCGTTCATTTGTAGATCATTCTGTAGCGACGATCCTATCCATTTTAAAATAAAATGGATAACACCTATGACATCTTCTGAGAAAAAGCGTATTTTGATCCATTACATCAAAATACGCTTTTTCTTTTAGGGCATTCATGCACAGAATCTTTTTTTATGATATGATAAGAGAACAAACATTCGTATTTGTGAAATGCAAGCACATCCAGCTGCAAATGAAGAAAATAGAAAGAAGGGGAGACTTTGAAACCACTCACTAAAGAAGAAAAAAATCAAATGATGATGGCCATTCAGCGTTACTTTGCCGAAGAACGAGAAGAAGAGATTGGTGAATTAGCAGCCATTAATATACTAGAATTTATCACAAAAAACCTTGGAAGTTACTATTATAATCAAGGGGTTCGCGACAGCCGCAGCATCGCTGTTCAGCGGTCACAATTGTTAGAGGAAGACTTATTCGCACTCGAAAAAAGAATATAATCGAAAAGCCTGCAGTATCGTGTGGGACGAACTTATAAATAAGAAAAAGACCCCCTTAATAAAGAACGCATATTCGTATCATATGTAATGATTAAGAGGTGGAACCAAAGGGCCATCTGAATCGTTATATAAGTAACCATTAATGAAAATCAGCTTTTTTGGTTTTATTTCAATAAAAGAAGGAATAAAACATACAAATAGGCGAAGTGCAGATGATGGAGGTTCTAAATATGGGGAAAATTAAATTAAAAATGGCAATCTTATTTGTTTTACTGCTTTGTTTAGGCGCAGGTTATTTATACATGAATGGCATGAAAATTGAAGATGTGCCAACAGCCATTGGCGAGAGCTTAACAAATAATGATAAAGATTACACTATCTATGAATATACCATTACGAAAATTGATGGAGATGAATATTACGGTCAAGCAAAGAATGGCACCAAAATCATTTTTAATGGTAAGAAATTTGAAGATGATGTGGCCGATCTGAAAAAAGGCGATCGTATTAAAGCCTACTTTAGTAATGAAAAAAGAATAGATGGACTGATAAAAGTAGTAAAAGTCGTAAATTAACATGTCTCCTTTCCTATAAGGAGACTTTTTTTTTGAAGAAATCTTGATTGTTGCATTTGACAACAAGGATCGCTATAATAGCCCCTAAGGACAGCTAAATATCGATTGTATCCTTCGGGGCAGGGTGAAAATCCCGACCGACGGTAATAAAGCAAATGCTTTACAGCCCGTGACCCGTTAATTTATTAACGGTTGATTCAGTGAAAAGCTGAAGCCGACAGTGAAAGTCTGGATGGGAGAAGGATAAAGAAAGCTATGAACGAAAAATATTTGTTGATCATAGTCTTATTTCTGATGCAAAAAAACCACAGCCCCGGAATTTTTTCCGGGGCTTTCTGTATGTTTTTGGTGTTAATACACACATGCAGTGTTTATTAGGTGATCCCTCATCTACCTTGTATGGACCATAAAAAGCGACGAAGGTGCTCAATCGATCACATGTCCCTAACATCGCTTTTTTAAAAAGTGAGAAATACAAATGAAACGAAAGGGAGGATCACATGTTTACGGGGATTATTGAAGAAGTTGGCACCGTTCAGTCATTAAGTAAAAAGTCAGCAGATGCCATGGAAATTGTCATTACATGCAGCCGTGTGCTGGAAGATGTTCACCTCGGAGACAGTATCGCCATTAATGGAGTATGTCTGACAGTCACAAGCTTCACAAAAGGACAGTTCGCCGCAGATGTGATGCCAGAGACGGTCAAATCGACATCACTGGATCAGCTGACAAAAGGCAGTCCAGTGAATTTAGAGCGAGCCATGTCCTCAAATGGACGATTTGGCGGCCATTTTGTCTCAGGCCATGTTGATGGAACGGCAGTCATTACCCGAATAGAAAAGAAGAGTAATGCCATTTACTATGATTTAAAGATGGACAAGACCCTCACAGATATGCTCACCCAAAAGGGTTCGATCGCAATAGATGGTGTCAGCTTGACCATTTTCGATTTGCGAGATTCACAAGTCACAGTCTCTATTATTCCTCATACGCTTGAAGGAACTATTTTCCCGACTAAATCTATGGGGGATATTGTGAATATAGAGTGTGACATGATCGGTAAATACATTTATCGTTTTTTAACAAAAGAGCAAGGCGATAAACAGCCATCTCGATTGACCCCATCATTTCTAAAAGAGCACGGATTCTAGGAGGCGATTGTATGTATCATTCTGTTGATGAGGCAATAAATGCCCTTAAACAAGGAGAAATCATTATCGTAGTGGATGATGAAGACAGAGAAAATGAAGGAGACTTTGTGGCACTTGCTGAGCATGCCACACCTGAAGTGATTAACTTCATGGCTTTACATGGAAGAGGCCTCATTTGTACGCCAGTCGATGCGTCGATCGCCAAACACCTGAATCTGCATCCAATGGTTGAACATAATACAGATGCACACCATACAGCATTTACAGTAAGCATCGACCATGTGACAACGACGACTGGTATCAGTGCTTTTGAGCGCTCCACGACCATGCTGGCCATGTTAAATAAAGACGCAAAACCAGACGAATTTGCCCGTCCAGGCCATGTTTTTCCGCTTATTGCAAAAGAAGGCGGCGTACTAGAAAGACCAGGTCATACAGAGGCAGCGGTTGATCTTGCTAAACTAGCAGGCTCAGAGCCGGCGGGTGTCATATGTGAAATTATGAATGCAGATGGATCAATGGCTCGCGTCCCTGAACTAAAGGAGATTCAAAAACAGCATGATTTAAAGATGCTGACAATAGAAGCATTACAGACATATTTAAACAATAATCGAACAGCGACTATCGAAACAAAATAAAAATCACAAAAAAGGATGATCAACATATGAATACAATACAAGGGCATGTAGTAGCAGAAGGACTAAAATTTGCAATCGTTGTAGCGAGATTCAATGATTTTATTACAAGTAAACTGCTAGATGGAGCAGAAGATACATTGCTTAGACACGGAGCAAATGGTGATGATATCGATGTTGTGTGGGTACCAGGCGCTTTTGAAATCCCGTACATGGCAAAAAAATTAGCTGAAACCAAAAAATATGATGCAGTCATCACACTTGGAACCGTGATCAGAGGCGCAACGACTCACTATGATTACGTTTGTAATGAAGCTGCTAAAGGAATTGCTCAAAGTGCAATGTCAACAGGGGTACCGATTATCTTTGGTGTACTGACAACAGAATCGATTGAACAAGCCATTGAAAGAGCTGGTACAAAAGCTGGAAATAAAGGCAGCGAATCGGCTGCAGCTGCTATTGAAATGGCGAATCTCAATCGAACGTTCTCTTAATTTAGTGAAAAAGAGTTTAAAAACGGTATAAAAATGTTTATAATGTGTGATGAGCAAATGAATCATAAGACATTTGCTGGAAATTAGGATAATTTGAATATTGAGGGGTATATATGTTAATTCGTTACAAGAGGTCTTTTGAAAAAATTGCCATGGGACTCCTGTCCTTTATGCCGGGTGAGAAAGACGTCAAACAGCTTCAGCAGACGATGAAGTCATATGAAATGGATGAAGATCGGCAGCTGTTCCTATGGAAAGATGGCGAGGATATTGTAGGTGCTATTGGTGTGTTGAAAACAGACGACCAAGTACAAATCGAACATATTAGTGTGAATCCATCCCATCGTGATCAAGGAATCGGCAAGGAAATGGTTTTAGCCGTGGAAGACATATTTAAAACCAAAACACTCATTCCAAATGAATTAACGCAAGGCTTCTTTCATAAGTGTCACAGCGAATCAAATTAAATATCACACATGTAAAAGCAGAGGCTACAGTCCTCTGCTTTTTTTACGTTCAATCTGCTTTTTTCGCTCCAGCAATACATCTGTCCGGTCACGGAGTCTATGTTTTTCGATTAAAAATGTATGGGATAAGTTGCTTTCCTGTCCAAAAAGCAGTCCTTCTTTTTGGGCCATTTCTTGGCATAAAGAAAGAAGTGCTTCATCTTTGATCGGCAGCATCACACTTTCATAAGGCATATCTTCATCCATTTTCTTTTTCAGCGTTCTCAGAAGCATCAGAAATGCCTCATCATCCAGACCGAGATTCGATAATACTGAACGGTTTGCTTCTAACAAATGAAGACTGTTAGAAATGAGCCGTTTTGCTCCTTTTCCATTTCCCCGTCTTTGATGATACAAGGCAACCGCGAGCTGAATGAGCCCGACCCAATATTCTTTGCGCTGCTCTGGGGGATCTTCCTTCCAATATTCCTCTAGAATTTCATGACACTCAAAATAATCTCTTGTTGTATGAAATTCGTGTAAAAAAGCCACGTACGCTTCAGGATACACAGCGGTCATCTCCTTTTCCACTTTCAGTCTAACATATTGAAAAGAAAAGAAGAAAGAGCGTCCCTTTAGTGAAAAGGACGCTCTGTTTCTTTAATAAACCCAAGCCGCGCCAACGATGATCAGCAAGATGAAAAGCACGACAATAAGCGCGAATCCTCCGCCAAAGTTATAGCCATCTCCCATAATGATACGGCCTCCTTTTTCATCAGTTCTGATTACAATGGTATTCTATGTATAAATGCCCTTATTGGTATGGGCGGATCCACTGTTTTTCTTGATTTGCCCAAGGCATCATGGCCGAAATTATATTGGACGAGAGCTTTATCCTGTCTTATACTAAAGGTTAGCCGGTGAAACGGTACTTAGAAGACAGTAGAAATGGTGAGAAAAAGATGCTGGAATATCAGGTGAAAATAGATTCGTTCGAGGGTCCTTTGGACTTGCTTTTACATTTAATTAACCGGTTGGAAATTGATATTTATGATATTCCCGTCGCTAAAATTACGGAGCAGTATTTATTATATGTCCACACGATGAGGGAGCTTGAGCTCGATGTTGCGAGTGAATATTTGGTCATGGCTGCAACCCTCCTGAGTATTAAAAGCAGAATGCTTCTTCCGAAACAAGAGGAAGAGCTGTTTGATGAAGACCTGCTCGAAGAGGAAGAGGATCCTCGAGAAGAGCTGATTGGCAAATTGATTGAATACCGCAAGTATAAAAATGCAGCGCAAGAACTAAAGGAACGCGAAGAAGAAAGGCAAAATGCCTTTACAAAACCACCGAGTGATTTAAGCGAATTTGCAAAAGAATCAGAAGCGAAGGACACAAATTTACACGTAACGGTGTATGATATGTTAGGTGCGTTCCAAAAGGTATTAAACCGAAAGAAAATAACGAAACCAGCACCATCAAAGATTACAAGACAAGAAATCCCGATTGAAGACAAAATGAATGAGATTATGAACCATTTAAGAAAAACAAAAAAGCGGACCAATTTCATGACTCTATTTCAACATGATCAAAAGGAACACCTTGTCGTGACGTTTCTTGCTGTTCTCGAATTGATGAAAAGTCATCAAATCATGTTAGAGCAGGAAGGGAACTTTGAAGACATTTATATCATAGGGAGTGAAACGATTCATGACGCTTGATATCGTGAATTGGAAAGCCATCTTAGAAGCGCTGCTGTATGCAGCAGGTGACGAAGGCTTAACAAGAAAACAGCTCATGTCTGTTCTTGAAGTAGATGAGTCGGTATTACTCGACATTATGTCTTCCGTAAAGGAAGAATATCAAAAACAAGAACGAGGGATTGAGCTCATTGAATATGCAGATTCATATATGCTGCTGACGAAAAAAGAATACAGTATGTATTTAAAAAAATTAGTCGAGACACCATCCAAAGGTTTATCGCAGGCAGCGCTTGAGGTGCTTGCCATTGTTTCTTATAAACAGCCGATTACACGCAGTGAGGTAGAGGAGATTAGAGGCGTCAAATCAGAGCGTGTGCTTCATAGCTTAGTAGCCAAAGCATTGCTCTGTGAAGTAGGACGTGCCGATGGGCCGGGACGAGCAATTCTTTATGGGACAACCCCGACCTTTTTAGAGCAATTTGGCTTAAAAGCGTTAGATGAATTACCACCGCTTCCAGAGAATGTGGAAGCAGATGGTGTGCAAGAAGAAGCTGATCTATTTTTTGAAAACTTCAATCAAACATTTGAAGATATAAAATAGTTCAAACGAAGGAAAAATGTATGATAAAATATAAAAAAGATTTTAGGTCTAAAATCTTTTGATGACAGATAAAATGGTGACAAAGCCATGAGGGGAAGGTAAACACGAAACAAATGGCACATATGAATGTAAAGGCTCAAGTTGATCAAGCAGGCGTCTTTTTATCAAAGGTTGCAATTGAAATGAATGGTTTTCTGAACGAAGCCACCTTATCAAGCTTGAAACGATTAAACCCCGAAGCGGAAGCCTATTATTGTGACATATTGAGTACATTACGGAAGCTTGCAGTGTACAGCGAGGATGCAGCAGCAGTTTGCAGGAAAATGGGGCAGCAGCAGACATTTCCGCAGCAAGCCGCACAGCAGATGCTTCACCGTATTTATCATCAATGTATTGAAGAATTTTTCACGCCGAAAAAAGATACATGGTATGAAGACAGCCGTTCGGCCTATACAGGAAAAAGCAGCATTGTTTTTCACCATGAAGTATCCGCTGATATGAAACAATTATTTTCTTCATTAGAAAAAGACTTTTTAGCGATGAGAGAAGAGCTGGAATATACGACTTCTCATCAACAAGTGAAAATGGTATAAGTAATTCGAAGAAGCGCCTCTACATGTAGAGGCGCTTTTTTTTATGGACGAGGCATCATAACTTTTTCAGCTGAGCATACACTTGTACAAAACGGACAAGGACGTGAATGAACATGCCCTATTTAAAAATTGGAACAGCAGTCCTTCTTCTATTTACACTCTTACTGCCTTTTTCCTCACATGCCAAAGCAGACATTTCGTTATCAGTGAGTGCAAGAAGTGCCATTTTAATAGATGGACAGTCAGGCAGAGTCCTATTTGGAAAGGACGAGCACGAAAAAAGAAGAATCGCCAGTATTACAAAAATCATGACGGCTGTATTAGCCATTGAATCAGGAAAAATGAAAGATACCGTCAAAGTATCAAAACGTGCGATTCAAGCGGAGGGCTCATCCATTTATTTAAAGGAAGGGCAGAAGGTGAGCTTAGAAGATTTGACATACGGGCTCATGCTGCGTTCTGGAAATGATGCAGCTGTTGCCATTGCAGAGCATGTTGGCGGCAGCTTAGAAGGCTTTATTTTTATGATGAATCAAAAGGCGGCTGAACTAGGAATGGAGAATACGAATTTTCAAAATCCGCACGGACTCGATGATCATAAAAATCATTATTCATCAGCCTATGACATGGCGATCCTAACAAAATACGCGATGAAACATAAACAATATCAAAAAATTGCTGGTACGACTTTCTATAAAGCGAAAACAATGGAAGGCTATTGGAAAAATAAAAACAAGCTGCTCACCGGTTTATACGAATATTCAACTGGAGGGAAAACAGGATATACAAAACTTGCAAAACGTACACTCGTCTCCACCGCTGCAAAAGGGGATGCTGAGCTGATCGCTGTGACGATTAATGCGCCGGACGACTGGAAGGATCATATCTCTATGTTTGAATATGCATTTGATCACTACAAAACGTATGTGCTTGCTGAAAAAGGAAGACTGGCTTCGTTAAAAGGGACCTTTTACGAAAAAAAAGCGTTTATCAAGCGTGATGTGGACTATTTTTTAAATGAAGATGAGAAAAAACTTGTCAAAATTGAAACAGAAATGCTCACCCCTAAAAAGAAATGGAAAAAAAACGCCGAAGCCATCCCAGATGTTGTAGGGAAAATGACGATTTTAATAGATGGACAGGTGATCGAGCAATTACCGATTTTTTATGAAAATAAACGAAACCGCATGCCTCAGAAAAGCTTTCAAGAAATGTTTAAGTCTGTCTTTCAGACATCTATAGGCGGATCTTCATGGTCAATCTAATTTGGGTATTTCTCACTGTCATCGGTCTTGTCTATGCGATGTTTAATGGAACGATGCATGAAGTGAATGAGGCTGTATTTAAGGGCTCAAAAGAAGCGGTTACTATTTCAATTGGTCTGATTAGTGTCCTCGTTTTTTGGCTCGGGCTCATGAAGATTGCCGAAGAGGCAGGGCTGTTAAATTTCTTTAGTAAAATGTGCCGGCCCTTTATTTCAAAGCTATTCCCGGATATTCCGCCTAATCATCCTGCAATGGGGTATATTTTGTCCAATCTCATGGCAAATTTCTTTGGTCTTGGGAATGCCGCTACACCACTTGGGATTAAGGCGATGGAGCAGATGAAAGCATTAAATGGCGGAAAAAATGAGGCAAGCCGTTCTATGATTACATTTCTAGCGGTCAACACATCCTCTATCACACTTGTGCCAACAACCGTCATTGCTATAAGAATGACCTATGGGGCAGATCAGCCAACAGACATTGTAGGACCAACCATTTTAGCAACACTCATTTCAGGAATCGGAGCAATTCTCATCGATCGTTATTTCCACTATCGCAGAAGCAGGCGGGGGTGATCTTGTGGCATTTATTAATTGGCTGTCACTTGCTTTGATTCCACTGATCATCGCAGGGATTTTGATTGCTGGAACCATTAAAAAGGTACCAACCTATGAAACATTTGTGGAGGGAGGAAAAGAGGGCATTCAAATTGCCTTTTCCATCATTCCCTATTTAGTCGGCATGCTTGTAGCTATTACGATATTCCGTGCGTCAGGTGCGCTTGATTTTGTTATGGGACTTTTAAAACCAGTCTTTACAGCGATTGGTTTCCCTCCAGAAGTCGTTCCGCTTGCGTTTATTCGCCCGATATCAGGAACGGCTGCACTTGGAATGACATCAGACTTGATAGCGACGTATGGTCCAGATTCTTTTATTGGCCAGCTCGCGGCAGTCATGCAAGGGTCAACAGACACCACCCTTTACATTTTGACGGTTTATTTTGGAGCAGTCGGTATTAAAAAAATGGGAGATGCGCTAAAAGTAGGTTTGTTAGCAGATCTCATTGGTGTCATTGCATCTGTGATTATCGTCAGTTTGTTATTTAGCGGCGCCTAATCAGGCGCTTTTTTGTATTTCATGGATGGAAAATCGCTTTTTAGCTGAAATTAGACAGACGAAACGCTTATTTTTCCACGAATGCTTGTTTGTTTTAGGTCAAGCAAGTAAGATAGTACATGAGGTGAAAGACAAATGGAACGTTTACAGAAAGTAATTGCACATGCCGGCGTCGCTTCAAGACGAAAGGCTGAAGAATTAATTAAAGAAGGACGAGTTACCGTTAATGGTCAAACAGTGACAGAGCTCGGAGTGAAGGTGGGCTCTTCAGATAAAATTGAAGTCAATGGCTTAAAGCTTGAAAGAGAAGAACCGGTTTACTTTATGCTTTATAAACCGCGCGGCGTCATTTCTGCTGCCGAGGATGATAAAGGACGTAAGGTCGTCACAGACTTCTTTGATGATGTCCCGCAGCGCCTTTATCCAATCGGCCGGTTAGATTATGATACGAGCGGTTTGATTTTGATTACAAATGATGGGGAATTTGCCCATAAGCTCATGCACCCGAAATACGAAATTGATAAAACGTATGCAGCGAAGCTAAAAGGCATTCCGTCAAAGGAACTGCTTAGAAAGCTAGAAAAAGGGATCATGTTAGATCATAAAAAAACAGCACCTGCTCGTGCGAAAATGCTTTCTATTGATAAACGAAAGCAAACTTGTATTGTCCAATTAACCATTCATGAAGGCAGAAACAGACAAGTACGCCGTATGTTTGAAGCGATCGGCCATGATGTGTTAAAGCTAAAAAGGGAGCAATATTCGTTCCTTCATATTGAAGGTATGAGACCAGGAGACCGCAGAGAATTGTCTCCGCATGAAGTAAAGCGCCTGAGAGCAATTGCCGATCATGGGAAAAGCGCTTTTTAATTTTCACATAAACTTCAAAAAATGAAGAAGCATCAAAAGAAGGAGAATGCTATAATTTACCTGAATGTCTATGGGGAAGGGGTACTTCAGATGAAAAAAAGACGGTTTTTCATACGGACGGGCATTCTCCTCGTGATGCTTGCTGCACTATGTTATACAATGTATAACTCAGTATTTGCCAAACAGGATCGAGTCAAAGAAGGATCTATTGCGCCAAACTTTGTCCTTCAATCTGTGGATGGGGATCGGATTGAATTAAAGGATTTAAAAGGCAAAGGTGTCTTTCTTAATTTTTGGGGTACATGGTGCGGTCCGTGTAAACAAGAATTTCCTTATATGGCGAATCAATATGAAGTGTTCAAGGATCGCGGTGTGGAAATTGTTGCAGTCAATGTTGCGGAATCTAAGATTGCCGTGAAAAATTTTATGGAATTCTATGGCGTGAATTTTCCTGTTGCCATGGACAAAGATCGTCAAGTGACAGAGGCATATGATATTACGCCGCTACCAACCACATTTTTAATTAATCCTGAAGGCAAGGTAATCAAAGTCATAAAGGGAACGATGACAGAACGTAATGTCTATGAATATATGAATTTGATTAAACCAAAGGGGTCATAGAATGAAAGAGGTAAAGTGCGAGTGTGGACATATTAATCCAATCGGTACTGTTCTATGTGAATCATGCGGGAATCCCATTGCGGCTAAAGAGAAAAACTCTTCGAAGCTGCTTGATATGAGATATGACGGCAGTGCAAGACGCTCGCAAACATACAACAAAACGATTGTTGATAAAGTATGGAACTTTTTTTCTTCCGTTAAAGTGGGTGTATGGCTGATTGTCATTACACTGCTCGCTTCTTCGCTTGGAACGATTTTTCCGCAGGAGCGATTTATTCCGCCGGGTGCATCTGCTTCCACGTATTATGAAGAGCAATATGGATCGTTTGGCAAGCTGTATTATACACTTGGATTCCATGATCTTTATAATTCTTGGTGGTTTTTAGCTCTTGTCGCATCAATCGGAATCTCTCTTGTCATTTGCAGTCTCGACCGCGTTATTCCTCTTTATCGAGCACTCAAAAACCAAGGGGTTATCAAAAAAGAAGGCTTTATGAGAAGACAGCGTCTGTTCAGCGAGACAGGCAAAACATTAGATCAGCATACATATGAAGGCATCATTAGAGCAATGAAACAAAAGCGTTACCGCGTGCGAGAAGAAAATGGGTATATTTTAGCCGAAAAAGGACGTTTTTCACGCTGGGGACCTTACGTCAATCACATTGGATTAATCATCTTTCTCATTGGATCAATGCTCCGGTTCGTCCCGGGCATGTACGTAGACGAAACGCTGTGGGTCAGAGAAGGTGAAACTGCACCGATTCCAGGTACGGATGGTCAATATTTCTTGAAAAATAATGCGTTTTCAATTGATCGTTATGAAACTGGAAATGAAAAAGAAGTGTTTGAGAATGCCATTGAAAAAGCTGGCGACGGTCAAGTGGTGAAAAGCTATAAAACGGATGCCATCTTATACAAACGTGAAGGAGAAGTTGTATTTGGTGAAAAGCCCAAGCTGAAGCAGGTCACAGAACACGATATCAAAGTGAATGAACCGCTCAAGTTTGACAATTTCTCATTGTATCAAGTGGATTTTAAACAAAATGAACTCGATCAAATGGTCTTTCAGCTGATTCGTAAAGATACAGAAAAATCTTTCGGTACAGTGAAGATTAATCTGCTGGAGCCTAAGTCGGAATATGATCTTGGTAGCGGTTACAAAGTCAAAGTGATGAGCTATCTGCCTGATTTTTATTTTGACGATGATGGAACACCAAGTACGAAAACAAGGAATCCCAATAATCCTGCTTTTGTGTTTGAAATGATTTCTCCTGAAAAACCTAAAGGTGAAAAAAGCTTTGTCGCCATTCAAGAGACAGTAGAGGGTTCTGATAACAATCTATATAAAATGAAGTTTGATCGGGTTGAAACGAAAAACGTCACAGGGTTAACTGTTAGAAAAGATTTAACACTAGGGGTGCTTATTGTAGGCGGAATCATTTTCATGATTGGTGTCGTGCAGGGGATGTATTGGCAGCATAGAAGAATCTGGCTGTCGGCAAAGGATGGAAAAGTATTGGTGGCAGGACATACAAACAAAAACTGGTTCGGCTTAAAGTCCGATCTTAACGTGTTACTGAGCGGCAGTGGCATCAAACAGCCAGTTGATCAAAAAGAGCTGCCTGATACAACAAGTATCAGCAAAAGCAAGGGGGAAGGATTAGATGGCGGCAGTCAGTGAAAATCTGTTATTTGCAGCTTTTCTATTTTATTTAGCGGCAGTTCCTTTTTTTGGTGGTGCCATTAAAGGAAAAAAGAAAGAAGATGGACCGCGCAGGAATAAGGCGGCACTCATTGGCATTACGCTTACTATCATCGGTTTTTTGAGCCAGTTGGGCTATTTTATTTCAAGATGGATTGCATCTGGTCATGCACCAGTCAGTAATTTGTTTGAATTCACTACGGCTTTTGGCATGATGCTGGTGCTTGCATTCATCATTTTATATTTTGTGTATCAAGTGTCTGTACTTGGTTTATTCACACTTCCAATCGCTTTATTGATTATTGCCTATGCAAGTATGTTCCCATCAGATATTTCACCGCTGATTCCTTCACTTCAAAGTAATTGGCTTTATATTCACGTGACAACAGCAGCACTTGGTCAAGCCATTTTAGCCATCAGCTTTGTGGCAGGTGTCATCTTTCTATTAAAGCATGTGGATCAAACAAAGCCAGGAAAGAAGACGTTTGGTTTAGAGCTTGTCATGTTTATGATTGTGGTGACACTTGCATTTATCGCTGTCACGTCTATCTTTAGAATGACAGGATATGAAGCGACATTTAATTGGATCGATAAAAATAAAGAAAAAAGTGTGATGGTCTATGAGCTGCCAGCTCTTGTCGGACCTCATAAAGGGGAGCTTGTGACGGAAGATCGTTTGGAGCCGTTTGTTGAGCTGCCGCCTGTTTTTTCAGGCAGAAAGGTCAATACAGTGTTATGGTCATTTAGCGTAGGGCTGATTATATACGGACTCATTCGATTGATCATTCGAAAACGACTGAGCGCACTGCTTCAACCGCTAGTGAAACAGGTGAACCTAGATTTAGTCGATGAAATTGGGTATCGGGCTGTTTCGATTGGTTTCCCTGTATTTGCATTAGGCGGGCTGATCTTTGCCATGATCTGGGCGCAAATTGCATGGACTAGGTTTTGGGGCTGGGACCCGAAGGAAGTATGGGCATTGATTACGTTTCTCTTTTATGCAGCCTATCTTCATCTTCGCTTGTCGCGAGGGTGGCATGGTGAAAAGTCCGCTTGGCTTGCTGTGATCGGCTTCGCCATTATTATGTTTAATCTCATCTTTGTCAATCTTGTCATTGCGGGGCTTCATTCCTACGCATAATTACAAGGAAAAGGCCAACTTTTATGATTCAATTCGGCTTTTTGTTAAAATGAATGTAACAACGGAGAAAGCAGGAGGACTGTCTAATGGAACACACAACTCAAACGAAAATATTAGTCGTAGATGATGAGGCAAGAATTCGCCGCCTTTTAAAAATGTATTTAGAACGTGAAAATTATGAAATCGATGAAGCGGAAAATGGTGATGAGGCGATTCAAAAAGGGCTTCAAACCGATTACGACCTCATTTTGCTCGATTTAATGATGCCTGGTACAGATGGAATCGAAGTGTGTAATCAAATTCGAGACAAAAAAGCGACTCCAATCATTATGCTGACGGCAAAAGGAGAAGAGGCCAACCGCGTTCAAGGATTTGAGGCAGGAACGGATGACTATATCGTCAAACCTTTCAGCCCGCGTGAAGTTGTTTTACGTGTGAAGGCATTGCTCAGAAGATCGTCTCAAACGTCTTATCTTAATACTGGGACAACAACAAAAGATGTTCTTGTGTTTTCTCATCTTTCTATTGACCATGATGCCCATAGGGTGACGGCTGATGGCAAAGAAGTCAGCCTCACGCCGAAGGAATATGAGCTTTTATATTTCCTTGCAAAAACACCGGATAAGGTTTATGACAGAGAAAAACTGTTAAAAGAAGTATGGCAATATGAGTTCTTTGGAGACTTACGAACAGTCGATACCCATGTCAAACGACTTCGTGAAAAACTGAATAAAGTGTCACCAGAAGCAGCGAAAAAAATCGTAACTGTATGGGGTGTCGGATACAAATTTGAGGTCGGCGCTGAATGAAACTGTGGAAAAGTGTTGTAGGAAAGCTATGGTTAACCATTCTTTTCCTCGTCCTGATCGTTTTATCTATTTTAACTGTGCTTCTTTTAGAGTTCATTGAGAATTATCATGTAGAAGAAGCAAAATCTGATTTAACACAAATGGCGAACAAAGTAGCGGTCATTTTAGAAAGCCATGAGGATCAATCGCTTGCAAGATCGATAACATCAGAACTCGCTGACAAATTGACGAGTATTGCGATCATCCAAGAGGACGGGCTAGAGTGGTATTCGTCTGAAAAAGGCGGGAAGCTTCCTGCGATTACAAAGAAACAAATTGAAGCGGACAGCGATTTAAACCAAGCACTGAAAGATCGTAAAAAAATCAGTAAACGTGCAGAACCTGATGCAGGCAATCAAAAAGATGAACGAATTGTAGTCGGTGTTCCATATGAGGCGAACGGAAAAAAAGGCATGGTCTTTCTTTCTCAGTCACTCCTCGCTGTAGAACAAACAACGAAACATACGACGCGATACATCTTCTTAGCCGCTGGAATTGCGATTGTACTGACCACTATATTCGCTTTCTTCTTGTCAACACGTGTCACCTATCCTCTTAGAAAGATGAGAGAGGGTGCACAAGATTTGGCGAAGGGGAAATTTGATACAAAGATTCCTATTTTAACGCAAGATGAGATTGGAGAACTGGCGATCGCCTTTAATCAAATGGGGAAGCAGCTTAAATTCCATATCACCGCCTTAAATCAAGAAAAAGAACATTTGTCTAATATTTTAAGCAGTATGGCTGATGGCGTCATCACGATCAATATTGATGGAACGATCTTGATGACAAATCCTCCTGCAGAACGATTTTTGCAGGCGTGGTATTATGAGCAAAATATGAAGATCAAAGATGGAGATGAACTGCCGCCAGAAGCGCGCGAGCTATTTCATACAGCTGTCAGCACAGAAAAAGAGCAAATGATCGAAGTTACGCTGCAAGGGCGTACGTGGGTTCTTCTCATGTCTCCACTTTATAATCAGCAGGATGTCAGAGGAGCAGTTGCGGTCCTTCGTGATATGACGGAGGAACGAAGACTTGATAAGCTGAGAAAAGACTTCATTGCCAATGTCAGTCATGAACTTCGTACACCAATCGCCATGCTGCAAGGGTACAGTGAGGCGATTGTAGATGATATTGCAGGATCAGAAGAGGAAAAGAAAGAGATTGCGCAAATTATCTACGATGAATCACTTCGAATGGGACGACTTGTAAATGATCTTCTAGATCTAGCGAGAATGGAAGCAGGTCATATTACACTGAATCTTGAATCAACAGATACGGAAGAGCTGACTGAGAAGATCTACCGCAAGTTTCTAGGGATTGCGAAAGAAAAACAAATCGATCTTACGTATAATATTCAAGTGGATGAACCGTACTTTGTATTCGATCCAGATAAGATTGAGCAAGTGTTTACGAATCTCATTGATAATGCCATTCGTCATACACCAGAGGGCGGAGAGGTTCACTTTTCGGTTCAATCGGTGGAAAACGGGCTGAAAATGGATGTGAAAGATTCGGGAAGCGGAATTCCAGAAGAGGATCTGCCCTTTATTTTCGAGCGCTTCTATAAAGCTGATAAAGCAAGAACAAGAGGACGTTCTGGTACTGGGCTTGGCCTTGCGATTGTGAAGAATATCGTCGAAGCGCATCAAGGCTCTATACATGCTCACAGCAAAACGGGTGCAGGTACACACTTCACCTTCTATATTCCGAGAAAAAAGCAGGAACTCGTCTAATCTTGACGAAGAATCTTGTTACATGAGAAACACTTCTTTTCGAAAGAAAATGAAGTGTTTTTTCTATTTTGAAATTTTTAAGGAGAAGTTAAACAAAAAGCCCTTTCCAAACTGTCGAACTTGTAATATATTTGTCATAAAGTTGTAATGTAACGTTTTATAAGAGTCACTCGACAAAAATAAGTGAACGGAGGGGTTTCCTATGCATGAAACCTTTCAAAAAATATATGATTCGTACCATCAAGATTTGTACCAGTTTTTATTTTATATGGTTAAAGATAAAAATCAGGCAGAGGATCTCGTGCAGGAGGTTTACATTCGGGTACTTCACTCATATAAAACTTTTGAAGGAAGAAGCAGCGAGAAAACATGGCTGTTTTCAATTGCAAGGCATGTGGCGATTGACTGGTTTCGCAAACAGCAAACCATTAGACAACGGGTGCTCGGCACGTTTGATTGGGATAAGCAGGATGTAAAAGATCCAGACTTGCTCCCAGACGAACTAGCTGTACAGGATGAAAATACAAAAGAAATTTATGCCGCACTTGATCACTGTACGATTGATCAAAGAGCTGTCATCATTTTAAGGTTTATCCAGGGCTACTCAATCATGGAGACGGCAAAGGCGCTAAAGTTCTCGGAAAGCAAAGTCAAAACAACGCAGCACCGAGGCCTGAAAGTGCTCCGAAAACATATGGAGCTTTTGAAGGAGGAGCTAGTGAATGAAAACGAACAGGTCCGATTGGAGCGAAGAACGAATCAAGGTGTTACTAAGTCAGCTTCCAAAAGTGGAGGACAACCGTTCATCTAAGCAGATATACCAGCAGATGCTGATGGCAAGCGGGAAGAAAAAGAAAAGTGTCAGATGGATCGGTCCAGCGGTGGCAACCGTTGTGGTTTTATTTATGGCGTTTTTAATTTCTCCTCATTTATTTCAGCCGGCAGCTCAAGAACAGCATCAACAGATGAAAATGGACTCAAGTGCTGACAAAGGACAGGCGAATGCCACATTAGAGCCGGTGAAACAGGCAAATGGTACCGCGCACGTTGTTTCTCATGAAGACAAGCAAAAATATATGACGGTTGCATACATAGATGAATCAACATCTCAAGTGGTTCCCATTAGTATTGAAAAAGAGAATGAACATGACCATTTGCAGGAAATAATGAACACATATGAACAGGTGCAGTTGCCTGAAATGACAAAGCCGCTTCAATCTTATCTTGAGATGGTGGACCTTCGTGAAAAAGGGAATACACTTGTCTTTCAGTTAAAAAATGATTTGTCCCTTGATACGATAAAGGAAGCCAATCGGTTTAAAGATATGGTAAAAGAAACGCTGAAATGGAGCAGGTATAAGCAAGTGGAAGTCAAATCTGTCAAAGGCTCTCAGCTTCAATTAGGGGCAAGTGGAAGCATCGGCAGGGTATCGATTGATAAACAAACAAAGCAAGCTTATTACGTATTAGAAAATAAGAGCGGGACTTTTTTGGTGCCCTCAAAAACGCATTATTCTTCTTATGAAGAGGCGGTAGAGGCCATGAAACGGTCGAGTGATTCTGGGCTCGAACCATTAATTAAAGAAGAATCCATTAAAGAAGTGACATCAAAAGGTAAGCATGTGACCATCACGTTTGGAGCATCAGCAAAATTATCGGACTCAATTGATCATATTCTACTCATTGAAGGTCTGCTGCTCACAGCGAAAGATTTTGGTTTTACAGATGTCACCATCCAATATGCAGGAACAGATCAAGTAGGACCTTATGAATTAAACGAACCAATAGAGGTACCGGCTCTGCCGAATCCAGTTGTCATCAAAGATCGTTAAAGGACGCAAGTAAGTCATTGCGTTCTTTTTTAATGTATATAAAATGGCCTTCTTGCTGTATACTAAGCTGTCATGAAAAGAACCTCAAAGAAGGGGAGTCACTGATGAAAAGGTATTGCTTCATAGGTGCAAGCTGTTTTTTGTTCTTCATCTTAGCACCATTTGCCCATGCGCAGCAGACAAACGAATGGGTGGAGCCAGTGAAAGGAGAAGTCACTGACTTGTTTGGGACAAGGGGCGGCTCGCATAAGGGATTAGATATAGCTGCGCCAGAAGGAGAATCCATTTTTGCTGCAAGTGAAGGTGTGGTTACGCGTTCGTATGTATCGGCTACATATGGAGAGGTTGTGTTTATTCAGCATCCAAACGGGTACGAAACCGTCTATGCTCATTTACACGAGCGTTTTGTGAAAAAGGGTGACCAAGTACAAGCAGGAGAGCCAATTGGCATCATTGGCAACACAGGAGCCTCTAGAGGCACTCATTTGCATTTTGAGGTACATCGTGGCAATTGGTCAGTCAGCAAAGAGGATGCGATAGATCCGCTCAAAATGATTGCAGAGGAACGTTTCAAAGAGCCAGCTCTTCATGTAAATGGACATGAAACAAATACATATGTCATTCAAAAAGGGGACACTCTTTGGTCAATAGCAAAGGCGCATGAAATGACTGTGGAACAATTGAAAAAGATCAATGAGCTGACCACTCACCTCATTCGAACAGGAGACCGTTTAATGGTTTCAAAAAAATAAACCCCATGCTTTTGCATGAGGTTTATCACTGTTTTTTAAAGGTCAATCAGGCGGACAGAAAGAATATCCTGTACTTCCGTTAATTTTTTCACAATTTCATCCTCTAGATGCTTATCAAAAGAAAGCATCATAATGGCTTCGCCGCCTTTTTCTTTACGTCCTACCTGCATTGTTGCGATGTTGACATCGTGGTCGCCTAAAATCTGTCCAACCTTTCCAATCACACCAGGTGCATCTGTATGCTGGATGTAGACAAGGTGTCCATCTGGATAAAAATCAATATTAAATCCATTAATAGAAACAACGCGTTCCCCTAGATGCGGGATGTAAGTCGCTTTTAGAGTAAAGGTTGAAAGGTCACCTTTGACTTCAATAGAAATACTGTTTTCGTAGCCAGATTCGCTGGAAGAAATTTTCTCACTAAAGCTAATGCCGCGTTCTTTTGCGACCATTCCAGCATTTACTTCATTCACAGTCGAATCAACGCGCTCTTTTAAAAAGCCTGAGAGGAGACTTTTTGTGATAAAGGATGTTTCGAGTTTTGAAATAGAGCCTTCATAAGAAATGCCTACTTCTTTTACCGGTTCTCTCATTGATTGAGAGACAAGACGTCCAAGTTTTCCTGCAAACTGATGATAAGGCTGAATCTTTTTGAATTCGTCTTTTGTCATCGCTGGTAGATTAATAGATGACATGACAGGAAGACCTTTGGCAAATTGAAGGACTTCTTCAGATACTTGCGCTGCTACATTTAATTGTGCTTCTTTTGTAGAGGCACCAAGATGCGGAGTTGCAATGACGTGTGGATGATCCACAAGCGGATTATCAGTTGGAGGTTCTACCTCGAATACATCGAGTGCAGCTCCTGCGACATGGCCGCTTTCAAGTGCCTCAAGAAGGTCAGCTTCGTCAATAATGCCGCCGCGTGCACAGTTTACAAGGCGAACTCCTTTTTTCGTTTTTGCAATCGTTTCTTTATTGAGAAGTCCTCTTGTTTCTTTTGTTAATGGCGTATGTACAGTAATGATATCTGATACTTCGAGTACTTCATCGAGTGGTTTCGCATTGACGCCAATTTTTTCTGCACGTTCCTTTGTGAGAAATGGGTCAAACACGTTGACTGTCATGCCAAACGCTCTTGCACGCTGGGCGATTTCACTTCCGATTCTGCCTAAGCCGACAATCCCAAGAGATTTTCCGTAAAGCTCAGCACCAACATATGCACCTCTGTTCCATTCTTTTGATTTGACAGAAATATTGGCTTGCGGAATATGACGCATAAGTGATGAAATCATGGCGAACGTATGCTCAGCTGTCGAGATCGTATTACCGTTTGGTGCATTGATCACAATGACGCCATGCTTGGTTGCTTCATCAATGTCAATATTGTCTACTCCCACACCGGCACGGCCGACAATTTTTAATGAAGTCATTTTTTCATAAAGCTCTTTCGTTACTTTCGTGGCACTTCTGACAAGTAAGGCATCAAACGTGTGTAATTCATCTTCTGCGTCTGCTACATTTTTTTGGACAATTTCAACAAAATCTGATTCTAAAAGTGGTAGAAGACCATCATTGCTCATCTTATCTGAGACTAATACTCGAAACATCGTAAGATTTCCTCCTAAAATAAACGTCATAAATATCTGATAATTTACCATATTCCTTTTCACTGTGTCAATCAAATTAAAGCAGTAAAGTAAAAAAGAAAACACGAACATTTCTTTGTGTCTTTATAAAGAATGAACACCTTTAAACAAAAGATAACCAATTTTTGCGCATTTGTCATTAGAATTTTTGTGTTTTTTACGATTTCTTAAAACTGATGAATTTGCTCAGGATTTTTATCTGTACAAATGCTCATATATCATATATAATGATGTCGAATTGAATAATGATCAATCTTCGGGGCAGGGTGTAATTCCCTACCGGCGGTGATGAGCATAGTCTCTAAGCCCGCGAGCCTTTTTGGCAGGATTCGGTGTGATTCCGAAGCCGACAGTATAGTCTGGATGGGAGAAGATGGAGGTTCATAAACGTTGAAAACATTGATGTTTACACGTTTATTTGTCTAGCCCAATTTCCCCGCTCCTGTTTTCAAGGGCGGTTTTTTTGTGGCTAAAATGGAACAATCCTCTTTTCGAAAGATTTGATCGAAAAGGAGAGAGAATATTGAATCAAAGTAAAGTAAAGCGTTTAGTCGTTACCAGTATGCTCAGCAGTATTTCGTTTGTATTAATTTTATTGGATTTCCCTTTCCCGGGTCTTCCAGCGTATTTGAAAATTGATTTCAGTGATATCCCGGCGATTATTGCAATTTTAATTTATGGACCGGGTGCAGGTATTGCTGTTGAGGCATTAAAAAATGTACTGCATTACCTCATTCAAGGCAGTATGTCCGGCGTTCCAGTTGGGCAAGTCGCGAACTTCATTGCAGGCACATTATTTATCTTGCCAGTCGCCTTTATGTTCAAAAAAATAAAATCAGCAAAAGGGATGGCATGGTCTATGATCGCGGGTACATTGCTTATGACTGTGATGATGAGCATTTTAAATTACTTCTTATTCCTGCCAGCTTACACATGGTTCTTAAACGCGCCAGAACTATCCGATCATGCGCTCAAGACGACCATTACAGCAGGGATCTTACCATTTAACTTTATTAAAGGCATCATCCTTACCATCGTGTTCAGCCTCATTTTTGTGAAAATGCGTCCATGGTTTGAAAATAAACGCCGACTTCAAAATAGTTAATATAAAAAAAGCCCCTGCATAAGGGGCTTTTATACTATTCATGCTTAAGTGGGTCACCCTCGAAAGATTCGTCCGCAACTTTGATTGAATCCGTTGGACATCCTTCAAATGCATCAAGCATATCTTCTTCAAGTACTTCTGGAACTTCTACAGTTCCTTGGTTGTCATCAAGCGTAACAAATGCAATGCCTTCATCATCATAATCATAAATGTCTGGAGCAGCTGCACCGCATGCGCCGCAAGCAATACATGTGTCTTTGTCTACAATTGTATATTTTGCCATGTTAAAAAAATACCTCCCAGATTGTTCGATGGAACAAATGGTCTAACCTTTTTAGTTTCACCGATAAAAAACAATTTCCTCAAACCTTATTGTAATGATTTTAATTTCACATTTCAACTGTAAAGTGATTGAGAATGCTTATCACATAAGGGTTTGTTCATAACTTTCCCCCACAAATTGAGTTTAAACATTTCTTCTTCTATGAAATCTGTTAAAATAAAGGGAGAAAATATTCGAATTTTGTCAGGAAGACAGGTGCTTTGGCGAATGACTCTTCATTATTTGGATGTCATGTTAATGGACAGCGTATATAAATTGAACGGCGAACGCTCCATAAGTGCTGTCTACCATCTTTTTAAAGGAAAAAAATCATCACAAACCATACAGGATGCAAGTTTATTTCAGCTTTCAAAGTACTTCGGCTGTTACCCGGGGTTTACGAGGGAGCAGCTGAATCGCTCTACTATAAAACTTGACGAAGAGCAATACATCAAAAAAACGGGGGAGACATTCACTGTTACAGATGCAGGACAGCGTATGCTAAACCAGTATTTTTTAGAAAAACCGATGCCCGTTTATTTTCATGGTGCAAAATATCATGATAAAGCAAAGGTGCTATGGATGAGGCTCTCCTTACTTGTACAAGTGCTTTCTCACCATATGGCTGGATCGTATCAATATGTCCCAATACAAAGAGATGTATCCGTACAAAGCTGGACGAAATCCTTCTTAAAACAGCATCACGAGAAGAATAAACTTTCAGAAGAGCTGCATCATGAACTAGAAACACTCCTTAGCCGTATAAGTGATCAAGAGGCGCTGATTTTTGTTTATTCATTGACGTCAAATGAAAGAATCGGGCGTACGTATCAGCAAATGGCAGAGTGGCTAAAAGAAGATGTGTGGTATGTGTACCTGCTTTTTTGGAATGTCCTCCATTATTTTATTCATGCTGCCCAAAAAGGTGAGACGCAGCTCATGCAAAAGCTCGTAGGTGACCTTGAATTCAAACGCGTGCTAACAACCTCTACTCACAAAACGCTCGAACTTGTGCAAAAAGGCTTTGATATTGATCAGATTGCTCATATTCGTTCATTAAAAAAGGCAACGATCGAAGACCATATTGTCGAGCTTTCCATACATGAACCGAACTTCTCAATAGAGCCGTATGTGAGCGAAGAAGCGCAGCAGGCCATTCATGCAGTAGCCAGAGAGCTTCAAACAAATAAAATGAAGCTGATTAAAGAAAAACTCGAACATTCATTTACTTATTTTCAAATACGATTGGCTCTGACAAGGATGGTGAAAGCAAATGGATAAGCTTCATCAGACGCTCATGCGATATTTTGGTTACGACTCATTTAAAACAGGTCAAGAGGACATTATTCAAAGTGTACTGAATCAAAAGGATACGGTTGCCATGCTGCCTACTGGCGGCGGGAAATCCATCTGCTATCAAATTCCCGGCTATATGTCAGATGGATTAGTTCTCATTATTTCGCCGCTGTTATCGCTTATGGAGGATCAAGTCGAACGAATGAAAATGCGCGGAGAAAAACGAGTGGCGGCACTGAATAGCACATTGTCTTTTCAGGAGAGACGACATATCATTCGGCATTTGCCATCATATAAGTTTTTATTCGTCGCCCCTGAGGCATTAATGTCAGAGGTACTGCTAGAACAGCTCAAATCGATGCATATTGGTTTGTTCGTCGTCGATGAAGCCCATTGTATATCCGAATGGGGGCATGATTTCCGTCCGGAATATTCCAAGCTGGGAGAATGGAGAGAAGCGTTAGGTCATCCTGTCGCCTTAGCACTGACGGCAACTGCAACAAAACAAACACTTAAAGATACCGTGCAAACGTTAAGATTGCAGCATCCGGATTTTCATATTCATTCTGTCAACCGGCCAAACATCGCTTTAGTTAAAGAAGCGCACGAAACGAAAGAAGCAAAAGAAAAACGGGCTATTGAGCTTGTGGAATTCCTGCAAGGCCCCGGTCTGATTTATTGCCCGACCCGGCAAATGACAGAAGATATGGCGCTTTTTATGAAACAAAAAACCCATCAGCGTGTAGAGTATTACCATGGCGGAATGGATGCAGGAGACCGCATGCTGATTCAGCAGCAATTTATCAGCGGACAGCTTGATCTCATTTGTTGTACAAGTGCTTTTGGAATGGGAATTGATAAAGCAGATATACGATTTGTTATTCATATGAGCCCGCCGCAGTCAATTGAAGCATTTATGCAGGAAATTGGAAGAGCAGGACGGGACGGGAAAAACAGTGTGAGCATTCTTTTATATACAGAAGAGGATGCGGACATTCAACAGCATTTAATACAAGCCGAGGGCTTTGATGATCCAGAAATTGATTTTTTCTTAGCTAGACTGACACAAACGCAGACAAATGATGAAAAAAAATTACGTGAACAATTGATGGAATCAGGGCTTCAGGAGACACGGGCAAGAATGCTGATCCACTATTACAGGATGTATCAGTCTGAACAGCCGCGTGTGCTCCTGATGAAACTGAAAGAGAAATTGCAGGACAGACAAACAGAAAAACTGAGAAAAGTGTGGCAATTTAAGGAGCGGATCACAGATCATAGCTGCTTTAGACAATCTCTGTTATCATACTTTTACGAACAGCTTGATCAAACGGAGGCCGCATCCTCTGGCAATTGCTGCTCTTCTTGCGGACTTGACCTGTCTCATTATGAAAAAAAAGAACAACCATTGGAGCTGAATGAAATGAAACACTGGAAGACCGTGCTGGATCGTATGTTTCATCTGACAAAAGAGGCGCAGCATTGATCGAACAACATCGCCGAATCATTGAAAAATTAACCGATCGACAAGTCGTAGAACAGCTGTATTTTACGCAGCTGCTGATGCTGGTTATTTCTTTTTTACTAGGGATATTTATGTTCGATCATTGGACAGATTTCACATCCCTGTGGGAGATCCATGATGTGCGGATACTGACTTATGGAATTGGCGGCGCTGTGCTTGTAATCATTGTTGATGCAATTGTCATGAAGGTGTTTCCTGCTCATATGTATGATGATGGCGGATTAAATGAAAAAATGTTCAAAAACCGCAGCATCCCGCATATTGTTTGGTTAACACTGCTCATCGCCTTTTCAGAGGAAATTCTATTCCGAGGGATCGTCCAGCAGCAATTTGGATTGGAGATTGCTAGTATCGTGTTTGCGCTCCTTCACTTTCGCTACTTATCAAAAATACTCTTGTTTATCCTTGTGGTTTCCATTAGTATTTTTTTAGGACTTTTATACGAGTGGACGGGGAATTTATTTGTTCCTGTCATGACCCATTTTGTCATTGACTTAGTCTTTGCTTGTCAAATTCGTTTGAAATATAGGGGGAGGGATGAACATGGAAGAAATGTCGAGAATGAAGAGAAAGAAGGAGCAGCTGACAAACATCCATGACGATGAGGTTGAGAAGATTTTTGAAGAAGAAGTACAGCCTTCAGATGACTCTCACTTTCCTACACGAGAAGATTTTCATGAATATAAAAAGCAGCGCACGAAAAAGGTTCGCAATCCATTGTTTACAACACTGGCTATTATCTTTCCTATTATCGTCGTCACGGTGTTCTTCCTTTTGATCTACTACACGTCAAAGGAAATTAACCATAATAATAATCAAGATGTATATAATATTGATTCTACATCAAGTGCTGACACAGACCCAGTCCCGTCAGCACTTGCCGAAACGAAAAATGACTCAAGCGCTGATAAAGCAGATGCGTCTGATGATGAGAAGCAAAAGAAAGATGAAGAAAAACAGCGATCGAAAGAAAAAGCTGAACAGAAGAAAAAAGAAAAAGCTGCTAAAGAGAAAGAAGAGCGTGAACAAGCAGCGAAAGAAAAAGAGCGGGAGCGAGCTGAAGCTGCCAAAAAGCGTGAACAGCAGCAGCTAGCCCTGCAAAAGCAACAGGAAGAGAAAAAACGAAAAGAAGCTGAAGAGAAAAAGAAGCAGGAAGAAAAGCCAGTTCGTGTCGTGCAGCACACTGTTGGTCCAGAGGAAAACCTGTATCGAATTTCAATGAAGTATTACAAAAACCGTTCGGGTGAAGAGAAAATTAGAGCCTATAATCATTTGAAAGGTAACAGCGTGTACAGTGGTCAAGTGCTGAATATTCCACTAGAAAACTAATCATCTGACATGAATGAAGAAGCACGCACATACATATGTAGAAAAAAGGGACAGGGTGTATGTGATGACATTGCACGCAATCAGCCGATATATGGATCAGCCAACACAGAAGATGATGGAAACATTGATCAAAAGAAAGCATAAATATGAGGGTTTTGCCAAGCAGTGCAAAAGGTGGCAATGGACAGCCCTTCTATCGCTGGCCATTCTTTTGTTTTATTTTGTGATCACGGCAAATGCGGGAGGCGGCTCGCTTCAGCCAGAAGCGATGATTGCCACACTGCTTGGTCATGAAGTTTTTCTGTTTTGGATCATGGCTGAGGTCTTTGCTTTTTATGCCTCTTATTACTATAAGAAAAAAGAAGAAAAGGCTGAAGATGAATATCATCGGCTTCGATGTGAAATTATACAAAAGAGCACAGACTTATGGTCGCAATCAAATCAGTGGAAAGAGCGCGAGACGGTTTTTCACTATATGCAGAAGCAATATGACATTAATCTCTATTATGAAAGTAAATAAATGAGAAAAAAAGACGTTTAACAGTTGAAACGTCTTTTTTCATTCAAGCGTCTTATGAAAGAGAAAGATATGTAAGGGAGCCATTTGTGATGAAATATGCCATCGGATTTACTGCCGCCATTGCGGCTGTTACAACAGGTGTGTGTGTAACGGCAAAAATGGTGAAAACGGCAAAACAAAACAACATCAAAAAGCATTACTTTACAATAGAAGCACTTCAATCAGACCGGCCTGCTGTCATTTTCTTTATTTCTGATACACACAGACGTCTCATCAGTGACACTTTATTAGCGGAAATCAGACAGGAAGAGCCAGATGTGATTATGATTGGCGGAGATTTAGCAGAAAAAGGTGTGCCCTACGCAAGGATTGAAGAAAATGTGAAACGTTTATCAAAAATTGCGCCGGTTTATTTTGTTTGGGGAAATAATGATCATGAGCTGCACCAGCAAAGGTTGAAAGAGATTTTTCATGCATACGATGTCACGACTTTGCAAAATGAAACGGCTGTATGGAATTTCGAAGGCCAGCGAATTAAAATCGGAGGAATTGATGATATTCGGCTTGAAAAAGCAGATTATGAAGCGATACGGCCAGAGTTTGTGAAAGAAGATGTCAATATTCTCTTATCGCACAATCCAGATGTACATCATTTGATGAGTGAAGAAGAGGGAATCGATCTTGTCCTGAGCGGTCATACGCATGGGGGACAGATCCGAATTGGGAAATTTGGACCGTATGAAAAAGGAAGAACAGGCCAGGTCAAAGGTGCGTTCTTTCTCATTAGTAATGGCTACGGTACAACAAAAATTCCCTTGCGTCTCGGAGCAGAACCAGAAACCCATCTGATCTATTTAATGCCTCTAAAAACGCGTTAACTTGCGGCACCCTCAATATTTTCCATAAAAGTCACCGTAAGCATAGCTTCATGCTTGTCTTCCGTCTTGACACAGTGTAAACTGAATACAAAATTAAGAACCTATGACTCATCATCTCATATACTACAGTATGATGTGTGTTTAGAAGAGGCAGGAGGGAACGTTATGCGACTGGAGCGTCTGAATTATAATAAAATCAAAATTTTTCTCACACTAGATGACCTGACAGACCGAGGTCTTACGAAAGAAGACCTTTGGAAAGATTCGTTCAAAGTCCATCAGCTGTTTAAAGACATGATGAACGAGGCGAATCAGGAGCTCGGTTTTGAAGCGAATGGACCGATTGCTGTTGAAGTATTTTCTCTTCAGGCGCAGGGGATGGTCGTCATTGTCACAAAGAGTCAGCAGGAAGATGCTGATGATGAGTTTGATGAAGATTACATTGAGATGCAAGTCAAGCTCGACGAGAGCAAGCATGTGCTCTATCAATTTGCCTCGTTTGAAGATGTGATTCAACTGTCCCATAGTTTAAGTCGTATTGGACTTTTAGGGGGTACAGTTTACCATTATGAAGGTCAATATTATCTCAGCCTAGATGATGTTGGAGAACTATCTGCTGATACAGTCATTTCGATTTTAGCAGAGTTTGGTTCACCTACGACACTCACCATTCACCGGCTAAAAGAGTATGGAAAAGTGATCATGCAAGAAGATGCTGTGAAAACGATTCAAATGTATTTTTAATCACTTTTTTCTATTATATTTAATACTGTTGTGATGAAACAACAGTATTTTTTTATATCCTTTTTTATATTTATAAACGCTGATATTTTATTTTGATAAAAAACGCTTTTTACCTTTGCTTTACCAGTACGAAGGTGTATACTATTGCTTGAAAGGGAGCAGTAGATCATGAAAGATTTCTAGGGGGTTTATTTTAATGGCAGCCGATCAAAACGCCGCTCATAACGCAGAAGATAAGCTAGATGTTTTAAAGTCAACTCAAACCGTCATACATAAAGCGCTAGACAAATTAGGGTATCCGCAGGAAGTGTATGAATTGCTGAAGGAGCCAATTCGTCTATTAACGGTCAAAATTCCAGTACGTATGGATGATGGATCTGTGAAAATCTTCACTGGTTACCGCGCACAGCACAATGATGCTGTCGGTCCAACAAAAGGTGGAATTCGTTTCCACCCGAACGTTACGGAAAAAGAAGTAAAAGCGCTTTCAATTTGGATGAGTTTAAAATGTGGAATTGTGGATCTTCCTTATGGCGGAGGAAAAGGCGGTATTATCTGTGATCCAAGAGAAATGTCATTCAGAGAGCTTGAAAAACTTAGCCGTGGCTATGTTCGTGCCATCAGTCAAATTGTTGGACCAACAAAAGATGTTCCAGCACCAGACGTGTTTACGAACTCTCAAATTATGGCATGGATGATGGATGAATATTCTAGAATTGATGAGTTTAACTCGCCAGGATTTATTACAGGAAAACCAATTGTTCTTGGAGGATCACACGGACGTGATACTGCAACAGCAAAAGGTGTGACGATCTGCATCAAAGAAGCGGCGAAGAAAAAAGGAATTGACATTAACGGGGCTCGTGTTGTCGTACAGGGATTCGGAAATGCAGGAAGCTACTTAGCTAAATTCATGTATGATGCTGGAGCGAAAATCGTAGGGATTTCAGATGCGTACGGCGGATTATACGATGAAGATGGTCTAGATATTGACTACTTGCTTGACCGACGTGACAGCTTTGGAACCGTCACTAAATTATTTAACGATACAATTACAAACCAAGAGCTGCTTGAGCTAGATTGTGATATCCTAGTACCTGCAGCCATTGAAAACCAAATCACAGAAGATAATGCGGCAAACATTAAAGCCAAAATTGTCGTTGAAGCAGCAAATGGTCCAACGACACTGGAAGGAACCAAAATTCTTTCAGATCGTGGTGTACTACTTGTCCCAGACGTACTTGCGAGTGCGGGTGGTGTAACTGTTTCTTACTTTGAATGGGTTCAGAATAACCAAGGGTTCTACTGGACTGAAGAAGAAGTTGAAACTCGTTTAGAAGATATGATGGTGAAATCATTTAATAATATTTATGAAATGGCGCAAAACCGCCGGATTGATATGCGTCTTGCTGCATATATGGTCGGTGTACGTAAAATGGCTGAAGCTTCTCGATTCAGAGGCTGGATTTAAGCGGCTGATTTGCATCGCGCCTTAAAATCTCCTATCCTTAAATAGGAGATTTTTTTATGGAATGGAACAAAGAATCAAACAGCCCAGCAATTGTTATTGCAGTGAAATGACAGGAGTGGAACAAATGAAACAAGAAAAAGCGATCATAATAGGAGGCGGCCCATGCGGACTATCAGCTGCCATCGCATTCAAGCAAATTGGGATTGATGCACTTGTGATTGAAAAGGGGAATGTCGTGAACAGTATTTATCATTACCCAACACATCAAACCTTTTTTAGTACAAGTGAAAAGCTTGAAATCGGTGATGTCGCTTTTATTACTGAGAATCGTAAGCCCGTTCGTATTCAGGCACTTTCCTATTACCGAGAGGTCGTCAGACGAAAAAAACTGCGTGTACATGCTTTTGAAAAAGTAAACGCCGTGAAGAAACAAGATGGCCGTTTTACGGTGAATACATCAAAAGACGATTATTCATGTGATTACGTCGTCATTGCGACTGGGTATTATGATCATCCAAATTATATGAACGTCAAAGGAGAAGACCTTCCCCACGTGTATCACTATTTTAAAGAAGGGCACCCATATTTTGATAAAGATGTGACGGTGATCGGCGGGAAGAACTCCAGCGTGGATGCTGCACTAGAACTTGTGAAATGCGGAAGCAGAGTCACTGTGCTTTATAGAGGAACTGAATATTCATCCAGCATCAAACCTTGGATTTTACCAGAGTTTGAAGCGCTTGTCCGTAATGGAACGATTCGAATGGAGTTTGGCGCGCAGGTGAAAGAAATCACAGAAGAAGATGTGATCTTTACAAACCAGCAAAATCAAACGGATCGAGTGAAAAGTGACTATGTATTTGCCATGACTGGCTATCATCCAGATCATTCTTTCTTAGAAAAAATGGGTGTCACGATAGATCAAGAATCAGGCCGTCCAGCATTTGATGAACAAACGATGGAAACGAATGTTGAAGGTATTTTCATTGCAGGAGTCATTGCTGCTGGAAATAATGCGAATGAAATTTTCATCGAAAATGGAAGATTTCATGGCGGACTCATTGCAGAAGAAATCAACAAAAGAATCAACGGATAAAAAAAGAACTGGATCCTTCAAAGGGGTTCAGTTCTTTTTTTATAAATTGGGATTATATAGAAATTTATTTTTAGAAAAATGGGCCCGAGTCATATAAAAAAAGGGTAAATCATGGTACGATAATGAAGGATAATGTAGGGAAAGAGGTCTGGTTATGATCGCAATCATCTCAGCAGGTTTAGCTCCCGGCATCGCACTTTTAAGTTATTTTTATTTGAAAGATCAGTACGACAATGAGCCGGTTCATATGGTCATCAGATCTTTTATGCTAGGTGTCATACTTGTGTTTCCAACCATGTTTATTCAATATGTCCTTCAAGAGGAAAATATCGCAACAAACCCTATCTTGATTTCATTTGTGACGTCGGGCTTTTTAGAGGAATCATTAAAATGGTTTATTTTAATGGTCAGCGTTTATGCGCATGCCCAGTTTGACGAACACTATGACGGGATTGTGTATGGAACGAGTGTCTCACTTGGTTTTGCAACACTTGAAAATATTCTTTACTTAGTCGGTCATGGGGTCGAATATGCATTTACCCGTGCTTTATTACCTGTATCAAGTCACGCATTATTTGGTGTTGTGATGGGATTTTATATCGGAAAAGCCCGCTTCTCTGATAAAAAAGAGCAACGCAAATGGCTGATCCTTTCTTTAACGCTCCCTGTGCTGTTTCACGGCCTGTATGATTTCATTCTATTAGGGATGAAAAACTGGGGATATATCATGGTGCCGTTCATGATTTTTTTATGGTGGTTTGGTTTAAGGAAAGCAAAAAAAGCCCGTGCGGTAAAAATGGTACAAATTTAATTTTTGAAAACGTCCTATTTGTTGATAGGGCGTTTTTTTGTCTTTTCCATCCAATTCTCTCCTGTGTTGAATGTATAAAAATAGGGATCGGAAGAAACATATATTCAAACATCAAAAGTACAGGAGGATCAAATATGGATAAAGCTCGTTTCATAAAACAAATCGTTCTTATCTTCTCAATCGTTCTTCTTGCGTCTTCACTTTTGACAGAGAGTAAAAGTGAAGCCTTCACCAGCCAAGTCATCCAGCGGGGCGCAACAGGAGAAGATGTAGTCGAACTGCAAGCGCGTCTCCAATACAATGGTTTTTACAATGGCAAAATTGATGGCGTCTATGGCTGGGGGACGTACTGGGCCGTTCGTAACTTTCAAAGCCAATTTGGCATCAAGAAGGTCGATGGACTTGTAGGCGAGAAAACAAAAAGCTTATTAGTTCAAAAGACGAAATACTACAAAGAATTTGTTCAAAAGCAGCTGCAGCAAGGGAACCAGTTTACCCATTATGGCGGAAAGCCTCTTGATCAGCAAACAAAGGCTCCGAAAAGAAGCTCGCAAAAGAAGACAGCTCAAGGTACAAACGAAAATCAAAAAAGTCAAAGTGGATCATCTGCGAAGTCTGGCAATCAGTCAGGCAGCCAGCAGGGAAATCAAACACCGAAACAAACAGCAGCCAACATGCCTGGTGGTTTTTCTAGTAATGACATTCAGCTCTTGTCGCAAGCTGTTTACAGTGAAGCAAGAGGTGAGCCATATGAAGGACAGGTGGCCATCGCGGCCGTCATCTTAAACCGTTTGAACAATCCGACCTTTCCAAATACGATCGCAGGGGTCATTTTTGAACCGCTTGCGTTTACCGCTGTAGCAGATGGGCAATTTTATATGACGCCAGATGAAACGGCAAAAAAGGCTGTATTTGATGCAATCAATGGCTGGGACCCATCTGAGAGCGCCATTTATTACTTTAATCCTGATACAGCAACAAGTCCATGGATTTGGGGAAGACCACAAATTAAACGAATCGGGAAACATATATTCTGCGAATAAAAAGAGGTGTAAATAAATGATCAGAGGAATATTGATTGCTATTTTAGGAATTGCTGTCATCTCAACAGGTTACTGGGGCTATAAAGAACATCAAGAAAAAGACGCCGTGCTGCTTCATGCTGAGAACAACTACCAAAGAGCCTTCCACGATTTAACGTATCAGGTGGATCAGCTGCATGACAAACTGGGCGCAACACTTGCGATGAACAGCCAAACATCCATCTCACCAGCACTTGCAGATGTATGGAGAATGTCATCAGAAGCGCATAACAATGTCAGCCAGCTCCCGCTCACATTGATGCCTTTTAATAAAACGGAAGAATTTCTGGCGAATGTCGGAGACTTTAGCTACAAATCATCAGTCAAAACTTTATCAGACGAACCATTAAATAAAGATACACACAAAACCATTACAGCCCTTTATAATCAAGCATCAGATATCCAAAACGAACTTAGACAAGTGCAGCACCTCGTCCTTAATAAAAACTTAAAATGGATGGATGTTGAAATGGCGCTGGCTGATGGCGATCGAAAGAACGACAACACCATCATTGACGGGCTGAAAACAGTCGAGAGAAATGCAGATGCGTTTGCAGATGTCGATCTTGGGCCTACAAATGTGTCGACAGAAAAAGAAACACAAGGCTACAATCATCTAAAAGGCGATAAGATTTCAAAAAAAGAAGCGATCCGCATTGCACAGCAATTCACACCTGACCATAATCAACATTTTAAAGTGAGAAAAAGCGGCAGCAAAACCAATCGTGACGTGTATAGCTTATCGATGTCTGATCCAGACAGCCATGCTAACTTTTACTTAGACTTAACTGAAAAAGGAGGGCACCCAGTCTACCTTCTTCAGAATCGTGACGTGAAAAAACAAAAAATCAGTTTGAATGCTGCATCAGAAAAAGCACTCAGCTTTTTAAAGAAGCACGGATTTGACACAGAATCGTTCCATTTAGATGAAAGTGCACAATTTGATAATATCGGTGTATTTACCTATGTGCCTCTTCAAAAAAATGTATTGCTTTATCCTGATAGTATACGCATGAAAGTCGCATTAGATGATGGCGAGGTTGTTGGGTTTTCAGCGAAGGACTACTTAACGAATCATAAAACTCGAGACATCAAAGCACCGAAAATCTCTCAAAAAGAAGCACAGAAAACATTGAATCAGCATGTAAAGATCGAAGATACTCATTTGGCGATTGTGCAAAATGATATGTCAGAGGAAGTTCTATGCTATGAGTTCCTAGGAACGATAAAAAACGATACGTACCGCATGTTCATTAATGCAGATACTGGAAAAGAAGAACGTGTAGATAAACTGAAAAACGCAGAACCTATATATAAAGACCTATAGAAAAGGAAGCGAGGAAAAGGCTAATAAGTCTTTTCCTTTTGTTTTAGACATGGTTTAATATAGGAGAGGATACGATTTCACAGATGAAAAGAGTGATGAGGAATGTTACAAATAGGGGATGCAATCACAATTGAATATGTCAATGAGAACAAAGAAGTGAAAACAGCAAAATCGAAGGTTTTGGAAAATAATAACGATGAAATTTGCATTAATTATCCAGCAGATAAAGAAACGGGCCGCACCATCTACTTAAACCAGCAAACAGAAATCACCGTCTTCTTTTTTGACGAAAATCAAATTCCATACAAATGTACAAGCGAAGTCATCGGAAAAAGAAAAGAAGATATTCCGATGATTGTTATTTCCATTCCGCCAAAAGAAAAAATGATCCGGCTTCAGCGAAGAGAATATTTGAGAGTGGATACGATGATCAAAGCCACCATCATGCAAACGGATGAAGAGCCCTTTGACACGTTTATTGTGAATATAAGTGCTGGCAGCGTGGCGATTGCTGTTCCTGAGGGCGTGTCATTGAAAGATTATGGAGAAGTGGCCACAGAGTTTGAACTTCCCTTAAAAGAGCCTGTAAAAATTAAAGCGGTTGCAGAGATGAATCGAGTATATCAAGATGAACAGTCTGGCAAAACAAGAGCGATCATGGAGTTTTCAGAGATCACAAATGACCACCAGCAGCACATTATGAAATACTGCTTCCAGCAGCAGCTTTTAACACGTGTGAAAAAAGCATAAGAATAAAGGGTGTAAAAAGCTTCCATACTAGAGAGGAAAGAATCTAGCGTGGAGGCTTTTTGTATGAAGACAATGGAAAGATGGTTATTGAAAGTGGTGCTCATTCAGCTTATTTTATTGCTAACTGTTCAGATCACACTTCATTTGACGAAAGGAGAACTTTTTTTGTCAAAAGTCGTGCAGTATGAGGGTGTGAATAACATGAGCATCGAAGAATGGATTGAGACGTTTAAGCAGAAGGATTGATAGAAAATTCCCCCGTTTGAGCGGTGATCGTGTTACAATTCATAAGGGAGATTCAATCAAGGAGAGGTATTATGAAAAAGAAATTATCTATTGCAATTGATGGTCCTGCAGCAGCAGGCAAAAGCACTGTGGCAAAAATTGTCGCAGCCAAAAAATCATATATTTATATTGATACAGGTGCCATGTACCGCGCAATTACACTTGCGGCACTTAATCAAGGTGTAGACCTTGAAGATGAACAGGCACTTGATTCATTACTGAAAAAAACAGTCATTGAACTAGTAACAACAGGCGAGGGTCAAAAAGTCCATCTAAACAATACGGATGTCACAGAGGATATTCGTACAGACCGCGTAAGCAACCAAGTATCGGTTGTTGCAAAGCACAGAGCTGTTCGGGAAGAAATGGTCCGTAGGCAGCAAGAGCTTGGCAAACGAGGCGGTGTCGTTATGGATGGAAGAGACATAGGCACTCACGTACTTCCGGATGCCGAAGTGAAAATTTTCTTGCTTGCATCAGTAGAAGAAAGAGCAAAACGCCGCTTTGAAGAGAATCAGAAAAAAGGCTACGATGTCAATTACGATCAGCTGATTGAAGAGATTGCAAGACGTGACAAGCTTGATTCTGAGCGCGAAGTTTCACCTTTAAAGAAAGCGGATGACGCCATTGAAATTGACACAACCTCCCTTTCTATTCAAGAGGTGGCAGGGAAAATTTTAGATGCAGCAGACCGCGTAGAGAAACAGTAAGAAATTTTAGAAAACTTTAATAAGTTAGAGGTTTATCTCTTGACAAACAAGGTCTTTTATTAGAAGTTTATACTAATACTATTTTTATTGATCATTCAAGCAATTATATTGATTTGAATGTTTCTATAATACATATTCGGCTGGCATTCATCATGCTTAAGACACATATTCGCCCAGTCGTTTTAACTAAGCTGTGTAGGTTTGGACCAAGGAGGTTATCGAAATGACAGAGGAAATGAATCAAATCGATGTTCAGGTACCAGAGGTTGGAGATGTAGTGAAAGGGATTGTTTCTAAAGTTGAGGACAAGCATGTCAATGTAGATATCGTCAATGTGAAACAACCTGGTATCATCCCAATCAGTGAATTATCAAGTCTTCACGTTGAAAAAGCATCAGATGTCGTGAAAGATGGCGACGAGTTAGAGCTTAAAGTAACAAAGGTCGAAGACGATGCTTTGATTTTATCTAAACGTGCTGTTGATGCAGACCGCGCTTGGGAAGACCTAGAGAAAAAGTTTGAAACAAAAGAAGTATTTGAAGCTGAAGTAAAAGACGTTGTAAAAGGTGGTCTTGTCGTTGACATTGGTGTGCGCGGATTTATTCCTGCATCTCTTGTAGAAGCACACTATGTAGAAGACTTCACAGATTACAAAGGGAAAACACTCTCACTTGTCGTGGTAGAACTTGACCGCGAAAAAAATCGCGTGATTCTCTCGCACCGTGCAGTCGTTGAGCAAGAGCAGTTAGACAAAAAGCAAGACTTCCTGCAAAAGCTTGAAGTAGGCAGTGTGATTGATGGTAAAGTGCAGAGGCTTACTGATTTTGGTGCATTTGTTGACATTGGCGGCATTGATGGATTAGTTCACATTTCTCAACTATCCCATGCGCATGTTGAAAAGCCATCTGACGTAGTAGAAGAAGGACAGGAAGTCCAGGTCAAAGTACTTGCTGTTGATCGTGATAACGAACGTATCTCACTTTCTATTAAAGAAACATTACCAGGACCTTGGAGCCAAATTGGTGAAAAGGTAAAACAAGGTGATGTGCTTGAAGGAACTGTTCAACGTCTTGTGAGCTTTGGTGCATTTGTTGAAATTCTGCCAGGTGTAGAAGGGCTTGTGCATATTTCCCAAATCTCTCATAAACATATCGGCACGCCGCAAGAAGTCCTTGAAGAAGGGCAGACTGTCAAAGTGAAAGTGCTTGATGTGAATGAAGACGAAGAGCGCATCTCACTAAGCATTCGTGATTTAGAAGAAAATCCTGAAAAACAAATCGAAGAGGATTATCGTCAATATCAGGCGAAAGAAGAAAACACAAGCGGATTCCAGCTTGGTGACCTGATCGGCGATAAACTCAATAAACTAAAATAATTTGGTGATCAAAATTGACGCGAGCAGAAAGAAAGAAACAGCATATTGAGCATGCGTTGTCCACTGGCCAGCATGCAGCAACAGGTTTAGAAGATGTTTCCTTCGTTCACGCCAGTTTACCAGATCTTGCAACATCACAAATTGATACACATACGACAATTGGCGGACTGACTTTCGGTTCGCCAATTTTTATCAATGCAATGACTGGCGGGGGCGGAGAATCTACCTATGAGATCAACCGCTCTTTATCGATCGCAGCGAAGGAGACCAATATCCCAGTAGCAGTTGGATCACAAATGGCTGCACTGAAAGATAAAGAAGAAAGACGAACATATGAAATCGTTCGTAAAGTCAATCCGGATGGAATTGTATTTGCGAATTTAGGCAGTGAAGCGACGATTAAGCAAGCTCAAGAAGCAGTCAACATGCTTGAGGCAAATATGCTCCAGATTCACCTGAATGTCATCCAAGAGATTGTCATGCCTGAAGGGGATCGCGATTTCAGGGGGGCGCTTGAGCGGATTGCAGCTATCGCTCAATCTGTTGGTGTGCCTGTTGTCGTGAAGGAAGTCGGATTTGGCATGAGCAAGGAGACGGCAAGAAAGTTATTCCATGCTGGGGTTGCAGCCGTTGATGTAGGCGGATTTGGTGGGACGAACTTTTCTAAGATTGAAAATCTCCGCCGCCAAAAAGCACTTCGCTATTTTGATCAATGGGGGATTCCAACTGCAGCGAGTCTTGCTGAAGTACATACAGCCTTTCAGAATCAAACGATTTTAGCCTCCGGAGGTATCCAAGATGCTCTTGATGTAACCAAATCATTAGCTCTTGGCGCATCTGCTGCTGGTCTTGCTGGATTTTTCTTAAAATCATTGACCAGTGGAGGAGAAAGCGGCCTCATCGCAGATATCATGGATCTTCAAGAAGATATCAAGATGATGATGACAGTGCTTGGCGTGAAGACGATTGAAGAACTGAGACAAGCTCCAGTTGTGATCTCAGGGGAAACAAGTCATTGGCTCAAAGAAAGAGGCGTTGACACAACGTACTATAGTAAGAGAGGCATGTGATATCACATGCCTTTTTTTATTGATTTCTTTTTCGAGCGCTTTCTGGACCTTCTAATGCTGTTGCACCTTTATGATGAATGGATTGATCACGGTCAGATTCCACTCTTTTTGACGCCTTTAAACGCTTTTCCTGTCTATCTTTTCCCATCACTCATCCCTCCTCAATCATTAGGGTGTCACCTCTTGTTTATTTCATACAGAGCCGGTAACGATCCGCATGTTTAAAAATTGGAGATTTTCCCATAATGTAATTGAGGTGATGAGGCGTTGGAGGCTTTGTACTATTATTGGTCTATATGGTTCGTTTGGATTATGGTGACATTTATCATGGAAAAAAGTTTGTGGCGCAGCGTGCTAGGCATCTGTGTACTTGTCCATATTATATCCAGTCATTTCATGATATCCGTTTTAGATATGAGCATGAATGCGGGATTCTTGATGACTTTTTTATATGCATGTGCCGCTTTCGTCATATTCAGGCCTGGTTATCGATTCATGAGGATCATGCAGTTGGGCTCAATGGTGAGCGCGTATGCCTTTTTTATGATGTTTGCATTATATGACCCTGTTTGGTTCACGATAATAAAGGTGGATTGGGTCGTATTTGCCTTGCTGATCTTAATGTGTATGACATATGGACAGCCGTTAACGGAAAGAATCACCCTATGGATGATGTCAGTATGTCTCGGCGAAGCCCTTTATGCGCTGACGATTCACCGCCTTACATCATCAATTGTCATAGGGGATCTCTCTTTTCTTTCCTTCGTTGTGCAAGGAGCGGTCTTCCTATTAGGTGTCGATCAGCTTGAAAAGCTCTTCAACGCCCGTTCATCAAGAAAATCAGTAAAAGGGGCTGCAAAATCAACATGACAGACTATACGTTTCCTGTGATTATTGGTGTCATCTTTGGGATGGCGGCCAGACTTTACATGCTAAGAACCGATTACCGGCAATACCCTACGTATATTCATGGACAAGTGATTCACATTGCGCTTGGTTTTATTGCGTCAGGATTAGGTGCGATCATTATGCCTGCACTGATTCAGGAGGAATTTACGGCGATTACCTTTCTCACTTTGGCAGCCACGCAATTTCGCGATGTCAGAAATATGGAAAGAAATACGTTAACCCAAATGGATTCGTACGAGCTTGTCTCACGAGGCAGTACATATATAGAAGGCATTGCCATTGCCTTTGAAAGTCGAAATTATATTGCGATTCTCACTGCACTTATTACAACGACAGCCTGTATTTTCTTCTCGCTTGTTGTTGGAACAGTGGTCGGTATTCTTTGTTTTTTCATGGCAAAGCTATTAATGTCAGGCAGTCAATTAAAGGATATCGTCAATATTCAAAAAGGGGAACTTCGCTTTGATGGGGCAGGGCTTTATGTGAATGATATATACATTATGAATATCGGGCTACCTGAAAAGCAAAAGCTCATTTTAGAGCATGGGATGGGCTTTATTTTGACGCCGAAAAATTTCAACTCTGCTACAACGATTGCCAACCTTGGACAGCGGCAAGCCATTTTATTTGATTTATCGAACGTGCTTGGCGTGTATCGCGATTCTGGGGAACCATCGCTCTGTCCGCTCGCAAAACGTGATCTGAATAACGGCACACTTGGCGTGTTCATTTTACCGCAATGGTATCGTGAAGATTTGGCTGTCCGTGTATTAGAAGAGGTGCCTATTTTAGAAAATGCCATTCGAATGCCGACAGATTTCATTAAAAAGAAAGTGAGGTAATAGGGCATGGCGAACACCATTGAACAATTTATATTGGCTGTGGCGACAACAAATAAAGAGCGGGTCATTGGCGGAACAGCCGTTTTTTTCTGTGAAAATAAAGAAGAACTCGACATGTATGCCATGAATTTAGAGGCCATTTTAGATGGAATTGCACACGGCATTGGAGAAGATCTTTACTTGATTGTCAAACATTTTTAAGTTATTCATTGTGGTCTGATTAAAAATTGATATAATATATAAGTTGAACCCTTCATGTTTGAAGGGTTTATTTCATAAAACTGAATGAAAATTTTAAATCCCGGTTGAAACATGATGATGAACATATTGAATCGCGGCTGGATTGAAAGGAAGGGTACTATGGGTAAACCTGTCGTAGCCATTGTTGGAAGGCCCAACGTTGGAAAATCTACAATTTTTAATCGAATCGCAGGCGAAAGAATATCGATTGTAGAAGACACACCTGGTGTAACAAGAGATCGAATCTATAGCTCTGCTGAATGGTTAAATTATGACTTTAATTTAATAGATACTGGTGGAATTGATATTGGAGATGAGCCATTCTTGGCGCAAATTCGCCATCAGGCAGAAATCGCAATGGACGAAGCGGATGTCATTATCTTTATGGTGAATGGCCGAGATGGCGTGACATCTGCGGATGAAGAAGTCGCAAAAATTTTATATCGCACGAAAAAGCCAGTCGTACTTGCTGTCAATAAACTGGACAACCCTGAAATGAGAAGCGACGTGTATGACTTTTATGCGCTCGGATTTGGCGAGCCGTTTCCGATTTCTGGAACGCACGGATTAGGTCTTGGTGATCTGCTTGATGCAGTTGCAGAACATTTTAAGAATTTACCGGATACGCAATATGATGAAGAAGTTGTTCAGTTCTGCTTAATTGGCCGCCCGAATGTAGGGAAATCTTCATTAGTGAATGCCATGCTGGGAGAAGACCGCGTCATTGTCAGCAACATCGCTGGTACAACAAGAGATGCTGTCGATACGATGTTTACGTACAATCAGCGTGACTTTGTCATTGTTGATACAGCAGGTATGAGGAAAAAAGGGAAAGTATATGAAACAACAGAGAAATACAGTGTGCTTCGTGCATTAAAAGCCATTGATCGCTCTGATGTTGTCGCTGTTGTACTTGACGGCGAGGAAGGCATTATTGAGCAGGATAAACGAATTGCGGGCTATGCACACGAAGCTGGTAAAGCGGTTGTCATCATTGTGAACAAATGGGATGCTGTTGAAAAAGATGAGCGTACGATGAAGGAATTTGAGCAAAACATCCGTGAGCATTTTCAATTCCTTGATTATGCACCTGTCTTGTTTATGTCTGCTCTTACGAAAAAGAGAATTCATACATTAATGCCGTCGATTATCACAGCGAGCGAAAACCATGCAATGCGCGTTCAAACCAATATTTTAAATGATATCATCATGGATGCGGTGGCGATGAATCCAACACCGACCCATAACGGACAGCGCCTCAAAATTTACTATGCAACACAGGTGGCCATTAAGCCTCCGTCCTTCGTTGTGTTTGTAAATGATCCAGAGCTTATGCACTTTTCTTATGAGCGTTTCCTAGAAAACCGCATTCGAGATGCATTTGGTTTTGAAGGAACACCGATTAAAATATTTGCGAGAGCGAGAAAATAAAAAGGGTGAGCAGGATGAAGAAAGTTTCCGTACTGGGAGCAGGCAGCTGGGGAACAGCTCTTGCGCTTGTATTAGCTGATAATCATCATGATGTACACATGTGGGGACATAGACAAGAGCTCATTGATCAAATCAATGAGAAACATGAAAATCATGATTACTTGCCAAATGTCGAACTGCCAGCGTCTATTCAGGCGACAACCGATATGAAGCAGGCTTTAGAGGGGACAGAGGCGATTATTGTCGCTGTGCCAACAAAGGCCATTCGTGAGGTATTGAAGCAAGCAAATGAGCTGATTTCATCGAAGGTGCCGTTTGTGCATGTCAGTAAGGGAATCGAACCAGATACACTTCTTAGAATTTCTCAAATGATTGAACAAGAAGTTCCATCTGAGAAAAGAGAAGCTGTCGTTGTCCTATCAGGGCCAAGTCATGCAGAAGAAGTAGGTCTGCGTCATCCGACAACTGTTACTGTCTCATCAGAAAATATTGAAGCAGCTCAATTTGTTCAAGATTTGTTCATGAACAATCATTTTAGAGTGTACACCAACCCTGATGTGATTGGGGTAGAAATTGGCGGCGCATTGAAAAATATCATTGCTCTTGCGGCTGGTATCACAGACGGACTTGGATATGGTGACAATGCAAAAGCGGCGCTTATCACTAGGGGACTTGCTGAAATCGCACGTCTTGGCACAAAAATGGGAGGGAATCCCCTTACATTTGCCGGATTAACAGGTGTTGGCGATTTGATCGTGACATGTACAAGTGTTCATTCGCGTAACTGGCGCTGCGGGAATTTACTCGGTAAAGGATATAAGCTCGAAGAAGTGCTTGAAAAAATGGGGATGGTTGTCGAAGGCGTCCGCACAACAAAAGGCGCTTATCAGCTTTCTAAAGAATACAAGGTCAGCATGCCGATTACAGAGGCTCTTTACGGCGTCCTGTTTGAAGGGAAAAAGGTTGATGATGCTGTAGAATCTTTAATGGCACGTGTGAAAACACATGAGATGGAAGACCTTGTGAACATGTTTGAAAACCAAACAAAATAAATGGAAAGACTGAACTTAGGCATGTAGAGGATGCAAGAAGGGGAAGACTTGCATAACATAGCAATGAAGTTTGAATAGAGCTTTGCCTCTACAGAATGAGGAAAATAGTCGATCCAATGACTGAAGCAGAGTCCCCCTCTTTGCTTCAGTTTTTTTATGCGCTTTTTTCTGAATGATTGGAAAAATGATTGATATTTACCTTATTTTTGGTTTAAAATGAAATATAAACGCTTACAATTCGTTCGTTTTAAAGGGGGACAGGCACGATGAGTTTTGCTTTAATCAAGATGTGGTTTGCGCTTGGTTCAATGGGGCTCATGTTTTTAGCCGTAGTAACCATTTATTTCAGCAGGTTTAAGCTGAAAAGCAAATTTCTTAAAATAACGGCCTCAACCGTCGCATACAGCTTGATGCTGATATCAGGTATCATTGTGTTTTTAGTTGTCTTTAGCGGGCCGGTCAATGAATAAAGAAAAGGAAGAATGTGATGATCAAAGCAAAAGTCAGTGTCACGCTGTTAGCACTTATGTTATTAACAGGATGTCTGTATCCAGAAAATCGCAAAGCTGAGAACCGGGTGCCATACGAAGAGCAGCTGCAAAGTGTCCAGACAGCGATTGAGGAATTTCAAAAAGCAACAAATGGTCTTCTGCCTATAGAAACGAAAGAAGCAGACACGCCGGTTTATCAGAAATATGTCATCGACTTTAAGCGCTTGTCACCAAGATATTTACACGATGTACCGTCTACATCTTATGAAGGCGGGGGCGAATATATTTATGTCCTCACAGACGTCGAAAAGAAACCAACTGTGAAACTGCTTGATGTCAAAATGACGCAAACCATCAATGAATTACGTCTTAGGATCAAGATGTATCAAGATGAACATACATATCCGCCATACGGCAAAGTCGTATCAGCCAATTTATATACGTTAAATGAAAAAAAATTAGGATTAAAATCGCCGCCTGCGGTCATGAGTCCTGTGACAGGGAATTCCCTCCCATTACTGATTTCATCAAACGGTGACATCTATGTGGACTATCGCAGTGATTTTGCTCATATTTTGAAGAATACGAAGCAAAAGCTGAAACCAGGTGAAAACATTCAAGATGTATATTGGCAGGAAACTCCGTTTGTACCCGCGTTTTCTGTCCCATATACCATCAACAAAAAAGGTGAGCCTGCCTTTTTAGAAAAAAAGACGTCATAAACAAGAATGAACCTTTTTCCTCTGCATATAAATGAGGAGAAAGGTTTTTTTATGGCTAAACATACTCTCAAAACAAAAAGGTGTCATATTCAAATAGGACAACGTCATACACATATATTGTCCAGACACCTTTCAAGCACAGTTTGATTGAAGAATAGAGTATTTAATTTGAAAACGAGGATAGCAAGTCCGGGAGGGGATCACTTGGAAAAAGTCGATATTTTCAAGGATATCGCTGAACGAACAGGAGGCGATATATATTTAGGAGTCGTTGGCGCTGTTCGTACAGGGAAATCTACGTTTATTAAAAAGTTTATGGAGCTCGTGGTGCTCCCGAATATCAATAATGAGGCAGATCGTGCAAGAGCACAGGATGAATTGCCGCAAAGCGCAGCAGGAAAAACCATTATGACCACAGAGCCAAAATTTGTACCGAATCAAGCAGCATCTATTCACGTGAGTGACGGTCTTGATGTCAACATCAGGCTTGTCGATTGTGTGGGATACACTGTCCCTGGTGCGCGCGGGTATGAAGATGAAAATGGCCCAAGAATGATTAATACGCCGTGGTATGAAGAGCCAATCCCGTTTCATGAAGCAGCGGAAATTGGTACACGCAAGGTCATTCAAGAGCATTCAACAATAGGTGTAGTGATTACAACAGATGGTTCCATTGGAGAAATCCCAAGACATGATTATATTGAATCTGAAGAACGTGTGATTGATGAACTCAAAGAGGTTGGAAAGCCATTTATTATGGTTATCAACTCAGTGAGGCCATATCATCCTGAAACAGAAGCGCTCCGGCAGGAACTTAGCCAAAAGTATGATATTCCAGTACTCGCCATGAGCGTAGAAAGTATGAGAGAGCAAGACGTACTCAGTGTACTTCGTGAAGCATTATATGAATTCCCAGTTCTAGAGGTGAATGTGAACCTGCCAAGCTGGGTGATGGTGCTGAAAGAAGATCACTGGCTGAGAGAGAGCTATCAGGATTCAGTGAAGGAAACCGTAAAGGATATTAAAAGATTAAGAGATGTCGACCGTGTCGTTGGTCAATTCAGTGAATTTGATTTTATTGAAAGAGCGGGGTTAGCAGGAATTGAAATGGGTCAGGGGATTGCGGAGATTGACCTATATGCGCCAGATGATCTATATGATCATATTTTAAAAGAAGTCGTTGGTGTAGAAATTAGAGGGAAAGACCATCTGCTTGAGCTCATGCAAGATTTTGCTCATGCTAAGACAGAATATGATCAAGTATCAGACGCATTAAAAATGGTGAAGCAGACTGGTTATGGGATTGCAGCGCCAGCGTTGTCAGATATGAGTTTAGATGAGCCAGAAATCATTAGGCAGGGATCAAGATTCGGCGTAAGGTTAAAAGCGGTAGCGCCATCTATTCACATGATCAAAGTAGATGTAGAGAGCGAATTTGCACCGATTATCGGAACAGAAAAACAAAGTGAAGAGCTTGTCCGCTACTTAATGCAAGACTTTGAAGATGATCCGCTTTCGATCTGGAATTCAGATATATTTGGCCGCTCCCTCAGCTCCCTTGTCAGAGAAGGCATTCAAGCAAAGCTGTCTCTCATGCCGGAAAACGCAAGATATAAGCTGAAGGAAACACTTGAAAGAATCATCAACGAAGGTTCAGGCGGTTTGATTGCGATTATTTTATAGCAAGTGAGACCTCTCATTGATAGGGGTCTTTTTTTGCTTATTGAATGAGTCATAAAAAGACAATTGTATAAAGATTAGTCAGATTCAGGTTGAAATTAGGAATATTCGTTCGCAAAAGTGCCCTTAATCCTTGACGAATAAGGATTCTACCCTTTAAAATGCTTGATATGGTATTTCATATGTGTTAATCTACTTACAGAAAATCTTCACTTTGTTGGACAAACATTCCTTCAAAGAGATGTTTTCTAATGAAAAGCCATGTATAACGCTTTCTAGGACGCTCTTTTTTTCTAAAAAAGGGTATAGAAAGAAGATGAATTGTGAAGAAATGATAACAATCTATTGAATGCATATTTTTGGGAGGAGGTGAAAGGCATGAACAAGACAGAACTTATTAACGCGGTTGCTGAAGCAAGCGAGTTATCTAAAAAAGACGCGACAAAAGCAGTTGATTCTGTTTTTGATACAATTTTAGATGCACTTAAAAATGGTGACAAAATCCAACTTATTGGTTTTGGTAACTTTGAAGTACGTGAGCGTTCAGCTCGTAAAGGACGTAACCCACAAACTGGTGCAGAGATCGAAATCCCTGCAAGCAAAGTACCTGCTTTCAAACCAGGTAAAGCACTTAAAGACGCGGTGGCAGGTAAATAATCGTTATGTGTAATGATCCTGTTGAAGGAGTTATACATATACAGTTTCACACTGGTCTAGAAAAGCCCCTTTCATAAGGGGCTTTTCCTTTTGAATCAAAAGGTTCGTTTAGAACGCTCTCCTTTGCTTTTAGGATCTGAAGTGTGCTAGAATCTGAATGAAATGTAATCGCCTTTGGAGGATATAATACATGAGTGAAATAAATAAAGAATTAATCGAACACGCAGTACGCGATATATTAAAAGCAATCGGAGAAGATCCAGATCGTGAAGGACTTCTCGATACCCCAAAACGAGTCGCAAAAATGTATGAAGAAGTGTTTTCAGGATTAAATGAAGATCCAAAAGAACATTTTAAAACCATTTTTGGCGAAGACCACGAAGAACTCGTCCTTGTAAAAGATATTGCTTTCCATTCAATGTGTGAACACCACCTCGTGCCTTTCTACGGGAAAGCCCACGTTGCTTATATTCCGCGCGGCGGAAAAGTAACGGGACTTAGCAAGCTGGCAAGAGCTGTCGAAGCCGTGGCAAAACGCCCGCAGCTTCAGGAACGCATTACATCAACTATTGCAGATAGTATGGTGGAAACACTTAATCCGCATGGCGTGATGATTGTCGTTGAAGCAGAGCATATGTGTATGACGATGCGCGGAGTGAAAAAGCCAGGCGCTAAAACAGTGACCTCAGCAGTACGCGGCACATTTGCAAATGATGCAGCCGCAAGAGCAGAAGTGCTTTCCTTTATTAAAAACGACTAATTCAATAGATGGACGGTGAACAAAATGAGTGAAAATAAAGCATCTGATTTTGTGGTAATTAAAGCCATTGATAATGGTGTAAACGTCATCGGCCTAACAAGAGGCTCTGATACAAGATTTCACCATTCCGAGAAGCTCGATAAAGGTGAAGTGATCATTGCACAATTTACTGAGCATACGTCAGCGATCAAAGTAAGAGGCGATGCTGTCATTCAAACAAGCTTCGGTGAAATTCAAAGCGAAGCAAAGAAATAAAGAACTTGTATGCACTTGATAGCATAAAAGTGAGAGCTGATATGGTATAATAAATCTCTATACAATGTGCAGGTCTACATATGAAACTGTAATTTTTGGGACAAGGGTGATATCTTTGCAAGACATCTACGGAATTTTATCTAATCTAAATATAAAATTAAATAAAAAGCTTTCTCATCCTTATTTGGCGAAGCATTTACGCGCGCCACTCATCGATGAAGATAAGCTCCTTCTTTTTCATGCAATGTTTGATGAAGCTCAAATTGATGCAGAGAAAAAAGAAAATTATATTTTAACGGCGATGCTTGTGCAAATTGCCCTTGATACCCATGACGAAGTCACAACTGCTGCAGCCATCAAGCAAGACGAATTCAAAAATCGTCAGCTGACCATCCTGGCAGGAGACTATTTCAGCGGTCTCTATTATTCTCTTCTCTCTGACATGAAAGACATTTATATGATCCGCACGCTCGCTACGGCGATCAAAGAGATCAATGAACATAAAATTAGACTGTATGACCGGTCCATACAAGATGCAGCGCACTTTTACAAAAGTGTAGCTACAGTTGAATCTGCGCTTTTCCAAAGGATTTCTGAGCATTTTCAATTAACGCATTGGAATGAGATTGCAAGTCGTTTTCTTGTTTATAAACGTTTCATGAAACAAGCAGAAAATGACAAACATTTAAAACTTTTTTTGAACGATAGTTATACGGACGCCTATTCATGTTTTGACAACTTCGAGAATGAAGGCTATGAAAAGGCCAAACGGCCGATCAAGGAGCATCTTGTTTCATCTCCGGTCGTTCAAAAAGAGCTATTAAATCGCTTGGATCATATGAAAAATGAGCCTGCGTACCATCAGAAAGTGGAAGAAGGGTAAGTCATGCAGCAATCAAAAGAACAGCGAGTACACGGTGTATTTGAAAAAATTTATAAAAACTATGATCAAATGAACTCTGTCATCAGCTTTAAACAGCATAAAAAATGGCGTGATAAAACAATGAAGCTCATGAATGTGCAAAAAGGCTCTAAAGCATTAGATGTATGCTGCGGGACAGCCGATTGGACAATTGCGCTTGCAGATGCTGTTGGAGAAAAAGGCGAGGTCAAAGGCCTTGATTTCAGTAAAAACATGCTGAGTGTTGGAGAAACGAAGGTGAAGACTGGGGGCTACAGACAGATTGAATTACTTCACGGCAATGCGATGGAGCTCCCTTTTGAGGACAACTCATTTGATTATGTCACCATCGGTTTTGGTCTTCGAAACGTACCTGATTATTTAACGGTGCTAAAGGAAATGACAAGAGTAGTGAGGCCCGGAGGAATGGTTGTTTGTCTTGAGACATCACAGCCTGAGATGATCGGCTTTAAGCAGGGCTACTACATCTACTTCAAATACATTATGCCGCTCTTTGGTAAACTGTTTGCCAAAAGCTATCAGGAGTATTCATGGCTTCAAGAATCAGCCAAAACATTCCCTGGCATGAAAGAGCTGGCGGCTCTGTTTGAAGAGGCCGGGTTGTCTGATGTCTCGTATCATCCATTTACAGGCGGTGTAGCAGCAACACATATCGGAAAAAAGCTTTGAATAAACGATATTTGGGTGAAGATAATGAAACTAAAAGCAATGATCTCTTTTTTAAATCATGATATCGATATAATTGAAAAAGAGCTTGAACAAACAGTTCGCTCTGATTATGCATTATTAAGTGAAGCAGGTCTTCATTTGCTGCAAGCGGGCGGAAAACGAATCCGCCCCGTTTTTGTTCTCCTTTCAGGCATGTTTGGTGACTATGACATTAATAAAATAAAATATGTTGCCGTTGCCCTCGAGCTGATTCATATGGCATCACTCGTTCACGATGATGTGATTGATGATGCAGAGCTGAGAAGAGGTAAACCAACGATAAAGGCAAAATGGGATAACAGAATTGCCATGTACACAGGGGATTATATGTTTGCGAGATCACTTGAATACATGACAAAAATCAATCACCCAATGGCACATGAAATTTTGTCAAAAATGGTCGTTGAGCTCTGTCTTGGTGAAATAGAGCAAGTGAAAGATAAATACAATATGGAACAGAACCTGCGTACATATTTAAGAAGAATCAAACGAAAAACAGCCTTGCTTATTGCTGGCAGCTGTCAATTAGGCGCTATTGCAGCAGGTACAGATGAAAAAACACATAAAGCCCTCTATTGGTTTGGATACTATGTCGGCATGTCTTATCAGATCATTGATGATGTCCTTGATTTCACATCAACAGAAGAAGAGCTGGGCAAGCCTGTTGGAGGAGACCTTTTACAAGGAAATGTCACACTCCCAGTTTTATATGCACTGAAAAATCCGACACTAGAAGGTCAATTGAAGCTGATCAATAGTGAAACGACGGAGAAGCAGCTGAAGCCTGTCATTGAAAGCCTCAAACAAACAGATGCGATCGACCGCTCGATTCGAGTGAGTGAAATGTATTTGAAAAAAGCTTTTGAACAGCTCGACAAACTTCCTCGAGGACGAGCGAGAACGTCACTCGCCTCCATTGCAAAATATATTGGGAAACGAAAATTCTAATCAACGTTACGTTGATTGGTTTTTTTGTGAAATTTTTTGTCAAAAATTGATTATTATAAAAAAAAATGATACGATCACTTTGTAACAATGTAAGCCTATACATACATAACGACGGGGTGGAAAACGTATATGGACAAAACATTTCTTATGGTCAAACCTGATGGTGTGGAAAGACAATTAATCGGTGACATTGTGTCAAGATTCGAAAAAAAGGGGCTTCAGCTTGTTGGTGCAAAACTAATGAGTATACCAAAGGAAGTAGCAGAAACACATTACGGAGAGCATAAAGAAAAACCATTTTTCGGGGAATTGGTTGACTTTATTACGTCAGGACCTGTATTTGCAATGGTATGGCAAGGCGAACAGGTTGTAGACGTAACAAGACAAATTATCGGCAAAACAAATCCAAAGGAAGCGCTTCCAGGCACAATAAGAGGAGACTATGGATTGACTGTTGGGAAAAACATTATTCATGGGTCAGACTCACCAGAAAGTGCTGAAAGAGAAATTAACTTATTCTTCAAACAAGAAGAACTCACAAGCTGGGATCAAACCATCTCAAGCTGGATTTATTAAGGTTCAAGCCAAGGTGTTCATTCAATGAGCACTTTGGCTTTTTTTATATTGAACTTTCTACACGAAATTTCGTATGAGAAGATACAAATTTTCGATAAAAACAGCTATACTAGGACAAAGATAGATGAGACAGGAGAGGACATTGATGGATCCATATCAAGTATTTGTTGGAAAATGGAAAAAACTAACCGGGGTTGATCTGAATTTATATAAAGAAGCACAAATGAAACGAAGATTAACATCACTTTATGATAAAAAAGGATTTAAAGATTTCGAAGCATTCGCGGCCGCGCTTGAAAAGGACAGAGCACTATTAGATGAGACGATGGACCGCATGACAATTAATGTGTCAGAATTTTACCGAAACTATCAGCGCTGGGAAGTACTTGATCAAAAAATCCTGCCGCTGCTTTCGAAAAATGGCGGCACTTTAAAGATTTGGAGCGCAGCATGTTCGACTGGAGAAGAGCCATATACACTCTCCATGCTGCTGTCAAGCCATCCTCTTGTGAAAGATTTTCAAATTATTGCAACTGACATTGATGATAAAGTTCTGCAGTCAGCTCAAAAAGGCAGATATCATGAACGCTCTCTGCAAGAGGTACCAGATCATATCAAGCAAAAGTATTTCACAAAAGAAGATTCCTCATTTTACACTGTGAAAAATGAGGTTCGAAAGCATATTCAATTTAAGAAGCACAACCTTTTAGCTGATCCATATGAAAAACAGCTTGACCTTATCGTTTGCCGAAATGTACTGATTTATTTTACTGAAGAGGCGAAAGAAGAAATTTACTTGAAAATGAGCAGTAGTTTAAAACAAAATGGCGTATTATTTGTTGGTTCAACAGAGCAAATTTTTCACCCAGAAAAGTTTGGACTGACATCTGCTGATACTTTCTTTTATCAAAAGAAGGGTATGTAGCTGACTTTTTAGTAGTAAGTGTGTTATTATATTTTTACTTAAAAGCGTTAATGCGATGAAGGGAGATTAAGTCAATGAGGTACTTAACAGCAGGTGAATCACATGGTCCACAATTGACCACAATTATTGAAGGAGTTCCAGCAGGACTTTACATAGAGCAGGATGACATCAATTATGAATTGGCTAGAAGACAAAAAGGTCATGGCCGAGGAAGAAGAATGCAGATCGAAAAAGATCAGGCAAAAGTGTTAAGTGGCGTTCGCCACGGGAGAACATTAGGTTCGCCAATCGCTCTTGTTGTTGAAAATAACGACTGGAAGCACTGGACAAAGGTGATGGGGGCAGAGCCGATCACAGAAGAAGAAGAAAGTGAAATGAAGCGTCAAATCTCTCGTCCAAGACCAGGACATGCGGATTTAAATGGTGCGATTAAATACGGACATCGTGATATGAGAAACGTATTAGAGCGCTCATCAGCCCGCGAGACAACTGTTCGCGTAGCAGCAGGCGCAGTTGCCAAACAAATCTTGGCGCATCTAGGGATTAAAGTAGCTGGCCACGTTCTTGAAATTGGCGGAGTGAAAGCAGCTCATACAGCATACGAGTCTATTGAAGATTTGCAAAAGGTAACAGAAGAATCACCTGTTCGCTGCTATGACAGTGAAGCAGGTCAGCAAATGATGGATGCAATTGATGAAGCGAAGAAAAACGGCGATTCAATTGGCGGAATTGTTGAAGTCATCGTTGAAGGAATGCCGGTTGGGGTTGGCAGCTATGTTCATTACGACCGTAAATTGGACAGCAAGCTTGCAGGCGCTGTACTTAGTATCAACGCTTTTAAAGGGGTTGAATTCGGTATTGGCTTCGAGGCAGCCTCTAAAAATGGCAGTGAGGTCCATGATGAAATCATCTGGGATGAAGAAAAGGGCTATACGAGAAAAACAAACCGCCTAGGTGGTCTTGAAGGCGGAATGTCAACTGGAATGCCAATTGTCGTAAGAGGGGTTATGAAACCAATCCCAACGCTTTATAAGCCGCTTCAAAGCGTTGACATTGAAACAAAAGAACCTTTCTCAGCAAGTATTGAACGTTCTGACAGCTGCGCTGTTCCTGCCGCAAGTGTTGTTGCAGAAGCAGTTGTGGCATGGGAAATTGCCAATGCAGTTGTGGAGCAGTTTGGCCTTGACCAAATCGACCGCATTAAAGAAAATGTTGAAAAAATGCGCCAGCTTCAGAGGGAATTTTAATGAAAACACTGGAAGTTAAGACGTCTTCAGCCACTTATCCTGTATTTATCGGTGATGGGATTAAACGCAATATCGTCGACTTGATAACTTCCACTGGGCATTCCTATACGAAGCTCTTAATCGTCACAGATACAGCTGTTGATGCCATTTATGGTGATGAGATGGTTCGCTTACTTCAAGAGAAGTGGCCTGTGAACAAAGTGGTTGTGCCAAGCGGAGAGCAGTCAAAATCCTTTGCCGAATTTGAGCATATTCATACGAAAGCCATTCAATTTCAGCTTGATCGTTCCTCCTGCATTATTGCGCTGGGAGGCGGTGTGATTGGAGATTTGGCTGGATTTGCTGCTGCCACTTATATGAGGGGCATTGACTTTATCCAAGTTCCGACGACGCTGCTGGCACATGACAGTGCAGTTGGCGGGAAAACAGGGATCAACCATCCGCTCGGTAAAAATTTAATCGGTGCGTTTCATCAGCCAAAAGCTGTGATCTATGATACTAGTATGCTTGAGACTTTATCTCAAATTGAACGAAGATCAGGCTTTGCAGAAGTCATCAAACATGCATTGATTTCTAGTGAAGACTTTTTATCAGAACTAATGTCCATTCGTTCTTTGTCGGATTTATCAAAGAGTGAGCTGGCACATATGCTGTATCAAGGCATTCAAGTCAAAGCGTCAATTGTTCAAGAAGATGAAAAAGAACAAGGCGTGCGTGCATTTTTGAATTTAGGCCATACACTTGGGCATGCCATCGAAGCAGAATACGGATACGGCGTCATCACGCATGGAGATGCCATTGCAATCGGAATGCAGTTTGCGCTGTATGTGAGCGAAAAGCAGCTGGGGCTCAGCCTTAATCGTTTGGAACTAAAAGAGTGGATGCAAGAGCTTGGATTCCCTGTACAAGTCACACCAGATATTTCAACGAAAACATTTGTTGACCGGATGATTGGTGATAAAAAAGCAAGAGGGGGCAGTGTTCAATTTGTTTTATTAAAACATATTGGAGACGTCACTTTACAGTCTTTCACAAAAGATGAGCTGCACTACTGGCTCGAAGAATGGAAACGGGAGGAGGGATGTCTATGATGTTTCGCGGGATACGTGGGGCTACAACTGTGATAGAAGATACAGAAACTGAAGTGTTAAACAAAACGAAACAGCTGTTAGAAGCGATTATTTCAAGAAACCAAGTAGATCCAGAACGTGTCGTGCAGATCTTGATTTCAGCTACACAAGATATTCACTCCGTTTTTCCGGCAAAAGCACTTCGTCAGTTTGAAGGATGGACATATGTACCGGTTACTTGCATGCAGGAACTAGACATTGATGGCGGTTTAAAGCAATGTATTCGTGTCTTAATGACTGTCCAGACAGATACAAAGCAGGAAGACATACAGCATGTGTACTTGGAAGAAGCTGTGACGCTTCGCCCTGATTTACAGTTGACAAAAAACAAGGAATTATAATACGATATGAACAGCCGAAGTTTACACACAGGTGTAAACGGCATTGCAAGCTTAGAGAAGATGAGAATGAGACTAGGGTAGTTGAGATGAGTAGAGTTGAGCAGAGATACGATACTTCTATTTAATCATACTGCCTAAAAGAGAAACCCTCTTTTAGGCTTATTTCGTATACTCATACAAAGCCTCTATATGTCCCCTCATTCTCCTTAATCCCATTTAAGGAGTGTGCTTATGAATTCCCAATCAAACTTGACCCAATTTTTAAAGGACAGTGAGTCCTACAAAACGATCCCAATTGTTGAAACCATTACAGTCGATACGCTCTCACCGATTCAAATTGTTGAAAAACTCAAACAAGATATTGTGTATTTGCTAGAAAGCAAAGATGAGTCTTCCAGCTGGTCGAGATATTCTTTCATTGGATTGCATCCGTTTTTAACCTTACATGATGACCAAAACAAATACATTGCACGTGACGCTTCGGGGCAGGAAGTCATGCAAAAGCAAGAGCTGAAAGAACTGCTGGATTGGATGAAAGAGCAATATCAAATCAAAGCGCCAAATATTGATATCCCATTTACAGGCGGGGCTGTTGGGTACTTAAGCTACGATCTGATTCCAAACATTGAACCTTCTGTCAGGCCTCATCGAAACGCATCGCTGGCAGATAATTGCACATTATTTGTCTGCCAAACGATGATCGCCTTTGATCATGAAACGAATCATGTTCATTTTATCCAGTACACCCAGCTAACCGGACATGAAGCAGAAGACGAAAAAATACGCGCTTACAAAGAAAATCAAAAACAGCTTGAACAGATGATTCACAAGCTCCATTCAAAGACTGATATGAAAGAACTGATTTTAACAGGGAATATGAACGAGCCGCCATCTTTTGAACATGTGACGTCAACCTATGAAAAAGCGCAATTTTTAAAGGACGTAGAAAAAATCAAAGAATACATTCGAGCGGGTGACATTTTCCAAGGTGTCCTCTCGCAGCGATTTGATATCCCTGTATCAGTGAGTTCATTTGAGTTATACCGCGTGCTTCGGATTGTGAATCCATCTCCATATATGTATTTTATGAAATTAAAAGATCGTGATTTAGTCGGCAGCTCGCCAGAACGATTAATCCATGCCAAAAACGGGCATCTAGAAATCCATCCTATTGCAGGCACAAGAAAAAGAGGAAGAACAAGAGAAGAGGATGCTGAGCTAGCAAAAGAGCTACTTGAAGATGAAAAGGAAAAAGCGGAGCATTACATGTTAGTGGATCTTGCCAGAAATGATGTAGGCCGTGTGGCAGAATACGGCAGTGTGTCCGTACCGACCTTTACAAAAGTAGTGAATTTTTCACATGTCATGCACATTATCTCCATTGTGACAGGAAAGCTAAAGCGGGATACACATCCAGTCGATGCGCTCATGTCCGCTTTCCCAGCAGGCACATTAACAGGTGCCCCGAAAATAAGAGCGATGCAATTATTAAATGAAATGGAGCCTGAGCCAAGGGAAACGTATGGCGGTTGTATTGCTTATATTGGATTCGACGGCAATATCGACTCCTGTATTACCATTCGTACGATGAGCGTCAAAAATCAGACCGCTTCTATACAAGCAGGCGCCGGCATTGTGGCTGATTCTGTCCCAGAAAACGAGTGGGAAGAGACTTGTAACAAGGCAGGGGCACTTCTGAAAGCCATTCAGCTTGCGGAACATATTTTCTCAGAAAAGGAGAGTGTGCAGGATGAATCACCGACTATCAGCTCTTGTTAATGGAGGCTTTCTATCAGAAAATGAAGCAAATAAACTCATGCATGATATGATGAGCGGCTTTTTAACAGATGCTGAAGTCGCTGCAAGTCTTTCCATTTTAGCGCATAGAGGAGAAACCGCTGAAGAAATGACTGGCTTCGTGAAAGCCATGCGGCAAAATGCAGCACCAATGGAACGATCGCTTGATGTTGTTGATACTTGCGGCACGGGAGGCGATGGACTCTCAACCTTTAATATATCAACTGCCGCTGCGATTGTCGCTTCCGCTGCTGGAGCCAAAATCGCCAAACACGGAAATCGATCAGTTTCTTCTAAAAGCGGGAGTGCCGATGTACTAGAGTGTCTTGGGATTCACATTCAATCCACACCGGAAGAAACAAGAAGACAAATACAAGAGAAAAACATGGGCTTTTTATTTGCACCATTGTATCATTCATCTATGAAACAAGTAGCCACAGTCCGCAAGCAGCTCGGCTTCCGGACGGTATTTAATCTATTAGGCCCGCTTTGCCACCCAATGCAAGCCAAAAAGCAAATCATCGGCGTCTACTCAAAGGAAAAGGCAAAATTAATGGCAAAAGCCCTTGCGCCATTAGAGCCAGAACATGTGCTGTTTGTTTGCGGAGAAGATGGGCTGGATGAATTAACGATTACAGCAAATTCATATGTGATTGAACTCAAAAAAGATGTCATGACAGAATATACACTCAATCCAGAAGACTTTGGGCTGCAAAAAGGATATTTATCAGATATTCAGGTCCAATCACCGGAAGAGAGTGCTAAATTGATTCAGAATATATTGAATCATCAAACAGTAGGGGCGCCGCTTCATATTACAGCCCTGAATGCTGGAGCGGCTTTATATGTCGCAGGGAAGTCAGAAAGCCTCATGGCAGGAACATTAAAAGCGATTGAAACGATTAAAAACGGCGCAGCCAAAGAACAATTGGCTCGTTTAAAACAAAAAACGAGAGAGGAAGAGATCTATGCTTAATCAAATCATTGCCCGCAAAAAAGAACATGTCCAAACATTGCAGTTACCAGTGGATGAACACTTTGAAAGTCGATCATTTAAAGAAGCACTCATGAATCCTCATCGCTCAATTGGTCTAATTGCTGAGGTGAAAAAGGCGTCTCCTTCCAAAGGAATTATTCAACCAAATTTTGATCCTTTACAAACAGCAAAAGCTTACGAAAAATCCAACGCTGATTGCTTATCTGTTTTAACGGATGAACCATTCTTTCAAGGAAAAAATGAATACTTATCCCTCATTAAAAAACACGTAGATCGTCCAATTTTAAGAAAAGATTTCATCATTGACTCCATACAGGTAGAAGAGTCAAGACGTATAGGAGCAGATGCCATTTTATTAATTGGAGAAGTACTTGAGCCGCAAAAGCTGCACGAGCTCTATGCTGAAGCGAAAGAGAATGGACTTGATGTCCTTGTCGAAGTACATGCAGCAGATACACTGGAAAATATTTTAAAGTTGTTCACTCCTGAAATCATTGGAGTGAACAACCGGAATTTAAATACATTTACAACAACAGTTGAACAAACAAAAGAGATTGCCCCCCTCGTTCCAAAAGAGGTCTTACTAGTGAGTGAGAGCGGGATTCAAACATTTGATGATCTAACCTTTGTGAAGAATCATGGAGCGGGTGCAGTCCTTGTAGGAGAATCATTAATGAGAGAACAATCACAAGAAAAAGCCGTTCAGACATTGTTTGGAGAATAAACAGGATGAAGCCTTATGTAAAATATTGCGGGGCAGTATCACAAGAAGATGTGGAATGTATTGCGCAATCTCACGCAGATGCCATCGGATTTATTTTTGCTCCAAGTAAAAGACAAGTCCAGCCAGATCAAGTGAAACAATGGCTCACCCAAACAAAGTGTAAGAAAAAGATTGCCGGTGTATTTGTAAATGAAAAGATTCAAAAAGTGCGCGAGATCACAAAACAGATACCTTTAGATATCGTACAGCTTCATGGAGATGAAACGCAGGATGACGCAAAAGAAATCAAACAACAAACAGGGGCTGTCGTTTGGAAAGTGTTCCATCACGAGCCCGATGTAACAAGAACGCTTGAAAAAATGACGTCATTTGCGCCTGTTGTCGATGGCTTCCTTATTGATGCAAAAGTAAAAGGGATGAGAGGCGGCTCTGGAACAGCTTTTGCTTGGGAGGCAGTGCCTCTATACGTTAAACATGCAAAACGGCTGGGGAAGACTTGCGTAATTGCAGGCGGCATCACACCAGAAACGATAGCAGATCTGCTCGCCTATGGTCCAGAAGCGATCGATCTTTCAAGCGGAATAGAAGAAAACGGAAAAAAAAGCAGCGCTAAGATCGAAGCGCTCGAAGAAAGGATGTTAAATGATGTACGAATATCCAAATGAAATTGGCAGATACGGAGAATTCGGAGGGAAATTTGTCCCAGAAACGCTCATGCAGCCACTTGCAGAAATCGAACAGGCATTTCGTGAATTAAAAAAAGATCCTGCTTTTCAAGCAGAATATGTATCACTACTTCAAAACTATTCAGGCAGACCAACTGCGCTTACATATGCTGACCAAATATCAGCATACCTCGGCGGCGCAAAGATCTATTTAAAAAGAGAAGATTTAAACCACACAGGTGCTCATAAAATTAACAATGCGCTTGGGCAGGCCCTGCTTGCGAAAAAAATGGGGAAATCAAACATCATCGCGGAAACAGGCGCAGGTCAGCACGGAGTAGCTGCTGCAACGGTGGCCGCAAAGTTCGGGTTATCCTGCACGGTCTTTATGGGAAAAGAAGATGTGGAAAGACAATCACTCAATGTCTTCCGAATGAAACTGCTTGGCGCTGAAGTCATACCTGTCACAAGCGGAAATGGTACATTAAAAGATGCAACAAACGAAGCCATTCGCTATTGGGTTCAGCACTGCAGTGATCATTTTTATATGATCGGCTCCGTTGTAGGCCCTCATCCGTATCCTCAAATTGTCAGCGAGTTCCAGCGCATGATTGGTGATGAAGCAAAAGAGCAGCTGATTGAAAAAGAAGGAAGACTTCCTCATAAAGTGATTGCTTGTGTTGGCGGCGGAAGTAATGCCATTGGAATGTACCGGGCATTTTTAGATGAAGAGGTAGATATCATTGGTGTAGAGGCAGCTGGAAAAGGAATCGATACGCCGCTCCATGCTGCAACCATCACGAAAGGAACCAAAGGTGTGATCCACGGGTCTTTGACCTATTTAATCCAAGACGAATTTGGCCAGATTATTGAACCATATTCGATTTCCGCTGGTTTAGATTATCCAGGAATTGGACCAGAGCACGCCTATTTACATGCGAGCGGACGGGTTCAATATGTGAGTGCGACAGATGAAGAAGCACTAGATGCCCTAAAACTGCTGACTGAAAAAGAAGGAATACTTCCAGCAATTGAATCTGCACATGCGCTAGCTAAGGCGTTTGAGGTAAGCAAGACGATGAATGAAGATGAAATCGTCCTTGTCTGCCTGTCAGGAAGAGGCGATAAGGATGTGCATACATTAATGAACGTGCTTGAAAGTGAGGGAAAACAAAATGATTAGATTTCAATTAGAGCAAGGAGAAAAATTATTCATCCCATTTATCACAGCAGGAGATCCGTCAGAAGATATCACGATTGATTTAGCTATCTCCCTTCAAGCAGCCGGTGCACATGCGATTGAACTCGGTGTTCCTTATTCCGATCCACTAGCGGACGGTCCTGTCATTCAAAGAGCCTCCAAAAGAGCTCTAAATCATGGCATGAATATCGTAAAAGCGATAGAATTAGCAGGGAAGATGAAAAAAAACGGTGTAAAAATTCCTGTAATTCTATTTACGTATTATAATCCTGTGTTACAATTAGACACAGAATACTTTTTCGCTTTACTGCGCAAAAATCATATTTCGGGACTCCTAACACCCGACTTGCCGTTTGAAGAGAGCAGCGAGCTGCAAAAGAACTGTCAAACACATGACATTTCATATATTTCACTCGTTGCACCAACAAGCAAGGAACGATTAGTAAACATTGTAGAGCAGGCAGAAGGTTTTGTGTATTGTGTTTCATCTCTTGGTGTAACAGGTGTCAGACAATCCTTTGACGCGTCAATTACAGATTTTATTCAACAAGTGAAACAGCTGAGTCACATACCGGTTGCGGTCGGTTTTGGCATCTCAACAAGAGAGCAGGTAGACTCAATGAATAAACTGAGTGACGGCGTCGTTGTCGGCAGTGCACTTGTGAAAAAAATTGAAGAGCTTCAAGAACAATTGCTAGAAAGTGATACACGTCAAGAGGCTTTAAGAGAATTTGAAACATATGCAAAAACATTTAGTCCCCTCTATTCATTCAAATGAGGTGAAACATTTTGCAAATCAAAGATCAATTAAAACAGCTTAAACCGTATCAACCTGGGAAACCAATTGAAGAGGTCAAAAAAGAATATCAATTAGACAAAATTGTGAAATTGGCTTCAAATGAAAACCCTTTTGGATGTTCCGTACATGCAAGAGAGGCGATACAGGCCGAGCTCGAACATTTAGCGATTTATCCAGATGGATACAGCGCAAGTTTAAGAACGGAGCTGGCTGAATTTCTTCAAGTAAGTGAAAAACAATTAATTTTCGGGAATGGCTCAGATGAACTTGTGCAAATTATTGCAAGAGCATTCCTTGATCAACATACAAATACCGTCATCCCATCTCCATCTTTTCCGCAATACCGTCACAATGCAGTGATTGAACATGCTGAAATTCGAGAAGTGCCTCTTTTAGACGGAGGAGCTCACGATCTGAAGGGCATGCTGGATGCGATCAATGAAAACACGAAGGTTGTCTGGGTATGTAATCCAAATAACCCGACGGGAAATCATTTGTCAGAATCTGAGCTTGTGGCGTTTTTAGACGAAGTGCCGGCTCACGTGCTTGTTGTACTAGATGAAGCGTATGTTGAATACGTTCGTGCAGAAGATTTTCCAGACAGTTTATCTTTATTACAATCCTATCAAAATGTCATTGTACTTCGAACGTTTTCTAAAGCGTATGGACTTGCAGCACTTCGAGTAGGCTACGGGATTGCATCAGAAGAGCTGATTACTGCCATTGAACCAGCGAGAGAGCCGTTTAATACTAGCCGTATCGCTCAGGCAGCTGCGCGTGCAGCGATAAAAGACCAAGACTTCATTCAATCATGCAGACAGAAAAATGAAGCAGGTCTCAAGCAATACCAAGATTTCGCTGACCGTTTTGGACTATATATCTATCCATCTCAAACAAACTTTGTGCTGATTGATTTTAAACGAGATGCAGATGAATTGTTCAATGCATTATTGAAAAAAGGTTACATTGTTCGTTCCGGTAAAGCACTTGGTTTTCCGACTTCTTTACGTATTACCGTCGGAACAAAAGAGCAAAATGAAGAAATTCTAAGTACACTTGCCGATTTACTGCAAGGCATTCGTGCGTAGCATAACCATAAAGTCATATCCTAATGCAGGATATGGCTTTCATTGTACCAACCTCCTATACATATAAGCTGTTGAAATAGGTTGTTTAATTTTCGCGAAAAATCAGGTGATGAATATGAACGATGCAAACGAAACAATATTAATCGCTGGACTCGGTTTAATCGGTGGGTCCATTGCACTCTCGATTAAAAAAGAGTATCCTCATAAAAAAATTGTAGGATTTGATGTTTCCAAAGAGCAAATGGTTGCTGCAACAAAGCTGGGAATTATTGATGCAACAGCTGATTCGTTTCTAGCGGGTTTAGAAGAATCTTCGACCATTATTTTGGCAACACCTGTCCAGCAAACAGTAAAGATGCTTAGTGATATTGCAGACTCTGGAATTGAAAGAGAGCTCACAATCACTGATGTCGGCAGCACAAAGCAAAAGGTCGTCCATTTTGCTGAAAAAGCGCTGCCTGAGCATTACCAATTTATTGGTGGCCATCCAATGGCAGGCTCTCATAAGTCAGGTGTTATTGCAGCAAAAGACTTTTTATTTGAAAATGCGTTCTACATTTTAACGCCTGCAAAGGAAACAAACCGTCAAGCTGTTGATCGGTTGATGGATTTGTTAAAGGGGACAAATGCTCATTTCATCGAGATGACACCAGAAGAACATGATGCTGTGACAAGTGTCATTAGCCATTTTCCTCATATTGTTGCAGCCAGTCTTGTGCATCAAGCGCATCATTTTGAAGAACAATTCCCACTTGTTAAACGGTTTGCTGCTGGAGGCTTTCGTGATATCACACGAATTGCTTCAAGTAATCCTGCAATGTGGCGGGATATCCTGCTGCACAATAAACACAAGATTTTAGACCGTTTTCATGAATGGAAAAAAGAGATTAATCGCATTGAGACCTTCGTACAGCAAGAAGATGCTGAAGGATTGTTCTCTTATTTTCAAGATGCAAAGGAATATCGCGATGGACTTCCTCTAAGGAAAAAAGGAGCTATTCCTGCTTTTTATGATCTGTATGTCGATGTTCCGGATCACCCTGGGGTCATTTCGGAGATTACAGGGCATCTAGCAAGTGAAAACATTAGTATTACAAATATCCGTATTATTGAGACGCGGGAAGACATTAATGGGATTTTACGCATTAGTTTTCAAACAGATGACGACCGCAAGCGTGCAGAAATCTGTATAAAAAATAGAGCGAATTACGATACATTTTATGCTGACTGAGGTGACAAACATGAAAATTCATAAAAATGCTCCTATGAATGGAGAAATTCATATCCCAGGTGATAAATCTATTTCACATAGATCAGTGATGTTTGGTGCAATTGCTGATGGAACCACAGTAGTGAAAAACTTTCTTCCTGGAGCTGATTGTTTAAGTACGATTGATTGCTTTAGAAAGATGGGCGTTGAAATTGAACAAAAAGGGACAGATGTTGTCATTCATGGTAAGGGACTGAAAGAGCTCAAGGAGCCGTCTGACATTCTCGATGTTGGCAACTCTGGTACAACCATTCGATTAATGATGGGAATATTAGCTGGTTGTGAGTTCCACAGTACACTAATTGGTGATGAGAGTATTGCCAAAAGACCAATGAAACGTGTGACGGGTCCGCTTAAACAACTAGGAGCCAAAATAGACGGCAGAGCAAATGGCGAGTATACACCACTATCTATACGTGGCGGTCATTTAAAAGGCATAACTTATGAATCTCCAGTGGCAAGTGCACAAATTAAGTCCGCTGTCCTTTTAGCTGGGCTGCAAGCAGAGGGCACAACGACATTAATTGAACCACATAAATCAAGAGATCATACAGAAAGAATGCTCTCAATGTTTGGTGTAAAACTAGATGAAGATAAACAAAGTGTTTCCATTGAAGGCGGCCAAACATTAACAGCAACAGATATATTTGTTCCTGGGGACATCTCTTCAGCTGCATTTTTCCTTGTAGCTGGATCAATCGTTCCGAATAGCCAGATTGTCTTAAAAAAAGTCGGGCTAAACAAAACAAGAACAGGTATTATTGATGTACTGAAACTTATGGGGGCAAATCTTGAGATCAATGAAGTAGATGCCAAAGGCGGAGAACCGTACGGTGATTTAACCATTTCTACTTCATCATTAAAAGGGATTGAAATTTCTGGTGACATGATTTCAAGACTCATCGATGAAATTCCGATTATTGCGCTTCTTGCGACCCAAGCAGAAGGAACAACAATCATTAAAGATGCCGCTGAGTTAAAAGTAAAAGAAACCAATCGAATTGATACAGTCGTATCAGAACTTAAAAAACTCGGTGCTGATATTGAAGCAACAGATGATGGTATGAAGATTCATGGTAAAACTAAGCTTCAAGGCGGCGCAGTCGTTTCAAGCTACGGAGATCACCGTATCGGTATGATGCTGGGAATTGCCGCATGTGTGACAAAGCAAGCAATTGAGATTGAAGATACGGAAGCTGTTCGTGTCTCATACCCAAATTTCTTTGAACACATTGAATATTTAACGAAAACAGTCTGAGGATGTCCTCAGGCTTTTTCTTTCCTTCTGCATATTTGTCAGAAATATAGCATAGCTTGTCTCAAGGTGAAACCTTGAAAAAAAACATTTTGTCCGATAAAAATAGTGTCTGCAGTTTACAAATCATCAGTTTCGTATAGGATGAAATGAAAAACAGTCTTTAAAACACAAAAATGGGTTCATTTTAAAAGAGCAACATATTTGCTGGATGTGCACCTGTCGATTATGATATGAAGTAACAATAGTTTAGGTTTTTGGAAACAGAAAGGAACGGTTTGATTTGAATAGTTCATTACAAGAAGCCATAAAATTAGTTGAGGCGGGTGAGACTGAAAAAGGACTCCAAACACTTGCTCAAGCAGAGAAGCATTTGCATGATGAAGAAAAGGCGCAAGCGGCTCAATTATATTATGATTGGGGAGATATCGATAAAGCACGGAATCTCATCAGTGATTTACATGATTTATATCCAGAGGAAACAGGTTTAACGTGTTTTTATGCAGAGCTGCTGATTGACTCTGATGAAGAAGAGAAGGCGATTGCAGTATTAGAAACGATTCCTGAAGATGATGATGCGTACCCAGAGAGTTTATTGTTAATGGCAGATTTGTATCAAATGCAAGGACTATTTGAAGTCAGTGAACAAAAGCTTTTAAAAGCGAAAGAACTACTTCCGAATGAAGCTATCATCGATTTTGCATTAGGTGAGTTGTATTTTTCTCAAGGTCTTTCAAAGAAAGCGGCTGATTTTTTCTACAAAGTGGCAGATCAACAGCATGAGGTTGGCGGGGTCAATGTGTATCAGCGGCTTGCTGAATCACTCAGTACAGCTGGAGAATTTGAGGATGCACTTGAATGGTACGAAAAGGCAGTAAAAGATCAAGCAGACCCGAACACTCTTTTTGGCTACGGATTTACAGCGATGAGGGCTGGCAGAACAAAAACAGCCATTCAGCAGCTTACAGAACTGAAAGATATTGATCCATCCTATTCGTCACTTTATATGCCTTTAGCGAAAAGTTATGAGGAAGAAGGACTATATCACGAGGCTTTAGAGGTAGTAAAAGAGGGTATTAAAGTTGATGAGTATAACAAAGAATTATATTTATATGGTGCCAAGATTGATTTGAAAAATGGGGATTCAGAAGATGCGAAAAAACTGCTTCAAGAAGCACTTGCTCTCGATCCGGGTTATATTGAAGCAGTTCAAACATTGCTGGCGATCTATTTAAATGAAGAGCTGTTTGATGAAATTCTAGATGTTATTAAAGAGGTTAAAAGCTTTGGGGAAGATGATCCAAAATGGAATTGGTATGCTGCATCTGCTTCTGTCGGGCGAGAAGAATACAAAGAAGCTGCCGAGTATTTCAAGCTTGCCCTGCCTGATTTTGATGAGGAACGTGACTTTTTATATGAATACGCTTCGTTCCTTTTAGAAGAGGGCAGACAAAAAGAAGCACTGCCGTTATTACGCAAAGTTCTAGAGAAAGATGGCACAAATGAAGAAATTGAAGAAACGATTTTAAGAATTGAAGACGAAATTTCCTTATAGTTTGCAGGAATGAAGAACTGGTTTGTTGAATAATTCATGTATAGCAATTTAATTTACGATAGAGGAGGGAATAACATGCAGACCCCTGTTTCTGTCAATGAAAAGAAGGAATTTATCCGGTGGTTCTTAAACCATTATCAGCTAAAGCGAAGAGAGTGTGTTTGGATATTAAATTATTTAATGAGTCACGACTCTTTGATGGAAAAGGTTCATTTTGTAGAGCAAGCAGAATTTTGCCCAAGGGGAATCATCATGTCAACACACTGTGTGGATGAAGTTCCCTTTAGATTTTATAAAGAAAACATCATGACGACAGATGCTGAAAAATCATTTCATGATATTCGTTTGAATAAACAGCAGGACTTGTTTATTCAATTGAATTTCCGTTCTGCTTATCGTTCGCCGGAATATGCAGCTGTTCTTGAAACAAATCCCCATATTCCAAAGGATCTTTATGAGAATGAAAAAGATAAGGATCTTGCTGAGAAAGTGCTTGAGCACTCAATCGCAACTTTCCAAAAAGAACGGCTCATGAAAGAGATAGATGAAGCACTTGACCGTCATGATCAAGAAACATTTAATAAGCTGGCAAAAGAATTAAGCCTATTGTCATAAACTGAACGAATAAGCCTTGCCCTATACAGGCAGGGCTTATGTCATGAAAGAGGGGAAATTGATGAAGTTTCAAGCAGAGGACGCGGATCGCTTTTTGCAATCTAAATCTTACATTGATACCGCTATCATTCCATTAGTTGGGATTAACGCAGATCAAATGAAACAAACCGTGTCTTTAGGAGAGTTTACTATTCTTGTAGCAGAGGAACTTGAAAGACAATTAAAAGGGCGGGTTTTTCTTTTTCCACCACATACATATTTAGAAGTGAGTGACCGGAAACAAGAAGACATACTCACAATGAAGCAGTCGCTCAAAGATCATTTTCAGCATGTCGCACTGATCACATCTGATCACCAGTGGAAAGAGCATGCTGAGATCAGCGAATCGCTATTTTTGCTCAAGCCGGTTCCGCTGGAGCATTTGAAGGTTGAATTAAAGCAAAAAGTCATTCAAGACAGTGTAGAACAAATTTTGAACTTTTTGTTACAAAAATGGAACCCTTCATAAAAACCCTTACATTTGCATTGTACATAGCTTTTTAGGATGTTGACCTTGTGAATAGATTGATATATTATGAGGGTGTCCTAGTTTTATGAAATTTTTTCTAATTCAGTTATAAAGTAGCTGACGACCTGAGGGGGGGAGAAAAAAATGAGCGAGAAGAGACATGGAGTGTCCAGGCGTCAATTTTTGAATTACACGTTGACCGGCGTGGGGGGATTTATGGCCGCTGGAATGCTCATGCCTATGGTTCGCTTTGCGCTTGACCCTGTGCTAAAAGGAACAGAGGATCAGGATATGGTTCAAGTTGTCAGTGTAGATGAACTGACAAAGGAACCGAAGCGCTTTGACTTTAAAATTGATCAAGTAGATGCATGGTATGAGTCAAAGGAATCTAGGTCAGCATGGGTGTACAAAGAAGGGGATGAAATTGTCGCTTTATCGCCAATCTGTAAACATTTAGGATGTACAGTGAACTGGAACAGTGATCCGAAAAATCCAAACAAATTTTTCTGCCCGTGCCATTATGGGCTGTACGACAAGGATGGTACAAACGTACCCGGAACTCCACCGCTTGCACCGCTTGACCATTATAAGCAGCAAGTGAAGGACGGATACCTCTATCTTGGAAAAGCTGTGCCGAAAGGGGAAGGGTAACGATGCTTAACAAGATTTACGATTGGGTAGATGAGCGGCTAGACATTACACCGATATGGAGAGATATTGCGGATCACGAGGTGCCAGAGCACGTCAATCCAGCACATCATTTCTCCGCTTTTGTGTACTGTTTTGGCGGTTTAACGTTTTTTGTGACAGTCATTCAAGTCCTGTCGGGCATGTTTTTAACGATGTATTACGTGCCGGATATTAAAAATGCCTGGGAATCTGTCTATTATTTGCAAAATGAAGTGGCATTTGGCCAGATTGTCAGAGGGATGCACCACTGGGGTGCGAGTTTAGTCATTGTGATGATGTTTTTACATACGCTAAGGGTCTTTTTCCAAGGGGCGTATAAAAAGCCTAGAGAGCTGAACTGGATTGTTGGTGTGCTCATTTTCTTTGTGATGCTTGGACTTGGTTTTACAGGTTATCTTTTACCATGGGATATGAAGGCGCTGTTTGCGACGAAGGTTGGTCTTCAAATAGCAGAAGCAACACCTTTCATTGGTAAAGAGATCAAAACGCTGCTTGCAGGTCATCCTGACATTGTAGGGGCACAAACGCTGACGAGATTCTTCGCTATCCACGTCTTTTTCTTGCCAGCGGCATTATTTGGGCTGATGGCTGCCCACTTTATTATGATTCGTAAGCAAGGAATTTCTGGACCGCTATAAAATGTTGCGTTTGATGAATGTTCAATGAGGAGGGGATGACTTTGCATAGGGGAAAAGGGATGAAGTTTGTCGGAGATTCCAGAATACCGGCAGAAAGAAAACCTAACATACCTAAAGACTATTCCGAATATCCGGGAAAAACAGAAGCCTTTTGGCCGAACTTTCTTTTAAAGGAATGGCTTGTAGGTGCCGTTTTTTTAATTGGATTTCTTGTCCTAACTGTTGTTCATGCGCCTCCGCTTGAGCGGATGGCTGATCCGACAGATACTGGCTATATTCCGCTGCCAGACTGGTATTTCCTATTTTTGTACCAGTTATTAAAATATGAATTTGCTGCAGGTAGCTTCACTGTCGTTGGCGCGATGATTATGCCTGGAATCGCGTTTGGTGCACTTTTGCTCGCACCATTTCTTGATTCAGGTCCAGAACGCAGACCGTATAGAAGACCAATTGCAGTCGGGATGATGATCCTTGCAGTCGGCGCAGCAACATATTTAACGTGGGAGTCTGTTGCAACCCATGATTGGGAAGCAGCGGCAAAACAAGGTGAGATTAAGAAAGAAGCAGAGATTGATACTTCAGCTGAAGAGTATAAAATTTATCAAGAGCAGACATGTATCTCCTGTCACGGGGATAACATGCAGGGCGGAGCAGCCGGACCGTCACTTGTTGACAACGGTCTTTCGCCTGAGGAGATCGCTAAAATCGCTGTAGAAGGAAAAGGCAACATGCCTAAGGGTGTCTTTAAAGGCAGTGATGAAGAACTCGAGAAGCTCTCTAAATATTTATCTGAGGTCAAATCAAAATAATTCAGTTGTTTAAATGCAAGTACAAGGATATACTCAAAAGAGAAAAAGCTGGCGCTGTCAGCTTTTTTCTGATTTTAACAGATCGTGAGTGAAGAGACATATGAGATGGATTCAATATTTGCTAGCGACGCGCTACCTGCTTGTGCTGGTGCTTATGATCAATTTCCTTGGCACTGTGTACGGATACTATTGGTATATTCCGCAGCTCGTAGAGACGCCGGCTGTCTTTTTAGCTTTTGTACCAGACAGTCCAACGGCCAGCTTTTTCTTTTTATTTGTATTACTTGCGTTTTTGATGAAACGAAATGCTCCTTATTTTGAAGCACTTGCTCTTGTGACCTTGATTAAATATGGGCTATGGGCGGTAGGAATGAATATCTTTGTGCTTTTATCTGTTGATGATTTTCCGTGGGAAGGCTACATGCTGATTGGGTCTCACTTTGCGATGGCGGTTCAGGCTGTATTGTTTGCGCCGTATTATCGTTTCCAAATGCGTCATCTCGTGGTAGCGGGAATTTGGATTTTACATAACGATGTGATTGATTATGTATTTGGTATGATGCCGCGTTATTCTATGCTGTCTGCCTATTCAAACGAGATCGGTTATGCGACGTTTTGGTTAAGTATCGCGGTTCTTCTTGTTTCGTATTATCTCGTTCTATCGAAAAAATCGGTCAAGCTGGAACTTTCTTAACAATGTTGGTCTAACCTTGTCCTTTTCTTCATACGCTGTAAGGAGAAGGGCTAGGAGGGACTTGCATGAAACGAAAGCCAATCGCGATGATTCTATTATTTTTTCTCGTATTACATCCTGCTGTTGCCAAAGGTGAGGAAACAGCTGCTAACACGCTGCAAGAATTAACGGAACTATCAGATTCCATCTTTCAATTAACGAGACAAGCTAAATATGATGAGGCATTACAAGTCGCATTGTATGTTGAAAAGACATTTAAAGCTGAGAATTGGCGTGGAACTTTGACGAATACGCAGATTCGGCAAATTACACTTGGCTATCAAGATATGATAAAAGGGCTGCCGCAGGAAGAATTGAATGAGCGCGAAAAGCTTCGTTATGCTTCTCAATTTAGAATGCTGCTTGATGCGATCCAGTCGGATTCTGAGCCTCTTTGGGGTTCGCTCGAGAAGCCCATTATGGGGTCTTTTCCTACTTTGAAAAAAGAAGTGAAAGATCCAGAATCGACGACATTTTATGAAACTTGGAATGAGCTGGTTTCTTTATACGATATGATCTATCCGAGCTTAACCATTGATATTTCGCCTGAAAAGCTCCAGACGATTAAGCAGCATATGGAAGTGATTGAGCAAGGTGAATTTTTAAAAGCATCAAGTGGGACAAAGCTTGAACGTCTCACGAAGCTGGAAGAGGATTTATCGAGTGTGTTTGCTCACGTCGATGAAGATGAAGCTGATCCATCCCTTTTATGGGTCATCTTAACAACTGGGAGTATCATTTTACTAACGTTAACGTATGTTGGATTTCGGAAATATCGTGCTGAAAAAGAAAAGAAGCAAAAACGTCAGGCTGATTATCCTAAATCATAAAAAAAGAAGCCCAAAACTGGTGCTTCTTTTTTAATGTGGATTGAGCGGCTTTTTGTGTTCATCTAATGTAAAGCCTTCACCGAGTACATCATGCACGTCACTGACTGATACGAACGCATGAGGATCGACTGAGGTTACGACGCTTTTGAGGTGGACAAGCTCGTTTTTCGGAACGACGCAATAAAGGACGTTGCGCTCCTGCTTCGTATAGGAACCGACCCCTTTTAAGATGGTGACACCGCGCTCCATTTCATCCGTGATTTTCTTTTGAATGATGTCATCTTTTTCAGAGATAATCATGGCGCCTTTGGCAGCGTAAGCGCCTTCTTGCATGAAGTCAATGACCTTCGCAGCAACAAATACTGCGACAAGTGTATACATCGCTTCTTTATAGTTTAAGTAGGTAAGAGAAATGGTAATGACGCATGCGTCGAAGATGAACATTGTTCGTCCCATGGCCACCTGATAATGCTTGTTGATCAGCCTTGCAATGATGTCTACACCGCCTGTTGTACCGCCGAATTTAAAGATGATCCCGAGGCCTGTTCCGATAAACACACCTGCAAAGAGGGCGGCTAAGGCTAAATCGTGCTGGAGAGGCATATGTATTTGAAAGCGCTGGAAGATGGCAAGAAAGACAGAAAGACTGACTGTGCCTACAATTGTATAAGTAAACATCGTTCTGCCGAGCATTTTCCAGCCAATAAAAAAGATCGGAATGTTTAAGACAAGGTTTGAAATAGATGGGTCAATGTGAAATAGAAAATATAAAAGCAGTGTAATACCTGTAAATCCGCCTTCCGCCAAATTGTTCTGCATATTAAAATGAACAAGACCGAAAGAAAAAATCGCAGATCCTATTAAAATAAATACGATATTTTTAAGACGAATTTCTTTTAGCAAGAGATCACTCCTTTTTTTGCTTAGACAGCGATAATATTATATGGTATGGGAGAGAAACAAGCAAACTGAGTCTTAAACATTTGTCAAATATTTATGATTTCGCTAACATGTAAGAGATGGATAGGAGGATGAGCTTCATGACGAAAGAAAAAACGCTGCGTCACGTGCAGCAAGAAGTAGATGATTACATAGGACAATTTAAAGAAGGCTATTTCAGCCCGCTTGCCATGATGGCCCGTCTGACAGAAGAATTGGGAGAGCTGGCAAGAGAGGTTAACCATTACTATGGAGAAAAGCCGAAAAAAACAACGGAAACAGAAAAAAGTATGGAAGAAGAAATAGGCGATGTATTGTTTGTGTTAACATGCCTCGCTAATTCACTTGATATTTCACTAGAAGAAGCACATGACCGTGTGATGCATAAATTCAACACAAGAGATAAAGACCGCTGGACGAAAAAAGAAGGGAAGTAGAGACGATGACGAACGAAACCATCAAAGTAGTAATCGCTGGAGCAAGAGGAAGAATGGGGATAGAAGCTGTGAAGCTGGCGGAAGAAACAGGCCATTTTCAGCTGGTGGCCGCACTTGATCACGTGCATGAAGGAAAAAAATTATCTGATGTGATCCATACGACCTCTCATGCGCCAATTTATACGGATATTGATGTGTGTCTTTCAGAAACAGCACCAGATGTATTAATTGATCTGACGACACCAGAAATCGGGAAAGTACATACAAAAAAAGCACTTGAACATGGCGTGCGTCCAGTCGTAGGCACAACTGGATTTTCAGAAGATGACCTAAAAGAGCTTCAGCAATTAACAGAAGAAAAGGGCATAGGCTGTATTATTGCGCCAAACTTTGCTGTCGGTGCAGTCTTAATGATGAAATTTGCCAAAATGGCCGCGAATTATTTTCCTGACGTTGAAATCATTGAGCTTCACCATGATAAAAAACTAGATGCCCCAAGCGGTACGGGCTTAAAAACGGCTGAAATGATTGCAGAAGTAAGAGAAAGCAAAAAGCAGGGACATCCAGAAGAGAAAGAATTGATCGAAGGGGCACGAGGAGCAGATTATGATGGTATCCGTCTTCACAGCGTGAGACTTCCTGGTATGATTGCACATCAAGAAGTGCTGTTTGGAATGGACGGACAGACGCTCACCATTCGTCATGATTCTTATAACCGTGCATCCTTTATGTCAGGCGTGAAACTTTCAGTGGAACAGGTCATGCACATTGATCAGCTCGTCTATGGTTTAGAAAATATCATCGACTAATAAGGAGTGGATTCCTGATGAACATTGCTTTAATCGCTCACGATAAGAAAAAAAGTGACATGATACAGTTTGCCACCGCGTACCGTGATATTTTGGCAGATCATACACTTTACGCAACAGGGACAACAGGTTTGAGAGTGAAAGAAGCGACGGGGCTTCCCATTCATCGTTTCCAGTCAGGACCACTTGGGGGAGATCAGCAGATCGGTGCTTTAATTGCTGATAATGCAATGGATCTTGTGCTCTTTTTTAGAGACCCACTAACTGCGCAGCCGCATGAACCGGATGTATCTGCACTCATCCGGCTTTGCGATGTGTATACCATTCCATTAGCAACCAATATGGGAACCGCTGAAATTTTAGTCAGGAATTTAAATAAAGGTACGTTTGATTTTCGAGATGTAGCAAAAAACGGAGGAACAAATGAAACGACTTGATATCCTTGCATTCGGTGCCCATAGCGATGATGTAGAGATCGGAATGGGCGGAACGATTGCAAAATACGTAAAAAAAGGGGCGCGCGTCGGGATTTGCGACTTGACCCAAGCCGAATTATCTTCAAATGGAACGGTAGAGAGCCGCAAAGAAGAAGCAAAAGCCGCCGCCGCTATTTTAGGTGTCAGAGCGAGAATCCAGCTCACACTGCCAGATAGAGGGCTGTATCTAAATGACGAAGCGATGAAGGAAATTGCGGGCGTGATTCGAACATACAAACCGAAACTGATTTTCGCTCCGCACCACCAAGATCGGCATCCAGATCATGGCCATGCGGGCTCACTTGTAGAAGAGGCCGCTTTTTCTGCAGGTATACATAAATTTGAAGATTCATACAAGCAGCCAGCGCATAAAATAAGCCAAATGTATTATTACATGATTAATGGGCACCATCGTCCAGATTTTGTGATCGATATTTCTGAGGAAATGCACCAAAAAATTGATAGCTTGCATGCGTATAAAAGTCAATTTGTTAAATCGGCAAATTCAGTAGAAACACCTCTTGTGAACGGTTATATTGATTTTGTCAAAATGAGAGAGTCTATGTATGGAAGAGAAGTCAACAAAGCTTATGCAGAAGGGTTTATCACAAAGAAACCACTTTTGATGGACGATGACTTACTTGGGGGGTAATTATGAAAAAACTGAAGGTCGGAATTACATGTTATCCAAGTGTTGGCGGATCGGGCATTATAGCCACGGAGCTTGGAAAACGTTTAGCTGAAAAAGGGCACGATGTTCATTTCATTACCTCTAGCATTCCGTTTAGGCTTAATAAAGTGTATCCGAATATTTATTTTCATGAGGTGGATGTGAATCAATATGCTGTCTTTCAATATCCGCCTTATGACCTTGCGCTGGCAAGTAAATTGGCAGAAGTCGCAAAACGAGAAAAGCTTGATATTATTCACGCGCATTATGCGGTCCCGCACGCTGTCTGTGCGTTTCTAGCCAAACAAATGACTGGACACTCTGTGAAAGTCGTTACGACGCTTCATGGAACGGATATTACGGTTTTAGGCTATGATCCATCATTAAAGGAAGTCATTCGGTTCGCCATCGAATCATCGGATCGTGTGACGGCGGTGTCGCATTCATTAGCTGCGCAGACGTACGATCTCATCAAACCAGATAAAAAGATTGATACGATTCATAATTTTGTTGATGAACGGGTGTATTTGCGTGAAGATCACGATTTGCTAAAGACACATTATGGTCTTTTACCGAACGAAAAAGTTATCATCCATGTATCAAACTTTCGAAAAGTGAAACGGGTGCATGATGTGATTCATGTGTTTCAAAAGATTTCTGAACAGGTGCAGGCAAAGCTACTGCTCATTGGTGATGGTCCTGAAAAATCGGTCGTATGCGAACTTGTGAAAAAACTGGGACTGACAGACCGCGTGTTGTTTTTAGGCAAGCAAGAGAAGGTTGAGGAGCTTTATTCAATAAGTGATTTGAAGCTGCTTCTTTCAGAGAAGGAGAGCTTTGGGCTTGTGCTTCTTGAAGCAATGGCGTGCGGTGTCCCTTGTATCGGAACGGATGTCGGAGGTATTCCAGAGGTCATTACACATGGAGAAACAGGGTTTCTTGTCCCGCTCGGCGATATAGACGGAGCAGCAAAGCACGCAGTGTCTCTGCTAAAAGACGAAGCGCTTCATGAAAAAGTGTCAGCGGCAGCTCAGTCTAGTGTTCAGGCTCATTTCTCCTCTGAAAAGATTGTGAGTGAATATGAAAAGCTTTACCTAGAATTGATCGAAGGTGATGTTGAAGATGAATGAACCATTCACACATGCGATCCCTATATTACATACACTGCACGAACATGGGCATCAGGCTTACTTTGTCGGTGGAGCGGTGAGAGATGTTCTATTAGGACGGGAAATCGGCGATATCGATATTGCGACAGATGCAACACCTGATAAGGTTGAGTCCTTATTTGAAAAAACAGTAGATGTCGGTAAGGAGCATGGCACTGTCATTGTGTTACATGAGGGTGTCAGCTATGAGGTCACGACATTTCGAACGGAATCAGAATATGAAGATTTTCGCAGACCGAAAGAAGTGGCGTTTATTACGTCGCTTAAGGAAGATCTTTTAAGAAGAGATTTAACGATTAATGCGATGGCTATGGATATAAACGGGGAAATCATTGATCATGTAGGTGGTAAACAGGATATTAAGCGGAAACGAATTCAAACCGTCGGAGATCCTGCGTGCCGCTTTCAAGAAGATGCGCTTCGTATGATGAGAGCTGTCCGTTTTTTAAGCCAGCTTGGCTTTGAGCTCGCTGATGAGACGGCTAAAGCTATGAAAAAAGATAAGCATCTGCTTGCCAACATATCGGTTGAGCGCAAAAAGATTGAAATGGAGAAGCTTTTAAAAGGCCGTCATTGTGAGCAGGCCATTCAAGTGCTTATCTCAACTAGGTTATATGAAGAATTACCAGGTCTCAAAGAGGATCGTCTTCACGAATCCTTTCAATCCTTTCCATATTACTTACTGGATGGACTAGAAGAAGTATGGGGGGCTTGTATCCATTTGCTTGGCCTAGATGAAGCGGAGGCTGCGGTCTTCTTAAAAGAATGGAAGCTGTCAACGAAGCTTTTAAAAGACGCAATAGCTATTAGTAAATACGTTGATTGTGACTGGGATGCGGAAAACATGTTTGAAGCTGGTGAACACGTGCTCTTATCTAGTTTGAAGATCACGCAGCTAAAACATGAACGCCGCATTTTCTTTGATGAGCTGGAGGCAGCGAAGCGTTCTTATGATGCACTGCCGATTAAAAAGCTCCAAGACCTCGCTGTTTCAGGAAAAGATTTAATGGCCTTTCGGCAAAAGACGTCTGGGAAATGGATTGCAGAAGAGCTTCATTTTGTGAAAAAAGCTGTTTTGCAAAACCGTTTAGAAAACCGAAAAGAAGCCATAGAGGAGTGGCTTAAAGAATGCGATCCGCAATTAGAAAACGATTAATTGAACTATTTACAGCATCCAGCCAGGAATTTGTCTCAAGTCAGCAAATTTGTGATGAGCTTGGCTGCTCCCGAACGGCTGTATGGAAGCATATGGAAGACTTGCGAAAAGAGGGGTATGAGGTAGAAGCGGTCAGAAGAAAAGGATACCGTCTGCTTCGTAAACCGGACAAAATTAGTGAGGACGAAATTCTGTTTGGTCTTGAAACAGAGAGCTTCGGCAGGCATATTTACTTTCAGAAAGAAGTCGCTTCAACTCAGCTGATTGCCCATGATCTTGTAAATGAAGGTGCGCCCCACGGCACGATCGTTGTCAGCGATCACCAGACAGACGGAAAAGGCCGCCTTCAAAGAACGTGGCATTCACCCAATGGGACAGGCATTTGGATGAGTCTCATTCTCCGGCCTGAGATCCCGCTATATAAAGCGCCGCAAATGACGCTTTTGGCATCAGTAGCCATCGCAGAAGCGATTGCGAAGCAAACAGGACTCACTCCATCAATTAAATGGCCAAACGATATTTTGTTGAATGGAAAAAAGGTCGTTGGCATTCTGACTGAATTAAAAGCAGAAGCTGACCAGGTTCATGCGGTCATTATTGGACCGGGCATAAATGTGAACCAAACAGCTGATGACTTCCCAGCTGAACTAAAGGATGTCGCCACAAGTCTGCGAATGGAACTGAATGAAAAAGTGGATCGGGCTGCACTCATACAACAGATCATGTCCACCTTTGAAAAAAGATATGATGATTATATGAAGCAAGGATTTGCACCAATTAAACAACTATGGGAATCGTTAGCGATGACGATCGGTCAACATATTGTTGCCCGCACCGTCAATGGGCAATATACGGGGAAGGCGCTTGGAATCAATGAAGAAGGTGTTTTATTGCTTGAAACGGAGGACGGTATCCAAAAAATCTACTCCGCTGACATTGAGATCAAGTCAACTTGAGTGGAACACCCGGCACATTTTTGATATACTTCGTGTGGGCAGTATCTGCAAAGAACTGTACCTGTTAGGAAGAAAAATTTGATAAATTTCTGCCTTGATCCTAAGGGACTTGGACAGAGGGATGATTCGCCGCACATGAGAAATTAACGCATGTGATGTGAGGCAAGCCATCTCCTCTCCAGAATGAGGAGGAACAAATGAAGACAAAGCTAGATTTTTTCAAAATGAAAGAACAAAATGAACCTATTGTGATGCTGACCGCATACGACTATCCAGCTGCAAAGCAAGCGGAAAAAGCGGAAGTCGACATGATCTTAGTTGGTGATTCACTTGGGATGGTTGTACTTGGATTAGATTCCACAGTTCAAGTCACGATGGATGATATGATCCATCACACAAAAGCAGTGAAAAGAGGCGCAAAAGACACATTTGTTGTGACTGATATGCCATTTATGTCTTACCATTATTCGTTAGAAGAAACAATGAAAAATGCAGCACGCATCATGCAAGAAAGCGGTGCCGATGCCTTAAAGCTAGAAGGCGGAGATGGAGTATTTGAATCCATTCAAGCTCTAACAAGAGGCGGCATTCCTGTCGTCAGTCATTTAGGCCTCACACCTCAATCTGTTGGTGTACTTGGCGGGTATAAGGTGCAAGGAAAAGACCACGAAAGTGCTCAAAAATTGATTGAAGACAGCTTGAAATGTGAGGAAGCTGGTGCAATCGCACTTGTGCTGGAATGCGTACCTGGCGAACTGACAAAACGAATTACCGACATGCTGAAGATTCCTGTGATCGGAATTGGTGCAGGAGCTGAGGCAGACGGACAAGTTCTTGTTTACCATGATGTGGTAGGATACGGGGTGTCTAGAACACCTAAGTTTGTGAAACAATACGCGCAAATTGATACTGTTTTAGAAGAAGCGCTCATTCAATATACAAAAGAAGTAAAAGCACGCACATTTCCAGAGGACATGCACACGTTTCATATCAAAGAAGAAGTCCTTGATGGCTTATATGGGGGAATCAAAAAATGAACGTTGTCACCCATATTCACGAGCTAAAAGAATTAATCAAGCAGCATCAAGATAAGCAGCATTCCATCGGTTTTGTTCCAACGATGGGCTTTCTTCATGAAGGACATCTGACGCTTGCGAGGGAAGCAAGAGGACAAAATGACATTGTCGTAATGAGTATTTTTGTCAATCCTTTGCAATTTGGACCAAATGAAGACTTTGAATCCTATCCAAGGGATATAGAAAGAGACCAGCGTCTTGCAGAAGCAGCAGGAGTGGACATTTTATTTACACCTGATGTGAAAGAAATGTACCAAAATGAACCATCTATTACGATGACGGTTCAAAAGCGGACGGATGTCTTATGCGGAAAAAAACGTCCAGGACATTTTGACGGCGTTGTCACTGTGCTTACAAAGCTGTTTCATCTTGTGTCACCAACAAATGTCTACTTTGGTCTAAAGGATGCACAGCAAGTCGCTGTGATCGATGCGATGATCAAGGATTTCTTCTTTGATCTTCACCTTGTATCTGTACCAACAGTCAGAGAAGAAGACGGTTTAGCGAAAAGCTCAAGGAATGTGTACTTGTCAGAAAAAGAAAGACAAGAAGCACCTGCTTTATACCGCGCATTAACAAAAGGACGGTCAGCTGTTGAAAAAGGTGAACGTGATGTCAGCCGTGTGTATCAGCTGATTGAAGAGGAACTTGTTCAGACGAGCGGGGAAATTGATTATATTGAGATCTACTCATATCCAGAACTTGAGCCGCTTGAACAGTTAGCAGGTCAAGTCATTATGGCGATTGCGGTGAAATTTTCACGGGCAAGACTGATTGATAATGTGATTTTCCATGTTCCTGAAAGCGGTGAAAAACATGTATAGAACCTTTATGACATCTAAGCTTCATAAAGCGACGGTAACAGAAGCAAACTTACATTATGTAGGAAGTATTACAATTGACGAAGATTTACTTGATGCGGCAGGTATGATGGCAAATGAGAAAGTACAAATTGTCAATAATCATAATGGCGCGAGACTTGAAACATATATTATTCCTGGCGAAAGAAAGAGCGGTGTCATTTGTCTAAATGGGGCGGCGGCGAGATTGGTTCAGCCAGGGGATGAAGTCATTATTATCGCTTATGGGATGCTGTCAGAAGAAGAAGAAAAGACACATACACCAAAAGTGGTCGTGTTAAATAAACAAAATCAAATTGAACAAATGATTGGGCAAGAGCCTGCTAGAACGATTTTATAACGCAAGTTCCGTAGAAACAGAACAGTTTCAGGAAGAGAAGCTGTTCTGTTTCATCTATTTTGTCCAGAGCGTGTTTCACTTCAGGGTGAAACGAGGAATTGAGGTGTCCATTTTATGACCGATCAAAGGTTTGTTGTCGTTGATATTGAAACCACCGGGAATTCACCTAAAAAAGGTGATAAAATCATTCAAATAGCTGCGGTGGTCATTGAAAATGGACAAATTGTCGAACGGTATTCAAAATATGTGAACCCGGGAAAAGCAATCCCTGGATTTATTGAACAGCTGACAGGCATTCAGCAGCACATGGTTGACGATGCAGTGTTTTTTGAGGACATTGCCCAAGAGGTGTATGATCTCATACAGGGTGCTTATTTTGTTGCGCACAATGTTCATTTTGATTTGAATTTTTTAAATGATGAACTAAAAGCATGCGGGAAAAATGAGCTGGATGTGCTAGCAATTGATACAGTTGAGATTTCTAGAATTCTTTATCCTGAGCTTGAAGGTTATAAGCTCACTGAATTAAGTGAAGAGCTCATGCTTCCACATGACCACCCGCATAGGGCGGATAGTGATGCGGAAGTTACTGCCATGTTATTTTTAACTTTATTACATCAATTAAAACATACACCGCAAAATGTGCTGAAGCAGCTGCGCAGATTATCCCCTTATCTCCTAAGTGATATAGGACTCTTAATTAAGCAGCTTGAAACGAGTCATGCCAGCCTGGAAGATTCTTTGGTGGAAGTCGGCTCTTTTTCTGTAAAAGATGTCCCCAATCCTATCAGTAGGGCGACACATTCAGTAGGTGAAGATGATGAACAGCTGTTTGAGGAAATTAAAAAGAAGCTGCCGCAAACGGTAGAAGGCTATGAAGTAAGAGAAGGCCAGCTTACGATGATGAATAAAGTGAGAGACGTGTTTCATGAACGAGCCTATGCATTAATTGAAGCGGCACCAGGTATTGGGAAAACGCTCGCTTACCTCATCCCAGCCGCTCTAGAAGCGAGGAAATCAGGAAAACCTGTCATTATTAGTACTTATTCCATCCTGTTGCAGCAGCAAATGTTTCAGCGCGATGTGCCGATGTTGAATCAACTGCTCCCGTTTGAGCCTGCTGCCTGTGTCTTTAAAGGCCGCGCGCATTATATTTGTTTAGATAAGTTTGAGCATGTGCTTCATGAGGAAGATGATAACTATGATGTGGTCTTAACGAAGGCGCAAATTTTAATGTGGCTCCTTGTAACGGAAACAGGTGATTTATCTGAACTGAATTTACCGTCAGGAGCCGCCAATATAAAAGACCGCATTTCCTGTGTACATATGCCGTTTACATCAAAAAAGCGCCGTTTTAAAGAGTATTGCTTTTATGAGCGCGCCAAAAAAAGAGCAAAAACAGCTGATTTAATTTTAACGAATCATCGTCTGCTTTTATCACAAACGGAGGCATCGTCTATCTTTCAGCATGCTGACGTATATGTGATAGACGAAGCCCATCAATTTGAGAAAACAGCCAATGAAACACTAGGGGATAGTGCGTCTTATATCCAGCTTCATGCGAAATTAACGCAGCTTGGCTCCTTGCAAGGCGGACTGTTAAAGAAACTGAAAAAGAGATTTCATCATGCAGGGTTACAGACGGGCACATTTATTGAAATGGATGAGTATCTGAATCAGCTTCAAATGGAAAGTGATGCTTTCTTTAGCACCGTTCATTCATTTGTGAAAAGGACAAAACCAAAAGCCGACATCAATCGTCTCATTCATAGAGTACGTCATCATTCAAAGCATGCTCAGTGGAAACGGATTAAAGAAACGGCAAGTAAACTTTGTTCCTTGTTAATTGCTTGTGAGAAGCTGTATGAACAGCAAAAAAATGAGCTTCTTCAAAAAAGTGAACAGCTGATAGAACACTTTGCCTTTGAAGCAGAGGAATACGACCAAGTCATGTCGTTTATGCATACTTTTTGCAGTACGCTTTACCGGTTTATCTTTGAACCGAAAAACGATGAAACGGTTTGGATTGAAATTGATGCAAAGGGCGCCAAAAACGCTGTCTTTATGCATGCACAGCCGTTAGATACTGGGGAGCTTTTGGCTGATCGTTTCTTTATGAACAAAAAGAGTGTCGTCCTTACATCAGGGACGCTTACGATCAATCACCGCTTTGATTATTGCTTGGAACGGTTTGGCCTGCAAGATTTTTACCCTCATCTTGTGCAAATTGATTCACCTTTCGAACTTGAAAAACAGCTCAAGGTCATTGTTCCGGCAGACATGCCGCCGATTACAAATCGTGATGAACGAGATTATGTAAAGCAAGCTGCGCAATATATTAAGATTATGGAAAAGCAGCAGCATGCAAAAATATTGGTTTTGTTTAATTCACATGAGATGTTAAAAGCAGTCTATGAAGAGCTAAAAACAGAAGGGATGCAGTCCGCCCTTTTTGCTCAAGGTCTGACAGGCGGAAGCCCCGTAAAATTAACGAAAATGTTCAAATTAGCAAAACAAGCTATTTTACTTGGTACGGGTAGCTTTTGGGAAGGTGTTGATTTTCCAGGCTCAGAGCTGACTACAGTCATCATGGCACGTCTTCCGTTCCGGCCGCCTGATTCTCCGCTCATTGAAGCAAAATGTGATGCAGCTAAAAAACAAGGGAAGAATCCATTTAAAGCCGTCGCTTTACCAGAAGCTGTGTTAACCTTTAAGCAAGGAGCTGGACGCTTGCTGCGCTCTGAAAAAGACATTGGCACATTGCTGATTTTAGACCGCCGAGTGAAAACCGCTTCATATGGAAAACTATTTTTAGAATCACTCCCTCATGCGCCAGTTCACGAGATGTCAAAAGAGTCACTTGAGGCGTATATAGAAAACCTTCACAACGAAAAGCCGCTGTCATAAGCGGCCTTTAGCTGGTGTGGGTTTGGAGTTAATTTATCGTAACGGTTTTTTGTGTTCCGTTGTAAAAATAGTATCGGTTCCCGTGCAGAAAAGTATGACTAACAATATTTACGTACCGAGGAGGAATTAGAAGTGGAAAGTAAAATAGAGGTACTTTCAACTGTTCAAATTAAGCATTCAGAAGACCTGTACAAAATCGTTGATGTATTGAACAGAACGCTTAAAAGAGAAGATCTCATGTTTGGATTAGCATTAGATCAAGAAGACCAAAATCAAGCGGTATTTACGATATATCGCACATAGGGGAAGCTTGACATGAAAAAAATAGTCTGGATTATTTCATCTGTAGTGGCTCTCGTTCTGCTCATTGGCATCATCAGCTTTACGTGGATTTATCAAATTGCCATGGGACAAAGAGAACAAGGGCATGAAGCAGCGATCGAACGAGCAAAAGAACAAGCAAACATCGTACAAGTGGAGCAAGTGGAAACCTTTGTCGGGAAAGAAAAGCAATTTATTGTTGAAGGGAAAAACAAACAGAATGAAACGACCTACGTTTGGGTTCCTGCCAGCAAAAAAGAAAAAGTGATCGCAAAAAAAGCAAAAGAAGGCATTACCTCGAATCAAGCAGTACAAGCCGTTCAAAAGGAGAACACGGTCTCTAAGCTAAAAGAAGTCAAATTAGCGAGAGAAGGTGACGTACTCCTTTGGGAAGTGACGTACTTAAATGAGAACAATCAATATAGCTTCAGCTATGTCGACTTTTCGACAGGACGTGTGGAAAAAAATTTAACACCGTAGTTTCTCCTGTCTTGCGTTGACCATGCTGATTTAGAACGGTTATAATAAAATGTATGAAAAAAGATTCACACCTGACAAATAGGTGAGTTTCTTTCTGGCTTTGGAGGGAATTATGTTGAAAACAACGATTAATCAAGTGTTCAAACACGTCGATCAAGAAGTAACCATCGGCGCATGGATTGCCAATAAACGTTCAAGCGGAAAAATTGCATTTTTGCAGTTGCGTGACGGGACAGGCTTTATTCAAGGAGTCGTAGTAAAAGCAGAAGTGGAAGAGGAAGTCTTTAAGCTTGCGAAATCAGTCACACAAGAAACATCTGTCTATGTGACAGGTCAAGTGACAAAAGATGAGCGTTCACCACTAGGTTTTGAATTACAAGTGAAATCCATTGAAGTGATTCATGAAGCGACAGATTACCCAATTACACCGAAAGAGCATGGAACAGAATTCTTAATGGATCACCGTCATTTATGGCTTCGTTCTAAAAAACAGCATGCCATTATGAAAATCCGTAACGAAATTATTCGTGCTACATATGAATACTTCCATCAAGAAGGTTTCGTGAAAGTAGATCCGCCAATTTTAACTGGAAGTGCACCTGAGGGCACAACGGAACTGTTTGCTACGAAATATTTTGATGAAGATGCGTACCTTTCTCAAAGTGGTCAGCTTTACATGGAAGCTGCAGCAATGGCACTCGGAAAAGTATTCTCATTTGGCCCAACATTTAGAGCAGAAAAATCTAAAACAAAACGTCATTTAATTGAGTTTTGGATGATCGAGCCTGAGATGGCTTTTGTCGAATTCAATGAAAACCTTGAGTATCAAGAAAATTATGTGTCTCATGTTGTTCAAAGTGTACTTGAAAACTGTAAAGTGGAGCTGCATACACTAGGTCGTGATACAGCGAAATTAGAAAACATCAAAGCACCATTCCCGCGCATCACTTACGATGAAGCGATTAAATTCTTGCAGGAAAAAGGCTATGATGATATCGAATGGGGAGATGATTTCGGAGCGCCTCACGAAACAGCGATTGCCGAAAGCTATGATAAACCAGTGTTTATCACTCATTACCCAACATCATTAAAACCGTTCTATATGCAGCCAGCACCAGATCGTGAAGATGTTGTCCTTTGTGCAGACTTGATTGCACCAGAAGGCTACGGAGAGATTATTGGCGGTTCTGAGCGTGTTCATGATTTAGAGCTTCTTGAAGCAAGATTGAAAGAACATGGGCTTGATCAGGAAACTTACAAATGGTATACAGAATTAAGACAATACGGTTCTGTACCGCATTCAGGTTTTGGTCTTGGACTTGAACGTACAGTTGCTTGGATTAGTGGAGCGCCGCATGTGCGTGAAACCATTCCTTTCCCAAGATTATTAAACCGTTTATACCCTTAAGACGTGAAAGCCTCCAACAAATGGAGGCTTTTTCAAACGTCTTTTTAGGGAGGCACGTGAAATAAAACGTGATATACTTAAAATGAAGAGGTGTATCCGATGAATAGGCAGCAATTTATAAATATGCAGCAAATGGGGGCGACAAGTTTGCCTAATTTGCTGATTGCTCATTATGAGCAGTTAGGACTGAATGAATCACAGATGATGGTCATGCTCAAGATTAAAATGAATGAAGAACAAGGTGTTTTCTTTCAAACATTTGAAGAGCTTTCTCATGGAATGACCATATCAGCGGAAGAGTGCGCGTATATGGTGCAGCATCTGATTCAAAAAGGATTTATCTCAATTCAGCCATTTGAAGACAGGTCTGGTATTCAGCATGACCGTTACTCAGTAGAACCTTTATGGGGCGTGCTGTATGACTTTTTAGAAACAAAACAGGCGAAAGAAGCTCAAAAACAACATGTGCAGGCAGAAAAATCTTTATATGCTTTATTTGAAGATGAATTCGGCAGACCGCTGTCTCCTCTTGAAGGAGAAACACTTTCGATCTGGATGGATCAAGACCATCATGATGCTGAAATGATTCGGCTAGCGCTAAGAGAAGCCGTTTTATCAGGGAAATTAAATTTCCGTTATATTGATCGAATTTTATTTGAGTGGAAAAAGAAAGGGCTGAAAACAGCGGAAGAAGCAAAAGAGCATAGCCAGCATTTCCGTTCTCAGCAGAAAACGCCACCTTCAAAAGAAGAGACGGGTACTTATAAACGACAAGTTCCTTTTTATAATTGGCTGGAACAATAACCAATAAAGGAGAAGGCATGTTATCAAAAAAACAAATCAATGAGTGTTTAGATATTATAGGAGATATGTTTCCAGAGGCGGAGTGTGAGCTTGTTCATGCCAATCCATTTGAGCTTGTGATTGCTGTTGCGCTCTCCGCTCAGTGTACAGACGTGCTTGTAAACAAAGTCACCAAAACGTTATTTCAAAAATATAAAACACCAGAAGACTATTTAAGTGTACCGCTTGAAGAACTGCAGCAAGATATTCGCTCGATTGGTCTTTATCGAAATAAGGCTAAAAACATTCAAAAGTTGAGCAAAATGCTGATTGAAGAATATGGCGGTGAAGTACCAAAGGACAGGGATGAGCTTGTCAAGCTTCCTGGGGTTGGCCGGAAAACAGCAAATGTCGTCGTTTCAGTCGCTTTTGGAGTACCGGCAATAGCAGTAGATACACATGTAGAACGAGTCAGCAAGCGTCTAGGCATCTGCCGCTGGAAGGATTCTGTGCTTGAAGTAGAGCAAACCTTGATGAAAAAGGTGCCAAAAGAAGATTGGTCTGTGACGCATCACCGCCTGATCTTTTTTGGGAGATATCATTGTAAGGCGCAGCGGCCGCAGTGCGAATCGTGTCCGCTTCTTGATATGTGCAGGGAAGGGCAGAAGAGGCTGAAAAAAGGACTGGTGAAGCTCGCATGAGCGGGGCAGCTGTTTTCACCTCATATGTCGAAAAGCTAAAAGAGAAAAAGGTAGCGTTTAAAGGTGATCGAGTAGATATACTGAGAGCCAACCCGCTCGCATATGATCTATCTTCGGAACCTTTAACAGACGAGCTTCCATGGCAGGAAACAGAAGAATTTGTTCCTGTCATGTTCGAACTGTGGAACGAATTAAAAGAAAAAATGCTTCCTCGTTTCCAAACAAGGAAATCTCGCTGTGATGAAGATGATATGCTGCAAGGAATCGTCAGTATGATTGCGATGTTTTACTGGATCAAAGGGGAGAGTGTCCAAACCTTTGAATGGGAACTTATCAAGCAAGAGACATTTCCTGTTGTTCCGATTAATTGGACGGAACGTTTAGAGTTCATTTTGTTAAAACCTACTCAATATCACTGCTTTATTCAATTGGACGAGCTATACACGGAATTAAAAAAGCAGTATGGAAAATATGAAGCACTTAAGAAAATCAGACAGCAGCGTTAAAAAAAGCACTTGCCAAGGAGGCAAGTGCTTTCAAGCGTGTAGACAAACCCTCGCATTCTTTGTCAGGTCTGCGCTCCGGTGCTCACGAATGTCAAATTCGCTCCGCTCCAGTGCTTGTCCTTCCTAGACTGCAAAGGTTTTCTATCACGCTGAAAAGAAGACAAAGGGCTAAAATCAAGATCATTTTAGCCCTTTGTCAACAATCTTAAAGCACTTGCCAAGAAGGCAAGTGCTTTTTCATTATTCATCTTCTTTACGAGAAGTAGAATTTGATGGCGAATTGGAACTTTGAGAGTTGGCTTTCGCATCATCTTTCTTTTTATCTTTATGATCAGTTTGTGAGTTGCTGTTCCCATTTGTACTGTCTGAGCCATCATCTGAAGAACCATTATTTCCGTTTTCGGTATTTTTGCCTTGGTCTTTATCCTTATCCTTATCTTGATCTTTTTTGTCATCAGGCTTTTGTTCATCAGTGCCAGGGGGCTGCTGATTTTTGTTATCGTCTGTTTGGTCTGTCTGCTCGTCGTCAGGCTGCTGCGGTTCTTCTTCTTCTTTATTCTCATCATCCGCTTTTTCTTCTTCATCAGCGTCATCCTTAATGGTGAGGAAGGTAGAAGCCGCTTTACTTGTGACATCCTCTACAGTGGCTGTCACTTGGAATTTATATGTGGAGCCAGGCTTCACATCAGAGATGACCGCTTCTTTAGCAGAGCTGTTTTGAATCTCTTTATAGCCGCCATTATCAACCGCTTGCTTGACATTAAATGTAGCATCAGCGTCGTCAGAATAGCCCCAAGTCAGTGTGATGGATTTTTTCTCTTCATCATACACCGCTTTTAAGTCAGAAGGCTTATCGGCTTCTTTTTTCTCATAAGTGTCAGACACTTTTGTTGGAACTGTTCCTTTAACAAAGTATTCTGTTGTCTTTTTGTCACTTGGTGTATTCGGTCCGGCTAATTTTGCTGGATCTGAACCTTTTTCAACCGTAGCTTCGACGACACTGTCTGGTTTTTCAAATGAGCCGCTTCCATCATCAATTTGAGAAATTAATCGCTGGAAGACGATTTTGGCAACACGCTGCTCGTATTCAGTCAGCCACATTTTACCGTCTGCATCTTTTGAATTACCGATTCCAGTCCATACGGCTGCTGTATATTGCGGCGTATAACCGACAAACCAAGAATCTTTCGCACCGCCAGAAGGGATATTGTATTTATTAATATCATCTTGTCTGAAGTTCGTTGTACCGGTTTTACCAGCTACTTGAACGTTCGGTACTTGTGCAAGTGTACCAGTTCCAGATTGGACAGCAGTTTTCAGCATGTCTGTGATCATAAATGCTGTGTAATCACTCATCGCTGCTTTCGAGTCCGGCGTAAGGTCAAGTTTTGTCCCGTCATTAAATTCAACAGATGTGACAGCGTGCGGTTCATTATAGTATCCGTTATTGCCGAACGCACTAAATGCACCTGCCATTTTTAATGAAGACACACCATCTTCAAATCCACCAATTGAATAAGATTCTGGAATATCAGAAGGTAAGTCCATGCCTAAATTATTCGCAAATTGCGCGGCATTCGCTGAACCAGCTTCTTGGAATGCTTTGAGTGCAGGGATGTTACGTGATTGTGCCAAAGCACTTCTCATCGACATTTTCCCTAAATGTCTTCTATCAAAGTTGTTAATTGGTGTCCCATCTGAGTACGTATATGGTGCATCATCGATTTGCTGATATGTTGACCATTTTTTGTTTTCAATGACTGGGCCGTAATCTAAGATCGGTTTAATTGTGGACCCTGGCTGGCGTTTTGCATCTGTCGCATAGTTAAAGCCGCCGGCTGGTACATCACGTCCACCGCCAATGGCACGTATTTCACCATTTTTCGTATCAAGCAGGGTGACACCCGCCTGCATACCTTTCGTAAAACCAACTGAATCTCCATTGATGATATCATCTAGGTGATCCTGTGCTTTTCGATCAAGTGATGTATAGATTTTTAATCCATCAGTTGACGGATCCACTTTGGCTTTTTTCTGTACTTCTTCCATCACTTCTTCAATGTAGGCAGAGTACTTACTAGAGTTTTGGCTCTTATATTTATCAGCAGGAACGACGGTCTTGCTGATAGGGGTTGCTTTTGCAACGTCATAGTCTTTTTCTGAAATGTAGCCTTGTTTTTTCATAAGGCTTAAAACGATATTTCGGCGTTTTTCCGCTGCCTCGGGATTTTTAACTGGATTATAGACAGTAGGACTTTGTGGCATACCTGCAAGTGTGGCTGCCTGTGCAACGGTTAGTTTATTTAAATCTGTCACTCCAAAAAATTGTTCAGCTGCTTTCCCCACACCATAAGCATAAGGAGAGAAGAAAATACGGTTTAAATACATTTCTAAAATTTCATCTTTAGAGTATTTTTGCTCAAGTTGAATCGAGAGCCATATTTCCTGTACTTTCCGTTTTAACGTCTTTTGCTTGCTTAAAAGGGTGTTTTTCACAACCTGCTGTGTAATTGTACTTCCGCCTTCAGCTCCAAAGCCGTCCTCAACGTTTGCGACAAGGGCACCGCCAATACGAATTGGGTCAATTCCGTGGTGCTTATAAAAACGCGCATCTTCAGTCGCAATAAATGCGTCTTTTACCACATCGGGTATATCTTTTATCGAGACATACGTTCTTTTTTCTGCACCAACTTCTGCAAACACTTTCTTGTCTTTATCATAAAGTTTTGAAGAGTATGGTGTTTTAAGCTTACTATCATCAATAGAAGGAGCGCTTGATGCAAAAACGGCAAAAGTTGTGATTCCGGCAACTAAACAAAGTAGACCGATCACGAGTAAAGATAAAAATATTTTTTTAAATAGACCTGCTTTCTTTTTGCCTTTTTTGTTCTTTTGCTTCTTATTCTTTTCTTGACTTGCTTTACGTCGCTGCTCACGACTTGTAAATTGATCAGACATCACATCTCAACCTTTCGTGTTAAACCTTTTTCGAACGTAATTGCTGCTTGCTTTCATCCGAAAAATGAAGTGTCTCCACTACTTTAATATAATCAATTCTTGGCGAATATCCAAGTGTCATTATGTGGCCAGCTTCCATTAATTCGTCTTTGCTAATGGATTTACGGCCGTTTTGCTTCTGCCGCTCCCAGAAGAAAAAGAGATCTGAAGCGGGCAAATAATAAACGGAGCCAAAAGCGGATATAATAACGAAACAAATGCCGCCTTGTTTTTCAACCTGTTTCATATGCTCAATTTGATGGTCGTGGAAATTTTTGAGCGGAAACGAGGTAGTGCTTTTGGTTTCCTTTGCTTCAAAATCGATATAGCGGCCTTTGTACACCCCGTTATAGTCTGTTGTGGAGGATTGTTTAAAATAGGCTTCTTTAATGACAGCAGCACTTCTTTTTGGATAATCCACATTCACAATTTGAACTGGGGTAGGCTTTTTATGAATGACTGCGATCCCGTTGACCAAATAGTATTGGTTCGTTTCATTTAAATCAGCCTCAAGCGTCATCCCGCGGTTACTATAAGAGGATTCGCCGCTGATTCTTTTTTTTGTCCCAATTTGTTGAATGGGCTGATACGATTTTCCGTTTGGATACCGAATCATCAAGTTTCAGCCTCCTTTTAATGCATTTTGTATTGGAGAGATCACCATGTTGTCCCAAGAAGAGCACATCATCACTCAGCAAATTTTGCGTGAAACGAAAGCAAAAAATAAAGACAACCTGACGAGGACAAATGCTTACAAGCGGTTTTATGACCGGCATCCAGAGATGAAATGGTCGCTGCTCGCTTCCTTTGTCTCAAGAAATGCAGGGTGGTCCATGACAGATTTAAAGGGCGAACTCTTCCATCCAGGTTTAACGGATCAGCAGGGGCATCTTTTTTTCACAGCATATGAAAGAGCGAATTGGCTGATCTTTTCGGATGCTTATCCTCAGCTTCTTTTGTATGAATGGTCTAAGAGATGCAGTCAACCTTTGTTTCATCTGCTGCCTTATTTCTCCGTGTCTCGTTTTATGAGCGCTGAGTGGGAACATTTTTGGCTAAAGCGTGACACAGAGCGTCTGCTTTATGCACTCATCATAAATGAACAATATACTATACAATCTCCTATTATACAAAATCCTCTTCTGAAAAAGAATGTTTTTCACTCGATTCAATATCTTTTCAGCGAGTGGGGACATTTCCAAACCGTTGTTTTTCCAACGGTGGACGGGCATTTGTACGGCTTAACCATACGGAAGTTTTCCAATGTAAAGGAACGCATTACATTAGGTAAAAAACTAGCGAAACTATTATTTCGAGCCGATTTGTTTTCGGATTTTTATCATTTTTTGCATACCGTTCCGCATACTGGGTCTCGGTTTGATTTTGAGCCGTTTTTAGGGATCGCTAGAAGGTCAACACCTTTTCTTCGGACGGTTTATCCCGTGATGACACATTCATTAGACGATCAAAGGGAAGATTGGTTTCAAAAGAAATTGAGTCCATCTTTATTTGAGGCAGAGCCGCTGCCAAAGCAGATTGAGCTGACGGACTGGTATTTTCATAAAAAAAGACAGCTTCGTTTTCTTTTCTCATTAGAGCACTATTTTTTGCATAAATAAAAAGCAGGGGGTGCCTGCTTTTTTTTACGTAGATGGACGATTAGGACCGCCGAGCTTTTTATCAAGCTGATCTGTACTGTTTTCTTTCCCTTTTGGATTTTGCTCTTTTGGTGCTGGCTTCTTTTTCATGAAATCTACCTCCTTTTGTCCTTAGAATTTACACAATCGGACGCAATCATACAAAGAAGGACAAGCATCTGTCGAAAAGGAAGAAATAGCGCTTATCTACACTTAGATTGGCGATTTGCTTCTAGTTTTGTCATGTGTGAAGGAGGGTGAGAAAGAAAAGAGAATGTAACGAGAGACGATAAAGGAGGAATCTGATGATGAGCGAATTTGTATCAAAAGAATCCATTATGCAGTTGTTAGAGGAAATCGAGCGAAAAATTGATGCGGTGGAAGCAGAGCTGTCTCTTGCTGTGAATCAGACAAAACGTGCAGCAATAGAAGAGCAAGAACAAATCATTGACCGGCTTGAATCAGAAGTAAAGGACTGTGAAGTGAAGCTTCATGCAGCCGAGTATAAACTGGCGGCAAGACCGGCATATCACGCCGGATAGCTTTTCTATTTGAGCAATAGGTAAACGTTTGATAGGATGGTTCATAGAGGTGAACACTTTGGATAATCAAACATTACTTGAACATACACAAAACTTGAGAATATGGATCGAAAAAGCGTATGAGCAGTACCAAAAGGGAAAGGCTGAAGAGGAGTACCCATTGTATGATTTTTATACGGATATTCAGCCAGCCGTTGATACATTTGATCAGAAAATGGAAGAGTGGCTCACCGCAGCTATCTCCTTTGTTCAACAGGTCAAACCTAGATATTTACACCAAGAACAGCTTGAAGCCGTAAAAGAAAATGGTAAAGAGGTTGTCCTGCAATCTTATTTTGGCAAACAGCATGCACCCCGTGTAAAAAATTTAGTTGAGTCAGTGGTTTACACACTGAACCTTTTAATAGAAGAAATCAAACAGCGCAGCTAAAGACATAATGCTGCGTTTTTCTTATGACTTCTTTAGGCACATCTTCTGCTTTTGATCATAATATATGAGTGACATCAATATGTGTTGAGAGCGAGAGGAGCGAGATAGATGTTCCCTTATTCAAACCAGCAGCCTTATGAATTCAATCAATTCAAGCAAAGGCCTTTTCCGTATTCAGAGATGCAGCAGCAGCCTCCGCAGCCTCCAGACTATTTCATGCCGCCATATCAAGGTGGAATGAACCAGGCACCATCTACTGTTTATCAGCCGCCTTATGGATACCAAGAAAATGTGCCGCCTATGCAGCCGCCTGAAGCGATGAATCCACCCCAAATGCAGCCGCCAGGCATGATGCCCATGCAGCAGCCTATGAACCCTTATCCTTTGCCAAGACCGCAAAAACAGCAGCCTTCTCAGTTTAAAAGTGTGCTGTCGCAATTCAAAAAGACGAATGGGCAATACGATTTTAACAAAATGTTTGATACAGCTGGCCAAATGATGAGTACAATGAATCAAGTAGGCTCATTGGCGAAAGGATTTACAAGCATTTTTAAAGCATAGTTAAAACCCAATAGATCGATCTATTGGGTTGTTTGCTTTGGTGCAGATACACGAAGCGATTGATCTTTCCACACACTTTTCATTTTCGTTTCATCTATTTTTGCCGGCATTAAAATGGTTTTTGTAAAGCTTGAATACGAGGAAGTCGTATCCGTTTTAATTTTTTCCTGCACTGATAAGTGTAAATATTGAGCTTTTACTTCTAGCGCAATGTCTCCTTCGACAAAATGGTCTGGAAATTGAATCTCGATATACACATTCTGTTCATCCTCTGTCACATCAGTCGTTATTGATGCAAGTGATTGCGATGTGGTCATGAGTGCCTCCGCACTATTTAATATCTCGTGAAACGGGGAGGATGCAAAAAATTGTTCAATCGCTTCATATAGGATATCTTCATTTGCCAGCAATTCATGTTTGTTTTCGTTATCTTGTTTCATTCGAATCACCTCTCATCTACAGCCTATGCAGAAAGGGCTCAGGCGGTTATCAATTGATGAGAGGAAAAAATTATGATTAAATAGTGTTGAATGAAGCAAGGTGTATAGGCGTAAAGTTTCTTACACTAAATAGATTTAGGAAGCAAAGCTTGAAGGGAGCAAATTGACATTGCTGAAAAAATTATTCGGTTTCGGAAAAAACCAAGATGATGTAAAGGAAGAAGTCATTTATTCTCCAGTTGATGGAGAGTTAATGGATATGACTGATGTACCAGATCCCGTCTTTTCTCAAAAGATGATGGGAGACGGCGTAGCAGTAAAACCAAAAAGTGGGACGATTGTGTCACCAGTAGAGGGTGAAATCATTCAGCTCTTCCATACAAAACATGCAATTGGCATTCGAACACTCTCGGGGCTTGAGCTTCTGATTCATATCGGACTTGAAACAGTTGGGTTAAATGGTGAAGGATTTGAAGCGCACATTAAAGAAGGGGATAAAGTGAAAATCGGTGACCCTCTCATTACGTGTGATTTAGAACTGATTGAAGAGAAAGCATCAAGTACAGTGACACCGATTGTGATTATGAATGGTGACTTGGTCGAACGACTTGATAAAGAACCAAAAGGCTCTGTAGAAAAGCAGATGTCCAAGCTCTTTACCGTGAAAATGAAATAATTTATGAATAGAAAAAACTACCCGTTAATAGGGTAGTTTTTTATTGAGGATATTAATCCTCCATTGGAACCCAGCCTTGACTCGCTTCCATGACAGACCACAATCCTTCTGGGATGAGATACTTGTCTTTTTGGCTGCGTTTAATGACGGTTTCAATCTCTTGTTCTCTGCCTTCTTTAATCTTTTTAGCCCAATCTGGGTCGACGATCAGCTCTCGAGCGACAGCAATCAGAGGAATCCCTTGATTGTAAGCATGGAGAGCATCTTCAGCTGTAATGACGCTGCCTACTCCAATAAGCGGAAGAGTATCGCCGCAGCGTTCTTTTAGCAGTTCCATACGTGTTTTATTAGAATCTGCGCCTCGTCTTGCTTTAGAGCCAATCTCCATTAAAGAGATATGCAAATAATCGAGGTTTTTTGTTTTGAGAACATCCACTAATGTAAACGTCTCTGTCATTGTTAAACCAGGTGTTTCAGGTTCTTCAGGAGATAACCGGTATCCAAAGATAAACGGTTTAGCCGCATGTTCTTTGATGGCCTCTTTGACTGCATCTACAACAGCAATAGGGAAAGCTAGACGTTTTTCTTCATTTCCTCCCCATTGGTCTGTACGTTGATTGCTATGTGGTGAGTAAAATTGCTGTAATAAATAACCGTTTGCTCCGTGAATTTCCACGCCGTCAAACCCTGCTTGAATCGCTCGTCTTGCCGCTTCTTTAAAGGAGTCGATAATATGAGTAATTTCCTCTTCTTTTAAAGCGCGTGCAATTTGTTTTCCATCTTTGAACACATCACTTGGCGCAACCACATCACCGTTTGGAACTAAATGAGGGAGAGCCTGAGAGCCGCCGTGATGGATTTGGATAATGGCTTTTGTTCCTTTTGCCTGGATTGCTGAAGCCAGTTTTTTCAGGCCTGGGATATCTTCATCTCTTGCGATAGAAGGCTGTCCTTCAAATGCCTTCCCATCTGGAGTCACGTTCGCACATGCTGTAATCACCATACCCATTTCACTTGATCTAGCTGTAATGAAATCAATTTCGTCTTTTGAAATGGTGCCATCGTCATGAGAACCAAAGTGTGTCATTGGAGCAACCACTAACCTACCATCAATAGAGGCGCCTCCAGGAAACGTAAATGGTTCAAATAAAGGCTTAAATTCGTTTTTCACTCTGATCATCTTCTTCCTTGATAAAATCATTTCACTATAGAAGTGTAATAGATACTGTTACAACAGTTCAAAGTATTTGCTCATAACTCCAGCATCAAAAAATTGCCGCCTAGTCATGCAAACAAATATTCGGTACACTAGAATGAGAGGTGGACGCAATATGAAAAAGAAAACAATGAACGAACTGATAGAAGAATTAAAGAAAGACGAACAGGTAGAGCATTGGCATGAAATTGAAGCAAAGCCTGCACAGACCTCTCCCGTTCCTGAAAGAGTGGACGACAGGCTAAAAAAGGCGCTTGAAAAAAGAGGCGTGAAAGAACTGTATATTCATCAAAAAGAAGCCTTTGAACGAGTAATGGATGGTGAGCATGTAGTGACTGTTACACCAACAGCTTCAGGTAAAACGCTTTGCTACAATCTGCCTGTTCTTCAGTCGATTGCAGAAGACCAGACAAACCGCTCTCTTTATTTATTCCCAACAAAAGCGCTCGCGCAGGATCAAAAGAGTGAACTTAACGAGATCATCCACGAGATGGATGTTCCGATTCATAGTGAAACATATGACGGTGACACCTCACCAGCCATTCGGCAGCGAGTGAGACAAGCAGGACATATTGTCATCACAAACCCAGATATGCTGCATTCAGCCATTTTGCCTCATCATACGAAATGGGTCAGCTTGTTTGAGAATTTGAAGTATATTGTCATTGATGAGCTTCATACATATCGAGGTGTGTTTGGCAGTCATGTGGCCAATGTGATACGCAGGCTAAAGAGAATTTGTGCATTTTACGGAAGTGATCCGGTGTTTATTTGCACTTCAGCAACGATTGCGAATCCAAAAGAGCTGGCGCAGCAGCTCACAGGGAGCAAAGTACATCTTATTGAACGAAACGGAGCGCCTAGCGGTAAAAAGAATTTTGTGTTTTATAACCCGCCAGTGGTGAATAAACCATTAAATATTAGACAAAGCGCTGCCACTGTCGTCAACCAGTTGGCTAAAACATTTTTAAAAGAAAAAATTCAAACGATCGTTTTTGCTAGAAGCAGAGTACGAGTAGAAGTGATTTTAAGTCACATTCAAGAGCTTGTGAAAAAAGAAATCGGTCCAAAATCGATTCGCGGGTATCGCGGAGGCTATTTGCCAAAAGAGCGGCGCGTGATTGAAAAGGGATTAAGAGAAGGAGACATTTTAGGTGTCGTCAGCACGAACGCCCTAGAATTAGGGGTAGATATAGGTCAGTTAAAGGTATGCATTATGACGGGGTATCCTGGCAGTGTAGCGAGTACATGGCAGCAGGCAGGACGTGCTGGAAGGCGTCATGAGGAGGCGCTTATTATCATGGTGGCAAGCTCCTCACCCCTTGATCAATATATTGTCAGACACCCTGAATATTTCTTTAATAGACCGCCTGAAGCAGCCAGAATCAATCCTGAAAATCTCATTATTTTAGTGGATCATCTAAAATGTGCTTCCTACGAGCTGCCATTTCGGACGGATGAACAGTTTGGCGACATGGAAGTAGAAGATATTTTGCAATACTTACATGAAGAAGGAGTTCTTCATTTTAGCGGGAACCGGTATTATTGGTCAGATCAATCGTTCCCAGCACATGGCATCAGCCTGCGGTCTGCAAGCCAGGAAAATGTAGTGATTGTGGATCAATCAGATGTAGCGAATGTCCGAATTATTGGAGAGATGGATCGATTCAGTGCGATGACACTGCTGCATGATGAAGCGATTTATTTACATGAAGGGGTTCAGTATCAAGTAGAAAAGCTAGATTACGAGCATCTGAAGGCTTATGTGAAACAAGTGGATGTAGAATACTATACAGATGCTAATTTAGCTGTTCAGCTCAAGGTGCTTGAAATCGATCAGACAACAGAGAAAGAAGCGGTATCTGTTCACTACGGTGATGTCACTGTCAACGCAATGCCGACAATTTTTAAAAAAATTCGGCTCAGCACTGGTGAAAATATCGGCTCTGGTCCAATTCACTTGCCTGAAGAAGAAATTCATACGAGTGCGGCCTGGTTTGAATTACATGAAGCAGAGCGGAGATTTGAAGAGAAAACACTTGAACAGCTGCTGCTTGGCATCGCAAATGTTCTTCAGCACATTGTACCAGCCTTTGTGATGTGTGACCGCTCAGATATTCATGTTGTTTCACAAATTAAAGCGGCACATACCGGTAAACCGACAGTCTTTTTATATGACCACTACCCTGGCGGAATCGGCTTAAGCAAAGAGGTCCAAGCTCGTTTCGATGAAATAGCCGGTGCAGCCATTCAGCTGATAGAGCGTTGCCGCTGTGAGAACGGCTGTCCATCCTGCATTGGCATGGAAATGAAAGAGGTGAGCGGAAAAAGCAGCATTGTTGAATTGATGTCTGGATTTTAAGGGGAAGGAGGAAGAGAGCTACTCATGTCATTAAAAGGGAAATTAAATAGAATGAAGAAGCACTTATCGCACAACCAGCCAAACGAAAAACGGCAAAAAGCAGTGGAAGGAAAGCCCCAACCTGTGACGGCTGATAACATCCCATTTTTAAAGGAATGGGAGCAACTGGGTGCAGCTCCATATCACTTTGAGGATTCCTTTTGTCTCATTCGAGAAGTCACCTATTCATTAGATGACAAGCATGGACTCTATTCGTTTGCGGAACTGCCAAAGATCATCGAGGCTTGGAACAAAAGCGGCATCCAGCATTCACTATCTGCTAAAGGTTACAAACCGCATGAACTGTTTTTCTTTGATACAGAAACAACAGGATTATCTGGCGGGACGGGAAATATGATTTTCTTGCTTGGACATGCGCGGGTTTTTGCTGACAAAGTAGTGGTGAAACAGCACCTGCTCACAAATCCGGGAAATGAAGCGGCTCTTTATAAAAGCTTTCTCGATGAAGTGAACGTAGAATCGCTTGTTACATATAATGGAAAATCATTCGATTGGCCGCAAGTGAAAACGAGACATACTTTGTTGCGAGATCAAATCCCTGCGCTTCCAGAGTTTGGCCACTTTGATCTTCTGCATGGTTCAAGACGATTGTGGAAGCATAAATATGAACGAATGGCGCTGTCTGTGGTTGAAAAAGAAGAGCTGCACGTTCACCGGGAAGGCGACACACCAGGTTTTTTGGCACCGATGATCTATTTTCATTTTTTAAAGGAACAAAATCCGAAGCTCATCGAAGGGATTTTGACTCATAATGAATTAGACGTCCTTTCGTTAATCAGCCTCTACATCCATCTATCCAAAAAAATCCTATCTATGGATGCGGTAAAGGAGCACGATGAGAAATACGCGCTGGCTAGGTGGCATCTTGCGCATCGAGATGTACAGGAAGCTACGAAGCATTTGCGGGAATTAACAGGTGCTGATTTTGAACATGCCAATCAGGCGGCTTATGATCTCTCCTTACAATATAAACGGCTAAACGAGTGGGATGAAGCAGTTCGAATTTGGGAAACATTATTTGAATCAAGTGATGTCCATTTAGCATTAAAAGCAGGTATAGAGCTTGCGAAGTGTAAAGAGCATCGCCAAAAAGATGCAAGGTCAGCTCTTTCCATCACCGAATCTTTATTATCTTTCTCGTCGTTAAGCGAGCGAGACACGGAAGAGCTTGAGAAACGAAAAAAACGGCTATTGAGAAAAGCTGGGCAATGAAATATTATTACCCGGGAAAGCGCAAAAAATGACAACGTTCGGCTCTCGGCCGAAAATAAAAAATGTTTAGCACTTTTATTGTAGAAAGGCCGCGAATCCTGTAAAATAACGTTAGATATTGAATGAGGAGCGTATAGCATGTATAAGGGTCTTTTCTACTTGTTTTTTCTTGTGGTCATTTTGGTCGCTTTTGTGTTTTCGAACTATAAAGATATTTTTCTTGCCAACTTTTAAAATAGGTTAATGCATTAGTACATGTACACCTCTTGATTCATACATTGTTAATGTAAGAAAATAAAGGAGAGGGGAATGCTACATGTACCATCATCATCATCATTGCCATCCGAATGTTACACAGCCAATTGTTCATCCGACGAATCATTGCTGTACACACAGCGAGTCAACAACAATTGTGCCGCATATCCACCCGCAGCATGTGACAAATGTTCACCACCATAATTTCAAACATGTTCACTACTTCCCGCATACGTTTTCTCAGGTGGACCCGACAACACATCAACACTTTAATTGCGGTGGACCTTGCTGTAACAGATAAAGTGAATGGGACTTTTATAAGTCCCATTTTTTAAAAGCAGGTGAAGAAATGAAAATTATTGCTGTCACAGGGTACAAGCCGTTTGAGCTTGGGATATTCAAGCAAGACGAGCCTGCACTTCAATACATAAAAGCGGAGCTTCAAAAAAGGCTGACAGCCCTTATCGAAGAAGGTCTGGAATGGGTGCTCATATCAGGCCAGCTTGGCGCAGAAATCTGGACAGCCGAAGTGGTGTTTGAGCTTCAGGAGGAATATCCAGCGTTAAAACTTGCAGTCATTACGCCATTTTATGAACAGGAAGAGCGCTGGAATGAGCAAAACAAAGAATTGTATGAAGGAATTCTTGCACAGGCCGATTTTGTAGAAAGTGTCACGCATAGACCGTATGAAAGTCCGGCACAATTTAAACAAAAGAACCGCTTTTTTATTGAAAAAACAGATGGACTTCTCGTCTTATATGATCCCGAGCATGAGGGATCGCCGAAGTATATGATTAGAGAAGCAGAAGCCTATACCGATTACCCCATTATGTACATCACAATGGATGATCTAAGAGCGCAGGTTGAGGCGGAAGATCCGTTTTTTGATTAAAAGCAAGAGAAAATTTGACAACGTCACGTATTTCTGAAAAAATATACTATGAATTCACGATATGAGGTGAAAAAGATGCTTGCTGATAAAGTAAAGCTTTCTGCGAAAGAAATTTTAGAAAAAGAATTTAAAACAGGTGTCAGAGGGTACAAACAAGAAGAAGTCGATAAATTTTTAGATATGGTCATTAAAGACTATGAGACATTCAACCAAGAAATCGAAAAACTTCAACAAGAAAACCTCCACTTGTCAAAACAGCTTGAAGAAGCTGTTGAACAAGGGAAAAGACAGCCTGCACAGTCTAATACAACAAACTTTGATATTTTAAAAAGACTATCGAACCTTGAGAAACACGTTTTTGGCAGCAAACTTTATGATTGAGTCTTGCTGAAAAAGCTTGTGTCAGATGTCATTGTCGTTTATAATAACGCTTATTGATTAACGTTCGGGTAATCGCTGTAATGCTATTTAGGGCATTGCAGAGGAAAGTCCATGCTCGCACGGTGCTGAGATGCCCGTAGTGTTCGTGCCTGGCGAAAAAATAAGCCAGGGCAGCCTGGGAAAGGCTGACGGCAGGAAAAATGCCTACGTCCTCTTTAGGATATGGCAAAGTATCCTTGAAAGTGCCACAGTGACGAAGTCTCACTAGAAATGGTGAGAGTGGAACGCGGTAAACCCCTCGAGCGAGAAACCCAAACTTGGTAGGGGAACTTTCTCAAAGGAACCAAACGGAGAGAAGGACAGAGAATTCTGTAGATAGATGATTACCACCTGAGTACGAGGCATTTGCCGTTTGCAGTACGATGGAACAAAACATGGCTTACAGAACGTTATATCCGTTATAATAAACATGATGAAACAAAGCTCTCCTATTTCAACATATGGAGAGCTTTTATCTTGAATACATAAAAGGACGAGAAAACAGGTGATAAATTAATGAAAACCTATACACTCATCGCAACAGCTCCAATGGGGATTGAAGCAATTGTTGCAAAAGAAGTAAGAGACCTTGGCTATGAGTGCACAGTCGACAATGGAAAAGTGATTTTCAAGGGGGATGCTCTTGCGATTTGCCGTGCAAACCTTTGGCTGCGTACAGCAGACCGGATCAAGGTACAAGTTGCTGAATTTTCGGCAAAAACATTTGATGAGCTTTTTGAACGGACGAAAGCGATTGACTGGGCCGCTTTTTTACCGAGAAATAGTACGTTTCCTGTCATCGGGAAATCTGTGAAATCTCAGCTTGCCAGTGTGCCGGACTGCCAGCGCATCGTCAAAAAAGCCATCGCGCAAAAGCTGAAATCCTCCTACAACATTCAGTCTGAATGGCTTGAAGAGACGGGACCTGAATATAAAATCGAGATCGCTCTTTTAAAAGATAAAGCTGTGCTTACTCTTGATACATCTGGTGTAGGTCTTCATAAACGTGGATACCGCATGGATCAAGGCGGAGCACCTATTAAAGAAACGCTTGCAGCTGCGCTCGTCCTATTAACGAACTGGACACCTGACCGTCCGTTTGTTGATCCTTTCTGCGGATCAGGAACAATCGCCATTGAAGCAGCGATGATAGGACAAAACATTGCCCCGGGATTCAACCGGGATTTTGCGTCTGAATCATGGGAATGGATCGGCGAAGACGTATGGAACAAAGCGCGTGTAGAAGTAGAAGAAAAAGCAAACTATGACCAGCCGCTCCGCATTATTGCAAGTGATATCGACCATCGTATGGTAGACATTGCAAAAATGAATGCAGAAGAAGCAGGACTAAGTGAACTGATTGAGTTTAAACAAATGCAAGTAAAAGACTTTCAAACAAAAGACGAGTATGGTGTGATTGTCGGAAACCCTCCTTACGGTGAACGACTGAGTGATAAACCAGCAGTTGAAAAAATGTATCAAGGAATGGGTGAAGCATTTAAGAACCTAGATACCTGGTCCATTTACATCTTAACGTCACACGAAAAATTCGAAGAATGCTTCGGAAGAAAAGCGACGAAAAAGAGAAAGCTGTTTAACGGTTTTATCAAAACAGACTATTATCAATATTGGGGAAAACGCCCGCCTAGAAAGCAAACAACCGAATCGTAATAAATGGCCGCACCGAAAGAAGGTGCGGCTTTTTTGTGCTGAAAAGGTATAACTCTAAGCGAGACGGAATAAACTGAACTTGATTTTAAAAAAAGAGGTGTCTTCATGATTCATTATGATCAAATTCAGTTAATCCAAAAAGCACTCGCTTCGACTGCTCAAGAAATAGAAGGGCATGAAGGTGGACAATCTGCTCAGCTTACGGCAGCCATCGAAGATTTGGCACTGGCTCAGGCATACATAGAACGTTCTGAGCATGCATTTTTAATGAAGGAAAGCTATCAACATCGCCTGCGCTCATAAAAAAAGATTGTTTTTCCCCAGCGTAAATGGTACTATTGAATGTCTGAATGATTCAAAAGTTGGGGGTTGAAGCAGGTGACAGCATCTCGTTTGCCTTTTTCATTATCAAAAGAACACAATTTTTACGAAGAACTGGGCAACTGGATTGGTGATGTGTTTTATGACATTTTGCCAGAAAAGGGCTTTGATCTTCGAGATGAACAAATATTCATGGCTTTTCAGCTAGAAAGAGCCTTTAAAGAAAAAAGTGTGATGTTTGCCGAAGCTGGGGTAGGCACAGGCAAAACCATCGTCTATCTATTATTTGCCGTCACATATGCAAGGTATACAGGGAAGCCTGCGATTATTGCATGTGCAGACGAAACGTTAATTGAACAGCTCGTTAAACAAGAAGGTGATATCTATAAAATTGCCAATCACCTTGATATTCAAATAGATGCGAGATTAAGTAAATCGCATGATCAATATTTATGCTTAAAGAAGCTAGAGAAAACGATGCAGCGTGAAGATGATGAAAAGTGGCTCGATATTTATGAATCACTGCCTTCATTTGTTCATGAATCACACGGTATGCAAACCTTTTATCCGTATGGCGATCGAAAAGAGTATCCAGAGTTATCAAATGATGAATGGTCACGAATTGGCTATGACTCGTTTCAGGACTGCCTGACGTGCGATATGCGTCATCGCTGCGGTCTGAATTTATCAAGAGATCATTACCGAAAAGCGACAGATCTCATCATCTGTTCACATGATTTTTACATGGAGCATGTGTGGACGAAGGAATCCCGAAAACGTGAGGGACAGCTTCCGCTGCTTCCTGAGCATAGCTCCGTCGTATTTGATGAAGGACATCTTCTCGAGTTTGCCGCTCAAAAAGCGTTAACGTACCGAGTGAAGCAATCAACGCTTGAAACATTTTTGGAGCGTCTTTTGCAAAACGACATACGCGAAGAATTTGCAGAGCTTGTTGAAGATGCACTTGCAACAAACGATGAGTTCTTTTATCTCTTAAAAACACATGCCAAAGAAGTCAAAGGCTCGCACCGGCTTGAAATTGGGCGTGTCGATGAGGTGAAGCGTTCTGCAAGCGAATTGTGTGACTTGCTTGAAAAAATCGGAGAAGCGCTCGTGTTTGAATCTGAAATGTATACGATCGATCAATATGAATTATCTGTTGTGGAAGAATACATTGAACAAATGGCGTATTCTCTATCGCTTTATCAAAAAAATGCCATTAGCTGGCTGGAAAAACAGGAATTAGATACAACATTTGTTGTGATGCCGAAGACGGTTGCAGAGGTACTTGGCGAAAAAGTTTTCTCGCAAAAAAGACCATATATTTTCTCTTCCGCTACATTGTCTGAGAATCAATCCTTTGATTATTTAGCTGAAAGTCTTGGGATTAACGATTACTTATCAATGAGTGTCGCTTCGCCGTATGATTACGATGAACAAATGAAGATTTATTTCCATGGAATTCAGCAGATCGCTGAGCAAGAGGCAAAAGCACAGCAAGTGATCACTCAGCTGAAAGAAAATGGAGGACGATCTCTGATTCTCTTCCCTTCATTTGATGAACTCCATTTCTTTAGAAAACAGCTTGAAGCAGCAAATGAATCACTGCCGTTTGACGTATATTTTGAGGGAGACGAGGAAATCAGCACAATTGTTCAAAAGTTCCAAGCTGATGAGACGTCTGTGTTATGCTCTGTTCATCTGTGGGAAGGGCTTGATATTCCAGGTGAATCATTAACGAATGTGATCATCTGGGGACTTCCTTATCCGCCGCATGATCCGGTATTTGAAGCGAAACGAAATGAAGCAAAGGATGCACATGCTGAAGTTGACCTTCCGTATATGCTGCTTCGCTTACGCCAAGGGATTGGAAGACTGATCCGGACAAGCCAAGACGCAGGAAGCATTCATATATATTTTGATCGTAAGGAAGATACGGCGCTTCAAAGTAAAATTGAATCCGTCCTGCCGGTAAAGCCCATCATCACATCTTAATTAGCTGAAAACTTGTAAATGAGGAGGATACCGCTGTGTATCCTCCTTTTTCATTGACAAAAGAACATTCATTGAAGTAGCCTTGAAACGTACATACATATTATTGATTGGGGGAACAAACGCATGAGTCTTGAAGCAACTGAGAAAGCGTTTTATCAATTACTAGGGAAAATCGCCCATTATACAGAGGCGCTCCATTTACTTTATTGGGACTCTAGAACACAAGCGCCTAAAAAAAGTGCGGATTTTAGAGCGGAAACGATCGGTCAATTATCAAGTGACATTTTTAATATGAAGACTTCTGACGAAATGAGAGATCTTCTTCACGAATTAAACAAACATCGAAATGAGCTGTCAAAAGATACACAAAAGGCGCTCGAATTATCACAAAAAGAGTATGATGAAAACAGCAAAATTCCGAAAGAAGAATTTAAAGAATACTCGATTTTGCAATCAAAAGCAGAGCATGTTTGGGTAGAAGCAAGGGAGAAATCAGACTTTTCACTCTTTGCACCATACTTAAAACAGCTTATTGACTTTAACAAGCGTTTCATCCAATATTGGGGCGTGAAAAAAACGCCTTATGATGTGCTGCTCAATAACTATGAGCCAGATATGACGGTTGAACAGCTTGATCAAAAATTTGGTGCACTTCGTGACGCTATTGTTCCTCTTGTGAAAAAAATCGAAGCTTCACCAAATAAGCCGGATACTTCATTTTTATCGAAAAGCTTTCCGATTGATAAACAAAAGGAATTGAGCCTCTTTTTCTTAAAAGAATTGGGATATGACTTTGACGCAGGCCGCCTTGATACAACCGTCCATCCATTTGCAGTGACATTAAGCAGAGGTGACGTGCGTGTGACGACCCGTTATGATGAGCATGATTTTCGAATGGCGATCTTTGGCACGATTCATGAATGTGGTCATGCGATTTATGAGCAAAACATTGATGAAGCACTGAGCGGAACGCTTTTATGTGATGGCACTTCAATGGGTATCCATGAATCACAGTCTCTTTTCTTTGAGAACTTTATCGGCAGACACGAAGATTTCTGGAAAACGTATTATCAAAAGCTGCAAGAAGCATCTCCTGAGCAATTTAAAGATGTTTCTTTAGAAGACTTTGTGCATGCAGTGAATGAATCGAAGCCGACTTACATTCGAATTGAAGCCGATGAACTGACGTATCCGCTTCACATTATCATCCGCTATGAAATTGAGAAAGCGATTTTCAATGAAGAAGTAGCAGTTGAAGATCTACCTGCACTTTGGAATGAAAAATATCAAGCGTATCTTGGCATTACGCCTCCTAATGATGCACTCGGTATCTTGCAGGATGTTCACTGGTCTGATGGAAGTTTTGGCTATTTCCCTTCATATGCCCTTGGTTATATGTATGCGGCGCAATTAAAACAACAAATGATTAAAGACTTACCAAATTTTGATGAGCTAATTCAAAATGGGTCTTTTGCACCGATAAAAGAATGGCTGACGGAACATGTTCATCAGCATGGAAAACGGAAAAAGCCATCTGAAATCATTCAAGATGCAACAGGTGAAGAATTAAATGTTCAATATTTAATCGACTACTTAACGGATAAATATACGAAACTGTATTTATCATAAAAGAAGGGCACCCTTTCATGAGAAGGGTGCTTTTTTGATGCTTGAATATTCTAAAAACGAACATTTTGTTCTGATCTATTATTTAAGTTCGGTATTTTTCTAGAAAAGTGCTTTCCAAGCGTCTGAAATCTTGTTATAATTTGAACACTATAACACTCATATAATCGCGTGATGATGGCACGCAAGTTTCTACCGGACACCGATACGGTCCGACTATGAGTGAGCAAATGAAACAGCTCTTGTTTGAGCTGAAGATCCGTTGATCGTTTTCGCATTGCTTGCTCCTCATGGACAGCAATGCTTTTTTTATGCAAAAAATCGAATGTTTGCCAATATGCTAGGGGGAAAAATGATGGAATTGTTACGTCAAAAAATTGAGAACGAAGGAATCGTTCTGTCAAATCAAGTGTTAAAGGTAGATGCTTTTTTAAATCATCAAATTGATCCTGTGTTAATGCATGAGATTGGGCAAGAGTTTGCTAGATTATTTAAGCATGATGGCATTACAAAAATCATCACAATCGAATCTTCAGGCATCGCACCTGCTGTGATGGCTGGGCTTGCTCTTCAAGTCCCTGTTGTGTTTGCAAGAAAACGTCAATCACTCACATTAACGGATAACCTGTTAACAGCCAGTGTGTACTCTTTTACGAAAAAAGTAGAAAGCACGATTGCTGTCTCAAATACGCATCTGAGTGAAAACGATTGTGTGTTAATCATTGATGATTTTTTAGCAAATGGTGAAGCTGCGAAAGGACTTGCAGCGATTGCAAAGCAGGCAAAGGCGAAAGTAGCCGGATTTGGCATTGTCATTGAAAAATCATTCCAGCCTGGAAGAAATGCGCTTGTGCAAATGGGCTACCGCGTCGAGTCCCTCGCACGTATTGAATCACTTGAGGAAGGGAAAGTCACGTTTGTACGGGAGGTACAATCATGAGTACCGCTAAAAAAGTCAAAACGCTCTCGCTGGGCATTCAGCATGTACTGGCAATGTATGCAGGTGCTGTTCTTGTACCGCTCATTGTTGGAGATGCACTTGGGCTCACGCCTTCACAGCTGACTTACCTCATCTCTGCGGATATTTTCATGTGCGGGGCTGCTACATTGCTTCAAGTATGGAAAAACCGCTTCTTTGGAATAGGTCTGCCTGTTGTATTAGGCTGTACATTTACTGCGGTTTCGCCCATGATTGCGATTGGCTCTAAGTATGGAATTTCGTCTATTTATGGCAGTATTATCGCTTCTGGCTGTATTGTCATTCTTCTTTCTTTTTTCTTTGGGAAGCTTGTGAAATTTTTCCCGCCTGTTGTCACAGGCTCTGTCGTCACCATTATTGGGATCACCCTCATTCCTGTAGCGATGAACAATATGGCAGGAGGAGAAGGAAGTGCGGACTATGGTTCTTTTGAAAATCTAGGGCTCGCTTTCCTTGTACTGTTTATCATTGTACTGCTCTATCGATTCACGAAAGGGTTTATGAAGGCGATCGCCATTTTAATTGGTATTCTCCTTGGGACAGCAGTTGCTGCGTTTATGGGAAAAGTGGAAACAGCTGAGGTGGCAAACGCCCAGGTTTTCCGCATGATTGAGCCATTTTATTTTGGGATGCCGACCTTTGAATTTGCACCGATCATGACCATGACGTTAGTTGCGATTGTGTCACTAGTTGAATCAACAGGCGTTTATTTCGCACTAGGTGATTTAACAAACCGTTCATTAAAAGAAAAAGATTTGGCTAAAGGCTATCGGGCAGAGGGGATTGCTGTGTTATTAGGTGGAATCTTCAATGCTTTTCCGTACACAGCCTACTCACAAAACGTTGGGTTGATCCAGCTAACTGGAGTCAAGAAAAACCAAGTCATTGTCGTAACAGGGGCATTACTCATGTTATTTGGTCTTTTTCCTAAAATCGCTGCCTTTACGACGATTATTCCAAAATCGGTTCTTGGCGGTGCAATGGTTGCCATGTTTGGTATGGTCATTGCATACGGTATTAAAATGCTCTCGCGCGTAGATTTTGCAAAGCAGGAGAACTTGCTAATCGTTGCTTGCTCCGTGGGAATCGGCTTAGGTGTTACCGTCGTGCCGCAAATGTTTGAGCATCTGCCAGACTCGATTAAATTATTAACAAGTAACGGTATTGTGGCTGGAAGCTTTACCGCTATTTTGCTTCATATTATTTATCACATGATTCCTTTTAAAAAAGAAGCCGAGCATGACCTGGTAGAAGAACCTAAGCAATCTGTTATGTAAACACCTCTCTTGGAGAGGGATTCAGATTATGGACAAAGAGCTAAAATGACCTTTTTTTAGCTCTTTGTCTTCTTTTTAGCTTGATAAAAAACCTTTGATCCTAGGAAGGAGCGTGTGAGGGTTTGTCTACAAGCTGAAAGCCCGCATCTTTTGGATACGGGCTTTTTGTGATTAGCACTATTAATGCTGTACCGGCGGCATTGTTTCGTTAATGACTGCAAATGTATAGCCCCTTGCTTTTAGCTGTATAATCAGGCTATCTAAATAGTTTGTGGTAGAGGGTTGATCATGCATTAATATAACTTTTGGTTCCCATGGTTTATTTTTCTCAAACATTTGCAATTGATTCAATACCTCTGGAACATATTGTGAGTTTTTATATCTCCAGTCAAGGCTATCAATCGTCCAGTCCCAGTAAATAAAGCCATTTTGGTTTAAACGTACTTTTTGATGATATGTTAAATTTGGAACACTGCCATAGGGGGTTCTTACAAGACGGCTGTAGACACCTGTAACAGAGGCAAGAATACGCTGAGCTTCTCTCATTTCATTTGCGGGAGACTCGCTGTTCTGATAAAAGAGGTTTATATCATGCGTCATGCCATGAAGACCTAATTGATGTCCTTCTTGATAAAGTCTTTTCACAGTTGATTGGTGTGCTTGGATTTGCGGTCCAAGCATGAAGAACGTTGCCTTCACGTGATGTGCTTTTAATACATTTAACAGCTGATTTGATGTAGCAGAAGGACCATCATCAAATGTTAAAAAGACTGTTTTATTCGTTGCCTGTTGGTTTGGATTGGTCTTAAAATGTGTATCCAATGTTCTTGTAGACTGATTTTTTGCTTTCAGACTGATGCTTGTGTCACGGAAGTCACTGCTGGCAACATTTTTTGCTTGCCCATTTGTCGCCTGCAAATGGGGTTTAGACATATCCCAGATAAAAAAGAGAAACAGTGTAAGAAGCACTAAACCAATTACCTTTGAGAGAAGTATCATGTTGTAGGGTGTCTTTTTTTTGGAAACCTTTTTCATTACAATCACTCCAGTCAATTAAATTTTGAGCCGAACCATGTTGTAGATTCTTTCTTTTTTCACTGTTTTTCTTGGTACACATATTGATTATGTATATAGTGGAAAAAATCCTTTTTATATAGAAAATTCAAATGAATTAGAAATTTATGGTTGTTACTTTGTGTTGATCAGCAAAAAAAGGTGATCCATTCATGTTTAAATAAAATCATTCTGAATAATGATCGAAACGTTAATATTTATACGCTAAGATAGCAGCAGATGTGACCATTAATTCGAAGCGAAAGGGAGATTCCTTATGAAAGTGTTGTATAATGACGATTTCATTGAAAAAAGGGTGCTTATGTGGAAAGTGGAGACAGAGGCGATTAATCTCAAAAAACATAGAGAAAAGCTCGTACCACTACAAAATAAAGAAGATATCGGCAAATTCTCTCTTACCGTACAACGAAGGATTTAAACAATATGTGTCCGGTTCAGAGGTTTGTAAAACTAGTTCTTTTCTAGATAACTGTACACAAAGTCAAAATCATACCAAGCAAATTCATCGCATATTTGGCAAGACTAGATGAAGCAAACTACCTAAGACTCACTGAAATAAATAAAAGCAACTATGCAAAGCGGAGAGAAATAAAGAACGCGTCTTTGCGGATGCAAAAGAAAAGCATAGTATGCGTTGGGCGAAACTTCGTGTACTAAAAAAATTTCAATGCAAGCGATGCTTACTCTCGCTGCCATGAATCTTAAAAAATTAGCTAACTAGACATGGAAAACACTATGTCCAGCGTAAACCCTTTATAATGATAGTGAAAACCCCACTTTTATTTAAAGTAAAAGGGGGGGTTCTACGGTCTAAACACTTCTCTATAGAAGTGTTTTTTTGCATAAAAAAAGCAGGTTCGCTTGGCTTTGAACGAACCTGTGAAGGAGGAAAACTACATCATGTTTTCACCTATATTATCCAATATTTATCAATTGTCGTCAAGACAAAAAGTTAGACGAAGGAAAATATTTTGACTGAATTGTGACGTTTTGGCATGTATATCCTTTTTTCGATAGGGGATATTAATCGAAAAAAGAGGTGAAGCCGATGGCGTACATTCTTTCTGTTGGAACGAGTCTGCCACAACATCATGTGGATCAGAAAAAGGCGGCTGATTTTGCTAGATCCCAATTTAAACGATCGTTTAAAGATATCGACCGGCTGCTCAGAGCTTTTCAAAATGGAGAAATCGAGAGCAGACAGTTTGTGCAGCCAATTGAATGGTATCAGACGCACCACTCTTTTGAGGAGAAAAACAACCTCTATTTGGAAAAAGCATTGGCTCATGCAAAAGAAGCGGTCATACACTGTCTTCATGAGAAGGCATTCCTGAAAAAACCGATTCCGTTTGAAGAAATCGATGCATTGTTTTTTATTTCAAGCACCGGACTTTCGACACCAAGCCTTGATGCAAAACTGATGAACGTTCTCCCTTTTTCGCCTTATACGAAACGAGTGCCGATCTGGGGCTTAGGATGCGGGGGCGGAGCGGCGGGGTTGACCCGGGCTTACGAATACATAAGGGCATTTCCAGAAGCGAAGGTACTGGTTGTCGCCTGCGAACTGTGCAGTTTAACCTTTCAGCCGCAAGATCAATCAAAAAGCAATTTAATCGGTACATCTTTGTTCGGAGACGGGACAGCAGCGGTACTCTTAACTGGAGAAAAAGGTGTATCAGAATACACCCATCTAAAAACAGTCCCTAAAGTGATTGGTACACAATCTGTCACAATGAAAGAGTCTGAGGATGTGATGGGCTGGGAATTTACAAGTGACGGCTTTCAGGTCATTTTCTCCCGTGACATTCCTTCCATTATTTCCGGCTGGTTAAAAGAGCAAGTCGATCAATTTTTAGAGCAGCAAGGGTATTCTGTAGAAGAACTATCGGTTTTTCTTGCCCATCCTGGAGGGAAAAAAGTGATCGATGCCTATATTAAAAGTCTATCCTTACAAGAAGATCAGCTTTTTTCATCAAAAGAAGTACTCAGACAACACGGAAATATGTCCTCTGCCACAGTTTTGTATGTGATCAAGCATTATCTTGAACATCAATCCGCTGAAGCGGGAGATATGGGTCTATGCGGAGCGCTTGGTCCGGGATTTTCATCAGAGCTGCTGCTCATGAAATGGGAGGAGGTCATATCATGATTATTTGGCTCGTCATTGGTTTCTTCGTGTGTCAGCGTCTTATTGAAATGCTTGTGGCTAAAAGAAATGAAAAGAAAGTGAAAGCGATCGGTGCCATTGAATTTGGTGCAAGTCATTATCCTTATATGGTCGCTATGCATGCGGGCTTTTTTCTCTCACTCATGGTTGAGGTATGGGGGTTAAACAGGCCGCCGTCGCGCTATTTTCTTGTGTTGCTCGTTTTCCTGCTGGCTACACAGGTTATTCGATATTGGGCATTATGCTCTCTTGGAACGTATTGGAATACAAAGATTTTAGTTGTACCAAATGCGATGATGGTAAAAAAAGGACCTTATCGCTGGTTAAAGCATCCTAACTATGTCGTGGTGGCGATTGAGCTTATGCTGATCCCGCTTTTATTTAATGCCTATTTTACCGCTATTTTGTTCACATGTTTAAATGCATGGATGATGGCTGTGAGAATTCAAACAGAAGAGAAAGCGCTCAATCAGTATTTGTTAAATTAATATTGAAAATCATTATCAATTGTGATACACTTTCATTAATGATAAGCATTCTCAATCACGAAGGATGGACGGTGATCACATGACAATGGTTTTCTTACTCGGTACGGTCTGTGTATACAGCCTATTAATTGGCTTCGTATTAAAAGGTGTTTCTAAAAAATCTGCTTCCTGATTAGTCAATTGCGGCTGATCGGGCAGCAGATTTTTTTTATTTCCTCAGATCAGAAGAAAAATCTCTTGATTTTGTGTAAAATGGTATCACATACATAACTGACTTTTCTAAAAACAAAGGGGTTTATCGTCATGGAAGACTTGTCTATTCGAGATTCGCTCGTTCAAACTACAGGTGCTTTATATCAAAGCCTTCTCAAAAGGGATGATCATGAACGCGCAGCCAAACTTGCATCGATTATCAAAAAGGAAGCAGAAGAAGAAGTGTATATCGCATTTACCGGCCACTATTCAGCTGGAAAGTCATCACTTGTGAATCATCTGCTTCATGATCACATCCTGCCAACGAGTCCGATTCCAACAAGTGCAAACTTGGTCGTCGTGAGGAAAGGGGAGAGTGAAGTAAAGCTTCACACCTCAGATGGCCGTTTTGCAAAAATGAGCGGTTCTTATGATAAAGAAGCAGTTCAGCGTTTTTGTAAGGACGGGGAACAGATTGAAATGGTGGAAATTAGCGGGGACTATAGAGGATTGGAAGAAAAGGTGGCACTGATTGATACGCCTGGAATTGATTCAACGGATCATACCCATTTCTTATCTGCCGCGTCTATTCTACATCAAGCAGATGCTCTTTTTTATGTCGTGCACTACAACCATGTTCATTCGGAAGAAAACATTCGTTTCATTCGCTCCATTAAAGAGAAATTGCCAAATCTTTATTTCATCGTAAATCAAGTCGATCGACATGATGAGCATGAGACAGCGTTTGAAGACTACAAAAATCAAGTAGTTGATATGCTTCTTAAAGAGGGCATTGAAGAAGAACATTTATACTTTACATCTGTAACCGATGAGACGCATCCAAGAAACGAAATGATTCGTTTAATCGAGAAACTGCAAGAATTACAAACATTGCCGAAAGCATCACTTCGCGCCTATACCGAGCAGAAAATAGAGAATGTTTTAAAAGAACATATTGACTCATTAAAAGAAGAGCTGCAAGAAGAGGATCTTGATTCACTGCTTCAAGAAAAAAGAAGAGAAGTCAAGGAACTTGAAGCGAAAAGCAGCTTTATTGAAAATGGAGCAAAACAGTTAGAAGACGAAGTGTCTTTTGAAGTCGAGAATATTTTAAAAAATGCAAACCTAACCCCATTTAAAATGAGAGAGCTTGCAAGTGACTATATTGAATCGAAAGCACCTGGCTTTAAGGTAGGACTGCTGTTCGCTAAAAATAAAACTGAGCAGGAAAAAGAAAAGCGGGCGAACGATTTCTTAGCAGATGTCAAAGCAAGAATGAAAGCTGAAGTGGACTGGCATATTGCTGAGCTGCTCAAAAAAGAAGTCAAGAAACATCAGCTTGGTGAAGAGCTATTAAATCAAGTGATGGCATTTGAAACACCTGTGGAAGAATCACTGCTTGAAAACGTCATCCATCATGGTGCGACATTTTCAAATGAATACGTTTTGCAATATGCAAAAGATGCTGGTGAAGCACTGAAAAGACAGGCCAAACAGAAAGCAATACCATTGATTGAACAAATGACCGAGACGCTGAAAACCCAGCTCATGAATGAAAAGGGAAAGCAACAAGATAAGTGGGCCCAGGCAGCACAGGAGCTCCAAGCGCTCGAGCAAAGCATGGAAAAAAATGATCAAATCAGAAGAGATATTGAGCATGTATGGGATATATGGCAAAACGGAACAAATGAGCAGATCACAGATGATTGGTTTTATGTGAAAAAACATCGGATGCAGCATGACGAGCTAAATCAGAATCATACGTCCACTCATGCGGAAGAAAGCGAGAAAGAAAATCAGCAGCAGACAGAGCTTGATCAAATGCGTCAATCACAGCATATTACGACAGCGCAGTCGATTGACCAGTTTGAGCAGCTTTCTCAAATGTTAATGCCATTAAACGCGCTTCAGTCTCAAAGAAAGTCCTTTGAACAACGAACAAAGCGGCTTCAAGCGAAGGAATTTACACTCGCCTTATTCGGTGCTTTTAGTTCAGGGAAATCGTCGTTTGCCAATGCCCTAGTTGGGAGAAAGGTGCTGCCATCATCTCCTACACCAACGACGGCCACGATCAATAAGTTGACGCGGCCGACAGAAGACCATCCGCATGAAAGTGTGAAAGTGGTGTTCAAAACCGAGCAGGAAATATTAGAAGAGCTCGATCAAATTCTCGGTTTTTCTATAACAGAAGAAAAGGGAGATACGTTTCAAGCCAAACTCGAACGAACGCTGAAAAAAAGAGAGCTTGAACAGGATCACCGCATCATTGTTGAACATTTTTTAAACGCTCATGAAAAGTTCCGTGATTCCATTCAAAAACAAACGCCGCACAATGTCACCCTGCAAGAATTGAAGCCATATGTGGCAGAAGAGGCTGTTTCTTGTGTGGTGAAGGAAGTGACGGTGTATTTAAGTACACCTTTAACAGATAAAGGACTGACGATTGTTGATACACCAGGCGCCAGCAGTATGAATAAACGTCATACAGAGATTGCCTTTCAATATATGAAGGATGCTGATGCCCTTCTTTATTTAACTTACTACCAGCATTCTTTCTCAAAAGCAGACCGTTCATTTTTACGTAAACTCGGGCTTGTAAAAGATTCATTTAGCATGGATAAAATGTTTTTTATTATCAATGCAGCTGACCTCGCAAAGGATCAAACAGAGCTTGAAACTGTCTTTGACTATGTGAAAAATGAGCTCACAAAAGAAGGTATCCGGCATCCAAACCTTCATCATGTATCCAGTAAGGAAGAGATCGAAGGAAAGGGTCAGTCGCCTTATAACCAGTATGCACAGCTAAGAACACAGCTCGACTATTTTATTGAGGAAGAATTAACGAAAGATGCGATTGAGCTGCTGTATTTTGAAGCGAGTACATTATGTAGAACAGTCGACAAGCTGCATGAGACGCTGCATCAGTCAGAAGATGAAAAGCAAGCAGAAAAGAAAAAGATAGACACATCCTATGAAGTGATCGTTGATCAAATGAGCCATATTAAACGATCTAAGCTAGTGACAGAAAGTGTGAAAAAGGACTTGCACGAACAGCTTTACCACATTGTTCAGCGCTTGTCACTTTATGCAAATGATCTGTTAAAGACAGCCTTTTATCCTGGAATATCTCAAGGGGACTTCAGGCAGGAGCTGAAAAAAGCGCTTGAACAGGCGCTAAAGGATTATGAATTTGAATTTGTACAGGAGCTTAAGGCGCTTGATATTCGAATGGAATCGTTTATCACTCAATATTTCAAAGAGGAGTGGGAGAAAGGATTGCAGGCTGCATGTGCAGAAGATCCTTACTTTTCTCTCCGGCTGTCGCCTCCAGATGAGAAAAATGCAGAGCTGAAACAAATTGAAGTGGAAGCGGACCTGACGCCGTTTGAGCCGCTCTTAAAGAAGCAAAAATCAGCGAAAGCTTTCTTTGAACAGAACGGGAAGGCAGCGTTTATTGAAGCGATTCGAGATGTCCTTTTCCAATTAACGACGAAATGGGCAGATAAAGAAAAAGAAGAATTACAGAGCAGATACGATATGATGGTGAAGACCTTTACTGAAAAATATGAAACAGAAGCGCTCAAGCAGCTGAATGAACAGAAACAAACATTTATCATGAGCTTGACGACAGATGCGAAAGAGCAGGCGATGATAGAACAAGTATACAAGCAGACAAATGAATGGAAGAACCAGTTGAAAACCATTTGATTCATGATAGACTATATAAAAAAGAAAGCAGTTGATAAAAAATGACGAGCGTACACGAAGAGATTTCCGCACATTCACAAAAACAGAATGCTCATATCAAGTCGTTTCTTGCGCTTGAGCAGAAAAGAGAGCAGGCAATAGAGACTGCTGTTTTCAAGTGTGAGCAAAACGAACCATTTACAACTGACGATATCAATGCGATTACTTCAAAGATGAATGAGCTTGCACGAGGCGGTATTGTTCCGCTGCGTAAGCATGTCACGAGTGATATGGTCAGGGAGTATGTCGAAAGAAAACAGAAGTAAAGAGTAACTTTCTCTTTTTTGGTCATCTTAACAAGTGAACCGAGAAAGGGGAATGATGATGGAAAAAAAGCAGCATGCAAAAAAGCAGGATGAGCGTAACCCGAAACAAAAAGAGATGCTGTCCTACGCAGAAGCAGAATCGAAAAAAATGCAATACGGTCAAAAATAATCCAAAGGTGCCACTTCTTTTCCAAAAGAAGAGGGCGCCTTTTTTATGTCGAATTCTATGTTCTGTGATAGAATAGGAGTATTGTTTTGAAAAAGGGAGTTTATAAGAATGAATAAACACGTACTGCTTGTTGATGGCATGGCGCTTCTGTTCAGATCGTTCTATGCAACGGCTGTCCATCGCAATTTTATGATAAATGATCACGGCGTCCCGACGAATGGAGTAAATGGCTATTTGAAGCATTTATTAACCGCTGTTCAGACATTTGAGCCAACTCATATTGTGTGCTGCTGGGATATGGGAAGCCAAACATACCGAAATGAATTGTTTCAAGATTATAAAGCAAATCGAGGAGAGGCGCCTGTCGAGCTCATTCCGCAATTCGATTTAGCAAAAGAAGCGACAGAAGAACTAGGAATTGTAAACATTGGTTTAAAAGGCTTTGAGGCAGATGATTGTATCGGTACGCTGGCAGCAGTCTATCAGAATGAAGCACGTGTGACGGTTCTAACTGGCGACAGAGATTTGCTGCAGATATTGAATGAACAAGTGACTGTTGCTTTGATGCAAAAAGGGATCGGGAACTATAAACATTATACAAAAGCCTTATTTGAAGAGGAAATGGGCATCACTCCAAAGGCGCTGATCGATATGAAAGCACTTATGGGGGATTCAAGTGACAATTACCCAGGCGTCAAAGGAATCGGAGAAAAAACAGCATTAAAATTTATTCAAACATATCAAACCATTGATGGATTATTAGAAAATGTTCATGAACTAACGGCCGCACAGCAAAAGAAAATGCAAGCAGGATTAGAAGATTTGAAGCTCTCCCGTCTATTGGCAGAGATCAAATGTGATGTCCCGCTGAGCTGTCCAATTGATGAGACGAAGATGAACATCAATCAAGAACGGGCTGCTGCCATGCTGCGATACCATCAAATCAAAGGAATTGAACCGATGGTGAATCGATTAAGTAAAATAGAGATCAGCTAAGCCGATCTCTCAGCGTATAGACAAACCCTCGCATTCGTTGTCAGGTCTGCGCTCCGGTGCTCACGGATGTCAAATTCGCTCCGCTCCGGTACTCGCCCTTCCTAGGGCTGCAAAGGTTTTCTATCACGCTGAAAAGAAGACAAAGGGCTAAAATAAAAATCATTTTAGCCCTTTGTTAGAGATCAGCTAAGCTGATCTCTAAGGTCATCTTTTTGTATTACTTTTCTTCGCTCTATTTTCGAGCTGAGATAGTGGCTGCTTATCTTTTGTTTGCGCATCACCTTGTGGGGTTGTCCCATTTGTGACACGACCTTTATTCTCTTTATCCAATCAGTATCACCTCATACATTAGCATAACCGAAAAAAAGCGATTCATCCTTTAGAAAGGTGAATCGCTTTTCTAGCGAGCTGATCAGCTACTTGATTTTCCTTGCTTGGAATCCACTTAATGAAAAATAAATCAAACTGCCGTTGAAGCTCGATCATCTCTTTTATAAAAGGCTGAAAGGCTGGATTTTTAGCAAATCCTGCATTGGCCGCACGGTCAACTACCTGTGAATCTGTTCGAAATGAAACGGAACGCAGTCCTTTTTCTACGCAGATTTTCATCCCTTCAATGAGAGCGGAAAATTCTGCTTCGTGATTGCTCATTGATCCGAGAGGAATCGAAAAAGATTCAGCCTTTCCATCATATTTAATGAAAATGCCGATGCCAGAAGGACCTGGATTTCCTGCGCTAGCACCATCAATGTATATTTCAGCTGGCAATTTATTTCACCCTTTCATCAAGCGGAACCATTCTTTTCGCTGCATACGCATATGGTGTCCCAATTGCGGCGACGATAAATTTAATCACATAAGTCGTGATGAAGATTTCGATCCATACATGAAATGGATAGGTGCCAAGAAAGGCAATGGTTGTGAAGATCAGTGTATCAAGCAGCTGGCTGATCATCGTACTTCCAGCGTTGCGCACCCAGAGCGCACCATCGGAAGGAAATATCCGGCGAATAAACGAATATACATAAACATCTAACATTTGACTGATGATATAAGCAGCAAGACTGCCAAGTGCGACCCTTGGCATAAAGCCAAATATCGTTTCGAGCGATGTTTGAGAAATGTCAGATGGAGCGGGATGGAAAAGCAAAGCCTCCTGCATGACAACGGTTAGCGTTAAAAGGGTGGCAAAGCCAATCCAGACAGCTTTCCTCGCTTCATTTTGTCCATATTTTTCATTCAATACGTCCGTTGCAAAGAACACACTGCCATATAAAATGTTTCCAAGTGTTGCCGTTAAGCCAAACAATTCAACGGTTTTGACCACTTGTAAATTTGCAGCAACCGTCGCAAAGCCAATCCAGACGAAAAGGCCCATCTTGCCAAATCCTTTATAAAATAGAAGAACAATGATAAAATTAATGATCGCAAATAAGATCCAAATACCTTCATTAAACAAGTGACATGAACTTCCTTTCTCATTGTAAAATGTAACTTTTTGATTATAGCATAACGAACGTTTACCTTAAAAGCACGGGAAGGCGATGTGATCAATGAAATTAAGAGCGCACTATACAATGAAAGTGAAATCGATTGGGTCCATTGCTTTTTTCCAAGAAGATTGGATGGAGCTAAAAGAGGCCTTGCTTTTAGCAAAACATATCGATAAAAAAGAACCACAGTCACTCCTATCATTTGAAGATGAAAAAGGGGCGATGTGGTCTATTAAAGAACTTGAAAAGCTAAATGAAGAACTAAAGCTTGAACCTGATCAGCTTCAGGTCTATTTTGATGCAAGTTTTCACAAAGAAACAGGCGACTCTGGCCTTGGGGTTGTCGTCTACTATAAGCTCGGAGAAGATGCTTATCGTTTGAGAAAAAATCAGCCCTTCCAAGGAATCACCAATAATGAAGCGGAGTATGCAGCTTTATTTGAAGCAGTAAAAGCTTTGAAAGACCTTGGGGCAAGCAGAAATTCTGTCACGATTAGAGGCGATTCACTTGTTGTCATGAATCAATTAAAAGGAGAATGGCCTTGTTATGATGATATACATAACAAATGGCTCGACCGGATTGAAGCGGCTTTAAAGGAGCTGAGGCTTACGCCAACATATGAAGTCATCGATCGTAAACAAAATGCAGAAGCGGATCAGCTTGCAAGGCAGATACTTGCAGACGTCCCAATTGAAAGTAAATTGAAATTAGAAGCAGACGGAGCTGAATAATGTGGATAAAAAAACAGCAGTACAAGAATTGACGGATCTCCAAGACACGTATTGTTCAGATTGCTTGATTAAGAAGCACTTTCGAAAAGAATATGGCAAAAAATACGCCCACTCCTTTTGTATTCAGCAATGCACAGTCGGAGAGAAAATAAAAGAATACGGACAGACGCTGCTTAAAAAGTAAGCGGCTGCCCCGGTTTTCCTTACTCAAACATCCGCTCGTGAAAAAAAACGAATAGAATGTGTTAAAAAAGAACATATTCTGAAAAATGAGCCGATATAACTATAGAAAGTTTTGGTTGAGTTACTTTTTGACTAAGTGACGGATAATAGAGGAAAAGGGGAAGGCCGGCATGAATAATAAGGATTTCGAAACGGTATTACATCGAACATTTCAAGAGGTATACAGCGATCTAGAGCAGCTAGTAGATGTAGCAAAGAAGGGAAGACCTTTTCTCGAAAAAGATATTTCTGAAATTGAACAACGACTGAAGCAAAATATTTTAGCCATTGAAATTCAGCTGAAAATCAAATAAGAGAGGCATATGCCTCTCTTTATTTTGTCGTTTCATCATTGATTTAGTTGATTAAAGTTTTGTTACGTTTGCAGCTTGAGGTCCACGATTACCTTCAACGATTTCAAAAGAAACTTCTTGTCCTTCTTCTAAAGACTTGTAGCCGTCACCTTCGATAGCTGTGAAGTGAACGAATACATCGTCTCCGCCTTCAACTTCAATGAAGCCGAAACCTTTTTCATTATTGAACCATTTTACTTTACCGTTTTGCATATTGCTTTTTCCTCCTAGTACTGTAGCACACCTTTTGGGCATACTAAAAAAAATTTTCATCACCTAACGACTTTACAGTTGTTAAATGATGGTTCCACTATACACCATCAAAAGTAACGCGTCAAGCAGGCGAGCCAAATTTTGAGCAGAATGTTTGATTTTTTTGTTTTTTTGGTGAATAACAATGAAAAATAAAACGTCCTTTTCGGAACCTAACGTGCAGCTTGTCCGTATATAAAAAAAATACAGAAAGAGGTGCAATCATGAATCGTTATACACTTGAAGAATTTATTCAGAATACGCAGCAAGAAGATAAGGGAGAAGGGGTCTTCGAACTTGAAACATCAAGGCTTTTAGAAATTAATTTAACTGACACCATTTGGGCAAAAACAGGTTCCATGGTTTCCTATCGAGGGAAAATCAAATTTGAACGTGAGGGTGTTTTTGAGCACGGCGTCTCAAAGATGTTCAAAAAAATGCTCTCGGGAGAAGGCACCTCACTAATGAAGGCGACAGGTGATGGGAAATTATATGTGGCAGATCAAGGCAAAAAAATCTCAATTCTCCGTTTGGCCCAAGGGGAATCTATTTTTGTGAATGGAAACGATCTGCTCGCATTTGAACCGTCTGTCCGCTGGGATATCAAATTGATGAAAAAGGTATCAGGCATGCTTGCAGGCGGATTATTTAATGTCAAATTAGAAGGGCCGGGCTTAGTAGCAATCACAAGTCATTATGAGCCGCTGACGCTCATTGTTCAGCCGGGTGACTCTGTTTATACAGATCCGAATGCGACTGTTGCGTGGTCAGGTGATTTAAAAACTGAATTTGTGACAGATGTTTCCTTTAAAACCTTTATTGGCAGGGGAAGCGGAGAGTCTATTCAAATGAAGTTTACTGGAAGCGGCTTTGTTGTCGTTCAGCCGTTTGAAGAAGTATACACAACAAATGGAAATCAAGGGTAAAGAAAAAGGTGTCCGTCATTGACGGACACCTTTTTATGATAATGCGCGAGCATATGTTTTGTTATTCATGATGAGATCTGACTGCTCGACGATATCTTCCAAAATGGTTTGAGAAGATTGTTTTAAGTGCAGTTTTTTCATGTTTTGTTTCATTGTTTCTAATTTTTCTTCGTCCTGCAGCAAGTTGGTCACAGATTCTAAAATGTCTTCATGTCTGTTAATGACAATAGCAGCGCCATAATCCTCAAAGAAAAGAGCATTTTCTTTTTCTTGGCCAGGGACAGGCTTGTAAAGAATGACTGGGACACCGATTGCAGTTGCTTCTGTTAAAGTAATGCCGCCTGGTTTTGTAATCATACAATCTGTTACTCTGAACAATTCATCAATTTGTTCCACATATCCAAGCGCCTTCAATTGATCTGGGTGTGCCTGCTCAAGAACGCTAAGCGATTGTTTCAGTGCGGCGTTCTTTCCGCATACAACAACAATTTGTACTTCACTGTCGAGAAGCAGCGCCTCACATAATTCCTTCACATTTTTTAGTACACCGTGAGCACCGGCCATGATAAGAAGTACTTTTTTGTCGGATGATAATCCATATTTTTTATAGATCATCGATTTTGGCACGTCGGCTTCAAACTGTGGTCTAATAGGAATACCTGTCACTTTGACATCGCTTGGATGTGTGCCGATTTCCACTAATTTTTGTTTCACATAATCGGTTGCAACATAGTATCGGTCGATGTTTTCATGTACCCAAATCTTATGGAGACAAAAATCGGTCATGACATTAAAAGTCGGAATCACTTTACCTGTTTTGTTTCGATATTCTGGTACAACAATCATCGGGAATGTAATAATGATGATATCTGGATTGTGTAACTGAATTAATTCATCGAGACGCTTATTTCCCATCTTTAAATAAATGTTAAATTTGCGTTTATTGTAAATTTTATCAACACCGTAATAAAACAAGCGATAAAATTGTTTCCCAATGGAAAAGCTCTTCAAGTATAAATATTGAGTCACTTCTGACACAATGGGATTCGATTCTTGATACAAATTAGAAACTACAACATGTTCAAATCCTTGGGATTTGCATTCATCATACAGTGTTTTTGCTACCTGCATATGTCCATTTCCATAATTTGCGGTCAAGATTAATATTTTTTTATTGGTATTCAAGAATATTCACCTCAAATGTAATCAACAACAACAAAACTTCGTACGAAACTATTAATCTCATAGGTCTACATATACATAAAGATAACATATAAACAGTTAGAGCATATCATTCGTTACGAAAGAATTAAACTAATTTTAAAAAACAAACAGATTCAATTGATAATGGAAGACAGAGCCATTTGTATTTTAACACATTTTGACGATTTATCATCAGACCACAGTCTATTTTATTCCCAAACGTATGGTGTTTCTTGATAAACATAATAATTAAGCCAATTCATAAACAACAAGGTTGCATGGGCTTTCCAGCGATTTACTGGGATTAATGTGTCACCATCTTCTATAAAATAGTGGACAGGTTTTTGGACTGTATCATCTTTCAACAAATCTCTTTCATATTCCTGCATCAATGTATCTGTATCATACTCAGGGTGTCCAGTTAAAAATACTTGTTTATCATCATCTGAAACAATTAAACAAACACCTGCTTCTTCAGACATACTCAAGACTTTCAAATTCGGCGTGTTTTTTAATTGTTCTGTATTAATATCTGTATGCCTAGAATGTGGGACATAGTATACTTCATCAAAACCTCTGACTAATCTTTCTTTTTTCTCTTTCACAATATGCTCAAATACGCCAAATTTTTTCTCGGGAAGCTTGATTTTTTCAATCCCGTAATGGTGATATAAACCTGCCTGTGCACCCCAGCAAATATGAAGGGTAGATGTCACATTGGTTTTACTCCAGTCCAAAATGTCCTGCAGCTCTTTCCAATAAGAAACTTCTTCAAAAGGTAAGTGCTCAATTGGTGCGCCAGTGATGATCATTCCATCAAATTTTTTATGGCGAATCGATTCAAAGGTCGTATAAAATTCATCTAGATGCTCTCTCGACGTATTCTTCGGTGTATGTGTACTTGGAATCAAAAACGTAAAGTACACTTGTAAAGGAGAATTTCCGAGCATTCTCAGCAGCTGCGTTTCAGTTTGTATTTTTTTTGGCATTAAATTTAAGATCACGATATTCAAAGGACGGATATCTTGCTTGAATGCCCTTGTCTCATCCATGACGAAAATATTTTCGCTCTCTAGTATTTGTTTTGCCGGCAGATGAACTGGTATGTTAATAGGCAACTCGCCACCCCCTGAACCAAAGCTAATTTCACTTCATTATAGGAACTTTCTGGCGATATTTCAATGTTTCAATTATGTTACAATGAAAAATAGAGCAAAAAAGAATGCTGTTTCTGTAAAAAAAGGAGGCCGTTTTGTTATGATCACAAAGCATTTATCAGATATTGACATTGCCCAAAAGGTTAAGCTAAGACCAATTCAAGACATCGCAGCAAAGCTGCAACTACATGACGAAGAATTAGAATGCTATGGTTTCACAAAAGCGAAAATATCTTTGACTATTTTTGACCGTTTAAAGGAACAAAAAGAAGGACACGTGATTCTTGTCACTTCCATCAACCCAACGCCAGCAGGTGAGGGGAAATCCACGGTAACAGTCGGCCTTGGTCAAGCCTTCGAAAAAATTGGCAAAAAAGCGATCATTGCGATGCGTGAGCCATCATTAGGTCCTACAATGGGGATTAAAGGCGGGGCAGCGGGCGGAGGATATTCACAGGTGCTGCCAATGGAAGAAATCAATCTTCATTTCACAGGAGATTTTCATGCCATTACATCTGCACATAACGCCTTATCTGCTTTTATTGATAACCATATCCATCACGGAAATGAACTCGGCATCGACACGCGCCGCATTGTATGGAAGCGGGTGCTTGATTTAAACGATCGTGCATTAAGACAAGTCGTTGTCGGACTTGGCGGTCAGTTAAATGGGTATCCTAGAGAAGACGGATTTGACATTACAGTTGCTTCCGAAATGATGGCGATCCTCTGTTTAGCAGAAGACTTATCTGACTTAAAAAAACGTCTTTCTTCTATTGTTGTTGCCTATAATCAAGAAGGCGAGCCAGTCACAGTGGGAGCACTTGGATATGAAGGTGTCCTGACGTTACTTTTAAAAGACGCACTCAAGCCGAACCTGGTTCAAACGATTGAAGGAACCCCAGCACTTGTCCATGGCGGTCCTTTTGCCAATATTGCACATGGATGCAATAGTTTAATTGCAACCAAAATGGCAGCAAAATTAGCTGATTATGTCGTAACAGAAGCTGGATTTGGAGCAGATCTTGGAGCAGAAAAGTTCCTTCACATTAAAACAAGAGCTGGTGATTTCAAACCTGGTGCAGTTGTCATTGTGGCGACAGTGAGAGCATTAAAGATGCATGGCGGAATGAAGAAAACCGAACTCAAAGAAGAGAATGCACACGCCGTATTAGAAGGTATACATAATTTAGAAAAGCATATTGAAACCGTGCAAGCTTTTGGTCTTCCATATATTGTCGCGGTAAACCGTTTTATTACGGATACAAAAGAAGAGATTCAAGCGATAGAAGATTGGTGCGGCAAACATGGCCATCCAGTTAAAGCCGTGAATGTATGGGAAGAAGGAGGCGAAGGCGGGACAGCTCTTGCAGAGGAACTAGCGGAACTCATTGAAAAGAAAAAGAACAACTTTACCTATTTGTATGAAGAGAACGATTCCATCGAAGAAAAGTTATCTAAAGTGGCCAAAGTGGTTTACGGGGCAGATGGGGTCACGCTCACATCCAAAGCAAGAAAGCAGCTGGCTGCCATTGAGGAAAACGGCTGGGCTCATTTGCCGGTTTGTATGGCAAAAACACAATATTCTCTTTCGGATGATCCAGCTTTAATCGGCAGACCTAAAGGCTTTACCATTACGATTCGCGAGTTAAAGCCATCTGTAGGAGCAGGATTTATTGTGGCCTTAACCGGAAGCATTTTGACAATGCCTGGATTACCTAAAAAACCTGCGGCTCTCGAAATGGATTTATTAGAAGACGGCAGTGTGACAGGACTCTTTTAAACGGGAGCATAAAAAGCGATTTTCTAAAAGAAGCATGTTACGATAGGAAAAAGTGAATCCTAGGAGGCTATGAGATGTCAATTTATGATATTCAGGTCAAGACCATTAACGGTCAGGAAAAATCGATGGCAGATTACAAAGGAAAAGTGCTCATTATTGTAAACACAGCAAGCAAATGTGGACTGACTCCTCAGTTTAAACAATTACAAGAGCTATATGATCAATATCATGAAAAGGGCCTTGAAATTTTAGGATTTCCGTGTAACCAATTTATGAACCAAGAGCCAGAAGGAGAAGAAGCCATTCAAGAATTCTGTTCTTTGAATTATGGAGTGACCTTCCCTATGTTTGCGAAAGTAGATGTTAATGGCGAAGAGGCGCACCCGCTGTTCAAGCATTTAACAAGTGAAGCGAAAGGTGTGCTTGGGACAAAAACAGTGAAATGGAATTTCACAAAATTTATCGTTGACCAAAACGGAGAAGTCACTGAACGCTTCTCTCCAAAAACGCCACCAAAAGAATTAGAAAGCTCAATCATCGCTCTGTTGGACAAATAAGATGCTGACAGTCATGCAGCGAAAACAATTGGAGGCAGCTGCCTCCTTTGTTTCAGACAGGCTGAAGGATGAACCAACTGGACACGATGCGGCTCATGTTGCTCGTGTGCGCCAGCTTGCCGTCCGTATTGCACATCAGGAAGGCGGCTCTTTCTTTATCATCGAAATGGCGGCAATTGTACATGATGTCATTGATGAAAAGCTGTCAAGTGAATGGAAAGTCACTAAGGAGCAGCTTGAGCACCAGCTCCTTTTGTGGGAATTGGATACGAGGGATATCCGCTACATCATGGACATCATTACAACGATGTCTTTTCGTCACCGGCATAAGCAGTTTAGGCCGATGACGTTAGAAGGGACTATTGTTCAAGATGCGGATAGGCTGGATGCGATAGGAGCAAGCGGTATCGCTAGAGTGTTTACGTATGCTGGCGCAACAGGTGAGCCCCATTATACAAAGGACACGCAGCAGGGCTCTGTGCTAAAGCATATGGAAGAAAAACTGCTCAAATTAAAAGACTTGATGAACACTCGTGCAGGGAAGCAGCTTGCTGATGAGCGGCATGAATTGATGAGTTTATTTATCAAGAAATGGAAAGAAGAATGCGGCCTTACAGATGAGTAGGGTCTTTATGTGTGTAAGGAGGATATATCAATGAAAATAACAGCCATAGAACCGACGCCAAGTCCGAATACCATGAAGGTTATTTTGACAGAAGCACTTGCCGGCGGTAAAAGCAACAACTACAAAAAGGATCAAAAAGACGAAGCCCCAGAAATGATCAAGCGTATTTTAAGCATTGAAGGTGTAAAAGGGGTTTATCATGTCGCAGATTTCTTAGCGGTCGAGCGAAATGCAAAGTTTGACTGGCAGGGTATTTTACAGCAGGTCAGAGAAGCATTTGGACAAGAAACAGAAGGCCTTCAGGAAGGTTCGCAGTCAGGCGATGACACATTTGGTGAAGTGAAAGTATTTGTCCAAATGTTTAATGGGATTCCGATGCAGGTCAAACTGTCAGACGGTGAAAGAGAAGAGCGGTTTGGCATGCCTGAACGTTTTCAAGCAGCCATTTTAAAGCTTAGAAGCAGCTCAGACAATGTCGTGTTTGAACGTGTGTGGAAAGAACATGGCGTTCGTTTTGGGGAATTTGCTGATATCGGTCAGGAAGTCACAGAGGAGCTGCAAGCAGCCTATGATGATGAGCGTTTAGCCCGATTAACAGAGGCAGTTAAAGAAGGGCAGGAAGCTGTAGATAGACAGGTGAACCGAAAAGCATATGATGTAACAGAAGACATGCTACAAGAGGAAGATTGGAAAAAACGTTTTGCCCATTTAGAGCAAATGCAGCCAGAGCAAAAGGATATACCTGTTTTAATGAAAGCAATGGAGGATCCAAAAACGTCTATTCGCAGACAAGCCGTTGTGAATGCTGGCATGATTGAAGATCCTGCCATTCTGCCTATTTTATATAAGGGGCTCGAGGACAAAACAGTGACGGTCCGCAGAACGGCTGGCGACTGTATTTCTGACCTTGGTGACCCTAGCGCTATAGAAGCCATGATCGCAGCATTAAAGGACCCGAGTAAGCTCGTCCGCTGGCGCGCAGCGATGTTCCTTTATGAAGAAGGGGACGAAACGGCACTTGAAGCATTAAAAGAAGCAGAGCAAGACCCTGAGTTTGAAGTCAGTCTTCAAGTCAAAATGGCGATTGAACGCATTGAGCATGGAGAAGAAGCGAAAGGCTCTGTGTGGAAGCAAATGACAGAAAGTAGAAAGAATGCATCAGAATGATGAAAAAATGAACAAGCTGCCAATGAAAAGCAGCTTGTTTTTCTAAAAAAGATAGACAGAAAAATTTTTTTAGAAAAATTATTTTGAATATTGTTGAAATATGCGAAAAAACTCTATATAGTAGTACCAATATAGAATATTGGAGGTCAGATTTTATGACACGAACCTTGCTGAGCGCTTGCTTCAGCAGCCATGTTAGTCATCAGTCATTCATAGGTGGCTAAATAAACAGAAAATTTGTAAAATAAAATCAACTCAAAATCATGCAGTCAACAAGACTTGTAGTATAGGAGGCTTTTTAAACAGATGGCAGAACTACGCAGTAATATGATTAAACAAGGAATCGACAGAGCACCTCACCGAAGCTTACTAAGAGCAGCGGGGGTAAAGGATGAGGATTTCGGCAAGCCATTTATTGCCGTATGTAATTCCTATATTGATATTGTCCCAGGACATGTCCATCTTCAGGAATTCGGGAAGATTGTGAAAGAAGCCATTCGTGAAGCTGGCGGCGTTCCATTTGAATTCAATACGATTGGCGTCGATGATGGAATTGCCATGGGTCATATCGGGATGAGATATTCATTGCCAAGCCGTGAAATCATTGCTGACTCTGTAGAAACCGTTGTATCTGCTCATTGGTTTGATGGAATGGTTTGTATTCCTAACTGCGATAAAATCACACCAGGAATGATGATGGCAGCGATGCGCGTGAATATCCCGACTGTTTTTGTGAGCGGCGGACCGATGGAAGCGGGTAGAACAAGTGATGGCAGAAAAATCTCTCTTTCTTCTGTTTTTGAAGGTGTTGGTGCATACCAGTCAGGTAAAATCAATGAAGAGGAATTAAATGAATTAGAACAGTTTGGCTGTCCAACCTGCGGATCTTGTTCAGGTATGTTTACGGCTAACTCAATGAACTGTTTGGCAGAAGCACTCGGGATTGCTCTTCCTGGAAATGGAACAATTTTGGCGACATCACCAGAGCGAAGAGAATTTGCGAAGAAGTCTGCAAAACAACTCATGGAGCTAATCAAAAAAGATATTAAACCACGGGATATTGTCACTGAAAAAGCAATTGATAATGCATTTGCATTAGATATGGCACTTGGTGGTTCAACCAATACCGTTCTTCACACATTGGCGATTGCGAATGAAGCAGGTGTTGAATATTCACTTGAACGTATCAATGAAGTAGCAGAACGTGTGCCTCATTTATCGAAACTTGCTCCAGCTTCAGATGTTTATATTGAGGATTTACATGAAGCAGGCGGCGTTACAGCCGCACTAAATGAATTGTCTAAAAAAGAAGGAGCTCTTCATTTAGATACAATGACCGTCACTGCGAAAACGCTTGGCGAGAACATTGCGGGACATGAGGTAAAAGATTATAACGTCATTTATCCAATTGATAAGCCATTTACTGAAAAAGGCGGCTTAGCCGTTTTATTTGGAAACCTTGCGCCAGATGGAGCCATCATTAAAACAGGCGGGGTACAAGACGGGATCACACGCCATGAGGGACCTGCGATCGTATTTGAATCCCAGGAAGAAGCCCTTGAAGGCATCATTAATAGAAAAGTAGAAGCAGGACATGTTGTCATCATTCGCTACGAAGGACCTAAAGGCGGACCTGGCATGCCTGAAATGCTTGCACCTACTTCACAAATCGTCGGCATGGGACTTGGACCAAAGGTTGCTTTAATTACAGACGGACGTTTTTCCGGCGCTTCTCGCGGATTGTCTATTGGACACGTCTCACCAGAGGCAGCTGAGGGCGGCCCGCTTGCCTTTGTTGAAAATGGTGACCATGTCGTTGTCGATATCGAGCAGCGCATTTTAAGCGTAGATGTTCCAGAGGAAGAATGGGAAAGAAGAAAAGCAAACTGGAAAGGCTTTGAGCCAAAAGTAAAAACAGGTTATCTTGCTAGATATTCAAAACTTGTGACATCAGCCAATACAGGCGGAATCATGAAAATTTAATCTGATATCGAACATTTGAAAATTGGCTCTCTCTATAGTATCCTTTATTCACAACATAAGGATTATAGAGGGGGCTTTTTTATGTCAATGGCATATGAAGAATACATGCGGCAGCTCGTTGTACCGATGCGTCAAGAGCTGACAAGTGCAGGATTTCAAGAACTAACAACGGAAGAAGAAGTAGAACAAACGATGCAAGAAAGAGAAGGAACGACATTTGTGGTTGTCAATTCTGTATGCGGGTGCGCTGCCGGATTAGCACGTCCAGCTGCTACTCAAGCTGTGATGAAGGCAGAAAAAACACCAGATCGAATTGTCACAGTTTTTGCTGGCCAGGACAGGGAAGCAACGGCAAAAATGAGAGAATACTTCACAGGCGAAGAGCCATCGTCTCCATCTATGGCACTTTTAAAAGGAAATGAACTTGTTCATTTTATTCCACGTGACGAAATTGAAGGTCATGAAATGGAAGACATCATGAACAACGTCTTATCTGCATTCGAAAAACATTGCTAATACACATGTTGAAATGTCCTGTGATCAAATCAGGGCATTTTTTCTTGATCATGATGGAGGAACCGCATGCTTATCACAACAAGCTTTAGAGCAAATGAACAAACGATTGAAACAGCAAAGGCACTTGCAGAGGATTTACATGGCGAGTATGTAGAGAGGCGCAAACAATCTGTCAAGCAGCTTGCGATAAAACGAGGAGACGTCCTTGTAGTGGGGAAAGAAAGATTCGAATGGTATCAGCCAAATGGTGAAAAGTTTTTCTTTCATCCAAGCTCAGCAATGTTCAGGGTGAAGCGGCTCATGCGTGGAGAAAAGGATCCTTTAATCGAAGCCACGCATCTTCAGCCTGGCGATTCCTTTTTAGATTGTACGCTTGGCTTAGGATCAGATGCCATTACAGCAAGCATGCGAGTAGGTACGAAGGGAAGGGTCGTTGGTATCGAAAAGAATCCCATGACAGCATTGCTAGTGCGAGAAGGACTAAACACATGGGAGACAGGGTTAAGAGAAGCAGATGAAGCGATGAAACGGATATCTGTTGTAAGTGGAGACAGTATCGAGCAGCTAAAGAAGCTCTCTGATGGTTCATTTGATGTCGTCTATTTTGATCCGATGTTTGAGGAGACAATTCAAGAATCTGCAAGTATCGCTCCGCTACGTCATGCAGCAGAGCACCACTTTGACAACGAAATAGCCGTCCAAGAAGCACTGAGAGTGGCGAGAAAAAGGGTAGTTTTAAAAGATCATTGGAAAAGCACCCGATTTCTAGCAGATTCCTATCAATTTCACATTTTAAAACGAAAAACAGCTCAATTTCATTATGGATATATTGAGAAAGAAAAAAGCCCTCACTAATAGACAATACTTTGAATTCCTTGTCAATCATCTAAAAAAGCCCTTATTCAGGGCTTTTAATCTGTAATCTCCATATAGACAAAATAAAATAACGTCAGCAAGGAAGCCGTAATGAAAAACCCTTCAAGCATACCCATTCCTCCCAAATTTTAGTCGCCTTTGCTACCATTGTAAACGTTTTATTATGAAAAAGAAAGTCTCAAATCGATGGCCAAATTGAATGACTGAAAATTCATTATATGCTAGAATAGCAGTATGATAACTTATGGAAGGAATTAGATATCATGAAGATGTGGATGAGAAAAACGCTTGTTGTGCTCTTTACGATTGCAACTTTTGGCTTAGTCTCTCCTCCGTCGGCTTTGATGACAGACAAGCCTTCTGAACTTTCTTCATCTGATAAAACGCCTTATACAGCTGTTTATGATACATCAGATGAAATGCGCAGCTGGGAACTAACGCAAGAGGAAAGCAAAGAGCAGACAGATCCCTTTGAGCAATATAAGCAAGAGGTGCTGTCAAATGCAGAAAATCAATCCTTTCTCAAATTTGGCCGTAAAATCACACCTGTCATTGAGGACGAGTACAGAGAAGAGATTCAGCCGAAGATTGAACAAGTGTTAACCGACTATTTAACAAATTTCAAAGATGACGAAAAATTTCAAGATGTTGTTTTAACTGATCAGCCTTCAAGCGGAAATGGCGAAAAAATCTTCCACATTTACAACCGCAAGACCGGAGAAGATTTGCTCCGTTTCCATGTCAGAAGAGATCAGCCGCCTCACAGCGGATATTGGTTTAACTTTCATTACCATACAGCAGAAGATGGATTCCAGACGCATCATGAACTCGGTAATATTTACTGGGATAAAAACACCCCGCCGAGCTGGATGAGCCACTAGAAGGAGATGTCATGCCAATTGAAAAAATATACAATGAACGAAATGGTGCAGATTACAAAACAAATGTTAAACGACCGCGGAGTGAAAATTGAAGATATCGCACACATTGTGCTGAAGCTCCAAGAAAAATATCATCCAAACCTTCCACTTAGTGTCTGTATTGAAAATGTTGAAAAAGTGCTGAATAAAAGAGAAATTGTCCATGCGGTTTTAACAGGACTTGCCCTTGACCAGCTGGCAGAACAAAAGCTTTTGCCAGAACCTTTACAGCACTTAGTTGAAACAGATGAGCCGCTATATGGAATTGATGAGATTATTCCGCTTTCCATTGTCAATGTATATGGATCAATCGGTTTGACCAACTTCGGTTATTTAGATAAAGAGAAATTTGGTATTATTCGTGAATTAGATGAGGGCCGTCCAGGTGAAGTGCATACTTTCCTTGATGACCTAGTCGCTGCACTTGCCGCAGCAGCTGCAAGCCGCATTGCTCACTCACACCAAGATATTAAAGATGAAGAGCAGGAACGAGTGAATCAAGTATAAAAAGAAAAACATGTCTGCTCATCATGCAGGCATGTTTTTTTGGTTTCAACAAAAGCAGAAATAAGGTAAACTACAACAAGAACATAAATAAAGGATGAAAAAAATGAAACAATACAAAGAGTTATGCCGTCATGTATTACAGCACGGGGATGAAAAAGGTGACAGAACGGGTACAGGTACAATCAGCACGTTCGGTTACCAGATGAGATTTGATTTACAGGAAGGATTTCCTCTTTTAACAACAAAGAAATTACACCTGAAATCAATCATTCATGAGTTGCTTTGGTTTTTAAAAGGTGATACAAATGTCAAATATCTTCAAGAAAATGGTGTCCGGATTTGGAACGAATGGGCAGATGAAAATGGAGAGCTGGGCCGTGTGTACGGAGCGCAGTGGAGATCATGGGCAAGTGGAGACGGCGAGACCGTGGATCAGATCACAAAGCTGATTCATGATATTGAGCACAATCCGAATTCAAGACGACTGATCGTCAGTGCTTGGAACCCGGGGGAAATTGATCAAATGGCGCTGCCTCCTTGTCATTGTCTGTTTCAATTTTACGTATCAAACGGGAAGCTTTCCTGCCAGCTATATCAAAGATCGGCAGATATCTTTTTAGGCGTGCCGTTTAATATCGCTTCATATGCTCTCCTAACGATGATGATTGCTAAAGTCACAAATCTTGAGCCAGGCGAGTTTATTCATACACTTGGAGATGCTCATATTTACCAAAATCATCTTCCGCAGGTGAAAATGCAGCTGGAGCGCGAGGAACGCACGCTTCCTAAGCTTCGCATCACAAGGGATGTAAAGAGCATTTTTGATTTTACGTTTGATGATTTTGTGCTTGAGAACTATGATCCGCATCCGCATATTAAAGGAGAAGTCAGTGTATGATTTCCATGATTGTGGCGACAGGAGAAGACAGAGTCATTGGTCAAGATAATCAAATGCCTTGGCATTTACCCGCAGATTTAGCGTATTTTAAAAAAGTCACAGGCGGACATACGATTGTCATGGGCAGAAAAACCTTTGAATCGATTGGACGAGCGCTGCCTAACCGCCGAAACATTGTGCTGACCACAAGTTCTTCTTTTAAAGCAGAAGGATGCGAGGTTGTTCATTCAATTGCTGACGTTTTGGCAATTGCGGAAAGCGAGACAGAGCTATTTATTATTGGCGGGTCTAAGCTGTATGAAGAGATGATGCCATATGCGAATCGTCTCTATATCACGCACATTCACCATGCGTTTGAAGGAGACCGTTATTTCCCGTATTACAATGAAGACGAATGGACGATTGTATCACGCGAAAAAGGCCATCGTGACGAAAAGAACCCCTACAATTATGAATTTGTCGTCTATGACAAAAAAGGATAAGTGAGTAGGAGGAGTACGGTTGTTTCGTTATTGGTTTTTAACGATTTATGTTGTTGTATCCTTTTTAAAAAGTATGAGGCATTTGTACGATCATGAATTAACGGATCCACGCATTTCCTATACGAAACGAATGCATCTCATTCATGAGCATGCAAAAAGGTTTGCCCGGGGATGTATTGATCAATCAGGATCAGTCATGACCATTCATCAGCAAAAGAAGCTGCCAGACTGCCCGGTTATTTATGTCACAAAAGAGCTGAATCCAGTCACGACGACATTATTGATCGGCCACCTTGAGCAGCCAGTTGCTTTTATGGCAAAGCCGAAGCTCTTTCGGTATCCGATTTTAAAACAATGGTTGAAAAAAATGGCGGTCATTCACCAGAATCAAACGGATGAGGTTTTATTAGAAGAAGCAAAGGAAAGAATCATGTCTGGGCAGAGTCTACTGCTTTCAGAAGAGTATCGTCATATTGCAGAGGCGCTTGCTGAAGAATTCGATTGTCCGCTTGTACCGATTGAAACGAGCGGAACGGATCGTCTTTTAATGGGGAAGTTCGTGAAGAGAATGCGTCCTGTTAATGTCGATATTCATATTAAAGCTCCTGTCATGATCAGTGATTACGCACAAAAGCGTGCATAGAAAAACCAGCATCCGAATAGTGGATGCTGGTTTTTTTCATGCAGCAGGAATGTTTACGCAATAGAATAAAATACAGAAGAACATCGATGCACTGCCGCCGAGAACAAAACTGTGCCAAATCGCATGGTGATAGGGGATTTTCCGCCAAATATAAAAGATGGTTCCGACTGAATATAATATGCCGCCTAACAGTAAGAGTCCAAATCCTGCACCTGTTAATTGGATATAAAGCGGTTTGATGGCAATGATAATCATCCAGCCCATTAATAAATAGACGAGGGTAGATACGATTATAAAGCGTTTGACGAAAAAGATTTTAAAGACAATCCCACCAGCAGCAAGCGCCCATACAATCGCAAGGAGCGTATAGCCGAGTGCACCTTTTAGTGGTCCAAGTAAAAAGGGTGTATATGTACCAGCAATCAATACATAAATAGCCGAGTGGTCGAGGATTTCAAAAATATCTTTTGTTTTTTTGTGCCGAATGCTATGAAGCAGGGTTGAACTTAAATAGAGCAGAAGCATGGATGCGCCAAATATCGAAAAGCTGATAATATCTGTGACTGTGCCGTATTGAACAGCGAATAAGACGAGAAACACAATAGCTGGTATGGATAAAATAACACCAATGCCATGTGTAATGGCGTTTGCAATTTCTTCTTTTACAGTAAACAATGGATGTCCTCCTTTTATTGAACCGGTATATAACCATCAAGTGACTTCAGGAATGAAAGACCTTCAAGTGTAATCTTCGTTCCGGCCCTGCCTTTTCCTTTCGTCACGTATGCTTTTTTCTCAAGATCATCTAAGCGGTTTCTCACCTGCTGAGGGGTGAGCGGAATGTCTCCTTGCTTGCTTAGTTCAGACAGGATGCGTCTGCTGGCCGCTTCTCCTTTTTCATTGAGAGATTTAATGGCTTCCAGCAAGAAAACAAACTCTTGTTTTTCCATTAGTGTGAGCTGGTGTTCTTCCTTTTTACCTTTCACGGCTGAGGGAAGAGGTGCTAACACAAAGGGAGGTAAATGATGTAAAAATACCGTGTGGCCCTCGAGTATGGACGCAGCGTAATGAACGATATTTTTGAGCTCTTGCACATTTCCTTCAAATGGATACTGCTGCAAGGCTTCCCAAACACTTGGATCAATGTCAGGAGCCATGTCCAGCTCTTGAAAGAAAGCATTTGTTAACACAGGAATGTCTGTTTTTCGTTCAGCTAAAGCCGGAAGGGCCAAATGAAGAACATTCAAACGATAAAACAGCTCGGGTAAAAAGGTAGAAGAAACCCTGAGTGCCTCTATTGATAAAGACGAAGAAGCGATTACTTTTGTTGCAGGTGAGGTTTCTAGAAAGTGAATGACCTTGTGCTGCATAGGAATACTTAATGCGGCGACCTCATCTAAATAAAGAATTTGATTGTTTTTTTCTGTGAAGGCTTTCTGTAAGATTTCTTCATTCAAGATGGGGCAATACATTTGTGTCAGTGCTGCGTGTGGAATAGATGCGTTCGCCATTTCTTGGGCAAATAGTGTTTTGCCTGTGCCGGTGCCTCCTGTTATTAAGACTGGTTGTTCGTTTTTCGAAAATTGTTTTGCCAGATGAATGGCATGCTTGATGTCTTGATGATCTCCATATATAGACGTGAACGATTGTGTGGCCATGAGGTGGTTCCTTTCTTTGTGGTTCTAATTGGTTCAATTGTAACACCCAATTAAAACAAATGTACAGGAAAACGAGAAATTTTATAAAATTTATGATGGATCCGTGATCTATTGGTTTATTTTTTGAATATTCATGTTATAATGACAAATTAAATAAGGTTAAAGAGAAAGGATCTTGTACATGAAACCGTTGCTCAAAGAAAATACGCTAATTCAAGTGAAAGACATCTTAAAAGCCCATCAAAATTTGAAGGATGTAGTCATTCATACACCACTTCAAAAAAATGAGCGACTTTCTGAACGATATGAATGTAATGTCTACTTAAAAAGAGAGGATCTTCAAGTAGTTCGTTCCTTTAAATTAAGAGGCGCTTTTAATAAAATGAGCCAGCTTCCAAAAGATAAACTAGAAAATGGCATTGTCTGTGCAAGTGCTGGAAATCACGCACAGGGTGTTGCCTATTCTTGTAAATATTTAGGCATCCACGGGAAAATCTTTATGCCTGCTACGACGCCAAGGCAAAAAGTATCCCAAGTGGAGCTGTTCGGAAAAGAATATGTTGAAATTATTTTAACCGGAGATACGTTTGATGATTCGTATCATGAAGCCGTAAAATGCGGAGATGAAGAAAAGCGCGAATTTATCCATCCGTTTGATGATTTGGATGTGATGGCAGGACAAGGAACGACTGCTGTCGAAATATTAAACGATATCGAAGTGGAGCCTCACTTTTTATTTGCAAGTGTCGGAGGTGGAGGTCTGTTATCTGGTGTTGGTACATATATCAAAAATATCTCACCAGAAACCGAAATCATTGCAGTCGAACCGCTTGGCGCAGCTTCACTGCATGCGTCACATGAGAAGGGCGAGGTTGTGACACTTGATTCGATTGATAAGTTTGTAGACGGAGCAGCGGTTCAGCGGATTGGCGAAAAGACGTTTACATCGCTTCAGTCTGTTGTCGATAAAATCAGTCTAGTACCAGAAGGGAAAGTATGTACAACAATTTTGGAGCTGTATAATCAATGTGCGATTGTAGCAGAACCGGCAGGCGCATTGCCGATCGCAGCATTAGATGCCCATCGCGAGGAGATTAAAGGCAAAAATGTTGTCTGCATTGTCAGTGGAGGAAATAATGACATCGGCAGAATGCAGGAAATCAAAGAACGCTCAATGATCTATGAAGGGCTTCAACATTACTTTATTGTCAATTTCCCGCAAAGAGCAGGAGCACTTCGAGAATTTTTAGATGAAGTGTTAGGACCAAATGACGATATCTCACGCTTTGAATATACGAAAAAGAATAACCGAAGCAAAGGCCCTGCGCTTGTTGGCATCGAATTGAAAGAAAGAGATGACTATGCCGCGCTGATTGAACGGATGGATAAAAAAGGCTTCCACTATGTTGAAGTGAATAAAGATCAAGATTTATTCCACCTATTTATTTAGGCTTAACAGATAATTGGAAAAGAGGATTGATCGTTTGTGCTGCTCAAAACAATATGTTTTAGACGGATGGATGGAGCTCAGATCAAGGTAACAGAAGTCCCTGTTCTAAAGGGGGATGAGACGTATCGTTTCATGCTCACCTTTAGACTTGAAGCTTTCTTGAAAAAAGTCTATGTATCTAAAGGAAAGAGAGCTGTGTACTCTTTCAGAGAGGATGTGAAACGTAACGTCAAGTGGAGCACATATGAACAGATCTATCAGGAGCCTACACTGAAACACAATGCGTAAGCAGGAATCTTTGTCAAAAGGGGGAAGCAGCCATTTTGAAATGGCTGCCGCTCAGTTTGGCAAGGATTTTTTTCGTGACAAGAAGAAATTGTGACAATTTCAAAAACGTTAGGTCAGTTGTTTTCAAGTGTGCAGGAAATAAGGTAATATCATAAGTAAAGACTAAGACAGCAAGGATGAGACGATAGTGAAACAAATTAAAATTGTAACAGATTCAACTGTGGACCTTCCGCAAGAGAAAATCAATGATCTTTCCATTCACGTGATTCCGCTCAATATCTCCATTTCTGGAGTTGATTATATTGACCGAGTGAATATACAGCCAGATGAATTTATTGAAAAAATGGAGGCCGCTGAGGAACTGCCGAAAACGTCTCAACCTGCGATCGGTCAATTCGTCGAATTATATGAAAAGCTGACGGCAGATGGAAGTGAAGTGATCAGTATCCATTTAACTGGTGGGATGAGTGGTACTGTTCAAACTGCTGAAAGCGCTTCGAAAATGGTAGATGGAAACATCACGGTGATTGATTCGAATTTTATTTCCTATGGATTAGGATTTCAAGTCATCAAAGCAGCAGAACTAGCCAAAAAGGGTGCAAGCCGTGAAGACATTATCACAGAATTAGATAAAATCCGTCTTCAAACAAAGCTATATGTCACAATCGATACATTAGAAAATCTCGTCAAAGGCGGCAGAATTGGAAGAGGAAAGGCGCTGATCGGCTCCCTACTTCACATCAAACCAATTGCGAGCTTAACAGACGGGGTATATACGCCAGAAGCGAATGTGAGAAGCTATTCTGCGCTTGTCCGTCATCTGACAAAACAGTATGTACAGGCGGTGAAGGGAAAAACAGTTCAAGCCATTGGGATCGCACATGCAGATGCATTAGAACTCGCTGAAAAGCTAAAAAAAGCGCTGCTTGATCATACACCTGAAGCACTGATTGACATCGCCTACACAACACCGATTATTTCGTGTCATACCGGAAAGGGCGCAATAGGCTTTACTTTTTATACCGATTGATGGAAAAAGGGGATGGACATATCATGGATAGAAAAAGGGGAGCCTCACTTGGTGCGCTTATGATCATAAGCGTGCTTCTTTTAGTCTCATGTTCAAATGGACAAATCAAAGATGCGTTAAATTATCAAATAGAGCCGTTTGAGTTTGAAAACCAAGATGGTCAAAAGGTGTCATTGGAAGATTTGAAGGGGAAAGTATGGGTAGCAGATTTTATTTTCACAAGCTGTGAAACGATCTGTCCGCCGATGACCGCTCATATGACAGAGCTGCAAAAACGGTTAAAAGAAGAAAAATTGGATGCGCATATCATTTCCTTTAGTGTGGACCCAGAGGTCGATTCACCGAAAAAGCTAAAAGAATTTGCAAAAGCCTATCCATTGTCCTTTAAAAATTGGGATTTTCTCACGGGATATTCACAGTCAGAAATCGAAAAATTCGCAATGAAAAGCTTTAAGACCATTGTCAAAAAACCTGAAGATGAAGACCAAGTGATTCATCAGTCCCTGTTTTTCCTTGTTAATCAAGAAGGGAAAGTGATGAAAAATTATGATGGCGTGCAAAACACACCTTATGATGACATCATCAAGGACATCAAAACGCTGAACCGAAGCTAGCATAAGGATGTTCAAATGGGCGAAAACATGATACACTTTTTTAATCAGAAAAAGGAGGGACATCATCGTTTGAAGGCTCGTTTGATTTTGATTGTGATGTCTCTAGCATTTGTTCTTTCTGCATGTTCTGCGCAAGAGGCTGGCATAAAGGATAAACTAGAAGACACACAAAACGTAAAAGAACATATTACCATCGCAGCGGTTGGAGATTCCTTAACAGAAGGAATCGGAGATCAAGATAAAAAAGGCTATGCAGGCATGACCCGTGACAAGATAGAAGCGGTGGACGGCGTGCAATCTGTCACATTAAAAAACTATGCCATTAAAGGCAGTAGAACAGTAGATTTGTTAAAAAGATTAAAAGAAAAAAAGGTGCAGGACGGACTGAAAGACGCTGATTATATTTTCTTTACAATCGGCGGGAATGATCTCATGCATGTTGTCCGTCAAAATGTGCTTAATTTGACGTTTGCTCCTTTTAAAAAAGAGCAGGGTCCTTTTGAGGAGCGCTTTAAAACCATTCTTGCTCAACTGAGAGAACAGAATGGCCATGCGAAAATTATGTATGTCAGCATGTACAATCCTTTTAAGTTCAGTTTGTCTGAGCTGCGAGATATTGATGAAGTCGTCAAAGACTGGAATGCCGCTGCCAAAAAGGAACTCAAAAAAGACGGCAATGCGGATATGATCAATGTAGCAGATTTATTTGAAGAAGGTTCTGATGAAAAATTACTGGCAGATGATGATTTCCACCCAAACCAAAAGGGGTACTCTCTTATGGCAAATCGTTTATTCTCCGAAGTGAAAAAAGAAGGACTGCCGAAGGAATAGGGTGAAATAGATGAAAAAATGGAAAAGCTTATTTTTTATTTTACTTGCAATCAATCTATTGATTGTGATTGCCTGCGGTATTTTAATGCTGCTGCCAGGCGGTCAATCCGCTTCAACCAAAGAAGTGAAAAGCGAATATGCTTTTAATATATCCAGCTCAAAAGAATCGCTCACCAGCTTTGTGAATGATTATTTGAAAAATCAAGGATCAAATGATATGCCAGACTTTCATGTAGCGATCGATCAAGATGTGAAAGTAACAGGCGCAATTAAAGCTTTCTCTTCAACGATTGATGCTAACGTCTCATTTACGCCAACTGTTGAAGATAATGGTGATGTGCTTTTGAAAGTGGATGACTTTTCAATTGGACAATTGAGCATTCCAATTAGTTTTGTTTTAAGCTACATGGGTCAGTTCTATGAGCTGCCAGAATTCGTTCATGTAAAACCGGATCAAAAAACGGTTGAAGTGCGCCTTTCAGAAATGCCGCTGACGAATGATATGTATGTCAAAGCGAACAAAATTGATCTACAGAACGATGAAATTGAATTCTCATATTATCATCCAAAGCAATAGAACGTGTGAGTCAGGAGTGAAATCATGAAGCGAGTTTATCAATATTTTAGTTTACTGTCGTTTTTATTTGCTGCGTACTTTGGCATAACAGCTGCCAATGCTTTAAAAGCAGAAAATATCGATCAGTTTTACTTAAATATTGCCTACTGTGCATTATTTCTAGGCACGATGATTCTTGCTTTTGATTTTCAAAAGCAAGAAAAAGCTGAAGATGTCTCGTAAGGAGCCTTTTCCATTTTAGGAAAGGCTCTTTTTTATAGTTGCCGAGACAAGACGACCTTCGCCATAAGTTCTGGCTCTCCGTTAGCAAATCCATGAAGCAGAATCAGGTATGCGCGCTTTGTTTGCAAATGAACTTTGGGGATATCAAGCAGTACACTTTGAGTGCCGGCGGCTTTCAATTCAAAATGATATTTATTCGGGGAGAAATGATGAATGTGGGTACTGTTTACATAATCAAGCTCTTTCGATATGATCCCTTGGTCTCGTTCATATATATCTATAGAAGGAAGGTCCGGAGACAGCTGTACAAATGTAAGTGCTGACAGGTCTTCTTGTTTGATCAAAGTAGTCTGCTGCTCAGTCAGCAGTGCAAAGCCTGCACGAGCACCTGTGATACAGAGTGTGTAGACCTCGCCACTCTTAAATTGAATGCGAGAATGAAGAATTTTTTCATTTGTAGCCAGTTTGAACACTTCTATTTCATACATTCCCTCATCCCACTCCATATAAGCGGTCAAATGGCTGTAAGGCATTGTTTTCATCAGCTGCTTCTGGTTCACATAAACAGCGAGCTCACTGAGATCTGGTGCAGCGTGAAATAATCGAATAAAGGCTTTTGATGAAGGGCTGCTTTGAAGATGCTCATAGGCGGCAGTGAATGGCCGATATGGAAAGTCATGATAAAAGAGCTGCTGCATGTCATCAATCCCTTCTTTCTCATACAATGGTGTTTTTTGTAGCGTATGCATGAAAAAGACGATCTGTATAGGCAAAAGAAGCAAAGAAAAAAGCCTGACGTATTCCGTCAGGCCGGCATTTAAGAAGGAGAAGAATATTGATGATATTCAGCTAGTTTAATGAACGTTTTTTCATCCTCAATTAAACCGCAAACGCCGCACTGGACTTTCATTTGAGGACCTTGATAGCTCAAGTGAAAAGGAGACAGCTGCTCTCCTTCGTATCTTTCAACAACTGCTCCTGTCGCTGGATCTAGCTTGACAGGTTCTGAAAGCTGCTCAATGAGATTAAAGCGCGTTCTGTTTGTTTTACAGTTTGGACAAAGATAAGGACTTGTCATGGTTCATTCCACCTCTTTTTATCCGTAGCATGTCCTAAGCGCTAAAATCTATGCTTAATCCTTTTGACTTTTATCCAGCTTTTTGAATAATTTGATCATCGTTTTGAGTTCTTCGTCATCAAATGACTCAAATCGCTCCATAAAGTATTCTGTTTTCTTTTTCTCAAAATGCTCAGTAATTTCCTTACCCTTATCGGTTAAGTGGATTTTGATAATGCGGCGGTCCTCTTTTGAACGGATACGGGTGATCCAGCCTTTTTCTACGAGTGTGTCAGTCACAGCGGTTATATGACTTGCTGACACTCCAAGAATGGAAGCGAATTCCGTTACTTTTTTTGCACCTTGCTCACGGAGCAGATTTAAAATAAGAAATTCATTCCGAGATAATTCGTTTTCGAGCAGGCTGTTAATTTCATAACGGATCTGCTTAAATACGGTTCTCAGTAAAGTGTCCATTTCGTACATCATTTGTTTTCTTTGTTCCAATCATTAAACCCCCATTATATTTTAAAGATACGACAGAATGCTTTCTTTTATTTTAGGTATACAAGTCGTATCATTTTCATTATTTTTTATCATGTTATAATATGATGATACCATTTTTTAAATGAAGGGGGCACTAATATGTCTGAAAAACAAGAATTAGCCACATTTGCAGGAGGCTGCTTCTGGTGTATGGTTAAACCTTTTGATGAACAGCCGGGCATTATCAAAGTTGAATCAGGGTATACTGGCGGACATACAGTGAATCCGACCTATGAGGAAGTATGTACAAATACAACGGGACATAGAGAAGCGGTTCAAATTACGTTTGATCCTGACGTGTTCCCGTATGAGAAGCTGCTAGAACTTTATTGGCAGCAAATAGACCCAACAGACGATGGCGGGCAATTTGGTGATAGAGGAGAATCTTACCGTACTGGTATTTATGTTCATCATGACGAGCAGCGAAAGCTAGCAGAAGCATCGAAAGAGCAGCTGAGCCAAAGTGGGATTTTCAAAAAGCCAATCGTGACAGAAATTTTAGATGCAGGTCCTTTTTATCCAGCAGAGGAATATCATCAGCACTATTATAAGAAAAACAAAATGCACTACGAACGATATCATGTCGGTTCGGGCAGAGCCGGTTTTATTGAGTCCCATTGGAGTGATAAATAATGGCAAATGAAAAAGAAAAGCGTATAAAAGAATTAAACCGCATGCAGTATGAAGTCACGCAAAATAATGGCACAGAGCCGCCATTTCAAAATGAATTTTGGGATCATAAAGAAGAAGGTATTTATGTGGATATCATTTCAGGAAAGCCGCTGTTTTCTTCTTTAGATAAGTTTGATGCCCACTGCGGCTGGCCAAGTTTTACAAAACCGCTTGAAGAGGAAGAAGTAGCAGAGAAGGTTGATACGAGTCATGGAATGGTGCGGACAGAGGTTCGCAGCAAAACAGCTGATTCTCATCTTGGCCATGTTTTTCCTGATGGACCAGGGCCAAACGGTCTTCGGTATTGTATTAACTCAGCCGCTTTGAAGTTTATCCCAAAGGATGATCTTGAAAAAGAAGGCTACGGGGATTTGAAACATCTATTTGATTGATCCATTTAAAAATCGTCACATGGAAAGCATTTGCTTCCGTGTGACGATTTTTTATTTTTTATGGTGTGTATGATGTAATTGTTCGATGATGTGGAACAGCTTTTCTTTTGTAATGAGCGGTGCTTCTTTTGATGTGTAATTCGTTAAGTCGACTTTTTGAAAGGCAGGGTACAAATGTGGTCTCGGTAAAATGGCATAAAATTGTTCATGTTCAAAGAGTGCATCTGCTTCGTGCGGGAATGTGAGCTCCTCGTGAAGCTTTTCGCCAGGTCTTTTTCCGACTACAAGTACATCTGGAGATTTAGCATTGATTTGGGCGGCATATTCATGAAATGCTTTTAAGAGATCGGCAAGCTGTAAGGACTCCATCTTGAGAATGAAAGTTTCGCCGCCTTTCATCATGATTGCTGCTTGAAGTGTGAGGGAAACAGCTTCTTCAATGGACATAAAAAAACGTGTCATATGAGGATCAGTCACGGTTAAAGTTTTTTCATTTAATAGCTGCTGGAGCATGATCGGAATGACGGAACCTCTAGATCCAAGCACATTGCCAAAGCGTACAGAGCAAAACTTGGTTTTTTGATTCGGAATACTTTCGTTTGCTTGGAAAAATAATTTTTCTGAAATCAATTTTGTTGCACCCATGGCATTAGTCGGAGAAACTGCTTTGTCAGTTGAAATGTTGACAACATGACTCACTTCATGTTCGAGGGCGGCTTCAATGACGTGCTGCCCGCCGATGATATTCGTTTGAACGGCTTCGAACGGATTATCTTCACAAGTGGGTACTTGTTTTAAGGCCGCTGCATGAAAAATGATATCTACACCTTTGACGAGCTGTCTCACGCGGCTTGCATCCCGGACATCTCCTAAAGCGAATACGACCTCTGGATGATCTGCGTACTCATTTTTCATCATGTATTGTTTGCTGTCATCTTTACTGAAGACGATTACCTTTTTTGGAGAGCAGCTTGTTAATTTATTCACGATTTGCCGGCCGATGGATCCTGTACCGCCTGTAACTAATATCGTCTTGTCACGAAAAAAGGTCTTCAAAGTCGTTTCTATCTGATTGGACATATCTAATCCCCCAACTCTCATTTCTCTACTTTGCATCATATGTGAAAGAGCGGCATTCGTTTGAGGAAAAGAACCACTTCGTGTATAAATTAGGTGAACAAATTATAACCATATGCTTGCCGTCTTAATAGAATATGGAGAGATAAGAGATTAACTAGAAAAACGAGAGACCTGAATACTTCAGTACTGCGATCAGCTCGGTCAGAGAAGAAAATTGTAAGGGAGCTGTGCGCGAGGGGAGAAGAGAAGACATGTATAGGGGAAATCGTATTTTAGCCATGATACCTGCATTTAGAAGTACCGACGGCCAGCATGATGAACATATACGCATATTGGCAGAGCGGCCGCTTATCTATTGGACCATTCAGCCGCTTTTGCAAATGATTGAGTTAGATGAAGTCATCGTCTCCTCAGAGGATGTCAATACGCAAATCATTTCATCTCACTACGGAGCAAATGTGATTGAACTGCCAAGTACACATGTAACAGAACAAACGCCGTCGCTGTTAGCTGTGAAGCATGCGCTTGCTTATTTAGAGCGGGAGGGGAAAACCTTTGATATTGTGCTATTTCTGCAGCCATCGTCTCCTCTAAGACAGCCGGCAGATATCGAGAAGTGCTTGCAGCTTTTAGTGGAGGGGGGATATGACTGCACCGCATCTTTTACAGAGGCGTTAGAAAACCCAAATGAAACTTGGACACTGCATGAAAACAATGAAGCTACTTTATATAAGGACAATCATTACTTTTTCATGCCAAAACATGAGCAGCCATATACGTATGGCCGGCTAAATGGTGCGGTATATGCTTTTCATGCTCATTATGTCAAAGAATGCATTCATTCCTTTTTAGAAGGATCTGTCGGAGCATATATGATGGATCACACGCGGTCGCTTGTGGTGAAACAGGAGGCGGACCGGAAAAAGGCAGAGCACGTCTTATTGGCTCGCCGAGATGCAGAAGATCATGCATAAGCTGACCTTCAACAAGAAAAAGCGCCCAGTTATAGGGCGCTTTTTACGATTTCATAAAGCCTTTGCGGCATCGTATCAAATGTATTCCAGCGAACGGCTTGCTCGTAGTTGTTCAGTGCGGCCGCCTTTCTTTCACCTGCATTTGACCCATAGTAATCCACCTGTTTGATCAAATCGTCCTCATCTTTGTAAAAAGCAAAGCTTGAAAAAGTAGGCGGCGGATGTAGATCCGTCAATTGAAAACTTCCAGTTGCAGCAATGTCAAATGCTCTGTTATTGAGGCTCATATTTTGAATCATGGCTTTATTTTTGTTATATACAAATTGAGACGGCCTATGCGGATTCAGGACAATCGCTGTCTGCTGATAGATGTCCGCCATTTGCTGAGGACTCAGCCAATTCGTTATAAGGGTGAAATCACGATAATGTCTGCGTGATTTATTTAAGTGACGGTGCCATTCCTTACCTGCAACGAGAATACGCCATTTGTTTTGCTTTAAGAGTGTATCGATGGCCTTAATGCGGTTGGGATAAGGGTAGCCAATGAGTGCAATGTCAAACGTGCACATCTCATCTGGCGATTCATTTTTCTGAAAAACACGTGTATTTGTCGGAATGGGAAAGTAGTGTGTATTTTCGGCGCCTAATTGTTTGTAAAATGGCAAAATCCCTTCATCAATCGTTAAGATAAGCTGAGCATCACGTGCGCAAGCAGCTGATACATCTGCATAAAAGGGATCTTCTGTCATCCACAGAACGATCGGGATTTTTTCTTGTTTGAATTGATGAAGTACATCTTTCGGAACATGATCACCGATCATCATCAAAACAAAATCCGGAGAAAATGTCCGGATTTTGTGCATGTTAGTGGGTAGAGATTCTCTATCAATCTTTACACATGAAAAGGGGGAATCAATGAAGCTTTCTTCTACCCATTGATCAAACATGTGATAGATTCCGCCGTAGCCAGAACTGATATAAAGAAGCTTCATGATGACCCTCTCACATTAAGATGTGAATGTAACACTTTCAACTTTATCTACATCTAAAAGAGTCGTTGCTGAGCCGGTAGGTGTGACAGAGCTTTCTTGTGTAACAAATACAACACCTGTTGAAGCATCGAATGATACAAATTGAACTGGCCCAATTAAATCTCCTGAGTCAGTGACAATACTAATGACTGTTCCTGGTGCGAGTCTTGCAAAGATCCATCTTGCTGGCTGAGATACATCGAGTGTTGTAGCAGAATCTGAAGGTGATGCCTCAGCTGCCACTTCACTTAATAAATCGTTCAATTTCTCTTCCACTTGAACTCCTCCTTCTTCGAGATTAGCTGTTAATGCATGAGTAATTGGTTTGAAAAACACTTTCAATAGTTCTTTTTTTAATTCAGCACGCTTTTCGCTCATTTTTTCCCCATCCTTTCTTCATCAATTCAAACTCACCCCTATGTATATGCCGTTCATTTTTTTTGGCATAAGCAGAACGCTGATTCCTGATTCTTTTTTTCAATTAATCACTTCACACATTTTTAAAAATGTTTTCAAATGCTGAGGCTAAATGAAGTGGCGCTCATACTCTAGTAAAGATTAAATGTGAAGAGAGAGGGATTATGAATGGAATTTGAACAATTATTAGATGGTTGGAACGAAGAATTACTAGAGTCGGAAGGAGTGCTTGAAGTCATCTTGATTTTACTTCTTCTTCGCCTTTTAGAAGAAAGTGAGGAAGAGAATGTGTCAGACATCAAAGAATTACTTCGTCCATGGCTTGAGCTTGGCATTCCAGTGCCGCGTGTTCATTTGGTCAATGGAGATGTACTTCAAAACGTGGTTGTCGTGCAATTGTTTGATACGGTCGCGGTCTTTAAAAACGCGACAAATCAGCTAAGAGTGAGTGTTCCTTTTGTGAACATTGTCAGCTGGGGGGCATTTTAAACTAATCAAAAAGGATAATGATCATGAAAGTATCGGTGATTTTAACAAGCTACAATAAACCAGATTTCATTGATCGTGTGTTAAAGAGTATGGTAGAACAAACGTATCCGCATTGGGAGCTTTTGATTATGGATGATGGCTCAGAACAGGGCACCATTCAAAAGATCCAGCCCTATTTGAGTGATGGACGCATTCAGCTATATTCGCACACAGTTCATCCGGCAAAACGGCTGTTAACCGCACGATATGCGACGCTTATTAATGAAGCATTAACCCGTATAACAGGTGAGCTCATTTGTTATTTAACCGATGATACCGTGTACCATAAAGATCGTTTGCTTAAAATGGTGGATGTTTTTCGGTCGAAGCCTCATATAGATATTGTGTATTCCTCGCAGCGGGTTGTGCATGTGAATCAGCATTTAGTGGAAACGATGAGTTTTGTTCGAGAAGCAAATCAAATCCTAGAGCATGCGTCCTTTCAAGTGGACCATTGTTCGGTCATGCACAGAAGCCGCTTGCTTCCACTGATTCATGAAAAATACGGACAATATTGGGATGATGAGCCAAAGCACTGGCATCATGCAGATTCTGTTTTTTGGATGAGGCTGAATCATTTCGCTTCGTTTTTTCCATTAAAAGCTGTACTGGATACAACGTATAAAACGCCCCATTCCTTTCATCATCAGTTTTCGAGTATGCCGTATGATTTAATTGACGGAACGATCATTGAAAAAGAAGGGGATTATTATCAAATCGCAGACGGGAAACTTCATGCAATTGAAAAGCGCTGGATCAATGAAAAGAACAGGCGTGCGATCCGTGTTCCGCTATTATGTGAGATGAAATATGAAATAAAAGAGAAGCTGGCAGTACCCAATTATACAGTCGTCACCGCAGATCAGGGGAAAACGTTCTTTTATATTGAAAAACAGAAAAAAAGAAGGTTTGCTTCAAAACGTGACGTGCAATATTTTCAGTTTCACCCAAAGGAGATCTATACGATTTCAAATGACCAGCTTCAGGCATTTGAGGATGGCGATATCATCAAAGTTTCTCCTGTATTCAGTCCGCCAAACAGGCGGCTGTTTAAATGGAAACAAGATGTTTATTTACTTGTGCATCATGCCTTTTGCCGTATTGATCCTGAGGTAGTGAAGCGGTTTGCTTTTTATCATCAGCCGATTAAGCTGTACCCGTCCCAATTTACGTTATTTCAGGAAGGAAAGTCGATTGTTCCGCTGTATAGGGAATCGCTGCAAGAATTCGATATGTCTCTTTATCAGACATCCGGGCGAAAGCACTCCTCATAAGAGGGGTGCTTTTTAAAATTTTTGCAGGAAGTAGAAAGGAAAAAGCGAAACATGAAAAAGACAGGGAACCATTTAGAAATGATCAAGCCGCTGAAAACTCGGCAATTGATGCCGGTTTTTTGGCACTGAAAGTGAGGGGGAAAGAATGGGGAAAGTTGTCGAAAGAGCAGATTGGTTTGAATTAATTTTAGAAGCCATCGATGAAGCCATTCACGTTGTAGATGATCAAGGGATGACGATTTTTTACAATCATAATGCCGCTAAGTTTGACTGTTTACAAAAAGAAGAGGTGATTGGCAAGTACATCCTTGATGTGTATCCCTCTTTAACTGAAAAAACAAGTACGCTTATGCATGTGTTGAGAACAGGAAAGCCCATTTATCATTCGCTGCAAACCTATTTGAATAAAAACGGAGAAAAAATTGAAACAGTGAACACGACATTGCCTATTATTGAAGATAACGAGTTAATAGGTGCGGTCGAAGTCGCAAAAGATGTATCCAAGCTGTCAGCCCTTTCCAATCGTTTAGATCAAAAAAAGCGAACATATGACGTGGCTGGGGTAGAACAAATGCATGATTTTGCTTCATTTTTAACAAATGATCCGCTTTTAAAAGAAATGCTTGAAAGGGCAAAAAAAGCAGCTGCTTATCCGTCATCAGTTGTTGTCTACGGAGAAACTGGGACAGGAAAAGAAGTGCTTGTTCAAGCCATTGTCCATGAATCTGACCGAAAAAACCAAGTGTTTATTCCGCAAAACTGCGCAGCGCTCCCAGAAACATTACTTGAAAGTCTATTGTTTGGATCTGTCAAAGGGAGCTATACGGGTGCAATTGATCGCAAGGGACTTTTCGAATTGGCTGATGGGGGCACGCTTTTTCTTGATGAGCTGCAAGCGATGCCGCTCACGCTTCAGACGAAATTATTACGTGTGTTAGAGGATGGCGTTGTCCGCCGCATCGGTGATGCAAAGTCCATTCAAGTGGATGTTCGGCTCATTACTGCGCTCAATATGGACCCATTCGAAGCAGTGAAAAAGCAAATTTTAAGAGAAGATTTATTTTATAGACTGCATGTGTCATCTTTTCATATTCCGCCGCTTCGTGAGAGAAAGCAAGATATCACGCTGCTATCCCGCCACTTCATTCAAACCTATCATCAGCAGTTTTCAAAAAAAGTCACACGCCTTTCTGAAGAAACGGAACGATTGTTTATGGCGCACCACTGGCCTGGGAATGTTAGAGAATTAAAACATACGATAGAGCATGCCGTGTTGATGATGCCAAAGGAAGCGGAAGAGATCACCCCTCTATACCTTCCGGCTCATTTACGTGAGCAAAAACTGGAAAGGGAAACATCTGAATCCTCCTTAAAAAATCAAGTGTCTTCATTTGAACAAACATTGATTCAAGAAGCTTTACATCAGCATAATGGGAATATTAAAAAAACCGCCGCCGCCTTAAAAATCCCTCGACAAACGCTGCAATATAAACTGAAGAAATATGCAGATGCCGAAATCTAGGCACAGCATCCAATTGAATATGACGGGTAAAGCTCCTTTTGTAAAGAATAGGGGCATTTTCCCATGTTGGCACATAACTTGCATAGTATAAAGTGAATGCTGATAGGGGGAATGGATATGAATCAGAAATTGTATGAACCGGCGCGTCACTGGAAGGACATTGAGCTTTGGAAGGATGTACCTGAGGAAAAGTGGAACGACTGGATTTGGCAGCTGACGCATACCGTGAAAACGCTTGAGGATTTAGAAAAAATCGTAAACTTAACAGAAGAGGAACGAGAAGGGGTGAAGATTTCCACCAAAACCATTCCACTCAACATTACACCCTACTATGCCTCACTGATGAATCCAGACGATCCAAGATGTCCAATACGTATGCAATCTGTGCCAATTGCAGAAGAGCTTCATAAAACAAAATATGATCTGGAAGACCCGCTGCATGAAGATGAGGACTCACCTGTCCCGGGGCTCACACACCGGTACCCAGATCGCGTGTTGTTTCTTGTGACAAATCAGTGCTCGATGTACTGCCGCTATTGTACGAGAAGACGTTTTTCCGGTCAGATTGGTATGGGTGTGCCGAAAAAGCAATTAGATGCTGCCATTGGATATATTAGAGAAACACCTGAGGTGCGGGACGTGTTAATTTCTGGCGGAGATGGACTGTTAATCAATGATCAAGTGCTTGAATACATTTTGAAAAACTTGCGAGACATTCCGCACGTTGAGATCATTCGGATTGGAACCCGCGCGCCGGTTGTCTTTCCGCAGCGTATAACAGATGAGCTGTGCGAGATATTGAAAAAATATCACCCAGTTTGGCTGAATACTCACTTCAACACAAGTATTGAAATTACAAAAGAAGCAAAGGAAGCGTGCGAACGTCTTGTGAATGCCGGTGTCCCTGTAGGGAATCAGGCCGTCATCCTTGCAGGTATTAACGACAGTGTGCCGATTATGAAGAAGCTGATGCACGACCTTGTGAAGATTCGGGTCAGACCATATTATATTTATCAATGTGATTTATCTGAGGGCATTGGCCACTTTAGAACGCCGGTATCAAAAGGGCTTGAAATCATTGAAGGCTTAAGAGGACATACAAGTGGTTATGCAGTGCCAAGCTTTGTGGTAGATGCGCCAGGAGGCGGAGGGAAAATTGCCTTACAGCCAAATTATTTATTATCGCAAAGCCCTGATAAAGTCGTCCTTCGTAACTTTGAAGGTGTCATCACCTCTTATCCAGAACCAGAGCATTACGTCGCAGGCCAGGCAGATGCGTATTTCAATGAAATTTATGAAGAAAAACAAGAACCAGCAATTGGTATTACCGCACTATTTGAGGATGAAGCAAGATCGTTTACGCCTGAGAATTTAAATCGAATGAAACGTAGAGAAGCATATGAGACAAATCCTGAGCATGACACACTCAAAAACAAACGTGAAAAACGGGATGAATTAAAAGAGAAGAAATATCAAGCGCAGCTCAAAAAAGAACAAACCGTGAAGGAGGAGAAATAGCCTTGCTGACATGTGATTGGTGTGAGGAAAACAAAGCAAATGCTAAGCAGACAACAGTCTATTGGGAACTGATCACGGGCACACAATCAATTGAAATCATCGAAACGCCGTCCATCTCCTGCACGCACTGCGGTATGACCTATCAAAAGGATGAGACGGTCAAAGAGATTGAAGATCAATTAATTTTAGTGGACCAGACAAAACTTCCAGAAAAAATCTCCTATGAAGAATTAATGAGCATGGAGCGGTTATTAAAGCGAAATTACTTTGACTTTTCTTCATAAGTTGTACCTCCGCCTATACAAGTCATCAAATTGCTGTATAATATAACAACAAAATAGAGTGTCGCGGAGGGAAAACAGGTGAAGTCGTTTTACCATTATTTAATGAAGTTTAGACATCCAAAACCGAAAGATGAAATCAGCCATTTTGCAAATGCTGCGTATGAGGATCACAGCTTTCCTAAAGCTTCCACTGATTATCATGAGCTGTGTGCTTATTTAGAATTAAATGGTGATTATTTAAGCTCAATGACAACATTTGACGAAGCGTTTGAGCAATACGAAGTAGAAGTCAAAAAAAAATAACACACAACCGCTTGTTCCATATGGGAGAAGCGGTTTTTTTATAAGAAATAAAATGGCGTTTTGCATGGTGTGGTTGCCCATGCAGAATTCCTTGCGCCGGCATACGATACGTTAAGACCAAAAGTCGGGCAAGGGGGAGACAGAATGAAGGCGAAAGCACCAAAATATCAAGTAGGGGATATTGTCGTCGTTGTCATGTACGGCACAGTCGGAACGATTACAAAAGTCCATCAAATTGACCAGCACTATTTATATGAGGTCAATCATAATGAGGTGCTTTATTTTGAAACATCACTTCAGCTTTACGATGAGTATAGCGGGGTGATTGTCGATACAGAAAAGCTGGACATTGAATATGAGTTCCTCATTGGCGATGTTGTATATGTAAAAGATTACGGAAAAGAGCTATTTAAAATCATCGGTCATCGGACCGAAATTTGGCGCTACCTTGAAGATGGCTGGGAAGATGTCATTTACGAACTTACGAGGCTGAAAGACGGAGAGTGGCTGGAAACAGAAGAGGAGGATTTAACGCTTGTCCTAAGGAAATATGAGATGGATCAGTTTGTTCATCAGCTTCTTTTTGTGCATTACGTCGGAGAAACCTCAAAAGAGTTAGAAGAAGATATGGTTCAAACGGCTCTATTGCAGCTAGAAGAGAAACAAGAAAGCGAAGCTTCACTTGAATTTCTCGCTGTATCTATAGTGGATGAGCTTCTTGATATTTATAACGATTATAAAATTCTCTACGAATTTTTCAAAGATCCAGAATATAAGGATATGATGGATTTTATTTTGGAAAGTTTACACGAACATTTTGGTTAAAGAAAGACTTGTCCTAAAACGAATAAAAAATAAGGCACACAGAAAAATGCAATCACATAAAACCATCCCCTCAAGATACGGCCCATCACCTGATCAAATGTTTCTCCATCTAATATGCTTAACCATTTCATTCTTTCAAGCCCCTTTTCTTTTTGTTTACTGCATTTATATGTATGGAATGAGCCATTATGACAAACTGTAATAAAAAACAGCCGGCGTTCATACATCATAAAAAAGGAGGCGGAATGCAATGAAAGAAGCAGATTTGGTGATTGATACAGAGGAAATTGCGGAGTTCTTCTACATGGAGCTGATCAAAAGAGGGTACATACCTGCTGAGCTTGAAACATTTGAGCTGGCTGACATTACATTTGAATATATGCTGAAAAAAGCAATGATAGTTGAAGAAGAGGCGTGGTAGGCACTATACTTTGAAGAGATTCTGAAGAGAGAGGGAGGGGAATCCTTCGCGTGTACATCCTATTTCTTTTCATTTTATTTGGCGCCATTGCTGCGCTCATGGTATCTGGGGCTTTTCAAGATTTGGACAACCAGATCATCTTATGGTTTGAAAGCATCAGACTCCCTTTTTTAAATGATGTCATGCTGGCTTTGACGGACCTTGGCATCAGCGCGCTGCTCGTTCCAATCATGCTCATTTTTAGTGTGGTATTGTTTATGTATAAGCGCTACTACTCTATCATGATGCTTTTTCTATTATATCTCACAGAAAAAACAATCAATCATGAATTAAAGGGGCTGTTTGCTAGAGAGCGTCCGGCCTTTGATCACCTTGTAGGTGAAACGTATTACAGCTTTCCGAGTGGACATTCGATGAATGCAGCCACCATCTATCCTTTTATGGCTTATCTATTAGTTGAGATGATTCCATGGCTGAAAGAACGACAGAAAATCGTCTATTTGATCACAGGACTGGGCGTCCTAGTCATCGGCATCAGCCGGATGTATATTGGCGTGCATTATTTGACAGATGTCGCTGGAGGCTTTGCGATAGGACTCGCTTTATTTCTCATTTGTAAAAAGATTGACGAAAGATTGCCTGTCATTCGACAAAAATAGAAGAAGGAAATTGACAGATCCCAGCCAATTTTATATAAAAGGGGAGGGATTTGAATGCAATTGACGTTGAGATTTTTTCAAAAGAAACCTTCAGCATTTCACTTAACCATTTATCAAACACCTGAATATGGCGCTGCAAGTGGGCATCAGCCTGTGTACCGGACAAAGATTGGCGGCAGAACACACCTTGATGTACTGGAAAAAGCATTCTCGACATTTAATGTACATGATACAGTCCCTAATGATTACAATGCGCGGTTTATCACAACTGGCGATATTGTTGTGATTGATGATAGGAAAAAGGGGAAGTGCTATTATCAGCTCTCTCCGGCAGGATGGAAACGCAGTGAACGACTAATGACGATAGGCTAAATAGATGATGAATGATGCCAGCTTGAGATCCAGCTGGTATTTTCTTTTTTAAGCTCTATCGTTTATAATAAATAGGATAAAATACATAGTAAACGTAAGTGGAGGCTAAAAAATGAGTGTACATATTGGAGCAGAAAAAGGACAAATTGCAGAAACGGTATTGCTACCAGGCGATCCGCTTCGTGCGAAATATATTGCAGATACATATTTAGAAGATGTTGAGTGCTATAACGAAGTGCGCGGAATGTATGGCTATACTGGAACCTATAAAGGAAAACGTGTTTCTGTACAGGGCACTGGGATGGGCGTACCATCTATTTCGATTTATGTGAATGAACTCATTCAAAGCTATGATGTTCAAAACTTAATCCGCGTTGGATCTTGCGGAGCTATCAAAAGGGATGTCAATGTACGTGACGTCATTTTAGCGCAGACATCATCAACAGATTCACAAATGAACCGTGTGGCATTTGGGCCGATTGATTATGCGCCATGCGCCGATTTTGGCCTGCTTAAGAAAGCATATGACACAGCGGAAGCAAAAAATGTCGCTGTACGTGTCGGAAATGTATTTACAGCAGACCAATTTTACAATGAAAAACCACTTGAGCTCATGGCTCAATATGGTATCCTAGCGATCGAAATGGAGACAACCGCTCTTTATTCTCTTGCAGCAAAATTTGATCGAAAAGCGTTATCCATTTTGACAGTGAGTGATCATGTTCTAACAGGAGAAGAAACAACGGCTGAAGAGCGTCAAACAACGTTTGATGAAATGATCTTAATTGCGCTAGACTCCGTTTTATAATAGTATAAAGGGTGTGCTACTACGTAGCGCATCTTTATTTTTTTAGAAGAGCAAAAGGAAGGTATGTCATGAAGAAAAGCTACAAAATACTCTCAATCGCATCGATTCTTGGTTTGACAGCCGCATTATCAGGCTGCCAGTTGCTGGATCAAAAAAGCGGTACATCTGAATCAAACAAAACAAACGAACAAAAAAACGCAGCAAGTTCATCTCCCCAGCACAACTCAAACGATACGGCAGATTCATCGAATCAAGAGCTGACGTTAAAGAGTGAATATTTCAATGACATCAAGGTTGTGAGCGGTCTGAAAACCATTCAAAATCCTGAAAATGTGCTAGCACTTGTTAACAAAGAATATGCATTACCAGGAACCTATAAACCTTCTGATCTCGTTGTGCCAAAAGTAGAATTCTCTTTTTCGGAAGATATTGAAAAGCGGTATATCCGCAAAGAAGCAGCGCAAGCGCTTGAGAAGTTATTCAAAGGTGCAAAAAAGGAAAACTTCGAGCTTGCTGCAGTATCTGGCTATCGCTCCTATGACCGTCAAAAAGTCATTTTTGATAGTGAGGTCAAATTAAAAGGCAAAGAAAAAGCACAAGAAGCAGTCGCTTTACCAGGCGAAAGTGAACATCAAACAGGTCTTGCCATGGACATTTCCTCAAAAAGTGCCGGCTTTGAGATCTCTGAAAAATTTGGTGAAACACCAGATGGCAAATGGGTGGCTAAAAACGCCTATAAATATGGCTTTATCATCCGTTATCCAAAAGGAAAAGAAGACATTACGAAATATGAATATGAGCCGTGGCATTTGCGCTATGTGGGAAAAGAAGCTGCTAAAGCGATGCATGATCACGATTTAACATTTGAAGAATACATGAACAAAGTAAAGAAAATCTAAACAAGTAAAAGGCCTCCCAGTTATTCGGGAGGCCTTCTCTTATTCTTCTTTTAAAAAAAGAACAATCCTGCTAGTGCGAAGCCGGTAATGAACCCGAGTCCGATGCCATACGCTGCACCCCAGCCATAATATCCGCCCCAATAGCCAAAGCCAAAGCCCCCGCGAGACCCGCCGACTGGACGAATATAAACTTTGCGGTTTGTCACACGCTCAATGCGTCCGACATGTACTCTGCCATTACGATCAGTGATTCTAGCGACTTTCCCCATGTGCTGCTGACAAAGCTTGTAGTAGCGCTCCATGTTTTTCCTCCTTATGACAAACTCTTTTCACTCTTATCCTATGCGAGAGACCTCATAGAGTTTGGACAAAACATATAGGGGATTCGCTCATTTTATACAGTGCATTCAAATAGAATGTGACTTAGCTGCTTGCGGTGTGCTTGAATGAGATCGTAGTGTGTTTGCAGCGTCTCGTAAAGAGAAGGCGGTATGTGTTCAGATAATTCCATTTCTGTTGGTTCCTCCTGCACCATATGTTCATCGAATGAGAGAATCTGAATGTCACGGAAGCCTGCTGCTGTTAACTGCTCCTTCCATTCTTCAAGCGACAAGAGCGAGTGAAAGCCGTAAAAATCTCGAACAACGGCCATCTCTTCACGTGTAAGAGGGGCTTTTAACACAGCTTCATTTGCAATCAATTGACTGCCAGGAGCAAGGACCCGTTTGATCTCAGCAAGTGCAACAGGCAGCTTGGTAAAGCTTAAAACAGATTCACTGATGAGTAGAGAGAACGCTTGATCTGGAAAGGGCAGCTGCTCAATGGATGCCTCTAAGGCGCGGGTTGGCAGTTCTTCCCGCTTGAATCGCAGGTTCGCCTTTTCAATCATCAATGGATGCGTATCAATGGCCTCCACCTGATAACCTATATTTCCTAAGTAGGCGGCCGTCTGTCCTGTACCGCATCCGGCATCCAGTATACGTGCATGAGGCGGCAGTTTTATATGCTCAATCATCGTTTTTGTTAACTCAATTCCGCCAGGATGGGCACCTGATACGCCAAAATAGGCAAGCATTTCTACATAATCACTCATATCATCCCTTCTTTCCTTATCCTGTTCCTCTCTAAAGATTATGCAATAAAGGAGCAAATGGCTTATCTTTTCAAGTAGAAGTTGATCCTTTGGTTGACGGATGAAGCATCGTCCTTGATAATAATGAAAGGAGATAAAGGTGGTGTTTTTTTGAAAAAACAAATGAAGTTCGTGGTAGCCATTCTGGTGACTGCTGCACTGTCCTCTGCGATTACATTTGTGATCACAAAACAAGGTGCTGTCAGCGTCTCTGGAGACGAGAAGTTTAGTAAACTCATGGCTGCGTATACGAAGGTAAAGGATGAGTATTACGAAAAAACGGATGATCAAAAACTAGTAGATGGTGCGATCCAAGGAATGATTGCATCACTTGATGATCCATACTCTACATATATGGATCAGGAGGAAGCCGAAGGATTTAACAACACCATTTCTTCATCATTTGAAGGAATTGGTGCACAAGTAGAAGAGAAGGATGGACAAATTTTAATTGTCGCGCCGATTAAAGGCTCTCCTGCTGAAAAAGCTGGTTTGAAACCTCATGATCATATTTTAAAAGTGGATGGAAAAAGCACCAAAGGAATGTCGGTCAATAAAGCAGTCTCTCTCATCAGAGGAAAAAAAGGAACGGATGTCCAGTTGCATCTCAACCGTCAAGGAGTGGGCAATGTAGATGTGACCATCACAAGAGACACGATTCCGCTTGAAACAGTGTATGCAAAACTCACAAAAGACAAAATAGGAGAAATCCAAATTACGTCCTTTGCTGAAACTACATCGAAAGAGCTGGATAAAGCGATTGATGACCTTGAGAAAAAAGGGGCAAAAGGTTTTGTCATTGACCTAAGAGATAATCCAGGCGGCATTATGACAGAAGCCATTGAAATGAGCAATGACTTTATCGATAAAGGGAAAGTCATTATGCAGGTTGAAGAAAAAGGGAAGAAACAAGTGTACAAGGCTGAAAAAGAACGCAAAGTCCATCAGCCGGCAGTTGTTCTTGTAAATGGCGGCTCAGCCAGCGCTGCTGAAATCATGGCGGCGGCTCTGCACCAATCTTCAGGCATTCAAATTGTGGGTGAAAAGACGTTCGGCAAAGGAACTGTCCAAAATGCGCAAAACTATAATGACGGTTCTAGTGTCAAGTTAACCATTGCAAAATGGCTGACTCCAGACGGTTCTTGGATTCACAAAAAAGGAATTGAACCACAGGTCAAAGCAGCTCTTCCAAGTTATGCAAAGCTGCCGTACTTAAGCCCGAAAAAAACGTATGAGCTAAATGACAATGGAGATGAAGTCAAAGCGGCTCAAAAAATGTTCCAAGCGCTCGGCTACAAAGCAAAAGCAAACGGTGAATACGATCAAGCATTCCAGTCTATCGTCAAAAGCTTCCAAACAGACAACGATTTAAAGGCAGACGGTATTCTGACAGGAGATACAACGACCGTTCTGATGACAAAGATCCAAGATAAGTTAAAGAACAACGATACACAAATGAAAAAAGCCATTGAAGTCTTGAAAAAAGAAATGAAATAAAGAAAAAGCAGTCCTCATCAGGGGACTGCTTTAAGATTGTAGAAAAACCCAACCTTTATTTTAAGTGAAGTGGGGTTTTTTGATAAAAACATATAGAGTTTTATGCTGAACACGGGTCTTTCCATGTCTAGTTTGCTTCCTTTTAAAATTCATGGCAATGAAAGTAAGCATACTTTCATTTTTGATCCATGTAACGCTGTTAGGTGTTACTATTTGTATGGAAAAAGACTGTTTTAAACTTGACAAAAAATGTGATTATGCTATAATTTACTTTCTTATTTTTAGAATATATAATAGGATTCTCCTGGCCAGGAGAATCCTATTTTTTTGTTCTAAAATAAAGGAGTGTGTTTGTATGAAGAAAGATGAGCCCAGTGTCACTTCGTTAATATCGGCTTTTGCTAGATCCTATCATAGTCAATTTGATACTCCTAAAATCTTTAATGATTATATAGCTAAAGAATTAATTTCTGAAAAAGAATTCAATGACATCAAAGAAAATATGGTTCAAGGCATACATTTCTTCAACAAAGATATCGCACAAAAATTCGAGGGAAATACAGAAGAAATATTAAAATGGATTACACAAGTCCAGCTGTCTCCAATAACCTTATCACGTGCTGCGTATTGCGAAAAAGTAATGCTTCATGAGGTAGCGTTAGGATTAAGACAATATGTCATACTTGGCGCTGGATTAGATACTTTTAGCTTCCGACATTCAGAATTGGAAAACAGCTTAGAAATATTTGAAATTGATCATCCTACTACACAGGAATTTAAAAAGCAAAGATTGGACGAGGCTAACTTAAAAATCCCAAGTAATCTTCATTTTGTTTCTATGGACTTCACCAAAAATTTGTCCTATCAAAACCTAATAGGTCAAGGATTTGATAACAAAAAGACGTTCTTTAGTCTTCTAGGGGTTTCTTACTATTTAACGAAAGAGGAAGTTTCAAGCTTAATAAATTATTTATTCACCAAGGTTCCATCAGGAAGTTCAATCGTTTTTGATTATGCAGATGAAAAACTATTCGAAGAAAAAGGAACCTCTAATAGAGTTGAAAATATGGTGAAAATGGCTTCAATAGGCGGAGAACCGATGAAATCATGTTTTTCGTACTTTGAAATCGAAAAGGTGTTAGAGAAATCAGATTTACTCATTTATGAACATTTATCACCTGAAAAAATTAATAAACTGTATTTTAACAATAGAGAAGATTACCTATCAGCTTTTGAGACCATTCATTACATTCATGCCGTAAAAAAATAAAACTCCAGCATGTACATTGGAATTGTGTTATACAAAAAATCTTGTAGACTTTGTCTACAAGATGAAAGCAGTCCTCATCAGGGGACTGCTTTTTCTTATCTTGTGATCGCTTCTGTTTTTTCATTATCCTTTTCAAATAGTTCATTCATGACAGAATTGGACGTGACCTTCTTTTGGAAGAATGGATTTAAAATCAAGATGACTACGACGTTTGCTAGTAAACCAAGAAAACCTTCATAAAGGCCGAACGTGACTTGTGAGATATTCGCTGTAAAGGTGACGATGATTCCAATGACTAACCCAGCAATCGTTGCTTCTCTCGATTGTTTTTTCCAGAACAAGCTGATGGCAATGGCTGGGAAGATTTGGACCATTCCTGAAACACCAATGAGCTGAAGTGTGACAAGTGCAGTTGGGAACAGCATCCCGAATAAAAGAGCGAGCCCGATGACGATAAATACCATCGAACGTGTAATGATGGTCAATCTTTTAGGTGACACATTCGGATGAATTAAGTCACGGTATAAATTATTGGCAAATAAATTCGATGCGCCAATAGCCATGATGGAGCATGGAATGAGGGAAGCCAGTGCAATCGTTGAATAAGCGAGCCCCTGCATCACGCCGCCATATGATGTTTGAATTAAATGAAGAAGAGCAAATCTTGGATTTGTATCTTCTGGTAAGACTAAAAAGGCAATAAATCCAAGGAAGATGACCAAAATCAATACAATATTATAAAGAGGCAAAAACATGCTGTTTTTACGGATGGCATCTGCGCTTTTGGCTGTAAAAACCCCAGTTGCCGCGTGTGCCCACATAAACAAAGCAAGGGCAGAAACGCCTGAAGCAGTAATGAACCATAAAATGCCTTTAGGACCGCCTTCAGGGATCGTGAGAAGCTGAGGCGCTTCTTTGGCTAACGTGTTCATCATCGGTGTCCAGCCGTTAAAATGAATAATTGGCAGTGAAACCACCATGAACAGCATGATCACCCAAACGAGAATATCCTTAATAATGGCTGTATATGTAGGACCTTTAATACCACTGAAAAATGTATAAAGTGCGACTAAAATAAATGAAATGATAACAACTGCATTGACATTAATATAATTAGTTCCAGCGACAGTTAACGTATCTTGAATCCCGCTCAGCTGAAGACAAATATAAGGAATCAGCATAAGTACCCCAACAATCGCAATCAAACTAGATAACAGCTTGCTGTCAAACCGCTCACGTGCATAATCGGCAAGTGTTGTAAGGTTGTGACTTTTCGCTACCGTCCATAGTTTCGGTAAAAAGAAATAAGCAATAAAATAAGCTAGGACTGAATAGGGAATAGCGAAAAAAGCGACGCTTCCAGCTGTATAAGCTGTACTTGTAAGCCCTAAAAAGGTATAAGCTGTATATAAGTCTGCGCCAACGAGAAACCAGACAAGCAGTCCGCCAAATTTTCTCCCGCCGACAGACCATTCTTCTACTGACTGTCTTGATGATTTGTCACGACCAGCGGCAAAACCGATGACCACGACGATGAAAATAATACTTGCAGTAATCAATAAAGCTGTTAAATTTCCTTGCATTAGTCAGTTCCTCCATTTGAATGTTGCATCTTATAAATGATAAATGTGCAAATTGGTGTGAGTACAATCCATAGTAAGAGCCAGAAGTGGAAAAAGGGCAGGCCGATGACAAATGGATGAATGCGATTCGCAAATGGCAGTAATGCGAGCTGTCCAATGAATGGAATCGCGATAAGTAGTGCCAGCATCAATTTTTTGTTCATGATTTCCTCCTGAATATTTTGTAATTTCATAATAATAGCAGTTGTCAGATTAGATCACAAGACCATTTTCAGAAAAAACAATCATTTTGGTGAATATCATACTAATATAACGCTTTCATTCTTAAAAAGGAGAAAAAGTGAAGATGTAAAGAGGGAGAAGGGGAAAGAAAGTATGTAAAAATAATATTTAAAGCAAATAAAAAAGCCTCAGCATAAAAGCTGAGACCTTGCCAATTTTTAAAGGAAATCAGATACTTCTTCGATGTCGAAACGATTGCTTTTATGAGCTTCTTTTGCTGCTTTACCAACAGAAATCAGCATCACCGGGTCGTAGCGGCCGCTTACATTGAATTCTTTGATGTATGCTTCTTTACTGAAGCCACCCATTGCACACGTATCATAGCCCATTGCTTTTGCCGCAATCATTAATTGCATAGCAGCTAATGAAGCATTTGAATAGGCTGCTTCTCGTGCATATTGCTCGCTTTGATATGCGCCATTGATTTGAGTCATCAATGTTTCTTTAATGTCTTCAGTAATAAAGCCTTGTTCAGCCAGCTCACTGTAGATTTTTTCGCCATTTTGGTTAGCTTCAAGGTCACCTAAAACTGCAATAACAGCTGATGCTTGTGATATTTGCTTTTGGTTGTACGCGATTGGAAGTAACTTCGCTTTTGCTTCAGCACTATGGAAAACAGTGAAGTGCCAATGTTGAAGGTTCCAAGCAGATGGTGCTTTTGTTGTGATTTCAAGAAGCTCTGTTAACTCTTCTTTTGTCATTTCATGAGTAGTATCATACTCTTTTACTGAAGCTCTTTGTTTTAAGATGTCAATCGTTTTTTGATCGGTCGCCATATGGATATTTCCTCCCGTTTTTGCAAATAGTATGGTACAATAACTAAAAAGTGAGAAACTTACTTATTGTAACTAGAGATATTTTAAATTGTACACCGTTAGTTTGTCAAACAATCATGAAAAGAAAGGCTGAAATTTATGGAATTCCAATTATGTCCACACATTCAGCAAGCTTTTTTACTCCTAGGCAAAAGGTGGAATGGGCTTATTATACATGTATTGCTTGATGGTCCAAAGCGTTTTAAAGACCTCACAGACACGATTCCATCTATCAGTCAAAAAATGCTTGCAGAGCGTTTAAAAGAGCTCGAGCAAGAAGGAATTATAGAGCGGACTGTCCTGCCTGAGACGCCTGTCAAAGTCATTTACAGCTTAACTGAAAAAGGGAATGCGTTACATGATGTGTTTCATGAGGTATCTCGGTGGGCAGGGGAGTATACAGACTCTCACGGCAAAAAGGAGCAAGCCTAGTTTCAGGTTTGCCCAAACATTTTGACTCTTGATGAATATGCTGATGTTAGGCACATGACAAAGGAGGAGAAATGCATGTACCCTCATACTCCGTATTTTCGAGGCGGCGCCCCTGGCATTCCGCCATATGAATCCAGAGTCCCTTTGTTTTTTGGTTTTGGCGCTCCTTTGGTCGGCGGACTGCTTGGCGGATTTCTAGGAAGTGCGATTTTTAATTATCCCCGTCCATATTACCCCCCGCCACCACCGCCTGCTCCACCACCTTATGGCGGCGGATATCCACCATATTATTAAGAAAAAAGAGTAAGCCTGCTTCCATTCCAAAGCAGGCTTTTTATAATGGAATATCAATTTCAGAAATTCCTGGATCATCATGCTTTAAAAACATAATTTCCAATATACCGTCTTGATACGACGCCTTCGTTCCTTTTCGCTTCACAGCAGCAGGGAGGACGACTTTTTTCTGCGCCCCTTCTTCAGGAAAATGATCAATAAACAGCAGATTGGCTGTATGTTTGATTTTGACTTTTTCTGTGTTCGGACGAGCAAGTTCAATTTTGACAAACACATGATCAGTCGTCTCGAACACTTCGACTTCTGGCTCTTTTTCTTTTTGAACGTCAGTTTCTCTTGTTTTTTGATTTTGAGATAGGGGGTCCTGAAATGGGAACTGAGCAGGATAATTGGAGCCGAATACACTTTCCATGACTTGATTGACATACTGCTCAACGTCTTTAGGATCTGAATTCTTTAAGGCTTCTTTTGAGAACTGCTTTTGAAAAGGGAATAATCGGTTCCAGTCGAACATGCGAATCATCCTTTCTAAATGCCCTGAATTAGTATATGCCCATTCGCCAGCGTGCGTGCTATAATATACGTTAGATTTAGAAAGGGATGGTTACATTGAACGAACAGCATTCAAAAGGTGTTCTCTACACGGCAGCATCTTTTACACTCTGGGGTTTATTCCCGTTATATTGGAAGCTGATGGAACATATTTCGTCAGGCGAAATTTTAGCGCACAGAATTGTATGGTCATTTGTGTTTATGTGCGGTATTCTTTTGTATTTAAAACAAGTCCGCCCAGCGATGCAGACAGTAAAGGGTCTCATACTGGATGGTAAAGCATTTTTTTCATTACTTTTATCTGCTATTTTAATTTCGGTCAACTGGTATGTATATATTTGGGCAGTCAATCATGGTCTTATGCTAGAAGCAAGTTTAGGGTACTATATTAATCCGCTTGTATCCGTTCTATTAGGGATTATTTTCTTAAAAGAACGACTTAATAAATTACAAACCATTGCCATCCTCATTGCCGCATTTGGGGTGATCCTTTCAACAGTTCAATACGGGTCATTTCCTGTCGTTGCTTTCTTATTAGCCTTTAGCTTCGGTTTTTATGGTCTGATTAAAAAAAGGATGAGCTTCACGAGCGCGATTGGTTTGACGATTGAAACGCTGCTTCTCGCACCGGCTGCACTAGTGTACTTATTATTTTTCTTAAAAGAACCTGTTGTGACTATGAATCCTAACAGCTTCGGATCGCTCGGACTTCTATTTTTTGCAGGTGTTTTTACAGCCGTGCCGCTTCTTTTATTCTCAGAAGGCGCAAAAAGAATTCCTCTTTATCAAGTGGGCATTTTGCAATACATTGCACCGACAATTACGCTGTTTTTAGGGCTGTTTGTCTATCACGAACACTTATCCGCAGCTAAAATTGTGACGTTTCTTTGTATTTGGGTGGCGATTTTACTGTTTACCACCTCTCAATTACGCATGAAAAAAACAGCGAATTCTCATTAAGTCAAACGAGCAGTTTGCTTTTTTTTGCAGGCGGATCATGTCATAATAAGTTGTTACCAAAACTGTAGAGGTGATCATATGTCGTCAGCTCATGAGCTTGCAGCCGCCTATCAATCTTTATGGAAAAATCGTCAGCTTGATGTTGATGATATGTCTTCTTTACACGAGGCCATATGTGATGATTTACTTGATGCACGAACTCATCCGAGGGCGAGGAAATCATTACACCAAAAGTATGTGCTTGCTGTGGAGAGAATTTTAGAAAGTGAGCTTAAGCATGATCATCAGCTGCAGCTGATCAGCTTACATACAAAAAAGCTGCGAGAATTAATTCAAAATGAAGGAAGGAACCACTCATGAAACCAATTCAAACGGAAGATGTCACAGCACATCTTGAATCGTTTTTAAATCGTCCAGTCTTCGTTCATCTTGAAACGACAACTGGTTCTTATTCAGCTCATGTAAACGAACAAAATATGACGGTTGTGGCATATATCCGCAACGCGAAAGTCGTCTATTCACAGGCGAAAATAAAAGGACAAGGTCCATACCGTGTTGGAATGAAAACAGAAGATGGCTGGATTTACGCAGAAGGATTAACCGATTATGTGTTTGATGACCAAGGCCGCCTGCTTTTAGCTGGGCACTTGCCAGACGGGAAACTAGCGATCTCATTACAAATTAGTGAAACACCATTTCAGGTGTAGAAGAAAGGGTGACGAGTCATGAACGAACATGTACTAGTGATGCTGCCTCACCCCGATGATGAATCCTTTGGGGTTGCAGGTCTCATTGCACAAAGCAGAAAACGCGGAATTCCCGTCACATATGCATGCGGGACACTTGGGGAAATGGGCAGAAATATGGGAAGCCCAACATATGCTAACCGTGAAACACTTCCGGAATTAAGAAAACATGAATTAATCAATGCCTGCAAAGAAATGGATATCACAGACTTACGTATGCTTGGCTTGCGTGATAAAACATTGGAATTTGAAGACGACGAGTATTTGGCAGATGTGATGGAATCCATCATTGATGAAGTCAAACCGACACTCATTGTGACGTTTTATCCAGGACACGGTGTACACCCTGATCATGATGCGACAGGCGAAGCTGTGATTCGCGCTCTATACCGCAAGAAAAAAGAAGACCGCCCTGTCACATACTGCATGGCCATTACGAAAAATAGAGAAGAAGTGCTTGGAAATGCGGATATTGTTATTGATATTACAGATGTTGCAGATATCAAATTAAATGCACTGAGAGCGCATAGAACGCAAACAGAAGGCATGCTGAGAGAACTTGAACAAAAACTGAAAAACAAAGAACCTGTCGTCCAAAAATGGTTTGATGAAGAAATTTTCTGGACGTATCAATGGAATGATTAAACGCAAAAGCAGCTGACATAGATCAGCTGCTTTTTTGTTGTATTTAGTGGTTCGATACATATCGAAGTTGACGTTTTTGAATCAATCTGAGACGGATAAAGAGGACGATGGCACCTGCGGCAAGCCCGGCAATCAGCCCAATCCAATAACCAAACGCACCAAAGGAGGTATATGTGCCAATGAGATAACCGGCAGGAAGACCGATGACCCAGTAAGAGACAAAAGCAGCAATCAGCGTATAATTCACGTCTTTATAGCCGCGCAGAGCCCCTTGAATGGGTGCAGCAATCGCATCTGACAGCTGGAAGAAGATCGCGTAAATCAAAAAGTGCTGTGTCATTTGTAAAACAGCTGATTCAGCTGTATATAAACCAGCGATCTCTGGTCTGAATAACAAAATAAGTGCGGCCGTACATAATGAGAATAATACCGCCGTACCAATGCCGATATAGCTATAGCTTTGCGCGTCTTTATATCTCTTAGCCCCCGCTTCAAACCCAACAACGATCGTTAACGCCATTGAGATACTAAGCGGTAAAATATAAAGAATAGAAGCAAAGTTCATTGCCGCTTGGTGACTGGCGATTGTAATGGTATCAAAGTGACCCATTAAAAGCGTCACTGCTGCAAAGATACTCGTTTCAAAAAAGATCGCAAACCCGATAGGAAGGCCAATTTTCAGTATTTGGCCTATACGGGAGATATTCATTCGAGGCAGTTTTTGAAACAAACGAAATGAGGCGAATGGCTCTGCTTTAATGACAATACAAATACTCATGATGAAAATCGCCCAATACGTCATTGCAGATGCAAGGCCGGCACCCGCACCACCAAGCTTTGGAAAGCCAAAATTCCCAAAAATCAATACGTAATTTAAAACAAAGTTAATAGGAAGTGCTGTGAGCGTGATGAACATCGTCACACGTGTTTTCCCTAATGCATCAATAAATGACCTTAGCACCGAATAACCAAACAGCGGGATGATGCCAAACGCAAGAAAGCTGAGAAAATGCTGAGCAATATCCTCTACAGATTGCTCGAGTCCAAGTCCTCCGAGTATATAAGGGACGCTGATCGTACCAATGACAATCACAGCGATACTTAAAAGAAAGGACAAATAGATCGCCTGAAAGACAGCCCGGGGAACATCTTCTTTATGCCCAGCCCCCATCAGCTGAGCCACAATCGGAGTAACGGCCATTAAAATACCGGCAAGTCCTGTATAAACAGGTGTCCAAATACTAGAACCGATCGCAACCCCCGCAAGGTCTTCTGCACTTACTTTTCCAGACATCACCGTATCTAAAAATGTAATAAGTGAAAGACCTGCTTGGGTGATTAAAATCGGAATCAAAATGGTTAAAAATAGTGTCAGCTTTGCTCGAATGCTATTCGTTTCTCTCATCATAAGTTCCTCTCTGAACAGAAATAACGAGAGGAATTATATCATGCTATGTAAAAAAATCAATTCTCCGTCGGATTATTTTTCTTAGATGGCTTCGTTTTTTTAAACATTTGGGCATAAATAAAAGAAAGACTGACAACACCTAAAATGCTGCAAGCATATTGGATGATTTTCTGAATGGTCATATTAAGCTCACCTCCATACAAATAGAATGTGCACAATTTGCTATTTTATAACAACAAGCGAAAGAAGGAGGGAAAAGGTCAGATGATCCACCGGACGAACGAAGAAGTCATATTTAAAGCAGGAATGAGAACACACTTGATGAACATTAAGAAGGATGCAAGTGACATCATTGATTCTCTTGATGAAACAGAGCAGTGCTTACTTTGTGATCTCGAATCATTGCATGATCAGTTTAATGAAATGCATGCAGAGGCTTCGTCGTTTTATTTGCAAGCGTATATGGAAGAATTCACACCAGGATTTGCTCAATTTTCTTTAGCCATTGAGCATTTATCAAAACAAAAGCATGGTGCACTCATTGTGATCCAAAGAAGGGATGAGGTTGAGGATTTTATTCAAAAAGGGACAAACCTCCATGCGAAAATTAGTGCTTCCTTAATAGAAAGCATTTTTTACCCGGGAAATCCACTTCATGATGGGGCTCTTTTAGTCAAAGAAAATACACTTGTTTCTGCTGCAAATGTGCTGCCGCTTACATCAAAAAAAGTGAGCCCGTCGCTCGGCACAAGGCACAGGGCAGCGATCGGACTCTCTGGTATGACCGATGCACTTGTTCTTGTCGTATCAGAAGAAACGGGAAAAATGTCGTTTGCGAAAGAAGGCGTGCTTTATCCGCTTACCGTAAAAGATCCGGAAATAAGAAAATAAAAACGAACGCTGCATTCTTCATTCGGAAGGATGCTTTTTTATTTGTGGAGAAAAAATAGCTAATTAAGCAAAAAGTCATTTGATACAGAAAAATTTGTCATGTAGAATAGAACTATGAAACTAGCAGCGTGCTTGTTTTGACAAATTTCTAAACGTCAACTTAAAAATTCCTTAAAAAATGTTTATAAATAAAACAAACAGCCGATAGAAACGATATGGCTTTGTTTTTTAGCATTTTGAGTTGGCTGCTTTAGCCTATTTGTTATTGCCCAACGTCTTCATGTCGAGTAATATAATAGAAATAAAGATAAAATAGTGCAAGAGAAGCAGAACCATTAAATGCTAAACTCGAAACTAGTACATAAGTCTTAATGAACCAAATTACGAAAGGCGGAGATTTCTTTATGAAGAAAAAAGTAGTAACCGGCCTCACAGTTTCAGCGATCGCTGGCTCAGCTGTGTTTGCTGCACCGGCAGAAGCACAGACGATCAAGGTGAAAAGCGGTGACTCACTTTGGAAGATTGCCGAACAGTACAATACAAGTATTTCGGAGCTTCAATCTCTTAATCAATTAAAAACGACAATGATTTTCGCAGGACAAAGCTTGAAAATTCCTGGCGGAAAAAGCAAGAAATCCAGTTCATCAACAGGATCAAAAGCAACGAAGAAATCAAGTGCTTCAACGACTTCCAGCTACACTGTAAAGCTTGGAGATTCTTTATGGCTGATTGCAAAAAATCATAAAATGTCAGTTGCGAGCTTAAAAAGCCTAAACAGCTTAAACAGCGACTTGATTCGTCCTGGTCAAAAGCTAAAGGTATCTGGCAGCACGAAGACGAGCGGAAGCCAGTCATCAAATTCAAACTCATCTTCAAATTCCAGCTCAAGCAATAAGACTACGAACTCAAATAGTTCATCGTCTTCAAGTACATACAAGGTTAAATTAGGGGATTCTCTTTGGAAAATTGCGAATTCGCTAAATATGTCGATTGGTGAAATCAAAACATTGAACGGATTAAAATCTGATATGATTTATCCGAATCAAGTATTGAAAGTAAAAGGGACGGCTGCATCAAAACCAAGTCAGTCAAAACCTACTAAACCAAGCAATTCAAACAGTAACCAGTCTTCTAGCGGGAAAACAACATCTTATACTGTAAAATCAGGCGATTCGTTATGGAAAATTGCGAATCAATTCAAAGTACAGGTTCAATCCATCCGCACAGCCAACAGCTTGAAAAGTGATGTGCTTAGAATTGGACAAGTATTAAAAATTAATGGTGCAGCTTCCGGCTCAACTGGATCGAACGGTTCTACGTCTAACGGTTCAACAACTCCGGTCAACAATAACAAAAACGATGTACCAATGAACGCAAAGATCACGACAATGATCCAAGAGGGGAAAAAGCTGACAGGCGTTCCTTACAGATGGGGTGGTAATACTCCAGCAGGATTTGACTGCAGCGGCTTTGTTTACTATCTCATTAACAAAGTTTCATCTGTATCCAGACTAAGCACAGCAGGCTACTGGAATATGATGACTTCTGTTAGCACACCACAAGTTGGAGATTTTGTTTATTTTACAACGTATAAAGCGGGCCCTTCTCATATGGGACTATACCTTGGCGGGGGAGATTTCCTTCATGCAAGTGACAATGGAGTAGGGATCTCGAACCTAAGCAACCCATATTGGAAAAAAGCCTACTTAGGTGCAAAACGTTTCTTCTAAAAAAAGCCGATTTTCGGCTTTTTTTGTTTGCCCGCTGCTGTGATTGTCCATACTGATAACAAAAGGGGGCAGTCATAAATGAAAAAGTCAGTGTGGATGATCATGATATGTTTGGTCTTTACTGCGTCAGCATGTCATGCACCGCCGAAAAAAGAAATGACAGAAGAAACAAGCGAAGTTGCCGCACCTAAACAATCACCAGTCACAACGTCACTCATAAACGAAAGCGGGCAAAAAATAGGAAGCATTGAAATCAGAGAATCCTCAGAAAATGGGCTTGATTTGCATGTGAAAGCGAAAGGGCTGCCGCCAGGTCCTCACGGTTTTCATATTCATGAAACAGGAATATGTGAAACGCCAGATTTTGAAACGGCAGGAGCTCACTTTAATCCAACCCATAGAGAGCATGGTTTTGACAATCCAAAAGGGCATCATGCTGGAGATATGCCTAATTTAGAGGTAGGGGCAGATGGACAAATTGATGTTGTCGTGAACGTACCAGATGTGACATTAAAGGGAGGCCCAAATCAATTAATCGATCAAAATGGGCGAAGCTTTATCATTCATGCAGAAGCAGATGATTATTTAAGTAACCCTTCTGGAAACTCAGGGAAACGCATCGCTTGCGGAGCGATCACAAAAGAAATGGTGAAATAACAGAAGTCTAACCTTTATGTATTGAGTGCATAAAGGTTTTTTTAGTATACTTGGTGAGGAAAATGATCGAAGAGAGGAATTAATCATACATGTTTAACGAACAATCACTCCCAGAAGAAATTCAAGCAATGATTGAAGCAAAAGCAAAAGTGCTGGAAGAAGAATTTCGTCCACTTATTGGAACAGGCGGCTATGAATCACAGGATACTTCTATCATTCAAGATGCCATGATTGCATTAGCACTAGGAAAAAACGTTCTTTTAAAGGGGCCGACCGGCTCAGGTAAAACAAAACTAGCAGAAACATTATCCGCTTTCTTTCAGCAGCCGATGCACAGTGTGAACTGCTCGGTTGATCTTGATGCTGAAAGCTTGATTGGCTATAAAACCATTCACAATGATGGTCAGGTGGCTTCGATTGAATTCATTGAAGGACCTGTGACAAAAGCAATGAAAAAAGGCCATCTTTTATATATTGATGAAATCAACATGGCAAAGCCAGAAACACTGCCTATTTTAAATGGTGTACTCGACTACAGAAAAATGATGACAAACCCATTTACAGGTGAGGTTGTTCGAGCAGAAGAAGGCTTTGGCGTCATTGCGGCAATCAATGAAGGGTATGTAGGCACAGTGCCTCTAAATGAAGCGTTAAAAAACCGATTTGTTGTCATTGACGTTCCATATATCGGCGGCGGTATCCTGAAAGATGTGCTGCAATCTCAATCTGTTTTAAAGGATGAGCGGTTAATTGATCAATTCGTTCAGCTCTCATCAGACCTTATTACACAAGCTCATAACGGACAGGTGAGTGAAGAAGCAGCATCCATCCGCGCGCTCCTAGATACTTGTGATCTTGCGCAATACATCCCGCCGCTTCGTGCCGTTGAACGAGGGATTGTTGAAAAACTGGAAGATGACCGGGAAAAAGCAGCGGTAAGAAATATCGCCCAAACATTATTCGAGTGAGGTTCTGACTTGTGAAATTTATCAAATTTAATGACAGCAGAATCGATTCATTTCTATTTATGGAATTAACGGATTTAGCTAAAACGTTAGCAAAAAGTGATGATGTCGAGCTTGAATACGGTGTGCAGTCCTACTATGAACCGTTTGAAAAGAAAATTTTTATCAGTCATTTTTGGGATGATCGTAAACAAGAAGATATGCTAGCAGGGCTGAAAAGTGATGTGTTCCTTCGTGCAGTAGGGACCGTTTATAGTGATCTTACTGTATTTCAGGAGATCGTTCGCTATGCGCATACATTATCCATTCCTGATATATGTAAACAATTGTTTATGCTGTTTGAAGATATCCGGATTGAAGAGCGGATTAAACATGGCCGCCCAGGAACAAAAAAGGTATTTAAACGAAGAAGAGAGCTGTACCGGCGTCACTTTAAGACACAATTAACGATTAACCAGGAACGAAGCATTTTAACGGATGCACTCTTTTGTGCGATTTATGTGAAGCTGACAGCTGATTCTCCGCTCGAAGAGATTCCGCCTCTTCATGAGCAGATCAATCCGATGATTCCGTTTATTGAGTCAAGTCTTGAACGTGTGTATGATGCGGGTTCAACAGCAGACATTGCAGCTATTGTCAAAGAATTGATGGAAGGCTTTGATGAGCTGCTTGAAAAGGACATGCTGAATACGTACTTTTTCTTCCCTGAATTGGACTATGAACAAGCGGCAAAAGAACCACTGTTCCATGACTTAAAAAGAAAACCTAAATTAAGTGAGGACATCAAAGTCGACCGGGAAAAAGAAGGCGATGAAGACATTCACCAAGAGTACATGGAAGTATGGCATCGAGAAACCGAAGCGCCATCAAAAAGCTTCCTTCAATTTGATTTAGAGCATGGCGGTAAAAGTGATCTTGGTAAGGATGCAGCAAGAGAAGGCGATGACGGAGATCAGGCACTCGGAACTGTACAAGGCTCTGCAAAGCAAACACACCGAAAAGATTATTCAAAGCTTGAGGCGCTGGAAGAGGCTGAAGGTGAAGAAAGCGGAGCAGACGGTCATGAAAATGGAAAAGAGAACAAATATGCGTTTCCAGTCATGATTTCACCAGATCCGCCTATGCCAGAACAAATCAATGTATACAAGCAGCATGCGAAGGAAATTGAGCCTTACCAAAAACGCTTAAAACAAATGATCCAAAAAACTCTTGAACATAAAAAATCTTGGCCTAAAACGGACCTTCATGCGGGACGTCTCAGCAAAAAGCTGATTCGCTACTTTACAGAGTCTAATCCGCGTCTTTTCTATAAAAAACAAGCACCGTCTTCTCAGATTGATGCTGTTTTCACCTTATTAGTAGACTGTTCAGCGAGCATGTTTGACAAGATGGACGAGACGAAAAAAGGCATTGTTCTATTTCATGAAGCGTTAAAATCCGTACAAGTCCCACATCAAATTGTTGGGTTTTGGGAAGATACAAACGACGCAACAGAAACAAGTCAGCCAAACTACTTCAACACAGTCGTGTCGTTCAAAGATTCTTTATTTGATGCAGGGCCTTCTATTATGTCTCTTGAGCCAGAAGAGGATAACCGGGATGGTTATGCGATTCGTCAAATGACAAAGATGATTTTAAAGCGAAGAGAAGAGCAAAAGTTTCTGATTGTCTTTTCAGACGGAGAGCCAGCTGCGTTCAGCTACGAACAAAATGGGATTGTCGATACGCATGAAGCAGTTCTTGAAGCGAGGAAAAAGGGCATTGAAGTGATCAATGTGTTTTTATCCAATTCGCCGATAGAAGAAGCACAGATGAAAACCATTCAAGATATGTATGGCAAGTTCAGCATTTTTGTACCAGATGTCGATACATTGCCAGATGTTTTATATCCACTACTGAAGAAACTGCTGCATAAAAGCATTGGGGCATAAGGTTTTGCCCCTTTCTTTAAATTATTTTTCGGAATGATTTAAATTTTTTGTTTTTCTGTGAATTTTTTATCTTTAATTGAACAAAGAATGTAGAAAGTAATCCAAAACAGTGGTAGAATATTATTGGAAGCGTTTTATTACATAAATTTGGTCATTGTGTTCTGGAAGTTATATCGAGATAGTGTTCAATCACTTGATGATCAAAGTTGGGGGTAGTGTTCAAAATGTTTCAAAATGATGTGAAACAACCGTTGAGTTGGGAAGAATTTCATGGTCCGAACCTCGGCTATGTGCTCGAGCTCTACGATCAGTATGTCCAGGATCCTACTAGTGTTGATGAAGATCTAAGAGGCATATTTGATGAACTTGGTGCACCACCGAGTGAAATGAAGGAGGAAATTGGGAAAAAAGAAAATAGCGTAGTTACTTCTGAACAAATCCAAAAGATAGCATCAGTCGTTAAACTGGCAGAAGACATCAGAACGTATGGCCATTTAAATGCTTCCGTCAATCCTCTTCGCAAAGAAAAGGAATTACAAGAACTGTTTCCTTTAAAGGAGTACGGTTTAACAGAAGAAGATGTCAAGAATATTCCGATATCTATTATTAGTCCGGATGCACCAAAACACATTTCAAACGGCATAGAAGCCATTAACCATTTGAGAAATACGTATAAGCGTACCATTTCATTTGAGTTTGATCACGTACATGACTTCGAAGAGCGAAACTGGCTCTCAAAATCAATCGAGTCTGGTGAACTATTTAAGAAAAAACCATCAGATAAACTAGTTTCTGTATTCAAGAGATTAACAGAAGTTGAGCAGTTCGAGCAGTTTCTTCATAAAACATTTGTTGGGCAAAAGCGCTTTTCTATAGAAGGTTTAGACGCACTTGTCCCAGTACTTGATGAAATTATTTCAGAGTCCGTTACACAAGGGACTTCAAATATTAACATTGGAATGGCACACAGAGGCCGTTTAAATGTATTAGCACATGTGTTAGGGAAGCCATATGAGATCATTTTCTCAGAATTCCAGCATGCGCCAAATAAAGAGCTTGTTCCATCAGAAGGCTCTATCGGCATCAGCTATGGATGGACAGGGGATGTTAAGTACCATCTTGGAGCTGACCGTCAAATCAAAGACGAAGATACAAAGAGTGCGAGAGTCACGCTTGCTAATAACCCAAGTCACTTGGAGTTCATTGATCCAATCATTGAAGGAAGCACGCGTGCTGCTCAGGAATCACGTACTCAAAAAGGCTATCCAGTTCAAGACGTTGAAAAAGCGTTAGCCATCTTAATTCATGGGGATGCAGCATTCCCTGGAGAAGGAATTGTGGCAGAAACATTAAATTTAAGTCAACTTGTAGGCTATCAAGTGGGCGGAACCATCCATATTATTGCCAACAATATGATCGGGTTTACAACGGAAAGCAATGAATCTCGTTCGACGAAATATGCAAGTGACCTTGCAAAAGGGTTTGAGATTCCTATTGTTCACGTCAATGCAGATGATCCAGAAGCGTGTTTAGCGGCTGTTCAGCTAGCTGTAGAATACCGCAAACGTTTCAAGAAGGATTTCCTTATTGACTTGATCGGCTACCGCAGATACGGTCATAACGAAATGGATGAGCCTTCTACAACTCAGCCAATGCTGTACGATGCGGTCAGAAAGCACAAAACGGTCAAGAATATCTTTGCAGATAAACTTGTCTCAGAAGGTCTTTTGACAAAAGAGCAGCGTGAAGAAATCGAGCAGGCTGTGACGGCAAAAATAGAAGAAGCCTATAAAAAGGTGCCTTCAAAGAAAGAGCATACGATTCAAGAAATCGAACTGCCAGAGCCTGTATCAAACGGCTTCCCAGCAGTGGATACATCAGTAGAATTTGATGTATTGCGAAAGCTGAATGAAGAATTGATCAGCTGGCCGAATGATTTCCAAGTATTTGGTAAGCTGAAAAGGATCCTTGAAAAACGTGCAAAAGTGTTTACAGATGACCGTAAAGTAGAATGGTCACTTGGGGAAGCACTCGCATTTGCATCTATATTAAAAGACGGTACGCCAATTCGAATGACCGGACAGGATTCAGAGCGTGGTACTTTCGCTCAAAGAAACCTTGTTCTTCACGACAGTCAAACGGGTGATGAATTTATTGCTCTTCATGAACTGAGTGATGCAAATGCATCGTTTACTGTTCATAACAGTCCACTGTCAGAAGGCTCAGTCATCGGATTTGAATATGGTTATAATGTTTATTCTCCTGAAACGTTAGTGATTTGGGAAGCTCAATTCGGAGACTTCGCAAATGCGGCTCAAGTGTATTTCGATCAATTTATCTCAGCTGGCCGTGCAAAATGGGGACAAAAATCAGGTTTAGTGATGCTGCTGCCGCATGGATATGAAGGACAAGGTCCTGAGCATTCAAGTGGAAGAACAGAGCGCTTCCTGCAATCAGCTGCTGAGAATAACTGGACAGTTGCGAATCTGACAAGTGCAGCGCAATATTTCCATATTCTTAGAAGACAGGCGAAAATGCTGCTTCGTGAAGAGATTCGTCCGCTTGTCATTATGACACCGAAGAGTCTGCTTCGTAACCCGAACACATTGTCTGAAGTCCAAGAATTAACGGATGGACAGTTCCGTCCAGTTCTTGAACAGCCAGGTCTTGTACATGATCACGAAAAAGTATCGCGTCTCGTGCTATCTAGCGGGAAGGTATCCATTGATATTAGTGATCGTTTTACTCAAATGGAAGAGCCGAAAGATTGGCTTCACGTTGCAAGAGTGGAACAGCTGTATCCGTTCCCAGCCAAAGATATTAAAGGAATTCTAACAAAGCTGACAAACTTAGAAGAAATCGTATGGGTGCAAGAAGAACCGCAAAATATGGGAGCTTGGGGATACATTGAGCCATATTTACGTGAAATTGCGCCTGAAAAAGTAAAAGTACGTTACATCGGCCGAAGAAGACGTTCAAGTACGGCTGAGGGTGATCCAACTGTGCATAAAAAAGAACAAGAACGAATTGTATCTGATAGCTTGACTCGCAAAAACTAAGGGGGAAATGAAAAATGGCGGAAATTAAAGTACCTGAATTAGCGGAATCAATCTCGGAAGGAACGATTGCTCAATGGCTAAAGCAGCCGGGCGATTATGTGGAGCAGGGGGAGTACCTGCTGGAACTTGAAACAGATAAAGTCAATGTCGAACTGACTGCTGAAGAATCTGGTGTATTAAAAGAAGTGCTCAAAGATTCTGGTGACACTGTACAAGTTGGAGAGGTCATCGGAACGATTGCAGCAGGTGAAGCTGGCGGAAGCGAGTCCGCAGCTCCAGCACCTGAGCAAGCTTCTGCACCAGCTTCGAAAGAAGAACCGGCAGCTGCTCAAAAAGAAGAAGCAGTGAAAGAAGAGCCGAAAGCTGGTAATGGCAGAACCATCGCTTCTCCTGCAGCTAGAAAACTAGCGAGAGAGAAGGGATTAGACTTATCTGAGATTCCAACCGTAGATCCGCTGGGCAGGGTACGAAAGCAGGATGTCGCTTCTTATCAAAAGAATGAAGCACCTGCAAGTGCACCGAAAGCCGCGCCAAAAGCAAATGCGGCGGTGCAAACTGAACAACCAGGAAAGCCAGTTGAACGTGAAAGAATGTCACGCCGCAGACAAACAATTGCAAAACGTTTAGTTGAAGTTCAACAAACGGCTGCGATGCTGACGACATTTAATGAAGTCGATATGACAGCTGTGATGGATTTAAGAAAGCGTCGTAAAGATGCCTTCCTAGAACAAAATGATGTCAAGCTTGGCTTCATGTCCTTCTTTACAAAAGCAGTTGTAGCAGCACTGAAGAAATATCCGCTGCTTAACGCAGAAATTCAAGGTGATGAGCTTGTCTTGAAGAAATTCTATGACATCGGCATCGCTGTTGCTGCAAACGAAGGTCTTGTCGTACCAGTTGTCCGTGATGCAGACAGATTGTCATTTGCAGGGATTGAAAAAGAAATTGGTCATCTTGCGAAAAAAGCAAGAGATAACAAGTTGGCTCTTAGTGAGTTACAAGGTGGATCATTTACGATCACAAACGGCGGAACATTTGGTTCTCTGCTTTCAACACCGATTTTAAACAGCCCGCAAGTTGGAATTTTAGGAATGCATAAAATTCAGCTTCGTCCGGTGGCGATTGATGAAGAACGTTTTGAGAACCGTCCGATGATGTATTTAGCTCTTTCTTACGACCACCGTATTGTCGATGGTAAAGAAGCAGTTGGATTCCTTGTTACGATTAAAAACCTGCTTGAAGATCCTGAGCAGCTATTGCTTGAAGGATAATCTTCCATTATAAAAGCTAGCACCTTAACAGGTGCTAGCTTTTTTTCTTTTCACTGTCAGGTTGTCCTCGTTTTGACCAATACGTCGCAAGCCAGGAACCAGATAAGTTATGCCACACACTAAAAATCGCACTTGGTACGGCTGCGAGCGGTGAGAAATGTGCTGTTGCAAGGGCTGCACCAAGCCCGGAGTTTTGCATGCCTACTTCAATCGAAATCGCTCTTTGAGAAGAAATATCCATTTTGCACCATTTTGCGATCAGGTAACCAAATAAAAGACCGAGCCCATTATGTAAAATGACAACGGCTAATATCAGCAAACCAGATTGAAGAATCTGCTCTTTATTTGCACTGACAACCGCTGCAATGATCACCACAATTCCAGCAACAGATACAAGCGGCAATGCTTGAACCGCATAGTTTACTTGTTTTTTGAAAAACACCTTAACAATAACCCCTAAGATAATAGGAATAAGCACAACTTGGACAATCGACAAAAATAATGCCTCCGGTGATACAGGCAACCATGATCTTGCAAAGATAAAAATAAAAAGAGGCGTTAAAAAGGGAGCAAGAAGGGTCGATATAGTTGTGACCGCTACGGATAATGCCATATTGCCTTTTGCCAAAAAGGTCATGACATTGGATGCAGTACCGCCTGGGCAGCAGCCCACAAGAATAACGCCTACTGCAATTTCAGATGGCAGCCGTAATCCGTAAGCTAATAAAAAGGCGATAAGCGGCATGAGTGTGTACTGCGCCAAAACACCGATTAGCACATAAAGAGGTTTACGAAAAAGCTCCTTAAAATCTTCACCTGATAACGTAAGCCCCATCCCAAACATAATGATTCCTAGTAAAAAAGGGATATACGGTCCAATCTGAGAAAATACGTCAGGAAAAGCAAATCCAAGACATGCAAAGATAATGACCCAGATTGCGAAGGTTCTTCCTGCAAATTGACTAATGGTTAAAAGAATGTTCATTCATTGCTTCATCTCACTTTCCTCACATATCTTTCCTATTTTAAACGAATTTTCTGAAAAAACAACCCGTTCTTTATAAAGGTGTTAATAATTTAATTATGTAAACTAAAAACACCCCATATAAGCATGAGCCTATATGGAGCATCGTCTTAAAAAGGGGTCCACTTCACTTGCTGTGCTTGCTTAAGCCTTGCTTCTGGCTCACGCCAGTCAACTACATTCCACCAACGATCTACGTATTTCGGTTTTTCATTCAGATATTGAAGATAGTAGGCGTGCTCCCATACATCAAGGGCTAAAAGAGGGATTACGTCCCATTGTGACAAAAATTGATGGCGTTCTGCTTGTAAAATCTCTAATCGCTGGGATCTGGGCGCCCAAACGAGAATGGCCCAGCCGACACCCTCTACTTGTTTGGCCGCTGCTGAAAATTGAGATTTAAATGCGTCATAGCTGTCAAATGATTGTTCAATGAGACGAAGCATTTGTCCAGTGGGCTTTCGTTTTCCTGAAGGACTCATGGAAAACCAAAAAATACAATGTAAATAGTGCCCCGCACCATTGAAGGCAAGCTCTCTTTCCCAATGCTTGATCATTTTAAAATCATTGGTTCTTCTTGCATTTTTTAATGCAAGCTCAGCTTGGTTCAAACCATCAACATATGATTGATGATGCTTCTGGTGATGCAAATACATAATTTCTTTTGAAATAAACGGTTCTAGTGCATCATACCGGTAAGGGAGAGGAGGTAGCTTATGATTTCCCGCTGCTACCTCTCGCATGTCTTCTTGTGGTTTCATGTCCTCAGAAATACGTTCTGCCAGTTCGTACCACTCTTGTTCACTGGAATGTTCATCATCCATTGAAAACCATAAATGGTCTACTTTTTGACGGATGTTGTCATCTTGAATCGCGGGTTGAATGGAGCTAAGCCACTCTTTGAGCTGCATTCGATACTGTTCCTTATTCATTCTTACGCCTCATTTCATCTAAAAATGTAGAACAAGTCATCATGGGAAAGACAAATGGGTAGCTATGATAGGTGATGTAAAATTGCTTTGGCAGGCCAATGCCCACTGGATAGTGCAAGGCTTCACTCGTGTGCTGATGATGGATCAAAAATGAGATGGCTTTTAAAATCGCTTTGTCATCTGGCTTCTCATATTGTAAAAGTGCCTCTGCTGCCCAAGCCGTCTGAACCACTGTGCCAAACGGGAGGGGGACATACGTTTTTACCTCTGCACTTTTACACGATTCTCCGAAGCTGCCATCTTCTCGTTGAATCTGCTTTAAAAATTGGCACGCTTTTTGAACAGCAGGATGGGTGGAGGGGATGCCGGCCGCTTTTAGTCCTGTTAATGCTGCCCACGTTCCATAAATATAGCAAACACCCCATCTGCCAAACCATGATCCATTTTTCTCTTGATGATCTAGGAGCCACTTGACACATTGATCTTTTTGCCTGTGAACGGGTGGTGACATGTTTTTCTCTTCAAGACCAATGAGATGAAGCACCCGGCCTGTAATATCGGGAGTCGATGGATCGATCGCTGCATCCTCCGCAGATTCAAGCGGCAGATGTCGAAGCAGGAAGTGATCTTGATTTTTTTCAAAAGCAGAGAATCCGCCGTCACGGTTTTGCATGGAAAGAAGCCAATGAAATCCTCGTTTCCATTGAACTGGTGCGTATGTTCGCGGAATGGCTTTTAAGACAATTTGCGTATCATCACAATCAGGGTTATTTGTGTTGATATCTGAAAAACCAAAGCCTCCCGGGGCAGCATGACGGTTATGAATCGCCCAATCTGCTTTCTTCATTTGCTGCCGGTTCAGCAAGTATGAGAAAGACTTAGTGATGACTGGGTCTTCTTGTTTTTTGCCAGCTTTTTGAGAAGCATAACTGACAAGCGCTGTATCCCAAACTGTGGATGTGGAATTTTCTGCATACATTCTGCCCTGACAGACAGTGACTAGCTTTTTCATGCCTTTGACTGCTTTTAAAATGAGATGATGTCCCGGGGAGTACCCAAGACTCATAAGTGCATAGACCATAAAAATACTGGCACTTAAATAGCTGTACAGCATGCCATCTTTTTCAAGGCGATCAAACATATATCGCTTTGCTGCTTCATATCCGAAAAAGTCCAGCCGGCTGTCGAGTGCTGTATACGACCGCATGTAAGTCAGAAAGTGTTGAGCGGAACGTTCTTCTCTTGCCATAAACCAGTCAAATGGATTCTTAGACATGTTTGCATCAAGGTGTGCCAAACTTGGAAATGTCTCATGAGAGGTATATCGTTTGTTGAGTGCGATCATCATTGGTACAAAGTGAATTCTTGCATATGCACTAAGATGATAAAAGTGCAGCGGAAAGTATGTAGGGATGAGTAAAAAGGAAAGTGGTGCATAGAAATACGGCCAAGGGTGCATGCCGTTGACGGCGAGCATCCACTTTGTCATAAAGTGAACGTTCTTTAATCCGCCTTTTGAACGTATATATTGCGCTGCTTTTTCCATATGAGGCTCATCTTGTTGAAACCTGCCTGATACGAGCATTCCGCAATAGCCCTGCACAGTGGCAGTTACATGTCCCGTTTGATCATGATACAAAGAAAAAGACCCATCCTCATTTTGTTTTTCGCGTATCGCTTCTGCTAATTGATGAACCAACGCCTGATCTGAATCACCGACAGCCTTTAACAGCATAATCAAAAAAGCATTTGTCATCATAGGACCTTCAAAGCAGAAAACAAAGGCGCCATCTTCTCTTTGTCTTCGCTGCATTTGTATGTGCAATTCTTCGATAAATTCGTTTACTTTCAATTGAAAATCTTGCATATGCGGCCATGCTCCTTTCCTTTCATACTATATTCAGGAGCCGGCCTGTCACATGCAAACACAAAAAAAGCCGATGACAGGGTCACCGGCTTTCTTGGCGTCATTAGTCTTGGAGATTAATCCATACACTTTTAACTTCTGTATAGTTGTTAAGGGCATATGACCCCATTTCTCTGCCAAGACCTGATTGCTTATATCCTCCAAACGGGGAGGCGGCATCAAAGACATTATAGCAGTTGACCCAAATTGTTCCTGCTTCAAGACGTGCAGCAATATCGTGGGCATGCTTTAAGTTTTCTGTCCAAAGTCCTGCTGCTAATCCATATTCAGACTGGTTGGCCCGTTCGACCACTTCATCAATGGAATCGTAAGGAATTGCAGATAAAACAGGTCCGAAAATTTCTTCTTTGGCAATGGTCATTTCATCTTCTACATCTTTAAAAATAGTAGGGGAGACGAAATAGCCAGCCTCATAAGGGCAATCGCCACCGACAACGGCTGTTGCCCCTTCGGATTTACCTTTTTCAATATAGCCTAATACGCGTTCGTGCTGTTCTTTACTTACAAGAGGTCCAATTTGTGTATCTTGATGAAGACCAGCGCCTTGTTTGAGGGATCCTGCATATTTGGCCATTTGATCGACCACTTCATCATATTGGCTCCGGTGAACAAAGACTCTGGAGCCCGCGCAGCATACTTGACCTTGGTTAAACATGACGCCATTTAAAGCACCTGGAATGGCTTTCTTTAAATCAGCATCAGGTAAAATAATATTCGGTGATTTTCCGCCAAGCTCTAATGTGACCCTCTTAATGGTTTTAGCCGCTTTCTCCATAATTAATTTTCCAACGCTTGTTGACCCTGTGAAGGCAAGCTTGTTCACATCAGGATGTTCAGTTAAGGCATTTCCGGCTGTTTCGCCAAATCCAGGAACGATGTTAATCACGCCTTCTGGGAAGCCGGCTTTGTCCACTAATTCTGCTAAATAAAGAGCAGAGAGTGGAGTTTGTTCGGCTGGCTTTAAAACGATGGTGCATCCTGTTGCAAGTGCGGCACCCATTTTCCACATGGCCATGAGCAGCGGGAAGTTCCATGGGATGATTTGTCCTACAACGCCAACCGGCTCATGGCGGGTATAATTAAAATATCCTTGACTGACAGGAATGGTTTGTCCATTCATTTTTGTCGTCCAGCCTGCATAATAGCGCATGTGCTCAATAGCGAGGGGGATATCTGCATTTGTTGTTTCATTAATCGGTTTTCCATTATCTAAAGTTTCAAGCTGTGCAAGCTCTTCTTGATTTTCTTCCATTAAATCAGCAAGCTTGAACATGAGGCGGGCGCGTTCAGCGGCAGACATTGAGCGCCAAGGACCATGAAAGGCTTTTTTTGCAGCTTTTACTGCCTCATCAATATCTTTTTCACCTGCTTCATATACATCAATAAGGGTTTCGCCTGTGGCTGGGTTAGGAGTAGCAAAGGTTTTATTATCGTGACTTGTGACAAACTGACCGTTAATGTAGAGTTTTTTCGTCCCTTGGAGAAAAGATTCGAGTTTTGAACTAATTTGAAGTGTTGTAGAGCTCATAAATAAACAAACCTCCTTAAAGATATGGATTGTTTTCTGCGAGTTCTAGGTGAGAAAAGCGGACATGCAACGAAACAGTATACGCACAAAAATGTAAACGTATACAATTATCATATTACACGACATGTTTGAAAGCAATCCATAACACTCATTGCATTTCGCGAAAATTTGGCTACAATAAATGTATAGATGAAAAAAGGAGTTTTTAAATCATGATCCATCAAAACTGGCAAACAGCTCAAACGTTAAAACAAGTAAAATGTGTACATACAAATGCGAAAAAATATATGGTCGACCGGGCATTAACGGTTGGAAGCACATATGAAGTGAAAAATGAAACAGAGGAATTCCTGTTTGTCGTTGATAATACGGGTAAAGTAGGCGGGTATTACAAGGAGTATTTCGAAGATATTTCGGCTGAATGATTTTGAGGGTCATCACTCATACTAAGAAAAACAGTAAAGGGTGATGATGATGAAAAAGCAGCAAAATGACGAGCAGCAAAATCAAAATGCATGGCATGAACACGAAGATGCTGATATGGCGATTACGCTTGAACAGATTTCCGATGTGTATGCCGAGGGAACGATTGATACACCAAAAGACGAATAGGCATTTAAAAACAGTGATTTGGCATAATCACTGTTTTTTTATTGGAATGATTCAGCATTTTTTCTCGAAAAGAACTGAAACTTTTTTCCTGCTTTAACAGTCTAAATAAATAGAGGAAAGAGCATCGGATCAAAAAGAAAAAGTTAAATGAAATTTAATCTATTCGTAATGGAATAACGATCATTTATAGCGTATTCTATAAGTGAGAATAAAACGTACCCACAGAGCCGTGTGGCCGTTTTGTCATAAAGGAATTTGATGCAGGAAGAGGGGGTTTACGTGGGTATTTTTTCTGTCAGTAAACAAAATGATAAGAAATTCGAATCCTTATTGATTGAAGGGGAAAGAATTGAGGCTGTTTACAGACTGCGTCACGACCAAATTTGCTTTACAAATAAACGACTGATCTTTGGCGATAACCGCGTATTTTCTAAGAAGAAAGTCAGGGTCTCCTTGCCGTATCGATCAATTGAAAGTTTTGCCATTCAAGAAGCTGGCGTGTTTGATCAGGACACAGGTATGCTGCTTGTCACAAGCTCAAAAGTATTTGAACTCGACTTTTCCAAAGAGACTGATTTGAGTGATGTGCAAGCCATTTTGACAAAACATCTTTGCTGATCAATCTTGCGATTACATAGATCATATGCACTTTTCTCATTCTTCGTTCTTATTTTCATAGATCGCACATTTCTGAGCCTTTCCCATCTGATGGGAGGGGCTTTTTTCTGCTTAAGTGTTTGAATGATAGCAAAAAAGGTTAAAGATGAAACAGATACAGAAAGGAGAATGAACTATGAAAGTGTTAGTTGCAGGAGCAAATGGACATACAGGAAGACTTGTCGTTCGTTATTTAAAAGAAAAAGGACATGAGCCGCTTGCTCTCATTCGAGATGAAAAACAAGCAGATGCGCTAAAAGAACTTGGTGCAGCACCTGTCATCGGTGATCTTGAAAAAGATGTGACAGATGCTGTGAAACAAGCAGACGCTGTCATCTTTGCAGCTGGTTCAGGCTCAAAAACAGGTGCGGATAAGACCATTGCGGTCGATCAAGAAGGGGCAAAACGCCTCGTTGATACAGCGAAAAAAGAAAACATCCAGCATTTTGTTATGCTCAGTTCCTATAATGCCGATGACCCGAACCAGGGAAAAGGGCAAGGAAGTATGGAAACTTATTATGAAGCGAAAAGAAAAGCTGATGAACACTTAAAACAGTCTGGTCTTTCCTATACGATTGTCCGCCCGGGCGCCCTGCTGCATAAGGAGAAGACAGGAAAGATTAAAGCTGCCGAGCATATTCCAGATGATCAGAACATCGAGATTTCAAGAGAGGACGTAGCCATTGTTCTTGTGGAGAGCTTAACAGAATCGAATGTGAAAAATAAGTCCTTTGACTTGATTAAAGGCGATAAACCAATCGAAGAAGCACTTCGCCATCTGTAAGAGAAAAAAGCTGCTGCCAAATAGGCGGCGGCTTTTTTGATGTTTTCTTTTCCCTTCCAGCGGGAAGGTAATGAGAAAGGAGTGATTGACCGTGGGCTTAACGAAAGAACAACAAGCTGATTTATACGAAAGATTGATTCAACTAAAAGAAGATGTGAAGGGATCAAAAAAGAAAGAAGAATCGATGCTCGTTGAATCGAGTGAGATATCAAATGGTGTTGGGAATCATATCGCTGATCATGGGAGCATCTATTTAGACCGCATGACAGAACAAACGCTCGATCAAGTCGATGATCAACTTGAAGGTGAAATCGATGCAGCACTGAAACGAATGGAAGACGGAACATATGGGATTTGTGAGAAAACAGGAAAAGAGATCCCATATGAGCGTTTAAAAGCAGTTCCATATACACGCTTTTCAATTGGTGCAAAGAAAAATGAGGAAACAACTCAAGATCCAAACGAGTTTGACCGTTCATTCTCCGATCAAATGCGTGATTTAACGAATAGAGAAACAATGGATCAAATGCATTCAGATACGTATGAAAGACTCGAGGAAGAGCAGGATGTTGATGTGGAGGAAGAAAAATAGCAATATATGAGAAGGTTAAATTTTTTCAGAATAATGTTTCCATATGTACTCGTGGACAAAAATCTTGTATAAATGAGTATTTCAAAGAAAAAAGATCTCTTGAAATTTAATTAACTTTCGTGTAGTATAGTTTAAAGGCTGCGATGCGCGTAATGTTAATTAAGTTTTAACCTTTAAGCTGTAATAGGGAGTTTTATATTGAAGCCGGAATGTCATGCCTCCTAGAGAGGAAGACAGGAACGTTTCTGCAAACACCCACTTTGAGGAGTGGTGGTTTAAAACTTTCTTACTTAGATTACGGCATCCGCAGCTTTTCCTAGGATGATTCAAGCCATTTTCCATTTCGGAAAATGGCTTTTTATTTTGTGAAAAAACGAAATTGCACAGACCGCCGGATGAAGAAGGAATGTATGTTAAAATAGACAAAACAAAAGACGGAGAGGGAATTGGATGTTAGAACAAGCAGAAGCACTCCTGAAACAATACTTTGGCTTTGACACCTTTAGGCAGGGACAGAAACAAGCCATTGAATCGATTGTAAACAAACAGAAGGATACCGTCTGTATTATGCCGACAGGCGGTGGGAAATCGGTTTGTTACCAGATTCCTGCCCTGATGATGGAAGGAACAACGATCGTTGTATCCCCGCTAATTTCTTTAATGAAAGATCAAGTCGATGCGCTAAATGAGATGGGCATACGATCGTCCTTTTTAAACAGCACACTTTCTGCAGCTGAAATGAATAAAAGGCTGAAAAAATGTGCAGATGGGGAATATCAGCTGCTTTATATCACACCTGAACGTTTACAAAATGAACGTTTTTTTCAGCTACTTGATCGGTTAACGATCCCTTTAATCGCAATTGATGAAGCGCACTGTATATCTGAGTGGGGACATGATTTTAGGCCAAGCTATCGCTTTATTCAAGAATGCTTAGATAAATTGACAAAAAGGCCAGTGATAGTCGCACTAACGGCTACAGCCACGAAAAAGGTCCACCGAGATATATGTGAACAGCTTGGCATGAACGAAGAAGAAACCATTTTTACTGGGTTTGCTAGAGAGAATTTGTCTTTTCAGGTGGTCAAAGGAGAAAATAGTGACCGCTTTATCACACATTATATGAAGAAAAACAAGCTTGAGTCCGGCATTATCTATACAGCTACAAGAAAAGAAGCTGAAAACATTTACAATCGGCTAAAGAAACAAAAGATCAAAGCTGGCATTTATCATGGCGGGTTAGATGACGATGTGAGAGAAGAGCAGCAAAACCTGTTTTTAAATGATGACATCCAGGTCATGGTCGCTACATCTGCATTTGGCATGGGAATTAATAAATCAAATGTCCGTTTTGTCATTCATCATCAAATTCCAAGGGATATTGAAAGCTACTATCAAGAAGCTGGGCGCGCAGGTAGAGACGGTCTTGAAAGTGAATGTATTTTACTGTTTTCGCCGCAGGGCGTACGAATGCAGCGCTTCCTCATTGAACAGTCAACAGAAGATGAAGTGCGCTATCAGCATGAACTGCTTAAACTAAGACAAATGGTGGATTACTGTCATACTGAGCAATGTTTGCAGCAATTTGTGATGGACTACTTTGATCAATCAACAAGTACTCCTTGCCAAAAATGCAGCAATTGCCTTGATGAAAGAGAGCGTGAAGAGGTCACTCGAGAAGCGCAAATGGTTTTATCGTGTACGGTTAGAATGAACGAGCGATTTGGAAAAATGATGATTGCTCAAGTACTGGCAGGCTCTAAAAATAAAAAAGTGCTTGATCTTGGTTTCGACCGTCTTCCTACATACGCTTTAATGAAGCAGCAATCAGCCCAGCAAATCAGTGATTTCATCGAATTCCTAATTACAGAAGAGTATTTGCACATGTCTGAAGGGGCTTATCCAACATTAAAAGTGACACATAAAGGAAAGAAAGTGTTAGTCGGACAAGAGGCGGTGTATAAAAAGCAGGCAGTTAAAAGAGAGGCGATTCAAGAAAACGATGCATTATTTGAGCAGCTAAGAGCGGTGAGAATGAAGCTGGCAAGAGAGCAGGGCGTTCCGCCATTTGTTGTATTTTCTGATCAAACCTTGAAGGAAATGTCAGCTGTTCAGCCTAAAACAGAAGAAGAACTACTCCATATTAAGGGAATAGGCGCTCAAAAAAGAGAGAAATACGGGGATGTTTTTCTAGAAGAAATCCGTTTATTTATAGAAAAAGAGAAAAATAAAGAGGTTGAAGAAGAAAAATAAATTTTTTTCGCTGCGTTTGGACACGTTTTCAATAGGAGGTTTCTGATCCTTTCAAAACCTTGATATGGCGGGTAATTGAGCTGTTTTGTGGTCTGATTTACCAATGGAGAGAGATGTTTCATGTAAAGGAACTGTAATCTAAAACATATCGTTTTGTTATTGAATTGACATTTACATATGTTACGATAGCACTCGTTAGCCGCCATAAAAAGCTAACAAGGGAGGATTTACTTTATGAAGAAGACTATTATGTCCTTGGTTGCTGTTGCAGCAATCTCAACAACAGCATTTGGAGCACAGCAAGCTTCTGCAAAGGAAATCACTGTGAAGAAAGGTGATACACTTTGGGGAATCTCTCAAAAAAATGATGTGTCTCTAAAGGACCTAAAGGGTTGGAACAATTTATCTACAGACATGATTTATGTAGGTGATAAATTGACAATCTCTTCAAAAGAGAAAACTCAGGAGCAGTATAAAGTCCAGAAGGGGGACAGCCTCTGGAAAATCGCTCAAAAATTCAATGTGTCAATTAGCGATATTAAGTCTTGGAATAACTTAAACTCAGATATAATTGTGACTGGTTCAACACTAAGTGTTGCTGGTCAAAGCTCAGCTCCGGTAAGCTCAGAGCCTGTACAAAAACAGGAGCCTGTCCAAAAAGAGCAAACAACACAAAAAGCTGCTCCTAAAAAGGAAACAGCTAAAGCAGAATCATCTTCTGCTAGTCAAAGTGTACAAAAAGAATTGACTGTAACGGCTACGGCTTATACAGCAAATGATGGTGGCATCTCAGGTATCACTGCAACAGGGGTAAACTTAAACAAAAACCCAAATGCGAAAGTCATTGCAGTAGATCCTAATGTCATTCCATTAGGAAGTAAGGTTTATGTTGAAGGCTACGGTGAAGCTACCGCAGCAGATACTGGCGGCGCAATTAAAGGTAACAAAATTGATGTACATGTACCAAGCAAATCCCAAGCGAAAAATTGGGGCGTAAAATCAGTCAAAGTGAAAGTGCTTAACTAGTAATCTATTGTTTTTTGGAAGAAAGCATCAGGTGGCGGCCTGATGCTTTTATTGTACCCTTTTTTTGGTCAAAAAAACACATATTTTTCAGAAAAATTTGCATTTTCGACAAAAACCAGCGTATATTCTATCACACACGCTGGTTTTTTGGCGTTAGCTGTCCACCCAATAAATTTCCCCGCTTTGTTCTTCCCAATTAATTTGGACATCAAATTGGTGCTTTTCATAAAAGTGAATCAAGCGGTCCACGTGATTCCAATCTCTTTTGACGAGGTCACCTGTGATGACTGGAATGTTCTGCTCTCTTGCGATTTCTTTTAAATGCTTCATGCAGATTGAGCCGTATCCATTATCGGGAGGGCCTTTAATATCAGCAATGTGAATCTTTCCTTCTTCAGGATATTCCGCGATTAAGGAAAAATCAGATTGTCCGCGAAAAGCTTTTTCACAATCGCTGAGCATGATTTTGCATGTATCCGCACTTTCAATGGCAGAGACAATCATCCATTCGTCTTCTTTTGCCTGATCAATGCCAATGATCTTTGCTTTTTTCGAAATATCTTTCATATTTTCTTGCATTCGATACATTTGAAACTGCAATTGCTGTAATTCTTGCTCTAACGTCTTCACATCTTTGGTTGTTTCCTGTAAGATTGACAAGTCCATTACTCCTTTCATATAAGAAATCATAAAAACCACATAAATTCCAATTCTAAAGGAAGTGGATGGATCTTTCAAGCCGTTAGAACGCCAGTAATCGGCAAGTTTGTCTAAAATTCGACGAAGACAGCGAATTCATTGACTTTATAGAGAAAGTTAAATAACATACTCTTAGTCGGAACTAATAAAGAGAGGTTTTCAAACATGAACGAACAGAATCAAAAACCGAAAAATTTCACCGGCATTGTTGTCATTTTAACAATTGCCATAAACGGATTAATCGCTTTATTATTTTTAATGCCAAAAACAGATAAATTTAGTCATCTGGACATTACATTTCTTCCTTTACTGAATGCCGTGATGAACAGCTTTACGTTTATCTTCTTACTTTCAGCACTCATTATGATTAAACAAAAGAACATTAAAGCACATAGACGATTTATCTTTGCTGCATTTTCAACAACACTTGTCTTTTTAATTTCCTATGTGACATATCATTCAATGGCAGCTGATACACACTTCGGAGGAGAAGGGATCATCCGTCCAATTTACTTCTTTATTTTGATTACACATATTGTGCTTTCAGCAATTATTGTACCGCTTGCATTGATTACACTATTTAGAGGCGCACAGATGCAGGTTGAGCGTCACCGTAAAATTGCCCGCTGGACGATGCCGCTTTGGCTCTATGTTAGTCTCACTGGCGTCATTGTCTATATCATGATTTCTCCATACTACAGCTAACGTATGTCCAACTGGACATACGTTCTTTTATTTACAAGATGAAGTGCTTTGGATAGAATGGAAATTGGATATCCGACTTGCACGGTATCTTCCCATCTATAGATTCACATCATTTCTGGCCGTTTGCTCGTTTGGAGATCAACAATTGGACGAAACGGGGGTTATATGATGACTGAACAATTGCAGTATAAACCGGGGCTTGAAGACATTGTGGCAAGCGAAACGTCCATATCATATTTAGATGTGGAGCAAGAGGAAATTGTGATTCGCGGGTACGACCTCATTGAGCTAGCACAAAACAAGACATATTTAGAAACAGCCTATCTGCTTATTTATGGAAGATTACCAGATACGATGGAATATCACCAATTTCAGCAAGATATATCCTCACAAACGAACTTACATCCAACCATTCAAACCATTTTAACGAAGCTGCCAAAAACCACTCACCCTATGGATGCGATGAGAACGTGCTTATCTGCTCTTGCAGGGTACGATGATGCACTACATGATCGATCAGAAGCGTGCCAAGTGAAGCGTGCAGTTCGATTACTAGGCCAGCTGCCGGCCATTGTTGCTGGAAGCTATTATATTCTCACAAAAGACGCCGCTATTTCTCCAGATCAGACCAAATCCTACACTGAAAACTTTTTATCCATGCTAACTGGACGCACCCCGACCGAAGACGAAATCATCGCTTTTGACCAAACACTTACATTATATAGTGAACATGAGCTGCCGAATTCAACGTTTGCGGCTAGAGTCATTGCATCCACGCATTCTGACATGTATGGTGCTTTTACTGGAGCGATCTCTTCATTAAAAGGTGACCTCCACGGAGGAGCAAATGAAGCTGTCATGCACATGCTTCTTGAAGGAAAAACAACGGAAGGATTTCTTGCGCTCATTGAACGAAAATTAGCCGCAAAAGAAAAAATGATGGGTTTTGGCCACAGAGTATACATGAGAAAAATGGACCCGCGCGCCGCTCTTTTAAAACGTTCATTGAAAACGCTTACTGAATCAAAGGGAGATACAACGCTATATGACATGTGTGTAGCAGGAGAGGCATACATGAAAGAGCAGAAAAACCTCTATCCGAATCTTGATTATTACGCCGCTCCTATTTATTACGTGCTTGGAATTCCTATTTCACTTTATACACCCATTTTCTTTGCTGCAAGAGCTAGTGGATTAGCAGCCCACGTTATTGAACAACATTTGCATAACCGCATTTTTAGACCAAGAGTCCGGTATTTAGGGCCAAGAGGATTAAAGGTTTCAAATGATGATGGAAAAACGGGGGAATGAATATGAACAAAACAGCAGTCGCCAATCAAACAGATCAGCTATTAGAAGAAATTGCTGCCTATGCAGTAGACGGAGAAATTACGAGCAAAGAGGCCATTGAAACCGCGCGTTATGTGCTCATAGACACGCTCGGGTGCGGTATGCTGGCACTCAATTTTCCAGAATGTACGAAGCACCTTGGTCCCATCGTACCTGGAACAGTTGTACCTAACGGAGCAAGAGTTCCCGGCACTTCGTTTGTGCTAGATCCTGTTCAAGCGGCTTTTAATATTGGCTGTATGATTCGCTGGTTAGATTATAATGACACATGGCTTGCACAGGAGTGGGGCCATCCGTCAGATAACTTAGGCGGAATATTAGCTGTAAGTGATTATATTAGCAGAAATCGTCTTGCAAACGGAGAAGAGCCGCTAACGATGAATGACGTACTGCATGCAATCGTCAAGGCACATGAAATTCAAGGTGTGCTCGCTTTAGAAAATTGTCTGAATCGAAATGGATTGGACCATGTGTTATTTGTCAAAGTGGCAACAAGTGCAGTTGTATGTGCAATGCTTGGCGGAACAAAGGAAGAAGTCCAGCATGTGTTATCACAAGCGTTTGTTGATAATTCCCCGCTTAGAACATATCGCCACGCCCCAAACACAGGATCGAGGAAATCATGGGCAGCAGGGGATGCAACAAGCCGCGGAGTGAGACTGGCAATGATGACACGAAAAGGGGAAATGGGCTATCAAACGCCGCTTAGTGCAGAGAAGTGGGGCTTTGAAGATGTTCTTATGAAAGGAAAACCGCTTACGCTCGCCCAGCCTCTTGGATCATACGTCATAGAAAATGTTCTTTTCAAAATTGCTTATCCTGCTGAGTTCCATGCGCAGACTGCTGCTGAGGCGGCTGTGATGCTGCATGACGCGGTAAAAGATCGTTTAGATGAAATTGATCGGGTAGAGATTACGACACATGAGTCAGCAATTCGGATTATTGATAAGAAAGGGCCGCTTTATAATCCGGCAGACCGTGATCATTGCTTGCAGTATATTACAGCCATTGGACTGATTTATGGTGAGCTAACAGCTGACCATTATGAAGAAGAAACGGCGCAAAATCCGGCCATTGATCGTCTGCGTGATCAAATGGTTGTGAAAGAGGATAAGCGTTATACAGAGGATTATTTAGATCCGAAAAAGAGATCAATTGCAAACTGTGTACAAATTTTCTTTAAAGACGGGACGATGACAGACCGAATTGAAATTGAATACCCGCTTGGTCATCGCAGAAGAAGACAGGAAGGCATTCCGCTGCTTGAAAAGAAATGGCTCTATCATTTAAAGACAAGATTTCCACAAAAACAAGTAGATCAAATTGTGTCACTCTGCCAAAATCCAAATCAATTAAAAACAACAACAGTACCAGCATTTATGGACCTATTCGTCATATAAGGGGGAGCTAGCGTGTGGATCGTGAATGAAGAAAGAAGTCAGGCTGATTTAGCCGCAGCCTTTAAAGAACAAATGAACAAATCGGCTTTATTTCAAATTCCAGGCGTTCACGATGGAATGTCTGCGCTCTATGCAAAAAAAATGGGCTTTCAAGGGCTCTATTTATCAGGTGCCGCTTTTTGCGCCAGCAAAGGACTGCCTGATCTCGGCATGATCCATTCAACAGAAATGGCTGAAAAAGCGAAGGAGATAATTCGAGCTTCCCAGCTGCCGCTTTTGGTGGATATGGACACAGGCTATGGCGGTGTTTTAAATGCAGCAAGAGCGGCAAAAGAAATGGTTGAAAGCAAGGTGGCAGCTGTTCAAATTGAAGATCAGCAAATGCCGAAAAAATGCGGGCATTTAAACGGGAAATCACTCGTTCCAGTAGAAGAAATGGTCGCAAAAATCAAAGCCATTAAACAAGCGGCACCAACGCTTTTGGTGATTGCGAGAACCGATGCAAAGTCAGTAAATGGAATGGAGGATGTCATCCGCCGGGCCAATCTTTACGTAGAAGCAGGAGCTGACGCTATTTTCCCTGAGGCACTCATCACAGCAGAGGACTTCACGCATGCGTCAAACAATATTAAAGGGCCGCTCCTTGCCAATATGACGGAGTTTGGCAAGACGCCTTATTATCATGCAGACGAATTTTCAATGTTTGGCTTTCAAATGGTCATTTACCCTGTGTCATCACTCAGAGTCGCTGCAAAAGCGTATGAGCGTTTATTTACAGAAATCATGGAAAAGGGAACGCAGCAGGGGATACTTGGGGATATGCAAACGAGAAAAGAGCTGTATGAGACGATTCATTATGATGAATATGAGGAAATGGATCAGCATTTAGCAAAAACGATCCTGCCGGAAATTGGGAAAGAGCAGCAATAAAATGAAAAGCACTTCCTTGACGGAAGTGCTTCAGCATGTAGACAAACCCTCGCATTCGGTGTCAGGTCTGCGTGCCGGTGCTCACGAATGTACAATTCGCTCCGCTCCGGTACTCGTCCTTCCTAGAGCTGCAAAGGTTTTCTATCACGCTGAAAAGAAGACAAAGGGCTAAAATCAAGATCATTTTAGCCCTTTGTCAACAATTTGAAACACTTCCTTGACGGAAGTGCTTTTTTTTACGATGATGGTGTGGATGATGAAGCCAATTTCATCTTTTCTTCAACTGTTTTCGTTTTTTCTTTTACTTTTTCAGCGTAAGTGAAATCACCGTAGCAATACGGATAGCGGAAGTTATCTTTGTTGCCGCCGCACGTATAGACCTTGGGGTTTCGTTTCACTTGCTTTTTGGAGTATTGCTTTGCCAATTTCTCGGAATGTTTTCCCCCGTTTTTTGCAACAAAATCAATATAGCCGATTCCCATGTTATAGCTTTGAATAATGGTTTCCAAATCAACGCCTTTTTTCTTCCCATGCTTGTACATAGTCGAAAAATGATGGACTCCTTGTTTAATGCTTTTCTGAGGGTCATTGATTTCATTTCGTTTCAAACCAAGAGATTCAGAGGACTGCATTGGATCTCCGCCTCTGCCTTTTGATTCTTGATACATCATACCGAGGATTAACGCGGTATACTGATCTAAATCTTGATCTCTTAACTCTGTTTCTACAAGCGGTTTGTAATCATCCAATCTCGACAAAACAATTGATTCCGTATCAATCGGCAGCTTTTTTAACTCCTTTTGATTAAAGGAGATGGCAATGGCTGCTAATACGAAAACAAAGAGAAAAATCGTGAAACAGCCTGAAATGGCAAAACATCCTGTTTTTTTCTTTTTCAAGGTCAGTTCACCCCTGTTTTGCCCCGCTTTTAAAAGGGAAGTACAGCCTTTTTATTATGACATATCCTAAGCAGGATACCAAGTGAAAACCTTATAATCAATCATATCCAAACGTAAATTCAGACCTTGTTTTCAGCCTGAAGCAGAAATAAATAAAACCGATCATCAGCCAAATCATGCCAATGATTAATGCATTTGTACTGATGCTCGTTAACAGCCAAATACAAAACGCCGTCCCGCATAGAGGGATCACTGCATATCTCAATGTATTCAGAACACCTCTTTGTTTTTGTCTGACGAAAAAGTACGCAAAAACAGACAAATTCACAAAGGTAAATCCAATTAACGCGCCGAAGCTGATAAAGGAATAAATGACTTCAAGTTCGCCAACGACTGCGGTTAAGGAGAAAGCCCCGATTAATAAAATATTAAAAACAGGGGTTTTTAATGTCGGATGAATATACCCGAAGAAACGCTTCGGTAACGATTGATCTCTTCCCATTGCATATAAAAGCCTTGCTGCACTCGCATGTGACGATAAGGAGGAAGAAATGACAGCGACCATTGTGCCAGCTAAAAAGAACGAGTGGAGAAATGCGCCGCCCACGAATTCTGCAATTTCAAGTGAGGCTGCATCAGGATGTTTGAATTGCTGAAAATTTGGAAACACCTGCTGCAAAAAATAAGACGTCAACGTAAACAGTACGCCTCCAATCGCAACTGTTAAGAAAATGGCAAGCGGAATCGTCTTTTTTGGTTTAATGGTTTCCTCAGACATCGTCGAAATGGCATCAAATCCTAGAAAGGAGAAACATAAAATGGTCGCTCCTGAAAAAATAAGCGCTGGATCTAAGCTCGCTGAATAAAAAGGCCGGGCTGACAATAACTCTCCACTGCCTGCGTTTTGCGTGAGCCCATAAATAACAAACCCAACAAAGGTGACGGCGACAATGACCTGAAACGTCACAAATAGCGCCGTAATGTTGGCTGTAAGCCGAATACCGATTACATTGACAGTCGTTATGGCGATAGCAAGTATGATGATCCAAATGTAATGAGGTACATCAGGAAAGGCTGCGGTTAAATAAGCACTTCCGATCGCAAAATTCACCATAGGCAGAAATAAATAATCCAGTAAAAGTGTCCAGCCCACAAGGAAGCCGACATGAGGATGAATACTTTTTTGCGCATATGTATAAGCAGATCCTGCTTTTGGAAAAGCCTTCACCATATTCCCATAGCTAAGCGCTGTCAATAGTAATGCAAGCAGCGTAAATATATAAGCTGCAGCTACGTGTCCTTTCGTCAGCTGAGCAACAATGCCGTATGAATCAAATACGACAAGTGGATCCATATAAGCAAGCCCGATCACAACAAGTGGAAAGACAGTCAGGCTGCGTTTTAGTCTTGGCTCTTCCGTCAATTTGCCTATCAGCTCCTCTAAAAAAATGAATAAATAATGCTCATTTTAAAAAGAATGCTACCAAGTGTCAATGCTATTTGAATAAATCTTTTTTCTAAAGTGTGCCCGCTTTGCACGCCGCACGTTTTAGTATATGATGATACATAGAATAAGTCGTGATTTGACTAACAAGAAAGGTGAAGCGAAATGAAGGAAGAACTGAATACAAATCAAGAACAGGAACGGATGGAGCTGGATGAAGAAAGTTTATTTCTTGTCTCCCAAACGTTTAAAGCCTTATCTGATCCGACACGTATTCGCATTCTGCACCTGCTGTCTCAAGGTGAATACTCGGTCAATGATATCGCGGAAACGCTGAATCTCATGCAATCAACTGTTTCTCATCAGCTCCGTTTTTTAAAAAACCTTCGTCTCGTGAAATCTAGACGAGCAGGGACATCGATTTTTTACAGCCCTGAAGATCAGCATGTGATGGAAGTACTTGAACAAATGATTCACCATGCGCAGCATGACTAATAAAAACCTTCCTACTCATATAGGAAGGTTTTTACGCATGATGCATATGTGCTGATCGTTTACCTGCTTTCATCATTTGATAAGAAAAAACGACATAGTAAGCAGCTAACAGAAAAAAGCTGAGCATGGTCATGGCATCATCACTCACAATATGCTGATACAGTTCAACGACACCAATCTTTGTGAGCGAATGGTTTGTCAGCTCACCCAGCTTAAAACTAAGTCTAGATAAAAATAAGCATAAAATGAAGCTTTCAATCCATTTACTCGTTTTCACATAAAGACGGCCATTTTCTTCTTTTATCCGGATCGTCTCATAGGCATGAACGGCCAGACTGCTTCCAAAGAGCATACCAATAGCGGCATAGATGAAAATGCTGTGATTTTGCCAGCCTTCTAATAAGAGAATAAGAGCAGTGAGTCCAAATACATACATTCTCATCAAAAGACTGATTGGGCGCACAAGCTGAAAGCGTCTCATACGATTCATTCGAAAGATGATGCAGATCAGCATAATGCCTCCAATTATGAATAACTGCCACACGTGATGTGTCATGATGCAACCTCCTCCTGCATGTGCAGGGATGTAAACGAATGCTGGCTGTTCCTTATCTTTACCATTCTTTCTTTTTTTATCAAATCAAAACCTACATTTATGAAAAAGAGGAAAAGGCATGAAAATCGATCGTATTTTGTCTATTGTGATGCTGCTTATTAGCAAGAAGCAAGTCCAAGCGAAAGACCTTGCTGAACTTCATGAAGTGAGTGTGAGGACGATTTATCGCGATATTGAGACCATCAATCAAGCCGGGATTCCTGTTGTGACAACACAAGGAGCAGGCGGAGGCATTTCACTTGTTGATGACTATCGTTTAGAGAAAAAATTATTTACCGATGATGACATTGAACTTATTTTAACAGCTCTTGAAAGCATGACGAGTGCATATTCCTTTAAAGAAAGTGAACATGTACTGAAAAAAATCAAATCTCTTATTCCGCGACAAACTCATGAAAGTGAGAAACAGCACCATGTCTTTATTGATTTAAGCTCATGGGGGAAAGACAGCCAGGCTGAGAAGAAGCTGCAGCTGATCCATACCGCTGCCTCCGCGCATCAATTCATCCAGTTCACTTATCGCAATGCAAAAGGTGAAACACTTCCACGGAAAGTGGAGCCTTATACGCTTGTCTTAAAAGGAAGGCATTGGTATTTGTATGCGTTCTGTTGTGTGAAAAAAGCTTTTCGTCTGTTCAAGCTGACAAGAATGACAGACCTCATCACCATTTCAGCATATTTCAGGCCGAAAAGAATCAAAAATGAAGAGAAGCCTTGGAATGACTCTTGGCATGAAGAACCTTCAGTCACAACGCTCACGCTCAGGTTAACGGAAGCATCAGTTGGCAAAGTGAAGGAATGGATGGATGAGAACGAATTGATCGTCAGTTCAGATGGAACCTATTTGGCAGCATTGACCGTGCCGCAAGATGATTGGCTGCCCAGTTTCCTATTCCATTTAGGACCGGACGTCGACATTCTTTCACCTCAGCACATCAAGGAAGCGTTTGATCTTAAATTAAAACAATTTATGAAGAGATTAGAAACTTGACACACAGTTGTCAGGTTTCTTTTTATATGATGGGAGAAAAGGAGATGAGAATGTATGTACGATATCGTGACATTAGAAAAACAATGGATCAAAGGGTTGTCTGTTCGAACTACAAACGAAATAGAGCAAACAAAAGAGCGGAAGATTGCGCCGCTTTGGCAGGAATTTTTTGCGCAGCAGCTTCATGGGGGACAAGCCCCAGTCATAGGGCTTTATTCAGATTATGAGAAAGATGAACATGGCTCTTATTTATTTACGGCTGGGCAATTTGCGGACCATCAGCGAGATCATGTCATAGAGATTCCTGCGTCCACCTACGCAAGATTTCAAACGAGAAAGGGACCGATTGAAGAGGTTGTGCTTGAAGCATGGCACAAGATTTGGACGTGGGATCAGCGACAATACCGCACTTATACAGGTGATTTTGAATGGTATGATGAAAGATCTATTGATCCAAAAGAAGCGCAAATTGATATTTATATTGCGGTTGATGAAAAAATGTTTGCTAAAACTAATGCCATTAGTTAATATAAAACTAACGATATTAGTTTTAGGAGGGCAATCATGAGATTAACAACTTTTGACCGTCTGCACCAGCTTACATTGATGCCGCGATTATTTCCGGTAAATTGCTATGTATTTGAGGAAAAGGAAGGACTCATTTTAATTGATGCTGCTTTAAAAATGGTGGCGAACTCGATCATCGAATTTGCCCGTAAAAAGAACAAACCAATTCATAAGATTATTCTCACTCATAGCCATATGGATCATATCGGTGCATTAGATGAGGTGAAAAAGGCTTTTCCCGAGGCAGTCGTCTATTTATCAAAACGTGATGCCCGCCTTTTTGAAGGTGACTTTTCCTTGCTGCCTGGTGAACCCCAGCAAAAAATCAAAGGCAGTTTTATGAAAAATATTCATACAAAACCAGATGTGCTTGTCGAAGAAGGAGATGAGATTGGGCCCTTCAAAGTGATTGCAACACCTGGCCATACACCTGGCAGCATTTCTTTATACGATGAAAAGTCAGGAGTTGTCATTGCAGGTGATGCACTTGTGACAAAAGGCGGCTTATCGGTAACTGGTGAGTTTCGGTGGAGCTTTCCGTTCCCGGCATTTGCCACATGGGATGCAGAAACCGCACTAAAAAGCGCTGAAAAATTACTAGCGCTGCGCTTATCCTGTCTTGCTGCCGGACATGGTGACCTTATGATTGAACCTCATGAAAAGCTTCAAGCTGCCGTCCGTAAAAGGCAGCACCAGCTAAAAAAAGGAGGGCAGTAAACCGTGTCTCCAAGAATGGGAATTACACAAGAAAAAATTATGGATACAGCGGCAGCATTTGTTGATGAAGAGGGCTTTTCCGCTTTGACCATTGCTACATTGTCTAAAAGGCTGAACATCAGACCGCCTTCTCTTTACAATCACGTATCCGGCCTTCATGAGATTCAGGCAGCACTCGCAGTAAGGGGGCTGTCCATGCTTTGTGAGGAAGGGATGCAAGTCACAGAGGGGCTGGAAAAAGAAGCAGCTGTTTTAGCCTTTGCCAGACAATATGTGCAATTTGTCCGAGAACACCCCGGTCTTTATGAAGCTGCCTTTTTACATATGAACGAAAAAGAAGTACGACTTGCAGCAGAGCGCCTTGTTCAGTTTGTTCAATCCATTATGTCACGCTTTGGTGTAAAGGAAGAGGAAATGACGCATGTTGTCAGAGGACTGAGAAGCTTACTGCACGGCTTCGGTGATATTTCTAATAAAAAGGGATTTCAACGAAAAGAACAGCTTGAAGAAAGTGTGAGCTATGCGGTTCGGCTCTACATCACAGGAGTATTGCAAAAAGAAGATCTGTCTATTTGACAGGTCTTTTTTTGCAGCGAACCGATATCATAAATGGCAAAATTTTTTAAGAAAAAATGAATAAAGATTTGACAGTTTTGTGAAACATGGTATGCTTATTATGTGAAATAATTCACATAGAGGAGTAGAGGCAGATGAAAAGAAAGCCTGTTTATGTGGAAACAACCATTCATGCACCTTTAGAGAAAGTATGGGAATATACGCAAAATCCAAAGCTTCATGAACAGTGGGATTTGCGCTTTTCAACCATTTCATTAAATGAACCTCAAGATGAACAGCCCCAAACCTTTTTGTATGAAAAGCATCTTGGATTTGGTGTAAGTGTCACAGGGACAGGAGCATATCGAACTAGAATGATGGATGAACGGAATGAACGGGCATCCTCGCTGAAATTTAAATCGTCACACCCGTTGTCTTTTATCAAAGAAGGCGGCGGCTATTGGAAATATGTGAAAATGAACGATCAAATTGTGTTTCAAACTCAATTTGATTACGAAACGAAAGAAGGAAAAGGATGGGCGTGGGCAGATCGATTTCTTTTTCGCCCGATGATTGGGTTTATGACAGCCTTTAGTTTTGGCGCACTAAAGACGTGGCTTGAAAGGGGAACGCATCCTCGGTTGTTACTGGAGAGAACCCTTGCCCATTATGGAATTTGTTTGCTGTTTGCTATCGTCTGGCTATGCCAAGCGGTCCTCCCATTTTCACATTCTGCTTTTGATCATAGTACAGGGTTTCGGTTATTTTATGCCCTGATAGGCGTATCGTGGCTGATACCTAAACTATCAAAGAAATATCTGTTCATTCTTCAAAGCGTGTTTCTTCTGATGATGCTTTGTATCGGGATTCTATCCCCACAATCGACACTTCATGAGCCGCTTGTGATGAGTGCATTTTTGATCCTATCCATTGGAGGGATGATTAATTTAAAAGATTGTATAGATGTATTTTCGATCAAACGGAAAAGGGGAGGTAGACATGGTCGTTCATCGTCATCTAGTAAAGGAGTACGATAAGCTGCATCCAAAATTAAAAGAGAGATACAACCGTGCGTTTACTGCTGAAGGTACCATGGAGGAAATAGGCGGCGGAACGAGGCTCATTCGATTTTTCTTCAAAATTGGTCCACACTTTCGCTGTTTTTTCCCTGAGAGAGGAAAAAACATTCCCTTCCGAATTGTGAATAAACCCTTTATGACAAATAAGGGAGAGGAAGGCATGCACTGGTTCCGTACGTTTTATTTCCCAAAAAAGAAACGGCACTTTGATGCAGATATGATCATTGATCAGAAGAGTCATAAAGTACTAGACTATTTTGGAAAGCCTAGACTTCTTATGTCAGAGCTTCATTTTACAGTAACAAAGCATGGTTTTCTCCACATTCAATCCGGTAAGCAGAGGCTGCTGTTATTAGGACGTGAATGGCCGCTCCCTTCATGGCTTTATGGTGTGTCAGATGTCACAGAAGGCTACGAGGAGCACTCGGGTGAGTATACCATTCATGTGCATGTGAAAAATCGACTGTTTGGCACTCTTTTTACATATAAAGGCCGGTTTACTGAAGGGGCGGAGTCTCATGATGAATAAATGGCACTTGATATCAAGCCTTCTCTTCATGTGTTGTTTTATCGCCACCCGTTTGATGACAGGTCCGATAGCAGAGTTTTTTGTACTGATAGCGATTCTGTTTTTCCTTCCTGCAGTGTTAGCTTTTTTTGCGAAGGAAGAGAGTGAGAAAAAGCCGGGAGTACTGCTCGGCATTTTAATGAAAGCCTTTCCACTAGCTGCTCTTTGTGCAACGGCTGCATTTATCTATCATTCTGCTTTGTTTGCATCGGGATGGTTTTTGTATACGATCATTTTGGCGTTATATGGCCTTTCTCGTTTGCTGAAAAGGGGAACCGTTCCGCTTCATGAATTGATGATCGATGGTGCATGGATGTATCTCGCTTTAGGCGGGCTATGGTTTTGGCTGTATACAGCAGATATACAGGTGATGACCTTTTCACCAATCATCGTGCTTTTGACTGCTATTCATTTTCATTACTCTGCTTTTTTTATCCCGCTTTTCTATGGATTATTAGGGAGACAGAGAGAAAAAGAGACAGCTTTATACAAAGGGGCAGGCTGGGTGATTTTGCTGTCGCCTGTGATGATTGCTGTTGGGATTAGCTTCTCACGTCTATTTGATACGTTCAGCGTTATGCTATATGTCATTGCACTCTATTTGTACGGCATTCTTTGTATGAAAACAAGGTTTCGATCGACTGTGGCAAAAAGGCTGGTTGTGTTTTCTAGCTGCGTCTTAATGGCGACGATCGTGCTATCTCTTCTTTATTCCGCTGGCATGCTCATGCGCGTGACCTATATCAGCATTGATCAGATGATTTGGTTTCATGGCAGTATCAATGCCTTTTTTGTGATTTTACCAGGTCTGATTGGATGGCTGGTCGAAGGGCCAAAGGATCAATTGAAGCAGAAGAACTTTCCGATATCAAGCGTGCATGGCCGTTTTCATAAGATTTCTTTCCAAAAGGAAAGAATGCATGATCGCGAGAAGCTCGGTTTAGTCGATTCACTTGATGATTTAAATGGAACGACGTTTTCAGCTGAAAGGGTATCACCTGTGATTCGAAGGTTTTATGAAAATCCGACGGCATTTACGTTAAAAGCAGCAGTCTGTTTTCATTGGTGGGTGAGGCCGTTTGTTTTTTTACTTCAGCCCATGTTTAAGAAAATAGGGCAGCTCTATTTAGGAACATCTCGTATCCCATATGAAATGAAGGGACGTCTGACTACATTTCAACATCCTAAAGAAGAGCGAAAGAAAGTCAGGGCGTGGATTCGTCACAACGAAAAAGGGGAGCAGGTCTTTTTTGCACTTTATGCTCATCATCACGATGCAGCTGCGGGCTATATGAATATTGCGCTGCCGCTTCCATATTCTCAGATGACCGCCATTTTAAAACCTTTTAATGAAAAGGAAGACTTTCTCTTAAAAAGTGCATGTCCAAAAGGCAGTACCGGTGACGAAGGATTGTATTTGCATACGCCTTTTATCACCATGAAACTGCCAATGGAAGAAAGCTTTCATATGAAGCCGGAGACAGATAAAAGTCTCACAGCAGTTCATCAAATGAAGCTATTCGGTATTCCCTTTTTAACGATTCATTATCAAATTGACAGCCGGAAGCCATCCTGTTAGTCAATGATGTCACATGGTTCACCGTGCCGTATGATGTTCACAATCGCTTGCCCATCACTCGGATGATGATCTGCATACTGGACTGGCAGCAGTGCAAAAAATACATAGTAGACAGAGAAGTAAGCAAATTGATAGAAAAATTGATGTTCTGGCAGGATATCATTGGCGATCATTGTATTCAGGATGAGAACACTGAGCAGGTTGCATAATGATCCGCCTAGGTAGACAAGAATGTGCGAGAATCGGTTATTTTTCCTCATTTCTTCATAATGGCAAAATGCATCTAGAAAATAGATACGTCTAATTTCAACAACGCCTATTTTCAATACTTTTTTGCCTCTGCCAAGAGCAAAAGAAACCTTTGCGCCAAACATCCACGCGACCATAATATGGCCAACCTGATGCAAGATGGCAACGATAGGAAGAATGACGAAAAACGACCAGCAAAATGTCCACATATCCGATAATGTAAACAAGTGTTAACCCCTCCCCAATATATTTGGGAGGAAGCAGTAGGATTATTTGCCATTTTACTGAATTCATTTTCAGGATGCAAACATTTAATACAAGACAATAAAAACATTATGTAAACTAAAGGGTGGATTTTGCGGTGAATCGGCTTTTTGACTCACTTTTTTTACGAAATGAATGTGCTACAATGAAAAAACAATCGATGACTCTAGTAAATGAACTTACCCTTGAATGAAGAGGAGAGAATCAGATGGCAGATATTGAACAGTTTTTAGCGTTAGATATTCGTGTTGGGACGATTATCGAAGCAGAATTCTTTGCAGAGGCAAGAGTACCTGCATTAAAACTCAAGATTGATTTTGGTGAAGAGATTGGTCTAAAACAATCCAGTGCTCAGCTGACAAAACGGTATACAGCTGAGAATATCATTGGCAGGCAAATCGTAGCAGTCGTCAATTTTCCGCCAAGAAGAATTGCAGGGTTCAAGTCAGAAGTGCTTGTATTAGGGGGCATGCCGTCAAAAGAAGACGTAGTATTACTAGCAACAGATGAGCCTGTAGAAAATGGGACAAAAATAGGATAAGAAAAAAGACATCTTCCTGAGAAGATGTCTTTTGCGTATTGAGGCGGAATAACCACACGCCACATTCGTGTGTGTCTCAAGGAGACATGTTACCCGACTTACACAATTCAGCTCATCGCTTGATAAATATAGCATGGGATGAGCTGAAATGCAACCATTAAATGATTCACTTCAGTTTTTCACGTCATTTCAGCAGAAAAATGACAAGAAATCAATTATTTGGATTATTTTTTCAAAAAATATTGAAAAGTCAGATCAGATTTTATAAAATGAACTCATCTTAGTTTGTTTAGTCGATAAACTAAGATGAGTTCTAAGTGATGATCCGACTATTGAAGGGGATGATTCTGTCATTCAAATCATTTGCTACGTATGTGGGCTAAGCTGAAAGGGTTAGATGTTCAGCTTCATTTTTACAACAAATTGAAAGCGCTTTATATTCATTGTATTGACTGCTGCTGCCCTCCATCATCTGTTCATTAGAAGAGGCTAAGAGAAGAAGGGAGAAAGCTCATGGTAAGTGAGAATTTAAAAAAGATTCGTATGTCTGAAAAAGTGGGATATGCTTCAGGAGATTTCGCATGTAACTTAATTTATGCAACTGTCTCTACGTATCTATTATTTTTTTATACAGATGTGTATGGTTTATCAGCGGCAGCAGCAGGGACGATGTTTTTAGTTGTTCGGGCCATTGATGCGCTTGCAGATCCGTTTATTGGTGCATTGGTGGATCGAACGAACAGCCGTTTTGGCAGGTTCAGACCTTACTTGTTATTCGGTGCGTTTCCTTTTGTGGTACTCGCCATCCTTTGCTTTACAACACCTGATCTTTCTGAAATGGGTAAACTCGTTTATGCCTACATCACGTATGTTGGTTTATCGCTTACATACACATTCATCAATGTTCCTTATGGTGCTTTAACATCCGCAATGACAAGAAATAACCAAGAGGTTGTCAGTATTACGTCTGTTCGTATGCTTTTTGCTAATCTCGGAGGTCTAGTTGTTGCTTTTTTTGTTCCTTTTCTTGCGACTTTTTTGAGTGATAAAACAGGAAATACAGCCCTCGGCTGGCAGATGACAATGGCTTTTCTCGGCGTTCTTGGCGGTGCATTACTTATTTTCTGTTTTAAAAGCACGAATGAACGTGTCACGCTTCAAAAGCCGGAGGAAAAAATTAAGTTCAGTGATATCTTTGTCCAGTTACGTGTGAATCGTCCGCTTGTTGTATTGAGCATTTTCTTTATTATTATTTTTGGCGTGAACTCGATCAGCAACTCTGTTGGGATCTATTATGTGACGTATAACCTCGGCAGAGAAGATTTAGTGAAATGGTACGGACTCATTGGGAGTCTGCCTGCTTTAATGGTGCTGCCGTTTATTCCAAAACTGCACAAGCTGTTAGGAAAGAAAAAGCTGCTGAATTATTCATTATTGCTGAATATCGTAGGTCTTCTTGCATTACTTGTGATACCGCCGAGTCAAATCACTTTAATACTTATTTTCAGGCTAGTTGCAGCTGCAGGAAGTATTACAGCCGGTGCATATATGTGGGCGCTCATTCCTGAAACCGTTGAATATGGCGAATATAAAACAGGGAAAAGGATGGGTGGACTCATCTATGCCATCATCGGATTCTTCTTTAAATTTGGAATGGCATTAGGCGGGATTGTGCCAGGGCTTGTACTCGATCGCTTTGGCTATATTGCGAATCAAGTGCAAACACCAGAAGCATTACTTGGCATTTTAATCACGACAACGGTGATTCCTGTATGCTTACTGATTTTAGCGATGGTGGATATTAATTTTTATAACCTAGATGAAGAAAAACATAAAAAAGTCGTACGGGAGCTTGAGAACAGAGACAAGGTATATATCGATCATATGGACGATTTTAAAATGTAGGTCTCTGAAAGAGGAGGAAGTTCAATGAAGATTACCAATCCAGTGCTCAAAGGGTTTAACCCCGACCCAAGTATTTGTCGTGTCGGAGAAGATTATTATATGGCCGTCTCTACATTTGAGTGGTTTCCAGGGGTGCAAATTTATCATTCAAAGGATCTCGTCCATTGGCGTCTTGCTGCGCGTCCTTTGCAAAAAACCTCGCAGCTGGATATGAAGGGAAATCCTGATTCTGGTGGAGTATGGGCACCGTGTTTAAGCTATGCGGATGGGCAGTTTTGGCTTATTTATTCAGATATCAAAGTAGTGGATGGTCCATTTAAAGACGGTCATAATTATTTGGTCACGGCAAGCGAAGTGGACGGCGATTGGAGTGAACCGATCCGGCTCAACAGCTCTGGGTTTGATCCATCTTTATTCCATGATCAAAGCGGGAAGAAATACGTCTTAAATATGCTGTGGGATCATAGGGAAAAGCACCATTCCTTTGCAGGTATTGCCTTGCAGGAATATAGTGTGGCTGAAAAGAAGCTCATCGGTCAAAGGAAGGTCATTTTTAAAGGCACACCGATTAAACTGACAGAAGCGCCGCATCTGTATCATATCGGTGACTACTACTATTTATTAACGGCAGAAGGAGGTACCAGGTATGAGCATGCGGCAACGATCGCCCGGTCCCCGCATATTGAAGGGCCTTATGAGGTTCATCCTGATAACCCGATTTTAAGTGCTTTCCATGCGCCTGAACATCCGCTTCAAAAATGCGGGCATGCTTCAATCGTTCAAACGCATACAAATGAATGGTATCTCGCTCATCTCACTGGCCGCCCGATTCAATCAAGCAAGGAATCTATTTTTCAACAGAGAGGATGGTGCCCTTTAGGAAGAGAAACAGCCATACAAAAGCTCGAATGGAAGGATGGTTGGCCTTATGTTGTAGGCGGAAAAGAGGGGACGCTTGAGGTTGAAGCGCCAAAGATCGAAGAAAAGGTTTTTGCACCAACCTACCATACAGTCGATGAATTTAAAGAATCAACACTAAATAGACACTTCCAAACATTAAGAATTCCGTTTACCGATCAGATTGGTTCGTTAACGGAGAAACCTCAGCATTTAAGGTTATTCGGTCACGAATCTTTAACGTCTAAGTTTACCCAAGCTTTTGTTGCAAGGCGCTGGCAAAGCTTTTATTTTGAAGCAGAGACAGCTGTTTCGTTCTTCCCAGAAAACTTTCAGCAAGCTGCTGGTCTTGTGAATTATTATAATACGGAAAACTGGACAGCACTCCAGGTGACATATGATGAGGAACTTGGGCGCACGCTTGAGCTATCTGTCTGTGAAAACCTTGCCTTTTCTCAGCCATTGACACATAAAATCATCATTCCAGACGAGGTCACTTATGTCTATTTAAAAGTGACCGTTCAGAAAGAGACATATAAATATTCTTATTCTTTTGATCAAAAAGAGTGGAAGGAAATTGATGTGCCGCTTGAATCCATCCATTTATCCGATGATTTCATTAGAGGTGGGGGATTTTTTACAGGAGCATTTGTCGGTATGCAGTGTCAAGATACGAGCGGCGAGCGTCTGCCTGCTGATTTTCACTATTTTCGCTATGAGGAAACAGATGAATAAAAAAAAGACAACGCGCTACGGGCTGTCTTTATTGGAAAATAAATAGATCATGTTGTGAGGGTGGCATCTTGCAGGAAAGCTTCTATGACAAGAGATGTCATCCCCAATACTGGTGCATTGTGTCCTAATGATGAGGGGAGCAGCTCTATCTGTGAGCTGAATTGCGTATCCATTCGCGAGGATACCTCCTCCCCAATCACATGTAGAACCGTTTGATGTGATTCGATCACTTTGTTTCGTAAAATAATGGCTTGCGGGTTAAAGGTATGAAGGACGTTTGTGAGACCGACGCCAAGGTAAAAACCAAAGTTGCGCAGAGCATTGAGCGTTCTCATATCATTTAACTTGGCCAGCTGTTCCAGGTCTTGATGGGAGATGGGCTGACCATCTGTTTGAAGAGACTGAAACAAGGCTTTCTCAGATGCATACAATTCCCAGCACCCACGGTTCCCGCAGCTGCATGTTGGTCCATTAAAATCAATCGTCATATGTCCCATTTCACCAGAAAAGCCGAAAGCTCCTCTGTATAAGTGATGATTGATAATGATTCCGATCCCTATGCCAGTGCCGATGCTTGCATAAATCAAATGGTCATAGTGTTTAGCGGCACCAAAGATTTTTTCACCATATGCACCGGCATTTGCTTCATTTTCAATGAAGATCGGCACTTGGAATGTGTCTTGGAGCGGCTTTTTCAGATCAACATTTTTCCATTTGGAATGAGGCGTAAACACGATTTGTTCATCTGCATTCACTAACCCATGTATGCATAGACCAATGCCAATGAGCCCGTATGGGGAAGAGGGCATTTGTGTGATGAGCTGCTGTATTAATTCAATTAATTTACGTATCGTTACATCAGGAGAGCTCGGTGGGAGCTTGATCTGCTCTTCGTAAAGAATGGACCCTTCAAGGTCTGTTAATATGCCATTGACATAATCAACACCAACATCAATCCCGATGGAGCAGCCAGCACGTTTATTAAACATCAGTAAAACCGGTCTTCTCCCGCCGCTAGACTCACCTTGGCCGATCTCATAGACAAGATGTTCCTTCATTAACGTACTTACTTGAGAAGAAACAGTCGATTTATTTAATCCAGTGCGTTCAGATAATTTTGCTCGCGAAATGGGCGCATGCTGGAGAATTTCTTTTAATAATAGTTTTTGATTTATTTTTTTTACAAAGTTCTGATCAGCGATATCCACGTTATCCACTCCATTTGTTTCGTCTTTAGATTAAGTTGAGAAGAGCTGCTTTTTTCCGTATGTATTCGATAAAAAAGATGATTTTAACTTTATTATAACGAAAATATTTCTAAAAAACTAAAAAATATGGAAAATTCAAAGAGATTTTCTCATACATTGATCATTAGTTTGTTGAATCAACTTACAAAGTGTACTCAGGAGGAATGAAGAATGGCTAAATCAAATATGAAAACGTTATACAGCTTAGAAGGAATCAGCAAAATTCAATATGAAGGAAAACAATCAAAAAATCCACTCGCCTTTCAATACTATAATCCAAGCGAAGTGATTGGCGGAAAAACGATGAAAGACCACCTGCGTTTTTCAGTCGCTTATTGGCATACATTAACCGCTGATGGAACTGACATGTTTGGAACTGGCACGATGCAGAGAGCATGGGACTCCTATAGCGGAATGGATTTAGCAAAAGCTAGATTGGAAGTCGCTTTTCAGCTTTTTGACCTACTAGATGTACCGTATTTTTCATTCCATGACCGCGATATCGCGCCAGAGGGAGAGACGCTTCAAGAGACCAATCAACAATTAGACATCATTTTAGAAAGAATGAAAGAATACATGCAGCAAAGCGGAGTAAAGCTGCTGTGGAACACGGCCAATATGTTCAAGCACCCTAGATTTGTACACGGTGCTGCGACATCTTGTCATGCAGATGTCTTTGCCTATGCGGCCGCACAGGTTAAAAAAGGCATCGAAACCGCCAAAGAACTCGGTGCAGAAAATTATGTTTTCTGGGGTGGACGAGAAGGGTACGATACGCTGCTTAATACAGATATGAAAAGAGAGCTTGATCACATGGCGGCCTTCTTGCATATGGCTGTTGATTATGCAAAAGAAATTGGGTACACAGGTCAATTTTTAATTGAACCAAAGCCAAAGGAGCCGACAACTCATCAATACGACACAGATGCAGCGACATCCATCGCTTTTTTAAAGCAATACGGATTAGATTCTCATTTTAAATTAAATATCGAAGCCAATCATGCGACACTCGCTGGCCATACGTTTGAGCACGAATTGCGTGTCGCAAGAATTCATGGGCTGCTCGGTTCTGTTGATGCGAACCAAGGGAATTCGCTTCTTGGGTGGGATACAGATGAATTTCCAACCGATCTGTATGCCACAACTCTTGCCATGTATGAAATTTTGCAAAATGGCGGGCTAGGGGCTGGCGGTCTCAACTTTGATGCAAAAGTGAGAAGAGCTTCCTTTGAACTTGAAGATATTTTATATGCCCATATTGCCGGAATGGATGCATTCGCAAAGGGACTGCGGGTCGCTCATAGACTCATAGAAGATCGTGTGTTTGAAGATGTGATAAAGCACCGGTATCGCAGCTTTTCTGAAGGAATTGGACGTGACATTTCAGAAGGGAAGGCAAACTTTCATACATTAGAAGAATATGCGCTGAAACATCCTTTGATCAGAAACGAATCGGGAAGAGAGGAACAGCTGAAGGCCCGTTTAAATCAATACTTGTTAGAAGATTAATTGAATGGGCGGACCTGTTTTGAAGGAGTGAAAACATGAAATATGTGATGGGAATTGACCTTGGAACGAGCGGGGTCAAAGCGATATTAGTCGATGAGAGCGGAAAGGTGTGCTGCGAAGCCTCTAAGCCGTACCGCCTCATTCAAGAGAAACCGGGATATTGTGAGCAGCATCCTGAAGATTGGGTAGAGCAGACAATAGCTGTGATGAAAGAACTGATGGCAAAGCAACCTGTTCATTCAAGGCAAGTCGAAGGCATCAGCTTTTCCGGACAGATGCATGGGTTGGTTCTATTAAATGAATCTCGCGAAGTGCTCCGCCCTGCAATTTTATGGAATGATACACGAACGACAGCACAATGTGAACACATGACAAAAAAGCTGGGGGACCGGCTGCAAAAGATCACAAAAAACCAGGCGTTAGAAGGATTCACACTGCCTAAATTACTATGGGTAAAGGAACATGAACCACATATTGATCAACAAATCGACATGTTTTTACTCCCAAAAGATTATGTCAGATTTCGTTTAACAGGCGCTGTCCATATTGATTATTCTGATGCGGCGGGCACTTTGCTGTTAAATATCGGTGAACAGACGTGGAGTGAGGAGATTTGTCAGGCATTTGACATTTCTCCTCATATTTGCCCGCCGCTTGTCACATCAGAGGCGGAGGTTGGTACACTTTTGCCGCACATTGCACGTGATGTTGGGATGAAAGAAGGCGTGAAGGTTTTTGCCGGCGGGGCAGATAATGCTTGCGGAGCAATTGGTGCTGGTATCTTATCCTCTGACCGCACGTTATGCAGCATCGGCACATCGGGTGTCATTCTTTCCTACGAAGAAGATCATGAAAGGGAACTTCAGGGGAATTTGCATTTGTTTCATCATGCAAAAAAAGACGCTTTTTACACAATGGGCGTCACCCTTTCAGCGGGATATAGTCTTAACTGGGCAAAACACTTACTGGCACCTGAGGAATCGTTCCAATCACTTTTAGAAGGTGCGGCTCATGTTGCGCCAGGAGCGAAAGGATTGCTTTTTACTCCCTATTTAGTTGGGGAAAGAACACCTCATGCGGATTCGATCATTCGCGGCAGCTTGATTGGATTAGACAGCAGTCATGAAAGGGCACATGTTGTCAGGGCTGTGTTAGAAGGAATTACCTTTTCGCTGAATGAATCTATCGCATTATTCCGGCAGGCAGGAAAAAACATAGATTCTATTGTGTCCATTGGCGGCGGTGCAAGAAGCCGGACATGGCTTCAAATGCAAGCAGACATTTTTCAGGCTGACGTCATCCAGTTAGACAATGAACAAGGGCCTGCATTAGGTGCAGCCATGCTTGCTGCGGTTGGCTGCGGGTGGTATCCGTCACTTGAAGCATGTGCTAATCAATTGATCCATCAAGCTGCTGTTTATGAGCCAGAGCAGCAGCATGCGGAAGTATATGCTGATCTATTTCATTTGTATCAAAGGATTTATACACAAACAAAAGACATCCATGCCGGGTTAAAACCGTATCGTTCCATCTAGCAGAATGAGCTTCATGAAAGGAGGTGATGGGTTTTTCATCTGAGGGATGACAGAACAATACGAATGAAAAAAGGAGAGGGATGGAAAATGAATTTGAAAAGATTGAGGCTATTGTTTGTGGTGTGTATTGGATTTGTATTGACACTGACGGCTGTGCCAGCTGATGCGAAAACGATTTATAATAATGAAATGGGTACACATAGCGGATACGATTATGAATTATGGAAGGATTATGGAAACACCTCAATGACACTCAATAACGGCGGGGCATTTACTGCAGGCTGGAACAGTATCGGAAATGCCTTATTTCGAAAAGGGAAGAAGTTTGATTCCACTAAAACTCATCATCAGCTTGGCAACATCTCCATCAACTACAACGCAAACTTTAACCCAGGCGGGAATTCCTATTTATGTGTCTATGGCTGGACACAATCTCCATTAGCAGAATACTACATTGTTGATTCATGGGGCACATATCGTCCAACAGGAGCGTATAAAGGATCATTTTATGCCGATGGAGGCACATATGACATTTATGAAACGACTCGCGTCAATCAGCCTTCCATTATCGGGATCGCGACCTTTAAGCAATATTGGAGTGTACGTCAAACAAAACGTACAAGCGGAACGGTCTCCGTCAGTGCGCATTTTAATAAATGGGAAAGCTTAGGCATGCCAATGGGTAAAATGTACGAAACGGCATTTACTGTAGAAGGCTACCAAAGCAGCGGAAGTGCGAATGTGATGACCAACCAGCTGTTTATTGGACGATAAAAGCAGATCAAAAAGCCAGCATTTTTTGCTGGCTTTCAGCGTGTAGACAAACCCTCGCATTCGTTGTCAGCTCTGCGCGCTGGTGCTCACGAATGTCAAATTCGCTCCGCTCCAGTGCTCGAGCTTCCTAGACTTCAAAGGTTTTCTATCACGCTGAAAAGAAGACAAAGGGCTAAAATCAAGATTATTTTAGCCCTTTGTCAACAATCTGAAAGCCAGCAGTTTTTTGCTGGCTTTTACTTTTTCTATGATAATTTTTCAACTTCCACTCTTCCAGAAAAGAACGTCGCGCCGCCGCCCATATCTGCCAATCGATCAGGTGTTAACCCATTCACTAAATGTTTTTTCCCTTTTTGATCTGCCCATAATCCTTGACTGACCACAACACCAGATAAAACATTTTGACCGACTGACACGACAAGCTCACATTCTCCTCGATCGTTCAGCACACGGACCATGTCACCATCTTCAATTTTTCTTTCCTTTGCATCCTGTTCATTCATGTGAAGCTTCGGAAATTTCTCAAGCTTTTGATGCTTTTCATGAAGTGAGAAGGTGGAATTCAAAAAATTATGGTTCGGTCCCGGTATAAAGGTAAGCGGATAATCGCTTTCCTGATAAAGGGGCACATAGGTTGGAAGTGCTGGATACCCGTCTTTTTTCATTTGTTCAGAATAAAGCTCAATTTTCCCGCTTGGGGTTTGAAGCTTTAATTCCTCGAAAGTTCCACGCTTTGCTTTGATCCATTTCTTTTCTTTTAATGCTTCGTATGAAATGTCCTCATAATGCGGATTTTCTGGATGATGAAGAGCTTGTTCCATGAGCTCAGCATCTGTCTCTCGGAAGGCTTGATCTTCAAAACCCATCGCATGAGCTAGCAGGCGGAATACTTCAGTATTGGATTTGCTTTCTCCGTAGCGTTCTATCACTGGCTCCTGAATTTGAATATAATGATGCCAATATGATGTATAGAAATCCTCATTTTCAAAGGCAGATGTCGCCGGCAGGACAATGTCTGCATACGCCGCTGTTTCTGTTAGAAATAAATCATGAACCACTGTAAATAAGTCCTCTCTCAGCAAACCTTCTCTGACTTTATTCGCTTCAGGTGTTACAACTGCTGGGTTGCACGAGTAGATAAAGAGAGAATCAACGGAAGGCTCTGCGCTTGTCAGCACACTTCCCAGCTGGTTCATATTAAATGATCTAGGTGTGCGTTCTTTTAATAAATCCGGCCGCTGAAGAGCTGTTTCATTATAGCTAAGAAAAGAAGAGTTTGATTTCATCGCGCCGCCGCCCTTGTGCAGCCATTGACCAGTCAGGGCAGGGAGGCAGGAAATCGTTCTAATACTCATCCCGCCATTATCATGGTGCTGCAAACCATTCCCAATGCGAATGAGAGATGGTGATGTCTCAGCGTACATTCTAGCTAGTGTCATGATGTCATCCTTAGGGACACCCGTGATTCGCTCAACTGTGTCTGGATCATACTGCTTCACATGCTCGCGCAGCTCATTATGGCCGACCGTGTAAGTCTCTAAAAAGGCTTCATCTGTACGTTCCTCTTTAAAAAGGACATGCATGATGCCAAGGGCAAGCGCACTGTCAGTACCAGGTCGAAGCGGAATGAACCAATCTGCCATCCGGCCGGTTTGGTTCTTGTGAACATCAATCACGACAATCTTAGCTCCTTGCTTTCGCGCTTTTTGTGCCAAGGTGATTTGGTGCATATTGGTCGATACGGCATTGATGCCCCAAAAGATAAATAGTTTCGTATGAATGGTGTCTTCAGGGTCTGTCCCAATGCTTGCACCCATTGTATATTTATAGCCAGTCGTTCCCGCTGACTGACAGATCGTCCGGTCTAACTGACTTGAACCAAGACGATAAAAAAAGCGGCGGTCCATTCCTTCTGCGTTGAGATTGCCCATGTTCCCATAGAAGCTGTAAGGCAGAATGCTTTCTGGCCCTTTTTCTTTGATCAGCTTTGTCCATTTTTGACGAATGGTTTCAATGGCTTCTTCCCACGTAATCGGCGCAAACTGTGCTTCGCCTTTTTGGCCAACACGTTTTAAAGGAGTGGTCAGTCTTTTTTCATCGTATAAACGGGCTGTGACATTACGCACTTTGTTACATATGTTTCCTTGTGTGACAGGGTGGTCCGGATCTCCCTGCACTTTCACGATCTTTCCATTTTCTTTATGTATTAAAAGACCGCACTGATCCGGGCAATCTAACGAACAAACTGATTTGAATATTCCGTCTTTCATCGCTGTATAATCGGTCATGAGTTTTCGGCTTCCTTTCTGCATTCCGTTATCGCTTTGTATGGACTTTATTTTAGCATGTTCGGAGGTGGAAGGTAAGAAAGAGATGATGAATTGAAGAAAATGAAAAAAAGCCCCTGAAAAAGGGACTTTTAAAAACGGGTGACTTGTACAGGAAATTCTTTCACACCAAACACAAACGTGCTTTGAATAGGTTTTAGCTGATCTGCAGCGCAGGTGATGTCTTGAAACGTATGGAGTAAAACGTCAAGCGCAATGTTGCTTTCAAGCCGGGCAAGCGGTGCACCGAGACAGAAATGAATGCCAAACCCAAAGCTCATATGCGGATTTGATTTCCGATCAAGCCGGAACGTATCTGGATCTTCAAACTTCTGTTCATCCCGATTTGCTGAAGCAACCCAGCCGATGAGGTAGTCTCCCTTTTCAATGCGTGCGCCAGCAATTTCAACATCCTCTGCGGCGATTCGGCCAATGGCTTGAACAGGCGGATAATACCGCAATGTTTCCTCAGTTAATTGAGGAATAAGAGAGGGATCCTGTCGAACGGATTCAGCGAGATGCGGCTGCTCTGTCAGCAGTCGTACGGCATTGGTTATTAAATTGGTCGTTGTCTCATTGCCTGCAACAAGTAATAGAATACAAAAGCCAAGCAGTTCATTCTCCGTTAAACGCTCTCCATCGATTTCCGCTTGAATGAGAAGCGAGATCAAGTCATCCGCAGGCGTTTCTTTTCGTTTTTTGATCAATTGAGCAAAATAAACGGACAGCTCCTCTTCAGCGCGTTTTTGCATATCTACAACAGCCTGAATGGCTTCTTTTGATTCATCCTTAGCACCTGCCACAAGGGCATCAGAATGTTTTTTAATCAGCTCTCTGTCCTGTACCTCTGCACCGAGAAGCTCAGCGATGATCATCACTGGCAGGGGAGCTGCTAAATATTGCACGATATCAAACGTACGTTGATCCTTGACTTGATTTAATAGATGATGTGTCAGGTCTTTGATCTTATCTTCTAATTGCTTGATCGCTTTTGGGGTGAATGCTTTATTCACGAGCGCTCTCATCTTTGTATGTTTTGGAGGATCCATCGTTAAAATACTTGTTTTAGACGTGCTTCTTCCCCGCTGTGAAGAGAACACTTTAGGCTGCTTTAAAACAGACTGGATATCGGCATATCGAAAGAGATCCCAGCACTTTCTTGTCTCATCATATCTAATATCACTTTCTGCACGCAGCTCATTGTAAATAGGGAATGGGAAAAGAAGGTCATCGGTAGAACGGATTTCTTTCATTGGAATCACATTGATATAGTTTTCTTTCACTTTCATTATGAACGCTCCTTTTTCACATGATTTCTCTTTCACGGTATCACCAGTAAAATATCATTTCAACGGACATGTTTTCTAAAATATGTCAATAGTCTAATCGAAAGATTCAAGCACATTCACCAAATAGGAAAATAGAAAGTGATTAAAATGAGAACGCTTTCTAAAAAATAGAATTGAAGTCACCGAAACCAAAAATAAAATGGGGAATTCAGTCGAACGAAAGGGTCCTATGATTCAAATGATCATAGTTCTTTTGATCTAAATCGCTGAATTTGAAAAACACGGCTAACATACTTACAGCAAGCTGTCCGCCATGCATTCGGGACTTTTGAAAAGCGCTGGCTCTTTCTTGACACGATTTCTCATCATGTTACGATTACTAACGTGCGAAAAACGCGAACAAAAAGCGAACAAGGGAGAGGATCAATATCATTGATCAAAAGAAAGTTGCTTTCATTGGAGCAGGCTCTATGGCGGAAGGAATGATTGCAGGGATTGTGCGATCAGGACAGATGCCGCTAGGCCAAATCTACGCAACAAACAGACAAAATCAACTTCGATTGAATGAACTAACGAAACAATACGGAATTCAAACAGCCGCAATGGATTCATTTCCTTTTGAAGAAATGGATATGTTGATCCTGGCCATGAAGCCAAAGGATGCTGAAGCAGCACTGGAATCATTAAAATCTCGTATTCAGCCAGATCAGCTTATCATGTCTGTCCTTGCAGGTGTTAAGCTATCGTATATTGAAGACATGCTGCACGAAGGTCAGCCTGTTATAAGGGTCATGCCAAATACCTCAAGTACGATCGGCGCATCAGCGACTGCTTTATCTGCTGGACGTTACGTGAAAAACGATCATATGAGCATAAGCCAGGCTCTTTTATCTGAAATGGGCGAAGTCTATACCATTCAGGAAGAGCAAATGGATATCTTCACTGGAATTGCTGGAAGCGGGCCCGCCTACTTTTATTTCTTAATGGAAAGAATCGAAGAAGCAGGAGAAGAGGCAGGTTTATCAAAGGAATTGTCTCGCCAAATTGGCGCGCAGACACTCCTCGGTGCGGCAAAAATGCTCCAAGAAACAGAGGAAAATCCTTCAGTCCTAAGAGAGAAAATTACGTCACCAAATGGAACAACTGCTGCTGGACTGAATGCATTAGATGATTTTGGCGGAGGAGAAGCGATCAAGCAGGCTGTCAAACATGCTGCCAATCGATCAAAAGAGATAAGCAATCAGCAAAAACAAAAAGTATCTATATAAATAGAGTTCAGATACAGGAGTGATAAGGTGTACGCAGATAAAGAGAGAAAACGAATTGTTGTGAAAATCGGAAGCAGCTCTCTTACTAGCTTTCAAGGTGAGATTAGTTTGAAAAAACTAGAAAACCTCGTCAATCAAATTGTGAAACTGAAAGATGAAGGACACGAAGTCATTTTGGTTTCATCTGGTGCGGTTGCAGCTGGTTACCGAAAACTAGGATTTATCGATAGACCGAAAACACTGCCGGAAAAGCAGGCATCTGCCTCAATTGGGCAAGGGCTTTTAATGGAATCATATTCTACTTTATTTTTATCACACGGTTATATTGCCTCACAGCTCTTAATCACAAGAAGTGATTTTTCTGATGAAACGCGCTATCAAAATGTGCGCAACACAATGAATGTGTTATTAGATCGAGGCATCATCCCAATTATTAACGAAAATGATACAGTGACGATCAATCGGTTGAAGTTTGGAGACAACGATACATTGTCTGCAAAAGTAGCTGGCTTAATTGATTCGGATTTCCTTGCCATTTTATCTGATATTGATGGCTTGTATGAAGATAATCCTCATACAAATCCAAATGCGAAGAGAATTCTTGAAGTCACTGACATTACAGAAGACATCGAAGCAGCTGCTGGAGACGCAGGCAGCAGCGTAGGTACAGGCGGAATGAAATCAAAGCTCGATGCTTTTAAAATATCAATGGCCGCAGGTATCAATGGCTTTTTAGGAAAAGCAGATACGCCCCACATTTTAGACAAAGCGATCAATGGGACAGAGGACGGGACTTATTTTACCGCTGACGAAAATGTAGCGCCGCTGAACTATAAGAAGCAGTGGATTGCCTTTCATTCTGGACCAAAAGGTGAGATCGTGGTTCAAGAGAAAACACAGGAATTTCTCATGCACCGAGAGGGAAGTCTTGATTCTGATGGGATTGTCAGTGTGAAAGGTTCATTTAAAAAAGGCGATGTCGTCCGTATTTTAGATCAAGATGGAAGAGAAATAGGGCTTGGTATTGTGAATTATGCGTCAGATGAACTCGCACGTAAGAGTGACTTGTTACAAGATGAAATCGTTCATGTCGTCGATCTTGAAGCATTTGTTTGTCATTTAGATTTATCGATTCCAGTTTGTTAACCAAAAGGGAGGAATTCCATGACACTGACAGCTGAAGTTGTCACATCGGTCAAAGAAAAAGCGAAAAAAGCAAAGCACGTTTCAAAAAAACTAAGTTTACTTCAGACAGAGGAAAAGAATGACGCGCTGCTTAAAATGGCAGAAGCGTTAGAGCAAAAAAGCCGCTTCATTTTACAGGAGAATCAAAAGGATTTAAATGCTGGGAAAGAAAAGGGCTTCTCAGAGGCACTCTTAGATCGGTTAATGTTAAATGAAGAAAGAATTCATGAGTTTGCTGAAAGTTTGCGGCTCGTGACGAGATTAACAGATCCTGTTGGAGAAATATTGGATGAATGGACTCTTGATAACGGCTTACATGTGAAAAGCCGAAGAGTACCGCTCGGCGTGATCGGGATGATCTATGAAGCGAGACCGAACGTCACTGTCGATGCAGCAGGCCTTGCCTTAAAGGCAGGCAACTCAGTGATTTTAAAAGGCGGTTCCTCCGCTATTTCTTCCAACAAAGCCATTGTCAGTGTGATTCATGAAGCATTGGATCAAACAACAATTCCTCGTGATGCGGTGCAATTGATTGAACAAACAGACCGTTCATCGGTTCAGGCGATGTTTCAACTAAAAGAATGGATCGATGTGTTAATTCCGCGAGGCGGAGCTTCCTTAATCAAAACAGTGGTGGAGGAATCCACTATTCCAGTGCTTGAAACAGGGACAGGAAACTGCCATATCTTTATTGATCAAACCGCGAATGTGAAAAAAGCTATTGAGATTGTGATCAATGCGAAAACGAATCGTCCGGCTGTATGTAATGCACTTGAGACGCTGATTATTCATCGCGATTGGCTGAAAGAAAATGCAGTCTCATTAAATGAAGCTTTGCAGGAGCACCGTGTCACTGTACATGGCGATCAGGCAGCAGAGTCTTACTTTTCAGATGCGGTTCCTGCTGGGGAAGTGGATTGGACAGATGAGTATTTAAGTCTTGATCTTGCAGTGAAGGTAGTCGATTCAATCGAGGAAGCGATCAGCCATATCGATCAGTACGGCACAAAGCATTCAGAAGCCATCGTGACAGAAGATGAAAAACATGCACTCACGTTTCTAAACGAAGTCGATGCGGCGGCTGTTTATCATAACGCATCGACTCGCTTTACAGACGGCGGCGCACTTGGCTATGGAGCTGAAATCGGCATCTCGACTCAAAAACTCCACGCAAGAGGGCCAATGGGACTTCCTGCACTCACGACAACTAAGCTGCTTCTATGTGGCGACGGTCAGATTAGAAGCTAGAAAAGATTCAAGAAACACTACCTTTTTATGAGGTAGTGTTTTTTAGTGAATTTATACGAATGAGTGAAAATTTAAATCACAATCTATATATTTACTTTTAAAACTATAATTGGTAGTCTGATTACAAATGTTGATTAACTATGGAGAATAGTAGGTTTCGTTAAAGAATAAATGAAAAATTTAGCTGAGTTATAAAAGGAGAAATGAGATGGATTCACTTATATTTTATGGAACAAGCGATGCTCAAGGGGTACCTAGATTGTTATGCAAGTGTCCAGTTTGTAAATCGGGCTTACCAGACAATCAACGAACTAGGCCGAGTTGTGAATTTTATTTAGGCAACAAGAGCTATCTTATCGATATTTCACCCGATTTCAAGATCCAGTTTCAAACTTATAATAATAGAACAATTCCTTCAGTTGTGTTTATAACTCATTCTCATAACGATCATATTGGTGGTTTAGGAGATTTTGCAGATTTATGCTTCTGGCATAATCAACAAGTTCAAATAGTGAGTCCTCCAGATGTAATTAATCAGTTAAAGGAGCGATTTCCTTACTTAAACAATAGAAAAGGGCTAACTTTTGTAGAAACAACGAAATGGGTAAGTGATGGCAATAAAATTTCTTTTCATAAAGTAAATCACGGTCATAACGGTTCGTCTTATGGAATTTTAGTTCAAAAAATTAATGGATATAAATGGGCCTATTTATCTGATTCCTTTCAAGTAACTGATGAGCAATGGTTGCCTTTCTACCACCTTGATTCATTAATATTCGGGACTTCTTTTTGGAAAGAAAATCAGCCGCCCAATAAAAGGTCGGTTTATGATGTGAATGAAGCAATGGAATTGAAACAAAAGTTACAACCGAAAAAAATGATCTTAACACACTTATCACATGACATAGACATCATTCAACGAGGTGAATACTTACCTGAGGATATGATGTTTGCATATGACGGTTTTAAAATAACGCTAGATTAATAAAAATCACAAAGTCGATCTTAAAATAGTAGAAGGATCGACTTTTGTGATTGAAAGGATCTCAATTATTTTGTTATTGGTTTCATCACCTTTTCAAATTTAAAAAATTCAAATTCCTCAGGTGCTAAAGGGCCATTGCCTCGATCTGCTTCACGAGGTGCGTTTGGGTCTGGATGGTGTAAGTGATAAAATTCAACTATTTGAAAGCCGCACTTGTTGACATAGAAATGAATGTTGCGTTTTTCAAAATATGGGGTCACAACCTCCCATACAATTGTTTCTGGATATTGCGCCTCGATGGCTTTCCATGCTGCCTGACCAATGGCGCGGCCGTGAGAGGATGATGTGATGTATAGCAAATCAACCGAGTTGTGATGTGTCTCTTGGTTGATTTTGATAACAACGCCGCCTGCCTTTTCACCATTTAGCATAATATGATAAACAATGTGGTCATTGGAATGAAAAGACTCATCAATCACTTCATCTGGAGGAATCGGACCATCCTCTGCATCTCCAAATGCGTCGATCACGCCAGCTGTAAAAGCTTTCTGAAGCTCTTTTTTCATAGAAGGGAAATCTTCTTTATTTGCATGTGCTAATGTCACTTCATGTTGAGTTATTTTGTTCATTTTCTTATCCTTTCCCTGCGTAATGGTGTTTCTGCATGTTATGATAAAGGATGGAGTTACTCCATAGTCAAGAGAGGAGCCTTCATCATGATCAATGATGTGCAAAAAACGTTTTTCACTGGAGAGTTTGCCAAGCTATTTGATATAAAAAAAGATACGCTTCTGTATTATGATAAAATCGATTTATTTAAGCCGGCTGGTGTTCATGAAAATGGCTACCGTTACTATACACTTGAGCAATTTGACCATTTTATTGCGATTCAATCGTTGCGGGCTGTTCAATTTCCGATCAAAGAGTTAAAACAATATTTCACAGAACCTTCTCGCGAGAGACTGCAAAGCCTGGCGGCCGACCAAGTAGAAAAGGTCAAACAAGAGATTGAAAAACTGCAAGATATCCAAGCTTTTCTTATGCGGGTGATCGAGACAACGCATGAATTATCAACTGTGAAAATAGGGGAGGTCCTGTTTCAAGAGCTGCCAGATGAACCAGTTATACTAAGTGCATCAAACCCGATCGACTTAAATACACCTGTAGAAGAAATATCGCGTATTGTAGGGGAATTTTTAAAGGAAGTTGGCATAAAAGGGGCTGCGGCAAATGGTTCTGTCTTAAAAAAAGAACAGTTTCGTAAGCGCCACTATCATCAGTCAGATCAGCTGTTCTGCCGAATGGATGGACCGAGGGCAGTGAAAAAACCTGGCGGGCTCTATGCGGTGATGTATGACCAAGGAACATTTGAAGAGATTGAATCTGCTTATTCGCATTTATTAGATGAAATCGAGAAAGAGGGCATGTTGCTGGATGGAGATGTATTTGAGGAGTATTTACTTCATTCGCTCATGTCTAAAGATGAAGCAGAGTATATAACGAAGCTCAGTGTAAAAGTGAAGAAGCGAGCAGATAACAATTGAAAAGAGGGTAGACAGCATGTGACATGCGTGTTTACCCTCTTTTTGATGTTAACCAACTTGATTTTCGGCAAATTGACTCATATATAAATCTGCATAGAAGCCTTTTTGTTTTAAAAGTTCGCTGTGCGATCCTTTTTCAATGATGCTTCCATCCTTCATAACTAAAATGAGGTCTGCATCCTTGATCGTTGAAAGTCTGTGTGCAATCACGAAGCTCGTTCTGCCTTTCATCAATTCATTCATTGCTTTTTGAATATGCATCTCTGTCCGTGTATCCACACTGCTTGTTGCTTCATCTAATATCAAGATCTTTGGATCAGATAAAATAGCACGGGCGATGGTTAGCAGCTGGCGCTGACCTTGTGACAGGTTGCCGGCATCTTCTGTTAAGAGTGTGTCATATCCATCTGGAAGTGTACGGATGAAATCATCCGCATAGGCATGTTTGGCGGCTTTGATGACATCCTCTTTGGAAACGTCCTGTCTGCCGTAGGCAATGTTGTCGTAAATCGTTCCTTCAAAGAGCCACGTATCCTGAAGAACCATCGCAAATAATTCTCGTACTTGCTGACGGCTGAGATCAGTTGTTTTGACACCGCCAATGCGTATGGAGCCTTGATCTAATTCGTAAAAACGCATTAAAAGATTGATGATTGTTGTTTTTCCTGCGCCCGTTGGTCCGACAATGGCAACAGTCTGTCCTTCTTGCACATCTAAATTCAAATCTTTAATAATCGGATGATCTTTTTCATATCCGAATTGAACTTGTTCAAAGCTCACAGCACCTGAGAGTGATGCAAGATCAATTGCCGCATCTTCTTCGGTACTTTCTTCTTCCTCATCAAGGATTTCAAAGACCCTTTCAGCAGAAGCGATCGCTGATTGAACTAAGTTTGCGACGCTTGATGCTTGCACAAGCGGCTGAGACATTTGCTGTGTGTATTGGATAAACGCTTGCACATCCCCGACACGAATATTCCCGTTAATGACAAGAATCCCGCCGGCTACACTGACTGCCACATAGCCAAGGTTCCCGATAAAGGTCATCATTGGCATCATTAAACCAGAAATGAACTGCGCTTTCCTTGAGGATTCATATAGCTTTTCGTTTAATTGATCAAATGTATCGATCGCTTTCTTTTCGTAGCCATACGCACGAACTGTCTGATGACCTGTGAACATCTCATTAATATGTCCATTGATCGTCCCAAGCTCTTTTTGCTGCGCTTTAAAATGCTTTTGTGAAAATGACGTAATGCCGCGAATCGCAAACAGGCTGAGTGGCAGCGTCAAACAAACAAGCAGCGTAAGCAGCGGACTGATGAAGAGCATCATCACGACAATTCCAATGACTGTAATAACAGATGTAATCACTTGGGTGAGCGCCTGCTGAAGCGATGTATTAATATTATCGATATCATTCATCACACGGCTTAGTGTGTCCCCGTGGGTTGTTTTATCAAAATAACGAAGGGGGAGACGTGTGAGCTTGTCATTTGCTTCCTGGCGTAATTCAGCAATGGTCTGTTGAGAGACACCGGCCATGACATATTGCTGAACGAATGAAAAGAGAGAAGCAACGACGTACAGGACGACAAGCAGCAAAAGTATTCGTGAAATGACATCAAATTGAACAGCTGTTCCATTCGTAAAGCTGTCAAATAGGGAAGAGGTGGCATCCCCAAGCAGCTTTGGACTAATGACATTAAAGACAGTTGAACCAATTGCTGCAATAAAGACGATGATCAGCTGAAATTTTCTTGGTTTTAAATAGCCTGTCAACCGAAGCAGTGTTTTCTTAAATTCCTTCGGTTTTGCGGCTGGCCCTTTAGGGTGGGCGCCTTTATGGCCCATGCCGGAAGACATTTTCTTACTCATCCTCGCTCACCTCCTGACCTTCCTGTGATGCGACAATTTCTTGGTACACAAGATTATCCTTTATTAATTGTTCGTGTGTTCCGATACCTGCGATTTTCCCTTCATCAAGTACAATGATTTTATCACTATGCTTCACTGTGCTGATTCGTTGAGCGACAATGATGAGGGCTGCATGTGCTTTTTCTGCTTCTAATGATGCCCGCAGCTTTGCATCTGTTTTGTAATCAAGTGCTGAAAAGCTATCGTCAAACAAATAGAATGATGGTTTTCGCACTAGCGCCCTTGCAATGGAAAGCCGCTGCTTTTGGCCGCCCGATAGATTTGAACCACCCTGATCAATTTCTGCATCAATTCCGCCATCTTTTTGCAAAACAAATTCCTCGGCCTGCGCAGTTCGCAGCGCCTGCCAGACGTCTTCATCGCTTGCATCCTGATTGCCAAAGCGCACATTCTCGGCAATGGTTCCGCTGAATAAAACAGCTTTTTGCGAGACATAGCCCATCTGGTTTCTCAGTTTCTCCTGTGGCAGCTCTCTAATGTCTACACCATCTAGTGTAATCCGGCCTTCTGTCACTTCATAAAAGCGCGTCATCAGCTGGAGAAGGGTAGTTTTCCCAGAACCCGTACTTCCGATAATGGCTGTTGTTTCGCCAGTTTTGGCTTCAAACGTGATGTTTTGAACGGCCGGTTTCTCTGCATTTGAGTAATAAAATGACACATCCTCAAAGCGAATGGATTGCGCGGGCTCGTGAAGCTCAGTCATAGACACTTCTTTGTCTTTAATCTTTGGTTCCATGTTTAACACTTCATTCATACGTTTAGCTGATGCTTGTGCTCTTGGAACCATAATAAAGCTCATCGACAGCATAATCAGTGCCATTAAAATCATCATCGCATATTGAATGAAGGCAATGAGATTCCCAACTTCCATTTCTCCGGCATCAATTCGGTTTGCCCCGAGCCAGACAATACCGATATTCGTGAAGTTCATGATGATCAGCATAAATGGAAACAAGTAAGCCATTAATCGGTTGACTCTAAGGCCAGTATCCTTATAGGAGGTGTTAGCTTCTTGGAATCGCTCCTTTTCATCATCCACACGGTTAAATGCACGAATGACCCGGATGCCTGAAAGAGATTCTCGCATAATTAAATTCAGCCGGTCTGTTTTTTTCTGAAGCTGGCCAAATAGCGGAATGGCTTTTCTTGACACCAAATAAATAAATCCGCCAAGAAGGGGGAGGGCTGCTAAAAAGATAAGAGACAGGACAGCATCCCTGGAAACAGCCAAAATGATTCCTCCCACAAGCATAAGCGGAGCCCGCGTCATCATTTGTAAAATCATGATCGTCACATCTTGGACTTGTTTCACATCATTTGTTGATCTTGTAATAAAGGAAGACGTGCCGATCTTTTGAAATTCCTCTAATGAAAATTGTTCGACATGTACAAACAGCTGTCTTCTCATATCACGGCCGAAGCCTAGTGCTGTCTTTGATGACAAGTAAGACTTCCAAATGGTGAGCAAAATGGCGAGTAAAGAACAAGCCACCATCCAACCGCCAACCTTCCATATGTAAGCAATATCTCCCTGGACGATTCCGACATCAACGATATCTGCTGTTAACGTCGGTAAATACAGCTGGAGCATACTGCTTAAAAAGGTGAGAATAACAATGGACACAACGGACAGCCGATACGGCTTTAAAAATGATAAAATTGATTTCATACAAATACCTTTCTTCCATATAGTCTTTTGTTCTGTAACCCATCATATACAAAGAGGGATTATTTCTACAAATGAAATGTCTTGTTTTAGTGAATTATTTATATTGTTCAATTTTAGAAAAGAAATCCTTCACAAACACATAAAAATCATGGGCAGAAGGAGACATTTCTCGCGTTTTAGATGCAATAATGCCAACCGTTCTTCTCACTTGAGGAAAATCGATCGGAATTTTCACTGTAAATCGCGGTGTTGTTTCATAAAAGGCACTTTCGGGTAATAAGGTAACGCCCATACCTGCCGATACGAGACCTTTTATGGCATCCAAATCTTCTCCTTCAGATGAAATGGTAGGCTCATAGCCTGCCTGCTTGCAAGCATCAACCGCAATTTGTCTCAGCACATACCCTTCAGGAAATAACACGAAATGATCCTTTCTTAAATCACTTAAATGAATGCTCCTTTGTCCGCTAAAGGGGTGGCTAACCGGTAAAAGGGCATAAATGCTTTCAGAAAACAAAATATTTCCTTCTATTTGAGAATCGTTTGTCGGTACAGGTCCTAAAAAGGCAAGATCGATATCACGATTTTTAACGGCTTCAATGAGAAACTTATAGGATCCTTGACGAAGTAAAAAATCGACCTCAGGATATTCCTGCTTAAAAGCGGAGATGACAGAAGGGAGCACTTGGCTTGCTAGACTTGTAGGAAAGCCAATATTCACCGTCCCTTTGTGCGGATCTAAGTATTCATCAATTTGCTCTTTTGCGTAATCAATGGCTTTGAGTGCAGTTCTGACATGATCTAAAAATTGTCTGCCGATCTTCGTTAATTTGATATTTCGTCCTTCTCGTTCGAATAAGGCCACTCCAAGTTCTTCTTCTAAATTCGCAATCTGCCGGCTGATGGCAGATTGGGCAACATGTAAGTTTTCAGCCGCTTCTGACACGTGTTCACGGTCTGCGACTTCTACAAAATAACGTAACTGACGAAGCTCCATTTTTGCACTTCACACCCATCTATCTCAAAAAGAGATTGTTTTGATCTAAATTATATATTGTTTATATCAATTTGAAAACTTAAAATAAGTTACAGAGTTTGTGAGATTTTATTACTGTGAAAAACGGATCTTTTAAACGGGGGAGAGAAACGATGACTTATAATCAACTACCACAACCACAAGGTCTCTACCGTCCTGAATTTGAACATGATGCATGTGGAATCGGACTGTACGCCCATTTAAAAGGGGAGGCGACACATAGCATCGTCAAAAAGGGATTACAAATGCTGTGCCAGCTTGATCACCGCGGCGGGCAAGGCAGTGATCCGTATACAGGTGATGGTGCCGGTTTAATGGTACAGCTGCCAGACGCTTTCTTTAGAAAGAACTGCAAAGAATTTGCACTTCCAGAAAAGGGCCGTTACGGGGTAGGAATGGTCTTCTTTTCAAAAGATGATGACGAAAAAACGCGTCAAGCCATCGAACAGAAAATCAACGGGTTCATTAAACAGGAAGGCCAAACATTAATTGGCTGGAGAACGGTTCCTGTCGATGCTGGGAAAATTGGTACTGTCGCAGCGAAGAGCTGTCCGGTTGTGAGGCAGGTCTTTATCGGAGCAAACGACAACATCACAGATCGTTTGTCATTTGAAAGAAAATTATATGTCATCCGTAAACAGGCTGAGAACTGGGGAACAAAAGAGGAAAAACAATTTTACTTTGTCAGCCTGTCGAGTCAAACCATCGTATATAAGGGGCTTTTAACATCAGATCAAGTCGATGCTTTTTATCTTGATCTACAGGATGAAACATTTGTTTCTGCATTTTCACTTGTTCATTCAAGATTTAGTACAAATACATTTCCTACATGGGAAAGAGCCCATCCAAACCGTTACTTAATTCACAACGGAGAAATCAACACATTAAGAGGAAACATCAATTGGATGAGAGCAAGAGAACAACAATTCGTATCTGAAGCCTTCGGAGACGATTTAGACAAAATTTTGCCAGTGCTGAATGCAGACGGAAGTGATTCATCCATTTTAGACAATGCCTTTGAATTCTTTGTGCTTGCAGGCCGTACACCTGCTCATACAGCGATGATGCTGATTCCTGAGCCTTGGACGGAAAACACGCACATGTCGAAAGAGAAACGGGCATTTTATGAATACCATAGTTCTCTCATGGAGCCATGGGATGGACCAACAGCGATTTCCTTTACGGACGGTAAACAAATCGGGGCCATCTTAGACCGAAACGGATTAAGACCGGCTAGATACTATGTCACGAATGATGATCATATCATTTTCTCTTCTGAGGTCGGCGTGATTGACACAAATGAAGAAGATGTGAAGTATAAAGATCGTCTTGAGCCTGGCAAAATGCTGCTCATTGATTTAGAAGAAGGACGAATTATTTCTGACGAAGAAGTGAAATCGACCATTGCGAATGAACTTCCTTATCAAAAATGGCTCGATGAAGAAATGGTCCACGTCAATCGCTCGGAAGAAAATTCAGAAAATTCTAGTATAATGGATGATTTGTTGACGCGTCAGCGTGCGTTCCATTATACGTACGAAGACATTCAAAAGTATTTAATTCCTTTACTAGAGGAAGGAAAGGACCCAATTGGTTCAATGGGAAGTGACACACCGCTTGCTGTGTTATCAGATCGTGCGCAGTCTCTGTTTTCTTATTTTAAGCAGTTGTTCGCACAAGTCACGAACCCGCCGATTGATGCCATTCGTGAGCAGCTCGTGACATCAACCATGACTTGGTTAGGTGCCGAAGGCGATATTTTACATCCGAATGAATATTCATGCCGAAGAATTAAACTTTATACTCCGGTCTTAACGAGCGGCCAATTTAACGGCTTGAAAACGATTGTTCATAATGCCTTTAAAAGCAAAACAATTCATACACTTTTCACCGATGATTTAAAGCGCGGGCTGGATGCGATGTTTGAAGAGGCGGAAAAAGCGATTAGAGAAGGTGTCTCTTTATTAATCCTTTCAGATCGTGAAATGACAGAACAAAAAGTACCGATTCCACCAATTCTTGCGCTAAGTGCACTTCATCAGCACCTTGTGCGTCAAGGTCTGCGGACAAAGGTCAGTCTGATCGTTGAATCTGGAGAGGTGAGAGAGGTTCATCATTTTGCCGCACTGATTGGCTATGGGGCAGATGCGATCCATCCTTACCTTGTCTATGAAACGTACAAACAGCTGATTGCAGACGAAGCGATTTCGATCAGCTTTGATGAAGCTGTTACAAAGTTTGGTAAAAGCGTGACAGAAGGTGTCGTCAAAGTCATGTCCAAAGTGGGGATTTCCACTGTGCAAAGCTATAGAGGCGCGCAAATCTTTGAAGCAGTCGGGATTAGTGAAGACGTCATTCAAGAGTATTTCACAGGAACAGCTTCTCAGCTTGGCGGGATTGATCTTGACACCATTGCTCATGAGGCAAAACTTCGTCATGAAGCAGGGTACCAAGCAGCAACTGACCAGACACTTGAATCAGGCAGTGAATTCCAGTGGAGAAAAAATGGAGAGCACCATGCCTTTAATCCAAAAACGATCCATACGCTCCAGTGGGCATGCCGTAATGAAGATTACGACCTATTTAAACAATATACAAAGGCAGCGGATGAAGAAAGAATCGGCTTCCTCAGAAATTTGTTTGCATTTCAGCCAAAACAAAAGCCGGTTCGTCTGGAAGAGGTTGAATCTGCTGAATCCATCGTGCGCCGCTTTAAGACAGGTGCCATGTCATTTGGATCTTTAAGTAAAGAAGCGCATGAGGCACTTGCGATTGCGATGAATCGAATTGGCGGTAAAAGTAACAGCGGAGAAGGCGGAGAAGATCCTGCCCGCTTTACAGTAGATGAACACGGTGATGATCGCAGAAGCGCCATTAAACAAATCGCTTCTGGCCGATTTGGTGTGAAAAGTCATTACTTAGTCAATGCAGATGAATTGCAAATTAAAATGGCGCAAGGGGCAAAGCCGGGAGAAGGCGGACAGCTTCCAGGAAATAAAGTGTATCCTTGGGTGGCCGATGTACGTGGTTCTACGCCAGGTGTCGGATTAATTTCACCACCGCCGCATCATGATATTTATTCCATCGAGGATTTGGCACAGCTGATTCATGATTTGAAAAACGCAAACCGTGATGCACGCATCAGTGTCAAGCTTGTATCTAAAGCAGGCGTTGGCACGATCGCAGCAGGTGTAGCAAAAGGAACTGCAGACGTCATTGTCATTAGCGGCTATGACGGCGGTACAGGAGCTTCACCGAAAACGAGTATTAAACACACAGGACTTCCATGGGAGCTTGGATTGGCAGAGGCGCATCAAACCCTTGTGCTAAACGGTCTTCGTGAGAGAGTTGTTCTTGAAACGGACGGAAAGTTAATGACTGGCCGCGATGTTGTCATGGCTGCGATTTTAGGAGCAGAAGAGTATGGCTTTGCGACAGCTCCACTTGTCGTGCTGGGCTGCGTAATGATGAGAGCATGTCATTTAGATACTTGCCCGGTCGGTGTTGCCACACAAAATCCAGAGCTTCGCAAAAAATTCATGGGTAACCCTGATCACATTGTGAACTTCATGATGTTTATTGCAGAAGAAGTAAGAGAAATCTTAGCTGAACTCGGCTTTACATCAATGGATGAATTAATTGGTCGCACGGACGTCTTAGCGGTCAGTGAACGAGCAAAAGCTCACTGGAAAGCAGGGCAGCTAAACCTTGAAACACTGCTTTATCAGCCAGAAGGAGCGCGGACATTCAGAACACCGCAAAATCATAAAATTGATGAATCGCTGGATATGAATGAAATCCTTCCTTATGTACAAGAAGCGCTGAATCATCAAACACCAGTTGATCTATCATTGAACATTCGCAATATCAACCGTGTGGCCGGAACCATCACTGGCAGTGAAGTATCTAAGCGCTACGGGGAAGAGGGCTTGCCAGAGGATACGATCACACTAAGATTCACTGGTTCAGCTGGACAAAGCTTTGGCGCATTTGTGCCAAAGGGTATGTCTCTCTATTTAACAGGTGATTCAAATGACTATATCGGCAAAGGACTCTCAGGAGGCAAAATTGCTGTTAAAACGTCTGATCATTTTCTACAAAATGGACATGAAAACGTCATTGTAGGAAACGTCGCATTTTACGGTGCAACTAGCGGAAAAGCTTATATTAACGGACGTGCTGGTGAACGATTTGCTGTTCGTAATTCAGGTGTACATGTGGTTGTTGAAGGAATCGGAGATCACGGCTGTGAATACATGACTGGCGGACGTGTCGTCATTTTAGGAGACGTTGGGAAAAACTTTGGTGCAGGTATGTCTGGTGGTGTGGCTTACATCCATACATCGGATGCCAAACAGTTCAAAAGAATGTGCAACATGGAAATGATCATGTTTGAAAAGCTCACAGATCATGAAGAAGAACAAGAAGTGAAGCAAATGATCAAGGAACACCTTGATTATACAAACAGCTCAAAAGCAGCAGCACTTCTTGAAAACTGGGAGCAAGAAAAGGATCAATTTATCAAAGTCATTCCGAGAAATTACAAAATGATGCTTCAAAGCATTGAAGAACAAAAACAAGCGGGCCTCAGTCATGAAGAAGCGGTGATGTTTGCCTTTGAAGCAAATACAAAACCGAAAAATCAAGAAACGGCAAACGGGCAAAAAGCAGCCCTCGCTCATTAAGAAAGGGGAGAGGACAATGGGCAAAGCAACAGGTTTTATGGAATATAAAAGAGAAAAGCCAAATGAACGTGACCCTCTCACTCGTCAAAATGACTGGAAAGAATATTCAGCTCCTTATACAGATGACGTATTGAAGAAACAGGGCGCTAGATGTATGGATTGCGGAACACCGTTTTGTCAAATTGGTATGGAGATCAGGGGCGGCGTGTCTGGCTGCCCGATCTACAATTTAATTCCAGAGTGGAATGACCTGGTCTATCGCGGAAGATGGAAAGAAGCGCTCGAAAGACTGCAAAAAACAAATAATTTCCCTGAGTTTACTGGGAGAGTATGTCCTGCGCCTTGTGAAGGTTCATGTACAGTCGCTATTAATGATCCAGCTGTTTCGATTAAAAATATCGAACGCACGATCATTGATAAAGGTTTTGAAAATGGATGGATCACGCCAAGAATCCCTTCAAGCCGTACAGGGAAGAAAATTGCCATTGTCGGCTCAGGACCAGCAGGACTTGCAAGTGCTGATCAATTAAACCAAGCAGGCCACGCTGTTACAGTGTTCGAGCGTTCTGACCGCCTTGGCGGACTGCTGACTTACGGGATTCCAAATATGAAGCTCGACAAAGAAGTGGTCGAGCGAAGAGTCAAATTGCTAAGACAAGAAGGCATTGACTTTGTGACAAACACAGAAATCGGCGTGGATATCACTGCCGACGAACTGAAAGAGCAGTTTGATGCGGTTATCCTTTGTACAGGTGCACAAAAGCAGCGTGACCTGTTAATTGAAGGCAGGGAAGCAAAAGGGATTCACCTTGCAATGGATTATTTAACACTCGCAACGAAAAGCATGCTTGATTCAGGATTCAAAGACAAAAACTTTATTGACGCAAAAGGGAAAGATGTGATTGTGATTGGCGGAGGAGATACAGGCGCTGACTGCGTCGCAACTGCACTTCGCCAAAAAGCAAAAAGTGTTGTTCAATTCGGGAAGCATCCAAAGCTTCCAGATACACGTGTAGGGGATAACATGTGGCCAGAACAGCCTTATGTCTTCTCACTGGATTATGCTTATGAAGAAGCACAAGCAAAATTCGGAGAAGATCCGCGTCAATATTCAATTCAAACCACAAAAATTGTGGCAGATAAAAATGGGAAATTAAAAGAGCTTCATACCATTCAAATGGAAAAGGTGAAAAACGAACAAGGGAAGTTTGAATTTCATGAGATTCCAGGGACAGAGAAGGTATGGCCTGCTCAGCTCGTCTTTATTGCAATTGGTTTTGAGGGAACTGAACAGCCGCTTGTGAAACACTTTGGCGTGGACAGCAAAAACAATCGCATTGACGCAAAGTATGGGGAATATACAACAAATGTAGAAGGCGTATTTGCAGCGGGAGATGCAAGACGCGGGCAAAGCTTGATTGTCTGGGCAATTAATGAAGGCAGACAAGTGGCGCACGAGGTAGACCGTTATTTAATGGGGAGTTCGGTTCTGCCAAAATAGGTCAAACAAAGGGTGTTACAATATAAAGAAAAGCCATGACCGAAGTGTGGTCATGGCTTTTTATGTATTGGAGATAGAGATGAAGAATGATGCATTGATGGAAATGACGAACACGTTTAGATCCCTCCTTTCATGTATATGCTGTTATAAATGCAGTAAGAAAGGAAGGAACTTTTGTGCCGTTCGTTAATATTTTGACTGAACTCTTCATTGGATTTTTTGCTTTATTTTTAATTACAAAATTATTAGGAAAAACACAATTTGCACAAATCACACCGTTTGATTTCATTTCTGCACTTATTTTAGGCGAAATGGTCGGAAACGCCATTTTTGACCCAGAAGTCAAGATTCAGCACATTTTATTTGCTGTTGCGGTATGGGGCGTTCTCATTTATACAGTTGAATGGCTTTCACAGCGCTTTAAGTCCATTCGTGCGTTTTTAGAAGGAAGACCTACGCTTGTGATTGATAAGGGGAAAATTCACTACAACCGGTTGAAGAGGAATATGCTTGATATCAATCAGCTGCAGACACTGGTTCGCGCAAAAGGCCATTTTGCCCTGAATGAAATTGAATATGCCATACTGGAAACTGACGGATCTGTCAGTGTTCTTCCAAAAATGAAATACGCACCAGCCACAGCAGAAGATGTGAACGTGAAGGGAAAAGAAGTCAAATTGCCTAGAACGTTTATTATTGACGGCGAAATTTTAAAAGATGATTTACAAGAAGCTGGCTTTGATGAATCCTGGCTGAGTGATCAATTAAAAAAGCAGCATATTTCCTCTTATCGAGACGTTCTCTTTTGTGAATGGATTGAAAATGAAGGAATTTATGCAATGCAATATGAAAAATCTAAAAAAACATCCACAACATAAAAACGTGGGTGTTTTTTTGCGCGTGTATGGAATAGGATCAAAAAGAATGTTTGATGAAAACGTTCACAAAATGAGGAGGAGATATGTGATGAAATGTAGAAACGTATGGATTGTCATGGTCTTGTCTTTATTTCTTTTTGACCCAGCTTCACTTCAAGCAGCAGAAGCAGGGCATAACCGCGTCCTTGTCGTTGATCAAAAGGGAAGCGGGGCATACCGCACCGTTCAGTCTGCCATTGATGCGATTCCAGCAAACAATCAACAGCGGACAACGATCTATATTAAAAATGGCGTATATAGAGAAAAAATTTTGCTTCCGCAAAATAAACCACACGTATCTTTTATCGGTGAAAACCAGCACAAGACGATCCTTACGTATGATGACACCAATGCAAGCACTGGGAGTACAACCAATAGCTCAAGCACAATGATTCGTGCAAACGATTTTTATGCAGAAAATATTACCTTCCAAAATACAGCTGGAAGACATGCTGGTCAGGCGGTGGCGCTGTATGTGTCTGGAGACCGCGCTGTGTTCAAACAAATACGTGTGTTAGGCTATCAAGATACACTTTATGCAACAGGCACAGGGCGGCAATATTATGAAAACTGCTATATCGAGGGCACGGTCGATTTTATTTTTGGATCAGCCACGGCTGTGTTTAAAAGAGCTGAAATAAAAAGCCTTGGAAATGGGTATATTACTGCAGCATCCACAACAGAAGCACAAAGGTACGGCTACGTATTCATAGATTCTACGTTGAAAAAGGGAACGGCAGTTGCGCAATCGGTTTATTTAGGACGTCCGTGGAGACCTTATTCGGCTGTGACATTCCTCCATACAAAAATGGATGACCATATAAAAGCAGAGGGATGGCATAACTGGGATAACCGTGACAACGAAAGAACGGCCAGGTATAAAGAATTTGGATCGACAGGAGCAGGGAGCAGTCCAGCAAACCGCGTAAAATGGTCAACTATTTTAACCAATAACGAAGCAAGTCAGATCACGGTTCAAGCAGTTCTTGGCGGAGCCGATGGTTGGAATCCAGAAAACAGGTAAAGGGCTTGTCAGTTTTCGTCAAAGAAAGCTGACTTTTCTGTTTAAAAAACCTTTGAGAACAAACGTTCTTTTGTGTATAATGAACATATTCTTCTAAATTTGGCGGCTACAATAAGGAGGGATTACGTGAAGCGTTTTTCACAGCTCATGTTTTTACAAATATGTATCCTGTCGATTTTATTTCTTCCTTTTTCAGCGAAAGATGAACAGCTCACAGCTCGTGACGATTCACTGGCTTGGATGACCGCTTTAGACGAACTCATACGAACAGCACCTGATTTAGAGGGCGCGATCTCTGGCATCAGCGTCCGCGATACTTCTGACAACTCTCTTCTTTATGAACATCAAGCCGATATTCGTCTTACTCCTGCTTCTAATATGAAACTGCTCACATCAGCCATCGCACTTGATATACTTGGAGAAACACACACATTCCCTACAGACATCTGGATGGATGGTTCCATTCAAAAGAAAACGTTACATGGCAGCCTTTATCTTCGCGGCACCGGCGATCCGACTTTATTAGAGAAGGATTTTGCAGCACTTGCCAAACAAGTCAAAAGGGCCGGAATACATACCATTCGCGGACAGCTTGCGGCAGATGACACTTGGTTTGATGACACGAGATACTCCATTGATCTGCCTTGGAGTGATGAGGATCAATATTACGGGGCACAAATTTCTGCTCTCACGGCTTCACCGAATCAAGATTATGATGCAGGGACCGTAATTCTCGAAGTAAAACCAGGAAAAAAAGCAGGACAGAAAGCCGCATATGAGATGATCCCGAAGACGGATGTCGCTCAAGTCATCAATCAAGTGAAAACAGTTCCTGAAGGCGGAAAAAAGAAAATCTCTTTTAAGCGTTCTCACGGAACCAACAAGATTACGTTAACTGGGACCATTCCGGTTAAAGCAAGCTCATCTAAACAATGGGTCGCTTTATGGGATCCGGCCGCCTATGCTTTAGACTTAATGAAACGAGCGTTAAAGGCGGAAGGCATTCAAGTAAAAGGACCACTGAAAGCAAAACAAGTTCCTAAAAAAGCCAAAAAAATCGCCTCCCATACATCGATGCCATTATCAGAGCTGCTCGTTCCTATGATGAAATTAAGCAACAATACACATGCAGAAATTTTGCTAAAGGAACTAGGCAAAAAAGTGAAGAACAAAGGGAGCTTTGAAGCTGGGCTGGACGTCATGAATGAACGGCTTCCTGCGTTTGGCATCGATCCTTCGCTTGCAGTTTTGCGTGACGGATCGGGGATATCACCTATTAACCTTGTCTCTGCTAACCAGTTCACTTTATTTTTGACAAACATTCAAAAGGAAAAATGGTTTAAAACCTATGAACATGCGCTCCCTTTAGCAGGGGCGAGTGAACGAATGGTGGGGGGCACGTTAAGGAACAGATTGAAAGAACCAGCTACACTAGAAAAAGTACGTGCAAAAACAGGGTTGTTAACAACGGTCAGCACACTATCTGGATATATTGACACGCAGGGCGGAAAAACGCTCGCTTTTTCCATCTTGTTAAATCACCTTGTTGATGACGAAAAAGGGAAAGAGATAGAAGACCGTATTGTCAGCATATTAGCTGAGAATCTTTAGATTTAGAGAGAGAAGGAGAACCACCATGACGTTAGATAACAATCAATCTTTAGTAAAAACCATGTCCATTTTTCTCATCCCGCTTTTGCTAAGCAATATTTTGCAATCGATCGGACAGTTAGTGTCCATTGTTCTTGTCGGAAGATGGATTGGAGAGGATGCAGTAGCTGCCATTTCTGCATTCTTTCCGCTTTTCTTTTTGCTCGTTTCTTTTTCCATTGGAATTGGATCGGGAAGCTCGATCCTTATTGGACAGGCGTATGGAGCAAAAAATGAACAGAAATTAAAAGAAATCATTGGCACAACGCTTTCATTCACTTTTTTGATTGGCGTCTCTTTAGCGATCATTGGAGGTTTTTTCGCAACAGACATCTTAAACCTCATGGGAACACCTGCTAATATCGTGGAGGAAAGTGCGGCTTACGCCAGAATTTTATTCATCTCAATGCCGATCTTATTTCTTTATTTTGTTTATACAACATTCTTGCGGGGAACAGGGGATTCGAAAACACCTTTTTATTTCTTAATGATTAGTACGGCAACGAATATTCTGATGCTGCCCATTTTATTATTTGGCTGGCTGGGACTACCGGCGTTCGGCTTATATGGCGCTGCGTATGCTTCAGTGATTTCAACAATTGTGACGTTTATCATTCTACATATCTACTTATATAAGACAAAACATCCACTTCGTATTGATGCATCGGTGAGAAAGCATTTATTGATGAAAGGGGATCTATTAAAAACGTTATTAAAGCTCAGTATCCCATCAAGCATTAATATGATCCTTATTTCTTTATCAGAAATTGCCGTTATTTCTTTCGTCAACGATTATGGATCACAGGCGACAGCTGCCTATGGTGTTGTCAATCAAGTCGTGAGTTATGTGCAGATGCCGGCAGTGAGTCTTGGCATTGCGGTCTCAATCTTTGCAGCACAATTCATTGGTGCAGGGAATATGAATCGACTGAAAGATGTCATTAAAATTGGGTTAGGACTTAACTTCGCCATAGGCGGATGTATCGTTATTTTCGTTTATATTTTTGCACCGCAGATTTTATCTATCTTTTTAACAGATCCTAAGACGATAGACATTGCCTATAGTTTGGTCGTCATTACACTATGGAGCTATCTCATTTTTGGAACGGCCCAAATTGTTGCAGCCACAATGAGAGCGAGCGGGACAGTTCTTTGGCCAACAATTTTTAGTATTTGTTCCATTTGGCTTGTAGAAGTACCAGTCGCTTATGTTCTATCCCATTATACATCCCTCGGCATTAAGGGAATATGGATTGGCTACCCTGCTGCGTTCTTTGTGAACTTACTCCTCCAATACAGCTACTATCAGCTCGTATGGAAGAAAAAACAAATTGTAGCGCTTGTTCAATCATAATGTGAAGGCGTAAAGTAGCATATACATACGAAGATCTATCACTTTTAAGGAGGCCGGATCTTCTATGTTTTTGAATCAAAGAAGTGAACTAAGCTCGTACAATATCGGTGACTTTTCTTATGCCGGACCAGATTTCCAAGTGCTGACATGGGGGGAAGGAACGACATTACATATTGGGAAGTTTTGTTCCATCGCAAACGAAGTGAAAATTTTTCTAGGCGGGGAACACCGTACAGATTGGGTCACAACGTATCCATTTAATCAAATTTTCAAAGAAGCTGCACATATTAAAGGACACCCAAAATCGAAGGGGGATGTTCATATTGGACATGACGTATGGATTGGATATGGTGCGACGATTATGTCCGGAGTATGTATAGGCAACGGGGCTGTGATAGGAGCAAATAGTGTGATCACAAAAGATGTGCCTCCATATGCAATAGCCGCAGGAAATCCCCAGCAGCTCATGAAATATCGATTTTCATCCGAATTAATCGAAAAACTGCAGTTATTAGAATGGTGGAATTTAGAGTTTTCAATCATCCAATCTGTTTTTCACCTTTTGCAATCTGATGATATTGAACAGTGTATAAATGTAATAGAAGACATAAAAAAGAAAGGCTGAAAAAGCCTTTCTTTTTTCGTTTAGCTTAGCCGTATAATGGTCAAGGCTGCTCCTGCAGCACCGCCCCCGCCAACTAAAATAGCTGTGACAACTGCCCCAAAAAACTGCAGTGAAATGGTGCTTCCAGCTGTTAAATTAACAATAACAGTGTTGTTGATAAATGAAGTTGAGATAACAGGTGATTGAACAGAACCAGAAATAGTAGTTGCTCCATTTAAAAGCAAACGTGTACTAATCAAAAGAGCTGTAGTGGTGTTGACTTGATACGTAATATAATATTTACCAGTTTGCAGAACGGTAAAAACAGTACTTGTGCCGTTTGCCGTAAAACCAGTAATGTTTTGAAAGTTTGGCAGAGGAATATTCGTTCCACCGGCTACAGTAACAATGGTAGGTCCAGAACTATTAGCAGCATAAAGTGCAGTATCTGTAAAACCACCTGTTCCAGTAGCCCCAGTGACACCAGTAACACCTGTCACGCCAGTAGGACCAGTTGCACCTGTAATGCCTGTGGCGCCGGTAGCTCCAGTGATACCTGTGGCACCGGTAGGACCAGTAGTCCCAGTAATACCAGTGGCACCAGTAGGTCCAGTAACTCCAGTAATACCAGTAGGTCCAGTAACTCCAGTAATACCAGTGGCACCGGTAGGTCCGGTAGCCCCAGTAATACCCGTTGCGCCGGTAGAACCAGTTGCACCTGTAATGCCTGTGGCGCCGGTAGCTCCGGTGCTGCCCGTTGCCCCGGTAGGACCAGTAGCCCCAGTAATACCAGTGGCACCGGTAGGTCCGGTAGCCCCAGTAATACCCGTAGCGCCGGTAGGACCAGTAGCCCCAGTAATACCAGTGGCACCAGTAGGTCCAGTAACTCCAGTAATACCAGTAATACCAGTAGCTCCGGTGATGCCCGTTGCGCCCGTATCTCCAGTAGCACCGGTAATACCAGTGGCACCGGTAGGTCCGGTAGCCCCAGTAATACCCGTAGCGCCGGTAGAACCAGTTGCACCTGTAATGCCTGTGGCGCCGGTAGCTCCAGTGCTGCCCGTTGCCCCGGTAGGTCCGGTATTTCCAGTGACACCCGTCGTCCCGGTAGGTCCGGTATCTCCAGTGCTACCTGTGACGCCAGTAGGACCAGTAGCTCCAGTGACACCTGTAGCGCCAGTAGGACCAGTATCTCCAGTGACACCCGTAGCACCGGTAGGTCCAGTAGCTCCGGTAGAGCCAGTAACTCCAGTGATACCCGTTACGCCAGTAGGTCCAGTAGCTCCGGTGATGCCCGTTGCGCCAGTAGGTCCAGTATCTCCAGTAATACCCGTAGCGCCAGTAGGTCCGGTATCTCCAGTGACACCCGTAGCACCGGTAGAACCAGTATCTCCAGTAATACCCGTAGCGCCAGTATCTCCAGTGACACCCGTAGCACCGGTAGGTCCGGTATCTCCAGTAATGCCAGTTGCCCCGGTAGGTCCAGTATCTCCAGTGGCACCCGTAGCGCCAGTAGGTCCGGTATCTCCAGTGCTACCCGTAGCGCCAGTAGGACCAGTAGGTCCGGTGCTGCCCGTAGCGCCAGTAGGACCAGTATCTCCAGTGCTACCCGTAGCGCCAGTAGTTCCGGTATCTCCAGTGACACCCGTAGCACCGGTAGAACCAGTAGCTCCAGTAATACCAGTGGCCCCGGTAGGTCCAGTGGCTCCGGTAATACCCGTCGCACCAGTAGAACCAGTATCTCCAGTGCTACCCGTTACGCCAGTAGGACCAGTAGCTCCGGTGATACCCGTGGCGCCGGTAGGTCCGGTATCTCCAGTGCTACCTGTGACGCCAGTAGGCCCAGTATCTCCAGTGACACCTGTAGCGCCAGTAGGACCAGTAGGACCAGTATCTCCAGTGCTACCCGTTGCGCCGGTAGGACCCGTTGGTCCAGTAATACCAGTTGCCCCGGTAGGACCAGTGGCTCCGGTAATACCCGTCGCACCAGTAGGACCGGTATCTCCAGTGCTACCCGTAGCACCGGTAGGTCCGGTATCTCCAGTGCTACCTGTGACGCCGGTAGGCCCAGTATCTCCGGTGCTGCCTGTGATACCAGTAGGACCCGTTGGTCCAGTAATACCAGTTGCCCCTGTAAGTCCAGTGGCTCCGGTGCTACCCGTGGCGCCCGTATCTCCAGTAGCACCGGTAATACCAGTGGCACCCGTAGCGCCAGTAGGTCCGGTATCTCCAGTAATGCCAGTGGCCCCGGTAGGTCCAGTATCTCCAGTGGCACCCGTAACGCCAGTAGGTCCGGTATCTCCAGTAATGCCAGTGGCCCCGGTAGGTCCAGTATCTCCAGTGGCACCCGTAACGCCAGTAGGTCCGGTATCTCCAGTGCTACCCGTAGCGCCAGTAGGACCAGTAGCTCCAGTGCTGCCCGTTGCCCCGGTAGTTCCGGTATCTCCAGTGACACCCGTAGCACCGGTAGGACCAGTAGCTCCGGTAGAGCCAGTAACTCCAGTGACACCCGTCGTACCGGTAGAACCAGTAGCTCCGGTAATACCCGTTACGCCAGTAGGTCCGGTATCTCCAGTGACACCCGTAGCACCGGTAGGTCCAGTAGCTCCGGTAGAGCCAGTAACTCCAGTGATACCCGTTACGCCAGTAGGTCCAGTATCTCCGGTGATGCCCGTTGCGCCAGTAGGTCCAGTATCTCCAGTAATACCCGTAGCGCCAGTAGTTCCGGTATCTCCAGTGACACCCGTAGCACCGGTAGAACCAGTATCTCCAGTAATACCCGTAGCGCCAGTAGTTCCGGTATCTCCAGTGACACCCGTAGCACCGGTAGGTCCGGTATCTCCAGTAATGCCAGTTGCCCCGGTAGGTCCAGTATCTCCAGTGGCACCCGTAGCGCCAGTAGGTCCGGTATCTCCAGTGCTACCCGTAGCGCCAGTAGGACCAGTAGGTCCGGTGCTGCCCGTAGCGCCAGTAGGACCAGTATCTCCAGTGCTACCCGTAGCGCCAGTAGTTCCGGTATCTCCAGTGACACCCGTAGCACCGGTAGAACCAGTAGCTCCAGTAATACCAGTGGCCCCGGTAGGTCCAGTGGCTCCGGTAATACCCGTCGCACCAGTAGAACCAGTATCTCCAGTGCTACCCGTTACGCCAGTAGGACCAGTAGCTCCGGTGATACCCGTGGCGCCGGTAGGTCCGGTATCTCCAGTGCTACCTGTGACGCCAGTAGGCCCAGTATCTCCAGTGACACCTGTAGCGCCAGTAGGACCAGTAGGACCAGTATCTCCAGTGCTACCCGTTGCGCCGGTAGGACCCGTTGGTCCAGTAATACCAGTTGCCCCGGTAGGACCAGTGGCTCCGGTAATACCCGTCGCACCAGTAGGACCGGTATCTCCAGTGCTACCCGTAGCACCGGTAGGTCCGGTATCTCCAGTGCTACCTGTGACGCCGGTAGGCCCAGTATCTCCGGTGCTGCCTGTGATACCAGTAGGACCCGTTGGTCCAGTAATACCAGTTGCCCCTGTAAGTCCAGTGGCTCCGGTGCTACCCGTGGCGCCCGTATCTCCAGTAGCACCGGTAATACCAGTGGCACCCGTAGCGCCAGTAGGTCCGGTATCTCCAGTAATGCCAGTGGCCCCGGTAGGTCCAGTATCTCCAGTGGCACCCGTAACGCCAGTAGGTCCGGTATCTCCAGTAATGCCAGTGGCCCCGGTAGGTCCAGTATCTCCAGTGGCACCCGTAACGCCAGTAGGTCCGGTATCTCCAGTGCTACTAGCGCCAGTAGGACCAGTAGCTCCAGTGCTGCCCGTTGCCCCGGTAGTTCCGGTATCTCCAGTGACACCCGTAGCACCGGTAGGACCAGTAGCTCCGGTAGAGCCAGTAACTCCAGTGACACCCGTCGTACCGGTAGAACCAGTAGCTCCGGTAATACCCGTTACGCCAGTAGGTCCGGTATCTCCAGTGACACCCGTAGCACCGGTAGGTCCAGTAGCTCCGGTAGAGCCAGTAACTCCAGTGATACCCGTTACGCCAGTAGGTCCAGTATCTCCGGTGATGCCCGTTGCGCCAGTAGGTCCAGTATCTCCAGTAATACCCGTAGCGCCAGTAGTTCCGGTATCTCCAGTGACACCCGTAGCACCGGTAGAACCAGTATCTCCAGTAATACCCGTAGCGCCAGTAGTTCCGGTATCTCCAGTGACACCCGTAGCACCGGTAGGTCCGGTATCTCCAGTAATGCCAGTTGCCCCGGTAGGTCCAGTATCTCCAGTGGCACCCGTAGCGCCAGTAGGTCCGGTATCTCCAGTGCTACCCGTAGCGCCAGTAGGACCAGTAGGTCCGGTGCTGCCCGTAGCGCCAGTAGGACCAGTATCTCCAGTGCTACCCGTAGCGCCAGTAGTTCCGGTATCTCCAGTGACACCCGTAGCACCGGTAGAACCAGTAGCTCCAGTAATACCAGTGGCCCCGGTAGGTCCAGTGGCTCCGGTAATACCCGTCGCACCAGTAGAACCAGTATCTCCAGTGCTACCCGTTACGCCAGTAGGACCAGTAGCTCCGGTGATACCCGTGGCGCCGGTAGGTCCGGTATCTCCAGTGCTACCTGTGACGCCAGTAGGCCCAGTATCTCCAGTGACACCTGTAGCGCCAGTAGGACCAGTAGCTCCAGTGCTACCCGTTGCGCCGGTAGGACCCGTTGGTCCAGTAATACCAGTTGCCCCGGTAGGACCAGTGGCTCCGGTAATACCCGTCGCACCAGTAGGACCGGTATCTCCAGTGCACCCGTAGCACCGGTAGGTCCGGTATCTCCAGTGCTACCTGTGACGCCGGTAGGCCCAGTATCTCCGGTATCTCCAGTGACACCCGTAGCACCGGTAGGACCAGTATCTCCGGTAGAGCCAGTAACTCCAGTGACACCCGTCGTACCGGTAGAACCAGTAGCTCCGGTAATACCCGTTACGCCAGTAGGACCAGTATCTCCGGTGATGCCCGTTGCCCCGGTAGTTCCGGTATTTCCAGTGACACCCGTAGCACCGGTAGGCCCAGTATCTCCGGTGATGCCTGTGACACCAGTAGGACCCGTTGGTCCAGTAATACCAGTTGCCCCTGTAAGTCCAGTGGCTCCGGTGCTACCCGTGGCGCCCGTATCTCCAGTAGCACCGGTAATACCAGTGGCACCCGTAGCGCCAGTAGGTCCGGTATCTCCAGTAATGCCAGTGGCCCCGGTAGGTCCAGTATCTCCAGTGCTACCCGTAGCGCCAGTAGGACCAGTATCTCCAGTGCTACCCGTAGCGCCAGTAGGACCAGTAGCTCCAGTGCTGCCCGTTGCACCGGTAGGTCCGGTATCTCCAGTGCTACCTGTGACGCCGGTAGGCCCAGTATCTCCGGTGCTGCCTGTGATACCAGTAGGACCCGTTGGTCCAGTAATACCAGTTGCCCCGGTGCTACCCGTAGCGCCAGTAGAACCAGTATCTCCAGTGCTACCCGTAGCGCCAGTAGGTCCGGTATCTCCAGTAATGCCAGTGGCCCCGGTAGGTCCAGTATCTCCAGTGGCACCCGTAACGCCAGTAGGTCCGGTATCTCCAGTGCTACCCGTAGCGCCAGTAGGACCAGTAGCTCCAGTGCTGCCCGTTGCCCCGGTAGTTCCGGTATCTCCAGTGACACCCGTAGCACCAGTATCTCCAGTGGCACCCGTAACGCCAGTAGGACCAGTAGCTCCGGTGATGCCTGTGACACCAGTAGGACCCGTTGGTCCAGTAATACCAGTTGCCCCTGTAAGTCCAGTGGCTCCGGTGCTACCCGTTGCGCCCGTATCTCCAGTAGCACCGGTAATACCAGTGGCACCCGTAGCGCCAGTAGGTCCGGTAACTCCAGTGACACCCGTCGTACCGGTAGAACCAGTAGCTCCGGTGATGCCCGTTGCCCCGGTAGGACCGGTAGGTCCAGTGACACCCGTCGTACCGGTAGAACCAGTATCTCCGGTAATACCCGTTACGCCAGTAGGTCCAGTATCTCCGGTGATGCCCGTTGCGCCAGTAGGTCCAGTATCTCCAGTAATACCCGTAGCGCCAGTAGTTCCGGTATCTCCAGTGACACCCGTAGCACCGGTAGAACCAGTAGCTCCAGTAATACCCGTAGCGCCAGTATCTCCAGTGACACCCGTAGCACCGGTAGGTCCGGTATCTCCAGTAATGCCAGTTGCCCCGGTAGGTCCAGTATCTCCAGTGGCACCCGTAGCGCCAGTAGGTCCGGTATCTCCAGTAATGCCAGTGGCCCCGGTAGGTCCAGTATCTCCAGTGGCACCCGTAACGCCAGTAGGTCCGGTATCTCCAGTGCTACCCGTAGCGCCAGTAGGACCAGTAGCTCCAGTGCTGCCCGTTGCCCCGGTAGTTCCGGTATCTCCAGTGACACCCGTAGCACCAGTATCTCCAGTGGCACCCGTAACGCCAGTAGGACCAGTAGCTCCGGTGATGCCTGTGACACCAGTAGGACCCGTTGGTCCAGTAATACCAGTTGCCCCTGTAAGTCCAGTGGCTCCGGTGCTACCCGTTGCGCCCGTATCTCCAGTAGCACCGGTAATACCAGTGGCACCCGTAGCGCCAGTAGGTCCGGTAACTCCAGTGACACCCGTCGTACCGGTAGAACCAGTATCTCCGGTAATACCCGTTACGCCAGTAGGTCCAGTGACACCCGTCGTACCGGTAGAACCAGTATCTCCGGTAATACCCGTTACGCCAGTAGGTCCAGTATCTCCGGTGATGCCCGTTGCGCCAGTAGGTCCAGTATCTCCAGTAATACCCGTAGCGCCAGTAGTTCCGGTATCTCCAGTGACACCCGTAGCACCGGTAGAACCAGTAGCTCCAGTAATACCCGTAGCGCCAGTATCTCCAGTGACACCCGTAGCACCGGTAGGTCCGGTATCTCCAGTAATGCCAGTTGCCCCGGTAGGTCCAGTATCTCCAGTGGCACCCGTAGCGCCAGTAGGTCCGGTATCTCCAGTGCTACCCGTAGCGCCAGTAGGACCAGTAGGTCCGGTGCTGCCCGTAGCGCCAGTAGGACCAGTATCTCCAGTGCTACCCGTAGCGCCAGTAGTTCCGGTATCTCCAGTGACACCCGTAGCACCGGTAGAACCAGTAGCTCCAGTAATACCAGTGGCCCCGGTAGGTCCAGTGGCTCCGGTAATACCCGTCGCACCAGTAGAACCAGTATCTCCAGTGCTACCCGTTACGCCAGTAGGACCAGTAGCTCCGGTGATACCCGTGGCGCCGGTAGGTCCGGTATCTCCAGTGCTACCTGTGACGCCAGTAGGTCCGGTATCTCCAGTGCTACCCGTAGCGCCAGTAGGACCAGTAGCTCCAGTGATGCCCGTTGCCCCGGTAGGACCGGTAGGTCCAGTGACACCCGTAGCTCCGGTAGAACCAGTAGCTCCAGTAATACCAGTTGCACCGGTAGGTCCAGTGGCTCCGGTAATACCCGTCGCACCGGTAGGTCCGGTATCTCCAGTGCTACCTGTGACGCCGGTAGGACCAGTATCTCCGGTGATTCCTGTGATACCAGTAGGACCCGTTGGTCCAGTAATACCAGTTGCCCCTGTAAGTCCAGTGGATCCGGTGCTACCCGTTGCGCCCGTATCTCCAGTAGCACCGGTAATACCAGTGGCACCCGTAGCGCCAGTAGGTCCGGTATCTCCAGTGCTACCCGTAGCGCCAGTAGGACCAGTATCTCCGGTGCTGCCCGTAGCGCCAGTAGGTCCAGTATCTCCAGTAATACCCGTAGCGCCAGTAGGTCCGGTATCTCCAGTGACACCCGTAGCACCGGTAGAACCAGTATCTCCAGTAATACCCGTAGCGCCAGTATCTCCAGTGACACCCGTAGCGCCAGTAGGACCAGTATCTCCGGTGCTGCCCGTTGCGCCAGTAGAACCAGTAGCTCCGGTGATACCCGTTGCGCCGGTAGAGCCAGTAACTCCAGTGCTACCCGTTACGCCAGTAGAACCAGTAGCTCCGGTGATACCCGTAGCGCCAGTAGGACCAGTAACTCCAGTGACACCCGTTGCCCCGGTAGAGCCAGTAACTCCAGTGCTACCCGTCGCACCGGTAGGACCAGTAATACCAGTAGCGCCGGTAGGACCAGTGGCTCCAGTGACACCCGTAGCGCCGGTAGGACCAGTGGCTCCGGTAATACCCGTAGCGCCAGTAGGGCCAGTAACTCCAGTGACACCCGTTGCCCCGGTAGAGCCAGTAACTCCAGTGCTACCCGTCGCACCGGTAGGACCAGTAATACCAGTAGCGCCGGTAGGACCAGTGGCTCCAGTGACACCCGTAGCGCCGGTAGGACCAGTGGCTCCGGTAATACCCGTAGCGCCAGTAGGGCCGGTATCTCCAGTGACACCCGTAGCGCCAGTAGGACCGGTTGATCCAGTGATACCCGTTACGCCAGTAGGACCAGTATCTCCAGTGACACCCGTTGCGCCGGTAGAGCCAGTAACTCCAGTGCTACCCGTTACGCCAGTAGGACCAGTATCTCCAGTGACACCCGTAGCGCCAGTAGCTCCAGTAGCACCGGTAATACCAGTGGCACCCGTAGCGCCGGTATCTCCAGTGCTACCTGTGACGCCAGTAGGACCCGTTGGTCCAGTGCTACCTGTAGCCCCGGTAGAACCAGTATCTCCAGTAATACCCGTAGCACCTGCAGGTCCAGTTTCACCTGGTGCTGCTAAAAGTGTGTAATCTGGCGACGTATCTGGCGTACCTGAAGGTGGTGAAGAATTCACAAGATAAGTACCCCCACCATAAGTGACCACTTGCCCTACTGAATATGTTGGTGCCGTTACAGGATCATAGGATTCAACACCACTTAATCCGATCCCAGTAGGACCCGTAGGCCCAGTTTCTCCAGAAGCAGCCAAAAGGGTATAGTCGGGGGAAAGTCCAGGTATTCCTGATGGAGCGTCAACATTGGCAATGTAAGTACTGCCATCAAACGTGACCACTTGCCCTGCATCGTAATCTTGTGATTGTGAGGGATTAAAAGGAATAGCGCCGGTTAACCCGCCAGCTGGTCCAGTAGGTCCGGTTGGTCCGGGGGGACCTGCTGGGCCTGCCGGGCCTCTTGGTCCAGCTCTTTGATTTGGTTTTGATTGCTTTATTCCTTTTGCAATGTGGCAGGGGTGATCCCCTTGAGATATATTTTGTTTTATATATTCTTGTTTAATGAATGGACAGTCTCTTTTTCGAGGACGGTCATGACGTGATCTTTTGTAATGAGGCTGTTCATGGTATTTACCGCAAAAGGGACATTTGTGTTCGAATTGATTGTACAAATTGCCCATCTCCTAGAATTGATATTTCATTCTATGTGCAAATTTTTAAATTGGAAGTAAAACCTAAAAAATCATCATTTCGAAAATCATCGAATCAAATTATTTAAATCTTTCATGGATTTATGTTATGGTGTTGAAAGTATAAAATAGTATGATATTTGACAGAAATGGGGACATCATTTATGAGTCAATCAGTTTTACAGGGCAAAGCCTATTCCGTTTTAAATTTATCCTCTGTGACAGAAGGAGGCACCATTAAAGAATCTTTTGATCGTAGCATGGATTTAGCAAAAAAGGCGGAGAAGTGGGGCTATCATAGATACTGGCTGGCAGAACACCATAACATGGAAGGGGTTGCGAGCTCTGCAACGTCCGTTTTAATTGGATATATTGCGGGAGGAACAGAAAAAATTCGAGTAGGATCTGGTGGGATTATGCTGCCAAATCACTCTTCACTTGTCATAGCCGAACAATTTGGCACACTTGAGACATTGTATCCGGGGAGAATTGATTTAGGTCTTGGCCGAGCACCAGGGACGGATCAGTTAACAGCAAGAGCGCTTAGACGTAATCTTCATAACGGAGAAGATTTCCCTGAGCAGCTTGAAGAACTGATGCAATATTTCAAGCCGACCGGTCAGGTTAAAAAACATGTAAGAGCTGTTCCAGGAGAAGGGCTAGACATTCCAATTTGGCTCCTTGGTTCAAGTGGTTTTAGCGCCAGACTTGCAGGAGAACTTGGACTGCCATTTGCCTTTGCAGCACATTTCTCACCTAAAAATACAATTCCTGCGTTAGAATTGTACAGACAGTCATTTAGACCTTCTGATGTGTTAAAAGAGCCTTATGCCATGGTTGGTGTGACGGTTTTTGCTGCAGATCAAACTGAGCGTGCTGAATATTTGGCAACCTCTCATTATCAGCGGTTTTTAAGTCTCATTCGCAATACACCAGGAAAACTGAAAGCGCCTGTCGACAGCATGGACGGTCTTTGGAGTCCATATGAAAAGGCGATGGTGGATGAACAATTAAGCTCGACTATCATTGGGGATAAAGAAAAGGTGAAAACAGAATTAGAAGCCTTTATTGAAGCTACTCAAGCTGATGAAGTGATGATTAATTCGGATATGTTTGACCATCAAGAAAGAATGCGTTCGTATGAAATTATCGGAGAGATCTTTCAAGAGGCACAAGAAAATTAAACATAAAAAAAGAACTGCACAGAGCAGTTCTTTTTTATTTATGCTTTTGTAAAAATGCGAAATGGTTGTCCAATTGGCAGAACAATACGGCCAAAATGTGTATTAAGGACAACAGCTGCAGAACCATAAAATGAAAGCAGGGAAATGATCAATTCTGCAATACCAGCCATGGTATGAGTGACATCGTACATCACACCAAAAGTGCTAAGGGAAAGACCAATGAATAAGAAATCAATAAAGACGAAAATCAAAAATAACACTTTATGTGTTTCCATTGCACCAATCGTCATAAACAAGCTGAAAATCAAATAACCAATAAACGCAAAGCCTAGCTGTTTTGGATCTGCTGCTCCCGCAAGCGTTTTCCCAAAAACGCCGGCTTGAATGAGCCAAGTCGTTCCAACGCCCATCCAGAAAAGACCGAATGCGCCAAAAGCAGTGGCTCCAAAAATATTATGATGCTTTGAATCTTGTATGGACGCGATCAGCTGCGCGATTCCTCCAAGGAAGATAGCCCAAGGTAAAATAAGGGAAGTGCCATCTGTGATTCCTAGTTTTTGTGAGGACGCAACGAGCGTCACCATTGCTAAACCAAACAAACCAAGTGGTGTTGGGTCTGCAATTGATAATCGAATTGCTTGAACATTCTGTTTTTCCATAATGACCTCCTACAATTTGCACTTACAAAAGATACTCGAATTCGATAGAAACGTCAAGCTCTTTTTTAGTAGACACTTGCATCGTCTTCCAAATAAATCTATATTTAATACATATCAAATGTGATAGAAAAAGAGGGATAATATGAGTAAAGGCTTATCTGGGAAAACGATTGCCATTTGTGGAACGAGAAAAACAGAAGAAATGCGTACACTTGTCGAAAAACAAGGAGGACAAGCCGTTATTCGCTCTCTTCAAGGAACCGTATTTTTAGCAAAAGAAGAATTAAAGCCAGGCATAGAGACCTTTGTGAAACAAGGGGCAGACTGGGTCATCTTAACAACAGGCATCGGTACAGACACATTAATTGAGAGTGCCGAAGAGCTGCAGCTTGGTAATGAATTTATGAACATTCTATCAAATGCCCATATTGCTTCAAGAGGGTACAAAACCTTTGCTGCGCTGAAAAAACGCGGGATTCACCCGGAGGTCTCTGATGAAGACGGTACGGTTCGTGACTTAATTTCAAAACTTGAAGACAAGGAGTTTCAAGGCAAACGTGTAATGGTTCAGCTTCATGGTGAAAATGCACCAGCTCTCATTCAGTTTTTACATGACAAGGGGGCAGATGTTTTGCCGCTTTTACCATATCAGCACACACCACCTGAACCAGAGGCTGCTGAAACGCTTCTGCAAGAAATGAAAGATGGACAAGTTCATGCCGTCTGTTTTACAACCGCTGTCCAGGTTCACGCCTTTTTCAAACTGGCCGCAGAATGGGGCAGAAAAGAAGAATTGCAAGCATTATTCGAGCAGGACGTTCTGGCAGTAGCTGTTGGAAAAGTCACTGCTGAAGCTTTAAAAGAAGAAGGAATAGACCGAATTCTTGCCCCTTCACTTGAGAGAATGGGTGCAATGATTATAGAATTATCACAATATATGAAAAAACAATCAGCACACTCCTAAAAAAACGCCTTTCACCAGATCAGTGAAAGGCGTTTTTGTTAAATTGTCCGTTTTCGATTCGTCCGAATTTTTTTGAGTACAAAATAGAGAACAATCAGGACAATAGCAATGACCATAATAGGGGTTGTATAAGTATGAGCAACACTTTGAATATGATCCCATTTTGTCCCAAGCTGCATGCCAAGATAGATAAATAAAATAGACCAAGGGATGGCAGCTAATCCTGTCAAGAAAACAAATTTCAAAAAAGGCATCTTGGCAATACCTGCTGGAATCGAGATGGCATGGCGCACAACAGGGATAAAGCGCGCGGTAAACACTACACCGGTTCCATACCGGTCAAACCAGCGCTCTGCAGTCGCGATATGATGTTCATGGATGAATAAATACTTTCCATACTTTGTTAAAAAAGGTCTTCCGCCGTACAGACCGATCCAGTAAATAAAACACTGGGCGAGCGTACCACCGATGACGCCGGCAATAACAGCTCCAACAAAACCGATTGTGCCTGTTGACACCATATATCCGCCATAGGCAAGTACAATTTCACTCGGAATGATTTCAATCATCAGCCCTAGTGCTACACCTACATAACCAAGGCTTGTCAGCCAGGTTAAAATTTCATTAAAAAAGGTTCCCATTCATTTCACTCTGCCTTTAAATACGAATTTTCTTCAAGCATCCTTATAAGAGCCTATGCTTGTTTTGCTTTTCTCATGAGTATGCTTTCTATATATGCCAGCATGGCTTGCGGCTCATAAAGACACCACTGAACCGGGCTTTTTCACCAAGTCTATGTTGGCAAGCTCTCATCTAGCAGATTTTATCATACCATATTTGCCGGCATCTAGACGATCTACTTGCTATATGAAGAATGGTCACCAGAAAAGAGAATAGGCTGCATCCGTTTTTTCAGCAGATCATGATATAATTTGATAGATGAAACGAACGGGTGGTGCACAAGCATGTATTTAACAATCGCAGAAACAGCTGAATACTTGGAAGTATCAGAAGCGTATATTGAAAAATTGATCCAGCAAAAAAAGATCCGTTACGTATTTGACGGGGAATCTTATCTTATTTATCAAGGGCAGTTTCAAACGCATTTAAAGCAGCTCGAACAATATAAAGAGCTCGTCCAAGAGATCTTAAATGAACCGATTCCGGAAGACCCCGATGTAAAGGATGAAGATTAGAATATCTTTTCAATTGAATCAACATGGTTCAATGGCCGCGGATGATAGAAAGATTAATCTCTATTTCACCTCATGCTTTCTCGAATGATAAAAGCAGAATGATCATTCATTTGCAGGAAAAGGAAGTGGAATTTTTGGGGACAACTACTTTATGTGAAGCCTGTCAAAAAAATGAATTGGACATTTTAGAAGCGTCTGATGAACCGAAACAGCCTTATGAATTATGCCGTCAATGCCACGAAAGACTACTTACCTATTCATTACGGCCTATTGAATGGTAAAACCTAGCTGTTCTCCATTCTTCTAAACAATTTTTACTGCACGATGATTTTTATGGAGAGGACGGACAGGCTTTCCAATTAGAGGAGGATGTTGTCATCACCAAAAGTGAAAAAGCACCAACATTACAAGCGGTTAGGCGTGATTTTGTGTCTTTATTAGACTTTTCAATCACTAGATGGTTTCTTGAGGATGATGTCATCGTTGCTTTGAAACAGCACGATCAGCAAAGAATCTTGGATGCTGTTCAAAGTAGGTTTGATCAAACACATCATGTCGAAGTGAAATCGCGCATGTTAGAAATTACGGCTGATGTGTTAGGTACCTCTGCTGCTGGGTGGGTGAGGGAACTTTTGGATCAAGCTGATGAAGAATTTCTTTATCCGCTTTCGTGGGCAGCCGCCAGCAGTTTGCCAGTAGATGAGGGATTACAACGTACTCTAGATAAATTGAAATCTGTCAGTGAAAAAGAATTGCCGTTAGAGGCTTTTATTTGCCTGCACCGTTTCCGTTCTAATAAAATATTGGATTGGATGGAGTCAAATTGCACCCATTTTCACGATCAGTGGGGAAGGCTGGCAGCCGTGAGCTACCCAACCTGGGAGAGAATGAAATCTTGGCTAAACAAAGGAAGACCTTTCAGCTTAATTGCACTAGATACAATGGCAACCTGTGCAAAAGGGAATAGACCGGCTCTAGTGGAACAATATTCACCTAAAATCCTTAAAACTGATAAAAATGAAGTAGAAAAGATTTTAAATGAATATTATCAAAAAGATCATGTTCCACGAGTGAAAATGAAAGTGTCCAAAATCTTGGAGAACAAACAAGACATATTTGAATAAGCCTTTTTATTGGCTGACTCCCGTTTGAACAATTTTCATGTGGCATTTAACTTGTACATCTGCATCAGGATAAATGTTCTTCCATTTTTCTGGTGTCACTGCTTTGTCTTTTGATCTATACCTAAGGCCCAGCCCAAGAGGATCTATGTTTTGCTTTTTAAAGGATTGAACAAGGTCTTGTCCTTGCTGAGCGACACGTTTTTCTACTTCTTTTTCAACATGGTCCAATATAGAAGGTTTATCAATTTTTTTGGACTTCATGAATTCTTTTAATTCGCCTTTCAGCTTGATATCAATCATGATATGAGGCTTCTTTGTTAGGTTTTTCGTTGGTTTGATTCGGTAAGACACATGAGATTTGATATTTTCAATGACGACATGGGTCTTTGCTTGATCTGCCAATTGAAACTCATAGATGCCATTTTTATGATTTTCAATCATAGCTTTAAATGTGAACGTGTCTTTTCCAGGTATATGACTGACCATTTTTTCATGATCAAACAGAGCGACTCCTGTGATCTTGATGCCACCGTTTGTTTTCTTGATGTAAGGGAGGTATGCATCGACCCCTTTTGCCAGCATCTGATTCATAAAAATATGCTGATTGGTGACAGGTTCATTGCCATTTCGCATATTTTGGGTGAGCAGATCAGAGAGATATACACCTATATTTAAGTTCGTTTGATTCATTTTTGTGTATAATAACTCTTCCACTTCTCCGCCTACAATTGCAAACACTTGGCGTGAACCAATGATAGGATCACGATAAATATAATTCATTAAATCAATCATGCCGACTTCTTTTGCTAACTTTTCACTGACTAAAATAACGAGCACCTGGCCCATGACGACTGGAAAAGGCGATTTTTCTGATACAAGAAATTGAATATTGCTAATGGTGTTTGACCTTGCACTTAATATTTGATAACTTCCTTGTTCTTGACTTTTAAAGACAGGGAAGACAAAGAAGCCCTTCATTTCTCCATCTTCCAATAAATCAAATCCTGCCGCCTGAGAGATATTTAATTCATCTAAAAGGCGGGGCTCTGCACAGCTGGTTAACAAAAGACTACACAACATGAGGCCCGTAAGTATATAACGTTTCATGCTCGTTTTTTCCCCCTCCTTTTTTTCAGCATCAGTCCAATGACCATACAGACAATCAATCCATAGATCAGAATGAATCCACTAAATTCCACCCATTGATTAAAGGTTTCAAAAGAAGTTGCACTGGCAAAAAACGAAAACATGATCAGAATGAGGATGCTGAGCCCGATGAACGTGACGCGCTGGCTCGTATGAAGCATTTTTTTTGCCATTCGGCTCGCTGCCCATAATGGAATCGTGATATTAGGAATGATCAGAAGCAGCCAAAGAGACACTTCAATAAATTCAAAGCGCTGGATAAACGGAAGCTTCACAATGCTCGTTAACGTTAGCGTCGGCCATTTTGTTAATTTGAGCTGAGCACTTGAGTAATACGCTATAGAGACGAGAAAAGTGAGCAAGTTTAAGCATGTCGTAAATAATACCCCCATGTGAGCAAATTTTTGAGATGTCTGAGCTTGTTTAATAAAGGGATAATAGACAAGCAGCGTGCCAAAACCAAACATGGATAAGGATGCATCTTTGACTCCCACAAGCATTTGCGAAAATGTATGATCAAACATTGGGAACATGAAACGAATGTGACTATATTTCATGGCATAAAAACAAATAAACGTCATCCAATACGTCAGTACAATGCTAAAAAATGCCCAGCCAGCAATGGTTCTAAAGCCCCCAGTATGAATGTAATACTCAAGCAGCAGCAGTACAGATGCAAACAAAAGACCAGTGATTTCTTTAAACAGCCATACATGGATCACATCCATGTAATGGATAAGAACGGTCAGCGACAAAGAAGCAAAATATAAGATATAAAGAATGTTGAATAATTGCCCAATCCATTTGCCAAATACATATTGCGTGATATCACCAAATTCATCCGAAGGTGCCTTTTTAAACATCAAGTACATGAGAAAGATCATCACATTGACGCTCATGCCAGAAATCAAAATAGCGATCCATCCATCATTATTGATAGAACGAACAAGGTTTGTTTGAAAGTTTAAAATGCTGACACCGACTTGATTGGCATTGACGAGAAAAAACACAAAATAAGGAGATACTTGAAATTTCTCTTTGACAGAAGAAGAACTCATGCCTTCACTTCCTTATTCATAAAAATCATTTTTCCCCTTGCGGCCTTGCTTTGGCTTAGAGCGATGGATGGTTTCATTTTGCGGTCGTAAATTTTCCGGCCTTTTGTTCAAAAAACGGAGCTGAGGACGAATCAGACTGCCCTTTAAATCAGCAAGGCGCATTGGAAAAATAGGCTCTAAATATGGGCGGCCAATTGAAGTTAATTTCATTAAATGGGTGAGCAGAAAAGATCCCATCACAGCAATGCCTAATGCGCCCCAAACCTGTGCTGCGAGTAAAAAAGGGAATCTCAGCAGCCGAATGGTACTGCCCATTTTGTAAATAGGCGTGACAAATGAGGCGAGAGCAGACAGGGCAACAATAATGAGTAAAATATTGCTCGTTAAGCCTGCTGCTACAGCCGCCTGTCCAATGACAATCCCTCCAACAATCCCGAGCGTCTGCCCGACTTTAGCTGGGAGCCTTGACCCTGCTTCTCTTAGTAATTCAATCGAAGTCTCTAAAAATAGTGCCTCAATGATCGGAGGAAATGGAACAAGATAGCGCGAGGATACAATGGTTTCTAATAAATCCTTTGGGATCAGCTCATAATGAAAGGTTAAAACGGCGACATATAAAGGTGTCGCAAAAATGGAAAATATCACGGCAAATATGCGTAACAGCCTAAAGCAAGAAGCCGCAATCCACGACATATTGTAGTCTTCCATAGTGGAAAAATACTCAAGTAAAATAGTTGGGGCAAGCAAGACATGAGGCGAGCCATCCACTAATATGGCAATTTTCCCTTCTGATAAACCTGAAGACACACGGTCGGGTCTTTCTGTATTCAAAAACAACGGAAAAATCGTATTGGACACATCATAAAGCATTTGAGCGAGGTAATTCGCATCTAAAATCTGATCATAATCAACGTCCTCAATTCGCTGAAGAACCGTTTCGATGTTTTCTGGGTTAGCGATTTCTTCAATATATAACACGGCTACTTTTGTTTGAGAGAGCGTACCAACCGTCTTTTCCTCAACTTTCAGGTTAGGCGTCGGCAGCCGCCGCCTGACCAAATTTAAATTGGTATCTAAAACCTCCACAAATGCTTCCTGTGCACTGATAATGCCAAATTCAATCTCAGGCGGACCAACTTGTCTGCCTTTCTTTTCTTCAATCGGCAAAAGAAGCGTTTTGCCCCAATCTGTCTCTAGTCTAATGGCAATGCTGCCCCGGTGAAGGGCTTCTTCCACTTTTTGAAGATCGTTCGTGATGACAGCCTGCTCAATGGGAATTTGTTCTTTCAGCTCTTCAAGAGTAGGTGTCAGGTGCATTTGTTTGAGAGAGGGGAGAATTTGTTCATGTAGAAGATGTCCATTAATTAAAGATCGAAAAAAGGAAATCTTATACAGAAAATCTCCATTTCGAGACAGCTCATTTGTAAAATCAGCAGAACGTGACAATGCTTCAAATACTGAATTCGGGTCCTTTTGTTGTTTGTTTTTCTTCAGCATTTGGACCAGCTCCTTCGGCGATTTGGCTCTATTATCTAACCGATTGTCTAAAGATATGCATGAAAAAAGCGTTCAGCTTGATGGGCTGGACGCTTTTTTTCCATATTGAACGGCTTCTAATAATAAATCAGCTAGATGGACGGCACGCATGGTCGGCGAGTGCTCCGCGCGTTTGATGCCTGCTGCCATTTGCAGCTGACAGCCTGGATTAGACGTAACGATGGCAACAGCCTTTGTTTCCCTTGCTTCTGTCATTTTATGATCTAAAATTTGCATCGACATCTTTGGCTGCAAGATGTTGTAAATGCCAGCTGAGCCGCAGCACCGGCCCGAATCCTTCATTTCTTTAAATGATATGCCTTGAATGGCCTTCATCAGCACCCTTGGCGCATGCTGTACACCCATTCCGTTCCGCAAATGACAGGAATCTTGATAGGTGATGACCTGCTCTGGCAAAGCAAGCGGCATGCGGCGGTGAAATTCCAGCTCCACTAAAATGTCTGATATATCGGTGATTTTCTTTGAGAAGATTTCACTTCGTTTTTGAAAGTCCGGATCATCGTGAAGCAAATGATCGTAATCACTTAAAAAAGCACCACAACCGCCCGCATTCATGACTATGGCATCTGCATCTATCTTTTCAAATGCTTCAATATTCCGCTTTGCTAGCTGTTTCGCTTGCTCTTTTTCTCCGCTATGACCATGAAGCGCTCCGCAGCACGTCTGAATAGGAGGCACGATAACGTCACAGCCTGCCAGCTGCAAAAGCTGGATGGTCGCTTCGTTTGTGCTGGAAAAAACGGTGTCCATTAAACAGCCAGTAAAAAAGGCGACACGCTTACTTGCTGGGCCAGCGGCTTTGTATTCCGTCACACGGTTTTTCTGTTGACGAGGCACTTTTGGAAGCGCCTGTTCCATCAGTCGTAAGTGCGGTGGAAGCACCTTCAGCATGCCAGTTTTACGGGCGGCTGTTTGCAGACCAGATGTTTGATAAAATCGAAGTAGTCCTGCCGCTTGCCGCATTCGGCTCTGTGAAGGAAAGAGTCCTTTGAATACTGCACGTCTCACAAGTTTGACAGGGATTGATTGTTTTTTGTGCTGCTGAATGATGTCTCTTGCATCCTCAAGTAACCGGCCATATTTAACGCCGGAAGGGCAGACCGGTTCACATGCACGGCAGCCAAGACAAAGATTCAGTGAATGCTCGACATCTTCATCTGGCTCAATGACGCCGTCTCTCACCGCCTTCATTAAAGCAATTCGGCCGCGGGGAGAGTGTGTTTCTTGTTGCCCAGATTCAATATAAGTAGGGCAGGAAGGAAGGCAGAAGCCGCAGCGCATGCAATTGAGCAGCTCTTTTTCGTCCATTTGCTGCTGAAATGATTGCTGAATCTCTGTTTGTTTAGAGGAACTCATGAGACCACCACCCGCTTTCTTGCGGCTTTACCAAACACTTTATCAGGGTTCATCATATTTTCTGGGTCTAGCGCTTGTTTGATCGCTTTCATTGCTGCAATGCCTTCTTTTTTGACCTTTAGTTCCAAGTAAGGGGCTTTCATAAGACCCACACCATGTTCACCCGTAATGGTGCCGCCAAGTGAGACGGCTTTTTCAAAAATGGCCTGAAAGGCTTCCTCCACCCGTTTCATTTCTTCTTCATTTCTTGCATCTGCTGCACAAGTAGGGTGCAAATTGCCATCACCTGCATGACCGAATGTGCAGATTTTCACTTTGTACTCCTTCGCAATATCTTCGATTGCCCGCACCATGCTGGCAATTTCAGACCGAGGGACTGTGGCATCTTCTAAAATGGTCGTTGGGCTTAACCGGGCGAGAGCAGATAAAGCGGATCGTCTCGCTGTTAAAAGTGCATTTGCTTCTTCTTCAGAATGAGCGATATTCACTTCTTTTGCACCGTGCTGCTTACACACTTTTGCGATGCTCTGCATATCACGGGAAACCGCCTCAGGATGGCCGTCCTGTTCGATTAACAGCACCGCTTGAACGTCCGTCGGCAAACCGATTTTTGCAAAGTCTTCAACGACTTCCAGGGTCGGCTGATCCATAAATTCTAATGTGGCGGGGATGATACGCTCTGCAATAATCGCCGACACTGAAGCGGCTGCTTCCTCTAGGCTTTCATATAAGCAAAGCATCGTTTGTTTTGTTTCTGGAAGCGGCAAAAGCTTCAGCGTGGCTTCAGTGACAATCCCGAGTGTTCCTTCTGAACCTACGAACAAACGGGTCATATCATACCCGGCCACGTCCTTTGCAAGTTTGCCGCCTGTTTTCATAATGTCACCGTTTGGCAGAACCACTTCAAGTCCAAGTACATAATCTCTTGTCACGCCATATTTTAAGCCCCGGAGACCACCTGAATTTTCATTAATATTTCCGCCTAATGTAGAGATTTTCATAGAGCTTGGATCAGGTGGATAGAAGAGCCCTTTTGCCTCTACTTGGCGAATGAGTTCCTGTGTGATCAAACCAGGCTGCACCGTTGCTGTCAGGTTTTCTTCATCTATTTCTATTAATTGGTTCATTCTTGTAAACAGCAGCACAAGTCCGCCTTGTGTGGGACATGTACCTGCACAAAGGTTCGTTCCTGATCCTCTTGGCACGATCGGTATATGATATGAGGCGCAGAGCCGGACAATCTGCTGGATTTCCTCAGCCGTATGCGGGCTTACGATGACATCTGGCATCTGCTGAAAATTTGGTGTTGCATCATAAGAGTAGGCAAGCCGATCGGCTTTACTGTCCTGTACGTAAGGCGCACCAACAATCTTTTTCAATTGATTTAAAAATTCAGAATTTAACATGCGCATTCAACTCCTACTGATTAGACGTATCGTTTCTTTCAGTATAAAAAAAGAATCGCCTCATGCCTATGGACGATTCTACAAAATATCGGGCTGTTCGCTTCGTTTTTTTGGATCATGATCTAAAAGCATGAAGGCTAAATAAAAAAGCATTGCATCTTGCATGCGCTTTGGATCAAGTGTCGTTAAATCTTGGATTCGTTTTAGCCTGTAATGTAGTGTATTGATATGAACATGCATTGCTTCTGCGGTATATTTTAATGAGCAATCTGATGTCATGAGTACCCGCAATGTTTTCACTAATTCAGGATAGGGGAGAAGAGGGGCGATCGTTCGATCAAGAAACACTTCCTTTGTTTCCTGACTCACTTCCTCCATAAAAAGTTCAAGCGTTAAATCTTCATCAAATACAATCGGCGTATCAGCATGTGCCATTTTTAATGCACGAAAGGCTTGTTGAAAGGATTGCTTCATCAAATGAGCAGCTGCTGGTTTTCCCGCCCCAATCAAAACCCCTGGCGTACTCTGCGCCGTAAGGGAGGCATGGATGTGAAATAGGCGCTGCTGCAGTGTTTTACGATCATCTGCTGTTGTTTGCAGCATAAGCAAAAAGCGGGCATGCCCCCAGCGGACGATGATCTCCTGACTAGTGAGATTCAGCGCTTCCTTTAATTCTTTGTATTGATTTTGTTTCATAAACGATTCATCCTGACAATCGATCAGGACAACCGCACGCTCCTTGTTGATATCAAGCTGAAGCCGCGATGCTTTTTCAGCGAGATCAATCGCTGTCTCTGGCAGATGGAGCCAGTCGAATACAAACGCTTCGAGCTGACGTTCATCCGTTTCGGTTTCTTGAAAAAATTCATGTTCATGAATGAGCAGCTCGGTCATTTTTCTTAATATTTCGCCAAAAGGAGACACATGTACAGGATCTCCTGTCATCCCAATGACTCCGATGACCTCCTGCTTAAAATAAATAGGCAGATTGATGCCAGCTTTGACGCCTTTCATGTGGTGCTGGTCATCCTTTGTGAGAATTCGTTTCTGTCCTTCAAAAGATGTCAGATAAGCTCCTTCATGAAATTGTCCAATGCGCGCTGGATCTGTTGCTGCAATGATGGTGCCGTTCGTTTGTGCGATGATGATCTCCTCAGTCAGCACCTTTTTCACTTCGTCTACGATCTTTTCTGCCAGTGTCATTGTGAGCAAAATGTACCCCTCCGAGATGTTTCTTTTGACACTATCATACCATCATATGCTAGGACATATCTTTCTTTTCCTGAGTTATGCTAAAATAATAAACGCACATGAAGGAGAAGAAAGGAGACATAGCCATGTCACTGCAAAATCGCTTACAAGATTTACTGAAAGAAGGACAAGCGCTGACAGACTTCGAATATGATGAAGCGGCGAGCCGCAATTGGCCTTTAGAAGGGGCGAGAATAAAAGAAGAAGCGCGCTTTGGCGATGTATATATAGAGCGTGTAGACAAGGAATCTGAGGACATGATTCAAACAGAAGACGCCTCATTTCTAAACACGCCGCTTACATATGTGAAAAAACATCAAAAAGAATTTATTTATATCGAATCAAAGTGGTTTGATGTCGTGAAAGTTGATGGCTTGGCCATTGAATGGGACGAAGTGTTTCAAACGTATACCGTGTTATTCGGTTTCAAACGTCCTAAGAAAGACACGAATATTTTAAAGGACTTGCTATCGCCATTAAATGGTGCTCAGCTTCAATTTAATGGACAAGATGGCTTATTTGATGTGAATTTACAGCTTCTTGAGCTTGAGGACATCCACGAAGATATGGCTTTCATTGACGTTATCTCGGCTGTGTACCGATTTTTATTCCGTATGGTCATGCAGCTTGAAATCAATGAATCAAAAAACGGCTCAAATTCCTGAGCCGTTTTTTTTGATCTATTCATTTGATGAAGGCGTGACAAACCGCACATCATGCTCTTTTCCATATTGAAGATAATGTTCATTTGGCTCCTGATTGGTCACGACGACATCAATTTCGTGCAAATCACAAAACGTGGTCAAGGCGTAATGATCGAATTTGCTATCATCCACTAATAAAAACGTTTTGGCACTTTTTTGAACGAGCGTCTTTTTAATATCGGTTTCAAGCGGGGACGAATTCGTGACGCCGTGATCAATGGATAAACCAGTTGACGCGATAAAGGCTTTATTCACATTGTAAGCTTTTAAGCGCTCTACACTTTGATAGCCTACGAAAGAATTTGTTTTCCTTTCAAGCATCCCGCCAGTAGAAAAGATGGTGAGATTTTCATAAGGCATCGCTTGTGTAATGAAATCCACATTATTGGTCACAATGGTCACCTGTTTCTCTGTCAAATAGGGGAGCATCTCAAGCGTTGTCGTACCAGAATCAATAAAAATCATATCCCCGTTTTCCACAAAAGCAGCAGCCGTCTGACCGATCAATTGCTTTTTACTGAGCTGACGGATCTTTCGCTCTTTATACACCACTAACGTTGAGTGGTTCACAGCCACTCCGCCATACACTTTTTTGAGCACGCCAGACTCGACCAATGCCTGTACATCTCGGCGTATCGTGTTTTTTGAGACACCAAAATGCGCCACAAGCTCATCAAGTGAAGCAGATTCCCGGTCAAACACATACTCTTTAATTTGCTGAATCCGTTTTGTTTTTATCATGCTTCATATCTCCAATCAATCCGAATGTCCTTTTTCCATTATACCAATAAATTCTCTTACATGGATTAGGTCAATTGATTCTCTTTTCTCCTTTGATATAAAAGCGTATGATAGAAAAAAGAACGAAACCAGAAAGGACTTTCACTTCTATGAATCAATCAAACAACCCATTTTCAAAGCTTGCGAATTTTAGAGAAGTAGGGGGACTTCAAACAACAGAGGGGATGGTGATCAAAGAGGGAATGATTTATCGATCCGCAGACTTATCTCGATTGACGAAACAAGACATCGAGATATTCTCAACACTCGGGATTCAAACTGTTTGCGACCTCCGTACAACCTCAGAACGTAAATCACATCCACCAAAGATCAAGGAACACGACAAAATCGTCCATATTCCGATGCAGCCTGACAGTAAGATGCCGAGTAAATGGACCATGTTTCGTATGCTGGTAACAGAAGGGAAGTCTCTCTCATTTACACCGATCATGAAAGATTTATATCAAAGCATGCTCACCGAGCGTAAAGAAGAGATTCGGCAGCTGTTCACACTGCTTTCAGATCAAAGCCATTATCCGCTGATGCTTCACTGCACGAGTGGCAAGGACCGTACAGGTTTTTTATCTGCCCTGATTCAGTTAACAGCAGGTGTACCGCTGACTGTCGTTTTAAGTGAATACATGCGGTCCAATGAAGGCGTGCAAATGCTTGTCAGAAGGCAGGAACGATTTGTCCGATGGATGAGTTTATACCGGGTATCAAAAGAACAAATTCAGCCGCTTGTCGGTGTGCAGCAAGATTATCTTGAAGATGTGCTGCACGAAATGCTGGAGACATACGGGAGTGCAGAGCGGTATTTAATTGAAGCCTGCAAAGTCCCTGAAGCTCAGCTCAATCAAATGAAAAACATTCTGCTTACACCATCTGCTGGCATTCCATCACAAAAAGCGGAATAAACTGAATATGAGGTGATGCAAAACATGCTGAAAAAGATCAGTATGACAGTTCTAACACTGATGTTAATGTTTGTATTCTTATTGATTCCTTCTAGCAGTCTAGCAGCTCGTCCAGTGCCAAAAGGGAAGCTTGAGAGCACAAGAGAAATGCGCGCGGTATGGATTGCATCGGTTTATAACTTAGATTGGCCCTCAAAGAAGGGGCTGCCCGTAGCAGAGCAGAAAAAAGAGTTCATTCGTTTGTTAGACGAGATCAAAGCGATGAATATGAATGCCGTCATTATGCAAATTAAACCAACAGCAGATGCTTTTTATCCTTCAGCATACGGGCCGTGGTCAGAGTATTTGACTGGAACGCAAGGGAAAGATCCTGGGTATGATCCGCTTGAGTTTATGATAGAAGAAGCTCATAAACGCGGCCTTGAATTTCATGCTTGGTTTAATCCTTACCGAATCACGATGAATCATACTGATCTCAGCCGTTTATCAGCTGATCACCCTGCAAGACAACATCCTGAATGGACCATTGCCTACGGTAATCAGCTATATTACAACCCTGGCATCCCTGAGGCTCAGGACTTCATTGCCCTCGGCATAGAAGAGGTTGTGAAAAACTACGATATTGATGCAGTGCATATGGATGATTATTTTTACCCAAATAAAATAGCCGGTGTGCCGTTTCCAGATCAAGAAACATATGAAACATATGGAAAAAAAGCTTTTACACATATAGAAGATTGGCGAAGAGATAATGTGAATCAGCTGGTGAAACAGATCAATGACACCATTAAGAAAGAAAAGCCGTATGTGAAATTTGGTATTAGTCCATTCGGGGTATGGCGCAACATAAAAGATGACCCGACTGGTTCAAACACCACTGCAGGAATGACCAACTACGATGATTTGTATGCTGATACAAGAGAGTGGATTCAGCAGCACGATATTGATTATGTCACTCCGCAAATTTACTGGAGCATCGGTTTTCAAGCTGCCGCTTATGACGTGCTGACGAAATGGTGGTCAAATGAGGTGAAAGGGGAGCCGGTTCACCTGTATATTGGTCAGGCGGCATATAAAATTAATCAAAACAGTGATCCTGCTTGGTCTGACCCGGAAGAATATTTTAGGCAGATTGAGCTGAACAGGCAGTCACAGCTCGTGCAGGGAAGCATGCATTTCAGCTTAAAGGATCTCAATCGCAACCCTTTGAATGTAAAGGATCGATTGATAGAAGAGTCATACCGCAAACCAGCTCTCATTCCAGAAATGCCTTGGCTTCATCAGAAAGCGCCTAAAAAACCAATCATTCAATCTGTGAAAAAGACAGCGGATGGTGCGGCTTTGCAAATCAAAAATGATCCACATTCTACCGTATCCTATTATGCAGTCTATCGATTGACAAATAAAGGAACATATGAATTGGTGCAAACAGTTAGAAAAGAAAAAGGCGCCATCACAACGATTAAAGACCTACCAATCAATCAAAAGACGATTGATACTTATAAGATTACGGCTCTTAATCGTCTTCATCACGAAAGCAAGCCTTCTACAAAAATAGTAAAATAACGAAAAAAGCATGAATGAGGATTTTCTTCGTTCATGCTTTTTTTCTATTATTCTTGTTTTAATTTTCTGAATTCAATCAAGCTTGGCATGAAGCAGCTGCTTGATTAATAAATATGATAGAAAAGAGACAAAGGGGGAAGCAAGATGGATTTTGAATTAACGAAAGAACAACAAATGATCCGCCAGATGGTCAAAGATTTTGCCAAAGCAGAAATTGCACCACACGCTCAAACGATTGATGAACAGGCCGTATTCCCAGCCAAAACGTTTCAAAAAATGGGGGAGCTCGGCTTTATGGGCATCCCCTTTCCAGAGAAATACGGAGGCTCAGGAGGAGATACGATATCGTATGCACTCGCTGTAGAAGAAATAGGAAAACAGTGTGCCAGTACAGGTCTTAGCTATGCCGCAGCCGTATCCTTAGGCGCAAGCCCGCTTTATTACTTCGGTACAGAGGACCAAAAGATGGACCACCTTGTCCCGCTGGCTTCTGGGACAGCACTTGGTTCCTTCGGTTTAACAGAACCAAACGCAGGATCAGATGCAAAAGGGACGAAAACAAAAGCAGTCAAAGACGGACAAGAATATGTCATCAACGGGGAGAAGTGCTGGATCACAAACGCCAATTTTGCCAGAACCATTATTGTCACCGCTGTCACGGATCATGATGAACACGGCCGCCCGATCATCTCCGCCTTCATTGTGGAGAAAGGGCAAAAAGGGCTGTCCATTACAAATCCATATGACAAAATGGGCGTGCGTGGGTCAGATACAGCAGAAATCATTTTAGACGGTGTACGTGTACCAGCCCAGAATATTTTAGGAGACCCAGCGAAAGGCTTTAAGCAATTTTTATATACATTAGACGGAGGACGTATTTCAATTGCTGCGTTATCAGTTGGCATTGCACAAGCTGCACTCGATGCTTCGCTCTCGCATGCAAAGGAAAGAAAGCAATTTGGGCAAACCCTTTCTTCCTTCCAAGCCATTCAGTTTAAGCTGGCAGATATGGCGATGCAAATAGAACTCGCGAGACAAATGGTTTGGAAAGCCGCTTGGCTGAAAGATCACGGCAAGCCGTTTACAAAAGAAGCTGCTTATGCCAAACTTTTCGCTTCTGAAATGGCGACAAAAGCAAGCCTTGATGCTGTCCAAATTCACGGAGGAACAGGCTATATGAAAGAATGTGGTGTAGAACGGCTAGTGAGAGATGCAAAGCTCATGGAAATTGGAGAAGGGACCTCTGAAATTCAGCGTCTAGTCATCGCAAGACAACTGTTAGCGTAATCCGATAATGAAAACGCTTACTATCAATGGAGGAGGAAAGCCATCATGTCGATTCATCCACAGACAATCGGCTCCCTTTTAAAAGAGAAAAGGGAGCAGCATCCAGCACATGAAGCCATTGTGTATCCAGAACGTTCATTACGTTATTCATATGAAGCGTTTTATCGAGAAGTCAAGGAAACAGGGAAAGGTCTTATGGCATTAGGGGTTCAAAAAGGGGATCATATCGCCATCATGGCGCCCAATGTACCTGAATGGCTCATGCTGCAATTTGCCTGCGCGTCGATCGGAGCCGTTCTTGTCACCGTAAATACGAATTTTCAAGCACAGGAACTCGCCTATTTACTCAAGCATTCTGATAGCTGCATGCTGTTTATCGTGGACGGCTTTAAAGAGACATCCTATGTCAAAATGCTGGAAGAACTCATACCAGAGCTTCAAAATGCTCATCAAGGCGAGATCACCTCCTCATCTTTTCCTTATTTAAAAAGTGTCGTCTATATTGGCGAGCACACGCCAAAAGGCATGCACAGCTGGAACAGTATTCAAGCTGCTGCTAAAAGAACTGAGGATCACGAGTGGGAGAAACGAATGGATGAGCTTGCGCCAGATGACGTCATTAATATGCAATATACTTCAGGCACAACCGGCTATCCAAAAGGAGTCATGCTCAGCCATACAAACATCGTCTGCAATGCCAGCCAAATCGCAGATTGTATGAAGCTCACCCAAAAGGATCGAATGTGTATCCCCGTTCCTTTCTTTCATTGCTTTGGATCCGTTCTTGGCGTGCTTGCTTGCCTCACAAAAGGAGGAACGATTATTCCGGTTGAATCCTTCCACCCAAAGCGAGTCCTTCAAACCGTGGAAAAAGAGAAGTGCACCGTACTTCACGGCGTCCCGACAATGTTCATTGCAGAGCTTGACCATCCGAATTTTCACCAATACGATCTGTCCACATTACGAACGGGCATTATGGCAGGATCTCTTTGCCCATCCCATGTGATGAAAGCCGTCATTGAACAAATGGGACTGAAGGAGCTCACGATTGCCTACGGACAGACTGAAAGCTCTCCTGTCATTACCCAAACAAGAACGGATGATTCATTTGAAAGACGGGTTCAAACCGTCGGCCGGGCGCTTCCTCACATCGAAGTGAAAATCACCGTTCCAGGCACGCCGGAGGAAGTACCAAGAGGAGAACAAGGCGAGCTGTGTACAAGAGGCTATCATGTGATGAAAGGCTACTATAAAAATGAAGAAGCCACAAATGAAGTGATTGATGAGGACGGCTGGCTTCATACGGGAGATTTAGCAGAGATGGATGAGGACGGCTATGTGAAAATCACAGGACGGCTGAAAGATATGATCATTAGAGGCGGGGAGAATGTATACCCAAAAGAGATTGAGGACGTTCTTTATACTCATCCGGACATTCTTGATGCACAGGTTGTTGGTATACCTGACGAGACGTATGGAGAAGAAGCCGCCGCATTCCTTCGGCTTAAGCAAGGCAGAACGGTGACGATTGAGACACTCACCAGCTATTGTCAGTCGCAAATGGCGCGCTACAAAATTCCTAAATATTTTTTCATCACTGACGAGTATCCGATGACCGCATCAGGGAAGATTCAAAAATTTCGTCTGAAAAAACAGGCGCTTGATCTAATAAAGGAGTGAAGGCAGCGATGTTTCAAAAAGTACTGATTGCCAATCGAGGCGAAATTGCTAGGCGAATTATTCGAACATGTAAAAGGCTCGGGATCCACACCGTTGCCGTTTATTCAGAAGCAGATCAGCATGCCCTTCATGTGCAAGAAGCAGACAGCGCCTATCTGATTGGAGGCGCGAAAGTATCTGAAAGCTATTTAAACATGGAAGCCATCATTAGGGTAGCCAAGCAGACAAATACAGATGCTATTCACCCAGGATATGGCCTCTTATCAGAAAATGCGGCCTTTGCAGAACGCTGTCGCAGCGAAGGTATTGCCTTTATTGGGCCATCCGCACAAGTCATTCAGCGAATGGGGAATAAAATTGAAGCAAGAAAAACGATGGCTCAAGCAGGGATCCCCATTGTACCAGGCGTTTCAGCTCCGCTGCATGATGCAGAAGAAGGAGTGAGTCAAGCGCAGTCACTCGGTTATCCGATCATGCTCAAGGCATCAAGCGGGGGCGGAGGAATTGGTATGCAGCTCGTGCAAAATGACGATGAGCTGTACAGGGTTTTTGAAGGGAATCAAAAAAGAGCACAAAGCTTTTTCAACGATGGGACGCTGTATATGGAAAAGGTCATTGAAAACGCGCGGCACATTGAAATTCAAGTTCTCTTTGATTCCTTCGGCCATGGGGTTCACTTATTTGAGCGCGACTGTTCACTCCAAAGAAGACATCAAAAAATCATTGAAGAAGCACCAGCCGCCTGTCTCGATGAACCGGTGAGACGTCAGATGGGGGAGATGGCCGTCAAAGCAGCCAAAGCAATTGGGTATGAAAATGCAGGGACAATTGAATGCTTAGTCGATCAGCATCAACAATTTTATTTCCTAGAAATGAACACAAGATTACAAGTAGAGCACCCTGTCACAGAAGAAATTACAGGTATTGACCTTGTTGAGGAGCAGCTGAAAATCGCTGCATGTGAGCCGCTTTCCTTTAATCAGGAGGATATTCATCAAATCGGGCATGCCATCGAGGTTAGAATTTATGCGGAAGATCCCGTCACCTTTTATCCTTCACCAGGAACGATCACTCAGTTTTCTACGCCTGAAGCTCCGTATATCCGTCATGAGTCAAGTGTGACAAAGGGAAGCATTATAACCCCTTTTTACGATCCAATGATTGCGAAAATGATCGTTTACGGTGATACACGAAAACTTGCAATAGAACGATTAAAAGGGGCATTACAAGCATATGAAATAGAAGGGATCAAAACCAACTTACCGCTTTTAAGGGAAATGGCCGGATCTTCTGCTTTCTTACAAGGCAGCATCACAACCGATTTTCTCATGAAAAAAAGGGAGGAAAACCGTTCATGAAAACTGTCACGATTCAAATGGCCGGAAACTTGTGGAAGCTTCTTGTGAAACAAGGCGATGAAGTGCAAAAAGGACAGGAGGTTGCCATCTTAGAATCAATGAAAATGGAAATTCCGATCGTTGCTGAAGAGGCCGGGATCATCCGCAAAGTGCATAAGGCAGAGGGAGAGTTTGTGGATGAAGGAGAGGTTCTTTTAGAACTGACAGAATAGGAGGGAGCCAGATGGCGTTACCAAAGAGTGTCCTTATCAGGGAGGTCGGCCCGCGGGACGGACTGCAAAATGAATCAGTCTGGCTGGACACAAGCGAGAAGCGAACGTGGATAGATCTGCTCACAGCAGCCCAGCTCCCTTATATTGAAGTCACATCATTTGTTCATCCTAAATGGGTTCCAGCCTTAAAAGATGCCAAAGAACTCACCCAATCCTTAAACCAAAAAGACGACATCACCTATGCAGCACTCATTCCCAATGAAAAAGGCTTAGCTCATTTTTTTGAAGCCAATCTTGACACAGGCGCTATGTTTATCTCTTCGAGTGAAACACATAACAAGAAAAATATGAATCAATCCATCCACGAAACACTTCCTGTCATCAAACAAATGACAGCTGATTTAAAAGCAGCAGGAAAAAGGACACGCGCGTATATTTCCACCGTGTTTGGCTGCCCGTATGAAAAACAAGTGCCAATGGATCAAGTCCTGCGGTTAACGGATATTTTGCTTTCTTATGGCATTGATGAAATATCTCTCGGTGACACCATCGGTGAAGCCCATCCGCTACAAGTAGAAAGGCGCTTAGACATTTTACTTGAACGTTTTCCTGCTGATAAAATCGCTCTCCATTTTCATGATACGAAGGGGATGGCTCTTGCCAATATTTATACGGCATTAAAAGCCGGAATCACGATATTTGACTCCTCCAGCGGGGGGCTTGGCGGATGTCCCTATGCACCTGGCTCCAGCGGAAATGTGGCGACAGAAGATGTGGTGCATATGCTTCAAAAACTAGGAATTGAGACAAATATTCACCTTCCTGCATTAATTCAAGCGGCAGAATGGATTGAAGCAAAAGTAGATCGAACCCTGCCTAGTCACTGTTTACGCGCTTTTCACTCTCAGACTACTTCATAAAGGATGAATAACATGACATCATTGGTCCATTTTTCAATACAAGATGAACAGATCGGCATCATGACCTTAAACAGGCCAGAACAAGCGAATTCCCTATCCTCTACAATGCTCGAGGAGATCAATCAACTCATTCAAGAAATCAAACACGATGAAAGCATCCGCTGTCTGCTCATTACAGGAGCCGGTTCAAAAGTCTTTTGCGCTGGAGCAGATTTAAAAGAACGACGATTGATGACAGAAGCAGAAGCAAGAGGAGCTGTTCGTTCAATTCAGCAAACCTTTATGGAGATTGAATCCATTCCTGTACCTGTCATTGCAGTGATGAACGGACACGCACTTGGTGGAGGACTTGAGCTCGCGCTCGCTTGTGATCTCCGCATTGCACAAGCCGGAGCCAGACTCGGCCTGCCCGAAACAGGACTAGCTATCATACCAGGAGCCGGAGGGACGCAGCGGCTTCCGCGCCTCATTGGACTCGGTAAAGCAAAAGAACTTATTTTCACAGGCGCATCATTACAAGCAGAAGAAGCCATTCAAATCGGGCTGATTGAGCATATTTCTGTAGCAGATTCTCTTATGAACGATGCTACCTCTCTTGCAAAACAAATCATCAAAAATGGTCCGCTTGCCTTAAAAGAAGCGAAGCAAGCGATTCATTCAAGCCTTGATCACGATTTGCATACAGGTCTAACGAAGGAATACGAAGCCTATCTACGGCTCATTGATACAGAAGATCGAACGGAAGGTCTTCAAGCCTTCCAAGAAAAACGCACGCCTCAATACAGAGGCAGGTAGCAAGAAAGGGGAATGGGTATGATTGAAGATTATGAACTCAAAAAACAGCAGATTCTGAAAGGCGGGGCCGAGCGATACCATCAAAAAAACAAAGAAAAAGGAAAATTGTTCGTCCGTGACCGCCTTCAGTTGTTATTGGATGAGGATTCTTTCATTGAGGATGCCATGTTTGCCGAGTGTCAAGATGCACATTTACCAGCAGATGGTGTAGTCACAGGGACGGGGCGGATGAATGGGCAGACGGTTTGCGTCATGGCAAATGATTCTACCGTCAAAGCAGGATCATGGGGCGTCAAAACGGTAGAAAAAATCATTAGAATCCAAGAAACAGCCGAAAAACTCAACTGTCCGATGCTGTATTTAGTCGACTCTGCAGGTGCTAGAATCACCGATCAAATCGCCATGTTTCCAGGCAGAAGAGGTGCAGGCCGCATTTTTTATAACCAGGTAAAGCTGTCTGGACGTATTCCGCAAATTTGTTTACTGTTTGGTCCTTCTGCAGCCGGAGGTGCTTACATTCCTGCTTTTTGTGACATCGTCGTCATGGTCGAAGGGAATGCCTCAATGTATTTAGGCTCACCGCGAATGGCCGAAATGGTGATTGGAGAGAAAGTATCACTTGAAGAAATGGGCGGGGCGAAAATGCATTGCAGCATTTCTGGATGCGGCGATATTTTAGCAAAAACAGAAGAAGAAGCCATTCAAATCGCTCGCACCTATTTAACTTACATGCCTGCCAATTATACAGAAAAACCAAAACGAACAGCCGCAAAAGCACCTAAACCATCAGAGATTACCATTCAAGATCTCATCCCTAAAGGGCAGAATACCCCTTTTGATATGTATCAGCTTATTGATTTACTCATTGATGAAGGATCATTTTTTGAAATCAAAAAGCTATTTGCCGCAGAGCTGATCACAGGATTTGGCCGTATGAATGGTCAGCCTGTTGGTCTTATTGCCAACCAGCCTAGGGTAAAAGGCGGCGTATTATTCCATGACTCGGCTGACAAAGCCGCCAAGTTTATTCAGCTATGTGACGCCTTTCATATTCCACTCCTTTTTCTTGCGGATATACCGGGGTTTATGATCGGAACAAAAGTGGAACAAGCAGGCATTATTAGGCATGGGGCGAAAATGATCTCCGCCATGTCAGAGGCAACCGTTCCGAAAATATCCGTCATTGTTCGTAAAGCATATGGTGCAGGTTTATATGCAATGGCAGGACCAGCCTTTGAACCGGACTGCTGTCTCGCACTTCCATCAGCACAAATTGCTGTCATGGGGCCAGAAGCCGCTGTAAATGCTGTCTATGCGAATAAAATTGCTGAACTGCCTGTAGAAGAGAGGGCGGCATTTATACAAGAGAAACGCAAGGAATACCAGGAAGATATGAATATATATGAGCTTGCCTCAGAAATGATTGTCGATGGTGTCATCCCATTTGACCATTTGCGAGATGAGCTTTGTCATAGATTACAAGCCTATACCTCAAAAGAGATGACATTTACAAGACGAAAACACCCGGTTTATCCGGTCTAAAGGGGGGCGGCCTCATGATGAACCAAAAAACAGCGTGGATTCCCGAAGAGCAGATGATGAAACAAACACGTCTTTACAAATGGATGCATTCACTTGGTTTTTCTACTTACGATGCGTTCTATCAAGCTAGTATCGAGCGTACCGATTGGTTTTGGAGAGAAGCTGAAAAGGCGGTCGGCACCGTGTGGAAGGAGCCGTATGAAGCCGTTTTAGGCCAAGATTCATTCATGTGGCCCAATTGGTTTAAAGGCGGCCGGCTCAACGTGGTCGAAACGGCTGTTGACAAATGGGCAGAAGATGAAGAAACCCAGCATCAACCAGCCGTGATTTGGAGAAATGAAGCGGGAGAAGAAAGAAGATGGACGTTTCTCGAACTTCAGGAAAAGGTCAATCGTCTCGCTGCTGGTTTTTTGAAGAAGGGAATTCAAAAAGGGGATGTGGCGGTCATTTATATGCCGATGCTTCCGGAAACGGCTGCCGTCATGCTTGCCTTTGCAAAGATTGGGGTCATCTTTAGCCCAGTTTTTTCTGGCTATGGAAGCGAGCCTCTTGCCGTACGTATTCGTGCATCGGGGGCAAGCATTGTCGTCACAGGCTCAACCGTGACGCGCCGGGGAAAAACGATCAACATGCGGGAATGTGCGGCAGAAGCAATCGACAAAACCAAGACCGTCAAAACAGTTATTGTACACGCTTCCTCTCATACTGGATATAAAGAGGATATGAAGCTAAACGATTTGTTAAAAGAAGAACCACTAAGTGAAACGACTTATCTTTCAAATGAAGATCCTCTTATGATCTTATACACGTCTGGAACAACCGGTACACCTAAAGGGGCTGTCCATACACACGCAGGTTTTCCTGTAAAAGCAGCTTTTGATGCTGGTCTTTGTATGGACGTTGCAAAAGGAGACCGCTTGTTTTGGCTCACAGACATGGGATGGATGATGGGGCCATTTCTCGTCTTTGGCGGCTTGATCAATGGAGCTGCAATTGTTTTATATGACGGCGCCCCCGATTATCCAGATGAACAGCACCTTTGGTCATTCATCCACGAGCAAAAAGTCACCCATTTTGGACTTTCACCTACTTTTGTTCGATCTGCAATGCAGCAAAACCTTGCAGACATTGAGCTACCGCATGTCAAAGCCATCATTTCTACAGGTGAACCGTGGAATGAAGCACCATGGCAATGGCTTTTTGACACAATTGGTCAAAAGCACATTCCGATCTTAAATTACTCAGGGGGAACAGAGGTTTCTGGCGGTATTGTAGGAAGTACGCTGCTTCGTCCAATCAAACCGATCCTTTTTAATGCGGCAATCTTAGGAATGGCGGCAGATGTGTTTAATGAGGCAGGAGAGAGCGTGATGAATGAGGTAGGGGAGCTTGTTGTGAAAAAGCCATGGGTCGGTATGACATGTGGATTTTGGAAAGATCCAGAGCGATATGAAGACACATATTTCAAACGATTTAATGGGGTGTGGACACACGGTGATTGGGTGATGCAATCAGAGGATGGCGCCTTCCATATCACGGGCAGATCGGATGATGTCATTAATACAGCAGGAAAACGTGTCGGTCCAGCTGAAATTGAATCCATTCTTGTCGGGCATCCAGCCGTACATGAGGCTGCTGTGATTGGAGTCAAGGATGAGGTGAAGGGAGAAGCACTTGTTTGTTTCGTCGTAGCCAGATTACAGTCTTTCGAAGAAGCAGCACTCATTTCAGAGCTTAAAACTCATGTTGGTTCATATGCGGGGAAAGCGCTCACTCCAAAGGAAATTCATCTCATTTCAGCTTTACCGAAAACAAGAAACGGAAAAATCGTCCGGCGTTTATTAAAAGGCGCGTATGAGCAGCAGCCTTCACCAGATCTATCTTCTTTAGATAATCCGAATGTGTACAAATGCATTTGCGAATACTTGAAAAGGAAACAAAGTATATAAAAAAAGACAGGAGAGATCCCTGTCTTTTTTATTGCACATGAAAATTCGTGCCATCTGTTGTTGCTTTTACAATTCCTGCCCGAATCACAAAATCACCGAAATGTTCATCCTCTTCACGTTCTTTTGCATAGCGGGGGAGAAGAGAGCCAAGCTCGTTTAAAATGTCTTCTTCTCCAACATTTTCTCGGTACAGTTTACTTAATCTGCTGCCATCGAAAGCAGCGCCTAGATACATATTGTATTTGCCAGGTGATTTCCCGATAAAGCCAATTTCACCTAGTGCATGACGGGCGCATCCATTTGGACATCCAGTCATACGAATCGTGATTTCTTTATCACTTAAGCCGTTTTCTTCGACAATCTCTTCAATTTTGTCAATTAAGCGCGGGAGGTAGCGTTCTGCTTCTGCCATCGCTAAACCACATGTTGGAAGAGAAACACAAGCCATTGAACTGCGGCGCAGTGCCGAGTGCTGCTGGCCAGCTGATAAACCGAACTCCTGAATGAGCTGCTCGATTTGTTTCTTTTTATGCGTTGTGACATTTCCAATCATTAAATTTTGATTCGCTGTTAAGCGGAAGTCACCTGTATGAATCTTTGCGATTTCACGGATGCCTGTCATCAGCGGGTAGTCATCGTAATCCGTGATGCGGCCGCCTTCTACAAACATCGTATAATGCCATCTGCCATTGATGCCTTTTACCCAGCCATAGCGGTCACCGTTATGATCAAAGTGGTAATCTCTTGCGTCTAAAAGGGTAAACCCTAGGCGGCGTTCAAGCTCTTCTTTTACATTCTCAAGACCGAGACGGTCCACTGTATATTTAAAGCGGGCATTTTTTCTCACCGAACGGTTTCCGTAGTCACGTTGAATAGTGATCACTTGTTTGGCAATCTCTACAACTTGTTCCGGTGTACAAAAGCCAATCACTTTTGCAAGCTGAGGATAGGTCGCTGTATCACCATGCGTCATGCCCATTCCGCCGCCAATCGCGACATTAAAGCCGACTAATTGATCATTTTCAATAATCGCAATGAAGCCTAAATCCTGCGAAAAGACATCTATATCGTTAGCAGGAGGGACCGCCACACCAATCTTGAATTTTCTTGGCAGATAAAGCGGACCATACATCGGCTCAACCTCTGTATCAGGCGTAGCCGCTACTTTTTCCTCATCAAGCCAAATTTCATGATATGCTCTTGTTTGCGGAAGCAGGTCATCACTTAATTTTTTGGCGAGCTCGTATACGTCATGGTGTACTTCTGATTGATAGGGATTTGACGTACACATGACATTACGGTTCACATCGCCGCAAGCAGCGATTGTATCAAGCATAGTAGAGTGGATGTCTTGAATGGTCTTTTTCATGTTCCATTTTAAAATACCGTGAAGCTGAAAGGTTTCACGAGTTGTCAGCTTTAACGTACCGTTTCCATATTTATGAGCAAGCTCATCCATGACAAGCCACTGCTTGGATGTAGCAATTCCGCCAGGCAGGCGGACGCGCAGCATAAATTGATAGGCAGGCTCAAGCTTTTGTTTTTGCCGTTCATTTCTCAGGTCACGATCATCCTGTAAATAACTGCCATGATGCTTCATCAGGCGGTTATCATCATCAGGAATACCCGCTGAAATCGGATCAAGCATCACTTCTTTTAATGTACCCCGTAAATAATCACTTTTTTCTTTGATTTCCTCTACGTCGCTCGGAGGTCCATCCGGCGCTGTTAATGCTGTCTTCACCATGTAAGTAAAAGCTCCTTTCTCTCAAGCATTCAATCAATATACGTCACGCTGATAGCGTTTTTGCTGCTGCAAGTTGGCTAGATAGCTTTCTGCTTTCTCTTTGCTCATCGCACCTTCTTCTTGGATGATTGATAGAAGGGTATCATGAACATCATGCGCCATATGTTTTTCATCTCCGCAGACATATACATAGGCACCTTGTTCCAGCCATTCGAATAATTCTTTACTTTGTTTCTTCATTTGGTGCTGGACATATACTTTTTCCTCTGAATCTCTTGAAAAAGCCACATCCATTTTCGTTAACACACCATCTTTTAACCACTTTTGCCATTCGGTTTGATATAAGAAATCCGTCACAAAGTGCTGATCACCGAAGAACAACCATGACTTTCCATCTGCACCAACTTCCTCACGCTCCTGCATAAATGAACGGAAAGGGGCGATACCTGTGCCTGGTCCCACCATAATGATCGGTGCATCATGGTTTTCAGGAAGCTTAAAGTTTTGATTGTGCTGGATATAAACAGGTAGCTTATCACCTGGCTCTAAGCGCTCCGCACATAAGATTGAGCAGACACCTTGACGTTCTCTTCCGTGAGCATCATATCTCACAGCACCGATCGTCAAATGAACTTCTTCTTCATTTGCTTTAAGGCTGCTTGCAATGGAATAAAGGCGTGCAGGAATTTTTCTTAAAATCGCAGCGAAGTCTGCCGCTGTTCCTTCAAAAGGACCGAAATCACGAGCAGCATCTACTAAATCTCTTCCTGCTATATACGCTTTTAATTTTTCTTCGCTTCCTTCTTCTAAAAGGGCCTGCAAGGCTTCGCTTTTTGTAAAGGACGCCATCTTTTGAAGAAGAGGTTTTGTTAATACGGTAATCTCAAAATGAGAGGTGAGTGCTTCTTTTAAAGGAAGCGTGCCGCCGTTTTTATGAACGGTGACGGTTTCCTCTGCATTCCATCCGCATGTTGTGATCAGTTCATCAACAAGCGCAGGATCATTTGTTGGATAAATACCAAGGCTGTCACCTGGCTCATAAACAAGTCCTGATCCTTCAAGAGAAAGCTCCAAATGACGGGTTTCTTTGTTAGAGCCGCGGCCATTTAGGTTGATATTTTCAAGCACTTCAGCATAAAAAGGATTTGTTCTTGAGTATTCAGATGCAGCGGTTTGAGTGTTTACTCCTGCTGATTCCTGCTGGGTTGCTGCGGCTCCGCCTTCACTAAGTGAAGATGCCACCCCTTGAAGCCATTCAGAAAACGGCTCATCATAATCAAGGTCACAGTCCACTCGATCGAAAAGACGCGTTCCGCCAAGCTCTTTTAAACGCTCATCAAATTCTTTACCAGTTTGACAGAAGAATTCGTAAGAGCTGTCACCAAGTGAAAGGACAGAAAAGCTTAAATGATCAAGCTTTGGTGCACGTCTGCCGTGAACATATTCATGGAAAGAAAGGGCATTATCAGGCGGATCTCCCTCACCATGTGTGCTGACAATGATCAGTAAATTGTTTATTTTTTTCAGACTATTTGGTTTAAAATCTGACATAGAAGAGAGCGTAACTTGAAAACCTTTCTCTTCAAGATGCTGCGCTGTCTTTTTTGCTAACCCTTCAGAATTGCCTGTTTGCGAGCCATAAAGCACGGTCACATCTTTGCTGACAGGCTGCGCTGGTGCTGCAGCAGAAGGAGAAGGGGTTTGGGCAGTATTTTCTAATCCGGTTAAAGCTGCCTGTGCTGATAAATAACCGGTAAGCCAAATTTTTTGCTGATCTGTTAAAGTCGGAAGCAGCTGATTAAGCAGTTCTGCCTGCTGCTGACTAAACGGACTGTTCAATACATGAAGTTGCAACGATATCCACCTCACAAGGAATATAAACATAGATTAATTCGATAGGAATTATATATATAGGTTCAATTTGAACTTTACCGAAAGTTTGCCATTAAGTAAAATATATAATATTGATTGTCATGATTAAGATTTCTAATACCTTTGCAAGGTGAAGGAACTTGAAGATGAATCGCTTATCTGTATAAAGCACCTTAAGAAAAATGGGGCCGTTTTGAATGAAGAAGCAATCGTAAGGAATTGAAAAGGGGTGTATGAAAATTGATGCAGCTAAAATTTAAAAACAGAAAATGTTTTCGGCTTGTCTTCTTGATTGTTCTCATTTTATTAGCAGCGTGCAATTCTCCAAAGGGCAATATAAAGGATTCATACAATAAGAATAAAACAACAGCATCTTTTTCAAAAAAAGGCGTACTGCTAAGTAAAGGGGAAACAAATTTACTTCTTATAAATAATAGAACGCCTCTAAAAAGCGATGATTCATTGAATACACAACTATTTATTGATAAGTATAAAGACGATCTCATCATAATCGACTTAACGAAAGTAGATTCTAAAAAGCTGTCACAGGGTCAAACGATTGAGGTTTGGTTCGATGAGTTACAAGAATCGGCTCCTCCTAAAGCAACGGTCAAAAAATATCACATCATGATGGATAAGTAGGGGAGCAGGGGCAGATTCTTTCTATCATGAAAAAGGAGAAAAACCCTAAGGTTTTTCTCCTTTTTCAAATTATGCTGTTGGAAGTCCCATCACAGCTTTCACTTCTAAATATTCCTCGATTCCGAAGTCTCCCCATTCTCTTCCGATACCAGATTGCTTAAAGCCGCCAAACGGGGCAAAGTAATCTGTTTCGGCATTGTTAATGGTAATTTGACCGGCACGAATATGTTCAGCTACATATTTTAATGTTTTTTCATCTTTTCCAACCACATATCCAGCAAGACCGTACACTGTATCATTGGCAATCTCAAGGGCATGATCCAGGTCTTGATATGTGATCACACTCATGACGGGTCCGAATATTTCCTCTTGCGCAATGGTCATATCATTTTTCACATTTGTGAAAATAGTATGCTTGGCAAAATATCCTTTGTCTAGTCCGTCCGGCTTCCCAGTTCCCCCAGCAAGCAGATTGGCACCTTCTTGAATTCCTTTTTCAATATAAGACTGCACGGTATCCCACTGCTTTTTGGAGACAAGCGGGCCAGTGGCGTGATCTTCTCGCGGATCACCAACTGTAAACTTCGGCAGGGCATTCAGCAGCGCTTTTTCAAATGCGTCTTTCATTGATTCAGGAATCAGCACACGTGTAGCTGCGGAACATACTTGACCTGTATTCATCGCAATATGATGAACGGCTGTTTCGGCTGCCTCATCCACATCTGCATCATCTAAGACGATAAGAGGGGATTTACCGCCGAGCTCAAGAGCCACTTTCTTAATATTGTCTGCAGCGTTCTCCATTATTTTAGAGCCGACAGCACCTGATCCAGTAAATGAAACAAAGTCAATATCAGGGTGTGAGCTAATGCCGTCACCAATGACGTCACCAGTTCCGTTAACTAGGTTGAAGACTCCTTTTGGTACGCCTGCTTCATTAATGATGTCTGCAAGAATCATTGCGGCAAAAGGTGTAATTTCCGCAGGCTTTAAGACGACTGGTGAACCTGCTGCAATGGCACCTGCGATTTTAAGTGATGTTTGATTCGTTGGGAAATTCCAAGGTGTAATCAATCCGCTGACACCAATCGCTTCTTTTATAATGGTATGCCCGCCGCGGTCCTCAGTAAATGTATAAGATTTAAGTGCTTCCGCTGCTTTAGAAAAATGTTCATGTCCCATTTTGTAATGAACCTCTTCTGATACTTTCAGCGGTGCACCGAGCTCTTGTGTCATGACTTCTATCAGTTCATCCTTACGTTTTTCGTAGCCGCGCACAATGTTTTCAAGCATCTTTACGCGTTCATTTCGAGATGTTTTTGAGAAAGAAGGGAAGGCGGCACGAGCAGCTTTGACTGCCTTATCTAAATCTTCTTTTGTACCTAAACTAATGGTGCCAATGACTTCCTCTGTAGCAGGATTGATGACTTCCGTCGTTTCGTTTCCTGTTGATGCGATCCATTCTCCGTTAATAAAATGTTTCTCTTGATTTCTCATTCTGACATGTCTCCTTTTTATATGTGATTCCATTCAATATTCTGTTTTCAGGTGATATAAAACTGTACCCACTGTGAAAAATCTAAAACGATGAAACTGTAAAAGAAAAAGTTTCTGATATAATACGCAAAGTGGGACATATGTCCTTTTCAACATCAGGGCATCTATCATTTAATGGAACTAGACTGAAAAAAGAAGGAGCATTTGAACGAATGAAAGGTGTTATTTTCGCTTTATTAGGAGGCGCTTGTATTACACTGCAAGGCGTAGCAAACGCAAGAATCAGCCAGGATATCGGGACATGGCAGGCGGCAACTATCACGCAGCTGACCGGCTTTATGATCGCACTTATTATTTTACTGATCGTACGTGACGGACACGTTCGAGAATATCGAAAGGTGCAGCCGCTTTATTTAGTAGGCGGCGCATTTGCAGCCATTATTATTTTTAATGAAGTCACTGCAATTCAAATGATTGGTGTCACACTGACCATCGCTGCTTTACTCATTGCTCAGCTTGCATTCACCTTTGCAATCGATGCAAAAGGATGGTTTGGTGTACAGAAGAAGAAAATGAAATGGCCGCATTATGCAGGAATTCTATTGATGATCGCGGGTGTAATCATTTTAAAGCTATAAAGGAGGGAGTCAGATGGAAGAGCTTCATGATGAATGTCTATTTTCCTCTTATCTCAAGGCATATCAATTAGAAAACGTCTTTCATCAGAAACTCATATCACATGTCAGCTTATGGCGCTATGAGCAAGGTGAGCTGATTTGTTCAAAGGGAGATCAGAGGGAGCACTTGTACTTGTTAGTAAAAGGAAAATTAAAGATTTTCACCACCACAAAGGAAGGAAAGACCTTTATTCTTTGTTTTAAACATCCTCTTGAAGCCATTGGAGATATTGAATACGTTCAGCAGACAGATATGGTCAATACAGTGGAGGCTGTCACAGAAGTACATATGCTAAGGATTTCTCATCAAGCGCTCATGCGCCATGCGAAGGATGACCCCCGCGTTTTAACCTTTTTACTAAAGGGCATCACAAACAAATTTTATACGAAATCAAACGATTTGAGCTTCCACCTTTTATATCCTGTAGAGGTCAGGCTTGCGAGCTACTTATTGTCCGTATTAACAGGCGATAATAACGTGAACGCACTTCGTCTTACTGATGCGGCGAGCTTAATTGGTACAAGCTACCGTCATATTAACCGGGTGATTCAGCAATTCTGTGAAAAAGGGCTGATAGAGAGGCAAAGAGGCGAGATTACGATTCTTGACCGGAAAGGGCTCTTAGAAATAGCAGAGCACAACATTTATGAATAGAAGAAATGAAGGGATTCAGACATGATCATAGGAATAGGATTAGCCATCACGGCTGGCGCACTCGTCAGCTTACAAACCATTTTTAACAGTAAGGTCAATGAGCAGACAGGCTCTTGGTCAACGACAACTCTCGTTCTAGGTATGGGCTTTATTGCTTCACTTTTGATGGGTCTTTTGCTAGAAGGAACCGGCATGTTTCAATTAAGACATATGGAAGCGTGGTACTGGATTAGCGGAGCCATTGGAGTAGGGGTAGTCATCTGTCTCGTTCAAAGCATCAAACGCCTTGGTCCGACTTATGGAATCTCAATTGTCCTGATCTCACAGCTAGGTTCCGCGCTTTTGTTCGATTCGCTTGGCTGGCTTGGGTTAGAGAAAGTGGAATTTTCTCCCGCAAAACTATTAGGTGTCATTGTGATTATTGCAGGGATCTTGGTGTTTAAATTGACAAAATTGGAGGCAGTAGAAGAAGAGCAATCAGAAGAAAAAGGGCTGCCACAAGAGTAGCTGCCCTTTAGATCAACCGCCGCCATAAAACGGTTATCGCGGATAAACCATTTAAAAGGAGCCTTTTCATCAAAGGCTTTTTTTTCTGCCCATAGGCCCCCGCTTTATAGGCTGCTTTGTCCTTTGCGACGAGAATACTATAGGCCATTTTACGTTCGATTGCCTGAGTAAGTGATAGCGCAAACGGGGCACTATCAATGACCAAAATCGACTCTGTATTTAAAAAACTAGACCTCGCATCTAAATTATATGTCCCGATGATACTTAAATAATCATCAATCACCATTGATTTCGCGTGAATAGAATATGGACCTTCATATTCATATAAATGAACACCTGTTTTCATCAGTTCCTTTTTCGTGCTTAAATATCCTGCAAAAGCTAACGGATTTGGCGTCGCTGTAAGGGAATTCGTGACAACTGTCGTTTGAATCTCGCTAGCTAATGGAGTGAGGCCGTCTTTCATGGGTCGTGTCGGGATAATATAAGGCGTCTGTATGAGCACAGAACGCTTTGCTCGGTGAGCAAGATCGTTTAGTTTTTTGAGCACAAGAGGACGCTTATTGAAGCGCTCCACAGGATTTGTAAAAAATGCAATCTGTTTCACTGAAGTGCCGTCTGCTGCCCAATTAAAGGACGACATCACAAAAGGTTCTTTCGTACGCACTGCCTCCCAATAGGATCTAAGCAATTTCTTTCTTAGTTTTAAGCCTTTTTTTGCTTTTTGTTTGGAGAACACAGCATTTGTTCTTTTCGTAAAGTCATGATTCCATAAATAAACGAAGTATTGCTCCATTTCATCTAATACTTTTCCTTTTTTGTCGTTATAAAGCAGCACATCGCGGTCAAATGCAAAATCTTTCGGAGGCTGATCTGCAAAGTATTTATCACCTATATTTCTTCCGCCCATCACAGCCACTCGGCCATCTGCCAGCAGCAGCTTATCATGAAGGCGGTTATGCCACGTCCATGGCTTAAATAACCGAAAGGGCTCATAAAAACGAATGGCCATGTTCGGGTGATTAGCCACGGCATACTGTAAATGCTTCAGCGGTCCACGCAAACTGTGGCAGATGCCGTCTAAAAGCAGCTGAACCTTTACCCCTCGATCAGCTGCTTCAATTAAAGCACCTAGTACCCATTCGGCTGTTTTTCCCTTTTGAATGGAATAATAACTAAGGCGAATCATTTTCTTCGCCTCACGAATCATTTGAATTCTGGCCTGGCCAGACTCAAATCCATCGTCAAGAAGCATCACTTGATTTGTGCCCTGATCGTCTCCTGAGATGGAAGAGGCTTTATAGATACAATGTTCTTTGCACGTTTTTTGGATCGGTAAATAAAACAAAACAAATGCGGTCAAAAAGACATAAACGACATAGAGAAGGATCAGATAAAACAAAAGATGAAGCATACGGATCAGCTCCTTTCACATAGACACAACTTTTCCTTAGTTTATGTCAAAAATAAAATTTCACTCATTTTCGCCTTTCACCTAAATACATGACAAAAGAATCATCTTGTTTTTATTGGGCATTTAATTATAGTATGAAATGAGTAGGGGGGAATCGAATTGAACGAATCATTATTTAACATCCCAAGCGATGTATATCAAACGTTAAGTGAAACAGAACGTTATTTACTCAATTATATTCACCAGCATTTAGAGGATATCTCCACCTTATCCATTGTCACTTTAAGCGAAAGAGCCAATGTATCAACAGCCACAATTGTCAGACTGATGAAAAAAATTGGTTATAATGGCTATACGTCCTTTAAATATCGATTGAAACAAGAAAAGAAAATGACAGATGCAAGCGACCAGCTCAAGAATATTGATGAAGACATCAAACTAGCGATTCGGAAAAATGAAGAAGAGGTTTTAAAGACGATCCAGCTGCAAAGTATTGGACAAATTGAAGATGCCGTTCAAAAAATACATAATGCAGACAAAATTTATATTTTCGGCAGAGGCTTCTCAGAAATGATCGCCAAAGAGATGACCATCAAATTACAGCTCATCGGGAAAACATGTGAAGTACACGACGATCCGAATATCATTCGGCTGAAATCGCGAGACATTGAAAAAAGTGAGCTTGCCATCTTTGTTTCATTAAATGGCGAAACGTCTGAGCTCGTTGAAGCGTGTCAAAATCTCAGCATGAAGCAAGTGACAACTATTACAGTCACGACAAGAATAGATTCTACATTAAGCAAAATATCAGATATGACACTAGTCGGATATAAAGGGGAACAATCTTTCTTCCCAGATTATGAAGTCAGATCCCGCCTATCTCTCCATGTCATTGCCCGCATTTTACTCGATGCCTATGTGATCCGAATGAAATAACAAATAAGAAAGCCTTCGAGACTTTGATCTGGAAGGCTTTTTCTCATGAAAACCTTTACACATTCTGAAAACATTTTCACTGAATCGTATGAGATACTTTCTTTAGAGAAAAGAAAGAAGGTGAAACCAATTGATTTATACCTGCACCTTAAATCCTGCTATTGACCTATATATTGCATTAAAAGAAATGCGGGCAAATGCAGTCAATCGTACGGAAGATGAAGATTATCAGCCGAATGGAAAAGGCGTGAACGTGTCGATTATGCTAAAGAAATATGGCTTCACCAGCACCGCATTAGGATTTATCGCTGGATTTTCAGGCTCTTATATTGAACAATCCTTAAAGGATCTTTCCATTCAGACCGATTTTATCTCGGTAGAAGGAATTACACGCATTAATGTTTTTATCAATACGACAGAAGAATACAAGCTCGTGAACCAGGGCCCTGCGATTGAAGAAAAAGCGCTTCACGCCTTTCGTGAGAAAATTGCAGCTATCCCGCAGGGGGGCATCCTTATCATGTCAGGCAGTTTGCCAAAGGGCGTTCCTGCCAGCATTTTTTCAGAAGTAGCAGCTATTTGCCATCAACAGAAGGTCAAGTTCATTTTAGACACAAGCTCTGCAGCGGTTCTTGAGACGCTTCAATACAAGCCGTATTTATTAAAACCAAATGAAGAAGAAATTGCTGCTTTTTTCGGCAAAACACATCCTCTGTCAGAAAAAGAACTCATTCAATCAGGAGAAAAGCTTATTGAGATGGGTGCAGAGCAAGTGCTTATTTCCCGCGGGGGAGAAGGGGCTTTGTTCATTACGAAAAACGCCGTCTTAAAAGGAAACGCACCGACAGGCATTGTAGTAAATACAGCTTGCTCTGGAGATGCGATGCTTGCAGCTTTTCTTAGTAAACAGCTTGAAGGACATTCACCTGAAGAATGCTTACGATACGGCATTGCAACAGGAGCCTCTACCGCATTTTCGAAAGGCTTAAGTGATTTACATGACATTGATTCATTGATTGAGCAAGTACACATACAGAAAATATAAGGGGGAATACACATGAGCCGTAAAAAAATTGTCGCTGCAACCGGCTGTCCAACAGGCATTGCACACACATTTATGGCAGCTGAAGCATTAAAAATCGCTGCTGAGCAACTAGGGGTCGACATCAAAGTCGAAACGCATGGTCAAGTAGGAATTGAAAACGCTTTAACTGATCAAGACATTATGGAAGCAGATGGAGTCATTGTGGCAGCCGACAAAGATGTGCATACAGACCGTTTTCACGGCAAGCCACTGATTGAAGTGCCTGTAGCCAAAGGCATTCGCACGCCGACTGAGCTGATTCAGAGCATTATCAATGGAGATGCTCCCGTTCATCAAGTGAAAGGAAGAGCTTCTGGAACAGAGAAACCATCTGCTCCTTCATCCTCTCAACAAAAGTCGGCAAATAAATGGATACACACTATTTATAAGCACTTAATGAACGGTGTATCACACATGCTGCCATTTGTTGTTGGAGGCGGGGTCTTAATAGCTATTTCCTTCCTATTCGGAATCTACTCTGCTGATCCTCAGCACGAAACGTATCATCCGTTTGCCGCCTATTTGAAAAGCATTGGCGGACTTGGCTTCAGCTTAATGGTACCAATTTTAGCAGCATTTATCGCTGATTCGATCGCAAGACGCCCAGGGATGGTCGTCGGTTTTATAGGAGGGCTCCTTGCAAATGATGGAGGTGCTGGATTCTTAGGCGGTATTATCGCAGGTTTTGCAGCAGGATATATCATTTTATTGCTTCAATTCTTGCTTCAAAAATTACCAGCATCGCTTGATGGATTAAAATCGATCTTCATCTATCCTGTCATCGGTATTTTCTTAATTGGGGCTGTCATGACCCCGCTATTGGTTCCCATCACAGGGTTAAATAATTCCTTAATGGATTTTCTCTCATCTGTACAATCCACAAATCCGCTGCTTTTAGGCTTAATTGTGGGAGCAATGTGTGGATTTGATATGGGCGGACCATTTAACAAAGCAGCCTATGTTACAGGAACGGCTTTACTTGCACAAGGCAACCTTTACTTTATGGCAGGTGTGTCTGCAGCATGTATCACACCACCACTTATCATTGCGATTGCTACAACCATTTTCCGAAAACATTTCACGCCACAAGAACGAAATGCTGGGGCAATCAACTATATTCTGGGGGCGACACATATTACAGAAGGAGCCATCCCATTTGCGGCAAAAAACCCAGTCGTTGTCCTGCCAATTATCATGTTTGGTTCCGCCATCTCTGCTATATTGACATATTTGTTTGGCGTACAGGTTCCAGCTCCGCATGGTGGATTCCTTGTCCTTCCAGTTGTCACAGGTGCATTCCAATGGGTGCTTTCCATACTAATCGGATCAATTGTAGGTGCGATTCTATACGGACTTTACCGTAAAAAAATAGACAAACCCGCAGTTTAAGAGGGAGGAAGAGAAATAATGGAACATATCTATATGAATCTTCACGAAACAGCTTCTTCACAGGCTGGCGTGTTCGCAGCCATTGCTGACATTGCCTACAAAGCAGGTATTTGCACCTCACCAGAGGAAGTCAAAAAAGGCTTAGCGGAAAGAGAAGCTCTGAGTACAACCGGTTTTCAAGATGGATTTGCCATTCCGCATACACAAACAGAAGCCATCACGAAACCAGCACTTGTGATCGTCCGCACGGAAACAGGCATTGAATGGGACGCTTTTGATGGGAAGCCTTGCTTTTTCTTCTTATCCTTATTGATTCCTAAAAGTGAAGCAGGTACGACTCATTTAAAGGCTCTTTCTGCCCTTTCACGAGGCTTAATGGATGAAACGAAACGTCAAAAACTGCTGGAAACAAGAACAAATGAAGACATGCTGGCTGTATTAGAAACGGATATTTTAACGAGAGAGGATGTTTGATCATGCCTTTACTTTCAACAACACCAATGCTTGAGGCTGCGAAAAAAGAAAAATACGGAATTGTGGCATTCAATGTACACTCCTTTGACAGTATCTATTGGGTACTCGAAACGGCAGCAGAATTAAAGTCACCTGTGATATTGCAAACAACGGTTGGAACGGTTCAATCTCTTGGAGCAAAAGCGATTGCAGATACAGTGAAGGCGGCGGCTGATCAATATCAAATCCCAATTGGTCTTCACCTCGATCATTGCACAGACTTTGATGTGATTCTCACCTGTATCAGGGCCGGATATACATCCGTTATGATCGATGCATCTATGCACTCATATGAAGAAAATGTTCGCCGTACAAAAGAAGTTGTGGACCTCGCATTAAAAGTAGGGGTGAACGTTGAAGCAGAATTAGGCAAGGTAGGTGGTGTCGAAGATGATATCGTCGTTGATGAAAAGGATGCTGAAAAAGCCGTTCCATCAGAATGCCGCCAATTTGTAGAAGAAACTGGGGTGCCCACTTTAGCACCTGCGATTGGTACTGCCCATGGCATTTATAAAGGGGTGCCGGATATAGACTTTGCCCGCATTGAACAAATTGCGGACCTGGTCGATGTACCACTTGTTCTCCACGGTGGTTCTGCTGTACCGGATGAGGATGTGAAGCGATGCGTTGCACTTGGTATGGCAAAGGTGAATGTCTCAACTGAATTGAAAAATGCATACTCCGAGGCCATACGTGATCATTTCTCAAATGAACCTGAAAGCTTAGATCCGCGTATGTATTTACAAAAAGCAAAACAAGCAGCAAAAGACATGGTCCAATCGAAAATACGAATCGTTGGCAGTGAGGGCAAAGCCCATCCGCTATATCAATAAGAAAAAAAGCAGAGCTGCAATTGCTCTGCTTTTTTACATTATTCGTTTTCTTTCATTTCATTTGATGTACGTACTCGTGCATTTCCCATAAATATGACTGTAATCGCCGCAAGTGCAATCGGGAATAAAGCAAGCAAAAATACATACGTAATACTTTGTGACATTGCATCGATGACTTTATTTAAAATATCAGTCGGAATTTGTGAGCGGGCACCTTCTTGGAAAATAGCCTGTGGATCGCCTATTTGAGAAGGGGCTCCTTTCATTCCACTAAAGGCATCAGCTAAACGATTTGTCAGCACATTGGTTTGAATTGTCCCGAAAATCGTGACACCGAGTGTCATCCCAAGTGATCTCATAAAAGAATTGGTCGAGTTTGCACTGCCTCGGTAGCGCGGCTCAAGATCATTCATTGAAGCTGACGGCAGAAGGGAGAAGCTGAACCCTACCCCAAAGCCTGATATCATCATAAAGAGTGTGAGCCACAGTCTTGCTGTATCTGGTGACATATTGGCAAGCAACAGCATCCCAGCGAAAAATGAAATGACAGAGATGGTCATAAGACGTCTGAAAGGCACTTTCGTCTGCATCGTTCCGCCAATCATACTGCCAATGACTGATCCAATCATCATCGGTGTTAAAATAAACCCTGCACTTGTCGCAGATTCACCGTACACCGCCTGCACGAAAATAGGAATAAAGACAGCAAGAATAATGAATGTCCCACCATATAAAAACGCCAAAATTTGAGATGTCGCAAATAATCGATTTTTAAACATCCAAAATGAGATAATCGGTTCCTCAGCTTTACGCTCAACAATAAAGAAGATCGTACCGAACACAAGAAACACAGCAAAAAGTGTGAGGATTTGCACCGAATCCCAAGCATAAGATTTACCGCCAAGCTCAAGGGCGAACATTAAGCTGACAACCGCAACGACAAGCGTAATAGCACCTGACCAGTCGATTTTCTGCTTACGATGTTCAAGCGATTCCTGATAGTATCTGGCGATCAAGAAGACACTGACAATACCGATTGGCACGTTAATATAAAAAACCCAATGCCAGCCGATCGAATCCGTAATAATAGCACCTAAGAGCGGTCCGAGTACACTTGATAAACCAAAGACTGCGCCAAACATACCAGACATTTTTCCGCGCTTTTCAGGGGGGAAGATGTCAAAGATAATCGTAAATGCGATCGGAAGAAGTGCACCGCCTCCAAGCCCTTGAATGGCTCGGTAAATAATGAGCTGATCCATCGTTTGTGCGATACCGCACAGCGCTGATCCAATTAAAAAGAAAATAAGTCCAAACAGAAAAAAACGCTTTCGACCATACATATCAGAAAGCTTTCCGTAAATCGGCATTCCAGCCATTACTGCCACCATATAAGAAGCCGTCACCCAAGCAAATTTATCAAAACTGCCCAAATCTGCTACGATACTTCCCATCGCTGTTGCAACAATGGTATTGTCCATCGCTGCCATAAAAATCCCTAACAGCAAACCGATGACAACAAAGCGAGTGGATGCCTTGCCTTTATCCACATGATTCATTTCATTTACCTCCTGCTTACGTTCTCTCATTATTTTTGCTATGATCAACTTAACCATAAAGTAAGAGAACATTTATCTTGATGATCAAGATAAATTGATTTTAAAGGGAGGAGAACAAGTTGTCAATAAAGAACGAGGCTGAAGACAGAGCAACCCAGATCATCCATACAATGAGGCGCCTCGCCACACGAACCGTTTTATTCCACCAAGCGGCCGCCCAATCACTAGGCCTTTTTCCAACAGATCTCAAATCAGCTGATTTATTAAATGAACTCGGCCCCCTTACAGCAGGAGAACTAAGTGAAAAAACAGGTCTTAGCTCTGGTGCAGTCACAGCTCTCATTGACCGGCTTGAAAAAGCGGGCTACGCCAAAAGAGCAAAGGACCCAAAAGACAAACGAAGAGTTATCATCGTTCCATTAACGGCAGGGAAATCACAGGTGAAAGAACTCTTTCGATCCTTATCAACATCAACGAAGGAACTCACAAATGAATACAAACCAGAAGAATTAGACTTAATTATTCAATTTATAACTGAAGCAGCAGATATCATGGAGCAAGAACTTCAATTGCTTAAGTCTAAATCGTAAAAAATACACTAATGCGGGTGTGCTTTTTCTAAGTGCATTCCTAATTCATGTAGGGATTGCCTCGACTAGTGACATCTTCCTTACCATAAAAGTGCTCTATAACTCTTTTTTATAATGGAGTAGCTCAAAAAAATGTTCTATTTAAAAGATTGTTCTAAAAACTACATTATAATTGTTATGACAAAAGTGGAGCTAATGAATTCTATAGTTTGCTTTTCAATTGAAACAATGTTCATTTACATAATCAGTATTGTTTTTGTATCTTAATGCCTATTTAATGATAAACTTTGTATTGGTAAAATTGGCCTTGTCAAAGAATGGGAGGGAGTGAATTCTTCTGGGCAAGATACTTGATGCAAAAGCACTAACAAGTGCCATGGACACAAGGGCAAAACACTATCAGGAACTCCGTGAACAAATGGTAGATTTAAAAAAGGCATTACAAGGTGTTGCTAACCTCGGTGATGATTTTACTGGGAAAGGTGCCGATAACATTAAAAGCTTTTATAAAGAGCTCTCCGGAAATGTAGACATGTTTATCAGCTTCATTGATAAGCAAAAAGCCTTTCATGAAGGTGTTTCTGGGACACTTGATGATACGAGCTTTGGCGGCGATACCTTTGTAGAGGAACACTTTTTAGACAACGCAGTACATATGGGCATCAAGAATGCCAAAAGCATTGTAAAGGATCAAAAAAAGGCACTCAAAACGATTTTTCAAGACATTGATGATCTCATTTCTCTAGAAGTATTTGATAGTCAAACCTTTGATGAAAAAATAGAAGATGCGGAAGATGAACGAAAAAAGACAGTCAAAGATTTAAGAGAGCTTGATCAAAATTTAAAAGATGAATATGCTTTGTCAGAGACAGAGCAGCAAGCTACAATGGCATTGTACGCTGAAATGATGAATGCGACAAATGATGGAAAAGCGATTTCGCCTATGAATTTTGACAAGAAAGCGTATCACAATAGCGAAATCTACAAGGCAAAAAGCGATATTGAAAAGCAAACTTCTGAATATCTGAAAATCAAAAAAGAACAAGAAGAAGCCCGAGAGATCGCAAAAGAACAAGAAGCCCTCGCCAACCGTCCTTGGTATGAAAAAGCGCTCGATTACGGTGGAAATATCGTCAATGAACTGACAGGTGTGAACGATGCAAAACGTGCCGCAACAGGTGTTGATCCGATCACAGGCGAGGAACTCACCGCAGGTCAGCGAGTCGCGGCAGGAGGCATGGCAGCAGCCGGTTACATCCCAATCGTTGGCTGGGCAGGACGCATTTTCAAAGGCGGAAAGGCTGTCTATAAAACCACCCAAGCCACATCAGCCGCAGTCAGAGCAGTCGACATCTACAAGACATCACAAAAATCCTTTGACGCCCTGAAAACATCTCAAAAAGGTTTATATGGTCTCACCGCGACCAACGGCTTCAGCGAAGCAATCACAGGCCGCGATATGTTTGGAAATAAGGTCTCGAAAGAACAGCAGGAAGCGAGTATGAATGCGGCGCTTGGAATGCTTTTGCCGTTTGGAGCGAAAGGGTTTCATGGTAAAATGGGGGTTAAGGGTACGGGTGAAATTGGTTGGAATATGTCAAAAGGCGGAGGGAAAATAAATGGAAGAATGTATTCTCACCATGCTTTGGAAAGAATGGCACCTGATACTCCTGAAGTAAAAGCTACTTTAACAAGTAGAGCAATTAAAAAAGCTGAAGAATTAGGATTTAAACCACAAACAAAAGAATTTAGTGATTTCATCAAAAAATATGTTGATCCAAGAAATATTCCACCTTCAGTTATTGAAGACGCTATAATGAATACGAAAAAGATACCTGGTAATAGAAGTGGAACGTTTGTTCATGAAACTCGGGATGTCAAAGTAATTATAAATGAAGCAGGCGATGTTATCACAGTTATACCAAAATAATTAATAAAAGGATGAATACGAATGTTTATCAAGTATGATGAATATGATCTATTAGAACTTTTTCAAAGTGAGCCGGTGAGTATAACAGGCAATATAGATGATGGAGAATTAATTTATACTTACAAAGATGACCAAAATTTCAAGGTGATTTTAACTTTAGATGTATATAAGCAAACGAGTAGTCTAAGTATTACATTTAATGATTCTATAGTATTTTCAGGTGATTTTAATAATGTAACAAGTATAAAAAAAGATGACAAAGCTATGGTAATGAACGTGGGCGAAGAAGAGAGGCTAAAAGTTAAATTTTATAAACAAGTTGGAGTGGAGTTACTTTAAAATAGCCTTATTGTATTAGAAAGAAATATAAAACAAATATGATATTCTCTCAGATAAATCAGTAGGTGAAGTAGTTGATACTTCTAAATATAATGTTATTGTTATCATACCTTGACTGGCTATATGCCTTTCAAGGTTTTTGTGTTTATTGGCCTTCATACCGATAAAATGGGGATCTTTTTTCCTGAGTGGGTCATCGTATGATAGAGACAAGCAAAACTAGGCACTCACAGCTTTTATGGTGAGTGTTTTTTAATGAGGGATACTTCACCTCATTTTCTTTGAATATAGATCTGAAAAAAGTATAGATGTTAAACAGTGAAATAGCAGACTAATCGCTTTGACGGCGAACTTCTTCATAAGAAAATAAGGTTGGTACAATAAACAGAAAAACATCCTCTAATAATGCATAGAGAATGCTGCTCTGTTTAGAAGGTGGAAATTATTTTAATTTATTTGTTCAATTAGTTTCACAAATTCGAGTGAAGAAAGGGTTTCTCAACTCAATATTCCCCTTTAATTTTAAAGAATGACCCACGAATCGTTCCAGCTAGTTTAGACTTCTGCCTAGCAAATTTAAATTTTCCTTCTAATTCCTTTAGTACTTCCATCCCTTCAGAAAGCTTAAAACCAACAGCACGTTTTTTCGGGTCATCCACTGTATACAGGACGTTAATTGCAAGACCATCCTCATAAAAGACGTAGGTCCATTTGATATTTTCCACTTGAAAACTTGCCGTTTCTAAAGGTTTGGCTGCAAACTCTAGTTCACGTTCTTCTTTTAACACTCGGTTTACATAATCAAGGGTCTCCTGACTATCGCTGGCAGGTAATACTGTAAATTCATGCTTATATTTGTTCATAAAGTAACGAGCCTCATTCGCTCGTAAGCCAGCAAGTGCTTCTGCTACAGGTGAAGACTCTAAACCAATCGTAGACACATGTTTAAAATCAACGATATAAGCCATTTCTATCCCTCCATATCCTTGTTATTTCCGTACAACAGGAATCCACATCTCACCAAGTAATAAGTCGTTTCGCTGTCCCATTTCTACCACTGCATTTGGTCCACCAACATAGGCAAAATTCTTTGCTTCAGGCAAGACTTGACCAAATGCAATACCAGTAAGCGTTTGATGCAATTCATCAGCGGTTTTAGCTTCCCCTTTAACGATTAGATATTCCCCTTTAGGAAATTGAATTACTCTGTCCGCTTCTGGTAACGATTCCTCTGTCATAACCCCTACATAATGCATCAGCTTGTTATTTACCGATTCGTTTACGATAAAAATATAGTCATTTGTGGCAATGGCTTTTAAGCTGTCAAGCTTACCTTCTTGGTTGACTGCTTGCCAAAAGTCTGCTTTTTCCTTCGTTATGCCCGCATAGTCTGTGTAATGACTCTTAAGTTCAGTTCCAATACCTAACACGTGAAAGCTGTCTTTTTCTTCTAGTATATACTCTGCCATATTCAACACTTCCTTTTGGTGAATTGATCAAATGTTTTTTTCACTTGATAAATATATAATAGGCTTAAACCATGTCAAAAAATGATACTGTTTAGGAGGACCAGATGAAAAAAGTTGAACGGATTAATACCATCATGCGGTATATTAACAACCGCTCCAACTTTACAATTACTGAAATCATGAGAGAATTTCATATCTCTCGTTCGACAGCAATTAGAGACATCAGAGAAATTGAAGCTATGGGGATGCCACTTGTCGCAGAAGTAGGAAGGGACGGAGGATATTTTGTAATGAACAATTCTGTCCTGCCAACTGTCCGTTTTACCGATAATGAGATTAAAGCTCTTTTTATTGCCTTTATGGCCACGAGAAACCAACAACTCCCTTATTTAAAGAGTCGCCAGTCTTTAGCTGAAAAATTACTAGGACTCATCTCTGAAACCCAGCAAGATGACCTTGTTCTGTTAAATCGCCTCATGCTATTTGAAGGGGCCAACCCGAATAATCCTGATCTGCTTGATTTGTCCGATCTCCCTCACCCCATGTTAGAAAAATTAATCCAATTGCTTATTTTGGATCGATATTTACTGATTACCATGAGAGAGGAGAAAGTGATCAAGTCCTATCCTATTTACCTTTTGAACCTTTATCGTGAAAAAAGCCTGTGGTTGATTGAATGCTTTGATGTAAAGGAAGAGAAGAAACGGATTCTGCCTGTCGACAATCTCACAGATGTAAAACCATGCTCTACAAAAAATAGATTAAGCAGGAAAAAGATTTTAGAAAAACTAAGTAAGCAGGAGGAAGTAATCAACCTTGTCCTTGAACTTGGTCCAAAGGCAATTGCACAGTTCAAAAAATACCATCCTTTCAAAATGTCAATTTCTTATACGAATCCTTACCAAACTACAGCCATTTTAAAAACTTTTATCAATGTTAATCATTCAGAAGAAATAACCGAAATAACAAATTGGCTATTTTTCCTAGGCGATGATATCAAGGTCCGGGAAATGCCTGTAGAAATCTTGGAAAGTTTACAAGAGAGACTACTCCTATATTGTCCATAATCAATGCTGGTTAGACCTCATATTAGATACATGAAGCTGAGTCGTATTTCGAATCAAATCTCAATGAACCACCAATCTTACTTCCATCTTCTGTAGATCTCAGCTGCGGAAGAAACGGTTAAAGATTTAATAGAACTCGATCAAAATTTAAAAGGTGAATATTCTTTGTTAGAGACAGAGCAGCAAACTACAATGGCATTGTAAGCCGAAATGATGAATGCGACAAATGATGGAACAGCGATTCCTATGAATTTTGACAAGAAGGCAGTTAAATACATTTTAGATAAAGGGGTTAATTTTATTGATTTCTTATGATGAAGAACTAATAAAGGATTTGGAATTAAAAGACCTTCTTAAAAGTGTCAAAGTACATAAAAATCCCGAAATTTATTTAGATTTAATAGAACAAAAATTTGATTTTGCTGGTTCAAAAATAGATTGGTTACAAACCAATAAACATTATAGTAAGAGCTCAAATAATGAATCGTTACTTCCTGATGCTCTTCTATTTATAACTGAATTAAAAGGCAAATATTTAGATAATCACTTACAAGTAATTTACATAGGGGATAACCTTACAGAGTTTGGGTATCAGTTTGAATTAAAACATTTAGAAGAGCTACTAATCTATTTTTTAAATATCCCACAGCACCACTACTTTATATCATTAAAAGGTGATTGGTGTATTTGTATTTCATTTGAAAACGATTTGGATTTCGGATTTAGTTTAAACAAAAAATAATTTTAAACGTCACGTATAGGAAAAATAAAAGATGATAAGAAGTGAAAAAACCTTGAATGGCTTTATATCATTCAAGGTTTTTTGTGTTTATTGGTCCTCAAACACTTAAAAAAAGACAAAGGACTCTTTGCCTGAAAGCACACTCAAATTGTGTGTTTTTCTTATGAAAAGAACACACAATCGCTGCACAGCACGTGCTGAAGACATTTGGACTTCTTTGATGCATGTGAGTTGATTAGACTTATAAGCAAAGAGAAGAAAGGAGGAATTCCAACTGTACTTAACCAAAAGGGGCACGACTTTACTATCTATGCTGCTTCACACGACATCTTATCTATCAATAGAAGATTTACAGAATCGGATGAAAGTCTCGACTCGAACCGTTTACGCTGAAATCAAACGAATGAACAGCTGGCTGGAAACTCATCAGCTTAGTGGTGTGCAGCGAAAAGGTCAACTTGGCTATTATTTAAATCCTCTGGAAAAAGAAATCATTATTCAAAAAGCTGATACCATTCTTGTTGGTCACGATTATGAACCATGTAAAAAGGAACGAAGGGCCATCTTGCTTTTATCCATAGCATGCAGCGAGCATTGCCTAAGAATTGATGATTTCATAAAGATGACAAAGGTGAGCCGAAATACATTGCTCGAGGATATGAAACAGCTAAAAGAGGCGCTTTCAAAGCAGGAGATCACACTCCGCTATCAGGCAGCAAGCGGCTATGTGATTTTAGGAGACGAAAGGGCCATTCGATTGGCACTCAAACCTTATATACATTTCATTCGCACAATGATAAAAAACGAAAAAACGTTTCCGTCGTTTTGGTTAAAGGGACCTATTTCGTCCAAACGGGTACACCATCTCCTCCAGCAGTCAGAACAAGAACTTAAGCTTGAATTTGCAGATGAGATGCTGGATCAGCTCTCTTTGGATCTCTTTTTCTACTTCAAGCGGATGAAGCTAGGGTATGCTGTACACATTTCAAACGAAGAAAAGCGAACATTGCAGGAAACAGAGGAATGCTTGGCGGCTATTCGTTTCATGGCGCAGATTCAAAAAGAGGCCAGTCTCTTTGTTCATGATGATGAGATCTATTTTCTTAGCACCCTTTGGCTCAGTGCCAAAAAACAAAAACTTCCATCAATTAAAAAACCAGAAGAACATCTCATTCGCACCATCGCTAGACAAATGATATTTGACTTTCAGCGATATGCTTGTATTTCCTTTCAAGAACCAAAAGCATTGGAGCAAAACTTAACCATGCATTTAATTCCAGCCTATTACAGGCTCATCTATCACATTGGTATAATCAACGAACTGACGGATTCTATAAAAAAAGCACAGCCAGAAGTATTTGAAATCACTCAAAAAGTTGCCTGCCATTTAGAAAAGGCGGCCTGTTCCAAGTTGAGTGACCATGAAGTTGCATATCTCACCATGCATTTTGGCAGCTGGATGAGAAGAGAAGGAATTTCATCAATTGTTAAGCGTTCTGTATACATTGTCTGCGGAGAAGGAATCGGCACAAGTAACATGCTGAAAACTCAGCTCCTCGAATTAATCGGCTACATCGAAGTACGCGGGCTGTTATCAAAGCGTGCATATGAAGAATTAGCAGCCGTTAATGCAGATTTCGTTGTGTCCACAACACCTATTACGTTTAAAGGAAAACCAGTTCATCTCGTTCATCCTATTTTAACTGCCTATGAGAAAAAAACATTACTTCAATACGGGAAAGGCTTAGAAACGATGGTTGACGAGCAGCATGTAAACGCTTTATTCAACATCATTCAACAGCATACCATCGTACAAAATAAACAAGCACTGCTTCGTGACATTCAGGAGCTGCTTCATCCCACATATCTATCCTATCAGAAAGGGTGGAACCCAGTGTTAAACGATTTATTAACAGAACAAACCATCAAGCTCCACCAAACAGCAGACACATGGCAAGAGGCGATTACAAAAGCGGCGCAGCCTTTACTTGACCAAAATGCCATTGAAACAAGTTATGTAGAAGCCATGATTCAGTCTGTTCATCAAAATGGTCCTTATATTGTGATTGCACCACAAGTGGCCATTCCACATGCAAGGCCCGAGGATGGCGTGAACAAATTGAGCATGACACTCATGTCATTCAAACAGCCCATTTCGTTTTCAAAGGATGGCAAAAAGCAGGTGCGGCTTGTCATTGTGTTAGCCGCTATGGACAGCATGAGCCACTTGAAAGCACTCAAACAGCTGACCATGCTGTTAAGTGAAGAGAAACGGACGAAACAATTGATTGAAGCAGAAGATTTAGCATCGGTTCAAGAATTAATTGATCAATTTTCACAAGTATAAAGGGGGAAAAAGAGAATGAAAAAAATTCTAGTTGTATGTGGAAACGGGTTAGGAAGCAGCTTTATTGTAGAAATGAATGTCAAAAAAGCATTAGAAGAATTAGGTCTTATAGCTGAAGTGGATCATACCGATCTCAGTACAAGTAAAAATGAACAAGCAGATCTTTATATCGGCGCAGCTGATATTATTGACCAGCTGAATGACGGCACAAGAAATGTGGCTGGCTTAAATAATTTGTTAGACCAGAAAGCCATTAAGGACGTCCTTCGTCAACACATTTAAGTCATGAAAAAGGGGGATTCACATCATGATAGAACTGATCATGAACGATATATTGGGCACACCTGCCATTCTCATCGGTTTATTTGCTCTAGCCGGTTTACTTTTGCAGAAAAAATCAGCCGCAGATACTGTGTCAGGCACCTTGAAAACAACCATGGGCTTTTTAATATTAGGGGCGGGCGCTACAGTCGTCTCTGATTCACTCGGGGTTTTTCGAAAGATGTTTGAAGCAGCCTTTCACATTCAAGGGGTTGTGCCAAATACAGATGCTATGGCCGCCATTGCTCAAAAGGAATTCGGTACACAGACAGCACTCATTATGATTTTTGGCATGCTGGTCAATTTGTTACTTGCAAGATTCACACCCTTTAAATACGTCTTTTTGACTGGGCATCACACGTTGTATATGGCGGCTATGCTCGCCGTCGTTCTTTCGACAGCCGGTATGCACGGGTGGCTGCTCATCTCCACTGGCTCAATGATATTAGGGGCAGCTATGGTCATTGCACCCGCAATCCTTCAGCCGTTTACGAGGAAAGTCACCGGAAGCAATGATCTCGCGCTCGGACACTTCAGTACTTTCGGTTATTTTACTGCGGGAATGATCGGCAAATGGGTTGGTTCTCCTGAAAAATCAACGGAAACCATTCAAGTGCCTAAATCACTCGGTTTTCTAAGAGATACATCTGTTGCCATTTCGATTACGATGGCTTTGCTGTTCTTTGCGATTGCACCGTTTGCAGGAATTCCTTTTATAGAACAAATTAGCGGGGGCACGAACTTCGCTGTCTTCATTCTCATTCAGGCGATTACGTTTGCTGCTGGTGTGTACATTATTTTAGCAGGGGTACGGATGGCCATTGGCGAGATCGTGCCTGCTTTCAAGGGGATTGCCGATCGATTCGTGAAGGGAGCAAAGCCGGCACTTGATGCGCCAACCGTTTTTCCATTTGCGCCAAATGCGGTCATTATTGGTTTTTTATGCAGCTTTGCAGGAGGCATCGTATCCATTTTTCTTTTACCTTTGTTTGGTTTAACTGTCATTGTCCCTGGTCTTGTCCCGCACTTTTTTTGCGGTGCTACAGCAGGAGTGTATGGCAATGCAACAGGAGGGGTAGGAGGTGCTGTCGCTGGGTCCTTTGTAAATGGGTTGCTTCTTTCCTTTTTACCTGCTTGTTTATTACCTGTGCTCGGAACCCTCGGCTTTGAAGGGACAACGTTTGGAGATACAGACTTTGGTATCATCGGAATCTTAATTGGATTGATCAAGTTTTTATTTCAGCTGTAAAAAGGAGGAGACTGAGATTGACAGCCACTTTTTCACCTTCATTGATGTGCATGGATCTCACGCACTTCCGTGAACAAATTCATCTTCTCAACACGAGAGCAGACCGGTACCATGTCGATGTGATGGATGGGCATTATGTGAAGAATTTGACGTTATCACCCTTTTTCATTGAACAGCTTCGGAAACTGACAAATTTACCGATTGATGTTCATCTAATGGCTGAACACCCCCAGGAATTTTTAATCGATGCATGTATTGATGCAGGCGCAACGATGATTTGTTTACACCCAGAAGTCGTGCAGAAAGATGCCTTTCGAATCATACGGCATATTCACCAAAGAAAATGTGAGGTTGGCTTTGTTTTAAACCCCGTCACACCAGTTGCAGCATTAGAGTCCTTTATTCATTTAATAGACCGAGTGACGATCATGACGATCGATCCAGGCTTTGCCGGACAGCCATTTATTAAAGAAATGCTTCAGAAAATTAAACAGGTGAAAGATATCAAAAAACACGGAGGATACTCGTTTTCAATTGAAGTAGACGGCTCTTGTAATGAGAGCACGTTCCGGCTGCTTGCTGAGGCTGGAAATGAGATCTACATCATCGGCACCTCAGGTTTATTTGGACTTCATAAACAACTCGACACTGCTTGGGAAACAATGAAGCAAATATTTTCAAAAGAAACAGCTTCAATCGAATCGCGCTAGTAAAAGAGAGGATGAAACCCATCCTCTTTTTTACTCAAATTTTACTAAAACAATATTTACTCGCCAAAACTTACCCAAAAACAAAATAAAAATCGCAAATCTATAATTGAAAGCGCTTTATTAATATGTTATCCTTCAAATATCTTTAGTAAATATTTAGTCAAATAACGATGAGGAGTTTGCCTATGACCACACTCAAAGATATTGCTCATGATGCAAAAGTGTCCGTTTCCACTGTATCCCGTGTGTTAAATGGCGATCAAACACTTGCCGTTTCACACGCAACGAGACAAAACATCCTCGACATTGCTAAGAAGTTAAACTATACCCCAGTGAGAGCAAGAAAAGCCGATCAAGCAGAAGAAAAAAGCCCATCTGAATCCCCAGTCATCGGTATCGTTGTCGCTCAATCCATTGACGAAGAATTAAATGATCCCTTTTTTTCATCGATTCGAAAAGGAATTGAAAAAGAATATGCCAAACAAGGACTGTCCACTCTCCATACCTTTCGCCTAAGAAGCATGGATAAAGGGGCGATGCTAAAGGATATTGACGGCTTGATCGTCATTGGACGAATCAGCCCCGATACGGTTGAAAAAATGACAAATCGAATGGAACACATTGTTTTTATCAATCATTATGCAGATGAAGATTTGTATGATTGTGTACATGTGGACTTTGTCAGAGCGGCAGATCGCGCCATTCGTCATCTGCAATCACTAGGCTATACACATCTAGGCTATATTGGCGGGAAAGAGCGGGAGCATTATTTCGAAGGCAACGCTGTGATTGAGGACGAAAGACAAACGACGTTTATGAAAAGAATGCAGGAAGCGGGCGCTCTTCATATGGAAGACATCCACATTGGTGAATATTCCATGCAAGAAGGCTATTCGCTTATGCAGCAAGCTATCAAAAAAGGAAAACTGCCGCAGGCCTTTTTCATTGGAAGTGACTCTATGGCAATCGGGGCAATGCGCGCTCTCCATGAAGCCGGTCTACACGTTCCTTCAGATGTATCCATTGTTGGATTTAATGACATTGAAGCCGCATCATTTTCAAGCCCGCCGCTTACGACTGTCAAAGTATATACAGAAGAAATGGGGGAAGTCGGTCTGAAGCTTTTGCTTGAGAGAATAAACGGAAGAAAACTTCCTCTAAAAGTCGTCGTGCCAACAACACTCATCGAGCGAGGCAGTACATGTCTCATCCATGAAAGGGGGTGAACCATCAATTTCAGCAAATAAAAAAGAGACAAAAAAGCAGAAAACAAGCTGCTTAGCATGATGGCCAGATCATGCTAAGAACAAGGCAGCCTGCCGGTATGCTCTCTTATCTCTTTGAAAAGAATAGAATTCCAGTATAATGGACTTCTTTTGTTTCCGCAACTGCATGAATTCTACCGATTATCGTCTGAATTTTCAGTGATCAAAAGGAGGAAACCATGAATAAAAAAATCATGCTGCTGATTGCAGCCATTTTCTTGACCATTATTTTGTCTGCTTGCGGCAATAACGGCTCTTCTAAAGCAAATGGAAAGGTCACCTTGACGCTATTTTCAACGATGAGCAACAGCGGGGAAAGAAAAGCGTTTGAAGAAGTGATTCGTGAGTTTGAAAAGGAGCATCAACACATTCGAATCGATGCCAATTTCCCAGGCAACAGCTATGAAGATATGATCCGCGTCAAAATGGGGGCAAACGATATGCCAGACCTTTTTGATACACATGGTTGGGCCAAACTGCGCTATAGCGAGTATGTGGCTGATTTAAAAGAGATGGATTGGGTCAAACATCTTGATCCTTCACTCGACCAGATTTTAAAGGACCAAGATGGTAAAGTGTACGCCTATCCGCTGAATCAAGCAAAAGACGGGCTTAGCTTTAATGCCAATCTATTAAAGGAATATGGCATCGAAATCCCAAAAACACTTGATGAACTAAAATCGGCTTTGCTGACAGTGAAAGAAAAAAGCAAAGGAGATGTTGTGCCGCTCTGGATACCAGGAGGAGATAACTCAAATATTGCCCAAGTCTTTGATGAACTGGCGACGCCTTTATTAATCACCGATCAAAAGCATCAATACGGAAAGGAACTTGAAAACGGATCGTTTGATTGGTCTCTTTATATACCGCTTGCACAATTCATGAAAGCTCTGAAGGAGCAAGACCTTCTAAACAAGGATGTCTTGACAGCGAAACTCTCTCAAGCACCGGAACTCATGGCACAAAACAAAATCGCCTTCACCTTTGTCGGAGGATCGTTAGGACCTGAAGCAACAGAGCTGAATCCATCGATCAAAGTAGGCACGATGCCTGTTCCAGCCATTCATGAAGGAGATAAACAAAGCTGGATTGGCGGAGAACGGTTTACTGTCGCTGCTTGGAAGGATTCTAAGCATCTAAAAGAAGCAAAGCAATTCATCGATTTTTTAGCAAAGCCTGAAAACGCCAAAAAAATCGCAGAGGGCACATCCTCTGAAACAGCTCTAAAACAAGTGAAAGCGAAAAACTATTACTCTACATTTTACGATCAATACGAACAGGTGAAGATTGAACCGTATTTCGATCGAAAATACTTACCAAGCGGAATGTGGGCGGTCATGGCAACAACGGGTCAAGAATTATTAGCAGGCTCGATCACACCAGAACAGTTGTCAAAGAAAATGGAAGAGGAGTATAAACGTCTGAAAAAACAATAGCCGATGGATGCTGAAACAGGAGTGAAGCCAATGAATGACATCACAAAAGCAAAGCAGCCAGCCGCATTCACCTCTTTACCAAAACAAAAGATACAAAAACGCCAGAATTCATCACTTTGGTGGATGTACATGCCAGCTGTTCTCGTCGTCAGTACCTTTATCATTTATCCTTTTTTGAACGGCATTCAGCTTTCTTTTACGAATTGGAACGGTTTCTCACAAACTTATCAATGGATTGGTCTTGAGCAATATGAGCGGCTGCTTCAGGATCAAGCGACATGGCTTGTTGTCAAAAACACGCTTCTCTACGGAATTGGGAGCACCATTTTACAAAATATCATCGGACTTGGATATGCGCTCTTATTAAATCAAAGCTTAAAGATGAAAGCCATCACAAGAACGGTCATCTATTTACCTGTCATGATCAGCCCAATTGCGATGGGCTATATTTGGTATTTTGTGTTTGCTTACCAAGGCGGTGCCTTAAATGATGTGGTGACGCTTTTTGGATTTGATCAAATAAATGCGCTCGGCAACCCGCAATTCAACACATGGATCATTGTGCTTGTCAACACCTATCAATTCGTCGGGATTGCGATGATCATTTATTTAGCAGGACTTCAAAGTATCCCTAAGGATTATTACGAAGCGGCACAATTAGACGGCGCATCGAGCTTTCAACAATTCAGGCGGATTACATTGCCGCTGCTTATGCCGTCGATCACCATTAATGTTGTGCTGAATGTCATTGGCGGGCTCAAGCTCTTTGATGTCATTGTGGCACTCACGGGCGGCGGACCTGGAGATTCCTCGCAATCCATGTCGACCTTTATGTATGATCTGTATTTCAAACGTCAGGATGCAGGCTATGCAGCGACGCAAGGGGTGTTCATGGCGGTCATCATCCTTATCATTAGTGTCGCAGCGCTGATTTATTTCAAACGAAAGGAGACCGAGGTGTGATGGATAACGCCTATAAACGCAAGAAAAGATGGTACTCCTTCCTCGCACTATTGATTACATTGCTACACCTCATTCCATTTTATATTTTGGTGACGACTTCATTAAAGGGGATAGGAGATTTTAGTTCAAAATGGCTGTTTCCGAAAGCGCTGCACCTTGAAAACTTCCGCACAGCATGGACAGAGGCTCAGCTTGGCCAGTCCTTTTTGAATACAGTGATCATTACGTTCAGCTCCGCTGTATTGCTCATTATATTTGGATCTCTTGCAGCCTATCCGCTCGCAAGAAGGAACACCAAGCTAAATAAAGCAGTCTATGTTTTATTTATTGCCATTATGGTCATTCCGCCGCTCACAGCCCTTGTCCCTCTCTATAAAATGGTCGTTCAAATCGGGATGATGAACACCTATCAAATTGCTATTTTAAATAATGTGGCTGCTTTTTTGCCGCTGACGATTTTCTTATACGCGGGCTTTATCCGGTCGACCATTCCAAAGGAGCTTGAAGAAGCTGCCCGTATTGATGGAGCAGGGACACTCAGAGTTTTTTTCACTGTCGTTTTTCCGCTTCTAAAGCCCATTACCGCTTCTGTATTAATCATTGCCTGCGTGTATATTTGGAACGACTATCAATTTGCTATCTTCTTTTTGCAAGATAAAGAGATGCATACACTCACGGTCGCCTTATCCCATTTTTTTGGTCAAAATCAGCATCAGCTTCAGCTCGTTGGTGCAGCTGCCCTCATTGCGATGCTGCCAATGGTTACGATGTTTTTACTTTTACAAAAATATTTTATCGCAGGGCTTTCACAAGGGTCTATCAAAGGCTAGCCCAATATGGATGTAAAAAGGAGAGTCGTCTATGTCTAAAATTACATTTATCGGTGCAGGGAGTACCGTGTTTGCTAAAAATATATTAGGAGATTGTCTGTTTGTTCCCGCCCTTGCAGGCTTTGAATTCGCATTATATGATATCGACCACAACCGGCTGAAAGAATCAGAAACGATGCTACGGCATTTAAAAGCAAATTACGGTGCAAATGTGACCATCCAGTCCTATCAAAACCGGAAAGAAGCCTTACAGGATGCGAAATATGTCATCAATGCCATCCAAGTTGGAGGCTATAGGCCAAGTACAATCATTGATTTTGAAATACCTAAAAAATATGGATTAAGACAAACGATTGCAGATACGGTAGGGATCGGTGGCATCTTCCGTTCCCTTCGAACCATTCCTGTCATGCTTGACTTTGCAAAGGATATGGAAGAGGTTTGCCCAAGTGCTTTATTGTTAAATTACACAAACCCTATGGCCACATTGACAGGTGCAATGCTGCGCTATACTCAGGTTCAAACAGTTGGTCTCTGTCATAGTGTGCAAGTGTGTACAAAGGACCTATTTGAATCTCTTGAAATGAAACATGAAGGCATTGAAGAAAAAATCGCCGGCATTAACCATATGGCATGGTTATTAGAGGTAAAACGGGATGGTAAAGACTTGTATCCAGAAATCAAAAGACGAGCAAAAGAAAAGCAGCAATCGCGGCATCATGATATGGTTCGTTTTGAACTAATGGATAAATTCGGCTACTATGTCACAGAATCCTCAGAACACAATGCCGAATACCATCCATATTTCATTAAATCACGGTACCCTGAACTAATCGGTCAGTTTAACATTCCGCTTGATGAATACCCGAGACGCTGCGAGGAACAAATCAACAATTGGAATACAATGAAGCATGACCTTGTAGGAAACACACAGATCACACATACCCGCTCTAAAGAATATGGTTCACGTATCATTGAAGCGATCGAAACGAACGTTCCCTTTAAATTTGGCGGAAATGTTCTAAACACTGGCGGGCTCATTGACAACCTGCCTGAAAAAGCCTGTGTAGAAGTACCATGTGTCGCAGATCGAAGCGGCATCATGCCATGCTATGTCGGAGAAATACCTGAACAATTGGCTGGACTCAATCGAACGAATATCAGCTCACAGCTGATGACCATTGAAGCAGCAATCAGCGGTAAAAAAGAACACATTTATCAAGCTGCTTTACTTGATCCACACACAAGCGCTGAACTATCAATCGATGACACCATCAAATTATGTGATGAACTCATTGAAGCACATGGAGAGATGCTGCCAAATTATATAGAACCAAATCAATATGCCGCATCAACCAAATAATATCAATGAACCAGCCTCTACCTGATGCACAGCGCATCAGGTTTTTCTTATGAAGCAAAAAGAGGATTGACTGAGGGCCATTTTCATATTATGATTTTTCTAAAGTTAACCAACAGTTAACCAAAAAAACATCATGAATTTTTGGCATTCTCGTGTCATATGTCACAAACAAACCAGATGATCACAACGTAAACCAAAACTGCCGTTTGATTTGACAAAGAGTGTATACAGATGAATGCCCGTTAGATGAGACAATGACGATACATACACACCCTTTAAGCATGACATTCTTTAACAAAGAGGAGAGAGGGAACATGACCAAAACAGATGTACAAACGTTGAAAAATTATATTGGCGGACAATGGATTGAGGCAGAAACAAGTCAAACAGAGGCAGTGTATAACCCTGCTACTGGCGAAATCATCGCGGAAGTGCCGCTTTCAACAAAAACAGATGTTGAACGTGCGGTACAAGCAGCACAGGAAGCGTTTACTACTTGGTCTAAAACTGCTGTTCCCCGGCGTGCACGCATTTTATTTAAATACCAACAGTTACTCGTTGAGAACTGGGATGAGCTGGCTGAACTCGTAACGATTGAAAATGGAAAAAGTGTAACAGAGGCAAAAGGAGAAGTGCAGCGCGGGATTGAATGTGTGGAATTTGCTGCGGGCGCACCGACGTTAATGATGGGAAAACAGCTTCCAGATATTGCGACTGGACTTGAATCAGGCATGTACCGCTATCCAATTGGCGTCATCGGCGGCATTACGCCATTTAACTTTCCAATGATGGTTCCATGCTGGATGTTCCCACTTGCCATTGCCTGCGGAAATACATTTGTTTTAAAACCTTCAGAACGAACTCCTATTCTTGCGGCACGGTTAGCTGAGCTGTTTGAAGAAGCGGGTCTTCCAAAAGGTGTTCTCAACATCGTCAATGGAGCTCACGATGTTGTCAACGGCCTGCTTGAACATCAAAAGGTCAAAGCCATATCATTTGTCGGCTCTCAGCCAGTCGCTGAATATGTCTATAAAAAAGGAACGGAGCATGGCAAACGTGTCCAAGCACTTGCAGGCGCAAAGAATCACTCCATTGTCCTCAAAGATGCTGATTTAGATGCGTCAACAAAACAAATCATCGGGGCTGCCTTTGGATCAGCGGGAGAGCGCTGCATGGCTGCAGCCGTTGTCGCAGTGGAAGAAGAAGTGGCTGATGAGTTGATTCAAAAATTAGTGGATGAATCAAACGAGCTCGTCATTGGAAACGGAATTAATGAAGAGGTCTTTCTTGGGCCAGTCATTCGAAAGGAACATAAAGAACGAACACTTCAATACATCCAGTCAGGGATTGAAGAAGGAGCAAGCCTCATTCGTGATGGCCGGCAAGACCACGAAACAAATGGAGAAGGGTATTTCGTCGGACCGACGATCTTTGATCATGTCACAAATCAAATGAAAATTTGGCAGGACGAGATTTTCGCCCCAGTCTTATCAATTGTCCGTGTTTCTTCATTAGCAGAAGCCATCGACCTGTCCAATCAATCAAAATTTGCGAATGGTGCCTGCCTGTATACGGACAGCGCATCAAGCATAAGAGAATTTCGCGAAAACATCGAAGCGGGCATGCTCGGTGTAAACATCGGTGTACCCGCACCAATGGCATTCTTCCCGTTTTCCGGCTGGAAGGATTCTTTCTACGGAGACTTGCATGCCAATGGAACAGACGGAGTGGAGTTTTACACAAGAAAGAAAATGGTCACCGCTCGTTATATGTAAGCTATATGCAATGAATCATAAGAAGAAAAAATGCAGCCCCAGCATGGGAGACTGCATTTTTTTGTTGTCTTCTAGTCAAAAAGTAAGGGTTTTCAACGTTATTCCAGCAAGGATTTACACTAGAAATCATTCTTTATATTCATTCTTCATCAGTACCTATCAACATATTTTGAAATTGGGCCTAAACCCCAATATTAGGAAGATGAAAACAGGAGGAAATGAAACGATGAGGACGAGGATGAAGTGCGGCGTTGGTTTATTGATTCTTGCTTTGGTACTGAGCTTTTTACCGGTATATGATGCGAGTGCGGCAAGCACAACAATTGCAAAACGTGTAGGAAATGCCAACCCGCTCATAGACCACCACTTGGGCGCTGATCCATTTGCGCTCACCTATAACGGAAGAGTGTACATTTATATGTCGAGTGATGACTATGAATATCACAGCAACGGAACGATTAAGGATAATTCTTTTGCCAATTTGAATAGGGTCTTCGTCATCTCTTCAGCAGATATGGTGAACTGGACAGATCATGGCGCGATTCCAGTAGCTGGGGCAAATGGAGCAAATGGCGGCAAAGGAATTGCCAAATGGGCAGGTGCTTCCTGGGCTCCATCAGCAGCGGTGAAAAAAATCAATGGGAAGGATAAATTTTTCCTTTATTTCGCGAACAGCGGCGGAGGGATTGGCGTTCTGACAGCAGACTCCCCCGTCGGTCCATGGACAGATCCTATCGGAAAAGCACTCGTCACGCCAAATACACCAGGGATGGCTGGAGTTGTATGGCTTTTTGATCCTGCCGTTTTTGTAGATGATGACGGCACTGGTTATCTATATGCCGGCGGAGGTGTTCCAGGCGGTTCTAATCCAACGCAGGGACAATGGGCGAATCCTAAAACAGCAAGAGTTCTAAAACTAGGACCTGATATGACAAGTGTGGTAGGCAGCGCATCAACCATTGATGCTCCTTTTATGTTTGAAGATTCGGGGATGCATAAGTATAACGGAACCTATTACTATTCCTATTGCATCAACTTTGGCGGCTCCCACCCAGCAGATAAACCACCTGGTGAGATCGGTTATATGACGAGCTCAAGTCCGATGGGTCCCTTTACGTATAGAGGGCACTTCCTGAAAAATCCGGGTGCATTTTTCGGGGGAGGCGGTAATAACCATCATGCTGTGTTCAATTTTAAAAACGAGTGGTATGTCGTGTATCATACCCAAACGGTCAGCTCTGCTTTATACGGATCAGGAAAAGGCTACAGATCTCCGCATATTAATAAACTTGTGCATAATGCTGACGGTTCTCTTCGAGAAGTCGCAGCCAATTTTGAAGGGGTTAAACAGCTTTCCAACCTGAATCCTTATCAGCGTGTAGAAGCTGAAACATTCGCATGGAATGGACGCATTTTGACAGAGGCATCTTCAGCTCCAGGCGGACCGGTCAATAACCAGCATGTCACAAACATTCAAAACGGAGATTGGGTGGCTGCCAGTAACGTCGATTTCGGATCAAACGGCGCGAGAACATTTAAAGCGAATGTAGCGTCAAATGCAGGTGGGAAGATAGAAGTACGCCTCGGAAGTCCTGACGGCAGACTCGTCGGAACACTGAATGTCCCTTCCACAGGGGGAGCAAATAACTGGCGAGAAGTAGAAACGGCAGTAAACGGAGCAGCAGGCGTACACAACGTATTTTTTGTTTTTACTGGAACAGGTGCAAACCTATTTCAATTTGATTCCTGGCAGTTTACTCAAAGGTAACGAAGAAAGACAAGATGATAGGAGAGTGGAAGAATTTGATGTCAATGATCAAAAAACCAATCTGCACTTTATTGATCTGCTTCACCATGCTGTCTGTCATGTTCATCGGACCTGGCGTGACTGAGGTTTCAGCAGCAGATGCCAATATTAATATCAATGCGGAAAGACAAGTGATTCGCGGCTTTGGCGGAATGAACCATCCGGCTTGGATTGGTGATTTGACCGCACCTCAAAGGGAAACCGCCTTTGGCAATGGGCAGAATCAATTAGGATTTTCCATTCTAAGAATTTTTGTAGATGAGAACAGAAATAATTGGCACAGAGAGGTCGCAACTGCCAAAAGAGCAATAGAGCATGGAGCTTTGGTGATCGCTTCACCTTGGAATCCTCCAAGCAATATGGTAGAGACATTCAACCGGAATGGTACATCTGCAAAGCGGCTCAGATACAATCAATACGCCGCATATGCTCAGCATCTGAACGATTTTGTGACGTATATGAAAAATAATGGCGTCAATCTCTATGCTATATCTGTACAAAATGAGCCCGATTATGCACACGAATGGACATGGTGGACTCCTCAGGAAATCCTGCGTTTCATGAGAGAAAATGCTGGCTCCATTAATGCCCGCGTGATCGCGCCAGAATCCTTTCAATACCTTAAAAATATATCAGATCCTATCCTAAACGATCCGCAGGCGCTTGGAAACCTGGACATTCTCGGAGCCCATTTGTACGGAACCCAAATCAGCCAGCTTCCGTATCCACTTTTCAAACAAAAGGGCGGGGGAAAGGAGCTTTGGATGACAGAGGTCTACTACCCGAATAGCGATAACAATTCAGCGGACCGCTGGCCTGAGGCATTAGGGGTTTCAGAGCATATTCACCATTCGATGGTAGAAGGGGACTTTCAGGCATATGTTTGGTGGTACATCCGCAGATCCTACGGCCCTATGAAGGAAGATGGCCTGATCAGTAAACGCGGTTACAACATGGCGCATTTCTCCAAGTTTGTACGCCCAGGATACATCAGAATTGATGCAACGAAAAGTCCTGAACCAAATGTTTTCGTATCAGCCTATAAAGGAAACAATCAGGTCGTCATTGTCGCGATTAACAAAAACAATACAGGAGTCAATCAGCACTTTGTGATGCAAAACGGAACTGCTTCACAAGCGTCAAGATGGATCACAAGCAGCAACAGCAACCTTCAGCCTGGTACAGACTTAAATATATCAGGTAATCAATTTTGGGCTCATCTCCCGGCTCAAAGTGTGACAACATTTGTGGTCAAACGCTAGAATGAATTGAATCACCAAAAGCCAATTTTCTCATTTCAAAAGAAAATTGGCTTTTTTTATGCAAATAGGAAGTTGATTTTTTCACTATGTACTTACATTGGGTATAATAATGGCAATGACTTCAGGAGAGTGATCAATGTATGCCAAAGCTTCAAAGCAAAGTATTAATGATCGATGACGAAAAAGAAATCTTGGAATTAATTAACACTGTATTAACAAGGGAAGGCATTGATCGCGTCATCACTGCATCAACTGCCCGTGATGGGCTTGCAAAATTTCATCAAGAACAACCCGATCTTGTCATACTTGATATTATGCTGCCAGACGGTGAAGGCTATGATATTTGCAGACAAATCAGAGAGACCTCCCATGTTCCGATTATCTTTTTATCAGCAAAGGGAGAAGAATCCGACAAAATTGTAGGACTTGCCATCGGCGGAGATGACTACATTACAAAACCATTCAGTCCAAAGGAAGTCGCCTACCGGGTGAAAGCGCAGCTGAGAAGGATCTCATACTTGCAGTCAACTCAAGCCGATCCCGTGATCAAAAAAGGGCCGTTTGAGTTAAACGAGCAGCAAGCAGAACTGACTAAAAATGGAGCGGTCATTGAGCTCACGCCGAAAGAGCTTCTGCTGATGACCTACTTCTTGCAGCATCCGAACCGCGTCATCAGTAAAGAAACGCTTTATCAAACCGTTTGGGGGGAAGACTTCTTCGGTTCTGACAATACGGTGATGGTTCACATCCGAAGACTACGGGAAAAAATAGAGGATTCCCCGTCAACACCAGAGTTTCTCGTCACCGTCAAAGGGCTTGGTTATAAATTTGTTGTAAAGGATGCGTAAAGATGAAATGGCGATTAACAGGCAGGTATATGGTCTCTGTCATTATCGTGACCATTATCACGGTCTTTATCAACTTATTCGGATTTATGATTTGGCTCGTACTTCAGGCAAACAGCCAGCATAACGAGGAAAATACGCCCGAAACCTTCACAAGATCATTTGAACAATACGTCTCTTTTTCTGATCAAGGAATTTCCGTAAACAAAGAAGGGCAGAAAGCCTTAAAACAACAGAATGCATGGATTCAAATTTTAGACGAAAATGGCCAAAACGTGTATCATGCGCTGGCACCTAAAGGATTAAAGAACAAATATACACCGATAGAAATCGTGAACTTACATAAATATAAAGATAAGCAATTATTATCGACCATTTATGCTGGCGGAAAAAAAGTAAAGGGCAAAGAATACAGCTACTTTATCGGATTTAAAGACCCTTCCATCGGAAAGTACCTATTCTCGTTTGACACGAAGGACTTAGTAACAAGATTCAATATCGGGACGATGATTTTATTATCAATAGATGCCATCATAGCGTTACTCATTGGTTACTTATTCAGCCGGCAGCTCACAAAACCGCTCGCCCGTGCCATTCATAGCATCCAGCGGCTGGCAAACGGCGATTACACGACAAATCTGCCTGCTAAAGGAATTTATAAAGATGTCTTCTATAATGTCAATCACTTATCAGAGCAGCTCGCTTCAAGCAAAAAAGAAAAAGACAAACTAGAGCAAATGCGGGAAGAATGGATCAGCCATATTTCTCATGATATTAAAACGCCGCTAGCTTCTATTCAAGGCTATGCAGAAATCATGAAAGACCCAAAGTATCCTCTTTCAAACCAGGACATTAGACATTACACGGGCATCATTGAGAATAAATCATTGTATATCAAAGATGTCATGGAGGATCTGAATTTAACAACAAGGCTGAAAAATAACGGCGTCATGCTAAATAAAGAGCTGGTCAACATTGTGTCACTGTTGCGGGAAACGTTAATTGATATTTTAAACGATTCAAGATATGCCGATCAGACGATTGAGCTTCAAACGAATGAAGACAAGCTCATGCTGAATATTGATAAAATCCTCATTCGAAGAGCGGTCACCAATCTGATTTTAAATGCCCTCGTTCACAATGATCCTGATGTGACGATTATTGTACAGCTTGAACAAAAAGAAAGAACCCATATTACGATTCAAGACAACGGCAGAGGAATAGAAGAGGCAGAGCTGGAAAAAGTGTTTGAACGCTATTACAGAGGGACGAATACAGGAGTTTCGCATGCAGGCTCTGGTCTTGGGATGGCTATTGCAAAGGATATTATCGTCAAGCACGGCGGGGATATCACGATCCGTAGCAGTGTAGGAAAAGGAACAACAATTGACATCCAACTACCAGCATGAAAACATACAAAAAAAACGGTTCTGATCAACAACAGAACCGTTTTTTCATCTATTATTTATTCTGAAAACACTTTGATGCCTTTCACAATGTTCCAAATGAAGAAGTAGATAGCAACAAGGAATGTTACTGCATATGTCGCAATTAAGAAAGGCCCCGCATGGCTGATATCTTTCATACCAAGTAAACCTGAACCAAGGATGCCAATACCAAAAATCAAATAAGGAATAATATGCGTCCATAATGATTTTTTCGCATGATATTTCACGTCGTCCTGACCTAAGAAATAGACGATAATTGGGAACAAAAATGGTGCAAAAAAGATACTAAAGTAACATAATGAAGACAAGATTTTATTTTCTCTCAAAACGTTTCACCTCTATGATTTATTCACTACAAACCCATTGTACTACCTGAACCTTAACCTGTATTAATCCGAACCTTACAGCAACCTTAAACTTATTTACCTTTTAAAATAATTTATAAACGACATACTATAATATAGGTATTTAAATCTACCTTACCGAAAAAATAGTTGACTTTGGTTTATCCTGTGTTTACAATAAAGTCGTAACCGATGCAGGAGTGTTACTGATATCATCAGGCACCACCAAGTCAGGTAAACATGTTGTACATTTGTACGTTGTTTGCTGAGATTTTGGTGTTTTTTTATGCTTTTTTTAGCAGTTTTAGGTAAGGTGGGATGAAGATGTTCACCGTCGTTAAAGTTTTAAACAATAATATCGTATTAGCTCTAACAGACACGCAAAATGAAGTAGTTGTTTTTGGTACAGGAATAGGCTTTAAGAAGAAAAAAGGTGATACTCTTGATGAGAGCGCTGTCAGTAAGACATTTTATTCTGATCAGACGTCTCCATTAGAATCTCAACTTGCCGCTATCCCAACTGATATTCTTTTATTAACTGAAAAAATCATTCATATGGGCGAAGAGATGTTGAATAAAAAATTAGGTTCCAGCATGCTGTTTTCGCTATCTGATCATCTTACCTTTTCTATTCAAAGGCATCAAGAAAAAATGGTATATGAAAACCCTATCGTATGGGAAATTCCACATCTATATTTTCAAGAATATCAAATTGGGAAAAAAGCACTTAAAATTATTCAAAAAATGATGGGGATTACCTTTGAAGATACAGAAGCTTCACTCATTGCCCTTCATTTTGTAAACGCTCAAATAGATGGTCAGTCTATGGGAGATACGATTAAAATGACCCATCTCACGAAGGAAATCGTTAAGATTATTCAAAACATTTTCGAGATGGTATTAGATAAATCATCGATAGATTATTCGAGGTTTATCACTCATTTGAGATATTTTATTGTCAGACAAGAAACAAATCAACCGCCTCAGCAGATGGATGATTCATTAAAAGAATTAATTCAGGATCGTTATATGAAGAGCTATGCATGCGGTTTGATTATTAAAGAAATGTTAAAGCGTGAATTTAATTGGAATGTCACAGAAGACGAACTTGTTTTTCTAGTCATTCATATTGAAAGAATCACAAAGAAACATCAACAGAATACATGATTTCTTTTAGGCGTGTTATGAAAAAGCATTAACCTAAACAAATCTCCATTTAGAAGAATGGTCTTTCTAATGGTGGATTTTGTTTAGGTTTTTTTTGTGAAAATGAAGGGGTGAAGACATGAACAACAAAGAATTGGCGCAAGAAATTATCAAATTAATCGGCGGAACAGGCAATATATCTCAAAGCTGGCATTGTATTACGAGGCTGAGATTTAATATCAACGATGAAAAACAGGTAAAAGTAGATGAACTGAAAACAGTAGATGGAGTGCTCGGAGCGCAATTCCAAAGCGGACAATTCCAAGTCATTATTGGAGCAAAAGTTGCAGAAGTCTATGAGGAAATAGACCATCTGATTGGTGACAGCAGCAATGATTCTTCTCCTGCTAAACATACGTCAAAGATGAATCCAATCGAAGTCGTATTCGATGTCATTAGCGGAATTTTCACACCGATTTTGCCGGCGATTGTTGGTAGTGGATTGATTAAAGGGATCATGGCTTTGTTCGTTAGTTTAGGCTGGCTGACGGAAAAAAGCTCTACCTATGCTGTACTACAAATCTTTTCAAATGCTGTCTTTTACTTTTTACCTTTCCTCATTGCTTATTCTGCAGCGAAGAAATTTAAAACGCGAGAATCTCTCGCGATGGCACTCGCTGGGATTTTATTGTATCCCACGATGGTGGAAGGGGCAGCAAAAGGGGCAGATCCACTTAGTTTTTTAGGATTGAGTATTCCATTAAATAATTATACTTCTTCCGTTTTACCGATTATTTTAGGAGTACTGCTACTTAGCTTTATCGATAAGTGGATAACGAAAGTCATTCCAAAATCCTTAAGCATCGTATTTACACCGGTACTGAGCTTAATGATCACAGCGCCTCTTACACTAGCTTTCATAGCGCCTATGGGAAACGTTTTCGGTCAGTATTTAGAGATCTTCTTCACTTCTTTATTCCATTTTGCTGGACCGATTGCAGGTTTATTAATGGGAGGCCTCATGCCTTTAATTGTGCTAACTGGAATGCATTACGCATTCTTCCCAAGTACGTTTGCCAGCTTTGAAAAAGTTGGATACGATGTCATGCTGCTTCCGATGAACTTTATTGCCAATATGGCACAAGCAGGCGCCGTTTTAGGAGTCATCATTCGCACAAAACGAGTAGAAACAAGGTCTTTGGCATTATCAACATTGCTTCCGAGTTTCTTTGGTATCACAGAACCAGCCATTTATGGAGTCACACTGAGATTGAAAAAGCCTTTCTATGCTTCATTAATTGGCGGCGCAGTTGGCGGATGTTTTTATGGTTTATTTTCAGTCAAAACGACAGCATTTTCAATTCCAGGTATTACATCTCTGCCAACCTACATTATGAAAGGCACAAACAATTTCCAGCTCGCTTTAATTGGAATAGCGCTGAGCTTTTTGGTCTCACTGCTTGTCACTATGTTCCTTGGTTTCAAAGAACCTGCCACAAAAGTGGAAGGTCAGCCGCTAAAACAAGGAAAGTCATCTAAAGATCCAGAGCATGCAGTCAATCAACAAGCTGCCAGACAAGTAAATCCTTATGAAGTACAAGCACCTATAACTGGTCAGGTCGTTCCGTTATCTGAAGTCAATGATGCCGTTTTCTCAAGCGAAATGATGGGCAAGGGAGTAGCGATTATGCCTGATAAGGGGGTGGTACAAGCACCGTTTTCCGGAAAAGTAGTGACCGTTACACCTACTAAACATGCAATAGGTTTGGTTTCAGATGATGGGATTGAATTATTAATACATGTAGGGATTGATACCGTCAGCCTAAATGGTCAATTCTTTGAGGTATTGGTGGAAGAAGGAGATGAAATCAACATCGGGGATCATTTATTATCATTTGATATAGAAGGAATTCAATCAAAAGAATTAAATGTCGTGACACCTATTATCGTCACTAATTCCTCGAAGTACCTGGATGTGATCCATACAGGTGACTCTTATGTCAACGCAGGAGAAAATAAACTCTTAATGCTCATTCATTAATCATAAATAGAAGGGATGATTGAAATGAAAGAATTAAAAAAAGGTTTTTCAGATAATTTTCTATGGGGTGGCGCAACAGCTGCTAATCAAATAGAGGGCGCATATTTAGAAGGCGGGAAAGGGCTGTCAACTTCAGACTACGCGGCATATAAAGATCCCTATGCACAAGGAAAAGTAAACAACTTTACATTCGATGTTAGTTCAGCTGAACTAAACAAATACAAGGAAAATCCTGATGCATTTGATTTCCCAAAAAGACGCGGAATTGATTTTTATCATCGTTATGAGGAAGACATCGCACTGTTTGCAGAAATGGGATTTAAAGTCTTTCGTTTGTCCATCTCATGGGCAAGAATCTTTCCAACAGGTTTAGAGGACAAGCCGAATGGAGAAGGATTGGCTTTTTACGATAAAGTATTTGATGAATGTGCGAAATATGGAATTGAACCGCTAGTAACGATGTCTCATTATGAAATGCCGATTACTTTAACAGAGAAATATAATGGATGGATGAGTAGAGAGCTTGTCCCATTGTTCGAAAAATACGCACGGGCGATTTTAGAAAGATATAAAAACAAAGTGAAATATTGGATTACATTTAATGAAATGAATATGAACCTCAATAGTCTTTATACAGGTGCTGGCATTTTAGAGGATTTAGTAGACCATAAATTACAGGCTGCTTACCAAGCATCTCACCATCAATTTGTGGCAAGTGCATTAACAGTGAAGGCAGCGAAGGAAATCATTCCAGATGTCCAAATTGGCTGTATGATTAACCAAATCGAAGCCTATGCAAAAACAACAAAACCAGAGGATCAGCTGCAGGCAGTCAAATCGAATCAATTGAATATGTTCTATCCTGATGTTCAAGCTAGAGGCGAATATCCAACATACATGGTGAAATATTTTGCTGATAATCAAATCAAGCTGGATATTAAAGAGCAGGATGAACAAATTTTGAAAGAGGGCACTGTTGACTTTGTTGCAATCAGCTACTATATGTCACACGTAGCAGAAGCGCGTGAAGATGCCGCTGAGCTAGCGGGTACGTTTGACAGCCCGATTAAAAATGAACACTTGGAATTATCACAATGGGATTGGCCGATCGATCCAATGGGTCTGCGCATTTCATTAATTAAACTGTATGACAGATACCAAAAGCCTTTATTTGTTTGTGAAAATGGACTTGGCGCAAGAGATACATTGACACAAGATGGAAAAATTCACGATGATTATCGAATTGATTATTTGAAAAAACATATTGAACAGATGAAAGAAGCAGTAAAAGAAGGTGTTGACTTAATGGGATACACACCTTGGGGCTGTATTGACTTAATCAGCTGCGGAACATCTCAAATGACTAAACGCTATGGTTTGATCTATGTGGATCAAGACGACCTAGGAAATGGTACACTGAATCGTTACCGTAAAGATTCATTTTTCTGGTACAAAAATGTAATTGCATCAAATGGAGAAGACCTATAAAAGCAGATTGAATGATGAAAAACACCATCTCAGGACGCCTTAACCGGCTGCATGCGATGGTGTTTTATTTTTCACGAAAACATCTCTTGACCTTGAAGTATAGTTCAACCTTTATAATGTAATTATAGTAAGACAAAATCACAAAAAAGGAGTAACAATGGAGTTGATGACTAGAGGTGAACTTGCCAAACAAACTGGAATAAGCCCTGCCGCAATTCGTTACTATGAAGAACACAACATTTTACCTGTCCCGAGACGCCGTTCGAACGGTTATAGACTATACACAGAAGATTATATTGTGAAAATTCAATTGATCAAAGATGCCAAATCATTGGGTTATTCACTAAAGGAAATAAAAGAAATATTGGAAATGCTGAGTCAAGATATAGAACTTGATACTTTAAAAAGAATCGTAAAACATAAACATGAAGAAATTGAAAAGAAAATTAAAAGCCTGCGCCTCATTCAAGACCTTTTATCTAACTTATTAAAGACTCCCGAGAAAGAAGTACAAGTGTATCTCAAATCATTTCGTGTGATGAATCAGGATGACGAATAAACATATCTGCTTAAAGGAGAGAAATAAAATGAGTGTCGAAATTTATAACGGAGAACGTTCTGAAGAAAGTATTCAATTTGAAACATTAATCACGTCCCAAAGTAATAAAGAGAGTTTTGCTAGTGTCGAAAAAACCAAAAACTTTCTATCTCAAATAGAAAATATGAAGACTTATGCAATCGGAGATGATGTGAAACTAGTGAGTGAAATAAAGGAGCAAATTTTCGAAGGAATGCAGGTTTTCACATTGAATGACCAAATGTCGCAAAAGCAAAAGGTGATTCTCTATATACATGGTGGTGCTTGGGTAAACCAGCCTCTTAATTTCCATTGGTGGTACATGGATAAAATGGCTCAATCCCTTAATGCCAAAGTGGTCGCTCCTATATATCCTAAATTACCTCATTATAGCTACCAAGATACCTATCCGAAAATCTTAAATCTATATAAAGAAATACTAAAAACGGTTGAGAGTACCGATCAATTAACAATTATGGGAGATTCAGCGGGCGGAAATATCTCACTTGGCCTGGCGCATCTCTTAAAGATGGAAAGTCTGCCGCAGCCGAAGGATATTATTTTATTATCTGCATGTGTTGATATGAGTTTAAGCAATCCTCTTATATCTGAATATGCCCTTAAAGATCCCATTTTAGCGCCTGAAGGAATAGATGTCATTACAAAAATGTGGGCAGCAGATAAAAAGATAACTGACCCATTAATCAGTCCAATTCATGGGGACTTTCATGGTCTTGGGAAGATCACTCATTTTATTGGAACACATGATATTTTATATCCAGATGCACTAAAGCTTGATGAAAAGCTAACAGAACAAGGAATTGACATGAAAACCTTTGTTTATCCAGAAATGCTGCATGTGTTTGTCGTCATGCCAATCCCTGAGGCACAAGATGCTCAGGAAAAAATCATTCAGGTGATAAATAGTTAGGTCTTTTTCACACATCAAAATGCTCTGACTTAAATATTCGAAAAAATAGGCTGCTTATTGAAAGCAGTCTTTTTCCATTCAACATGAAATACATTTAGATTGTCAATTCACTTCAGATTAAAAATTCCTTAAATTCCAATTTTTGTTTACAACGCGCGGATTTCCTATTAATATGATACATATTCGGTTCTTCACCGGTTCATAAAGGAGAGTGACATGATGAGTGTTTTCTTTCTTCATCCTATGGCGCTGATCTTATTTACATTGCCTTTGTTATCTTTGATTTGGGGGATTGTTGGCTACTGCATCTTTAAGCGAGTTTATATCGTTCTTATCATCACATTTGCCGTCTCCACTATTTTCATATTTGCCTATACTGGGTTTGACATGTCAAATATGTATTGGGTCGTGTTGATGACCTTTTTATGCATGTGTACCTCTGTCATCACGAAAATCATTCGCTATATGTATGGCCGCTATAAAAGAGCATAACGAAAAAGCTATTCACAAAAATCAGCTTTTTCCATATAGAAATAAATGGCGAGCTAGTCAAAGTGAAAATCGGAGAACTGATGCCACTCAAATATACTCGAAGTTGATGTACGACCTAGACTTAGCAGGAAGAGGTACGTATCAAGCGTTCTCTTTGTTACATTCCAGATAACTGAAAAATCGCTCCACAAAATCAGCCCCATGTATTTTCTCCATATGCGCCGTGTTAAAAATATATTGTTCCATATGCTCAAGCTTGCGCAGGCTGCGTACCAGTACTTTCCGATCCTCGTCAGAAAGGTGAGGGTCATGATTTATCTTCAGCAATGCCTGTTTGACACGCGCGGAGACCTTTTCAACATATAGATGGTTTTTGGAAGCTGGCGGATAACATTGCGACAGGTCACAGCCTGTAAAGCGAACACCGTCAAGAATGCAGTTTTCAAAGTTGGTGATCAGCTTTTGTTTACCATTTCCCTCAAACGTTATATCCACTAGCTTACCGGTAAAGGTACAATGAACAATATTCGCTGCTTGTAAAATGCGGTCATTAAACCTACATTGATAAAATGTACAGTTGATAAACACAGCATTCTCCAATGTCATTCCTCTCATATCACAGGAGGAAAATTCGCAATTCGTAAAAACAGCCTCGCCTTTAGCAATCCCAACAGAGCGCAAATCAGAACGAATAAAAGTACAATGCTCAATCGTACTACCTGCAAAAAATCTCGCATTCGTCAGATCACACGTATTAAATACAAGATGACGCAGCTGACAGCTCCAAAATATAGGTGAATGAACATTCGAGTTGCTAATCGTCGATCCGCTTATCGTTTCGTGTTCATACCTGACAATATCAGAAAATATTTCATTGTCTACTGACATACCAGACTCAAGCCTTCTCATTGTGATCACCTATCTTTTAATCTTTTACCAGGATGAATACCTTCCAAAAGTTCATTTCTGTTTCACTCAACGGCTGGCATTGACAAGTTATTATATCATAAAGCTCGAAACATAAAGAGAGCGGTCATCATTTTGAGAGCGCTTATCTTGCAATGTGTCTTTCACACTCACTTTAAATCATAAGGGGGACAAAAGAATGAAAAGATATGACGCATTCCCAGAACCAATCGGTGGCTATACTGCCGGACGCACACAGATGGATTTTGAGTACACGGCATCTGATCACTCAAAAAGAGAACTGACCGCATTTGTATACTATCCGTCTGATAGCAATGAAGGGAAGACCCCATCGACGTACATGTTTCCTGAAGTATACGAAATGCTGCATGACCAGCCGCTTGTCACTGAGTATATGAAGGAAAAGGATTTTTTCTCTATCGATATCCAAACGCATTGTTACGACGACCTCGCTCTTTCCGGGAAGGAAGAACGCTATCCAGTGTTATTTTATGTTTGCGGCGGGGGCGGCTCTCTAGAATGGGGAACTGTGATCTGTACAGACCTTGCAAGCATGGGGTATGTTGTCGTCAGTATCGGTCATCAAAACAGCACGATGTATAAGCGTAAAGATGGGCGGTTGTTTAATGTATCAAAGGATTTTTCAGATGTCGTTATAGCGTTTTCTGAAGATCCAGAGATGATGGCGCTGGCTGGTCAGATGACGATGCGGCCTGACGATGAAACTGCCATTGAGACATGCCGTAACGTCCTTACACTGCCAATACTTCATCCGTTAACGAAATATAGCAAATTACAGGCAGAGGATGTAAGGTATGCAGCTGATTATCTTTACAAACTAGACACCGGAGAACTCAATTCCATCTTCAATGGCAGATTGCAGCTTGACGCCGGCATGGGCATAATTGGACATTCTTACGGAGGGCCTACGACAGCGATTGTTTGCAGGGATGACGACCGATTTGCCTGCGGGATCGGCCTCGATAGCGGTGCATTTGGTCTTCTTGACAGCGACCTGAAAAAACCCTTTATGCTGCTTTTTTCTGAGCCTAACTATCATATGAATGCGATCATTGGCGCAAACAATAGCATGGAAACCTATTATTTCTCTGTTGAGCATGCTGCGCATTTAGATTATTGCGACATCGTGTTTACCGGTGTAAACGAAGAACTGAGAGGAAAGCGGGATGCGATGGAGATGCGGAATCTTATCACAGACTATACAAGGATCTTTTTTGATCATTACATTCTGCAAAAGCCTGCACATGTGGAAAGTTTATCATACGATGGCGTGGACTTGATTAAGAAAACGAGCAGAAAGTGATCTAAAACAAAAAAAGCCTTGAGAATTAGGCTTTTTTTGTTTCTACATGGTATATATCCGTGACGATTTTTAAAAAAGCCTTCAAAGCACGTGTTTTATATCGACCTTTCTTCACGACAATGCCAATTTTCCATGGAATATATTGACTACTAATTGGTTTTACACAAATGTCCTCTTTATACATGTCCGTTAAAGGACTTGGAATAATCGCAACTCCTAATTCATCACGAACTAATGTCAAAAGCAAATCCCATTGTGTTGTGCTGTAAGCGACATCGGGAACAAAATGTTCCTTACGGCAGCTTTCTAAAATCACTTGACTTAACGCAAATGAAGAATCAAACAATATCCATTTATCCTCTTTAAGCTGTTCAAGCGAGAGCTGTTGTTCATCTTTTAAAGCGTGATTTTTTGGTAAACAAGCCACAAACGGCGCTTCAAAAATGAGTTGTTCTTCTAATTCATGACTTTGGGCAGGTATGACAATAAAGGCCGCATCTACTTCGCCTTTCTCAACGAGTTTTTCTACATGTAAGCCGCCCTCCTCAATCATTTCGAGCGTCACATCTGGATGCTTTTGAGTAAAAGCTTTTGCCACTTTCGAAAAGAAAAAGGTACCAATTATTTGCGGCAGACCGATCTTTAAATGGCCGCGAATATGCGTGTCGGTATCACCCAGCTCCATTTGCAATTCATTCATTTGCTGCAGTACCGCGATCGCTTTTTCATATACAAGCTCTCCTTCATCCGTTAACCTGAAAATTCGATTTGACCGATCGAAAAGGATGACACCCAGTTTTTTCTCTAATTTTTGAATGGTTTTAGAGAGGGAAGGCTGGGCGATAAAAAGCTTTTCACTTGCTCTTGAAAAACTTCCACAATCCGCAATCGTTTTAAATATTTCAAAGTCCCGTATGTTCATTTTACCCTCCATTATTCCAATAAGGCATACTTATTATGATGATGATATATTGTACATGATAAACGTTTATTTTTACACTTTGATTAAGGAGGGGTTAAGATGTCTACATGTAAAGTTGCTGTTGTTCAAGCTGCTTCTGTCATTATGGATAAAGAAGCAAGTACTGAAAAAGCCATTTCGTTAACACTTGAGGCCAGAGAAAAAGGAGCCAATATTGTTGTGTTTCCTGAAGCTTTTATACCAGCTTATCCAAGAGGACTAGCTTTTGGCGCCACAGTAGGAAGCCGTTCTCCAGAAGGAAGAAAGGACTGGCTTCGTTACTTAGAAAATTCAGTTCCAGTTCCAAGTAGAACGACTGACAGATTAGGAGAAGCAGCCCGCAAAGCTGGTGTCTACCTCGTCATCGGTGTCATTGAAAGAGATGATGAATCAAGTCGCGGGACTTTATATTGTTCCGTATTGTTTTTCGGACCAGATGGAACCTTACTTGGAAAGCACCGTAAACTAAAGCCGACAGGTTCCGAGCGACTCATATGGGGAGAGGGGGATGGCAGCACACTGCCGGTTTTCGATACACCGTACGGTAAAATAGGCGCTTTAATTTGCTGGGAAAACTATATGCCATTAGCTAGAGCAGCGATGTATGCAAAAGGCGTCCAAATCTATATAGCCCCTACGGCAGATTCCAGGGAACTATGGCAATCTACGATTCGCCATATTGCCGCAGAAGGCCGATGCTTCGTTCTATCTTGTAATCAATATGTGAATAAAGAGATGTATCCTAAAGATTTAGCCTGCTATGATGAATTAGCATCTTCTCCTGATGAGATGTGCCGAGGGGGGAGTGCAATCGTCGGTCCTTTAGGCGAATATATAAAAGAACCTGTCTATGGTCAGGAAGAGATACTGCTGGCAGATCTTGATTTGCGTGATATTTCTTCTAGTCAATTCGACTTCGATGTAGTCGGGCATTATTCAAGACCTGATATCTTCCAACTCGTCGTCAATGAAGAGAAAAAAGAAAATGTAAAGTGGATGAATCGATGAAATCACACGAAAAAAAGAGCAGCCATCAGCCGCTCTTTTTTTCGTGTGTCAACCTTGATGAGTTTTTAATGGACCTTTTGTGATATGAGTAAGAGGAGCATTTATGTTAAAGATTTTAGCGTTGATGTCTGTTATTCCAAAGCTAGTGATTCTTTTAGAATGCATCTCAAGATAGTTTTCAGCTGCTTCTTTTGTTTCGAATAAGTAGATTCCGCCAGCCTCATTCTTCTCCGGATTCTCCGTCCATATTTTCCATATGAATCCGTCTTCCTCATTTATACTTTTCGCTAAATCAGCAAACTCTTTTGCCATTTCATCGCCGAAAGGGCCTTTCATCTTAAAATCCACCTGTAATAAATGTGCCATCGTCATTCTCCTTATGTTGAAGTTGTAAAATACAGTTCCCCCAGCACTTCTTTCATTTGATACTGCTGCTGCGGAAGTTCTTTCTTCATAAAAGACCGTACATCTGATTGGTCAACATCGTACATCACTTCAATTTCTTTAGAAAATAGAAGTTTTTCTTTTTCGAGCAGGGTAGAAACAGCTGGGCGTTTTTTCGGTTCAAGTTCTTCAGTGTTTAAAGCTTGCTTTAATCCTTCAACATAGACTTCAAATGAGCGGCCACCCGTGATTTTGACTCCTTTATTTTCTTCGTTGACGAAGATAATCGTTGGGAAACCTCTAGCACCAAGATCTCGAACTAGCGTAAAATCTTGATTTAATAAATCCTGGCCGCTTGGCAGCTCCGCTTCATGGACAATCACATCTCCGTTAAGTCCAAGATCGTTGACGATGTCAATTAACACCGTGATATCCGATATATTTTGATTGAATGCAAATAGCGCTTCTCTCGCACGGCGTAAAAAAGTATAGGCTAGTGCATCATCATGATGTTTTTGAATCACTTTGAACACGCGAGAGGGCGGGTAGGAAGATTGAACAGGATTGTCAATCATTAAGGACCCATCAATTGGCATGCGGGAATGTTCTCCAACCTCTCTCCAGTGACCAGCCACATCAGCAGGTTTGTAAATTCCGTTTGCAGGATCAATTGGACCGCCATGCCATTTCTCTAACAGTCCACCCAACACAGTCTGGAAATGAAAATAATGTCCATATTGCTCTTTAAATCGACGCAGCACAGGTTCAATTGCCCAGCAATGCGAACAAATCGGATCTGTTACATAATAGAGCGTTATTGTTTTTTTAGGTTGCTGAAAATCAATGACCTGAATATCCTCTTCTTCACCTACACCACATACACCTGTTTCTATATCACAAAACATCTCATTGTTTTTCAATTTCATTTTCCTCCTCAAATTTTGTAGGAACGCTATTGCCTATTAGTTTGTTTGAATCAAGCAATGATTTACTTTACAATTAAATCTTAAGACACAATGAGTGAGACCAACACCAATAATTTCTTCAATTTGTTGTTTATCCAACAGATTGATAGATGTGTTGAAAAAGGAGGGGGGATAAGATGCCACAGCCAAAGACAGACCCTCGGGTCCTAAGAACGCGTAAGTTAATCATGGAGTCATTTATTAAACTTTCATCGAAAAAGGAATTTAAGGATATTACGATCAAAGATGTCACGGCAGAAGCCATGATCAACCGCGCGACGTTTTATTATCATTTTGAGGATAAATACGATTTGCTGGATAAAACACTATCAGAAGTATTATCGATTAATTTAGAAAGTATAAATTTCAATCATCGTAAACTAGATGAAGATTCGATTATCAATATTTTTAAAGCACTAACGAATTTCCAACAATCTCTGCATAACCGCTGCCAAGTAGAATATGAAACTGAACTTGCTCCTATTGTGAGGGAGCAGCTTGAAATTATTTTTTATCAATTGTTAATCAATCAATATACAAATGTGGAAAAGCAAATTCTAAAAGTCACAGCTGTTTTTTTAAGTTGGGGAATTCACGGAGCTTCTGTTGAGTGGAGAAAAAATAGTTCGCACTTATCCTCAGAGGAGTTTATCAAATCAGCAGTGCCATATATCTTGTCAGGGATTGATTTTAAACAAGCAGATGGATGATTTGACAATTTTCAAAGGCTTCACTAATATAAATGCTATAGCATATAAATTTCATAGAGGGTGTTTACATGGATTTACAAGATTTAATAGGCTATCTCGTTCATCGTACAGATCTCAAAATGACCAATTATTTTACGAACAGGTTAAAGCCTTACGGGGTCACTCCTGAACAATGGAGTATTATAAGTATTCTGAGTAGTGAAAAGGGAACTACTCAAAAAGAATTGGCAGAAGGAATTGATAAAAATCAAACCACTGTCGTCAGAATGATCCAGTCTATGGAACGAAAAGGGCTTGTCAAAAAGATCTATAATGAACAAGACCGGCGCTCACATCATCTGCTTTTAACAGAAAAAGGGGACGAGGTCAAAAAGGCCATTCTTCCTGTCGTCATGGATGCACATCAAACGGTGACAAAGCAATTAAACGATGAAGAGATTCAACAATTAAAATTACTTTTAAACAAATTATTTCATTCACACTATGAATCTTGAAATGTCTAATCTGTAACGAACTGTTTATGTCCGATATATGCTATGACATATAAATTGTATCAGCTGAAATTTTGTCCATTTGGACTTGAGTGTTTCAGTCAAATTACTTAGGAAGATGTGATCACGATTTTCATACTTATTCTGCAAATGATATTGGCCGCTTTCTTTTTTGTAACAGGATCGAAAATTATATCAGGGAAAATGGCAGAAGAGTTCAAACGATTTGGTTTACCTGCTTTTTTTAATGTTTTAACCGGAGCCTTTGAGCTCATAGGCGCAGCTGGAATGATGATCGGCATATGGATGCCAACAATCGCAATATTATCAGGCTTATTGTTAGGAGGCACGATGCTGGCAGCTGCATTTACTCTGATCGTATTGGCCAAAGATCCCTTTAAAAAAGCAATCCCGGCACTTGTGTTATTCGCTCTCAGTATTGGGATCAGCTTGTACCACATTCTTTAAGTTCATATCAAGGTAAGTCACAAAACCTAAACAAATCTCCACTATTCTAATGGTGGATGATGTTTAGGTTTTTTAGCGATTGAATTGTTTTCGAAGAACTAAGCATGAGACAGCAAATACTGCAAAAGCGCCCGCTGATCCAGCAGCAAACACGAGCTCAGATTGTTCTAGTTTGGACTTGAATAACAAAGGGACAGAAAGAATGAGAGCGGCACCACTAAAGCTCAATCCTAATATCAACATTGCTAATAATTTATTCATAGAAACACCTCTTACACTCAGAATGAAAACAATCGAAAAGAATCATATTTGGAGTGTATCATATGGTGACGGGGGATTGCTTTCTTTTCATTAAAGCACTCGTAAAATAAACTTTTTAAACGAACACTGTTCTTAACGAACGGTGTTCGTTATAATATAAATGAGATGTGGCTTTAAACGATTTTCATAAAGAAGAGGAGATGCATACGATGACGGCATTATCTAAGGATCAAAAGCAAATCGCTATCATTGGAGGAGGACCTGGGGGGCTAACGCTCGCCTTAATACTGCAAAATTACGGTATACAAACGACCATCTATGAACGAGAGGTGCATGACAAGAGTCTTGAAAGAGGGGGCTCACTGGATATTCACGAAGAAACAGGCCAAAAAGCTTTAAAAGAAGCGGGAATTTATGAGGAATTTCAAAAGAACGCCCGCTATGAAGGAGAAGATTTCCGCTTACTTGATAAGTCAGGAAAAATTTATTTAGATGAAGAAACGGAACCAGATCAAAAAGGGACCCGCCCAGAAATTGACCGTGGTGTTTTGTGCGAACTGCTGTTAGATCAAATTAATGCTGAGAACATCAAATATGGTTATAAACTAGAAAGTTGCGTTTCACTAGAAAACGGCATGACGGAGCTTCATTTTGAAAACGGAGTTGTCGAGACAGTTGATCTTTTAATTGGAGCAGATGGTGCTTTTTCTCGTGTGCGTCCTCTGTTAACAGATATTGATATTGAATACGCCGGACTCACGATGCTGGAACTGAATATCCTCAACGTAGAGGTGAATCACCCTGATTTAGCTGCATTTAATAAACGCGGGAAGATGTTTGCTTTAGCAGACCACAAAGGACTGATTGGTCAGTTAAACGGGGATGGACGAATAAAAGTGTATGCAAGCCTTATGGTAGAACGTAACTGGATTGAGGCTTGTGGTATTCCTTTTCATCAAGCGAAAGAAGCAAAAGAACAATTATTAGAGTTATTTAGTGATTGGGACGATCAGCTGAAAAATTATATTCGTTATGCAGAAGATGCCATCATTCCAAGACGGATTTATACGCTTCCTGTCGGTTTTAAATGGAACCGCCATAAAGCAGTAACGCTTATCGGTGATGCAGCTCATGTCATGTCACCATTCGCAGGGGAGGGCGTAAACATGGCGATGTTTGATGCAATGGAACTCGCACTTGCGATTGTCCGAAATCCTCATCATATCGAAAAGGCTATAGAAGAATACGAAGACATGATGTACGAATATTCATCGGAGAAAGCTCATGAATCAGAGAAAAGTTTAAAACTGTGTTTTTCAAAAAACGCTGCGGTCAAGCTTGCAGATATGATGAATTCTTTTCAAGAAAACGGTGATTGATGCTCAATTTACTATTTGACTTTGACATGTTATAAAGAGAGTATGAACAATTCAAATCGTCGTATTATCAGTCGTCGGTCTCAGCCCGCTAAAGAGCCCTTAAGCCGTGAACTCATTGTGAAAACTGCCTTTGATCTTCTTAAGGAGCAAGGGTTAGAGGGCATGAGTATGCGTAAAGTGGCTAAAGCATTAGATACAGGACCTGCATCCTTGTATGTCTACGTGAACAATTTTCAAGAACTAAGTGCTTACGTATTGGATTATGGTCTCGGCCAAATGGTTTACCCAAATTCAGCGGGTGGCACATGGAAAGAACAGCTATTTGACATATTGCATACTTATTTCCTGCTTCTATACGAAAAGCCAGGTCTTGCTGAAATTTCTCTTTCCACCATCCCGCAAGGAACGAACTTTTTACAGTTGACCGAACATCTTCTCGCTGCACTGCATGAAGGCGGAATCAAATCTACATCCGCTGCATGGGGAGTAGACCTGTTACTGTTATACGTATCTTCCGTAGCATACGAAAAGGTCTCTTGGAAGAAACAAGGCTCTTCGCAAATTTCAGATACAAAAAAAACATTTCATGATGCAGACAAAACGCGGTTTCCTTTCATCAATAGCCTGAAAGAAGAAATGTTTGCAGGTGATACCGTATCACTAGAACGGTTCAGGTGGGGAATTGACGTCATTTTGTCTGGAATCCAGCAAAAAATCAATTAGAAAGGAGCAAAAAAAGCAGTCAATGGCTGCTTTTTTATATTTTCTCCACTTTTTCAAAACATATAAAAAAATCTATATATTGTTTTTGCATATAAAAAATTATATAATCTAGTGGAATAAACAAATGAGGTGCTTAGGCATGGAACATATAAAGAATTTATTACAGAGCTATATTCCTTTAGCAAAATCTACTGCAAAAATGTTTGGACCAAATTGTGAAGTAGTGATTCATGATTTAACGAACCCTCAAGCATCAGTCATGTTTACAGTCAATCATCATGTCACGGGAAGAAAAATCGGTCAATCATTTGATCATTTGGTAAAGACTGTTTTACAATCAGAAGATTTTAAAGAAGATTATCTCGCTGGGTATACATTTAAAACCGAAGACAACCGTACCATTCGTTCTTCGACTTCATTAATTCGTGATTCCGAGCAAAAGGTAATTGGTGCATTCTGTATCAATTTTGATGTTGAAGCATTGAATCAAATGCAGCAATTTATGGATACTTTTCTTTCTACAAAAGTTGAAGTTCAAGAGAATGAAACAACAACAAATGATGATCTTGAAAATGTGGAAGAAATCGTAGATCAATTGATTCAACAGATCATTGAAAACAGTGTTCACCCAGTCATGAAACGCCATGAAAAAATTGAATTAATAAGGTTTATGGATGAAAAGGGAATTTTTTTAATGAAAGGTTCAGTTGAGAAGGTCGCATCTATGTTAGGTATTTCTAAAGTCACCGTCTATAGCTATTTGGATGAGATCAAACATAAATCGAATGAAGGGGAAACGAAATGAAAAGCATCTTTGAGGTAGGGAATCTAAAAGCCAACGGACACTATGCATTCGCAACCGTTCATCAAAACACGGTCTATGTTTCAGGACAATTTGCCATCAATCCTGAAACGAGAGAAAAAGAATTCGGTCCCATTGAAGAAGAGACATTACAAGCGCTTAAAAATGTCGAGATGATTGTAGAAGCGGCTGGAAGTAAAAAAGAAAAAATTTTGCGTATGACATTATACATTTCTGATATTGAACTATGGGACAAGGTAGATGCGGTTTACACTGAATTTTTCGGTGAACACCAACCAGCACGTACTGTTGTACCAACGAATGAATTACATTTCGGTTTCAAAATTGAAATTGATGCTATTTCTTATATTTAGAATATTTTTTTGCCTATGATATATAAAAAAGTATATTTCGTATAAAAAATTATTCGAAGCGGATGATGATCGATGAATCAATTGATTTGTAACGATTGTGGGAAAGTATATGAGATGACAACAACCCTATGGAAATGTGATTGTAACGGCGTATTAAACCTGGTGAAAGATACCCCTAAAATAGATATGGCGGCTTGGGATCACTATCCAAACTCATTATGGCGTTATGTTGAAACCATGCCCTTTTCAAAGGGTTCTAAGACTTGGGAATCTGTAACAATGGGTGAAGGTCAAACTCCGTTAATCCTTTTAGATCCGAATGAGCCAAATACTTATGTAAAAGTTGATTATATGATGCCTACACTCTCCTTTAAAGATCGAGGAGCTGCTGTTTTAATGACAAAGGCAAAGGAATTAGGGGTATCAAAAGTCATTGCGGATAGCAGCGGGAATGCAGGAACAGCGATTGCCGCTTATGCAGCTCGTTGCGAGATTGCATGTGACATCTATTTAAGCGATGAAACTTCACCTAAAAAGGTCGCTCAAATAAAAGCCCATGGAGCAACGATTAAAGAAATTCGTGGTACACGCGAGGACATTGCTGCTGCAGCCCAAAAAGCAGTAGACGACGAAAACGTTTTTTATGCAAGCCATGTATATCATCCTTATTTTTTTGAGGGAACAAAAACATACGCATATGAAATCTATGAACAAATAAAAGGAGCTCCAGATGCTGTAATCATTCCGGTTGGAAACGGCACTCTCCTTCTAGGAGCGTATTATGGCTTTAAAGAGTTATTTGAAAATGGTTTGATTCATAAAACACCGAAAATCATTGCCATACAAGCGAAAAACTGTGCACCTCTTGTGAAAGCTTATCAAAACGAGGAGGAATCAGCATCGCCTGTTACGAATACAGGAACCTTAGCAGAAGGGATAGCCATTGCTGCCCCGGCGCGCTCCAAACAAATTCTACAAGCTGTACAAGATACCAATGGTACATTTATAGATATTGAAGAAAATGAGATATTGAATGCACGCTCTAAACTAAGTGAGAAAGGATTTTATGTAGAAGTGACATCTGCAGTCAATTTTGCCGGCTACTTCAAATATAAAAAGGAATCAAAAGAAACCATCGTCATACCTCTTTGCGGGGCAGGGATTAAGTCAAAATAACCCGTAGAATACAACTTGAAAGCGGAGGAATGCTTCATGGGATTTTACTCATTGCGAAGCACATTGGTCATACAGTGACTTCCATGATTTTAGAAGAAAGTTAGCAGCTTGTATTGGTATGAATTTAGATGATACAGATTTCGTCGAAAAATAGCTGTTTCATTATCATTCTAAGAGTATCTCAAGAGAGATGCTCTTTTTCTTGCCTGAATGCACAATCTCTGTTGCCCAAAATTACAATTTCACTCAACTTCTAACTATTTTTTCATTTGTTCTTCTCCCCAATAGCAAATTGCATCTAATACAGGCATCAGTGATAATCCCTTTTCCGATAAACTATATTCTACTTTTGGAGGCACTTGAGGATATTCTTTACGATTAATTAATTGATCCGCTTCAAGTTCTTTTAGTGTATTGGTTAATGTTTTAAAAGAGATAGTCCCAAGCATTCGTTTTAACTGATTATAGCGAATAGGACCATTGTTTGCATATAAAGCATACAGTACCGTCATCTTATATTTCCCACCAATTAAAGATAAAGTGTACCCAAATCCAGTTTCTTTTAGGTCAACAGTAGCTGTAAAGGATTCTTTCGTCATTTCACACTCTCCTTTAGGTTAGTATCGCACTTTAATTACCGTACTTGTAGTACGTTATAGCATACAATAAAATGAATGTACATCAAAATATGATGAAAATAACAAAAAAGGGTGAATGAATAATGAAAACGATTGTCTATGCACATCCTTGGGACGGAAGCTATAATCATGCCATTTTGACTTCCATTACAGAAAATCTAGAAACAAAGAGAGAACTATTTCAAGTGATCGATTTATATAAAGATGGGTTTAATCCCGTTTTTTCAGCTGAAGAATTGAAGTATTTTATTAAAGGCGAAACACCTTATCAATTAGTTAAGGATTATCAAAAGAAATTAAGTCAGGCAACTGAATTAATATTTATATTTCCTGTCTGGTGGTGGGATTTACCTGCAATTTTAAAAGGATTTATTGATAAAGTCATGTTAAGAGGTTTCGCATTCTTAGAAGATAAAAACACTGGGGCTTTAAAAGGTTTATTGACAAATATTAAAAAAACAACTGTGATCTCAACATCTACAACAGATAAGGATTATATAGAATCTGAAGGTGGGAATGCGATTCAAAGCGTTTTTATTAACAGAACTCTTGCTGACTTGGGACTTAAAAATGAAGACACCCAATGGATTCATTTTTCAAGAGTTAACTTAACAACAGATGAAAAGAGAAAAATATTTTTAAACGAAATATCCCAAAGTATTTAATTTACTGTTGCAGCCAATAAGGAAAGGCACAACCTTTACGACCAATCTAATTTATTGAGAAGGTGGTAGAGGTTGTGAAAAATTAAATATGTATTCTCATTTCTTAGTTTACATAATATATATTCTAGGAAGTTAAACAACAAACGAATTTCCTTCGTCTCAAAACTAAGTATACTTATCTTATTGAGACAAAAAAGAAAAAAATCAATTTTAAATTGATTCATCTAAATGCTTTGATGATATTCGCGGGATTTCACAACCATAACCAATTCGTTGCAACGTTTTTGTCAAACAGCGCCAGATGCTATGAGCTTTGCTATCAAACGATCATTATAGCTCCAGTTGATGTTCGATTGTGTGTTTACCAAATCAATGCTTTTTTCGTTCTAATATGTCAAAACATCTAGTCCAACATTACACTTGAAAAATGCTCATTAATCATTGTGTATCCATCAATTTCACCTCTCACCAATAGAAATTTCTTTTGACTAACATTTTTTCATTACGTTCCTCCCTCCTGTTATTTACGAATCAGCAAGTCTCCTTTATAATCGAGTAGATTTGTTCAATAACATATATATCTTTAAATGTGAGGGATTAGATGGAATTAAAGTGGTATAAAGCAATTATTGTGATCTTTACGATGTCTGGAATCTCCATTTCTACATGGTTTTCGCGGACACCGGAAGTTAGAGATTTATTACAAGCAAACACAGGAACAATGGGACTTATTTTACTCGGTTTATCTGTTGGTTCAATTGTTGGGCTTGTTCTTTCAAATGTATTCGTCCGCAAAAAAGGCGGCCGAGTGGCGATTGTGATCAGTGCTTTTTTGATGTTCCTTGGATTCACTACTCTTGCCATTGGTTCAACGCTCTCTTCTATCTTTGTCGTCACTTCTGGTCTTTTTCTTTTTGGAGCAGGCTCTGGCATGTGTAATGTAGCGATGAACTTAGAAGGAACAGAGATTGAGTACAGCATCAAGAAAACCATTCTGCCTATATTGCACGCTTCCTTTAGCATTGGGACGTTAATTGGAGCAGGTGCTGGTATTCTTTTTATCCATCTAGGGGTTTCTGTATTGATACACCTTCTCGTTATTGCCCTTCTATTCTTCCTCAGCATATTGATTTGTACACGGTTTATCCCGCATGGGACAGGAAAAGATCAGCATGAGAAGCAGTCAGATACAGTTGAGCCTGCTCAAACAGCATGGCTGAACAAACGTACGATATCTCTTGCGATGATTGCCTTATGTCTTGCGTTTGTCGAAGGCTCGGCCAATGATTGGATTCCACTTGCAATGGTGGATGGCTATCAAGTTTCACATTCCATGAGTACGGTCATCTATGCTTTGTTTTTGTGCGGCATGATTAGCGGCAGACTGATCAGCGGACGATTGATTGATCGCTTTGGCAGAGTGTTATTGCTAAGAGTGGCCATTTTATCAGCAGCTGCCGGACTATTCTTAGTCATTTTAAAGATTTCACTTGTTGTATGTATGATATCGATCTTTTTATGGGGACTTGGCGCATCTTTAGGCTTTCCGCTGACCATTTCTGCAGCTGGCGATGATAGCCGGTACGCTGTCAAACGCGTCAGTATTGTGACCTTATCTGGTTACACAGCCTCCCTTTCCGGCCCTCCTATTTTAGGGCTGCTTGCTAATCAAGTTGGACTGCTTCATGCCTTTATCTTTGTTCTATTTGCCATATGTATTGCAGGAATCTTTACTAAAGCTGTAGCAAAACCACATTCATTACAAGCTCACTAAACGTGTCTGATCCTTGATCATGGCACTTTTTTTAAATTTAAAAAATAAAATTGAAACCTTTCATGAAGTGAAACAGTCCTATAGATGTCCTGATGTTTATCGTTTTTTTAAAGAGGGAAAGTAAAAAAATAAGACTTTTCAAATAACTGAAAACGTGGTAAGATCATGAAAATAACCAGGAAGGGGTGAGAAAAATGAAAAAAAATATGCTATTAAAATTAGGTGTTTTATGTATAGCACTTGCAAGTTTTCATTTGTTCTCAATGCCTCATTCCGTTCAGGTATACCATCATGCGAAGGTGGTTGCCGATCAAGAATCACATGAAATGAAAATCGTCCAGACAATGGGCGATGAAAAGAAACAAAAACATGTGAGCGCAGTATTTGCCGCATTTACAGCACTGCTGATTATTGGCAGTATGACAGCTGGATTTGCGCGCATCACTCATACTGATCGATTTGACCGGAAAAAGAAGCATTTACTTGCAGTTTTCTATCAATCTTCTTATTTCCGACAAGCTCGTGTTTAACCCAACCATCTAAATCAAAACAAAAATTGGGAGGTTTTACACGATGTTATTTTTCTTAAGAATTTTCATTCTAGGTCTATTCTCTGTCACTTCACTTTCTCTTTTCGTTTACCAAGGAATTGAAGTAGTGCACGCCATTACAAGCATGTTTGGCAACCACGAGAGCTAATTGACCTGTATATAAAAAGAAACCCCCTGCCAATCGCAGGGGGTTTTCGTTTGCTTATTTATTGTCATCTGGTGCACGTTCAGGAGTCAGAAGGACATGAGTCACTTCTCCCTGCTCTTCCTCATCTACAATAAATGACCCATTGCTATAGCGGTCATTCGCTCTTAAAGTAGAAATATCTAGTGGAATCGTTGTGCCTTTTTCGGTATCTATCTCAAGTGTATCGTGCAGCGCTGCAGCGATCACAGCCACAATACGGTGTGGGTTTTTCTTTAACTCTCTCAGCATAAGAACTCCGCGTTTCGCTCTTGATGTTTTATCAAATTCAGAGAGGTTCATTCGCTTTACAGCCCCTCTTTGTGTTGTGAGCACAAGGACATCGTTCTTCGGATCAATGATCTGGCCAGAGACTACCTCGTCCCCTTCCTTCAAGTTGATTCCTTTGACACCTGCCGCTCTCGGTCCAACAACACTTACTTCTTCTTCATCAAACCATAAACCGTAACCATTTTTCGTTGCAATAAACAATTCCTGCTGTCCTGTTGTGACATGAACATCAACGAGTTCATCGTCACCTTTTAGATTCAAGGCGACAAGCGGTTTCGAATAACGCTGCGCTTTATATTGAAGAAGCTCTGTTTTCTTCACCATTCCACCTTTCGTAAAGAATAAAAGATATGACGTTTCATCAAATTCTTTTATTGGAATGGCTTTTTGGATTGATTCCTCGCGATCAATCGAAATGATATTCGTAATATGCTGCCCCATGTCTTTCCAGCGTATATCTGGCAGCTGGTGAACAGGACAATAAATGTAGCTTCCTTTATTCGTAAACAGCAGAAGAACATCCGTTGTATTCATTTCAAACTGATGAATCAAACGGTCAGTATCTTTCATGCCAAAGTCTTTACCGTTAGAGGCAGCATAAGAGCGCTGGCTTGTTCGTTTAATGTAACCATCTTTCGTGACTGTCACGTAAACATCCTCTGATGCGATCATCACTTCAAGGTTAATCTTAATTTCTTCGATTTTTTCCTCAATGACGGATCTTCTCTCATCAGCATATGTCTTTTTGAGCTTTTTCAGGCTGTTTGTAATGACCTTCAGCAGCTTTTTCTCGTTCGCTAAAATGTCTTCAAGCTCTGCGATGCGCACATCAAGCTCTCTTGCTTCGTCTCTTAATTGCGTAATATCTGTATTCGTTAAACGATATAACTGGAGTGAAACAATCGCTTCTGATTGTGCTTCTGTAAAATCATATTTCGCCATCAAGTTGTTCTTGGCATCTCGCTTATCATTAGAGGAGCGGATTGTGGCAATGACTTCATCTAAGATAGAAAGTGCCTTAATTAAGCCGTCGACAATATGGTGGCGTTCCTTCGCTTTTCGAAGCTCGTACGCTGAGCGGTTCGTCACCACTTCCTTTTGATGGGCAATATACGCATCTAGTACAGTTGTGAGCGTCATTAAGGTCGGTCTTCGATTATGTATCGCTACCATATTAAAGTTATACGGGATTTGCAGATCTGAGTTTTTATATAAGAAATTCAGTACACCATTTGCATCTGCTTCTTTTTTCAGCTCTACTACGATTCGAAGCCCAGTACGGTCTGTTTCATCTCGGACCTCTGAAATACCTTCTACTTTTCTCTCAATTCGGAACTCGTCCATCTTTTTGACAAGGTTGGCTTTATTCACTTCGTAAGGAATTTCTGTGATCACGATTTGCTGGCGTCCGCCGCGGATGGTTTCAATCTCCGCTTTTCCGCGAATCATGATCTTCCCTTTTCCTGTTTCATACGCTTTCTTAATACCGTCTACACCTTGAATGATACCGCCCGTTGGGAAATCCGGCCCTTTGATGACTGTCATTAAATCCTCAACCGTACAATACGGCTGTTCAATTCGCTTAATGACACCATCAATGACCTCTCCAAGATGATGCGGCGGGATATCTGTCGCATAACCAGCTGAAATCCCTGTTGATCCATTCACGAGAAGGTTTGGGAACATCGCTGGTAATACAACTGGCTCTTTGCTTGTATCATCAAAGTTCGCAACAAATTCGACCGTTTCCTTGTCTAGGTCCTTTAAAAGCTCTGAAGCAATGGCAGACAGCCTTGCTTCCGTATAACGCATGGCAGCAGGCGGATCTCCATCAATACTCCCGTTATTTCCGTGCATTTCAATCAGCACATTTCGTACTTTCCATTCCTGACTCATTCTTACCATCGCTTCATAAACAGATGAGTCTCCGTGCGGGTGATAGTTACCAATCACGTTACCGACTGTTTTAGCGGCTTTACGGAAGTTTTTATCCTGCGTATTTCCTTCTGCGTACATCGCATATAAAATTCTTCGTTGTACGGGTTTTAGACCATCACGTGCATCTGGAAGCGCCCGGTCTTGGATAATATATTTACTATAGCGGCCAAAGCGGTCGCCGATTACTTCTTCTAATGGTAAATCATGAAATCGTTCTTGTTGTGCCATGTTTAAACCTCCTCAGCTAGCGACAAGTTTTCATTTTCAAGAATGTTGCTTTCCTCATCAAGTCCAAACGCGACATTCTTTTCAATCCATTTACGGCGTGGTTCAACTTTGTCACCCATTAAAGTTGTGACGCGGCGCTCCACACGTGCAGCATCATCAATTTTGACCCTGACAAGTGTTCTCGATTCTGGATTCATTGTCGTTTCCCATAGCTGGTCGGCATTCATTTCACCTAACCCTTTGTAGCGCTGAATCGTGTACCCTTTTCCAACTTTCTTCAGTACGTCATCCATTTCTTCATCAGACCATGCATACTCAATGATTTCTTTTTTCCCTGAGCCTTTGCTGACTTTATATAAAGGCGGAAGTGCAATAAACACTTTGCCATGCTCAATCAGCGGCTTCATATAACGATAGAAGAATGTTAAGAGAAGCACTTGAATATGCGCTCCATCCGTATCCGCATCTGTCATGATGACGATTTTGTCATAATTGATGTCTTCTACATTAAAATCGACACCGACGCCTCCACCAATTGCATGAATAATGGTGTTGATTTCTTCGTTTTTGAAAATATCAGCAAGCTTTGCTTTTTCAGTATTGATGACCTTTCCGCGCAGCGGCAGAACCGCTTGGAATTTACGGTCACGTCCCTGTTTAGCTGACCCGCCCGCTGAGTCACCCTCTACTAGATATAGTTCGTTTCTTGCTGGGTTTCTAGATTGGGCTGGTGTTAATTTTCCGCTCAGCGTTGCTTCAGATTTTTTACGTTTCTTGCCGCTTCTCGCTTCTTCACGGGCTTTTCTAGCAGCTTCTCTTGCCTGCTGCGCTTTAATCGCCTTTTTCACAAGAAGAGTGGCTGTTTCCCGGTTTTCTTCAAGGAAATACGCAAGTTTTTCAGAAATAACAGCATCAACAGCTGAACGAGCCTCACTTGTCCCAAGCTTTCCTTTTGTCTGCCCTTCAAATTGAAGCAGCTCTTCAGGAATTCTGACAGAAATAATAGCAGACAGTCCTTCGCGAATATCAGTACCTTCTAAATTTTTGTCTTTTTCTTTTAAAAGGGCCACTTTGCGTGCATATTCGTTAAAGGCTCTCGTCATGGCCGTTTTGGCACCAGACTCATGTGTTCCACCATCTTTTGTTCTGACGTTATTGACGAAGGAAAGGATATTCTCCGAGTAGCCATCGTTAAATTGAAAAGCAAAATCTACTTCAATGGACTGATGCTCTCCTTCAAATGAGACGACTTCACTTAGAACATCTTTTTCTTCATTTAGATAAGCAACAAAGGCTTCAATGCCTGTCTCATAATAAAACGTTTCTTGTACATCATGCCGTTCATCGATCAGCTCTATTTTTAACCCTTTTAATAAAAAGGCAGATTCTCTTAAACGCTCTGATAATGTATCGAAATTATAGGTCGTAACACTGAACATGGTTGGGTCCGGCTTAAAATGAATCAGTGTTCCCGTTTTTTTCGATTTTCCGACTTTTTCAAGTGATGTGACAGGTTTACCGCCGTTTTCAAAGCGCTGGTGATAAATAAATCCGTCCCGTTCAATTGTGACAGTAAGCCATTCTGACAGCGCGTTCACAACCGATGCCCCAACTCCATGAAGTCCACCACTTGTTTTATATCCACCTTGACCAAATTTTCCGCCTGCGTGCAGGACCGTTAAAATGATCTCAGGTGTCGGTTTTCCAAGCTTATGCATACCAGTAGGCATTCCTCGCCCTTTATCTTGGACGGAAATGCTGTTATCTTTATGTATTTTGACAATGATATGATCTCCATGGCCAGCGAGCACTTCATCGACAGAGTTGTCTACAATCTCATAGACAAGGTGATGAAGACCGCGGGAATCCGTAGATCCAATATACATCCCTGGACGTTTACGGACCGCTTCAAGCCCCTCTAGCACCTGAATAGAATCATCGTTATAATCTACTTGCTGCTTTTTAACCAAATGCTTAATCCCCTTTCACTAACAAACATAACCGGCTAATCATCAAATGATCTCTCTAGATTTTAATGATGATCATGCTGCTCATTACTGTCCACTTTAATAAGCTGCATCATCACCATGCATGTGGGATTGACCAATACATGCTCTTTTGCACAGCTATGAGAATCATTCTACATTCTGCAATCAGAACTAGAAGTCCATTATAAACAAGACTGTTTCATAAGCCAAATGCAATCATATGATGGTTTTAGCAAAACAGAACAAATGTTCTATATTTATCTTATCGCTCTTTTTCTCGATATGCAAGGCCGCCGATATGTCCCTGTCGCCTTATTTTATCGCTTTCTTCTAGAATCGCAAATATATTTCTGCAACAAAAAAGCAAAAATCCTTGAAAAACCAAGGATTTTTGACGAATTAATGAGTTTTTGTCAACGCATGAGCCACCTTGATACATAAATCCATGATGGCGACCTTGCCATTTTCCTCAATCAGCCTTTTCGTTTCATCGTGATATATGCCTTGCTGCGCCCAAAAAACAGGTGCGTCTATTTGGAGAAACTCTTCTGCCACCTCTGGCAAAAACTCTGAACGTCTAAAGACATTGACGATATCAACAGGCTCTTTTATGTCTTTTAAAGAAGCGACTGCTTTCACACCGAGTGCTTCATCGATCGTTGGATTCACTGGGATAATCTCATACCCGGCATCCTGCATCGCTTTAGACACCATATAAGACGTCCGGTGCGGCTGATCTGATAATCCAACAACAGCAATTCGTTTACTGCTCTTTAATATACGGCCGATTTCTTCTTTCGTAGGATTGTTCATCAAGACACTCCTTTTCCTCTATTTTAGCGAATTTCTGCTTAAAAACAAAGCCGAATCCATCTGCTTTCGATTTTTTCAAAAAAAGTTCCCCATGTTTTTCACAAGATCATGTTAAAATGTAAGACAAGAGGGAGAATATAAAGGAGTTATGCAGATGTTAATTGCTTTGATGTTTATTTTGGCTTATCTTCTCGGCAGTATTCCATCCGGTCTCATTGTCGGGAAAGCTGCAAAGGGTATCGATATCCGTGAACATGGCAGCGGAAACCTAGGTGCGACGAATGCATTTCGTACACTTGGCGTAAAAGCAGGGTCTATTGTGATTACTGCTGATATCCTAAAAGGGACGCTTGCTTCAGCTTTACCGTTTTTCATGCAGCTGGACATCCATCCCTTATTAGCAGGAGTTGCTGCTGTTATCGGTCACAGCTTTCCTGTCTTTGCAAAATTTAAAGGGGGAAAGGCAGTCGCTACATCAGGCGGTGTGCTGCTATTTTACGCCCCATTCCTATTTATCACGATGATCGCTGCTTTTTTCTTATTTTTATACATTAGTAAATATGTTTCACTATCATCTATGCTGACCGGGATCTATACATTCATTTACAGCATATTCACCAAAGACCTATTCTTAATCATTGTTGTTGCCGTTCTTGCTGGCTTTGTGATTTACAGACACATCGCCAACCTCAAACGAATTCTCAACAAAACTGAACCGAAAATCAAATGGCTCTAGCCGTTTCATCCATTTAAATATGTGGTAAAAGTAAAGAAAAGCTGTTTTTGCATCCTGCATTTTAAAAACAGCATGACTTCAAAAAGGGGCGATCACATTGAAATTAACAATAAAAGAAGATGCACTCAATTGGTACAAGGATGAATTAGATTTAGAAAAAGGTGATCAAGTTCGCTTTTTTGTGAGATATGGCGGGTGCAGTAATGTTCAAAAAGGCTTTTCTCTCGGCGTCGCAAAAGATGAACCTCAAAATGCCGGCGCAACTGCTGAAATAGAAGGTATTACTTTCTTTATTGAGGAAAGTGATATTTGGTACTTTGACAACCATGATCTGCATATTGATTATAACGAGTCCGTGAAAGAACCAGAATTTCATTATGAATAAACAAAAAAGATACCTCATCCCTCGGGTATCTTTTTTGTTTTACACTTCAATATACAGCCCATACTCTTGAATGTTTCCTAAAGACCGTTCCTTTTGCAGAATTCTTTTTTGCGGCTCACCGATTAAGTCAAAATGAGGAAACCCTTCGCGGTCATGAATCCATTCTTTTTTTAGTCCATGTCTTTCTCCCCACTCAACTAAACGCTTCATATCCTGACAGGCTGCTTTTGTGACGGTATTGGCATTTGGAAAACGGTCATCGAGCCAGTAGTGTGTTAAAAAAGCAACTTTTCCTTCCTGGACAGCTGTTTTCCAAGCGTTTAAATCGCTTCGTTTAATACCAAAAGCCATAAATTAAACCTGCTTCTTCGACTGTTCATATACTTTATGCCAAGCAGGAAAGGCTTTTCTAAATTGAATAGGTCTAAAGGTGTCTTTATCTACACAAATATGTGAGGTTGTCCCTGTAATCGCTGTTTGTCCATCAGGTTTTTGAATTTCATAGCCATACACCGTTTTGACACCATTATATTCTTCAATCCATGTATGAACGGTTGCTGTTTCACCATACAGCAATGGTTTTTTATATTGAACCTGCAAGTCTATAACAGGTGCAAGAGCACCGTCTGCTTCTAGCTGCGCATAGGAAAACCCTAATTCTTTAATCAATGCTGTTCTGCCGACTTCCATCCAGATTAAATAATTGGCATGATATACGATGCCCATTTGATCTGTTTCTGCATAACGGACTTCTATTTCTTTTTTGGATACATACACGTTTTCATCGCTCTCCTATCAAAACCTAAGGTCTGTCTCTGCCATTTTACCACATTCCAAATGGTTCTTCTAAAAAGAGGCAATAAAATAAACCAGGAATCCCTGGTTTATTCAGTATAGCCATTCTTTCTTGCTGCTTCTTCGTCCTTTATCTCAGAACGCATCGCGTCAATACTCATTTTGCGGTTTTCGTTTTTTTGTTTGATCATTTGCTTTTCTGTCTCAGTCGAAACGGACATCGCTGCTTCAGATTCATCGATATTGTCAAGTGTGTTCTCGATCATATCTTGCAGCTTTTCAACATTATCAGATCGATCATCTGGATTGGATTGATATGACTCGTTATTCATGATGATTCCCCTCCTTATTCGCCCTTTGTCTGTATCACATCTGGCTGTTCATTTGATTTATTATGCATCTTTTTACCTTTATTCCGTTTGTATGCTACAGGTTTTGTCCCTAAATGGTCTGGTGTAAACTGCGCTTGTTTATCATGCTCTCTACCCATTATTCATCCCTCCCTCTCCTTTAGGATGAACGAAAACGGATAATTCATGACTTATTTTTGTCTAAATCGTTCTTCCAACTTTTCTTCGAGCTGGTTTAAAAATTCCTCATTGCTTAATAATTCTTTTTTATTTTCAAGCACAAGCTCTTCAAATGTGCGTCGTTTTCTTCTTCTCATTCCACTCACCTCCATATATGTATGATTACATTTTCGCCAAAACATTTGGAAAATAAGCAAAAAAAGCTGAATCATTATAGATCCAGCTCTTTTTCAATTTCTTTTTTTGTCAGCATTTGATGCTTCACAGACATGATGCGTCCTTTTTCATCTAATATGTAGGTCGTTGGGTATGAAAGTACCTGATATCTTGCTTGAATGCCTTTTTGGTCCAATAAAACAGGAAAGCTCAGCTTTAATTCTTTTGTGAATGCTGCCACATGATCTACACTCTTTTCAGTGGTTGTCAAATTCACCGCTAGTACTTCAACTTGGTCATTTTCGCTCCTAATTGCGTCTAGATCCGGCATTTCTGTCCTGCACGGCTTACACCATGTCGCCCAGAAATTGACGAGCACCTTTTTCCCTCGGTAATCAGATAACGAGGCGGTTTTGCCATCAAGGGTTTTTAGTTCGAAATCAGGGGCTTGATCCCCTTTTTCAAGACCGATTGCGGGCTCTTTTGGCCCAAATAAATTCCATGCAAGTAAACCAATCAACACAAGTAAAACAGCGCTTGCCATTCCTTTTTTCCACATGATTGATCCTCCACTATTTTAAAAAAGAAGAGAAAGCTGTTGAATCGCCTTCTCTTCTTTGCTGTATTAGTTGCTTGCCAATTTTTCGCGAAGTACCATTTGAAGGATACCGCCATGACGATAGTAGTCAATTTCAACTTCACTGTCAAAGCGAACGACCACTTCAAATGTTTTCTCGTTACCATCTGTGTCAATTGCTTTCACAGTAACGAGATCACGCGGACGAACTGTTTCGTCAACATGAACTTCAAATGTTTCTGTTCCTGTTAGACCATGAGTTTCTGCACTTTCTCCGTCTTTAAACTGCAAAGGAAGTACGCCCATGAAGACAAGGTTACTTCTGTGGATACGCTCAAAGCTTTCAGCTAGAACAAATTTAATTCCAAGAAGGTTTGTTCCTTTTGCAGCCCAGTCACGTGAAGAACCCATTCCGTAGTCTTTACCTGCTAAGATCGCTAGACCTGTTCCATCTTCTTTATAGCGCATGCATGCATCATAAATGGATGTCACTTCACCAGTTGGCCAGTAAGTTGTATAGCCGCCTTCTGTTCCCGGTGCAATTTGGTTCTTAATACGGATGTTTGCAAAAGTACCTCTCATCATGACATGGTGGTTACCACGGCGAGATCCATATGAGTTAAAGTCTCTAGGCGACACGCCTCTTTCTTGCAAGTATTTGCCCGCCGGTGTGTCCTTACCAATCGCTCCAGCAGGAGAAATATGGTCAGTTGTGACAGAGTCACCGAACTTCGCAACTACGCGCAAGCCTTTAAGCGGTTCAACTTTACCAGGTTCAACTGATAGGTTTTCAAAGAATGGCGGGTTATCAATGTATGTGGAATTTTCATCCCATTTGTACAATGCATCATCCGTCGTTTTAATTTCATTCCAGCGGTCATTGTTGTCAAAAACAGTTTCATACTCTGAACGGAATAGCTCAGGTGTGACAGTGCTTTTAACGACGCTGTTGATTTCGTCCATTGATGGCCAAATGTCATTGAAATAAACGTTTTCACCATTTTTATCGACACCGATAGGATCTTTTGTTAAATCAATATTCACCGTACCTGCAAGTGCATAAGCCACAACTAATGGTGGAGATGCAAGGTAGTTTCCTTTCACAAGCGGATGGATACGACCTTCAAAGTTACGGTTACCTGATAAAACAGAAGTGATCAGCAGATCATTTTCAGAGACAGCATCTTCAATTTCTTTCTCAAGCGGTCCTGAGTTTCCGATACAAGTTGTACAGCCATATCCAACAATGTTAAATCCGAGGTCTCTTAAATATGGAAGAAGTCCTGAATTCACAAGGTATCCTGTTACAACTTTAGAACCCGGCGCTAGTGACGTTTTCACGTAGTTTGGCACTTTCATACCGAGCTCACTTGCTTTCTTCGCAACAAGACCTGCTCCGATTAACACGTATGGGTTCGATGTATTCGTACAGCTCGTAATCGCTGCAATCGCAATCGCACCTGTCTTCATCACAGCTTTTTCACCGTTTGCAAGATCAAATTCGATTTGTTTATCTAGCTCTGATTTATCTAAGCCAAACCCTTGGTTACCAGCTGGGCTTTCGATGTGTTTATGGAACGTCTCTTTCATTTGAGAAAGTGGAATCAAATCTTGTGGACGTTTAGGACCAGATAAGTTTGACTCAATTTTAGAAAGATCAATTTCCACAACATCAGTAAAAATTGGTTCTTCTGCATCTGGCGTATAGAATAAGCCATTTGCACGAGAATATTCTTCAACGATATTAATTTGCTCTTCATCGCGTCCAGTAAGGCGAAGGTAAGCAAGTGCTTCTTCATCTACTGGGAAGAATCCACAAGTAGCACCGTATTCTGGCGCCATGTTCGCAATTGTTGCACGATCTGCTAATGGCAATTGAGCAACACCCGGTCCGAAGAACTCAACGAACTTGTTTACTACGCCTTTTTCACGTAGGACTTGTGTGACTTTTAATGCAAGGTCAGTTGCAGTCGTTCCGTTTGGAAGCTCTCCAACTAATTTAGCACCAATAACTTCTGGTACTGGGAAGTATGAAGGCTGACCAAGCATACCAGCTTCCGCTTCGATACCGCCAACGCCCCATCCAAGTACACCGATACCGTTAATCATCGTTGTATGAGAGTCAGTTCCAACTAATGTATCTGGGTAAGTGATGATCTCGCCATCTTCTTCAATTGCATGAACAACACTTGCAAGATACTCTAAGTTCACTTGGTGAACAATTCCTGTTGCAGGCGGAACAGCTTGGTAGTTGTTAAACGCTTTCTTTGCCCAGCTAAGGAAGTTATAACGCTCTGCGTTACGTTCGAATTCTAAATCCATGTTAATGTTTAATGCATCTTCAGTTCCAGCTTTATCAACTTGTACTGAGTGGTCAATAACAAGGTCAACTGGAATTTCAGGGTTAATTTTATCCGGATCCCCGCCCACATCTGCCATTGCTTTTCTTAAAGAAGCAAGGTCAACGACGGCTGGTACACCCGTGAAGTCTTGTAAAATAACACGAGAAGGTTTAAATGGAACATCAATTTCTTTTACCTCGGCAGTTCCCCATTTTGCCAAGTTCTCAACGTGTTCCTTCTTGATCACTCTACCGTCTACTTGGCGAAGCACTGATTCTAAAAGTACCTTAATGGAATAAGGCAGCTTAGAAACATTTCCGATTCCTTGTTTCTCTAGTGCTTCTAACGAATAATAGTGATACGTTTTCCCATTTGTCGAAAACGTTTTTCTAGATTGAAAAGCGTCTTGTTTAGCGACTTGCTGCTGTTTCGACATGTCCAAAATCCCCCTTTTGATGATCAAGATCAATTTCAATTCTCAGAAAAATCGTCGTATTTCACCACAATTTTCTCACAATTTCATCTTAAAACAAATTCATACATAAGTAAATAACAATGCTTTTATTAAATTCAATAAGTTTAACTTATCATTAGGAAATGATTACTCTTCATAAACGAAGCGCATCGGGTTCATACTATAAATGAGGTGAAAGAACATGACAAAACGCAAAGCAAATCATGTCATTGACGGCATGAACGCAGCCAAAAGCCAAGGTAATGGCGCAGGCTATACGGAAGATGATCAACTCGTTTTAACAGAAGAACAAAGACAAAACAATAAAAAACGCAAAAAGAATCAATAAAAAGGAGCCAAACATCATGACGAATAAAAACACAGGGAAAGACATCCGTCAAAACTCTCCTAAGGAGCATCAAAGCGGTCAGCCTGAGCCGTTATCAGGCAGTAAAAAAGTGAAAAACCGCAACCATACAAGACAAAAGCACAATTCTCATCATGATATGTAATCATTCCCCTCTCATCCCGTGACCACACGGGATGTTTTAGGTCTTTCACACATTTCCATTTTCATCATATGATTTATTATGAGATGTGATGGAGGAGTGTTTATGGAGAATGAAAAGCAATCGAATTCCTCTGATTTTCTTGAAATAGATGATTGGCTCAATGTTTTAATGGATGATCCATTTGCCTGGTATGATGAACACCTCCCAATTGATCTTTATGAAACAAGCCGTGATTATATTATCGAAATCGATGTCTCCACTTTATCGATCACTGATGTAAAGCTGACCTTCGCTGGACATGAGCTGACGTTGACTTACACAGTACAAAAGCCAAAAGGTGAAGGCGAACAGCCAGTTGAAAAAAGCGTGATGCTCCCTTTTTATTTAAACGACAAAGACATTGCAACAGATTATGAAAACCAAATCATATCGATAAAAATTAAAAAATGTTCCGACCATCCAAGCGGTGCATTTTCCTTTCAAATCCCGCACTTCAAACATTAAGAGCCCACCTTCATATAGGTGGGCTCTCTTCCCGTTCGTTTCAAGTCAATACCTTTTGCGAACCACCATGGCCAAATAGTAGAGTCGCTATACAATAATGTATTCTTTTTCTACTAATCGGATTGGGTCATTCTAGTAAATGGGCGGCTATCAATGAAAAAGGGCGTTTATAGAGATAATAGACATACATTTTTGTTATTTTCTTCTATCCTCTCTTCATGTAATATAAAATAGAGAGATAAGGGGTATAAGGAGTGAGAACATGTTAAGCGGCTGGTTTTTGTGGTTCATTTTATTTTGGGGTACAGTGATGATCGGATTACTCGCAATCGGTGGCTTTTTTATGTTTCGCAAATTTTTAAAACGATTGCCAAAGGAAGATGGGAAATCAGAGCTTGATTGGCAGGATGAATATATTCAAAAGAGCCTTCACCTATGGCGGGATGAGGACAAACAGCTGTTAAATGAACTCGTATTACCTGTTCCAGAGCTGTTTAGAGATGTTGCCAAAGAAAAAATTGCAGGTAAAATTGGTGAGTTGGCATTAAAAGAACAGGCTGCCAGCATTAATTTAGACTTAATCATTCGCGGCTACATTATGGCTACACCAAAGCGGGATCATAAGTTTTTATTGAAGCGCCTTCAAGAAAAAAACATTGATCACTCGCCATATGAATCGTTATTAAAATAACCTCCTTTATTAAAAGGAGGTTTAATTCATTTGAATCTGCTGCGGATCTAATTGTTTAGACAGCTTTCTAAACGACAAATACATGGCAACCCGCCAAGGCACGATCATTCCAAAGGCAAGAATCCAAAACATCCCACTTAATGAACCATAATCAATAGAAGAACTTAGGATGGTCTTCATCCCGATACGAAGGACAAGAAGTCCAATGAGAATGAACACAAATGCTTTTGACCGCTTTAAGTAAATGTCATTGCCTCTAATTTCAAACTTCGAAGTTTTAATTAAAAATATAGAGAAAAACATCCCCACTGTGATCGCTTCTAGAAATTCAGCTCCAGTTACCCGAAACATTGGAACAAAGAACATCAGTGCGCCAGTGCTCATGAAAATAGGAGGTAAAATAATTTTTTTTGCCGTTGCAGGTTTTGCAGATGACTTAATGCGAATAAACATGACGGCCACCGCCATACATACCGCAATTATAGAAGAGATCAAGATCATCATATCAAATCATTCCTTTATTCTTTAAGGTCAGCCTATGTATAATATACTCCAATTGACGAAAAAAAACCATTCGCCGCGACTGTAGAAAACGATTTCAAAAGCCTGTAAAGCCGCCAAACAATGATGAGAACATGATGATAATCCATGTCAGAAGATCAAAGAACAGCAAAATCCCTACCACAATCATAATGATTCCGCCAATTCGCATGATAAGCTGCTGACGCTTTTTGATCCACCCCATTTTCGTAATGAAAAAGGAGAGAATAAAAAACGGGACGGCAAATCCAAATATATACGCAATCATATACATGACAGCCGACTCAGGATTGTTACTCGCCAGTGTGATGACAGCGGATAAAATAGGGCCAGTACAAGGTGTCCATCCAGCGGCAAAGCCCATTCCGATGAGAATGGATCCAAAAAAACCAGCAGGACGATTTTTGAACTGTATTCTCTTTTCACCCATGAGGAAAGAGGGCTTGAATACACCAAGAGTCATAAAACCAAAGAAAATAATAAGGATGGCTCCAATTTGACGAATCGCTTGATGATAATCATTAAAAAACTTCCCGACAAACGATGTCCCAAACCCAATCGCAATAAATATAATAGAGAAACCAACTAAAAAGAATAATGTATGAAGCAGACTTCTCCTTCTCAGCATCACCTTCTCGGATTTCACTTCATCTATACTAACGCCCGTAATATACGATAAAAACGCTGGATAAAGCGGAAGACAGCACGGTGAAATAAAAGAAAGAAATCCTGCTCCAAATGCTAAAAAGTAATTCAAATCTGTCAAAAGAACACCCCCTTCTTACAAATATACAATAAGAGATGACAAAATCATTTCATTTTTTTTACATCACCTCAATAAAGATGGTCTATTCTCTTAAAACCTTATATAATTTAATTTGACATCAAGATAATGAATCCTTTAAATTTGAAAATAAACCTTAAAATGGATATAATAGAATCGATTCTTTTTATCAAGATTTGCATGAAAGGAACATGACTTTGGTAAAAACATCATTATTAACTCAAATCGAAGAAAAAAGAGAAGAGCTGATGAAAGTTGTCTTGCATAATGGGATGACATCAACAGTGACCATCGAACATAGCCAGCAGCTAGATCATCTCCTCTTACAATATCAACGACACTTACACTCAAACTCAGCCAACTAATTATACTTCATGATATCAAACATGCCGCACCATTGTAGAACAGTTGATATGTGTGACCATAAAAGAAACGAAAACCTCTGTCATAGGGGTTTTTTGTTTTTTTACATGCTGTTTGACGCCATAATAAAAACCACCTTCCCTGCTTCATTCATGCAAGTACAGTGGTTTTAAGCGTCTGATGAAGGTGAATTGAATAAAGAAAGGACAACGCTTGTCCATTCTTTATAACCATGTTCCATCTATGATCATAATATCGTACGTATTATTTCGCTTGGTTGTTCATGGCTTTCATCATTTGATTGATTTTCTTCTGGGACGGTTTCATGCCCATTTGCATCATCATCATTCGAAGCATTTGTTCATTAATCGGTGGATTCTTTTTCAAATAGCTCATCATATACTTACGAGCAATAAAGAATCCGAGTGCAACTCCTGCAAGCAGTGCAACAACGCCTACAAGGATGACAACCCATAAATCCATAATTCTTCCTCCTTCATGTTGTCTCGTATAAAGTGTACTAAACAAAAGGCTATTATACAACATTTCACGTTCAATTTTATTTTTTTAAACAAAATTCCTCACTTTTACTGGATTAAGCCACCCGTGCTTCTTTGAACTAAAGTCCATCGCAAGAAAACAAGGGCTGATTTTTCTCAGCACTTCAAAAAACACCGCTTCTGCCTCATAACTGCCAGTCGCAGACATTTGAATATACCGGTCTTTAATAATAAATGCTGCGGTTCCTTTTCCATCTGGTAAGGAAGCGCTGTAAATCGAGCCTATTTGTGTGTAGTGAATGTTCGTTAAGTTATTCATGAGACGCTGGTGCATATGAAAAGCAGGGATTCGTTTCGTCACATAATCCACTTGCTTCACAAGCATAACTAACTCATCGTCAGTGCGATTCGTCCAGTGTAACGACTCAAACAAATGAAACAAAATAGATTCCCTGCCAAAATAGTGATGTGCAAATTCATCCTCAATCCAATAAATATAATAATGGCGTTCCATGTCTATCCCTTCCTTTCACATTTCGTCAATCTCGTTTATTGCTTGTATTATACAAAAATGTGAAAGAAAGAATTGTCTATATATGAAGCGAGAAGAAACTAGTTTTGTCAAAAAAACAAGAAAAAAGAAAAAAGTTTGCAGAGCGGATGAAAAAGCTCTGCAAACAGATAGCAAAAAAGCATGATGCTTGGAGTTCGTTTATTTATTCAGCTTCGCTTTCACACGGCTGACTACATTGCTGACAGTAAATCCATATTTCTCGATAATGGTTTCACCTGGTGCAGAAGCGCCAAATTTATCAATTGCAATCACGTCACCGTCAAGGCCAGTGTAACGCTCCCAGCCAAGTGAAGCACCCATTTCAATCGCAATACGTGCACGTACTGCTTTAGGAAGAACGGATTCTTTGTATTCATCTGACTGCTGATCGAAGCGATCCCATGCAGGAAGGCTGACAACAGATGCGCGGATACCCTCTTTTTCAAGTGCCTTTTGCGCTTCAATGGCTAAACCAACCTCAGATCCTGAAGCGAGTAGAAGTGCTTCTGGCTGTGCATCAGCTGCTTCAACCACAACGTATCCACCCTTTTCTACTCCCTCATATGCCTTCTCTGGTGCCTGGTCAATCGTTGGAAGGTTTTGACGAGTAAGAACTAGTGCAGTCGGTTTATCCGTTGAAGATACAGCTAGTTTCCACGCTGCAGCTGTTTCATTTCCATCTGCTGGGCGAATAACGGAAAGGTTAGGCATCGCACGCAGTGAAGCAAGCTGTTCAACCGGTTCATGTGTTGGACCATCTTCACCAACAGCGATACTATCATGAGTAAAGACGTATGTGACTGGAAGTCCCATTAAGGCAGCAAGACGAATCGCTGGTCTTAAGTAATCTGAGAAAACAAAGAACGTTCCGCCGAATACACGAAGACCGCCGTGAAGTGCCATACCGTTGAGCGCCGCACCCATTGCAAATTCTCTCACACCGAACCAAATGTTTTTGCCGGCATAATTATTTTTTCCGAAATCATCCGTGTTTTTAATCGTTGTTTTGTTTGATCCTGCAAGGTCAGCAGACCCGCCAATAAAGAAAGGTACTTGCTTTGCAATGCCATTTAACACTTCGCCTGAAGAAGCGCGGGAGGCAAGGCTTGAACCTGCTTCATAAACAGGAACCTCTTGGTCCCAATTTTCAGGAAGCTTTCCTTCAATCGCAAGCTTCAGCTGTGCTGCCAGCTCTGGATATTCTTTTTCGTATTGCGCAAACAGCTCATTCCAAGCTGCTTCTTTTTTCTGACCAGCGTCTTTGACAGCTTCTTTGAAATGATCGTACACTTCAGAAGGTACATGGAAATCTTCTTCAAACGTCCAAGAGTAAGCATCCTTCGTCAGCTTAGCTTCCTCGCTGCCAAGAGGTGCACCATGCACACCAGACGTTCCCGCACGGTTTGGCGAACCGAAACCGATTGTTGTTTTCACTTCGATTAAAGTAGGTCTGTCTGTGCTTTGTTTCGCCTTTTCAATAGCAGCTGTTACTTCTTCGATGTTGTTGCCGTCTTTCACGTAAAGAACTTCCCAGTTCATCGCTTCAAAACGATTCTTCACATTTTCAGAGAATGAACGATCTAAGTCGCCATCTAAAGAAATGTCATTTGAATCGTAAAGAACGATTAAACGGCCTAAGCCTAAATGACCAGCAAGTGAAGCAGCCTCAGAGGAAATCCCCTCCATTAAGTCTCCATCTCCGCAAATGCTGTATGTATAGTGATCTACAACCTGAAAGTTGTCTTTGTTATACGTTTCCGCAAGATGTCTTTCTGCAAGTGCCATCCCTACTGCCATAGCAATACCCTGGCCTAAAGGACCTGTTGTGGCATCTACGCCTTCTGTGTGTCCAAATTCAGGATGTCCAGGTGTTTTGCTTCCCCATTGGCGGAATTGTTTTAGATCATCGATGCTCAGATTGTATCCGCTTAAATGAAGCATGCTGTATAGAAGCATAGAACCATGTCCCGCAGATAAAACAAAGCGGTCTCTGTTAAACCAATTTGGATTTTGCGGACTTACGTTTAAGTGATTCGTCCATAAAGCGTACGCCATTGGTGCAGCACCCATCGGCATTCCTGGGTGACCGGAATTCGCTTTTTCAATTGCGTCTATGGAGAGAGTACGTATTGTTGCAATAGATTTCAATTCAATCGTTTCCATATAAATCCCCTTCCGTATCTTGTGTACACCATTATCATAAATCTACTGTCCTTTTTTCACAACTATTTCACGCTGAAAAAGAAGGATTTTGTCACATTTAGTTTATCGATCACCTAAAAAGTTATGCAAATATGAAAAAAGACGAGAATAATCTTCCCATCTTTTCAAAATTCAAGAAATCACAGCTTAATGAAGGTTCTGATCTTTTTCTCTTTTTAATTTTTCTGGTGTGACATCGTTTCCTTCAGGATCAACGATCTTGACAGTTTTAAGTGTATTTTTCATAGAAGAACGAAAAGCTTTCAAATACTCTTCTCTCAACTGCTTTTGTTCTGTTTTTTCAGCGTCTGATAAACCGGTCTCTTTCGACTTTTTTGAAAGCTCATTTATTCTTGCAAGCTGTTCTTTAGAAATCATGACAAACTCCTTTAAAGCATTTTCTCTACATACTACTAAATATCAATCATTTTGACAACAAATCACGCTTTAGGTGGTAAGGTCTTTTTCATATTCTTGATACCTTCTATGCACCGTTGCTTTTGAAATGTCAAAACCTAATGCCTGAAGAGTTGCGGCAATTTCGGCGAATGTCATATTGTTTTTTCTTAATCGAACAATTTCTGAAATCGGCACTTCAATACGCTCACGGCCAGGTGCATGGTCCTGCTGCCTTAAATTCAGTTCAGGCTGATATCCGCGCTCAACTGCCCTTTTCATTCCCCGCTTGATTTTCAGGTTATGAATTTTCCGTTGGTATTCTTCGACGACTCCTACAATCTCAATGACCATTTCATCTGCTTCTGAAAGCTCAAGCTCTCCTCTATGAAACACGCTGTATACCTTTACGTTCTCTTTAAATAAACAATGAAGAAGTGCAATTTTTGCTTGTCCTCTTCCAAGACGAGTTTCATCCTGGATCAAAACGGCATCGATTGACTCTTCCTTCAGTGCAGCAAGCATTTCAAACACACCTTCACGATCTAAATCATATCCACTTGCTTTTTCTTTGATGACTTTGACCACATTCATCGTGTGCATGGCAGCTAACGCCAGCAGTTCTTCTTCTTGTCTTTTCAACGAGGTTTCCTGCTCTTCTTTGACAGTGCTTACTCTCGCATAAATGATTGCGTTCATGTCTAAAATCGACCTTTCTACTGTACTGTTGCAAGCTGATATACGACTGGATGCTCTTTTTTGACGGGTATAACAAGAATGTCGCCAGGCTGGATTTCAGTTGAAGCAAGATCATTGTGTTCGGTAACCCAATCAATAAATGCATTTTTGTCGATTGATTTGCTATCGTTTACTTGATCAGCTAACCCCCAAAGAGTATCACCTGATTGAACCTCTATTTTAACATACTGATTTGTATCATTATGGCTTGTGACTGCAATAAGTGAGAGAAATATGCCAACGATGAATGAGAATACCCCAATAAAAATAATAGATTCTTTTAACCTCATAATGTCATCTCTCCTAATAGAATATGTGTTCGCTCTTTCTGTCACTCATTATAAATACGAACAAACGTTTCTGTCAAACGTTTTTTCGAACCTATGTTTGTACTGTTAGGAAAAACATGCTATAATTTCTTTAAAATTGACGTTTTGAGGTGCAAAAGATGACGAAGCTATCAAAAAGACAACTCGATATCCTGAAATTCATCAAAGATGAAGTAAAAAGCAAGGGTTATCCCCCATCCGTCCGTGAAATTGGAGAAGCTGTCGGTCTAGCATCTAGTTCAACGGTCCATGGACATTTAGCTAGACTAGAAACAAAGGGCTTAATTAGAAGAGACCCGACAAAACCTAGAGCGATCGAAGTACTAGATGAAGAGGAAATGAATATTCCAAAGAGCGCAGTAATGAACGTTCCAGTCATCGGAAAAGTAACGGCCGGCCTTCCTATCACCGCTGTTGAAAATGTAGAAGAATACTTCCCTCTTCCAGAGACTTTTGCAGCACCAGATGAACAAGTGTTTATGCTTGAAATTATGGGAGAAAGTATGATTGATGCAGGTATTTTGGACAAGGACTATGTCATTGTGCGTCAGCAAAGCACCGCTAACAATGGTGATATTGTGGTCGCCATGACAGAGGAAGATGAAGCGACAGTGAAACGCTTTTATAAAGAAGATACACACTTTAGATTACAGCCAGAGAACCCATCAATGGAACCGATTATTTTACAGAATGTGAGTATACTAGGTAAAGTGATTGGCGTATTTCGAAATATTCATTAAAAAAAGCCGGTATTTCATCAGCTGCTGATGAGAACCGGCTTTTTTTTATGCACAAGAATAGGCAAGAATACTTGAACTTGGGAAGGAACCAAATGTAAAGTTCGGCCATATAAAACCAGTTGTTCGGCCAAAAGGCTGTGAGGAAAGAACGAACATTAAAAATACTTGACCGTTTCTCAAAAACACAATTGTCCATCTTCTATTACATCCCGCTGCAAATTGTACAGTTTGATGACCTCCGCCAACACCGTGCCCAGATATAAGCGACTGCATACTCTGTGGCTGCGAGAGTGCTTGCTGATACTGCGAAATGATATGCTGCGGCGGTGCCGGCGGTGCAGATTGTCCGCCTGAACCTTGCCCTGGCCAAGTACCTCCTCCGATCGGAAACCCAGGAAACCCTCCACCTTGAGGAATACCAACAGATGGAAATCCTTGCATCTGCCTATCATATGAGTACCCATTCCACACACCTTCATACGGATGATACATAATAAACACCACTTTCTTTAGACATTCATCACGACAGTATATGTCATAAATAAAAAAGTGTGTTAAACGTCTAAATAGAAATTTTTCCAAAAGACGTTTCGTTCTTCTTTAGAACGGTTAAATAATCATTAAGAAGAAAAATAAAAAAAAATGAAAACTTTTTGTCTCCCTCAAACGTTATATAATTAGAAACAAAAGAAATAAAAAAACATTTAGATTTAATACTTGTAATATCACTGTAATTATTGTAACATTTGTAACATAAGAAGTTTTCATTGAGAAAAGGAGGCAATTGCCTTGAAAAAATTATTTGTTTTATTAACTGCTATTATGCTTATGATCTCATTACAAACTACAACATTGGCCGCTTCCAAGAAATCAGCCGCTTTGACAAATAAAGAAGCGTTACATATTGCCCTTGATGCAAGAGAACACTTTTGGAGTGCAATGTCAGGCTACAAAATTAAAGAACATTCTAATTACAAATTAAAATCATTTACCTATAAAGATATGACATACAACTATCTTTCTAAAACATTTGATACAAAGAAAAAATTAAACAGCTACCTATCTCAAGTGTTCACTCAAGATGCCATCAAACATGGTTTAAAAGATTATCAGTTTATTGTTCATAAAGGCAAAATGGCTGTTCCAGTCGGTGACGGAGATAACATGCTCAATTGGGAAAAAGCCACACCTAAACTTGTTTCTAAGAAACAAACAGTCCGCACATATGAATTTACTGTCCCAACACTTGATGGACGCAAAGTAAAACGAACTGTTACGTACGAAAAAGTACAAAAAGATTGGAAAGTCACACAAATTGACGCTGTCATCTAAATAAAAAACCAGGCCTCTCATCGGCCTGGTTTTTATATTGGAGAAAATTCAGTCATGCGGTCCAGCGCGTGAGCAAGTGATGATGCCGTGCGAAATTCATTAAAAGGAAGCCCGAGCTGTACTGCTGTTTGAGCAATTTCTGGTCTAATTCCTGAAATGGTCGTCTCTACTCCAATTAACCGAAGTGATGTGACAAGATCAAAGATTTGATGAGCCACCATTGTATCAATAATGACAACACCAGATAGATCAATACATAAATGCTGAACCCCTTTTTGCGAGCACTGTTTTAGCGTATTTTCTAAAATAATCTTTGCTCTCGCTGTGTCAATATCACCTACTAAAGGCAACAACGCAATCTGGCTTTTTAAAACAATCACCGGTGAACTCAATTCATAAATCATATCTCTTTGAGCCACAAGCTTCTTCGTTGTATTTTTCACATATTGCTGGATAAACACATGGATTGATATATTAAACGCTTCGGAAATCAAATCATACCAATAAAAAATGCGGTCAATATCAATGTCACCTTGACGCTGTTTAATAAATTCTTTTAAGTAATGCAGAACGACTCTTTGATTAGACATGTATTCTCTTACGACATAATCTAATGGTGTATTTAAATGCTTCGGATCACTGGCTAAATCCTCAGACCATTTTTTAAATTCAGTATGTAAATATGTCTTGTCTTCAATAATAGCTCGTATAAAGTGCTGGTAATAATCTTGATTTTGCCGTTTTAGCTCTGCAATGATGCTGGAATCTGTTGAACGATATATCGATTCTGGATCATCGTCCTCAATTGATTCATACCATGTTTCAGTCAGCTTCTCTGCATGCTGCATAAAAAAATCGTATAATGCACGGTTCTTATCCATAAGCAAATGTCCCTTCACATTTTCTTCTTGTCAGTCTTTGTACCTTATAGATTGATTGTACCACTGAATCTTTTTTCCCTGCCAGCTCGGATACGCTCTGCCATAAACAAAAAAGGCACCCGCTCGAGGGGTGCCTTTTCCTCAGATTTATTTCACAATGAATAATATTCTTTTCCCATCAGGAAATCCGCTGATTTGGTGCCCGACCCATGAGCCTGCTCCCCTATTATCAGATGGACTGACATATTGAACGCTTGCGCCTTTTCCTCCCTCAAGACAAACCGCCATCGGCCATTCATCCCGGTCAAATCCAGGTTTTGTCGGAATCCCTTTTAATGATTCTTGCCTGCGGGCATCTGCTCCATTCCTGTCAATGGTACACACATCTGAATGCCCTTTTCGAATGGCTTCTTGAATATGACTGCCTGTTTCAGGGTACCTTTCCTTTGGAAATTGAACGACATGATCATATCGATCAGCCCCTTTTGCTGCCTGCTTCTCTCCAAATCCACCTAACAACATGCCCATCCATATCACAAAACATAAAGCGACAGCAGCGATCCAGCCTCTTTTCATCTTCAAAAGCGCGTGACCTCCTCATCCATCTCAAGCATGATTTTGACTTAAAGGAAATGTGACATTTTAATGTATGAGTGGTTCGCGAATGACATGTGAAAAAATTGATGTAGCTCTCAATCTCAAATCCACAGGTTAAAAAAATGAATCCTCTATTAAATGAATTCATACAAAAAAGCTTGTCCCCTATGAAGGAAACAAGCTCTATTTTTTATTGCGCTTTCGCATAGTTTATAAACTCAACAAAGGCAGCTGTCGCTTTTGGACCGCCATTCATCGTTCCGTTTGAATACCCAGCGTTATGAACTCCAACGATTTGCTGGTTCTGATCTAGCATCGCAGAACCTGAATTTCCGCTGAATGTATCAATCGTATAGTATGCTAGATTCGTATCTTCTCTCGTCACAGGACCTGACATCTCCCATTGTGACACCTTGCCAGTCGATCTCATTTTATCACCAGGATATCCTGAGATTTTAATGGTTGTCCCAGTCAAGTTTGTCACCTGGCGGATGGATCGGTAGCCGACCGTATTGCCAATATTCGTATCGGTTTTGATTACGGCAAAGTCATATTGACTTGCACCAGTATTAATATACCCGCTTGGCACATAGAACTCAGTCATTTTTGCCGAACCGTTCACCGCAGTACTATCATTCATACCTGGATATACGGTTCCTTTTTCACTATAGCTTCTCGATGCCGTATTGTACACGCAGTGTCCGTTTGTCAAAATTTTATTAGGAGCAATGAGTGTCCCTGTACAGCTGGAGCCGCCAAATGTAATATAAGCAATCGAATTGTATGGTGCTATTCTTGTATTTGCTACTTTGGTTCTACCATCGTCTCCAATGACGACTTTTGTTTGAAAATCTTTTAAATATTTTGATAGTGGTTTTACTTTTTCGCCAACAGTAGAAGAAAGATCATCCACTTTGTCAAAGGATGAGGGGGCTTTCGTATCATTGTGGAAATCACTTGAAGAAATCACTTTTCCATCAGAAGTCACCATGTCATAATCAGACGTTAGTACTGAATCCGATGCGGCATGGGCAAAACTAGGCACACTTAAAGCACCAAAAACGAGAAGAGAAGGGAGTAACATTTTCACCTTTTTCATCATATTCCTCCTTTATGTCCTATATCAAAAATCATACGATTGTTTCATATTGGAGTAAATGAGAGAATATTCTTATTTTTTACAAAATATTTCATATTTAAATTAGGTGTTTTGTAACTTCCCAACCTTCATTCTATCGATCTCTTTCTATGTGAACAGAAAAAAACCGCCTAATTGGCGGTCTTTCCTCTTTGTCAGCTCCACACATCTTTTACATATCTATTGTCATTTGCAAGGGCTGTCAGCCAATTTTCAGCTGTTTCCTTCGAGCATTGTTTCTCGTTTTGATAGAGATCGATTAGTGTAGCCTCTACATCTGGGGCCATGACTTTTCCGTCTCCGCACACGTAAAGGTAGGCACCTTGATCAAGCAATTCGATGAGCATGCCGCCTTCTTCTTTCAACAAATGCTGGACATATACTTTTTGCTCATCGTAACGAGAATAAGCACGATGGATATGGATAACTCCGTTTTGCGCGGCAAGCTGCATTTCATCAAAATATAGATCATCTTCCTCAGGGTGACGGCAGCCAAAATATAAGTGGGCTTCGCCTAGCTGCTTCCCTTCCTTCTGCCACACTTCTCTTGCCTGAACAAATCCTCTAAATGGAGCAATTCCTGTACCTGGTCCAATCATGATCATCGGCACTTCTGATGAAAGAGGCAGCTGGAATCCATCTTGCGCTTCATGCAGGAAGCAGGCTACTTCTTCTCCTTCTTTTAGACCACATAAATAGGTTGAGGCAACTCCGGCATATTCTCCTCTACCGCTCCACGCTTTATCTTTTACAACTGCTACTGTGATACTGACTTTTTCTTCATCTACCTTAGGCGAGCTAGAGATCGAATAATAACGCGGTTTCAAACCTGGTAAAAGCGCCAAAAAGTGTACAAACGGCAGCTCGCACGCTTCATATTGATCTAATAAATCCAGCATGGTTACTCGTTTCTTTAAAATGGCTTCTTGATATGCTTCTCCAGCCATTTGTTCAAGCTCCACGCGGTGAGGCGGACATACCGTATGTGCTGCGAGCTCTCTTAGCTGTGTACGTGTCGCAGGCTCTTGAAGCTCAACATGTGAGGCGAGTAATTCTTTGATTGGAATCGGCTGTTCTAATGGTAAATGACTTGCCTCTTTCTCAGATGAAAGCTTGATATGCTGCTCTGGATTTAGTTTAAAGCGGCGGGTCACACGCTCAACGAGTGCATCACTATTTTTCGGTACAATCCCAATATGATCTCCTTCTTTGTATGCTTTTCCAGCTGGCAATTTCAGTTCAATATGTCTTGTCTGCCTCGTGCTTTTTTCTGATTGTAATTCTTCATTTTTCAATACAACAGCTGAAAAGGCATCATATATTTTGGCTACAGGACGCTCCACTAGCTCATTCGTATAAGCAACTGATAGGTTTGGTTTTTCCTTCCCCTTTTCTTGGAAGGTGAGCTTAAATTCTTTTGCAAGCTGTTCAAAGACAGTTTTCTGGAAAATTTCTTTATCCTCATCCATATCACCACCTGCATCACCTTCTCCTAAATCAGCTACACGTTTGGCACCTTTTCTTTCAAGGGCCTCATCAATCAGACGGGGGATCCGCTGGTACGTGCTCGCCCAGTTTCGATCTCCGCATCCAAAGACCGCAAATGTCACGTTTGATAAATCCTGCTCCTCATCCTGCGCCAGCCAATCCACAAATTGCTTCGCATTGTCAGGCGGATATCCGTTGTATGAAGCGGTCACGATGAGGACAGCGCCTGTATCTGGCAATTGGCGTGTATATTCATCAAGCGGCGCAGTGGTCACATCGAATCCTTTTGCTTTCCCGTCTTCCGCCAATTCGTTCGCTATTTGCTTTGCTGTGCCAAGATTCGATCCGTACAAAACTAGCAGCGGTGTACCGTGACTCGGCACTTTTGACTCACTAGATTGGTTGCTTTTCTTCGGTTCTTCTTTCGGTGGTGCCATAAAGAATTGTTGCTTCCTTGGCCGCACCTTGATTTTGAAATCGTTTGGTTTAATCGTCAGAGATTCTTTTAAATCAAGCTCATAAGATGTGTGATCAATTAACTCTAAATTATGCAGAACCATCGCGAGAACCATCGTAGCTTCATGCAGGGCAAACTGCATACCGATACATGCACGCTGTCCATTCCCAAAAGGCTTGTAAGCATGCTGCGGGATTTTCTCAGGATGCGTAAACCGCTCTGGTTTAAATTCTTCAGCATCCTCGCCCCATACCGCTGGATCACGGTGTAATTTAGGGAGCAGAACAGAGACACTTTGATTCTTGTGAATCGGATATTTTCCCCCGATTACTGTGTCCTCTTTCGCATAAAGAGAGAATGTAGGCGCCGTAGGCCAGAGGCGAAGGGCTTCATTTAACACCATACGAGTGTAGCTTAGCTTTTGCACTTGTTTAAATGTCGGCAATCCGCCTTGCAGCACCTCATCTGCTTCTTGGACAGCTTTCTTTAATTTCTCTGGATTCTTTAATAAGAAATAAATCGCAAAGGATAGCAGTCCGCTTGTTGTTTCGTGCCCTGCAATTAAGAAGGTGATGATTTGATAACGGATATTTTCATCAGATAAACGTTCACCTGTTTCAGGGTCCTCTGCATGCAGCATAAGTGACAGTAAATCATCGCCTGTTTTATCTTGTTTTCTTCGTTCCTGTATAATGTCATCTACTAATCGCTTCATAAAATCGACATGCTGATCAAATTCTTTTCGTCTTTTGATCATGAGTTTATCGGCAATCGGCAATCGGCTCGACTGCTCCATTGCTTCATTTAAGCCTTTCAGCATGCTCTCTATAAATGGATGCTGGTTTTCTTTATAAAAGCTGTTAAAGCGAAAATCAAAACCGCAAAGGCCGATCGTATCTAAAGTCAGCTTTGTCATATCCTCAGCTACTTCAATTTCTTCATCGCGGCCTGTTCTTTGCCATTTTTGTACAACCTGTGTCGCAATATCGAGCATCATCTCATGATAGCCCTTCATGGCCTGCTGGCTGAATGCTGGCATCAAGATTTGATGAGCCTTTCTCCAGTTCGGTTCTTCTGTCCAGCTCGTAAATAACCCATCTCCTGCAAAGGCTCTTACTTTACTGAGACTAGTCCCAATAAATTTATCAAAACGGCTCTCATCAAATACTTCTTTGACAAGCTCATGGCTGGAAACAAAAATACTTGTTGCATTTGAAAATTCAAACTGAAAAATCGGTCCTAATTCATCTGCCAGCCGCCAAAAGGTTTGAGAAAGCTCCCCCTTTTTTATATGGGGAATATTTTTAAAAGGTCCGTATGTTTTTGGTTTTGGAATGATTGATGTTTGCTTCATATGCCCACTCCCTTTATCTCTTTATGATGCAACGCTGATGGCGCGCCATAAACATTGCTCAATCTCCTCTAAAAATTCAATTGTTGGCTCTATTTCTTCTGCAAGAATTTGTTTATGCAGCTGCACAAAAGCACCAAATACAATCGATAAAATGGTTCTGCCAGAGAGGTTTGGATGAATTCCATCCTTTTTCCCTTCTTCAAAGATAAGGAACAGCTCATGTAACAAATGCTGCATTTTCTCTTTGCTCGTTTCGTCTAAGTAATGGGACCGTTTATCAATCTCTAAAAAATACAGCCCGCTTGGATTCTCCTTTGTAAACAAAACCAAGCAATAAAATACATGCTTAAAGTACGCCCGAATACTTACCTTTGGATCTGGACTGTTTGTGTTCATTTTTTCGATAAATGCTGAGAGGCTGCGCTGGTACAAAATATTGACGAGTGCCTCCTTGCTGTCGAAATAACGGTAAATGGTGCCCGCTCCGACGTTTGCTCTTTTTGAAATCATCGGCATTGTGGTGCCATCAAAGCCTCGTTCTATAAATAGTTCCAGCGAAGCTTTCATGATCTGTTCTTGTTTATCAGTCACTGCTGGCATTTCATCCCCTCCTTTTGAAATATAGGAATGAACGTTCATTCCGCAAACGGTATATTATATTAATATTTCAATTTCATCTATTTATACTTAAACACACTTATTTTACTCCGTCACCACATTTTCTGAAAATAATAATAATTGAGAAATGATACCTAGTCAGATGACATCCAAAGGACTTATAAAGATTGTCAAATGTGTGTCATGCAGGTGTCATCAGCACTACACATTCATTCCTGATCGATTGGTGACTGAATGTGGTCGTCATATGTATCAATATATAAGCTTCCATTACTTGAACGGACAGCATACACAATGTCCTTTAAGGACAGCTGCCTTTTTTTAAGCTCTTCTTCTATCCATTGCTCTGTTAAATGATTTTCATGTATGTTTTTTTGGATGAGTTTCCCGTCCATGATGACTTCAATCGGCATGTAACGCTCTGCCTTCATGAATAATTGAAGGTCCTTCCGTGTGACATTTTCAAACGAAGGGTATTTTTTCACTGACATATGCCCATCTGTTTCAATCATGGCAAATTCAACTTCACTAATGTCAAAGATGTCTTTTTCTCTCAGCTGCTGATTTAAATAATCAAGGGTATATCTCATTCCCTTCATATTTCCTTCAAGAATTTTCCCATTTTGTATGACAAGAGTTGGTTTACCAGCCATCAGCCCTCTCATCTTCCGGCTTCTTAATGCAATCAGGGAAATCACATAAATAATCATGACAAGTGACACAAAGGAAATCGTTGTGTGCTGTAGCGGCAGCGTTGTATTAAACGCCAGGTTTGCAGCAATTGAACCTAAGCTGATGGCTGCTATAAAATCAAAAATATTCATTTGCGCAATGGTTTGTTTCCCTAAAAGACGTGCTCCTCCAAATAAAATCGCAAAAGCAAACATTGTCCGAAGAATCACTTCAATATGTTCAGACATGCAAGTGTCCACCTTTCATTTGCATCAAAAAAAGCCTTTTCCTTAGAAAAGACTCTTTGTTAGACTATGCATTTATTTCATCATTATTCAATTGGGCAGTACTGCTATGTTCAAATTGTGATCGTAGTTCAATAATTGAGCTATTCCTCACATGATCTGCTTCTTGCTCAAGAAGCCACGTATAGAACTTAGCTTGCTCCGCTGTTTGCAAAGCATGCATATATTTTTGCGAGGAACGCTTCTCTGCAACGCGCTGCTTGATCCCGCGCATCTGCTTCCAGAATTGATAATAAGGGAGCTTGAGTTTGGTCATAAAGCCGCGAGCGTCCTCAATGACATATCCCTCTTCTTCAATTGTGTCATCATGAGAGACCGCTTGATACCATTTATAAAAAGACGTCCAATCATGGAAAACAGCCACTTCCTGCTTGCTGGATATTCCCAGCTGCTTTCTTAATCTTTTCACTTCAGCGAATGGTGCTTTTTCGTAGCTTAACTGCCGCTTCACTATATCGAGTAAAATGAGTTGATCTTGTTCATATGTGATAATATGCGGATCTTTTTCTGGCAAAATGACTTCAAACACCAGAGATACATGCTGGTCACGGACGTATGATTTGATGTAGTCAGCTTGCACGTCATCGAAGGTCTTATAAAATAGCTCTTCGACCCAGGAAGCATGCTGATTTTGTTTCACATGTGATGTATACGATTTGGACGTAAACACCAATTCATCTTCCATTTCGTTATACCCAACAGTTCCTAAGTATCCATTTGCTTTATCATATACGGTGACAGGGAATTGTAGATGGTTCACTAAATGCTGCATTCTTGTCTCTGGACGCTCATCAATGTTAAAAAATTTATTGTAGCTTCTAGAAACAATCTGCTTAGAAACCATGTTGACAAACAAACCTCTTGCCTTCACATTCACATCATCCCACTGCCGCTCACTAAAAGCCTTTTTCGTAAAATTAAAAGATGAAATATGGTGCGGAAGCTTTAATTCCTGTACATATTCATGCTGATCTAAATGGGCTAAAAAATCATCCAGTGAAATATCTGGCTGAACAGCAGCTGATTGTTTTTTCTCAGAAGCTCTGTAGACTGGATTGTCAATTTCATGAGTCTTAATCCCTTCAGCCGTGATTTTCAACACCCGCAGCTGCCCCCCAAATTCAACCTGACCTTCTAGGTTATAAGATCTTTCCGCTGCGTGAATTGGCAGTCTGTATAAATTGCGATGACCGTGAATTTGGATGACATCCAGCCCAGCCGTGTTTTGAACAAACAAGTGATCAATGTCATCTGAATATTCTCCTACGCCGTGAATGAGCTGCTGTGTTGAGACATGCAGAAGCTCTTCTGGCAAATGAGCAAGCCCCCCGTGGGTAACAAGAAATGTCTGATTATGGTACGTAAAATAAGTAAGCTGATGAAAGGTTCTAACAAACTTTCGTACTTCTTTTAAATCAAAATCTGCTGCTTCAAGTTCAGGCGCAGTATGCCTGTTAAACATATTGCTCCTGACTTTTTCACCATGTGCAAACCGGTATAAATGCTGATCATGATTGCCTTCAATGACGATGACATTCCGGCATTCTCTATGGGCAAGCATCCATTCTAATACTTCTTTGTTTTCTATTCCTCTATCAAGAAGGTCACCTGCAAAGATATAAAGTTCGTTTTCTTTGATATCTCCTTGCAAATAAGTGGTAAGTGCGGTGTAACAACCGTGAATATCCCCGAAAACATGAATGGCCTCATATTGATCAAAGGATCGAGGCTGATAGGTCATCACTTGCGGATATTCCTCCGGCTTCAAAACAGTCACCCATGACGGGACCTTTTCTGTTTTTAACCGCTCGTTCATTTGATACAAAACAGATTCACGCACCACTTTGTGAGATTCACGTGAGCGATTTTGTAAAAGAGCGGTCTCAAGGGGCACCTGCGTGAAATCGACGACATACACCCTATAACGATACGATGTTGCTAAAGACTTATATTGAGAAATTGATTTGCTTGAAATATGTGTCGCATCAATCACAGTAAAGTCTCCGCGCTCCATACGGGCTGTGAGTAGATCGAATAATAAAGACCAAACTTTGTGGTCATGCTTGCTTGAAATGTCTAGTTTCCCATTGACTGATAGCTGCGGCGGCTGGGTTAACAGCCGGATTTGATCCGCTGATAAAGTGTAAGGCTCTAAGCCTTGTTCTTTGATCCATGTTGATTTACCTACGCCTGGGAGACCTCGTAAAAGGACTAAAGTTCTCATATTGGTTCTCCTTTAATGAGTGATATTTTACCTATTATAGATAAATTATGGATAAATCTCAATCTTTTATTGATTATGGTAATATATAGATAGAAAAGGAGGTTTTACGTATGTTTAATGGAGAGAATATGGCATTCAACATGGGAGATCTTCTATTTCAAGTGTTCTCTCTTCTATTCATTGCCTTTATTGTGACAATCATTGTCCTCGCATTTCGAATGATTAGAAGAAAACGGATGGAATTGAAAAAAATCGAGGCAAGATTAAACAAAGTGATTGAAAAAAACGATCTAAAAGAGTAAAAAATCCGGGCGTTAACCGGATTTTTTTGTTTTCATCACGATTCCTTGACGCTGCTGCATCAAAAAGAAAAAGACACCTAAAAGAACAAGCAGACCGCCAAGCATTTGGAGCAGCGTGACTTTCTCTCCAAGCAGCCATACAGCAAGGATCGTTGCCCCAACAGGCTCTCCTAGTATACTCATTGAAATAGTTGTCGCATTAACATAAGTTAAAAGCCAATTATTAATGACATGAGACATAGTGGGAATGATAGCGAGCAATAAAAAGATTCCCCACTCTTTAGCCGGATAACCTATAAAAGGGGTTTGCTGAAGCAGATTGAATAAAATTAAAAAAAGACCAGCAAAACCAAATACACAAAAACTATAAATCCAATGAGATATTTTTCTTACAGCCTGTTGACCTATTAACAAGTAACAAACAACAGCGATCACACTCAAAAAGGATAAAATATCTCCTAAGATGGCTTCCTTGCTATGACCAATATCTCCCCAGCCTATCATGAGGGCACCAACAATCGCTGCACACATCGTCAATAGAGCAGACATCGTCGTTCGTTCACGGAAAATGAGGAATCCGCCTAATAAGGACACCATCGGTTGTAGAGCGATAATAATGGTAGAGCTTGCCACTGTCGTCAGCTTCAGTGAGCCAAACCACAGCACAAAATGGAGGCCTAAAAAGAAGCCTGACATACATAAGAAAAACCAGTCTCTGCGTTTTATTGAGAGAAATTCTTTTTTTCTTGGCAGGATAAATGGCAGCATGAAAGCCGCCGCAAAGATCATTCGATACATACTTAAAATAGCAGCAGGTGCATTTGACCATTTCACAATGATTGCAGAAAACGAAATAGCAATAATCGAAATCACAAGTGGCAATGCAATTGATTTCGTTTGAGCAGTTGTCTTGATTTCCATTAGCAGCTTCCTTTACATCAGCAGTAGATGAGCAGTTCATCTTATATGTCGTCATCTTACTATGTCCATTCACCTAGTGGCAAGATGATTTTTTAAAACTGGCGTCAACTTGTTGGATGAAAAAAAGCTTTCATTACGAAAGCCTTCATTCATCATCTATTAACAGATAAATGGCCTGAACTGGACCATGGACCGCTACCACTAAATTCATTTCAATATCGGCAGAATTACTTGGACCTGATATGAAATGGATGGCACCTTTCGCCTGCTCCCCCTCTTCTACTGAGCGATTAAGAGCCGAAACAGCCTGAATCATTCGCGGAATAATCGAGCTTTTCTCTATACACACGATATACATCATTGGCAAAAAATGCAGCGCTCTCCCTTGACCTTGATGGGATGAAAGGACAACTGTACCTGATTCTGCAAGGGTATAATCACTGAACACAACTGCATATTTCGCTTGTTCTGCCTGCCTTATGTTTTCTTCTCTTGATAGATCTGTATTCCAGCAGGCGATGGAAATCCCATCTCGTTGCAAGCTGTCAAACATAGGGCTGAAACCATATTGTTCAAAGCGATGATCACACGATGTCATCACAGCACCCTCACCATATTCTGTCATCAACAATCGTAATACCGAGGGCGCTTTCTCCGGTGTTGTTTCGACTACTCTTGTATGAATTTGCTGACATTGCTTTTTCAATTGCTCGACTAATTCATCTTTAGACAAACTTCCGTTTGTATCCCACTGGACTTGATGCTTCCATGCCGGCCGTTGAATAGAGGCAGATGGGGAAGAGTTTTTGCCTAATTGATGCTGGATATGAGATAAAAACGACTCTCGGTGAGAAATGGTCCCCTTCATCGCTGCTCCTCCTTTTGTCTCTTCTTAAACCAATCCCTGAATCTTTCTTTACTTGGAGCTGGCAGGTCACGAATATCTGTCCAATTCTTTAAAGGACCTATTCCTTTTGAAATTTGTCCATTTGTCGCCATACGATTCATCAATGCAGGGGCTGCTTTTGTTCCAAATTGATACATCCCGGGAGACGCTGCCCCCATGCCAAACATTTTCATCGCCAGCATTTCAGCTTTAGGCGCTCTGCCCTCTTTTTCTACGATCACCTGTCTATGTTTAATCAATAACTCATGAAGTGGAATTTTCACTGGACAAGCATCCGTGCAGGCTGCGCACAGACTTGATGCAAAGGGGAGCTCCTTGTAGTCATCATAGCCGCCAAGAAGCGGTGAAAGAACAGCTCCGATTGGCCCTGGATAAATCGAACCGTACGAATGTCCGCCAACATGCCGGTAAACAGGGCATACATTGATGCAGGCTGCGCACCGGATACATTGGAGAACAGACTGAAAGGCCGTTCCTAATATATTTGACCGCCCATTGTCCACAATGACCAAGTGAAATTCTTCTGGTCCATCCACTTCACCTTCTCCTTTTGGTCCCACTACAGAAATATAACTAGTTAATTTCTGGCCGACTGCGCTTCTGCACAAAAGACCCACAAGGACATCCAGTTCCTCCATCGTTGGAACAAGCCGCTCCATTCCCATAACGGCAATATGCGTCTTCGGTATAGCCGTGACAAGATCTGCATTCCCTTCATTTGTTACAAGGCAAATGGACCCTGTGTTGGCCACTGCAAAATTACAGCCGGTCACACCAATATCAGCTTCTAGGAATTTTTCACGTAAGATGGCTCTTACAAAACTCGTCATATCTTCAGGTGTTTCTGACATCTCATACCCTAGCTTCTCATGAAATACTTCCCGTATTTGCTCTTTCGTCATATGAAGAGCAGGTGCCACAATATGTGAAGGCGGTTCATGGTCATCCACTTGCAGAATATATTCACCAAGATCGCTTTCTACCACCTCACAGCCGACCTCTTCAAGCGCTTGATTCATCTCGATTTCTTCTGTGACCATTGATTTTGATTTGACGACCTTTTTGGCTGCTTTTTTCTGTGCCACCTCTTGAATATATGCTGATGCCTCTTCCTTTGTTTTTGCAAAAAAGACATGGCCTCCTCGTGCACTTACACTTTCACTTAATTGATATAAGTAGTCATCAAGATGCGTCAGCGTATGCTGCCGGATTTCCTCACCAAGCTCACGCCACTTTTCCCAATTGCCAAGCTCCTCACTTGCAGTCAGCCGCCTTTTATACAGACGTTCCTGTGCTGAGGAGACAGCACCTCTCATGACAGCGTCTTCTAAACCTTTCCCGATCCGTTCTTTAAAGGCCTTTTCTCCAATTTTCATACTCATGTGCTGTTCCTCCTCTTAAAGTCCGCGGCTGTTTAATACTTCTGCGATGTGCATCACTTGGATGGGTTTATCAAGACGGTTCAGCCTCCCGCCAATATTCAGCAGGCAGCCGCAGTCAGCACCAATGATATAATCAGCGCCTGTCTCCTCTATGCTTTGTACTTTTTCGTCAACCATCTGCTCAGAAATAGGGGTCATTTTCACTGAAAAGGTTCCTCCAAATCCGCAGCAATTTTCTGCGCGGGGCAATGGTCTCATCGTCAAATCTTTGACATTTGACAACAGCGTAAAAGGCGCCTCCTTAATACGCAGCAGTCTCGTCATATGACAGGAGGTGTGATAGGCTGCGTTCCCTTTCAGGCTTGCCCCTACATCTGTCACGTGTAATATATCAACAATAAACTCTGTTAATTCATATGTTTTTGCGGCAAGTGCCTCAGCTTTGGCCGACCACACTCGGTCTTCTTTTAAAAGATGAGGATATTCTAAAAACATCGCCTTACACGAACCTGATGGTGTCACAACATATTCAGCTGACTCAAAGGCTTTGATCATGTTTTTCGCTGCTTTGATTGTCTCCTTTGTATAGCCGCTGTTAAAGGCTGGCTGTCCGCAGCACACTTGTGCTTCTGGAAATTCCACTTCAACACCGAGTCTTTCCAATACTTCCACTGTCGCCTTTCCTACATTTGGCTGCATCGTGTCGACTAAACAAGTAACGAATAAATGGACTTTCATCGGCGAACTTCCTTTCTATTGCTGCATTTTGATTCATCATTCTGATTATCTGATGATTAAATAACAGGCCTTAATTTCATTTTAATCCCAAATTTCTGAAATTTCAACGAAGTGATTTGTCAAAAATTTGTACTTATGGCCTGTGTGACTAAATGAAAAAACACCCTTTTCATAGGGCGTTTTTTGATGTTTATTTTGAAATCAATTCACGAATTCTCTCTTCAATAGGTGTTAACGGCCGGCCTAGTAATGTTTCGAAATCTTGGCTTTCGACAGCTAATGCACCATCGCGAATGCCGCTTTGAATGGCTTTGACAAATGGCACTGCTTCTTTTGGTACACCATTTGAAGCTAAAAATTCTCCAAATGTATCTACATCTATTTTTTCTACTTTGATTTCTTTTCCGCTCACCTTGCTGACAATTTGTGCAAGTTCACTATGCGTCCGAAGAGGTCCTGACAGTTCATATATCTCCTGATCATGTACTGGAAGTGTTAACGCATTTGCTGCCGCTTCTGCGTAGTCATTTCTTGTTGCCCAGCCAACCTTTCCTTCGCCAATAGGGCTTAAAAATGGTGCGCCGCTGACTGACGCCAGAATCGTATCTTTTTCGTTTTCAACATACCAGTTGTTTCTTAAAAATACATGAGGAATGCCAGAGGCCAAAATGGCTTCTTCTGTTTTGGCATGGTCGTTTGCAAGGACAAGCTGACTCTCTCTTGCATTGACAACACTTGTATAAGCAATAAAACTCACATTTGCTGCTTTCGCCGCTTCGATTGCCGCTTTATGCTGCTGCACGCGGTCTCCATCCGCCGTTGAAATGATCAACAGACGGTCAATGCCCTCAAACGCTGATGTCAGGGTGTCTGGCTGAGTAAAATCTCCACGGCGTACATCCACCCCAGCATCCTTCAAATGTGCTGCTTTTTGCGGATTTCGAACACTGACTGCAATTTGTTCAGCCGGTACTTTTGTGAGCAAATGCTTGACGACGAGCGATCCAAGTTGTCCTGTTGCACCTGTTACTAATAATTTCATTTGTTTGACCTCCTCATTTTTCGTTCAACGGTGATGTGCATTCGTTATAATCGAAATGGTTACAACAAAGGTGTAAAAAAAGCTCCCATGTACGAGCTTTTTTATTCCGCCTCTGTTAATAATTGCTGAATTGTCACTTGCTTTAGGTAATTCTCAAGTGCAGCTTGTGCTTCTTTTAGTTCATGCCGAAGTCTCGTGTCCATCGCTTGACCAATCGGGCATGCGATGACGGGCTGATGAAAGTTAAACAATTCTTCATCCTCGCTTACATCCACAGCACGATACACATCTAACAGCGTAATATCTTCAGCTGCTCTTTTTAAATAAGCACCGCCTACTCCGCGGCGATTCTCAATGAGACCCGCTCGTTTGAGCATTGCCATCATTTTTCGAACAATGGCTGGATTTGAATTCACGCTCTCTGCAATAAAATCACTAGTACACTCTTTTGGAATACCTGCAATAAATGACACAATATGAACAGCAATCGGATACCTGCTGCTAATTTGTTTCACAATCTTTCACCACCGTTGTAATCAATATAGTTACAATAAGTGATTTTGTCAATCAATAAACGGATTTTTCTTTCGTTCCCAATCCTCATACGTCATGATATCGTAGTCTTCTCCTGTATCAAGTTCAAGTGGAGCAATGCATTCAAGCAGATTCTCATCTGGGTCAAGAAAATAGATCGCTGCATGAAATTGCGGCGGATTATCGAGAACTAAAGGCTGCTTTTCTTCTGAAAAACCAAACATTGGGTGAATGCTGATGCCTCTTTCAATCAGCCAAGTCTTGATCTGTTCGATACTAGACGTTGTAATTTGAAAGGCAACGTGCCGAGTCGAGGGATGGTATGGAAAATGGTTCATATCTACTTTCCACAGGCCAAGCCAGCTCTTTCCTTTCTCAATCCATAAAAAAGCAACTCGTTCATTTTCATGAGCAAGTGTCAATTCCAACTTTTCATAAAACGCAATAGATGCCTTCAAGTCACTCACAGGTAAATGTGCTTCATATAAACCTTTCATCATCATCAAAATCACTCCTTTTCTACCTTCTATTCTGCAGGAGTTGATGATATTCTGCCTCAGCAAAACGATGTATTTTATCCCTAACATTAGTTTGAGAGACATTGTATGTTTGACCCATTGCAGATGGGGGAAGGTGTTCAAATAAAATAACAGAAAGGAGCGGTTCATATGCCTTGGACGATGAACGATTATCCAGCTTCATTTCAATCATTAGACAACGTCATTCGAAAAAAAGCGCTTGAGATTGCCAATAAAATGATACAGGAAGGCTATGAGGAAAATAGAGCCATTCCCATTGCAATCAGTCAAGCGAAAGAGTGGAAAAAGAACGCAACGGAGAAAGAGGTAGAAAATTTCTCATCTCATGGTTCTGTCAAACCTTCTGAGGGCAGCAGCTCCGCAAGACCAGAGCTCATGGATCATGCGCAGCATGTAGTGAAGCACACGGAAGGCTGGGCGATTCAAACAGAGAAAGCGAAACGAGCAAGTGAGGTCAAAGAAACAAAACAAGAAGCAATTGACCGGGCAAAGGAGATTTCAGCTAATAAAGGAACATCCGTTGTCATTCACCGAAAAGATGGGACGATTCAGGACGTGTTAAAGCCGCAATAAGACCGCTCGTCAGCGGTCTTAGCGTGTAGACAAACCCTCGCATTTGGTGTCAGTCCTGCGTGCCGGTGCTCACGAATGTTAAATTCGCTCCGCTCCGGTACTCGTTTCTTCCTAGACTGCAAAGGTTTTCTATCACGCTGAAGGAAAACAAAAGGCTAAAATAAAGATCATTTTAGTCTTTTGTCAACAATTTAAGACCGCTTGTCAGCGGTCTTATTTTATGCATTCTTTTCTTTTTTCGCTGGTGTTTTTCTTTTCTTAGGCGCTGCTTTTTTCGCTTTGGCTGGTTTTGATCGGTCGATTGATGCCTGTAGTGCGGCCATTAAATCAGTCACATTGGATGCAGGATCTTTTTTGCCTGTCGTTTCTGGTTGAACGGTATGTTCTCCAGATATTTTATCGCCAATTAAATTCATCAGCTGTTCTCTGTATTCATCCTGATATGCCGCTGGATCGAATGTTGTGGTCAGCTGCTCGATTAAAAGGAGCGCTGTATCTAACTCTTTCTTGACAATGTTCTCCTCTTGGGGAATATTCGGTACATCTGATACTTGTCTAATTTCGTCAGGGAAATGAATGGTTTCCATCAGCAAAATATGTTCATAGCACCTAACGATCGCTAATTGCTCCTTTGAGCGGATCATAATTTTTGCCACACCAATTTTCCCCGATTCCTCTAAAGCTTTTCTTAATAATGAATAAGCCTTTGCTCCGCCGGTATCCGGTGATAAGAAATAACTTCTTTCATAATAGATTGGATCTATCTCTTCAATCTTTACAAAATCAATGATTTCAACGGCTTTTTCTTCATTTTCTTTTCGCAGTTTTTCTAGCTCTTCATCGTCCAATTCAATAAATTTATTTTTCGCATATTCATACGCCTTCACAATTTGTTCTGGCGCTACCTCTTCACCGCAATTGGCACATACTTTCTTGTAGTTAATGGGCGTGTGACACTCTTTATGCAGCTGTCTTAATTTAATGTCTTTGTTCTCTGTAGCGGTAAACAGCTTGACTGGAATATTGACCAATCCGAAACTAATGCCGCCTTTCCATACTGTATGCATCTCGCTTCCTCCGTTCTTTTCTCCTTACTATGTAATGTTTTCACCATACTTATGTATGTGATTGAAAATTTCATCCCACTCTAAGAACACATGATATAAGGAAGTGACATACACAATGAAACCTATGCGATTAACACCTGCACATGATATTCCTACCGGTGCAGACTGGGTGTATGAATTAAAATATGATGGCTTTCGGGCTATTCTTGTATGGGAAGAAGACGAGATTCGTTTAGAAAGCAGGACCGGAAAACAGCTAAATGAGCAATTTCCTGAAGTGATGGATCAGTGCGAACAATTAAGAGACGAATTTGCTCCCTTTTTACCACTGACACTTGACGGAGAATTGGTCTTTTTACTCAGTGAACAGCAAAGTGAATTTGCGAAGGTTCAGCAAAGAGGCCGGTTGAAAAACAAAGAAGCCATCCACAGACAGGCTGAACGATTTCCATGTCATTTCATTGCGTTTGATCTATTACGATGTAAAGGGAAACCTCTCGTTGATTTACCGTTGACGGAGAGAAAAAATCAGCTGCAGCAAGTTTTCCAAGACGCAAAGCTCCCTTCATCAGTTCAGCTGGAGCACCCTTCCCTTCTGCAGGTCATTCATTCAGACCCAGACTCTGAATACATGAAAAACTTGATGACAATGTATTTAGCAGAAGGATTAGTAGCGAAAAAAAAGACGAGTAAATGGCATGACAATACTCGTTCAAAAGAATGGCTGAAAATAAAAAACTGGCGGTATGTATCTGTCATTGTAACCCGTTTTGACAAAGAAAATGGCTATTTCCAAGGCTCCATTTATCAAGATTCAGCTCTCATCGAGGTTGTCCAATTCAAGCATGGATTTTCTAAAGAAGAAGAACAAACACTGCGCACGCTATTCCAGACAAAGGGCCAGTTAACAGGAGGATCATCATATGAAATCCCTCCTTCTATCGTTGCCAGCATTGCGTGTATATCCTTTGATGGATCGGCTTTAAGAGAGCCGCGTTTTTCTTCCTTTTTACTAGATGCAGATCCAGCAGCATGTACAATTCAGCAAATGCTCAAACAGCTGTATCCACTCCCTGCTGTTATAGATGTCACTCACCCTGAGAAACCCATTGTCCCGGCCCTTCAACTGAACAAGGCAGATTACTTACTTTATTTAAGACAAGTGGCTCCCTATCTTTTGCCCTTTTTACGTGAAAGGCGTCTTACTTTAATTCGGTATCCGCATGGCAGTGGAGACGAATTCTTTTATCAAAAGTCAACTCCTGATTATGCGCCGGATTTTGTTTTGACAGATGAAGTTGATGATATTTCTTACACGGTCTGTAATGATCCTCGTACGCTTCTTTGGCTTGGCAACCAGCTGGCGATGGAGTTTCATATCCCTTTTGAAACAAGAGATACCGATCGGCCGACAGAAATCGTCTTTGATCTGGACCCGCCATCTGTAAATGAGTTTCATCTAGCCATCGAAGCTGCTAAACGAATCAAAGCGCTTTTAGACGGACTTTTTCTCACAGCCTTTATTAAAACAAGCGGAGGTAAAGGGCTTCAAGTCTATATTCCTTTAAAGAAAAATGCCTTCACATACGAAGAAACAAGACAATTCACTGCGTTTATATGCCATTTTTTATGTGAGCAAGCACCGGATCTATTTACTCTGGAACGTCTTAAGAAAAATCGCGGCAATCGCTTGTATTTAGACTACATTCAGCATGATGCTGGAAAAACAATTATCGCTCCATATTCCCCGAGAGGAAATGAGCTTGGACTTGTTGCGACACCGCTTGAATGGGACGAACTCTATCATGATGAGCTTCATCCTACTCTTTTTACGATGCCAGCTGTCATAGAGCGTTTAAAGGAAAAAGGCGATCCGTTCCGCCGCATGAGGCACCTTGTGAACGATGATGCTTTTAGACAAGTCTTACATCAGCTTGCACACATGTGACCTTCTCATCAGATGGACATCCGCGGTCATGAAGCGTTACACTTATTCATTAGAGAGGAAGAAAGGGATGACGATTTTGACCGCACATTCATTTCGAAATACAGCTTTGATTTTCTTATGTCTTTCCGCAGGAATTGTGGATGTAATTGGCTATTTAAGCCTAGGGCATGTGTTTACAGCCAATATGACAGGTAATATTGTGCTGCTTGGCATTGCAGCAGGAAGCTCCTTGCAGCTAACGGCCCTGCATTCCATCATTGCTCTAAGTGGATTCGTTTTAGGGGTTTTACTTGCAGTTGTGGTAGGCGGGAAGCATGAGAAAGCGTTTTGGCCAAAAGCCGTGACACGCATTTTTATCATAGAAGTGATGATTTTGCTTCTATTTGCTCTCATGACCATTTTCCCTTATACACAAGGTGCTTACTTTATGCTGATCATCCTTTTAAGTATGGCCATGGGCATGCAGACAGCAGCCGCTCGTAAATTGAATGTTGCTGGCATTTCTACAACTGTTCTCACGAGTACACTCGCTAATCTATTTGAAGATGCAGCTCAGCGCATATCATACAGGGAAAAAAGAAAAGCTCCTATCCAGCTTGTCAGCTTGATGCGAATAGGCTCTATTGTCTTCTATTGCCTTGGTGCGGCTTTAGCTGCATACACAGATCGTTACGATCCGTTTATCATCATTTGGCTGCCGATCATCATTCTAGGCATCATTGTGATAACAGCTGGATTGAAGCACTTTCACCAATTGAAATAGCCTCTCTTTAGATGGCTATTTCAATTAATGTGATCTTACACTAATAACTCCTCACATAAAATCCAGGAGGGCGCCCCATGATGAACGTAGAACCATACGGATATCCAGAAAATGTCCCGAATCCCCCGTACCCGGGAAAACCGCCTAAGCCAGAGAACACACCTGGGCTCAAATAATACCCGCCAAAGCCGATATGGGAACCAACCGGACCAATATGTGCCCCGCCTCCGCTAAAACCGCCTCCATGAAAACCACCATAAACCCGTGGATACATACAATCACCTGCCTTCAAATCAGACCTTATCTCATCATATGCATGACAAAAGGGGCGGTGCTCCTGCTTTTTCTTTTCCTTCTATGTACATTAGACCAATTTGATAAAATTTGAATGAAAAGTCCTGCAAAAAATTAAATTAAGCAAAGAAAAGTGACCTTTTTAACTTGTTGCTCTGCCCTATGTTTATTTAGAATAATGGAGCAGGTAATAAATTTGCACACCCCCTTTGTTGCGAATTCTTCTTATTAAACGTTCTTGCAGCGTTTAATAAGAAGAGCCTATTAAAACACAAAAAACCCTTGCTGACGATATCAACAAGGGCGAGAGATACATGGTATTAACCACCAATGATTTTTTCTGCAACTTCAAATGAACCCGCAACGTTTTGCGATAGAACAGTCGCAGCGACCGCTAAACCGACAACAAATAATACTTTTAATCCTGTTTTCATCTTAAATCAACCCCATTCTTTTCATATGTAAATCCGCTTCTAAACTTTTGTTCAAGTAAAAAACAGACTGCTCATAAAGTGCTTGCTTTTCACAATATTTTGCTGCAAATTGTGATAGCTCTTTTACTTCATGATATTCATTCTTCTCTTCTAACTTTCTTAATTTCTCATCAATTTGCTGAAATCTTTGTGGCGCATGCGTTAAGTAAAGATCATGTACGATGCCTATTTTTAGCTGAAACACTTCATGCGAAGCATCCTTTATTCTGGCATATGCAGCCTCTATATATTGGCTTGCACGCTGCTTTTCACCAATCACACAGAGTTCCCGGCTGATCAGATACGTAGAATGGAAAAAGAAATCTGAATCATAGTACTCTTGATGGGACAGTGCTTTTTCAAGATGACGTATCGATTCCTTCGGTTTGTTCCAAAATGAATATAAAATGGCCACATTGTGATGAAGCTGAGCCAGCATAAAATCATCCTGCTCACTTGTCAAAACTTCTTCTGCCAGACGATAATTCTCAAGCGCCTCTTCATACCGGCCGATCTCTGTTAGATTCGCTGCTATAAGAGAGTATGAAAGGGCTGTTCTTCTTTCATACTGCTTGTGCCGCTTATAGACGTGGAGCGCTCTGCGGATATAGCTTAATGAGAGCATGATATGACTAAGCCGGTAGTAAAGCCATGCCACTTTAAAATCGAAATCAGCACGTTCTATCTCACTTGGAATTTTATCTAAGAGCTTTTCAGCACTTTGATACATTTGCAGTGCAACCTCATAATTACCTTGATGCTGCTCATACACACCCTCATAGAAATCGAAATAATAGGCAAGACGATTAGACAGGTCATCTTCTTTTTTTCCATAATGACCCTCTATACTTTTCGTTGAAACATTGCCCTTTTGCCCTCTTAAATTGTACATAAGAATGTGATGTCTTTTCTCAAGAAGAGAATAGTATATGAGGATATCCGCATCGTCAATTTCCTCTACTGCTTGTTTCGCTTTGGCAAATAACCGTTCTGCCTCATCTGCATGATCTTTTTTGATTTCCATGTTCCAGTCATTTAATAATGATGCCAATTCCGCAACAGGAACTTTGCTCATTCTACACCCCCAATCACCTTCAGCTGCAGCACATGATTTCACTAAATATGGAACTTCTATTAGCAATTGCTAATTCGTCCATTTGACATCATTTTAATATGAATCACTTGAATCTTCAATAACCGTTTCCAATGAAAATGCGTTTCTTTCTTCTAGTCAATGATATTTGCCTAAAAATTTAGCCTTTTTTTAAAAAAGAACATCTCAAAATGAAAAAAGCCCTTTTTGGGGCTTTTTGATCTTATTCCAATCGTATGATGGTTAATGCCGCTCCAACCGATCCTCCTCCAAGTAAGACAACTGTTGCGATCACTCCGAAAATTTGGAGAGAAATTTGGTTACCTGCTGTAAGCGTTGTAATAAGTGATACATTGTAGGTAGATGCCGATAAAGCGGGTGATAAAATAGAGCCTGGAATGGCAGATCCGCTGTTGACAATCCTCGTTCCAGCAAGCAGTGCTACGCTTGTGTTCACTTGATACGTGATGAAATAGCGACCTGAGACTGGCACTGTAAATACCGTATTTCCACCACTTGCCGTAAAACCATCTAAAGTCTGATTATTAGACAAAGAAACAGCTGTTCCGCCTAAGACAACGAGAACTGTACTTCCCGACGTATTGGACGCGTACATTGAGTTAGCCGTTACACTTGTTCCGGTTGGACCGGTTGCTCCCGTTGGACCCGTTACTCCCGTCGAGCCGGTGGCTCCGGTTGGACCGGTTACTCCCGTTGGACCCGTTGCTCCCGTTGGGCCTGTTACTCCCGTTGGACCGGTTATTCCCGTCGAGCCGGTGGCTCCGGTTGGACCGGTTACTCCCGTTGGACCCGTTGCTCCCGTTGAGCCGGTGGCTCCAGTTGGACCTGTTACTCCCGTCGAGCCGGTTGCTCCAGTTGGACCTGTTACTCCCATTGAGCCGGTGGCTCCAGTTGGACCTGTTACTCCCGTCGAGCCGGTTGCTCCAGTTGGACCTGTTACTCCCATTGAGCCGGTTGCTCCCGTTGGACCTGTTGCTCCCGTTGGGCCGGTTACTCCCGTTGAGCCGGTGGCTCCCGTTGGGCCGGTTACTCCCGTTGGACCGGTTATTCCCGTCGAGCCGGTGGCTCCCGTTGGACCCGTTGCTCCCGTTGGGCCGGTTACTCCCGTTGGGCCGGTTACTCCCGTTGGGCCGGTGGCTCCCGTTGGACCTGTTACTCCCGTTGGACCGGTTACTCCCGTTGAGCCTGTTGCTCCGGTTGGACCCGTTGCTCCGGTTGGACCCGTTATACCTCCACACATATTAAGTTGGGCGCACATGTCTCTCACTACTTTCAATCTGTGGAATCTTCAAGACATACACACTAATACTGATAATTGAGAGAAAAAGAAACGACAATACTTCCAGTCGAGGTCCCGCCAGTAGCTACAATCCCAATGGAGTTCAGGTCATTAAGCGTAATGGATTGACTCTCCCCTGGAGGTACTGTGAAATCTGGAACAGCCGCACCGTTTACCTCTAATGTCACAGTAGGTGCTACAGCTGCGATCCCATTGTTTTCCACCATAATGGTCCCGTTTATGACAAATGGTGTTCCGTCTGTCCAGACAACAACTGCATCAGCTGCTGCTGCTAAATCGACCGTGAAGCATACTGCATCATTCACAAAGCCTGTTTGCTCATTACTACACCCGCCTAAAATAGCCATTATAACCCTCCTTCAACCTATTCTTGATAGACTATGATCTAGTGATCTACGAAGATTGTGCGATTATCCCAAACTTAAAGCCTTATTTTCTTCCTTTGTACCACGTTTAATTGTATTTCTAATCGCGCTTGCACGTTTTCAGTAGCTTGATTCTTTAAAATCAACATCATATCTTTCACCGTAACCGCCCGGCTTTCTCCCTTTTGGACACAGATGTCATGACATGTTTTTTTTGTTTGAATGGTGATAGAAACTGGCACATTTTGATCATCATGATGATGCAAAACCACTGTTGCTGTATTCAGTAATTTTGTTCCATTACGCCATATTTCAACCGAACTGGACGATGCTGAAAAACAAAGAAGGATGTGATGAGATTCAATGTTCTTTAATATGAGCGCATCATATACAGGCAGCTTCACTTTCATCAATCCGCATAAAAAAGACAGGTCGACAAGGATTTTTGAGCTGGATCGATACAAGACTTTCTGACAGCACGACGATCTCATGCAGCACGGAACAAGAAGCTCTAACACCACACAATTCTGTTCTTCATTGATGGAAATCAAAGAAAAATAACAAGTCTTAAATATACTTCTCTCAAAGAACACCCATGAGTAGAAAGGTTCCCCATCTTCCATGATGAGCAAAAAAGGAGAACTCAATGAACGTTTGTGAGTAAAGCCATCATTTTTTTTTTGATTGTTTATCTCTTTCAGTTTACTCATCAACAGTTTTGTCACTTTCCATCAGCCCAATTCAATGCTGTATACAAATCCATATGGTCTTTTATCATATGTGCCTTTGACTATTTTGTGCGATTGCCTAAGGACCATCGGCACCAGTCATCAGCGCAGCTTTTCATTTATCCAGTTTCTTTATATAATATGATCAATCACTTACACGCCTCAGTAGCTCTAGAAGGGAAGAGCGCCGTAAAACAAATTGTAGCTGGCGGGTCGCAAGGCAAGGGTTTCAGAAGCACCGAAAAGCACAAGAGCTGAGACAGGTGAAATTCCTGTCGGTGAAATTCCGTAGGGAAGCGTGTTGCCCCTAGCCTATGCTTACGAAAGGAGTGCGGGTTCGAATCCCGTCTGAGGCTTATGAGGTCGATGGAAATGGAGGATAAACATCATGCATGTGTTTGAAGAATATATCAGCAACATCGGTAACCCCGAGCTGAAACAGCACACTCAAGACATCTTACAATGGGTAGAAGACACATTCCCTCAATTAGAGCCAAGAATTGCTTGGAATCAGCCTATGTTCACAGATCACGGCACATTTATTATTGGATTTAGCGTCGCAAAACATCACATTTCTGTCGCACCAGAAGGAAAAGGAATTGATCAATTTTCAGCTGACATTGTACAAGCTGGGTACGATCATGGAAAAAAGATGTTCCGCATGAAAGAAAGTCTGCCAGTTGATTATCCTCTACTGAAAAAAATCATCGAATTTAATATCGAAGACAAAGCGGATTGTTCAACGTTTTGGCGAAAATAAACAGTACCCCGATCTCAGCCGTTAACAGATCGGGGTATTTTACTACTTCATGTTATTTTGTTCTCTTCCCTACCAATTTCTGTTCAAGCCACTCATAACATGACAAGATGGAATTAACACTTTTTTGAAATATAGGCAAATATACAACAGCGGCTGCTGTTAAACACGCTATAGCAGCTCCTGCGAAGACATCAAATGGATAATGAACACCTACCCAAATCCTTGAAAATCCAACAGCACACGCAATGATCAGCCAATAAAAATGGCGTTTATGAAACAGCCAAAAGATCAGGCAAATCGAAAAAATAAAGATCGTATGATCACTCGGAAACGAGTTATTCACTTCCTTTTGAATCAAAAGATTGACGTGGCTCATTTCTGCAAAGGGCTGCTGATTGAAATAAAACACCCCTGCGATTTTCCCGAGTAACTCTGCCAATATGAAGGTCAGTCCAGCAGAAACGACCATCGCCCTATTGTACCTGCTGCGATTTTGAAACCATACAAACAGACACATGAGTGCTGCCAGCAGCACTGTATATTCAGCTAGTCCAATAAATATCGGATTCAAGGAACCATAATCAATACTGAGCTGATTCACCCACCTAAATAAATCTTCATTAAATTCCCGCATCTCATTTCATCCCTTTTTACTTGATTTACGATAAGGATAATGGAAATGAGATGTCTACCTCCATCGATCGAACGAATAAACTATGGAATCATATGACAGGTTTGTCACTTTGCTGTCACTTGAACATCATGTACTAACTAAAAACTCATCAAAGGCTATTAAATCACAGGAACAAAACTGTTATAATAGAACATAAGTTTGCATTTTATCAAAAAGGGGTTACTGCATATGATCAAAACGGTAGACGGTAATATATTAGAGGCAAGCGAAGACATCATTTGTCACCAGGTGAACTGTAAAGGAGTTATGGGAGCTGGATTAGCGAAACAGATCAAAAGCAAATATCCGAATGTGTACAAAGATTATAAACAGTTATGTACAGAACAAGGAGATGACTTGCTAAGCTCCATTCAACTCATCAGAACAAAAGATGGAAAAACAATTGCCAACCTATTTGCCCAAGCTGGGTATGGAAGAACAAGAAAGCAAACTGACTACGATGCTTTACGCAGCTGCTTTCAACACCTAAAGGATACAGTTACACAATCACCTGAAGAGAAAAACCAAACGTCCATCGCCATTCCATACGGGATCGGCTGCGGCTTGGCCGGTGGCGATTGGACGATTGTTGAAGAGATGATTGAAGAGGAACTGGGTGATTGTGAAGTGACGTTTTATCGGTTTAGATAATGGAAATGAGTTTCTTATGAAAAATATATAACAAATACCCTCCTTAATTCGGAAGGTATTCTGCGTTAGTTATCGTCTTTATTTTTTATATAATTTAATATGGCTTCTTTATCTTCTTCATCGTCGGGTAAAAATCCGAACGTTTCATATTCCCAAACTGCTATTCTTTGTACATTGTCTATGCCTAATGAATAAACATCATCATATCCATACTCAATAGAGAATTTCCCTTTATAATCTAATTGGAGGGTAGCTGTTGTCCAAGCACCTAAATCATTTTGTATATATGCCTTTTTCAATGCTTCAAAAATTTCACTAAGTTCGTATAATAAGTGGATGTATGTTGACTTACTTACACTATATTTATGAGGAATTTGATGTCCATTAACATATTCATTTCCATTTTGTTCTTTAAAATAAAACACTATCTCAGCCGAATCATCAAGTATTTCTGCATACATCCAAACTTTATCCCAATCACATGGTATTAATTCATTAATTGATTCTGCTATTTTTTTATAATTTATTTCTAATTCTTCCATTGGGTTTTAACCTCCAGGTTGATTCTTAATAAATACTTGAGAATAACGTTCTCCAATTTTATACTCCACAGAGAAACTAACAGGTCGTAATGAATCTCCCTTATAGATAGGTTCAATGCTCACTGCTACTTGTTTAGGTGGATTTGAATTCAAGGCTTTCAACCACCGTTGCTCCATGGTGTACCATTTCCCGCCGCTTCGATTAATCTGTGAATTCATTGGAAGTAGGTTATCAATATCGCCTGATCCTTTAAAAATAGACGCAATTAAATGACCTCCGTCATCATCCAGTAATCGATCAGGCTTTCCTGAATTGGATTGGGCATATTGGTTTCTTTTGACCTCTCCGTATTTTAAATCACTTGCTTCGACTTTGACAATACGTCCGTAGTGATCGGTTGTGTAGGTGTAGCCTTGCTTTGTTGAATAAACAACATTTGGTTTTAGCACTTTTTTACGTTTCCATCTCACATAATGATCTCCGTAACTGACAACAGTTGGTGGTGATTTTGGTGCTGGTAATCGTCTGCCTGTCTTAGAGATACCATATCCTGAATTGTTGTCTAGTCGCTTTGCCATAGAGAGGAGTTTATTTTTGAGATTTTCTCCGTCAAACACGTTATACGGCAGCTTCGGGCCGCCAGCCATTTGAAATTTTGGTGAGTATGGCAATAGATTCGGAATAGAAACTCTGTCTAATGATTTTGCTCCTTGTTCAAGGCCTTTCTTCACCGTTGTTTTTGCCGCTGTTGTCCCCGTTTTTGTAATGGCTCCTGCACCTTTAGAACCAAAGACAATTTCTGCTAGAGAACCAGTCGCATAGGCAAACCAGTGTGATCGAGAATATGCATCACCATCAATGACTTCTTTTTGGAATGAGTCTGAAATCGACTTTCCAATCGCTTTCGATGTTTCAATTGGATGGGAAACAGCCGTTACGACCGATTCAACGGCACCTCCAGGATCTGTCACAAGATCATAGATGCCAACTACTGTATCTTTGGCTACATCATATAGACCTACTGCTGCACCTTTTACAACATCAACGAACCCCTCTGAGGCTTCTTCCTGCGCTTTGATCTGGAGAAGCTGGCTGTAATACATTTTTTGATCGTAAGAAAGATTCTCATAACCAATTTCGTCTACAATCTCAAAGTATTTCTCTTCTGATAAACAAGAAGGATCGTTGAGCTTTTCCTTCAATTCTTTGATTCTTCGTTTCTCTTTTTCTTCTTTTTTCACTTTTAAATATGCTTTCACCTGTGCATCGATTTTATTATGATTCTTGTACACATCTGTCTCATGAAATGCTTTTGCATCGTAATACATGGGCTGCGCATTTTTTCCTTTTCCTGTAGCAGCCATCATCTTTGCATAAAAAGTTGAGAGGTGTTTTTCAATCGCTTCTGATTTTGCGTATTCTGTTTTTAGCTCATGATCTATTTTATGTAAAGCCTCAATTGCATCTTTTCTTTTTTTGTTCGCATCATCTAAATGCTCATTGACCTCTTTACTTGAAAATACATTCAGTTCTATGAGATCACTGATGTCGTCAAAAATAGTGGATAGGGCTTCTTTTTGTTCCTTGACCATATCCTTATTGTTTTGAATGCCTTGTTTCAATTGAGCATCTAAAAAGTGCTCATCAATAAATGTACTTCCGCCTAACGATTCATCATCAAGCTTTCCTTTTACCCCATCTAAAAACGCTTTTTGCAAATCAATAAAGTCAAGATAAGTATCTGTGTAAAGCGCAAGATCTTCATAAAAGGCCTTGATATTGTCTGCACCTTTTCCAGTAAATTCATCACCTAATCCCGACACACTTTTTAATGCTTTTTTCACATGCTGCATTTCGTCTCGAAGCTCCTGATAGACTTTTGACCTTTGTTCGACAGCTGAAAGTAAAGATGGAGCATCTAATATTTTCATATAAAAAAGACTCCTTTTATGGCGTATTCTTTTACTAGAATACCATAAGGAGTCTGACACTTTAATCCACTTTATCGTTTTTTAACCAATTATCCTCCAGAGCTCCCTCTTGATGCGACGGTTTGGACATCATCATGTTGAGGTTGAATGAAACCATTTGTAAAGAAAAGTGTACCTAATGCTACCACAGCTATTGATAATGGAATAAAAAAAGACTTTTTCATTTAATTCACTCCTTTTCCTACAAATTGACTTGCATGTAAGGCTCTTTTATAATAACTCAATGATTGTTGCAACAAGCCTTTTTCCTCTAAATATTTCGCCACATCAACCAAGATTTCCTCTAAATCAACCCAAACTCTTCTTTCTTCAAGCTCTGCACACAAATTACTGATATTGGCTTGTTGAGTTTCATTTGTTTCATATAATAGTTCTTTTAACAATTTAAATTTAATTTGAAAAATGTGATGGTTCACTTGTTCCGACAAAGAAATGCCTAGATCAACCCATTCAATCACTTCATTGCTTTGATTTGATACTTCTATTCTGGCTAGTTCATATAAACATCTCATTTTTAATAACATTTGTTTCTCAATTTCTTCATAACTCAGTGTGCGTCTAAAAAATGCAGATGCTTTCTCAGCATTCTCTCTTTTGCTTTCCAAAAAACCCATGCTGTAATAGAGATGAATAATTAAATGATTGTCATTGATACTTCGGATCATGTTCTCTGCTTCGTTAAAAAGTTCACTTGCTTTCTCATATTCAAATTGATCGATTAAGTTCAGCGCATGCAGCATTCTACAGTTAATTTGTCTATTGATATATGATTCATGTGCATTAAATGTGTCACAAGCAATTTGAGCATGATATTTAGATAAGAAAGTCATTTTCAAATCATAAAATAGAACAGCTAGTTTATAATGAAATTCTGCTTTTTCTATTTCATCATCAACATAAGCCAACTTCTTCTCAGCTATTCTGAAATAACTTAGCGCCTTATCATAATCTTGTAAGTAGTCATGATAGATCCCATTATAGAAATAGAAGTAATAGGACATGAGTTTGTTTGTCTTCTCTTCTTTTTCGTCTGGTGCATTCCTCTCAAAGAATGGTTTATCTAGGTTTTTGCTAATATTCTGAAGTTTCAGCTTAAGTCTAAAGCTTAAAAGTTGATAATACAAAAGAACATCTTGATTTTCTTCCATTTGCTCGATTGCCTTGTCTATGTCATCTTGCATTTCAATAGCTGCCGACAAATCCCCTTTTTGTATGGCAAGATTCCAGGTGTTTAACATGTTTCCTACCTCCTGAGAGGCAATTAATTCTGTCATCCCTTTACCCCCTTCTAAGCAAATCCCTTATAATATTTTAACACTAGATTTACAACATATGTAAAGACAAACTGTCCCTAATAGAAATTTTCGGTATCCCGCAAATACATTGAATGAGTGACTTTAGAATCGCTGATTAGAAGTGACAAGCAACTGAACGAATTCTGAGTTCTTTTAGAAGGGCTACGCTAAAAGTGGAATTCACAAAATGTTATTTTAATGCCTACCACAAAAAAATCAACAGGTAATTGCATAAACAAACAAGCCTTTCTCATGTCGAAGGCCAGTTTGTTATGAATCAAATATTAACCTATTCGAGCGATAGGAATAACATTTTCATCAGCAGCAATGTGTTCAGGAAAAATAAAACCTTTTGTATCTGAGGTAAAACAAATATCTGCCTCTTTAAAACATACATCTACAAATTCAGAGCAGATAAACTCCTCATTATCTTTATGTTTACCTACTCCCAATCCTATTCGAGCAACTATCTGTGCTATTTCAGATTTATCATAATTCTTGTTTAATAAAGATAAACCTTTAACAATAATGGTATTTTGTTTTTCACCACCATCTTCATTTAACTGTTTGTGCCGTGCAATATATAGCTTCCCATCATAACTTTCATTTGTATTCTCATAGTTAGTCAAATAATGTTCTAAAGGAACTATTCTAACTCCATCGTCCTCGACACTTTCAATTATTAATAATAGCCCTTTCCACTTCAGAATAATACCAACATGACTAAAGAGTGAATTGGAAACTTGTTTAATTAACTTACTTACCAAATATTCACCCGAACATAATAAAAGGTCACCAGTCCTCAGATCATTCTTTAATTCGGTATATTCTATAGTATTTATACTTTTAAATTTATCCGAACTCATCTAAATTACAGCCTCCTTGCCTAATTTAAAAATAATCCCTCAATTTCTAAGGGCATTAAAAATTAATACTTTTCTGGATTACATAAGTATCTTTTCACTAATTTTCATATTTAATACAATTCTAATATATTTACTGAAAAGGATCTTCAGCTCTTAAATTAACCAAAAGACGCATAAGGGCTCAATCATTTTGTAAATATCCCATCTTCTTTATGCTATCTCCATATTCTTTTGAAATCCAACTAGTATTATGATTATAGAGTATCAGCAAACAATCATTTTCGTTGAGTATTTATTTTAGACATACTTTCTTTATTCAAGTTTCTAAAAACAAAATGAAAAGAGCAACTTCCATGTCAGAAGTTACTCTTTTTAATCTTCATCTTCAGGATCTTCGTCTACACCCAATATCAAATTCTCATCTTTAAAATACATTTCATAAAGTGTACGCTCTGTTACTTCTCCTTTTTTAATTCGTTGGTTCAGAATAAACATTAAATCTATAGGTTCACGCTCATAATAAATGCTGTCGCCTTCTTCGAAATGAAGAATAGGCTTGTTTAAGTATGCATAAGATTTTGGCTTAGTAAAGCACGTCCACTTTACTTGAGGATGGTTTCTTCTAATAACTTCTGCATAATAAATCCCGATATCCATTGCTATTGCATAGTCCACTTTTGCAATTTCAACTGGATTAGCCAATAAGCTCTTTTTTTCATCTTCATAAATAAAATCAGGATATTGCCTTAATTCTTCTAATTCTCTACCAATCTCTTCTTCTGATAATTCATAAATTTCAATCTGAGATAAAAACCAACTATAGATATCTATAAGTGATTCGGGAGTGAAATTAAAGTCCACCTCTTCATTAGTAACATTTTTCAAAACTTCAATCCGAAGTGGTATCTGATTAACAAACCAATCGAAGAGAATTTTAGCCTCTTTTTTTGATAAAGTTTCAAAGGATTCCATTATAATTGGTGGTTCCATTAATACATACTCCATTAAATTTCTCCCTCATATTTTAATTATTTTCGAATATTGGCTATACTGCTCTAACTCAGTTGTATTTTATGGTTTGCTTGCTCAATTCTACCAGTATTTGTGCTTATAATGAAGTAGTACTACTTTACTTTATCAATCAATTCAATTTTTTAATCGGAAATCTTTAACCACTTGTTTCCTTACAAGAATGAGAAGTTCCTACAACCTATATTTGATACATCGATCCAAATTATTTGCATCTCTTGGACCTAGACATCCCTGCAGTTGCGGCCATTTCTTTTGCGACAGCTTCGTCAATTTGTTTTTTTTGCGTATTAGGCTATCCTTCGCCTTCCCCCTTTTCAAGGTCATCCAGATGTTTTACGACCGGTGCAATCGTTTCCTCTAGCATCTTTTGCAAATCTTCTTTGTTCACTTCTTCTTCCTTCTTCTCTTCCGCTTGACTCAACAGATTGTCGATAGCGGCTCTTGCATTTTTCAATTCAGTTAAGTTAGCAGCGGAAAACTTCCGACCTGCCTTTTTTACTTCTTCCGCTGGCTTCTCATTTTTCAAAAAGAAGTTTTTAAGCAAAGAAAAAAGCCCCTTCTCATCAGAAGCTGGCTCACGCTCTTGCTTTCCTATATCCGCTGTTCCGGCCATTGAATATCCGGTGATCTCGCCCTTTTGAATCTGATTCCAGATTTCATCGGAAGCCTTCGTCACAAGGACCCACGATCCTTTCTTGATAACTTCACCGCCCATTTCAAAATCGGAAGGAGCAATGTAAGATTTAACGACTTCCCCGACACCGCCTTGGAAATCATGTTGCTTGTCGATCTCACGTGCATCTTTTAGGAACCCGTGAGCGGCTTTCTCAATCTCCTCCGGTGTCATGTAATCCCCATGTGCATCAGCAACGTTTGGTTCGTATACAATACCGTACACAAGACGCTGCACATCATCAACCTTCGCAATGACCTTGTTCTCTTTTTGAAAGTCTGGCTGTTTTTCTGACTTCATAAAAAAGAACTGCTTTTGATTAGCAGCCTTGTCCACGTATGAAACGTGTGTGATTTTTGCATTTATCAATTCACGTTAGAATATGAAGCCTCCTGAATGTGAAGCTCATTGTACATTGACACAAAGTTCCCTACCAAAATGACACAAAGTACCCAACTTTTATCGATTAGATTTATGACTAATTGGCAATAGTAAAATGTTCTTTTCGCATTCCCGCAATCGGGGCAAGAACTTGTACCGATAAAATAAAAAGCCGCTAAAATAGCGACTTCAATTGGTATATGTTCTTGTCTCTGGACATCTTTAATCAATCTTACATGGTCTAAAAGTTTCATGTTTAGCTTCATACTCTTCTATTAATCGGATTTTATTTCCATCAAATCTAATCATTGATATACCATCAAATGAATAAAGTTGTTCTTCTTTTGCTTTAAAAAACCATTCTACAAAAAATAAGGTATCATTTACTTGATGAATATTTTTTATCTTCCATTCTAAAACAACTTGCTTCAGTAACATTTTTTTGATCCACAAATGGACTTCCTCTATACCCACATACATTGCTCCATAACATTCGCGGTAGATAATATCATCAGAAAAATACGTATCTAAAAACGTAAAATCTCTAGTTACCCACATAAAGAAATATTCTTTTATAATTTTTTCTTTCATAAGTACTCCTCTATTTTTTAATTAAGCGCAGTTCTTAACTAGTGTTTTGAATCTATTATATCAAAATGAACAAAAAAAAGTTCTTGGTTGGAATTTATGTCATTCTATACTCATTCGCTTTATTGGTGCACTTTAAAGCCTTGTTATATTAGCGGTGTACTAAGTACACCTATTATAATGTATAAGGAGCATGTGAAGCTGCCGCGCTCTCGTTTAAGCTTGGGGGCGTGCCAAGCCCCTCGCCTATACGAAAAAGGGGTGCTCTTGTAAAGAACACACCCCTTTATTTAGGTAACTTAAATTCCGTTAAAAGAAAAGAGCCAATGATAATTACATCATTGGCTCTTCTTAACTTTAAAGATATAGTTTCTTTCAATCCACACTCCTCAAGGGAGCGACAAGCTAATAATACCAATCGTTCTAGCAAAGTCTAGTCAATTATTAGGTTTATTTGTTGCATCAATGTAATGCTTATTAGATTTCTTATTCTCTATAATATCTTCAGTCCTACCCAAAAGCATTTGAATCTCTTTTCTATTATACTGCTTTTTTATTTTCTCTTTAAATGCTGTTTGTTGATTAATAGTTGCTTTATGCATCTTTTTCTCAAATTATTTAAATAAATCCTGATGTATTTACTCTGTTCAAATGATGTAAATTCGTTGGTTTCGTTAATTTCATTCATAAGAAATCACCTCCCAAACATATATGGGAGGTATTTGGAAATTTTCAGGTGTTCACTGAATTGGTTCTATTTAATGTAAAATTCGCTAGTGTAGAATGTTCCAAGAGTTGCAACATGATTGCCCTTTTTGTCGTAACGTTTTACATCCACTCTAAAGCGATAAGTACCTTTTTTGTTACCAAATGACTCTTTGATGTCAAATTGATCATAAAGTTGTTCATCTGGGTTAAGTGGGTTCGGGGAATTTGTTTTAATTGTCTCCCACTTTACATTATCCTTTCTTTGTGGAATAAGGTTGGGACCAGCACTAAAGTCATTGTGGTTTTGTACTGCAATTCGTACGACCTTATCCTCTCCAATTTTGTGATTAGCTTTTGTCGGGTTCGCCGACACTTCTAATCCTGATGCCTTGCTCATCATCTCCCTTTTTATATTTTTGCGCTCCTATCCCTCGCCAAAGCACCTGCAGCCATACACCTAAAAGACGATTGTTCCCTTCAAATCAGCGTTTTCTTCGGATCCGGCCGCCTTGTCGTTGATACGTTTCGCGTCTCGTTCCCATGATTTCTTCCCAATCCCTATTCGTAATGGGATCAGCATCGTTCTCCTTCTTTCTATTAGAACCAGGAGCAATGCTTTTAAATTGATTTAATGTCTCTTTAGAAACAGAATCCCTAATCTTCATTTCAATCGCTCCTTGCCGAATAAGCACCACCTTACGCTATTCGCTTAAATAGATTTTTAAATGATGACTACACTCCGAGAGGATGCCAAGTACAGTCAATCATCAATTAAAATGAAAAACTGTCCTCGATACGGCATTGATAAGGGAAAGGGCCGTCTCCCAATAAAAAAAGCGCACACCAATCAAGGCACTTAAAGTGCTCAATGATCAGCGTCCGCAGGTTCTTCCTTCTGGACAAAATATTCACGTTGGTTTTGCTTGTCTCTATCATACGATGATCCACATAGGAAAAAAGGTCCCTTTTTTATCCCCCTTTTTGTCGGCTTTTTCTCGGCAATACAAATAAAAAAAGTGCCCATAAACATGGACACTTTGGTTCTATTATTCCCAAAACGCTTCGCCTTCAGAATTAATATACTTCTGAAGAAAAGTTTCAAAATCTACATCAAGCAGCCTATATTCTAAACCGTCTTCAAATAGATAAAGGTTGGAATTTCCCTTATTTATCATCAAGTAGCACCCTTCAAAAAGAGCAGCTATAGCTGTTCCATCAACCTGATCAAAAAAATCATTAGACAACTCGGATTCGATTTCTTCTAAACTGAAAATGTGTAATCCTCCACCCACCTTGTTCCCAAAAACTATGTCTTCAAATATTCTTGCGCCATTATGTAGACATAAAAACTCTTTGAAATCGTCAGGCAATGCATGATGTTTCTTTTCAAATTGTTTTATATTTTCTTGATCGGCTGGGGCATTAAAGGTACAGCACTTTTCATAGACTTCACCGTCTACCGAGAATTTGATGATGTTCTTCTCATCTAATTGATTTTTAAGCTTTTCTAATATCTGCACGATCCTACCCAATCTTTCACCTTCTATCTATATCCTCTCCACCAAGTAGAAACCTCTTGTTGATGCAGCGTTCTTGTGAGTGCATATAAATTACCCATTTTATTATCTCCACCATATTCTAAAGGAATAACATGGTGAATGTCTAAACCAGACCAATCCCATTTAGAATCTCCGTATTTACTAATATACATCTGATATATTTATTTCGGATGTCCTTATCTCTCTTTACTCTATCTTCAGGCTTATACCATTTCATATTTGCTTTTGTTGGTGATGGTAATGATTTACCACTATGATTTCTCATCAATCCCTTGAAGTAATCACAATTGTTTTTAGATTTCATCCTACCACTCCTTGAAAGTTCATATGGAAATTTTCTTATAATCTATCTAACTCTGAAAATCGTTCGTATTTTACAAAAATACCCTTGAATTTTTTATAAAATATAGGATAATTAAGGATGTCAAAATAAACTAGGGAGTGTTTTAAATGAGATTAAAGAAAGTTATAACTTGTTCCGCATTATCCTTTGCTTTACTGGTTTCTGGATCTCCTGCATTCGCTTCAACTTCTAATGCAGACAGCAACATGAGTCAAAAGATTATAACTCCTCAAGTTGAGCTGAAAACTATTCATCTAAAAGCCAATACACAAAAAGAATCTATCATTTGTCTCTTTCCTCCTAAAAGATGCAAAAGAGGGTGATGGTACTCGGACAGGCAAATATCAAGGTTGGTATTAAAAGTGAGATACCCCTATCTCACTTTTAATTAGCTAACTTTAAAATTTATAGTTGCCATCACTATGCCTGTTTTAATAATTTCAGAATCATTAGCAATTAACTTATTTTTGACTGTTTCCTGCAGGTGGAAGCCTCCTGCTATTTTATTTTGTGTGAACTTGAGTAATTTAACTTTGTAAATTGGCCGTCACGTGTAGTGATTTCCCTTTTTCCGTAAATAGATGCTTCAGCTAAAAACGCTTGGTTGGAATGGCCATCTAGAATAATGACTTTCACTTCTCCTTTGGTCATAAAGTTATTAATGGAGATGGTTGAATTTGTAACTTTGTAAGAATTATTCATGCGCACAAGTCTCCTTCTGTAAATTTGTTTTTCATCTGATATTCCTCTTCCTTTCCTAATTAGACACTCTGTATTTGCAAATATAGCGGACAATATCGCTCCACTTGGACTTCGTACCAATCATTTCAGCAAGGTTTTGAATACTTTTTCTGAGACCTTCGTTGAAAAGTTTTAAAGACGCCTTTTTTGTGGGTGAATTGTGGGTGATGGCTTCCTCATTTTGAAATATTAGAAACACTCACAAAAATAAAACCCCCTGAAGCCAATGGCTCCAAGGGGTTTTTATTATTAATACTGAGACATATACTGATCGCGTTCCCATGGGTGAACTTGGGTGCGGAACATATCCCATTCGATTTCTTTTGATTCGATGAAGTGCTCGAATAGGTGATCGCCTAGTGCGTTGATCATGACTTCGTTTGATTTTAGCAGCTCGAGTGCTTCTGCAAGTGTTGCAGGAAGGTCAGAGATGCCGTTTTCAAGGCGCTCTTCTTTGTCCATGACATAGATGTTTCTATCGATTGGTGCTGGTGCTTCTAGTTTGTTTTTGATTCCGTCAAGACCTGCTGCAAGTAATACGCTTAGTGCAAGGTATGGGTTTGCAGATGGGTCTACGCTGCGCACTTCTACGCGTGTGCTGATGCCGCGTGATGCCGGGATACGGATCAATGGGCTGCGGTTTTGTGCACTCCATGCCACATAGCAAGGTGCTTCATAGCCAGGTACAAGACGCTTGTAAGAGTTAACCGTTGGGTTTGTGACTGCTGTAAAGCTTGTTGCGTGCTTGACGATACCTGCGATAAAGTGTCTAGCAGTCTCGCTTAATTGTAAATCTGCTTTTTCATCAAAGAATGCGTTTTTACCATTTTTGAATAATGATAGGTTACAGTGCATACCAGATCCGTTTACACCGAACAATGGTTTTGGCATGAATGTCGCATGAAGACCATGCTTTCTGGCAATTGTTTTGACAACGAGTTTGAATGTTTGAATGTCATCACAAGAACGGATCGCGCCTGCATATTTGAAATCAATTTCGTGCTGCCCCGGTGCTACTTCGTGGTGAGATGCTTCAATTTCAAAGCCCATTTCTTCAAGCTCTAGCACGATATCACGGCGGCAGTTTTCGCCTAGATCTGTTGGCGCAAGGTCAAAGTATCCGCCTTTATCGTTTAGTTCAAGCGTTGGCTCGCCTTTTTCATCTAATTTAAATAAGAAGAATTCTGGCTCAGGTCCAAGGTTGAAATCACTAAATCCTAGTTCTTCCATTTCCTTTAAGATACGCTTTAAGTTGTTACGCGGGTCTCCATCAAATGGTGTCCCGTCTGGCTTATAAATGTCACAAATAAAGCGTGCAACTTTACCTTTTTCTGCTGTCCAAGGGAAAATAACAAATGTGTTCAGATCTGGGTATAGGTACATGTCTGATTCTTCGATACGTACGAATCCTTCAATAGATGAACCGTCAAACATACATTTGTTATCGAGAGCTTTTTCTAACTGGCTCACAGGAATCTCAACATTTTTAATTGTTCCGAGAATGTCTGTAAATTGCAGACGGATGTACTTTACGTTTTCCTCATTTACTAATTTTACGATATCTTCTCTTGTGTACTTTGCCATTTCGTAAAACTCCTCCCCTACAAAAGGTAAAATGTGTATAGCAATGCTTTTGCTAATTGGTTAACGGAAGAACCTTGACATATCCCCCTGCCTAAAGGTCGTTCCTTGTTGGAAACGTCCAGCCTGAATGAGTTCCTTCTTCAGTAGCTTCCTGAGTTCATCATCTGACAAGTTGTGCTTAGCTGTGGTTTTTTCCTCTGTCTTTTTATCAGACGATGGATTTTCTGCCTCAGCTTTGGCAAAAAGCTTTTTGATTCCTGCCATGTTTACACCTTGTTCGATGAGATTTTTAATTTCTAGTAATTTATCAACATCATGAAAAGAAAATAATCGGCGGTTTCCATCACTTCTTGCTGGAAATACTAAACCATTTTCCTCATAATAGCGAATTTGTCTTGCAGATAATTCTGTTAGCTGCATGACAATCCCAATTGGGAATAAAGGCATTGAGCGGCGAATGTTATCACTCATCTCAACTGTCTCCTCCTCTTTGCTTAAATTTATTATATGTCATGTTATATTATGTGTCAACAATATGTTAGGAATATTAACATGGTTTTTTATTGAGCAGGCACTTCAATAAAACCTTGATCCAATAAGGCATCGACAGCACTGCAAATCGCATTTTTCACATGGGCATACGTGAGACCGCCTTGCACGTAGGCAGTATAAGGCGGTCTGATCGGACCATCGGCTGATAATTCGATACTGGCTCCTTGTACAAATGTGCCCGCTGCCATAATGACATCATCCTCGTAGCCCGGCATATAGCTTGCATGTGGAGTGACGTGACTGTTAATCGGAGATGCATACTGGATTGCCTGACAGAACGCAATCATTTTTTTAGGATCTCCAAATTCGACAGATTGAATTAAATCCGTTCTTTTCGCATTCCATGCTGGGTTTGTTAGGAATCCGAGCTTCTCAAGAAAGCGAGCCGTAAATACTGCGCCTTTTAAGCTTTGAGCCACAACATGCGGCGCCAAGAAAAAGCCTTGATACATTTCCTGGAGCGCATACAGCGATGCACCCGCTTCACTGCCGATGCCCGGAGATGTCATTCGATAAGAGCAAGCTTCGACCCATTTTTCTTTTCCAACGATGTAGCCGCCTGTTTTGGCAAGGCCTCCGCCTGGGTTTTTAATAAGTGAACCGGCCATGAGATCAGCTCCGACATGACACGGCTCTTGTAATTCAGTAAATTCACCATAACAGTTGTCTACAAACACAATGATTTCTTCATTTATCTCTTTCACAAATGAAATCATTTGCTCAATTTCTTCTATAGTAAAGGATGGCCTCGACGCATAGCCTTTTGAACGTTGAATGCCGATCACTTTTGTTTTAGAAGAAATCGACTCTTTTACTTTGTCGTAATCGACTGATCCATCTTGAAGCAAATCAATGGCTTTGTAGTCAATCTGGAAGTCTTTTAATGAGCCTGTCCCTTCTTTCCCGCGAATCCCGACAATTTCTTCTAACGTGTCGTATGGTTTTCCCGTCATGTAGATCAATTCATCGCCAGGTCTCAGCACACCAAATAAAGCAATGGAAATCGCGTGTGTGCCGGAAATGATCTGCGGACGGACAAGGCCGCTTTCTCCTCCGAAGACATCCGCATAAATCTTTTCTAACGTGTCTCTCCCCATATCATCGTAGCCATATCCAGTTGTTGGATTAAAGTGAGAGTCACTGACTTTGTGCTTTCGATAGCTTTCAAGCACCCGCCACTCATTTTGTTCGCTCGTTTGATCAATTTGCTGATGTACGTGTAAAATCTCTTGTTCTGTTTCTGCTGCTGCTTTTTCTAAAATACTGCCGTGTTTTAATGTGTGAAACATCTTGATTTAATTCCTTTCCAACATATACTTCTTGATTTGACCTAAAATGGTCTGATCCTCACCACTAAATCCGGTGATGTCGTAAATTTCTGCTTCTTTTTGAAATTCTAGTGATTCCACAAGCGTTTCTGATTTTAATGCGGAGATGAGCTTCCCTTCATACGCTGGAATCTTCACATAATATGGCTTTAAAAAGGCTTTTTTCAGCTCAGCCATAATATCCGCTTTTAACCTTTTTACATCTTCTTTGCGTCTAGCACTGATTAATATGTGGCGATGCTTTGAAGATGGGATGAAATCTGGTCTAATTTGATCTTCCTTGTTATAAACAGTCAGCATTGGAATACGGTCCGCTTCTAATTCTTCTAAAAGCTCATGAACCGTTCGTTCGTGCCCTTCATAATCCTCATTAGAAGAGTCGATGACATGAAGCAAATAATCGGCTTCCTTCACTTCTTCAAGGGTTGAACGAAATGCGGCGATCAGTGTTGTCGGAAGGTCTTGGATAAAGCCAACCGTATCCGAAATGAGCACACTGTAGCCAGATTCTAATGTCATCTTACGTGTCATTGGGTCAAGTGTCGCAAACAGCAGATCCTCTTCATGACTATCTGCTTCTGTTAATTGATTAAACAAAGTTGATTTTCCAGCATTCGTATACCCGACAATCGCAATTTGGAACACACCATTTTTCTTTCGGCGTTCCCGGTATCTTGTTCGATGTTCTTTGACTGCAGATAACTGCCCGTTAATTTCGTGAATGCGGTTTCGAATATGGCGTCTGTCTGTTTCAAGTTTTGTTTCACCTGGACCTCTTGCGCCAATTCCGCCTCCCTGTCTTGAGAGGCTAATCCCTTGTCCACTTAGTCTCGGCAGGGCATACTGAAGCTGGGCAAGCTCTATTTGCAGCTTCCCCTCTCTTGTACGGGCTCTTTTTGCAAAGATATCTAAAATCAATTGCGTACGATCAATAATTTTTACATCTAAAGCAGTCGCCAAAGCTTTTAGCTGGCTTGGAGAAAGCTCGTCGTTAAAAATAATGACATCACATTCGAGTTCCTCGCAAAGCACCTCAAGTTCTTCTACTTTCCCTTTACCGATATACGTTGCGCTGTCTTGTCTATTTCTCTTCTGCGTCATCACGCTGACAGCTTCACCGCCAGCCGTTTTGGTTAAGGAAGCTAATTCTTCCATTGAGTATTGAAAGCGTTCATCCGTTACATGCGGCAATTGACAGCCGACAAGGATCGCTTTTTCAGTCATTTCATGTTCATTCAACGTCAGTTGTTTCCTTTCTGTACTTAAGTTTTCAGTAGTACCATCATACCAAACAGATCACACGTATACCACTATTCGGATGGTTTATTTTAGTGACTCTTTATAAAAAGGATACGCCATTTCAAGAAGGCGTATCCTCTTTCATTTGAAGATCGTGACTTTTAATGGTCAGCAAATCTTTTTTATCATAATGATCCACAAGAAGCAGTCTCATCGCCTGGGTTCGTATGGCCTTTTCAATGGTGTTTCGCACAAACCGGCCATTGCTGAATTTTGCCGGGCTCGTGGTACTTTTAATGTGCATTAAATAATCCCGCAACTTCCATTCGGCTTCTTGGGTAAAAACATATTCCCTGTCCGCCATCATTCGTTTAGCAATATCCATGAGCTGATCGACTGTATAATCAGGAAAGCTGATGTTGATTGGAAATCTTGATTGCAGGCCGGGGTTTAAAGAAAGAAAATGATCCATTTCCTTGGAGTAGCCAGCTAAAATTAGAATGAATTCGTGCTGTTTGTCCTCCATATGTTTTACAAGAGTATCAATCGCCTCTTTTCCAAAATCCTTTTCTCCTCCGCGTGCAAGAGAATAGGCTTCGTCAATGAACAAAATACCACCCAGTGATTTTTTAATTAAATCCCTTGTTTTTTGCGCTGTATGACCAATGTACTCTCCAACAAGATCACCGCGTTCTGCTTCGATTAAGTGACCCTTTGAGAGCACATTCATTTCAAAGAAAAGCTTCCCGACAAGTCTTGCAACTGTGGTTTTCCCTGTGCCAGGATTCCCTTTGAACATCATATGAAGCGCTTGTTTCCCTACCTTTAACCCTTGTTCCTGCCGTTTTTGATTAACAAAAATCCAAGCATAAATCTCTTTTATGTTTCGTTTCATTTCATCCATACCGACAAGGCTGTTCATTTCACGCTCTATTTCCCGTAAGATGCTGTGTTTTGCCTCATTTTTCTGCAAGGCTTCTAGGTATTCTGCCTCTGAGTCTGCATCAACCAATACTTGCTTTTGTCCGTTAAGTATAATATTGATTTGGCCGTTGTTTTTATATGTGACAGCTCGCTCCAACGTATTCACCTCTCGCTCTTCTCTCTTTATTCTATTCGGGTGGAGCTGTAATCGTGACAATCGCCCGCTTAAGCCCAAGTTTGCTGTCAAAATGACCCGAGATACCGAATATTGTAGGGATTTGTGCGGTTTCCCAGGAAATGATGTGCTATTTCCATTGTATTCATCCCGTTTGGGCGGACAAACCAACAATTTGTTTTTTCTTAGAAAAATGTAGCTTTTTGATCACAAATGATGCAGAAAAGAGTCTCAATGATTTCCGCATTTTGTACAGGCAATTCTTCTATTTTCTCATAAAATAAAGACGAGGTGATGAATAGATGGTGAAAATTTTTATTGATCCTGGCCACGGAGGAACAGATTCTGGAGCTAGTGCTAATGGACTTTTGGAGAAAAATATAACACTTCAAATCGCGCTTTTACTGAGAGACATTTTGATTAGTGAATATGATGGGGTTTCTGTCCGCTTAAGTCGTTCAACTGACCAATCCGTCACTTTGTCCCAGCGTACGAATGCAGCAAACAGCTGGGGAGCTAACTATTTCGTATCTATTCATATTAATGCTGGCGGGGGCACAGGGTTTGAAAGCTATGTGTATCCTGGCGTTTCAGCACCGACCACCACGTATCGCAACGCCCTTCATGATGAAATTGTCCGCTCAGTTGATTTTGCTAACCGCGGCAAGAAAACTGCGAACTTCCACGTTCTTCGAGAAACTTCTATGCCCGCTATTTTAACAGAGAATGGTTTCATTGATACGACAGCTGATGCTAATAAGCTCCGCAACGCAACCTTCCTTCAAGGCATCGCTCGCGCTCATGCGACTGGTCTAGAAGAAGCCTTTCAATTGAAAAAAAAAGCAAGTAATCTTTATAAAGTGCAGGCAGGAGCTTTCAAAGTGAAAGCCAATGCAGATGAATTAGCAGCCACACTTAAATCCAAAGGCTTTGACGCATTTGTTGTATTAGACGGAGGCATGTTCCGAGTACAGGCCGGGGCTTTCCGTACAAAGCAAAATGCAGATGACCTCGTCGCAAGATTGAAGCAGGCCGGTCATGACGCATTCGTTTTCCAATAATTTTAAGCTGTTGTAACGAAACAAACCGGCTCAAGTCTTCTGCTGAGCCGGTTTGTTGTGTATTTATTTACGCTAAGATGTTGACGACAAATTGAGACCATGTTTCAAGACGATCGAAGTATTCAGGCTTTTTCAAATCGGCTGTTTTCATCCATTTTCCTGAGATTTGATCTGTTTCTTTTACTTCTACATGAGCACCTGGAGATAGTTCAAGCGCTGATAACAGTCCAATGTGCACACGGCCGACACTGTTGTCATCGTCATTGATTAATCCAAGGGTTTTCATTTCAAGTTTGTCTTCTTCTTGAATTGAAAGTTCTTCGTCCAGCTCACGATCCGTATTTTCTTTTAGAATCTCAGCAAAGTTTTTCCCTTCAACGAAATTCATATGCCCCCCAAAGCCAAGAGATAACTTATGATGTAAGCGAGTCTCTCCTCCGCCTTGAAGTCTTTCGTATACATATACTTCGTCCTCACGCTTAATCACAACATAAGGAATCGGCTGCTTGAAGTCAGGATTTTCTTCTGCATCGCCTCTTCGCATCTGCTCGAAGTGCTCTTCGATTTCTTTCATAATGGTGCTGATTGTTTTCTCTTCACTGTTCACACCATTAAACGCAAGTGTTTCATTTTGGAACACGCGCGTACGCGGTGCAACTAAAATGATTTCGTCCATTTTTCCCATGTTCGGTAACCTCCAGTATGTAACACATTGTTAGAAATGGCAAAAAGCCAAAACGAGTGATGCGTTTTGACTTTTACGCTTTCCTTATGATTCATCTCCAAAGAAGAAGTCGTCATCTTTTAACGGCTCAACTGTTGCTTTTTTGTAGCCGTTCCCTTTCATTGAGAAGAAGTCATGCGACTTTGTTTTTGTATTGAGTCCGTTCAATACAATAGGGTTAATCTCTTCTTCTTCAAAATAAGGGGCAAATCCAAGGTTCATTAACGCTTTATTGGCATTGTAACGAATGAACTTTTTCACATCATGCGATAAATTGACTTGGTCATAAATATCTTCAGTGTAATGAAGTTCATTTTCATAAAGCTCGTTCAAGAGGTCAATTGAGAAATCATACAGCTCTTTTTGCACATCAGGTGTTTGTTTGTTGTAAATTTCTTGTGCTAATAATCCAACGTACACACCATGAATCGCTTCATCACGCAAAATTAAGTTGATGATTTCACCGCTTTGCATGAGCTTTCCTTGCCCATAGAAATATAGCGGGTAGTAAAAACCACTATAAAACAGGAAGCTTTCTAAATAAACAGAAGCCACCATTGCTTTAAAGAGAGAAATAGGATCGTCCTTTTGAATCGAACGGTATAAACTGACAATCATATCTGCTTTCTTTTGCAAGAATTTATTCTTTTTGACCCATTCAAACACTTCACTGATCGTTTCAGTTGGTGCGAGTGTCATGAAGATATTGGAGTATGATTTCGCATGTACCGCATTTTCCATCATTGCCATAAAGTTGAGTACAGCTTTACGCTGATGGCCGTCCACATGTTCAGCCACAATCGGCATCCCTGTATTTCCTTGTTCTGTATCAAGTAAAGTCAATCCAGCAAGTACCTTCATGTACGTATCTCGCTCTTTTTCACCTAAATATTTCCATGTTAAGAGATCTCCGTTTAAGGAAATCTCTTCTGGAAGCCAGAACTGCTTCACATTTTGGTTGTAAAACATTTGTGTAAAATCGTCTTCGTGTTTTGACCAGTTGGCTGCATCATAAATTTTTGTCACGTTAAACTCTCCTTTAATCAAACAACACAAGAAAGACAGCCTTCCTGCCCTGTATCCTTCGTTCTTGCATAATAAAGTGTCTTAATGCCTTTATGGTGTGCATAAAGATCGATGCGGTTTAAATCACGCGTTGTCATCGTATCTTTCAGGAATAGTGTAAAGCTGATTCCTTGATCGACGTGCTGCTGAATTGTTGCGATCATATCGACCACTTTAAACATGTCCATATCGTACGCTTCTTTATAGAAGAACCAGTTTTGCGCTGATAGACCTGGCATTGGGTAATAGGTTTTGCTGTTGCCGTATGTTCTTTCTTCGATACGTTCCATAATTGGCATCACAGAGGCTGTTGCCGATTGAACATAAGAAATGGAACCTGTTGGTGCAATACATAAACGATAGCTGTGATACATGCCATTTTCCGCTACAAATTCTTTGAGTGCTGCCCAGTCTTCTTTTGTTGGAATGTGCATGCCTTCAAATAGTGCTGCTGCTTTTTCTGTTTTTGGTGTGAAATCAGTTTCCACGTATTTATTGAAGTACTCACCAGTTGCATAGCCAGAGCCTTCATAACGATGGAATGTTTCTCCTTTTTCTTTCGCAAGCTCACTTGAGCGTTTAATTGAATAATAGTTCACCATCATAAAGAACGTATTGGCGAAATCTCTTGCTTCTTCACTTTCATAGGCAATTTGGTTTTGAGCTAAATACCCATGAAGGTTCATCGCACCAAGTCCGATTGACTTCATCGCTTTGTTCGCTTTTCGAACAGCCGGTGCATTGCGAATGTCTGTTGTTTCAGACACAAGCGTTAGTGAGTCTGTTGCAAGCTTAACCGTTTTTTCGATCGATTTGTTTTTCATGACATTCATGATATTTAATGAACCAAGGTTGCAAGAAATATCAAGACCGATTTCATCTTCTTGATCATAGTCCGTGTAAGAAGAAACCTCTGACGCCTGAAGCACTTCTGAGCAAAGGTTTGAGAATTTCACTCGTGAAATATGGTTCAAAGCATGCTCTCTGTTTACATTATCTTGGAACATGATATATGGATAGCCTGATTCTGAGCGTAGAACAGCCAATTTTTCAAGAAGCTTTCTCGGATTGACTTTTTCTTTTTTAACTTTCGGGTTTTCTACAAGCTCGTCATACATTTCTTCCATGTCCATCTCATCAAGATGCTGTCCATATTCTTTATAGACTGTGTGCGGATAGAAAGTGTAAGCTGTTTTATCTTCTCTAGCAAGCTCGATAAATTTATCCGGGATGACGACTCCAATGGACAGAGTCTTCACGCGAACATCTTCATCTGCAGAGATTTTTTTCGTATCTAAGAAATCATTGATATCTCTGTGGAAAATATTCAGGTAGGCACTGCCTGATCCTTGTCTTTGCCCCATTTGATCTGCATATCTGAATGCATTATCAAGAAGCTTCATCACGCCGACGACACCTTTTGTCGCGTTTTCTACATCTTTGATTGCTTCGCCTTTTGCACGAAGTTTTGACAGGTTCAAACTGACGCCGCCGCCTAGTTTTGACAGCTGCATGGAAATATCAATCGCTCTTGAAATATCGTTTAGTGAGTCATTCACTTCAAGCAAGAAGCAGCTCACAAGCTCACCGCGTCTTTTACGTCCAGCGTTCAAGAAGGTTGGTGTACTTGGCTGGTACTCTTGATTGATCATCAATTCTACAAACTCAAGTGCTTTTTCTTTATCCCCACCCGCAAAGAAAAGTGCCACAACTGAAATGCGGTCTTCATAGCGTTCAAGGATTTTCTTTTTATCATTTGTTTTCAGTGCATAGTCATTGTAAAACTTAAATGCACTCATAAATGATGGGAATCTAAATTTTTTGGCATATGCAGCTTCAAAGACTTCTTTAATATCTGCCATGCTGTATTGTCTTAAAAATTCTTCCTCATAGTAGTCGTTTTCTATTAAGTAATCAATCTTCTCTTCTAGATTGTGAAAAAAGACCGTGTTTTGATTAATGTAATCTACGAAATAACTATGTACAGCTTCTTTGTCCTTATCGAACTGAAACTTTCCTTCTTTTTGAATCATAATTTCGTTATTTAATTGTATCCACTTTGGAACCTGATTTTGTGACAATTCTTTCTACCTCCTGTGTAAACAACTCAACATCCCTTTTTGTTCCGCTTAGTTCAAAGGTGTGCAAAATAGGAACTTGATATTGTTTAGAAATCGTATCGGCGCTTTTTGCAAAATTATCTCCCCACACTTTGTTACCACTCACCGCAACACCTAGTAAAAGGTGAGCATTTTTTTCTAAAAAGGACTGAGTGGTACTAGGGACTTGTCCAAATCCTGTCGTAAAGGTGACGAGAATAAACGGCGTATCCAAAAACTCTTCTCCAGTCAATTTTCGTTTGTCTGTAAAAGGGGTCTTGTCCAAAAAGCGTTGAACATTTCCTGTTTTTGAATCAAATACGATTTGAATCAATTCCATCACGACCTAGTTTTTAGTATTGTTGATCATTTCGCTATTCACTATATATAGTATACTATGTTTTTTCAAAACACAACATATAGATGTTCGAAACGAAAAAAATCAACCAACCCGGCCGAACCTTCATAGCCGAACTCGTACGTTCAAATAAATAGAGCAGAACAGGATCTAAAAATAGACTGCTCTACTCCCTATTCAACTGAAACCGAAATCTATCATAACACGAAAAAAAATCGCTTAGTAGACTAGACTTTTTGTTTTATTTTTTGTAGGCATCGCACTGTAAATCTTCTGACACTTCTGTAATTTCCACTTCAACACCTAATTCTTTTAGCACCGCTTCAAGCGCAGAGACGATTGAAGCTTCTCTCACTAATTCTTTCCCATTTACAGAAACACTTGTTCCATATTCGAAACAGGAATCGTCTTCACAAGTTTGTTCCCAATGATTAATTTTAATTTTATGTGTCATGAACTCATCCTTTTCTGTCTAGATGTCTGATGCATGATTATAGTGTAGCGGCTTCACATTCATTTGTAAATTTACGTGCTTACTCTTCATCAAGGTCATCATCATATTCTTCGTCATCCCATTCATCTATGTATTTCGTTGTAACGAGAGTCAGTTCTCCCTCTTTTTCATCAAACCGGTACACATGTACTTGATCATCTTTCACAACAGCAAAGTGATTATTTTTTAGTGCAGCAGATGATGGTAAAACTCCATCTGCATTTTCATGAGAATGGTTATTCCAACTTTCTTGTCTCGTTTCAATGTTTGAGATAGCGCACGATCCAAACAAGACTACAATTCCAATCAAAAGGAGGATCACTCTAATCCTTCTTAATTCAAGCTGTGCATTTTCCATATGAATCCCCTCACCCTTCTAATATCCAATAAGGAATTATACGGAAAATTGGCAGAAAAGTTTCATTGCATACAAAATAGCCCCTCTGCACTGACAAAAAACGTAGCGGGTTCGGCCGGTTTATTCGCAGAGGCATGGGGCTATTCAATACAACCTATCCTATTCTAATTCCAGATTTACATTCTTTTGAGGTGCAAATGTAGAAATGGCGTGTTTATAAATAAGCTGCTGCTTTCCTTCTGTTTCAAGCAGCACCGTGAAATTGTCAAATCCCTTCACTTGACCGCGAAGCTGAAAGCCATTCAGTAAGAATACTGTGACAAATGTATTGTCTTTGCGGATCTGATTCAAAAACTGCTCCTGAATATTAATCGGTTTCATGTTTCGTCCTCCTTGATTCTGATAACTACAGTTTCGCTTTAAGTCCAAGCTTTCCTGCTATATATGCGAAAATTTCCTCTTTTTTGTCTGAAAAGTGGCAAGGCGGTGTCATATCAAACCAAGTGACCGCCATTTTATTACGGAACCACGTGAACTGACGCTTCGCATATCTACGGGAATTTTGCTTTAATTGCTGGATGGCTTCATCAAGTGAGCAGTCACCTTGAAAATAGGCATACAGCTCTTTATAACCAATGGCTTGAACAGACTGACAATCCTTCAAGCCTGATTGATAAAGTGCTCTCACTTCTTCAATTAAGCCCTCATCTATCATCATATCAATTCTTTGATGAATGCGCTCGTACAAAAGCTCTCGATCCATTTTCAGCCCAATGAAGGCTGTATCATAAAGAGGAACTTCTTGATGCCCGTTTTGCATTTCCGACATTTTCTGACCTGTTGTATGGATCACTTCCAGCGCCCGGATCACGCGGCGGACGTTATTCGGATGAATAGCATTTGCCGCATCAGGATCTACTGCCTTTAGCTTTTCGTGCAGCAAAATCGCGCCGTGCTGCTGTTCAAACAGCGCCATTTCTTCTCTAAAAACAGGGTCACTTTTCTCATCCGTAAATGTGTAATCATATAAAACAGATTGGATATAGAGGCCTGTTCCGCCGACAATCATTGGCGTTTTCCCTCTAGCGGCAATCTCTTTGATCTTCGAACGAACCAGCTGCTGAAATTCAGCTGTCGAAAAGGATTCGTCCGGCTGTTTAATATCAATTAAATGGTGCGGGATGCCATTCATTTCTTCGGGGGTGATTTTAGCTGTTCCAATGTCCATTCCTTTATAAATCTGCATAGAATCCCCGCTGATAATCTCTCCATTAAATGCTTTGGCTATATCAATGCTCAATTTGGTTTTGCCGACAGCCGTCGGCCCTACTAATACGATTACTGGCTGCTTCGCTTTATTCATAACATCACTCTCTTTTACAAAACTGCCTACAGTATAGCATAACTTTTCTTACTCTCCTATATCCTGGCCATCACCAGCCAAGCGGTTCATTTCCAACCACTTCATATGTTTTTCCTTTTAAACGATGCTTATGTGTTGGCCGCTTCTCATCTGGACTATAGACGACACCTCCGTATGGGATGGGTACAGAATCGAGATAGGCTGAATAGGTGACTTCCTCGATCTCGTGATAATGTGTTCCATCCACTCTAGGAATTGCAGGACCTGTGATACCGTAATACCTGTGGAAATGCCCTCTTTCAAAGGAGGTGATCCCGCGATAAAAATGAGTATGCCGGTCGGTACTGCTTCCATTCACAGGCTGAGAAATACCTTCTATTAAATGATAATGCCCCTCTGTTACATCCGTACGTGCTTTATACGCATGAGCATGCGGCGGACACTTTGCCCAATCAGATGGATACAGGCCCATTTCTAACATTCCTCCTTATATTAGGCGTTCACCCAAACATATGTAGGCAACTGGAATACACTGATGTCAGTTACAGTGATTTTATGAGAAAGGAGCCTTTTATTATGAATTATTTTGACGCACCTCCGTTTATTCAAGAAGACATGAGAAGACCTTTTGGTTTCGGATTTGGACGTCCTGGTTTTGGGTTTGGGAGACCCGGATTTGGATTTGGGAGACCTGGATTCTTTGGACCTCCATTTTTAGGTGGTTTTGCTGGAGGCTTGCTTGCTGGATCTCTGCTTGCGCCAGGATATGGTTATGGATACCCTTACCCGCCTCCTTACCCGCCGTACGGACCATACCCTTGGTATTAAATATGACGTTTAAGTGAAAACATCCGTTCATAAAATGAATCGATTGACACATTCTTTTTTCATGGGTTAACATTTACTTTACCGACTGTTCAGTAAAGTAGGTGTTTTTTTTATGTCTAAAACCACAAAAGAGCCATTTTGATGCAGCTCCCCACCTAATGATTAAGCTAGCTCACCCTTCATCAGATGGCAGAGCATGCTGGTTTTCAGAAATATTTCAGCTTGAACCGCTGAAAAGAGGGGATAAAAACCCTTTTACTTCATCGGATTTTACACCTATTAGAGGAGGGATGATGATGATCCTCGGATATCTTTTTTTGGCAGTGGCCATTTTTTCTGAAGCCATTGGCGCCGCGATGTTAAAATTATCTAATGGTTTTACACGCTGGAAGCCAAGCGCTGTCATTGTGGCTGGCTATTCACTTGCTTTTTATATGCTGTCATTGACACTGAACATTATTCCGCTTAGCATGTCTTATGCAACATGGTCTGGGGTTGGTACGGTCCTCACGGCTATTTTTGGCGTGCTCTTTTTCAAAGAAACCTTGAACCAAAAAGCAGTCATTGGGATGGCGATGCTTGTCTCAGGGGTCGTACTATTAAATATGTCATAAAGGATGTGAGAGAGCATGAAAGGAATGCTCTACTTAACAGGAGCCATTTTAACGGAGGTTTTTGGCAGTACAATGCTGAAGCTTTCTCAAGGCTTTTCGCAGCTGCTGCCGAGTATCGGGGTACTGATCGGATTTGGATGCGCCTTTACTTTCCTCAGTTTAGCACTTAAAACCATTGAGCTCTCATCTGCCTATGCAACATGGTCTGGTGTTGGAACAGCTCTCACTGCTCTTGTAGGACTTGTCCTGTTTAACGAAACAATCAGCACGAAAGGCTTCATTGGCCTTGCACTTGTCATCTGCGGCGTGATTGTCTTAAATCAGTCCAAGAAGCAAAAGAACGAAACCGAAGCACAACTCGATCAAACCGAATGGACGTCATAAAAAAAGTCATTTTCTCCATATTTCAAGAGAAAATGACTTTTTTGTTTTAACGGCCGGCTTGAATGGTTTCTTCTAAGGAAATGTTCACATTACCCTGAACAGCTCTTGAAATCATACATGAGCTTTCGGCTTTATGCGCAAGCTTTCGGGCCAGCTCAATATCATGTGCGGAAGCGGTCTCTTTGAGGATGATGACAGGTCGATGAATGATTTCCTCATAAGTAAACACACCATTTGTCACATCTACGACAGCTTCAGAGCTCATCGATAGATCCTCTTTCTCTAATTGACTCCGCTCCATCATGGCTGCAAGTGTAATGATATAACACGTAGCCGCTGCACCTAAGAGCATCTCATCTGGATTGGTTCCAATACCTGGACCGTCCATTTCCTTTGGAATCGAAATCTTTGTTTTTAATTGTTCACATGCGATTGTACCCACATCGTTACGCAGACCAGGCCAGCTTGCCTGAAGATGAAAATGATGACGCGTCATATCCGTCTCTCCTTTTGTTATCACTGTTCATAGTGTAACAAGAATTCCCCTGCTTGTCTTAACATGTGCACGGCCCTTATGTATATTCTTCATCAAGCACTGTGCGAATTGCCCTGACATAACGATAGAACGTCTCGTTTTTTGTACTAGACCGCCTCCGAAAGTCGAAACTGTCAAATAAAGCTTCACGCTGACTTCTGCTAATCTCAAGCTGCACACTTTGCCCTGTTTTAGTAAGATTATTAATATTATGATTGCTTGTCCCGCTCAGGGTTGCGTGTGCGACAGCTAGTTCAGCAGAAAACCCGTTCCGCTCTAATGAGCTCACAATTTTCTCTGCACGGTCGTAATCTGTTCCGCCGACGAGAGTATGGTCAATTCCTTCCTCGCCTTTGTATCCATGCACTGCTAACACGTAATCATGTGCTTTTGCCTGCGCGACGCCGATTGGCTCATCAAAGTTTGTACTTGTAATATGAAGTTCTGATGCATTCTCTCTTAGACCTTCAAATAAATACGTCGAAAAATCGTTGTCAAAAAAATGGACAATCTCGCTCACGCCGCCTTCAATCCTCCCGCCATGAGGTGACATCACAAGAAGGCGGCTGCCGGGCACTGGGTTGGCTGTAATGTTGTAGCTGCTTGTTGATTCGTTTTCTTCCAGTTCTTTAAAATTTCGATAAATATCATTTGAACCGCTTTCGTCTTCCCCACCTGATGACACTGGCTCATCATGTTCCTGTGCTTGCATGGTATAATAAACGCCCCATCCGATCGCAAGCAGGAGAAGCAAAGCAAAAAACTTCTTCATTCCCGTTCTCCTTTAACAGATTTCTAAGCCGTTTCTATGATTTATATTGAATCATCATTTCTTATCATTTTTTCCACATTTTCTCTTCACGTTTGATCATAACACTCTAGATCATGAGATTCCTCAAAAATAAGATAATTGCATTTATATACACAGAAACGCCTCTCCTCTTTGAAAACAGAGTTAGAATAGTATGACAAAGAAATGACGTTATGTTTAATATGACCTAGTCCTATCCAGTCTGTTTTCTTTAATTCGGCTTTTTTTGATAAGGATTTGATTTTTTCCATCTGTCACGCATCACATTTATATGAGCATTGACCCTGTCTACACCACTCCTTTTTCTGCAAAATCCTTTATTTCGCTGGTTCTCTTAGAAGAACTCTCCCACCTATCATCGGCAGATTCTACATGATTTCCACCTTTTTCTATTATTTTACAAAATGTAAGCGCTTTTCTTTTTTGGAAGGCATAAGCAAGCCGCCAATATGAAGAAAAGAAGGGACAAGAATCCGAACCAAGCAGTTCTCAATCACATAACGTAAGAGTGTACGAGAATGGATAGCTGGAATGGAGGGCATCACATGTTTGGATTTTCTATGGTGCAAATGGTCAGAACACATGCTAGTAAACTAGATCAGCCTTTAAGAGAGACCGTTCTTCACCTTTATAAACCTTTTAAATGGACGCCATGCTTTCTTCATCGTTTTTTCGAAGGCAGACTGAAGAAGAAAAAGAAGCTTCGTGTGATCATTGAATTTAAGGAAGGTGCAGCCGAGGCAGGGATTCAAAGCACAAAACAGCTAATGAAAAAAAGCAGAAAAACAAATATAAAACGACATTTTTCACATATCGACTGCTGCGCTGCTGATTTAACGCCTGCTGCTTTAGAGGAGCTATTAGCAAACGGTGAGCATATTCGTAAAATTTATTTAGACCGGAAAGTCCATGCGCTACTGGACGTAGCCACACAAGCAAGCCATGCTGAAGAAGTCATCCGAAACGGGACAACTTTAACCGGGGAAGGCATTACGGTCGCTGTCATTGACACGGGAATTTATCCGCATGAAGATTTAGATGGAAGAATTCGTGATTTTGTGGATTTAGTCAAACAAAAAACAAAGCCTTATGATGATAATGGCCACGGTACACACTGCGCGGGAGATGTCGCGGGAGATGGATCCGCCTCAGACGGCTTATACAAAGGACCTGCCCCAAAAGCAAATCTGATTGGTGTGAAAGTGTTAAATAAACAAGGGGCTGGATCACTTTCTACTATTATAGAAGGTGTTGAATGGTGTATGCAGTTCAACGAAGACCACCCTGATGATCCGATTCATATTATCAGTATGTCGCTAGGCGGAGCTGCGCAGCGTTATGATGACGAACAGGACGATCCAATGGTGCGTGCTGTCAACGCGGCTTGGGATCAAGGGATTGTTGTATGCGTCGCTGCCGGGAACTCTGGTCCTAACAGCCAGACGATTGCAAGCCCTGCTGTCAGTCAAAAAGTCATTACGGTCGGAGCCTATGATGACAGGAATACACCAGAATCAAGTGACGATATCGTGGCACCATTTTCAAGCAGAGGGCCTACTGTTTACGGGGAAGCAAAGCCTGATATCCTCGCACCAGGAGTAAACATCGTTTCTCTCAGATCACCAAGATCCTTTCTGGATAAACTCGACAAATCAAGCAGAGTAGACGATGATTATACAACGTTATCTGGCACATCGATGGCAACACCGATTTGTGCTGGTATTTGCGCTCTACTATTAGAGCATTCACCAGATTTAACGCCAGATGAAGTCAAAACCCTGTTAAAAGAAAATACAAGCAAGTGGTCTGGGGATGATCCGATGACTTATGGAGCAGGTGCAATTGACGCAGAAAAAGCAATCAAAGAATAAAGAAAAAAGCCCTTTACGTTTATGCGTAAAGGGTGTTGTTTGTCTCATTTTTAAGTGTGAAGTCTTTCATCTACTTGAGCAGCTGACATGTTATGCTTCGTTCTCATACATCTCATCTCCTTTTTGAATGTGCGTACGCGCTTCGATCACAATCTCAAAAAAAGTGGAGGATTCCTTGTACATGTCGCGTTCCTTATAATAATTAGCCGCATCAAGTGCTAATTCCTCTAAATCAGCAAACATTTTTTTATTTCTCAGACCAAAAAGGGCCGACCTCAATTGCTCACAGCCGTCTTTCTCTATATAGAGCGCCTGTAAAAATTGGAATTTTAACTGATATATTTCATCTTCCAATACACAAGCCTCTTTCATTCCTGTAGATATGGCCTCGCCTGCCCGCTGAATATCTCCGAGTTTAAAACAAGTAAGGGCAAGTGAAAACAACGATTTGATCATCGTGGATGCTTGATCTTTCTGATAAAGTGAAATGGCTTGTTCAAAAAAGACAGTCGCCGTATGGTACGTTCCCATACTATAATGACAAGTGCCTAAGTTATTAAGAGCCATTGCTTTAAAGTAAGATGTACATTCTTTTTGTTCCATCGCTTCACAGACTTTTAACGCTTTTTCTAAATAAGGAAGCGCTTTTTGATACTGATTGACATCAATCCAATTACCTGCCATGACAAAATCACATTGAATGCTTCTTTTTCCATAAAGCTGATGTTTCTTATAGATGTCTCTCGCCTTTTTAGCATAGTGCATGGAGAAATAAGTTTGTTTCATATGATAGTATACTTCTGCGATTTTATAGTAGAATTCTGCTTTTTCGATCTCATCTGTCACTAAAATCAGTTGATGTTCCGCATGCTTGTAATATGAAATGGCCTCGATATACCGGCGCTGGATAAACGCATACATTCCATGAAAAAAATGAAAATAGTAGCCTAGTAAGCCTGTCATCTCATCTTCTGCATCGTCAATTTCTTTAGGAAAGGACACTGCTTGAAGCGTTTCACTCCCTGCATGGACGGGCGCTAAGTGCTGAAGCATCATTTGATGGCGAAAATCCATTAGAGAATAATATAGGAGTAAATCTTGATCCTCTTCCATATCATGAATTTCTTCTTCAACAAGGCGCTTCATGCCGTTTGCCTGTTCAACTTCAAATTTGCAAATATGCGTGTACCATTGATTGATCTTTACACCTACTTCGGAAGATGGTATTTTGTGTGCCATCCACTTCAGCCCCATTCTATCATATCAAACTGATAACTATTATTTTACATAATTTATGTTTTTAAGGCAAATTGTAAGTTATTACATATTTTATGCTCAAATCGCATATTCCTATCTTTTTTACCAAGTTTAAATAGAGTACTTTTGCCCATCAAAACTTTTTTTACGAAGACGGGTCGAATTCTCTTAGTACTTCTTTTAACGCATTGATATAACGTCTGAATGCTTTTTTCTTTCCTTTTCTCGTATCAAAATTGTCAAAAAAAGCTTCTCTTTGCGCTGTACTAATTTCTAGCTGAACACTTTCACCACTTGCATTTTGATTATTTATATTTTTAGGATCTGTACCAGAAAGCCGTTCGCCTTTTTGTACCATTTCTGCGGAAAATCCTCGATCTCTTAGTTCTCGCACAACCGCTCTTTGCATTTTTTCATTAGTGCCTCCAACGAGCGTGTGTCTTTTATCACTTTTATAGCCGTGGATGGAAATTGAAAAAGGATACGTTTTAATCATTTGAACCAAAACGGGTTCATCAAAATTAGTACTAGTGATATGCAGGTCCCGGTTATTGTCTTGCTTTGTACCTTCGAACAAATACGTAGAGTAGCTTTCTTGAAAGGCTTCTACAATTTCACTTGTTCCTGGTTCAATCTCTCCTCCATGAGGAGAAAATACGAGTAAATCACTTCCGCCCTTTTCGTGAAATTCTATCTCGTACCCTTCTTTTTCATGTCGTATGAGCTGTTTAAAGCTTTCGTATTGATCACCTTGTTTTCGCTCTTTTTGATACTTTTCTACCTCTTGATAATGCTTCTTTTGCTCTTTTTTTTCTTGAACAGAATGGGTGCATTTCACCATTAAAAGAGTACACAGAATAAGAAAGATGAATCCACATATTAGTAACCTTTTCATTTCACCGCTCCTTTTTTCTCTTAGGTGTCATCTTACCGCAATATTTTACTATCAATGGCTTAAAAAATTCAAAGGTTGTCCGGCTCATTTGAATGAATCAGGAAAACTTACCTGTTTTTAATGTCATCTAGGTATATCAGAGGTCTTTGAATTTTTGTTGTGCACATAAAAACTAAACCGTATGACCTCATTTCAATATTAGTTAAAACCACCTACAAAAATGCCAATATTACTCTTTTTTTCAAAACAAAAAAGCTGTAAACAAAGGAGTCTCCTCTTCTGTTTACAGCTAGTCTCTGTATATCATCATTACATTCTTAATTCATTCTCTAAAGCTGTCATCACTTCATCTTGCGACAGTCCCTGCGCAAGTGAAATCTCACTCACTAACATGCCTCTAGCATCTTCAAGCATCTTCTTTTCACTTGAATTTAATGCTTTCTTCTGATTTCGTCTCATCAGATCTTTAACAACGTCTGCACCATCTTCGATCGCACCTGTTTTTAGCTTTTTCAGATTTTCATCATATCTTTGCTTCCAAGTAAGCGTGTCGTCGTTTGTTTCTTCTGCAAAATTGTTCATCACAACTTTCAGCGTTGCTTGATCTGCTACCGGACGTATACCTAGTTGATTGATTCTGCCTTTTGGGACCATCATCTGCATATTCGGCATTTGAATCAGAAAATATTCCTGCGTCTTACCTAAAATCTCTTTTTCTTCCATTCCTTCAATCACACCGGCTCCATGCATTGGATAAACAATTTTATCACCTATTTGAAACAAATCCGCCACCTCCGAAAGTATTCACAATATCATTATAACACATTTCATCAGAGGATAAAAATTTATATTTTATCATGTTAATTTAGCACTAGTCAATTCTTTTTATTTGAGTTTTTTCAGAAAAAGCCTTTTTTATAAAAGAAGTGAGAGCATCCAGTCCTCATGACTCTTTCTTGCATATACTAGCATTGAGTCACATTTAGGAGGGATGACAATGTGCAAATGCAAGTGCAAACATTCCCACTCAAACTGTCATAAAAAGCATGACGATCATCACCATGAGGATCCATGTAAAGAAAAAAAGTATTGTCATAAAAAAGATAAATGGTTTGAGAGCGATTTTTGGGATACCTCTCGAAGCTACGATCCCTGTTATTTTCCTAAAAGTGTCTGCAGCAGATGTAAAAAGCGTCGTAGAAGAAGACATCGCTACGAAATTTAAGGCTTGACGCTTTACCTGCTTTTCCTTTTCCCGGCTGAAAAGCCGGTTTTTTTCTTTCATATGGATAGGCTCATGAAGCAAATCTGTCTCATAGGATATGGCAACCTGACATAAAGGATGAGATATACATGAACGATATGAACAGCCAAATGAATCATTATCACCAAGAAAATCCCTATCACACATTTGAAAATGTGTATACAGCCAATCATGAGCATATGATCGCACCAAACATGCATGATCATATGAATATGCCAAACCATTATCATAGCGGCAAAAAAGATATGTATAATGCGCACCATCCACATCATCATTCACCCTATTCAACGTTTCCCAATCAGCATGATTACTTTTCAAAGCATGTTCCAATGAAGGGTCACCATCATCTAGGCCATTATGGTGGATATGGGATGATGCCGCACCATCCATACGGTTATCAAGATATGCATATGATGATGCCAACAAACCAGCAAATGCCTGGCCATTTTTACGGAATGAATCAACCAAATGCGCTATTCCCCCGCTATTACTAAAGAATGACAAAATAAGGGTATAATATACCATTTAATACCATATGGTAATATGGTAACATTATAGGTAAATAATGGGTGTAATCATCTATTATTTACCTATATTCAACAAGGGGGAAGGAAAAAATGAAAAAAACATGGACGATTCTTATGATGGGGATGCTCACATTGGTTATGGCGCTGTCAGTACCACTTTCTGCATCTGCTGAAGGAGCCGAAAGCAAAGCATCAACCAATGTAAAGCCAGCTGCTCTTTACGCTAAAATTACAGGAGCTAGTAAGCAGGAATGGTCTTATTCTGACATTGAGCTGACGTACAGCCCAAATTCAGTTCTAAGTCTTGGTGCAGTTGAGTTCACACTGCCAAAGGGTTTCCAAGCAACAACAAAAGACATCTTGAACGGTAAAGCATTAAAGGACAGCTACATTTTGAACAACGGACAAACCGTTCGTATTCCGCTCAGATTGGATTTACTTGGAATTTCCAAATATACATTAAAGCTTTCTCATAAAGTACTTCCTGCTGCAGGTACATATACGTTCCGCGCAGAAAATCGAGCAATCAACATTGGTTCCAAATTTTATGCAGAAGATACGATTGATATTAATACACGACCAGTTGTGGTCACACCGCCAGATCCTTGCGGATGCTAAAGAAAAAAGCGCTCTGTTAAGAGCGCTTCAGATTGTTGACAAAGGGCTAAAATGATCTTAATTTTAGCCCTTTGTCTTTTTTTCAGCGTGATAGAAAACCTTTGCAGTCTAGGAAGGACGAGCATCGGAGCGGAGCGAATTTGACATTCGTGAGCACCGAAGCGCAGACCTGACAACGAATGCGAGGGTTTGTCTACACGCTGAGCGCTCTGTTAAGAGCGCTTTTTTTATATCACATCACCCGTTTAAACATTTTCTCCATTTCATAAGTGGAGTGATGAATAATGATCGGCCGGCCGTGCGGACAGGTGAATGGATCCTTCGTTGTCCGGAGTTCATCTAATAAGGCTTTGATTTCATCATGACGCAAATGACGATTTGCTTTGATTGAGCCTTTGCAGCTCATCATAATCGCCGCTTCTTCTCTCAGTTTCTTGATATCAACACGCTTTTCATCAAGCACTTGCTCTATAATCTCTTCGATCAGTTCAGCCTCTTCACCTTTCGGAAACCACTGTGGATGCGAACGAACGATGTAGCTTCCTGAACCAAAGGGCTCTAAGAAGACACCCACTTTCGCTAGAATATCCTTATGCTCTTCAATGATCAGCATATCGTTTTTAGAGTAGTGAAATGTTAAAGGGACGAGCATTTCTTGCACTTCCTGTTCGATCTCTCCCACCTTCTCACGATAATACTCATACTTGATTCGCTCTTGAGCTGCATGCTGGTCAATGATATAAAGTCCTCGTTCATTTTGAGCCAAAATATATGTGCCGTGCATTTGCCCAATTGGATACATCACAGGGACGCGTTCGTTTTCAGGCATCGTCTCTGTCACATCTTCATATAGTACCGTCTCTTCATCTTCAAATGAAGCGGCGGATTCCTCTAAATGAATACGCTCAGATGATACTTCTTCATAAGATACTGGTGATGATGCTTCTGTCTTCTCTTGTTTAGGCATCCCATATGCATCGGTATAACTTGTCTCGTATATGACCGACTCGTGCGGCTCCGGCTGATAGGTTAGCGGTGTTTCCGGTTGGCTTTGGTTTCCTTGTTTCGCATCAAAGGTTAAGGATTGTTGCTCATTTTTCACAGCTGGTATTGGTGCTTTTTTTGGTACTGAGGCACTTGGAATGAGCTGCTGCTTATGAAATACTTCCTTAATTCCTTGTTTAATCAGCTCATGAAGTTCCTGTTCTTTACTTAGTCTCACTTCAAGCTTCGAAGGATGAACGTTCACATCTACTAAAATTGGATCCATCTTCATCTCAATAAATGTAATTGGATGACGACCAATCGGAAGCAGTGTGTGATATCCTTCATGGATCGCTTTCACGAGCGGAAAATGTTTGACATATCGGCCGTTTACAACAGAAGACATATAATTCCGTGATGCCCTCGTCACTTCTGGTAAGGAAATATACCCTTTCACTTCAAAATCAAGTGATTGTACGTGGAGCGGCAGCATTTTTTTCGCCACGGCTGTTCCGTAAATGGCCGCAAGTACATGACGCACATCTCCGTTTCCATTCGTTTGGAGGAGAACTTTCCCTTGATGACGCAAACGGATCGATACTTCGGGATGAGCTAGCGCAATTCGGTTGACCACATCCGATATATTACCAAGCTCCGTATGAACGGTTTTCATATATTTCAGGCGAGCTGGCGTATTGTAAAATAAATTGGTGACCACAATCTCAGTGCCGCGGCGGCCAGAAGTTTTTTTCTCTGAAATGATTTTCCCGCCTTGCAAAGCTAGGTGTGTCCCAGCTCCTTCGCCAGTACTTGTTTTCATTTCTAAATGAGAGACAGATGCAATACTTGGCAGTGCCTCTCCCCTGAATCCAAGGGTTCTGACACGGAACAGATCATTTTCGTCTTTGATTTTGCTCGTTGCATGACGCTGGAAGGCGAGCTTACAATCTTCAGCATCGATTCCAACACCATTATCAATAATCCTTATAGAAGAAAGACCTGCTTCTTCTACATCGATTTCAATCACTGTACTTTTTGCATCGATCGCATTTTCCACAAGCTCCTTTACAACAGAAGCTGGGCGCTCGACCACTTCACCTGCAGCAATTTTATTGGATAGGTCATCGGATAACTGAATAATCTTTGCCATTTCTGCTCACCTCACCTTACATTATAATTTCTTTTGTAATTCATACAGCTTTGTCATAGCTTCAAGCGGCGTCATATCCATTAGGTTGTATGATTTTAATTCATCGATGACCGCTTGATCTTTCTGTTTTAGGACAGCTTTTGGCTGCGGTTTTTCTTCTACTTCAAAGAAAGATAGCTGCTGTTTTTCTTCAGAATTTTCTACTTTTGGTGCTACAGATACGTTCGGGGTCACGTCATGTGATCCGCTCTCAAGCTCCGTTAAAATGGTCTGGGCTCTATTGATGATGGCATCAGGCAATTCAGCTAGCTGCGCTACATGAATACCATAGCTTTTATCAGCTGCACCTTCTTTGATTTGATGTAAGAAAACGACTGTGCCTTCATGCTCTTCAGCTCGCACATGAACATTTTTCAGCTCGCTTAATTGAGATTCAAGAATCGTCAGCTCATGGTAATGTGTAGAAAATAGGGTTTTAGCCCCAATATGATCATGAACAAATTCAATGATCGCCTGCGCAAGCGCCATTCCATCATAGGTGCTTGTCCCACGTCCAATTTCATCGAATAAAATCAAGCTGTTTTTCGTTGCGTGCACCATCGCATTTTTTGCTTCGAGCATCTCTACCATAAAAGTACTTTGACCAGAAATCAAATCATCTGCTGCACCAATACGGGTAAAGATTTGATCGAAGATGGGAAGTGTCGCCTTTGACGCAGGCACAAAGCAGCCAATCTGCGCAAGAATCGAGATGAGAGCCATTTGTCTCATATACGTACTTTTCCCTGACATATTCGGTCCAGTGATGAGTAAGGTTTGTCTGCCTTTTCCCATATGGCAGTCATTCGGTACATATTCCTGGTGATCCAGCACTTTTTCAACGACAGGGTGACGGCCATCTTTGACATCCACGTCATCCTCTGAGAATTCCGGACGGATATAACGGCGCTTTTCACTAACAGTCGCAAAGCATTGAAGCGCATCCAGCTCACTCATTTGTTTTGCGAGCAGCTGTAATCTAGGAATATAGCCTTTTACTTGCTCCCTGAGAGCTGTAAATAGTTCATATTCCAATTCGTTAATATTTGATTCTGCTTCAAGAATCAGTGCTTCTTTTTCTTTTAATTCAGGTGTGATATACCGCTCTGCATTGGCAAGCGTTTGTTTTCTTTCATAGCGCCCTTCCTCCAGCAGATGTGTATTCGCACGTGTCACTTCGATATAATAACCAAACACTTTATTAAACCCGACTTTTAATGAGCGGATGCCGGTATATTCTCTTTCCTGCTGTTCGAGACGTGCAATCCAGTCCTTTCCGTTTCGGCTGGCATCACGGTATTCATCTAATTTTGCATTGTAGCCATCTTTAATCAAATTACCTTCTTTTATCGTCATAGGCGGATTTTCATATAGTGCATCTTCTAATAAATCAAGCAGGTCGCCGCAAGGATCAATCTCATTCGCTCTTGATTTTGCCATTTCCTCTGGTAATGATTGAACGAGTTGTTTAATATCCGGTACTTGTTTTAAGGATTCCTTGAGCTGGATGAGATCACGGGCATTCACGTTGCCAAATGCCACGCGGCCCGCTAGACGCTCAAGATCATATACTTGCTTTAATCGTTCGCGCAGATCCTCGCGCTCAAAGAAATGATCCATCAGAATTTGCACCATTTCCTGGCGCTCGTTAATTTGCGAAAGACGAATGAGCGGCCGGTCGATCCATTGCTTGAGCAGTCTGCCGCCCATCGCTGTTTTTGTTTCATCTAACAGCCATAATAAAGAGCCTTTTTTGCTTTTTGAACGAATCGTTTCTGTTAATTCAAGGTTTCGTTTTGAGTAAAGATCAATTTTCATCGTTTGTTCAAGCTCAAACACTTGAACTTGCTGAAGGTGATCCAAGCTTCTTTTTTGCGTTCTTCTTAAGTAGGCATATAGTGTTAAAAATGCCGTTTTTAACTTGTCGTCAAGATGGGAAACGAGCTGTTCAGCTTCCTCTAATAGTTCATCACTATCTTCGTATGAAATAGTTGCTTGGCAGCGTTCTTTAAGGGTTTTGATTGTTTCCTCATCCAGCTGCTTTGACACCACAATTTCTTTTGCACCAACAGAATAAATTTCTGATACGACTTCATCTAATCGATCGATGAAAGCCGCCATGTTTTCACCTGTTGATAAATCTGACAGCGCAAGACCGTATCCATTTTGAAAGCTGGTAACAGACGCAATGAAGTTGTTCTCGTTTTCACTTAAACCTTTACCATCCATAACGGTACCTGGTGTAATCAGTTGAACAACTTCCCTTTTGACTACACCTTTTGCCGTTTTAGGGTCTTCCACCTGCTCACAAATGGCGACCTTGTAGCCTTTTGAAATCAACTGTTCTATGTATGCAGAAGCAGAATGATATGGAACGCCGCACATTGGAATTGTGCCGCCGTCTCTGCTTGTTAGCGTAATTTCTAGTTCTTGCGCCGCTTCTTTCGCATCATCAAAAAACATCTCATAAAAATCGCCTAAGCGAAAAAATAAAAAGGCATCTTGATAATCTGCCTTGATCTTTAAATATTGCTGTATCATGGGCGTATAACTTGCCATATTTCTAATCCCTCACTATATTACTTTCGAATTCATACCATCTTCAATTATAGCATAAAAAATCACCTTTTTTCTCCTAGAACAGGCACAAAAAAACTAGGGGGATATGCGCCCTAGTCATTCCTTACTCTTCTGGATCACCTGCTAGGAACTCTGGATGAATATCCTCTAACTCCTCATCCACTTCTTCTTCCCACTCGTGATCATCTTTTTCTTTCCAGTCTGAATTGACCTCTACAACAATTTTTGTTTCACCGACTACCTCAGCAATGAACTCTCGCTCTGCCTGAACGATAATTTTATTGCCATTTGGAGAAATGGTCACTTCTAAGCAATTGGGCTGCTGCAAAACTTTCGCAATCACTTCGTGCTCATCATCAAGAAAATTTTTATCTTTATATCTCAGTTTAATGATGTCTACATACTTCACACGCTCTGTGACGACTTCTGTTTTCGTGTTGTCAGCGTAAGAGTACCATACGTTAATATCAAATGTTCCTTCGATCTCAACCGTTTTACCGACCTTTTCAGCATCATACTTATGATTAATGATCCAACCACCTAGGATGCTGGTTGGTTTTTGCGATGGAGAAATGGTGTGTGTGCTTTGGGTGAATTTCCTCCCTTTTGCAACCACCGCTTTTGTAATAATTTCTCTGTATTCAGACATTCCGGCATGCCTCCTTGTTCTTGATCGTTTTATCTTATGCTGGGCATTCGTCTAGTGTGTCACGATTTTGAACTTCATGTTCAATTAAATTCATTTCTGTTTCAGTGTATGCATGGTCGCCCATAAACTTGCCTTGAAAATTGGAAAAGTTGGAGAGTGAGAGATTTGGAGTTGATGAAGCATGAAGAGAATGGGTAGTGCATTTCAATAGGAAAACAAAAAACCCCGCATCTGCGGGGTTTTCTCATTTAATGGAGCAACTTGGTGATGAGTTTTTTACTTTTGAACCGGTTTCTCCTAATAAAAGGTCACCGCCGGTTGAAAGAATGATTTCATCTGTTACTTGATTCGAAATTGTGTGCGCTACAAGCTGAAGCAGGGAATTGACTTCCATTTGTGATTCTTTGAATTCTTGAATGACTGGGATGTCATCCAGTTCTTCTTGCAGGGCATCGATTTTTTCTTCGACTTGCTTTAAGGCTTCATGTTTGCCGTAATGCTTTAAGTTCACAGCTTGTTTTTGAAGCGCCTTAATTTGATTAATGATCGTTGAAATTTTTGTATTTTCATTGATTTGCGCTTCTGCTTTTTTGAAGAAATCAACTTCTTCCGTTTCAGAAATCATTTTAGCGAGCTCTCTTGCGCGCTCGACAATCTCTTTCTTTGAATAAAGTGTCATTTTAATTCACCTCGATAGCTTCTCCAACCATTTCTCCGTCAAGAGACCAAGTTTTGGCTTGTGTGATTTTCACTTTGACGATGTTGCCAATCGCTTCTTTTGGTGCTTTAAAATTCACAAGCTTGCTTTTACTTGTATATCCGGCTAGGATCTCAGGGTTATTTTTACTTTCACCCTCTACTAATACTTCGACAATCTGCCCTTCATATTCCTTCATTTTTTTCGCAGAAATTTCATTCACAAGTGCATTTAGGCGCTGCAGACGTTCTTTTTTCACACGCATTGGCACGTTGTCTTTCATTTTCGCTGCTGGCGTTCCTTCTCTTGGGGAATAAATGAATGTATAAGCGGCATCAAACTCAACCTCGCGATAAAGCGAAAGTGTTTCTTCAAACTGCTCATCTGTTTCATTTGGGAATCCAACAATAATGTCCGTTGTTAATGAAGCATTCGGCATAGCTTCTTTGATTTTGCGCACAAGATCAAGGTAGCGCTCACGGTCATATTTTCTCGCCATAAGCTTCAGCACAGAAGAACTTCCGGATTGTACTGGCAGATGAATATGATCAAGAAGATTTCCGCCCTTGGCTAGCACTTCAATTAAGTGATCATCAAAATCACGCGGGTGACTTGTTGTAAAACGGATACGTGGAATATCAATTTTTCGCAGCTCATCCATCAGGTGGCCAAGCCCATACTCCATATCTTCAAAATCTTTTCCATATGCATTCACGTTTTGACCAAGAAGGGTAATTTCCTTATATCCTTCTGCTGCTAAACGTCTGACCTCTTGAATAATTTCATCTGGGCGGCGGCTTCTTTCCTTGCCGCGCGTATAAGGCACGATACAGTATGTACAGAATTTATCACAGCCGTACATAATATTCACCCAGCCCTTGATTTTACCTTGACGGGCTCTCGGAAGGTTCTCAATCACATCGCCTTCTTTTGACCAAACCTCAATCACCATTTCTTTTGAAAGGTAGCATTCAGATAACAGCTCTGGCAGGCGGTGAATGTTGTGCGTGCCGAAGATTAAGTCAACAAATGGATGTTTCTTCAAAATACGGCTCACGACAGATTCTTCTTGGGACATACATCCGCAGACACCTAAAATTAAATCTGGCTTTTCACGCTTTAATGCTTTTAAATGACCAAGCTCTCCAAACACTTTGTTTTCCGCATTCTCACGAATCGCACAAGTGTTTAATAAGATGACATTTGCATCTTCAGTTGAATTTGTTGGTTCATAGCCTAGCGCCATAAAAATACCAGCCATCACTTCTGTGTCATGCTCATTCATTTGACAGCCGTATGTGCGAATATAAAACTTGCGGCCGTTCCCTAACCCTTGAAACTGCTCGTCAATTTGAAATTGATTGTATTCGACTTCTTCTTTACCCCGTTTTTTTGCATCTTTTAAGGAAGGCGGAATGTACACAGCTTCAAAATATTTGCTGTAGTCCTTCTCGGATTTTTTGTCCGATGAACTTACTTGTCCGCTCGCTTTTCTCTGCTCTTCATTCATGAATTTGTACTCCTTTCAAACCAAGTTCCACCCTACAGTATAGACTATTTTGTGATGAATTGAAAATAAATCATATACGGTTCTTCTATGAAAATTGTCTATTAGTCATAACCATTTTTCATAAAAAGAAAAAGAGAGCCTGCGCTCTCTCAATCAAGTATGTTTAGTTTTTTTGCTTCTTCTTCAATGATTGTCAGTGCCCGGTCTAGTTCTTCTTTTGTGTGCTCGGCTGTGATGATGGCTCTAATTCTTGCCTTGCCTTTTGCTACTGTTGGGAAGGCGATGCCTTGAGCAAACACGCCTCGTTCTATTAAAGCTTTTGAGAAACGAAAAGTAAGTGCTTCGTCTCCAATCATGATTGGGATAATCGGTGTCTCTGTTGGGGCGACTTCAAATCCAAGGCTGATGACCTTTTCTTTAAAATAAGCGGCGTTCTCCCAAAGTGTATCGATTCGCTCCGGTTCATCTAACAGCACTTCAATCGCTTCTTCACACGCTCTAGTCACAGCTGGCGGATGTGAGGTGCTGAATAAAAACGGTCTTGCTTTATGTTTTAAATAATCAATCAAAACCGCTGAACCAGCTACGTAACCGCCGAGCACTCCGACAGCCTTACTAAGTGTCCCGACCTGAATGTGCACTCTGCCGTCGAGTTTAAAATGGTTGACTGTCCCGCGGCCATTCTCGCCAAGCACGCCCGAGGCATGCGCATCGTCTACCATGACAAATGCATCATATGCTTCTGCTAGCCTGACGATTTCAGGAAGTGGCGCGATATCACCATCCATTGAGAAAACACCGTCTGTTACGATGAGACGGACGCGATAATTCATTGATTTTTTCAAAATCTTCTCCAGCTCTTCCATATTGGAATGACTGTATACCTTTTTATCTGCTTTGGTTAATCGGATTCCATCAATAATTGAGGCATGATTCAGTTCATCCGAAATGACAATATCATCTTTTGTCAGGATACTCGATAAAACCCCTTGGTTGGTCGTAAAGCCTGATTGGAACACAAGGGCTGCCTCTGTCTTTTTAAATGCAGCAAGCTTTTTTTCAAGACGTTCATGCATTGTCATTGTGCCGGCGATGGTTCGAACGGATCCTGTACCCGCTCCGAATTCATCAATCGCCTCTTTTGCTGCTTTCATCAGCCTTGGGTGCGAGGTGAGACCTAAGTAGTTATTTGAGGAGAGTTGTATAACAGATTGTTCATTTAATGTAACAGTGGATGATTGTTTTGAGTCGATCTCTTTTAAGGTTTGGTGGGTGCCTTGCTGCTTCATTGTTTCCAATTCATCTTGTAAATACGTGAATTCCTTCATCATTTCTTCCCCCTTTGATATGATGGCATCATCAGTACGACTTTTCCGCACGTACCATTCCGCATGAGTTCAAAGCCCTTTTCGAACTCTTCAAATGGCAGTGTGTGAGTGACAACTGGCTTTACATCAATGGTATTCGTTCTTAACAGCTCAGATACTTGACGCCACGTCTCAAACATTTTTCTCCCCGTGATCCCTTGCACAGTTAATCCCCTAAAAACAATTTGGTTCGTAATATCAATTGTCACTGGCCGTTCTGGCAAGCTTAGTATATTGACTTTTCCTCCATTTGCACAAGCTTCGAGTGCTTGATTAATGGCAGCTGGATGACCTGACATCTCACACATTACGTCTGCCCCTTCCATCCGCGTGAGCTGCTTAATCATCGCGACTGGATCATCTTTTCCAATATCCACGATATGATCTGCACCCATTTTTCGGGCTAGATCGAGCCTGTATTCATTTTTATCAACGGCGAACACTTGAACAGCTCCAGAAGCTTTTGCGACAGCGATTGCCATTAAGCCGATTGGTCCGCAGCCAAAAATCGCCACAGATTTACCTGAAACAGGTGTGTGCAGTACTGTATGGACAGCATTTCCTAGCGGCTCTTGTATAGAGGCAAGCTCAACTGGCATTTGAGCCGGATTATGCCACACATTTTGTTCAGGTATTTTGACATATTCAGCAAAACAGCCATCAATGTCTACCCCTAAAATTTTCGTTTCACTGCACAAATGCTGCTGCCCTGTTAAGCACATATAACATTGATTACATACAACATGCGTCTCAGCCGATACAAAATCCCATACTTTTGCTCGTGAGACCTGCTTCCCCACTTTGACAACTTCCCCTGTAAATTCATGACCAAAAATGTAGGGCGCTTTGACTCGCCCCTTAGCCCAGTCATCCCAATTATAAATATGCACGTCTGTTCCGCATATCGAAGTGGCTTTCACCTTTATCAATACTTCATGATCTTTGATTTCTGGAATCGGCATCTCCGTCAGCACCGCTCCGTAAGCGCTTTCTTTTTTAACAATTGCTTTCATCGTTCCACACATGACGTACAACCCCTTTGTTAAAAAACTTCTCCCAATCAGATTTTAACACGACTTATTTTAGTCGTAAACACCACTGTCTACTAGATAAAGACAAATGAACACTCCACATATTTTTTTAGATATTTTTCTAAAAAAAAAAGCAAATCTCCGGTTGAGAGGAGATTTGCTTTCATCGTCAGCGTTTCTTTGAAACGGCAACATATAGCGCTGGCACAATAAATAATGTCAGAATCGTTGAGAAAAAGACACCTGATACAATGCAGATGGCCAGCGGCTTAAAGAGTGGATCATGACTTAATGCAACAGGCATTAATGCAACTAATGCCGTAAATGCTGTTAAAAGTATCGGTCTAATCCTTGCTCTTCCCGCTTCAATGACGGCTGTCTGTTGATCAAATCCTTGCTTGCGCCGCTGTTCAATAAATTCGAATAAGACGACCGCATTTCGAACGACAATACCAGCCAATGAGACAATTCCCATTGTTGCCATAAAGCTGAATGGCGTTTGTGTGACAAACAGTCCGATAATGGCTCCTGATACGGCTAAGTAAACCGTTCCTAGAACTAACAGTGGAAGCATCAATGAATTGAACTGGAATGCGATGGTCACGTAAATGAGCAGTAGGACAACCGCAAATAAGAGACTAATTTCAATAAAGAACTGGGTCTGATTTTCATTTTCTCCACCTTGTGAAATGGTCAACTCCTTCGCTGCCGCGCTTTTCCCTACTTGATTAACGACTTCTTTCATATCTTCTTTAAACGAATCTGATGCGCCGGGATATGCCTTTAGCGTAATGGTTGGAACTCCATTTTCATGTGGAATGCTTTCATACTGCTCTGTTTCTTTTTCTGTTACATATCGGCTAAGCGGCTCAAGTTGAGGCATACCAACCTCGTTTGTCTTCACAGGCACTTTCAATTCTTTTAGCTTTAAACCATTTTGATGTGTACCTGTATCCTGTTTCACCACTAAATCGATATCATTTGTTCCTTGTTTAAAAGTACCTAATGGAATCCCTTCTGTCACAAGACCAAGCTGTCTGCTGACAAATTGAGCACTGAGCCCATCCTCTGCCATTCGCTCACGGTTTAATTCAAAGGAGATCGTTTTCACCGGCTGATTGACATCATCCGTAATCAAGCTTGCTCCTTTGTCTTTCATTTCATTTGTTAGCGTTTCTTTGACATCAATGAGCTTTGTAAAAGAGTCACCTGCAACTGTTACTGTCACTGGCGCTCCAGTTGGCGGTCCTTGAACAATAGTTTTCATAAAGAGATCAGCCTCTTTGAATTTCTCTCGCAAAGGCTCGGTCATACGATCTATCAATGCCTTACTTGTCATCTGATCATTGTCTACTCTTACAACAATCTGACCAGTGTGGTCACTTGCATTTGAAATACTTTCATTAAACAGATTCGGCACCCCGCCGCCTGCAAAAATCGCCGTTTCTTCAATGCCTTTTTGCTGCTTAATTTCTTGTTCTATTTTCTTTAGTGTTTCATTTGTTTTGTCTAATGTAGTTTCACTTGGAAGCGTGACCGTGACGACCACTTCTTTCTTATTCGCCGCAGGGAAAAATTCAAATGGTGTGACGAAAATAAGTAAAAAAGCAAGCGTTGCAACAAGCAAGCCACTTAGTCCAATAACGAGCGGCCGCTTCACAATGTTTTTCAACACACGGTCTGCATAGAAATCCGCCAGCCTTTTTAATGGTTTTCCTAGAAAGCCCGGCTCTTTTTCACTCTTCTTGTACTTTCTTTTCCTGTTCACAGTATATTGATAGACCGGCACAAGTGTCAGCGAAATCACCATGGACGCAAGCACAGTCGTTACTAGAACAGACGGTAGTGCCCGAATAAATGAACCGTTTGCACCTGATAGGAAAAGAAGCGGCAGGAAGGCAAACACAACAGCAAGTGTTGATGTCAAAATGGACCCTGCGACTTCTTTTACGCCAGCAATTGTTCCTTTAAGCGGACTTTCGTATTTTTTCATTTGTCTTAAAATATTATCATTGACGACAATCGCATCATCGACAAGTATCCCTAAGGCAATGATAAAGCCGATGATCGAAATTTGATTGAGATCCACTTGTAAAAATGGCAGCGGAATGGTTCCAATTGTAATGGATAGCGGAATGGCGAGTGAAACGATAAACGCCCCGCCAATCGTGAGTCCAAGTGTAGTAACGATAATGACCGCGATGACTGCAACAATGGCTTCTTTTATTAAATCATTGAAAATGGCATCCACTTCACTTTTTTGTGAATAGTAGTCTACCCACTCCACCCCATTTGGCAGCTGCTTTTCTTTCTCAATGACATCATTGACTTTGTCATACATTTTAGGAATATCAAGCCCTGGTTTAATATTCACTGTAAATGAATAGGCGGGCTTTCCGTTATAGGACACAATATCACTTTTCTCTTTTTCTACTTCTTTTAAGCTGCCAAGCTGACTAATTTTGACCGGCTCTCGTTTTGTTTTTGAGAAAAGCTCAATTTTTTTGACTTGATCTAAGCGGTCATATGTATCGATGGACAGCTTGACCTTCTCTTTACCTGACCGAATATCGCCTAGTGGAGATGTGTCAAATTCCTGATTGATGGCATTTGTGACATCAGTTACATTGAACCCTTCCCCCTCCAGCTTGTTTGAATCTAAGTTTAATATCGCTTGTTTGTCATTGAAGCCTTTGATAACGACATTGTCTACCCCTTTGATGTCCTCTACTTTTTCCTTCAATGCACGCAGCGATTTCTGACTCTTTGCTAAGTCCGATGATTGACTCGACACAATCATATAAGAACCAACGGGTACGCTGCCGAACTCATCCTTTATATCCGGCTCCATCACTCCGTCTGGAAAAGATGACGCAGCACTTGTCGTTTCATTCTTAATTTGACTTGCCACCTTTTGAAAGTCGGCTTGATCCTCAATTTCAAGCACAATATTTGAGAAACCAATGGCAGAAACCGAGCTCGTTTTCTCTACACCATTGATATCAGATAAAGCTGATTCCAGCTTATTGGTGACGTCTCTTTCCACCTGTTTTGCATCTGCACCAGGGAAAACGGTAGAAATCGTGACGAGATTCGCCTCGAATTCTGGCAGTTCTCGTTTAGGAAGCTGCGCGAATAAATAGCCGCCAGCAATGAGAACGATAAAAAATAAAATAAAAACAAGCTTTCCTCTTTTCAAAAAAGCTTCAAACATTATTTCACCTACTTAAATATTTATTTTTGATGAAGTAAATTCAACTTAATCTTAATTTATCATCATGGTGAAAAAATGCAAGCTCTAATATGTCATTTTTATCTATTTCACGAACTGAATATGTTATATAAGAAATGTATAGCGGTAAACAAAAACAACCTGCTTACATGATGTAAGCAGGTTGAAAATAATAAAATTAGAATTATCGTGGCTCAACAATCAATTTGATGGCTGTTCTTTCTTCTCCATCGATCAGAATGTCAGTAAAGGCTGGAATGCATATCAAATCCACTCCGCTTGGCGCAACAAATCCCCTTGCAATGGCGACAGCCTTAACCGCCTGATTCAGTGCTCCAGCGCCGATTGCTTGTATTTCTGCTGCACCGCGTTCACGTAAAACGCCCGCTAATGCTCCTGCTACTGAATTCGGATTTGACTTTGCTGAAACTTTTAAAATTTCCATTTCTGCTCCCCCTTAAATTTACAATGGATAAGTGAGTGTTCATTAGAACAATCTTTGTTAGATGATGCTATTTTTTTGAAAATCCATCCCCAAAATGTTTTTCAAAAATAGCAGGCTACCTACCATTTTTACTATATTCACGATAGAGGGCGCATATTCCTTCTTTCTGATTAATATTTTTCTGAAATAAATATGTGAACATTTATTCAAAGAAAATATGGTCATCATTTATCAAAATTCGATCAATTTTGACAGCTTTTTTCGACTGTTCGTCAATTTCTACGATGACTGCACTTAACGTCGTGCGGCCTTCTGCAATTTCAAACCGGACTGGGAGACTTGTTTTGAATCGTTTAATAATCGTTTCTCGGTCAACACCTAAAATGCCATCATAAGGTCCTGTCATCCCAACATCCGAAATATACGCAGTTCCTTTTGGCAATACGCGGTTATCTGCTGTTTGAACATGTGTATGCGTTCCAACGACACATGATGCACGGCCGTCTGTATACCAGCCCATTGCTTGCTTTTCACTTGTGGCTTCACCATGAAAATCAATGAAAATAAACGGTGTTCGTTTGGATGCTTCCGCAATTAATTCATCTACTTTTTGAAATGGGCAGTCAATTGGCGGTAAAAACGTACGTCCTTGCAGGTTAATGACAGCCAATTCTTTTCCTTGTTTTTTAATAAACGTGAGACCTTTTCCAGGTGTGCCTTCTGGGAAGTTAGCAGGACGGACCATATGGGCTGCATCATCGATGAAATCGAAAATGTCTCTTTTATCCCATGTATGGTTGCCCATTGTGAGCACATCAGCTCCTGCTTGCAGGAGCTCATGATAGATTTTTTCAGTCAGGCCTTTCCCGTGAGCAGCATTTTCTCCGTTGACAATGGTAAAGTGCGGCTGATATTTTTTCTTCAGCTTTGGCAAGTATTCTTTCAGTGTGTCTCTGCCAGGTGAACCGACGATATCTCCAACAAATAATATTTTCATGCGCTTTTGAACCCTTTCTCTTATAAATTGATCTTCTTATCAGTGTTGCATATTTACACAAAAAAATAAAGCGGCGCTAAGCGCACCGCTCTATTTTGCATACTCTACTGCGCGAGTTTCTCGAATGACTGTCACTTTAATGTGACCAGGGTAATCGAGCTCGTCCTCAATTCGCTTACGAATATCCCTTGCTAGACGGTGAGCTTCAAGATCATTAATTGAATCTGGCTTCACCATAATACGTACTTCACGTCCAGCCTGTATCGCAAACGATTTTTCAACACCTTCATAAGATTCAGAGATATCTTCTAATTTCTCAAGTCTCCGAATGTAATTTTCAAGCGTCTCACTTCTTGCACCAGGGCGTGCTGCAGATAATGCATCAGCTGCCGCAACAAGAACAGCGATAATAGATGTCGGTTCTTGGTCACCGTGGTGAGAGGCAATACTGTTGATGACAACAGGATGCTCTTTATATTTCGTCGCAAGCTCAACGCCAATTTCTACGTGGCTTCCTTCTACTTCATGATCAATGGCTTTTCCAATGTCATGCAGAAGACCTGCTCGTTTTGCAAGCTTTGCATCTTCTCCAAGCTCTGAAGCCATGAGACCTGCAAGATGTGCAACCTCAATTGAATGCTTCAGGACATTTTGTCCATAACTTGTACGGAATTTCAAGCGGCCGAGAATTTTGATAAGATCCGGATGCAGACCGTGAACTCCGACTTCGAATGTCGTTTGCTCACCCATCTCGCGGATATAATCATCGACTTCACGGCGTGATTTTTCCACCATTTCTTCAATTCGTGCAGGATGAATGCGGCCATCCTGGACTAGCTTGTCCAGAGCTATCCTCGCTGTTTCACGTCTAATCGGATCAAAGCCCGATAGGATAACAGCTTCAGGTGTATCATCTATGATCAAGTCAATACCAGTTAACGTTTCTAACGTACGGATATTTCGTCCTTCACGTCCGATAATACGACCTTTCATCTCATCATTTGGAAGATTGACTACAGATACCGTTGTTTCAGCCACATGATCAGCTGCACAACGCTGTAACGCAAGTGAAAGAATGTTTTTCGCCTTTTTGTCAGCCTCTTCTTTCGCTCGGTTTTCAGATTCTTTCGTCATGACTGCAATGTCGTGGGAAAGCTCATTTTCAACTTGATCCAGAATGATTTGTTTCGCTTCATCTCGAGTTAGACTTGAAATGCGTTCCAACTCGGCTTTCTGCAAACGAATCATATCATCCACTTTGCTTTCCATCTCTTCAATATGTTGTTGTCGTTCATTCAGAGAATGATCTCTCTTCTCCAACAGGGACTCCCGTTTATCTAAAGATTCGTCTTTGCGATCAAGATTTTCTTCTTTTTGAAGTAAACGGTTTTCTTGTCTTTGAAGCTCATTTCGTCTTTCACGAACTTCTTGCTCCGCCTCTACACGAAACGAATGAATTTCATCTTTCGCTTCCAAGAGCGCTTCTTTCTTCAATGCTTCCGCATCACGCTTTGCATCCTCAACAATTTGTTCGGCCATGTTTCTTGCGCCGGATATTTTTGCTTCTGCAATGGTTTTACGAACAAAGTAGCCAACAACTAAACAGATTAGGCTCAGCAAAATGGAGATGATCGTAAACATCGTAGGCGACATATTTTCACCTCCTCTTGCTATGAACTTGGTTTTACAAATAAAGTGTCGGCATGTACATTGTTTTGTGTCTCAACATACAGGGCCTTCACAGGGAATGAGATCCTCACTGCCCTTGTCAAGTTTAAATTAGTTATCAATCATGTTAAGAAAAACAAGTGATACATTCCCATTGTAATTGTGTCGGAAATACTTGTCAAGCGTGCCATCTTAGCGTTTGCAAAAGCTGATCAGAATTATTCTTGATTCAGCAGCTGATATACTTTATTGTTCACTTGGCCCAGTTTAGTGTTATTTTGAATGTTTGAGAACAAAACAACAATGGTTTGCCCAGATTTGCTAAAACTGTTTAAAATGTTGAAGCCCGGCACGACACCATGGTTTGAATAGCTACCGGGATCAACATAAAATCCCATACCGTATGTGGAGCTGCTTCCTGGCGTAAACATCTTTTTATAGCTCTTCTGCGAATACAGTTTGCCGTCTATCAGGGCTTGATCAAATTTGTACATATCTATAGCACTCATATAAATATCTCCAGCACCATACAGCTGAGATAGATCGGGCATATACGGTGTAACCGCTTTGCTGCCTTTCAGCTTATACCCGACAGCAGGATAAGGTTCTTTTTCATATGTTTTGTAAAAGCCTGCATGCGTCATTCCCGCCGGTTTAAAAATATGATTCGTTATATATTGTTCATAGGACTCACCGCTTACTTCAGCAACAATATAAGCAAGAACAGAATAGTTAGAATCCTTATAGCCCCATACGCCCGGCTGACGATTAATTCCCTGACGTTCTATGTCTTTTATTAAATCATCCGGAGTAATTGCGCCGTTTCCTTCAATATGTCCGTTTATTCCCGATGTATGTGTAAGTAGATTTTTCAAAGTAATCGTATGTCCGTTAGGAAAATGAGGTAAATACGCGCTTACCGGATCACTTGTCTGAAGTTTCCCCTTTTCCTCAAGCTGCAAAATAGCGGTTGCAATCAGTGCTTTTTGAGACGAACCAACATAAAAAGATGTTAATGGATTATTTTGAATTTTTCGTTTACGGTCTGCATAACCAAAACCTTTATTTGTTATGATTTCTCCATTTCTAACAATCATGGCTGTTCCGCTGAAACCGATCTTATTTAAATAACTGCTGATTTTGTGATTGCGGTCCACTGTTTTGATTTGTTCCTTTGATATTTTGGCGGTTTTCCTTTTGACTTCTTTTTTCTGGCTGTTTTCTAAAGCTACTGCAGTTTTTTGAAACGGGTTTTTTTCTTCACTAGTTCGATGAAGCACATTCCACATCGTAAAGCAAATCATCGCTGTTAAAAAAACAAGCACAATTTTTCCCTTCTGACTTGGTTGTTTCCGGCTACGTTTTGCATTTCTTCTGCGGGTCGGGCTTGTCATTATTTTTTCCTCCCAAAATAAATTCCATTTTGTACACTTTAGACGGATGAAGTACTGAAAAAGTTGTCGAAAGTTTTTTACAAAATAAAAAAGGCTGAGTTTTTCACTCAGCCTTTTTTATCATTTCATACTAATTTAATTTTTATTCTAATTCTAATTGTTCTAGCGCTTCTTCAGATTCCTGCTGCGTTACTCCGTTAGTATCCAAGCCGTAATGTTCGCGAATTTGCTCCTGGATCATCAGCATGATATCTTTATTTTCTTTTAGGAACTGTTTCGCATTTTCACGGCCTTGTCCAAGACGTTCCTCTTGGTAAGAATACCAAGCGCCGCTCTTTTGTACGATATCTAGTTCGCTTCCAAGGTCGATGATTTCTCCCTCTTTTGAAATCCCTTCACCGTACATAATGTCTACTTCCGCAATGCGGAATGGCGGTGCTACTTTGTTTTTGACCACTTTAATTCTCGTTTTATTCCCCATAATGTCATTGCCTTGTTTCAGCTGTTCAGCACGGCGCACTTCTAAACGAACAGATGAATAGAACTTCAGCGCACGTCCACCAGGCGTTGTTTCAGGGTTACCAAACATGACCCCAACTTTTTCACGAATTTGGTTAATAAAGATGGCAATTGTTTTTGATTTGTTGATAGCACCTGATAGCTTACGAAGGGCTTGAGACATCAAACGCGCTTGAAGACCAACGTGTGAATCACCCATGTCTCCTTCAATCTCTGCTTTTGGTACAAGAGCAGCTACAGAGTCAATCACAACAATATCAACTGCCCCGCTGCGGACAAGAGCTTCTGCAATTTCAAGTGCTTGCTCTCCTGTATCCGGCTGAGAAAGTAACAGTTCATCAATGTTGACACCTAGTTTTTGAGCGTAAACTGGATCGAGTGCATGCTCTGCATCAATAAATGCAGCTTGTCCTCCCTGCTGCTGAACTTCAGCAATGGCATGAAGGGCTACTGTCGTTTTACCAGAACTCTCTGGACCATATACTTCGATAATACGGCCTCGGGGATATCCGCCTATTCCAAGCGCAGTATCAAGTGCTAACGAACCACTAGGTACTGTTGAAATACGTGTATCTGTTTGCTCTCCTAGTTTCATAATAGAGCCTTTACCAAACTGTTTTTCTATTTGTTTAAGAGCCATATCTAAGGCTGCTTGACGATCACTCATTCTATTGTTTCCTCCTTTATCAATTCCACTATCTATACTATACCTTGTTTTACGTCATTTGCCAAGAAAAAAACGAACACATATTCGATTTTTTTCTTGGCCGATTTTTTAAGAAAAGAGTGTTTTCTATTAGAAAAAAACGCTCTTTTATAAAGGAGTAAACCTAACAAAAAACAAAATTAACTCTCTTTTAATAAGTTGAGTAAGTGATGTAGACCATATTTCACAGCGCGCTTTCGAATGCCTGACCGGCTGCCTGTAAACATCCATTCAAACACGTCCGTCTGGTCTTTCGTCGATAGTCCAATGAACACTTTTCCAACAGGCTGACCCTCTTGGGTATCAGGTCCTGCTACACCCGTAAAGCTAATGCCAATATCACTTCCGGTCAGCTTTCTAACCCCTTCAGCAAGCTCTAAAGCGCACTCTTTGCTGACAGCACCATAAGAAGACAGTGTTTCTTCCCGGCAGCCAAGTACCTGCTGCTTTACTTGGTTTGTATAACAAACCACACTTCCGTTCAAAATGGATGATGCCCCTTCGAGATCTGTCAGCCATTCGGAGAACATTCCACCAGTCAGACTTTCTGCTGCTGCTACTGTTTTCCCGTGCTCGTGCAAGGCTTTGGACGCTTCGCGGACAAGTGATGTATCCCCATATCCGTAGAAGTACTCACCTACCCGCGCTAAAATTTTCGCCTCTGTTTCTTTTAACAGACGTTCTGTTTCTTTTTCATCCTCATGCTTAGCAGTCAGCCTTAGCGTCACTTCACCGTCAGATGCGAGTGGTGCAATCGTCGGGTTGGTTTGAGCATCAATTAAATCTTCTAGATCTGTTTCAAGCTGCGATTCACCGATTCCGAAGAAACGCAGAACAACAGACACAATTTTTTCCTTTAAGCCAAGTTTCTCAGAAATCAGCGGCTTTGCCTCGTTTTCAAACATCGGGTGCAATTCACTTGGCGGTCCAGGAAGAAGCATATAAAACGTATCGTCTTCTTGAACAAACATACCTGGAGCCATCCCGAAACGGTTCACGAGCACATCTGATCCTTCTAGAACGAGTGCCTGCTTACGGTTGTTCGGTGACATATCGCGGCCGGTCTTTCGAAAGTAGTCTTGAATCGATTCAAATGCTTCTTCATTTAGTACAAGCTCTTTACCAAGCGTGCTCGCAATTGTTTCTTTTGTTAAGTCATCTTTGGTTGGTCCAAGACCACCTGAGAAGATAATAAAATTAGATCTTTCCTGCGCCACCTGAATGGCCTGTTTTAAACGCTCTGGATTGTCACCAACTGCTGTGTGGTAATAAACATTCACACCAATTTCAGCTAGTTGTTTGCTGATGAATTGTGCATTCGTATTCGTAATTTGCCCTAGCAAGAGTTCGGAACCGACTGCAATAATTTCTGCTTTTCTCTCTGACTTCAAAGCGTACACGTCCTTTTTAATTAGAATTCTTTAAAGCTTCCCAGTTTTTCGCAAAGTAATCCCAGCCTGAGACAACAGTGAAGAACACCGCTACCCACATCGCTAGATCACCAAACGGGAATGATACAAGTTCAAACGGCAGGTTATGCAGTAAAAGTGCTGAAATCGCAATGATTTGCGCCCATGTCTTCACTTTTCCAAGCATATTCGCTGCCACTACTTCACCGCCTCCGGCTAATACAAGCCTTAGACCTGTTACAGCAAATTCACGACTAATGATCACAATCGCCATCCATGCCGGTGTGAGGTTGTATTGAACAAGTATAATTAAAGCAGCTGAAACAAGCAATTTATCTGCAAGCGGATCTAAAAATTTACCAAAGTTCGTCACTAAATTAAGTTTACGTGCGTAGTATCCATCAATCCAGTCAGTTGTTGAAGCGACAATAAACAGGATCGCTCCAACAAGGTGCGTTACTTCGATGCTGACGTCGCCAAAGCGTGCGACACCCCAATCAAACGGTGCAAGCATAATGATCATAAAAACAGGGATCAAGGCGATCCTAGAAAGAGTTATTTTATTCGGTAAGTTAAACATGAAATCCAATCCTCCAATAATGCAATTTTTTATGTATATATAATAGTAGGAACAAAAGAAAAGTCATCTACTTGCTTAAGATGACTTTTCCTTTCCTTTATTCACAATCACAATGTTTTGTGTCATGGTGTTCTTAGGGTCTAATTCGTACTTAAGTGTCTCGTCATTTACCTTGATATCAATTCCAGACGCATTGCCTAGACGGATATCGACCTGAGAAAGATCAGAAAGGTCTGTTTTAAACGATTCGCCATCTTTTAGTTCACCCATCTTCAGCACTTTTCCAGATTCGTCTCTTACGCGCAGCCATGAAGCTTGCGAAGCAGAAATGGTTAACTCCATTTCGTCAGCACCTGATACTTCATACGTTGTCGTCGAGCCTTCTGTATTCGTCGCCTTTAAAGATACAGTTTCATCGTCTTTTGATGAATCATCTTTTTTAGATGATTTTTCTTTATCATCTGACGTAGCTTTTTCTTTTTTCTTTTGATCTTTTGCAAGAGATGAATCCTCAGATACTTCATATTTAGATTCTGATTGCTGAGGGGCCGCCTGATTATTCTTCTGTCCGCTATCATGATTCACCGCCTGCACGATCACATAAATGATGGCGATGACTACAATGATGCCTCCAATAATTAAAATTGTCGGCAATAGCTCGAGCACTTTCGAGGCAGGCTTTGGCAGCTCTCTTTGCGGCTTAATATTCGATAATTTATCAGATACTTCATCATTGTACGTGCTTGGAACATCTTTACGAAACTCTTCGAACAATTGTTCAGGATTCAGTCCAACGGCTTCGGCATATTGTTTAATAAACGCTCTGACGTAAAATTTACCTGGAATAATATCATAGTTTCCTTGTTCGATTGCTAGCAAATAGCGCTTTTGGATCTTGGTAACCGTCTGAAGATCCTCCAGCGACATCCCTTTTTCCTCTCTGGCCTCAACGAGCCGTTTTCCCAATTCAGTCAAAACAAACACCTACCATTACCATATTAAAAATCGAAGCCAGAAAAACCAGAATGATCAAACACTTGTGGTTCTTCAGCGTGTTCATATGTAATCTCTTCGTCTGCGCTATTACGCAATTCAATGATATAGTCGAAATCATCCATTGTATATTCTGAATTTTGAATAAAGATGTCTGGATGCTCGACCACCTTTGTTGCCGGCAGTCTCATAATTTCCCTTAAAAGCTGCAAATGCTTCTCAGAACCTCTTCTTGTCGACACAATTCCATCAATAATAAAGACGTTATCTGGGCTGTATTCATCTGCGATCAGCTGACTTCGGATCGTCTGTTTCAAAAGAGTAGACGATACAAATAGCCATCTCTTGCTTGCACAAACACTTGAAGCCACAATTGATTCTGTTTTTCCGACACGCGGCATACCGCGAATCCCAATCAATTTATGTCCTTCTTTTTTAAAGAGTTCAGCCATAAAATCAACAAGAAGACCGAGCTCGTCTCTTTCAAAACGGAACGTCTTTTTGTCATCCGCATCACGCTGTATGTATCTTCCATGACGAACAGCTAAGCGGTCACGAAGCTTTGGCTGTCTTAATTTCGTTACTTTTATCGTTTCCATTGTATTTAAAATTGATTCAAGCCGCTTAATTTGATCTGTGTGGTCACAGCGTAAAAGCATTCCGCGTCTTGATACATCAACACCATTGATTGTCACAATATTAATTGAAAGCATCCCCATTAGAGAAGAAATGTCTCCTAAAAGTCCGGGACGGTTTACCTGTATCTCATATTCAAAATACCATTCGAGCTTTGCCAAATGATATTACCCCCTTCATTGTGGCAAATTTTTACCTTCCTTTATCATAAAGCATTTTCACATTTTTAGAAAGCACAATGTTGTGAAACGGTTAAAATAAAAAGAGAGGCACAAACGACCTCTCTTTTTGTTTAGTGCGAGCTATTATTTTCAACTAGCTTGACCATCATATTTGCAATGGCACGCTGCTCATCTTCTGATGCAACGCTCCAAAGGTCAGCAAGTACTCTTTCCTGCTCGTTCTTTGCCTCAACTTCGTTAGCTAGATATCCGCCAATTTCATATGCAAGGTTATTGATGGTCTCATCTTCTAAACCTTTATCCTGCGCATGATTTAAGCGATCACCTAAAAAGTTTTTCCAATGGTCCCAGTTCTCAAGTACAGACATGTCGATTCCTCCATTCGAAAAGATGAATTACAGCCATAGCTTTTGTCATGGAGAGACGAATTATACACGTTTTTTAACAGTACCAGCCGCCATTAACAGATAAAATTTGACCTGTGATATAACTTGACTGTTTTGAGGCGAGAAACCAAATGACATCTGCAACTTCCTCAGGCGATGCAAGCCGGCCAAGCGGGATTTCTTCTTCCAGCATTGCGATGTCTTCCTGCGTAAAACTACTCATCATGTCTGTTTTGACAGCGCCTGGCGAGACAGCATTTGCTCTAATTCCACTTGGGGCAAGCTCTTTTGCTAATCCTTTTATAAACGCATTTTGCGCACCTTTGACCATGCTGTACAGCACTTCACACGATGCTCCCGTTTCTCCCCATATCGAGCTGACCGCAATGATATGGCCTGCTTTCTTTTGGATCATGGCAGGTAAAAGGGATTGGGTAAGCTCATATGGACTTGTGACATGAAGCTGCACCATACTGGCTAATACATCTTTTTCTGTGTCTGTCACCAATCCGACATGGCTCCTGCCGCTATTTAAAACAAGTATATCTGGACAGAGCGGCAGGCGGCTGACAAGCTCATCTGCTCCGCCCGTTATAGCTAAATCTGCTTGAACGACATGCGTCTGAATGTGATATGCCTCATCCAAATGAGCGGCGAGGCGCATAGCTGCCTGTTCATTTTTATGATAATGAAGCATTAGGTTGCAGCCTTCTTGGGCAAGCTTTTTGGCTGCTGCCTGCCCAATCCCGCCACTGGCACCTGTTATCAGCGCCCAACGACTCATCACATTGATTCCTTCTTTCTATATGGGATACCTATTCTTTTCGTTTAAATGGGAACCAGTTGGCTGATCCGAACAATTTCACCATTACAGGTACGAACAATGGTAGCACAACGAGTGCGTACAATAAAAGTCCTGTGAGGACAAGTGTCGCAATCTGCAAGAGAGACAGTACACCTGATGGAAGCATTGCGGCAAATGTTCCTGCCAGAATAACAGCAGCAGACATAATAACAGATCCCATATTTTTCATTGATTCGGTCATGGCAAACTGGATGTCTTTTGTTTTGTATTCATTAAATCGCTCCATTAAGAAAATCGAATAATCGACTCCGAGCGCCATTAATATGACAAATCCAAAGAATGGTACAGCCCAGTTAATGCCTGGATATCCGAAGAAATGGGTGAAAATAAATTCTGTTATACCGATTGCTGTAAAGTAAGTCAATATGAGTGAACCTACCAAGTACAACGGCATAACAAGCGAACGGAACAAAATAACCAAAATAAGGAAAATACCAATCATCATGTAAAGCACTGTCTTATTGAAATCTTGATCTGACAGCTGTTTCAGATCAGCGTTCATACTTGATACACCTGAAACGCCAAATGACGCATCTTTTAGGTTTGTTTCAGGAAGTGCCCTTTCAACAGAAGCTTCCACTTGTTTTATTGTTGACAGAGCTTCATTTCCATATGGATTTTTTTCTAAAATGACATCAATTTTTGTCATCTTGCGATCATCTGACATGTATGAATCAAATACTTGCTTGAACGCTTTATTTTTTAAGACGTCTTTTGGAATAAACCAGCCGGCCATGTCTTGATCTGGTGCATTTTTCAGTTCATCTAAGTAGTCACCTGCACCCATTAAGCCGCTCGAAATTTTCTCCAGTCCATTAACACTTTTGTTCAGGCCATCTGTCAGCTTTGTCAGATCATCCCCAAAGCCGCCAATCTTTTCTTTCATTTGCTTTTGACCATTAATGATGTCGCCCGCTCCATTTGCAAGCTTTGGCATATTATCAGCTAATTGTCCTTGGCCTTTTGACGTTTGATCCAGTCCAGTTTCAACTGCATCTAAGCCAGCAATGAGTTCATCGATCTGACTCGTCAAGACTTTTTGCTGCTCTGAAGCTTTTGCGATAAAGGCATCAGCTGCTTCAAGCTGCTTTCTAGCTTCTTTCGCTTGTTTGGCATAGCTGTCTGCCTGTTTCGCCCCTTCTTGCAAAGTCGCAGAAAGTTCATTGTACGAAGCTTTGATCGCTTGATACGATTGATTTTCTTTTACCTGCGGGATTTGCTTTTCAAGTGTACTAAATTGTGTATTTGCTTGTTTGATTAACGCTTTTACATCTGCTGCGGCAGATGATGATGTATCCACTTGCGCTAATGCCGCCTTTAATTCTTTGGAAATGCTTTTATACAGCGAAACTTGCTGATTCACTTGTGCGACTTGAGCCGTTAATTCCTTTTTCGCACCTTTGATTTCATCTTTAATGGCTGCTACACCTTTTTTGTTTTGATCAATTCCGTCTTGCAAATCCCTTAAATGTTTTTCAACATTTTGAATGCCTGTTTGCACTGATTCTGTACCAGAAATCAGCTGGTTAATCCCTTTTCCTGATGATTTGATTTGCGGCGTTTGATCCTCAATGGATTGACTCATTGTTGTGAGGGCATCCTGAATTTTTTTCAATCCTTCATTGCTTTTATCAAGCCCTGTGTTCAGTTCCTTGGCTTGTGATTTCACGTACAGATCACTCAGCCCTTTACCGACAGGACGGGTAGCACTTCTGACTTTGCTGACACCATCTGTTTGTTCAATTGCACGGCTGAGTTTTTCGATGGCAATCAGCCCTTCATTGTTGTCTAAAACATCAGCTGATTTCACGACCACTGTTGCCGGAAGTGCTTCACCCGGTCCAAACTTGTCAGAAATGGTATTGAATGCGTTGACCGATTCGTATTTGTTACCAATTTCATCTAAGCTGTTATAAGAAAGGGTTCCTTTATACATCAGAATTGGCGGAAGTGTAATGATTCCTACGATTAATAAGCTGAAAAGCGGTTTCTTAAATGAAAAGCGGCCTGCTGTTTCCCACATTTTTGACTGCGGGTGAGCAATATCGCCTTTAATCGGCCAAAACAACACCTTTCCTAAAACCGCCATAAAGAACGGTACAATCGTGAGAAGGGCCACAATGAGCACAGCAACCCCGACTGCTACTGCAACAGCTGATTTATAAAGCTGGAATTGCGCCAGACCAATACATGTAAAACCGATTAGAACCGCAATTCCGCTGAATAAGACGGTCTTTCCTGCTGTTTTATACGTAATGAGAATCGCCTCAATTTTATCTTTACCATGTGCGATCTCTTCCTTAAAGCGGCTGAGAAGCAGTATGCAGTAGTCCGTTCCAATTCCAAACATGATCGCGACCATAAAGATCTGAGTAAAGGTCGAGAGCGGAAAGTCTACATATTTTACCAAATAAGCCACGATCGATTGACTCACCAAGTAAGACAGTGCCACTGCGACTAACGGAACGAAAGGCGCCACAGCTGATCTAAAAACAAGAACAAGGACGACGAGAATAAACCCAATCGTAATGAATTCTGTTTTCTTCAAGCCTTCCTGCGAACTTGTGATAACATCATCATCAATTAACGGCTGCCCTGTCATTTCAAATTTCAGGTTTAAGCTTTTCAGCTTTTCATTGACTCTTTCTTTAAAATCGGATGCTTTGATTTTGTTTGAGTCATATGTAACTGGAACAAGAAGTGTCGTTTGATCTTTGGAGAGCATTTGTTTTTTAATATCTTTATTGGCTTCAAAGTAAGAAGTGATGTCCTCTATGTGGAGATCTTGATCCTTTTCTAAAATGTCCATTGCCTTTTTTAAAGAGGTTTCTCTTTCTTTCACAATGTTCTTTTCTTGAAAGACAATGACGATTGATTTTTCTGTATCCCCGTTTTCAGACATTTTCTTTAATAACTGATTGGCATATGAGGACGGATAGCCGTCTGGTACAGAAATTTGCCCCTTATCTTTTGTTAATTGCGCCATATTAGGAGCGGTGATGAGTAACACTGCCGCTAATACGACCCACAGGATCGTGATCAGCCATCTACCCTTTATGATTGCTCTCATTAGTACTTTGTGCCTCCTCTTCGATGATCACTTGATAGATCTTTTCATATGTTTGAATAAATGATTCCATTTCTTTTTCTTCAAGCTTTTCAAAATAAGATCGAACTAGGTCTTGAAGCTGCTTTTCCATTCGGCTGACTACATCTTTGCCCTCTGGTGTGACGTACAGGTGAACATTTCTTCTGTCAGCTTGATCATGTTCACGAATAATATAGTTTCTCGTAAAAAGACGATTGGTCATAGATGTTACAGCACTTTTGTTTACATTACATACATAAGCCAGGTCCGTTGATGTACACCCCGGATGTAAATTGATGTATCGAAGGGAGTAATATTGATCAAGCGTCAGCTCTTTATCAAGCTTTTCTGTGATCATACTCGATACTTTTTTCTCCATCATGAGATAGACATCTGTATACCTCTGGATGAGCTGGGCAATTTTATTTTGTTCCATACGCTGCTCCTTTTTAGTTTAAGTGTTTAACTATTAAAGAGTTTAACTAACGAACAAAACAATTGTCAATGAATATCCTCGCAAATAAAGCGGCTTTTTCAATAAACATAAAAAAAGACAAACTCTGCCGATATGAGTTTGTCTTTTTACATTTATTTTGTTTTTGGGACGACTTTGAAAACGGACATCCGTTCTTCATCAATTTCTTCATCTAAAATTTGCTGAATATCAGCTAATTGAATTTGTTCCAGCACTGTGACGACATCAAATAAGCTCATTTCTAAGAATGCATATCGAGTAAATTGGTTCGCAATGTATTCTGGAGAATTCATGGCTTTTAAAAAGCTGCCGATTTTTTTCTTGCGGGCAAGCTCAATTTTCTCCTCTGTCATGAGGCTTTTTGCTTGAAGAAGGGTTTCTTTTAATACTTTTGCGAGTTGATCAGGATCATTTGTATCCCCGCCAACTGAAGTGAAGCCAAAGCCGCCTTCTTCTGTATAATCGTAGCTGAATGTTTCATCAATTAAGCCTTTTTCATACATCTGTTCATATTGTAATGAGCTTTTGCCAAACAGCGTCTCTAAAATGAGGTTCATCCCAAGCTCATGCTTTAGCAGTTGATTTCCTTTTTTATGCGGATTTTTTGTTTTCAACCCGAACATACATTTAGAGCCTTGTACGTTCATTGGTAGTTCGTATTCTTTCCGGTATACACCTTCAGGCTCATTGATGTCTTTTCGTTTGATCTCCGGCTGATCTGTAAATGGCTTTTTCGCCTGATTCGCTCTGACTTGATCTAAAATTTGCTTCGGATCAACGGGACCGACAACGAAAAGAAGCATATTGCTCGGGTGATAGAACGTTTCATAACATTCATACAAATGATCTTTTGTAATAGGGGCAATGCTCTCTACTGTTCCAGCAATATCTATTCTCACAGGATGTTCTTGATATAAATTTTCAATCAGACCAAAGAATAAACGCCAGTCCGGATTGTCGTCATACATGTTAATCTCTTGGCCAATAATACCCTTTTCTTTTTCGACTGTTTTTTCAGTAAAATAAGGCTCCTGAACAAAATCAATAAGTGTCTCAAGATTTTGTTCGACATTTGAGGTGCTTGAGAATAAATAAGCCGTTCTCGTAAACGTAGTAAAAGCGTTTGCGGATGCTCCTTGTTTACTAAAGGTATGAAACACGTCTCCATCTTCTTTTTCAAACAGCTTATGCTCTAAGAAATGGGCAATTCCGTCAGGTACTCGAATCATGTCTTCTTTGCCAAGCGGCACAAATTCATTATCAACTGAGCCATATTTTGTTGTAAAGGTCGCATAGGTTTTGTTAAACCCTTGCTTTGGCAGCACATAGACGTCAAGTCCGCTTTCCATTTTTTCGTGATAGACCGTTTCTTGCAGCTGGTCGAATTGAATTGTTTTCACTGTCATGAAGCACCCTCCGTTCCTTTAAGAAAATAGGTCGTATCCCACTCGATTTTCTGACCCACTTTGATGATGTCCTCTTTTGTCACTCGGTCTAATGCTTCCAAAAAGGAATCAAGGGTTTCCCCAGTTGGCACAACGGCATGCTGATACAAATATTCTGCTGTCCCATAAGATGTATCGATCGTTTCAAGCAGCTGGTTTTTGACGACTGCTTTTGTTTGATCAATTGCTTCATCAGAAAAATCACCTTTTTGCATCGCTTCAAATTGTTCTTTGATGATGTCTACTGCCTGCTGGTAGTTGCCAACTTCAATCCCTGACATGACCATCATCAAGCCTTTAAAGCTCTCAAGTCTAGAAACAGCGTAGTACGCAAGACTTGCTTTTTCACGAACATTGATGAATAGCTTAGAATGCGAGAAACCGCCGAATATACCATTAAACAAATGCAGCGCCGGATAATCTTTATCTGCAATCGTTGTATGTGTGCGAAAGCCGATGTTCAGTTTGCCTTGTTTTACGTCCTCTTCATCAATGACTTCTTTTGGTTCATTTTGAGGTCTTGCTGATTCAGTCTGTTGTTTGATCGGTTCTCTTTCACTTGTTTTAAAGTATTGGGAGACCATTCGGCTGATGTCTTGTTCGTCAACATCTCCTACTACATAAAGATCAAGCTGGTTTGATTGAAGCGCATGCTCATAAGCTTCAAAGAGCGAGTGAGCGGTGATTGCGTCGATGTCTTCCATTTCACCATTGACGTGCAGTGCATATGGTTCACCTTTACACATTTCCTGCACGAGTCTTAAATTTGAATAACGCATTTTGTCATCATAGACTGCCTGAATTCGCTGTTTTAACGTGCGTTTTTCTTGATCTACATATAATTGACTAAACACCCCATCTTCAACATACGGGTGGAATAATAGGTCAGATAGTAAGGCAATCCCTTTTTCTAGTAAAGGGGTTTGATCCTTTAGATATTTTTCATTCGCCATTTCTAGACGGAAGGTAATGATGTGATTCTCACCTTTTTTCGCCATGTCTGCCGAAACGGTTGCTCCATAGAGCTCATCAAAATAAGCACGCAATGCACCTGTTTTCGGCATCTTTTCTGTTCCTCTTAACAGCACATGCGGGAAAAGAGAACGCATGGTGACGTCATCTTTGGATAACGGTGCAAGCATTTTAAAAAGGATTGTCACGGTTTTAAATTTTTCTGTTTTGACAATATGAGTATGAAGACCAGGTGTGTCCAGTGTCTTCTCTTGTAAGTACGTCATGAGAAACCTCCTTTGTTCATCCTATTTATTATGTATTAGAACATAGCTGATATATACGTGAAAAAGCCATTTAATAGACATTATATCAATCAGAGGAAAGGATAGGAAATAAAAACGCCTCTGCTCATAGCAGAGGCGCCAGTTGTTATTTCATTCTAAAAGGCCACCAATTCCATTTACCGAAAATACGAACCATGACCGGAATAAAGAGCGGCAATACAACAAAAGCATATAATAAAAGTCCAATGAGTACGACCGTTGCAATTTCAACAAGTGATAATACTCCCGATGGCAGCATAGCGGCGAACGTACCTGCCAAAATGGCCACTGCAGAAATAATGACAGAACCCATATTTCTCATCGCTGATATCATCGATGCTTGTACATGCTCTCCCTTCCATTCATTAAAACGATCCATGAGGAAGATGGAATAATCGATCCCGAGTGTCACAAGAATAACAAAGCTGAAAAATGGGACAGCCCAGCTGACACCATCGTAGCCAAAAAATGTTTTAAAGATCCATTCTGTTAACCCGATCGATGTAAAATACGTTAAAATCAGTGAAAGTGTTAAGTATATCGGCATAACGATTGACCGTAATAAAATAATTAAAATTATAAAAATACCAATTAACATGAAGATGACAGTTCGAATAAAGTCACCGTCAGACGTTTCTTTTAAGTCCACATTTAAGCTTGAGATACCAGATACACCGTATTTGGCATTTTTGAGTCCACTTACAGGTAAATATTGATCAAGGGTTTCCTCGATTTTTGCGACACCTTTCATCGCTTCATTGCTGTATGGATTCACATTTAGGATGACTTCAAAAGTCGTTAATTTACGATCTGGAGACATATACGTATGAAAGATTTGCTTAAATTCTTGGCGTTTCAGCACTTCTTCTGGAATAAACCAACCCGTTATTTCTTCATCTGGTGCTTGCTGAAGCTGCTTTAAGTAGCCGTCAGCCTCGGTGAAGCCGCTTTTGACCTGCTCAAGCCCTTCAATACTCTCATCTAATCCATCTGTTAATAATGTAAGTTTTGATGAAAGCTGGCCAAATCCTTTTTTGATGGCTTTTTGGCCGTCTGTCAGCTGATCTGCACCATCTTCAATTTTAGGCATTTCTTTAATCAATTGTTTTTGGCCCTCATTTGTTTGGTCAAGACCGTCATAAATTTGATCAAGCCCATCCATGAGCGCCTGCACTTGGCGTTTTACTTCTTTTTGCTTGCTTGATAAGATTTGAATCACTTGATCTGCCTGCTTGATCTTTTGCTTAAAGTGAGAGGCTTCCTCTTCATATACACTCATTTGATCCCCTGCTTGATCAAGCATTCCTTTTGTTTCTTTGAATACTTTCTTGATTTCTTTATATTCTTCCATGTCTTTTACTTCTGGAAGACGATTTTCTAGTGCTTCAAATGATAGATTTTCATAAGATTTCTTTACTTTCTTAATGGTTGTCATCAGCTGCTGATTCGATTTCGCATGGCGTTCCAGTGTATTCACCACTTGCTCTAGCTCTTGAATCATCGTTTCACTGCTGCGATATTCTTGCTCTAATTCTTTTTTCGCTTCTTTGATTTTACTTCGAATCGTACCGACGCCATCTTTACTGCGCCTCACCCCATCTTCTAAAGAGATTAGGGATTCCCTGACTTCTCCGATACCGCTTTTGATTGCTTTCGTTCCATCAATCAGCTTGTCAATGCCTTGAGCGGATTCTTCAATTTTTGGTTTTTGTTTGAGAAGAGCCAGATTTGTTTCGGTCAAGCCATCAGAAATTTTCCCGATTCCTTCATGTCCTTTGCCAAGTTCTCCTCCCAGCTCTTTCGCTTGAGAGGTGACATAAAGCTGGCTCAGTCCGTCTCCAACAGGGCGCGTGACACTGCGGACTGTTTTGACTTCGTCAATGTCATTTAGCTTACGGGTCAGTTTTTCAATGATCACAATCTTTTTTTGATTATCTAGCTTATTGTCACTTTCAACAAGCACATTCAGCGGCAGCGCTTCACCAAAGCCAAATTGCTCTGATATCTTATTAAATGCAGACACCGACTCATACTTATTCCCAATTTCATTTAAACTGTTATAAGATAGGGTGCCGTCGTACATCAGAATAGGAGGCACCGTAATAAGAGCGACTAAACCTAAGCTGATCAGCGGCCTTCTAAATGAAAAGCGCCCAGCCCATTCCCACATTTTACTTTGCGGGTGCCGGATGTTTTCTCTTTTAGATGGCCAGAATAGAGATTTTCCGAAAACAGACATAAAAAAGGGAACGATGGTAACAAGGGCAATCAGCAGAACGCCCACTCCAACGGCAACACTAACGGCTGATTGATACAATTGGAATTTAGCAAATCCAATACTTGAGAAGCCGACTAACACGGCTAAGCCGCTGAAAAATACTGTCTTCCCTGCACATTGATACGTGACGATAATCGACTCTTTGACATCACGACCTTGACCGATCTCCTCTTTAAAACGGCTTAACAGCAGGATGCAATAATCCGTTCCGATACCGAACATAATGGCTACCATAAAAATCTGAGTAAAATTAGATAGAGGAAATTGTGTATATTCTACAAGAAAAGCCACAATACACCGGCTGACAGCGTAAGAAATGCCTATCGTAATGAGCGGAACAACAGGTGCCAATATCGATCTGAAAACAATAATTAAAATAAAGAAAATAAAAATCATCGTGATAAGTTCAGTTTTCTTCAGACCTTGTTGAGAGCTTTTAATGACATCTGAATCCACAAATTTTTGACCCGTTATTTCATATGAGACATGATAGGGCTTTAAAACTTCCTCAATTTGTTCTTTAATCTTCACAGCTTTTGTTTCGTAGTGGTCGAATTTGAATGGAACAAGAAGTGTACTTTTATCTTTTGATAAAAGTTGTTTTTGAATGTCCGGATCTACATGAAAATATGAAGTAATTCCGTCAATGTGGAGTTCTGGGGCATGTGTCATGAGTGCAGCTAAAGCCTTTTTTAATTCCTGCTCTTTCGCAGGGAACAGATGTTGTTCGGAGAATACAAGCACACCTGTATCTTTTTTCCCGTTCTTATCTGATAGCTTATCCAATAGGTGAAGTGCCTCAGCTGTTGGTGTCCCCTCCGGAACCTTTAATTGCCCTTTTTCTCTTGTTAATTCCTCTAAATTGGGCGCAGTAATAAACAGAATCACAGCTGTTATCATCCACACCACTAATACAATCCATCTTGCTTTAATTATTTGCAACATAGCTGCTTCAAGCTCCTTCTAGTTCATCAATCAATTTGCTGTATTTGAGCGTGTCTGAAGTGCTGACTGCGTCTCCTTCAAATGGCAGGATGACCTATTCAATTGTCCTTACGTGTTGAAGAAACACATCTCCATCATCAGCACGCGAGCTCAATTTCTGCCTAAAGAAAGACAGAAAATGAATGTTTTTGAACACCTCCAATTTGGGATAATTTAAAAGATATTACTATACATTAGTTTAACTATCAAAATTTTACATGTCAATTTATAAAAAAGAAAAAAGATGGCAAAATGCCGTCTTTTTTCTATATTTAAACTGTTTTCAATTGTTCACTCTCATCCTCTTCATCTGGCTGGATGAAAAAGAGGACCAAAAATAGTGAAATGAGACTGCAAATGGTCGAGAGAATAAAAACAATGGAGTCCCCTTTATCCATAAGATAGGCAAAAATCGGAGGTCCTAAAGCAACACCGATAAAACGCATACTGCTATAAAATGACGTAATGGTACCGCATTGTTCTTTTTCAATTCCTTCTGTAATCAGCGCATCAAGTGCAGGCAGCACAATACCGATACCAACACCGCCAATGCTTAAACAGATAAACAATACGTAAAAGCTGTGATTCCACCATAAAAAAATATAAGAAAGTGATAACAAAGCCATACCTGCGATTAAAAAGATCCTCATTTTGCCTTTTTCTTTTCCAATCGTTTTTCCAGCAACGAAGGAACTGATTGATAGAAAAAGGAGCGGAATACTCAGCAGGAACCCTTTTTTGACACCTTTTATTTGATAAGCCGCCTCTAGATTATCGGATAAGTAAAAAAGCACACCAAAAAGAAGAAACATAATAAAACCGCCAATAGCAAAAATGGCATAAAGCCAGCGTCCTTCATGCTTAAAAATCGTCTTTGTTGATTTTAAAAATTCTTTAAATGAAGGCGGGTCCTCCTCTTTTTTTGCCGACTCTACCATGAACAGTACCATGAAAAAGCTGATGGCCGAAAAGAACGGAATGAACCAAAACGGCACATACCAAAACCATGAAGCAAGAAATGCCCCAATAATCGGGCTTAGGACCTTTCCCGCTGTGTTAGAGGTTTCAATGGCGCCAAGTCCCGCACTGACCTCTTCATCATCATGAAACAAATCTCCTATAAATGGCATAACAACAGGTGCCGCTCCAGCTGAACCGACACCTTGAAGGACCCTGCCAAGAAGGATCCACATATACGGTTCTTTCATGATTGTTGAGGCGACTGCTGCCACAGCCCCTCCAAGTCCGGCGATTAAAAGACACGGCAGCAGTACCTTTTTCCGCCCAATCCGGTCTGATAAATAACCGGCGATTGGAATACATAAGATTGCTACAACCGAATATACCGTAATAATGAGAGAGACTTGAAAGGAAGTGATCGAGAGTTTCTTTTCTATCTCTGGCAATACAGGTATTAACATCGAGTTCCCTAGTGTCATGATTAGAGGGACTGATGATAACGCAATGATATTCTTTTTACTGACTGTTTTCTCGCCCAACATCATTCACCCAATTCTATATACTGTTACGTATTAGTGTGGCAAGTTTGACGAGTATTATGTATGGCAAACAAAAAGCAGCCGCCTATGGAAGCGACTGCTTTTTAAAATCGTTTGCGTATGACATGAAAGCTGAATTTATCCGCTCGAAAATAATTGAGGGAGTATAAGACCGGCTGATCATCCTGATCATAGTGCATTTGTTTGAGTAATAATAACGCCGTTTCAGGGTCACAATCTAGAATCGGTGAGACCTGATCGTGGTACCCAATTGGTTCAATGTCTGCAACTGCATATTTAATCCCACTGTGCGGTTCTCTTCCAAACAGCTCAAAAAGAGACTCTTCTTCATGTGTAAAAGAAGCGGGAAGGTGTTTGACTGGAATTTTATCTAAACAATAAACAACTGGCTGTCCATCTGCCGTTCGAACGCGTTCCATTGAAAAAATCCCATCAGATTCATCACACTGAAAACGAATGACATCATTCTCTGTTGGCTCCCCTTCTTGCGAGGATAAAAAGATGGTACCAGGCGTCATATTGACCTGCTCAATCATTTTCGTGACACTTGTCAGCTGTTCTATTCCTGTCGAAAAAAGTGGTCTTGAGTTGACGAAAGTCCCCACACCATGCCTTCTTATTAAATACTTTTCTTCTTCTAATATACGAAGGGCTTCACGCAGTGTCGCTCTGCTCACACCTAAAAGCTTTGAGAGCTCAAACTCAGAAGGCAGCTTTTCTTTTTCGGCATATACACCTGTTTGAATATCTTCTTTAATACGGTCAATCACTTTCAAATATAAATGGCGATTGTCTGTTTTGGTCGACATGTTTTCCCTCCGTCTAATCAATGCAAATGATAAGATGAGAAATCTCTATTCCGAGATAAGTTGAACATAACTATATCATGTTTTTGCAAATAAATAAATAGTCTGACATCCAGTTAACATAATCATACTATCGTTTACTATTTTTCAGGAAAGCTCTCTTCAACTTATGAAGAGAGCTCGTCATATTGTTCTTTTGAGAGAAGAACCTCTCTTGGTTTACTTCCTTCATATGGGCCTACAACGCCTCGTTCTTCCATTGCGTCAATGAGACGTGCTGCCCGGGTATAACCGATGCGGAACCTTCTTTGCAGCATAGAGACAGAAGCTGTCTGCATGCCGATAATCAGTTCAACTGCTTCATCATATAGATCATCTTCCACAGCTGCGAGCTGATCCTGCGTTTCTTCGCTTGGAATCATTTCCTCTTGGTATTGTGCTTTTTGCTGTGTGATCACATGATCAACAACATGTTCCACTTCTTCATCTGATAAAAAGGCGCCTTGCACACGAACCGGCTTGTTTGCACCGACAGGTAAAAACAGCATGTCCCCTCTGCCCAGCAGCTTTTCTGCGCCCCCCATATCAAGGATCGTCCTTGAATCTGTTTGGGAGGATACGCTAAAGGCGATGCGGGACGGGATATTGGCTTTAATGACACCAGTAATGACATCAACAGAAGGTCTTTGTGTGGCGATAATCAAATGAATTCCCGCAGCACGAGCCATTTGAGAAAGTCTTGTAATGGAATCTTCCACATCAGATGAAGCGACCATCATTAAATCTGCAAGCTCGTCTACAATGACAACAATATAAGGAAGCTCTGGCTGTTTGGCATCTTCTGTTTGATTCATTCGTTTAATGTAATCATTGTATCCTTCAATATTTCTTGTCCCCGTATGAGAAAACAATTCATAGCGGCGTTCCATTTCGCTGACTACTTTTTTAAGTGCTTGAGAAGCTTTCTTAGGGTCTGTTACGACAGGTGCCAAAAGGTGCGGAATGCCGTTATACACATTTAATTCAACCATTTTTGGATCAATCATCATCATTTTCACTTCATGAGGCTTCGCTCTCATGAGAATACTTGTGATAATGCCATTGATACACACACTTTTTCCGCTTCCAGTCGAACCTGCTACAAGTAAATGCGGCATTTTGTTCATTTCAGCAAGCACGGCTTCACCCGAGATATTGCGCCCTAGGCCAATAAGGAGCTTAGCATTTGGACGGTCATTTTGCTTCGATTCTAATACCTCTTTTAATGAAACCATAGCGATTTCTGCATTCGGAACTTCAATCCCGATGGCTGATTTACCAGGAATCGGCGCCTCAATTCGTATGTCCTTTGCTGCAAGGGCGAGTGCTAAATCATCACTTAGATTGACGATTTTGCTGACCTTCACGCCAACATCTGGATATACTTCATATTTGGTCACAGCTGGACCTAAATGAACCTGTGTGACTTTTGCTTTCACACCAAAGCTTTGAAATGTTTTTTCAAGCTTTCTTGCATTTTCATATATATTTTTCTTATCTGTTTGCTGACCTGAATGCTGCGGCTCTGCCAAAATATCAAGTGATGGCAATTCGTAATCTTTGTTTTCAAGTTCTGTAAATGTCATCGGCGGCGCCTCATTAGGTTCATCAGCTGTACCGGATTGAACTGGTGCACTTTGCACAGACTCTTGAAGAGGCTCTGTCTCTTTTGCAGCCTGCTTCTTTTGAACGGGCGGGGTGAGAATGTCATCCCTGTCTGCAAAGCTTGAAATAATCGGCTGGCTATTCTCAGAAGATGGCGTTTCCTCTTCGATCAAGATCAAATCATCCTCGTCCTGTTCTTGTATGCGTGAACGTTTTTTCTTTTCACCTGTTTTCTGAGAGGACGCGCTCTTTTTCGCCTGCCTGATTCCTTTCATATCTTCAACAAACGCCTTCCACTGCTTCACCATAAATTGTGATACAGGAATCGTCACTTTTTTCACCATTTCCTGAAGGGATCGGTTTGTAATCAGAACAATTCCAATCAGCATCAGAACAATTGCCATGATTTGCGAGCCTGCTTGCGCAAATAAGAAATAAGAAGCAGCAAACAATACAGCTCCGATCATGCCGCCCCCTAAATCAGGTGACCCTGTTTCACCTTTCATATCCATCAAGAAAAGCTCAAATGTATTTCTAATTACACTTTGAGAGCCAATGACGCCAGCAGATGAAAGATGCTGAAAAAGCTTCACATGTGACAAAAGCAAGATACTCGCAATGATGCAGTAGAGACCTGCTTTTCTTCTTGTCAAAATATCTGGGATTTGTTTTTTCCAGAAAATCGTCACACCAAAAAGAAATAATCCGATAAGGCAGAGAATAAACCATTCACCTGCAAAGAATCGGAATAAATGTACAAAGGTTTGTCCAACAACGCCCAGCTGTAAAATGGCAATGATCGCTATGGCAATACAGACTAACCCATTTAATTCATATTTCAGTTTTAGCTGTTTATTTTGTTTTTTTCTCGTTTTCCGTTTTCTCTTTTTAGCCATACTCATCACCTAACTACGAAAGAAAATATAACCTACCGAAAGATCAGAAAGAAAGCAGCCTGGTTTTGGCTGCATCTTGTTGTAAGTTTTCCCTTTATTATAGCATAGAATCATTCATATGAGTCGGTTTGATTGGTGCCTAAATGTAACTTCAATCGCTTGCCTGGTGCAAGCTCTTGATTGAGAAAATCCATAGGATTGGTACTCATGACTTGAACGATTTCTGCTTCATCTTCTTTCATTTCAACCATCACTGGGACACCTTGAATGTTTACCTGCTGGAGTTTACGTTCTCCCTGTTCCTCAGCGTAAATGGCTTCATATGGCATAGGCGTATATAAAATCATTGGATCAGCCCCTCGTTTTGAGATGCCCTGTCTCCGATAAGTTCATTCAACTTTTTAATCGCTTGTCCTACACCGCCGACTTCATTCATGAGTCCGTATTCCGCTGCCTCATGACCAACGACATTTGTTCCGATGTCTCTTGTCAAATTGCCTTTGGAGAACATGAGCTCTTTAAACTTCTCTTCTGTAATGTTGGAGTGGCTTGTGACAAAGTTAATAACTCTTTCCTGCATTTTATCTAAGTATTCAAAGGTTTGCGGAACACCAATGACAAGACCTGTTAATCGCACAGGGTGAATGGTCATCGTGGCTGTTTCGGCAATATACGAATAGTCACACGATACAGCAATCGGGACACCTATCGAGTGGCCGCCGCCAAGCACAATCGAAACAGTTGGTTTTGATAAAGAAGCAAGCATTTCTGCAATTGCGAGTCCCGCTTCAACATCTCCCCCTACTGTATTTAAAATGATCAAAAGGCCCTCTATTTTCGGGTTTTGTTCAACGGCTACGATTTGTGGAATGACATGTTCGTATTTGGTTGTTTTATTTTGTGGTGGAAGCTGCATATGGCCTTCAATTTGTCCAATAATGGTGAGGCAATGGATATTTGTATCTTGCGGCAGCTGCGGAACGGCTGTTTCACCAAGCTGCTGTATTTTGCTCATAATGCTGTCTTTTTCTTCTGGCTTTCGCTCAGGCTGCTGTTCATTCTTTTCGTCCATTTGTCTCCATCCTTTCCTCAAACTCTTCTCCTATTATGAACAAATAGCCCATATTCCATCCGCATTCCTCACGCTACATCAAAAAAGCCCAAAGAGCTTATGCTCCTTGGGCTTTTCTCATCACACTTCCATAATAATTGGAATGATCATCGGCTTACGTTTTGTTTTTTCATATAGGAATTGATTGAGTACATCGCGCATGGATTGTTTCAATGTGGACCATTCAACAATTGAGTTTTCCGTTTGCTCTTTGACAATCCCTTTGACCATTTCTGTTGCTTTCACAATCAGCTCTTCGGATTCTCTTACATAGACAAATCCTCTTGTGATGATTTCAGGTCCAGAAATTAATTGTTTCTTTTGTTTATCTAGCGTAATGACAACGATCAAGATGCCGTCTTGAGACAACAGGCGTCTATCGCGTAGCACGATGTTTCCGATATCACCAACGCCAAGACCATCGATTAAAATGTTCCCTTGGTGAACTTTTTCACCGATTTTGACGTTCTGTCCTCTAAACTCAACCACATCTCCTTTATCAATCAAGAAAATGTCGCTGCGTTTCATACCTACTTCTTCGGCAATACGAGAATGTGCTTTTTGCATACGATATTCGCCATTCACCGGAATTAAATACTTCGGTTTTAGTAAGTTCAACATCAGCTTTAACTCTTCTTGGCAGCCATGTCCAGATACATGCACACGTTTTTGCGCAAAAATGACTTGTGCTCCGCTTCTTGTGAGGAAATCCACTGTTTTAGAGTATGTGAGTTCTTGTCCAGGAAGTGGTGTAGATGCAATCACAACAGTGTCATCTTTTTCAATATGAAGCTGTTTGTGATTTTGCTTTGCCATTTTTGTTAAAGCAGCAAGCGGCTCTCCGTGGCTTCCAGCAGTCAGGATGACCACATCGTTTTTCGCCATTTTCTTCACTTCTTGAACGGGTACAAATAATTCTTCATCTGCTGTCACATAACCAAGCTTGATCGCCAGCTGAAGGGTTGTCATCATATTCTTCCCTGCAACGGCAAGCTTACGGCCATTTTGATTGGTTGCATTAATGATCTGCTGCACGCGGTTAATATTAGATGAAGACACAGCAACAATCACACGATTTTCAGCATTGTACATCGCATTTGAGATTTCGTCTTGGACGAGCGCCTCAGAAGGTGTATAGCCTGGTTTTTCAGCATTTGCACTGTCTGAAAGTAGTGCTAAAACGCCATTGTTTCCAATTTTCGCAATCTCTCCGATGTCACAGGCTTGGTTAAGCGCTGGGGTTTGATCAAATTTAAAATCACCTGTGCATACGATTGAACCAAGAGAGGTTTTGAAGCTGATCCCAACTGAATCAGGGATGCTGTGATTCGTTCTAAAGAATGATACTTTTGTTGTTTCAAAAGTAATGACTGATTTTGCATGTACCTCACGCAAATCAGCTTTTTGATTGAAGCCATACTGCTTTAATTTTTCTCGAAGTAACGCAAGGGTCAGCTTCGTTCCGTAGACTGGTACAGACAATTTGCTCAAGCAATGGAATACGCCTCCGATTGCTTCATCATGTCCGTGGGTAAGAAAAATTGCTTTCACCCGATCAGCACGTTCTGTTAAGTAAGAGATATCAGGAATGACGACGTCAATGCCCAGCATTTCATTTTCTGGATGCATTAAACCTGCATCTACTACATATATGTCAGAGTCAATCTCAATGACATATAGGTTTTTTCCGATTTCTCCAACGCCTCCGAGTGCAATAATTCTTACGTTCTCTGTATTTTTCTTTTTCAAAATTCTTATCCTCCTAGTCTCAAGCCCGTCCATCATCGCTTAATGCTATTATAACTGAATCTAATTTTAGAAAACAAGATGAAGTCACATTTTAAGAAAGTGTTTATGTATAAAAAACGGTCATACTCAGGGACATCTGAGAATGACCGCTTACGAAATCTTTTGTTTTGATCAGCTGTTTAAAACGCTGCTTAAATCCAGTCTCTCTTCTTCTGACAAAGGCAAAAGCGGAAGACGAACAGATCCGACGTCTAGTCCTTTCAGCTGAAGAGCTGTTTTGACAGGCGTTGGATTTGGCGCTGAGAAAAGCTGTTTCATGATTGGAAGCAGCTTTTGATGGATCAATGCTGCATTCGCTGTTTGGCCTGAAGCATAGCTTTTCAGCATTTGCTGCATATCAAGCCCTACGATATGAGACGCAACAGAGACAACTCCTTTTGCACCAACAGATACAGCCGGAAGTGTTAAGCTGTCGTCCCCTGAATATACATCGAAATCTTCTGGCGTCTCAGCAATGATTTTTGTCATGGCATCAAGATCGCCGCTAGCTTCTTTGATGGCAACAATGTTAGGTATTTGCGCAAGCTTAATCGTTGTTTCTGGTGCTAATGAAGCGACCGTTCTTCCTGGTACATTGTAAAGCATGACAGGAAGAGATGTAGACTCGGCAATGGCTTTAAAGTGTGCATACATGCCTTCCTGTGATGGCTTGTTGTAATAAGGTACGACAAGCATCACTGCATCAACGCCCGCTTCTTCTGCTTTTTTCGTTAGTTTGATAGACGCATTTGTATTATTACTGCCTGTTCCTGCAATGATTTTACAACGACCATTTGCTAATTTGACCGATTGCTGAAAAAGAGCGACTTTTTCTTCATTCGATAAAGTTGGCGATTCGCCTGTTGTCCCTGCAACGACTAAGGAGTCACTGCCGTTTTTTAATAAATAATCAATGAGAATTGATAGCTTTTGGAAATCAATGTTGCCCTTTTTATCAAAAGGTGTAATCATAGCTGTTGCGATATTTCCGAAATTCATTTTTTTCACCTCATCATGATTCAATCACATTTATCTTGAAAGTTCAAACACTTCATGCAGGGCATTGACGGCCGCTCTCATGTTTTCTTCGTTCACTAACACCCAAATGGTCGTATGACTGTCAGCTGATTGTAAAATCGGAATGTTTTGCTCGGATAGAGCCGATACAATTTTAGATGTGACACCTGGTACACCCATAATACCTGCGCCAACAGCTGATACTTTCGCACAATTTGTTGTCACAATTGGCGTATAGCCAAGATCTTTTAGGATCGACGTTGCCTTTTCAGTCATTGCACCTGTTACTGTATACACAATTTCACTCGGTGTGATGTTGAAGAAGTCGACACTGATTTGTGCGTTTGCCATTGCTTTGAAGACCTCTGTTTGTACGCTGTACTGACCTTCTTTTGCTGGAACTTTGATTTGCGTCACATCATTGACATGTGCAATACCCGTAATGAGGCGGTCGTACACATCATGGCTCATTTTATCTGAGTAGTGTGATGTAACGAGTGTGCCCTCATCATCAGAGTATGTTGAACGGACCCTCATTGGTACTTTTGCTTGCATCGCAATTTCGACAGCTCTCGGGTGAATGACTTTTGCCCCTTGATATGCGAGGTTGCAAATTTCCGTATATGTCACGACTCTCAGCGGTTTTGCATTTTCAACAATACGGGGATCTGCTGTCATAACGCCTTCTACATCTGTAAAAATATCAATAAAGTCTGCCTGCAATGCAGCGCCTAAAGCAGCGGCGGACGTATCACTGCCACCTCGTCCGATTGTTGTCACGTCTCCATTTTTCGCGGCTCCCTGGAATCCAGCAACAACAACAACATCATGTTCAGAAAGTGCTGCCTCCAGACGTTCGCACTTCATGTCAATAATTTTCGCACTTGTATGCTCCTTATCTGTTACAAAGCCCGCCTGAGCTCCAGTCATCGCTACAGCCTTTAGACCGTTTTCATTCAGCATACTTGAAAACACAACAGCTGAGATATTCTCTCCGCAGGAAACAAGCAAATCTTTTTCTCGGTTTGTCATTTGCTGCGCGCTGCCGTAAAGCAGACCAAGCAGCGTATCGGTCGCATAGGGATCGCCTTTTCGTCCCATTGCAGAAACGACGACAACCGACTTATAGCCTTTCTCTTTTGCAGATAAGATATGTGCAAGTGCCCTTTTTCTACCTTGATCATCTTTGACAGATGTACCGCCAAATTTTTGGACAATTATTTTCACTGTTTTCACTCCAAGTTCATTCTGACGTAACAGAAGAGAGCAGGCGAAAGATGCCTAACTCTCTTCTGTTCGTCCTCAACATCCATTAAATGTTAAACTAATTTTAATGCTTTTAAGCTTTCTGCAATTTGAACTGAGTTCCAAGCAGCACCTTTAAGCAGGTTATCAGATACAATCCACATATGGAACCCGTTTGGACGGTCCAAATCTTTCCGAATGCGGCCGACAAATACGTCGTTTTTCCCAACAGCATCTGCAGGCATTGGATAAATTTGCTGAGACGGATCATCTTGCAGCGTAATTCCTGGTGCATCTTTTAGAATTGATTTGAGGTCTTCCACTGTTGCATCATTTGATTCTAGTTCGACGTAGACAGATTCTGAATGTCCCGTTTCAATTGGAAGTCTCACGCATGTTGCCGCTACTTCGAGCTCTGGCATATGCATGATTTTTTTCGTTTCGTTGATCATTTTCATTTCTTCGAATGTATAACCATTGTCTTGGAATTTATCAATTTGCGGAATCGCATTAAATGCAATTTGATAAGGCATAACTTCTGGTGTTACATCTTCTTTATTTAAAATGGCTTGTGATTGGCTGTATAGTTCGTCAATGGCTTCATGTCCCGCACCTGATACTGCTTGATACGTAGAGACAATGACTTTTTTCATTCCATACGCCTGACGAAGCGGTTCTAATGCCGCTACCATTTGAATCGTTGAACAGTTAGGGTTTGCAATGATCCCTTGATGATCATGCAAATCTTTTTCGTTTACCTCTGGTACGACAAGAGGGATGTTTTCGTCCATACGAAAAGCACTAGTGTTGTCAACAACAATCGCACCTCGTTTGACTGCTTCAGGAGCCAGCGCTTTAGAAACATTTCCTCCAGCACTGAATAATGCAATATTCACTCCTTCAAAGCTTTCAGGTGTTGCTTCCTGAACAGTGTACTCTTGGCCTCTGAATGTCACTTTTGTTCCAGCAGAACGTTTTGAGGATAGTAGAGTAAGTGTATCCATTTCAAAATCTCTGTCAGCTAGTGTTTTTAACATTTGTTGACCGACAGCTCCAGTCGCTCCAACTACAGCTACATGCAATCCTCTTCCCATCAGTAAAACTCCTTCCGACCCATCCATGATTCTTTTCTTTCGGATGGCCATCCTATGACTTTTTACATTTTATTTTACCATAGAAAAGCAAGGCTTGAAGCATCTTTTTTGAATCTTTCATGATTTTCTAGTGAATCTATTATTCGTTTGGTCCAATTAAAATCGGCTGAATTTGTCTATGCTGGAGTGCCTCTTCTACTGTTTGAGATAGCAGATCCATATTTGCGACCATAGAGGTCGGTTTTTTGAATGGATCATCTTGGCCAAACGGAATAAAGAAAATATTCTTTGTCGACATCAGTCTCATCAGATTTGTACCATTTAAGCCTAACGCATCATTTGTTGAGATACCTAAAACGACAGGTCGATGATTTCGAATGGTCGCTTTAGCAGCCATTAAAACAGGACTGTCTGTCATGGCATTTGCAAATTTCGCCATTGAGTTTCCAGTTAAAGGAGCAATGACCATACAATCAAGCGGCAGCTTAGGTCCGAGCGGCTCTGCTTTCACGATTGAGTCAATCGCTTGAAATCCAGTCAGCTTCTCAATCCGCTCGATCCACTCGGCTCCCTCTCCAAATCTCGTATTCGTGCTCTGCACCGTGTACGACACTACTGGACGCACCTCTGCCCCTTCTTTTACAAGTACTTCGATTTGCGGAAAAACGGCTTCATACGTACAGTGGGAACCTGTTAAACCAAAGCCGATTCTTTTCCCTTTTAATGTTGTCATGATTCCATCCCCCTTTTTTCCTCCGCAAGTTCACATAAAAGCCCGGAAAGCACTTTTGCAATGATTTGTCCTGCTGTCTTAGGTGCAACAATCCCTGGGAGTCCTGGTGCAAGAAGTGCCTTCACTCCGTGCTTTTGTGCAAAGTCAAAGTCTGTTCCGCCCGGGCGGGAGGCGATATCCAAAATGAGTGTCTTTGGTGTCATGCTGACGATGACAGATGAATCTAATACAAGACTTGGAATGGTATTGATGATAATATCAACATCCGTTACTTCTTCTTTTAACCGGTCCATTGAAAATGGATCAAGCCCCATCTCAAAGGCACGCGCTAAATGTGCTGTGTCTGCCGCCCCTACTTTTACGTCTGCCCCTAGTGCCCGAAATGTGCGGGCAATCGTGAGTCCTGTTCTTCCAAGTCCGAGAACAGCGACATGTGACCCGTGAATCGTATAGTCCGTTTGCTGAATGGCCATCATGATAATCCCTTCAACTGTTGGAATAGAGTTATATATGGCAATATCATCTCGCTCAAACAGCTTCACAAGCTTCCGGTTCACCTGCTTTGCCAGATTGTCTAAGTACGTATTTGAAATACCTGAGTACAAGGTACAATGGGCAGGGGTTCTTTCTAAATATTTCGCTTCCAGCAAGACCTGCTCGTTTGAAAAAACTGTAGCAACAGCGCCTTCATCCGTTGCCCCTGATACTGGCAGGATCATACTGTCTACTTGTTCGAATGGAAGTTCAGACATTTTCAGCTTTTCAGCACCGATAAATCCATGATCCAGCTGATCAAATCCGACCAAAAACACTTTGGCATGCTGCTGTGACAACTTGCGAATAATTTCAAGCTGCCTTGCATCTCCCCCGATCACCGCAACCGTTAAACCGCTCAACATACTGACCGTTCACCTTCTTTATTTAAAAAAGTCTGTAATATTTTCTGAATCTCCCTTTCAGCATATGAGGAGAGGATTCAGCCTGTGAACGAATCAGAGAGAGAAAAGAAAAAGAGCACCCGTTTATGATGGGTGCTCTTTTTCTCCGTGCGGCTGAAGTTCTTCAGGCACATCGAGAATGATCATATCTGATCCTATTTTTTGAATGTGATTCCACGGGACGCGGATGTCATTTCCTTGTTTTCGAAAGCCAAACCACTTCACGGAAGGTATAATGAGTGCTGTAATTTGACCGTCCTGTTCATTGATTTCAAGGTCGGTTTGTCCAAGCACGCCAAGCCGCTCCGCTCTTTTAATATCGACGATCTCTTTTCCTGACAGTTCACTCAGCCTCAAAATCGCATCACTTCCCTTCCGTATCATATATGCATCAAAAGGCAGAAATAGACCGTCCTGCTCTTTTCAAGTTATGTGATGCGAGTTGGTATACCAAATAGGCTTAAGTTGATGAAAGTAATTATGATCTGTCAGCATTCTCTCCACTCGGTTTAACATGTCTTTTACATGTACCGGATCATAGGAAAGTGTCCAGACAATAGAGGAAAAGCAGCTCATTGCTGTATAGATGGAAAAAAGAATCCAAAAATTATTTGTGGACTGCTTACTTAGGTATTCATCCAATTGTCCAACTGAAAACGGAATGCTGCTTTCTCGACTAAATAAGGACAATTTATAAAAATCATGAACCGGATCTCCCCAGTCGGATTGATCGAAATCAATCACACCGGCATACTGATTACCTTGTATGATGATATTCCCTAAATGAAAATCATCATGCTGGAACTGGTTAGGTCTCTCTTTTACCTCATCAGCATGCGACTTGATAAAATCTAATACAAACTGATCATTGGGAAACGACAAGCCACTTGATTGATAAGCATGTACATACCGTTCATGCTTTGCCATGACCTTCTCATCCCATGGACGAACATGAGAAGGTGCATGACATGTATGCATCAAACTTAGCTCTCTACCTGCCCGCCTCCCGATCTCATACTGCTCTTCATTCGTGAGTAGATGGATGGAATTTCTACCAATCTCGCCTTCAATATAGGAGAAAATACGATAGGTACAGTTTAGTTCAGCACTTATTCCAATCTCAATCACTTCAGAACAAAGAATCCCTCGATCTTTAAATTTCCGCTGAACTGATGCTTTTCTTTTAAAGCGCGAATACGTTTGAATGTCCGATAACTTAAGCACCAGCTTTTCACTAGATGATATTGTAACCAAAAAGGTACGATCTCCCGAAAAACCAGATGTCATTCGTTGGAAGGAAATAGATTGTGTCAGAAGTGGAGAAAGCTGTTTCAGTTTTTCAAGTTCCATGAAAGCAGAACCCCTTTCTTCTTTACCTACAATAAAAACGGCAGACTTTTTTTGAGTCTGCCGTGTTGTTTACATTATGATGGCTGATCACCCGTCGGACTAATAAGCGAGAGCGCATAATCTTCTGTAAAGATGCGTTTAGATAAGTTATTCACGCCGTCTAATGTGACGCTGTTGATTTCGTCAATAATTTCATCGAGTGTCCGATGTTTGCCAAGGAGCAGTTCGTTTTTACCGTTTCGGCTCATTTTGCTGTTTGTGCTTTCAAGGCTCAGCATAAGGTTGCCTTTCATTTGCTCTTTAGAGTTCTCTAATTCTTTCTGTGTGATTCCCTCACGCTTTAAGACGTCTAATGTTTGTAAGATGGTCTCAGAGAGCAGGTTTAACTGCTTCGCTCCAGTTCCGCCATAAATCGTCAGCATTCCATTATCTGCAAATGAACTGTGATAGCTAAAGACGGAATAAGCAAGTCCTTTGTCCTCTCTTACATCTTGGAATAATCGGCTGCTCATGCTTCCACCAAGAACATTATTTAAGACGATTAAGTCATAGATGCCTTTATCTCCCGCTGGAAGGCCATTAAAGCCCAGGCATAGGTGAGCTTGTTCCGTTTCCTTTTTGCGTGTGAGCTTGTCATAATGAAATGCTGGAGCTTCGACAGGCTGCTTTTTGCCTTTTCCTTCATAAGAGCCGAATAGCTTTTCAACCTCACGAATAAAAGTCTCATCTACGTTCCCTGCAACAGAGATCACGACACGGTCCGGCGTGTAGAACTCATCCATATATTTTCTAAGTGAGTCACCGTTAAAGGTAGAAAGTGTTTCCTCTGTTCCTAAAATCGGATATCCTAATGAATGTTCACCATAAATGGCTTTGCTTAATAAATCATGAACGATGTCATCAGGTGTATCCTCATACATTTTAATTTCTTCGTACACCACATTTTTTTCTTTTTTCAGCTCTTCTTCATCAAAAGCAGAGTGAAAGAACATGTCGCTTAATACATCGAGGGCGTAGTCAGCATGTGAATCAAGCACCTTTGCATAGTAACAAGTGTATTCTTTTGATGTAAAGGCATTCACTTGACCACCGATGCGGTCAAAGGATTCTGCGATATCACGTGCAGATCTTGTCTTTGTCCCTTTAAAGAACATATGCTCTAAAAAATGTGAGATCCCATTAATTTCAGGTGTCTCATGTCTAGAGCCTGTTCCAATCCAGACGCCAATTGCGACAGACCTTACAGTGGGATTGTTTTCGAGTACAATTCTTACTCCGTTTTGGCAAGTATACGTTTTGACCAAGTTTTGCTCCTCCTATTCAACAAACAGATCGCATCACGGATGTCTTTTTTCACTTAGGAGGTCAGAAACCGTCCCTAATTCATATCCTCTTTCCTTGATTTGAGTGATAAGTGCGTCAAGACTTTTCGCCGTTGCATCTGTTGGATGCATTAATATCATCGCCCCATTGTGTATTTTCCCAAGCACCCGCTTTTGTAAAATAGCCGGTGATGGTTTTTGCCAGTCGATGGTGTCTACTGTCCACATAATGGTTTCCATGCCTTCTTGTTTGGCAAGCTTAACTGTTTCTTCTTTAAAGCTGCCGCTTGGAGGTGCAAACCATTTTGGTTTCTTCCCAAGGGATTCTTCAATTTGGCGATTTGTTTTCGTTATCTGCTCTAATGCTCGTTCTCTTGTCAGTGTGCGCATATCTGGGTGATTGTATGAATGATTTCCAATTTCATGACCATCTGCCACGATTTTTTTAGCAAGTTCTGTGCTTTTTTTCACCCATTTGCCTTCTAAGAAAAAAGTCGCCTTGACTTGGTGCTTTTCCAGCGTCTTTAACATGTTGATTAAATGCTCGTCACCCCAAGCTACGTTGATGAGGAATGCATTCATTTTTTTATCTGGATGGCCTTTATAAATGGGCTCTGCACCAAGTTCATGTAAATGAATAGATGGTTTTGTTTCATTCAAAACAAGCAGCTTTTCATCGAATGACCCCTGTTTCTTCATTTTTTCATAAGAGGCATCGATATCAACTGTCTGTCCATTTAAGCCAGGTATCTTTTTCCACACTTTATCAATCTTAGCATTTTGCGCCTTTACTTCATAGTCAGAAGACTTCGATTCGATCTCCTGATATAAAATATCTTTGGAAACAGATGCTACCTCGGCATGCTCTTTCATTGATTCAATATATGTAACAGCAGCCGGCTGCTTCATTGTTTGATATGACACGAGCAGTAAAAATACAAACACAATGAATGGTAACGTTTTTTTCAATGGTTGTCCCTCCCCTTTACCACAAATTATGATGGGGAGAAACAAGCTAGAACTATTGTTAGCGCAAGAAAAGAAAGAAGCCTGGCACGGATACCTGGCTTCTAACACAATTTATTTGATCTCATTAAGACTGCTTTTCTTCTTTTTCCTTTTCTTCACGTAAAACAGCTTTCCGAGAAAGGTTCACACGGCCTTGTTTATCGATTTCAGTGACTTTGACAAGTAATTCATCGCCAAGTTTCACAACATCTTCTACTTTGCCCACACGCTCAAGCGCAAGCTCAGAAATATGAACAAGTCCATCTTTTCCGCTGAAGATTTCAAGGAAGGCACCGAATTTTTCAATGCGTTTGACTTTACCTAGGTAAAGCTGTCCTACTTCAACTTCTCTCACAAGATCTTCAATGATTTTCTTCGCTTTTTGGTTCATATCTTCTTCTGTAGAAGAAATAAAGATTGTACCATCTTGTTCAATATCGATTTTTACACCGGTATCTTCAATGATTTTATTGATTTGTTTACCGCTTGGTCCAATGACATCGCGAATTTTATCCGGATTGATTGTCATCGTTAAGATTTTTGGTGCATAACGAGACAATTCTCCTCTAGAAGCAGGAATCGTTGACAACATGCTGTCTAGGATTTCCATTCTTCCTTTTTTCGCTTGTTGAAGAGCCTCTTCTAAGATGTCTTTTGATAGACCATCAATTTTGATGTCCATTTGAAGTGCTGTGACACCTTTTGATGTACCTGCAACTTTAAAGTCCATATCTCCAAGTGCATCTTCCATTCCTTGAATGTCTGTCAGCACTGTGTAGTATTCCCCTGATTTCACAAGTCCCATTGCAATCCCTGCAACTGGTGCTTTAATTGGAACACCCGCATCCATCATCGCAAGTGTGCTTGCGCAAATACTTGCTTGTGATGTAGACCCGTTTGATTCTAATACCTCTGAAACAAGGCGAACCGTATAAGGGAAATCTTTTTCGGATGGAATCACCGGTTCTAGTGCACGTTCACCTAGTGCGCCATGTCCGATCTCACGGCGGCCTGGACCACGCATTGGGCCTGTCTCACCAACACTGAACTGCGGGAAATTGTAATGATGCATGAAGCGTTTTGATTCTTCAACACCTAGACCATCAAGAATTTGCACATCGCCAAGTGCACCTAATGTACAAATACTAAGCGCCTGTGTTTGTCCTCTTGTAAATAAGCCTGAACCGTGCGTTCTTGGCAGGAGTCCTACTTCTGAAGAAAGTGGGCGGATTTGATCTACACCGCGTCCATCTGGACGTACTTTCTCTTCAGTGATCAGACGGCGAACTTCGTTTTTGACAAGCTTATTTAATACATCTTTCGCTTGTTTAATCGTTGCTTCGTCACGTTCTTCTGCTTCAAACTTTTCGACTACAGCTTTTTTCACAGCACTGATTGCATCCTCACGCGCATGCTTCTCATGTACTTGAATCGCTTTCAGCAGGTCTGCTTCAGCAAGGGCTTTTACTTCGTCTGCTAACGTTTGATCTACTTCATATAAAGGAATATCGATTTTTTCTTTACCGACTGCCTTCACAATTTCTTCTTGGAATTCGATTAAGCGTTTGATTTCTTGGTGACCGTACATGATCGCTTCAAGCATTGTTTCTTCCGGTACTTCATCAGCACCAGCTTCTACCATGTTGATCGCATCTTTTGTTCCAGCAACCACAAGATTGATGTCACTTTGTTCAAGCTGCTCCACATTTGGGTTAATGATGAGCTTTCCATCCACTCGTCCTACTGTAACGCCGGCGATTGGTCCCTCAAATGGAATGTCAGACACACATAAAGCTAAAGATGAGCCAAACATTGCAGCCATTTCAGATGAGCAATCTTGATCCACACTCATGACGATACTAATAACTTGTACTTCGTTTCTAAATCCATCTGCAAACAGCGGACGAATTGGTCTGTCAATTAAGCGGCTTGCAAGGATCGCCTTTTCACTTGGACGGCCTTCTCTTTTAATGAAGCCGCCAGGAATTTTACCTACTGCGTATAGTCTTTCTTCGTAGTTCACAGTGAGCGGGAAGAAATCAAGTGGTTTTGGTTCTTTAGAAGCTGTTGCTGAGCTAAGCACAGCCGTATCTCCGTAGCGTACGAGGACCGCTCCGTTTGCTTGCTTTGCAAGCTGGCCAGTTTCAACTGTCAGTTGACGTCCAGCCCAGTCTATGGTGAAGACATGTTTCTCTTGTCCCATTCTGAGATAAACTCCTCTCTTATCGTAAAGTTTTAGTTAGTTCTTATTATGAACAAAATGATTTTCACATATCAATGTGAAAGCTGTATGTAGAAGGGTTTTTGCCATTCTTTCAACATTTTAACCATAAAATATTAGTGATTATACGATAAAAAAGCGGGAATCCTCCCGCTTTTTACGATTATCGACGTAAGCCTAGTTTGTTAATTAACTCACGGTAACGAGTTACGTCTTTATTACGTAGATACGTAAGAAGATTACGACGTCTACCTACCATTTTCAAAAGACCGCGACGTGAGTGGTGATCTTTCTTATGAGTACGTAAATGCTCGTTCAAGTTGTTAATTGATTCTGTTAGGACAGCGATCTGAACTTCTGGAGATCCAGTATCAGATTCGTGTGTTTTGAACTCATTAATTAATTGCGTTTTACGCTCTTGAGTAATTGCCATCCTGTTTCACCTCCAAATCATGTTAGCCCCATCTACCTCGCAACCGTCGGTGAAGTCGGCCTGCCAAGTAAGTGGTTTTAAAGCTACAGGAATTATCATACTAAAAATATGCTAAATTTGCAAATGGTAGAGCAGTTTTTCTATATTTTTTTTGTTTGCTTGTGTTGATCTTGAAAAAACTGAATCGCTTCTTCTTTATCTTGACTAATTTGAGCCGTCAGCTCCTGAATTCCGTTAAATTTACGTTCACTGCGAATGCGCTTGAACCATTGTAATTTAATCGGCTGGCCATATATTTCTTCGTTGAAATCAAAGAGGTTTACTTCAATGGCAGGCTGATCAGGACGTTTTTCATAAAATGTTGGTTTATACCCAACATTACAAACGCCGTCATATACTTTGCCTTTCACTTCTGCTCTTACAGCATATACCCCTGTTGGCGGAATAATGTATTCAGCAGATAAGCCGACATTAGCTGTCGGAAATCCGATCGTCCGTCCGCGTTTGTCTCCATGGATGACAATGCCGCGAAGCTGATAAGGTTTTCCTAAAAGCTCGCTCACATATTCAACATCCCCATTTTTTAATGCGGAACGGATGAGAGTGGAGCTGACTTTTCGGTCTTGATTAGACAGCTTAGGGACGATGGTTGCCGTGATACGGCCTTTTCCATATTCATCAAACGTTTCCATTGTGCCTGCACCAAAACGTCCAAACGTAAAATCAAACCCCGCTACTGCGCGCTTCACATTCAATTCATCCAAATATTGATCCACAAACTCTTGAGGAGATAGAGCTGCAAAGCTCTCGCTGAATTGTACGATGTATAAATAGTCAGCGCCCAGCTGTTCGATAAAATCAATTTTGTCCTCAAGTGGTGTAATTAAGTCTTTTGGTTCCCGTGCCTTTTGCAAAACATGTGAAGGATGCGGATGAAAGGTCATGACCGCTAAGGCCAATCCTTCTTTTTTCGCAATACTTTTCGCTTCGTCAATGACTTTTTGATGCCCGAGGTGAACACCGTCAAAGTACCCTAAAGCCATGACAGATGGGACTTGATCCTTTTGATTCAATGTATGTGGGTGTGAAATATGTATAGTCTTCACGAGATGTCACCTTTTCTTTAAGATTGCTTGTCCTGAGATAAGATCTTCGCCGGCTTCATCAGGTTCGGTTTGGTCGGGTGCTTCATATATATCGCCAGACAACGACCTGAAGGAGCAAAAACAGCGACACGATCCTCCTCTGCGAAATGAGCAAATTCATCAGGCATTGGCAGGACTGCACCGTTTTCCACTTTACTTGCTAATGTATCATTTATCTCCCATTTCGGCAAATGATTGAGCGCACGCTCGATCGGAACAAGGTGCTCATCTACAGTTCCTTCCTCGCTTATCTCTCGCAGCTCATCCAGCGTGATACATTCATCAAGTGTAAAATCACCAGACCCTGTGCGAATGAGGTGTGACATGTGGGCTGGAAACCCTAGTTTCTTCCCGATATCAACCGCTAATGTTCTCACATATGTTCCCTTTGAGCATAGTACGGTGAATCTAAATGACACGCTGCCATCCTCATATGTGACAGGTGTAGTCCGCTCGATACGATGAATAGTAATTTCACGGGCCGGCCGCTCAATTTCAATGCCTTCTCTAGCATATTCATAGAGCTTTTTCCCGCCAATTTTCACAGCAGAAAACATGGGAGGAATTTGTTCAATGGTTCCTTCAAACTGCTTCAGCGCCGCATCAATGTCTTTTTCTGAGATCGGTTTTTCCACTTTTTTTTCTTCTACGATCTCACCTGTTTGGTCTTCTGTTGTTGTAGAAAAACCAATCGTGATTTCTGCATCATATGTTTTCGATTTATCTGTTAAGTATTCTACAATCTTCGTTGCTCTTCCGATACAAATAGGCAGAACACCTGAAACCTCTGGGTCGAGGGTGCCTGTATGTCCGACTTTTTTTGTGTGCAAAATTTTTCTTACCTTAAACACACAGTCGTGGGAGGTCATACCTCTTTCTTTATGTAATAAAAGAACACCATTTATCATCTGCGTTCTCTCCTTTCATAAACGATGAAAAAGGACAGACGATCATCGCCTATCCTTATTTCAACGTCTTATTCTAGATCTTTTGTGTTTAATTCAGCAATCAGGCTTTCAATTCTGTTTCCGTAATCTACGGATTCGTCGAATTCAAAATGAAGTTCTGGTGTTTTGCGAAGTCTGATTCGATTGCCAATTTCAGAGCGGATGTACCCTTTAGCCTTTGCAAGGCCTTTTAAGGTTTCCTCTCTTTTCTTCTCGTCGCCAAGAACAGAAATGTAGACTTTGGCAATTTGCAAATCACCGGATACTTCGACATCGGTTACAGTCAAAAAGCCGATTCTTGGATCTTTTAGCTTTCTGCCTAGAATGTCGCCCAATTCTTTTTTCATTTGCTCACCCACACGGGTTGCTCTCATACTCATGATCTTATCACCTCTAATTAAAACCACTCAGTTTTCGTGATCGTTCGTTCAATTTCTGGAAAAGAATCGATAAAGCTTAATACACGCTGAAGTTCCTTTTCCACTTGAACCCGAGATGAGGAAATCACGGCGATTCCAATTGATGTACGCTGCCATGTATCCTGGTAATCCATTTCAGCAATGGTTACATTGAATTTATGACGCGTTCTTGTCAATATACGCTGAAGAACCGCACGTTTTTCCTTCAGTGAGGATGCATCATAGATCATGCACTCACATTCGGTATAACCGATCATTTTCTTTCGATTTCTTGCATAACGAATGATTCCATAACATCACCTTCACGGATATCATTGTATTTCTTAATGGTAATACCACATTCATAGCCTTGTGAAACTTCTTTCACATCATCTTTAAATCGTTTTAATACGTCAACTTCGCCTTCGAAAATAACGACGCCGTCACGGATTAAGCGGATTCCGCTATCTCTTGTAATCGTTCCTTCAGTCACATAGCCGCCAGCAATTGTACCGATTTTAGATACTTTAAACGTTTGACGAACTTCAACTTGACCGATGACTTTTTCTTCATATTCAGGGTCAAGCATCCCTTTCATCGCAGCTTCAATTTCATCGATGACTTTATAGATAATGCGGTGCAAGCGGATATCTACGTTTTCTGTTTCAGCTGTGCTCTTCGCATTTCCATCAGGGCGTACGTTAAAGCCGATTACGATGGCATTAGAAGCACTTGCTAAAATGATGTCTGATTCTGTAATCGCTCCAACACCCGTATGGATGATTTTCACTTTTACGCCTTCGACTTCAATTTTTTGTAGAGCTGCCGTTAATGCTTCAGCAGAGCCTTGTACGTCTGCTTTCACGATCAAGTTGATATCTTTTACGTCACCTTGTTTGATTTGCTCAAATAGGTCGTCTAGAGATAATTTTGCTTTGTCTGAACGCTGTTCGTCCAGCTGTTTAGAAGCACGCGCCTCACCAACTTGACGAGCTGTTTTTTCATCTTTGAATACGAGGAACTGATCCCCTGCATTCGGTACATCGTTTAAACCAGTGATTTCAACAGGTGTAGATGGTCCTGCTGTTTTCACGCGGCGGCCGATATCATTGACCATTGCACGTACACGGCCAAATGTATTTCCGACAACGATTGGGTCACCTACTTGAAGGGTACCTGTTTGAACAAGAAGGGTTGCAACAGAACCTCTTCCTTTATCAAGCTCAGCCTCGATAACAGTCCCTTTTGCCGCACGATTTGGGTTGGCTTTCAATTCTGCTACTTCGCTGACAAGAAGGATCATTTCGATCAATTCGTCAATGCCTTCACCTGTTTTTGCAGATAGTGGCACGAAGATCGTTTCCCCGCCCCAAGCTTCTGGTACAAGACCATGCTCAGTTAATTCCTGCATCACGCGGTCAGGGTTTGCTGTTGGTTTGTCAATTTTATTGACAGCGACAATGATTGGCACTTCTGCCGCTTTCGCATGGTTAATCGCTTCAATTGTTTGCGGCATGACACCATCATCTGCTGCAACAACCAGAATTGTCGTATCGGTTACTTCGGCACCACGTGCACGCATCGTTGTAAATGCTGCGTGTCCAGGTGTATCAAGGAACGTAATTTTTTTGCCGTTTTCTTCGATTTGGTATGCACCGATATGCTGCGTAATTCCACCTGCTTCGCCTTCGACGACTTTTGTCTTACGAATGCTGTCAAGAAGAGTTGTTTTCCCGTGGTCAACGTGTCCCATGATCGTTACAACTGGAGGGCGTACTTGCATATCTTCTTCTTTATCTTCAACTTCATACTTTTCAAGTTCAGTTTCTTCTAAAATAATGACTTCCTCTACTGGAACACCATATTCAGAAGCGATTAATTCAACTGTATCTTTGTCAAGTTCTTGGTTGATCGTTGCCATAACACCAAGCATCATCAGCTTTTTGATGATTTCAGCTGTTTCTTTTCCAAGCTCATCAGCCAGCTGGCCGACGGTCATTGAATTTGTAAATTCAATTTTTTCAGGAAGCTCTTTTTTAGGCTTCACAGGTCTAGCTTGCTGATGCTGCGGTTTGTTATTTCCACCACGTTTATTTTTGTTTTTATTTTGGTTGTTGTTTTTTTTGTTTTTATTAAATTGATTATTCTGCACGTCATTCTTCTTTCTATCATTGTTTTTGTTAGATGATTGTTTTTTTTGTTCTGCGGGTTTCTCGTTAGTTGTCTCTTTTGCTTTGGCTTTTTTATAGATAGCGTCTAGCTTTTTCACAGTGTCGTCTTCAAGCGTCGCCATGTGGTTGTTCACTTCCACGTTCATATCCTTAAGCGCTGCTATAATATCTTTACTTGAAACATCTATGGCTTTTGCGTATTCATATACTCTCACTTTAGCCATTCGTTCACCCCCAAATAAATTAATCGAGCAAGCTTATGAGCTTCTTAGCGAAGCCTTGGTCAGTGACAGCGACAACTACGCGAGCTTCTTTCCCGATAGAACGTCCGAGAACGGAACGGTCTTCAACTTTTCTAACCGGAACATTATAAAATTTGCATTTGTCAGATACCTTTTTTTCTGTGTTAGGTGAGGCATCTGCTGCAAGAAGAACCAGCTTAGCACGCGCATGTCTAATTTCTTTGATCACCAGATCTTCTCCTGACACGACTTTACGAGCTCGATTTGCTAGACCAAGCAAAGGATACCATTCAGATTCATTCATTAGGTTTTTTCACCTTTTCAGCTAGTTCTAGTAATTCTTCAAATATGTGTTCGTCAATCTGTGTCTGAAATTGCTGCTGTAAACTGCGTTTGTTCTTTGCCGCAAGAATGGTTTCTTTATCGAGAGAAAGGTAAGCCCCGCGTCCGTTCATTTTTCCGGTAGCGTCAACAGACACTTCTCCTTCTTTCGAACGAACAACACGGATCAGTTCTTTCTTTGGTTTCATTTCTCCCGTCACGACGCATTTTCTAAGCGGGATTTTTTTTCGGCTTTTCACCTTTTATATCACCTCTTATTCGTCAGATTCCTCAGCTACTGGTTCAGCCTCTAAGAAAAGAGATTCAGAGTCTTCAGTTCTTGGGAAAATACCGAGTTCCCTTGCATCTGTTTCGCTTTTAATGTCAATTTTCCAGCTGGTCAGCTTCGCTGCAAGACGAGCATTTTGACCTCTTTTACCAATCGCTAATGATAGCTGATAATCAGGGACAATGACTGTTGTCGCCTTGTCTTCTTCATTCACAATGACATCAAGTACTTTTGATGGACTCAGCGCATTGGCAACAAATTCAACCGGGTCATTAGACCAATGGACAATGTCAATTTTTTCGCCTTTTAGCTCATTGACAATTGCTTGTACACGCTGGCCTTTTGGTCCAACACAGGAGCCAACTGGATCAACATCAGGATCATCTGTACGAACAGATATTTTAGAACGGTCTCCAGCTTCTCTAGCAACCGATTTAAGCTCTACAGTACCATCATAAATTTCTGGTACTTCAATTTCAAATAAACGCTTTAAAAGACCTGGATGTGTTCTAGACACATAAATTTGTGGTCCTTTTGTTGTTTTTTCTACTTTTGTAATGAACACTTTAATGCGGTCATGAGGTTTGTATTCTTCATTTGGCATTTGTTCATTGACAGGAAGAAGGGCTTCGATTTTGCCAAGTGACACGTAAATGAATTTACTGTCAATTCGCTGAACGATTCCCGTCATAATGTCTTCCTCGCGGTCGATAAACTCAGTGTAGATCACACCACGCTCTGCTTCTCTTACTCGCTGCGTCACAACTTGTTTCGCTGTCTGAGCTGCAATGCGCCCGAAGTCTTTTGGTGTGACTTCAATCTCAACGACGTCACCCACCATGTAATTCGGGTTAATATTGGCTGCATCATCTACAGAGATTTCAAGGCGAGAATCATACACTTCATCTACAACATCTTTTCTTGCGAACACACGAATCGTTCCCGTTTCGCGGTTTAAATCAACACGAACATTTTGTGCTTGATTAAAATTACGCTTATATGCAGAAATGAGTGCAGCTTCTATCGCTTCAATTATAATTTCTTTACTAATACCCTTCTCTTTCTCAAGAACAGTCAGGGCATCTAACAACTCACTACTCATTTTTATGGTTCCCCCTTATATCAATGAAAAGGTTAATTGAACGAAACTGCTAATCTTGCGTTAGCTATTTTTTCGTATGGAATATTGATCTCTTTCTTTCTTGTCTTGATCTTCACTGTCACTGTTGCAATCTCACCATCAAAGCTTGTAAGCTCACCTTCAAATGCTTTTTCACCATCAATTGGTTCATATGTTTTCATGAAAACATTTTTTCCAAGTGCTTTTTCAAAATCAGCTTTTTTCTTTAATGGGCGCTCCGCTCCAGGAGAGGACACTTCAAGAAAGTAGTTTTGGCTAATCGGATCTGCCTCATCAAGCTTTTCGCTCAAGGCTTCGCTCACTTTGGCACACTCTTCGATATCGACACCTTTATCAGAGTCAATAAACACGCGAAGGAACCAGTTTTGACCCTCTTTGACAAATTCAACATCAACGAGTTCAAGCTGTAAGCCATCTAAAATTGGCTGCACCATTTCGCTTACGACATCCACTACTTTTTTGCTCATTCTCTTCCTCCTTGTGCTTTCGATAAACGCTCTTATCAATCATTCTGCATAAAAACCCTGCTTTATGTGAGCAGGGGGAGCAGAAAACGGATGAATAATGTCGAGACAAAAATTGCCTGTTCAATACAAAAGAGCGGGTTTCCCCACTCTTGTCTCGGTAATCGTTAGCATTTCCATAAAAACTATACCATATCCAATTTTTTTATGCAAATGAAGTTCCTCCTTATAATAGGTACTCGTTCATCAGTTACTACAGCATGTTCACTACGATTAATACCTCTCTCTTCCTTTATATATGAATGGAAACCACTCTGAACAGAAGGGGCTGGTCATAATGTAGCTGTAAGCAGTGAGCGAAGAACAGAGCTCCCTATGAAAGAAAGTAGCATCTACACTAAGTCATTTCTATTTCGAAAAAACATTTTGTATGACACAGAATGGTTATTCATATAGAAGAAAAGAGTATAGCAGTGAACGGATAACCTCCACGCGAAAGAAAAAACCATGTTTATATGGCGTTATTTATCCAGACTGTTTAATAAGCCATGCATGTAAAAGTAAAGGCGCATTCTGTGCTGAACTGTTATATGCACCAGGAACCTGTCTTAACGTTTGTTGTAAATTTTCATTTCCTATTAACGATAAAAATTCCATACTAAATGGGCTAAATCCTCCAATTATAGAAGTACCAATCTTATACGTCATATCCTTTCTAGTTTTGGTCATATAGGTGAGTAACTGCTCGAACTCAGATAATGTCAATGAGGCGTGATATTGATCATATAAATACAGCTCTTCTTCTTTGTTCTGAACTGAACTCAATCCATTTTCTATACTATCTCGATTTAAATCAACTATATAAATAATCGATTCATTTGATAAATAAGGAAGTAACTGTTCTAATAATGCTAAAGGATCTTCAAATAGACCAAAACACAGATGTATCAAAATCACATCATAACTTTTCGCATGTGATGAAAAATTTTTGATATCCGTACAAATAAAATTAGCTTTTATATTTAATTTTTTTGCACAATGTATGGCTTCTTCAGATGAATCAATTCCAGTCAAATCAGCTAGAGGTAATTGCTTAGATACATACTCAAGCATTTGCCCTTGTCCACATCCTATATCTAAAATAGAAGCAGGTGTTTTTTTGAATATTAGTTGATAATAAGAAATGAAAGTTTCAGCTGATAGACATCGAGTAAATGGTGTTTCTCGATTATCATAATTTGAACTTATTTTTCTTTTTTCTGGATCCAAAAACCATGACTGAGCCAGAGCTCTTTTTTCTTTAAGCTCTTTCATCTTTTCTTGTATTATCACAGGGTTTACCACCTTTATTGAAGCCTCACCAATCAGTTTCAGATAATACGGGAGGTTTCGTTTTGAAGTTCTTTATTTTGCGAGGTTGAAAAAAATGAATGAACAGATTATGTGAAATATGAAATGCTATCGCTGCTAAAATACCGAATGTTAAGTATGAAATAACTGTGATTAATGTAAAAAGCGACATATAAGCAATAGACTTAACACCGCCTATTGGTATATGCAGCAAGATAAATCCTATTGAACTGATACAGAAAGATACCGCTGCAGATTCCACAAAATTTGTTAGTAATAATAACGGAAGAAAGAACCGCCAAATTAATTCTTCTGATAGAGCAGTTAATGGAAGAAAAAAGATTGAATCAACATTGACAACATATCTGCCTCTAAATGCAACAACTTTCTTTTTTAATTTCCATATAACTGACGGTAATAGGATACCTAATAAAAAGAAGAATAAAATACCATACACATTTTGTTTATGAGAAATTTCAGCTAAGAGCTCGTGAGAAAATGCTCCACAGCATATAGAAGCTCCAATAATCGTGAATCCATCATAGCTTCTCTGAGGAGTGATATATGTTACTAACTTTCGTTCGGATATTGGTTTATCTCTCTTGATTTTGATAACCATTTTTGAGCTTAAGGGACCCAAAAAGTGAATGAGGATCCCTAAAGCTGCTACCATTGAAATCATCTATTTAAGTACCCGCAATCAATGTATAAATTGGGGCATCATCTACTCCATTAAATCCACCAATCAGTTCCATTAACTCATCATCGATAAACCCTCCGAATGGTCGACTATTAATCTTCTGTGCAGTAGATAGCAAAATCATATTTTGCATGACATGTCCTGCCTCCATAAAAACGAAGCGATAAGAACGATGTCCATACTTAAATCGAGAACGCCAAAAATTAGCTGATATGACTACAGCAAATGCAAAATCTTGAACGGATTCTTCTTGTAGCATTATTTTTTCAAATTCTTTTTCAGAGTAATCACCCATTTTAGTCAATCCTTTTCTATACGGATCGAAATGATAAACACCTTTGTCTAAAGAATCCACTTTGTTGGCTACAATAAATAGATCTAGAGGATAGAGTGCCCCGCCAGATGGTATGGGGCGTCTAGGTCCTTCTTTACGCTCTACCAATCCATAACTTTTCTGTAACACTGTTGAGAGTTGTTCTAATGAAACACTCCCCCCGCTAAAATAATCTGCACTTCTTCGTCCCTTAATGACATCGTCTAAAGAAATATTTGTATTTAATGGTTTAGGTAGTGAAATTAAAGGTAGATCATCAAACCTTTTACTTGCATGTGTCGCAATCTTTTGCAAAGTTTGAGATCGAAGCAGCCCTGCAACACCAGGTGCGTCCCATGCCATTGAGCCTCTATAGATTTTTGTTGCCTCAAACCAATTTTCAGAAGGATCATCAAACCGTAATGCTTCGTTTCCATACACAACATCAGCCAAATTAGTAGCATGTCTTTCAATACTATTCATATATTTAATCACCTTTCTACGATATTAAGGAAATGGATGCGGAATTGGATTCAGTTCTTCTAACTTAAAAGGTTTATCTACTAAACCTAAATGATAAGAATGTTTTAAAATTCGTTCTCCGCCCAACATTCTACCTCTATAAAGAACGTCAATCGGTTTATATCCAGGAATAATTGATTTTACGACATAGGCACCAGCATCTTTTATGTCAGGGCTGGTTAAATCAAAAGTTACCACATGATATCCTTGGTTTGATAAATGACTGACAAGGTTAGTCCATAAAATGTCTGGAGAACGATCATCAAACGGTGCATAGTTTTTAACGTCCACTAATTTCTCACTCGCTGTTAAAAAATCAGCTTCTTTCACAATAGCTGTTCCCGCATAGAGTTTAATATGATCTTCAAAACTGTTAATATCACGATGATAATCTACATCCACTAAGGCGTTCCCTAATCGTTGTTCTGTTTTCACCCAAGTTCTTGTATACATTCCCTCTATTGCAGCTTTCTCACATGCTCTTTCAATTGAATGAGCCGAGGCAGCGCCAATAGCAAATGGAGCTAAATCTGTATGAGGATTTCTTATTACTGCCAAAATAGTAGGAACACCAGAAAAAATGCTCATGTCTACTAAATGCAAATCAAGAGAAGTAGGTTTAATATATCTTTCATAGAAATGTTTTAATCTAGGGGAAGTATTAATATCAATCTTGGGTAAACTTAACTTATTGTACCAAGTAAGCATAAATGCATCTCTTTCAATTGTTTCAAATAAACCTGAGATTGCCGCTTCTTGATATGTAATACCGCAAGCTAGTCCATTACTAGTTGCATGACCAATATTAGGGTCTCCTGGCCACTCAGTATAGTTTGCAATATGAATTAATTGAGCAGGCGTCCAAACTTCTTCATTATTTTCAGCAATATGACCTTTTCTCCACCATAATTTTGTATCTTCATTCCATCTATCATGAGGAAAATTCGGATCTTCATATTGAGTGACAGCATACATCTCCCACTTATCAAAACCAATTACTGATTTGCCTTCTTTGATTAAGTCCTTTTGGGTACCAAAACATACAACATCAGAGTTTAAAGGTAAATAAGCGGCACTATATCTTTCCACCGTTTCACCTATTGCTGCTAATCTGGCTGCAGCTGGATTAGCAGATCCTCCCCCATTATAAGAATTCGATGGGACCCCGAATAAAATATTACTGTCTGTACCATGCGCTCCATATGAATGACCCCATATATCATCAACGTCTCTGAGTTTTCTATACTCTCTACGGACTATCCCAACATAAGGATCTGCCAATTGGTCGAGTATTTCCCATGACTCTTCTAACGTTGTCCATTGATTAGCCATAATTAATTATTCACCTCACCATGAAACCAAACTTGAGGAAAACCTGTATCTGCAGCTGGGGAACACTTTGGGCATCTAGGAACTCGATAAACACGATGATGATTACATGAAACACCTTTATCATCTAAATTAATTGTTGTAAATCCACCTGGTGTTGCACTTGGTGCGTAATCTTTTAGTGTGAGCCATTCTAAAATTAAATTACTTGCAATTCCGACTTGAACTAAATTAATCGGCATATGATAAACCGGTTTCTTTTCAGGATTTATAGGTTTTATTTTCATTAAGTCTGATCGTAATACTTCGTCAGAAAAGTTTGCTGATTTTCGAAGGTTATAGCAATGTAAACAAGCTGATTGATGTGGCAAGAAAAATGGACCTACCCAAGATGTCTGTCCATCATATGGTACAATGCTTAACCAAGGGATGTGGTCTTCTAATGCCAGATCATTTATTTCTTCAAAAATCGGGTCTAAATGAGAGTTGCCAATAGCAACCCTGATATCTGGCTGCTTATTTAATTCTCCTTTAAGCACTACTTGTAGCCCCGCCTCTTGCAAATAACGAATGAATTCAGCAGCAACTGGGTTATGATCTCGCGTAATAACTTCAACAATCCCTGTTTTTAAACGATCTAGTATATCTTCAACCAATACTTGTCCACCGGCTCTTTCATAAGACAAAAGCGCAGTTAAATCAAAGGTCATATCCGTCTTAACACACATTCCGTTCGCAACTAAAAATTCGAGGACATGTTTTAATTGATCACTCTCTACTTCGAAATTCTCCTTAAGCTCTTTAATTGAAACCCCATTATCTTCCGTAAGATAATCAGAAATTTCTTGAATAAATTCAATAATTCCGTCACCTTCAATTTTGGTGATAGTTTGCGCTTTTAAACCAATCAAACTGTCTTCTAGTTTACCTAGCGTAATGTGTGGTGCTAATTTATACCTCGTCATTTCTTGGTCTTTGACAAACATATATTATTCCTCCTTAAGAGTAATTAATTTGTATTTTAGATAATTGTGCCCGATTTGGGGGGTGACCAATTATTTGTTCCAGCGTGTTCGTAAATGGCTGTAAATGTTTTGAAGAAGAAGCTTCTTGAAATTCGGCTAACCATTCTAATACGTCTAAAGGCATATTGTTCTGGGACAAAATTGATATGACCTCTTCTTTACTTTTACAATACAATTCAATTTTCATGTTTAAATCCTCTTCAAAAATATCCTTCAGCCTACTCATACTTACTAACTCTGGTCCTGTTAAATCATATGCCTTTCCAGCGCGATTCCTAACATCCTGTTTAGGGATCAAACATGCCTTTACAACATCTTTTGTATTGATCCAATTAACTCCCTCGGGAGAAAATGCAGTTATTAATTTACCAGTAGCACCTGCCCATCCTCTATAAAGTTCTATATTAATATCAAGCGGTGATGTCCTATAAAGTATGCTATTCTGATAGATTTTCAATAATTCACTTTCAAGAGAACCTAGTTCATCCTCGACAGTATGCCTTCTATTAGATAAAATAATCGTTTCCGTTTGAAAATCAGTATTATTTATAAAGTATTCTTTGTCATAACTAACAGCTCCACCCAAATCAATTATTTGAACAGGATAGTCTTCATACTCAACTTTCATCTTCTCTAAATAGGCTTTTATTGGTTCTCTAATCCCGACATAATGAATACTCATAAACAGCCCCCCCTCTTTTCTCTTTCTTGACTCACCAATGGAATAAAAAGGTTGAAATCTAAGGTAATCAACTTATAAAAGAAATTTCATTCTTCAATTAGAGTTCTTTATAACTAGTAATCTCAATATTTCCACACATTTACTTAACTTAATATCTAAATATCCAAAATATTTATCCCAAATAAACGCCACCCTTCAAACAAAAAACAACATTGAGACCATATAAATCCTTTAAATACATAAAATTTTAAATATAGTATTATTTTCCATAGTCATATTAAACCACACTCTCCTGGTCTTATCAACGTACTTTTCAGAAAACATAAAACTTTCAAACTTATCCATTGACAAATAAAGACTTATGAACCATCATATGTAATATATCAACTACATATCTATGTTGATAAATTTTAAATAAGGAGGTCTAAAGATGACTAAAATTACAATCCCAACTGCTTTGGCTGCTAAGGTACATGGGGAAGGTCAACATTTATTCGAACCAATGGCTGCGCGCTGCACTTGCACAACAATCATCTCAAGTTCTTCAACTTTCTAATCAACTTTAGTTTTTTTCGACATATCATTGAAAAAATCGCTCGCCACCTAGCGAAGCAGACTTAGCTAGGTGTGTGGGCATCTTTTATTTGAAAATAGAAATTTTCCACATTTATTATGCTTAACGAAAACCTGCATTTAAACTCTCACATCATGTTAATGGAGCAGCAAGAGATAGTGAATAAAACAAAAATAAAAGGCTATTGAGATTTTCTCAATAGCCCCTGCTGTATTACATATCGATTACTTCCACACCACTTAAATTTGCCCCTTCTCCTTCTAAAATATGATAAGTCATTTTATCCATTGTCACTCCAATAAAATTTAATTTTTTAATCGTACATGATTTAAAATTCACATTTATTAATTTAGAATTCTCAAAAGAAATATTTTTAAAATAACAATTTTCAAATGAAACATTTATTAAAGATGATTCATCAATACTAACGTTGGGTAAATGACAGCCATATAAAGAGGAATTCGTTATCTCACAATGTTCAAAATGAGATTGAGTCAAATCACTCTTTTCAAAGGTTGCTGAGGAAATTTTAGAATCGCTAAAATTCACTTTTTTCAGATAGCACCCATTAAACTCTGAATGACTCATCACTTTTTGTACAATCGATAGCCCCTTAAAATCACACAACTTATATTTAACATTTATAAATGTTAACCAATCTAAATCATCATTAACAAATATTTTTTTCACATGCTCAACGCGGTTATGATCATCAATTACTAATGTATGATCATCAATGCTTATTTCGCCTGATTTCAGCTTTTTAATAAGAATATCTTGAACTTCTTCCTTTTTTAATCCATCATTTTCGAGTTTTAATTTAATGTTGCCAAGCAGCTCTAATAATTCTTTTTTCTTTTCTTCATATGTTTTGTCTTTTTTATATGGCCGAAAACAACTTTCAACATACAGTTTTAACTCTTCACTTAACATTGCCTCACTCCTTTTTTTACAGCCGGCATACTTGAAATTTAGCTAAATCCTTAAAATCAACATTTAAAGTTTAGGTATAAAACATTTAACTGAAATTTTTAGAGCCTAGCCTCTGGCTCTTTTTATATATTTTTTATAGCCAACCAACGAAAGAATAAACCCTAACAGTGTATAGCCTATAAGAACTACTGTTACTAAGATTAAATTCTCCCCCCCGGGTAGTGTTGATACAGATTGCACTAAGCCTTGATGTGCCCAATACTGCGGGAAGAGCATACCAATTATTTTGAGATAACTAGGTAATTGATCAAATGGAGTCCATAAACCACAAGCAACTGCTGTCCCTAAAGCAATCATGTTTGTCATTACTAAGCCTGTATTCTCAGTTTTAGCAAATGCGGCGATGGCAACTCCCCATGAAGTCACTTGCATTGATAATAGAACCACTACTAAGAAATACGAGCTGTATTGTGTTATTTCAATACCATATAAATAAACCCCTAAAATGGTTAACAGCAAAACTTGAAATAAAATGATGATAAAAAACGGAACGCACTTTCCAAGAAAAAAATCATGCGGCTGTAAAGGAGTACTTGCTAGCCTTGCCACAATCCCTTTCTCACGATCTTTTACAAAACTAATGACAATTGAAATAATGACAAATGTGGAGAAAAACACGCTCATCCCCGTCACTGATTGAGAAGCAACCAATGTTTTTTGCGCTTGAGAACTACCTGTTGTGAATAATTCTATTAAAAGAATAATTGAAGCAACTGGTAATAAAATGGTCCAGAACAACAATGATCGGTCTTTCACCTGTTTTATAGATTCGATGCGGACTAGTGGCCACATAAAAATCACTCCCGTTATATTAATTTGATTCCCTTTCATCTATCACTCTTAAATAATCACATTTTTTATTAATTTTACCATTTGCAGATGTGATGAATTATAATTAGCCAAAAAATTTCGACTAATTACTTATGATTTTAAATTTACGGTACACACAAATTAATTCTGTTCTTTAGATTTTGATGCTCTTTCTACATCAGTCACTCTTATAAGTAATTGAATACGAGAGTGGTTTTCATTCATAAAGACATTTTTATTGTAATTGATCACGTAAATCTGTTCCTGTTAATTGAAAAAAAACATCTTCAAGTCTCGGTCTGTACAAAGATAATTGTTGGGGAACCAGCGATTCCTTTTTACTTAGTTTAGCCAATTCTTCTAATGTATCTAATGGTTTTGCTGTTTTAACCAACACTCCACCTTGATAGGTTACAAAATCATACCCGAGACTAGTTAATGTTTTACTAGGAATCTTAGATTCAAAAAAGACAGATGTTTCTGCGTAACGATTCAAAAGCTCACCTATTTTTCCTTCTTCAACAATTTTCCCTTTATCAATGAAAGCCACATAATCACATAAACTCTCTATTTCCTCCATATAATGACTAACATAGATAATAGTTCTTCCCTCTTCCTTCAATTTGTTAATGATGTCGAAAATATAACGTCTTGATTGAGGATCTACCCCCACTGTCGGTTCATCTAAAAGAATTAACTGAGGAGCGTGCATTAAAGCGCAGCCAATATTCAAACGACGTTTCATTCCTCCTGAAAAGCTTTCAACTATATCATTTGCTCTTTCCCACAATCCTACATCTTTTAGTGTTTGTTCTACTCTTTCATCTAATGTTTTCCCCTTTAAACCATAAATTTGTCCAAAAAACTCCATATTTACTTTAGCTGTTAATTTTTCCTCTAAGCTGATGTCTTGCGGGATGTAGCCGAGCGCACTTTTAGACTCACCAACATGCTCAACTTTGCCTTCATATGATTTAATGATATGAGATATAATTTTCATCAAGGTTGATTTACCAGACCCGTTTGGACCTATTAATCCATAACAAACTCCTTCTGGAATCGTTAATGTAACACTATTTAATGCTTGGGAAGTTCCGTATTTTTTACTAACGTTTTCTATTTTCAACATTCGGCACCCTTTCCTTCCATCTCATTTATTTTTTAAAATGGCTTCAATAACACTCAAGTATTCTTTGTAGGCGTGCTCTCCCAAATTCGTTATACTGACTATTGTTTTTGGTTTTTTATCCACAAAGGTTTTTGTAATTAGCACGTAGCCTGCTTCCTCTAATTTTTTTAAATGCGAGCCCAAATTACCGTCTGTTACAGATAAAGAACTTTTTAAGAAGCTAAAATCACATTTTTCATAAATCATTAATAAACTCATAATACCTAACCGAACTTTTGGATGGATTAAATCATTTAAACTATTGACATTACTCATTTCCTTGTCCTTTTCTTTTTAAAATCACACCAGTTAATAACAAACTTCCTCCACCAATAAAAGCGAAGATAATGTTCATTAAACTAGGAAATAATAAAAATGTAGTTACACCTAAAACACTTAACCAGAACCCCATAATAAAGATCTCTTTAGCCAAAACAATACCTAAGAGTAAATACATGATAGAAACCAATAAAACAATATAAAAGGGTAAATTATTTAATGTATATGGTAATAAACCAACACATATTAAAAAAATAAAGATACCTAAAATAATTCCAAGACCAAGCCATGTGTATTGCAATTGAGTTCTTAAAAACAAGGGCATCGGTATCATTTTCTTTTGTTTAAAATATGTAGTTAAAGTGATAACCCAGCCCGCAATGCCTAAAATAAGCCAAAAGACACCTGTAGTTATTGAATTAGCAAAAAGTAAAGGGATTGAATATCCCATTATCCAAATAAGGCCCCAAATGATAAAATAAATACTTGTTTGTTTACAATACTCTGTTTTATAATTTGTAATCGTCTTGATATGAGATAAATTCTCTAATATTTCTGAATTATTAATTTTTTCATTAGACATAAATAAACTCCTCTTTCACAAAGAACTCTGTACTACAGAGTATAGAATTAAATTTCCATTTAGTCAAGTTATTGGAAATACATTTTTTATGAATTAAGATTAAAAATAAATAACCACCTCCTTCCTCAACGCAATCTCATAAATACCTTCTGCTTGTTGATTTTTTCTGAAAACCTTGTTCATTGGTTGGTCTCATAACCGGTTCATATTTCAAAAAATTTAAATATAGTACTCTCATTCTTTACTTGGATAGTGAACATACTAAGTAAAGTTAGTTATATACACAGCTTTTTTCAGCAGGCATTTATCATCGGTTTCTTTCATTCATTCTTTTCGCATGTTCACTGATAAGTGCTGCCTCCCTGCTCCCTTTTATGATGCGGAATCCGTCATAATCCGGATAGAGCGAGTCATCATCCTGAATGCTTGTTAAAATCCAAAATTGACTGCCAGCACCTCCAAGCCGCTCTACCGCTGACAGCCAGCTTTGATATACGTCGGGACGAGCTGATTGATTTTGGTAGCCAAACTCTTCTAACACAACTGGTTTTCCGATTGAATTTCCGCGGGTGATATGGTCTTCGATCCATTTCACTCCCCAGACAGCCGACTTGTTCCAGTGATCTGGGTACAAATGATAGGTTCCATAATCGATATTAGGAAGAGATGTTAGACGGTCCCAATCGACGCCTTCCCCTCCTCCGTAAAACCAATCTTCATGTCCTGGTATACGAAAGAATCCTTCATCTCCTACTGCAACAAGATGGTGACGATCAAGCGATTTGATCCATGTACTCATTTCATCTGCCCATTTGACTAGTACATTTCCCGTTGGATCTGACTGCATCCGCGGCTCGTTGGCTAACTCCCAAGTCATAATAGCAGGATCGTCTTTATATTGAACACCTGTATACGTATTGGTTCTTTCTAATACATAGCGGACATAATTTTTGTAAGCTTTTTGAATACGAGGATCTGTATAAAAGGCATCATGCGATCCTGCCCCGAACCACTTCACATATTGATTCATACCGCCGAAGTCATCCCAATTGTTCACTAGTGGGATGACAAGCTTTATTCCTTCCTGTCCTGCTTTATAAATGGCATAATCTAGTTTTTGGAATCCCGATTCTTCATAGACCCCTGGACTAGATTGTAAGACTGAGTTTTCTTGAGGGGCCCCGTCGTGAAAGCCCCAAATCCGTATGACCTTTAAATTCATTGCTTTCATATCATCGAACACAGCATCTACCATTTTTTTAGATTTGTAATGGAAATAGTAATTATTTGTGCCGGCGAAGTAAAATGGTTGATTGTTCAGCGTAAATTGTGTACCAGACGTCTGCACATAAGCGCCGGCTTTAATCGTAAGCGAAAACCAGCCGGACCAAATAGCGGCCACAAGTATGAAGCAAGACACTCTTTGAGCCCACTTTTTCATTTATATTCTCCTCACAATCTATCTCTATCCTTCTTGAGGTAGGATCACATCTAGTTGAAGCGGTGTTTGTTCATTTGAATCAAGTTCTATCGTCTGCTGTTTCAACATTTTACTTTCTTTACCGATTCGAATCTCATATGTTCCGTGAAATGCTGGACATCTCACATGGCCATTAGCATCTGTTTTTTCAACTCTTTGGGTCGTCCACTCATTTAGAAGCTTTTCATAACGTCTTCCTGCTTCATTTAAAGACCAATCATAATTCACGATGGCTGCATTTTCCCCTCTCCAATGGGCACCTGCCCAAAATCCCCACATCAGCACTCCTTTTACGGCTGGATGACTAAATGCGACGCGATATAAAGCTTCCAGGTTATCCGCTCTTCTATTAGGGTCAGGGTGAACAGAATCGTACTCTGTGACCCATATTGGAAGACCTAGCTCAGCAAGCACATCGAGTCTCTCTTTGACAATGACTGGATCGACCCGTTCTTCAAAATGGCCTTGAACCCCAATCGCCTCAATAGGTGCGCCTAACTGACGCAGTTCATTGATATGAGCTTTATAGGCATGGTGTTCACCATATGAGATCACATTATAATCATTTACAAACAATAGTGCTTGAGGGTCAATTTTTTTCGTTTCTTCATACATCCACTTCCAAATATTTTTCCCAAAGCGATCTTTAAAAAATGAACCATGCATCATTTCATTGTTTACATCCCAATGACGGAACTTTCCCTTAAAGTGATTGCCCGCATGCTCAAGCCGGTTTTTCATGGCTTCATATACTTCGTGATTTGGCAGTGACCTTAGCCAGCTTGGATTCGCATCCTCTACCTCCCAAAATAAAGCGTGCCCTCTCACTGGAAGCTGATGTCGATCTGCAAAATTCAGCATGGCATCTGCTTTTTCATAGGTGATTCTCCCTCTTTGTGGCTCATTCGCATACCATTTTGCCTCATTTTCAAAAACAGCCCAATTAAAATACTTCACGAAAAAATCAGCATATTGTTGATTAAATAACACTTGATCATTCATCGCTGAACCAAAGGCGAATTCATGTCTGATTTGCTTTATTTCAACCTCTATACCTGCTATTGGCTTTTTTTCACCGTTTGTCACGTTGATCACAAGATCTCTTTGTCTATGCTCTGAGATTCGATCATCCGCCTCTTTTTTCCACAACAGATTTTCCTGCCCATTTTCGCCCCTATTGAATGAATGATGAAGAAAGCTTCTTTCTTTGACCATGTAAACTCACCCTTATCTTCATTGGATTGTTAATATTTTCTATTCAAACTGCCGACTAGAAGCCGACAGCTTGAATTTGACCTTTGATCTCTTAGTTGATCAGACGATGATATTCAGCATAGGCAGTGGCCATATCCACTTGAGACCAGAAGCGGTGATAAGTGAAAACTGGTGCGCCATTCTCCCATTTGCCTGTAGCTTCATTAAATGAAGACTGATATTTACTTTCGAGTGAAGACCACGCTGGATCTTGTTTAATCTTCGGACGAAGGTCAGCAAAACTCGTATAGACCCCATTCCCTCCTCGCTGCGGGTCAGAAGGAACGGTGCTGGCTCCAGGAATCTGATTTCCTTGACCAAATGTTCCGTTCCATCCATTTGGGAAATACACTTCTTTTCTAAAGAAACGGTCATAGTCTTCTCTATCTTCCTCGGTCACTATGCCGACGCCATCATTGTAATTCCATGCAACCTCTAGAAGCTGCGCGGCTGCATCTTTCGCTCTTGCACCAAGCGCTGTATAATCACCTGTTTCCAGCTTTGTGGCTGCAGCAAAGAATATCAAAGCCTTGGCAAGACTTCCTAATACGCCCGTATCCTGAGTCGGATCTTTTGTGACAGCTGTTAAATTTGGATTTCCTGTTGCAGACTGGAACCCATTCCAAGTATCAGGCTGTCCGCTCCAAGCAATATTTCCAGGAAGCCAAAACTCTCCAGGCGCACTTGTTGTAGCAACCGAAACGTTTGTTCCTCCTAGAATTCTTTTTCCTTGCTCATCTAAGAAATAACCCTCTTCATCCGATACAGGACGGCTGCCGATAAAAATGTAATCTAATGCATAGTTGACCCATTTTGTTATGGCAGATTTGGCCATTTGGACATTTTCAGATGTTTTGTCGCCATCTTTTACAAAAATATAATAAAGCTCTGCTACGCGCTCCATTGGCCATGCCTGCATCCCAAACCAGTTATTTGATGGCGGATCAAGGTAAACAGGCGCATCTTCATATGCCATATCGTAAAAAGTACTTCTTCCCGCCGGATAAGCGCTATAGTCTCCATTCCAGCTATTGGTTGCGCCTCCTGCTATGGCTCCTTCTTTCGATTGAAGCCATACGTAAAATTCAAGCTGCCTCTTTAATGTTTTTTCCCAATCGCTTGCCCCAGTAGCAGAAGATGGCTTTAGGCCTCCTTTATCTGAGGATAAAGCATAAGCAGCAACAGGATTTTGATATCCCTGATGACAATGGCTCGCGCCGATACGCCATGACCAGTTTGCATAATCCCCGAGTCCTCCGCCCCAAGAGGTATACCAAGCCATTAAGTAATGACAGGCACCCTTTCCGTTTCCAGGATACGGATTCCCCTGCTTCCCGCTTCCAATCGTTTGAAAATATTTATCGTACATACCGTAACGGAGGAAATCCCCCATTTTTTTCGCTTTATCAAGATAAGCTGTCTGATTATAGCCGAGCTCCTTCGCCCAATACATCGCTTGTATCGCACGTGCATCAGCATCTGTTGCATTCGTATAACGCCACTGAGCAGCTGGATCTTGATTTTCTTTTGTGAACAAGCTCATAAAGCCTTCATTCGGCTTACCAAAAGATTTATCGTCTTGTGATGGATGAGGGATGGACTCCCATACAGATTCCTGTGGACCACGCTGGAATGTGTTCACATATGCGGCTGTATGTGATGGGTTGAGCAAGTTCCCATAGCCATACCAGTTATCTACGTCAAGGAGCCAGTGCATTAAATACGTTTCATTCGAGCCATAGGTTGATTTTAATTCACCATCAATTGGATCTTGACCAGCAGGACGGGCACCGGTTAATTGGCTTGGGTATTGATCCGGAAATGGTTTCTCTGCTGCGTATGTGGCTGGACTGGACGGATTATAAGCATTCATATGCGGCTGCTCATCATGCCCATCTTCATTGACTGGGATGATGTACTTCTCCATATTGTCCCAAGCTGCCTCTAATTTGCTCCAATCCCCTGTGTAATGTCCGTACAGCACCTCAAGCCATAGCCAATAGCTATACGCTTCTGAAGTTGTCATATGTCCGTAATCAGGCGCTTCGCAAATGAGCGTCTCGATTGAATGATACGGAATTCCTTCTGGTGAAAAATATCCATTCGCATCGCTTTTGATTTGATGATAAAGCGTTAAAAACCGTTCTTTATTTGACAAGACCTTCACCCTTTCAATAAAATCGTTGATTTTTATTTGTCTGGTAGTGTGCCAAATACTAAAGCACCATCGTCAAAGACAGGAATCTTCGTTGTTTTTTGCATAGTGGATGTTAATCCTTGATAGGAATAATCATTTGAGGCATCCCATATATTCGATCCATTTGGAGCAGATATTCGAAATTGTATTTCCTTCTTATGCTCAGATTCTCCTCTAGGAGAAATAGCTACACCGGTAAAATCGATTTCTGCAAAATAGACGCGGGTTGATGCGTCATATACCTTTAAAGGCGATAAGGAAGCGCCTTCATTGTAGGCTGCTGTCACCTGAATATCCTTTTCAGTCAATCCCTTTGCAAAGACCTCGCTCAGATTAACGTAATACCTGAAGGAGAGTGTTTGACTGGTTCTTGCCGGCCAGCCGGACCTGTTGTACAGCACTGCTTTCACTTGAGTAGATGTTGTATCGTTATGCATCACAGCTGCCTCTACAAAAAACTCATCCTCCACCTGTTCTTTAGGCGGGAAATTTGGCAGCTTTGATTGGCCTTGACCAAAGAGCTGCACCATTTTGGCGATATTTCCAGTAAAGGCGGCATTATAATCAGTCGCCACTTCGTTAGATATATAATCAGAGATGTCATCGTCATATTGATCCTGTGCATTAGGACCTCCAACAAGCGCTCCATAAAGTGTGTGCCGGTGATTTGGAGGGTTTGTCAGCTGGTTAGACCATGAGCCATGTGCAGTACGATGGTGCGGGTGCTTCGGCGGATTCTGGCCAAACCCAACGACGTAGCTTCTATTCAGCGGATTATCACCTAACATATAGTGAGTTTGCTTGATCGCAAACGATTGGTATCGATTCTTCTTTTCTTGATCAGATACCCAATCAGCATAAACAAAGGCTAAAAATGCTGCATTGGCGGCATAACGAAGTGAACCCCATTGATCTAGCCATGCCAAACCACCAGGCGTATAGGTGATTCTTTCTACTTTTCCATTTTGAACGAGACCTGTGGTCCAGTAATCAAGATTGCGCTCAGTGGATTCTATAAATCTGTTCTCTTTCGTGATTCTTGCAAGTAAGATTTGTGAAGCAAAAAAAGTATTGTCCCATGACATGGTAAACGTATAATCCCAATCCTCCGGCCATTCCTCTACCGCTTTTAATGCTTGGTTTAAATAAGTTTCTTCATTTGTCGCCAAGTACAGCCAGATTCCGCCCCAAATCAGTTCGTCAACATAGCCGCTCCAGGAGTTGTAAAATGGCTGCGCATTGGTGACACAATCTGAATATTTGCCGCGATACTTGTCAGCAAATGCATATAGCTGTTTAGCGTGCGTCAAAAGCTTTGCCGCATAAGACGCATCTGTTTCTTTAAAAATGATAGAACCTGCTGCTAAAGCCGCCGCAGTTTGTGCAGCTACTTCTGTTCCAGGACAATGTTCATCAATTTTAAAAGCTGGCCGGTTCATCGGCATCACTTCTGCTGGTCCCCACCAAGCATGATCAGCATTTCCATCACCTACTTGCGCCCAAAATTCATTCGGGCCCGTATGTGCTTTCAAAAAATAATCCGTTGCCCACTTGATTTGATCTAGTATCTCATCAAGCAGCTCCGCCTCTTCATAAGCTTCCCGGTATTCATATACTGTCCATGCAAGCACGGCTGCTGAATAAGCCATCGGAAGTCCAAATTTCACATGATCTCCTGCATCATACCAGCCGCCAGTTAAATCATGCCCAACATCCTTCCCGTCCTCTAGCCCAGAATCTCCCCGCCAGTTAAGACGATTGTTTTCCGGAAGCCGGCCTGACCGCTGCGCTTCATAAAAAAGCATGGATTTTTGTAAAACCTCTACATAGTTGTAAGATGCCATTTCTCTATTGCTCACCCCTTCTTTTTAGTGAAACATTGATCAATAGACGCACCGCCTCCTTTTGATACTTCGTTTCGTGATCTGTACAGTTTTGAAAAGAATCAAATATGTTTCAAAAATAAGCATAGTAAACAGCAATCAGCTTTACGCTCATCGAAGTTTTCTCTTGATTCTCCTTCTGACTGTACCCAGAATGATCATATGTCGCTTAAGAACATTTCAGACGGCGAAATTCTCTTTTGAGCTCTATTTGGGTAGAAAGAATGACATACAATCTCTTCTCTTAAAACATCACACTAAATCAAGATATATGAATGGATATGAAAATAATTCCAGTTGATGAAAAATCTTTATTAGTTAACATAATAATATTATTGTATACATAGAAAAGAACGCCCTTTTAAGGGCGCTCTTATTCATCACATTAGAATAAAGAAAGCTGATTTTGATCAGGAAGTGCTTCTAAACAGCCTTGACGATCTAAATACTCAAGAATAGTCTTTGAGACTTTTCCACGCTTTTGTAAATCTTCTTTTGAAAGGAATTCCCCATCTTGCCGCGCGCGAACAATATTTAACGCAACGTTTGTTCCGAGTCCAGGGATCGAGTTGAATGGTGGAATTAGTCCGTCTCCATCAATGATAAACTCTGTTGCACTTGAGCGATAGAGGTCAACTTTTTTGAAATGGTAGCCTCTTTCGCACATTTCAAGGGCAAGCTCTAGTACAGTTAATAGGTTCTTTTCTTTCGGTGATGCATCTAAACCTTTTGAATTAATATCGTCCATAACGGCTCGAATCGCATTCGATCCTTTTGTCATCGTTTCAATATCAAAGTCATCCGCACGAACGGTAAAGTAAGCCGCATAGTACAGAAGTGCATGATGCACCTTGAAATAAGCAATACGAACAGCCATTAATACATATGCAGCCGCGTGGGCTTTAGGGAACATGTATTTGATTTTTTTACAAGAATCAATATACCAGTTTGGTACATTATTATTCTTCATTTCTTCTTCCCATTCAGGAGGAAGCCCCTTTCCTTTACGAACAGATTCCATGATTTTAAAGGCAAGTGACGGCTCTAAGCCTTGATAGATGAGATAGACCATAATATCATCACGGCACCCAATGACTTCACTTAGTTCACACGTTTTATTGTGAATGAGCTCTTGTGCGTTTCCGAGCCATACATCCGTACCGTGTGAGAGTCCAGAAATCTGAACAAGCTCTGAGAAGGTCGTTGGTTTTGTATCCTCTAACATTTGCCGAACAAATCTTGTTCCAAATTCCGGGATACCGAGTGTACCTGTTTTACAGCCTATTTGCTCTTCTGTTACACCTAGTGGCTCTGTCCCTTGGAAAATCTTCATGACTTCAGGGTCATCTGTTGGAATCGTTTTTGGATCGATTCCGCTCAAATCTTGAAGCATACGAATGACCGTTGGATCATCGTGCCCAAGAATATCCAGCTTGAGCAAGTTATCGTGAATCGAATGGAAATCAAAATGTGTCGTCTTCCAATCAGAACCTGTCGCATCTGCTGGGTATTGAATAGGTGAGAAATCGTAAATATCCATATAATCCGGCACAACGATAATCCCGCCTGGATGCTGGCCCGTTGTCCGTTTTACCCCTGTACAGCCTTGTACAAGCCGGTCGATTTCAGCACCTCTCATATGAAGGTTATGATCCCCTGCATAGCCTTTCACATAACCGTATGCTGTTTTTTCTGCAACGGTGCCAATCGTACCTGCTCGGTATACATACTCTTCTCCGAACAACTCTTTCGTATAGTTATGCGCGATCGGCTGATATTCGCCTGAGAAGTTCAAGTCAATATCAGGAACTTTGTCTCCTTTAAAACCTAGGAACGTTTCAAACGGAATATCATGTCCGTCTTTTTTATACGGCGTTCCACATTCAGGACAGTCTTTATCTGGAAGGTCAAAGCCTGAACCAACAGATCCGTCATTAAAGAACTCAGAGTGCTTACAGCTTGGGCATACATAATGAGGTGCAAGTGGATTTACTTCAGTAATCTCTGTTAATGTCGCAACAAGAGATGATCCGACAGATCCCCTTGAACCAACAAGATATCCATCATCAAGTGATTTTTTTACGAGCTTATGAGAGATTAAGTAAATAACGGCGAAACCATGACCGATAATACTTTTTAATTCTTTCTCAATGCGGTCTTCTACGATTTTCGGCAGGTCATCTCCGTAGATACTGCGCGCCATTTGATAGCTCATTTCCCGTATTTCTTCATCTGCACCTTCAATTTTTGGTGTGTAAAGATCATCTTTGATAGGTTTAATGCTTTCGACCATCTCAGATACTTTTTGCGTATTTGTTACGACGATCTCTTTCGCTTTTTCGTCTCCTAGGAAGGAGAACGCTTCAAGCATTTCATCTGTCGTTCTAAAATGAACTTTTGGCAGTTCATGTCGGTTCAGCGGATTCGCTCCACCTTGTGATGAAATTAAGATTTTACGATAAATTTTGTCTTCTGGATGCAGGTAATGTACATTCCCAGTCGCCACAACTGGTTTATTCAGCTTTTCGCCAAGTTTGACAATGTTTGTGATGATTTCTTTTAACGCACGTTCATCTCGAACTAGCTCAAGCTGCAGCAGGTGCTGATACACTTCTGGCGGATGTACCTCTAAATAGTCATAAAATGCTGCAATGTCTTCCACCTCATCAGGTGACTTTTGCATCATTCCTTCAAATACCTCACCCTTATCACAAGCAGACCCAACAATTAAACCTTCTCGATATTTCTCAAGCTGGGAGCGTGGAATACGCGGGACACGGTAGAAATAATGAATATGAGAAAGTGAAACAAGCTTAAATAAATTCTTAAGACCTGTCTCATTTTGAGCAATCAAAGTTGCATGGTAAGGACGTGAGCGCTGGTAAGCATTCGACTGCCCCATGTTTTCATTCAATTGATCGTGATAGGCAATCTCTTTTTCAGCCGCATCTTTTAGCATCTTCAGCATGAGATAGCCTGTCGCCTCTGCATCATAAATCGCCCGGTGATGCTGCGTTAGTTCAATATCAAACTTTTTACAGAGGGTGTTCAGCCGGTGATTTTTAAATTCTGGGTAAAGGAAACGGCCAAGTTCAAGTGTATCAATGACAGGGTTTGACGCTTTATCTGTTTTTAAGAGGCGTTTATACGCTGCATTTAAAAAGCCCATATCAAAGCTCGCATTGTGCGCAACAAGAATATCTTGTCCAATCCATTCTTTGAAATCCCGTACGACGTCGACGACATCTGGTGCATCTCTCACCATATCATCGGTGATACCTGTTAATTCGATGGTTGTCGCTGATAACGGGTGATGGGGATTTGCAAACGCCTCAAAGCGGTCAATGATTTCCCCGCCTTTGATTTTCACTGCTGCCAGCTCAATGATCGTGTCATAAACGGCTGAAAGTCCAGTTGTCTCTACGTCAAATACGACATATGTCGCATCCTCTAACAAGCGGTGCTCTGGGTTATATGCAATCGGTACCCCGTCGTCCACTAAATTGATTTCCACACCGTACATCATTTTGATGCCATGCTTTTTACTTGCTGCATACGCATCCGGGAAGGATTGTACAACGGCATGATCTGTCAGGGCAATGGCTTCATGTCCCCATTTTTTTGCTTGTTCAACAAGCCTGCCGATGCCAGTGACAGCATCCATTTGGCTCATAGGTGAATGTAAATGAAGCTCCACACGCTTTTCACCCTCAGGTGCTGTATCTTCTTTCAGCTGCGGTTTCATTTCATTGACATCATTAGCGATCATGACAAGATCTCTGACAAACGTATCATTTTGAATGCTTCCTCTTGCTTTCACCCACATGCCTTTTTTCAATGATTTCATCAGCTGAGCATCTTCTTTTTCTCTTGCAAACATTTTGATCAATATACTATTTGTATAATCAGTGATCTTAAAGATACAAAGCGTTCTCCCGCTTTTCAGCTCACGCGTTTCTGCATCGAATACGTAGCCTTGAACGGTGATTCTTCTTTCCTCGTCCATGATACTGTCAAGCGTACGAATTTCTTCATTGTCTTTGATTTGATAGCCAATCATCAGAGGGCCTGACGGAGCTTCATCCTGCTCCTCACTTTCTTTCTTCTCCATCTCAGTGAGGGCTTGCATGGCTCTTTCTTGATCTTCAGCAAGCTTTTGTTCTCTGAACTTCTGAATCTCTTGATCTGATACAAAAATTTCTGTATCGAATTGCAGCTCTGGAAAACCTACTTGTTTAAATGCGGCCTGGAGCATCGGGCTGTACTTCTTCTTAATAGCGAGTGCCTCTGTTTCGCTTTTCGTTTTAATGATGATTTTATGACCAGACAGCGATGGCTTTTGCTGCTGAAGCAAACTGATGATTGGGGGAGAAATTCCTTGAAGTTCTTCCACACAATGTGACCAGTACGATTGTACGAGTTCTTCAGAGATGTGCGGATCACTCACTTCAATCGTACAAGTAATTTGTGCAATATGAGAAAATGCATTTGTCAGTCTGCTGAGAAACATGGCGTATACTTTGTAAGGCAAAAGAGCCTTAAATTTAAAAAGGAAATGCCATGTTTTCGTCGCTTTGTGCACCGTCAATTTGACGATTTCTCCTTCTTCAAAGTAACGACTGAGGTCATCATCTGTCATTTGAATCTGATTGAGTAATATATGAAATTGCCGCCGTGTGATCGGTAATTGTTCATCCAAGACAGGACCCTCCTTTTGTCAATCAGAAAGGTACCTCTTTTCTACAGGAGGTACCTTCATTTTTTTGTTCGTTTTATGCTTGGCGTATAAATGAAATCAGATCATCAACAGATACTTCATGTGATTCACCTGATTTTCTAAACTTCACTTCAACAATACCTTCTTCTGAACGTTTACCGCAGCTAATGCGAATTGGCAGTCCAATTAAATCACTGTCTGCAAATTTCACTCCTGCACGCTCCTGGCGGTCATCGAAAAGTACGTCAAAGCCTTCATCTTCTAAGCGCTCGTACAACGTTTCAGCCAGTTCTTTTTGCGCATCGTTTTTCATATTTAATGCAAGGAGGTGAAGGTCATATGGTGCCACTGTTTCCGGCCAAATGATTCCTTTCTCATCATGATGCTGTTCAACAATCGCTGAAAGAGTTCTAGAGATGCCGATGCCATAGCAGCCCATAATCATTGGCTGCGCCCGTCCATTCTCATCAAGGTACGTTGCATCCATTGACTCAGAATAACGAGTGCCGAGTTTAAAGACTTGTCCTACTTCAATCCCTTTTGCAAACTGGATGGTGCCTTCCCCGTCTGGAGAAACATCTCCTTCTTGAATCAAGCGAAGATCTATGAATTCTTTCACTGACACATCACGTGCAGGGTTGACATTGACATAGTGATAATCCGCTTCGTTTGCACCAGCGACTGCATTTGTCATTCCCTTCACAGCAAGGTCCGCATAAATATCGACTTCTGCTTCCAGTTTAACAGGTCCAACAAATCCAGGCTCAGTTCCAATGACTTCTAGCACTTCTTCGCGTGATGCTAGTTCGACAAGCTGTGCTCCTACTAAGTTTTTCACTTTCACATCATTTACTTCATGATCGCCTCTAGTAAGGATGAGAACATACGCATCATCTGCTTTAAACAAAACAGATTTCATGCATGCAGAAGGATCAACTTCTAAAAATCCAGCCACATCTTGAATTGTTTTCGCTTGCGGCGTGTGGACTTTTTCAAGCTCTTTGAAGTCCGCAGGATTTGCTTCATCTCCGTGATATACAGCCTCAGCCATTTCAATGTTTGCAGCATATGAGGAAGTATCAGAATAAGCGATGGTATCCTCTCCAACCTCTGAGAGTGCCATGAACTCATGTGTATCTTTTCCGCCCATTGCCCCAGAATCTGCAATGACTGGTCTAAAATTGAGACCTACTTTTGAGAACACATTAGAGTAAGCTGTAAACATTTTGTTGTATGTCTCGTCAAGGCTTTCTGGTGAAGAATGGAATGAGTATGCATCCTTCATAATAAATTCACGTCCGCGCAGCAGTCCAAAGCGTGGTCTCTGTTCATCACGGAATTTTGATTGAATTTGATATAGAGTTAAAGGTAGCTTCTTATACGATTTCACTTCGCTGCGTACTAGTGATGTAATCACTTCTTCGTGGGTTGGACCAAGCGCAAATTCGCGGCCATGGCGATCCTTCATACGCATCAGTTCTGGACCGTATGTATACCATCTTCCTGACTCTTGCCACATTTCTGCCTGCTGAAGCACTGGCATTAACAGCTCAGCTGCGCCTGCCTTTTCCATTTCCTTGCGGACGATGGATTGAATATGCTGAATGACTTTATGCGCAAGCGGCAGATAATGATAGATTCCACTTGTATTTTGTCTAATAAATCCAGCTCTTACTAAGAGTTGATGGCTTTTTGCCTCAGCATCTGCCGGCATCTCTCGAAGAGTTGGAATGAAAGTCAGGGATTGTCTCATGTCGTTACACCTCATTTATGAAATAGGACTTCTCACAAAAACTCTTGTTTCCCGGAATGAGAAACAAGAGAGAATGGTTTTTATAAAAATAACCGCTGGATGTCATTCCACGTTACCACTAACATTAACAGCATGAGGAAAGCAACACCAATAAAGACAACAAGTGCTTCTTTCTCACGATTAATTGGTTTACCGCGAATGGCTTCAACAAATAAGAATAGTAAACGTCCTCCGTCTAATGCAGGAATCGGTAACAAATTCACGATGCCTAGGTTGATACTGAGGAACGCCGCAAACTGCATTAATGTTAATACACCTTGTTTGGCTACTTCTCCTGTCATGTCATAAATTCCAACAGGACCTGCTAACATATCTAGTGAAAATTGTCCTGTGACAATTTTTTGCAAGTTCGTTAAGATCAGACCTGCCGTTGAAATGACGGTTGTGCCTGAAGATGAAATGACTTTCAAAAATCCATTTTCCGTTGGCGGATATGATCCGAAACGGCCAATGCTTTTTCCGTCAGCTTTCACAGCTTCTGGTACAACCTGTACAGTGCTTTCTTTGCCGTCTCGGTCAATGACGACATTCATTTTTTTCTCAGGGTTCTTTTGAACTGTTTGAACGACGTCTGTCCAAGAATTCATTTTCTCGCCGTTAATCGACACGATGTGATCTCCCTGCATCAGTCCAGCTTCCGCCGCTCGGCCGTCTTTCGTCAGCTTACCGAGTACAGGGTCATCAACGGTTACCCCTTGGATAAAGCCTAAAGCAACCAAAATCACATACGCCAGGATAAAGTTCATAATTGGTCCAGCTGCGATGGCTTTAATTCGCTGCCAAACCGTTTTTGAACCAAATTGACGATTGTATGGTGCAATTTGAATTTCTTCACCATCTGCAATATAGAAGCTTGTTTGACTGACATTGTAGCCAGTCAGAATATCTTCATTTCCAGCTTCATATCCCGAGATTCTCATGGCATGATCTAAATCGATCTGCTCCACTTCGATGACAAGTGCATCAGGATATTTTTCTTTATCATTTAAAATGATCTTTTCTACTTCATTTTGCTCATTGAATAAGAGCCCCACTGTATGACCTGGTTTAATTTCGATGACTTCTGGGTCTTCTCCAGCCATTTTCACAAATCCGCCAATAGGGAGGAGTCTAATGGTATAAACGGTTTCCTTTCGTTTAAAGGAGAAAATCTTCGGCCCAAAACCAATTGCGAACTCGCGGCATAAAATCCCCGCGCGCTGCGCCATAATTAAATGGCCAAGCTCGTGGAAAAAAACGAGCGTTCCAAAAATAATAATAAACGCAATCACTGTATTCACGAACATACCACCTTATGTGAGGATTGATTGAACAAAGTCTCGTGTATCTTTGTCCACTTCATGGATATCTTGCAAACTAGGCGTTGAAATCACATGATGTCTAATTAGTGCCTTTTCAATCAATTCTTCAATTTGAAGGAACGTTACTTTGCCTTTCAGAAATGCATCGACTGCTATTTCATTTGCTGCATTAAGTACAGCAGGCATTGTCCCTCCTATTTTACCTGATTCATAAGCAAAATGTAAGCAGCGATACCTGTCAAAATCCGCTTTTTGGAAATTCAATTGTCCAATCTCCCAAAGGTTCAATGATTTCGCTTCTTGTAACGGCGCCCTGTCAGGGTATGTGAGTGCATATTGAATAGGCACTCTCATGTCAGGTGTCCCTAACTGAGCCATGACGCTTTTGTCGTGAAATTCCACCATCGAATGGATAATGCTCTCTTTATGTAGCAGCACATCAATTTGTTCATAAGGGATATCAAACAACCAATGTGCCTCGATCACCTCGAGCCCTTTATTCATCATCGTCGCTGAATCAATGGTGATTTTCGCCCCCATCGACCAGTTCGGGTGGTTCAGCGCTTCTTCAACCGTAACACCTTCAAGTTCAGTTCGTTTTTTATCTCGGAAACTACCACCTGAAGCTGTCACGATTAAGCGTTCAATATTTTTAGCTTGTTCACCTTGCAGGCATTGAAAAATAGCGGAATGCTCACTATCGACAGGAAGTAAAGGTACATCATATGTTTTAGCGTACTCTTTTACTATATGACCAGCTGTTACAAGTGTTTCCTTATTTGCGAGTGCAATCGTCTTTTTTTGTTCAATGGCCTTTAATGTTGGAACAAGTCCAACACTTCCTACAAGTGCATTAACCACTACGTCCACTGCATCATAGGTCGCTGCCTCGATGTTGGCTTCATCACCAGCAGCCAGCTTCACACCGTATGCAAATGAATGATTTTTTAGCATGTGATAGGTTTCTTCGTCTACACAGCCAACGAATTCAGGCTGAAAGCGCTCAATGATCGGAATCGCTTTTGTTATATTTCTGCCAAAGGTCATGGCTTTCAGCTTAAATTTGTCAGGGTGCTGCCTGATCACATCTAACGTTTGTTCTCCAATTGATCCTGTTGCGCCTAATAGCGAAATATATTTCAAATTGCCACTCCTTCTCTCGTTCAATAAGTTTCTATGAGGTTAGCTGGCAAACGTTGCGAGCAGTAAGTATAAAAACGGCAGAACGAATAAAAAGCTGTCAAACCTGTCCAAAATTCCGCCATGGCCAGGGAGAATTGTCCCTGAATCCTTCACGTGATAATGACGCTTTAAAGCAGATTCCACTAGGTCGCCAAGCTGTCCAAAGATACTGAGTAAAAGAGTAATAAACATCACAAGCAGATATGATGGCAAAAATCCTGTAACCGCCTGAAACACAAGTGACAACACGACCGCTGTGACGATTCCGCCGATAAATCCTTCTACTGTTTTGTTTGGGCTGATTTCTGGCCAAAGCTTTCGTTTCCCCATAGATTTCCCAATAAAGTAGGCTCCTGAGTCAGTAGACCAAATAATCACTGCTGCGAAGAAGATCGCACTCATGCCATATAAGCCTCTAATTTGGATAAAATAATAGAAACTAACGCCAATATATAATGTGGCTAATACAACAAAAGCAACCTCATCGAATGTGAAAGAGTTTTTGCTCAAAACTGTATAAGTTAAAAGTATTAAGACTGCGAATAAAGCAATCTGCATTTTTGATGCGTCCACGTTTGGGAAGAAACTGTTGTCTCCGCCCATTAAAAGCCAAAGCAATATTAAGCTGACAATACCAGGAAAGCTGAAAATCGAGATTTTTTTCATTCTTAAAAGCTCAAAGAGAGCGACACTTCCCATTAAATAAATCAGCAGGGTAAATGGCATCTGTCCATATATCACAGCAAGTAAAAAGACTGCAGCTGCCAAAACACCCGTCAAAATTCTTTGTTTCATCTGCACCACCCTCTAAATTCCACCGAACCTCCGGCCGCGGCGCTGGTACTCTCCAATAGCGCCTATAAGGTGCTCATCAGAAAAGTCAGGCCAAAGCACATCCGTAAAGACAAACTCGCTGTAAGCAATTTGCCAAAGCATAAAGTTGCTTAATCTAATTTCTCCACTCGTGCGAATGAGCAAATCCGGATCTTGAAGAGATTCTGTCATTAAATAAGCTGAAAACATCTCTTCTGTGATGTCTTCTGCTTGAAGCTTACCTTCTTTGACCATTTCAGAAATTTGTCTGCATGCGGAGACGATTTCTGTGCGCCCCCCGTAGTTGAGCGCAAAATTCAAAACGAGTCCGTCGTTATTTGCCGTACTCTTTACTGCATTCTCTACCGCTTTTTTCGTATGCTGCGGGAGGCCGTCTGGATCACCTGTTAAACGCACACGGACATTCTCCTCGATGAGTTCAGGCAGGTAGATGTTTAAAAATTCTTCAGGAAGTTTCATTAAAAAGTCTACTTCTAGTTTTGGACGTTTCCAATTTTCCGTAGAGAAAGCATACAAAGTCAGCACTTTGACATTTAGCTCATTTGCAAGCTTTGTCATGCGCTTGACGACTTTCATTCCTTCATGATGACCTGCTACCCGTGGAAGAGCACGTTTTTTCGCCCATCTTCCGTTCCCATCCATGATAATGGCGATATGTTCAGGAATTTCTCCATTTAATATGTCTTCTTTTGTCAGGCTTTCTAAGTTGGAAGCTGCTGTTTGCTGATTCTTCCAATTTTTGAGTATATTGAGCATGAGATTCCTCCATCACCCAAAAAGGTTGCGTTCCCGCTAATAATATAGTCATCAACAGTATTAACAAAAAAACCCCCTGTAAACATGAAGAGGGTCTTTTCACTATTATCTATTGTACATAGTTTTTTCTTAAACTTCCATGATTTCTTTTTCTTTATCTTTCGTCACGTCATCAATTTTAGCGACATATTCATCTGTCAATTTTTGGACATCCTCTGTTGATGATCTTAATTCATCTTCAGTGATCTCCCCATTTTTCTCAAGCTTTTTCAAATCATCGTTTGCATCACGACGAACGTTACGAACAGCTACTTTTGCTTCTTCTGAGTATTTTTTCACTACTTTCACAAGCTCTTTACGTCTTTCTTCTGTCAGCGCAGGAATCGCAATGCGGATCACATTTCCGTCACTTGTTGGCGTGATGCCAAGATCAGACTTTTGGATCGCTTTTTCGATATCACCGATTGCTGTTTTATCGTAAGGTGTGATAATCAGCATACGTGCTTCTGGCACTGTGATTGACGCAATTTGGTTAAGAGGTGTTTGTGCACCGTAATAATCAACTGTCACTTTATCAAGCAGTGAAGCATTTGCACGGCCTGCACGAACAGTTGCAAGCTCACGTCCGTATGCCTGTACAGCTTTTTCCATTTTTTCTTTCGTTTGGTTCAACACTTCTTTTGACACGTTATTTCCCCCTCACGATCGTTCCGATTGATTCGCCATTTACGGCACGTTTAATATTTCCTTCTTCCATAATAGAGAAGACGATTAATGGAATGTCATTGTCCATACATAATGAGGACGCAGTAGAATCCATTACAGCAAGCCCTTCTTTAAGTACATCAAGATATGAAAGCTTATCATATTTTACTGCATCCGCATCTGTACGAGGATCAGCACTGTAGACACCATCTACATTATTTTTCGCCATTAAAATGACATCTGCTTCAATTTCTGCTGCTCGAAGTGCTGCCGTAGTATCTGTAGAGAAATAAGGGTTACCTGTTCCAGCAGCAAAAATGACGACACGTTTCTTCTCAAGATGACGGATCGCTTTTCTTCTTATGTATGGTTCTGCAACCTGTCTCATTTCGATAGAGGTTTGCACTCTAGACTGAATGCCAAGCGTTTCTAGGCTGTCCTGTAACGCCAGTGAGTTCATCACTGTTGCCAGCATCCCCATGTAGTCTGCTGTTGCACGGTCCATTCCTAGATCACTGCCTGTCTTTCCGCGCCAAAGGTTTCCTCCGCCTACAACGACTGCAACTTCAACATCAAGCTCTGCAATTTCTTTTACTTGCTTTGCAATGGATTGAATGACAGTTGGGTTAATTCCATTTCCAGCATCACCCGCTAGTGCTTCGCCACTTAGCTTCAGTACAATGCGATTATATTTCGGTTTGCTCATGATAACCTCCAAGTGTAAACTATACCGTCTCTTATTATGCGTAAGAAACTGCCTTTTGTAAATCAATATCCTCTAAAAAATAGGGAACACAGTGCTTGTGCTCCCCTAAAAAAGCCCCAGAGAGCTTTTCAAACATTATTTTTTCACTTGGCTCATAACTTCTTCAGCAAAGTTGTCTTGACGTTTTTCGATACCTTCGCCCACTTCATAGCGAACATAAGTTTGAACAGTTGCGTTTTTCGCAGCTACAACTTGTTTCACTTTTTCATCTGGGTTTTTAACAAACGCTTGGTCAAGTAAGCAAATTTCTTCGAAGAATTTGTTTAGACGGCCTTCTACCATTTTAGCTACGATGTTTTCAGGCTTTCCTTCTTGAAGCGCTTGCTGAGTTAATACTTCACGCTCACGGTTTGCTTCTTCTTCTGACACTTGGTCACGAGAAATGTATTTAGGGTTTACAGCTGCAACGTGCATTGCGATGTCTCTTGCAAGCTCTTCGTCAGTTGTTCCGTTAAGAACAGCTAACACACCGATACGTCCGCCCATGTGCAGGTAAGAACCGAATGCAGCATTATCTTCTTTTGTGATGACAGAGAAACGGCGTAGAGTGATTTTCTCTCCGATTTTCGCAATTGCAGATGTGATATGCTCTTCAACTGTTGAACCGTTTTCCATTTTAGAAGCATGAGCTTCTTCAATTGTTGCAGGTTTAGCAGCAAGCAAATGATCAGCAAGTTCGTTAAGAAGTGCTTGGAATCCTTCGTTTTTTGCAACGAAATCAGTCTCAGAGTTCACTTCTAGGATGACGCCTGTGTTGCCGTCAGTTTTGATAAGAGTTAATCCTTCTGCCGCAATACGGTCTGCTTTTTTCGCAGCTTTTGCGATTCCTTTTTCTCTTAGAAGGTCGATTGCTTTCTCGATGTCACCATCAGTTTCTGTTAACGCTTTTTTACAGTCCATCATACCTGCACCAGTTTTTTGACGCAGTTCTTTAACTAATTGAGCAGTAATTGCCATTTTACATTTCCTCCTTCTATGTTAAAACACGGATTACTAGGTGAAAAAAAGGTGATAAAAGGCATTTCCCTCTTATCACCTTTTGAATAGGTTACGCAGTTGTTGTTTCAGTTTCTGTCGTTTCTTCTACAACAGCTTCTTCTTCGCCTTGTTTAGACTCAAGAATCGCATCTGCCATTTTAGCAGTTAGAAGTTTTACAGCACGGATTGCATCATCGTTTGCAGGGATCACAACATCAATTTCGTCTGGATCACAGTTTGTGTCAACGATACCGATGATTGGGATATTCAATTTACGAGCTTCTGCAACTGCAATACGCTCTTTACGAGGGTCGATAATGAAAAGTGCATCCGGAAGACTCTTCATGTCTTTGATTCCGCCTAGGAATTTTTCAAGACGCTCTAGTTCTTTTTTCAGTTGAACGACTTCTTTCTTAGGAAGAACTTCGAATGTACCGTTTTCTTGCATTTTTTCAATATCTTTCAAACGTTTAATACGTTTTTGGATTGTTTCAAAGTTTGTTAAAGTTCCACCAAGCCAGCGTTGGTTCACATAGAACATACCAGAACGGATTGCTTCTTCTTTCACTGAATCTTGTGCTTGCTTTTTCGTACCAACGAAAAGGATTTTTCCTCCGTCAGCAGCAAGGTTTTTCGTGAAGTTGTAAGCTTCCTCTACTTTTTTCACCGTTTTTTGAAGGTCGATGATGTAGATACCGTTACGCTCTGTAAAGATGTAACGCTTCATTTTTGGGTTCCAACGGCGAGTTTGGTGACCGAAGTGAACACCAGCTTCTAGCAATTGTTTCATAGAAATAACTGACATTTTGTTGCCTCCTAATATAATGGTTTTTTTTCCTCCGCTTAAGTCATGTTCACATAAAACTGCGCCACGGCAGCACCTTCATACGAATCATTAAGCGTGTGTATTTAACACCAAGAAATAATATAACACATGATGGACTGACAATCAAGAATCCTTTACAGCTTTCCGCTAAATTTTAATAAAAGCTCGATTTCTGTCTTACCAGTTTTCATTTTTTTCGCTATTTCTTCTAGTGATCGCCCTTCATCATATAGGGTCTTCACTTGATCTTCGAATGTTTCTTCTATTTCACTTTCAGAAGGCAGAGAAGTCTCTGTTTCAAGTTGTGGAACGGGTTCGTTTACCTTCTCTTCCTGCACCTCAACTTCGCTAAGGAGAGCCGACAGGTGCTCTGGTACGGGATCTTCACTTTCGACCGATTGCTGGGATTCAATTGGTGGTTGTGGCTGCTTTGGTGTCTGAAGATCCGATTTCAGCTCTTCAGCAGAAAAATCAGGGGAAGCGGCTGCCACTTTTGTTAGTTTGTCATTCTCTTCTTTGACTTCCATCAAAAATGCAGCCAGGGTATTTTCCGTTTCTTCTAGAAGTTCTCGCTGTTTTTGTTCTGTTGCCTTCAGCGAATTCATTCTCGTATATAAAATAATCACAAAATAAATAAGTGCAGCATGAAGCATGAAGCTAATCAGCCATAACATATTTTTTCACTCACTAACTCTTTAAGATTGAATGGCTTTATCAAGCAGATGCTTAAGCTTGAACAAGGCCTTTGAATGAATTTGCGAAATGCGCGAGGTAGATAAATTGAGCACTTGACCGATTTCCGTTAATGTCAGTTCTTCTTTATAGAAAAGACTGATCACGAGCTTTTCTTTTTCTGAAAGCTCAGTGATTTTTTCAGAAAGCTGTTCAATTAATTCATCTTTCAGCATTTTCTCTTCTGGAGTCACAGACTTCTCGTCGCGAATCATGACTTGGACGTTTTCTCCGTCTTCTTGATCATGCAGCTTCTCATCGATTGAGAGCAGATTTGCAAAGAATCCTTCATTCATCGTTGTGACAACATCTTGTTCACTCATGCCGAGTTCCTCAGCCACCTCTGTCGGCGTCACATTACGCAAATAACGCTGTTCAAGCTTTTCAATAGCCGCTTCTACTTTTTTTGTTTTTTCTCTTGATGTACGAGGCAGCCAGTCCTCTTTACGAAGACCGTCGATGATGGCCCCGCGGATTCTGAAGGATGCATATGTATCAAACTTCAGATCTCTTCCGGGATCAAATTTTTCAAGGGCATCATATAAACCGAGCATTCCTAGACTGATCAAGTCTTCTTTATGCACTGACTTCGGGAGACCGATGGAAATTCTTCCAACATGATATGTGACGAGCGGCATATAGCGGCGCATAAGATCATCTCCAGCAGCAGGGTCTTTCCACTCTTTCCATCTAGCCCATAGCGCCTGATCTTCGTAATTTAAGGATTGCATCTTTATCCCCCTATACTTCCTTAGTTATATCTTCATAATGCCTTGCTTCACAGTACGGATCTCAAGCTCTGCCGTAAGCGGATCGAATTCAATCGTACGGCCACTGTTCCCGCCTGTATCCTCACTAATAATCGGGATATGATGAAGAGACAGATGTTCTTTCACAGCTGAAACGTTTCTAGGTCCAATTCTCATAAGATCATTGGTTGACTTAAACTTAAACATTTCCGCCCCGCCAGCAAGTTTTGCCTTTAGCGCATGTTTGCGTGCGCCTGCTTTTAGGAGCAGATCAATTGTATGCTTGACACCTGTATCTGCATATTTAGCCAAGTTCTCCACCGTCCCTTTTGAAAGAGAGGAGTCTGGCAGCATAACATGGACAAGGCCTGCCAGCTTTTTCTCTTGATCAAACAAGACAAGCCCTACGCAAGAACCAAGACCGGATGTCCGAATGCGGTCCGGTGTTTTGACAAGCTGAACATCCGCAATACCAACCTTTACAACTGCCGGAATTTGCACGTTCATTATAGGTTACCTAATGCTTTGAAAAGTTTTTCAAACGATTCAAACTCTGGTAATAGAAACATATTTCCTTTCAGCTCTTGCTTATTTTGATCATCAAAAATAGATGTATCAATCACAATCGCCTGATCACCAAGAGGACTGAATTGCATTAACCCTTCACTAATGACAGCACCGAACATATCGAGCGTGACATCTGGAACACTTGGGTAAAGCTGCAATTTTGTTAAATCTGCAAGGGCTGATAAATAAGAGCCCGCTAAAATATTTCCGAGTTCATGAAGTGCTGACGTCCCCATCTCATGTTCATGAATCGTATCAATATCAAATGCCGGATCCTGGACAAGCTCTCTTACAAATTGCTCCGCTTGCTCAAACGGCATAATGAAAAAGATTGACCCGGTTAAATCTCCTTCCATTCGCAGGAAAATGCTTGCAACGGGAAGGTCTGCACCGCCAAAGAAATCCATTAAATCTTCAAACGAGAGAACCTTAACAAAAGGAACAGCCATATCAATTTTACGATCCAATAGGTTGGCAAGAGCAGACGCTGCGTGGCCTGCCCCGATATTCCCAACCTCTCCTAAAATATCTAGCTGTTCATCTTTAATTTCGTTGAAAATGCTCATTTCACATCCCCCTTAATGAACAGGTGCACCTTGAACGCTCTTGTCGAGGACAGCACCGGCATGAATGATATTGAAAAGACGCTGATCATGCTTAATAATACCTGTCACCCATGACTGTCCTTCTTTTTCAGCAGATTCAGGAGAAGATTCTACTTCTTCCTGATGGACGGTTATGACATCATTTGCTTCATCAACAATCCAGCCGACTTCAATGTCACCTACTTGTACAATGATCATTCTTGTTTCATCTGTAATCTCGTTGTCAGTAGAACCAAGTCTGACTCTCAGGTCAATGACAGGTGTCACGACACCGCGTAAATTAATAACACCGCATATATAAGGGGCAACGCCAGGAACTCTTGTCGGCTGCTGCCATTTTTCAATGGACTTTACTTCTGATACTGAAATGGCGTATTCTTTTTTGTTTACGATAAACACAATCATCTTTTCGCCAGTTTTGATATCTGTACTCATTTCAGACCGCTCCTCTATTGTTTTTTACTTGATCAGTGCATTACAGTCAACGATGAGTGCAACTTGACCGTCACCTAGGATCGTTGCGCCGGATATCGCAAATACGTTTGGCAGATAATCTCCTAGTGATTTCAACACAACCTCTTGCTGACCAATAAATGAATCGACCACAAATGCTGTCAGCTTGTCTCCTTTACGAACAACAATGATGTGCAGCTCTTCCTCTAATTCATTCGCATTTGGTACGTGGAATTGTTTCTTCAAGTACACGACCGGTACGATAAATCCGCGGAAATCAATCACTTCACGATCATGCGTTTGCAAGATGTCACTTTTCTTAATGACAGCCGTTTCAATAATAGAAGAAATCGGAATCGCAAATGTTTCCTCTTCCAGTTTTACAAGAAGAACGGAAATAATCGATAGTGTCAGCGGAAGCTGGATCGAGAATAGGGAGCCCTGTCCCTCTGTTGAGTTAATACTCACAGATCCGCCAAGTGATTCCAGTTTGTTTTTCACAACGTCAAGACCTACACCGCGGCCTGAGATGTCAGAAATCGTGTCAGCTGTAGAGAATCCTGCTGCAAAGATCAATGAATCAATTTGATGATCTTCAAGCGTTTCTGCTTCTCTTTCTGTAATAACTCCGCGCTCTAATGCTTTTTCAAGCACCTTTTTACGGTTAATCCCGCCTCCATCATCTTCTACTTCAATGAAGACATGGTTTCCGCTATGATACGCTTTTAATAGAACCGTACCTTTTTCCGGCTTGCCTTTTTTCACACGTTCTTCTGGTGATTCAATCCCGTGATCTAGACTGTTTCTAAGTAAGTGCAAGAGCGGATCTCCAATCTCGTCGATCACTGTTCGATCAAGCTCTGTCTCAGCACCCTCAATAATAAGTTCGATTTTCTTATTAAGCTCTTTCGTCAATTGACGAATCATACGCGGGAATCTGTTAAAGACAGTTTCCACAGGTACCATTCTCATGTTCAGGATGATTGATTGCAGGTCTCCAGAAATACGTGTCATTCTTTCGACTGTGTCTGTGAGTTCGTTATTTTCTAGTTCTTTGGCAATCTGTTCTAATCGGCCTCTATCAATCACAAGTTCTTCAAATAGATTCATTAGAGAATCTAGACGGTCGATGTTGACACGAATTGTTTTTGTTCCGCCGGCAGCTGCACCGTTATTGCCATTTGCTTTTGGTGCATCATTTGCTGGCGCTTTCGCAGCAGGAACGGAGACTTCTTCTTTTTTCTGTTCAGGCTGCGCCTCTTGTTTTTCAGCCGGAGCTGCTTCATCAAATGCGGAGACTTCAGAGATCTCAACCTTCTCAACCTCTGAGATCGCCGTGACGATTTTCTGCACTTCGTCCATCGGCAGTTTAGAAAGATAAGAAATGCTGAATTCTGAATCGAAATCTTCTGATTCTAACAGCTCTGCATTCGGAACGGTTTTGACAACCTCGCCTGCTTCATTTAGTCTTTCAAAAATCATATAGACACGAACGGCTTTTAGTAAGCACGCTTCGCTTAATGTCACGTTGAGTTCATAGCATTTGAAGCCTTGCTCTCTCGCTTCATCAAGAACCGTTCGTTCAAATTCGTTATAATCTAAGTCATTAGCAGCTGCTGATGCATCTGCTGTTTCAACGCTAGAAGCTGCCTCAGCATGGCTTCCTGTCACATCTAGCTTTTTACTAATCTCAGTGACATCACGTTTCCCGTCTCCTCCTTCTGCAATCGATTGAACCATTGCTTCAAGATGATCGAGTGCTTCGAACATCGTATCCATTGACTCAGGAGTGACAATCATTTGTTCATTACGTATAGCATCAAACATGTTTTCTAAATGATGCGTTAAGTGAGCCATATCATCAAAGCCCATCGTTGCACTCATGCCTTTCAATGTATGAGCTGCTCTGAATATATCATTCACTAGCTGCAAGTCGGTTGGGTTCTTTTCTAAATCAAGAAGTTTTTCATTACAAGTTTGTAAGTGTTCTCTGCTTTCATCTAAAAAGATATCTAAGTATTGGTTTACATCCAACGTGTTCACGCCCTCTCTTTTTTCATGGAGCTTATAATTGCATGTGCGATGTCATCCACATGCCTTGTTTCATGTGCAAGGCCTGCTTTAATGACTGATTTAGGCATTCCGAAAACAACACATGATTCTTCTTTTTCTGCAATGACTTTCGTATGACCGCTTGCGACCATTTTTTTGACACCTTCCGTACCGTCACTGCCCATGCCTGTCATAATGACAGCGATTTTCTCGTAACCCTTTATATTGCTGATGGATTCAAATAAATAGTTAACAGATGGTTTGTGCCGGCTTTCCGTGTCTTCAGGGGACAGCCTGATAACAAGTGATCCCCCTTGGTCATGAAGTGACATATTCAATCCACCAGGAGCTATGTAAGCCACTCCATTTTTCGCGATGTCTCCATCTTGCGCTTCTTTAATCGTAATTTGTGATAAATGGTCTAACCTAGCAGCAAGTGATGCCGTAAATCCTGCCGGCATATGCTGCACAATCAATATAGGTGCCTCTATGTCCTTAGGCAGCTTCGTTACGACTCGTTGAAGTGCCCTTGGCCCTCCTGTAGATGTTCCAATAGAAATAATCTTTCGGAGTGAGGCGCCTTTTACTGTTTGCAGACGGGGTGCAGCCACTGGACTTGGCGGCTTTATCACCGGCTTAGGAGACACCTTCTCTTCAGTGCGTTTCCTTGACAGTCCTGCCGCAAGTACCCGCTCTACAATTTGCCCTCTCACTTTGTGCAAATCGAGCGAAATACTTCCCGAAGGTTTTGTCACAAAGTCGAAAGCACCGAGTTCTAAGCAATGGATGGTTAAATCTTTTCCTTGTTTTGTCTGGCTTGACACCATAATTACGGCAAGGTCGTGTTCAGCCAGAATTTGTTTTAATGCTTCTGTTCCATTTAAAACAGGCATTTCCACATCTAATGTGACAACATCTGGATTCAGTTCCTTGATCCGTTTTAAGGCATCTTCCCCATTTCGCGCCGTTCCGACGACTTCAATTTCTTGCTCAGCACTTAGAAAATCACTAATGAGTTTTCTCATAAAGGCCGAGTCATCTACTACTAGCACTCTAATCATGAGTCCACCTTCCTCCTTTTAAAAAAAGAGGACAACTTATCTATAAACGTATGCTGTTCTCTCCGTGCCTCTCTTATCTGCTGATGATATAGTGTTTCTGCCAGCATCTTAATGGTTTTACTCAGCCTTGAATGAGGCTGCTTCATATAAAATGGAATTTGTTCTGATACTGCTTTAGGAACCGCAGGATCATCAGGCACAGCGCCAGCGAATACAAGTTTTCTGTGAAGAAAACTTGTGACCACTCCTGCTAATTTCCGGTAGGTTTCAGACCCTTCTGACGGGGTTTTACACCGGTTGACAATGATTTGCACAGACCGTTCAAACTGATGAATAGCTAAGTGTTTAATCGCGCTGTAGGCATCCATGATGGATGTTGGCTCTGGCGTAGTCACAACGACTACTTCTCCTGCTGATAAGACAAATGGCAGCTGATCTTTTGACAGGCCGGCACCCATATCAAAGAAAATACAATCGAAGCCCTGGATCATTTTTTCCATCTCTTCCAAAAAGAACGACCATTGATCTTTATCTAAAGAAAACAGCTGTTCAAGGCCGCTTCCGCCAGAAATGTAATATAGGTTATCCGTTCCTTTTGTCATAGCTGCTTGGAAGGATTTTTTTCTAACGAGAACATCTAATATAGAACTAGTCGATGTTTTCCCTAGTAAAATATCAATATTCCCCATCCCAAAATCAAGATCGATCACTAACACTCTTTTGCCTGTGCTTGCGATAGACAGTGCCATATTCAGTGTCAAATTTGATTTACCTACCCCGCCTTTGCCGCTCATAACGGCAATGGTTTTTGCCTGTCCGCTGACGTTAAGAGGAGCCGGTGTGATCATTTGACTCTGCTGAACTAGTTTTCTTAACCCTTCTGCTTGGTCGGGCTTCATGATTGTAAAACCATCCTTGTAAGTTCACGGGGAGAACCTTCAAGAATATCCTCAGGCACATTTTGGCCATTTGTTAAAAAACCAAGTTTGATTTGAGAGTCAGCAATGATTTGAAAAATGGTTCCCATCGTGTCCGTTTCATCTACTTTTGTAAAAATGAATTGATCGATTGGAACGTGTTCAAAGCGCTTGACCATGGCTTTCATGTCTTGATATTTTGATGTAGCACTCATCACGAGAAAACTTTGAATGCTCTCATCAAATGGAATAATGTCGGTCAGCTCTTTGATATACGCTTCTTCTTTAAAGTTACGGCCTGCTGTATCGATGAAAATATGATCATACTCTTTAAAGGTCTCTTGCGCTTTTACAAAATCCTCTCTCGAATAACAAACCTCAAGCGGTGCATTCAGCAGTTCAGCATATGTTTTCAGCTGTTCGATCGCAGCAATGCGGTACGTATCGGTTGTAATAAAAGCGATCTTTTTTTGCTGCTGAATGGCCATTTTAGCAGCCAGCTTTGCAATCGTTGTCGTTTTACCAGCTCCAGTTGAACCGAACAGTACAATGTATTTTGAAGAAATCATCGGCTCATCAGAGGTTTTAGCTGGCAGCATATCTGTCAGCAGTTGTTCAAGTTCTTTTTCTATGTGATCTTCTTTAACCGCGCCCTTTGTTAAAAGACCTTTCAGGCATTCGTCTCGAATGGCATCATCAAGACCTTGATCCTTTAGCTTTTGATCGATTGCTACGAGAGGTTCAGGCAGAATACCAGCATGCCGTTCATTCCTCACATATTCTAAAGGCTGAGTATGAGTATGCGCTGGTTTCGCCGCTTTGGGAGCAAAGGATGGCTCTTCGGGCTGCTTTTGAACTTGTTCCTTTTTTGGTAACACTGGAAGAGGCGGCACAGGGTTTAACCCTTTACCAGCTCTTTCTTCGAAATCTTGATCCAGCACTGCAATCACTTCGACCATTTGCTGTTTCTTTAAACCAAACAGTTTGCGTTTGACAACGGTTTTGGAATTTAAAATAACGGCATCTTTCCCAAGCTGCTGCCTGATTTGAATCGTTGCCTCCTGCATAGAATTTGCTGTGATTTTTTTCATTTTCATTAGATATCCACCACTCCGATGCTCTGTACTTCCACATTCGCTTCTAGTTCGTTATAAGATAGTACCGGTAAATCTGGGAAATATCTTTCTAACAACTGCTTCACGTACATTCTTATAGGAGGAGAGCATAATAGAACCGGCGTTTCCTGACGAAGCGAAAGCTGTTCAATTTCTCTCGCCACTGATTGAATCACACTTTCAGAGGATTCTGGATCTAACGATAAGTAGTTGCCATGCTCTGTTTGCTGAACGCTGTCTGCAATCACCTTTTCTACTCGGCCTGAGCATGTCACGACTTTGAGTGATTCATCTTCTCTTGCATACTGTGCGGTAATCTGTCTTGCCAGGGCCTGTCTGACATACTCTGTTAATAAATCTGTATCAGTCGTTAATTTTCCGTAGTCTGCAAGCGTCTCAAAAATGGTGACAAGGTTTCGGATAGAGACCTTTTCTTTCAGCAGCTTCGCCAGTACTTTTTGAATATCACCGACTGCCAGCGGATTTGGCGTTACCTCATCCACTAAGACAGGATAACTTTCTTTCAGATGATCGATTAATTGCTTCGTTTCTTGGCGTCCGAGCAGTTCGTGTGTGTTTTGTCTAATCTTCTCTGTGATGTGAGTAGACACGACAGATGCTGGGTCCACAACCGTATAGCCTAGCATCTCAGCCTGATCTTTTTCTGCTTCGGATATCCATTTAGCCGGCAGTCCAAAGGATGGTTCGATTGTTTCAATCCCTTCAATTGGATCATCATCAGGCGTTGGGGACATCGCTAAGTAGTGATCAAGCAGCAGCTCCCCTTTTGCTACTTCGTTCCCTTTAATTTTCAATCGGTATTCATTTGGGTTCAGTGCAATATTGTCCCGGATCCGGACGACTGGAATGACAAGACCCAGTTCGAGGGCAAGCTGCCTTCGGATCATCACAATTCGGTCTAACAGGTCACCGCCCTGGTTTGCATCAGCGAGCGGGATGAGGCCGTAGCCAAATTCAAATTCAATGGCATCCATTTGCAGGAGATGAATAACGCTTTCTGGACTTTTCATCTCTTCTACCTCTGCCTGTTCCTCCAGTACCTCTTCAATTTCTTCTTGGTCTTGTTTGTTTTTCGACATCATGTATGCGCCAAGTGCAAGTAAACCTGCGATCGGCCCTGTCAAAAGTATGCCGATTGGCGTAAACAGCCCAAGAAGGAAGATCGTGCCCGCTGTCACATAAAGCATGGCTGGGAATGCGAAGAGCTGACCTGTAATGTCTGACCCAAGGTTTCCATTAGAAGCTGCTCTAGTCACAACAATCCCTGTCGCCGTTGAAATGAGGAGTGCCGGAATTTGCGAAACGATTCCGTCTCCTACCGTTAATAGGGTAAAGTGTGAAGCTGATTCTTGAATCGACATGCCTTGCTGAAGCATCCCGATAATGATTCCAAATATAATATTGATGATGACGATGATAATACCTGCGATGGCGTCCCCTTTAACGAACTTACTGGCACCATCCATCGCTCCATAAAAGTCTGCTTCTCTCGCTACTTTTTCACGGCGATTTCTTGCTTCACTTTCTGTCAGCATTCCTGCATTTAAATCTGCGTCAATACTCATTTGTTTACCAGGCATCGCATCGAGTGTAAATCTTGCCGCAACCTCTGATACACGCTCTGCCCCTTTTGTGATAACAATAAACTGAATGATGATCAGGATAAGGAAAACAACAAGACCAACGAGGATATTTCCTCCAACAACAAATGAACCGAACGTTTCGACAACTTTCCCAGCATCTCCTGTTGAAAGAATAGAACGTGTTGTAGAGATGTTAAGCCCTAAACGAAACAGCGTTAAGAGCAAAAGCAATGATGGAAAAATTGAAAATTGCAGTGGTTCTTGCATGTTCATTGTGGTGAGAAGCACGATAAGCGCAAGAGAAATATTAATAATGATTAAAATACTTAATAAAACGGGCGGAAACGGTATGACCAGCATCGCCACAATTAAAATAACACTGAATAAAACAGATAAATCTCTTGCTGACATGCCTGTTCTCTCCTTTTAAAACCAAAAATTCATAAAATCTTTTGTTTCGTTTTATAGACGTAAGCTAAAATTTCTGCGATAGCCTTAAAGTATTCTTCTGGCACCGCTTGGTCGATGTCGACCTGATCATAGAGCGCGCGGGCAAGCGGCCTGTTCTCTACAGTCATGACATCATGTTCTTTCGCAATCGTTCTAATTTTCAAAGCCAAAATATCCGTTCCCTTTGCTACAACATAGGGCGCGTCCATTTTTTCTTCGTCATACTTTAAAGCAATGGCATAGTGGGTTGGGTTTGTAATGATGACGTCCGCTTTTGGGACTTCCTGCATCATCCGTCTCATGGCCATTTCCCGCTGACGCTGTTTAATCTTTGATTTGATGAGCGGGTCACCCTCTGATTTTTTATACTCATCTTTGATGTCTTGTTTGGACATCCGCAAGTTTTTTTCATAATCAAATTTCTGATACATATAATCAAGCCCTGCCAAGATCAGAAGAGCACCAGCAGCATACAGCCCCATAATCAAGGTCATATTTGCGACGAAATGAAGGGTTTCCTCTGCTGTTAATAAAGGAAGCCGCAGAATTTCATCAAAGTGCATCCAAAGAGCAATAAATGTCGCAAAGCCAACAAAGCCAATTTTCAAAATGGATTTTAATAGCTCTACGAGGGCTCGAATACTGTATATTCGTTTAAATCCTTTGATTGGGTCAAGCTTTTCTAATTTCGGTTGAATCACTTCTGTCGAAAAGAGAAAGCCGACTTGTAAATAGTTACTGAGAACGCCTGCCAGCATACCAACACCAAGGATTGGCATAAGGAGGATCCCTGTTTCCTGAAGCAATTCCAAGAATAATTGATGAATATTAGATGTGCTAACCTTCATTAGCATAGTTGTTGAATAAAAACGTTCAATGAGCGCGATAATCCGCTCTTTCATAAAAGGCCCAATAAAAAAGAATGATAAAAAGATTAATAGAAATGAGATGGCTGTATTGACGTCGGTACTTTTGGCAACCTGTCCTTTTTTACGTGAATCCCGTCTTTTTTTCGGCGTTGCTTTTTCTGTTTTTTCACCTGCGAAAAATTGCAAGTCTAGTCTAAGCCTTGTCATCATGACGAACCACCGACCAATGCTAAGAAATTCCTCATGGTGAGTACAATCGTTTCAAATGTATTTTGGACAACACCGAAGATGACGCCCATACAGATGATGATCATAATAAAACTCACACCCATTTTAATAGGAAGTCCGACCACAAAAACGTTCATTTGCGGAACTGTACGTGCCACAATCCCCAGTGCCAAATCGACTAAAAACAGACTTGCCACTACAGGTGCCGAGATTTGAAAGGCAATGATAAACATTTGGTTGAAGCTCTTTGCGATAAAGTAAGCAAAGGATTCACTGCCGAAATTCAGCGCGTATTGATCAACTGCAATGTATTGAAAGCTGTAATAGATTCCATCAAGCAGCAGGTGATGTGCGTTTGTTGCCAGCATCAACAGCAGTGTGACCGTATAAAAAAACTGTCCCATCAGCGGCGTCTGCGCCCCTGTTTGCGGATCGATAATATTGGCAATCGCAAAACCCATTTGAAAATCAATGAATGAGCCGGCAATTTGAACAGCGGACACCATGATGTATGCAATCAGCCCAAGCAGCAGACCGACCATTGCTTCTTTCACCGCAAGCATCATATAAAGACCGTCGATGTCAAGTGCTGGCGGTTCTTTTATGGTGCTAAAACTAATGACAGCTAAAAACAGTGAGAATCCAACTCTGTGTACAGCTGGGATCGTTCTATGCGCTAAAAGCGGTACTGTCACAAAAAAAGCGGTGATCCGAATAAAAACTAAAAGAAAAGCAGGGAATAATTCTATGATTGACATCTCTGCTTAACCTGCAAATCGATCTAAATTCGAGAACAGTTCTGTCGTAAAAGACACAATTGTTGAAAGCATCCATGGACCAAACACAACGAGTCCAATGAGTACTGCAACAATCTTAGGAATAAACGCAAGCGTCTGTTCTTGAATTTGGGTTGTCGCCTGAAACACACTGACAATCAGTCCCACAATGAGTGCGAGCGCTAGAAGCGGCCCACTCACAAGCAATACTACATACACTGATCTTTCAGCCATCGTAATGACAAATTCTGAACTCATGTTTTAAGCACCTACTCTAAAAGCTTTGCAGCAAAGATTTAACTATCAAATACCATCCATCGACTAAAACAAATAACAATATTTTGAAAGGGAGTGATATCATAACCGGCGGAAGCATCATCATCCCCATTGACATCAGAACACTTGCGACCACCATGTCAATAATTAAAAATGGAATAAAGATCATAAAACCAATTTGAAATGCCGTCTTTAATTCTGAGATGGCAAAAGCGGGAACCATCGCCGTTAATGGAATATCTTTAATCGATTCAGGTGTATCCATTTTTGCGTAGCTAAGAAATAAAGCCAAATCTTTCTGTCTTGTATGTTTACTCATAAACTCTTTAATAGGCACTTCGGCTTTTTCATATGCCTGATTTAACGTGATGTCATCATTTAAAAGCGGCGTGAGCGCCTCTTTATTAATCTGTGAGAACGTGGGTGCCATGATAAAAAATGTGAGAAACAAAGCAAGTCCAACAAGCACTTGGTTTGGCGGCATTGAGTTGGTTGCAAGTGATGTTCTGACAAATGAAAGAACAATCACAATCCGTGTAAAACACGTCATTAAAATGAGAATGCCCGGTGCAACCGAAAATACAGTTAAAAGTAATAGAAGACGGACAGATGTGCTAATATTTCCTGCACCGCTGGAATTAAATAAATCGATAAACTCATTCATTTTGTTTCGGGCCTTTCTTTCTGACTTCTGATTGGGTCTTTTTCAATTCGGCTAGCTGCGCCTTTAAATTGGCTGAAAAAGAAGAAGTGGTCGGCTGATCATGTTTCTTTACCTGCGAGGTGAATTTTTGAACCATTTTTGGTAAATCGGTCTTACTCTCCATCGCTTCTTCATATTGTTTTACGATTGCTTCACATTCTTGTTCATCATCAATTTCTTTTAGCAGCTGGATTGAATCTGCTACGCCGACAACTAATACTCGTTTGCCCACCTTGATCAGCTGGACTGAACGGTTTTGTCCGACTGTCGTTCCGCCAATATTTTCAACATAGCGAAATGGTTTGAGTAAGCGGTTTTGCTTACCAACAAATCTCACCAATCCATAAATAAGCAGGATGACAAATAGTAAGGCACCAATCATTTTGACAAAATCCATAATGGAGACAGAAGAAGAGGGAACTTCTTCTGCCGGATTCGTTTGATTGTCAGTGGTTTTCTTCTCTGTATCCTTTTTGCTTTCTTTCTCATCTTTGAGCCAGTCATTCACTGTGCCATTCTCAGGATCTTTCGTTTCAGCAAACAGTGAGGCAGGCTGCATCGTCAAGAAAAGCATAAAACTGATCATTGCTATACATATCAAACGTTTTTTCAACAAATCTTACACCCTTTTTTAGCCTAACGTTTTATTAATTGCTTCAAGTACACGGTCTGCCTGGAATGGCTTCACGATAAAGTCTTTTGCGCCTGCTTGGATCGCGTCAATAACCATTGACTGCTGTCCCATTGCAGAACACATGATGATTTTTGCAGAAGCATCGATTTGTTTAATTTCTTTTAGTGCAGTGATTCCGTCCATTTCTGGCATTGTGATATCCATTGTGACAAGATCAGGAGATGTTTCTTTGTATTTTTCAACTGCTTGTGCGCCGTTTTCTGCTTCTCCTACTACATCAAATCCGTTTTTTACAAGAATATCCTTGATCATCATTCTCATGAATGCTGCATCATCTACGATTAATACCTTAGTAGCCATTTACTTATTCTCTCCCTGTATGTTTGTTTATTTTAAATTAGAAAGTCTTTCTGACTGGCTTAGAATGTCAGTCACACGAACACCAAAGTTCTCATCAATGACAACGACTTCCCCTTTGGCGACGATTCGTTTGTTAACTAGAATGTCTACTGGCTCACCAGCAAGTTTGTCCAGTTCAATGATACTTCCAGCTGAAAGCTCAAGAACTTCTTTCACACTGCGCTGAGTTCTTCCAAGTTCCACCGTAATGGAAAGCGGAATGTCCATCAGCATATCAAGATTTCCAAGCTGGCTTGTTGTATGCTGAGGCTCACTGAACGCTTCAAATTCGACTGGCGCCACATTTACAGGTGCTGCCGGCTTCGCCTGTCTTTTCGGCGGTGCTGCTTGCTGCACTGGGGCAGACTGCGTTTGCGGTGCTGCCGGCTGAGGTTCAGGTGTGCTCACTTGAGCTTCTTGAACAGGCTCTTCTTCTTGCGCAGGGACTGTTAATTCTGCGATTAAATCCTTCGCAAATGTAATAGGATAAAGCTGCATAATATTTGAATCGATCAGTTCACCTATTGTTAATCTGAAGGATACTTTGACAAGCATTTCTTCAGCTGGAATGCGGTCTGTCCCTTCTCCTTCTTTCACATCAAGTAATTCGACGCGCGGCGGAGAAATATCAATCTTTTTATTAAAGACTGTCGACATAGACGTCGCAGCAGAACCCATCATTTGGTTCATCGCTTCTTGCACTGCACTTAAATGAATTTCGCTTAAAGAAGGGTCAGCATTTGTGCCGTCTCCGCCCATCATTAAGTCCGCAATGACTGCTGCATCTGTTTGCTGGATAACAAGCAGGTTACTTGCGCTGAAGCCCTCTGTATAATTCACTTCAATAGCGACATACGGATGAGGAAATTCCTCATTCAGCTTACTTTTTTGAATTACTGTAACCGTTGGAGTTGTAATCTCCACTTTTTGATTTAATAGGGTTGAAAGTGCTGTTGCAGAGCTGCCAAATGAAATATTACCGATTTCTCCAATGGCATCTTGCTCCATTGCAGAAAGGATTGTATCAGGCTCTATATCGTCATTGCTGCCTCCTTTAAGGAGCGCATCGATTTCGTCTTGTGATAATTTACTTCCGTTATTCTCCATCTTCTTCACCTCTTATGTCGTGATCTAGAATTTGAATCGCCTGTTTCCGATTCACGCGGCCGGCCTGTCCCAAGAATTTCGGTTTATTTCCGACCATAACAGTAAGAGGCGCATTTACTGGTTTGTCCAAGGCAATACAATCACCAATTTCCAAATTCAAAAACTCTTCCACCGTCATTTCCGATTGTCCCAGCTCTGCGACTACCGGTATTTTTGCCTTCATAATCCGTTTTTCAATGGCCTTTGTCTCTTGCTGTTTTGGTTCATTTCGTTCAGACTGCATCCAGTAGTGTACAGACAGCTTCGGAATAATAGGCTCTAATACAACGTGAGGAATACAAAGGTTAATAACCCCGCTTACCTCGCCAATTTGTGTATTAAGCGAAATGACGACAACTGTTTCGTTTGGTGACACCATTTGAACAAACTGGGGATTTACCTCGAAATCTGCCATTTCAGGCTCGATGTCGGTTATGGACTGCCACGCTTCTCTGTAATTTTCCAAAGCTCCCTCAAACATGTTTGAGATAATCTTTGTTTCAATTTCTGTAAGTGATTCTGTCTTATTATGACTAATGCCAATCCCGCCCATCAGCCTGTCCATCATCGCATAGCCGATTGTTGGGTTTACTTCAAGCATGATCCTTCCTTCAAGCGGGCTGACATAAAATAAGTTTAATAATGTCATATTAGGAATCGAACGAATAAATTCTTCGTATGGTACTTGGTCAACCGAGCTGACAGTAATTTGAATATATGATCTTAGCTGCGCTGAAAAATGCGTGGTGAGCAGTCTAGCGAAGTTATCGTGAATCCTTGTTAAACTTCGAATCTGGTCTTTTGAAAAGCGCAGTGCACGTTTAAAGTCATACACTTTCACTTTTTTCGTCGTTTCTTCTTTTTTCAGCTCTTCTGCATCCATTTCGCCTGTTGAGATGGCGGATAATAATGCGTCGATCTCATTCTGGGAAAGCACTTCTCCTGACATTTCTTCACCTCCGTCGCGTTAATTAATCGCCTCTATTGCAGATTAAAGGAGGTTATATATACTTCTTTCACCTTGCCATCTTGCAAATAGTTATTCACTTTGTTTTTGACTTGTGTTTTAAAATGTTCTCTGCCTTTTTTGCCATCAAGTTCATCTGCATTCGTGTCTGATAAAATGTCGATTACAGCATCTTTTACTTGGAAACTTCTTTTCTCAAGCTCTGATTTTGCCTTTTCAGAGTCCGTTTCAATATTCAGGACAAGTTTGACAGCATTTCCTTCAGATTTTAAATTGGTGATAATCTCAGGAATTTCAACAGAAGCTTTTACGACTTCATCTGCTGTTGGCTCTTTTTCAGCTTTTGCTTCGTCTGACCCATTCAGCAGAAAAAAGATGCCTGCTCCAATTCCGACGATGGCAATAATCATGATTAGCATTACTACGACTAATTTCTTCTTCATTCAAATTCCTCTATTCCTTGATTCAATGAAATGACTTGGATTTTTCTGTAGAAAGAAATGATTTTCTCTTGAAGCTGCTCTTCATCTTCTTTCACAACGAATTTCTTTCCATTGGCCAAAGTAATGGTCGTGTCTGGAAAACTTTCGATTTGCTCGATATGGAGAGCGTTCAGCATAAATCCTTTGCCATTTAATCTTGTCACTTCAATCATATTAAGCAGAGAAGCGATCATCCGCTCCCCCTACCTCCTATCGTTTCAGATTCACAAGCTCTTGCAGAATTTCATCAGAAGTTGTGATCGTCTTTGCATTCGATTGGAATCCGCGCTGCGCGATAATCATTTCGGTAAACTCGTCTGTTAAATCAACGTTTGACATTTCAAGTTTCCCTGTTTGAAGTTCACCTGTTCCTTGAGTTCCAGGAGCGATGGCATTACTTGGTGCACCGGAACTGAGCGTTTGGCGATATAGGTTATCCCCAATCTTATCTAATCCTCCTGCATTACTGAATGACACAAGTGATATTTGCCCAACAGTACGAGAAACGTTGTTCTCAACAACAGAAACGGTCCCATCTGGCCCAACACTGACACTTGACACATTGTCGCTTGGAATGTTGATTCTTTGTCCATCCATGCCAAGTAGATAGTTTCCATCAGGTGTTGCCAAATCCCCATTTGAATCAGGTTTGAAGTTCCCTGTTCTTGTAAATAGGATTTCACCTTGCTTTTGAATACGGAAAAATCCATCTCCATTAATATAGAAATCATATGGTTCGTCTGTATTTTGAGAAGAGCCTGGTTTCATGATTTTATCAATAGAAGATAAAGATGATCCTAAACCAACTTGTTTTGAGTTGATCGAACCAGAATTGTTCGTCGGTCCACCTGAGCTTGAAATGGTTTGACTGACCATATCTTTAAACGTGATACGGCTTTTTTTGTATCCGTGTGTATTGACGTTGGCTACGTTATTGGCTACCACATCTAATTTTGTTTGGAAGTTTTTCATTCCGCTAATTCCTGAGTAAAGTGAGCGTAACATTTATTTTCCTCCTCGAATTACTTCGTTTTTTCTCCAACTGCTGTAACGTCCCAAGGGCTGATTTTCGTTCCATCTTCCAAAATAAGCAAGTATTCATTGTCTATGTTTTTAACAGACTTCACAGTGCCCGATATCTCTTTATCATCCAGCTTGCCCGATACTTCTTTACCAATCCAGCCTACATACGTCGTAAACGGATCTTGGTGTGCAACAAATGTAGACATGAGCTGATTCAGCTTAGTGATCGAATCGTTCATATTGGTTTGCTGTTCTAAAGATGAAAAAGTGGCAAGCTGCGTGACAAACTCACGGTCATCAAGCGGATTTGTCGGATCTTGGTTTTGAAGCTGTGTGAGCAAAATTTTCAAGAATTGATCTTTGCCGAGCGTATCTGTTTTCTTTTCTGCTTTTGAAGAAGTGTCTGTTTGTGCGGCTGTTCTATTCGTAGCATCAACTGTTGCCATTAAATCTCCTCCTCTTCTTCATCTGACCCAACAAGAGCATCCAGAACATCTTGGAATTCTGCTTCCTGTTCATCAGTCTGCTGGAAATTTTGTCCTTTTGGCTGCTGCTGCTTGTTTTCTTCACTAAACTGTCCAAATAACGGCTGCTCATTTGATTGAAGCGGTATATGGAAACGGTCCACTTGAACCGACATATTCGGAAGCGCCTGCTTGAGCTGCGGAAGGTGATGCTCTAACAGCTCTTTTGCTGCTTGCGTCGAGGCAGTAATTTTACTCGCATACATACCGTTTTGTTTCGTTAGCTGAATGGTAATAAATCCAAGATTTTCAGGATTTAATCGAACGGTAAACCGTCCGCTTGAATTGCCAAACGGCGTGAATTTCATTTGCTTCCACGTGTTTAGAATTTGCTGATCAACTGTTCCTGGCTTTTCATCAGTCGTTTGTGTCTGCTGAACAGGAGCCGCTGACTGCAGATGGAAAAACTGCTTATGACCTGGCAGAAGCGAGTGGGTCATTATTTTTTCAGAAGCTGGCGCAGCAGTGCTTTGTCCTTTCACGACTTCTTTTTTGATGAGCCACTCAAGAGATGCATTCCCTTTTGCCGGAGAAGCGAGAGTAGATTCTTGTTTTGGAGAGACCAGTTCCTTCAACTCTCCTAATGAAATTTTCCACTCTTTGTCAGATCCTTTCGCACTCGCCATCATATGATCGATTAACTGATTAAAGTGCTTTAGCTCACTTTGAGTCATCGAATTCAGTTTTGGTGCTGAACCCTGCGAGAAGAACTGCTCTTTTACTTGCTGAATGAGTTTCTCATCTACCCCGTTTTTCGAAAGAAAGTCGATGAAGTCTTGACCTTTTCCTTCAATATCCTGTACAAGTTTCGCATCAAAGCTGAGCGGCTGTTGATTGAGCAATTGATAGATGAAAAAGTGGACTTGTATGAGTTGTTCACTATGTTCAGAACCTGGCTTTTCAGCTTGATCACCGTACATGGAAGATTCCATTTTTTGAAATAATTCTTCAAGTGACTTGAGATCAGTTGCTTCAAGTGTTTGACCTTGTAGTGTTTGAAGCGCACTTAGTAGGTCTTCGCTCATTCCTTCTTCAGGTGATTGCATCCATTTTTCAATGATCTGCATCGCATCATTGATAGAAAGAGAGGCAGAAGCGGCTGTCTCAGCATCAACAGGACCGCTTTGGGCACCTGCTCCGCTAAGTAATTGTTTAAACAAACCGCTGGCAGTTGCCGCGCCGCCGCCTCCCTTTAGTCCCGAGAGACCTTGAGAAGATTGCTGTAAGGCTGCAATATCCAATAGCTTCACTTATTGTCCACCCCCATTTTCACGTTCTTCTTTTTTGGCAAGCTCTTTTGTAAACGTTGCTGCCTTCTGAGGTGTCAATTTTGCTAAAATGTCTGTCAGTTTATTTTTGCTCAGCTCTTCAAGGATTTTTAATGCCTCTTTATCACTTAGTTCTGATAAAATTTTGGCGGATTTCCCTGGGTCCATGCTTTCATAAATGCTGGCGATCTTTCCTTTTGTCTGCTGATTAGAGGATGCCGCTGCATCAGAGGACTCTTCTGCCGAGTTATTACCTGACGTATTATTTGATGAGCTGTTATTCGATGAACTGTCATTGGCTGACGTATTCTTTGCATCATTTTCAGATGTTTTTTCAAGTGAGTTGATTTTTTGATTCAGTCTTTTAATCTCTTCATCACTTGTTTTCAAATCTTTTTGTGCAATTTCGAGCTCATTTTTTTGCTCTTTAATGGTCTTTTTCAGTTCTTTCAACTCTGCATCGTTTTGATCATTAGGTGAAGATGACGTTTTTGAGGTGTCATCTGAACCAACTAAGCTGCTGATCACCGGAATGTTTTGGAGCGGTTTCTTTAGATCAAAACCTGCCATATAAAGGATCGTGCCAGTGACAATCACAAGCACAATCAATGGGATGATGACAATAAACAAGATCCATTGAAATTTCCCGCCGCCTGATTCCTTCGTTTTTTCCTTCTTAGGCATTCATCTCGACTCCTAATGTCCTTGAAACATGAATTGGCTGATAGAGATATCATCCATTTCTTTCATTTCAATTGCCTTATGTTCAAGGGAAAACTTTTCAAATTGCTTTTCTTTCATTTTTTCAAACTTTTTAAACTCAATGTTTTTTTCAGTTAAATCAGATTGTTTTTCATTCATTTGATGACGTTTCATGATCACAAGCTGCTGATAATGCTGAATGGTGTTATCTAAGTTGGTCACAAATTGCTGGTAATGACGCATTTCTTGAACACTCATTCCACTTCTCAGCTTTTCTTCTTTGCTTTTTTCCATTAGCTCTTTTTTACTCATATTTTCATAGAGTTTTTCAGCGACTTGCTCAAATGCCGAAACGGATTGTTGGTACGCTGCAAGTGACTTGTCTTTTTCACTTTCTTTCAGTTCTAAGAGCTTTTGAAATTTGTATTGATATCTCACTGTTTTTGTCAATCCTCTCTATTCATCAAACTGAGCAATAAACTCACACTGTCTTCAATAGATACAGCCTCATCTACATCCTGCTTCAAAAATGAAATCAGATGAGGGTAAGCCTGCATGGCCTCATCAATATCTTTGGAGGAGCCTTTTTTATATGCTCCTATATTAATGAGGTCTTCAGCGTTTTGATAAGTGGATAAAAGCTGGCGGAACCGGTTAGCCGCTTCCTTGTGATCATGACTTGCGATATTGCTCATGACACGGCTGATACTTTTCAAAATATTAACAGCGGGAAATTGTCCTTTGTTGGCTAAAGCACGATCAAGGACAATGTGGCCATCCAGGATCCCCCTCACTGTATCAGCGATCGGTTCATTCATATCGTCCCCATCAACAAGAACTGTGTAAAACGCTGTGATCGAACCAAGCTGATTTGTCCCAGTTCGTTCGAGCAATTTTGGCAGTATAGCGAACACTGATGGTGTATATCCTTTTGTTGTTGGCGGCTCGCCAGTTGCAAGACCTATTTCCCTTTGCGCCATGGCAACCCTCGTAACAGAATCCATCATGAACATGACATTTTTGCCTCTGTCTCTGAAATATTCCGCAATGGCTGTTGCAGTATAGGCAGCTTTCAGTCTCGTCAGTGCAGGCTGGTCAGAAGTTGCGACGACAACAATTGATCGCTTCAGTCCTTCAGCACCTAAATCCTTTTCAATAAACTCACGAACTTCACGGCCACGCTCTCCAACAAGGGCAATGACATTGAGGTCTGCTTCTGTCTGCTTTGCAATCATCCCCATTAAGGTACTTTTTCCAACACCACTTCCGGCAAAAATCCCGATCCTTTGACCAGTGCCAACTGTGAGCAAACTATCAATGACTCTAACGCCGACACCCATCTTTTCTCGAATAGGCGGTCTGTCCATCGGATTTGGGGGTGATTGATCTGTCGAAACAGGTGCAAGTCCCTTTGGAAGCATACTGCCATCAAGCGGATCACCGAAGGCATCAACGACTTCACCTATTAATCCAGTCCCTACTTTGACCTTCAGCGACTCACCCGTCGCTTCCACAAGACTTCCTGGTGAAATATTGGATGCTTCTACATAAGGCATGAGCAGAATGTTTTCATCTCTAAACCCTACGACCTCTGCTTTTATCGGATGGTGCTTGCTCCCTTTTTTATGAATGAGACACACGTCACCGATCGAACTCTCCGGCCCCTTAGATTCAATCATCAGCCCAACCACTCGGTTGACTTTTCCAAATCGTTTATAAGGATCAGCGGTTTCAATCGTTTCTTTTAACACATCCATTTTCATTTGTGATCACCTGAATCAATGACTTCTAATAATTTTTCTTTCAGCTGATTCAATTGGGTATCAACACTCGCTTCCACTTTTCCAAAACTTGTTTCTACGTAACAAGTTCCTTTTGGCGCTTTTTCATCCGAGTAAATGGCAAGATGTGTATCCTTTTGAAGGATTCTAATCAATTCGTCTTTATATTCCATCACATGCTCGTAATGTTCAGGGTCAACATAGATGGAAATATCGTCATATTCTTTCACTTCTGAAATGACCTGCTTCACAAGAGCCAAAAATTGATCTTTCGTCTCCTCAGCTGCATTCCAAACGCGTTTAGCGAGTTCAAAAGCAAGTTCCACAATTTGCTCAGCAGAGCTTTCAATTTTTTCTTCGTAGTCCTGCCTTGCAAGACCGGCGATGTCATTTGCTTGATCAAGAATAGCTTGGTACTGCAAATTTGCATCTGCTTCGCCCTTTTGAAAGCCGTCTTGATAACCTGCTTGTTTCGCTTCTTCAATGAGCTGTATTCTTTCTTCTTCAAAATCAGTTCTGCGCTGATTGATTTCAGCCATTGTTTTTTCCAGCTCACTGTTTGCTTGGTCTAAGATGCGGCTCGCCTGATCTTCTGCATCACTAAGTACAAGCTGCGATGCTTCGGTTTCATTGACAAGCTCTTCTTCGTGATGTTCTCTTTTAAACTCCACTTGCTGTAAAGGAATCGTTTGCCGTCCTTGTTCAGGAATAACAGATGTTTCATGTTTGATAATCCTAGACAATGATATCGTCTCCTCCGCCTCGAGCTATGACGATTTCTCCAGCTTCCTCAAGTCGTCTTACGATGCTGACAATACGGGTTTGTGCTTCCTCGACATCTCTAAGCCGGACAGGCCCCATAAACTCCATTTCTTCTTTGAATGTTTCGACCATCCGCTGTGACATGTTGCGGAAGACAATTTCTTTGACCTCTTCGCTTGCCACTTTGAGTGCGAGCAATAAGTCATCATTTTCAACATCTCTGATGACGCGCTGAATCGCTCTGCTGTCAAGAGTGACAATATCTTCAAAGACAAACATACGTTTCTTAATTTCATCAGCAAGTTCAGGATCTTGAATTTCAAGTGTGTCTAAAATGGTCTTCTCCGTAGCACGGTCTACACCATTTAGCACTTCCACAACCGCTTCGACTCCGCCTGTTTGCGTGTAGTCCTGCGTAAAGGTTGAAGACAGCTTTTGTTCAAGAATGCGTTCCACCTCATTGATGATCTCTGGAGATGTGCGGTCCATTAAGGCAATACGTCTTGCAACCTCAGTTTGTACTTCCTCGCCTAATTCAGATAAAATTTGCCCAGCCTGCACTGGATCCAGGTAGGAAAGGATGAGCGCAATCGTTTGTGGATGCTCATGCTGGATAAAGTTTAAAATTTGTTCTGGTTCAGCCTTTCGAGCAAAATCAAATGGTTTTACTTGAAGAGAGGATGTTAACCGGTTTAAGATGCTGTCCGCTTTGTCCTCACCAAGCGCTTTTTCAAGCACTTGTCTTGCGTACATAAGACCGCCCTGCGATATGTAGTCCTGCGCGATGGCAATGCTGTGAAACTCTTCGATGATTTCATCTTTTTTAGCAGTATCTACACTTCGTACATTGGAAATTTCTAATGTTAATTTTTCTATTTCGTCTTCAGACAGATGTTTGTATACAGATGCTGACACGTCTAGCCCTAAGGAAATCATTAGGATTGCTGCTTTTTGTCTGCCTGTTAGTCGATTTGGATCTTTTCTCGACATGTGTATTCCTCCTAATCCTCGGACAGCCAGCTGCGTAGCAATTTAGCAAAGTCTTCTGGTTTTTCTTTTGCCATTTTTTCAAGCTGATTTTTTCTCACCATTTCTTCTGTTTCTGGTTCAGTGTCGATATCAGGAACATCGATTGGTGTACGTTCATCAAACTCAAACTCTTCTTCCTCATCTCTTCTACGCTTACGTACAAGAAGAATGATAAGAGCGATAATTGCAAGTAGGAGCACACCGCCTACAATATAAACCCAGATTGGAATATTGTTTGAAGGGTTATCTGCCGCAGTTTGCTGTTTACCGTCTAATTTTGATACAGATAAAACGATTTTGTTATCTAAGTCTGCTTGAGTGAGCGCTTGACCATTTGTGTATTCTTTATCAATCGATGTGCTAATGATCGTTGAAAGAATCTTTTTGATATCATCTTGTCTTTCAGCTGTTAAAGAGTTTGCATCGTTTGCAGTTGGTGGTTCGACCAACGCTTGAATGCCAACATCTCTAATTTTATAAGGGCTTTCTTTGATATCTTTATGAATGCGGTTGACTTCATAATTGATACGATCTTCACTCTTTTCGTAATCTCCGCTTCCATTCGCTCCATCGGCACCTTGATAATTTGTGACATCATCGTCACCTGTTCCAGCGGTGCCTCCAGCTGCTGCTCCATTGCCTGAATATGTTTCAGCAATCTTTTCAGCGCTGACAGCAATCCCCTGCATGTTTTCTTTATCAACAGGTTCTACAAGGTCTTCTTTTCTTTTTTCTTCAGTAAAATCAATGTCTGTTGTGACCGATACAGCCACTTTATCTTGACCCATCATTGTTCCGAGCAGCTGCTGAATTTTTCTTTGAAGATTCTTTTCGATTTCCTCTTTTTTCTGCTGCTGTGCATCCATTCCACTTGCATAAGAATCGGAACTGGTGTTTAAGTCGTAGTAGTTGGAATCTTGGTCCATAATGACAATGTTTTCTGTTTTTAAATTCGGCACACTTTTTGAAATAAGATGATAAAGGCCTTTTACTTGCTGCGGCGTAAGCGTGTAGCCAGGCTCAACTTGCAGCACAATGGATGCTGATGCATTACTTTGCTCTTCTCCAACAAAAACGGAATCTTTTGGCAGGTTAATCATCACTTTTGAATCTTTAATCCCATCAATTGTATTGATCAGATTGGATAGTTCTGTCTGAGTTGCGTCTACTTTCAGAACATCAAATTCATTATCTGTTAAACCGAAGCCTGAATTGTTTGCAAAGAAGGAATAATCAATGTTGCCTGTCTTAGGAAGCCCTTCAGATGCGAGTGTTACTTTTAAAGAGTCTGCTTGCTTTTCTGGAACGAGAATCGTTGTTCCATTGTTTGCAAGTTCCGATTTAACGTTTTTGCCATCTAGTTCCTGTTTGATTTGTCCAGCTTCTGCCTCAGACAAGTCTCTAAAGAGCGGAACCATTTTTTCAGAAGAAGCAAAGATGCTAACAACCGTAATAATGATTGCTAGGGCAGCAACGCCGCCAATCATGAGTATTTTTTGTAATTTTGATCGATTTCGCCAAAACTCAACTGTTTTTGTTCTTAATTGCATTAAAGTACGATTCATCTTAACCCCCGGTCATTCCATTCAGTCTTTTTTTGTCCACCAGCACCTCCTACATCTGCATTCTCATAATCTCTTGGTACGCTTCGACTGCTTTATTTCGAAACTCTGTCGCAGCTGTGAGTGTGACACTCGCTTTCTGCGAGGCAATCATGACTTCATCGAGATTGACATCTTTTCCTTGTGCAAGCGCATTTGTATACTGGTCTGATTTCAGCTGTGATTGATTTAATGCCTCAATGGAATTCTTCAGCACATCAGAGAAATTCGTTTGACTTTTAGGTGCAGCCGCCTGCAAGGACGATGCATTCGTCAATTCACTTGCTTGCTGAGCGGTTTGAAGCTGGAAAGGAGATATTGCATTAACCAATTCTTTTCACCTTACTTTCCTATTTCTAAAGCTTTCATCAGCATGCTTTTGTTCGCATTTAGAGCAGTCACGTTTGCTTCATATGATCTTGAGCTGCTGATGAGGTCGACCATTTCTTTTAATGGATCGACATTTGGTGTTTGAACATATCCATTTTCATTGGCATCGGGATTTGTAGGATCATATTGAAGGTTGAATGGAGTTTCGTCTTCTGTAATCTTTGTTACTTTGACGCCGTTTCCTAATTTGCCGCTCGAATTCATACTTGAGTTCAATATAGATGAAAATGATTCACCTGACGGCTGTAATGTGACAAGTTTACGTCTATAAGGCTCCCAGTTGCCATCAACCTGTTTAGCTCTTGTTGTATCCATATTTGCAAGGTTTGAGGATACAACGTCCATTCTGAGCCTCTGTGCCGTTAATGCTGAGGCCGAAGCGTTCACTCCTGAAAAAATCGACATCACTTACCTCCTGTCAAAACTGTTTTAAGAGAATTAAATTTCCCGCTCATTCTTTCCACCAAAGCATTATACTGAATTTGGTTTTTAGCGAGTTCACTCATCTCTTGATCAATATCGACATTATTTCCGTTTTCTTGATATGAAGTACGGTTACTAGAAACAACTGAATAATTAGACCCTGTTTTCGAAAAATCAATGTGACCTTGGTATGTTTTTTTAGCATCTAATTTGTTCGATGCATCATTTAGCATGTCATGGAATGCGACGTTTTTCGACTTGTAGTTCGGTGTGTCTATATTCGCGATATTATTGCTTATGACTTTTTGCTTAACATTCGCTCTGCCCAAGGCATTCTCAAGGTTGCTTATCGTTCCAGAAAATATATCCAAAACCATATACCTCCAATCATATGTATTTCATTCCATTTAATCATGTCGAGATTTGTAAAACCATATGTTCATTGTAAGAAATAATAGGATTAAAGTCTATGATGTATATGTAAAAAAAACTCGTAATATATATCTATTTTACGAATAGGTATAAAGGCCTAGATTCAAAGCACTACAGATTTGTAAGGGGTTTCTTGGAAAAAAGAGTGACATTTTTCGGACAAATCCTCATTTTTTCACATAAAAAACCCTTTTCAGCATTTATTTCGGCCAAAAAGGGTTTTTGATTAATGAGATTTTAAATTTTCGAGTTCAATTAAAAATTTGTTGTTTAACACTTTGATGTACGTTCCCTTCATTCCAAGAGAACGAGATTCGATTACGCCTGCACTTTCTAACTTACGTAAGGCGTTTACGATCACTGAACGAGTGATCCCTACACGGTCTGCAATTTTACTTGCGACAAGAAGACCTTCGTTTCCATCAAGCTCTTCAAAAATGTGCTCAATCGCTTCAAGCTCACTGTATGATAGAGAGCTAATCGCCATTTGGACAACCGCTTTACTTCTTGCTTCTTCTTCGATTTCCTCTGCTTTCTCGCGAAGAATCTCCATTCCAACAACTGTTGCCCCGTATTCAGCAAGAATTAAATCATCATCTGTGAATGTATCTTGTAAGCGGGACAGGATTAACGTACCTAAACGATCTCCTCCGCCGATAATTGGAACAATTGTTGTTAAACCTGATTGGAATAAGTCACGGTTCTCAATCGGGAAAGCTGTATATTCACTGTTAATATCAAGGTTTGAAGACGTTTCTGGGACATTGAATAGACTCTTTGTATATTCTTCAGGGAACTGACGATCTTCAAGCATTTTTTTCATACGTGCATTTTCGATCTGTTGATTAATGGAGTAACCAAGAAGCTTTCCCCTTCTGCTTAATACGAAAATGTTTGAATCAATGACATCTCTCAGTGTTTCTGCCATTTCTTTGAAATTAACTGGTTTCCCCGCTGCATCTTGCAGCATTGAGTTAATAATCCTTGTTTTTTGTAGTAACGCCATAATAATGATCCTCCTAGATTACTTTATTCATTTGTTAAAGTATAAATTGACTTAAATCTTTGTTATTTGCAATCTTTCCTAGCTTCTCTTCGACATACTGAGGGGTAATGGTCACTGTCTCCATCGTAATATCAGGCGCCTCAAATGAAAGCTCTTCAAGCAGCTTCTCAAGTATGGTATGAAGCCTTCTTGCACCGATGTTATCTGTCTCCTGATTGACATGATAAGCCACTTCGGCAATCTTATGAATAGCATCGTCAGAAAATTCAAGAGATATACCTTCTGTTTCAAGTAAAGCTTTATATTGCTTTAATAATGCATTATCTGGTTCCGTTAAGATTTTCACAAAGTCTTCTATACTTAATTTATCTAATTCTACACGAATTGGGAAGCGCCCCTGAAGCTCGGGAATCAAATCTGATGGCTTTGCCATATGAAATGCACCTGCTGCAACAAAAAGCACATGATCAGTTTTAACGGCACCATATTTCGTCATCACAGTTGAACCTTCTACAATCGGTAAAATATCACGCTGAACCCCTTCACGAGAAACATCTGCAGATGATGCACCGCCGCTTTTGGCGATTTTGTCGATTTCATCGATAAAAATAATTCCTTGCTGCTCTGCTTTGTAGACCGCTTCCTGACTGACTTCATCCATATCAATCAGTTTTGAAGCTTCCTCAGCCGTTAACGCCTTTCTTGCTTCTCTGACAGTCAGCTTTCTGCGTTTTTTCTTTTTAGGCATGAGATTGCCGAGCGCATCCTGCATGTTCATACCCATTTGCTCCATACCCGAGCCTTGAAGCATATCAAACATGGAAGGCTGCTGTTCTTCTACTTCGATCGTGACGTAATGATCTTCAAGTTCTCCCATCGCCAGCTGATGAGCAATTCGCTTTCTTGTCGATTCGAGTTCCACTTCTTCATTTGAATGATCTCGATCACGGTCATCTTCATCTGAACCGCCAAACAGCATCTCAAAAGGATTTTTTACAGACTGGCTTTTTTTCTTACCAGGAACAAGTAAATGAACTAGACGTTTATTTGCTTGTTTTTCTGCTTCATCTTGAACATCTTTCATTTTTTCTTCTTTGACGAGTCTAATCGCTGTTTCAACTAAATCTCTCACCATTGACTCTACGTCACGGCCAACATAACCCACTTCAGTAAATTTCGTCGCTTCCACTTTAATAAAAGGCGCACCAGAAATTCGAGCAATTCTTCGGGCAATTTCTGTTTTCCCCACACCTGTAGGGCCGATCATTAAAATATTTTTAGGAACGACTTCATCCTTTAGCTTATCATGTAAAAGACTTCTTCTGTAACGGTTTCTTAAAGCCACCGCCACTGCTTTTTTCGCATCAAGCTGACCAATGATGTATTGATCGAGCTTTTCAACTATCTCTCTTGGGGTGAACGGCTTTTTCTCCATACGTCTCATGTCCTTTCTATTCAAGCTCTTCTAAAGTGATTTGATCGTTCGTGTAGACACAGATTTCTCCGGCCGTTTCAAGAGCGGCCTTTGCAATTTCTCTCGCTGAGAGATGATCGCCTGCATGGGTTTTGAGTGCTCTCCCGGCGCTAAGCGCATAGTTTCCGCCTGAGCCAATGGCCAAAATCCCATCATCTGGTTCGATGACCTCTCCAGTTCCAGAGACGAGCAGGATGCTTTCTTTGTTCATGACGATGAGCATGGCCTCAAGCTGCCTTAGCATCTTATCACTTCGCCATTCCTTCGCTAGTTCTACGGCTGCCCGCTTTAAGTTGCCACCATATTCTTCAAGCTTTGTTTCAAACTTTTCAAAGAGTGTAAAAGCATCTGCTACTGAACCTGCAAAACCTGCAAGCACCTTGCCTCCGAAAAGACGGCGCACTTTTTTTGCTGTGTGTTTCATCACGACAGCCTGCCCGAAAGTAACTTGACCGTCGCCAGCCATTGCACTTTTTCCTTTATGTTGAACGGCAAAGATGGTTGTTGCATGAAATGATGACATGAAAAAACCTCCTTTTAGGATCGTTTAAAAGCCCTTGGGTGATGAGACATGTACGTGTTTCTTAAAGAATCTTTTGATACATGCGTGTACACCTGTGTAGATGATAAATTTGAATGACCGAGAAGTTCTTGAACACTTCTCAAATCCGCCCCCTCGTTTAAGAGATGCGTGGCAAAGGTGTGCCTTAACATGTGAGGATGGATATGTAATGTACCTGACGCCTTTTTCATTAATTCAGTGAGAATGAATCGAACACCTCGGTCTGTAAGAGGCGCCCCGCGCTGATTCAAAAACACATGTGCATCAGCGCGGTCTTTCCCCTTAGATTTCAGCTTCTGCCTTCCATCCTCTAAATAAGTAATGAGCGCTTCATGAGCATATGACCCGAAAGGAACATACCGCTGCTTGCTGCCTTTCCCATGAACAAGCACTGTATCCATCGATAAATCAAGATCAGATTCTTTTAATGAACATAACTCACTGACCCTCATACCTGTTGCATAAAGAAGTTCTAAAATGGCTTGATTTCTTTGCCCAAGCGGTGTGCTGACATCAGAAACTGTAAAAAGCTCTTTTAGTTCCTCCTCATACAAAAATGAAGGAATCCGCTTATCCTGTTTTGGTAAGCTAACGAGTAAAAAAGGATTTTCTTTCACAAGCTGTTCTCTTAATAAAAATTTATAAAAGCTGCGAAGCGCAGAGACTTTCTTACTAATCGTTCTTCTTGTCAGGCCTTTTTCATAAGCTTCTGTTAAATAAATTCTCGTATCTTGATAGGATACCTCTTCAAAACCGTCTATTCCTTGAATGTTCATAAATCTGACAAACTCTTCAATGGCTTCTGTATATCCTGAGATCGTTAAAGCTGAATAGTTTTTTTCAATTTGCAGATATTCAATGAATAAGTGGACAAGACGCTGTTTATTCGTCATTTTTACACCTCTTTAAGGCTTTTAAATGGTATCACATATCTTGCTTTCCGTGCAATGTTTTACTACAGAGATTTCGAAATAGTTTGAATAGTTTCGATTGCGCGCTTAGCGTACTCTGCATAACGTTCTTGTTTGTTTTTAATTCGAACACCTAGATCTTTCAGCAAACCAAAATTTGCATTCATCGGCTGGAAGCTTTTCTTGTTTGTCGACGTGATGTAATAAGCCATACTGCCAATCGCCGTTTCCTCAGGAAGTGTCACAAGCTCTTCCCCTTTAACAAAACGAGCGGCGTTAATGCCAGCCACAAGTCCGGAAGCTGCAGACTCGACATACCCTTCAACGCCTGTCATTTGTCCGGCAAAGAATAGATCATCTCTATTTTTAAACTGATAAGTCGGTCTTAAAAGGCTTGGCGAGTTAATAAATGTATTACGGTGCATTACCCCGTAACGAACAATCTCTGCTTCTTCAAGGCCTGGAATCAAACGGAATACTTCCTTTTGATCGCCCCACTTTAGATGTGTCTGGAAGCCAACGATGTTATATAAAGTACCTGCTGCATCATCCTGTCTTAATTGAACAACAGCGTAAGGTCTTTTTCCTGTTTTCGGATCTTCCAGTCCTACTGGCTTCATCGGGCCAAACAGCATCGTTTTCTTTCCTCTTTTCGCCATGACTTCAATTGGCATACAGCCTTCAAAGAAGATTTCTTTTTCAAATTCTTTTAATGGCACAGTTTCAGCAGAAATGAGCGCCTCATAAAAACGATCGAATTCTTCTTCTGTCATTGGACAGTTTAAATATGCGGCTTCCCCTTTGTCATAGCGTGATTTCAAATACACCTTATCCATATCAATGCTATCTTTCTCTAGAATAGGTGCCGCTGCATCGTAGAAATAGAGATATTCTTCTCCTGTTAACGATTTTAATTCTTTTGAAAGTGCTTCTGATGTCAGCGGGCCAGTCGCGATAATTGTCGGACCTTCTGGAATGCTTTGCACTTCTTCTTGAAAGACCGTAACATTCGGATGATTTTTCACGCGATCTGTCACGTTTGCTGCAAATTCATGACGGTCTACTGCAAGCGCGCCGCCTGCAGGAACTGAGCTTTCATCTGCTGCTGCGATAATGGCTGAATCTAAATGACGCATTTCTTCCTTTAATACACCTACTGCATTCGTCAAAGCGTTCGCACGCAGTGAGTTGCTGCATACAAGCTCCGCAAATTTATCTGTGTGGTGAGCCGGCGTTTGTTTCACAGGTCTCATTTCGTATAAATTGACTTTAATTCCTCGTTTAGCGATTTGCCATGCAGCTTCACTTCCAGCTAAACCGGCTCCGATCACATTTACAAATTGACTCATTGGACAACTCTCCTATTTCGTAAGTTCTGTTTGATGACATAAAAAAGCAGGTGAACAAGGTTGCTCACCGCTATTTTTGTTGTTCCTCTTTATAATCACAGTTCACACATTGAACTTGAACGCCTTTTTTCAGCTTTTTCTCTACAAGCATATTTTCGCATTTTGGACACTTTCTTTCAATTGGTTTGTCCCAAGAAACGAATTCACACTCTGGAAAACGATCACAGCCGTAAAAAATGCGGCGTTTCTTCGATTTTCGTTCAACAATGTTTCCTTCATGACATGACGGGCATTTGACACCGATATCTTTGACAATTGGTTTTGTGTTACGGCAGTCAGGAAAGTTAGAGCACGCCATGAACTTGCCGTATCTACCCATTTTGTACACCATCGGATGTCCGCACTCTTCACAATCAACACCTGCGTATTCCGGCTCAATCTCAACTTCTTGCATCTCTGCTTCAGCTTTTTCTACCCGTTTTGCAAAGTCTTGATAGAAGCTGTCGATAATACGAACCCATTCGATCGTACCTTCTTCAACACTATCAAGTTCCTTTTCCATTTTCGCTGTAAATTCAACGTTAATGATTTCAGGAAAGAATTCGATGATTAAGTTGAGTACAATCTCTCCAAGCTCTGTCGGAGTAAATCGTTTATTATCAAGCGCGACATAACCGCGCTTTTGAATCGTATCTAATGTTGGTGCATACGTAGATGGACGGCCTATACCGAGCTCTTCAAGTGTTTTGACCAATCTTGCCTCTGTGTAGCGTGGAGGCGGCTGTGTGAAATGCTGTTCAGGTTCGATATCTTTTGAAAGGACTGTATCCCCTTCTTTCAGATCAGGAAGCATTTTGTCCTTTTCCTCGAGCTGGTCGTCCTTCCCTTCTACATAAACCTTCATAAACCCAGGGAATTTCACTTTACTTCCATTCGCACGGAAAGTAAGACCATTATGATCAAGATCCACACTCATTGTATCAAGAACAGCCGGCGCCATTTGGCTTGCCACGAATCGTTCCCAAATCAATTTGTACAGGCGAAGCTGATCACGGCTTAGCACATGCTTGACATCTGCCGGTTTTCTTAACGTAGAAGTCGGACGGATGGCTTCGTGAGCATCTTGTGCGTTTTCATTCTTTTTAGCCGTTCGTTTTGTTGTATTTAAGAAATTCTTGCCGTACGTCTGATCAATGAAAGCAGATACTTCTTCAATCGCCGTATTTGAAATACGTGTTGAGTCCGTTCTCATATAAGTGATGAGACCGACTGTACCTTCTTTACCAAGATCAATTCCTTCATATAATTGCTGTGCAATCATCATCGTCTTTTTTGCACGGAAGTTTAATTTTCTTGCAGCCTCTTGCTGTAAAGTAGAAGTCGTAAACGGAACAGCTGGATTACGTTTACGTTCTTTTTTCGTTACTTTCTCTACAGAGAATTTGTTTCCTTTTAATTTCGAAAGGATTTCTTTTACATCTTCTTTTGTTTTCAGTGGATGCTTTTTCCCGTTGAGGCCAAAGAAACTTGCTTCGAAGCTTTCTTTTCCTTTGAGGAATGTACCGTCAATTGTCCAGTATTCTTCTGGTTTAAATTCATTAATTTCATTCTCGCGATCAATAATGAGTCGGAGTGCAACTGATTGAACACGGCCAGCACTTAAGCCCTTTTTCACTTTCTTCCATAAAATCGGACTGATTTTGTACCCAACGAGACGATCTAAAATTCGTCTTGCCTGCTGTGCATCAACTAAGTCCATATCGATCATACGAGGATGCTTAAAGGAATCTTTAATCGCATCTTTTGTAATCTCGTTAAAAACAACACGGCAGTCAGAAGAGAGGTCAAGGTCAAGGCTATGTGCTAAATGCCAAGCAATCGCTTCTCCCTCTCTATCGGGGTCAGCCGCGAGAAAGACTTTCTTTGCTTTTTTCGCCGCTGTTTTTAATTCCTTTAAAACTGGGCCTTTCCCGCGAATCGTAATATATCTCGGTTCGAAGTCATGCTCAGTGTCAACACCGAGCTGACTTTTCGGTAAATCCCTTACGTGTCCCATTGAAGCCTTTACTTTATACTTTTTTCCTAAATAACGCTCAATCGTTTTCGCCTTTGCTGGCGACTCAACGATGACTAAATAATCAGCCATACTCAAAATCCCCCTTAAGAGGTGTTCTCTCTTTATACATTTCACAATTCATATTTATGTTAATTGCACCTATCTAACAGGCAATCGTTAAAAATTCTTTATGATGAACATCATTATAAACACGAAAAACAAAGTGTAAACTTAAATCCTCACTATTATTAAATATTCCGATGTCTTTTGTCAAACGATATTTTTATGAGAGTTCAGTATATTGAACGCTGCGGAAGGAGAATTCATCTAAAATATCCTTTGTGGAATGAACAAGCTTTGCCCCCTGCTGAATGAGTCTTGCCGGCCCTGTGGAATTAGGATCAAAGATCGATCCGGCAACCGCAAATACTTCTTTTCCTTGCTCAAGTGCTTGATAGGCTGTAATAAGAGAACCGCTCTTTTCTTTGCACTGAATGACAATGGTTCCTCTCGTCAACGCACTAATTAAACGATTTCTCATTGGAAAATGCCACTTTTCTGGTTTGACATAAGGCGGATGCTCTGACAAAAGCAAATGATGCTCGCCCATGTATTGAGCCATTTGCGCATGCTCTTTTGGGTATAAATGCTGAAAGCCGCCGGCTATAATGCCGATCGTTTTCCCTTTTTCCCTGATGCACTCTTTATGTGCCAGTCCATCGATTCCTTTAGCTAGCCCACTAACAATCATCCACTCTTCTTTGACAAGCTCACCAACAATTTTTTTCACACATGCTTCTCCATAAGACGATGGAAGTCGCGTGCCGACTACACCTAAACTTTTTTCTTCATTTAAATATGATACGTTTCCTTTTAGGAATAACACAGGGGGAGGATCATAAATATTTTTTAGTGTGCTTGGATATAAGGGTGATGTGATGGGAATCATGTGAATGTTTTGCTTTAAATAGGCTTGAACGATGTGTTGAAAAATGGGGAATTCATTTTCTTCAGCTTGTTTTAAGCGGGTAAAGTCGATCGTTTGTAATGATCGATCCTGTTTAAAATGATGTGTTTCTTCATTTATATATAGCTCAGGATCGACTTTCCACCATTTTGTAAGTAATGAGGGTGAGATGAGGCCTTTTAAGCGGTGAAAAATCATTCTTTCGGACACGTTGTACATACCATTCCTCCAGTTTAAGATAGAAAGAAGAAGACTTGTCAAAGAACAAGTCTTCTTGTGTCATTAATGCGTTTTACAAGCTTCGAAGAGATTCTTCTCTTTTAATACTTTAATCAACGTTTCTCCCATGACAGATGGTGTTTCTGCCACTTCAATTCCACATTCACGCATTGTTTTTACTTTTTCATCAGCTGTTCCTTTACCACCAGAAATAATGGCACCAGCATGTCCCATACGTTTTCCTGGAGGCGCCGTTTTACCGCCAATAAAGCCTACGACTGGTTTAGTCATATTTGCTTTTACCCATTCAGCTGCTTCTTCTTCAGCCGTACCACCGATTTCACCGATCATAATCACAGCATGCGTTTCAGGATCTTCATTGAATGCTTTTAACACATCAATAAAGTTTGTCCCATTTACCGGGTCCCCCCCGATGCCTACAGCTGTCGATTGACCAACGCCAGCTTCTGAAAGCTGATGTACCGCTTCATATGTAAGCGTTCCAGAACGAGAAACAACACCCACATGACCTTTTTTATGAATGTAGCCAGGCATGATACCAATTTTACATTCTTCAGGTGTGATGACACCTGGGCAGTTTGGTCCAACAAGTCTTGTTTTCTTACCTTCCATGTAACGCTTCACTTTGACCATGTCCAGAACTGGAATATGTTCTGTGATACAAATGACGAGATCGACTTCTGCGTCAACAGCCTCTAAAATGGCATCTGCCGCAAATGGTGCTGGTACATAGATAACAGAAGCGTTCGCTCCAGTTGTCTGAACTGCTTCAGATACAGTATTAAATACAGGAACTCCTTCTACTTCAGTTCCACCTTTTCCAGGTGTGACACCGCCAACAATATTTGTTCCGTACTCAATCATTTGTTTTGTATGGAACAATGCGGTTGAACCGGTAATCCCCTGAACAATTACTCTCGTATTTTTATTAATAAATACACTCATTTAGGTTCCCTGCCTTTCTGCTCTACTTGACTAAAGATACAATCTTTTCTGCCCCGTCAGCCATAGACTCAGCAGAAGTGATATTTAAGCCTGAATCACTCAGGATTTTCTTCCCTAATTCAACGTTTGTTCCTTCCAGACGTACAACAAGTGGTAATGTTAAGCCGACTTGTTTCGTCGCTTCAACAACACCTTCTGCAATGACATCACATTTCATGATGCCGCCAAAAATGTTCACGAAAATCCCTTTTACATTTTGATCAGATAAGATGATTTTAAATGCTTCCGTTACTTTTTCAGCTGTTGCACCGCCGCCAACATCTAGGAAGTTTGCAGGGTCCCCGCCGTAATGCTTGATGATATCCATTGTAGACATCGCAAGACCTGCTCCATTGACCATACAGCCAATATTTCCATCTAGAGAAATGTAGCTTAAGTCATATTTAGATGCTTCAATTTCTTTTGGATCCTCTTCATCAAGGTCACGGTATTCTAATATATCTTTTTGTCTATATAAGGCATTGCTATCAAAGTTTAATTTTGCATCAAGTGCCATGACTTTTCCATCGCCTGTTACAACCAGTGGATTAATCTCAGCAATTGAACAATCTTTTTCAATAAACGCATTGTAAAGACTTGTCATAAACTTAACAGCTTGGCCAACTAATTTTGTTGGAATATTAATTTTAAATGCTACTTCTCTCGCCTGATAGCCTTGCAGGCCAATCGCTGGGTCGATGACAACTTTCACGATTTTTTCTGGCGTTTTTTCTGCTACTTCTTCAATTTCAGTACCGCCTTCTTCAGATGCCATCAATACAATTCTTGATGTCGCTCTGTCCAAAACTAGTCCAACATAGTATTCCTTTTGAATATCGCAGCCTTCTTCAATAAGTAAGCGTTTTATTTCGCGCCCTTCAGGCCCTGTTTGATGTGTGACAAGTGTCTTGCCGAGCAATTCCTCTGCAAACCCTTTCACTTCATCTTTCGTTTTTGCAATTTTTACCCCGCCTGCTTTACCACGGCCGCCTGCATGAATCTGTGCTTTTACGACATATACAGAGCTCCCTAGCTCTTCTGATGCTTTCACTGCTTCATCAGGTGTAAATGCTACTTTACCATTTGGAACTGAAACCCCATATTTTCTTAGGATTTCTTTTCCTTGGTACTCATGGATATTCATTTCCCATCCTCCCAACATATGTAGAAACAAAAATTATAAAATAGACTGCGCTTTCATTTTAAAGAATAAAAAAGAGAATGTCTAGGGTTCTATGTAAAATCGTAAAATCCTTCTAAACATTCAAACTTTTATTTTATTAAAAATATAAATTTTTCAGTCAAATCACTTATTTTACCTTATTTTTTCATTTTTTGATCTAACCTGTAGATAAACGAAAAAATTTCTGCTACAGTATCGTATAACGCTTCAGGGATCTCCTCATCTAACGTTAAGTGGCGCATGAGTTCGACTAAATTACGGTCTTCTTGGATAGGGACTCCCGACTTTTTTGCTTCTTCAATAATATGATCTGCCACATAGCCGCTGCCTGTTGCAACGACTTTTGGCGCCTTTTGTTTTTCTTCATCGTAATGCAGAGCGACCGCTCTTCTAAGCGGTTTTGAATCCTTCATACTCGTAAGTCCAGCCCTTTCTCGCTGATTTTATGAAAGTGTTCATCTAGAAATTGAGACGGATCTACTGGCTCTTGTCTCTTTTTTGCTGTAATTCCCGTTAAACTGTATCCTAGAGCATTTAAATTCTCCCGTACAGCCGGAATCATCGGATTAATGGTTCCTTGCAGTTCATGAGCTGTCTCGACAGTAATGGACATGACCTTTTGCTGAATCGTACAGTCTATTAAGGTTTCTTCAAGGTTTTCCATGTTTAAATAAAACATCAGGCGGCACTGAGAAATATCAATAGAACCATCTTTTTTCTTATGTCCCTTTAGTATAAAGGTTAAATCTTGAACACTATGTTTTGAGAAAAGAGGATAGGAAACCATCATTTGACTGACGGTTTGGTTCTCCTGCTGCACAAATAACTGTCCATTCAATCTATGAAATAATTGATCCACTTCTTTTTTAACGTGCTCTGGTAAATCAGCCTGTCTCACATCATTTAAGGTAAGCTTTAATTGGTGCAGCTCCTGACTTTTGACATCCTGGCTGCCTTTTTCAAGCAGTTTCAGCATACCAATTTCATCACGCACACCGATTGCCTTTTTCATCGTCATTAGTAAATCGAGCACATCAGTTTTATTGCTTAATGTTGGTTCAGTCTGCTGCACCGCCTGAGCCAATGCTTTCGCCTCCGGTTTCGAAAGGAATGGGAACTCTTTTTGCAGTACAGCTGCTTTTGCGTCAGGCTGAGTGCCTGCCTGCTGGAGTCCGTGCAGCAATGCTGTGAGCTGTTTTAAGTTGGGTTCTTGCTGCCCATCTGCACCTTGTTTCATCAAGCTGGCCAGTATCCGCTCAATTTGCTGAAGCGGGATTTGCAGCTCTTTTGGACTTGTTGACTGCTGCTGCACGTTTGGCTGAAGAACTTGGGACGGCTGACGCTCTTGAACGATTGGGGCATGGCTATTTTCTTTTTGCTGAGACGGATTGAGCAGTGTCGTTACTGGTAAACTACCGCCTTGCTTCGCCTCGCCTTCTCTCGCTGCTATAAGGACTGATAAGAGCTTTTCTGCATGGACGGCTGTCTCTGCATCTACAACTGACCGAACGGCTTGTGTAAGGGTCTGTGTAGCATCTGTGTGCTTCGGAAGCTGTGTTAATTGATTTAGCAGCGCTGTTATATCCTGATGAAGAGCAGAGGATGATTTTACGGCTAAAATAGATTGAAGCACCCCTTGCTGGATCGGTAAATCTTTCTTTAAAGCAAAGAGGAGTGCTTGGAGCCCTTTCTTCACATCAGCTCCTTGAAGCTGTTCGATCCATTTCACTGCCGTTTTTAACTCTCCTTCGTTAATGACGGACTTTTCCTTTAAAAAAGCTGTAGCTGTCAGCATGTTTTCAAGCCCATTTTTCAGTGAAAGTCCTTCTAATAGTTTGGCTGCTGCATCCTTTAACGTCTTAGGATCTTGATCAAATTGCTGAACGGGTCTTAGTTTATTGAGGCTGCCGCCGCCCTCTTGTTCAAATTGGAACCAATAAAATGCGTCTGCTTTAAGCTGGGCCGCCAGCTGCGCTTTTATTTTCGTTGAGCCTATTTGAACAAGGGCGGTATCATCTCCAAGCATTTTTAGTACTTTACCGAGAATCAGCCGATGAACATTTTCCTTCCCTTCGGTGTTTAATGGAACAGATTCAGCCGTATTCAGCCGGCTATTCAGTGCTGTATGTATGTCCTCAACTCTTGTCATCACAGGCAGCCTCCTTAGATTAAAATTTATGATATAACAGATTTTACTGGCGCAAACGATAATCGGTGGATTGGGGCCGCACCATATGTTTGAATCGCAGCCAAGTGCTCTTTCGTTCCGTACCCTTTATGTTTTTCAAATTGATACTCAGGATACTTACGCCCATACTCTTCCATCATCTGATCCCTTGTCACCTTCGCAATACATGCACCTGCTGCAATGGATGCACTTTTTGCATCTCCTTTGATGATATTCTCTTGGTGAGTTGAAAGCGGGAGTGTCATGGCATCTATGAGTAGATAATCTGGTGTATGAGTTAACTGTTCCACAGCTCTCACCATCGCCAGTCTTGATGCTTCGTAAATATTGATTTCGTCAATCGTAGCCGCATCAACAATGCCGATTCCGATATCAAGTGCTTCTTTTTGAATTAAATCATAATAAGCCAATCTTTTTTTCTCAGATAATTGCTTTGAGTCGTTTAAACCGAGCAGGACTGTATCTTCCTTTAATATGACGGCTGCTGCCACAACTGGGCCGGCGAGCGGTCCTCTTCCTGCTTCATCTATTCCAGCAATACATGTGTATCCCTGCGCCTTTGCTTTGTTTTCAAATTGCAGCATGTCATCCCATGCCACGCGAAGTGCTTGCTGCTTTTCTCTCTCTTTGTGCCACTTTTCTATGAGTTTTTGGACACTTTTTCTCGTATCATCTTTCACAAGCTCACGAATGTATGACTCGTCACCTGCATGATTTTCAATTAGTTCTTTTATTTGTTTCACCGTGTACATAGGCTTTTTCGCAGCCTCCTTCTTTATATCGGCAGTTTTTCGCAAAAAATAAAGACCCGCATGAGCTGCGTGTCTTTTAGCTTTCAGGCTTCTCAAAAGTGAGGGGACCAAATTTTTCTGTTCGAATATCCCGAATAATGATTTCGGTGGTTTTGTCATAGTTTATGAATCCCCCGCTCATTAGACAGCCGCGCTTAGTGCCAATTGCATCAAACAGCTCAACCGTATCTTCAGGTATCTCCGCTAGGTCATAGCGTTTTTTTAATCGCTCTGGGTAGTTTTCTTCTAGAAAACGAAGTGCATACACAGCGACATCCTGTAAGTTGATGATCGAATCTTTGATCGCTCCAGTCACCGCAAGTCTAAGTCCTACTTGCTCATCTTCAAACTTCGGCCAGAGGATTCCAGGGGTATCGAGCAGTTCTAGTTCTTTCCCTACCTTTACCCATTGCTGTGATGTCGTAATACCAGGACGGTCTCCTGTTTTGGCAATGTTCTTTTTCGCTAAACGATTGATTAAGGTCGATTTTCCGACATTGGGAATCCCGATAATCAGTGCTCGAATGGCACGTGGTTTGACGCCTTTTGCTTTCATGCGGTCGAACTTTTCTTTTAAAATTTCTTTTGAAGTTGTGATGATCTGATTTAACCCTTGTCCATCGACAGAGTTAATAGCCAGTGACCGAACGCCTTGCTGCTCAAAATGCGCCTGCCACTCCTTTGTCATACGAGGATCTGCTTTATCAGCTTTGTTTAATAGCATGATTTTGGGTTTATTTTGAAGGATTTCTTCGATCATTGGGTTTCTAGAGGACATCGGAATTCTTGCATCGGTTAATTCAAATACGATGTCGATGAGCTTTAATTTTTCTGTGACTTCACGTCTTGCTTTTGCCATATGGCCTGGAAACCATTGAATCGTCATATGTGCACCTTCTCTCTTCTACCTGTTATCTTTATACATTGTACAAAAAAAGAGCCTGTTACAGGTAACAAGCTCTTTCCTTTGATATCATTATCGTCTGATTTCTTTGATACGAGCCGCTTTACCGCGAAGTTCACGTAGGTAGTAAAGTTTCGCACGACGTACCTTACCGTGACGTACAACTTCGATCTTAGCGATTTTTGGTGTGTGTACAGGGAATGTACGCTCAACGCCTACACCGTAAGAGATCTTACGAACTGTGAAAGTTTCGCTGATTCCACCACCACGACGCTTAATTACAACACCTTCAAAGATCTGGATACGCTCACGAGTACCCTCGACAACTTTAACGTGTACACGTAAAGTGTCACCAGGACGGAACGCAGGAAGATCAGTGCGTAATTGTTCTTTTGTGATTTCTTCAATCAAATGTTGCATCGTTTTCAACTCCTTCCAACAGATGCTCATGTCCTCTTTCTTCATTGCAGCGGAACATCGTTTTCAAACTTGGATCAGCAAGCCGTCCAAGTCACAAGTAGTATCATACCATACCTCTATGCCGTGTGCAATACAATCTAGTCATTATGAAGCTGCCAAAGCCATCTTTTTTCTTCATTCGTTAACGTTTTGCAAGAATCGATCAAATCTGGCCGTCTTGTATAGGTTCGCTTCAATGATTCTTTGCGCCGCCACTCTTCTATTTTGGCATGATTTCCAGAGAGGAGCACATCCGGCACTTTTAGTCCTTTATAATCCGCTGGCCTTGTATAGTGCGGGTGCTCAAGCAGACCTGTACTGAATGAATCTTCGATGTGAGACGCTTCTTTTCCAAGCACATGAGGCAAAAGCCTGACCACACTGTCTGCAATCATCATCGCTGGCAGCTCTCCGCCTGTGAGGACGAAATCTCCGATTGAGATCTCATCTGTGACAAGATGCTCCCTGATGCGCTCATCGTAGCCTTCATAGTGGCCGCAAATGAACATAAGATGCTCTTCTTTTGCAAGTTCTTCTGCCTTTTTTTGTGTATATCTTTCCCCTTGAGGACAGACAAGAATAACTCGGGGCTTCGTGCTTGCTTTCTTCGTTAAATCTTCTACCGCATCAAATACGGGCTGTGCTTTCAGTACCATACCAGCACCGCCGCCATACGGATAGTCATCCACTGTTTTATGCTTATGATCTGAATACTCTCTAAAATTGACGACTTGAAATGAGACGGCATCTTTCTCCTGTGCTTTTTTTAAGATGGATGAGTGAAGCACACCTTCGAACATTTCAGGAAAAAGAGTTAAGAAATCGATTTTCATTCGTCAATGAGTCCTTCCATCATTTCAATGCGAACAGTTTTGGATGAGATATCAATGTTTTTGACGACAGATGGAATATATGGAATGAGGGCATCTTTTTTGCCTTTTCTTCCAATCACCCACACATCATTTGCCCCTGGCGTAAGGATTTCTTTGATTTGGCCGATCAGCTTGTCCTCTTCATCGTATACTTCACAGCCAATGATTTGGTGGAAATAAAATTCTCCTTCGTCTAATGACCCAAGATGTTCTTTTTCTACCTTTAAGATTGACTCTTTCAGAAGCTCTGCTTCATTTAATGAGTTGATTTCTTCAAATGTGAGCAAATCAAACTGTTTGTGCTGGCGGTGTGATGCGACAGTCACTTTCAGCGGCTCTTTTTGACCTTGTTTAAAAATATAGAGCACGCTTCCCTTTTTGTAACGCTCTTCTGGGAAATCCGTTTTTGACACGACGCGTACTTCTCCGCGCACTCCGTGTGTATTGACGATCTTTCCAACATTCAACCATTCTAGCTCCATGTTCTCAATCACCCCTGACGTATTTCCACAATGGTGCCGTCTTTCACGACGATGACATTATCTTGCATTTTGTCATCCCATTTATCACCTATTTTTACTTCAACCAGTGCATCCACTTCTGTTTCTTTCATTTCACTTCCAAGCGGCAAAATATGAAGCTGATCTACTTGAAAATCAATCTGCCTAATTTTCTCTTGCCTTTTATCGATCGCTTTTTGAAATTGAGGGATGACTTCTTGCTGATGTGGTTCTTTTTCATGCTTTTTTAGTTGAAAATATAATTGATTGCATTCACGTTCTAGTCTTTCTTTTTTCTCCAAAAAAGTCGTTAACAGTTTGTCCTTACTGCTTTCAGTTAATACTTGCATCACGGTGACATGTTGAATGATCTGCATCTTCCTTTTTGTCCCCCTATCCGAAGGCATTTGTCCTCTACAGTATAACGAAAAATAGATTTAAACGTGTAAAAAAAGGGGAGGTCCTAAGCCCTCTCCCTTTTTAGTCAGCAATCTCAAGTTGAACTTTCTTAGAAGACTCTGCACTTGCTGCAAAAATGACTGTTCGTATCGCTTTTGCTGTACGTCCCTGCTTTCCGATCACTTTTCCGGTATCTTCAGCATTGACAGACAGTGTGTAAATCACCTGCTCATCTTTTTCTAATGAAGATACGTGAATATCTTCAGGGAAATCAACAAGTGGCTCGACGATGGACACAATCAATTCTTCCAAGGACAGCTCATTCATTATTTGCTGTTTTTCGCATTATGAAATTTTTCAAGAATTCCTTGGCTTGAGAAAAGGTTGCGAACTGTATCAGATGGTTTCGCACCATTTTGAAGCCATTTAAGCGCTAATTCTTCGTTGATTTTCACCTCAGCTGGTGATACCACTGGGTTGTAAGTTCCAACTGTTTCGATGAAACGACCGTCACGTGGTGAACGAGAATCTGCTACAACAATACGATAGAAAGGAGATTTTTTTGCTCCCATACGTTTTAAACGAATTTTTACTGCCATTTTACTAGCACCTCCGAAAATATTTCAACAAGATAGTATATTAACAATGATAAAAGGGTTTGTAAAGTGTTTTTTCTTAACAACGGTTTTATCATGTATAACCAATTACATAAATGGTAATTTAAAGCCCTTTTTCTTTCCTTTGGACATGTTGGTCATTTGCTTCATCATCTTTTTCATTTCATCAAATTGCTTTAAAAGTCGATTGACTTCCTGTACAGATGTTCCGCTTCCTTTTGCAATCCGTTTTCTTCGGCTTGCATTGATGACCTCTGGCTGTTCTTTTTCCTGAGTCGTCATTGATTTAATGATCGCTTCAATGTGATTGAGCTGCTTTTCGTCCACTTGGACGTTTTTGAGCCCTTTCATTTTACCGGCTCCCGGCATCATTTGGATCAGTTCATCAAGAGGACCCATATTGCGAACTTGGCCAAGCTGCTCGAGGAAATCATCGAGCGTGAAGCTCATTGTCCGCATTTTTTGCTCAAGCTCTTTCGCTTTATCTTGGTCGACGTTTGCCTGTGCTTTTTCAATCAGCGTGAGCACATCTCCCATGCCAAGAATTCTTGATGCCATCCGCTCCGGATGGAATGGTTCAATCGCATCAAGCTTTTCTCCTAGTGCAGCGAATTTAATCGGCGTATTGGTGACAGCTCGAATAGAAAGGGCTGCACCGCCTCTTGTATCACCGTCTAGTTTTGTGAGAACAACACCTGTTAAACCAAGCTGTTCATTAAAGCTTTTTGCGACATTGACAGCATCTTGACCAGTCATAGAGTCAACAACTAGGAAAATTTCTTCTGGATTCGCTACTTCTTTTACTTTTTGAAGTTCATCCATTAATTCTTCATCGATATGAAGACGTCCTGCTGTATCTAAAATGACATAATCATGGTGTTCTTCTTTCGCTTTTTCAATTGCCTGTTTGGCAATTTCGACAGGGCTGACTTGATCACCTAATGAAAACACCGGCATATCAAGCTGTTTCCCAAGCGTTTGAAGCTGCTGGATCGCTGCTGGTCTATAAATATCAGCAGCCACCATCATCGGCTTGCGATTATGTTTTTTGCGAAGTAAATTGGCAAGCTTCCCAGTTGTGGTTGTTTTACCTGCCCCTTGAAGACCAACCATCATAATGACTGTTGGAGATTTTTTCGCTACAGCGATCTTACTCTCTTCTCCGCCCATTAATTCAGTGAGTTCTTCTTTTACAACTTTAATGACCTGTTGTCCAGGGGTAAGGCTTTTCATGACCTCTTGTCCAACTGCCCGCTCACTTACTTTTTTCACAAAGTCTTTGACTACTTTAAAATTGACGTCAGCTTCAAGAAGGGCAAGGCGTACCTCGCGCATCATTTCTTTTACATCTTGCTCTGACACTTTTCCTTTGCCGCGGATTTTTGAAATCGTCTGCTGCAGTCGGTCGGCTAATCCTTCAAATGCCATACTGTGCCGCCTCCTAATCTAATTTCTCAAGCGATTCAATTAAAGCTTCTGCTTCTTCCGTTTGCGCAGAATCAGCTACAAGCTCTCTCATTTTTTTGAGAAGTTCTTTACGCTCTTTAAATTTCTTAAACAAGAGCAGCTTTTCTTCATATTGTTCAAGCATCGCTTCAGTCCGTTTAATATTATCATAAACAGCCTGCCTTGATACTTCATATTCATCCGCAATTTCACCGAGGGAAAAATCGTCTAGGTAGTAAAGCGACATGTAGCTCTTTTGCTTTGCGGTCAACAACGATTGATAGAAGTCAAACAAGTAATTCATTCTCGTTGTTTTTTCAAGCGTCATGGGCTCTCTCCCCTTTGTTAAGTTCATTCCCTTTACATCAACTAAGTTTACACGGTTCTCTTCTGTGTGTCAAGTTTTTATCTTGTCACTTCATGAAGCTACGTATAAATAAAAATGCCAGCAGTTTTGCCGGCATTTTTTTGTTAGTCTTGTTGATCAATTACGTCTGAGAATAATCCATACACATACGATTCTGCATCAAACTCTTGCAAATCGTCCACCTTTTCACCTAAACCGACAAGCTTTACTGGGATGTTCAGCTCATTTCGAATCGCAAGAACAATTCCGCCTTTTGCAGTACCGTCAAGCTTTGTTAAAGCAATCCCTGTCACATTTGTCGCTTTAGAAAATTCCTTGGCTTGTGCCATGGCGTTTTGACCTGTTGTCGCATCAAGAGCGAGCAATACTTCATGAGGTGCATCTGGAACCTCGCGTTCAATGACTCTCTTGACTTTCTCCAGCTCTTTCATCAAGTTGACTTTGTTTTGAAGTCTTCCTGCTGTATCGCAGATGAGGACATCTGCATTTTTCGCTTTTGCTGATTGGACGGCATCATAGATCACCGCTGCTGGATCAGAGCCTGCTGTTTGTTTGACGACAGGAACACCTGAACGCTCTCCCCAAACTTCAAGCTGCTCGATCGCACCGGCACGGAACGTATCACCTGCTGCTAAAATGACGGATTTCCCTTCATTTTTCAGCTTGTTTGCAAGCTTGCCGATCGTCGTTGTTTTCCCAACACCGTTGACGCCTACAAACAAAATGATATTCAAACGCCCGTCTTCAATGTTCAGCGCAGAAATTTGTTCCTCTCCGCTATTGTAGATGTCAACCAGTTTTTCAGAAATCACCGCTTGTACTTCACTTGGGTCTTGAATGTTTCTTAATTTCACTTCTTTTTTCAGCTCATCAATCAGTTCCATCACAGTTGTGAAACCGACATCAGCACCGATTAGAACCTCTTCCAGCTCTTCAAAAAAGTCTTCATCGACTTTGCGGTAGCGAGAAATCAGTTCATTTACTTTTCCTTGGAAGGAGTTTCTCGTTTTTTCGAGTCCATCTTTAAACTTTTCAGATACTGAATCGGTTTGCTGCGTAAATTTTTCTTTTAATTTCTTAAAAAAGCTCATTGGTTCAAAAACCTCCTTTAATTACTGGACAAGCTCTTTTGTTTCTTCTAGTTTGACAGATACAAGCTTAGAAACACCTGATTCCTGCATGGTTACGCCGTAGAGCACATCTGCTTCTTCCATTGTTCCCTTGCGGTGCGTAATGACAATGAACTGTGTTTCCTGGCTGTATTTCTTTAAATATTGCGCAAAACGGAAAACATTTGCTTCATCAAGCGCCGCTTCTACCTCATCTAATACGCAGAATGGAACAGGTCTCACTTTTAAAATAGAGAATAGTAAAGCGATCGCTGTTAAGGCTCTCTCTCCGCCTGAAAGCAGGCTTAAGTTTTGCAGTTTTTTCCCTGGCGGCTGCGCGACAATATCAACGCCAGAGTTGAGCAAATCATTTGGATCTGTCAGCTTAAGATCAGCTCTTCCGCCGCCAAATAATGCTTGGAATACAGATTCAAAGTGCCCGCGAATTTGAGAGAATGTCTCAGAGAAGCGCTTTGTCATCTCTTGATCCATTTCTTCGATGACTTGGAATAATGTATTTTTCGCTTCTGTCAGATCATTTCGCTGCTCTGTTAAGAAGAGATAGCGTTCATTGACACGTTCATACTCGTCAATGCTGCCTAGATTTACTGTTCCAAGCTCTTCAATCGCTAGTTTGATCAGCTTCACTCGTTTTCTTGCTTCATCTGGCGATAACGTCAACTGATACATCTCTTTTGCTCCTTCAAACGAAAGAGCATATTCATCGTTCAAATAAGCGATCAGGTTATCAAGCTCGACTTCCATACGGCCTAGCTTAATCTCTTCATCTTTTAAGCTTGTGGTGAGCTGCTTGTACAAGCGCTTTTGTTCTTTAAGTTCACGTTCAGCGAATTCTAATGTTTCAGAAAGAGCGAGACGCTGCTTACGCCGCTCTGAAATGAGTGCGGTTGTTTTGTTTTTGTTTTCCAGCTTCTCTTTTGCCGCTTCTTCCAGTTGTTCGGCTCCGCTTGAACTAGATGACATTTCACTTGTTAAGAGTGACAGATCTTCTTTTGTTTCCATCAGTGTCTGTTCAGCCTCTTCTAATTCAGCCATTAAGCTCGAAAGCTTTTCTTGTTCATTGGCTAAGGACTGATCTTTTTTGGCAAGCGAGATTTTCAGCTCTGTTAATTCGGCAGAAATGGTTTCTTTCGTTGAGCTTTGCGTTTGCTTACGCTTTGTTAATGTATTGATCTCTTGATCAAGATCCGTCAATTTTTCACCTATAGAGGCTTCAAGAGCAACCTGCTTTTTGTCCTTATCCGCAAGTTCAGTAGAACGCTGCTGCAATTCTTCTTTTTCTTGATCATAGAGTTCAAGATGAGCATTGATATTTTTTTCTGCGACTTGCAGTTCGTATAGCTTCCCTTTGAGTTCTTGCTGCTTTTCACGAAGCGTTTCGCCGCGCTGGCGCAGTTCGTTTAATTGGCTTTCGTTTGCTCCGATCAATTGCTTTGTTTCTTTTGTTTCTTTTTCAAGGATCGTTGTTTTCTCTTCCATTTCAAAGAGCTGCTTTGTTAACGTTTCGATCTCCCGGTTTCTTGAAAGAAGAGAGTTGTTCTTTTTCTTTACGCCGCCACCGGTCATTGAACCGCCGGGGTTTACGACATCTCCATCAAGGGTCACGATACGATAACGATGTCCAAGCATTTTTGCCAATTCATTGGCGCCTTTTAAGTCTCTAACGATCAGCACAGTTCCAAGTAAATTCTGAATTACCTTTTGATACTTTTCGTCAAAGGAAACGAGGTGACTCGCTACACCGATAAATGCAGCGTGCTGCTCTGCTGTTTGGACATCTCTGAGCTGAATGGTTCTTTCTTTGATGACGTTCATTGGCAGGAAGGTTGCACGTCCAAAGGAATGCTGCTTTAAGTATCCAATCGCTTGTCTCGCAGCTGCTTCATTTTCTGTGACGACGTGCTGCGTTGCTGCACCTAGCGCAATTTCAATCGCTGTCTCATACTGCTGATCCGTTTGAATCAGCTCTGCAATGGCACCGTGAATACCGCCTAACCGTTCTTTTGCCTTTAAGACCTCTTTCACTCCTTGGAAAAAGCCTGAGAAGTCTTCCTGCATGGATTCAAGCATCTCTTTTTTGGATTTTGCCTGCTGTACGTATTGATAGGCTTGGTAAAGAGCCGTTTCTTTTTTCTCGTATTGACGTTTCATTTGCTCAAGCTTTTGTTCTGCTTCTCTAAAACGTTTGACTTGAGCCAGAATGTCATCTTCCAGTGCTGAAAGCTTCTGCTCAGCCTCTGTTTTCTTTTCTTTGACAGACACTCGTTCTTCGATATGTTTTTGGTTATTTTGCGTCAGCCGCTCTAGCTGCATCGCCGCTTGGCGCTGCTGTTCTTCTAGTAATTTACGTTCATTTCGGATGGAAGCCTGTTCATTGAGCAGATCAAAATAATCACTTTTCAGCTGTTCAATTTGACCTTCCACATCTTCGCTATGAAGCGACAGTTGATGCTGCTTTGTTTTCACTTCATCTTTTAGCTGCTGCACTTCTTTTTGCAGGCTGTCCCGCGTAATTTTCTGCTGTTCAATCTTTTCGGTTAACTGTGCCTGCTTTTCAGTTAAGCGAACGAGCGTTTCTTCTAGCTGCCCTTGGTTTGCGGCGGCATTTTTTTTCCGTTCTTTTAGCACTTCTTTTTTTCCTTCAAGTTTTTCTAACTCTTCACTTGTGAAAAGAAGAACTTCTTGCAGGTCATTAATTGATTCATCAAGCGCTTGAATGCGGTCTCTCGATTCTTCAATTTTGGCTTCTTTTGCTTGGATATCTGTAGACTGCTTCATTTCATCTTGTTTGAAGCGCTCGACTGCTTCACCAAGTGTTGTCCATTTTTCATGAAGTGCTTCGATGTCATGGACAGTGAGGGCGATTTCGACATTTTCAAGCTCTTCTTTTTTTTGCAAATAGTCCTTTGCAATAGAGGCTTGCATTCTTAATGGTTCTACTTGATCTTCTAGCTCATGCAGAATATCTTCTACTCGGTTTAAGTTGTCCTGCGTTTCAAACAGTTTATTCTCGGCTTTTTTCTTTCTTGTTTTATATTTCAAAACACCAGCCGCTTCTTCAAAGATGCTTCTTCTCTCTTCTGCCTTACTTGATAGAATTTCTTCTACTTTTCCTTGGCTGATGATTGAAAAAGCTTCTTTTCCAAGACCTGAATCCATGAAAAGATCAATAATATCCTTTAAGCGGACAGATTGATTGTTGATGAGAAATTCACTTTCTCCTGAACGATAAACCCTTCTTGTCACACTGACTTCGTGAAAATCGATCGGTAAAAAGTGGTCTTCGTTATCTAATGTTAAAGTAACCTCTGCTAGATTGACTCTTTTCCTTGAGTCACTTCCTGCAAAAATGATATCTTCCATTTTTCCTCCGCGGAGACTTTTCGCTGATTGTTCTCCAAGTACCCAGCGGATGGCATCGGTAATATTGCTTTTGCCGCTTCCGTTTGGTCCAACAACAGCTGTGACCCCTTTGACAAAGTCCACGGTCACTCGCTGTGCAAATGATTTGAATCCTATCACGTCTAAACGTTTGAGGAACATGAGAGTGATCCTCCTTATGTATTTAAAGTACTATCATCTTACCATATGAAGTGTAAAAAGATGATGGAAAACAGAGTGAAATCCCCCTGAATAACGAGGGGGATTTTATTGGTTCATATGATGTTTCTGCAATTTAGCAAGTGCTTCCTGTGCAGCGTGCTGTTCTGCTTCTTTTTTAGAGCGTCCATTTCCGATTCCGAGCACTTCACCTCGAAGGGATACATTTGCTTCAAATTCCCGGTTATGTGCAGGGCCTTTTTCATGCAGGATACGGTATTCAAGCACACCTTTTCCATCGCGCTGCACAAATTCTTGCAGCTGGCTTTTAAAGTCCATGACGTGCGAGAACGCTCCATCATTAATTTTCGGATAAACGTACGCTTCTAGGAACCGTTCAACTGGCTCCAGTCCCTGATCTAAATAAAGTGCACCGATAAACGCCTCGAATACGTCAGCTAAGAGTGCTGGGCGTTTTCTGCCGCCTGTCATTTCTTCGCCTTTTCCTAAAAGAACAAGGTCACCGAAGGACAGCTCATGTGCGAGTGATACAAGTGACGGTTCACATACGATCGCCGCTCTTAGTTTCGTTAAATCTCCCTCGCTCATCGCTGGATATTTTGCAAATAAGAATTGAGAGATGGTCAATTCTAAAACAGCATCTCCTAAAAATTCAAGTCTTTCATTGTCCTCGTATGGCTTTTTCCGGTGTTCATTCACATAAGAGGAATGGGTAAAAGCTTGGTATAGAAGCTTTTCATTTTTAAAATGTACAGAAATGCGCTGCTGGAATTCTCTAAATTGCTCTAGTTTTTTGCTCTGTTTCTGTTTGTCTTTATATTGTTTTGGCATAGCAACCTCCAGGTAGGCGTAATCGCCTTTAAGGATACTGATTATATGGAGTCTCTCTTTCTACATGCAGGGAAACATTGCTCCCAGCATCTGAAAAAGGCTGACAATTGATCAGCTGAATGTGTTGAAACTAACATAAATTTTCAAAGTCCCGTCGAAAGTAGACGGGACTTTGTTACGCTTATTGCTGGTTATTTATGTAGTTCACAGCGTCACCGACTGTTGCAATTTTTTCAGCATCTTCGTCAGAAATTTCCATATCGAACTCATCTTCAAGTTCCATAACTAGCTCAACTACATCAAGGGAATCAGCGCCTAAATCTTCTTTAAATGAAGCTTCCATTTTCACGTCAGCCTCATCAACGCCAAGGCGGTCTACAATAATTTTTGATACACGCTCTAATACGTCTGCCATTGCCTTTCACCTCCCCTCAAAGTATTATAGTTGATTCGTTTTTAAAAAACTAGAGAAAACCTAATGAAATTTTGATATTTCTTAGGACATGACCATTCCGCCATCTACTTGGATGGTTTGGCCTGTAATATAACCTGCTCCTTCTGAAGCTAAAAAGACAACGACGTTGCTAATATCTTCAGGTGCACCAAAGCGTGCGAGCGGGATTTGTTTAAGCATTTCCGTCTGTACATTGTCATCAAGCTTGTCTGTCATATCTGTTGAAATAAAGCCTGGTGCTACTGCATTCACTGTAATGTGACGAGTTGCCAGCTCTTTTGCTGTTGTTTTCGTTAATCCGATGACGCCAGCTTTTGCTGCAACATAGTTTGCTTGTCCAGGGTTTCCACACACACCAACGACTGAAGCCAAATTGATGATTCTTCCACTTCTTTGCTTCATCATTTGACGTGTCACGGCTTTTGTACAGTTAAAGACACCTTTTAAGTTTATGTTAATAACATCATCCCATTCATTCTCTTTCATTCTCATGAGCAGGTTGTCCTTTGTAATGCCTGCATTATTCACAAGAATGTCAATTGAACCAAAGGTATCAATCGCTTGTTTCATCATAGCTTGTACTTCTTCAGCATTTGAGACATCAGCTTTCACAGCAAATGCCTGCTGGCCGAGTGCTTTGATTTCATCTACGACTTCATTTGCTTTTGCTTCGTTTCCAGAATAGTTCACGACAACATTTGCACCACTTTTCGCTAGATCGATCGCGATGGAACGGCCAATCCCGCGTGATGCTCCTGTTACAACGGCTGTTTTATTTGTAAGCATCAAGAATCCCCCTTGAGTGTTTGAATGGCTGCTTCAATTGTTTCTTGATCTGAAACGGAAATCGTCGTCAGGCGGCGATTCACTTTTTTCACAAGACCTGAAAGCACTTTGCCAGGACCAATTTCAATAAATGTTGTGACGCCTAGATCAATAAGACGTTCCACACTTTCTTCAAAACGAACTGGAGAATACAGTTGTTCAATGAGCTTTGTCTCAATGTCATCACGAGATGTCACGATGTCTGCTGTTACATTTGAGATGACCGGAGTTTTGGCATCCGCAATATCCAGCTTTGACAAAACATCTGTAAATTTTTCAGCAGCTGGTTTCATTAATGCAGAATGGAAAGGTCCGCTCACTTCAAGAGCAATTGCACGTTTTGCGCCTTTTTCTTTCGCTTTCTCTGAAGCAAGTTCTACCCCTTTTGCTGTACCAGAGATGACGATTTGACCAGGACAGTTTAAGTTAGCGAGCTCTACAAGGTGACCGCTTTCTGTCACTTCTTTTGTCACTTCGACAAGTGCCGCTTTGTCTAAGCCGAGAATCGCTGCCATGGCGCCTTCTCCTGCTGGAACAGCTTCATTCATTAATTCTCCGCGCTTTCTGACTGCATAAACAGCATCTTTAAACGAAAGTGCGCCTGCTGCAACGAGGGCAGTGTATTCGCCAAGACTGTGTCCTGCTGCATAATCTGCTTTGATTCCGCTCTCTTCAAATTTCTTTAAGATGGCGATACTTGTCGTTAAAAGAGCTGGCTGCGCGTTATAAGTGAGCGTCAGTTCTTCTGCATCCCCTTCAAAAATCATAGAAGATAAATCAAACCCGAGGGTGTTGTCTGCTTCTTCAAATACAGCTTTAGATACTGCTTCTTGGTCAAATAAATCTTTTCCCATGCCAATTTTTTGAGAGCCTTGGCCAGGGAATAAAAATGCAATTTTAGTCATGCTGCTTTACCTCCATTAAGACTCATTCGTCGTTTCTTTTTGGACTTCTTGATGAATGATAGCTGAAACGTCTTTTTCGACGATATCACGTGCCTGACGAATTGCATGGAAAATGGCATTTTCATCAGAGGAGCCGTGCGCTTTAATAACAGGTGCCTTTAAACCAAATAAAGCGGCACCGCCATATTCAGAGTAATCCATTTTAGATTTCATCTGCATCAATTTCGGCTTCATCATGCCTGCTGCTATTTTTGCTGTGAAACTGGATGTTAATGTTTCTTTCAGCATTTTAAAGACAGAAAGGGCTGTGCCTTCAATTGTTTTAAGCGCAATATTTCCTGTGAAACCATCTGTGACAACAACGTCAGCAACACCTTCTAATAAGTCACGGGACTCTACATTTCCTACGAAATTCAAGTCTGATGCTTTTAATAATTCAAAGGTTTTTTTCGTTAAATCGTTGCCTTTTTTATCTTCTGTTCCTACATTTAACAGTCCAACACGCGGATTGCTCTTTGGGAAGACACGCTCTGCGTAGATGGATCCCATCATGGCATATTGCACGAGATGTTCTGGTTTTGCATCAACGTTGGCACCAACATCTAGTAATAAGAAGCCGCTGCCATCCAGTGTTGGCAAAGTTGGGGCAAGGGCTGGTCTGTCAATACCGTCAATTCTGCCTACGATAAACAGCCCAGCTGTCATGAGGGCACCGGTATTTCCTGCTGAGATGCAGGCATCTGCTCGTCCCTCGGAAACTTCCTGCGCCATTTTCACCATAGATGAATCCTTTTTACGTCTGACTGCACGCACTGGTTCATCCGTCGGTTCAATGACTTCTTTTGCATCTAAAATCGTGATGCGATCGTTGTTTGTTATGTATGGTTTGATTTTGTTTTCATCGCCGACAAGTGTAATCTCGATATCTGAAAATGCTGTTAAGCTTTTTTGCACACCGTCAATAATGGCTTTAGGGGCATGATCTCCCCCCATTGCATCGACTGCAATTCTCATATTACGTGCCACCTTTTACTTTTGTTTTGAGCGATACATGACGAAGTCACCTGAGAAGACAACTTCCTCACCAACATAGCTGCTTACTTCAACTACGGTTCTTCCTTTTTCTTTATCATGTGAGGCTACTTTGGCTTTAGAGACGACTCTTTCGCCTTGTTTCACCTGCCTTGTAAACCTGATATTCGCTTTTGCTGTCAAAGCCAGTTCATCGTCAATGACGGCAACTGCCAGCGAATTTGCCTGGGCGAAGAGATGATGTCCCCTGGCAATTTGGTTGCGGCTGAATACATGCTCTTTTCTCACTTCTAAAATGGAAATGGCTTGGTCATCAAGTTCTACATCAATCATTTCTCCAATCACTTCATCCAGTGGAAGTGATTTTACTTCATCCTCTAATGTCTTTTCGGCCACATGCTTAATTCTTTCGCGTAATTCAGGGATCGACAGCTCTAAACGATCAAGACGAACCGTTTGTATGCTGACACCGAATTTACTTGCCAATTCTTCATCAGTAATGAATGGAGTCGAGCTGATCGTTTGCTGGAGGAGCTTTTGACGTTCTTTTTTATTTAGTTTCATATGCAGACACCATCCGTACATTTATGACTAGGTACTAATAGTAGTATATAATCTCATAGATGATAAATCAATCCTTGTTTCAAAAAGACAAGAAAATTCCTCCAGCGTTTGATCAGCTTAATTTATCTCCTCCCAGCACACCGCTGTCTATCAGCGTTTGCCGGAGTTCTTTGTATTCGGGATCAGTCCAAAAGGCGTCCGATTGGACAAGGTCTGCCGCATCTTTTCTAGCCGTTTCCAGCGCTCTATAGTCGTGAACCATATCTGCTACCTTAAATTCGGGCATCCCGCTTTGTTTTTTACCGAAGAAGTCGCCGGGCCCTCTTAGTTCTAAGTCCTTTTCAGACAGCTCAAAGCCATCGGTTGTTTCGGACATGATCCGCATCCGCTCTTTTCCCGTTTCTGACTTTGGATCAGCCATTAAAATACAAAATGATTGATGCTCTCCCCGGCCGACCCGCCCTCTTAGCTGATGAAGCTGAGACAATCCGAAGCGGTCTGCATCATAAATAACCATGATGGTTGCATTCGGCACGTTGACCCCGACTTCAACGACTGTGGTTGAAACAAGAATTTGCACTTCATTTGCGGTAAAGGCTCTCATGACTTGATCTTTTTCATCACTTGCCAGTTTCCCATGCATTAAACCGATTGACCATTTACCGCGGTATGCTTCAGTCAGCATGCTATGGACATCAAGCGCATTTTGGACATCAAGCTTGTCTGATTCTTCAATGAGCGGACAAATAATATATGCCTGTCTGCCTTTTCTCAGCTCTTTATCCACAAAAGCAAGAATTCTCTCAAGCATGTCATGCTTCACCCAATACGTTTCGATTTGTTTTCTGCCAGCTGGCAATTCATCAATGACGGATACGTCCATTTCTCCAAAGACAGTGATCGCAAGTGTTCGTGGAATAGGTGTAGCAGTCATAAACAAGACATCCGGATCCTGCCCTTTACTTCGCAGTTTTTTCCGCTGCTCTACGCCAAACCGGTGCTGCTCATCTGTGATGACTAGACCGAGCTGCTGAAATTCGACTTCGTCTTGGATGAGTGCGTGGGTACCGACTAAAATGTCAATCTCGCCTTCTTTTAGACGTTCAAGCAATTCTCTGCGGCGCTTTCCTTTCACAGAGCTTGTCAAAAGGGCGATATTCAGTCCCCATTTTTCAAACAGCTGGTAAAGCGAATCCGCATGCTGTTCTGCTAAAATTTCTGTTGGGACCATTAATGCACCTTGAAAACCTGATAAATGAGCGGCATAAAGCGCAATGGCTGCAACAGCTGTTTTCCCTGAACCTACATCTCCTTGAAGCAGACGGTTCATTCGATATGGAGACGCCATGTCTGACATGATTTCATCAAGCACTCTTGATTGTGCCTTCGTCAGTGGAAATGGCAGGCTGTGAACAAACTCAAAAACAGCCTCTTTGGAAAACGGATGCTGGATGCCTGATGTTCTCTCTCGTTCTTTCTTTCTAATCGCCTGCATCTTCAGCTGAAAGATGAGAAATTCTTCGTACACAAAACGTCGTCTTGATTGCTTGAGCGAGTCTCTTGTCTCTGGGAGATGAATGGTTTTTAACGCTTCCTGATAGGACATGAGCTTATAAGCAGAGACAAGCTGCTTTGGCAATGGATCTTCAGCTTTGTCTACATAAAGTGACAAGGCTTGTTTCACAAAGCGTCTCATCATTTTCACGGTCACATTTTCTTTTACTGAATAAACGGGCTCTATACTGCCATCTTGCTCGTGCGTTCCTTTTTTAAATTCCTGGACCATGATAGATTGGCGGTTTTTATCCCATTTTCCTGTGACGGAAACTGTATCACCTAACACAAGGTTTCGTTTTAAATATGGACGATTGAAACAAATCGCTGTAATGAGAAAACGCCCGACAAGCAGCCTGAATGTCAGCCTGCTTCGTTTTTTTCCATAATAGGTGAGAACGGGCTCACTATGTACTTTCCCTTCAACTGTGACTCGTTCGTCATGCCTTACTTCTTCTAAGTTACGAAGCTCATAGTCGTCATATCGATAAGGAAAGTAGCCGAGTAAATCGGCTACTGTGTAGATTCCAAGTTCATTGAGTGTTTTTTCGGTTTCCTCTCCAATCCCCTTCAGGACAGAGACATTATCTTGCAGTTTCTGTATCACGAAATGAGGTCACACCTCCGAAAATCTTCTTTTCAAGCTCTCTTGCTGTCGGTGTCGCAGCGAGTCCGCCTTGTGCTGTTTCACGAAGAGCTGTTGGCATCGTTTGACCGATCTTGTACATCGCATCAATGACTTCATCACAAGGAATGCGGCTAGTGATGCCGGCAAGCGCCATGTCTGCTGCGATCATAGCGTTAGATGCACCCATTGCATTTCGTTTCACGCACGGCACTTCGACAAGTCCTGCTACTGGATCGCAAACAAGTCCAAGCATATTTTTGAGTGTAATCGCCATCGCTTCTGCAGATTGCTGCGGTGTACCGCCTGCCATTTCGACAATAGCTGCTGCTGCCATACCTGATGCAGAACCTACCTCTGCCTGACAGCCGCCTGCTGCACCAGAAATGCTGGCGTTATTCGCCACAACAAAACCAAATGCGCCAGAAGTAAACAGGAATCTGACCATTTGTTCCTTTGTTGGCTTTAATGTTTCTTTTACTGCAAATAACGTACCTGGTACAACACCTGCTGAGCCTGCTGTAGGCGTTGCACAAATGGTTCCCATTGCGGCATTGACTTCATTTGTTGCAACAGCCTTACTAACAGCATCTAATATTGTATGACCAGACAGCGTTTTGCCTGATGCGATATAGGCTTGAAGTTTGACTGCATCTCCGCCTGTTAACCCTGATAATGATTTCACACCCTTCAGCCCGTTTTCAACAGCCTGCTCCATCACTTCTAGGTTGCGGTACATCTGGGAGAAAATTTCTTCACGTGACTTCCCTGTCACTTCCATTTCTTGCACAATCATAATTTCTGAAATGGAGGTATTCCGTTCTTCTGTTAGCTGCACGAGTTCTTTGACGTTTTTAAACATCATTCATAACCTCCTTGTTGTTACTCTGCAATTTGTGTGACTTGAATAATGTTTGGCAGCGTTTCAAGCTCTGATAGGACAGCTGGGTCAATATTTTGATCCACTTCAATTGTCATCAGTGCCTCTTGCCCGACATCTTTACGCGCTACTTCCATATGACCGATGTTAATGGCGAATTTCGCTAATACATTGGCAACTGCCGCAATCGTCCCGTAGCGATCGTTATGAACCACAAGAATGGCAGGATGATTCCCTGAAAGCCTGAGCTCAAAGCCATTTAATTCTGTGATTTCAATTTTACCTCCGCCGATGGAAATGCCGATTAATTCAAGGCTTCCGTTCGCATCTGAAATCTCTACTTTTGCTGTATTTGGATGCGCCGGCACTGCCTCTTCTTCTTTAAATTCAATATCGATCTCTTTGCTTTTAGCAATATCGATCGCTGTTTTGATTCGTTCATCAAATGTATCAAAGTCAAGAACACCGCCGATAATGGCGACATCTGTACCATGCCCTTTATACGTATCTTTAAAGGAACCATAAAATGAAACGACAATTCGTTTCGGCTCTCTTCCAAATAAGCTGCGAGCTACTCTCCCGATACGAGCCGCACCCGCTGTGTGCGAACTTGATGGCCCAATCATGACAGGTCCAATAATATCAAACACACTTCTAAATTTCATAGGTCTTCCCCTCTCATCACCACTCACGTATGGTTTGGTTCTTTCTTTAGACTAATGGATTCATTCGTTTCCCGCAACTCATTTCACCGTGGAATGGCTAGTAAAAAATTGCAAAAGAAGAAGAAGGGCTTTATTTGCCCTTCTTTCGTTATTCAATCGCCAAAATATATGAATAAAGCGGCTGTTTTCCATCGTGGACTTCAACTTCTACATCTTCAAATGTTTCTTCAATAAAGGCTTGTAACGCATCCATTTCATCAGATGATGCATCTTCCCCTTTAATGATGGTGACAATCTCATCATCTTCTGTCACCATTTTGGCGAGAAGTTCTTTTGCTGCATCTAATTGATTTTTCGCTGTTAAGGTGATTTTCCCGTTGAACAGACCCATATAGTCACCTTTCGCAATGTCGATTCCATCAATTTGGGTATCTCTCACTGCAAAGGTAATTTGCCCGCTTTTCACATGGTCAATCGCTTCTAGCATCGCTCTTTCGTTATCTTCATTTGAAGCTGCTTCATTGAGAGAAAGAAGTGCCGACATTCCTTGAGGAACGGTCTTCGTCGGAATGACAACGACCTCACGGTTTGAGACAGTTGCCGCCTGTTTAGCTGCCATGACAATATTAGAATTATTAGGTAAGATAAAGACGGTTTCGGCATGTACGCTTTCTATTGCTGTGACAATGTCTTCTGTGCTCGGATTCATCGTCTGCCCGCCTTCAATGACGACGGAAGCTCCGATGCTTTTGAACAAGTCAGCAATTCCTTCTCCCATTGCGACACTGACGACACCAAAGCGCTGTTTTTCAGCAGCAGGTGCTTTTGGTGCAGCAGGTGCTTTTGGTGCAGCAGGTGCATGTTCTCTTTCTTCGTTTACGATTGAGCTATGCTGCTCTCTCATGTTTTCAATTTTCATATTAATCAAGCTGCCGTAGCGCTGTGCATATGATAAAACATCTCCCGGCTGCTCTGCATGAATATGAACTTTCGCAAGTGTATCGTCAGACACTACAAGAAGTGAATCTCCGAATTCACTTAAGTCTTCTCTGAAGGCATTCTCATCAAAGGACTGTTTGTCTTCTTCAAATTTCACCATAAATTCAGTACAATAGCCAAATTCGATATCTTCTGTGTTCATATGGCTTTGCGCACTTTTATGATGCTCTGCACTGACAAGTTCTTTTAGCGTCGGTAAAGAAGCAGCTTTAGGAGGAAGCTCTTCTCCTCTTAATGAAGCAAGGAAACCTTCATATACGCATAGAAGTCCTTTACCTCCACTATCGACAACACCCACTTCTTTTAAGACAGGAAGCAGATCTGGCGTTCGATCAAGTGATGCTCTTGCTTCCTCAATCGTTAACTCTAGAACGCGGTCAATTTGATCTTCTGCCGCTGAAACAGCAACCGCTTTCTTTGCTGCATCCTTTGCAACCGTTAAGATGGTTCCTTCAATTGGTTTCATCACGGCTTTATATGCTGTATCAACACCCGCCTGTAAGGCAAGAGCAAATTCTTTTGCATCAATCGTTTCTTTTTGTTCAATATGTTTACTGAAACCTCTAAAGAGCTGTGACAGGATCACGCCTGAGTTTCCTCTTGCGCCCATCAATAACCCTTTCGAGAGAGCCACGCCGACCTTCCCAATATGATCGGTATTTGTTTCTTCAACTGCTTTTGCCCCTGAAGTCATCGACAAATTCATATTTGTCCCCGTGTCTCCGTCTGGCACTGGAAAAACATTTAACGCATCCACAATTTGTGCGTTTTGAGAAAGATGGTGAGCACCTGCAAGAATCATTTTTGCAAATGAGCGGCCATCAAGATTTCTAATAGACAATATATTTCCTCCTTACTACGGGTTCGTAACTTTTACTCCTTGTACATAAATGTTGACCGAGTCAACAGAAAGTCCAATTGTGTGATGAATCGTGTATTTGACTTTCGTTTGAACATTATGTGCGACTTCTGATATTTTTGTACCGTAGCTGACGATGATGTACATATCAATATGAATGCGGTCTTCTTTTTGACGCACAAGAACACCCCGGCTGAAGTTCTCTTTGCGGAGAATATCCGTCAAGCCGTCCTTGATTTGATTTTTGGACGCCATGCCAACAATACCATAGCAATCGATCGCAGCGCCTCCTGCCACCATTGCAATGACTTCATTTGATATATCAATTTGTCCGTATTTCGTTCTAAGTTCAATGGACACATTGGTTCCCCCTTTTTGAGAAATTGCCCTGAGTTATCACTATTTTACTATAAGACCCTTCTTTTTAAAAGAAATCATTCAATCCGACCCAATCCTACTTATACTATAGCCTTGATTTTTTATCAAGATGTCAAGGTATTTTTCTTGAAAGAGGAGTAAACAATCCTTGCAAACCCCTTGAAGCTGTGGTAAATTATTAAAGTATCTTGAGGCATCTCTAAGTACGTATATGAAGAATATGATGATGTTTTCGCAGTTAGGAGGGAAACAAATGGCACGTAAATGCGTTATTACAGGCAGAAAAACAAAAGCTGGGAACAACCGTTCTCACGCAATGAACTCTACAAAACGTACATGGGGCGCGAACCTTCAAAAAGTTCGTATTCTAGTGGACGGTAAGCCTAAAAGAGTATATGTATCAGCTCGAGCTTTGAAATCTGGTAAAGTTGAGCGTGTATAAGCAAGAGTAAACGCCTGCTACAATAAACTGTAGCAGGCGTTTTTATGTGGAAATAAAGGAGATTACTCATTAATCTTTTTTAAATGAACCAAGCATCGCACGGACAATGCCGCCAAGAAATCTAGGCAGTTTGATTGTATAAAATTTCATTTTGTCCCCCTCCTAAAAGTACCGCTTGCAGCACAATTGAGCTTAATCAGCCATCCACATTGATAGGTTGGTCAATCTTTGCTTCTTACCATTATTAATATGCCTTCATGAAAAGAAAAAGTACCATTTGAGTGGATGAGTTCGTTACTAATACATAGTGTGGAACCAGGCTCAATATGACAATTTTTCAGAGGATATTTGAAACCTTTTAATGTCAGCTTTTCAACCGATGTACCAAAGGGCAGAAACGACACATATTTTTTATCAGGGTCTTCTTTGATTTCGTATGTACCAGGCCCAAACATTTGAATGATATTTTGTTTATCTACAAGAGTCATGTTCTGCTTGTGCTGAATGCCTTGATATAGAAGGTGAATATTTCCTAGAAAATGATCAGCCCTTCCTCCTGTAATGCCGTAGATGTAAATATGCGCTGGATGCTGGCGCATGGCCCAGTTCAGCGCAAGCTCTAAATCGGTTTCATCCTTTTCAGCCTGAAATACATTCAAGGCAGGCAATTTCTTTTTCAGCTCACAAAGCTCTTCTTCTGTCACACTGTCAAAATCACCAAAAGCCTTGGCAGGCATGATGCCATGCTCTAGTAAAAAGAGCGTTCCCCGGTCTACACCAACCCAGAGAATATCATCCTGTGATGCTTCATGTTCAAGGGGCGGAATGTATTCAAAAGGACCGCCGGCTACGATATGTATGTGCATGATATACGCTCCTCTCCATGTAAAAAGAACCAAAGATCAGAGTGACTTTGGTTCCTTTTTTTACGCTTCTCGAATGGCCTGAATAGCAGCTGCACGGTTGTCTTTACCGTATACAGCTGAGCCGGCCACAAGTAAATTAGCGCCCGCCTCTTTACAGCTCTTTGCAGTCTCTACATTGACACCGCCGTCTATTTCTATGAGTAAGTCTGATAAGCCCTTTTGTTTACTAAGGGACTTCACTTCTTTTACCTTCGTGAGGACAGAAGGAATAAACGCCTGTCCGCCAAAACCAGGATTCACCGTCATGAATAAGACAAGGTCTACATCCTCTAATACATGCTCAATCTGAGAAACAGGTGTGTGCGGGTTCAAGACGACACCTGCTTTTACACCTTGTTCTTTTATGTGCTGTATCGTTCGGTGCAAGTGCGGACAAGCCTCAACATGGACAGAAATAATGTCAGCACCTGCTTTGGCGAATGCAGGAATATACCGGTCTGGCTGCTCAATCATTAAGTGAACATCAAGCGGCAGCTTTGTATGCGGTCTGATTGCTTCCACAACATTCGGCCCAAATGTGATATTCGGTACAAAATGGCCGTCCATCACATCGATATGAATGTAATCCGCTCCGCCTTGTTCCACATCACGGATATCTTTCTCCAAATTGGCGAAATCTGCTGATAAAATGGAAGGGGCAATATAAACCATGATTTAGTACCTCGGCTTTCTGTCTTTGATTTCAGTTAAAAACTCTAAATAATGCTGATAGCGATACTCTTTGATTTGCTCTTGTTCGACCGCATCTTTTACCGCACAGCCTGGCTCTTTCACGTGCAGGCAGCCTCTAAACTTACAATCTGCACTCCGCTCTTTGATTTCTAAAAAGTAAAGACCTAAATCTTCCGCTTCGATGCCGGTAAATTCGAGTGAGCTAAAGCCTGGTGTATCTGCAATAAGCCCTTCTGCTGTACGAATGAGTTCGACATGTCTAGTCGTATGTTTTCCTCTTCCAAGATGGGAGGAAATATCATTGGTTTTCAGCGCCAGATCAGGACTCATCGCATTTAAAAGGGAGGACTTGCCTACACCAGACTGACCAGCAAATACAGTGATCTTATTGTGAAAATGCGGGGTCAGCTTTTCAATTCCGTCTCCCTCGATCGTGGATGTTAAATGAACATCATATCCAATGTGTCGATAGTCCTCTGCATAGCCTTGAATACTTTCACGCTCTTCATCTGTTTTCAATAAGTCCACTTTTGTGATACAGATAATCGGCTCAATATCATTTGCTTCTACAAGCACTAGAAATCTGTCTAAAAGCGATGTGCTAAAGGTTGGTTCTGTCGCAGAGAAAACGAGCACCGCTTGATCGACGTTACTAATAGGCGGACGAACAAGTTCGTTTGTCCGCTCTTTTACTTCTAATAAGTAGCCTTCTTTATCGTTGTCTGCTTGATACACAACATAATCTCCAACAAGAGGTGTGATTTTGTTTTTTCGAAAAATACCTCTTGCTCTGCACTGAATCACTTTTCCACTTTCTAAAGACTCATCGAGCACATAATAAAATCCGCTTAATGCTTTAATAATTTTGCCCTCAGGCATAAAGTCCCTCCTTTATTCATCTTCAGGGTATTCAATTGTTTTAGAGCTTACGACTTTATCATCAACCGTCACTTGATAGTATCCTTTTTGACCTGGTTCAATCTTAAATTTAATGGTCCGTTCGGTTGGTGCAGTGATGTTAAAGGTTTCATATGAATCAGAAATGCTATGCTCAGCATCGTCAATGGAAATCTGAACGGTCATCTCTTGCCCTTCTGTTACTGGTTCATACGGGATGGCAATCTTCTCAGTCACTGTTTTAGCCGGTTTTTTCTTCGGCCCGAGTGAGAATGTGATCTTAACCGTATCACCTGGTTTCACAGCAGTACCTGCTCCTGGCTCCTGTTTCATCACTTCACCTTTTGGCACATCATCAGAATACGCTTCTTTTTCATCAAGCTTTAATCCGTTATCCTCTAAATAATTCGATGCAGCCTGTTTACTATATGTCGTTAAATCTCGCAAAGTAATATCGGCAGGACCTATGCTGACCGTCAACGTCACTTCTTCATCTGCTGCCACAAGCTCAGTACTCGCTGAAGGTTTCTGTTCCATGACAATCCCAGATTCGGTGTCATTATCATTTACTTCCTCCACAACAACTTGCTTAAACCCTTTTTTCTCTAATAATTCTTTTGCTTTATCGACCTTTTCACCTGTTACATCAGGTAATTCGGTCTTTTCCTTGCCCGTACTTTGATAAAGCTGAATTTCGGTTCCTTCTTTTACCTTTGTGCCGATTTTCGGGTCTGTTTTGACGATAAACCCTTTTTCAATTTTTTCATCAGCGATCTCAATTGGATCAGAGGCGACAGTAAAGCCAGCGTTTTTCAAGGTATCCTCGGCTTTATCAATCGTCATGCCAGATACATCAGTGACTTCCACATCTTTTGGAAAAAGCAGTCCCGGAAACACAGTGATGGCTAAAATGGTCGCAGCAGTCAGAATAAATAGGATGGATGCCACAATCCAAGGCCATTTTTTCCGTTTCTTTTTCGGCTTTTGTTTCTCTTTTTTCTTCGGTTTTTGCACTGGATGGACAGCTGTTTTTTCATTGTCTTGATCGACTTGATGATCTTGAATGATTGGGATCGCTTTCGTTGCTTCATGATCTTCTTCAATCACAAAGCGTTTTTCTTTTAGTCTTGAAGGGTCGAAAGCAGTTTGTAAATCTTTTTGCATTTCAGATGCATCTTCATATCGATAAAAAGGATCTTTGGCCATCGCCTTTAAAATGATGTTTTCCACGCTTTGTGGAACAGAAGGATTCCACCTTCTCACAGATGGCGGCTCTGATTGCAAATGCTTCAGCGCAACACTGACAGCTGATTCCCCTTCAAATGGCATGCGTCCAGAAATGAGTTCATAGAGCACAATGCCAAGTGAATAGATGTCTGATTTTTTCGTCGCAAGACCTCCGCGTGCTTGTTCTGGAGACAAATAGTGCACGGATCCTAGGACCGAATTTGTGTGGGTGATGGTCGCTGAGCTCAGTGCTATGGCAATCCCGAAATCAGTGACTTTAATATTCCCCATGTTGTCTATTAATATATTGTGAGGCTTAATGTCCCGGTGGACGAGCTGTTTCGCATGGGCTTCTTCCATTGCGGCAACGACTTGCTCCATAATGCGAACGGCTTCTTTCGGATGAAGCGGGCCATTGGCGTGTATGTATTCTTTTAGCGTCATCCCCTCGACATATTCCATGACAATATAATAAATGTCATCTTCTTCCCCTACATCGTAGATGCTGACAATATTTGAATGATCTAAGCTTGCGGCTGATTGCGCCTCGCGCCGGAAACGTCTAATAAAATCATCATCGCTTGCAAAGTCAAAGCGCAAAATTTTAATCGCGACTTCGCGATCTAAAATCATATCCTCCGCCAAATAAACGTTTGCCATTCCGCCTCCGCCTATGACGCGAAGAATCTGATAACGGCCGCTGATCCGTTTTCCGATCAACACTTGCTGTCACCCTCCTCTGGCTGGGAGGAGATTTCTAACAATACTGCTGTAATGTTATCTTCACCGCCGTTGTCATTCGCTGTTTGGATTAATGCTGTTACTTTTTCATCTGGTGCGGTCGTTTGGTTTAAAATATGAATCAAATTCTCTTCTTCTACTTTATTTGATAATCCATCTGAGCAAAGCAGGATTTGATCTCCTGGGTCCACTTCAAAAGTATGTGCATCGATTTGAACGTGTTTATCTGTTCCCAATGCTTTTGTCAGCACATTTTTTCTTGGATGATATTCTGCATCCTCTTTAGAAATTTCACCTGTTTTCACAAGCTCATTTACAAGTGAATGGTCATCTGTTAGCTGGGTCAGTGCTCCTTCTCTTAGCAAGTAGCAGCGGCTGTCTCCAATATGGGCAATTGTGACCGTTTGCAAATGAACGAGCGCACAAACAATGGTTGTCCCCATTCCTTGGCACTCCTCATTGTTTTTCGCATGTTCATATACTTGATCATTAATGTCACTAATTTTTGAGATTAACCAGCTTTCTTGCTCTGCTGGTTTTGCTGGGATTGAAGATGTTTCTTCCCAGTATTCTTTTAAAGAAGAGACGGCCATCCTGCTGGCGACATCACCAGCAAGATGACCTCCCATTCCATCAGCTACAACAGCTAGAAGGGTGTCTTCTTTTGCTTCAAAAATACCTGCATCATCTTCATTATGCTGACGGACTTTTCCTGTATCGGTTTGAAAGGCTGCCCTTATCAACATTCGTCACCTCGTCTCTTCCTGACGCTCCTTCGCTCTTAGCTGACCGCAAGCAGCATCAATATCATGGCCTTGCTCTCGTCTAATCGTTACGTTTACGCCGCGTTCTTTCAGCGTTTTTTCAAATAGGAAGATTTGTTCTCTCGGTGTTCTTACATAATCCCTTTCCGGTACATAGTTCACCGGAATGAGGTTCACGTGGCACTTGATTCCTTTTAATAAGTCTGCAAGCTCTTCTGCATGATGAACTTGATCATTTACTCCGCCAAACAGGCCGTATTCAAAGCTTACACGTCTTCCTGTTTTTTGAATGTAATATTCAATGGCTTCCATTAATTTCGGCAGTTTATATGCCTTATTGATCGGCATTAGACGGCTTCTGATTTCTGTGTTTGGTGCATGCAGGGAGACAGCAAAATTGATTTGCATTTGCTCATCAGCGAATTGATAGATCTTTGGAATGATTCCGCTTGTCGACACTGTAATATGACGCGCGCCAATATTTAAGCCGTTGTCATGGTTGATGATTTTAAGGAAGGCAAGCATTTCGTCAAAGTTATCAAACGGTTCTCCAATTCCCATGATAACAACCGAGCTGACTCTCTCATCTGTTTCGTCAAGTGCCTGTTGCACTTTCAATACTTGAGCAACGATTTCTCCTGCTTCAAGGTTTCGTTTTAACCCGCCAAGTGTAGATGCACAGAATGTACAGCCAATTCGGCAGCCAACCTGAGTTGTAACACAGACAGAGTTTCCGTATTCGTGGCGCATCAACACTGTTTCAATGGTATAGCCATCATGTAATTCAAATAAAAATTTGATCGTTCCGTCTTGAGACGTTTGTTTGATCACGGTTTTTAATGTGGTGATCGCAAATTGATTTTTTAATTTTTCTCTTAAATCCTTTGAAAGGTTAGACATATCGTCAAAGGACGTCACACGTTTCTCATAAAGCCACTCGAAAATTTGAGCTGCGCGGAAAGGCTTTTCGCCTTGTTCTTTTAACCATTCTTTCATTTCGTGAAGTTCAAATGAGTAGATCGACGGCATTTCTGTCTTCAGTTCTTTTCTTACTCTTTGTTCTGTCATTTTTTATCCCTTCTTTCTCATGCTGCAAATAAAGAAACCATCTGTTCCGAAATAATGAGGAAGAATTTGTACACTTCCGTTTTGAACAAACGGAGCAACCTGCTCAGGCAGCCGTTCATTAAGAGATAGATCGGGTTCGAAGTCTTGGTGTTCTTGTAAAAACGCATGAATCACTTGTTGATTTTCTGTTGGGTCCATTGTACATGTACTGTATACAAGGGTTCCGCCCGGTTTTAAAAGCGGGGCCGCTTCCTTTAAAATGGCCTGCTGGATAGCTGCAAGCCTTTCTGAGTCTTCTTGTGACTTTGTATATTTCATATCTGGTTTTCGTCTAATGACGCCAAAACCGGAACACGGCGCATCAATGAGAATGCGGTCAAACGAAGCTTCGCTGTAATAGTCTGCTGCTTTCCTTGCATCAAGTGCTTTTGCCTCAATGTGAGTAAGGTTCAGACGTTTTGCTGCTTGTTTGATGAGTTTCACTTTATGTTCATGTAAGTCGAGTGAAACAATTTTCCCCTCATCATTCATACGTTCTGCAATATGTGTTGATTTTCCGCCAGGAGCCGCACAGGCGTCAAGCACCGTTTCTCCCGGCTGAGGGTCAAGCGCTCTTGCAACAAGCATCGAGCTTTCATCTTGTATCGTAACATAGCCTTCTTGAAAAGAAGGGGTTGAGACGATGGACCCTTTCATGAGCTTAAGTGCATCTTCAGATAAGTCGCCAAGCTCCGTTTCAATGCCTGCATCCATTAGTTTTTGCTGCAGTGCCGTCCGGTCAGTTTTCATTCGATTGACGCGAAGGGTTTGCTTTGGCGGGACTAAATGAATGCGGCACATGTTTTCTGCCGCTTCAAATCCGTACGCCTGAGCCCATTCCTGCACAAGCCATAATGGGTGGCTTGTCTCAATGGACAGCCGCTTTACTGGATCTTTGATCGCATCAAATGACGGAACGCCTTCTCTTTGTACGGAACGAAGAACACCGTTCACAAGTGAAGAAATGCCTTTGTGCCCGCGCTTTTTCGTTAGCTCGACAGCTTCATGAATGGCTGCACGATCTGGGATTTTTTCAAGGTACACCATTTGATAAAGTGACATCCGTAAAAGCTGCATCACCCACGGAGCCACCTTTTGCGGTTTTTTCACAAAGGGCGCAAGCATATAATCTAATGCCAGCTTATTTTGCAGTGTACCATACACAAGCTCTGTTAACAGCGGTTTGTCCTGGTCAGCTAAGTCTTTATCTTTCATGACTGACTGCAAAAGCAAATTACTGTAAGCTTGGTTTTGTTCGAGTTTGATTAAAGCGTCCAGCGCTACTTCTCTCACATTACTTTTCTTCATTCATTAACCCTAATTTCTGCCCAATTTCGATATTTGCGCCTCTTAAGAAGTCTTCGCCGCTCATTTTTTTCTTACCCGCTGGCTGCACACCTGTTAATAAGAGGCCTTGCTTATTCCCCGTTCCAATGACCGGACCTTCTTTTTGAAGCTCAATCACTTTCCCAGGTTCTTCTTGCGCTTGCAGCGGAACCTTTTTCGCTTCCCATACTTTTAGATGAGCACCGTTCCATTCAGTATAGGCAACTGGCCATGGATTTAGCCCGCGAACTTGGTTGTAAAGCTCTTCACCGGTTTTTGTCCAGTCTAATCTTTCTTGCTCCCGCTTAATATTTGGCGCGTATGTGGCCGCTTCTTCATTTTGCGGAATCGGAGAAATAGATCCGCTCAGAACATTTGGCACCGTATCTTTTAGCAGTGCGGCACCAGCTGTACTTAATTTGTCATGCAGTGTTCCAACATTGTCTAATTCATCGATTTCCACTTCTACTTTACTGATCATGTCACCTGCATCGAGCCTTTCCACCATGTACATGATCGTAACGCCTGTTTTCTTTTTGCCTTGAAGGATCGCATAATGAATCGGCGCGCCGCCTCTTAGTTCTGGCAGGAGCGAGGCATGAACATTGATACAGCCAAACTTAGGTTCATCGAGTAACCGTTTAGGTAGAATTTGTCCAAATGCCGCTGTGACGATTAAATCCGGCTGTAATGCAAGCACTTTATCAATTTCTTCATCTAAGCGTACCTTTTCAGGCTGCAACACAGGAATGCCGTGCTTTAAGGCTTCCACTTTCACAGGAGTCGGTGTGAGCACTCGCTTTCTTCCTTTCGGGCGGTCTGGCTGCGTGACGACCCCTACCACTTCGTATCCTTCTGTTATCAGTGTTTGCAGCACAGGTACTGAGAAATCAGGGGTTCCCATAAATACGATACGTGCCATTTTCTTCACCCTTCCATTTCCGCAAGTTCTTTTTCTGTATAGGTTTCAATGATTTTTGACGTAAATAAAATGCCGTCTAAATGATCAATTTCGTGCAATAAGGCTCTTGCTAAAAATCCATCTGCTTCTATTGTAAATGGTTTGCCTTTCTTATCAAAGGCTTTTACCTTCACATAGTTTGGTCTCTCTACAGTGCCGTATAAAGATGGAAAGCTCAGGCAGCCTTCAATATCTGTTTGGCTTCCTTCTACTTCCAGCACCTCGGGGTTCACTAAATCAATTCTGCCAGATTCTTCTCCAATATCTACAACAGCGATTCTTTTTGAAACACCGATTTGTGGTGCTGCTAGTCCAACTCCATCCAGCTCAAGCATTGTATCATACATATCATCCAGCAGTTTTTTCAGCTTTTTATCGAACGTATCGACACGCTCTGTCTTTTGTTCAAGCACTTCTGCCGGATGTATGACTATTGGTTTTACTGCCACTTATAGCCCTCCGTTTTACATCATCATATATGGATTCATATCTATTGAAATCATCAATTGTTTTTGTTCCATTTCCTTTTGATAATGGTCTTGTATTTTCCGTAGTAAACTTGCCAGTTCATTTTCCCTTTTGTATTTTATCACGCATTGATAGCGATATCTATCTTTGATCTTAGCGATTGGTGATGCAGCCGGGCCAAGGATTCGCGTATTCGGTGCACAATTCATTTTTAGGAACTGGACAATTTGATCAGTCACATGTGCTGCCTTTGTCACTTCTTCGTGTGACACTGTCACCATCGCCAAAAAGTAATACGGCGGATAGGACTGGTGGCGGCGATGCAGCATCTCCTGTTCATAAAAGGCTTCGTAGTCATGCTGCTTCGTTAATTCAATACTATAGTGAGAAGGCGTATACGATTGAATAATGACCGAGCCCGCTTTTTCATGCCGCCCTGCCCTGCCGCTGACCTGTGTGAGAAGCTGAAATGTTTTTTCACTTGAACGGAAATCAGGGATGTGAAGGGATGTATCCGCACTGAGAACACCAACAAGTGTGACATCTGGGAAATCCAGTCCCTTTGCAATCATTTGCGTCCCGAGCAAAATGTCCGCTTCTTTATTACCAAAAGAGGTAAGAAGCTTTTCATGAGCACCTTTACGAGACGTTGTATCCACATCCATTCGGATGACTCTTGCCTCTGGCAGTACTTTTGTCAGCTCTTCTTCTACACGCTGCGTCCCCGTACCAAAATAGCGAATATGCTCACTGTGGCATTCTGGACATTCAGCAGGTACTGGTGCTTCGTGACCACAATAATGGCACTTCAGCCGTTTTTGATAGCGGTGATAGGTAAGAGAAATTTCACAATGAGGACATTGCTCTACATATCCGCAATCACGGCACATGACAAAGGATGAATAGCCTCTTTTGTTCAGAAATAAAACGGCTTGTTCTTTTCTTTCAAGCACTTCCTTTAACCTAAGCATCAATTCCTCTGAAAACATGGAGCGGTTGCCATTTCTTAGTTCTTCTCTCATATCAATTAACGAAACGTGCGGCAGCTGCTGCTGGTTGACGCGGTGTTTGAGCGACAGCAATGTATAGACGCCTTTTTTCGCACGTGCATAGGTTTCAAGTGAAGGTGTTGCACTGCCTAATACGACTGGACATTGATGCCGCCCTGCTCGTTCAATGGCGACATCCTTGGCATGGTAACGAGGCATTTCTTCTTGTTTATAAGAGGATTCGTGCTCTTCATCTATAATAATCATGCCTAGATTTTCAAATGGAGCGAAAACAGCAGATCTTGCGCCAACGACAAGCTTGACTTCCTTGCGATGGATTTTCCGCCATTCATCATATTTTTCTCCTGTCGATAAGCCGCTGTGAAGAACGGCCACATTTGAGCCAAATCGTTCTTTAAATCGCTGCACCATTTGAGGGGTTAACGAGATTTCAGGAACTAAAACGATCGCTTCTTTTCCTTTTTGAAGAACATGATCGATTGTCTGCAAGTAAATCTCCGTTTTGCCGCTTCCTGTCACTCCGTGCAAAAGAAAGGTTTCGTGCTGATCATCACTCACTGCTTGATGAATATGCTTGGTCGCCTCTTTTTGCTCTGGCGTGAGATCTAGTGGAGCAGATGGTGTAAACTCCCGGTCACGATAAGGATCTCGATAGATCTCTTCATAGCTTTCTGTTAACAGCCCTTCTAGAATAAAGGTTTTAAGCGTTTGAGAACTTGCGCCTGTTTGCTGCTGCAAGTCTTTCGCTAAAAAGGTTGTCTCTCCCGCTTCAAGCAGATAGGAGATCAGTGCTTTTTGTTTCACCGCATTTTTCTTTAGCTGCTGCTGTTTTTCTGCAAGTTTTTCTTTCGATACAGCCACCTGGAGCATGCGGACCTTTTTCTTTCCAGATTTTTGCGAGACATGGTATCTCACCTCTAGATGACCTTTTTGGACATGCTTTTGAATTTGTTTTAATAGTTCAGCCGGGATGTCAGCATAAAGAATGCTTTCTCGCTGACCGAAAAGCTCTTTCAATGACTGCGGAAGTTCTTCCTCTGAAAGCACCTGAATTTCTTTTTCATACTTTGCCTTCATGGCTGCGGGCAGCATCGATTGAAGTGCCGTGATATGATAGGACAATGTTTTTTCCGTCAGCCAGTGGGAAAGCTCCAATAGCTCATCTGTCAGAACAGGTGATAAATCAAATAAATCGACAATCTCTTTGATGTTTCCTGTCTTGATGTCTGTTTCATCTTTGACTTTTGTCACAAAACCTTGAATCTTCCTCGGGCCAAAAGGAACGACCACCCTCATTCCCGCTTTGACGAGATCTTTGAATCGATCTGGTACACGGTAATCAAATGGCCGGTCAATGGCTTTCGTTGTGACATCTACGATGACTTCAGCAATCATGCTCGATCACGCTCTTCTGGAAGCAGCTGTATTGCCTCCTTTAAAATTTCAAAAGCGAGATCTTTTTTGCTCATCATCGGCAGCTCTTTTTTCGTTCCATCTGCTTTGATCATCGCTGCCACATTGGTATCTGTGCCAAAGCCTGCACCCTCTTTTGTGACGTTATTGGCAACAATCATATCTAAATGCTTGGATTCAATTTTCTTTTTCGCATAATATTCTACATCCTGCGTTTCAGCTGCAAAGCCGACCAGCACTTGATGCTCTTTTCTTTTCCCCAGCTCTTTTAAAATATCTTTTGTCCGGGTGAATTCAATGTCCAGAGCGCCGTCCTGTTTTTTCATTTTATGAGCATAGGTCGTGACAGGGGTGTAATCGGCGACAGCTGCTGATTTAATAACAAGATCAGCTTCCCCATATACCTCTAGCACAGCTTGATACATCTCTTCAGCTGATTCAACGTGCACTACGTGTACATGATCAGGTTCAGTTAAAGAAACAGGTCCAGAAATCAGCGTAACATCTGCCCCCATTTGCTGAGCAGCCTCTGCAATCGCATAGCCCATTTTTCCACTAGAACGATTTGTAAAGAACCGGACAGGATCGATGACTTCACGTGTAGGACCTGCTGTCACCACGACTTTCTTTCCTGAGAGCGGTAAGCTTTTTGGCTCTTCAAAAAAAGCACGGATGTGTTCCACAATTTTTTCAGGCTCTTCTAATCGCCCTTTTCCAATGTACCCGCAGGCTAAATAACCTTCACTTGGCTCAATAAAGCGGTAGCCGTCTTCATATAATGTGCGAATGTTCCGTTTCACAGCCGGGTGATCGTACATATGCACATTCATCGCTGGAGCGATCCATACAGGCGCTGTTGAAGCAAGCAAAGTCGTCGTCAGCATATCATCTGCAAGTCCAGCGGCCATTTTACCAATTGTATGTGCTGTTGCAGGGGCAACAAGAATGAGATCGGCCCAGTCAGCTACGTCAATATGCGCAATGACTCTTGGATTGTTTTCTTTGAATGTATCCACATATACCTCATGCCTAGACAGAGCTTGGAAGGTAAGCGGAGACACAAACTCACGAGCAGATTCCGTCATAATCACTCTGACATTTGCGCCTGCTTGTACGAGTTTACTAGTAAGTGCTGCTGCTTTATATACGGCGATTCCTCCGCTGACACCGAGCAAAATATTTTTTGACTGTAACATTTGTTTGTCCCCCTTAACGGCCTTTTTCACAAATTCGTCTACAATTCAAAAAAGTCAAAACCAATCATAGTTTTGACTTTTTTGAACGTATCGTATCTGCATTGCAGAAGCGATGTGTTATTCTTGATCCTCTTTTTCAAATGTCAAAAGACCAGCGTCGATTTCTTCTAGTGCTTTGCCTACAAATTTGTAAGACTTTGTGTTTTCAATCTGCTGATCTTGGTGGATCTGCATTTCACGTGCACGGCGTGCAGACACTGTTACAAGTGTATATTTTGAATCAAGTTTGTTCATCAATGAGTCAATTGAAGGATCTAACATGGTTTATTCTACCCCCAGCATTTTTTTATATCTCGGTGCGACTCTGTCTCTGCGCAGGTGTTCTGCAAGGACGATCGCTTTGATTCTTTCACAAGCAAGCTCGACATCATCGTTTTCAACGACATAGTCGTAAGCATCCATCATTTCAATTTCTTCTTTCGCAGCGGCCATTCGGTTTCGAATGAGCTCCTCAGATTCTGTACCGCGTGTAATGATGCGGTTTTGAAGTTCTGAAAGACTAGGCGGTGCAAGGAAAATAAAAAGACCTTCTGGGAATGCTTCTCTTACTTGAAGTGCACCTTGCACTTCAATTTCAAGGAAAACATCTTTTCCTTCGCTTAATGTCTGTTCAACATAGTCAACAGGCGTGCCGTAGTAATTCCCGACGTACTCTGCCCATTCTAACAGCTTTTTGTTTTCAATCATATGTTCAAATTCTTCCCTGGTTTTAAAGAAATAATCGACACCATTTCTTTCACCTTCACGCGGTTTGCGTGTCGTCACAGAAATAGAGTATTCAAATTTCGTATCTTCCTGGGAGAAAATGGCTTGTCTGACCGTTCCTTTTCCAACTCCCGAAGGTCCAGAGAGAACGATTAAAAGTCCTCTTTCTTTCATAATGGCGTATTACCCCTGCCCTTCATCTATGATTTCTTCTTTTACAGAAAGTCTTTGCGCGACAGTCTCAGGCTGAACGGCAGATAAGATGACATGGTCACTGTCCATAATGACAACAGCACGGGTTCTTCTTCCGTATGTAGCATCTATGAGCATGCCTCGATCTCTTGCGTCTTGTATCATTCGTTTAATCGGTGCTGATTCCGGACTGACGATCGAAATCATCCGATTCGCTGAAATGATGTTTCCAAATCCGATATTGATCAACTTTATGGTCATCTTCTTTCGTCCCCCTGTAATATAAACGTCTCTAGTCTCGCCGAAAGAGACGCACTGTAAACAGCATACACAATGACTATTCTATATTTTGCACTTGTTCTTTTATTTTTTCAATAGCACTTTTCATTTCAACCACCAGCTTTGTTAAATGGTGATGGTTCGCTTTTGATCCAATGGTGTTCACTTCACGGTTGAGCTCCTGTACAAGGAAGTCAAGTTTTCGGCCGGCAGCACCGCCTTGCAGCAAGATTTGCTGAAATTGCTGAAAGTGACTTTTTAATCTCGTAATCTCTTCTGTAATGTCGCAGCGGTCAGCAAAGATGGCAGCCTCTGTTGTCAGTCTGCTCTCGTCAAGCGCCTCACCGATCCATTCTTGCAATCGCTGATTCAATCGTTCTTTGTACTGACTCACAACCTCTGGTGCAAAGACTTTGATTTCTTCTGTATAGGCCTCTAGTTCAGAAAGCCTTAGTTCACAGTCTTTTTGAAGTGATGCTCCCTCTTGCTCTCTCATGAAGCAAAGCTCCTTGACAGCATCCTCGCAAGCTTCCATCAGCAGCTGCTCTAGCTGTTCATTTCGGCTGGCTGACTCTTCCACCTGAACGGCAAGCTCAAGCCCCAATAAGTCATGTGCATGCTGAATGCCTGAAATGTGATAGCGTTCCTCGAGGTCTTTTGCGGCTTTCATGTATTCATCAAGCAGCGGCCAGTCGATCTGTAAGGACCGGCTTGCTAGTTTACCGCCTTCAATCGTGACAAACAGCTCAATTCTACCGCGCTGCACGTGACGAAGAATGATCTTTTTTAATGTATCTTCGAAATATAAAAGCGGCCTCGGCAAACGGGCATGAACCTCTTTAAAACGGTGATTGACCGATTTTAGCTCAACTGACACTGTCAGTTCTCCATCCGTTTTACTCGCTTGGCCGAATCCCGTCATACTGCGTATCATGTTAAAACACCCAATTCTTTCATATTAATAAAATGAAAAAGGTAATAGCAGACACTATTACCTCAAAATTATACCATAATGAATTATTTTTTTCTTGTCAAAAGTGATCCTGCCAGTAAAAAAGTTGGCAGTGCAGACATCCCGATGATCAGCAGCCAATCAATTGGTGCAATCGCGACCGTTTTGAAAATTGGCTGAAGCGGCGGGTAATAAATGACCACAAGCATGAGTAAAAGTGATGACAAAACCGCACCGATCAAATAAAGGTTCCCAAATGGATTACGTTCAAAAATGGACCGTTCACTGCGGCAGTCAAATACATGAATGAGCTGCGCCAAAACAAGCGTACTAAATGCGACAGTCTGTGCATATTGCAGGTTGTTTGGATCGCGGTGATACACAAATATAAATGCCAAAAGGGTCGCAAGCCCGATGAGGAATCCTCTTGAGATGACCTTCCAGCCAAGCCCCCTTGCAAAAATGCCCTCTTTCACATTCCGCGGCTTTCTCTTCATGACATCGCCTTCTGGCTTATCCATGCCAAGTGCCATAGCCGGTAGACCATCTGTGACAAGGTTTACCCATAAGATTTGTATAGGAACGAGCGGAAGCGGAAGCGCGAGGAGCATCGCAAACAGCATGACCAAAATTTCTCCGACATTTGATGCCAGCAAATAGCGGACAAACTTACGAATGTTTTCATAAATATTTCGGCCTTCTTTAATGGCGGATTTAATGGTCGCAAAGTTGTCGTCAAGTAAAATAAGAGAAGACGCTTCCTTGGCTACGTCTGTACCAGTGATGCCCATGGAGATGCCGATATCTGCTTGTTTAATGGCAGGCGCATCATTGACCCCGTCACCTGTCATCGCTACAACATGACCATTTTTTTGATAGGCTTTGACAATTCTCAGCTTATGCTCAGGAGAAACCCGGGCAAAGACATATACATTTTCAGCCGTTTGCTCAAGCTCTTTGTCGCTCATTTGATCAAGTGCTTTTCCGTCGAGCACCTGTCCTTGCTTCGGTAAAAGGCTTAAATCTTTTGCGATCGCTTTGGCCGTTTCCACGTGATCCCCTGTAATCATGACCGTTTTAATGCCAGCATCCCGGCACTCTTTAATCGCTCGTCTGACTTCAGGACGCGGTGGATCGATCATGCCCTCTAATCCGATAAATGTTAAATCAGCTTCAGCCTGCTGTACAGAGGTGATTTTTTCTGTCAGACCGACTTTTTTATACGCAATGGCAATGGTTCTAAGCGCCTGTCTTGCTAAACCTTGAATCGCAGCTTCTGTTTCTTGCCTGTGAGTGGCTGAAAAAGAAGCTGTGCGTCCGCCTTGCATGATATGACTTGAACGGTTCATTAGTACATCCGGCGCACCTTTTGCAATGACATACCGCTCTTTTTGATTTGTTTCAACGACGACTGACATCATCTTTCTTTCTGAGTCAAAAGGAAACTCCTCAATAACATGAAATCCAGCTTCAATGAATTGCTCTGTAAAACCCGCTTTACGTGCTGCGGTAAGGAGCGCTCCCTCTGTCGGATCCCCATCCAGCCTCATCTCCCCGTCTTTTTCAACGATAGTCGATGTATTACAAAGCGCCCCGTATAATAACACCTTTTGCAGGCTTGGATGCTTGTCGGCATGGACGATTTCCCCGTTTAAGGTAAAGTCACCGGATGGCTCGTAGCCTGTGCCAGAAATATTCCACGTTTTTCCCTCTGCCCACACATGGGTCACAGTCATTTTATTTTGCGTCATGGTTCCTGTTTTATCAGAGCAAATGATTGACGCGCAGCCGAGTGTTTCCACTGCCGGGAGCTTTCTGACAATCGATTTTTGTTTGATCATCCGCTGTACCCCTAGGGAAAGGGCGACAGTGACGATCGCCGGCAGTCCTTCTGGAATCGCCGCCACAGCAAGAGATACACCCGCTAGGAACATATGATACAATTCATGTCCTTGCACTACACCAAGAACAACAACGAGCACCGTTAAAAATAAAGCAGCCACAATCAGAATTTTTCCAAGCTGCTCGAGACGCCTTTGCAGCGGCGTTTCCATATTACCTGCTGCATCCAGCATGCCGGCAATTTGTCCCATCGCTGTATTCATTCCTGTACCAATGACAACCCCTACGCCGCTGCCTCTAGTGACAAGCGTCCCCATAAAGGCCATATTCGTCAAATCCCCGAGCGAAACATGGCCGCTTGAAAGTGGACTTGCGTGTTTGACTGCTGGGATAGACTCACCAGTGAGGGCGGACTCCTCAATTTCTAAGCTCTTTGTTTCTAGTAATCTAATATCTGCCCCAATCCGGTCTCCGCTTGAAAATTTCACAATATCCCCTGGCACGAGATGTTTAGACGGGATCTTGACCCATTCATTATTTCTCCTTGCATACACGTGCGGAGTTGATAATTCCTTTAACGCTTGAAGGGATTTTTCCGCCCGGCGTTCTTGATAAAAGCCGAGTACACCATTAATCAAAACAATGGCTACAATCGCAACAGCATCAATGTATTCTCCTAAAAAGGCAGAAATGATTGTTGCTGCAAGCAAGATTAACACCATGAAATCTTTAAACTGTGCTAAAAAAATGATCAGAGCCGACGCCTTTTTTCCTTCCTGCAATTCATTTGGCCCGTGTTTTTCAAGCCGCTTTTGTACATCTTTTTCTGACAGTCCGTCACCTATCGATGTATTCATTGTTTTTAATAAATCGGTTTGGTTCAGTTCATGCCAATTCATTTGACCTCGTCCACTCCTCTTTTGTTCTCTCTCATATGCAGTGTTCTATAAGCCAGTTTATTCAGACTCGTCCTAAATCATGCTATAATAATAAGACTGCCTAAAGAACGAGAAAACGGAAGGTTCTTTCAGTAGATTTGTGTGAAAGAAGAGGGTGTATCCAACATGTCATTTGACGGCATTTTTACATATGGTATGACAAATGAATTGCAAAAGGCTTTAACGGGCGGAAGGATTTCAAAAATCCATCAGCCATATAAACACGAGCTGATTTTTCATATTCGAGCAAATGGGAAAAATCATAAGCTCCTTTTATCGGCTCATCCGAGCTATGCAAGAGTGCAGCTCACAGAGCATCAATACGACAATCCAAGTGAGCCGCCAATGTTTTGTATGCTTCTCAGAAAGCATCTTGAGGGCGGCTTCATTGAACGTTTTGAACAGATTGGATTTGACCGAGTGATCGTGCTTCATGTGCGAAGCCGAAATGAAATTGGCGATGAGCAGACGCGTAAGCTTTACATTGAAATCATGGGACGTCATAGCAACTTCATTCTTGTAGAGGATGGAACGCAGCAGATCATTGATGGTCTGAAACACCTTTCTCCATCTGTGAACAGCTATCGAACGGTGCTCCCTGGTTATGAATACCTACTGCCGCCTGCGCAGCAAAAATTGAATCCTTTTGACGTGACAAAGGATGATACTTTGAAGCATTTACGCTTTCAAGAAGGAAAGATCGCCAATCAAATTGTCGATACCTTCTCTGGGGTTTCCCCGCTGTTTGCAAAGGAAGCAGTACACCGGGCCGGTCTTGCCAATCAAGAAACGATCCCAAATACACTGCTCGACATGTTCCAGCTCATTCGCATGCATTCTTTTACGCCGCAGCTTACAAGAAAAGATGGAAAAGAGTATTTCTATTTATTAGAGCTTCAGCATGTCCACGGAGAGATGAAGACATTCGACTCACTCAGCCAGCTGCTTGACCGCTTTTATTTTGGAAAAGCTGAGAGAGACAGAGTCAAACAGCAGGCGGCTGACCTTGAACGGTTTGTCGTCAATGAAAAAAAGAAAAATGAAAACAAGCTAAAAAAGCTAAAAAGAACCCTTGAAGAATCTCAGGATGCACACAAGTATCAGCTCTATGGCGAATTGTTAACAGCCAATTTATATGCGATCAAAAAAGGGGATAAAGAAGCGACTGTCATCAATTATTACGATGAAGACGGCGGAGAAATTACAATCCCGCTTAAAACAAACAAAACCCCTTCTGAAAATGCACAAGCATACTTTACAAAATATCAAAAGGCAAAAAATGCAGTAGAAGCTGTAAATGAACAAATTAAGCGGACACATGAAGAAATTGCTTATTTTGAAGAGCTGATTCAGCAGCTGTCCTCTGCTTCTCCGAAGGATTTAGAGGAAATGAGAGAAGAGCTTGTTGAAGGAAAATATTTGCGCGCCAAACAAAAGCGTCACGCCAAAAAGAAAAAACCGGCGGCCATTCAGCTCGAAACGTACGAGTCGTCCCAAGGCATTCCAATTTTAGTCGGAAAAAACAACAAACAAAACGAGTATTTGACTACAAAGGCAGCTGCTCGTGATGATATTTGGCTGCATACAAAGGATATTCCTGGATCACATGTCGTCATTCGTCACCAAGCACCTGATGAACAAACGCTGCTTGAAGCGGCTCAAATTGCCGCCTACTTTTCGAAAGCAAAAGAGTCCAGCTCCGTTCCTGTCGACTATACAAAAATCCGGCATGTGAAAAAACCGAATGGAGCAAAGCCTGGCTTTGTTACGTATGATCAGCAGCAAACATTATTTGTCACGCCTGACGAAGATCTTGTGCTCAAGCTGAGAAAATAAATAAGAAAAGCCGATAAAATCCTGACATGAGGATTTATCGGCTTTTTCTTTGTCGCTTTTTTCTTTCGATGTAAAGGGCATCAAGTGCGTCAATATCCTCTTGTTCAAGCAAGGATTCAATTGCCGCCGCCAGCTGTTTTGTCCGGGCGGGGCTTGCACCGCTTGTAGAGACTGAAATCGTCACTTTTCCTGCTTTGACAACCTTCGGCACCATCACATTGCCTAGCTCTGATTGGCTCACACAATTCACGAGCTGGTGAGGCTGTGCTGTTTGTGCAATCCATTCATTTACCGAAGGGTCATTTGTCGCAGCTACAATGAAAAATGCATCCTTCAAATCTTCAGCATCTACCTTCTTTTCCTTCCAATTCAATTGGTATGTATCAATGAGGTGTGCCATCTCTTCAGAAAGATTAGGACTCACAATGGTTATATGGCAAGGCTCCGTACACAGTGCCTTTGCTCTTCTTAACGCCACCGATCCGCCGCCGGCAATGACCACTTGTTTATTGGTTAAATCAAGATGGACTGGAAGCATGGCTTTCTCCTCGGAAACGAAACGCATCGTCTTTATTTAACATGGTTTCTTGCACACGTTCAATATAAGCCGCTTTGACATGCGGATGAAAGCCAATATACCGGCATACCCGGACATCTTTCAGCCGCTTTCTCGCCTGAGCGGCTTCACTTTCAATTTCTTTCATTAAAATTCCGGTAAACAGCAAGTAAGGAACGATATAGACAGGCCCATCGTCATCTGCTGATAACTGCGCGAGAACATCTCGATAATTGGGCTCACATGCTGTAATAAAACACGGAAAAACCTCTGCATGCGGAAGCAGACTTCTGACATCGTCTGCAATGCCAAACACATCTCGCTTCACATCCGGATCAGAGCTCCCGCGGCCAATTAAAAGAATCCGCGCCCGCTCGCCTTGATATCCTGCTTCTTCAATTCTTGCGGCAACCGCTTTTGTTACTTCTTGATTCACCCCGATTGGCTTTCCATAAGTGACCTTCACTTGCGGAAATCGCACGCGCACTTTCTCAATTTCGACAGGTATATCCGATTTAGCATGCATGGCAGTTAAAAGGAGGAGCGGGACGATGGCAATGTGTGTCGCTCCTTTTTTCACACAGGTCTCAAATCCTTCTTCTATAGAAGGGTCCGTCAGCTCTAAAAAACAAATTTCTTGTATATCTGCTTTCACTAACGGCATACAGCTTTTCATAAAAGAAATGGCCTTATCTTGCGCCTCTTTTACTCGGCTTCCATGCCCAACATAAAGGACAGCTTGTTTCATTCGGCTCCTCCCCCTCACTTATTTCATCAGACGAAAAGACACGATGTATGTACGTGTCTTTTCTCTATCATTCTCATTTCTCGATTAATGCGGGTTCAAACCAGTTCAGTTTTTGATGAAAATGAACGACATCTCCAACAACAATTAAACTTGGATGCTCGATCCCTTCTTTTTCAACGGTTTCAGACAGTGTCGCCACAGTGCAGCAAGTTGTCTTTTGCCTCGTCGTGGTTCCCCAGTGTATAAATGCAGCGGGTGTTTCTGGATCCCGTCCATTTTTTAAAAGCAGGCGCTGCACTCTTTCCACGTTTTTGACACCCATGTAAATCACAAGAGTATCAATCCCTGTAGCCAGCGCCTCCCACTTTTCTTCAAAATGTTCATCCTTTTGATAGTGACCCGTGACAAAAGCAACATTTGAGCTGAATTCACGGTGTGTCACAGGGATGCCCGCATAAGCAGCCGCTGCAATACCAGAAGTAATTCCTGGGACAACCTCATACGGAATTCCGTGCTCAGCTAAGCATTCGATTTCTTCACCGCCGCGGCCAAAGACAAAGGGGTCGCCGCCTTTCAGCCGAACGACAACGTTCCCTTCCTTTGCATGAGCCACAAGCGCTTCATTGATGGCTTCCTGTCTCATTGTATGATGATTTGGCAGCTTTCCGCAATAAATCAATTCCGCCTCTGGTTTGGCGTGGGCGAGAATGTCTTGATTGACAAGACGATCATATAAGATGACATCTGCCTGCTGTATCGCCTTATGGGCCTTTAATGTGATTAAATCTGGGTCTCCGGGTCCAGCACCCACAATGTATACTTTCCCCATCTTGCTTTTCTCCCCCTGCCATCAGGCGATTATTTCGTTGTTGCTTTTACATAATCAACAAGACTCTGTTTGGATTCCTCACGGGATAATTCCCCTGTATCTAAGATGAGCTCAGGCGTAGCTGGCTCTTCATATGGTGAATCGATTCCAGTGAAAAATGGAATTTCGCCGTTTCTCGCTTTTTTATATAACCCTTTTGGATCACGCTCTTCACACACGTTCAGATCACATTTGACAAACACTTCGTGAAATTCCCCATCTTCGACTAACTGTCTGACAATGTGGCGGTCTTCTTGAAATGGAGAAATAAAAGCAGTGATGACAATCGTACCTTGTTCCACAAATAATTTTGCCACTTCTCCGATTCGGCGGATGTTTTCTTTTCTGTCGTCATCTGAAAACCCTAGATCTTTATTGAGTCCGTGCCGCACGTTATCGCCGTCAAGAACGGTGACTTGATAGCCTTGTTCAAACAGCTCTCTTGCAGCTGCATTTGCAATCGTTGATTTACCTGATCCGCTTAAACCTGTAAGCCAGATAATGCCGCTCGTATGATTGTTTTTCTGTTGATATTCTTTTTTTGTAATAGATGCATCATGCCACACGATATGTTCGTTGCTCATGTCATACCCTCCCTTTAAGATACCGTCGTTTTTAATCCTTCGATTAATGTTTCAATGACTTCTTTTCGGCTGAACGTGCTTGGTGGTAATTCACCGTTTCTCAGCATCGTTCGAACTTTTGTACCTGAAAGAATGACATGCTCGCTTTTGTCGTGAGGACACGTTTTTGGTGTGGCCATCGCTTCACATGTATTACAGTAGAAGCTGTGTTCAAATTTTAATGGAGTAATGCCGATTTCTTCGCTTGTAAATTGATCAAATAGTTCCTGCGCCTCGTATGTGCCGTAATAGTCACCAACACCTGCATGATCTCTTCCGACAATAAAATGGGTGCAGCCATAATTTTTACGAACAAGCGCGTGAAATATCGCTTCCTTTGGTCCAGCATAACGCATTGCAGCAGGAAAAACACCTAAAAAGACGCGGTCTTTTGGATAATAACCATTCAATAACACTTGATAGCTTTTCATTCTCACATCTGCCGGGATATCGTCAGATTTTGTTTCACCGACAAGAGGATTTAAGAATAAACCATCGACCGTTTCTAATGCTGTTTTTTGAATATATTCATGCGCACGATGAACCGGGTTTCTCGTTTGGAAACCAACAATGGTTTTCCAGCCATTTTCTTTAAAATGACGTCTTGTTTCTTCTGGCTCATACGTAAATTGAGGGAATGGTTTTTCACTGCGTTTCGTCAGTGTAATTTTCCCGCCAATGTAAGTATCACCGCGTTCAAATAATTTTTTCACGCCTGGATGATTGCGGTCATCAGTTTTATAGATATTTACCGCTTCTTTTTCCTTATCTGGTGTGTATTGATCCTCTACTTCAATGACCCCATATACAGTTCCATTATAAGATAAGCGCACGATATCGCCTTGATGGATTTCCGCCGCCTTTTCTTTTGTCACTGGCAATGTAATAGGAAGAGACCAAACGACACCACTTGCTAGCCGCATACTGCTCACAACTGCTTCATAATCAGCTTTTGTTAAAAACCCTTCAATTGGACTATATCCGCCAATTGCAATGAGTTCAAGGTCTGCAAAGGAGATCGCATCTAGTTCAATTTCCTTTGCAGCTGTGCTGAGATCATATTCTTCATTTACTCGATTAATTAATACGCCACCATGTGGTGTTAAACTCATTTGTTCATCTTCCTCTCAATGTTCATATTTATTAGATGTTAATAGTCGGATTTGTGATTAAATCCCGCCGCCCTGTTCATGAATAGAGCTGCTCTCATTTTTGACTGCCTTCATCAGACTCAGCGCACCAAGTGAGGCAAGCAGTACACTCATCATGATAAAGATAGAGTAATAGTCTCCTTTTAAGAAAAGGCTCACTAGCAAATACGATAGGCTGAGTGATAAGAAGGGTGACACCACCCACACTTTCAGCATTTTTTTCACAACATGTTTGTGAAAAATGTTTGGCCCGCCTTTTGCCATTCCAAGCCCGATAATAGACGAGGAGGTGATTTGTGTAAGCGGAACAGGCAGCCCAAAAATAGAGCTGACGATGACAAGCCCGGCACCGGTACTCGAAAGTAAAATCCCTTCGCCCGTTTGATAGCGGGTGATTTTCTTTCCGTTTGTTTCTAGTACCCTTCTCCCAAGCAAAAGCGCACCAAGTGCAACAAAGATCCCGCCGTAAAGAGTTCCTTGCCCGACTGACAAAACGCCTGACGCGACAAGCGGACCGACCGCATTTGCGACATTGTTCATACCAGCTGAAAACGCCTCTAGAAATCCGCTGAGGATTAACACGACAGATAAAATAGCTGTGCCTTTTTTAGACAGCTTCCGTTTAGGGAACATTCTGATGATTTTGACGACAGCAAAGGTAAAAAGAAAGGCGAAAATCGGGATGATCACCCAAAATGCCACAATCACTAAAATGGATTTCACAAACAATACTTTATAAGCGACGGCAACACCAACCACAGCCCCTACTGTGACCTCACTTGTTGATAAAGGAATCGCCATCAGATTCGCTATGAAAAGTGATAGTGCAGCAGAACCAATGATAATACAAACGATTTCAAGTGTAATGACTGATTCTGGCATAATACCAGAGCTGATCGTTTTGACGACCTCACCGCCGCCAATCACTGAACCTGCTAAAATCCCAATTGCACAAACGCTGAGCGCATAAATGGGCTTTTGAATCGCACCTGACCCGTACGCAATGCCCATAGAAGCAGCTGCTCCGCTTGCGCCTATGTTTAAAGCAAAGAATAGACTAAATAAAATTGCGGCGATTTCCATACATTATGCTCCCTTACTCATGTAATCCGCACTCTGTCTTTGCTGTGCCTGACCATCTGCCAGAACGCAGATCATCTGCAGTAAATGCTGGCTGTGTACACGGTGCACAGCCGATACTTGGATATCCTTGGTCATGCAGCGGATTATAAGTAAGTTCCTCTCTAGATGCATATCTCCATATGTCCTTCCACGTCCAATGGATAAGCGGACATACTTTCACTGATTTGAATTTTTCATCCTTATTTAAAAAATTCGTCCCTGCTCGTTTTGGTGACTGTTCTCTTCTTAAACCGGAAAGCCATGCTGGATAACCAGATAGGGCTTCTTGCAAAGGAATGACCTTACGCATATGGCAGCAGCTTTGAGGATTTGTTTTCCATAATTGTTCACCGTGCTGCTCATTTTGCTGTTCAACCGTCAGCTCAGGCGTTTTCAGTTCAATGTCTAAGCCCGGGTATCTTTCCTTTACCGCATCAATTGTGTCGTATGTTTCTTTAAAATGCAGACCTGTATCTAAAAAGACAATTTTCGCATCTTTTTTTACTTTTGCAATCAGATCAATCAGAACGATGCCCTCAATCCCAAAGCTGCACGCATATACGAGCTGGTCACCATAATGACCGTACGCCCATTTCAGTACAGACAGGGCTCCTTTATACAAATCATCTTCTTGAAATGTAATGGACGGCTCTTGCCAATTTTCATAAGTTAACATGATTTCTCCCCTTCCGGAGTACAGCTCATATTGCTTTTATCCGCACTACTTCAATCTAATTTTTTCGTTCTTTTCCACTTGAATCACTTGACCGTCCTGAACAATTAACGTTATTGAACCGAATTTCATATCCCCAATCAGTTCTTGCATATGCTTTACTAAGTCCTCATCCTGATTTTGTTTCACTTCCATCTCCTCTTCCTCCTCACCGTTAAAATAAAAAAACTTTCTTTCAGTCCGAAAGAAAGATGAGGAAGCTCACGATTTCCTTATCTTTCAAAATAGAATCATTTTGCAGGAAGTAGCACCTTGCGAATCGCAGGTTGCCGGGTTTCATCGGGCCAGTCCCTCCACCTCTCTGGATAAGAGTTTCAATTTGTCTTAAATATTAACACAATTCAAACAAAAGTCAACCCGACTTTATTGATAGGATTAGTTTTTATTAAAATTTGAGTCTATTTTACTATTTTTACCTAAACAAAAAAACTGTGCGGGCAGGCACAGTTTTTGTTAACGATGGGCTTTCACTTTTCAGACCGTTTCTTCCATCCAAGATTCAGAGGAAGGATCTTGTCTCCAGCGTTTTAGTTTGTTCATCGCAGCAGGCTCAATCGCTTTCAGTTCAAGTGCCACGTCTGTCAATGTGTCATAGTCTGTTAGGGTGACATATGGAATATTTTTTTCTTGAAAGGCTGCCGCTGCTTTTGGCAGTCCGTATGTGAAGATCGCGGCAACTCCTAGTACCTCGCAGCCCTCATCTTGAAGAGCAGCGACCACTTCAAGCACACTGCCTCCTGTGGAAATAAGGTCTTCTACGACGACAACCTTTTGGCCTTTTGATACGGCCCCTTCAATTTGATTTCCTTTTCCATGTGCTTTCGGCTTACTTCTGACATAACACATCGGGATGTTCAAGCGGTCTGCTGCTAATGCCGCATGAGGAATGCCTGCTGTTGCAGTACCCGCAACAACCTCTGCTCCCTTGAAATGAGTGAGAATCAAATCTTTTAGACCTTCAGCAATGTCGTGTCTCACTTCTGGATATGACAATGTCAGGCGGTTATCACAATAGATCGGTGATTTTATACCGCTCGCCCATGTAAACGGTTCGTCTGGTTTTAATGAGACCGCTTTGATTTGTAATAGATGTTTCGCGATTTTTGATTTCATCTGGCAGTCACTCCCACTCTTTCAAAATTTGATGATAGGCTTCTATTGGTTTATCAGCTTTTGTGATTGATCTTCCGACAACGATTTGTGAAACACCTTGCTCTTTTGCATAGGCCGGTGTCGCCACGCGCTGTTGGTCATCGGTTTGATCATTCGGTAAGCGAATTCCTGGCGTTACAGTGAGAAAGGATGGTGAAATATGTTCATGAAGTGCTTTAGATTCATGAACAGAGCAAACAACCCCGTCTAGCCCACTTTCATATGCTAATTGTCCGTACCGGATAACAGTCTCTTGCAACGGATGGTCAATGAGTAATTCGTTTCTCATCATGTCTTCTGACGTACTAGTCAGCTGGGTCACTGCAATAATGCCCGGGCGGCTTTGTCCAGCAGGAGTCCCGCTTTCAAGTCCCTCTAACGCAGCCTGCATCATTCGTTTCCCGCCAGCAGCATGCACATTCACCAAATCAACACCAAGTGCAGCAAGCCGGTTCATCGCTTTTTGCACGGTTGTTGGAATGTCATGTAATTTTAGATCAAGAAAAATGCGGCAATTTTTTTCTTTCAGCGCATCAAGAATGGCAGGTCCTTCTTGGTAAAACAGCTCCATGCCGACCTTCACAAATAATGGTGTCCCTTCAAAAGGGTCTAAAAAGGCAAGCGCGTCCTTCCCTGATGGAAAATCAAGCGCGATGATGGGCAAGTGCTTCATGTTTCCAGCTCCTTCCGATGCATTCCTCTACAGATGAATAACCATATGCTGCTAACACATTTGGCAGCTCTTCAATAATTTCCGGGCAAATAAATGGATTCACAAAATTGGCTGTGCCGACAGCTACTGCACTTGCACCTGCTAGTAAAAATTCAAGTACATCTTCAGCACTTTGCACCCCGCCCATCCCGATAATCGGAATAGAAACCGCTTGACTCACCTCGTGTACCATGCGCACAGCGACCGGTTTGACAGCTGGTCCTGATAATCCACCTGTTTTATTGGCAAGGATGGGTTTCCCTGTTTTTAAATCTAAACGCATACCGATTAATGTGTTAATCATGGTGAGTCCATCCGCTCCAGCAGCTTCAATCGCTTGAGCAATCTCCACAATATTGGCTACGTTAGGTGACAGCTTGACATAGACAGGTACAGACGAGACTTCCTTGACCGCTTTTGTCAATGACGCCGCCATATTTGGATCTGTACCAAAGGCAATTCCGCCTGTTTTCACATTTGGGCAAGAAATATTCAGTTCAAGGGCATGAACATTTTTTGCTTGGCTGATTTGCTTGGCTACTTCCACATAATCATCAACCTGTGAGCCAGCAACATTCGCAATAATAGATGTATCAAATTGTTCAAGCCAAGGCAGCTCATTTTCAAGCACGCCTTTTAGACCCGGATTTTGAAGGCCGATTGCATTAAGCATACCAGCTCCTGTCTCGGCTACCCTTGGTGTCGGATTGCCAAATCTCGGTTCAAGGGTTGTGGCTTTGATCATGATACCGCCTAGCAATGATAGGTCATATAAGGATGCAAATTCTCTCCCGAACCCGAAGCAGCCTGATGCAGGGATGATTGGATTTTTTAAAGATAATCCCGGTAACTCAACGTTTAGCATGACAACGCCACCTCCTCTGCTTTAAAAACAGGTCCATCAAGACAGACTTTGACGTAAGGTTTGTCGAGCTGATCGGTATGACAGACACATGCAAAGCACGCACCAATTCCGCAGCCCATTCGTTCTTCCATCGAAATATAGACGGGCTTATCAGGATACGTGTCTTTCAGCGCTTTTAGCATAGGTGTTGGACCGCATGAAAGCAGCACATCAAAGCTCAGGTTTTGCTTTTTTATCACATCTGTTACAAAGCCTTTAGCACCGTATGTGTCATCAACCGTTGCAATAAACGTATCGCCTAGTGCTTGAAATTTCTCCTCGTAAAATACATCCTTTTTCGATTGAAAGCCGAGCACATGCTTCACGATGACGCCTTTTTTCGTTAAACGCTTGGACAGTTCATATAGAGGCGGTACGCCAATTCCGCCGCCGACTAGTAATGCCGTCTCTCCGGGCTGGACGACTGAAGGATCATACCCGTTTCCAAGCGGCCCTAATACATCGACTGATTCTCCCTCCCGCTTTTGGGAGAGGAGCTTTGTGCCCTCTCCCTCTGCGCGGTAAATGATGGTTGCTTCTTTTTGCTCGGCATGAATGTTGGCAATACTGATCGGTCTTCTCAGCAGCGGTGTCATGGATTCACTGACCTTTAGATGAAGGAATTGTCCAGCCGTTTGAAAGGAGTCCACAAGGTCTCCTTTTAATGTCATTTCGTAAATATGATCAGCGATCTCTCGGTTCGAGACGACCGTCAAGTATGCTTTTTTCATATCGTTACTGTCACCTCAGCATTCGTTTTCACTTCTGGCATTTCATCTGCTCTAAATGTCATGCTCTCAAGCACTCTTAAAATGGCTTCTGCTGTATCTAAGGACGTTAAGCAGGCCACTCCGTTTTCAACAGATTCACGTCTAATTCTAAAGCCGTCTCTTGCCGGCTGTTTTCCTTTTGTTAAGGTGTTGATGACAAATTGCGCTTCCCCGTTTCGAATGACATCGAGAAGGTTTTTGCCTTCCTCTCCAATTTTGCCGACCACACTTGATGGAATGGAGGCTTGTTTTAAATAATTCGCCGTTCCTTCTGTCGCTAAAATATAATAGCCGATTGAATGGAATCTTCTTGCGATCTCAAGTCCTTCTTCTTTATCCTTATCAGCCACTGTCAGAAGTACTGTTCCGTCATTAGGAATTTGAATACCTGACGCAATCAATCCTTTATATAGGGCTTTTTCGATCGTGACATCTTTCCCCATGACTTCACCTGTTGATTTCATTTCAGGTCCGAGTGTAATATCGACTCTTCTTAATTTAGCAAAAGAGAAGACTGGGACTTTAACGTACACTCCTTCTTGCTCTGTGTGAAGCCCTTCTTCGTAGCCATAATTTTTGAGCTTGTCGCCTAAGATGACTTTTGTCGCAAGGTTGGCCATCGGGATGCCTGTGATTTTACTTAAGAAAGGAACCGTCCGGCTTGATCGCGGGTTCACTTCAAGTACATACACTTCGCCTTTTGATAGGACAAATTGGATGTTCAAAAGCCCAATAATGTTGAGTCCTTTTGCAAGCTTGATCGTGTATTCTGCGATCTTCGCTTTGATGTCCTCAGACAATGTTTGCGGCGGATAGACTGCAATCGAGTCACCAGAGTGAACTCCGGCTCTTTCAATGTGTTCCATAATGCCTGGTATCACGACCGTTTCGCCATCAGACACGGCATCTACTTCAATTTCTTTTCCTGTCAAATACTTGTCAATTAACACTGGATGTTGCGGATTGACCTTCACCGCATTCTCCATGTAGTGAAGAAGCTCGGCTTCTTGATACACAATTTCCATCGCGCGGCCGCCTAATACATAGGAAGGACGGACAAGGACTGGGTAGCCAATTTGATTGGCAATCGCTACTGCTTCAGGCACAGACGTTGCTGTTTTCCCTTTAGGCTGGGGCACGCCGAGTGTTTCTAACGTTTGTTCAAACTTGTCCCGGTTTTCTGCGCGGTCTAGGTCTTCTAGAGAAGTTCCAAGAATTTTAACCCCTCTATTTGATAATTCATCTGCTAAGTTGATCGCTGTTTGCCCGCCGAACTGAACGACAACTCCTTCAGGCTGTTCAAGGTCGATGATATGCATCACGTCTTCTACAGTGAGTGGTTCAAAGTAGAGCTTATCTGAAATACTAAAGTCTGTTGAGACCGTTTCAGGGTTGTTGTTAATAATGATCGCTTCATAGCCTGCTTGTTTAATTGCCCACACAGAGTGAACGGTCGCATAATCAAATTCAACCCCTTGTCCAATTCGGATGGGACCTGAACCTAATACGATAACGCTTTTCTTGTCTGTACGTTCTGATTCATTTTCATCTTCATACGTGCTGTAGAAATAAGGTGTCTCTGATTCAAATTCTGCCGCACATGTATCCACCATTTTGTATACAGGTACAATGCCTGCTTCTTGTCTTAGCTTGTAGACATCCGCTTCGTTCATATTCCACTCGCGGCTAATGTAGATATCTGAGAAGCCTTTTTCTTTCGCTTCTTTTAATACGTCTGTATTGCCTTTGTTTTCTTTTAATGTCTTCTCAAAGGCGATGATGCCTTCCAGTTTATGAAGGAAGAAGTAATCAATTTTTGAGAATTCGTGTATTTGTTCGACTGTATAGCCTCTTCTAAGCGCCTCAGCGATATAAAATAATCGTTCGTCTCCCGCTTTAATAATCCGTTTTTCAAGCACTTCATTTGTGATGTCTGCTTCATCTTTTAATTCAATGTGATGCACATCGGCTTCAAGTGAGCGTACAGCCTTTAAAAGAGACTCTTCTAATGTGCGGCCGATCGCCATGACTTCACCAGTTGCCTTCATTTGCGTACCAAGACGTCTGTTGGCAGATTCAAATTTATCGAACGGCCAGCGCGGTATTTTTGAAACGATATAGTCAAGTGCAGGCTCGAAGGCTGCATAGGTTTTACCTGTGACTGGGTTCATCATTTCATCAAGCGTTAAGCCGACTGCAATTTTCGCTGCCAATTTGGCAATTGGATAGCCTGTCGCTTTTGACGCAAGTGCAGAGGAACGGCTCACACGCGGGTTTACTTCGATGATATAGTATTGAAAACTGTTTGGATCAAGTGCCAGCTGAACGTTACAGCCGCCTTCTATGCCAAGTGCGCGGATCAGCTTAAGCGACACATTGCGAAGCAGCTGATATTCACGATCACTTAACGTTTGGCTTGGTGCTACAACAATACTGTCACCTGTATGGATACCGACAGGGTCAAAGTTTTCCATGTTACAAACAACGATTGCATGGTCACCGCTGTCCCGCATGACTTCATATTCAATTTCTTTAAAGCCTGCAATGCTTTTTTCAAGTAAGCATTGTGTAACTGGGCTTAGCTTCAGGCCGTTTTCAACGATTTCCTTCAGTTCTTGCTCGTTTGTACAAATTCCGCCGCCCGTTCCACCTAATGTATAGGCTGGTCTGACGATGACAGGGAAACCGATTTGATCCGTAAACGCCATTGCTTCTTCCAGGTTATGAATGATTTCACTTTCTGGTACAGGCTCATTTAGTTCATTCATCAAATTACGGAATAAATCTCTATCCTCTGCTTTTTGGATGGCTGACAGCTTTGTACCGAGTACTTCAACGCCGCATTCAGCTAATACACCAAGGTCTGACAATTCAACAGCAAGGTTTAATCCAGTTTGCCCGCCAAGTGTTGGCAAGATCGCATCAGGGCGTTCTTTTCGAATGATTCGTGTTAAAAATTCTGGTGTCAGTGGTTCGATGTATACCTTATCAGCCATTTCTGTATCTGTCATGATGGTCGCAGGGTTAGAGTTCACAAGAACGACTTCATAGCCCTCTTCTTTTAGTGCTAAGCAAGCCTGTGTGCCTGCATAGTCAAACTCCGCTGCCTGACCGATGATGATAGGACCTGATCCGATTACTAAAATCTTTTTGATGTCTACGCGTTTTGGCATACTTCTTCCCCTTCTTTCTCAGTCGTATGAATCATTTCCATGAACTGGTCAAATAAGTAGTTTGCATCTTCTGGACCCGGTGATGCTTCTGGGTGGTACTGAACAGTGAATGCTGGTGCTTCTTTATGTTTTAATCCTTCAATCGTATTGTCGTTTAAGGCAATATGTGTGACTTCGAGCACGTCTTCGTTAATACTGCTAACCGTGTAGCCATGGTTTTGAGACGTCAGTGTTACCTTGCCAGTTGCTAGTTCTTTCACCGGATGGTTTGATCCTCTGTGACCAAATTTCATTTTTTCTGTACTTGCACCGCACGCTAGAGCAAATAATTGATGTCCGAGGCAAATTCCAAAGAGCGGCACCTTTCCAATCAATTGCTGAATCATCTCAACGGCTTCTGGTACATCCACAGGATCTCCAGGTCCGTTTGAAAGCATGATGCCATCAGGCTTTAGCTGCAGCACTTCATCTGCAGTGATGTTGTATGGCACCACAATGACGTCGCAATCACGTTTATTGAGCTCGCGCAAAATGCCGTGCTTCATGCCGAAATCGACAAGGACAACTCTTTTTCCTCTGCCTGGGCTTGGGTACGCATTTTTCACAGATACTTGACTCACCTGATCAGTTGGCAGTTGCAATGTTTGAAGGCGGCGGACAACGTCTTCCACTTGTTCATCAGGTCCTGCAAACGCCCCTCTTAAAGTCCCTGCACTTCGAATCATTCTAGTCAGCTTCCGTGTATCGATTCCGCTCAGCCCCGGAATATTTTTCATTTTTAAATATTCATCGAGTGAGTATGAAGAGCGCCAGTTTGAGGGCTTTTCACAAAGCTCTTTCACAATCAGCCCTTTCACAAACGGTGTGATCGATTCAAAATCGTCACGGTTAATGCCGTAGTTGCCGATAAGCGGGTAAGTGAGTGTGACAATTTGTCCGCAGTATGATGGATCAGATAAAATTTCTTGATAGCCCGTCATCCCTGTATTAAAGACGACTTCTCCGACTGATGGTTCTAAGCTACCAAAGCCTGTTCCTTCGAATACTGTTCCGTTTTCTAGCACTAAGCGTCTCTTCATTTTACTAGTCTCCCCTCTTCATAAACGACTTTCCCAGATGCAAGTGTCATGACCGGCCATCCTGATACAGTCAATTTGTCAAACGGTGTATTTTGTCCTTTTGATAAGAAGCTTGTTTTATCGATTGCCATTTCTTTGTTTAAATCAATGAGTGTGATATCAGCTATGTGTCCTTCTTCAAGCTTTCCGTATGGAAGGGAAAAGGCTTCTGCTGGTTTGATTGTCATATAATCAACGAGTTCTTTTAATGTCCATTCGCCTGTTTTGACAAATCGTGTATAGAGAAGCGGGAACGCTGTTTCAAGTCCCACAATTCCAAACGGGGCACGCTGCATGGTTTCGTTCTTTTCTTCTTCTGTATGCGGCGCATGGTCTGTTGCGATGAAATCAATCGTTCCATCTAACAGTCCCTCGATCAATGCCTCGCGATCCTCTTTCCCTCTGAGCGGCGGGTTCATTTTATAGTTTGTATCAAGACCTGGAATGTCCGTATCGCACAACAGCAGGTGATGCGGTGACACCTCAGCCGTCACACGGATGCCTGCTTTTTTTGCATCGCGTACGACCCGCACAGATTCTTTCGTACTGATATGACATACATGATAATGACAGTTCGCTGCTTCTGCTAAAAGAACATCTCTTGCAATATGCACCGATTCACAAATGGACGGTATTCCGTTTAACCCATTTGCTTTTGAAAATTCTCCTTCATGAACGCACCCGCCGTAAATGAGCGAGTTATCTTCACAGTGCGCCACAATCGCTTGATCAAGACTTGCTGCCTGTTTCATCGCTTCGTACATCATGCCTGCTGTTTGGATGCCGACACCGTCATCTGTAAAAGCAAAGGCGCCTGCTTCTTTTAGTGCTGCAAAATCCGTCATCTCTTCCCCAATTTGTCTCGTTGTGATGGAGGCGTATGGCAGCACTCTCACAGATGAGGTCTCTTCGATTCGATTCATCAGCCATTCCATTTGCTCTTTTGTATCTGGAACCGGTCTTGTATTCGGCATCGCTGCAATCGTCGTATATCCGCCTCTTGCGGCTGCTTTAGAGCCTGTTTCAATCGTTTCCTTTTTCTCTCCGCCTGGCTCTCTTAAATGCACATGCAGATCGATCAAGCCTGGTGACACAAATAGCCCTGCTGCATCAATAACCTCTTCTCCGTCTTCTCTTTCTAGGTGACCAATCGCTTGAATCACTTTTCCTTTTACCCTAATATCCTGCTGCACTCTTTCACCTGTGCTTGTTAAGATAAAACCGTTTTTAATGAGATATGACATAGACAGAATCTCTCCCTTTTTGATGTAGTGTGCTATTTTGAAAAGCTCTTTTTAATACGGCCATTCGGATATAAACACCATTTTCCATTTGCTTGAAAATCCTGGACTGCTTGGACTCTACTAATGAATCATCTATTTCAACACCTCTGTTTACTGGTGCTGGATGCATAATAATCGCGCGTTCTTTCATTTTGTTTGCTCTGTCTACTGTTAATCCATAAGTTGATAAGTAATCTTCACTGCCCATTTTTTCAGCGTGCCGCTCATGCTGGATTCTGAGCAGCATCACCACATCAGATTGTGCGATGGCTTCATCTACTTGAACGTACGTTCCGTGAGGGTTTTGTTCATCCTGGAAGGAAGCAGGTCCTGAAAAGAGGACTGTGGCTCCCAGCCTTGAGAGAACCTCAGCATTTGACCTTGCTACCCTGCTATGTTTGATGTCTCCATGAATCGAAATCGTTAAGCCTTCAAAGCCGCCAAACTCTTCAAAAATGGTCATGAGGTCAAGCAGTGATTGGGTTGGATGCTGTCCGCAGCCATCACCTGCATTGATGATGGGAATTCCAACCTTCCCGATCAGCTCGTTATAATATTCATCGGTGCTGTCTCTGATCACACATGCTTTTACTCCGATCGATTCCAGTGTTTTTACCGTATCGTAAAGTGTTTCGCCCTTTTGAACGGAGGTGCTTGCTGCATCTAAGCTCAGGACATTCATCCCTAATTTCTTCTCTGCTACTTCGAAGCTAAAACGTGTTCTTGTGCTTGGTTCAAAGAAGAGGTTTGCCACAAATTCTCCGGCTAATCCATGTTCTTGTTTCCCCTTTTTGAGTGCCGCTGCTTCTTCAATCAGCTGTAAAATCTCTTCTTTAGACAAGCTGCTCATTGTCGATAAATCATTCATTTTTTCTTCCCCCTCTAGTTTTTCATCACTTTCAGGTTCAAAAAAACCCTAAGCCTCGGCAGCTTAGGGTTCTCCAAAAGAAGCAGCGGCACTTTCGTGCATTCTGCTCCATTTAGAACCCTTGTCAGCCTCACTGGACTTCTTTTAAAAGGTTTTCTGTATTTGATTCATTTGACTCGTCATCTTCCGCTTTTTGATGCGGCAGGATCAGGTTTAACAGGACACCCGTAATCGCAGCAAGTGCCATTCCAGATAGAGTGAGATTGATTTGTTTCACCTCAATGAATGCCCCGCCAATTCCGATGACTAGGATGACTGATGCGATAATGAGATTACGCTTTTCTTCAAAATTCACTTTATGATCAATCAGGATTCTCAGGCCGCTCGAGGCAATGATTCCAAAGAGCAGGAACGAAACGCCTCCCATCACCGCGGACGGCACTGTACTGATTAATGCTGAAATTTTCCCTACAAAACCGAAGCAGATCGCAAACACTGCTGCTCCGCCGATGACGAAGATACTGAACACTCTTGTGATGGCAAGTACGCCAATGTTCTCTCCATAAGTTGTTGTTGGTGGTCCGCCAATAAGTGAAGCGAAGATGGTCGCCGCACTGTCTCCTAAAATGGAGCGGTGAAGACCTGGTTTTTTAATAAAATCTTGTCCTACGACCTTACTTAACACCACTTGGTGGCCGATATGCTCAGACATTGTGACAAAGGCAACCGGCACCATCACTGTGAGAATGCTTAAAGTCACAGCAGGTGTATAGTCGACAAATGGCACGACGAAGTCTGGGACAGCAAACCATTTTGCGTCAATGACCGGCTGGAAGTTCACAATGCCTTGTGTTAAGGCAAAGAGATAGCCGCTGATAATGCCGATTAATACTGGGATTAAACTAAGGAATCCTCTTAGGAAAATCATACTGATAATCGTGACAGCCAGTGTGAAGCCAGCGACCATTAAGTGCTTGAGGCTGTAAACAAGCTCGGTTGCATTCGGATCAACATACATCGCCATGTTGACTGCTGTTCCAGCGAGTCCAAGTCCAATGACCATAATGACTGGTCCTACGACGACTGGCGGCAGAAGCTTCATCAGCCAGCCTGTGCCGAGCCATTTAATGAACAGGGCAATGAGCGCATAAGCGACACCCGCCATGAAGGCGCCAACCATTGCGGCTCCGGGGCCGCCCGTTGCTTTCACATTCAGTATGGGGGCGATGAAGGCAAAGGACGATCCAAGATACGCCGGAATTTGTCCTCTTGTGATGATTAAGTAAACAATTGTTCCCACACCGCTTGAGATGAGCGCGACGGCTGGACTCATATCAATGATTTTTGGTACAAGAATGGTTGCACCAAACATCGCAAACAAATGCTGCAGGCTAAGTGATAGCCATGTGAATGGTTTTGGGATATCTCGAATGCCTAAATTGGCTTTTTGCTGACTCATGATTTTCCTCCTAGATGTGTCCTTTTTCATTAAAAAAGCCTCTTTGCGAGTATGCGCAAAGAGGCCTAGAAAAACCAGACACGTCATGTTAGCCGTGTGCTCGGTGTCTCTGTTATTGCCCTCTTTGCAAACTCTCTGGAATGCATTTAAAAAGGTTATTTTTCGTATATAGCGACAAGGTCGTTTTGATCTACTTCATTCAGTTGAACCATAACGGTCTCTGCTTTTGATGTCGGAATGTTTTTCCCGATATAATCCGCTCGAATTGGCAGCTCCCGGTGTCCCCGGTCGACGAGCACAGCCAGCTGAATGGAAGATGGTCGTCCTACATCCACAAGGGCATCCATAGCTGCTCTGACGGTTCTGCCTGTAAACAGGACATCGTCAACGACAATGAGTGTTTTGTCATTAATGTCAGCTGGGATGTCTGCTCCCTTTACAAGCGGGTCTTGATTGTCTGTCTTCTTTGTCAGGTCATCACGGTATAGCGTAATATCAAGTTCACCCACAGTGACTGGATTTCCTTCAATTTGCTCGATGCGCTCTGCAAGGCGCTTTGCAAGATGTATGCCTCTTGTCTTGATCCCGGCAAGGATGACATCCTTCATCCCTTTGTTGCGCTCAATCATTTCATGTGCAATTCGGGTAAGCGCTCGTCTAATCGCTTGTTCATCAAGAATAACTGCTTTTTGTTCCATCTTTTACACCTCTTTTTGACAAATAAAAAGCCCCTTCTGCAAAGGGCAGAGAGGGGCGTTCATTTGTGCATACTCGTGCACAAATTGATCCGTTATCCTTCTCAGCCTCTCTGGACTGTTTTAAAGAATCTCAATTTCTTCGTTTATTATTTCAAAAAAAGAACGGCCTGTCAATCGTTATTTCTTAATGAATCGATAAAGCCCCTCATATCAGCTGGAATTGGTGCTGTGAACTCGATATATTCTCCTGTTCTAGGATGATCGAATCCTAAAACACCTGCATGCAGCAGCTGTCCATTAAAATCGACTGTTTTTCTCGGCCCATATTTCGGATCACCTGCAAGAGGATAGCCGATATATTTCATATGAACACGAATTTGGTGTGTTCTTCCTGTTTCAAGACGGCACTCGACAACCGTGAAGTCTTTAAAGCGTTCAATCACATCAAAGTGAGTGACGGCCTGTTTTGCATTTTCTTTTGTGACCGTCATGCTTTGGCGGTCTTTTTTGTCTCTGCCAATTGGTGCATCAATTGTGCCTGTATCATGCTGGATAATACCGTGGACAACGGCCGTATACTTTCTTGTGACAGTTTTAGCCACCAGCTGATTGACGAGTGACTCATGTGCCATATCGTTTTTCGCGACCATTAACAGCCCAGACGTATCTTTATCAATTCGGTGGACAATTCCAGGACGCATCACACCGTTAATCCCTGATAAATCGGTACAATGTGCCATCAGACCATTTACAAGTGTACCTGACACATGACCTGGCGCTGGATGAACGACCATTCCTCGTGGTTTATTTACGACTAACACATCTGCATCCTCATAATAAATATCAAGATCCATTGGTTCTGCTTCTACATCTAGCGCTTCCGGATCTGGAATCTCCACTTTGATTTGATCCCCAGCTTGTACTTTGTAATTGGCCTTTACTTGTTTCCCGTTTACTTCGATCAGCCCATCTTTTACCCATTGCTGGACTTGGGTTCTTGACCATTCTGGTTCTGTTGTGCTTAGAAATTTATCTAGCCGTTCACTCGTTTGTTCTTCTGAAACGGCAATATTTACTTGATTCATGTAGTTGACTCCTTATTTTTCTTTCCCTCTAACAGGATTTGAATGAAGAGCAGAATAACCCCTACACAGAGAGAAGAATCTGCAATATTAAAGATTGGGTAGTGATAATCCCCAAATACGAAATGAGCAAAATCAACCACTTCCTGACGGAAAATACGGTCGATAAAGTTTCCGATCGCTCCGCCAAGCATTAAGGCCAGCGCTACTCCAAGCAGCTTGTCCTTTTGTCCATGTTTTTGTAAGTAATAAACAATTCCCGCAATAACAACGAGTGTGATCACATAGAAAAACCACATTTGCCCTTGGAGAATTCCCCATGCGGCTCCTGAATTTCGGTGAGACGTGATATAAAAGAATCCATCAATGACTGGAACAGAATCACCGAGCATCATATTTTTGACAATGAGCCATTTTGTTAATTGGTCTAAACAAATGATAACGAATGCGATTATGTAATAGAACACACACGTTCCTCCATCTTCATACTTTGATCTTTAAGCATTTTATCAAGAAAACAGGAAGGAGTAAAGAAACTTTAGTTGACAGACAAAAACCTCCCTACATGTGGAAGGCTTCAAAATGAGAATCATTTGATTCGGAAGGATAAGGAGTGAATGCTTTTTTCTCGTATTGCTTATGATATAAAAAGTCGTCAGCCGTGCGGGCGGTAGGAAGAATGCTCATTTGTTCAAGCGGAATCATATTACCTGTCGCCTCACATATGCCATAGGTCCCTTGTTCGATCTTTGCAATAGCGAGAGACACATCTTGCAGCTCTTCTTTGATGTGATAAAGAAGTGTGGTCGTTTTAACGTCATTCAACGAGACATGCTCAGCGGGTGAACGAAATGATGCGTATTCAAACAGTTTAGATTGCAGCTCTTCTTTTATTTGAAGGAGTTCCGTGTAAATCGTCTCTAGATCGCCATTCATGTCGCTATTTCAACTCCTGCCCTGTCGTGATAATCATATTGTTGCCCTGCCTGGTTACTTTAAAGCCATAAGATTTTTCCTTTCGTTCTAAACGCTGTCATTTTCTCAAAAAAGAAAACGCCCCGCATATGACGGGGCGCCAGCTTGTGATATCGCACTGTTAATTTTGGTAATATTTCTCCACGATTTCAGCATTTTTCAGCGACAATGTTGGGTATTTCGGATTTGCACCAACATCTTTTGAAATAATGCGGGAACGTTCGCACAGTTCTCCTTCTGCTTTTTGAACCACAATTCTTCCTGATGTATATTCAGGCGCCGATGTATCTGCATGCTGCTTATCCTCGACCGTTAATTCAGAGATGATAAAGAGCTGCTTCACATCTTCTTTAATGGATGCAAGAAGGTTTTTCACTTCGTCTGTCGCATAAAGCGTCACACTTGCTTCAAGTGAACGACCGATGACTTTCTCATTACGCGCAATCTCCAGCGCTTTTAGCACATCGTCACGTACCTCCATAAAGCGGTCAAACTTCGCTTCTGTCGCTTCAGCTTGAGGAACTGCCACACCTTCTGGCATATCTGTTAACTGAACACTTGGCTCTTCAACAAAGCTTAAGTGGCTCCATAATTCATCTGCTGTATGCGGAAGAATTGGTGCAGTCAGCTTCACTAATGCCATTAATGTTTCGTAGAAGACAGTCTGCATGCTGCGGCGGTCTGGATGATCTGCATGCTCAATGTAGACGACATCCTTTGCAAAATCGAGATAGAAAGAGCTGAGCTCAATTGTACAGAAATTGTGAATCGCATGATAGACGACCGCAAATTCGTAATCATCATAAGCTTTTTTCACTTTATCAATCAATTTGTTTAATTTGATCAAGATGTATTGGTCCACTTCGCGAAGCTCTTCTACTGGCACGGCATTTACTGCTGGATCAAAGTCAAATAGGTTTCCATGCAGGAAGCGGAAGGTGTTACGGATTTTACGATAGACTTCTGCTACTTGTTTCAAAATATCATCAGACACTGGATGATCGGCTTGATAGTTGACAGAAGATACCCAAAGTCTAAGAATTTCTGCACCGAGCTGCTTCGCAACCTTCGTTGGGTCAATCGTGTTGCCTAATGATTTACTCATCTTACGTCCTTCTTTATCAAGCGTAAAGCCGTGGCTTAGGACACCTTTATACGGTGCTTTTCCAGTGACAGCAACTGCTGTTGATAAAGAGGAGTTAAACCAGCCGCGATATTGGTCAGAGCCTTCAAGGTATAGATCTGCCGGACGGACTAGGTCATCTCTTTCTTCTAAAACGGCTTGGTGAGAAGAACCGGAATCAAACCATACATCCATGATGTCCTGCTCTTTAGTGAATTCACCATTCGGGCTGCCTGGATGTGTAAAGCCTTCTGGCAATAGCTCTTTCGCTTCTTTTTCAAACCAAATATTCGAGCCATGCTCTCTAAATAATTGAGATACATGCTGGATGGTTTCGTCCGTGATGATCGGCTCACCATTTTCCGCATAAAACACCGGAATTGGAACGCCCCATACACGCTGTCTTGAAATGCACCAGTCACCTCTGTCACGCACCATATTGAACAGGCGTGTTTCACCCCATGCTGGAACCCATTTCGTTACTTTAATATTGTCTAATAACGCTTCTCTAAAATCTTTAATGGATGCAAACCACTGAGCTGTTGCACGATAAATCGTTGGTTTTTTCGTTCTCCAGTCATGCGGGTAGGAGTGCGTGATAAAGTCGAGCTTTTTCAGCGCGCCTTTTGCTTCAAGCTGTTCTGTGATGGCTTTATTGGCATCCTCGTAGAATAGTCCTTCAAAACCAGGTGCCTCATCTGTCATCACACCTTTTTCATCTACTGGACAGAGCACATCAAGACCGTATTTCATACCGACAATAAAGTCATCTTCCCCGTGGCCTGGTGCAGTGTGAACACAGCCTGTTCCTGCATCAGTTGTCACGTGATCGCCAAGCATCACAAGAGAATCTCTACCATATATTGGATGCTCTGCAACGATGTTGTCTAATTCTTTTCCTTTTAGCGTTTTCACGACTTCATACTCTTCAAAGCCGAGTGTTTTTACTACTTGTTCAACCAGTTCAGATGCAACGACATAACGCTCATCACCTACTTGAAGAACACTGTACTCTAAGTTTGGATGAACACAAATGCCAAGGTTTGCAGGAAGCGTCCAAGGTGTTGTTGTCCAGATAATGAATTGTTCGCCGTTTTCAAGAACGCCTTTGCCATCTTTTACTTTAAACGAAACGTAAATCGATGGTGAACGTTTGTCTTTATATTCAATTTCCGCTTCAGCAAGAGCTGATTCACTTGAAGGAGACCAGTTAACTGGCTTTAATCCTTTATAGATATAGCCTCTCTTCGCCATTTCACCAAAGACAAGAATTTGCTGCGCTTCATATTCAGGCTTTAATGTGACATATGGATTGTCCCAGTCTGCTCTGACGCCTAAGCGTTTAAACTGGCTGCGCTGACCTTCAATTTGCTTCCAAGCATACTCCTCGCATAGTTTGCGGAATTCTGCTGTAGACATTTCTTTGCGTTTTACTTTTTTATTTTTAGTAAGAGCTATTTCAATTGGCAGCCCGTGTGTATCCCAGCCCGGTACGTACGGAGCATGGTATCCGTTCATTGATTTAAAACGGACGATAAAATCTTTTAGGATTTTATTGAGTGCATGCCCCATATGAATGTCACCATTCGCATATGGAGGCCCATCATGCAAAATAAACGTCGGGCGTCCTTTTGTCCGCTCTAAAACCATTTGATAGATGTCTTTCTCTGCCCACTCCTCTTGGATTTCAGGCTCTTTGTTCGGCAAGTTCCCTCTCATCGGGAATTCTGTTTTCGGCATTAATAAGGTGTCTTTGTAGTTCATACCCATTCCTCCACATGCAAATTCTGATTAAAAAACAATAAAAAAAGCCCTCTCATCCCATAAGGGACGAGAAGGCTTGTCTCGCGGTACCACCCTTTTAGACAAGCGCTATTTAAGCAGCCGCTTATCCACTCTAAAATCGTAACGTGATCAGACGCCTTTTCTTACTGTTTTTTTCAGAAAAGGAACTAAAGGGGTGATCTCATTGCAGCGTCTCGTAATGTCAGGCTTCCACCATCCCTGATTCGCTTAATTACGCATGTGACAGCTGCGAGTGTCCCTTTCAAACGTTTATCTCTTGTTAATTTATGATGGTATTATATGCAACATGAGCACTTCATGTCAAGATGATGCGCTTATTCTTTTTCGTCAAAGACAGCGTCCACTTCATATTCCAGTAAATGATCCCAATCATCATTTTTCAGAAGATCAAGCTGAGCTTCGATGAGCATTTGGAAACGAGTTCTAAAGACCTTCGATTGTTTCTTCAGTTCTTCGATTTCCATTGCAATCTTTCTTGATTTTGACAGCGCTTCGTTAATAATACGGTCTGCATTTTTCTCTGCTTCCCGAATAATCAATTTTGCTTCTTTATCAGAATGACGCTTAACGTCTTCTGCTGCTTCCTGCGCCACAAGAATCGATTTGTTTAATGTTTCTTCAATTGTTGCAAAATGACCTAGTCTTTCGTCAAGCTCGTTTACTTTGTCTTCAAGCTCGTTCTTTTTACGGAGTACGATCTCGTAGTCTTTACGTACTTGGCTTAAAAACTCGTTTACTTCGTCTTCGTCATAGCCGCGAAAGCTTTTTGTGAACGTTTTATTATGAATATCATTAGGTGTTAATGGCAACCTCGCCACCTCCAGATTCAAGTTCGTTATGTCATAAGCTCAAATGTTACTTTGAATTTATCTTTTTTGGTCTTCCCATCAATCGTTTTGAGGCTAAAGCGGCCAAATCCCCGAACAGAGAGCTGATCGCCTTCACCGATTGTAAAGGAAGGGTCCTCAGTGACTTTCCAATTGACTTTGACAAGTCCATTTTTGACTAAAAGCTGTGCTTTTTGCCGAGACTGACGGCTGACAGCAGCACATACAGCATCAAGCCGAAGTGAAGAAATGGTATCTTCTTTGATATCAGTCTTCGTCATCACTGGCTTTATTTCTGCCTGCGTGATTTCCTCTAATGAAACGGAGGCTCTGCCGACATGTGTCAGCTGCGCCCGCACAAAATCAGCGACATCACTTGTACAAATAAACTGCACATCTTCCTCTGAAAATAATAGATCTCCGAATTTTTGACGCTTCAAGCCTGTCCCAATCAATGAGCCGAGAAGCTTCGGGTGTTCTAAGGAAATAAACTTTTTCGCATAGTTCACCTGAAAATATGACAGCTCAACATCTTCAATAGAAGGTTCTAAATAATCAGGATAAATAAGAGCTCTTTTGCGCTCGGCTCCCTCATACCCGCCAAAAAACATGATCCCAAGTTCTTCAGCATGCTGGATGACGGACTCGGTAATAAATTGCTCACGCGGATCAAGGAAGTCTGTTAATTTCATTCGATATTGGTCGAGTGCGATTTTTTTCCAGCCTAACACTTGGTCGACAAATGGCTGTTCGTCTTTTCTAAAATGCTGATAGATATCGCTCATTTTGTTCCCCTCTTATGTAAAAGAGCCTGGCAGTGCCAAGCCCGGCAGCCTGTTTACATGAAGCGCACAATCATATTGTAAAGACCAGTTAGTCCATATGATGATGCAAAACGAATTACAAGCAATGCCACAATCGGCGAGATGTCAATCATACCGATTGGCGGAATAATTTTACGAAATGGTTCTAGATACGGTTCGCAAATATTTGTCAGAAAACGGCCAAACACAGTTTCTCTTGCAGATGGCACCCATGACATAAAGATGTAAATAATAATCGCGAATGAGTAAATCGTTAATACCGTTCCTAAAATATTAAAAATGAAATTTAGAATCACTATGATTTACCACCTCTGAGGTTCTTCCTCTGTCAATAGCTCTGATATTGTGCCAGATACATCTACATTATCAGGTGTGCAGAGGAATATATTCGAGCCAATACGCTGGATGTCTCCACCGATTGCATAAACGGTTCCGCTTAAGAAGTCAATGATTCGCTTTGCTTGATCATGCTGAATGCGCTGCAAATTCACGACGACTGCACGTCTGTTTTTAATATGGTCTGCAATCTCCTGCGCCTCTGCATAAACACGCGGCTCACTTAACACCACTTTAGAGGATTTTTGCACGCTTTGCAAGCTGACGACATTTTGTTTTCCTGTCTGCGGGCGATCTTGAAATGCTGCTTTGTCCTTCGTTCCTTTTTCTTCTTGAACGGGTTCTCTTTCTTCATCAATATATTCGTACTCATACTCTTCATCGTCGAGAGTGAAAAAGCTTTTAAACTTATTTTTTATGCTCATGTCACGCACCTCCTGTTTCATTTCCAACAAGTGAAGAGCCAATCCGAACGAATGTCGCACCTTCTTCAATTGCGATTTCAAAATCATTTGACATGCCCATCGATAAATGCTGACAAGGTGCATTTACTTGGTTAAGATGTTTTACTTCTTCTTGAAGGTTTTTTAATGCTTTAAAACAGTTGCGAATCACAGTGTGATCCTCTGTAAATGGAGCCATCGTCATCAGTCCTGCAATTTCAATCTGTTTGAAATCAGCGAGCTGTTTCACAAATGGAATGACGTCTTCACTTTTCAAGCCATGTTTTGACTCCTCAAGTGATGTGTTCACTTGTACAAAACAGCGAACTGTGTGATTCGCTCTTTTTTCAATTTCATTCGCAAGAGACATCCTGTCGAGCGAATGTAAGTAGTCAATTGTCTGAATGACTGATTTCACTTTTCGTGTTTGTAAACTGCCGATAAAGTGCCAGCTAATGTTTTCATCGGTTATGGCCGCCTGCTTTTCAAGTAACCCTTGGTCTCGATTTTCACCAAAGTGCACAATCCCTGCTTCCTTGGCTTCTAGTGCTCGTTCAATCGAGACATATTTTGTCACAGCGACGACTGATACATCTGCTGGTTGTCTACCGGCTCTTTTACATGCTTCGTTTATTTGTTCATTTATTTGTCTGAGATTCTCTCGTACATTCAATTGCACTTATGCCTCCTTAAACCCGACAAAAGACATCATACGTCCTGTTTTCCCTTGATCACGCCGGTGTGAGAAGAAAAGCTGATCATTGCAGCTTGTGCACATCGAACTGACATGTATGTTTTCTTCTTTTATTCCTGCATGAAGCAATACGTTTTTGTTTAGTGTTTTCAAATCAATTTTATATTGTCCTTGTGAAATCTCGGAATACACATCCTCTGTTGAAAAAGGAAGCTGTTTCACTTGATCCATGACGACGTCATCGACTATGTAGCAGCAGCTGCCAATGGATGGTCCAATGACGACTTGAATCTGATCGGCCTTGGCACCTTCTTGGCTGACCCATACATCAACCATCTTTGCACCAATTTGCTTGACGGTTCCTTTCCAGCCGGCATGAGCCGTTCCAATTATTCCGTTTTGCGGAGCTAGAAAATAAAGCGGAACACAATCAGCGAAACAAAGAGCGAGCATCATGTTCGTCTCAGACGTATATAAACCGTCTGTACCAGGCAGTGCCTCATCATAATGAAGACTTCCTCTTCCTCTTTGCTCCTTGGTGACTTTCAGGATGCGATCCTCGTGTGTTTGGTCTGCAAACACCCAATCAGAGAGCGGCACAGCAGCAGCATCTGCTATGACTTGACGATTCATTTGAACACTAGAAGCATCATCTCCTACATGGAGTCCAGTGTTCAATGATTGATATGGAGTAAGGCTGAAGCCGCCATTTTTTGTTGTAAACCCAGCCAATACCTCTTTACCAGAACATGTCATGTTCGTCCAATCATGAATGGTCATTGCATATGGTGATTTCTGCTGAAAGGGGTCATATTTGTGTGTCAAAGCTGCCTCCCACCTTTCATTCATCTCTCTTTATTTCGCTCCTATTTTACCACAAGACATACATAGACAGTTAGTGGGATTCATTAAATATTACACTCAAATGTGCCCTTTCTGCAGGTTTTTTTTCAAATTGATATGAAAACGTAATCTTTTTACCCGAAAAAGACATTGTTTGCTAAGAATGAAGAGTTTATTTTAAGGAAAAATTGAATGATTCATTGAGGAGTTATACGAATTAAGAAGACAAGCGGACAAGTATCACATCTTCGCCAATTTTTACTATATTTCGCCATGGGACAATCATTTCCTCTTCTTTTCCGAAAAATCCCATCATTTTACCTGTGCCGCCAATAATAATCGCTTGGATTTTGCCGCTTGTGACATTAATATCAATGTCCCCAATGGTACCTAGTTTTTTCCCGCTGGATACATCGACGACATCCTTGATTTGGAATTCAGAAATGCTGATCATCTGTCCTTCCCCGCCTTTCGTTTTCTACTATAATATGTATGATGGAAAAGCAGGGACGCAGACCAATAGTTTCTTTTATCTACAATTTACTTAAATGCGGACGGCCATTTCTCCACATGACATCTACCGGACATTCAAAAAAAGAAGAAAGCAGGCCGCTTGTCATCATCTCTTTTGTTTCTCCTTGATCAAAAACAGATCCTTTTTTTAATAATAAGGTATGCTGAAAAACAGGCAGAATCTCCTCTGCATGATGGGTCGTATAGAGCAAAGTAGGCGCATCAGGCTTTGCTGCAATCAATGAGATGGTCTCCAGCACTTGCTCTCTTGCTAGAAAATCAAGACCCGTCACAGGTTCATCTAAAATCAAGAGCTGCGGATCATTCATTAAAGCCCTCGCAATCAAGACTTTTTGCTTCTCTCCCTGTGAGAGTGTTTCATAAGTTCTGTTGGCATATTTGAATGAACCGAATGCTTTTAATAGATCAATGGCTTTCTCTCTCATTTCATCTGTCGGGGTTTCATAAAGCCCGATAGAAGCAAATGCGCCGCTCAGCACAATTTCAAAAGCATTGTCGTCTCTGTGCAATTTCTTTTCAAGTCCTGCTGAGATGAGTCCAATTTTCCTCCTGAGCTTTTCACCAAGAGCCTCCTTGCCAAAGACATGTCCCAGCACTGTCATCTCGCCTGACGTGGGGAAATAATAAGAGCAGAGCATATTTAATAATGCGGTTTTCCCCGCACCATTTAAACCGTAAAGTACCCAGTGTTCCTGCTTGTTCACCTGCCAGTCAATAGACTCAAGCAGCCATTTCCCATTTCGTTTTAATGAAACATTCTTCAATTCAAGTGACACGATAACTTCCTCCTGAGTAAAAATTCTGAATATACAAATAATGAATGTTTACAGCATATCGCAAATGCTCTTTCTGGTAAACCTCATGTAAAAAAGCTGCTCCTTTTTAGGAACAGCTTTTTTTTTATGGTTACGAAATTTCAATTCGTACGCCTTCTTTTATATCAGGAAACGTGTGCGGGGATGCAAATACAGCTCCTGGTAATACATCATCAAACGGCTCTTGGAAGTAGATCGAAATATGGCCGAGCTCTTTAAAGTTGTCATTTGCTTTATTGCCGAGGGCTGTGATCGTGTACGTTTGATCGCCCACTTGAATGGTTCCGCCCAGCTTCAGCGGCTCTTCTTCTAGATGTTCGAACTCATGAATGACAGACATATCTCTTAATTCCTGCGGCGCTGCGGGTCCAAATAATACAATCAGCTTATCTTCTTTAAATTGCGGGACTAAGATCCCAATTTCTTTTACGACAGATTGTGTTACCATGTATCTCGATTCCTCCTTTAATACGTTTAATACATACCGAAGCTAGCAACGTATGCGATCACAACAGATAGAACCCCTGTAATGAGACGGCTATACAAAACAGCTGGTACCCCATATTGTACCGTTTCCGGCTTCGCTTCACCAAGTGACAGCCCCACTGGAATAAAATCACACCCTACTTGACCGTTGATGGCAAATAGTGCAGGAAGTGCAAATTGAGGCGGAATGTTTCCTAGTGCGATTTGACTACCAATCAGAACGCCGATAACTTGGGCAATGACTGCTCCAGGTCCTAAGACTGGTGATAGGAACGGCAATGTACAGACCACTACGAGCAGTAAGAGCCCCCAAAGAGATCCTGCCAAAGGTGATAGAAAATGGGCAATCAGGTCACCAATTTTTGTATAATTGATAATTCCAATTAACATACTGACAAATGCCATGAATGGAATAATGTTTTTCAAAAGCATATCAACCGAATCACGGCCAGCCTGGTAGAACGTACCGGTGACTTTCCCAATTCCACGCGAGAATCTCATCAGAAAATTGCCTTTTTCCTGCCGCTCGATATTTTCCTCTTTCAGCTTTGCATACGTCTCTTTGAAATTCTCTTTGTCAATCGACTCACTGTTTTCCTGACCTTCTGCTTTTGCCTCACCATCAGATGCTTCTGCATAGGAAATATCTTTTTCTGTTACGCCTGATACGAAGATATCTTCTGTAATATGTTTAGCAAGCGGTCCAGAAGGAGAGGATGCCAAAACGTCTACAGTAGGAATGCGTTTCATTGGATAAAGTCCGATTCGCGCTGTTCCTCCGCAGTCAATGACAACACACATCATTTCATCTTCTGGTATGGAGTTTTTAAAGCCGTCACATGCTTCTGTCCCTGTCATTTCTGCAATTTTACGTGCAACCGGGTGAATGCCTCCCCCTGTAATGGAAACAACCTTTCTTCTTTTACCAGTTGGTTCAAGCTCTAAGCCTTCTCCCCATCCGCCAGCACCTTTTGCAACAAATACTTTGTGGTTTGTCATGTCTAACCCTCCCCTATTATGAATTCGCTTTCATTTTTCCTGCTAAATATTTTGTAATCCATTCAGTAATGATTCCGCGTAGTAAAATGACGACGATCCCGACTAAGAAGTAACGAACAGCAAGCTCTGACATTGAATATCCAGCTTCTTTAATCCCGTTCGCAATTCCTAAGTAGACAAATAGTTCTCCTGCGTTGGCATACGGGAAAAGTGATGTCACCGGATGAACAAATGAAACAGCTGAATCATAGAATGCTGGTTTTTGTTTTTCAGGTAAGAAGCGGCCAAACGTATAAGCCATTGGGTTTGTCAAAATAAGAACGGATAAGATCGGCATTAACGTGTAGCGCAAAATGGTATACTTCGCTGCAAACTGAATGGCTCTATTCACTCGCTCTTCTCCAATAAATTTCATGACAGCATAAGTGAAAGTAAGTAACACAACAAGCGTTGGAACGATACCTGTAACAAGACCCATGAATTGCTTTCCGCCGGCTTCAAACATTCCGATAAAGTGCTCTCCAAACCATTGAATCCATTCCATGTTTCATCTCCCCTTTCTTTAGTTCACATTTGTTATATTTTTTTTCGAAATCGAGACAAGTGCCTGCTCAGCCGCCATGGATAGTGCTTGCATGACAGCTGGCGCCTTTTTACGTTTTTTCAATGTTTTCTTCATCATGTGGTGCTCGTCCAGCACAGCCCCTACATGCTTTCCTTCATATGAAGGAACTTCTTTAAATTTAGATAAGATCGACACGCCGCCAAGCACATGACATTTTTGAATGATATACGATTCATCCACAATGATGAGCGCAATGGCCCCAGGGCCAACTTTGCGCCGTTCCATTCCTGAAAATAAGTGATAGCCCTGTTTCCCTCTGTAGTCATCAATTAGTGAGTCCATGCTTTTGCGGTAATACTTGATTTGAATAAAAGATAATCCATACTGCACGATGAGAATGATACAAAGTACGATTGCTAATTTTTCCATAGCTTCACGTCCTTATGATTGAAATAAGTGATCTTGTAATGAACGCAGCTTCCAAACGGTTGTGTTTGAATCAAGCTCTACATCGTCATGAGTGAGGAACTGTCCTAATTTGATGTCTTTTTTCGCTACGACTTTTCCGCTGATTAAGCCAATTGGAATATGACCGTTCGATTTCATGTCTTGATGCGTTTCAAGTACACCTCTTACGGAGTATCCGCCAATTCCGTCAAGTGATTCTCCTGCTTGAATATCTCTTTTCGCAACAGCGACTGTTTCTGACACTGGTACACCAATCGGGTGGATCGATGAGTCATGCTGTAAGACCGCTTTGGCGATGGTAACAGGTGTTTCAAGACTCGCTAAATGGAAGGGACGGTAAAGCGTGTAGTGAGGACCTTTTCCAACTTTTAAGTAACGAAGCTCTTCATCTACTGGCTCAAGATCACTCTTGACGATAACGAATACGCCTGGTGCTAGCCCATTTACATATTCAACGACTCCGAAGTTATCGAGCACGCCGCCTTGTTGTTTTTGATTCAATTTATCTGCTACATTCTCTAAATTTGCTTCGACTCCGTGCATACCGACTTTATCTGGCAAAAGCCCTGTCGCGTTACTTAATAAGTTCATTTCTGCCATTGTTTTTGTTCCGTCTTGGAAGGCAGCGAGCATATGTGCACTCATATGTTTACTATCTGCTTCTGCTTTACACGTATCTGGATTTGCTTCTGGGAAGAATGGGTTGTTCTTGCCTTTCCCAGCAACGAGCACCTCAAGTCCCATTGTTTTCGCAAATTCATATAATTCTAGTGTTGCTGCCGGTTCGTCACCAGCTGATCCAGAGTAAACAAGTCCTGCATTTGTGAATAATTTATGCATCACCAAACCGATGGTAATATCAACTTCTACATTTAAAAGAACGAGATGTTTTTTTGAATTAAGCGCTTCCAAAGAAATGTTTGCTCCGACTTCTGGAACTCCTGTTGCATCTACAACTACTTCCACAAAATCTGATTGAATCACTTCTCTATAATCATTTGTGACGACCATTTGATGCGGCTTCGCATGCTGCTTGTAAAAATTCGCTGCCTTCTCTGCTGCACTAAGGTGAATATCACAAACACCTGCTACAATCATGCCTGGAATTTTAGAAATTTGTGAAATGAGTCCAAAGCCCATTTGGCCTGCCCCAATAATTCCTACTTTGATTGGATCTCCACTGCGTTCTCGAGCTAACAATTGTTGATAGATTGACATCTAAATCATCCTTTCAGGTTTTCTTGCTTCTCGGGTAGATTGCTAGAAAAATAATCTGAAACTTTTAACAAATGTTATAAAAATTAACAAAAATCTGTTTCTTGTAACATTTGTTATTTTATTTATCATTTGTTATGAACTTAGTTTATATGATGTGTCAACTTTGTGTCAAGCTAAAATCGATAAAATTTTCAATCTTTTTGAGTCTAAAGACTCAAAAAAACTACCTAATATGATTAGGTAGTTACTTTAACAAGGCATCTCCTGTTCGTTCATCCGTAATTAATACATGAATTAATCCACCTTCTAATGCTGCCCTGATCGCTTCAATTTTCTCTTCTCCTCCAGCGACACCAATGACTAGCGGGATTTCCTTCAGCTTTTGCGGGCTTATGCCCATTACCCGGTCGTTCCACGGGTGGGGATACACTTCCCCTTGATGATCAATAAAGTTATAGCAAATGTCACCCGCTACATCCTTCGCTTGAAGAATATCCTCCTCACCGCTTGTCATATAAGATTTCACCATCGTTGAATGCTGCGGAACCCCGCCAATTCCGACAACCGCAATATTTGATGATTCTCCTAGTTTAATCACTTTTTTGATTGATGGCTGCCGGATTAGTACATCCTTCGCTTCTTTCGTATCAAGCATAACAGGCACATGTAAAAACTCACATTTAGATTTGAGTGCTTCTGTGCACCTTGCAATAATATAGTTGGCGTGGATATCAACATCTTCGTTTCCCACACCCCCGACAAGCGGAACAAATGTCACGGATGGAAAGTGCTGAACTGACGTAAGCGCTTTCGCCATTTCATGCAAAGTGGTTCCTGATGAAAAACCGATAACTTGTCCATCCTTTATCACTTTTAACAAAAAGCCTGCCGCTGCAGCGCCGATTCGGCTTTTGGTTGTTTCTTGGCTGAGCGTTTCCACACAGACGACTTCTCGCAGCCCATATTTCCGCTCTATTTTTCTTTCTAATGATCCATATTGTTGATTCACTTCATCATGAATAATGATTTCCACGATTCCTGCTTCACGTGCTTTTGCCAAATATTTCGATATGAGCGAACGGCTAACCCCAACAGCTTCAGCTATTTTAGATTGAGTGGCGCCTTCTTCATAATACATATGCGCAACCTTTATGAGCAGCCTTCTTTCATCATGGAATGTCATAATAACCCTTCTTTCCGCTTAAGTGTTCCCTAACAAATGATATCTAAAATAACATTTGTTAAAAACAGATTAAATGAAAAAAATAACAGAGTCAATACTAGAGACGTGCTCTCTCACAAGAATGAAAAAAGCCGCACATGAAGCGGCGGCTTTAAAAGATATTTTTATTCATTTGTTTGATGGCTGCTTTTTCAAGTCTTGAGACTTGTGCTTGAGAAATCCCGATCTCTTCAGCGACTTCCATTTGCGTTTTTCCCTGGAAGAAACGTTTGCGGAGAATCATTTTTTCTCGATCATTCAATCGGCGCATTCCCTCTTTTAAGGCCAATTCCTCTACCCATTGTGTGTCTTTGTTCCGATCATCACTAATTTGATCCATCACATAAATCGGATCTCCTCCGTCATTATAAATCGGTTCAAACAAAGAAACAGGATCTTGAATCGCATCTAGGGCAAAGACAATTTCCTCATGAGGCACTTCCAGCACTTTGGCAATGTCTTCTGCCGTTGGCTCCTTGCTTGTCTCACTAATCAGCCTCTCACGGACCTGAAGCGCTTTATAGGCAATATCTCTTAGTGAACGAGACACCCGAATCGGGTTGTTATCACGCAAGTATCGACGGATTTCTCCTATGATCATAGGGACCGCATAAGTTGAAAATCTGACATTGTGGCTTAAATCAAAATTATCAATTGATTTCATTAATCCGATACAGCCTACTTGGAAGAGATCATCCACATACTCGCCTCTGTTATTAAAACGCTGAATCACACTTAAAACCAACCGCAAATTGCCATTGACTAGCTTTTCTCTTGCTGTATCGTCACCTTCATCTTGCAGCTGTCTGAACAATTTTCTCATCTCTTCGTTTTTCAGAACAGGCAGTTTGGAGGTGTCGACTCCGCAGATTTCCACTTTATTTCTGGACACTTTTTTCCCTCCCTACAGGAGCTGTTGTACAAAGTTCAGTATCTCCTTGGGATGGAAAAATATGCACGAGTGATGATGAGAATCATGAGAAAAGAAGTTGATTCCTTTGACAGCAAAGGGACAGAGCTTTCAAAAAAATTTTTTTAGACCATTTTGTTAAATTCTTTTTGTAATCGTTTAATAATTCTTTTTTCAAGCCTTGAAATATACGACTGAGAAATTCCTAGCATGTCAGCGACATCTTTTTGGGTTTTTTCTTCACCGCCGACCAAACCGAACCTGAGCTCCATGATCTGCTTTTCGCGGTCATTTAATTGCTCCAGCGCTTTTTTCAAAAGTTTTTTATCTACATTTGCTTCAATATCCCGCGTGATAATATCATCATCTGTTCCAAGGACGTCTGATAGAAGCAGTTCATTTCCGTCCCAATCAATGTTGAGCGGCTCATCAAACGACACTTCTGAACGAATTTTATTATTCCGGCGCAAATACATCAAAATCTCATTTTCAATACATCTCGAAGCATATGTCGCGAGCTTGATCTTTTTTTCTGGGTTAAATGTATTGACCGCCTTAATCAGGCCAATGGTTCCAATACTAATTAAATCCTCAATATTAATCCCTGTGTTTTCAAATTTTCTTGCGATGTAGACCACCAACCGCAAATTTCTTTCGATCAGGATGGCTCTTGCTGTTTGATCACCTTTTGGTAATTTGACAAGCAGTTCCTGCTCTTCATCCTTTGATAATGGCGGCGGCAGCGCCTCACTACCACCAATATAATAAATCTCATCACTCTTAAGACCTAGCTTCATGAGGAGTTTATACCAGTAGTAAGTGAGTTTAAATTTTAATTTTTTCATCTTCTTCTCCCTTCTAAATGTCAAGTTGACCTCGTAAGATAAAAGACATCACCAAAACTTAAGACACCCCTTGGATGATTTTTCCGTCTAACATATCTGGATGAATGATGGATTGAAATTCCTGATCTGCTGATAAACCGCTTAGACTCATGCCTACAAAACACTTGGCTGGTTGGATCATATGTGTTTTTGAATAAATGATGACCGTATCTGGTTTTAAGCATAGAAGAAACCCGTGATCATGACCGACCGCTCGATATGGAACAAGTCTTAAACGATCAAGAAGCGGAAATTGATCATCGAGCTTTTGCATCACTTCAACAGGATGAGACTGCTTCATAAGCTCTATAAATGGCTCCCCGCAAATGGACATAAGCTGATCGGCCTGAACGATCATCACAGGTGTTTTCGTCATAGGATCATACAGCTGATTGCCAGAATCGACGAGTCCCTTTAGCCGGATGGTCTCTCCGTGAATGTGTATCTCCACAAGTACTTGTTCATCAAACTGTCTTTTTTTCGCACCGACCTCTCCTAATCTTTTCTTTGAAAACAGCCAAATCGCAGGAAAGCCAGTTAAAACGAAAAGCCAGCTAATGGGATCACCAAAGCCATCATTTTGTGAAATCAGCAGCCCGTTTTGGATAACAGTATTGGTTTGTAAAAACGAATGAACCCCGATCATGCCTCCTCCCATCAAAAATGTGACAAAGTAAAAAGCAAACAGGTTTTGAAAAAAGGAACGAAATCTTTGAAATCCAAAAGTTGCAAGCACGATCAAGACAGAAAAAAGCAGTTTGCCTAGAGGGTGTGACACAAACATTGCAAATGGTGTAAAGAGCAAGAGAACAATGCTCGATCCAATCAGAGCTCCTAACATATATCGCCTTTTTTTTACTTGTCGTTTGAGAATAAATGCAGTGAGTAAGAGAAGCAATAGATCAAAACAAAAGTTTAACAGCCAAATCACATCTAAATAAATGACCACCTTCTGCTCCTTTCATCTGAAACAAAGAATCAAAAGCAGTACTTGCACTTGTTTGTACCAGTATAAAACAGCTATGAGATGGAAGTCTGTCAATTCTTGTTGGGGATGATAGAGAACTTTTGGTGGATTGTTATTGTTTTTGTCGAGGAATGAGAGCGCAAAGCAAGAGAGTGTTCTCCCGGACAAGCCTTCAAACAATTGTTCGAAACGAAAAAGGCACGCTCCTAGGAGTCGTGCCTTTTTTAAGGATTATTTTTCATTGATATTTAATGTGCCTGGAGCCTTTTGTCGTGTGACATTTCCATAATCATCCCGCACAATCACTTCAATGACTGCACCTTTTGCTTTGGCAGTAGAGGTAGCTGTCCAGTAGCCTTCATATGTTCCGTTGGCTACCTCGCGAAGCGGCAGCTCTGTTGTATTTTGCAGCTTTGATCTAGCATTTGTCAGCGGCATATGAATGACAAACGTTGCGTCTAACTTTTCTCTGCTGTGAAATGAAATTTTAACAGACTCACCTGATGATAGATTGACATTCTCTGCGGGTGTCAGCTTTGAAATCTCAGGTGCTTCGTATTGAACATCGATATCGACTTTTTTAGTCGTTTTGTTTCCTGCTGCATCTTTCGCTGTTACTTTGATCGTATTTTTCCCGTTTTCAAGCAGTATTCTTGCAGAATATTTCCCATCTTTTATTGCTGCCTTTTTTCCATCCACAGTGACTTGATCAAGATGATCATCCGTTACCTTTCCTTCTACAGTGAGAGATTCTTTGTTAGACTTTTCCCCTTTTTTCGGTGTATCTATCGTTAACGCTGGGGCTGTTTGATCAATGATCACCTTTACTGATTTGGATTTTTTCGTTGCGCCTTTATCCGTAACAGTAGCAGCCGTGAATACATGCTCTCCGCTTGACACTGTGACCTTCTCTTTGAAAACACCTGACTGGTCTGCTTTTACTTTGGCAATCTCTTCATCATTTTGATAGATCGCTACATCAAGCCCTGGAGAGGCTTTTCCTTCAATCTCCAGTTCATCTTTGTTCGTGATCGTTCCTGCTTTTGGAGACGCTATTTCTGGTACATCTGCTTCATATTGGACAAGCGCACGAATCATATAATTTCCCTCTTCTTTTGGAGAAGGAGAAAAGGCACCGCTTGTCAGCTGCCAGCTTCTTTCAGCATTTGGTCCATCTTCATCTGTTGCAAGGCCTGGAGATTCCGTATTCTTTTTCGTTTGAATATAGACAAGGTAGAAATCTCCCTCCACCGTAATGACTTGATCTTCTAAATCTACTTTTGTCCATTCACCATTGCGCAGCGCATTCGCTTTGAAAGGTCCAGCGATTTTCTCACCTGGAGCGCCGTCCTTCCCGGACGCATCATACACTTCAACCGCAAATTCATTCCCGCCAGGGGCTGGCCACTCTGTTGTCCAGAAACGGAAAAGCCCACCTGTGACTTGCGCTTGTTTCTTCCCCTTTTCTAATGAAAATTTCACCGCCCAGCCATTGCCAGGATCATAGAACGCCCGCGCATTTTCAGCTGTTCCGTTATCGTAGCCAATTTCGCCAGCAAAACCGATGAAAGGTTCAAGCTTAATTGCTTTTTCAAGCGGCTTTTCTGTCACATCCGCTGTAAACGAATATCCTTTAAACCCTTTCGCAAATACTTTGACTGTATACACACCGCTCAATGCCTCTAGAGAAAACTCGCCAGATTCATCTGTTTTGACCGGCTCAATTTTCGCATCTTCTACAAGATAAACCGTGGCATCCTTGACTTTTTCACCCATTGTTTCGTTTACAATTGTGCCGGAGATCGTTCGTTTCTCAAGTGGCTGCAAAGAGAAATTCGCCTCTGCCGTGTCATTTGAGGAAATATTGACTTTTTGGGTGCGTGATTCAAATCCATATGCTTCAGCTTTCACTGTAAACTCCCCTGCACCATGAGAAAGCTGATATCTCCCTGTCGCTTCATCTGTGTACGTGGACTTGCCGCTTTCAAGAACACTGATTTCTGCCTTCATCGGAAGAGCTTTGATAGACGGAGCACCTAAGCTTTTTTCCTTTTTCATCTGGACATGTTTTTCTTTTATTTTAGCAGGCTTTGCCCTTTTCGGATCGACGGGTTTCTTATGCTGCTGTAGAGACTTTTCTTTTTTGATGACGCCAAGTTGTTTCTTTGCCTTTTGAGGCAAGGCTTCATCTGTTATTTTCACATCATCTAAATAAAAACCGTCTTTTGTCACACTGCCATCTGTTCTGAGCTGAAAAATAACTCTCACATTTTGACCTTTGTAGGCAGATAAATCAACTTCTCCAGCTGTCCATCCATTTGTTTTGCCTGTGTAAGCTGCCACCTGGACAGCATCTTCCCCCTCAGGCTGCACATGAATATGCACATAGTCATAATTTGCTTCAAGGTCATGCCAGTATTGATATTGTAAAAAGGAGGAGCCTGACTCAGGTACAGCAATCATCGGCATGGATAAATGAGCATCTGTTTGATTTTCATAAGGACTGTCTAGGTTTGTGGCGTAGACATGATCTCCAGTAAAGGCTTGTTTCGGACCTGTGGTCGGCTTTCCCCACTGCCAAGGATCTTTTGTTCCACCACTGAACCATCCACTAGGCCATGCTTCAAAATCTTGCGAGTAGCCAGTCGTAATGGATGTTCTAATCGGAAGCGTATACGGTTCTGATGCGGCTTCATTTTCTCCAAAATCTTTCACAATCCATCGGTACGTGACGTTTTCTCCCTCAAGTTCTGGTAGCTGGACAACATATGTCCCCTTTAAATGATTTCCATCCCTACGTTTTGCTTGCAGCGTCTCCCTTTTCCCTTGATCCACTTGATAGCTCAAGGAGACATTTGTCACAGCTACTTCATCTTCGGCTGTGATGCTTAGAGGAGTTGGCGTAGAGGCAAAGATTTCATTCGGTCCTTTATGAGAAAAAACAGGTGGTTCTGTATCTTCTCCTTCTTTTGTTACCTGTCCTTCAATCTTGCCAATTCCATCTGTTAATGCTGTGATCGCCTCTCTTGCATCAACTAATCCTGCCCCATAGCCATTGTTAGGGGATTCCGGGAATTGCTGATCTGTCAGCGGCTTTGCAGTATCAATGAGAATTTCTTCGATCTCTTCCACAGACAGATCTGACTGTACTTGGCGAAGAAGAGCCACAACAGCTGAAACATGCGGACCTGCCATCGAGGTTCCATTCCAGCCATCCTCATACCCTTTTCCAGGTATAGAAGAACGAATGTTTACCCCTGGGGCCGCAATATCTGGTTTCATAACGCCATATGGAGAGGGACCTTGCAAAGAGAAAGAACCCAATTTGTTGTTTTGATCTGTTGCACCCGTCGCAAAGGCTTCTGGATAGTTCGCAGGATTTGCAATAGATCCCTCACCGCCAGGGTTAAATAAATCCGTATTACCAGCTGAAAACTCTGGGAAGATGTCTGCTGCTCTCCAAGCATTGACCACATCTTTATACCAATCATCAAGACCAGGCCCGCCGCCCCAAGAATTATTCACTACATCTGGTGCCTTTTCTGGATGAGGGTTTCCGTTTTCATCTTTTGGGGCTAAAATCCATTCACCTGCGTCAAGCAGATCAGCATCTGATCCACCATCTTCTGAGAAAGCTTTCACCGCAATCCATTTTGCACCTGGTGCGACGCCAATTTGATTCTCTCCATTTGGCTCAGAGCCAACCATCGTTCCCGTCACATGTGTACCATGCTCTAAATCATCGTATGGCGTTTCAGAGCCTGTCGTTGCATCGTACCAATTGAATTCATGTGAAGGTTCATTCGGACGTGCAGGATCAAATCCGCGGTACTTTTCTTTTAATGCAGGATGATCCCATTCCACACCTGTATCAATACTTGCCACAACGGTACCAGTACCGTCATAGCCTAAAGCCCACGCTTCTGGTGCATGAACTTGAGAAATATTCCACTCGATTCCATCTGCTGCTTTGATTTGTTTGTTCGGCTTTGAAGTCTTCAAATCAACAGGACGATGAATTTGACGGATTTCATTTGGCAACACTTGATCTACTTCTGGGAAGGAAGCAACCTTTTCCATGACTTCTTTCGTTCCAGTCACAGCGAGACCATTCACAATATAGTACGAATGAATATCCTTCACTTGCTTTTTCTTTTGTGCCTTTTGTAAATAAGCAAGCAGCGCTTCCTGCGTCTCTTCAGATGTTGCTCTTAGTTCTGATACAACAGCTGATCTTTTTGTGTACTGCGTTTTAGCAGCTGTTAACTTCTGTTTTTTTGCTTTTGACACAGCATCCTTCGCCACTTTTTTGACATTTGTTTGTTCCTTCATTTTGACTAAAAAGGTCACCTTGTCTTCTTGTTGAAACTGTTTCATTAACCTAGATGAGATCTTGGCTTTTGTTTTCTTGGAGGAAACAGCTTCCTCTTGATATGAGGTAGAAGTCGATTTTGCTTGAACCATCCCAAAGCTTGTCATCGTTAAAGTACCAATCACCAAAAGACTCATCAAACGATAGCCGGCGGTTTTGTGAAACTTCACTTTCAATCAAATCCCTCCTCCTCAAATGGTCAAACAGAGTGCGGGTCTCACTCCTCCCTTTCCTTTGTTCATGACAAGATTCATGGTGTTCTATTTAATGTAGTCAAATAAAGATCATCATTTTGTCGCTTTTTGTAATAGGATTTAAAAATGATTCTTTTTACTTAATCACCCTAAGCCAAAATACACATGTTGAATGAAGTGACCCAGACACATTCAAGACTTTTTATTCAGACGAGATGCTGGTTTCTTTATATATGAGACATGAAAAAATCCCCTTCCAATGGAAGGGGATGAGTAATACTTGATTAGCGTTTATTACGATTGCGCAAGAACGTTGGGATATCCAGCGTATCATCGCTTGATTGTGTATTTTGTCTCGGCTGAGATGATGGCTGCTGATGCTCCTCACGTTTCACTTCACGCTTTTGAGGAATGGATTGATTTTGCTTTAATCCTTGTCCTAATGGATTTCTTTGTGGTTTTGTCACTTCTGGCTCTTGCTCAATAAAGCCAGTCGCGATCACGGTTACCACAATTTCATCCTTCAAGTTATCATTAATGACAGAACCGAAAATCATGTTTACATCTTCATCAGATGCAGAAGCCACAATGTCCGCTGCTTCTTGTACCTCATAAAGACTTAGGTTCGTACCACCAGTAATATTCATGATGACACCTTGTGCACCGTCAATCGCCGTTTCCAGAAGTGGTGAAGAAATAGCTTTCTTCGCAGCTTCAGCCGCACGATTTTCACCTGTTGCAACACCAATACCCATAAGAGCAGAACCTTTATTGGACATGATCGTTTTCACGTCAGCAAAGTCAAGGTTGATTAAACCTGGTGTAGCAATAAGATCTGAGATCCCTTGAACACCTTGTCGTAGTACGTTATCTGCTGCACGGAATGCTTCAAGCATTGGCGTGTTTTTATCAACAATTTCAAGCAAGCGATCGTTTGGAATCACAATTAATGTGTCAACTGCTTCTTTCATAGAAGCAATTCCTTCTACTGCTTGAAGCTGACGTTTTCTTCCTTCAAATGTGAAAGGACGAGTCACGACTCCAACTGTCAATGCACCAGAATCTTTTGCGATTTTTGCAATGACAGGTGCAGCACCCGTACCAGTTCCACCGCCCATACCAGCAGTAACAAAGACCATGTCTGCGCCTTTTAATACTTCTTCAATCTGTTCTTTGCTTTCCTCAGCAGCTTTTTTACCGACTTCAGGATTCGCACCTGCTCCAAGCCCTCTTGTCAGCTTAGCACCGATTTGCATTTTCGTTTCTGCTTTTGATAGATTTAACGCCTGTGCATCTGTATTGACTGCAATGAAATCGACACCTTGTACGTCATTTTCGATCATTCGGTTGACAGCGTTATTTCCGCCTCCACCTACTCCGATTACTTTAATTGATGCTAGGCCGTCTATATTTGTTTCAAACTCCAACATGCTGAATCCTCCTAATCCGTCGAAAATCTAATTCTATTCCCAGAACATATTAAATAGTTTTTTCATTTTGCCCGGTTTTTTATTTGTCTCTTCTTGTGCTTTTTGTTTTACTTTCGGTCTTGGCTGCGCTTCTTTCACTTGTGGTGCAGAAGAAACCGGCTCCATGGATGCGCCTACTTCATGAAACGCCTCATCCGGCATTTGGAATCCAACCTGTCTGCCCTGAATCTTTGCATTGCGATAAGCAAAGTGGATCAGACCCACTCCTGTCATATACTGAGGTTCTCTCACCCCAATATAATTCGGACTTGCAATTCTAACATTGTTTTGCAAGACCGTTTGTGCAAGAGAAAGGATACCTGGTATAGCTGCCTGTCCACCTGTTAGAACGAATCCGCCAGGCAAATCATGGACACCCATATTTCTTAATTCCTCTGCCACAAAGAGCAAGATTTCTTCCAGCCGAGCTTCGATGATATTGGCCGCTTCAAGCTGTGTATACGTCTGTTTCTGATCGGTACCGATGACAGAAACTTCAAATGTTTCATCAGACGATGCCTCATCATAAAACGCATGTCCAAATTGTTTTTTGATTCGTTCAGCTTCTTCAGTAGAAGTTCTAAGTCCTATAGACAAATCTTTTGTAATGTTCTCTCCGCCCAAAGGGATACTGTGAGTAGAATAGAGATGCCCGTTTTCAAATACGGAAATCGTTGTAGATCCGCCGCCAATATCAACGAGAGCTACCCCTAGATTTTTTTCATCTTTCGATAATGCTGCTGAGCCCGATGCGAGCGGCTGCAAGCAAATATCCATAATTTCAATTCCAGCTCTCTCTACACATCGGAGCCAGTTATGTAGAATCGTTTTAGAACCTGTAATTAACGATCCATCCACCTCTAGCCGAACACCAAGCATTTTTTTCGGATCAGTGATCTCATCTCTTCCGTCGACGATAAATTGCCTCGGGATGACGTCTACGACGAGATGTTCTTGAGGAATAGATACTACCTGTGCAGCATCTAAGACACGTCTCACATCTTCAGCATGTATTTCTTTGTTTTCACTAGATACTGCGACCACGCCGCTCGTATTCTGAATATGAATGTGGTTTCCGTTAATTCCGACAATCGCCTTTTGTAAAGGAAAACCTACCATTCTTTCAGCCTGTTCAAATGCTTGTCTAATAGAATGAACTGTCTCATCTATATCAACAATCGATCCTTTTTTTAACCCTTCTGAAGGGACATTTCCAACACCTATAATGTTAAGCGAATCATCCGCCATTTCTCCGACGATGACTTTTATATTGGATGTACCGATGTCAAGGCTGACGTAAATTTCATTGTTGTTCATTCTATGGCACCTCCTCACATATCAATACTTTCTATTCTATTATTTGCTGAACAACAATACAATGAATGTGTTTTTACAAGTGTGTAACAAAACTTAAAAAATCAACATTTTTTATTAGGATTACTGAAAATATTCGTTACATCATATGTATATCCTTTTTTATGACTCACTTTTTTTCTTTTTTTCTCTAGAAATTGTCCATTTAGTTAGTAGAATTCTTCGAATAACTGCTATATTTTGAAACAATCTAACGCCGAAAGCAAACATTCCGACTAAGTACAAGTCTACACCAAGATGGACGCCCAGAAAAGCTAAACTTATTGCAAGTATAATATTAAAAAAGAAGCCTGATACAAACACTAGTTCATCGTATGCCCCTTGCAGATGTGCCCTGATTCCACCAATCAATGTATCAAGTGCAGCAAGTACAGCGAGGGAAAGATAATTAGAATACTCATTCGGTATCGTAAAATTTGTTAAGAAACCGATCGCAACTCCTATGATTAAGCCAAGTACAGGAAGCCACATTAAGATTTTCCCTCCTTTACATCGTCAAGAGGCTTCAACTCGTTTACCTGAATTGCACCGTCATATGCTTTTAGTTGAATTTGTTGCTTTGGCTGGCTAATACTCAAGCCGAAATTTTCCTGAGCAAACAAATCAGCAATATCTGATACATTTAAACGGCTGTATAATTTGTCGGCCTGGTCGCTGATCATCTTGATAGTGACTTCATCACCATCTAAGCTGTAGCCATCCATTTTTGTCGTGCCATTAATATCTCGAATCACACTAGTATTAATCACACGGTGGTCATTAATGGAAATATGCTTTGCCCCATACATATTGGCTTCGTTGATTAGCTTTTTCAGAAGATCAGGCGGGATATTTTTCACTTCTTCTCCAGTCAGATCCTTTGAGAAGAGCTGAGAGATGTCAACTTCAATTCCCTCCCCTGTCACTTCTGTAAAACCAGCCTTTTCTTTTAAATCTTTTAATGTTTTTGTTAGTTGAGCTTCTTTTGATTGATCACCTTGATGACCATACTTTTTCAGCATTTCATCATATTTATCAATTTCTTTCAGTAAATCCAATTCTTTACTTTTAGATGCAGATAAATCCTCTCTTAGCTCCCACACATCGCGAGTATCACGAACTTTGGGCTTTTGCAATGAGTTAAATTGGATGGAGACCATGATGCCGAATATCACCATTAAGGCTGTCAAACTAAGTAAAGGCTTCTTTTTCCTCAACACCACTCACCTTTTCACTTTTAATCTTTGTGTTTTAAAAGAGGATTCATACGAATATCCTTTTTTTCAATCGTCATCGAAATATGATCACTTGTCAGCTGGTCGACCACTCCTCCTGCAATATTTAATGCAGGTATTAACACCGCCGGATCACCGATAGCAGAAATGACAAACGGCGCTGGATGCTGAACACCGTCAACTGTGACAACTGGGCCGTTACAATGTATGTATGATTGGTGTGTAATTCTCTGTCCATTAATAGATACGGCAGAGGCTCCTGATATAAATAGTTCGTTTATCACATGAAAAATGTGGCTCTCATGAACAATGTAATTATTGACATTTTGTCCACTCGGGATATAAGATGCATCTTCAAGGGATACTTTTACCCCTTTTCCTTTTACGCCGATCTCTCCTGTAAACATCCTGTATTTCTCAACATCTTCCAATACATTAAAATACTGCTCTTTTTCATTTTTCAAATTGGACTCAGTGGCTTGAACCTGTGATTGAAGGCTGTATAATTCTTTTTCAAGTTTCTGATTCGCCTTTTCTTGCTTTGTCAGCTGACTTTTCAAGGAGTATTCTTTTTTCCATTGCTCTGTGCGAATGACCTCTGCCTGATGCTGCTTAGTATATTGGTATGAAAAAGAAATCAGAAAACCAAGAACAAGCATTACAATTGAGAATATAACTGTTTTGCCTCTCAACGTTCATCTTCCTTTTTCTTAGATTTAAACGCTTCAAAATACGTCGCGACTTCCATATGGATTGTGCCTTTTTCAGAAGGTGAAAGTTCTTTTACAATGGCAGGATAGGTTTCCATTTTATCAGCGAATGTTTTAATTGATGCAATCACAGTGTTCCCATCATTCATATAAAATTTAACGAGCCATTGGTTTGAGCTTGTCGGCACATAATATATTTCCGAGATGAGTTCCTGAATAGAGGCTGGCAGCTGATTTAAAGATCTTACAGTTTGCTTCAGCTTCTCTTTATTGTCCCAATCCACTAAAATAGGTCCTGCATGACTTGGTGTGACTTCTTCTGGTAATGCTGTCCCATTTTCAAGAAGCTCATAGTATAGATTTCCCTTTTGAAGATACGCAATATTGGCATATTCTTTGACAGCAATACTGACCTTATTTGGAAAATGTTTTTTGATACTGACACTTTTAATCAGTTTGTTTTGTTTAATATGATCTGCTGTTAAATCTTTATTTAAATTCCAAAACTCTGTTTCGCCTTCTTTGATTTGAGAAAGTTTCACAAGCTGTTTTGTAGGGACATGCTCGTTACCCGTAATAGTTAAAGAAGAAATTTTACTGATTGGTGTCTGCAAATAAATAATGATTAAAACCATGATAAAAAACAGTAGAATAAAAGAGATTAGTCTCCGGTTCGCTTTCTGCTTCCTTTGTTCTTTAATTTTAGGAATTCGTTCTTCTATATTGACGATCTTTTCATTTTCATGATCAGGTCGCATGTATATTCTTCACCCCATTCAAAGCTGCTTGTCCACACCTTTGGGTCATCATTTTGATGAGAAAACAAACGGCATTCTTTCATGCCGTTTGTTTTCCAGTGATGCCATCATTCATAAAAACTAGCTTTTAATTTGCTTCACCGATAATTTCTACTTCTGTATGCATATCTACATTGTAGTCATCTTTAATTTTCTTTTGGATGTACTGAATTAAGTCCAGCACGTCTTGAGCAGTAGCACCACCAGCGTTCACAATAAAGTTGCCATGCATATCAGAGATTCTTGCTCCGCCAATTTGGTACCCTTTTAAATTCGCTTTTTCTACAAGCTGTCCTGCATATTCAGGCAGCGGATTTCGAAAAATACTTCCGGCACATGGTCGATTATAAGGCTGTGTTTCCTTACGATAGTCTTTATTTTGCTGCATTTTCTTTGTGATTTTCTCGCGATCATCCTGTTTGAGCTTAAACACGGCCTCGAGAACAATGCCTGGTCGTTCCTTTTGAAGGACAGATGTTCTATAGCTAAAGTTCATCTGCTCATTTGTTAGCCACTCGATGCTTCCATCTTCAAATAAGATTCTCGCTTTCACAAGGATCTTACTAATATCAGATCCGTGCGCACCTGCGTTCATATAAACAGCACCGCCAATAGATCCCGGGATACCAGCTGCAAACTCCAGCCCTGAAAGACCCTGCTTACTAAGAGACGTTGCAAGCCTTACAACAGAATAGCCGCCGCCAACTGTAATTTCTTCATCATTTACAGTTAAATGATCAAGTCCAGCGCCTAACTTCAGGACAACGCCACGTATTCCTTTATCAAGTACGAGTAAATTCGACCCTCTCCCAATAACCGTCCAGTCCGCGTGGTGTTTTTTTATCTGATCCATGATCGTTTTAACTGCATCGATATCTTTAGGAACGATCAATAGATCTGCCGGCCCGCCTATTTTCATTGTCGTATGATTTGCAAGCGGCTCATTTTCAAGCACTTTACCGACTTGCGCTTCTAATAATTCATTCTTCAAGTTCTCCATATTACCCTCCGCCTTACCTAATATCATTCCATCATGTAGTCGTAATTTCTTTTAATACATTATATAAACGTCCAGCCGCATCTGGTACTCCAAGTTCTTTTGTTAAGCGGCTCATTTCGTTTAACTTTTCTTCATTACCAGCAATTTCATCAATGGCATGAAGAAGACTCTCTCCAGAAAGCTCTGATTCTCTTAAAACGATTGCAGCGTCATGCTTTTCTAGTGATCTTGCATTAATCTCCTGGTGATTTGCTGTGACGTATGGGCTTGGAATAAAAATAGTTGGGATTCCAAGGGCTGTCACTTCAGCAATCGTTGTGGCACCCGCTCTTGCAACAATCACATCAATTGATTTCAAGTACTCCGGCATTTGGTGCAAGAAAGGCTTTGTGATCATATTAGGTGCTGCATCTTTTTCCTTTAGTTCGTTCAGCACTTTTTCATAATGAACCTCACCTGTGATATATAAAAGCTGATAGTTCTTAGCCTTTAATTCATTTTGCATGTCAATGACTGCTCTATTAATCGGTGCAGCCCCCCGGCTCCCGCCAAAAATAAGAACTGTTTTTTTCTTTTCATCCAGCCCAAACTCTTTAAGAGATTTCCCCTCTTTTATAGAGACGACTTCAGAGGCTCTAGGGTTTCCCGTAAATACAACCTTTTCAGAAGGAAAATGTTCCTTTGCTTCTTCAAAGCAGATGGCTACCTTATCAACATATCTCGCCAGAAACTTATTTGTGATTCCAGGCAGACTGTTCTGTTCGTGAATAATAGTCGGGATTTTCAGCTTAGAAGCTGCATAAACAACAGGGCCGCACACATAACCACCTGTTCCAATGACCGCATCTGGCTTGAATTCTTTTAAGTAAGATTTACTTTTTTGAACGCCCTTTAGAAATCTCATCACCGTTTTTACGTTATCAAAGGAAAGCTTTCTTTTAAAACCTGAAATTTCTATGGACTTGAAAGGGATATTTTCTCTTTCTACAATTTTCTTTTCAAGTCCATTTTCAGTACCAATATATAAAAATTCTACATTAGGATGCAGTCTTTTCACTTCTTTAATAAAAGCTAAGGCCGGATAAATATGTCCGCCTGTTCCGCCTCCACTGATTACTATACGCATTATACCATTTCCCCTCAATTTTTTTCTGCTCTGAACAAAGTATAAACCCTGTTTTAAACAACAGGGCTCCGTTAAAACCTGTAAAGAAGAGTCAAAAAAACATGTTTTCAATACGAAAGCTGTCTTTTTCACTCTTCAAATCATTTTTTTGTACTTTTGCAAAATAAATGTCATCATGGTTTCATTAACTAGCAACACATTAATATCTAGCGTACCTGCTTACATTCAGAAGTACGCCAATTGCCATCAGCATTAATGTCAGTGATGAGCCGCCATAACTTAGGAATGGGAGCGTGATCCCTGTCACAGGGATGAGTCCAGTAACAACTGCGATATTAATCATCACTTGAATGGCAACCATTGAAATAATGCCAACTGCTAGGAAACTTCCGTATAAGTCTGGGGCTCCAAGTGCTATTCGTATGCCTCTCCATAATAGAACACTAAAGAGCAGCAAAATGAGTGATCCTCCTATAAAGCCAAGCTCTTCAGACAATATCGCAAAGATGAAGTCTGTTTGAGGCTCAGGTAAATAAAAGAATTTCTGTCTACTTTGACCGAGACCCATTCCGAACAGACCGCCTGGACCAACAGCGTATAAGGATTGAATAATTTGAAACCCACTGCCTAGTGGATCTTCCCAAGGATTTAAGTACGATGTAATTCGTTTTATGCGGTAGGGCGCTGATAAGACGAGTGCAGCAAATCCACTGAGCCCTAAAAGACCGAGAAATATAAAGTGAGCAATTCTCGCACCTGAAACAAATATCATAATAATACAGGTTCCAACCATTACCGTCCCTGTTCCCAAATCTGGCTGCAGCATTATGATGGCAAATGCAGAAAACACAATGCCTAATGCTGGTGCGAAACCTTTACGAAAGGATGTGATATTTTTTTGTTTTTCAGATAAGAATTTTGCAAGAAACGCAATCATCGCAAGCTTCATAAATTCAGAGGGCTGAATACTAAACGCACCGACACCGATCCAGCTTCTTGATCCATTTCTCTCCATACCGATACCTGGAATAAGTACAAGCAGTAAAAGGAGAAAACAAACAGCAATCAATATCTTTGACCAAGTCCGCCACGTCCAATAATCGACTCGCATAATGAAAAACATCGCGATAACTCCGATTCCGGCAAACAAAAGCTGTCTTTTTGCAAAATAAAACGAATCATCAAATTTATACGATGCCCACACAGCACTAGCGCTGTACACCATAATTAAACCAATCGTCAATAAAAGTAACGTAATGACAACAAGCAAAAAGTCCGGAGAAGTTTTCTTATTCGTCAAGAGACCGACACCCCAAGCATAATTCATTTGGGCTGTCAGTCATTATGAGAGACAAGCCCTTATTTAAGCATATGCACGGCGTTTACAAACATGTCTCCACGTTCTTCAAATGTTTTATGTTGATCCCAGCTTGCACAAGCCGGGGATAATAAAATCACGTCTTCTTCTTCAGAAATGTTAAACGCCGCAGGTACTGCTTGTTCAACATTATCGACATGTTTTACGTGATGTATTCCCAGTTCTTCACCAAGCTTCACAAACTTAGGTGCCGTCTCACCAAATGTGATGATTCCTTTTACATTTTTCATAAAAGGCTTCAATTCATCAAATTCATTACCGCGATCAAGCCCGCCGGCTAGTAAAATGGTCGGCTGCTTAAAAGCTGACAATGCTTTACTTGTTGCCAGTATATTGGTGGCTTTACTATCGTTATAGAATTTTCTGCTTTGAATTGTATCTACAAACTGGAGACGATGCTTCACTCCACTAAAAGTCGTGAGAACGTGTGCGATTGCTTCATTTGAACAGCCTGTATTTTTCACGACACATATAGCTGCCAAAATATTTTCTTGGTTATGCTCACCAGGAAGAACAACATCCTTTAAATCGATGATATGTTCATTCATGTAGTAAATTGCACCATTTTTAATATACGCACCATGTTCTACTTGCTCTTTTACCGAGAAAAATACTTTTTTTGCTTTTGAAGCTTCGGCTAGTTTTACAACTGATGGATCATCAAGGTTAATGACAGCTATGTCATCTTCAAGTTGATGTGCGTATACTTTCTGCTTTGCTTTTTCATATTCATCACGAGTGTGGTGATAGTCTAAATGTGCATCAAAAATATTTAATATTAAGCTGATTTTAGGTCTAAAATCAACTGTTCCCATTAACTGAAAAGAAGACAGCTCAGTTACAATCCACTCATCGCCAGCTGCCTTTGCAGCGACTTCGCTGGCAACTGTGCCAATATTACCTGCCACTAAAGTTTTTTGACTATCGCTTTTCAGCATTTCATAAATCAAAGTCGTGGTAGTGGTTTTTCCATTTGATCCAGTAATCCCAATAAAAGGAGCTGAGGTTAAATGATAAGCTAATTCAATTTCCGTCCAAACTGGAATTTGGCGGCGAATCGCCTCTTGAACCATCACATTTTCATATGGAATTCCTGGATTTTTAATTAAAATCGTTATTTCATTATCATCGAACATACGAAGAGGATGGCTGCCACAAATGACATCAATCCCCTTTTCAGAAAGAAGCTGAGCAGGTTCATTTTCTTCAAACGGCTTTTGGTCATTTACTATGACATTTACTCCATGCTCATGAAGAATTGAAGCTGCCGCATATCCGCTTTTTGCAAGACCTAATACTAGTACATGTTCGTTTTTTAACATTTGCATCTTATTCAATTATAACCACACCTCGATGTAAATTCCTAAAACAGCAAGTAATAAACCAGCTGTCCAGAAGGTGACAACTACTCTCCACTCAGACCAGCCAACTAACTCATAGTGGTGGTGAAGCGGACTCATCTTAAAGATTCTTTTTCCAGTTGTTTTAAAGGAGATCACTTGAAGAATAACGGATAACGTTTCGACAACAAATACTCCTCCAATAATGACAAGTAAAATTTCAAGCTTTGTTAAAATGGCAATCGCTACAATCGCTCCGCCTAAAGCAAGCGACCCTGTATCACCCATAAATACTTTTGCAGGATGCGCGTTAAACACAAGAAACCCAAGAACGGCTCCAGCAACAGCTACTGAAAAGATCGCTACATCGTACTGTGATTGATTCCAAGCCAGTATAGCAAAGGCTCCAAAGGCAATAGCAGCGGTACCAGATAATAGACCATCCAGTCCATCCGTTAAGTTCACAGCATTAGAACCCCCGACAAGCATGAAAACGACAAGGATAAAGTAAGCCCATCCTAAATCGAAGCTGACATCTGTTCCTGGAATGCGAATCGTCGTTGCAAACTGATAATAATGGAAGACTGCATAAAAAATCACTGCGATCACAATTTGACCGATTAATTTCTGTTTCGATGTTAAACCTAGGTTTCGTTTCATCGCTACTTTAATATAATCATCTAAAAATCCTAATAGACCGTAGCCAAGCGTGACAAATAACAATAAAAACATTTCTGGACTAATCTCAGAAAATTTGTTGATCATCACAATCGTCGTAATTGTGATAGAAAAGATAATCATAATTCCGCCCATTGTCGGAGTACCTGATTTCTTTTGGTGAGACTGTGGTCCTTCTTCTCTAATACTTTGACCAAATTTAAGTCTTCTTAAAAACGGAATAAAAATCGGGGATAAAAGAACACTGATTAAAAATCCCATTATGATTGTAAACAATATCACCTGTTCAAGCATCGTTCTTTACTCCTTCCGAATTTCCAAAGCCGTTTTCCATCAGAAAATTGCATTCATTATTAAGGTATTCATTCGCGTTCTTCGTATGTTGTTTTTGTACAAAATGCTTCATTTCATTACACTCTTTTCATCATTTTAAGATTTGTTTAGATCTAAAATAGCGTCCATAGCAACCTTTGCATCATCAAAATCGTACACTTGATCGCCAACGATTTGATATGTCTCATGACCTTTACCCGCTATTAAGACTGTATCGCCCTTTTTCGCATTGGCAATTGCAAAAAAGATGGCTTGTTTGCGATTCACAAAGCTATGATAATATGCGTCTGGCACACCATTTTCCATATCCTTTAAGATAGCTGAAGGATCTTCGCTTCTTGGGTTGTCTGATGTAAATACAGGCTCATCTGCATACTTCACAGCGATTTGGGCCATTTGAGGGCGCTTTGTTTTATCACGGTCGCCGCCGCAGCCTATCACACAGAAAATTTTGCCGTCTGTTAATTCTCTACACGTTGTCAGGACATTTTCTAAGCTGTCAGGTGTATGGGCGTAATCGACGATCACAGGGAAATCTTGATCACAGTTCACAAGTTCAAATCGGCCTTTGACTCCCTCCAGCTCTTCAATAGCACTTACAATCGTTTCAAATGTTAAGCCAGATACGATCCCTACTGATACAGCTGCTAGGATGTTGTACACATTAAACTTACCGATGAGGGCAACTGTCACATTTTTGGTACCAATTGGAGTGATTAAATCAAATTGAGTTCCCTTCGGCTTGATTTGAATATTCTTTGCCATGACATCTGCTTTTTGCTCTAAGCCATATGTCATGACTTCAGCAGCTGTCACTTTTTCATAGTAACTCGAAGCATCATCATCCGCATTTAAAATCGCATGCTTTGGCTTATCGTGATGAAAGGCACTGCCCAGCTGTGAAAACAGCAAGCTTTTCGCATGTTTATATTCTTCCATTGTGTTGTGGTAGTCAAGATGGTCCTGCGAAAGGTTTGTGAAAACGGCAATATCATAATCACATCCATGTACCCTGCCAAGATGCAGTGCGTGTGATGATACTTCCATAATGGCTGTGTCTACATCTTGATCAAGCATCTGTTTGAAGGTCTTCTGAAGTGTGACACTTTCAGGTGTCGTGTTTTTCACATCGAGAATGTCATCATTCACCTTCATATACATCGTACCGATTAAGCCTGTTTTCTTTTCGGCTTTTCTCATCATTTGTTCAATCATGTGTGTTGTGGAAGTTTTTCCGTTTGTGCCTGTGATCCCGATGAGATTCAGCTTATGAGTTGGCTGTTCGTAAAACGCATCAGCTATTCTTGCAAGAGCTCTTTGAGAGTGTTTCACAATAATGACTGGTACATCTGTTATGTTAAGAGGGTGTTCTGCTACAATCGCTGCAGCCCCGCTTTTCACCGCTTTTTCAGCATAATCGTGTCCATCTACTGTATAGCCTTTTATACAGACAAAAAGGCTTCCTTTTTTCACCTCTCTAGAATCCATTTCGATGGAAGTGATATCAGGATTTTCGTTTATTAATTCGTTGTTTTCACTTTTAAAGTATGTAAGGAGTTCTTGTAATTTCATTTCATATCAAACCTCTCAAATTCGTTCACGTGCATGTCTTGCGAAAAAAACACACAGTCTATATTTTATCGTAAAAAAAAGGATACATCCAGCGTATTCCTTAAGTTTCTCTTGGAAAAAACACACTTTAGGTTCTTTTTTTCAAACAGACCTTCTCTTTCAACAAAAAGAGGCAGCCGAATGAGTGCGGCTACCCTCTGTTCATTCTTTATTATTCATCGTTTAAGTATAATCTGATGGTGGAGCCTTCTTTGACCTTCGTCCCAGCAGCAGGTGATTGCTTCACCACTTTACTGCCAGTTCCAGAAGCATCGATCTTAAGATTAATCAGGAGGGATTCAAGGTCTGAAACAGATCCCCCTACAAGATTCGGTACTTCAATCGTTTTTGTGTCCAGCCACTGGTACTTCTTTTCAATTTGTCCTTTTCTTTTTTTCACACCCATTTCAGGCAGGCTGTCCCGCATAATATGACCCACAATTGGCGCAGCAACTGTCCCGCCAAATTGAATAGTGCCTTTCGGGTTATCTACAGCCACATATACAACGATACTTGGATCATCAGCAGGCGCAAACCCTATAAACGACACAATGTGGTTATTTTCCATGTACTTGCCGTCTTTTACCTTCTGTGCTGTCCCTGTTTTTCCGCCAACTCGATATCCTTCAACAAATGCATTTCGGCCAGTCCCTTGAGCGACTACACTTTCAAGCGCATATCTGATTTCTTTTGATGTTTCTGCTGAAATCACTTTCTTTTTGGCAATCGGTGATTGCTTTTTCACAACCTCTTTTGTGATTGGATCTATCCATTCTTTTGCAATGTACGGCGTGTAAAGTGTTCCGCCATTTACCGCTGCGGCTACGGCAGCTACTTGCTGTATCGGCGTAACAGATACACCTTGACCAAAGGCAGTTGTCGCCTGCTCTACAGGGCCAACCCGGTCCAGCGGGAACAAAATGCCTCGCCCTTCCCCTTGAAGATCAATTCCTGTTTTTTGGCCAAACCCGAAATTTTTAATATAGGAAAATAATTTATCCTTTCCTAGACGGTCGCCTAGTTCAACAAAGCCGGGGTTACAGGAATTTTGCACCACTTCTAAAAATGACTGTGATCCGTGGCCGCCTTTTTTCCAGCACCTAAGCCTTGCACCATCAACTGTTACAGATCCGCTGTCAAAAAAATGATCGCGTTTTAAATTGACTTTTTTCTCTTCTAGCGCTGCTGCAAGCGTAATAATTTTAAACGTCGAACCTGGCTCATATGTGCTCCACACCGGTAGATTTCGGTTAAACACTTTCGAGTCAACTGATTGATAATCCGCTGGATCAAAATCCGGTCTGCTCGACATTCCAAGCACTTCACCGTTCTTCGGATTCATCGCAATTGCAATCATGCCGTCTGGGTTATATTTCGCCTGCGCGTTGTCTAATTCCCGCTCTATGATGGTTTGTACTTTCGCATCGACAGTTAACTTCATATCAAGGCCATCTTTAGGCGGTGTATAATCATCTGCTTCATCTGGCATTTTCTGCCCTTTTGCATCGGAATAGAACTTTACAGAGCCTTTTTCACCTTTCAGGTCATCATCATAATAGGCTTCCAGTCCAAGTAACCCTTGATTATCAATTCCAGCGAAGCCAAGCACATGAGAAAGAAAACTGCCGAACGGATAGTGTCTGATGCTGTCTTCCGCAACATAAACGCCATCTAAATCAAGCTCTCTGACTTCTTTTGCTTTTTCATGAGATACTTTTCTTCCCTCTGGAGAAATTCGTTCGATCGATGTTTTCTTTGTGACGTGCTTGTACGCTTTTTCCTCTGACATATTCAGTACTGCCGCCAGTTTCTTGCTTGTTTCTGCGGGATCTTTAATTTGACGCGGAACGACCAATATAGATGGGGCACTTTTGTTCGTCGCAAGCTCTACCCCATTTCGGTCCAAAATATCTCCCCTTTCTGGTTCGAACGGGAGGTTCCGGCTCCATGAATCTTTTGCTAAGCTTGTGAGCTTCTCACCCATAATAAACTGTACATATCCTAATCTAGTATCTATGATGAAAAAAATGATCACCCCAATCAGCAGCACGAAAAGCAATCGTTTTCTCACTGTTACACTTGATACTCGCACGCCCGGTTCACTCCTTACATACATATGGCTTGTTTCCATCATATGCAGGCCCGTCCTTATGTAGAACGTCTCGTCTATCCCGCTCGGCAAAAGAAAAAACCTAGCAAGTCGTTTGCTAGGTTTTGCAATTAATTCGGGCTTTTAAATGTCACTGTAACAACTTTATCTGAAATCTCCGCTCCACTTTTCACACTTTGTTTGATAGCATATCCTTGTCCCTTTGTTTCGATATGCACACCGGAAATGGATGCATATTGAAGAACTTCTCTTCTCGACCAGCCTGTCATATCAGGCATTTTGATGGTTTTTCCTGCTGTTTTCAAGAAAACTTTCTGGCTTTCAGAGAATTCAGAGCCTGCACTTGGCCACTGTCGTTTAATGGAGAGGCCATCGCCGATGACAACAGGCGTTAAGTTTTTGTTTTTGGCTTCTGTTTCCGCCTGCTTCACTTCTAAATCTAAGAGTGAAGGCATTGTTTCTTGCTTCACTTTTTGTTCGCCTGATTTTTTATCGTCTGTTTTTGTTGGTGCAATATTTAAATATAGCAGACTATTTTTCATCACTGGGTTAAAGATTTGTGCAACTGGGGCAGAGCCAGTTTCTGTGTCAGACAGCTGCGGCTGCTGTACAGCTACATAAACGAGCAGCTTTGGATCATCTTTCGGCGCCATTCCCATAAATGAAAAGACGTAATCATTTCTTCCTTGGAGATAACCACCGGCACCACCGATTTGTCCTGTTCCTGTTTTTCCAGCAACGTCAAAGCCTTTGATTTGGTAAGGCTGACCTGTTCCAATCTTCGAGGAAACAACCTCACCTAAAATGTCACGTACTTGCTTTGCTGTATCTGAGGAAATTGGTTTTCCAGCTACTGTTGGTTCGTGCTGTAAAATCGTTTTGTTTGTGTTCGGGTCTGTAATATGATCAATGACATATGGCTTCATCATCGTTCCACCGTTTGCTATCGCTGTCGCTGCTTCAATTTGTTGAATCGGTGTAATGGCAGACGCTTGACCGTAAGCTGTCGATGCTTTGTCATATTCGTATCTGTAATTGATTTTACTAGACGCTTCGTTCGGCAAGTCAATGCCTGTTTTGTCGTAGAAATGGAACTTCTGCAAATATTGTTCGTAGCGCGTGAAGCCTAACTTTTCTTTTGCCAGCTTTGCAAAGGCTACGTTTGACGAACGGAGAACACCTTCATGAAAGTCAATTTTCCCCCAGCCATTTCCGTTGTTGTGGTCTCTTACAAGGCCGCCGCCTACTTTATAAGTACCAGATTGATATTTATCATTGCCTTGGTAGACCCCTTCTTGGATTGCCGCAGCAAGTGTAAAGATTTTCATCGTTGAACCTGGTTCAAACGCATATGAAATGACATCATTGTTATAATTCGTAATGTCTAATTCATTTAAATTAAAGCTTGGCCGCTGTCCCATCGCGAGCACCTTTCCCGTTTTTGGGTCAACGACTGTAGCAATGATTTTCTTCGGTTTATATTTTTTAGCAACCTGCGTCATACTTTCTTCAAGGAACGCTTGGATTTTTTGATCGATGGTCAGCGTGACGTTTTTCCCATCCTTCGGAGCGACAATGTCTTCTTTACTATTTGGAAGAGCCCATCCGCTTCTGTCACTGTTATATGTCACATAGCCGTCTTTTTCTTTTAAAAATTTGTTCAGCGCCTTCTCAAGTCCCATCGCGCCTGACATGTCCTTTGTCGCCTCATCTAATCTTGCATAACCGATCAGATTTGAAGCAAACATGCCGTTTGGATAATATCGCTTCGTGTCTTTTTCAAATGCGATTCCTGGAAGCTTCAGCTTTTCAATTTTTTCCTTTGTTGAAAAACTGATGTCTTTCCCAGCTTTACCAAACTCAACTTGGAACGCATCTTTTGTATTCAGACGCTTTAAAATTTCGCTTTCGCTCATATCAATTACTTTTGACAGCTCTTTTGCTGTCTTTTCTTTGTCAACGACATGCATTGGGTGCTTTGGATCGACCGTCATTTTCTTGCTCATGATCGCAATCAGCTTATAGACAGATGTATCCTCGGCAATCACATTCCCATTTCGGTCTAAAATAGATCCTCTTTTGGCTTCAAGTGTTTTCTTCGATTGATATTGTTCATTTGCCTTTGCAGCTAACACTTGACCATCGACCGTTCCTGTAATCTGAATATAAATAAAACGTGCAAGGATGATAAAGAAAAACAGGGCGAAGCAAATACTCGCAATTGCCGCGCCTCTGTTCATCATTTTATTCTTTTTAGGCATCGCCATCTTAATCGACCTTCTTAACATCTTTCGAAATGCTTAAGCCTGCTTTTTTCGCAGCTTCAATGATTCTTTCTGGTTCACTCAGCAAGTCTTTTTCCTTTTGAAGCTCAGTAATCTTCTTCGATTCTAAAGATACTTGCTGCTCTAATTTCTGCACCTCGATATTGGCGTGATAGACAGCAAAGGCTTTAGAAATGATGAGAATAGAGCTGCACATAAGAGCCATGACAAACATGACAAGTAAGATTTTTTCACCAAGTGTGATAGAACCTCTTCTTTTAATAACAACCGATTGGCCTTGCTGCTCTGTTTGATATTGTTTTACTTCTCTTTGGTAAGCCAAATTACTCATAAGAAACCTCCTTTTTATCATCATCTATGGTGTCGTTTTACTTTTTTTCTGCAATTCGGAGCTTCGCTGAACGGGCACGGTTGTTATGTTCCAGCTCTTGTTCTGATGCAACGATTGGTTTTCTCGTGATCAGCTTCAGCTTTGGTTCAAGTCCTTCTGGAATCACTGGTAGTCCGTGCGGAAGTTCTGGAAGAGAAGACATTTCTTTAAATGTACTTTTACAAATCCGGTCTTCAAGTGAATGGAATGTAATGACAGAAATTCTCCCCTTCGGATTGAGTAACTCTATTGCTTGTTCTAGTGCTTCTTCAAAAACTTTCAATTCATCATTTACGGCAATTCGGATCGCTTGAAACACTCTTTTTGCTGGATGTCCGCCAGTTCGTCTTGCAGGTGCGGGAATTCCTTCTTTGATAATGTCGACAAGCTCCCCTGTTGTTTCAATTGGCGCTTTTTTTCTAGCTTCTTCAATTTTGCGTGCGATTTGCTTGCTGAATTTTTCTTCCCCATATTTGTAGAAAATCCGAACTAGATCTTCAAATGGCCATTCATTCACCACTTGCTTTGCCGACAATGCGGCTGTTTGATCCATTCGCATGTCAAGAGGTGCATCATGGTGATAACTAAAGCCTCTCTCTGGTGTGTCGAGCTGAGGAGATGAAACCCCAAGATCAAAAATCACACCGTCTACGCTTGTAATGCCTTGTTCATTCAGACGTTCTTTTAAATATCGGAAGTTGCTTTTTATGAAAAGAATGTTCGCTTTAGAATCCGCGAGCTTCTCTCGTGCATGATCCAGTGCAGCATCGTCTTGGTCAAATCCAATCAATGTACCTTTTTCTGATAGTTGAGATAGTAAATATGAGCTATGACCTGCTCCGCCCAGCGTGCAGTCTACATATGTACCGTCTTCTTTGACGTTTAAACCGTCAACTGTTTCTTTTAATAATACTGTCTCATGTTGAAACATGATGTTATGGTCCCACCTTTTTCAAATAGAAATGAATGTGTAGAAAGCTTGCTGCACAAGGGATTATTATATATCAAACCCAATCATGTTTTCAGCAATTTCAGCAAAAGAATCTTCTTGCTCTTCTGTATATTGTTCCCAGATCGACTTACTCCACAACTCAATTCGATTTGAAACGCCGATGACCACACATTCTTTTTCGAGTTTTGCATATTGGAGTAGGTTTGATGCGATGTTAATGCGCCCCTGCTTGTCCAGATCGCATTCAACTGCGCCGGAGAAGAAGAACCGGGTAAACGCACGTGCATCTTTTTTCGTTAGCGGCAGTGCTTTGAGTTTCTCTTCAATTAGTTTCCACTCACTCATAGGGTAGCCAAATAAACATTGATCAAGCCCTCTCGTCAGTACAAACTGTTCTCCGAGACCGTCTCTAAATTTAGCAGGGATGATCATGCGCCCTTTTGTATCAATCGTATGTTGGTATTCACCCATGAACATGATAATCAGAGCCCCACTTTCTCACCCTTACTCTCCACTATCCACCACTTCTCTCCACAAAACTTATTTTACACTGTTTCTACATAAAAAAAAACCCTGAACTAGTCAGGGTTCATTAAAACTTTATTTCAAAGTTTGACAATTTGCTGCTTGTTTTGAAATGAAAATGGCAGATTTTTGAACGTTTTGAAGAATTCTGGACCATATTTGTTTAAAAAGTACATGATATTCCAAATTCTTTCTTGCGGGGCATCTAGTGGTTTTAAGCTGTTTTCAATCCGTTCAAAATCCCGAAGGATATATCCTTCCTTCTCTTCCACACGCTGCGCCACCTTTTGATAAACAAATTGAAGCTGGTCTTCGATAAATTTGGCATTTTTATCTAGCAGCTGCTCGAAGTTTGGTTCAACCTCCAGTGCTTCTTTTCTCAATACACCGTGGACATTCGCTAATTCACGTTTCGCATGATCAACGGCTTGAACAAAGCTGTCTGGAAGGCTTTGCTCAAAGTGAGCCTCTTTCTTTTCTTTTACTCCGCTTGTGAGCACTTCTTCTACAGAAAGTTCTCTGACCGGGAGCTTCTTATCGATATGCCTTTCAAGAATGGTCACATGCAGTCTTGGAAGAACAGGTGCCATCTTTAATTTAAAATGCTCAAAGATTCCTTTCAGCTCTCCCCAATAGTTGACTTCACCGTGTCCTGCCATAAAAGCAAGTGTCGGAAGAAGGGTTTCCTGCATTAAGGGGCGCGTCACCACATTGTTGCTGAACCGTTCTGCGTGCTCCTCAATTTCCTGCAAAAGCTCTTCTTTTGTCCATGTAAGCCCCACTTCTGATATAGAAAACTGGCCGTTTTCTTTTTCAATAAGGAAACGCTCCTCATCATATTCGTAAAACAGGTTCGCCTGATTGTCACCAGCTTCAATGATCGGCTGATATCCCGCTCGTTTCATGGCAGCCTGCGTTTCATTCAAACGAGCTGTGACCGCATCATTTGTCTCGACAATGTGCTTGAACAGCGTACGCTCAAGTGGTTTAACGCCTAAGTCTCCTGAATTAAATAGAAGAAGTCCATCTTCTTCAAAAAGGTCGCATACAATCCATTCAAAGAAATCCGTAAACGTTTGTGATTTGCGTAAACATCGAAGAAGCTGATCAAGCAAGTCATTTGTATATGCAGATTCCTCATACGTTGAAAACACGTCACGTAGCCATTTCTCTGTTTTTTCTTGATGCAGCGGTGTTCTTTTTGCAGCAGTTTTTTTAACGTTATGTAATGGCAGCTTTTGCTTGACTGGACCTTTGTCGCCAGATGTGTAGACAAAATTAATTTCATCTACGTCATGATCCTCACCTGCTACCCAAAAGACTGGAATCACAGGAACGCCAAGCGCTGATTCTTTTTCTTTTGCGAACTGAATAATGGATATGATTTTATGTATGGTATAAAGCGGTCCTGAAAGTAGGCCTGCCTGCTGCCCTCCAACCACCATGACACTCCGCTTGTCACGGATCTTTTCAATGTTCTGACGCATCGCTGCCGATTCAAACTTTGCATGGTATGCGCTCATATAATCTGCTAAAGCCTCGCGCGGGAAGCTCATTTCCATGAGATCGTCGTATCTCTTTTTCCATGTGTGCTCAGAATGTATATCATAATCAAAAAAAGCAGTCATCTCTTTTTTTTCTTCTATATAATCACGTATGAATAAATTCTGACTTCGGATGGAAAGTTCAGTCAATTGCATGTTTAGAACTTCCTTTCTTCAATAAATAGTTAGTTTCCCGAAAAAAGTATAGCATGTAAATGAGCTCACTCAAAAGATTTTGTTTGCTTTTTTTCCAATACTTCCAAGCTTCGATTGAAGAAAGTAAGATGTGGCGCCAGAATCTCTTGAGCTTGAGCCTTTTTTAAAAGATAGCCAACGATGGCTTTTCTTTCGGTTTCACGGCCTTTGACGATATCTTGAAGCATCGACGATTGATTGGCGGCCGTTTTCTTACAAATTGAAACGACGTGTGACCAGAGCTGCTCTTTTTCATCCAGACCTAAAATGGACAATGCTTCTTCAAATGCACATTTCATCATGTATTCATATGAAGGATTTGCAATCAATTCCCCATTTTTCACATGCAATAAAGCCGTGAGCGGGTTAATGCATACATTGACTAGCAGTTTTTCCTCCAGCACTTTTTTCCATTCATCCGTATAAATCATCTGAAAATGAGCCGGCGTTTCGTTTAAAGCATTTCTCACATCAGCTACATCCTCAGGATGAAAAGCCCCCCACTTGATGACACCAATCCCTGTATGGTTTACCGCATGATCTGATACCTTCATCGCCCCGTGCTCTACGACACCTATATATATTGTATGCGCCGTTTTCCAGTTTTCTAAATCTAATAAGTGGGCCATGCCATTTTGTAAAAATAAGATTCGCTGACGAGGTAATGTCGATAGGTCATCAAGCACCTCTTGCAAATGATGATATTTCACCGTCACAATCAGCAGATCAAATCCTCCTGTAATCCCTGCCCGTGCCTCAGCAGACGACCAGAATGTCTCTCCTTTTACCGTTCGCTTAATTCCTGATGTTCGAATCTCCTCTGCCTGTTCTTTTCTTCTTGTCAAAACAGTGATGTCATGATGCTGTGATAAATAACTAGCACAAAGCAGACCAATCGCACCGCCGCCAATGATTCCAATGTTCAACTGCCGCACTTCCCTTTTTCTGTTTACTTCATCATATCAACCATTTTAACAGTTTCATGCCGCGATGCAAAAAGCAGATGGCGCGCCGCGATTGAATTTTTTTAATTTAAAAACTATAATAATAAGTGTAAAAACTTTTTGAGGCGGATGGGATGAAAACGCCTTCAACGACATCACTGTCAACATTATGTGTGTAAGGGGGAAGATCATATGACACAAGTAAAGCGACTTCTAATCAATTACAAAACTTTAGAGGAATTTAAACAATTTAAGGAATATGGCATACAAGAACTATCCATGCTTGAAGACCTTGAAAGTAATATGATAGAAAATGACAGCAACTCTCCATTTTACGGGATTTATTTTGGAGATAAGCTGGTTGCACGTATGAGCCTTTATCAAGTGGACGGCTCGACGACAACGTATTTTGACCACAATCATGATTATTTAGAGCTGTGGAAGCTGGAAGTGCTTCCTGGGTATCAGCGTAAAGGGTACGGCGAGGCACTTGTTGATTTCGCCAAATCTTTCGGGTTGCCTATCCGAACCAATCCACGCGTCAAATCTGCCGGTTTTTGGGATAAAATGGGCTTTGAAGCGGTGAAATATGATATGGAACGCGACAAAGGTGAAAATCCACTCATCTGGGAGCCCGCCCATATTCAAAAGAATACAGGTGAATCTGCTTAATACTGATGGCAAAACGCCCCTCCTTTCTCTGTGAGGGGCGTTTTCTTATTTAGCATATTCTTTTAAGTTGATATTCTGTTTGACTCTTTCAACAATCCCAATGAGTGCCCGGTAATCTTCTTCTGTCATTTTTAATTGCCGCTTCAAATGTTCATTTTCTTCCGTGAGCGACTTCAGTTGATGCTGTGCATCCGCTAGTTCTTCGCGTAAATAAGCAGAGCCAGCAGGTTCTTTTTCAAGCTGCTCTAAAAACTGAATCACTTCTCGCAAGGTTAATTCAGTCTGATCTGAAGATGTCTTCTCTTCTATCGTTAACGTATTTTGCGGTAAACCTGAGGAATGAATTCCAATCTTTTTACGCAGTTCTTTTCGCTGTTTTTTCGCCAGCTCAATGCCTGCCTGATATTGTTTTCTAACGTATGAGTTCCATCTGAATCCACATGCTGCAGCTGTTCTTGACAATGCTTTCCCGACTTCCTCAAATGCGGAAAGCTGCGTTCCTCCATCTCGAATGTGTCTTAAGACGACTTCTGCTAAAAGTAAATCTTCATCTTGTGTCCATGCATCCTGCCTTGTAATCGTCAATTGATCATCCCCCCTGAATCTGAATACCACATCATATGCGCTTACTAGAGTAGATAGACTATTTGCAGGAGAGAAACCTAAAAAATAGACAAATAAAAAAACGCAAGGGAAGATTCCCTTACGCTTTTTTATCAAGCATTAGTTGCTTTTTACGTCTTTGCCTTTGTATGTTCCGCAAGATTTGCAGACACGATGAGAAATTTTCATTTCACCGCATTCTGGGCAAGCTACCATACCAGGTACTTGTAGTTTGAAATGCGTACGACGCAATCTTTTTTTCATTTTAGAAGTTCTTCTAAAAGGTACAGCCATTATTCCCACCTCCTTAAAGAGTTAAGATTCATTATTTTCTTCTAAGAGCTTCTTCAAGCCTTCCAGACGCGGATCAATTCGGTTTTGATGTGCATCTTCCGAAATGACCGCCCAGTCATTCCCTTCCTGTGGTGCAGCACCTTTTACGTCTGTTTGGTCGCAAAAGATTTGCATCGGCACTTCAAGAAGAATTTCTTCCTTGACTATAGGCGTTAAGTCGATGATATCGTCTTCTACAACAGATACGTCTTCATCTTCTATATCGTCTGTCTTATGAAGTACAAATAGTTCTTTCGTTGAAATCGCAAATGGATAATTTACATCAACAAGCGTTCTTGAACAAGGCAATGTCATTTCACCTGTGATGGTTAAATCAAATGCGACTTGCTTTGATTCGATCACTCCAGTCCCTTTCACCTCTACTGGTGAAATGCGACGTATATCTGAATGAAGGCTAGTAAGTTCATTTAAGTCAACCGTCTCATGAAAATCGAAGCTGTTTTTAGCTTTTTGATGTAACTGATAAACTGTCCATTTCAATTGTATCACCTCTAAGAGCAACAAACATGATTATAGCTTTCATCATGCTATTTGTCAATATTTTTTCTTTACAGTCCTTTGTGATGTCAGAGCGTTGTTTGACATCAGTTCACGGAATGCCTACACTGAAAAAAATGGGCTTCATTTTTCCCTTATGCTACTGTAGCATAGACCATTTAACCATAGCAAGAAAGGCGGAACATCTATTGAAAGCAACAGGAGTTGTTGTCGAGTACAATCCATTTCATTATGGACATGCCTATCATGTTCGTCAGGCGAAAACACATACCTCCTCAGATGTAGCCATTGCCGTCATGAGCGGTTCCTTCCTCCAGCGCGGAGAGCCTGCCATCGTCTCCAAATGGGCACGTACTAAAATGGCATTACAAAACGGTGTAGACATCGTATGTGAGCTTCCATACATCTATGCAGTGCAAAAGGCAGAAATCTTTGCAAACGGCGCTGTGTCCATTTTAGACGCTTTAAAATGCCGCTCCCTTTTTTTCGGAAGCGAGGATGGAGATATCAAAACATTTGAACGAACAGCTCACGCTTGGCATGAGAAAAAAGAAGAAATTGATCTTTTCACAAAAGCAAAGGTCAAAGAAGGGCTTAGTTATCCAGCTGCCTCTGCCGCTGCGTTTCAAGAGATCATTGATCCTAAACACTTACTGGATCTGTCTAAGCCCAATAACATTTTAGGCTTCCATTATGTCAAAGCGATCTTAGAGAGATCTCCTCACATAGAGCCCTTTACCTCTCAAAGAATTGCATCAGGTTATCATGATCAAGAGCTTCCTAAACATCAGAAAATCGCAAGCGCAACAAGCATCCGAAAAGCGTTAAAAGAGAATGGGTCATTTGAAACTGTCGCCTCTTATCTTCCGGAAGCTTCGCTTAAGCAATTACATGACTATTATTCTTCTTATGATCTTTTACATACACAAGAAGACTATTTCAGCTTCTTAAAACATGTGTTTCACACAATGGATACAGCAGAATTAGAAGGCATCTATGAAATTGAAGAAGGCATCGAACACCGCATGCAAAAGGCGATCACGCATGCGTCCTCCTACGAGGAATATCTATCACTTTTGAAAACAAAACGATATACGTGGACAAGGCTGCAGCGGATGAATACGCACCTTTTAATGAGGGTAAAGAAAACTGTGATGCATGAGCTGCTAAACGAGAAACACACGCCATACATTCGTTTACTTGGTATGTCAAAGAAAGGACAGCAATACTTATCACTTGTCAAAAAAGAATTGGACGTACCGCTCATCAGCAAGCTGTCTTCCTTTTCACACCCTGCCCTTGATCTTGACATTCGTGCTTCCCGCGTCTTCAGCCTTCCCATCAGCGAACCAATGCAAACAAAGTTAACAGAAGCAGAATTTAAAACCTCACCGATCCGCTATGATGAAGAGACTGGTCTCTTCCAATCTTGATAAAAAGAGCAGCCTTTGATGAAGGCTGCTCTTTTTTTAGTTAAGATGCTTTCTCTTTTAACTTGTTTAAATAGTTCAGTGCGTCCTGCATTGTGTCCACAGGAACGATTTTCATATCACTTTTAATATCTTTCGCTGTTTTCACTGCATTTTTGTAGTCTGAGTTTGGATCACCTTTATCGTTTGGTGCAAAGAAGATATCTTTTCCTGCTTTATCTGCTGCAACGACCTTTTGATCAATGCCGCCAATTGGCCCGACCGTGCCATCTGCGTCAATCGTTCCGGTCCCTGCAATCGCATAGCCATGAGTTTCGTCTTCCTTTGTTAGCTGGTTATAAATTTCAAGTGACATCATTAAACCTGCCGACGGGCCGCCGATATTTTCAATATCCACCTTAATAGACGGCGAGACTTTCACATTTCGGTCTGTAAATAATGATACGCCAATTCCGACTCGATTCGGCTCTTCTTTAAAAGGTTTTAACTTCACTTGCTGCGTGATATCCTTGCCGTTTCGTTCAAGGACAAAACGGACAGATGTACCAGCTTTTTGACGGCTGATATACGACACCATTTTATCAGCAGAGTCATACGTCTTGCCATCAACGCTTTTAATCCGGTCACCCACTTCAATTTTGCCATAAGCAGGCATGCCTTTCATGACGTAGCTCGCATATACCCCATTAAACGTATAATCTACTTTTTTACCTGCTTTTGTATACGCGGCAATCATGGCATTTTCTTGAGAGCTTTTCATTAGCTGAAGCTGTCTTTTCATATAATCTTCATCCGACTCTCCGTCCGCTTTAATATTTTCTTCTGGGACGATTTCGTCATATTTATTCATTTTCGCAAGCAAATACGTATACGGATTGGCTGGACCTACTTTAATCGTCATAAGAGAGAAGCTGCCCTTCTCACCGTATCCACCGTCCACTTGAATGTGTGGGGCAATTTCTGTTGCATCACCCGGCTTTGTCACGTAATACGGCAGTTTGACAAAAGTTAAGCCAAATAAGATAAGAACAACGACAAAAAAGCTGAGCCAGCGAATATTCAATTTTTTCATTCGATTAACACTCCCATTTATCAATGACATCTTTCAGTTTACCTGTTAATTGGTCTGCGGCGAGCTCCCCAGCTTCAATCATCTCCTGAACCTGTGTGAACGAACTAGAGCTAAATGTTTCAAGCCTCGGCCGAATCATGAGATCTGCATGAATGGTTTGATGACGGACCAATTCATTTTGAAGGATGTCCAAACTTTGCATAATCACATCCGATAATCTCGTCGCCTTTTCTGTTTTTTTCACCCTTGATACATCAGAGGCGATGATAAGGTCTGCGCCCATTTCTTTTAACACAGACACAGGAATGCGGTCAACAACCGCTCCATCCACTAGCTGTCTGCCGCCCATTTCGTGAGGAACAAACACGCCTGGAATGCTGATGCTTGCTCTGACTGCTTGTGAGACAGACCCTTCTTTAAACACAACCTTTTCCCCTGTTTCGAGGTCACAGGCGACCACCGCAAGGGGCATTCTTAATTCTTCGAATGTTTTCCCATATGTAAACGTGTGAATCAGCTGCAAAATTCGATTTCCTTTTAAAAGACCGATTTTTGGCAGTGTATAGTCAGCATAATACTTTCTTCTGAAGACAAGTGCAAGTTTTTTCATTTTTTCTACGTCTTGTCCTGCCGCATAAAAGCTCCCAACAAGTGCGCCAATACTGCTTCCTGCGATCATATCTACCTGTATCCCTTGCTTCTCAAGACTAGACAAAACCCCGATATGCGCCATTCCCCTCGCACCCCCGGAGCCTAGTGCAAGCCCGATGATCGGTCGCTTCATGAAAATCCACCCTCCTCTTTCTATGCATATATACGAATCTATAGGTCTAAACATGCCCCTACTGCTCGTATAGTAATAGAAGACAGGCTCGGCAAATTTCTTATCACGAGCTCGCCAATAGATCATAACGGCAAGGGGCGAAATCTCCATGAAAAAATGGAACACTCTGTTCATCGCTGCTTTTTTTATTTTTTTAACAGCCACTGTGATTACACACCCACAAGCCTCTTTGCAAGCGTCGAAAAATGGACTTGCAATGTGGTGGGAGGTTGTGTTTCCATCATTGCTTCCTTTTTTTATTTTGTCCGAGCTATTAATTAGTTTTGGGATTGTCAGATTTGTCGGAGTATTATTAGAGCCATTTATGCGCCCCATCTTCCGGGTGCCAGGTGTAGGCGGATTTGTCCTAGCAATGGGAATGGCTTCAGGGTTTCCTTCCGGTGCGAAATTAACGACAAGACTGAGGCAGGAAAGGCAGCTGACGCGGATCGAAGCAGAGCGTCTCGTTTCCTTTACAAATTCATCGAATCCATTGTTTATTTTCGGTGCGGTGGCTGTTGGTTTTTTTCATCACCCAGCTTTAGGCATTGTATTGGCAAGCGCACATTATTTAGGGAACCTTGCTGTTGGTGTGACGATGCGGGGATATAAAGCGCGGCATGATGCGCATCTAAGAAGCCGCAAGAAATTTTTAATCCCGCCGTTTAAAGAGGCTTTCAATGCTCTTCATACAGCAAGACTCGCAGAGAAAAGACCGCTCGGCCAAATTTTAAGTGATGCAGTCATGTCATCAGTCCAAACACTCTTTATGATTGGCGGCTTTATTATCTTATTTTCTGTGTTTAGTAAAATGCTGTCAGTTGTCCATGTGACAGACCTTTTATCCATAGGGCTCGGATATATGCTGCAAACGATGCACCTTCCGCCAGAATTAGACCTTGCCATGATTGCTGGTTTATTTGAAATCACATTAGGAAGCCAGATGACAGGGTCGCAGGAAGTCACCCTTCTCGCTAAAACCATTGTCGTCAGCTTTATTTTAGGATTCAGCGGGTTTTCTGTTCAAGCCCAAGTCGCCGGCATTCTAGCGGCAACCGATATCCGCTTTAAACCATTTTTCTTCGCCCGTTTGCTTCACGGGATTTATGCAGCTGTTTTTGCCTTTTTATTATTCAAGCCTCTTTATGTCTCTCGATCAGACATCGCTCTCCCGGCGGGTGCCTTTGATGCAGGCCAGCAGGTCGTCATGTTCAGCAGCGTGCTTTGGAATCAGCTTGTGACAGCTGGTCCTTTGATCACACTTTGCAGCTTGATTGTGTATATCGCGCTATACTATCGGAAATTAAAAAATGGATGAGTGCCAGGTGCACTCATCCATTAAATTTTTCCTTCAGCGCTGCTTCTACCTCTTTTGGTACAAGATCTTTGACTGCCCCATGATATTTCGCTACTTCTTTGACAATGCTGGAGCTTAAGAAGGAATATTGATTGTTGGTCATCATAAAAAACGTTTCAATTTCATCGTCTAACACTTTGTTCATTGAGGTGCCTTGCATCTCATACTCAAAGTCCGTCACAGCTCTTAGTCCGCGTAAAATGACTTTAGCTTCTTTTTGCTTCGCATAATCAACGAGAAGGCCGTGAAAGGATTCAACTTTGATATTTGGCAGCTCCTTCGTCGCTTGGCGAATAAGCTCACACCGTTCTTCAACAGTAAATAACGGTTTTTTAGATGAATTATTTAATACACATACATACACTTCATCAAAAATCTTTGCACCTCTTTTGATGATATCCAAATGCCCCAATGTGACTGGATCGAAGCTGCCCGGACAAACGGCTATGTTCCCCATATTAATTTCCCCGCTTTCTATAGATCGTAATACCAGTCAATCCGTACAGTTCCTGTCTTGTGATGTGAAGTTGTCCTGCTTCTTCTGGCAGCTTCACATCTTTGTCGTGCTCACACACGATCACGCCGTCATCTGTTAACAAGGCGTGCTCGTCAATCATTTCAAGAAGTGCTTTTAGCTGTTGATCTTTATAGGGCGGATCAAGGAAAATGGCTTGAAAGGATTCCTCTCGTTTCACAACAGCTGCGAGTGCACGCTTTGCTTCATTTCGAAACACTTCACTTTGATCCATTAGCGACAATTGATTCAAGTTGCCTTTAATCGTCTGAATCGCCTTCATATCTCGATCAACAAATATGCAATGATCGAATCCTCTAGAAAGCGCTTCAATTCCTAAACCACCGCTTCCTGCAAATAAATCAAGGGCCCATCCGCCATCGAAATACGGGCCGATCATATTAAATATCGATTCTTTTACTTTATCTGTCGTCGGTCTTGTTGATTGACCTGGTACCGCTTTAAGTGTGCGGCCTTTTCTCGTTCCAGAGATGACTCTCATTTTTCCACCACTTTTTCTGCTTGCTTCTATTGGTCATTGTTGATGACAAAAAATTCAACATTATCTTACCACATCACTCCTCAAGGAACAATGCGCGGATTTTCATTCATTTTCTATGTATAGATCAAGAAATCCGGGGTCATACTATTTATAACAGCATCTGATGTGGTGCTGTTGCCAACCGCGGAGAAGACTTACGTTTCCCCATAAGTTCTTCCTCCGGTTTCTCCTCTCCCTTTGCCTTCTCCTTAATGAATCATTAAGAATAGAAGGACCCCGCGGGTGATGCCGCGGGGATTTTTTTGTGTCTTTAAAAGCCCACCTTATAATCATACTCTTTTGCTTTGTCCAATTTGGATTCGTACTCTAATTTAATAAAAGGTTTATATGAAGGCTCAACACGTTTCACAAATGGTAACGAGCTGAGCTTAGCCATATGGCGCTCAAGATCATTCATATCACAATAGATCACCGCATATTTCATTTTCCTTGAAATATAGTGAACATTCCCGAATTTTCTTAGCGCTTTTGACTGCTTTAACGAATGCAGCCAGACGACCATCCCTTGACGTTTGGTTTCCATCTTTTCACCTGCCGCTTTTCAATTCTTTTCATTCATTATGTAAAAGACGAGACATTCAAGTCTCGTCAAGATACTTTACAGCCGCAGCTGCCACCTGATCCACAGCCACCGCCGCATGATGATAGACCATCAAAATATGGGTTCCCTGTTGGAACTTTAATATATGCTGATACAGCTTGACCGATTTCAATACTAATCTCATCTAAGATGGATTGAATCGCTGTTTCTGCTTTTTTGAAATCAACCACTGTATCGTGAAGATCTAGCTTTCTTTTGACCTCACGCATTTCCTTTGAGATCGTTCTATAGTCCGGATGGTATTTGCCGAACCGCTGCACATCCTCATATTGCTCTTTTACTTTTGTAAAATGGGCAATAATTTGTTGGGCTTCTTCGTCTTGCTGGAGACGCTTAAAGCAGTTGCGGTAATGTTCAGCCTCCTCCGACTGAAGAATCATGGCAGCCAATTGATTTGCTTCCTCTTGGAGCTCCACAGATTCGATTGTCGCATACATAAATGTTGCACCTCCAATTCATAGTTTACCACGAAACCTATGGATCAGAAAATGCTTTTACGTGACAAATACATCCCATGTTTCTCTTTTCTGTTTATATTCTGGATGACGAGAATTCAGCACAACGGTCATTTTATGCTTTCCTTTTGAAAGGTGCTTGACCACAAATGCCGCAGTATACTCATTCCCTGCACGTTTCCCGTCTACATACACTGTGAAATATCCCGCCTTCTCGTTCTTTTTTAGACGCTCTGGCTGAAGATGAAAATCTTGAAGTGTACTTTCTATATAGACCGACGATCCTTGCACTTTGTATTTCAAAAAGCCTTGCTGCTGCATTTCGCTTTTGGTTTGCTGCATGACTGGTACTGCTGGGTCTTGCTTGATCACTTGCTCTTCTCCATGTTGACTTTGACACCCGGTAACAAGAAAAAGCAATGCGCCTATTGACAGCATCCATTTCATCATCTGATTCTCCTTTCATCTACTTTTATAGGATGCTCAGGAAATAGACATCTTAATCAACTCAAAAAAGCCTCAACCGGCTCCATTTTGATTGCGCATTGCTTGGAACATTTGAATCATCATTTCAGCCATTTGGACGCTATTGCTCAACTGACTTACACGATGAGGAATGGTTTTTTCGTAAAAGTTCATTTTATCTAATTCAAAGGACGAGAGATTTTCAGGATGTCGCGTCAGCTGTCTGTACCAGAGAGGACGCTGCCTTATGAATTTGATTCGATCCTCTTCGGCCATGACAAATTCCTGTACTTCTTTTCGCACCAGAAGCATCCCCTTTCACTTAATCTTTCCTGAAGGAGAATGGGTGCTGACTGCCTCCAGATGAACCTTTCTTTGAACCATTGGATGAAAATTGGCCGAGTAAGCTTTGTAAAGAGGAAATAGACTGGCTCATTTTGTTAATCTGTTCATTCATTTGATCAGCGTCCATTTTTTTCACAGCAGAAACCATTTTAGACATAAAATCTGCTTTTCCTGCTTCACTTGGCTTAGAGGCTTTTTCTTCTTTAGCGTCTTCAGATTTCAATTGCCGGTAAGGTGACCACATCTCATCTTCCTCACCAAACATGACCCAATTCTCGTAGACACTTTGCCAGCTTTTTTCTTGCGTTTGCACTTCTTGAATTAACTTCGGATGGCGTCTGACGAATTGTTTAAATTCATCAATGGATGTTTGTTTTTGCTTGTTTGTCATATCCTCACCCCCCATACAAATGCCTACTATACTATATACACCAGCATCTATTTTGGTGAGCCTCTTTTTAAACATCAAAAAAACAGCTGCGACTTATGCAGCTGCTTTCGTTTAAGATGATTTCTTGATGAAATTCTGGGTGTAATATTTTTCTTTCACCCCTACGCCAAGATGCGTGTAATCTTTATTTAATAACGCCTTCCTGTGACCTTCACTATTGAGCCAGCCCTCTACCGCTGCAGGTCCATCGACATAGTTATAGGCAATGTTTTCACCTGCGAGCTGAAAGCCCACCTCGCCTCTTTCTAACCGGTCTTTCAGCGTACCGTATTTTTTAGATTCATGGGAGAAATAATGATTCTCTTTCATGTCCTCACTATGCATGAAGGCCACTTCAGAGGTTTCATCATCCCACTTTAAGATCGGCAGGTTGTACTTATGTCGGATAATATTGGTCATATCAAAAATTTGTTTTTGACTGGATGTTTCGATATCTTTCCACTTTTCGCCCGATATTGGCTCAGGTTCTACCAATTGACCTCGGTAGACGACCTCATATGGCTTTTGTTTCACAAATGTATCTGCGTTGAAGGCCCTGATACTTGAAAGGGTGCTTTCAAACTTATCCATGTAAAGCTGAACATACACATCATCTCCCACTTTCACAGTGGGTCTTGTATTCATATCATCTTCTGAGAATTCAAAGCGGTATGAATTTTGTTCATCCTCTACATGAATGTAAGGTGCAATTTGTGTTTTCTTAAATACTTCACTCGTGGCTTGACCGATTTTAAATGGTTCTACATTCAGTCCGTCTCCTGTTGCAAACAAGGTCACCACTTTACTATCCTTTACCCCTACTTGAATATAGTGCTTCTTCGATTGGTTGTAAATCCACCAGTCATAATCATATGCGGAAGGATCAATGCGATCTGGTTCTCCCAGCTGTTTAAGCACTTCGTTTGAAGATTTCCCCATAAAGGACATGAGCCCCTTCTTTGGGATATTGATCGGCTTATCGCTAGATGTTTCTTCATTAGACACCTTCGGTTCATTGCTGTTTTCTTTTTCTGGTGAAGATCCATATTGAATAAACAGAACGTACGTTCCAGATATAATCAGGAGGATGAGGAGTGTTTTGAGCACAGTTTTCAAATAAACACCTCCGTTAAATTGGCAAGGTACAAAAAGTACCTTCTACTGTCATTTAAACAAAACTTGCTCCATTTATCAACGACAATACAGCCTATTTAACACGAATTTAAAATATGCCCCTCTTAATGAAGAAATCCTTGTCCATGATCTTGATCCTGTTGAGAGATTTCTGTCAGTGCATCTCCCGCGCGATCATTTGATAAATCTTCGACAGATAAATCTCCAAGAGCGACAATTCCTGTTAATGCGCCGTTTTTCACAACGGGAATGCGGCGGAGCTGATGCTCTGACATGAGCCGGACAATTTCTTCAAGCGTTGCATCTTCTTCAGCTGTTAGTACTTCCTTTGTCATCAGCGAGCCCACTTCCTGTGAATTTGGCTTTTTTTCTGCAATGCCTCTAAGCACAAGGTCACGGTCTGTCACTATTCCAACGAGCTGATCTCCGTCAACTACTGGAATGGCACCGATGTCAGCATCTCTCATTTTGACTGCTGCTTCATACGTATTGTCATCTTGCTGACATGTCACTACTTTTTTTGTCATAATATCTTTGATTTTTTTCGTTTTCACGTTGATTCCTCCATCCGTTATTTTCTTTATTACTGTAACCAGCTTATAAAAGAACATACCTTTCACAGTTGAAAGTTTAACGCTTTCATACTATGATTGTCAGTAAAGGGAAATTTTATAAGGAGGGGTTTTGGGTGAAGTTTGAAGGTACGGGGATTGAAGAGGTATCAGCTGACTTAAATAAATTAGATTTCATTATGGAAAGTGAAGGATTTGTACGAGCCGATCAATGGGATTATGAGCGTGTGACGTACGACAGAAAGTACAGCATGGTAGAGGGAACCTTTTATTTACGAATTTCCGGCTACGCCACTGAAGGAGATGTCGGTTCCAAAAAGGCACACATCCAGCTTCTAACACCATTACTTGGAAAACATTATTATCCACATGGCGTTGAATATGGCGAAGGCGAAGAATTCCCTAAGTCTCTCATCCAATCAAGCAAAAAAACACTCGCACAGCTGAAGGAAAAACTAGAAGCCATGACGGCTGAAGCATAAAACAAGGCTAAAATGATCTTTTAGCCATGAAATAAAGCACAGCCAGTCGGCTGTGCTTTTTTTATTCATATTTCGGAATAAGCGCATCTGGTACGGCATCTTTTGCTCTTTCTTTTCTTGCCCAGTCAAAGAAGACAACAGCAAGAATAGAGCCGTACACAATCTCCTGAATAATTTTCATCAAAATGGCACCTAGCTGCTGATCCTCTAGCAGCGGCAAGGTGTGGAACATTTCAGGACCAGTGAGAGCAAGGCCTGCAAGCATATCACTTGGCACACATAAATGCAGTGCTTGTATCCATGCACCTGCATCAGAATAGGTTGCATAGATCGGCGCCTCACTAAACATGATGAGTGCACAGGCCGGAGTCATCAATATCCCGTCTGCCATGATATATCCAAGCTTCAAAATGCCTGTGATCTGCGGCATACTTTGAACTTTATGGACAAGCGGCCACCACATGAAAAAGGCAGCGATAAAAATAACAACCGTCATCAATGCATGGTAAAACGGATCTGTTTTCACAAAATCAAACACAAGTGGAATGTGATACAGCGAAAACAAGCCGTTAAACCCAAGCAGTGCAATTAAAGGCTTGGAAAACAAACGGAAAACGGCTTGAATACCTGGTGTTTGAATGATTCGCTCCCAGATGGCTGCAGGCAATCCTGTAATAAGGAGAGGCGGGATGACTAAATAGAGCACTGCCATTTGCGCCATATGTGCACTAAACATAATATGCCCCATTAAATCAATTGGGCTCCCTTTCACAGCATATAACAGAACAAGCCCCGTCAGAAATAACGTTTTCTCTTTCACCGTCGCACGGTGCTTCCCCTTTGTCACAAGAAGCAGATAAAGAGCAGCTGCTATCACAATACAAGTCAAATAATAAGGGCTCCATAATGCCCGAAATCCGAATATTTCTAAGTTCTCCATTGCTGCGCCTCCTTCAAGGGCAAAGCGGGTTTACCACCATATAATGGTCAAAAAGGCTAATACGGTAATAAACGCAACAAACACACCTGAGTATAGAAACAAGGCGGGTGTTTCATGCCCTTTTTGGTTCATGTGCATAAAATAATAAAGCTGAAAAGCCACCTGAATGCCTGCAAGTAGTAAAATAAATGGTACAGCGAACCAATTTCCAACGTCTTCTGAGGCGATCGTTAAAAACGCAACAAATGTTAATCCAATCATCAAGCCGAAAGAAATGAGCTGATGCTTCATTTCTTCGGCATTTTTCTTTTTACGATATACAAGGTCGACTTTGGACTGATTTGTGTTTTTATTTCCCATTCTTATCCCACCATTCCCATTAAATATACAACGGTAAAGATGAAGACCCACACAACATCAATGAAGTGCCAATAGAGACTTGCCACATAATATTTCGGTGCATTGTATAAATCGAGTCCGCGTCTCATATTTCGAATCATGAGAGCGGTAATCCAGCAAAGTCCGAAGGCGACGTGAGCTCCGTGAGTTCCTACAAGTGTATAGAAGGAAGAACCAAGAGCTGAGCTGGTAATCGTAAATTCATACGCATGCACGTAGTGATAAAACTCATAAATCTCAACCCCTAAAAATCCAGCACCTAAAAGGACCGTGATACCAAGCCAAAGCTGCATCTTTTTAAAGGCAAAGTTTTTCATATGATACATGGCATACACACTCGTTAAACTGCTCGTTAATAGAAGCATTGTGGCAATAAAGACAAGTGTGAGGTCAAACATATCAGTTGTTTTTGCTCCGCCTGCATTTGAGTTTTTCAGCGCCAAATACGTGGCGAAAAGCGATGCAAACAGAACGGTTTCTCCTCCAAGAAACAGCCAGAACCCGACAAACTTATTCTTCCCTTCTAACGTGGCTTTCTCAGGAGAAGCCGGAAAGGTTTCCGCCGTCATTTTTTGTGGTTCCATTATGCTTTCACCCCTTTATCATCGTCGTCGGTCAAATCTTCTTTGTGAATATGGTATCCATGATCATCTTTCAGAGACCTAACGAGCATGGTCGCAAACGTAATACCAAGACCAATGAAGATCACTGGAAGCCCCCAGTCGTGCTCTTGACGATACATGAAACCAAACGCTGACACAAATAGACCGAATGAGATAATGACAGGCAAAATGGAATTATTCGGCATGTGAATATCATCGAGCGGTTCAGATGCTGTCATTCCTTTTTTACCATCCATTTTTTCAATCCATAATGGATCTAGTCCTCTCACAAGCGGAAGCTGTTTAAAGTTGTATTCTGGCGGAGGCGAAGACACTGCCCATTCAAGTGTTCTTCCATCTCCCCAAGGATCGCTCGATACACGCTCCCCTTTTGCTGTTGTCCAGATGATATTAATCAGCATGATCACAACAGCTACAAACATAAACAGTGCCCCAATCGTACTGATCAAGTTCCCAAGCTCGAGACCCTGACCTGGCAGGAACGTAAAGACCCGGCGCGGCATGCCCCATAGACCGAGAAAATGCTGGATAAAGAAAGTTAAGTGGAAACCGATGAAAAACAGCACAAAGCCAATTTTTCCAAGTTTCTCATTCAGTATCTTTCCAAACATCTTCGGCCACCAGTAATGCACACCTGCTAGAATACCGAATACAACCCCGCCGATAATGACGTAATGGAAATGCGCCACAACAAAATACGTATCATGGAACTGATAATCTGCTGCAGCTGCCGCAAGCATGACCCCGGTTACCCCGCCAAGTAAGAACGACGGAATAAAGGCAACAGAATAAAGCATCGGCGTTGTAAACTTCACATTACCGCCCCATATCGTGAGCAGCCAGTTGAACACTTTAATTCCTGTTGGCACCGCAATTGCCATGGTCGCTACGGCAAAGATCGCATTGGCGATAGGTCCAAGCCCTGTTGTGAACATGTGATGCGCCCACACCATGAATCCAAGGAAACCAATCAATACAGTAGCGAAGACCATGGACGAGTAGCCAAACAGTCTTTTTCTTGCAAACACAGGAATGATCTCAGAGAAGATTCCAAATGCCGGCAGGATCAAGATATATACTTCCGGGTGTCCGAAAATCCAGAACAAATGCTCCCAGATGATTGTATTCCCTCCAAGCTCTGGATTGAAAAAGCTCGTGTCAAACATTCTATCAAGCATCAGCATCGCAAGCCCTGCTGTCAGCGGCGGGAATGCGAATAAAATAAGTGCGGAGGCGACAAATGTCGTCCAAGTAAAGAGCGGCATTCTCATATACGTCATACCAGGTGCTCTCATATTAATAATCGTTGCAAGAAAGTTAATCCCGGCAATCAGCGTACCAATACCCGCAATCTGCAAACCTAAAATATAGAAATCCATTCCATGCCCTTCAGAATTCAACGTGAGCGAAGCGTATGCAGTCCAGCCTGCATCAGGTGCTCCGCCCATAAACCATCCAAGGTTTAAGAAAATTCCTCCGAAAAAGAATAACCAAAAACCAAGTGAATTCACAAACGGAAATGCTACGTCACGTGCACCAATTTGAATTGGTACAACCGCATTCATTAATGCAAATAAAAGCGGCATAGCTGCAAGGAAAATCATTGTCGTTCCATGCATCGTCATGATTTCATTGTAAACCCCTGCACTGACAAAATCACTTTCAGGGATGGCTAGCTGAATACGGATAAACATCGCTTCGATTCCGCCAACCAAAAAGAAAAATCCCCCTGCCACTAAATATAATATGGCAATTTTTTTGTGGTCAACCGTTGTCAAGTAATCCCATAAGACAGCGCCAAACCCCCGCTTTTTAGCTATTGTACTCACCATGAAATCCCCCTCTTATCTCCCATTTGCCCCTTTTCATATAGATGTCTTTCTTAACGATCCTTTAAACAGACTATGTCTGACAGATGACGACTTCTCGGTTGTAGAGACATATTCGGGAGCTCTTAACAAAAACTTCACATCGATCACATACCCTCTTGCATATCTGCTTCTAGTTGTTACTCGACTTTAAGACCTTTTAAATACTCGTAAAGTGCATCTGCTTCTGAGTCATTTAATTTAGGGTACGTTCCTGTCATCTTATTACCTGGTTTAAAGCTTTCTGGATTTTTCAGCCATGCTTTCACATTTTCTTTGTTCATGTCTTTGATTCCAGCTACTTTCGTCCGTTCTCCGAAGGTCGCAAGGTTTGGTGCTGTCCTTGCTGCTTCCGGCCGTTCGTCACCAGGCTCTACTGCGTGACAGCTTAAACAGTTTTTCTCTTTAAATAGCTTTTCACCCTCTAAAGCGAGATCTTTTGTGGATTCAGGCTTCTTGTAATCAGCCATTTTTTTCGTCCATCCTAAGAACTCATCTTGAGAAAGCGTTTTAACTTTAAAGTCCATTAAAGCATGTGACGGTCCGCAAAGCTCCGCACATTTCCCGTAGAAATATTCCCCTGCATCTTTCGTTCGTTTCGAGTCAAAGATTAAATAAAATTTGTTCTCATTATCTGTGTTTGTATCAATTTTACCGCCAGCCGATGGAACCCAGAATGAGTGTTTGACATCGGATGCTTTTAGCTTAAAGTACACCTTTTGATCTGTTGGTACGATCAATTCCTGACTTGTGACAATCCCATAATCAGGGTATTCAAATTCCCACCAATATAAGCTGGCCCTTACATTCACAACAAGTGTCTTTTCAGGATCTCGTTTTTTCTTATCCATAGCGCTTGTATCCCCTAGTTCAAGCGTGTATGCCACAACAGGTACAACGAGAATAATAAGTAGAAGAATCGGAATCGCTGTCCATGTGATTTCCAAGTTGCGGTTCCCTTCCACCTGCTTTGGAATCGTATCTTCTCCCACTTTAGAACGTTTGAATTTAATGATGACGTAAAAGAAAATGATCGATACAACAATGACGACAAGAACCATAATAAGTGTACTCAGTACCGTTAGGAAAAACTGTTTATCTGCTACTTCCCCAACTGGCTTGAGTGTTGATAAGTATGGTTCACCACAGCCCGCCAAAACGAGCGTCAGTAAGAGAAACAGTGAATACACACGCCATTTTCTTATCATAATTTGTCCCAACCCCTTTTGCTTGATCTCCTTTGCCTTTCGCTTTTTACCTCTTATTTATAAAATCACTTCTCACCCATCTATAACCCCCGCCTCTTATAAAAGCACTTACATTTCCTCTTTTCATAAAAAAATGATGTTTTTACTCAAAATACCATCTATGTATAAACAGAAAGCCGCCTAAATAGAACTGAATATCAGGCGGCTTTCATAGTTGTTAGAAAATGTTGTGTTATAAGATATAGCCATTGTTTTGATGTGATCAAAGTGTATTTCACTCTAGAATAGTGTAATAATAATCATCGCTACGAAAAAGATGGTTAAGTAGTTTAATGAATAAACGAACATGAGCGTTGACCACTTCATGACGTCTTTCATTTTAAAGCCCATAAGGCCAATAACAAGCCATCCAATATTAAGCAGTGTACCAAGTGCGACAATCGGCCATCCTAATCCACCTAAGAAAAATGGAAGTGGAAGAAGACATGCTGTCCAAATGATGATTTGGCGTTTTGTGACTTCAAAGCCGTAAACAACTGGCAGCATTGGAATGCCCGCCTTACGGTAATCTTCTGTTTTCTTAATCGCAAGTGATAGGAAGTGCGGGATTTGCCAAATGAACATAATCATAAACAAAACCCAAGCCGTTGTGTCGATTGTACCTGTTACAGCTGTCCAGCCAATTAATGGCGGAACCGCGCCAGATACACTTCCGATAACTGTATTGATGGTGTAATGGCGTTTAGACCACATGGTGTAAAGAACCGCATAAGTAAAGACTCCAATAAATCCAATCACTGCTGATGTAATGGTTGTCATCAGAAGCATAATGAGTCCTAATACAACAAGCAGAATGCCAAATGCATACGCTTGCCCCGGCTGAATTTTACCTGTAACCGTCGGTCTTGTTTTTGTTCTTTCCATTAATATATCAATATCACGGTCAAACGCATTATTAATCGCGCATGAACCGGCAATAATAAGAGAAGAACCAATCATTGTTAACAGCACAATATCAAGATTTCCAAGAAAACTCATACCTGTAAAATAAAAAGCAAGCCACATTCCAGTAAATGTCGTAATGAAATTGGAATTGACGATGCCCATTTTAATCAGAGCAAGAAAATCTTTCCACGCTGTTGTTTCTTCTATTTGTCCATGAATAGCTGCTTCCGCGGCTGTTTTGGAATTTGCCAATGTGTATAACCTCCCTTGCCCAAACCTTCAAACGAACGAATGACACGTAAAATCATTACAACTCTATCATACAAGATAAACAGCTGTAAAAAAACATCCTATTAAATAATAAACGACAAACTTGAAGTTATTTGTGAACTTTTCGTGAATTTATTAGGATATATGTGTGTTTCAGAAGGCGGTGCAAAATGAAATATTCTCTCCTCTATTTCTATCAGACTGTCAAAGAAAGATCAAGCACTCTAAATCTGTAAACTTTGTGAACTAACATATCATTTTTTTGTGAACTTTGGTCATTATGAATTGCAACAGAACACGCATTTGGCTTAAACTTGAGAGCATGTGAGGTTTTCATTTACATCAGAAGTTTTTTAGAGAAGGTGAAATAATTTGATGAAATTTGCTTTAAGGCTATTGAGCGTGATCACAACGTTTGTGATGCTGATCGTACTGATTGGCGGTGCGCTTGTTACGAAAACCGGTTCGGGTCTTGGCTGCGGTAGACAGTGGCCCCTTTGCCACGGTCGTTTCTTTCCTGAAATGACCCCCGCTTCCATCATCGAATGGAGTCACCGCATGTCAACAGGGGTTTCCACCATTCTTGTTCTGGCACTAGCGGTCTTATGCTGGAAAAAAATTAGTCCAGTATTCCGTGAAACCAAATTTTTGGTCATCATGTCCATTATATTCTTAGTGCTTCAAGCGCTTTTAGGAGCTCTTGCCGTCGTATTTGGTTCTAACGCACTTGTGATGGCACTGCACTTCGGTATTTCACTCATTTCATTTGCTTCAGTATTACTGCTTGCCCTTCTTGTCTTTGAAGCAACCAGATCTGAAACAAAGCTTGTGAAGCCGCTTCATATCGGCAAAAAGATGCAGTTCCATATTTATGGGTTGATCACATATACGTATATCGTTGTCTATACGGGTGCTTATGTGAGACATACAAAGTCAAGCCTTGCTTGCTCTGTCTTCCCGTTTTGTTCAAAAGACGGTGCGCTTCCAACTTATTTTAATCAGTGGGTTCAAATGTCTCACCGAGCAGCAGCACTTCTTTTATTCGTCTGGATATTTGTCGCTATGTTCCATGCCATGAAACATTATAAAGAACAGAAGCAGCTGTATTATGGATGGATCATCTCAGCCATTCTGATTACACTTCAAGCCATTTCAGGTGTGATGTCTGTTTATTCTCAGCTTGCACTTGGTTACGCGTTGGCTCATTCATTCTTTATTTCTTGTTTGTTTGGGGTACTATGCTACTTCTGCTTACTTATTGCCCGGTTTAAATATGAAAGCAAAGAGCCATTTAAATAAGATTTACATCCCCCTATCATGCCGAAAGGGGGATTTTTTTATTGTTGTTTTGCTTCTTCGAATAGCGAGATGGCTTTTTTGCGTCTTTCCCCGTGATCAACTGTTGGCAGCGGGTATGTATCCCCTAGTACACAGCTCGATTTCAGTTGTTCATCGATCGGCATTTTACTTGGTTCATGAATCCATTTTTCATCGACATGCTTAAGCTCTGGTACATATCTTCTAATATATTCCCCGCTCGGATCAAATCGCTTTGACTGAGTCGTTGGGTTAAAAATACGGAAGTATGGAACGGCATCTGTCCCAACAGAAGCTGCCCACTGAAATCCTCCGATATTCGAAGCCTCATCATAATCCACAAGCTTTTTTGCAAAATACGCTTCTCCCTTTCTCCAATCAATCAAATAGTCCTTTGTTAAAAATGAGGCGGTGACCATTCTTAAACGGTTATGCATCCAGCCTTCCTCATTTAACTGCCGCATCCCTGCATCGACGAGGGGAAAGCCTGTTTCACCTTTACACCATGCGTTAAACAGCGTCTCATCTTCATTCCATTTCATCCCTTGAAACGCCGAATTAATTTCTTTTTCTTTCATCTCTGGATAATGAGCATAAATCATATGGTAAAAATCTCGCCATGCTAGCTCTTTGATAAAGGTTTCTCTGCCCTCGTCTTCAAACAGCGCTTCCTCCTGAACCGCATGGAAGATCCTTCGGATTGAGATTGTCCCTGTTTTTAAGAAACGTGACAGCTTGCTCGTTCCAAAAACAGATGGAATATCTCGTTTTTCATGGTAACGTGTTAATCTTTTTTGGATAAAGTCATGCAGCGTGTTCATCGCTTTGTGTGAGCCGATTTGATCAAATTTCCTTGAGCATTTCTTGATCATGCTGCGTAGTTTGTCATTCCCTTCATGCGAAAGTGACTCATCACAAATCGTATGAGCGCTGCTGAGAAATGATTTGTCAACTTTTATCACAGGCTGCTTCTCTTGCTTTCGCCATGATTGATAGTATGGAGTAAACACTTGATAATGAGTGCCATCCGCTTTTAAAATATCTTGCGCCCCGTGAAGGTGTGTATCTTGCCATTTTGACACATGAATGCCCTTCTTTTCTAAAAAATCGGTTACGTGATGGTCACGCCTTTGTCCGATTCCCACTTGATCTTCATTAAAAAAAACAGCTTTGATGTCATACAGATCGATAACTTGCTGAAAGGCACGCAAGACATCTCCATAGAGAAGGTGAACATACATTTGAGATTCTCTTGCTTCCTTGACGAAATGCGCCACGTTTTGGAAAAAATGTTCGTTGTTTAAATCGAGGTCCATTTCAGTAAAGAATGGATCTAGATGATAAAGAGCAAATAATTTGTACTCGTGTTTTTTTGCATATGTGATCGCTTTTGATAAGGCGATATGATCATCTAATCGCATATCCCGGCGAAACCATATCACAACAATTTTGTCCAACCTTCTTCACCTCACTCTATAGTGTAATCACTCTCACTTGCTGCTGCACATTTTAATGCGCTCAAGAAAAAGACACATCACGGTGGATGTGTCTCACTTCTTATTCAGGCTTTAATACAATGAGCAGATCACCTGTTTGAATCGGTTCTCCATTCGTCACATGTATTTCATCAACGACCGCAGAAAATGGGGCTTGTACAGTCGTTTCCATTTTCATGGCTTCATTAATCATCAAATGCTCACCTTGTGAAATTTTTTGCCCTTTTTCCACGAGTACTTTAATGACAGTGCCTGGCATCGACGCGGCGATGTGATTTGAATTCGAGCGGTCCGCCTTCAATTTTTCTTGAACGGAGGATTTGATGCTTTCATCCTTAATCACCACTTCACGCGGCTGGCCATTTAACTCAAAGTAAAGAACTCTTGTGGCATCTGGATTCGGTTCGCCAATTGATACGAGTTTGACAATAAGGGTTTTTCCTTTTTCGATTTCTACCTCAATCTCTTCTCCAAGTCTCATCCCGTAGAAGAACGTTGGTGTATCAAGAACAGAGATGTCGCCATAGCTTTCTGCTGTTTGGACAAATTCAGAAAAGACTTTCGGATATAAGGCATACGCAATTGCGTCTTGCTCTGTTAACGTCAGGTCATGAGATTCTTTGAACTGCTTCTTAATGTCTTCAAAGTCCACTGGCTTCAGCTTCTCACCAGGTCTGACAGTAAGAGGCTCTTCCCCTTTTAAAATCAGCTTTTGCAGTTTTTCTGGGAATCCGCCATGCGGCTGGCCTAAATAGCCTTTAAATAATTCCACAACAGAATCCGGGAAGTCTAATGTTGCTCCTTTTTCATAGACATCTTCTTCTGTTAGATCATTTTGCACCATATAAAGTGCCATATCTCCAACTACTTTAGAGGATGGTGTTACCTTTACAATATCACCAAACATGTCATTCACACGTCTGTACATTTCCTTTACTTCATTCCAGCGTTCGCCAAGACCGACACCTTTCGCCTGCTGCTGCAAGTTACTATATTGACCGCCAGGCATTTCATGCTCATAAATTTCTGTATGAGGCGAATTCATGCCGCTTTCGAATTCATGATAGTATTTTCTGACGGAATCCCAGTATTGAGAAAGGCGTTCGACAGATTGGACGTTCATGTCTGGCTTTCTTTCATGTCCATCTAAAGCATAATAAAGTGAGCTTGCACTTGGCTGCGATGTGAGTCCTGCCATAGAGCTGACGGCAACATCCACAATATCAACACCTGCATCAATCGCTCTTGCATAGGTGAACAGTCCATTTCCACTCGTGTCATGCGTATGAAGATGGATAGGGATTGTAAGCTCATCTTTTAAAGCAGAGACTAGCTCATAGGCTGCCTGCGGTTTTAATAACCCCGCCATATCTTTAATACCTAAAATATGTGCACCGGCAGATTCAAGCTCCTTCGCAAGAGATACATAGTACCTAAGATCATATTTTGGACGAGACGGATCAAGGATGTCCCCCGTATAACAAATGGCCGCCTCTGCCACTTTGCCTGATTCCCGAACAGAATCAATGGCAAGCGTCATGCCTTTGACCCAGTTCAAGCTATCGAAAATACGGAACACGTCAATGCCTGCCTCGGCAGATTCTTTTACAAATGCTTTGATCACATTATCCGGATAGTTTGTATATCCGACAGCGTTTGATGATCTTAATAGCATTTGGAACAGTGTGTTTGGCACTTCTTGACGAAGCTCTTTCAATCGTTCCCACGGATCTTCTTTTAAGAAACGGTACGCGACATCAAATGTAGCACCGCCCCACATTTCCATACTAAACAGCTCTGGCCATAAACCTGCTGTTGGCTGGGCAACTTTCTTTAAATCATGAGTTCTAAAGCGTGTCGCAAGCAGAGACTGATGCGCATCTCTAAAGGTTGTATCAGTTAAAAGGACGTTATTTTGTTCTTTCACCCAGTTGGCAAGTCCTTCAGGTCCATGCGTATCTAACAATTGTTTTGTCCCAGACGGGATCTCTTGATTGAGAGGAAGCTTCGGTACGTCTGGCTTGTCAAAATGAGGCTTCTTTTTCTCCGCAATACCAGGGAACCCATTAATGGTAACGTTACCAATATAAGTTAACATCTTCGTTCCACGGTCTTTTTGCTTAGGGAAATTAAATAGCTCTGGCGTTGAGTCGATAAACGATGTATCGTATTCTCCTTTTAAGAATTTCTCATGCTTAGCTACGTTTTCAAGAAATGGGATGTTTGTTTTAATCCCGCGAATTCTGAATTCTTGTAAATTTCGGACCATCTTAGCAGCCGCTTGATCAAATGTGAGCGCCCATGTGGATAGCTTGACCAATAGTGAATCGTAATAAGGTGTAATGACCGCACCTTGGAAACTGTTCCCTGTATCAAGACGTACACCAAATCCCCCACCTGAACGGTAGGCCATAATTTTTCCTGTGTCTGGCATAAAGTCATTGAGAGGATCTTCTGTTGTGACCCTTGATTGAATGGCAAAACCGTGTGTAAAGATATCTTCCTGCTTTGGAATACCAACTTCTTTGCTGTGAAGGTTATGCCCCTTTGCAACAAGAATTTGGGTTTGGACGATATCGACACCTGTGATCATTTCTGTGATCGTGTGTTCTACCTGCACCCTTGGATTAACTTCAATAAAGTAAAACTCTCCATTTGCAACAAGGAATTCTACAGTCCCAGCATTAATGTACGATACATTCTGGGCCAGCTGAACAGCTGCTTCGCAAATATCTTCACGCAATTGATCTGTTAGAGACACACTTGGCGCCACTTCAATGACCTTTTGATGCCGCCTTTGAACAGAGCAGTCACGCTCATATAAATGAATGATATTGCCGTGATTGTCACCAATCACCTGCACTTCAATATGTTTTGGATTCTCAATCAGCTTTTCAACGTATACTTCATCATTTCCAAAAGCAGCTTTTGCCTCTGACTTCGCACGGTCATAGGCTTCCTTCAGCTCTTCTTTTGATCTGACAATCCGCATACCCCGGCCGCCGCCGCCTAGTGAAGCTTTAATAATAAACGGGTAACCGTATTCTTCACCGAATTTTTCGACTTCTTCGACCGAATCAACTGGTCCGTCACTTCCTGGAATGACTGGAATACCAGCTTTTTTCGCTTCTTCTCTCGCCTTTACTTTATCTCCAAACATATCTAAATGCTGAGAAGTTGGACCGATAAATTGAATGCCTTCCTCTTCGCATCGTCTTGCAAAATGAATGTTTTCGGATAAAAATCCGTAACCTGGATGAATCGCATCCACGTCATTTCGTTTTGCAATTTCGATGATCCCCTCGATATCAAGGTAGGCATCAATCGGTTTTTTCCCTTCTCCAACTAGATATGCTTCATCTGCTTTATAGCGATGATAAGAGCCAGAGTCTTCTTTGGAATAAATGGCCACTGTACGTAAGTTGAGCTCCGTACAGGCCCTGAAGACTCTGATAGCGATTTCCCCTCTGTTTGCAACTAGAACCTTTTGAATTGTTCTCTGTGACATTCTCACTCCTCCATATCCCTTAAAATTTTATATGTACTCTATAATAAAGGAAGAAATGAAAACTGTACACTTTTGTTTTCTAAAGATTCAAAGTTTTCTGCAATCCATTTTTTTCAACCGATGGTTTGCTCATTGATTTTTTCTTTTTGTAACGCTCTTTATATTCAGTAAACATGCTGATATTCAGCAGCATGCCCATACAGATGCTAAGTAAAATGATGGACGATCCTCCGTAGCTGATAAACGGAAGTGTTACCCCAGTGATCGGAATAAGACCTGAAACACCGCCTAAATTGATACAAGTTTGGATCGCAATCATGGAGGAAATTCCTATTGCAAGCAAACTTCCAAACGGATCTTCACACTTTCTCGCAATATAAAAACCTTTCACGACGATGAAACCCAGAAGAGCGATAACGAAAAACACGCCGAAAAAACCAAGCTCTTCCGAGATAATAGCCATGATAAAGTCTGTGTGCGGTTCTGGCAGATACCCGTACTTTTGAACGCTTTCTCCTAGACCGAGTCCAAAAAAGCCGCCTGATCCAATTGCATAATATGAATTAATCAATTGATGCCCAGTAGCCCCTGCATCTTTAAATGGATCTTGGAAACTCTCAAAACGTCCGAGACGATTTTGCGTGAAAATTTTATCCCAAAAAAGAATAATAAATGGGGTCACGACGACCATTACTGCACTAAATAGCGCGAGCAGCTTCGCTAGCGTTTTGCCGCTAAAACCTGAGCATAAAATCATCGCAAGGGCAATCATGCCAATGATAAAGGCTGTCCCATAGTCTGGCTGCAAAATGATAAATCCGCACAGGATAGAGACAATCACGATCGGAGGCGTAACACCTCTTAAAATATGATCAATATAATGCTGCTTTTTGGCATACACCGCAGCAAGATAGATGATGACGACAATCTTCACAAATTCAGCTGGCTGAAGACTAAAAGGTCCTAATTTGATCCAGCTTCTTGCGTTCCCTGCAATATGACCGCCAAAATATACATAGATGAGGGAAAAAACTGAAAGCAGCAGCATACCAATCTGGAATTTCTTATTTGAAAACAGCTGATATGGAACTAATGCTGTAAAGATCAAGATGGCTGCTCCAACAATCATAAATAAGAGCTGTTTCTTAAAAAAGTTATCTGGCGCGGCATCGTATCTGATAACAGATGTAATCATACTTGAGCTATACACCATAACCAAACCGAATGCGCTGATTAAGATAATGGCGAACAATAATGAGTAGTCATACGATTTTAGCATTCTCTTTAACATATAATCCTCTTCCTAACGTCTGTTTCTACTGCTTGATATCTTCTTAGCTGTTCTTATTCTACTACATTTTCTCCGTTTGATCCCGTTTTACCTCTTTTATATTGTTCGTCATTCATGAAAGAATCAAGTCCGTTTGCCGTCAATCCATCAAAAGAAAATAGAGGACAAAAAAACTCAAACTTAGTTATGGAAGTTTGAGTTTTCAATCATTATTTTTTTGTGAACGCATCATGAAGTGCGGAAAGCTCTCTCTCAAGTTTATCGAGTAGTTTCTTACCTTCATGTTGATCAACTAATCCAAGCCGGACAGCGAAATCAATTTCTCTCGATAATCCGAACATTTGAGTATCTAAAACCTCTTCATAAAGAGGACATTGCGGCATCGTTAAGTTGTCCATTTGCACTTGGATCAATTTTAAAATTTTATCTGCATCCAATTTTAATAAAGCCAGTGCTTTTTGCCGATGATCGACTAAAATTTCTGACGCCAAAAGTATCCCTCCGTTCCCCAGGCGAGTACCTAATTCTTCTATTTATCATAAAGCGAAACGCCCAAAATTGCAAGCAGATTTGTACAGTTCGCTTTGTAAAAATAAAAAGAAGACATTCATCATTAAAAGATACTCATCTCATATTTTTCACTCATGAGCTCAAGCAGCTTAATCCCAGCAATGCTATTCCCTTTTTCATCCAGTGCTGGACCAAAAATTCCGATCCCAAAATCATATGGAGCTGCTCCCATAATCCCGCCTGAAACACCGCTTTTAGCTGGTATGCCGATATTAATGGCGAATTCCCCGCTTGCATTGTACATGCCGCACGTCACCATAAAGGTTTTACAAATTCTAGCGACATCTTTTGAAAGAATTTGCTGCCCCGTCTCTGGATGTCTGCCATCTAATGAAAAAACACAAGCAATTTTCGCCAAATCTAAGCTGTTCATCATGATGGCACATTGTTTCGTATACACGTCCATGACCTCTTCTACGTTCCCTCTAATAATATGATATTGCTTCATATAATAGCACATTGCCCGGTTAATCATAGATGTCTCGAATTCGGATGCGGCTGTTTCCTTGCAGTATGTAATGCTTTTGTCATTTGCAAGCTCTCTAATAAAGCCAAGCAGACGGTTTAGCTGATCTTGCGGCGTCGCGCCTCTTATTAAGCTTGTGACTGCAAGCGCTCCTGCATTAATCATTGGATTCAGCGGCTTATTCGGACTTGCTGTTTCCAGCTTAATCATTGAATTAAACGGGTCACCTGTAGGCTCTTGTCCAACAAATTGAAAAACTTTTTTTGGCCCTTCTTCTGAGAGTACGAGCGCAAGGGCTAATACTTTTGAAATACTTTGCAGTGTAAAGCGTTTATCTACATCTCCTGCCGAGTGGCAAGTATTACTCACATGATACACAGCCACAGATAAATCTGTCTGATCCGCTTTGGCGAGAGCGGGAATATAGGATGCTACTTTACCATCTTTGGCCACTTTTTTTGCTTCTTCTACAAATCGCTGAAGCTCTTCATTGTCGCGACATGCCATGCCCAATATCCTCCCTATCTTTCATGTAAGATTAGTGTGTACAAGGAGATGCATGTTTATGAAAGTGACAAAGCAGGCGAAAACTTCTATAATTTATGGTGGAAAGGGGTTGTCTTGAACATGAGCATCATTCAAATTAAGGGGAACGTAAAGTACAAGATCACCATTGATCCAAGTGTATGGATTTTTGATGACCGCAAATTTTTAATGGATTCATTTTTTGAAAAAAGCGCAGCAAATGAAGAAAATCAGCTGGATCAGGAGCTTGACCAAGAGCGGGTGATCAGAGAAGGGCAAACACTTCCACCCACTTTAAAAACAGAGAAGAAGTACGAAAAGGAAAGACTCGTCACAGGCAGCTTCGGAATGAAGCTGGGTGATATGCTGAAAAATGCAGAACCACTTGAACATGCAGATACATGCGAATTTGTCACAGAAACAGGGACAATTGCTGTTCCGCTTTCTCAGGCAATGGAAAGCATTGCACACTTCAGCCAAAATGGGAAGCCTATGACTGAAGAAGGACCAATCCACGTTTATTTCGCGGATCAGTCCAACCTCACTCAGCCGATAAAAGGTGTCAAAGAGCTCATCATTACATAAGACAGAGGGTCTGGACTACAGCAAATCAGCTGCAAGCTGTGCAAGTCCAGACCTTTCTCCTTTGACAAGCTTGACATGTCCAGATATTTGCTGTCCTTTGAACCGCTCAATGACATACGTAAGCCCATTATTTAAGCTGTCTAAATAAGGATGATCGATCTGCTCTGGGTCTCCCATCAGCACAATTTTACTTCCCTCTCCGACTCGCGTTAATAATGTTTTCACCTCGTGTTTCGTTAAATTCTGCGCCTCATCAATGATAATAAATTGATCAGGGATACTTCTTCCGCGTATATACGTTAAAGCTTCCACTTGAATCGAACCAATTCCCGCCAAAATCGCATCAAGTTCACCAGGTTTTTTTGTATTAAATAAAAATTCTAGATTGTCATAGATCGGCTGCATCCATGGTCTGAGTTTCTCTTCCTTTTCACCTGGCAAGTAGCCTAAGTCCTTGCCGACAGGAACAATTGAACGAGCTACGATCAGTTTTTTAAACATGCCGAGATCCTCTGTCTGCATTAATCCGGCAGCCAGCGCAAGGAGTGTTTTACCAGTTCCCGCTTTTCCGATCAATGTCACGAGCGGAATATCACGGCGCAATAGCAGTTCTAGTGCCATCGTCTGCTGAACATTTTTCGGACGAATTCCCCAAACATGCTCTTGATCATAAATGAGCCGTTTCACATTCTCTGCTTTTTGATCAAGCATTCCTAAAGCAGAGCCGCCTTCATTCCCCTTCATAATGACAAACTGATGAGGGTTTAATGGTACACTCGTGACTTCTTTAATCGGCAATTGGCTTTGTTTATAAAATGTATTCAATTGCTCCGTCGGAATATAGAGCTCATGATAGCCGTTATCAATGTCTTCGTTTTGCAGCACACGGTCACTTAAGAAGTCTTCAGCTTGAAGGCCTATAGCATCTGCCTTTACCCGGACTAAGACATCTTTACTGACCAAAATAACTGGCCGGCCGTGAGGCTTTGTTTCTTCCTCTAAGCTCAAATTTTTCGCGACAGCCAGAATCCGATTATCGTTCGTTTTTTCAATGAAAATTTCTTGAAGTTCATGGAAAGAGCGATGATTCAGCTCGATGCGCAGCGTTCCTTTTGACTCTAGCGTTATTTTTTCATGGAGTTTCCCTTTCGATCTCAAACCGTCGATTAAACGTGAGACGCGCCGAGCGTTTTGCCCAACCTCGTCCATGTATCTCTTTTTCGAGTCTACTTCTTCTAACACAACGGCCGGAATGACGACCTCGTTGTCTTCAAATGAAAAGATTGAATTCGGATCCTGTAATAACACATTTGTGTCTAATACATAAATTTTACTCAGGTCCTTCGCCTCCTGATCGGGGTTTCATTCATCCTTGTCTTTCCCAAAACGATTGTTAAAATATATGTTTTCATGAATAAAGTTAGAAGGTTAATTCAACAATAAAATAAATCATGCAGTTTGTGAAGGAGGGAATTTAGATGCGACTATTTTTAACATTATTCATGATTCAAACGATCATTCTGTTAGGCGCTTGCCAGCAGCAGGAAAAGCCAGAGGCACTGGACAAGCAAGATGGACGCCAGCACTTAGTAAGGGTGTCTGACTCATCGAAGAAAAAGACAGATCAAGCCCGCCCATCCACAGATGTTGCGCAGCATCTTGTCAATGTGACAGAGCACGTAGCAGATGTCAATGATGCAACGGCAATCGTCATTGGACGCTATGCTGTTGTTGGTATTGATGTAAAAGATGATTTAGATAGAAGCAAAGTAGAAACCATTAAATATTCAGTTGCAAAAGCGCTGAGAAATGACCCGGAAGGTGCAAATGCTGTTGTGGTTGCTGATCCAGATACAGTCAGCCGTTTAAAAGAAATGGGCAAAGAAATTCAAGCAGGCCGTCCTGTAAGCGGTATTATGGATGAACTGGCTGCCATTGTCGGCCGCGTGATGCCAGAGATGCCGAAAAATGAGATCGATCGTAACGAAAAGGATCCGACAAATGATCCGAATAATCAGCTCAAAGAACAAGATCAAAAACAGTTAGAAAAAAATCAAAACGACCAATCAAATCATCATATGAATCAAAAGAAATAATGAGAACGGCTTATATCTCCTGTGATATAAGCCTTTTTCTACGCTGATTTTAAGAGGCTGGAAAACATGCTATAATAAATGCAATAAAGTGAGGTGAAAATGATGAGAGTGAAGTGCTCATTATGTGAAAAGCTTGAAACCATTGATGATGATACACTCGTTGCGAAACGGTTAAGAAATCGGCCAATTCATACATATATGTGCGATGACTGCCAAGAACGCATTAAAATAAAGACAGAAGCTCGCATCAAAACCGGCAGATTCTCTCTTTATCAGGATCCTGCGACAAAAGAGAAAAAGAAGAAAAAAGGAAAGAAAGAACAAAAGACATAAAAAAAGACCTGACACATGTTCAGGTCTTTTTTTACGTATTGACTGTTCCTTCTTTTTTCGCACGATGCAGCCGTATTTTATAAATAATCAAAATGGCAGCTGCCACAACAAGGCCTTCCGCTACTGGCAGGAAGATTCCTAGAAATGTGAGAAACGTGCAGCCAAAAATCAAAAACAAATAAATCACGAGCGCTTTTAAAATCGGTAAACGTCTTGCAAAGCCGAGCTTAAAAACAATAATCGCTAAAACAAGGATGGTGCCATATAGGAGCCACATCCCTGTTTGCGGATTTTCATCGACACGAAACAGCATCGCGAAAAAGGATAGATTTTCACTTACTTCCTGATCATTCAAAAAGATTCCCTCCCCTTATCTTTCAGGGTTCTATCTTTTTAATTCTTCATGGAATTAAGATAATCCTGCTAGCTTTTTCTTCTTCGCTGCTTTCTCACGTTCGTTTTTGTCTAAAATTTTCTTTCTAAGACGAATGGATTCAGGTGTAACCTCACAGTATTCGTCTTCATTCAAGTACTCAAGAGATTCCTCAAGTGACATAATACGAGGTTTTTTCATGCTAACCGTTTGATCTTTCGTCGCTGAACGTACGTTTGTTTGTTGTTTCATACGGCTTACGTTTACAACAAGGTCGTTCTCACGGTTATGCTCCCCAACAATCATCCCTTGGTATACTTCAGTACCTGGCTCAACGAAGATCACACCGCGCTCTTCAACACCTTGGATTCCGTAAGCAGTCGCTTTACCTGTTTCCATTGAAACAAGTACACCTTGACGGCGTCCGCCGACTTGACCAGACTGCATTGGCTGGTAGCTGTCAAACGTATGGTTCAAAATACCAAAACCACGAGTTAATGAAAGAAATTCAGTTGTGTATCCAATTAAACCACGTGATGGCACTGTAAAGATCAGGCGAACTTGACCGTTACCATTGTTGATCATGTCAATCATTTCACCTTTTCTTGCACCCATTGATTCCATAACAGAGCCAGTATGCTCTTCTGGTACATCAATTTGAACGCGCTCTACAGGCTCACATCGAACACCATCAACTTCTTTTACAATAACTTCTGGCTTCGATACTTGTAATTCAAATCCTTCACGTCTCATATTCTCAATGAGAATGGATAAGTGAAGCTCTCCGCGTCCAGAAACAACCCAAGCATCAGGTGAATCAGTTGGATCCACACGAAGACTGACGTCTGTTTGAAGCTGCTGCTCTAAACGCTCTTCGATTTTACGTGATGTCACGTATTTTCCTTCACGTCCTGCAAATGGGCTGTTGTTTACAACAAACGTCATTTGAAGTGTCGGCTCATCAATACGAAGGATTGGAAGTGCCTCTTGGTGTTCTACCGGACAAACCGTTTCACCTACGTTGATGTCTTCCATTCCAGATACAGCGACAAGATCTCCCGCCTTCGCTTCGTTGATTTCCACTCGTTTTAACCCTTGGAAACCAAAGATCTTTGTTACACGGAATTGTTTCACAGTGCCGTCGACTTTCATCAAGGCTACCTGCTGTCCTACTTGCATTGTTCCTCTGAATACACGGCCAATTCCAATTCTGCCAACATAATCATTGTAATCAAGTAGCGCCACTTGGAATTGAAGCGGCTCTTCATGGTTATCAACCGGGCAAGGAATATGGTTCACAATAGCTTCAAACAAAGATTCCATGTTTTCATCTTGTTTGCTCGCATCGTTACTTGCTGTACCATTGATTGCTGATGCATAGACAACTGGGAACTCAAGCTGTTCTTCTGTTGCATCCAATTCAATGAACAAGTCAATCACTTCATCGACTACTTCAGCCGGACGAGCAAAGTCGCGGTCAATTTTATTGACGACAACGATTGGTGTTAAGTTTTGCTCAAGTGCTTTTTTCAGCACAAAGCGTGTTTGAGGCATACAGCCTTCATAAGCATCCACAACAAGGAGTACACCATCTACCATTTTCATGATACGCTCAACTTCACCACCGAAATCGGCGTGTCCTGGTGTATCTAAAATATTAATGCGTGTATCTTTATAATTTATCGCAGTATTTTTAGCTAAAATCGTAATACCGCGCTCTCGCTCTAAATCATTTGAATCCATGGCTCTCTCAGCGATATTTTCATTCGCACGGAAAGTACCAGCTTGATGGAGCAATTGGTCAACAAGCGTCGTTTTACCATGGTCAACGTGGGCAATAATTGCGATGTTGCGAAGGTCTTTTCGAAGTTTCACATTTTCATCTCCTAAAATAATTAGATAACTTTCATATTATATCACAATCCCCTTTAAATGCCGATCGTTTTTCTGTAAACTTATATTAACTCTAAAAAAAGGGATGGGGACATATGAAACAAATCAAATGGCTTCTATTATTATGTGCATTACTTGCAGTTGTCAGTATGGCGTTTATTGGGGTAACTCTTGCAGAAAAAAACATACTGGGTATATGTCTAAGCATTGTATTCGCCATGATTTTCATGGGTACAGGATTTACATTAAAAAGAAAATTAAACGTGCAATCATAAAATTAGGTAAAAGCCTTTTACATTCTACATGTAGAAGGCTTTTTATTTTGAGTAAAAACAAGACAATTCACCTATGAAAGCTTGCGTCACATACAAAAACATCTATTGAGAATTGACAAAAGTAAGCAATCTGAACCTCTCCATAATTCGACAAGAACTTTTATAGTTCTCCAAAATCAAACAGAAAGTTACAATTTTCCTATTCTTCCACAAAGTTTCTCATGGTATGCTGTTCTTGCAACAAAATTTAACAGAAAAGGGAGAGAAAAGAAGCATGAAGAAGTTTTTGAGCAAATCGCTCAGCTCTGTTGTATTTTTCGCTTTAGCTATTATTCTTACTTTCACAACAGTAGCTCCTGGGCAAGCAAGCGCTGCAACTTTCAAAGGCATTCCTTTTGAACAGCAGCAAATCATTAAAGAATTATTGGAGAAAAACGAGCGTGTCATCAACATTCTCATCAATTCATTTGTTGAGGAAGACAACAACTACACATTTGATGTGAAAAAAGCTGTTGAGCTCGGACTAACTGAAGAAGAAGCGGCGACTGCTGAGAAATTCTTAGATCGCGCAGCTGTTCTTACAATCGTTTTCAGTGAAAGCATCACTAAAAACGAAAAAGGTAAATTGGTTTTTGATGCAGCAAAAGCTGTTGAACTTGGTCTTACAAAAGAAGAAGCGGCTAAATTCGAAAAGCTTTTCAAATCAGTGATCAGAATTGCTGATCTTGCTGGTGATGCCCTTGTTCTAGACAAAAAAGGAAACGTTGTGATTGATTCAAAAATCGCAAAAGGTCTTGGATTCAGCTCTACTGAATTACTTGTTTTCAACCAAATGCTTAAGAAAATTCCTCAAGAGCAATTAAAAACGTTTTATGATGCAGTTCAAATTGCGAAAGAAAAATTAAGCTAAGCTCAGAAAAACCCCCACCTGGTTTATCCAGATGGGGGTTTTTTATTTCAGCCAATAAAGAATGATCATCATGGCGTATCCTATACCAAATGCGATACTTGCTCGATATAACAGCTTGCCATAGTAGCGCTTTTCAAATTTTCTTCTTTCTTCCTTTTCATCTATATATGGCATGAGATCAGGAGTTTGTATAAGGGTTATTGGCTCTTTCATTTCGTGATAAAGGTGTTGGCAGCTCTCGCAGGATTGTAAGTGCTCTGCAACAATTTTATTTGTTTCTGCACTTGTGTCTCCCTCTATATAAAGTGGTAACAATTCTTCAATCAAATAACAGCTCATTTATTGAACTCCTCACAATGTAGCATTCGCTTCAGCTCTAATCTGGCTCGATGAAGGGTTGTTTTGACTTTAGATAAAGTCCAATTTAAAATTTCAGCTACTTCTTCATATGACAATTCTTGAATATCTCTTAAAATGAGGACCTCCCGGTAGGAATCCTTCAGCTGATAAATATGATGCCACAGCCTTTCTATATCAGCTTGTTTTTCAATGTGATCTTCTGGTGTCGTGAACGACTGCTGCTCTAAGAAATCCATTTCCTCTACGTTCGTAAAAGTCCATTTTACTTTTCGGCGATAATCATTCACAAATGTGTGATACGCAATGGTATAAAGCCATGTTTTTATACTTGAATGTCCCTTAAAGGAGGACAACCCATGCAGAGCCTTCATAAATACGTCCTGCGCAAGGTCCTTGGCCGTTTCCATATTTCCCGTCCGGCGATATAAATATTTGGTGATTTCCTGAAAATATTCTTCATAGATTTTTTCAATTTGGTCGGCTGGTCTGGACATCAAAAATAAAACCACACAGTCATCCAAATCGATAAAACGATAAAAAAGAAATATAACGAGTAAATAAACCCTTTCATACGTTTTAACTCGTCATAGTCCTTCTGACCTTCCATCGGCACTGAGGGCTGCTTTTTACCCGTGACCGCATGCTGAAACTGCTGTTCGTGCGCCTTCATCCAGCTAGCTGCCTCGCCTCCCAGATCCCCTTCTTGATACAGTTCATATAAGTCTTGAAAGATGGCTTGTTTTTCTTTATCTGTCAAAACGATGCACCTCTTTTGTTCGTCCATTCACTTCATAGATTTTATGCTCATTTGATCCGAAGGTTTGTATGATGACAAGCCATGAAATGTCGATAGTCCCTTCTTTGTCGATCATCCTCACAGGTTTTATTTGTTTTTTATAGATCGTATATGGTTTATACCTTTTAAGTACTTGCTGATAGACTTCCTCACGATCTTGATTAGATACTGCGTGCGGGATAGAAGAAGCAACTTGCACTCTCAACTCAATTCCATCATCCCCTTTAAATAGATTGACGACATGAGAGGAGTGGTTAAATGTATATTGTTTGCTTTCACTAGTGCCTGTTTCTTTTCTTATGTCTTTTGGCGTTTTCCCTATGATCTTTAACAAATCTTCATCGCTGATGTTCCCTTTTTTCTGTTGAAGAATCGCTTTTGACAGCTTAAAGCTGATGACTTTTTTTGTTGAGCCATTAAACAGAAACTCCGATTGATCTTTAGTTGTGACCCTCACTTCATGCTGCCAATCAAAATAAAATTCATCAATGCCTGTGATTTGATATACTGGCGGCTTTAGATTTAAATTTTGATAAATACTGTTGATCCTGTTTTTTATCTCCATTTCTTTTAAATGAATTCCGTCTATATCCTTTAATTGAAAGATGGCGTTTTCGTATTGCGCTTGTCGAAGCGTCCCTTTTTTCCAGGTGGCAGACGCTAAACTGTCCTCTTCATTCTGAGACATTTTTGGCAGAAGAAGAACGTCCGTCTCTCCGTCCTCTTTTTGTACAGTCAATTGAATGCGATTGAGATCTATTGACCTTCCGCTTCTTTCGAAAAATTCAATGGTCTTTTGCCTATATTCTTTATCGGTCAGTTCCTTTCCCTCTACACGACCTCGATAAGAATATTCGCTTAATTCACCTGTAAACGGAGAAATATTCACTTCATACTGGTCATCTGCAAACACGTAATGATAAGGGATAGGCTGATGACTAGCATTTAAATACAGCGATCGATTCTCCGGTACAAACTTTGAAGCGAATGCTTTTGCACTTGCTGCTGATAAAGGGCGATATTCTTCCGAGAAAGTATCTACCAGTTCCGTTTTGGTGAATTGGAACATGGTATGAGGGATATTGATAATCGGATTGAGTAATAGCAGAAAAAAGACAGCTATACAACCAGCGCCCCACTGCCGTAATCTCACCTTGTCCCGTAGTAAAGCAGATAACAAATAAATCGTCATAAAGCTTCCTGCTGCTGCAGCTAAAATGACAATCGATTTAAATGTAGATTGAAGTTCATACTTCGAAATAGAAGGATAAAATATATAAAGCAAGGCTGCGAAAATTAGGCCATAGAACAACAGCAATTCCTTCCACTTCCAGTGCCAAAACAAGCGAAAGAAAAGATGCAGTACTAAAGCAGCAAAGCCAGCCATAACCAAAATGGTGATCAGATCTCTCCATACTAGCCCCATATCACCGCTAAGAAAGAACTTTTTGCTTTCAGCAAACACAATAAACACGGTTTGACATAAAGGCAGAAGTAATACAGATAAATCAAAAGCAAAAAACATGCCTTTATTTTTTAAATAAGGAAGAGTAATCACATAGTACAGTGATGCAAGCAAAACATACCCATAAATGAGAAATTGCATGAAATCTGTCAGCACTTCAAATGTTTCGATCGTATACTGTCTAGCTAGGACTTGGTGGATCATTTCAACTGTCATTCCGCCAAGCAGAACAACTCTTAATACGATTCCAGCATAAAATACATAACCACTCTTCTTTTCTTTCCATAGCGGAAGTGTCATGAAAAGAACAAATAGTCCAAGTACACACCATTGAATGATGCGGATACTATACTCATTTAAAATAAAATACCTTTCAAAATGGAGCGATAAATCACTAAACAAATCCAACATTGATACACAATCCTTTACATAAAATTAAGGCCTCATTCGTATAGACATTCGCCTTACCAAAAAGTTTCAGGAAAAACAAAAAATCACTTCATTCTCATGAAGTGATTCTGTTTATTTTTTATTTCCGCTTCCTTTTATGTAATCATGCAAGATTTTTTCACAAATGGATCGATTTCCGGCGACTATGCTGTTTTTATCTAGGAACGTAAGACGTTCTCCGTGAATATTTGAGTAAACAGCCCCTACTTCATCAAGCAGTACGCAGCCCGCTGCATAATCCCATGGCGCAAGCCTTAACGTGACATATGCGTCACTTCTGCCACTTGCAATATAAGCAAGCTCAAGGGCAGCGGATCCAATCGTTCGTGTCCCTCTCACATCACGCACAAGACGGGCAAATGGTTTGGCGTCAAAATAAGGGCTTTCGATCGCCCATGTCGGATTAATCCCCACAATGGCTTTTTCAATCTCCACATCTTTTAATCGAGGGAGCAGGGTATCGTTCATATAAGCTCCTTCTCCTTTGATGGCATGGTAGAGCTCGTCATGAATGACGTCATAAATAAGACCGATTTTCCCAACACCATTTTCAAATATCCCGATTGAAATGGCAAAGTTGCGTTTTTGATGGACAAAGTTCATTGTGCCATCGATCGGATCAATGATCCACACAATTCCATCGAGTGAGGTCACCTCTTCCCCTTGTCCCTCTTCTCCTAAAATGTGATGGTCTGAAAATGTCGACTGTATTTTTTCAATAAAAAAACGCTCTGTTTCTTTATCGATATTCGTGACAAGATCATTTGGATTTGATTTTGTTTCAATTGATAGACCTTCCTGCATGGACGCTTTAATACGGCTCCCTGCTTCTTTTACCCAGAGCTTTGCAAGACGGTCAATTTCCACCCAGTTTGTCATCAGATTGTAAACCTCTTTTCTATGTAGGACCTATTTGTAATAGCATACTGATATTATGTACGTAAAAGCAAGAAAAAAGCAGCTTCATACAAAAACGAACCGATGAATTGGTTCGTTTTTACCTCACGCTGTTTTACCCTTGAAGCTGCTCCCATTCTTTTCTTAGGCGCTCAAGCTTTCGTTTGCTGCGTTCGATTTGGATGTCATCTTTATGCTCGATGGCTTCATGAAGCGTAGAAAGCTCATAATCAACCTCTAATCTCCACACAGCGATGCGATTCTTCTTCTCCTGCCTATACCCCTGCTTCACGATTTGCTTCATTGGTCAACGCCCCTTCCAGAGAATGATTCATTCCTTGTCAGTTTTCATTGATAAAAAATTCAATCGATAAGAGAAATGGTTCTTGCTTATATCGTATGAAGCGATCGCATAACCGCAACGACATTCTGAAAATTGTGTCTTTACCTATTTGTTATGTACCACAAAATTGATGATTTTAAACGCTGCACCGCGACCTTCATAAACTTTGATTTAACGGTGCATCTTTTTTTGAGCTTGACCTAAGCTATGATAAAATATGATCAGCGAAAAGATACAGGAGGCATAACATGAGTGAAATGCGTTTTAGAGATGAAGATTTTGAAACATTCACAGTTGATGGTTTAGATGAACGAATGACTGTATTAAAAGAAAGAGTCCGTCCAAAGCTTGAAGCACTTGGCGAACATTTTGCACCACTTCTTTCTTCTATTACAGGAGACGAAATGTTTGTACACGTCGCAAAGCATGCTAGAAGATCTGTTAACCCGCCAAATGATACGTGGGTTGCTTTTGCAAACAGTAAGCGCGGATATAAAAAACTCCCTCATTTTCAAATTGGGCTTTGGAAAACACATGTCTTTGTCTGGTTTGCACTCATTTATGAATCTCCAGTAAAAGGTGAGTACGGCCAACTATTTGAAAAGGAGCTAGACACCATCCAGCAGAAAATACCGCAAGATTTTGTTTGGTCTAAAGATCATATGAAACCAGATGTCATGCGTCACAGCGAACTAGATTCCGAACAGCTGAAAACGCTGTTTGAACGTGTTCAAACAGTCAAGAAAGCCGAGCTTCTTTGCGGCATTCAGCTGCCTAGAGAAGAAGTCGTGCAAATGAATAATGAAGAATTCCTCTCGAAAATCGAAAATGCCTTCCGCACATTGACGTATCTATACCGTTTTACACAGAAAGAATCTGTATGAAAAAACGAGCCCTTTTAGGCTCGTTTTTTACATGCGTATAATAGCAGTCTCTTCTGCCTCTCTTGCGGTTTTTACTGCATGATAAGGGGAATACCCGCTTCCCTTTTCAAACGCCGCACAATGCGTTTTTTCCTCTGCTTTTGATGGAACAACCTCTTTAAATCGTTTATATGTGTCTAATAACTCCTGCTTCGCAATTCCTTTTTCATAGGCTTTTTCAACAGCCTGAAAAAATGAAATGACCGCAATCTTTTCCTCTGTCGTCCAGTCGACATCCATTGGATATTGATATTCCATTTACTTGTCCCTCACTTTAATACTCATTTCTGATTTGAACTTTTATTATAGCATCTGTTTGATCAGAAACCGATTGATTTTATGCTTTACATTCCGATCAGTTCATAATATAATTCTTTTGTTTTATGCAATGAAATCTGCTGTAATTGGCACAATAATAGCAGGTATTTCGATGAAGGTGGGAAAGCAATTGTCACAACATGATACACCCTTATACACTGGACTAAAAAAACACGCAGCAACCAATCCAGTCCAATTTCACATTCCAGGCCATAAAAAAGGAGCCGGAATGGATCCTGAATTTAGAGCATTCATTGGCGACAATGCATTAAGCATTGACCTCATTAATATAGAACCTCTCGATGATTTACATTCACCTCGAGGGATGATAAAAGAAGCACAGGAGCTTGCTGCTGAAGCCTTCGGTGCTGATCATACGTTTTTCTCTATTCAAGGAACAAGCGGCGCCATCATGACAATGGTGATGACGGTATGCGGACCTGGAGATAAAATTATCGTTCCTCGTAACGTTCATAAATCAATTATGTCCGCGATTGTATTTTCTGGCGCCATTCCTGTTTTTATTCACCCAGAAATAGACAAAGAGCTTGGCATCTCTCACGGTATTACACCTGAATCAGCCAAAAAGGCGCTCACTAAGCATCCAGATGCGAAAGGTTTACTTGTCATTAATCCAACGTATTTTGGTATTTCAGCAGATTTAAAATCAATCGTAGACATTGCCCATTCATTTGATGTGCCTGTCCTTGTCGATGAAGCACACGGTGTGCATATTCATTTTCATGATGAGCTTCCCCTCTCTGCGATGCAGGCAGGTGCCGACATGGCAGCAACAAGTGTCCATAAACTTGGCGGCTCTCTTACGCAAAGCTCTATTTTAAATATGAAGGAAGGGCTTGTTTCAAAAGACCGTGTGCAATCGATTTTGAGTATGCTGACGACAACATCCACTTCTTATTTGCTCTTAGCATCACTGGATGTCGCTCGAAAACGATTAGCCACTGAAGGAAAGGCACTAGCTGATGAAGCCATTCGTTTGGCTGAATCAGCTAGAAACCGCTTGAATCAAATTGACGGCATTAGCTGCATTGGCAAGGAAATACTCGGTTCAGCTTCTACTTACGATTATGACCCAACGAAATTGATTATTTCCATTAAAGACCTTGGGTTAAACGGACATGATGTCGAAAAATGGCTGAGAGAAAGCTATCGAATTGAAGTAGAGCTCTCTGACCTTTACAATATCTTATGTATCGTAACCCCTGGCGATTCAGATGAGACAATTGATAAGCTCGTGACGGCGATGCAGGAAATTGCCGCAGCGTCTACTCGTGACGGCGGCAAACAAGCGGTAACAGAGGTACTGCTGCCTGATATCCCATCGCTTGCTATGACGCCGCGTGACGCCTTTTATGCCACAACTGAAGTCGTTCCTTTTAAGGAAGCAGTCGGCCGCATCACCGCAGAGTTTGTGATGGTATATCCGCCAGGTATTCCAATTTTTATACCAGGTGAAATTATCACAGAAGAAAATATATCGTATATCTTTAAAAATATTGAAATCGGCCTCCCTGTCCAAGGACCTGAAGATTCAACGCTTGAAATGATCCGTGTGATTAAGGAACAAAAACCAATTTTATAAAAAAGAAACATGCAGCCCCAAATGGAGCTGCATGCTTTTTTTATTTATTCAGAGGCTTCATCACAGCAATGACAGTGACCGCACGTTCCGTATAGCGTTGTCACTTTTTCATTTTCAAATTGATCAATGGTTTCATTGCAATCTTGACAAATAATTGTACCCACGTACATTCCCCTTTTCTTCATTCATAGTTTGAAAGCGTTTGATCTATTTCTTATCTCTATAATATGATGTCACATTTAACTTGTCAACGGTTAATTGTATGACACATTTAATCATTTTTTATAAATATGTGCTTTTTTCTCATCATATTGAGGGAACGTTTCAATTGTATTTTGCTTCATATCAATTCTGTAACAATTGAGTAACAATCGAAAATTGTCAAAAGGGACATGATACACTAGAGTGACTAACAGGGAACAAGCTCCTAAAAATGTTGGGACAACCCCAAATGATTTTGAGGTGAATAGATTGAATTTTATGAGGACACTTCTCATTATATTCCCCATGCTCTTTGTACTTAGTTCATGCTCATTTGCGTATATCATACCGACTCAGACCGACCAAGTCAGTCATATTCAAAAACCGAGAATTCTCTTTTTTACTGATGCAGAAAACCTTGATAAAGAAAGCCCTTATTATGATGCAGTCCTCGATTTAAAGAATGAATACCCTAAGGAAATGTCAAAAATGATTGTGAAAGAAGATCGTAAAGGCTGGAAAAATGAAGTTGATGAACTGCCGGCTATTTTACTTGTCAATGATGAAAAAGTCATCGTGAAGGTTGAAGGAAATGTTCGCAGTAAACAGGATATCTTATCGCCCTTATGCCATGCTTTAGACCGCGTCAATACAAACTAATGATATTTTCCTTGCACTTATATATAACCATATGAAAAAACCCCTCACCTCATGAGGGGTTTTTCATATGGTGTTCAGGGCGCAAAAAAACCCTCTCCTTGATGGAGAGGGTTTCATAGGTTCATTATTTTACGATGTGGATTGGGCTTCCAATTGCTACTTCAGCCGTTTCCATTGTAATTTCACCTAATGTTGGGTGAGCGTGAATTGTCATAGCGATGTCTTCAGCAGTCACTCCAGCTTCGATTGCAAGGCTAAGCTCTGAAATCATATCAGAAGCGCCAACACCTGCGATTTGTGCACCGATAACTAGACCATCCTCTTTACGAGTGATCATTTTCATGAAGCCATCAGTTGCATCAAGAGAAAGTGCACGTCCGTTCGCTGCGAATGGGAATTTCGCTGCAACGATTTCGATTCCTTCTGCTTTTGCTTCTGCTTCAGTGTATCCAACAGTTGCAAGTTCTGGCTCAGAGAATACAACAGCAGGAATACCAAGGTAATCAATTTCAGCTGGCTCTCCAGCGATTGCTTCAGCTGCAATTTTACCTTCGTAAGAAGCTTTGTGTGCAAGTGGTGGTCCATCAACAATGTCACCAATTGCATAGATGTTAGATACGCTTGTACGGCATTGTTTGTCTGTTTTGACAACTCCGCGGTCAGTCAATTCAACACCAACTTGCTCAAGACCAAGCTCATCAGTGTTTGGACGACGACCAACAGTCACAAGTACGTAATCAGCATCAACTGTTTTTTCTTCACCTTTTACTTCGAATGTAACAGTGACACCATCAGATTTTTCTTCAACGCCTTTTGCAAGAGCGTTTGTATGGATTTCAACGTTTCCTTTTTTCTTCAGGTTACGTTTAACCAATGAGCTCATTTGCTTTTCGAAACCTGGAAGGATTTCGTCTCCACCTTCAAGGATCACAACTTCTGTTCCAAAGTTTGCATAAGCAGTACCAAGCTCAGTACCGATGTATCCACCACCGATAACAACTAACTTTTTAGGTACTTCTTTAAGCGCTAAAGCACCAGTTGAGTTGATCACGCGGTCTGTGTATTTAAAAGTAGGCAATTCGATTGGACGAGATCCAGTAGCAAGAATTGCATTTTTGAAAGTGTAAGTCTGTGCTGAATTTTCATCCATTACACGTACAGAGTTGCTGTCTACGAAATAAGCTTCACCTTTAACGATGTCTACTTTATTTCCTTTAAGAAGACCTTGAACTCCACCTGTTAATTTGTTTACAACAGAAGCTTTCCACTCTTGAACTTTTGTGAAATCAACTGTTACGTTTTCAGCTTTGATACCCATGTCTTCAGAATGCTTAGCATTTTCGAAACGATGGCCAGCATTGATTAATGCTTTTGAAGGAATACAACCAACGTTTAGACATACACCGCCAAGTGTTCCTTTTTCAACGATTGTTACTTTTTGTCCAAGCTGTGCAGCACGAATAGCAGCTACATATCCACCAGGACCTGCACCGATGACAAGAGTATCTGTTTCGATTGGGAAATCTCCTACTACCATGACATTACGCCTCCATTAAAATTAATTGTGGATCATTCAATAAACGCTTGATGTGGTTAAGGGCATTTTGCGCAGTAGCTCCGTCAATCATACGGTGGTCAAAGCTTAGGGAAAGAGCTAAGACTGGAGCTGCAACGATTTCGCCATCACGAACAACCGCTTTTTCAGCGATACGGCCAATACCAAGGATCGCTACTTCTGGGTGGTTGATGACTGGAGTAAACCATTGTCCACCAGCAGAACCGATGTTTGTGATTGTGCAAGATGCACCTTTCATTTCAGCTGGAGCCAATTTACCATCACGTGCTTTTGTTGCAAGCTCATTGATTTCGTTAGACACTTCGAAAATCGCTTTGCGATCTGCATTTTTCACAACTGGAACTAGCAAGCCTTTTTCAGTGTCAGCTGCAATTCCGATGTTGTAGTAATGCTTTTGCACAACTTCATCTGTTTTATCATCGATAGAAGTGTTAAGTACTGGGTACTTTTTCAAAGCAGAAGTTAGAGCTTTTACAACGTAAGGCAAGTAAGTTAACTTGATTCCTTGATCAGCTGCAACTTGTTTGAATTGTTTACGATGTGCAACAAGGTTTGTTACATCAACTTCATCCATTAATGTTACGTGAGGAGCTGTATGCTTAGAGTTCACCATTGCTTTCGCGATTGCTTTGCGGATTCCGCTCATTTTCTCGCGAGTTTCTGGGAATTCTCCTTCAAGAACTGGAGCTGCTGCCGCTTTAGGAGCTGCTTCTTCTTTCGCACTTTCAGCTGCTTGAGGTGCTGCTGCTGGAGCTGCAGAACCACCATTAACGAAGCTGTCGATATCTTCTTTTAACACACGTCCGTTTTTACCAGAACCTGCAACTTTGTAAATTTCAACGCCTTTTTCACGAGCATATTTACGTACAGATGGCATAGCGATCACGCGTTTGTTTGGATCAGCATCTACTTGCTCTTGTGCGCCTGCACCAGTTGCTGCCGCTTCTTCTTGTGCTACTTCTTTCTTCTCTGGCTCGTTACCAGCTTCAGCAGTACCTTGTACTTGAGCTTCAGTTTTTGCTTCGCCTTCTTCTTCGCTGCCTTTAAATTGAAGATTTTCGTAACCAGGTGCATCAAACGTAATGATTGTTTGTCCTACAGTTGCAACTGTTCCCTCTTCAACTTTTAATTCTAATACTTTTCCTTTAACAGGTGAAGGAATTTCTACAACTGCTTTATCATTTTGTACCTCTGCTAAAACGTCATCTTCATTAATTTCGTCGTTTGGTTTAACAAACCACTTAACGATCTCACCTTCGTGGATACCTTCTCCGATGTCCGGAAGTTTAAATTCAAATGCCACTGTTTTTCGCCTCCTAGATTTTGTTGAACCCTTGTTGTGTATGTTTACACGGTCATGTAATTGATAAAGGGGAAGAGAAATAAATTCTTTTCCCCTCTGTCATTTAATTAAAATTCAAGAACTTTTTTCGCTGTTTCAAGTACATCTTTATGGTTTGGAAGCCATACGCTCTCAGCTTGAGAGAAAGCAAATACAGTATCAGGTGCAGCTACACGAAGTACTGGTGCTTCCAGGCTAAGGATCGCTCTGTCATTGATTTCAGCTACTACGTTTGCAGCAATACCAGCTTGTTTTTGTGCTTCTTGAACAACGATCGCACGGCCTGTTTTTTCAACAGAAGCGATGATTGTTTCAATATCAAGCGGGCTTACTGTGCGAAGGTCGATAACTTCAGCAGAAACGCCTTCTTTTTCTAGCTCTTCAGCAGCTTTTAGTGATTCGTGAACCATTGCACCGTAAGTGATGATTGAAAGGTCAGTACCTTCACGTTTCACGTCAGCTTTACCGATTTCAATTGTGTACTCTTCTTCAGGAACTTCCTGACGGAAAGAACGATAAAGTTTCATATGCTCAAGGAACACTACAGGATCGTTGTCACGAATTGCAGAAATTAAAAGTCCTTTTGCATCATAAGGTGTTGAAGGAATGACAACCTTGATACCAGGCTGTTGTGCGATAAGACCTTCTAAGCTGTCAGCGTGAAGCTCAGGTGTGTGAACTCCTCCACCGAATGGAGAACGGATTGTCACTGGAGAATGCCAGCGTCCGCCAGAACGGTAACGCATACGAGCCATTTGTCCAGAAACAGAATCTAATACTTCGTAAACGAATCCGAAGAATTGAATTTCCATTACTGGGCGGAATTCTTGTAGTCCAAGGCCAATTGCAAGACCGCCAATACCAGATTCAGCAAGTGGAGTATCGAATACACGATCCTCACCAAACTCTTTTTGCAATCCTTCAGTCGCACGGAATACGCCGCCGTTTTTACCAACGTCTTCTCCGAAAACGAGAACGTTTTCGTCATTTTTCAGTTCTGTGCGTAACGCATCAGTGATCGCTTGAATCATTGTCATTTGCGCCATGGCTTACTTCGACTCCTTCTGTTTGTAAATTTCAAGCTGTTCAACTAAGTTGAATGGTTTCACATCGTACATGTTTTCAATCAAGTCAGTGACTTTTTGCTTAGGCTGTTCGTCAGCTTCTTTGATCGCTTGTTTGATTTGTTCTTTTGCATCTTCGATCACTTTATTCTCTTCTTCTTCAGACCATAGGCCCTTGTTTTCCAAGAATTTGCGGTAGCGTACCAATGGATCTTTTTGCTCCCACTCGTTTTCATCTTCTTTTGTACGATATCTTGTTGGATCGTCACCAGCCATTGTATGTGGGCCGTAACGGAATGTAAGAGTTTCGATTAATGTTGGACCTTCACCATTTACAGCGCGCTCACGAGCTTCAGCAGTTGCTGCATAAACAGCTAATGCATCCATACCGTCAACTTGTACGCCTACGATACCAGCTGCAGCTGCTTTTTGTGCAATTGTTTGTGCAGCAGACTGCTTTTCAACAGGTGTAGAGATCGCATATCTGTTGTTTTGGACAACAAAAATCGCTGGCGCTTTGTAAGCCCCTGCAAAGTTAATACCTTCGTAGAAATCACCTTGTGAAGCTCCACCGTCACCAGTGTAAGTGATTGCAACAGCTTTTTTACCGCGCTTTTTCAAACCAAGAGCTACACCAGCAGCTTGAATGATTTGTGCACCGATAATGATTTGCGGTGAAAGTGCATTCACATCTTCAGGCATTTGGTTACCAACAAAGTGTCCGCGAGAGAACAAGAATGCTTTTGTTAGCGGAAGACCATGCCAGATTAATTGTGGTACATCACGATATCCTGGAAGAATGAAATCTTCTTTCTCAAGTGCAAAGTGAGTTGCAAGCTGAGAAGCCTCTTGTCCAGCTGTTGGCGCATAGAAGCCAAGACGTCCTTGACGGTTCAATGAAATTGAACGTTGATCTAATACACGTGTAAACACCATACGGCGCATTAATTCTTTTAATTGGTCATCTGAAAGATCCGGCATTGCCGCTTCGTTTACGACTTCGCCTTTTTCGTTTAAAATTTGAAACGTTTCAAACTGCTTTTTGATGGCATCAAATTGCTTTTTGCTATCAACAATTGCTTTTTTTGTTTTTGCAGCCATTCTAAAGTCACCTCTTCCTTTCTTTTAACAGTCCATTTGTCGTGAATCCATTTATACATACAGATATAGGATAACCCAAAATACTCATATGACTCCTGTATATAATAGCCACTAAGATCGTTGTCGAAACATAGGTTGACCACTCTTTTTTGAGTCCTTCTAACTGTATTAACGATAGTTCACAAAAAACTAATACAACTTCTGTTAACAAGGAATAGTTTACAACAAGAAAAATAGTCCGTCAATTGATTTAACGGCTTTATTTAAATAAATGTATTCGCTTTACTTTTTATGGTGAACTGTATCAATCTGTTTAACAAACAACCTAATCTGTACTAGTATAGAGTGTACTACTGTACTACAATAGAAAATGTTTGTTTTTGTCGAAAAATAAAAAAAGAGCTGTTTTTCAGCTCTTTTTTGACTCTTGTTCTGCTGCTTTATACAAAGCCTTTTTATGATCATTCAATTGATCTGTATATCGATTGAACTTCTTACTTTCTTTTCTGACTTTGCTATATGAACGATTGACGGTCTTCAGCTTAGACTTCAGCTCTTCATATCCTAGATCCTTTTTCTTTAAAGATTGATACAAATGCTGATCTTGTTTCAGCGCCTTTTGATACTCCTTGTAAAGCTGATCATATGACGCATATCGTTTCTCGATCGATTTGACTGTTTGATCTGCTTTCTCTTTTAACTCGGCATCTTGCAATCGTGCGGCAGATTCCTTTACCGTTTTCAATTCTTTTTTCGATTCATCCATGCTGTCTTTTTCTGTTTTTAAATGTTCTTCTCGTTTCGCTGCCGATGCTAACGCCTGATCAGAAAGGCTTGACACTGTTTTTGTATGGTCCTTTGTTGTTTGAATCATTTTTGTATACAGCTTCTGCTCTTTTTTCTCATAGCTTTGCAGTGTACCTTGCTCTTTTTCGAAGGATGCTTCTTTTTCACTCATTTTCGTCATCGCATCCTGCATGTCATTGAATGGATTTTGACCTCCGCATCCTGTCAGCAAAAGGGTACATATCCCCGCTAAAGCAGCACCTGCTTTCATGCTTCTTTTCATCTGTCTCATCACAAGGTCCCCCTTTACATCTCCACATACCACTATAATTTTTATAGGCGTTTGTGACAAGAAAAGAGGTCAGTCAGATGAGACGAAGAAGATTTTTTTCAAGCAATAGGCTCATGACTATACAAATAGTGCATTCATACATAGTTTATATTACACGCTTCGCCTTCACTTATGAGAGGCCGAGTGTATTTCCAAAGGAGGTCAAAAGTATGTCTAATTATAGTCATGGAAGTATGTATGGTGGATACGGCGGTTACGGGTATGGATACGGCGGCGGCTGTTGTTACCCAAGTTATGGCGGTGGATACGGATGCGGATACGGCGGCGGACGTACATTCGCTTTAATCGTTGTGCTTTTCATCCTATTAATCATCGTTGGCGCAGCATTCTTAGGCGGCGGTGGCTGCTGCTAAGGCTGTTTAAGCCTCTGACCGGTCTCAAAGGACCGGTCTTCTTTATTTCATTGCATATGTTGTGTATCATTTTATATACTTTACATACAAAGGAAATAGGAGTGAAGTTTTGTGATTACCATGGATGATATCGTAAGGGACGGACATCCCGTCTTAAGACAAACAGCTGAAGCGGTCGAGCTCCCGCCGACAGAGGAGGAAAAACAGCAATTAGCTGACATGATCGAATTCGTCAAAAACAGTCAGGATGCTGATATTGCTGAAAAATACGGACTAAGACCCGGCGTTGGATTAGCTGCTCCGCAGATCAATATTAGTAAACGGATGATCGCAGTTCATTGTGAGGATGAAGACGGAGAAGAATACAGCTATGCTCTGTTCAACCCGCGCATTGTCAGTCATTCAGTTAAAAGAGCTTATTTAGCTACTGGTGAAGGCTGCTTATCAGTTGATGAAGCCATCCCTGGATTTGTTCCTCGATATCAAAAAATCAGGGTCAAGGCCACAACGCTTGAAGGAGAGGACATTGATATTCGTCTAAAAGGATTCCCTGCTATTGTCTTTCAGCATGAAATTGACCATTTAAATGGCATTATGTTTTATGATCATATTCAAAAGGATCAGCCATTCGCTGAGCCAGAAAACTCTGTTGCGATCGGCAGATCATAACATAAAAAGAAGACCCCACATCTAAGGGTCTTCTTTTTTATTCTTCCATAAGGCCAAGATGGGTCACTGCATGGAATATGCCGTCCTCATCTACTGGCTTTGTCACAAAATCAGCCAATGCTTTCAGTTCACTCACAGCATTTCCCATCGCAACGCCTGTTCCAGCAAACGAAATCATTTCTCTATCGTTCAGTCCGTCTCCAAATGCAATGGTATCCTTTTGATCGTAAGGAAGTCTTTCGATGACTCGTTTGATGCCTTCAGCTTTTGATCCGCCTTTTGGCAGAACATCTGTTGACAGCTCATGCCATCTGACAAGGTCAATCTCATCGTAGAATGCCTTATATTGCTCTTCCTCTTCTGCCTTACAAAATAACAGCATTTGAAAAATGTCGTTTTCTTTAAAGAAAGACAAATCGTGCTCAGGATGCTCTGTTTTTAAAGTACCGATTCCTTCATGGATAAACGGATGGTTCGGTACAGACGCCTTCATCGTTTCTTCTCCCATAAAAACAAGCGGATGATCATGACGATCCGCTGTCTCATAAATCCGCTCCATCAGCTCCTGCTTCAGCGGATTACCGTAAATAACGTCTCCCTCATACATGACATACTGACCGTTATAAGCAATGAATGAGTCAAGCCCTAATTCTTCTAAAATGGGCTGAATCAGAAAAGGAGAACGCCCAGATGCAATAAAGAGATGATGGCCTTTTTCTTTTAATAAATGAACCGCTCGCTTCGTTGACTCAGGTATTTTTTTATCATGGTCATATAAAGTACCGTCGATATCAAAGAAGATAACTTTTTTATTCATATCTCGCCCTCCTGTCCTTTGTTATGTATACACACTCCCTTTCATCATACAGAAAGATTTCCGCTTTCGAAACCAAATCCTTTTGAAAACGCCTATTTTCCCACATATATCCATGTAACATTCATTGGAAACATCATATAATACAAGTATATAGAGAGATCGGAATACGCTGTTGAAGCTTACTTTAAACCGAAAGGAGGCGGCCTGTGATGCTTCGTCGTCTGCGCAAGAAAATTCGAAAACAATGGAAGGACATGCTTCGTAAAAAATCGATTGCTTAAAGGGATCTTTCGCACATTTGCCGAAGGTCCTTTTTTCTCAGAGACTTTTCTTATGCGCGTTTTTTTAATATAATAGAATAAGCGAGTGTAACATACGGTATTTAAGGAGAGATTTGGATGATATATAAGGTATTTTTTCAGGCAAGTACTACTGAGGTACCTGTAAGAGAACACACAGATTCACTATACGTTGAAGCGGTTTCTGAAAGAGACGTACGCGATAAGTTGAAAAAACATAACTACAACATTGAATTCATTCAGCCTGTAGACGGTGCTTTTTTAGACTATGAACGAGAAAGTGAAAATTTTAAAGTATTGGAGCTATGAGAGGAATGAAATTTGTAAAAAACGATCAGGCGGCAGTTTTTGCACTCGGCGGTTTAGGCGAGATCGGTAAAAACACGTATGGCGTTCAATTTCAAGATGAAATCATTTTAATTGATGCTGGTATTAAGTTTCCTGAAGATGAGCTTCTTGGAATTGACTACGTCATCCCTGACTATACGTACTTAGTTAAAAACGAAGATAAAATCAAAGGTCTTTTCATCACTCATGGACATGAAGACCACATCGGCGGTATCCCTTACCTTCTCAAGCAAGTGAATATTCCAGTTTACGGCGGCAAACTCGCAATCGGCCTACTTCGTAATAAATTGGAAGAACATGGTCTCTTGAGACAAACAAAACTTCACATTTTTGAAGAAGAAGATACCATCAAATTTAGAAAAACAGCTGTGTCTTTCTTTAGAACGACACACAGCATTCCAGATTCTTATGGAATTGTCGTCAAGACACCTCCTGGTAACATCGTACATACAGGTGATTTCAAGTTTGACTTTACTCCTGTTGGCGAGCCTGCCAATTTAACCAAAATGGCTGAGATCGGAAAAGAAGGCGTACTTTGTCTTTTATCTGATAGTACAAACAGTGAAATCCCAGAATTTACGATGTCTGAAAGACGCGTAGGTGAAAGCATTGATGACATCTTTAGAAAAGTCGACGGACGTATCATCTTTGCCACTTTTGCTTCAAACATTCACAGACTTCAGCAAGTGATTGAATCTGCTGTTGCCAACGGCAGAAAAGTCGCTGTATTTGGACGCAGTATGGAGTCTGCTATTGATATTGGACAAGATCTTGGCTATATTAAATGTCCAAAAAACACGTTTATTGAACATAATGAAATCAACCGCCTTCCAGCAAACAAAGTAACCATTCTTTGTACTGGTAGCCAGGGTGAACCGATGGCAGCTCTTTCTCGTATTGCGAACGGTACTCACCGCCAGATTTCGATTAACCCTGGAGACACTGTTGTCTTCTCATCTTCACCAATCCCAGGTAACAATATTAGCGTAAGCCGTACCATTAACCAGCTTTATCGTGCAGGTGCTGAGGTCATTCATGGCTCGCTTAATAATATTCATACATCTGGTCACGGCGGACAAGAAGAACAAAAACTGATGCTCCGTTTAATTAAACCAAAATTCTTTATGCCGATTCACGGTGAATACCGCATGCAAAAAACGCATATCAAGCTTGCGAATGACTGCGGCATCCCTGAGGAAAACTGCTTTATCATGGATAATGGTGAAGTTCTTGCACTGAAAGGTGACGAAGCAAGTGTCGCTGGCAAAATTCCATCAGGCAACGTGTATATCGACGGAAGCGGTATTGGCGATATCGGAAACATCGTTTTAAGAGACCGTCGCATTCTTTCTGAAGAGGGTCTTGTCATTGTAGTCGTCAGCATGGACATGAAAGAATTCAAAATCTCTGCTGGACCTGATTTGATCTCAAGAGGTTTTGTCTACATGAGAGAATCTGGAGACCTTATCAACGATGCACAGGATTTAATTTCAAAGCATCTTGAAAAAGTAATGGAACGTAAGACAACTCAGTGGTCTGAAATCAAGAACGAAATTACTGACACTCTTGCACCTTTCCTTTATGAAAAAACAAGACGCCGTCCAATGATCTTACCGATTATTATGGAAGTGTAATCACAAAAAAGAGACACAAGCCGCTTGGCTGTGTCTCTTTTTTTCACCATTCATTGAAAAAACCGCATATATACATATGCGGTTTCTCTTTTTTATGATTGAATTGGGAGATGCTGAAAGCTTCTGACATCAAACAAACCCTTTGTCGTCATTTTCACATCAGGAATGACTGGGAGTGCCAAGAAAGACAGCGTCAAAAATGGATTAAAATCTAAAGTAAAGCCTGTTTCTTTTAACGCTTCATGGAGCGCATGAAGGCTTTCATTTACAAGATGTGCCGGCTGATCTGAAAGTAAACCAGAGATCGGTAATGGCAGCGTATGAAGAGACTGGCCCTCTTTGACAACAGTCAAACCGCCGCCTGTTTCTTTTAACACGTCAATGGCTTTCACGATATCAGCATCATTTGTGCCAACCGCAATTAAATTGTGAGAATCATGCGCAACCGTTGTTGCAATTGCGCCCTTTTCTAATCCAAAGCCGCTGACAACCCCTATCCCCATTTCAGATAAGCCTTGATGGCGTTCGACAAGCACCATTTTTAATACATCTCTTTCTGTATCACTAGTGAATTGTCCGTTCGTTTCTGAAGGAGAGACTTGTTCTAATTTTGTTTCTAGCTGATTCGGAATAATGCGGATCACATTCATTTTTTGATGAGCTGTGATAGGCAGTGCCAGATCTTGCTCTTGAACGTCTATAGTATGAACAGATTGTAATAATACTGGACTCGGTGCAATTTTTTCGACACTTGACTTGTACTCTCCATGCTGCGCCACCAATTCTCCTGCAATAAATACGCTGGTGATGTCGACTTGATGAAGATCAGAGACGAGCATAAAATCAGCATCAAAGCCTGGCGCAATGGCTCCCTTTGTTTTGAGGCCAAAACACTCTGCTGCGTTTAAACTTCCCATTTGATACGCTAAAAATGGGTCTAACCCTTCTTTTATAGACATACGTACTTGTTCGTCAATACTTCCCTCTGCCATTAAATCATCTAAATGTTTATCATCGGTACAAAAGAAAAAACGTCTCGCATTCTTTTCATTCACAGCTGGTAAAACGTTTTTCACGTTTTTGGCAACAGAGCCTTCTCTTAGCATGACATACATGCCTCGTTTTACACGTTCAAGGGCTTCGCCGGCTGTTGTTACCTCATGATCTGTTTGGACACTCGCTGTGCGGTAAACGTTTATTAATCGGTCTGTTAAGCCTGCTAGATGGCCATCAATCAGTTTATGTTCGTTTTGTGCATCAAGCAGCTTTTGAAGCATATCTTCTTCTGCCTGCTCTACACCGACGTAATCCATAACCTCAGCAAGACCAAGAACCTCTTTCTCTTGATACAAAGGCTTTAAATCTTTCGCTTTTAAAACAGCACCTGATCGTTCAAAACTGACTGCCGGTACGCAGGATGGCAGCATGAAATAAATATTTAAGGCAGCTTTTCTCGCTTCTTCCAGCATAAAACGGATGCCTGAGATCCCTGACACGTTGGCAATTTCATGCGGGTCTGTTACGACAGTTGTCACACCGTGCGGGACGACAGCTTTGGAGAATTCAGCAGGGGTCACCATAGAGGACTCGATATGAACGTGGCCATCAATAAAACCGGGTACAAGCATTTGACCTGCTGCATCCAGCTCCTGTTCTCCCTCGTACTCTCCAATCCCTACTATTTGTCCATTTTCAACAGCGACATCAGCGTCTATCCATTCCTGGTTAAACACGTCCATAACCTTCGCATGTTTAATCACTAGGGCTGCTTTTTTTCTCTTTGCAGCTACTTCAATTTGATGTCTGAAAAGCTCCTTATCCAACGACACTGCCTCCTCCAAGTAAACAATATAATGTTTCTTATCGTAAACGAATCTGTTTGCCCAGTCAATGACATTTAGAGAAAATCATCCAGATAAAAAGGCTGATTTTTATTTCTGAATAGTGATAATTGCACGAAAAATATGATGATTGGCTTTTGCTGTTTATGCAGAACAAAACAGCCCTTTTTAGTGTCTTCTTCTCTCTTCACTGTCCGTCCTGTGTGTACACAACAATATAAAAAAACACCCCGTCCAGGAGTGTTTAATAATCGTTCTGCATTTCTCGTTTTTCAAAGCGTCCAATATCGGCTACTGCCCCGATGACAATGAGAATATCTTCTTTTTGAATCATTTCATCTGCGAGTGGTGAAACAATCACTTCTTTTCCACGCTTTATCGCCACAATATTAATGCCATATCTCGCTCTAATATCGAGATCTAAAAGAGAATGCCCTGCAAGCCTGCTGTTAGCGACGATTTCAATGAGGCTGTACTCATCTGACAGCTCAAGATAATCTAATACGTTGTTGGAGATGATTTTATGTGCAATTCGTCTGCCCATGTCTCGCTCTGGATGAACGATGCGATCAGCCCCAATTTTATTTAGTACCTTTTCGTGATAGTCGTTTTGCGCCTTTACTGTGACCATTTTGACGCCAAGCTCTTTCAGCATAATCGTCGTTAAAATACTGGCCTGAATGTTTTCACCAATCGCAACGATGACATGATCAAAATTACGAATACCGAGATTTTTTAAAACCGATTCGTCTGTCGAATCGCCAATGACGGCATGCGAGGCAATTTTCGCGTATTCGTTCACTCGATCTTCATTCATATCCATGGCCATGACTTCAAGTCCTTCTTCGCTCAGCGCCTTGCAAATACTTCCTCCAAAGCGTCCAAGACCAATGACTGCATATTCCTTTTTCATGTTCAAACTCCTTTTATCTCACTTACCATGCATTTTACTACGGTTTGATTAATGAATCCATATGCGAGCGAATTTTTTTACGGAACGCTTCACTTAAGTAAAGGTCTGCTCCTTTTTCAATTTCACTGCGGTAATGACCTGGTGGAGCAATTTCTTCGCTCTTTTGAAGAACAAGAAAGGTTAAACAGTCCTCATATATTTGATCACCTATTTTGACATCGACAAAAGCTGGACGATATGTGCCCTCATATACGCCTTCTCGCTTGTACAAATATCGAATGGCATCAAAAGGAACCTCATATAAAACGCCCTCTGTTTCTCCGCCGTCTTCTACCATATCGGCTCTTGACCCATCAGGCCTCACCAATGTAAATCTAGTTGTAAAGCCGTTCAGAGCACCGCCGCCGATGATTTGTTTAAAATAATGATCGACTTCCGCCAATTTAAATCTTGCATCATCCATACAAGAACCATAGGCAAAATAATAGAAGGATACCGGCTTCTGCTGCCATAGTCTATATTCCTTCCAGCAGCCACTCTCGATTTCCTTCAGCCCTGATGCCTTCTGTTTTGGTAAAGTGTATGTAATAGCCGCCACCAGCCCCCGGTCTGTCATGACATCGACCACCTGCTTGTCATACCCTTCCTCAAGTAAATCTATCTTATTCAGCGTGCTTGCGGTTACCTCGTACAATTCTCCATATACTGTGCTTGTTTCTTCTGGAACGCACGCAGGGTATCCTTGACCTGTATCATAGATTCTGCCGCTGATCCAAGCTGATTTAGCTAATGGTCTGCTTTCTTTCATATACGTCTCGTGGTGTTCTTCATGCTGCAGAAGCGTCCCATATACAAATAAAGCTTTCGCCTTCATGAAATCACGTCCTCTCGCCTTGCTGCTGTCTGCTTTTTTGACACACAGGTAAATAGATATGAAAAGTTGTACCTTTTCCCAGCTCACTCACCACATCCATCCTACCGTGATGATCTTTTAAAATCGTTGCACAGATGGTGAGGCCAAGTCCCGTCCCTTCTGTTTTCGTGGAGAAGAAAGGATCATATATTTTCTGAATATCCTCTTCAGACATTCCTTTTCCTTCATCTTGAATGGTAATTTTCCATTCGTTCATCAATTTTTCTGTTGATATGTATATGCTGCCGCCTTCAGGCATTGCCTCAATGGCATTTTTGATTAAATTAATGAACAGCTGCTTCATTTGGTTAGCGTCTGCTAATATAGCGCCGGCATCCTGCTTTTTAAATGGCTGTTTGAGATCAATATTCGAAAGGACTGCATTGGTTTTTAGCAATGTAATGACCTGCTCTAACAGTCCATGAAGCTGAACTTCTTGAAAATGGACCGACTGCGGCTTTGCCAGCACAAGCAGCTCACTTAAAACAAAATCAATCCGTTTAATTTCGGAAAAGATAATGTCAAAATAATCGGTTCTTTCAGGATATTGAGTTTTCATCAGCTGCAAAAAGCCGTTTACTGAGGTCAGCGGATTTCTGACTTCATGGGCGATTCCAGCGGCTATTTGTCCTGCAACGGCCAGCTTTTGCGCCTGCATTTGCAATTGTTGATTTGACCTTTCAAGCTCAAGCTTTGCCAGCTTTTGTTTTGTAATATCTGCAACTGTTCCTATACCTCCAGTAAACTGGTGCTCTTCATCAAAGTAGAGCTTATAATGAACGTCTCCCCATACTTTCTTTCCCTCTTTATGAAGAAGCTGGAGCTCGATCCGTCCTGAATCTTTATGCTCTTTGATGACAGATGACAAATGCTGAATAACTCTTTCTTCTTGATCAAAGTACTGATTGTACATCGTACCTAGACATTCATCTATGTCATAGCCGGTCATTTGTTTCCATGCTTGATTTAAGAAAATGATGTGCCCTTTTTCATCTGTTTCAAAGACGATTTCCTGCAAGTTATCTGTAATTCGATTCAGCCGCTCTGTCAGTTCGTGTGCTTCTTTTTCTCTTTTATTTAGATCTGACACAAGCAAAGTCAAGCGGTCTACATACCCTGAGACAACCCAGATCCCTGCTAACACAACGACTGTAAAGGCTAAATCGAGCGGCCAATTAATTTGATAGCCGCCTAGATAATAAAAGAAATCCCAGCTTATGATTAAGATAAATGCAAGAACAGATAACACGATCCGCACTTGATATGTTTTGTTCAAATGATTCCACCTGCCGCCCTGAGATTCTTTGTCAATTGTACCATTTTCCACTTATTTTTTGAGGGAGATGGGGCATTTTTAAGGAACTTTTTTAAAGAAAAATAGCCTGTTCTCAGCACAAAGGAAGAGAGCAGGCTATTCCGATTACTGCTGAAGAGCTTCTTGCAGCTCTTTTAACAGCAGTTCTGCGCCTTCAGCGCTTAATGTAATTTGACCATTTCCGTATTCATGGTTCTCTGATGTAATCTCACCAGTCATGAGACAAACACCCTCTGGCTGATATTTTTTCAAGACGATTTTATCTCCATCTATAAAAAATTCCATACTGTCTTTAATAGCGATATCAAGTGCTCTTCTCAATTCGATTGGCATGACAATACGCCCTAGTTCGTCTACTTTTCTTACGACTCCGATAGATTTCAATTTCGTTCCCTCTTTCTTTCATTAGCTCAAGATCAATCTGTTTTTCACCAATTGATATATCGTAGACGTAAGAGATTCTTAAAAGGTTTCTCCTCTATAAAAATTTTTTTCATAAAAGAAAAAACAAAGGGAAAATTTATTGTGATTGTCAAAATGATACTTGAATTTTACAGATTCATTTCAAGGTGATCACAAACCCCCACAAATGACATCAACCCTCTGAACTTTTAAATGTAAAATTGTTTAAAACAGCAAAAATAGAGATTGGGTGAAAACATGTTTCAAAATGCCGAAATTGGAATTGATTTAGGAACAGCTAACATATTGGTTTATAGTAAAAATAAGGGAATTATTTTAAATGAACCGTCCGTCGTGGCAGTCGATACAGAAACAAAGACTGTACTTGCCGTCGGATCAGAAGCAAAAGAAATGATCGGGAAAACACCTGGGAAAATTGTTGCGATCCGTCCGATGAAAGACGGTGTTATCGCTGATTATGATATGACAACAGATTTACTTAAACAGATCATGAAAAAAGCAGGAAAAAATATCGGGTTTACCTTTAGAAAACCAACTGTCGTTGTATGTACACCTTCTGGATCAACAGCTGTTGAGCGCCGCGCCATCAGCGATGCTGTGAAAAACTGTGGAGCAAAACATGTGCATTTAATTGAAGAACCTGTTGCAGCTGCAATCGGTGCTGATCTTCCGGTAGACGAGCCTGTTGCGAACGTCGTAGTCGATATTGGCGGCGGAACAACAGAAGTTGCGATTATTTCATTTGGCGGTGTTGTCTCTTGTCATTCGATCCGAATTGGCGGCGATCAGCTGGATGAAGATATCATTACGTTTGTCAGAAAGAAATATAACCTATTAATCGGCGAACGGACTGCCGAGCAGGTGAAAATGGAAATTGGGTATGGTCTTATTGAGCATGAGCCTGAATCATTAGAAGTGCGCGGGCGCGACCTTGTGACAGGTCTGCCAAAAACGATCACACTTGTCTCTCATGAAATTCAAGGCGCTATGCGAGAATCACTTCTTCATATTTTAGAAGCGATTCGTGCCACATTAGAGGACAGCCCTCCAGAGCTAAGCGGAGATATTGTAGACCGCGGCGTCATTTTAACTGGCGGAGGCGCTCTGTTAAATGGAATTCAAGAATGGCTCTCTCAAGAGATTGTTGTTCCAGTTCATATTGCAGCTAATCCACTTGAGTCTGTTGCCATTGGAACAGGTCGTTCATTAGAAGTCATCGACAAATTGCAAAAAACATTAAAATAATCTTCATGTTCTACTTCTTTTTTCGTCATTTCGATCATATCGTGAGAAATGGATAAACGTGAAGGAGGAAGAACATGTTGCTTGATTTAGGTAAACGGGTCGTTGTCACAGTCATTTTAACGGGTATTATTTTAGGAGGAATGAGCCTGTCGTTTTCACATATGCCGCCTTCTAATGCACAGCCTGTGAAACAACTGAACCGCTAAAAAAGCCGCACGAAAGCGGCTTTTTTATTTTGGCTTTAAGCGTGCTCCCCATTTTCCTTTTCGGTCATAAATCTGATATGATGAACATGACTAAAGGAGGGTTTTTTATGAGTTCATTTGAAAAACAACTTGATCAATATGCCAAGACCATCGTTGAAGTCGGTGTGAATGTACAAAAGGGGCAGGAAGTGGTTGTATCCGCATTTACTGAATCTGCACACCTTGTTCGTCTTGTCGCGAAACACGCGTATGAGCGCGGGGCGAAAAACGTACATATCCGCTGGAGTGATGGTGTTCTCACCCGTTTAAAATTTGAACATGCGCCACAGGATGTCTTTGAGCAATTCCCAGAATGGGAAGCACAGATGATGGAAACCATCGCAAAACGCGGCGGTGCTTTTATTACCATCCTGTCAGAAAGCCCTGACCTTCTGCGAGGCATTGATTCGAAAAAAATCGCTGCACAGCAAAAAGCTGCTGGTTCAGCACTACATACATATCGTCAATACGTTCAATCTGACAAAGTCGCTTGGACGGTCGTAGGTGCTGCATCAAAAGAATGGGCGAAAAAGATTTTCCCTGATCATACAGATGAAGAAGCTGTCACTTTATTGTGGGATCAAATCTTTAAAGTCGCACGCGCTGATCAAGCAGATCCTGTTGAGGCTTGGAAAAAGCATGATGCGTCATTAAATGAAAAGGTCAAAATACTCAATGAACGTCACTACCATAAGCTTCATTATGAAGCACCGGGCACAGACCTAACGATTGAGCTTCCAGTGCAGCATATTTGGGTAGGTGCTGGCAGCGTAAGTGAACGCGGCGTCTCGTTCATGGCCAACATGCCGACAGAAGAAGTCTTTACCGTACCGAAAAAAGACGGTGTAAATGGGACCGTCTCAAGCACTAAGCCGCTCAGCTATGCCGGAAACATCATTGATGAATTTTCATTAACCTTTGAAAATGGCCGGATTGTGGATGTGAAAGCAAAAGAAGGCGAAGATATTTTAAAATCTCTCGTTGAAACAGATGAAGGCTCTCATTATCTAGGTGAGGTTGCCCTCGTACCAGATGATTCACCAATTTCTAACTCCAATATTCTTTATTACAATACACTTTACGATGAAAATGCATCAAATCACCTTGCGATCGGCAGCGGATATGCGTTTAATATCGAAGGCGGAAAAGAAATGAAACGAGAAGAATTGGATGCAGCGGGTGTGAACAGCAGTATTACACACGTTGATTTCATGATTGGTTCAAAGGAAATGAATATTGACGGGATTACAAAAGACGGGAAACGCGAACCGATCTTCCGAAATGGAAACTGGGCGATTTAATCAAAAAAAGACATCCTATGGATGTCTTTTCTTTGTTATGCGTAAAGCTCTTCAAGTCTTTTTTGGATGTCTTGATCTGATAAGAACTCATCATATGTTGTTTGTTTATCGACGATGCCATTTGGCGTCACTTCGATAATTCGGTTTGCGACTGTTTCAACAAACTGATGGTCATGAGATGAGAAGAGCATTGCTCCTTTAAAGCTCATGAGGCCGTTATTCAGCGCTGTAATGGATTCTAGGTCTAAGTGGTTCGTTGGCTCATCCAGCAGCAAAATATTCGCTCCAGACAGCATCATTTTTGATAACATACAACGAACCTTTTCTCCTCCTGATAAGACACTTGCTTTTTTCTTCACTTCTTCCCCAGAGAAAAGCATACGTCCTAAGAAACCACGCAGGAAGCTCTCACTTTGATCGTTCGGAGAATATTGACGAAGCCAATCAACGAGATCAACATCGTTTCCTTCAAAATATTCACTATTGTCTTTCGGGAAAAAGGCTTGTGACGTTGTGACACCCCATTTAAATGATCCGCTGTCTGGCTCCATTTCACCAGCAAGGATCTTAAATAAAGTGGACACAGCAAGCTCATTACGACTTAAGAACGCAATTTTATCTTCACGGTTCATAATAAAGCTGACATTATCAAGTACTTTCACACCGTCAATTGTTTTTGATAGACCTTCTACTTGAAGGACATCATTTCCGATTTCGCGCTCTGGCGCAAAATGAACATATGGATATTTACGTGAAGACGGCTTAATATCGTCTAAAGAGATTTTATCAAGCAATTTCTTTCTTGATGTCGCTTGCTTCGATTTAGAAGCGTTCGCACTAAACCGGGCAACGAATTCTTGAAGCTGCTTAATTTGTTCTTCTTTTTTCTTATTTGCTTCTTGGCTTAGTTTCAGCGCTAACTGGCTGGACTCATACCAAAAGTCATAGTTACCGACGTATACTTGGATTTTTCCGAAATCAAGGTCCGCAATATGTGTACATACTTTGTTTAAGAAATGACGATCATGCGAAACGACGATGACGGTATTTTCAAAGTTAATGAGGAACTCTTCGAGCCACTGGATCGCTTGTAAGTCCAAGTGGTTCGTTGGCTCATCGAGAAGAAGAACGTCAGGCTTGCCAAATAAAGCTTGAGCTAAAAGTACTTTTACCTTTTCAGAACCGCCAAGCTCAGACATTTTCTTCGATTGAAGGCTTTCTGGAATGCCAAGACCCTTTAATAGGATTGCTGCTTCACTTTCAGCTTCCCATCCGTTTAATTCAGCAAACTCACCTTCAAGCTCGGCTGCACGAATCCCGTCTTCATCTGAGAAATCAGGTTTCATATAGATCGCATCTTTCTCCTGCATCACGTCATATAGACGTTTGTGACCCATGATGACGACTTTTAGCACTTCAAACTCTTCGTATTCAAAGTGGTTCTGTTTTAAAATCGCTAAACGCTCACCAGGGCTCATATGAACATCACCCGTTTGAGCCTCAATTTCTCCAGAAAGAATTTTTAGGAACGTTGATTTACCAGCTCCATTGGCACCAATTAATCCGTAGCAGTTGCCAGGAGTGAATTTAATATTTACTTCTTCAAATAGTTTACGATCAGCAAAGCGCAAACTAACATTATTTACTGCAATCATTTATTAATCCTCCATCACTCATTCATCATTATGAAGTATAACATGAATAACGTTTGATAGAAACGTCTCTCGCTAAGAACGAAGGCTTTTTGTCCATTATGGTATAATAAACGGGAATGATTGATTGAAGGAGTTCGGACGATTTGAGATTACTCACACTGATGGAATACTGTTTATTGATTTTCTTTATGGGCATTTATTTATCTGCAACAGGCTTTAATGCGAAGGACTTTGGCCTTTATATTGGGCTTGTCCTCATTTACACACTGGTCCACATCTTTTCCAAACGCTTTTTACAAAAGCGGGGAAAAGAAAACAAAAAAATCGGATTGTTTCGATCCGTATTAGCCATTACCGGATCTGTATTCGCTTCGGTACTAGCCATTGTGATCATTGTTACAGTGCTCACGCCAAATTAAAAACGACCCTTCTGTAAGGGTCGCTCGTTCAAGCACCTTTCTCTTGCCTCTGAGAAGGTGCTTTTATTTTGTCTGTCGAATGTCGCCAAACGGGAAGAAAACAAATTCTGATGTCCCGACAACCCGATCCTTTTCAATGAGGCCAAGTCCATTTCTGCTGTCCATGGAATTGAGTCTATTGTCCCCCATCACAAAGTAATCGTTTTTCGGTACTTTCACTGGACCAAAATCTCCAGTTAAATGCACTTCATACTCTTTCGCATGCGCCTTGTTCTCTTTTAAATAAGGCTCATCTACTTTTTTACCATTAATGTAAAGCGTATCATCCTTCATTTCAATCGTATCACCTGGAAGGCCGATCAATCGTTTGACATAATGAATCTTCTGTCCATCTTTTCCATTAATAATCACGATGTCACCGCGTTTCACACCACCGAGATAGTTAATGGTTTTGTTGACAAACAGCTTTTCCCCGTCATGAAGTGTCGGTTCCATTGACTCTCCTTCCACTACATACGGTTCAAATATAAATGTACGGATGAGCAAGACGAGCGCAAGTGCAATTAAAATGGCTTTGATCCATTCAAACAGTGAACTTTTCTTCTCTGTTTTGGCTTGCTTCGCATCAGATTGAATGTCATTTTCGTTTTGTTTGTTTTCTTCGTTCAAAATACTGCTTCCTCCTAAGACTTTCTGCTAAAAGACTTGAAACGTGAATTGAATAACTTTACTTTATCATATGTCATTTAAAAATTCACAAGACAACCATCTAATTAGATATTTTTTCCTAATTCACAGATGATTAAACAAAAAGAAGCACCGTTTTTCACGATGCTTCTCTTCTGCATTACGCTTCTTGTTGAACCGGTTTTTTCAAAATACCCAGTAAAATCGCTGTCACAATAGCACCGATTAAGATGCTGATGATGTAAAGAACTGGATGGTTTGTTACCCAGAAAACAAATAGTCCGCCATGCGGTGCAGGAAGCGTCACTCTAAAGAATTCCGTTAATCCGCCAGCAACTGCTGCACCAATAACAGCTGAAGGAATCACACGAAGAGGATCTGCCGCCGCAAACGGGATCGCCCCTTCAGTAATGAAGGCAGCTCCCATGAAGTAGCATGTAATCCCTGCCTCACGGTCACGTTTTGAGAACTTATTTCTAAAGATCGTTGTTGCAAGTGCAATACCTAGTGGTGGAACCATTCCGCCTGCCATAATCGCAGCATGCGGTGCATAGTTGCCAGCAGCAATCATTGCAAGACCAAATGTGTAAGCCGCTTTGTTAATTGGGCCACCCATATCAATTGCCATCATACCAGCTAAAATAATACCCATTAAAACAAGGTTTCCAGTACCTAATGATTCAAGCCAATGTGTTAATCCGTCCATTACCATTTTCACTGGTGTGTTGACAATATAATGCATGATAATGCCTGTGAAGAAAATACCGAACAATGGATACAGCAGGACCGGTTTAATTCCGTCGAGTGTCTGCGGTACGAATGTGAATACTTTTTTGAGCAGCACAACAATGTAACCTGCTAGGAAACCAGCAATCAGTCCACCTAAGAACCCTGCACCTGCTGCTGACGCCATAAATCCACCGACCATACCTGGCGCAAAACCTGGACGATCTGCAATACTCATGGCAATAAATCCAGCTAATACCGCAACGATTAAGGCAAGCGCATTATCGCCGCCAATTCCTTTTAAGACAGCTGCAAATGAATTAAATGAAGGATCCTTAGGATCTGCTGAGTTAATACCCCAGAAGAATGAAATCGCAACTAATATACCGCCTCCGACAACAAATGGAAGCATGTTACTTACACCACTCATTAAGTGCTTGTAAAATCCGCTTCTTCCTTTGCCAGATGATTCAGTTTCGTCTTTAGAAGAACTGCCGCCTGAACCTTTATAAATCGGCGCATCTTGATTGATGGCTTTTTCAATTAATTCCTGCGGACGGCGAATACCAGCTGTTACAGGGACTTCAATGACATGTTTGCCTTTAAAGCGTTCCATTTCAACTTGCTTGTCCGCTGCCACAATGATGGCTGGTGCTTCTTCAATTTCTTTTGCTGTAAGGGCATGTTTAATACCGCCAGAGCCGTTTGTTTCAACTTTAATGTCAACGCCCATTTCTTTTGCTTTTTCTTTCAAAGCATCTGCTGCCATAAATGTATGTGCAATGCCGGTCGGGCAAGCTGTTACCGCTAAAATTTTAGCAGGTTTTCCTTCTGCAGCCGGCTCTTCTTGCACTTCCTCTTCTTCTTCATCATCTTGATCATGTGTATTGATGATCTCAATGATTTCATCTTCAGTCGCCGCTTCAAGAAGCTGCTTTCGAATTTCTTCACGCATAAGAAGTGTAGATAAACGAGAAAGTGCCTCTAAGTGCGTGTTGTTTGCACCTTCAGTTGCGGCAATCATAAAGACAAGATGACTCGGCTGGGCGTCCAGTGATTCATAATCTACACCAGCAGTTGAGCGGCCAAATGCAATGGCAGGCTCTTTTACACTTGCTGTTTTAGCGTGCGGGATGGCAATTCCTTCACCAATACCAGTAGAGCTCTGTTTTTCACGATTGATCACAGCTTCTTTATAGCCCTCTTTATCATTTAACTTGCCTGCTGTATCTAAAACAGTGACTAGCTCTTCAATGACTGCTTCTTTCTGCTGGCTGTCTAATTGAAGCTTAATGGTATGCTTCGTGAGTAGTTCTGTAATTTTCATGATGACTCCTCCTTTAAATGCGTGTGACTTTTACTTGTGGTAATAGTGTGTCGACAAGCTCTTTTGTGCCAAGCTCCTCAGAAAAGGCTGTAGCGCTTCCTGAAGTGACACCAAGCTTAAATGACTCTTCAATTGAAAGGCCTTTTGAAACGCCAGCTAAAAACCCTGCAACGACTGAATCCCCTGCTCCAACTGAATTAACGAGCGTTCCTTTTGGAACATTGGACTGATAGATTCCTTCTTTACTGAATAAGAGGGCGCCATCACCAGCCATGGAGACGATGACATGCTCAGCACCTTGTTCTAACAGCTTTTTCCCATAAGGAATGGCTTCTGCTGCTGATGAAATACTCGTCTCAAACATTTCACCCAGTTCATGATGATTTGGCTTCATTAAGAACGGTTTCATGTCTGCTGCTTTTTTTAACGCTTCGCCAGAAATATCAAGAACAACTCTTACACCTTGCTCCTGGCAAACTTCAGCAATACGCTCATATGTGTTATGAGGTAATGATGAAGGAATGCTGCCAGCTAAAACAACGACATCTCCTTCAGTCAATGAAGAAAATTGAGATAGAAACGACTCAAATTGCGCTTCAGTAATAGATGGGCCGAGTCCGTTGATTTCTGTCTCTTCACCTGTTTTTAGTTTTACATTGATCCTTGTATCTTCTGACACCTCGTGAAAGGCTGTTTGTAATTGTTCGTTCTGTAAAAAATTTTGAATATATTTGCCTGTAAATCCACCAATGAATCCAAGTGCTTTCGATTCAACACCGTGACGTTTTAATAGCCTTGAGACATTGATTCCTTTACCACCTGGATATTTTTGATCATAGGTTGAACGATTTAAACCGCCGACTGCAAAATCCTCCACGTGTACGATGTAATCAACTGATGGGTTTAAAGTAACTGTATAAATCATGTTTTCACTACCTTTATAACCGTTTTTTCATGGTAATTATCGAATGAATCTTCTTTTGCGTCGTTTGTGATAATGGTGGCTTCCTGTAAACTAGCAAAGGTTGAAAACGATATTTCGCCAAACTTTGAGGCATCTGATAAGATATAGGTTTTTTTCGCCTGTTTCATGGCTCTTTTTTTCATGAGTGCTTCCTCTGGATCAGGTGTTGTAAAACCCGCCTCGGGATGAATGCCATTTGTCCCAACAAAGCTTTTGTCAAAACGATAATTCTCCATCGCTGTCAAAGCTGCGGCTCCAACCATGGCTCCTGTTCGATGTTTCACTGATCCGCCTATCAAGTAAAAGGTAATACCTTTTCTCATGAGGGCTTCAATGTGCATCACACCGTTTGTCACCACGACAATATCTTGATCTGGATCGATATATTCAATCATTTGCTGTGTGGTTGTACCAGCATCTAAATAAATACAGTCGCCCTGTTTTAAAAGAGATGCCGCCGCCTCTGCTACCAATGACTTTTCTTGAAGGTTTTTGGCAGATTTCTCAAATACATCTGGTTCAAGGCGAATACTCGAAATCTTGGCTGCTCCTCCATGAACCCTTTTAAGAAATCCTTTTTCTTCAAGGGCTGATAAATCTCTTCTAATTGTAGATTCAGACGCATCCGTCATCATCGTTAAGTCCTGTATTTTAATGACATCATTTTCTTCCAAGCTGTCGATTATGAGTTGATGTCTTTCCGGTGTTAACATGCGAACACCCCTTTTGAAAACGTATTCATTTTGCGCGCACCTTTATTGTAATCGCTTTTTTCAACATTATCAATACAAAACAATCAAATACATTCAATAACTATCAAAATCTTTCACCATGGTCATCTTACCTTTATATGTACCATTTGTAAACTGAAAAATATGTGACAATAAGATGAAAGTCATGATATTAGCATTTCTATCATTTTTTATTTCATTCAATGGAACTAAAAAAAGCTTTTATGCGATTTGCATAAAAGCTTTTGATGGGTAATGAAGGCGAATGTAAACTGTTTGTATGCTTCTTTCCTCTTCGATTTATTCATACCTGAGCGATTCAATAGGGTCTAGTCTCGCTGCTTTATTCGCAGGAATTAACCCAAAAACAATACCAATGAGCATACTAAACAGTACGCCTCCACATACTACTTGCCAAGATACAAGAGACGGCCAGCCGGCAAATAGTGATACTAACGAAGCTCCGCCTAAACCAAGTGCAATCCCCATCAACCCGCCGATGAGTGTTAAAACGACAGACTCAATTAAAAACTGGACGAGGATTTGAGCCCTTGTTGCGCCCATCGCCTTTCGAATACCGATTTCTCTTGTCCTCTCTGTCACAGAAACGAGCATAATATTCATCACACCGATTCCGCCAACAAGTAAAGAGATCCCGGCTATTGAGCCAATGATCGTTGTCATAACGGATGTTATTTGACCAATCCCTTCTGCGATTTCTTCCATATTGATCATTTCGTAAGCATCTTCTGTATGATGATTTTCATTTAATATGGCAGCCGCGCTCTTTCCTACTTCCTTCATTTGATCAGCATGTGCGACTTGAATAGACAACTTATCATATTCACTCATACCAAGTGTGGAGGTGAGCATCGCAAATGGGACATAGATTTCATTCATATCAAATGAAAACATCCCTTTCTGTTTTGCTAACACACCGATGACTTCAACTGGCTGTCCGTTCATCCAAATCAGTTCGCCTAATGCCTTTTGTCCGTTGAATAGTTCTTTTTGTAAGCCATCTGAGATAAGAGCAGCTCTTCTGCCGCTTCTAAAATCAATATCTCTTAAATCCTGTCCTTCTGCGATTTGTAATGAATGTACATTTGTATACCCTTCATTTATACCGTTAACTGTCGCATCAACTGTCGTATCTTGAAACCTCAGCTGCATTCCTTGTGCAGTCGAGGAGGCGACCTGCTCCACCCCGTTGATTGTCCTAATGCTTTTTATGTCTTCCTCAGTAAATGATGCTTCGAATAAGGCATTTGGATTTGCATTTAATTCTTCGTCAGAAGGCGTATATGTCATATCAATGGTATTGTTTGGACCTGAAATCGATCCTTTTAACATTTGCTCACCGCCTTGACCGATCGCCACGACTGCAATGACTGATCCAACACCAATAATAATCCCAAGCATCGTTAAAATAGAACGTAATTTATGAGCTAAAACCGAATTCAGCGCTATTTTGATATTTTCAAAGAGTTTCATTCATAGCGTCCCCTTGTATCCATCTATCTTCAACAAGCCGTCCATCTCTCACAACGACAGTCCGATTTGTATACGCAGCTATTTCTTCTTCATGGGTGACAAGCACAATCGTTGTCCCTTCCTCATTCAGCTGTGTAAACTGTTCCATAATTGAGATGCTTGTTTTTGAGTCGAGAGCACCAGTCGGTTCATCTGCTAAAATCAGCTGAGGCTTATTGACAATCGCACGTGCAATTGCCACCCTTTGCTTTTGTCCTCCTGACAACTCACTTGGCATATGTTTCATTCGATCTGCCAAACCAACCTTTTCCAGTGCCAATTCCGCACGTTCTTTTCTTTCCTTTTGACTGATCCCAGCGTAAATCATCGGCAGTTCCACATTGCGCCTCGCATTTAACCTTGGCAGCAGATGAAATTGCTGAAAAACAAATCCAATGGATTGATTTCGAATGACCGCAAGCTCCTGGTCCTTTGCTGCTGACAGCTCTGTACCTTGAAAATGATATTGTCCTGTCGTTGGGCGGTCTAAACAGCCAATAATATTCATTAATGTTGATTTTCCAGAGCCGGACGGGCCCATAATGGACATATACTCGCCTTTTTCAATGACAAGATTCATATCACTTAATACATCAAATGTTTCGTGTGCGACCTCATAGCTTTTTGTCACGTTGGAAAGCTGAATCATTCAGCATTCACTTCCATTCCGTCATACATGTCATCTGTTGGATGAGCAATGATTTGATCCTCTGCCTTGACACCTTTTGTCACTTCAAGATCATGACCTGACGTTTCCCCTATGACCACTTTTACTTTTTTCAATTCATTTTTTTCAACAACATAAACGTATTGTCCATCAGTCTCTTTTTTTACCGCTGTTTCAGGAATTGTTTGCGCTTGGCGCTTATCTGTTTGAATTTCCATGATCATTTTAAAACCAGGCTTCGCCTCAGGTTTCTTTCCCTTTATTTCTACCTCAACAGGATATTGAACCGTTTGGTCGCTCGAAGTTGTTTCGACTGCTGTCTGGACAGGAACAGTGCCTACTTTTTTCACGACTCCTTGCCAGCTCTTCCCGCGAATGACATCAGACGTTACCTTCACTTTTTGTTTCTTTTTGATTTTTATGGCATCATACTCTGAGATCAAACCCCGCACGATCATTTTTTTATCATGACCAATATGAATGATCGGCTGCCTTTCTTCCGCCCCCCCTGCCCCTGCCTCTTGCTCAATGGAAATCACTGTTCCATCAATTTTACTATGTACGGTTAAATCTTCTATTTGAGCCTTTACTTTTTCTTGGCTGATCTCTGCTTGCTTTTGTTCTAATTCAGCCGCTCTCAGTTCTAATTGAAGCTGATCTCGCTCGCTTTTGATATTAGCGCCTGCTTTTTTCTCCTCTAATTCACTCAGCCGATTTTGCAATTGTTCCAGGTTTAATGTACTTGATTCAACGGCTAGTGCTTGCTGCTGCTCTTCAAGCTCCAGTTCCTTATTTTCATATGTAAGAAGCGGCGTTCCAGCCTTTACCTTTTCCCCTTCTTTCACAGCAATTTCCTTCAATTTCCCCTTTTCCTCTTCTTCATAGATGAACTGCTCTTCAAAGAATGAAAGTGTCCCCGGTGTCATCACGGTAGAGGTGATTTCTTTTGGCGTGAGTTTGACTGTTTTAATCGCTGCTGTAGAAGCAGGCTTTGCTTGGTTTTTCGCAATATTAAATCCAATAAATAGTCCAATCACAATAATTAAAATAGATCCAATGATGATTTTCTTTCTCATAAAAACCTTCTACCCCCAGCTTACTGATATGTTAATTGCTGTTCCTACATATTGAAAAATTAACGATAAGATATAAAAAACGCCTATAATCACCCAAGAAATTCTCGGTGATATACGCCCAACTTGGATGAATAAAAAGCCAGTTAAAACAAGATTCCAGATCACAAATAGATCGATATTGGCTAACACCGCCTGCCATGGACCAGAAATTCGAATGAGCGCGTTTAACGAGGTAACCGTGATGTCTTTTGGAACATGAAAAAGGATGACTGCCAAATGAGAAATAATTGTCCCAATGATCGTAACGGGTGTAATGAACAGGACCGCTGAAAAAAGCTGCCGAAATGATGCATCACCTTTCGCTAAAAATACGATGAGCTTATATATAGCCGCATTGATGACAATCCCAAATACGAGACCAATGAGTGTCACCACATAAACAACAGGTATCGGCAAACTTAAATCTGCCCACATTCCCTTATTTACGAGCTCAGACAAATAAGTCACAACGACTGTTAAAATAAGCACACAAGATAAAGGCCACCAAACAACTGGATTTTCCCATACTCTTTTCAGGTGCTCTGATGGTCTTGTACTCACTCCAATGATCGTAGGTTTGTCCATGTTTTCTTTCATCAAATGTCATCCTCTCTATGTCAAGCAAGTATGCAAACGCACAATAACGCTCTTTTTCTTTCTATTTTATCAAAAGATTGCCAATAAGTGATCGAACATTTGATTTTCTTATTTTCGTTGAGAAAAAATTTTATCTATTATTCTATTTTCACGAAAGAAACCCTTCAAATGACCTCATGATCCGACCATATTCATACCAAGAATCGTGCTTTTACTGACCTAAAAACATTTTATTAAGTAAACAATATGTCTTTCGGAATAAATATCCTTTTCTTTTGAATTCGCATGGTCTTAGATAGACACAACAATTTTTTGTTAAAATAATCCTATTAATTTCGACAAATCCCGGCTTTATAGGACTATGATTGGTTTCTTTTACAGAACAAATAAGTCTTTAGTATCAATACTTTCATATTAAAAAATTAAAAATAAAGGGATTTTACTTGATCAAAAGTTATTTTTTCATATAATGTAAAATAGAGGTAGGTTAAATGATAGTGGAAATGGAGTCAAGTGAATGTTAAGAGAAAAATTGAAAATGCAATTGATTTTACTGTATGAAAAGGAACAAGAAGCATGGCAATACTTTCGAAAGGAAAGAGAATCGATTTATCATGAGCTCAAATTACTTGATATGAAAGAAAGCAGACCTTCTAATGACAAAATATACTACGCTGCAAGATGTGTAGATATTATCAAAGAGAAAAAGGGAAGCATTGTGAGCACAAAAGAATTAAAGGAACAGCTTCAAGCCCAAACAGATTTCAATGTGAGACGAATCAGCGAATTGTATGATCTCATTCAGCAGCTCGATCCTCACATTTCTAAAGCAAGAAGGGGATGTTTTATTTACGAAGATCACACCCAAGTACCTCTACAAACTTTTCACACATAAAAAATTGGTTACAGCCGGGTGGCCATAACCAAATCCTCTAATATCTATTATCCACCACTTACAGGAGGAATGAGTGCAACAGTGTCCCCGCTACGCACTTCAGCATTTTCCCTCGTATATATTTCGTTGACTGCAACCATTACGTTTTGTGCAGCATCAACACCATATACCTCCTGTAATTCTATTTTAATCTCATCAACCGTTGTTTGATCTTTTTGAATGATGATTTGTTGTTTACCGGCCTTCTCAGCAAGGCCGGCGAACAATAATACATTAATCATGCTGATCACCTTCTTTCTCTGCAAGTTGAAGATTGCTAGGTTTACCTTCTGGATATGAAACCGTTTCAAGCTGATCACCTATCCAGGCCTCTCCGTCTTCCCAATATTCTTTTTTCCAAATGGGAACAATTTCCTTGATTCGTTCAATGGCATATTCATTGGCTTCGTAGGCAGCCTTCCTATGAGGAGACGAAACGGCGATCGCAACAGCAATATCCGTTATCTCAAGTGTTCCAATCCGGTGCACAATCGCTGCTTCAGTGTCAGGCCATCGATTTTTGATTTCTTGTCCAATCTGCCTTAGCATGCTTTCCGCCATTGGTATGTATGCTTCGTAGGTTAAACGCAATGTTTTCTTGCCGTTTGTCCATTCTCTGACCGTCCCAATAAACGTCGTAATCGCCCCTGCCTTTCGTCTTGTCACATGCTGAATCAATTCGTTTACCTCAATCGGCGTTTTTGTTATTTTAAAAAGTTCGCTCAAAACGTGCCGCCTCCCTTCAATAAGTGAAAAGCAAATGTCATCCCGCGCTTATCAAAAGCTGAAAACACAGGAAACGGGTAATTTTCGGTTAATTGATCTTCTTGAGAAAAATAAATAGCTGCTTGTATATTGGAAAGAGCGGAAAGGTCAATAAGCTCCTCTTCATTCTTTACACAAACGATTTTGCGATAAGGCGCCTGTTTGTACCCCTCTATGAGAACAGCGTCTAACGGAAGATGCTGACACATGTTGAGCAGCTGTTCTAACGTGAAGTCCTGCATCGAAAAGTGAAATTCACCTTCTCCTTCCACACCTGCGGCATAGGCACCTGCCTGAATATATCGATCAGTATCTTTTTCTTTGACAAGACGATCTGGTGTCCCCCCATGTCCATGGTGTTTAAAGCAGCCTAGCTTCAGTCCTTCACGTTCGGCCAGCTGACAGAGCTTTTCGATTAATGTGGTCTTGCCACTATTTTGAAAACCGACCACCTGTAATATGCTTAATTTGTCATCCAGCATGGAGACCCACCGCCTTTGTGCTGAAACAGCAGAACATCAACTTGATCACCTGCTTGAAAACCTCTTGTTCCCCCAGGCAGCATGATGAAACAGTCAGCCTCTGCAATAGAGGTCACTGCACTTGATTTATCAAGACCTGTCGGAGTCACACTGATCTGACTCCCAGTGAATTGAAGAGCCGCCCTGACAAAACGAGTAAACGGATTGGCTTTTGGAAAATCATGTGTGAGTTTCGCCTCAGCAAAAGCAGGAAACGGATTGTCTTTCATATACCATTTATAAATGATCGGTTTCACAAATAATTCAAAGCCCACAAAACAGGCAGCAGGGTTTCCAGACAGACCAAACAGCAATTGACCATTCGGCATTGCAGCCACAGTCGTCACACTTCCAGGTCTCATGGCTACTTTATTAAACAGTACCTTGGCTCCCAGCTTTTCATAAATGGCAGGCAGAAAGTCAAAATCACCCACAGACACGCCGCCTGTTGTGATCAGAATGTCTACCTTGCTCATGGCTGCTTTTACTGCATGATAACTTTTGTCAAAATCATCGGAGACTCCGCCTAAATCTAGCGGATCAGCTCCGGCCTCAAGTACCTGCGCATAGACCATACTCAGATTACTATTTCTAATCTTGCCGTCTACCATGGCATCACTTACTTGAAGAAGCTCTGTGCCCGTTGAAATAATGCCAATCACCGGTTTTTTGACAACTGGCACTACCGCATATCCAAATGTCGCCAAAAGAGCCGTGACGCCAGAAGTGACAGCTGTTCCTTTTTTGACCATCACGTTTCCTTTGAGAACCTCTTCTCCTTGACGAGAAATATTGTCTCCCTTTTTCAGCGGTCTTTTCAGTGACATGAATGATTTGCCGTCTTTTTCGAAAGTCTTCGTCAGCTCGATCATGATGACGACATTTGCTCCATTTGGAATTTTTGCCCCTGTCATAATACGGATGGCCTGAAAGGGACCGATGGTTTTTGCTGAGACCATTCCTGCACCAATATGATCAATGACCTCGAATTCAACTGGATGCGCACTTGACGCTTCTTTTGTATCTTCTGCCCGAAGCGCAAATCCATCATACGGAGAACGATCAAATGCCGGAACATCATGGTCTGCCAAAATATCTTCTGCAATAAACCTTCCAAGGCTATCCTTTAAAGGGACCCATTCTATTTCTCCATGTTTTTCGTATTGGTGAACTTTCTTTATGGCCTCTTCTACTGGTATTGGCTGCCGTCTTTCCATCACACTTCACTCCTATATCCCTAGCAGTCTTGCTAGCAATGAATTGGCTTCTTTTTCATCATTTGTTCCATGGATTAATGCACGTCCTCCTTTGAAACAGACCATCCGGTAATTTTCGTAGCGTACATGGATTAAGAAGTCGTTTACTTCCACCTCACAAATAGATGAGAGCCGCTCTTTCATATGCTGAAATGAGAGTTCTGCTAAATCCTTTGAAACAATTTGAACAGTGTCACGTCCGCAAAGAACCGTCGATTTTTTACGCTGATCATGTAAATAAGGATAGGTTCTTGCGATGCCGCAAGTTGGACAGTTCTTCTCTTTAGTTAGAGATAAATCCATTTTAAATGATGTGGACTGCCAAAGATCAAACGTGACAAATTTCCGCTCGATTTGATCTTCATGCCCTGTTAAATATTTTAGTGCCTCTGTTTGCTGATAAGCAGAAACCATTTGAACAGCAGGTGAAATAATCCCCGCTGTATCACACGTCAAGCCGCCAACAGGCATTGCCGTGAACACACATGATAAACATGGCGTTTTATCCGGCAATATGGTCATATACATCCCCTGACTGCTCACACAAGCGCCATATATCCACGGCGTCTTCGTTTCTAGTGATAAGTCATTCATCACCATTCTTGTCTCAAAATTATCTGTTGCATCAATGACGATATCTGCTCTCTGGAATAACGGCCTTAACAGCTCCGCCCCTGCATCTTCAATCAGAGCGTGTATGGTCACTTCATGATTGATCTGCTCGAGACGTTTTTGTGCCGCAGCTGCTTTTGGTACATGTGCCTTTGCATCATGTTCCGTGTAGAGCTGCTGCCGCTGTAAATTTGAAAATTCCACATAATCACGATCGACAATCGTAAGCGTACCGATGCCAGACCGGACAAGCCCTTCCGCAGAAGCGGTACCAAGTGCACCGGCTCCAACGATCAGAACATGACTTTCAGCCAGCGCATTCTGTCCTTTTTCCCCAACCGGAGGGAACAAGATTTGTCTTGAATATCGGTCATTCAATGCTGTTCTCTCCTCACCGTTTTTTATGTATCATATCATACCGTTTTCAGGTAAATCGCTTCTTTTATTGATATTACGAAATTCGTTAGATGTTACGTTCAGTTCTTCCTCTGAAACGATGTGCACCTGAAGCTTTTGAAGCAAATCTTTAATGGCTAATTGATTCTCTTTTAAACACGCGCGAATAAACGGCAGAGAGCGGCGGTGATAAAGTGCAAATAAAGGCTGTAATCTGCCCTGAACAAGCGGGATAATGGCATCTGCGTGCTCACTGCAATAGGACGATAATACTTCCGCCGTTTTCTTCCGTATGAAAGGCATGTCACACGCCGTCACTAAATACCATTCTGCTTCTTGCTTTTGCATCGCTGTATATATGCCGGCAAGCGGTCCGCATCCGCGCACCTCTTCATCATCTAAACACACACTTTGTTCCCCTCTTGCTTTGAAAAAAGGAAGAAGCGATGGTTGGCTGATGATGACAGTCTGCCCGTCTAAAAGCTGCTCTTTCACATGCTCATATAATGGTTTCCCTTGATACATATGACTTGCCTTTGGCTCTCCAAAACGTCTGGAAGCTCCTCCAGCTAAAATCACATTCACTACGTGCATCCTCTCATCCTCCTTTGATATGGTTGTTCTAATCGCACTCCTTTCGCATACTTTATTGGTAACATGAATAAGGAGGGTCTATCGATGAACAGGCGCCATGCTTCTCCCCTATTCCATGATCTATCTCAAGAGAATTTATACTTAAAAGCTGAAACTGCCAAATATCAACAAATGATCTCTGATTTACAGTCCTCATATACGTATTCTAAAAATAAGAAGCTAACTCAAGAATATCATGAGATGAAAAAGGATTACACGCAATTAAAACAACAACTGGATGAAATAACCAATGATCAACATGATGCTGCCTCAAAAATACAGGATCTCTCTTACAGCAAAACAGAATTGTTACATAAAATGGTCCTTCTCCATGAGATGCTGCAAAAGGAAACCTATCATAGAAGAAAAGAAACCGAAGAAAAACACAGGCTGCATTTGAAAGTTGTCAAATATAAGGAAATCTCGCAACAATTAAATGAACGGATAGAAGATCAAGATAAACGACTTGAAAAAGAGGAGAAAAAAGGAAATACTTTATCCGCAGTGATTGAAAAGCTGCAGCAAAATTTGGGCGATAAAAACGCAGAGCTCCATGTATTACAGGAAGGCGTCAGACACCTTCAAGAGCGTTTTTATGAAACGCAGGAGAAATTACTGCAAATTGAAAAAGCAAAAGAAGCGATTTTTTATGAAACGCTCACGAGCTATCAAAAACAGTTAGCAGAAAGCGAGGAATGGATCGCATCTCATTTTGCTGATATTGACCAGTCAGCACAAACAAATTCACAGCCATTCTCACGAGACCGCATCCTGCAAACGACAGAAGAAATCGAACCGATTTTGAAGAAACTCAACGAACAAGTTCAAACACTTCAGGAACAAGTCGATGCTGTGCAGCGTAATGGAGAAGTCATGACAGTCAAAATCGACGGCTTTAAAAAACAGCGTGATCACCTGCCTAAGGAACGCAAAATTGTCTATACAGTTGATCAAAAGAAGTAATTCTCGAAATAAAAAACTGCTGGCTTGACGCCCAGCAGTTTTTTTTATTTATTCGTCTTCTGTTTGAATGTCGCCTTCTAAAATATACTGTCCGCGATAAGGCTTCTTCACTTCAGGATACATTTTAATTAAGCTTTGCATAAACGTTGTCATATTTGGGATTTCAAGACCGCTCTCTTTTTCGATCTCTTTTTGAAGCTCTGAGCTTTTAATCGCTGCATTATGACGTTTTAACGTTTTAATCGCAGCTTCACGAAGCTTCGCTGCCTTTGAGCCAGGACGAGCTGTGCCTCTTCTGCGTCTTGTCGATCCTTCAGGAATACCTACAGGTGCACCGTTTAGCTGTCCTGTTCCTAAAGATGATGATTGTGGTTGTGCCGGCTGCTGGTAGCTTCTCATTTCTTGCGCAGCAAGCTCAGCTAATACAGGCAGTGAATCTGTCTTTCTTTCTGTACGTACTTCTTTTTTTGTATCTGACACTAGACCTGTTCCTTGACGGTCTAATTCTCTTAATTTTGCATAAATCGCATCGCGCTCAATTTGATATTCACGGATGACCTTTACTTCTGCCTCGTTTAATTGTTCCAATCGTAAACGTAACGCTTCCCTCTCATTAAACAATGGATTTCCCCCTCATCATATAAAAAATATTCTATAGTAAATATTAGATTAGAAAACTAATTTTATCAACTATTTTTTTATCATTTTACAGTTTGCTAACAGATAGGTATTTTCAACTAAAATTTTGCCAAGGAGGAAAAATCGGCACCCATTTCATTGACACCATAGGCTTTTGACAAACCTTAAAATATTGTAAAAAAATTGAATAAACGCTTATACTACTTGATTTATATAGTTATTTACCTAACTGAAATTTCTTTTGTGCAAAAACGTTCTGAATAGTAAAAAGTTAAAATCTTTACAATTTCATTTCAAAATAAAAATGTAAATAGGTCGTTATACCTTTTTGTTTCAGGGATATTTTTTAATAAACTCCCTCATTTTCTCTTTTCTTAGGAATAATAAACTCGTCCAGTGCAATACGCCGCCTGTTTTTGCCCATGAAAAAACCCCCATTTATGGGGGAAAGCCTATTCTGCAGCCTTTTCAGACTCAGAAAGCACTCGATTGACACGTTTTTCAAGCATTTTCATTCCGCTTCCACCGGCTTGAAAGTGACGCAAAGCACCTGTTTTATCAAATACATAATATGCAGGTACATATTCGTTTTCAAAGGCTTCTGTTAGGTGATGATCACTGTCCACAAAGATTGGCTGCGTGATTTCATGCTCTTTCGCAACTTCTTTGATTTTTTCTAGATCTAGGTCATCTTCTGAACGAGGCATATGAACTGCTACAACGTTTAGTTGATCCTTGTACTCATCACGGAATTGATTGACTTGAGGCATTGCCTCTTTACAAAGATGACAGCTGACTGACCAGAAATGAATCAATGTTGGTTTGTCACCAATCAAATCTTCTTTTGTTACTTCTCCATTTAACCACTCTTTTGCACCAGTTAGTTCTGGCATTGGTTGACGTAATTTCATTATGAAGCGCCTCCATCCATTGTATGTGTCGAAACAAAAAGGTCTAACATCAGTTAGACCCTCCTGTTTCTTCAGTTATCAATTAAAGTGTTTTTTGACCAGGTTTCCAGTTCGCTGGGCAAAGTCCACCAGTTTGTAATGCTTGAAGAACACGTAATGTCTCATCTACATCACGACCGATATTGTTGTGGAATACTGTTTGGTATTGAAGTTCGCCTTCTGGGTTAATGATGAATAAACCGCGAAGAGCAATTCCTTCTTCTTCAATTAAAACGCCGTATTCTCTAGACACTGTGTGGTTAGTATCAGCAGCTAACGGGTATTTTAATTCACCTAGACCATTGTCTTTACGGTCTGTATTGATCCAAGCAAGATGCGTGTGGATTGTATCAGTAGATACACCGATGATTTCTGCATCTAAATCTTCGAACTCGTCATAACGATCGCTCATTGCTGTAATTTCAGTTGGGCAAACAAATGTGAAATCCATTGGATAGAAGAAAAGAACTGTCCATTTGTCATTCTTCATGTTTTCCTCTAAACTTACTTTACCAAATTCCTTGTTAGCAAGTACTGCTTCCATTTCAAAACGTGGAGCTTGTTTTCCTACAAAACGCTCTGCCATATGTAAATCCCTCCAAAAAATAATATCTTTATACAGTCTTCTTAGCTGTATATAAAATGAGAATCAAAACTTAAAATTCTCATTTAGTTAATAACTTCACAATTACAATTATAATACTTATGCGATTTTTAGTCAATATTAATTAATAATAAATTTAATTAACGATTTGTCACAATTCCTGCTTCACCTATCAAAAGTTTAACATGACTTGCATAAGGGAACAAATGATTAGCTTCTCTTTTAGAGCATACATAGAAAGGTTTTGAAGATCATGAGAGCATTTCAACAAGTAGATTGGGTTTCCATTATCCTCAATAGCAGTATGTTTTTGCTAAAACTAGTCGCCATTTTTGCCATTTACTTTATCATCAGAGCCATAGGAAACAAGATGATTAAGCGAGCCTATTCCACATTCGCTGAAAAGCATGAAGTCTCTTTATCAAGAGCACAGACGCTTCAAAGTCTGACGTTAAATATTTTCGCCTACTTATTGATTTTTATTCTAGTTGTGATGATCCTCGACTTATTTCATTATAACCCGACTGCTTTGCTGGCAGGTGCAGGCGTTGTAGGACTTGCGATCGGTTTTGGCGCTCAAGGGTTAGTGAGTGATATTGTGACCGGATTCTTTATACTATTGGAAAAACAATTTGATGTAGGAGAATATATAACGGTCGCCGGCTTTGATGGGATTGTTGAACAAATTGGACTAAGAACCACACAGCTTCGAAGCTTTGACGGCACCCTTCATTTTATTCCTAATCGCAGCATACTGAATGTGAGCAATCATTCAAGAGGAACGATGCAGGCACTCGTTGATATTGAGCTGTCTCCGGATGAAAATGTGGATCAGATGATCACAGCCCTTCAAGCTGCCTGTGATGAGGTGCGAGAGGAAACTCCTCAAATTATCGAAGGTCCTCAAGTTGTCGGCGTGGAGGCGTTCGGTTCTTCTTCCCTTGTGCTGCGCATCATAGCGAAAACTGAAACAATGGAGCAATGGCGGGTAGAACGAATCTTGCGCAAAAAAATGAAAGAAGTACTCGATATAGAAAAAGAGCAAAAAGAACCGGGATCATAATCTACCGGTTCTTTTTCTTGTTTTATTGAACTCGCTGTTCTACTTCTTGGCAAATTTCATCAGCCGTCATACCTGATGCTGTAATAACAGATGCCTTTGTTGTTGTGTCTGAAATGCCAAGAACATTTGAATCTAATCCTGTGACGACATAACAGTCACACTGATCCATTTGCTGTTCATTTTGAATACGTACGACATCATACCCTTTTTGCTTCAATAGTTCTTCTACATCGGATAAAGATTGTTCTACACCAATTCTTGTCATAATCAAGAACACCTCCTGTTCATAAGGTGTACAGGAGGCAGCTCGATTATTCATTCACCAGCTTGCTTTTTAAAATAAGCCGTCATGACATTCACAGCTGTTTCAATCGCGTTTTCATCCGGCTGGAGCTTTGCATGATGCAGGCCGTATTCTGAATCGACCCCTAACCAAAACATGAAGCCGGGATATTTTTTCAGCATGTAGCCAAAATCTTCTCCTGTCATGGCTTCTCTGCATTCAATCACATTCGCAAGCCCTTCTTCGGCTACATATGACATAAATTCCTCTGTCAAATCCTTTGAATTGTCCACTTCGTAATAAGACGAAGGATAACGAACAGTTGCTTTGCATTCGTAGCCAATTTCAATTCCTTTTGCCAATGCTTCAATTCGCTTTCTCACCTTGTCCATAGACTCTGGCGAAAGTGTGCGAATGGTACCGTCAAGCTTTGCATGCTGCGCAATAATATTTTGAGCCGTTCCGCCGGTAATCGTGCCCACTGTAATGACCGCACTATCAAGGGGATCAACATTACGCGAAATCACCGATTGCAGCTGACCTACAAGAGCACTTGCAGCAACAACCATATCATTTGCTAAATGAGGATATGCTGCGTGTCCGCCTTTTCCTTCAAGCTCAATCAAAAGCTCACTCGTATTGGCAAATAACAAACCAGGCTTTGTAGCAATTGTTCCAACAGGATATTCAGGTGCGATATGCAGCGCTGTAATAAAGTCTGGCGTCCATTTTTTGAGAACATCACTTGTAAGCATTGGTTCGGCACCGCCTGGACCTTCTTCTGCCGGCTGGAAGATAAATAATACGTCTTCTTTGATCGGTTCATGAACGAAATGATCGATGATACCAAGTGCAATGGTCATATGAAGGTCATGTCCACATGCATGCATCTTCCCTTCATGCACAGATTCAAATGGATACCCTGTTTCCTCGGGTATAGACAGGCCGTCCATATCTGCACGATAAGCAAATACGCGCGTTGGATTTGTCCCTTTCACTTTTACAAAAAGCCCAGTTCGCCACGTTTCAATCTCAACTCGATCTTTTGAATAGGTGTCCAAATGCTGAATAAGATACGCTTGTGTTTTAAATTCTTGGAAACCAAGCTCAGGGATTTGGTGTAAATCTCTTCGAATGGATATTAATTGCTCACGATTTAACAAGTGAACTCACTTCCTTTCTTCTATACGAATAAGACGTGGATATCTCATCCACGTCTTTGTCTTCAGCTGCGAATTATATGAATTAAAGCTGACGCAGTTCTTGTTTGATTTCAGTCTTACCTTTTGTTTTTTCATCGATGTCTTTGATTTTCTTAGCAGGTGTACCTGCTACAACTGTGTAAGGCTCTACATCGTTCACAACGATCGCACCTGCAGCTACTACTGCACCTTTACCAATTGTCACGCCTTCTAGAACAACAGCGTTCGCACCGATGACAACGTCATCTTCTACCACAACTGGTTTAGCAGACGGCGGCTCAATAACACCTGCAAGAACAGATCCAGCACCGATATGACAGTTCTTACCTACCGTCGCACGGCCGCCAAGCACCACGTTCATGTCAATCATCGTACCTTCGCCGATTACAGAACCGATATTAATAGAAGCACCCATCATAATGACTGCATTATCACCGATTTCAACTTGGTCACGGATGATTGCCCCTGGCTCAATACGGGCTTTAATGTTTTTCAAATCTAACATCGGAATTGCAGAGTTGCGGCGGTCATTTTCCACGACAACATCTTCAATTTTGTCTTTGTTTGATGCTAGCACATCTTGAATTTCACTCCACTCACCGAAAACAACTCCAGTGTTTCCTGTGATGAATGTTTTTGCATGTTCACCAAACTCAATACCTTCTAAGTCACCTTTAATATAGACTTTGACAGGTGTTGATTTTGTACTATTTTGAATAAATGAAATAATTTCATTAGCGTCCATTTGTTTCATGTATGTATGTCCTCCTCTTAATTTATACTTCATTACTGTACCAAAGGAGTGTTTTAATGACAAGTGAAAGAGTCATCTCCTCAATGGAAAATAAAACAAGCGGGACCGATTATCCCGCTTCTTGCTGGTGAAGCTGAACAAATTGTTTACCAAAAGAAATTAATTCGTCTTCTTCCTCTCCTTCTGGATTCAGCTCAATTTTAACTGATGGGAGGACAATGTCACCGCCAAGCTCCTTCACTTTTTCTTCGATTAGGTCAACAGCTCCGCAAAAATGTTCGTAAGATGTATCGCCAGAACCGAATACTGCAAATGCTTTTCCCGTTAAATCAAGCTCTTCCATTTCTTCATATAAATCAATAAAATCATCCGGAAGATCGCCATCTCCCCATGTATACGCACCTAACATAATGTGCGAGTAATCATTAAGCAGCTCGGCATCAATATCCATCGCTTCATGCCGGTCCACGCTGGCTCCTGCTTCCGTTATACCTTTTTCAATTAAATCTGCCATCGCTTCTGTATTTCCAGACATCGTGGCATACACCAATAAAACCTTTTCTGTCACTTTTTCTTCCTCCTTATCAATGAATCAACGCTGGCTCCTCATACGGCCTGACAAACTTACTTTCATATAAACCCGCACAGAAAAAGTTTTCGTTTTGATTGGCTACACGAAAACCGTGCCCTTTGATCGTATCAAACCATTTGAGCTCTTTTTGCTCAATATCAAGCTGATACACTTTAGAAAATCCGTGTTCGTCTTGTGAAGTGGTCACATACACAATGCCGTTATCCTCTGATACATCCAAAAATGATTCTTCTCTAGCAAAGGCCTGTGATTGAATATCATGCAGAATATTTGTATGTAAATCTAAAATTTGAACAGATCCTTTTTTGCCTTTTTTTGAACCTAATGCACAAACAAGAAGATGTTCATGACAGAGCAGCATAGAAGCTGTCATTCGGTGCTCCTCTCTGTTTAAAAGAAAAATCTGTTCACTCTGCAAGTCATACACCCATATTCCTCCGTGAACCTCATGAATCTGTGTTCCAATATAAAGGTGGTCACCTGCAGCACATAAAGAACGAATGACCGGCGGATGATTCACATGAGCAAATGGCTTCATAATTTCCCAGGAAATTCCGAAATCATTTGACACATAGATACTATGTTTTCCATGCGCACATACAAACCCATCTTTACGTCCTGTAATAGACCAGACGACTGCGTTTGTTGGAAATGAAGATAACGCCCATGTATTGCCTTCATCTCCTGATCTAATCACTGTGCCATTTTCACCAACACCGAATAAATAAGGGCCAATATAGCTGATCGCATGAATTTTATGCTTGAGTTTAAACAGTTGCTGCCATCCGCTCTCCACACTATAGTGAAAAATACCTTCACGTTTTACAGCAACAAAGTATCCACCACTTTTAGATGCTGCAACGGCTGTTGCTCCTTTATGAAACATGATTTTCAACTCGTTTCTCAGACAAAGCGGCCCACGTTAAAAAGCTCACAGCAAATTCCTGACAGCACGCCACATCTTCATCTGTATCCGGTGCAAGCTCCATTTTTAATGTTTCAGGAAAAACAGATGCACCCGTTGATTTCAGCATGTCATGGAATGTATGGACAGCCTCGCAAAACTTTGGATAGCTGTAATCACCCGATCCAAAGACAGCTGCTTTTATGTGACTAAGTTCAAGAGTAGAGACCTCCTCATAAAAATCCTCTGCTTCATATGGCAAATCTCCATCACCCCAAGTATAAGAACCAATGAATACGTAATCGTATGAGGATAGGTCCTCTGCGTTCATATCATCAAATTCCATCATCTCTGTATCTATGCCTTTTCCTTCAAGTGTTTGCTTTAAGATCGCTGCCATATCTTCCGTATTTCCAGACATACTCGCAAATGCAATTAGTGCTTTCATCTATCGGTCACCTCATCTAAATGATAATCATTTTCAATTATTATATGTACACTTTAAATGATAATGATTTTCATTGTCAAATGATTTCATAAAAAAAAGTACCTCCCTATTCCAAGAAGGTACTTACACGGCATCATTTTCAAGCATTTCTTTAACCACACCAACAAATGCTTGTACCTGTTTTAACTGAAAAGACGCTTCATAGCCTAGCAGCCATGTGTCACGGCCGATTTGCTCTCCGTTCACATCAACAAGCGGTGTTTTATAAACACTTTTTTCGTGGTCATATAGAGTAACAGAAGGCAAAATGGCGTAACCGATGCCGTGGTAGGCCATTTGTTTACATGTTTCAATTTGGTCTACTAAAATCGTCTGCTTTGGAGATACTTTAAATTTTTGATGCCACCAGTGCTGGATTTCCTGATAATACGTGCTGTCGCTTTTAAATTGGATAAATGGCCGCTCAGTCTTGATTAATTCATCTACGTCCTTGATCACGGAATCGACTAAGTATAAATGATCTGTCATCAAGTATTCCTTTGTCCCCTTCCAATCAGGGTTTCCGCGAATGATTCCTATGTGCACATGGTCTTCATACAAGCTTTTGAGCATTTCACTGCTCCAGCCGGTAACGAGTGACACCTTGGCATTTGGATATTTTTCGACATACCGTTTTAACACCTTTGGCAGCCAGTGCTGTCCAATAATCGACGCCACCGCAAGCTTGAGTGTACCGTGAATGTCACCCTCAAGTTCATCAATTCGTTCTCTCACTCGATCCTGTTCAACCGTTACTTCTTTTGCAAATTGGATAATCTGTTCACCTGCTGAAGTCACGGTCAGCCCCTTTTGTGAACGAAAAAAGATTTTCGTTCCCCATTCCTTTTCGATCGTCTGCAATCTTTGAGATAATGCAGGCTGAGAGACAAAGAGCCGTTCCGAAGCCTTCCTCATATTCAATTCTTCACTTAGCACAACAAGCATATGTAACTCCTGAAGCTGCATGGGCGTCCCCTTTCTCTCTATAAGTTTTTCTTATTCCATATGCTCATTATATAAATTTTAACTTATGAAGGCAAAAAAAATAAGCTGGGCTGCAGCTCATTTTTTCGCGGAATGAATGACCTCATTTAAGCGCTTTAATACAACTCGTCGAGTAAAAATGCCTTCAAAGACTTGCTCCTCATTTACTACACAAACAAATCCATTATTCGTCACAGCGTGAACGCCTTTTATTACAGGATCTGTCGTTTTGAGTCTCGGAATATCTTTCAGCATAACCTCTTCGACCTTCAACTGGTCGAGCTTCTCAAATTCGATTCGTTCTAAACCGAAGATTTTATCCATAATCATATTCGTTCCAATTAACCCGTGTAAATGATAAGAAGCGTCTAATACCGGAATGGCTGTATATCCTGTTTTGGTTAGGACCAATAGGGCATGCTCAAGGTTATTGCCAATTTGAACATGTGCGACTTTATCTGCATCAATCATATGCTCGGCTACTGTGGACTCAAGCAATTGAGTCGGCTCTATCTCTATCATGTTTCTTCGACCCCTTTTCTCTCAATCATCAATCATACATTCCCCATTACGATTAAGCATAAACTAAAACGAATTTTGTCGAAAGATTTTTTCTGCATAAAAAAGATACTCAGCCCCCGAGTATCTAATAGAATGTTAAAGCAATATTAATTCTCAAACCTTACTCTGTCATACAATGTGATCAATTGCTTATACGTATTGTCGTCGACATTTTTTGTTCCACATTCTATATCATTGATCTCACTGCTTAGTAATTCGACAGCATATTCCTGATTCAGCAATACGTTTAATAATAGCTTTTTCTCTTCTTCATTAAAACGATTTTCGATGACGCTCATTCAACATCAGGCCCCCTGTTTCATATATGCTTTTATATTGATTAGCAGGCTTTTGAATGTCTGCTTCCTCTCTATACAGCTAGAATAAGGAACTAGAATCGAATCGTCAACCGCACGTTTCGACAAGGTTTGGAGAAAAATGACGGAATTTATTTTGTGTATCGATTGGCATAGCAAAATGCTGCATATGAGTCGGGTTTTATTTTTGCTTCAATTCCCATAGCTGTGATCATTCCGGTCATTTCCTGGATCAGCTCTTTCGTACTTCCTTTTTTGCCAATATCCAGATGGGCTTCAAAACGAAGGTCTGCCCCTTCCTCAGCAAACGGAAGAAGCAAATCCATCAGTTCTGTTAAAGGCCCCTCAAGGATGTCTGCACATACCTTTTGGCTAAACGCTGTCTCTAATGAAATTTTTTCTCTAAGACTTTGCACGGGTCTTTCAATCACTTGTTGTGTGAGGCAGCCCCAAGCTCCTTTGCCAATCCGGTGGAGATGAATTGCAGTCATAAATGTTGTGACATTTTGATTGACCTGAGAATCCGTACCAATTGATAACACATAGGCGGATCTAGGGTCTTTTCGAATAAAGTCTTTCATTCTCATGACGACATCAGAAAACGCTAAACGATCTTCAGAAAGATTGTAGAAAAAAGAATCACTCACAGAAAGGAACTCCTTTTTAATGGTCTCTTATCCGAAAAATGCGCTGATTGATCATCTTCCATTTGTACATATCATCTATGATGATCCATGTATGCTGCCGCAATAAACGAAGGAATCCTCAGAAAAAACATTTCATACGATTCAGCTTAGGATTGTAGAAGCTCAAAAATCTCAATCGAAATCATATCAATGTTGTCAAATGGGAAAGTGTTTGGCTTATCCCCTTGTTGAAAAACAGTCAATTCAAACGTTTGATTCTTTTCGAAATACTTAACACTACAGATTTTCTCACCGTTCACTTCGAAATAACGCTGTGCCGGCTCGTTTGCAGCTTCTGCTGTCTCTTGAAGACTTTGCAGCCTTGTAATGATACCCATTAATTGTGACATTCTAAAAAAAGACTCCTTTCAAAAAAACAACTCAAGATGAACCCGTATTGATTATACACAAGTCCTACAAAGCATCATACCATAAAGTGTTCTCAGATGATATTTTTCCTCTTGAATTCAAAAAAAGAAAAAGAATCTGTTTTTTTAGTTTGAGTCTTTTTTCTAATCTCATGCACCATGATTTTTATAAACCAGCAGATCTCATCAGTCGTTTCGCAATTTCATCAAAATCCTCTTTTGATATGCCTGGAGCAAACTCTTCCGGTAATTCTCTATAATCTGGCACAGGTGCACCTTGCGGGGTGCCTTCAATGACTGTGAGCGGCTTTCCATCAATCGGGTGGCTGCCTTTCCAAATTTTATTGATATCCTTGTAGTCCGTATCACTAAATGTATACAGCTTTGTATGAACATTCTGATCTTCAAATTTTCTCGCTGAATCAAAGTATTTGTTATCAAGATTTGGGATTGGCAGCATCTTCCCTACATCTACTCCTGTAGCGACTTCTAGTGCCTTTGCATATGCCACAATATGCACGCCGCCCCTGACAAGTAAATAACCGATCATCTCTCTTGCTGTAGGGTGGTCCGTCATTTCATATACACGCATTTTGTGCGTACGTGCTCCGCATTCAAGGAAGAAATTATGAAGGAGGTCAAGAATCAGGTTGCCGCTTGAGAACACATTCTCTCCTGTCCAAGGTTTTGCCATTGAATCAAACGGATAGCCTGTTTGGGCTGTTTGAATAAAATGCTGTGTATTTCGTTTATCGACAGCTGCCTTCATCGGCGTCGTATCTGGGTCCCCGCCATGGGTGGTTCCGGTAATCATGAGATTGATGGCTGTGGTCACAAGCTCAACATGACCGAATTCTTCAGCTGTAATACTGGATACGAGGTCATAAAACGGTTTGAGTTTTCGTTTCCCTCTAAAGTTAAAGGATTGAAACATGTAATTATTTAATGTGGACATTTCACCGAATTTTCCGCCGAGTAATTCTTGCACAGCAGCGGCACCATTTGCATCTGGGTGATCTGGTCTTGGCAAATCAATGAGCAGCCGCGTGTCACGTTTGATCATGATGTTTCCCTCCTACTGTCTAACTATCATCACTTAAGATGTATGGAGGGTTTGGGCTGTCCTATGCATGAAGGGAAAGATTGAAGCACAAAAAAAACTTGGCGGGGGTAGCGCCAAGTTTTTTGGATCTTGATCTGATAGAGGGGTTGGGGAACAGAGAGTAGCTTCTCTCTATAACTAAATGATAATGATTATCAGTTTCATTGTCAACCATTTTTTAATTTTCTTTTTTCTATCAAAAAAAGCAGCCTACGAGGCTGCTCAGATTGATGACAAAAGGCTAAAATTCCTTTTATTTACATTCCAGTGTATAGAAAACCTTTGAAGTCTAGGAAGGACGAGTACCGGAGCGAATTGTACATTCATGAGCACTGCCACGCAGGACTGACAAAGAATGCGAGGATTAGTCTTCACGCCGCGTCTTCAAATTAATCCATCTTGCTCATATAAATAGGCATATGGAAGGTCTATAAACAAATACATATCTCCCTCTAAAGGATAAGAAAACGTACGTATCCTCTCACCTGTTTCTAAATCACTATAAATATCGCTGAAAAATCCTTTTCCGCTAATTCTCATTTGAAGAATATTTGCTAGGAAATAAGGACGCCAGCTCCAGTTTTTTTCTATATACTCCGGCTGAAACAACCATTCTTCTTCTTTTTTGAACACATTTCCAGTGATTTGAAAGCCTTCTTCATTACACATATAAATCCGAAAGCTGCAATCTGTTAGTTCAAGTGCCAGTTTTTGAATGAGCTCATCATTTGTGCTGCACGATTTCTTTAAAGTCGTAACAGCTTGATGAATTCGTTTATAAAATGTTTCAGAATGTTCGTAGACAGCTTGCAGCTTCTTTTTCTCATGGGCAATAAATTGCTGGAATTCTTCTCTAAGCTGATCTTTTCGGTGGCTTCGATCGATTAATTCTCCTGCAGGCTCATGAAGATAGAACCCTTGAAAATATCTCCCGCCATTTCTCCAAGCATACTGAAGCTGGAAATTTGCTTCAATGTCCTCATAAATTAAAGCAGCTCCTATTTTTCTTGCAAGCAATGAAATGCTGTACAAGACATATTCATAGGAAGGAGATGGAGCCGATGCCTTTAATGCCTGTAAATCTATTTTTAATAAATCAGGTGAAAGCAAGGCAATCCGGTCCAGATTACTGCTTTCTTTTCCTATATTTGAGACGGCGATTTTAATCCCATATGTACGATAATACGTTAACGTATGGTATAGCTGTTCAATGTCGCCGCTAAACGTATGCTCTGCAAACTCAATAACAAACCGGTTAAGCTGAATGCCCCTTGCTTCATATTCCTTTAAGAGTTCTAAAAAGCTTTCCCCGTGATCCAGCATGAGGATATTGGCATCATGATTAATAAAAATGAGCAAATCGTCATCTGCTGTTGTGAAGAGATCAAGTGCTTGAGTCAGTACTTTGTGATCTACTTCCAATTTATATTCGTCAGGAATAGATGAATCCGTAAAGAAGGAGCCTAGGCTAACCGTTTCTGACTCAAGCTTCATTCTTCCTAGAATCTCATAGCCTATCACTTTTTGCTCTTCCGCACTGAATATTGCTTGATAGTGCGGGAAAACATCTTCAATATTCGTTAAAATATCCAATGGATCGACCATTTTCATCACCTGCTTCTCTCTTTGTGTGATTATACCACATCAAAAGCAGGTCTTACATCGTCAATCAAAATGGTGATTGGTTGAGCCATTGTCCCCCATCCATCGTAATACAATCTCCATTTATATAAGACGCATGCTCCGATAATAAAAAGCTCGCAAGCGCTGCAATTTCCTCAGGTGTGCCCAGTCTGCCAAGAGGAACGCTATCTAATGTTCTTTGCGCTGCTTCTTCTGATTCCCATAGTTTATCTGCTCCGCCTGTTCTCTCGATTGGGCCTGGTGCGATGGCATTGACGCGAATTCGATATTGCCTCCCCCATTCAACAGCAAGCGTTCGAGTCAGGGACAACACGCCGGCCTTTGCTGCCGCCGAATGCGCCACGCCTACACCAGCACCCCATGCATAGGTAGCCACCATGTTAAGGATACTTCCCCTTTTCTTTTGCCGAATCCAGTAATTGCCCACTGCATGGCTGCAAAAGAATGTACCATTTAACACAATATCAATCACAGCTTTCCAGCCGTTAGGAGACAGCTTTTCTGCTGGCACTAAAAAATTTCCTGCTGCGTTGTTAATGAGGGCATCGACATCACCAAATGTATCCACCGCAAACTTGACCATTTGGTCAGCATCCTCTGGGTTTCGCACATCCATTTGGAAGTAAGCGACTGCTCCGCCCTTCTGCTTCATTTCTTTTGCCGTCTTTTCCAGCGTCTCTTCCGTTCTACCAGTAATCACAACATTCCAGCCTTCAGCTGCCAAATGGGCAGCCATTGCCTTCCCCATACCGCTTGATCCCCCTGTCACAATCACTGTTTGCTTCGTCATTTGTTCTCCCCCTTTGTATGATTTGAATGACTATTCATTCATTATTGTCTATCATATCATGATTGACCCTCGGTGCACCATATGGGAGATTATCCAAATATGATGCTATACTTAATTTTATTTATAAAGGAGTCTTATATGAAGCAGCTTTCCCGCAGACAATTTTTAAAAGGAGCAGCTGGTGCGAGTATTCTCGGGTTTTTGGCTACAAGTTGTGGATATGGATATGCCAGGTACATTGAGCCGCGCATGATCGATACCGTGTCACTGACGATTCAAGATGCTCAGCTTCCAGCTTCATTTGACCAGTTTAAAATAGCTCAATTTAGTGACGTTCATTTGAGTGATACATTTCCTGCGAAGGACCTAGAAGCCATCGTTCAGAAAATCAATGCTGCATCTCCAGATCTCATTGTGTTCACAGGTGATCTCGTTGATTTTCAAGCATCCACCCAAGAGCATGAAAAAGCGAAGACTTATTTGAATAAGCTTCATGCTCCGTTCGGTAAACTAGCCATCTACGGAAATCATGACTACGGACCATTTGGCGTGGAGCTTTATGAGAAAACAATGGAGGCTTGTGGATTTACATTATGTAAAAATGATGTGTTTCTATTAGAAAAAGATCATGCACATATTCAGATTGCTGCACTGGATGATCTTATGATGAGCGTGCCTGATTACGATTTGATCAAACGGGAAGTATCATCTGATTTATTTACGTTGCTGCTCGTCCATGAGCCTGATGCAGCATTAGAGCTGAAAACAACACCTATTAACTTGCAGCTTTCCGGGCATACGCATGGCGGTCAAGTGCAGCTGCCTTTCTATGGACCGATTCTCACAGCACCTTACGGCCGTACATATGTAGAAGGTTTATACGAAAGCGATCAGCACCGCATCTATGTCAATCGTGGACTTGGGACAACACGTCTCCCGCTTCGGTTTTTAGCCAAGCCAGAGTTAACCTTTTTTACCTTTACATCTCGTGTATAAATAGAAGCCAAACCGCCCCCTCCTGCATATGTATAATCAAAGTTCTTTTTCATGACAAATGTTAGGAGAAACCTTACTGGGCCTGATTCCGTCCATATAGTATGTTAAGTGACGGCATCATGGCTTCTTTTATTTGAGTAAAAGGAGTGTACTTTGGTGCTGCTATACACGGTGAAAAGAGGAGAAACTCTTGCTTCTATAGCGCTTGATTTTCGAACAACAACAGATGCCTTAAAGGCTGCAAATCCGTCACTTCAAGCTCGCGAGCCTGAACAAAATGAGGTCATCATCATACCTGGTTTGCCAGATCCTAATACGATCCCTTACCGCATCTTTGTTTCGATTTCAACGAAACGTCTCGTTTTGTTTTCTGGATCACAGCTTATTCGTTCGTATCCGATTGCAACAGGGAAAATTTTAAATATGACACCGACAGGTTCTTATTATATTGTCAACAGACAGCCAAACCCAGGAGGTCCCTTTGGCGCTTATTGGCTGAGCCTCTCAAAAATTCATTACGGCATTCACGGTACGAATAACCCGTCTTCAATTGGTAAAGCTGTTTCTAGAGGATGCATTCGCATGTATAATCAGAATGTCATCGAGCTTGCTTCACTCGTTCCAAACGGAACACCTGTGACCATTAGCCAGTAGATGAAATCAATTGTACGAATGGTTAAAATTTTATATGATATAAAGTGGGATCTTCAGGTTAAGGAGCGTATTTATGGATATTTTTAAAAACAGAAATTTTGTTCGTCTCTTTTTTGCGGCACTTGCTTCGCAAATGGGGACAACAGTAGGCAATATGGCGTTTGCCTTTTATTTGCTCGACCATTTTAGTCATCAGCCCGCATACGCCACATTGGCTGAACTTATGTATTCTCTTCCTACCGTCTTTGTCTTTTTTATGGTCGGTGTGGTCGCAGACCGTTTTGATCGTAAAAAAGTCGCAGAGAACTGTGATTGGATACGAGCTGGGCTGACGATTGTATTATTCATCGTTATTTATTTTAATTCACTGCCACTTATTTTCTTGATCTTGTTTATTCGAAGTGCCATTACGAAGTTCTTCTATCCAGCTGAAGCTTCTCTCGTTCAGGCGATTTTAAATAAAGATCAATATGCAAAAGCCGCTGGCTTAAATCAAATGCTGTTTAGTTTATTTATGGTATTTGGCGTTGGACTTGGTGCCATTATGTATAAGACGATTGGACTTCACGGTGCCATTACAATTGATTTGGTCAGCTTTATTATTTCAGGCATCCTGATTCGTTCATGTAACATTCCAATTGAAGCGCGTCAGCCAAATGGACAAGCTGGCTGGAGAGGCATGACCATCAAAACGTCTCTGAAAGATTTTAAAGAAGGCATCCTGTATATTTTAAAAAATAAATTATTGGCTTCTTTAATTTTTGGCTTTTTTGTTTTCGGTCTAGTCAATGGTGCATTTGCCGTTCTTCCGATGTTTACAATGAAATATGGACTTTCACCAGACCATTTTGAACTGCATACATCCTTTTTTACCATTGCGATCGGTGCAGGCTTGCTCGTTGGAAGCTTAATGGGCTCTGTCCTCGCTAAAAAGGTAAAGATGCAATATCTCATGTCGATTCCAATTTTGGTCGCAGGTATTTTGATTTTTGTCCTTGGTTCTACCCATACCTTATGGTTGTTTTATGTCACGTCATTTGTCATTGGTACATGCATTGGCCCAGTCAACATTGTCATTGGCGGCTGGCTGCCTAGAATCGTCCATCCTCGACTGATGGGTCGTGTGTCAGGATGGGTTGACCCGCTCACTATGTTTGCTCAATCGATGACATTAGGTGTGATTGCGGTATTATTTCCAAAACTCATCACAAATGTTTCTTATATTTATTACGGAATGGGCTTTATTATTTTACTTGTCTTCCTTTTTTACTTCATTACACTGCCAAAGTTTAGCAGAGAAGCTGACGACTTAGACGTGCAGCGTGAACTAAAAGGGCAGGGAGTTCAATAAGTAAATAACAAAAAGGACTTTCTTTTTCAGGAAAGTCCTTTTTTCATGGATGAAACGTCCTTCATGCATTTCCTCTGTTGAGAGAATCTGCTTGAAGGCTTGCTTTATTGATCCATTTTTTCTTGTTTTTCACAATTAAATTCCTTTACATCTTTAAACGTTTTATAGTAGGATAGTCAGGTTGGAGGTGAAAGAAATGCTAAAAAGTTACTATTTTATTCATACTAAAAATGAACAGGGACAGTTTGTTGTACATACAGAAGATTGTGCATTTTTAGGCGATGCTGCAAGCCGTACGTTGATTGGCCTGCACATGAATGGTGAAAGCGCCATGGATGAAGCCAAACAAATGACGAATGAAACTGACTTTAATGGTTGTTTTTATTGCGCTTATTCTATTCATACAAAATAATTTATCCTGTATGCATCACATATACGCGCATATGGTGGACTGCATATATAAAAAAATATTATTTGAGAAACTACCCATTTTGATAAATAGGTAGTTATCACGAACTAATAGTTCACTTTGTTTATATTTCATACAGTCAATTCTTCTTATCATTCCTTCTATTGTTCATCACCCATCCCGCTCATTTTTTCGGCTGATACAATGCCAAGAATAAAATCATATAGACAATACAAGCTGTCCCTATCCATTGGAAAAGTCCGAATGGCTCTTTTAACCAGAAAACAGTCGTGACGACTGCTGCAAGGGGCTCAACACTTCCAATTAAGCTCGACTCTTTTGGTGATAAGTATTGCAAACTTTCTATGTAAAACCAAAAAGCGATCATCGTTCCAAATATGACCACAAACAATAAATAGACATACGCTTCAAAAGGTAAATGAGTGAGATTGACCTTCCATGGAGGATGGATCAAGCTAAGGGCGCCTCCTCCTATAAGCATCGCCCAGCCGACAACCACTAGAGAGTCGAATTGTTTTAACAGGCTGATCGGATATAACGTATAAAACGAGAGCGCCACAGCCGATAGTATTCCCCAAATCACTGCCACAAATGGAACGGTTAATGTTGAAATAGAACCATTCGTCAATAAGAAAAACATGCCCGCTAAAGCCAATACCACTGTAACCAAATCTCTTCTAGTGAAGGTTGATTGCCTGCGAATGACCAAATACACGATAATCATGACAGGGGCTGTATACTGCAGCAGCGTTGCCACAGCAGCATTTCCATGTTGAATGGATGCCATATAAGTATATTGAACAGCCAGCATACCCATTAGCCCAAATAGAAGGATTTGCATCGCTGTCCTCTTCTTTTGCCACACACCGAACAAATGTGTTTTTTCTTTTGTCATCACATGAACAAATAAAAGCAATCCCCCTGAAATGAGCAGTCGAACCGTCACAAGCCAATTGACATCAATCCCATATTGCTGAAACAATTTTTGTGAAATTGTTCCTCCTACTCCCCAGCAGATAGCGCCTATGAGTACAAGTAAAATTCCCTTTCTCCTATTCATTTTCATTCTCCTCAATTCTCAACAAATCATGATAATATAGTTGATAGTAGTTCACTTTGTTACATATTGATATATCAATTGAACATAAAAATAAAAGAATATTGAGGAGAATTATGCACAACCATCATTTTCTGATTGACTACAACCTGAAAGAATTGACGGAGCATTCTACGACAACATGGCCTATTGCTATTTATCATACAAAAATTCGTCATCATAGAAGCGGCTATATCCCTCTTCACTGGCATGACGAGTTTCAATTTGTCTTTATTTTAGAGGGTGAAGCTGAATTTCATATCAATGAAGAAACATTATGTTTAAAGCAAGGAGATGGCATTTTCATCAATAGTGGCTGCCTGCACATGGCAAAAGATGCGAATGGGACGGCATGTACTTATGTTTGTTTAAATGTCTCTCCCTATTTCATCACAGCGAATGAATTATTCACCACATTTGTCCATCCATATATGCGTGCGAGCCAGACACCTTATATTTTATTCAACCGAAAAGATCATTGGCCAAAGCAGATCTATCAATGCATTCAAATCATTCAACAATTAATTGATGAAACTCCGGTATATTATGAACTTGAACTCAATATTCAGCTTATCACCATTTGGAAATGCTTATTACAAAACGGCTTCCAAATGAAACATGATGCGCGTAAACACGATAAAAATGAACGGATGAAACTTATGCTGAATTGGATTCACCAGCATTATTATGAAAAGATCCTTCTCGAAGATATTGCTCGTGCAGGACAGTTAAGTCGCTCAGAATGCTGCAGATCCTTCAAAGACATTTTAAAGAAATCACCCATGCATTATGTAAATGAATATAGAATTCAGCAAAGCCTCGTCCTGCTCCAAGAAACGGATTTCAATATTACAGAAATCGCCTACCAAGTAGGCTTTAACAGCACAAGTTATTTTATCAATTTGTTTAAAAGAATAAAAAATACGACACCTTTAGCATATAGAAAATTAAAACAGCTGGATTCTCTCCAGATAAAATGGATAGAAGAAAAATAATGCAGAAGGCGTCTTAAATGGCTTTTGTAAATACAAACGATGAGAATGGCTACATTTCAATCGCCCTCGCCTAATGCAGACAAGGGCGTTTTTTATTGCTGTTTTTGTTCTTTTAGTTTCTTAAAAATCACAAATTGATATACTCCGAATAGTACGGTGAGGATCATAATTGCTGTAAATAATTGATCGGCTGGAAGCAAGAAATATACGACAACAAAAGATAAAAGCAACACAAGATAACCTATATTGAATGCTTTTTTGAATGTCATGATATTACCTCCTTTCATTAATAGCTTCTATACATACTATATAATCAACAGAAATAGAATCAGTTGAAGTTTTTTTGGGGGAGATTGGGGGATTCGAACACACAAAATTTTTAACCCTCCATAATCCCTTTATACCAAAGGTTTTCTTTTTACAATATCTCTATTTGCAATTTACTAATAAAAACGTATAATTTATACTAAGCACAGGAAGACGAAAGACAAAGGAGAGAAAAAATGGACGATTATGCTCATACTAAAGACATAGAACCTACAGCAGAAAACATCGCAAAAGCCATTTATACTGTTAACCGCCATGCTAAAACCGCACCAAACCCCAAGTTTCTTTATCTTTTGAAAAAACGCGCGCTGCAAAAACTATTGCAAGAAGGTAAAGGAAGAAAAGTGGGCCTACATTTCTCTAACAATCCCAAGTATAGTCAACAACAGTCCGACGTGCTGATTGAAATTGGAGATTATTATTTTCACCTGCCACCAACGAAAGAAGACTTCGAATTTTTGCCACACTTAGGAAATTTAAATCAATCATATCGCAATCCGAAAGCGAATATGTCATTAAACCGAGCAAAGCAAATACTTCAAACGTATGTCGGTTTAAAAGAAAAACCTGCCGCCACAAAACAAAAATCACATTACACAAAGCCCGTCTTCAAACGACTCGGGGAAAGTTATTTTTAAACAGAAAAAAACCACTCATACCGAGTGGTTTTTTGTTTAGATAATAAAATGATCGACTTTTTCAATCAGCTGATGAATTTCTGGTTTACTGATTTGATCATCTGCACCGATCGTTTCCCCTTTATGACGCAAATCTTCAGTGATTAATGAAGAGAAGATAAGAATCGGGATGGAATTTGTTAAAGGATTGTCCTTGAGCAATTTTGTTAGCCGGTGGCCATCCATTTTAGGCATTTCAATATCCGTAATAATCATATCAATTTCTTCTGTCACACTGATTCCTTTGCTGACAAGATCCATGACATGATCATATGCCTGTTTGCCATCTTCAAAGGTCACAATGTTTTTATAGCCTGCTTCGGTTAATTCATTTGTTAATAAACGCATGAGAAGCGGAGAATCTTCAACGACATACAGCTTCTTCCCTGTTCTTCTCTCGTCTTTCTCACCGTCAAACATATGATACGTATCAACACCTGAAGCGGATTCAATATCATAAATGATTTTTTCGTAATCTGGAAGGAAAATCATTTTTTCATCAAGCTTAATGATGCCAGTTAAATGACGGTCCATCCCTTGATTCAGTGCAGTCGGCTTCTCAATCTCTTCCCAGCTGACGCGGTGAATTTGTGATACTGTTCCTGTGTGGAACACAAATTTCCGTTGGTTGAATTCAGTCACAATATATTTCTCTTGTTCCGACTGATCTGACTCGACATTAAAAAAGGAAAATAGATTGATGACTGGTAAAATCTCGCCTCGTAAACTAATCATCCCTTCTACATCTTGGTGAGAGTGCGGTACAACCGTCACCTCAACCGGCTGAATGATTTCTCTTACTTTCATGACGTTAATGCCGAATTGATTTGCACCAATTTCAAACTTCACAATTTCCAATTCATTGGTACCAGAGTCAAGTAAAATTTCTTGTTTATTTAAAGCCACGGAAATCCCTCTATTCTTCAATATTAGATTGTACTTTTTATATCGGCAGCATAGGTAAAAAGTTGACGTTTCTTTACGCTTTCTCTCGAACGAATTGATGAATCACAAGTCCTATCGATGCAAGGATGAGCAAAGACCCTAGTGCAAGGCGGCTTGCGAGATTTCCGTGCTCTGCAAACAGCAGGGTAACTGAGCCATAAATAATGGGCCCAATAATGGAAGACACCTTTCCTGAGAAGGCAAAGAGGCCAAAAAACTGTCCTCGCTTTTCCTTCGGGGTTAGTTCAATAATCAAGATCCGTGATGCCCCCCAGCTTGCGCCAAGTGAAATCCCAAATAAACTGCCAGCTACCCAGAAGACCCATTCGGTTGTCGCTGTCACAGCTAGAATGAGCGCCACAATTAAAATGACATACACGACGGTAATCGAGCGTTTTGCCCCTATCGCTTTTGTGATATAACCAAACAGAAAGGAGCCAATGATACTTGAAATGGTCGACACAAGATAGAGTAAAATAAATTGCCCAGCTGTAAAGCCAATAATGATTTTGGCATAAACAGCCATCATCGCAATTGCTGTTTGTAAGGCATCATTCATAAAAAAGAAGGCGATCATAAAAATAAAAGCTGGCTTGTACCTTTTCATCTCTTTAAACGTGTGAACAATCTCTTTATACCCGCTGAAAAAAGATGCCTTTTTCTCTTGCTGAGGCAGCGGATGAGGATCTTTTACAAAAAAGAGAAAAGGTAGGAAAAAGAGAAGGAATAAAAGGGCTGTTGGGATAAATGCTTCATGAAACTGGTCATTGCCGACAAGTAAATAAACAGAGAGACCCACAAGTGTTCCTAAATAGCCAACGGCGATACCAAATCCAGAAATAAGCGGGATTTCATCCTTTGTCCCAAGATCGGGCAAAATGGTGTCATAGAAAACAAGACTAGAATGATAGAAAAACTTTGCGATCACAAACAAGGTAACCACGACCAATAAAGAAACAGGCAGCCCAAACCATTCACTTGAGAAATCAATCCCAGCAAAAATCCCCATCAACACCGTACAAGCAATACATATGAACGTAAACACCGTAATGTAGCGTTTCTTTTTTCCTGTACGATCAATCAGCACTCCGTATAAAGGTGTAAAAATGACGAGAAAAAAGCTGGCTAATGCGTTTGCATAAGAAATAAAGGTACTTGCGATCTGGTCCATTCTCGCACTGTCCCCGATCGTTTCCTGCAAGTAAAACGGGAAGAAAATGGTGATCATATTTGATGAAAAGATCGTATTTGCAAAATCATACAAAGCCCAGGCCAGCACAGGTGCTGTCAAAAACAGCCCGAAGCCTGCCCCTTTTTTCTGTGCGGTCTTTTTTCCTGTTCTCAATCGATTGTCTCCCTTCCCTGCCTCATTTTTCACTATCATTCTATTTTATGTGCTGTTTCCCTCTTCCATACAAGCGATCTATGAAAAAAAACACGGGACTGACCCTCGTTTTTGAGACAGGGATCAAAACACCTTTATACAGCCAATTGCCGAGAGTTGATCGGTGATTGGATTGGTGGTTTAGTTTCGTTTGAATACGAATGTTGTTACAATTCGTTGTACTTTTTTAAAACTTCATTCTGTTGACTCAGATAGCAATCTGCCTGTAGTCTCTCTAATTCGGAAGAGTACTCGGGGCCCTTTCCATAGGTATATTATTTTCCAACAGAATGTTCGAACCGGTGTGTATCCCCAGCCTTATGCCACTTCAACCGGATAACTGATTCTTGTCCCCATAGAAAAAACACCTCCACGTTTTATTTCGGATTACAACGATCCCTTTTCAAACTTGAAGGTGTTTTTTATTTATCTCACTTTATGGGGTCGGTCCCAGCTAGACCTGTTTCTTTTTATTTTATGTTGTTATCCTTAGAGTAAAAGCGCATTTGTATCATTTCAATTTAACAAAAAGACAGACCCAAAAAGGTGTACCAAATCGAATAAGACATTTCATCATGTAGCCTTTCTTGAAGCAACTGACACATTTGAATCTTGCTGGGTGACAAAAGAAGACCCACTAACGATTAATAAACTAGCACAAACGATTGAAAGCAGTAAGGCATTAAATTTCATACAAGAACTCTCCCCTTTCAACATCCCTTTTTATGTTAAATACTAGCATAATTTGCAATATAAAAAATCCATACTCGTTCCAATTTTGAAAATTTTCAGCATCTCGCAATCACTTTTGAATTTTCGACGGTATCTCGCCATCAAATTTTAGGCATCATTTAAAAGAACCTATATTGCGGACACCGCAACTGAAAAATAAATTTTCCATTATATTACCAATTAAAAAGAAATAAATGGTAGCATGGGAATATATCAAAGAAAGTGAGTGATTTTTATAAGTCCATGTCTCTTATGACTCTTTATGCAACCATTTTTTAGACTCTCTTATGATCCCCCAAAATAGGAACCTGTACAGAACTACAATCAAGAAAAAAGTATAAACAAACTCAAAGGGAGAGAATGGTTCATAATCAATTATGTATACATTAATAAACACTATTACCAAAGAAAACAATTCCATCAAAGAATCTATAAATCTGTTTTCTTTCAACACATCCCTTGTCTTTTTGAAATTAAATATGTCTTTAATTTCCCCACTGGAAAGTCCTTTGATCAAACCTAGACCAATAAAATACACCCCAAAAGAAATCTCATAGGACAAATTAAAAATATGTGTGATTACACAGTAAATCAAAGTGAATAAGAATAAATACATTTTATTACTCTCCTTAACCTCTAAGTATTCCACCCCAATAGAAGGAAATATCATGTATGCGTTACCCCAAAAACAAATAGGAGTGGTACGTATGTTTAAAAAATTTCTAGTAGTGTTATGTGTACTTACTATTACATTTGGTTTCTCTTCTCCAACGATTAGTTATGCTAGTCAAGGTAATAATGAGACCCATCCAGTCAGTATAGATAAAAAACAATTGGAATTAGCAGAGAAACTATCTAATTACTTCGAATTAGATAAGGATGGAAATATTCATTTTACAGCTGATAAAGAAACCCTTATGGAAATGGGAATTTCAGAACACGACAGTCTACTAATGACTTCAATGAAATCAGAAGAATTTAGCTTTGAAGAGAGTGAGAAAAAAGGTGACATGCAGACATTAGGTTTTGTAGGTTTACACCTCAAATTAGGACCGAAAGTTAGAAGCATGAATGCCATAGTAGCAGGTGGATTTGCAGCCGGATATATCGGTTGGTACACAAGTCGAATTGCTGCTGGACCATGGGGTACTGGAGCCGCTGCGGCTATTACTGCTGGAACTTCTGGTGCTGTTGCATGGGCAGTTAAAAACAAATATAAGAAAGTTGATGTAGGCGTAAATATTATGTTTGTTGATTTAGCATATACTGTAAAAATACCTTAAAAATTACTGTTAAGCAACAATAAATAAAAAAGCAGGCTCCAGTGGGGGACTGACCCCCGTTTTTGAGACAGGGATCAAAACACCTTTATAAAGCCAATTGCCGAGAGTTGATCGGTAATTGGTTGTTTAGTTATCCATATCGATACTTGTGCTCTCGCACAACATGCCGATTTGTTCCTCTACTTGTTTTTTAGAATGATTTTGTCAGATTTTTTTCCATCTATAGTACGAAGCGCATGAGTTGTCTAAATGGACACAAATGTCCTGTACTGTCATCATTTTGCACAATTTTTCTACTAGTTTGATTGACGTTTCCTTATCAACTTCCTTTCCAATTCATTGTACTTTTTTAAAACTTCATTCTGTTGACTCAGATAGCGATTTTCTGCCTGCAGTCGCTCTAATTCGGAAGAGTACTCGGGATCCTTTCCATAAGTATATTGTTTTCCAACAGGATGTTCGAACCGGTGTGTATCCCCAGCCTTATGCCACTTCAACCGGATAACTGATTCTTGTCCCCATAGAAAAAACACCTCCATGTTTTATTTCGGATTACAACGATCCGTTTTCAAACTTGAAGGTGTTTTTTATTTGTCTCACTTTATGGGGTCAGTCCCCATATAGCAGAGGTGCTTTTTTTCATTATCTCTTCACAACAATTGTACTTGCAATCAAATCGTGAAGTGCTTGTTTTTTCTCTGTGAAAAAAGCAATGATATATCCAATATATAAGATCGGAGACAAAAAGCCTTTTGCAAAGAAGCGGCCAGTTGCACGCCCGAATGTGACCTTTTCGCCTGTGACTTTTGTTACTTTGATGCCAAGAGCCATCTTCCCGAGCGTTCCTTGTAATTTTGATGATTCCATGATGGCGTAATAAAGCCATGTGACCACGGTCCCCATCAAGACTGCCCCTATATAGAAAATGATCAGTCCCATAATAGCTTCCCATTCCTCATCCGTTATGACGGTTGAAGAATAGTAATAACTGTCGTCATCCATCATCAGAGCTGCACCTGGGCTTGAGACAAAAAAGACTGACGCCAAAATAAACATGATAAAAGCAATTGGTACTCCGATAATGATACCGTCCAAAAGATGTGCAAGAAAACGATAACCTACGCCTGCTAGCTCAGGATGCTTCTTTTCTTGAATGTGTGGTTCTGTTATGTTGGTTTCCATCCTATTTCTCCTTTATTATGTATGTTTTCTATAAATTTCTTATAATCATTCGTTATTATATCCTATGAATATAGCAAGATCAATGCAGCTTTACACTTTTACATACATTTTAGATCAGTTTGATCTAATCGATTTATGTGAATAAATACTGAAAATTTGTGAAAATCATGGCACTTCTAGTTCTTTTACCTCCTGATTTTTTAACATTTTGTGATATTTTCGTCTTGTTTCCATTCTTCTGTTGACAATGATTCTTCAAATGGTACAATAGTCAAGGATTTTTTAAAGAAAGGTGTTCATGATGGGAACTGTCGTATTATTAAAGAACAACGAAATGACTGTAATTGAAGATATTTGCGAAGCTGATTATTTAGATATGAAGCATGGTTTGTCAAACGATGACACAGCTTATATCTCTTGGTACGAAGACTATGATACTGCTTATGGATATTGATTTCATTTCATAGATGAAGCGTAAAAAAAGGCGATACAACCTGAGAATAGGTTGATCGCCTTTTTTACGTTTGTGAGCTTCTTTCACTTTCAGGTTCCACATGAATAAAGATTTGCGCATGCGGAAATTCGAGCTGAATCTTCTCTTCAATTCGATCACATAATTGGTGAACATCTTCAATGGTTGTCTTTCCATCTACAATCAAATGGAAATCAATATATTCCTCTGCACCAGACCGCCTTGTTCGAAAGTCATGATATTCAATAAATTCTTGACTGAATCCTTGAATGATCGCTTCAATTGATTGTTCTTCCTCTGGTGTTAAACGAGCATCAACAAGCGGCGGGAAGGCTTCCTTCATGAGTTTAAACGCTTCACGCATAATAAAGAGGGCCAGAATCATTCCAATGATCGGATCTAGGAAATACCAGTCGGTTAATGCCACAAGCAATAAACTGAATGCCACCCCTAGTGACGTATACACATCCGTTAAAAGGTGCAATGCATTTGATTTCATGGCGACTGAATGTACTCGCTCAGCCTCTTTGTTCACAATCCTCGATACAACAAAATTGATGAGCGCGCCTAGCAGCATGACCACAATGCCAAGCACGGGTAGCTTAACTGGCTCTGGATGCATTAATTTGTGAACACATTCGTATATAATCCAAATGCCAGCAACGAATATCAGCAGGGTCTCAATCGTTCCAGAAATATTTTCGACTTTTCCATGTCCATAAGGATGTTTAGAATCTGCTGGCTTTCTTGAAATACGAACAGAAATAAATGCAATAAACGATGCCATTAAATCGAGAAACGAATGAATGGCTTCTGATAAAACCGCGACAGATCCGGTTAATAGACCCACAATGATTTTTAAGATGACAACAAATGTGTTGCTCAGCACGGATAGAAACGCGATTTTCGATGTCTTCGCTGATTGTTCCATCTATCGTCCTCCTTTAGGAGATCGTATGTCTATGAAAGCAATTCCCATGACCCTGATTCTCACGTTCTTTCAGTTTACGCAGTTTTGCCGTTTTCTAATCATCTTCATCACAGCCTGTATTTTCTCTTGAGGTTACGCTATAATAAATGTTGCTCTTTCTTTAATATATCACTCATGCGGTGATGGATAGGAGAATAGACTACATATAACGATATCCAGTGCCTTTCGCAGGTGACATTTATGCAGTGAATGGTAAAATAGGATAAAAACATAAATTTTTAAGGTGATGAGAAATGGAGCATTTGCTGAATCCAAGAGTAAAGGATATTGAAATTTCAGGCATTCGAACATTTTCAAATCTCGTATCGTCATATGAAGATGTCGTTTCATTGACGATAGGCCAGCCCGATTTTTATACGCCGCATCATGTCAAAACAGCTGCCAAAGCAGCCATTGACGAGAATTTCACCTCATACACTCACAATGCTGGTTTCCTAGAGCTAAGACAAGCGATCCAGCATTATATCAAGAAGAAAGTGAATCTTGATTATGATGCAGAGTCAGAAATCATTGTGACGACAGGTGCAAGTCAAGCAATTGATGCTGCGTTTCGAACCATTTTAACAGAAGGCGATGAGGTCATTTTACCTGGACCTGTATACCCCGGATATGAACCGATCATTCGAATGTGCGGTGCCATGCCCGTACATATTGACACAACGAATGCCGGCTTTAAATTGAATGCCAAGCTGATTGAGGATGCGCTAACGGAAAAGACAAAGTGTGTGGTTCTTCCTTACCCTTCAAACCCGACTGGTGTCACGCTTTCAGAAGAAGAATTGAAAGAAATTGCCCAGCTCCTTGAAGGAAAAGACATCTTTATTTTATCCGATGAAATCTACAGCGAGCTGACATTTGACCGGCCGCATCATTCAATTGCCTCTTTCTTAAAAGAACAGACCATTGTCATCAATGGACTGTCTAAATCTCATAGCATGACTGGATGGAGAATTGGATTTTTATTTGCTTCAGCTCCAATTGCTAAACATGTATTAAAAGTACATCAATATAACGTGTCTTGTGCCTCGGCTGTCTCACAAAAGGCGGCACTTGAAGCTGTGACAAATGGTGTGGATGATGCACTGATCATGAGAGAGCAATATAAGAAAAGACTCGATTATGTATATGATCGGCTCATTTCTATGGGGCTTCCGGTGATTAAACCTTCTGGCGCTTTTTATATTTTTCCATCCATTGAATCGTTTGGGATGAGTTCCTTTGATTTTTGCATGGAGCTGTTAGAAAGTACAAGACTTGCGGTCGTACCAGGCTCTGCTTTCTCTCCACTCGGCGAAGGGTATGTGCGCCTGTCTTACGCTTATTCACTTGAAACGCTGAAAGAAGGACTTGACCGGCTAGAACAATTTGTACTCGAAAAACGTTCCATTCATTCGCTAGATTGAAACAACGGCTCTCTTGCCGTTGTTTTTATTTTGCAGGAAACATGATGTGAAATACGGTGCCCTTTTCAGGCTGACTATCCACACGGATCGTCCCGTTATGATTTTCTAAAATATTAAATGTGACCATGAGGCCAAGTCCTGTTCCTTTTTCCTTTGTGGTTAAAAAGGGCTCTCCAATCCGCTTCATCACCGATTCAGGAATGCCGATCCCTTCATCACGAATCGTGACAAGTATTCCATCATCTTCTGCTTTGGCTGTGATGTCTACCTTTCCTCCGTCCGGCATGGATTCTACGGCATTTTTGATTAAATTGATAAACACTTGCTTGAGCTGATTTTGATCCCCGTTCATCAGGAGACCCTCCTCTATCTCACTTGTGTTCATTAAAATGCCATTTAAGTTCGCTTGTGTTTCTAACAAGGCTGTGACTTCGCTGATGATTTTTTTCAAATCCAGCGTCTGCATTGAGGACGTTTGCTGCGGTTTCGCCAGCATTAGCAGCTCACTCAAGATAATTTCTATTCGGCTCAGCTCAGAGAAAACAATCTCGAAGTATTGATCGCGATCTTTTGTTTTCGGTTTAATAAGCTGTAAAAAGCCTTTGATGGCGGTCAATGGGTTTCTGATTTCATGTGCAATGCCAGCCGCCAATTGGCCTGCAATCGATAATTTTTCAGAGCGGAGCATGAGCTCTTCTGTCTGCTTACGTTCGGAGATATCTCTTAAAATAATTTGAACCGCTGTTTCTCCAAAAAATGTAGTTGGGATACAGACCATTTCTGTATAAATCAGCTTATGTTTAAACGTATGACAGCTCATTGTGACAATCTCAGAATCTGATGCTCTTTCAATAATACGTGATAAACTCTTTTTGACCTTTTGCTGATCACAGGAATGAATTTGATGAAAGATATCCTTTCCTATTAATTTATCGTAATGCTCTGCTTCAAATAATTTAATGCCAGATTCATTCATAAACACCCACTTGTGATCATGGATGACCGCAATCGTATCAATGGAGTTTTGAATGAGCAGCTGATACCTCTCCCGGCTTTTTTGAAGAACGGTTTGAAATTTTTTACGGGATGAGATGTCCACGAGCAGTAAAAGCTCTGCCCGCTGATTTTGATAAATCGTCGGTGATGACTTTACCTCAATATGAATACTGCTCCCATCTTGACGCTTCCATATCTGTTCAATCATTCCGACTGGAAGTCCTTGCTGCAGCCTTGTTATTCGGCTTCTGACAATATCATGGTACTCTTCAGCAATAAAATCAAACGCGGACTTGCCGATCATGTCATCTCTTGCACTTACCCCCATTAATTGCAGCATTGCATCATTCGCATACACAATTTTCCCTAAAGTCGTAATACATAACGGATTTGGCAGCATGGCAATCAATTGTTCAGCTTCACCGACATTTTGGAAAGCCGGCAGACTGCCTAACGACTGTTCTGCTACTTTTGATGCTTCTTGAAATGCTGCTTTTTGGGGCTTAGTATCCAGCACCCTCATTTTCAGGATCATTTCTCTACTTACTTCGTTGTCTAACCCATCACAAGCAACAAAATCAATGCTTGCTTCGACCCATACAGCTGTCAGATCACTTCTTAGCAGTCTAAAGTGGCAAACCTCTAGCATGTGCTGATTGTAAAAATAACTTTCGACGAGAAATTGATCTTCGGTATGAACAAAGTCTTTCAAAAAACACCCTAGTAAATCCTTTTGTTCATAGAGCAAAAGCTGCTTACAGTTGGAAGAAATGTAGAGAAAGCGGCCATTAGAAGAAAGAACGGCATGTAAATCGATGTTCGAATACAATTGATTCGAATCTTTCATTTGTTGTTCCATCGTCGTCCGACCCTCCTTTTCATTTTTTAGGGTTGTCCTTAGATTGATGTATAAAAAAGATTCGCTAGAAAACCCGTATTTTCCTTCTGTCATCGAGGGAAACGTCCATATTTTCAGCAAAAAGGGAGCACTTTCTGCTGCTGTGCTCCCTGCGGTTTATTGTTTTTCATATTTCTTTTGTAATTCAACGTACTTATCCACAATTTTACTTGGGATGTTTTTAATAACAGGATCCTTATCTGAGACATAAGGTGTCACGACACTAAACGCCACCTTTGGATTAGAAGAAGGATAATATCCTCCAAAGGTTAAGTTGTACGTTGAATTTCCCCACCAGCTGCGGTTAGCACCATAGTAGAACGTTTGCGCTGTACCTGTTTTTCCCGCGACATCATGCTGACCAAATCGGCCAGCGGCAGTTCCGCCTGTTGATGTGACCATTTTCAGACCCGTTTTTACTCGGTCAATATCTGCTTTCGAGTTGTTAATCGTATTCAGCACCTTCGGCTCATATTTTTTTACGACTGGGCCTACTTCATCCTTCTTCGTTGGAAGATGAACACTTTTCACTACTCTTGGCTGAATACGGCTGCCTCCATTGGCGATCGTTGACATGTATTGTGCCACTTGAAGCGGTGTATACGTGTCATACTGACCAATTGCTTCATCAAGCAAGAGTCCGCCGACCGTCTTAGGATGCGTCTGCATCCCGCTTGATTCCTGCGGCAGATCGATCCCCGTTTTCACGCCAAGACCGAATTGCGCATAGTAGTTTCTCATTTTTTGTAAGTGCTCAGGCCTTGCAGGTAACGGTCCATCCTTTTGATAGGTGATGCCCGCCATTCTCATCGCTACTTGGAACATGTAGACGTTGGAACTTTTTTGGAGTGCTTGAATGTCGTTAACCCATCCAAGAACTTTGTAAGACTGTTTCGGCTTTCCATTACTCCCTGCAAAATAGAGCGGTGTATCCATATAGGCTTGGTTGTGTGACATCCCGTCCTGATAACCGCCAAGTACTGTGGCTCCTTTGACAACAGAGCCCATTTCGTACTGGGTCGTAAATGTTCCGATCGCATAATCTGTGACGTCTCTGCCGTCCATTTTCTTGCCTGACATGGCGAGAACATCCCCTGTGTGAGGGTCCATCATGACGACAAAGGCACGATCCATCATATAGTTTCTCGCGCTGGCGGATCTAAGCTCTGATTCAACGATTTTGTCGACTTCCTTTTGCAGCTCCATATCAAATGTCAGCGCAAGATCAAGTCCTCTTCGTCCTTCTGTCCGCTTGATTTCATCGAGCAGCTTCCCGCCAACCTGTGTATATTGAACGGTCGCTTTCTCTGGGTTTAGAAAATCCTCGTATTGATATTCTAAATAGCTCTTCCCTACCCGGTCATTTCGCGAGTAGCCTCTTGCCATATAGTAATCTTCACGCTCTTTAATGATTCCTTGCTCTGGTGTAGTCACACCGCCAAGTACATTATAAAGGGTCTTTTCATACGGATATTTTCTTGTCCAGTCGTTGATGACGTTCACACCAGGCAGTTCATCAAGATGCTCTGAGACAAGTGAAATTTCTTCATATGTCAGGCTTACGGATGAAGTTTGTTTTGATTCTTTCGTTTCATCGAGTAAAGCCACTTTTTCGTTCCCTTTTTTCTCTTCGTTTGGGTTCATTGCCTTCACGATTTGGGGCTCAAAGGCATATCCGCCTGTAAATCTACGGTAGATCGCTGCAACAGCTTTTTCCTCTGCATCCTTTTCGATCGCTTTGACTTCTTTCTTTGGGACACGCTCTACTTGAAGCGGATAGACATCCTTTGCATCGATATCTTTTTTCTCCGCTTTTGAAATGAGTTTATCCGCTTCTTTCGGATGGCTCGCCAGCCAAAAATCTCGAATGTCACGCTCTCTCAAAAAATCAGTATCCATTTTTATATAAGTCGCAAGTTTTCTTGCTACCTTAATCTTATCCTTCGCTTTCACACCGCTTTCTGATGTATAAACGATGGCAGGTACACTTTCGTTATCAACGACGACTCTTCCTCTCGCGTCATACATTTTTCCTCTTGGAGACGGGTATGATGCTGTTTTGACCTCTGTTCGGTTGGCTTGCTTTTTATAATCTTCACCATTGACGATTTGCAGCACACCAAGCTTGATCACAAGTCCAGCAAATAAACTAAATACAGCGAAGAAAAAGAGATTAATTCTCCAGGCGTTCCGGCGCTTGATTTTTTTTTGCTCGGCAGCACCTTGATGCTGTTTCTCTCCCACTTATGTAGCTCCTCTCATCCTTTTCAATCTTTTACAATTACCACTCATTATTGTAACACTTTTGTAATAGTTGTTACAGCGAAACGAGTGAAAAAAAGCTGTCAATCCCTAATCTGCAAAAAAATATACTAACACTTTAAAATATTGGTATGTTTATGTCGTTTTCTTTAAATGGAAGAATTCCCTATCCTTTGATATGAAGCGCCTCTTACGATGACTTTAACAAAAATGACAAACTTGCATTGTCAATGGAGGATGCTGGTACGTTTATAACAAAAAGTCCATGGTATGATTTTTTGTGAGAAAACAAAACAAAGATTTTAGGAGGAGTTACAATATGAAGAAGAAATCATTCTTTTTTTCAGCGCTGACAGCTGCTGCACTCATCACGTTCACTGGAGGACATTCAGCTGATGCGAAGGAGCTTAACCTGAAACAAGTAATAAATGTACAGCATCAAGCCATTGATCTTCATACACTAGCAGCAAAATTACATATCTCTTCAGATGTAAACAAGCTAAGCAAGTCGAATCAAAAAGAGATCGAAGCTCTATTAAACAAACTGATCAAAAGCGGTCAACCTGTTACAGGAACAAAAGTAGTAAAAGAAGTAAACAAAGCAAAACAAGAACAAAAACAAGAATCAGTGAAAAAACCAACTGCTTCTAAACCAAGCACTCCAGCAAAAGAAAATACAAACAACAACAGCAACACAAAAGCTGACCAAAAAGACACAACCGCATCAAAAGCAGACAGCAGCTTAAATGCATTTGAAAAAGAAGTGGTTGAACTTACAAATAAAGAGCGTGCAAAACAAGGCTTAAAGGCCCTTTCTGTTGATTCTAAATTAAGCAAATCTGCTCGCGCAAAATCTCAAGATATGAAAGATAAAAACTATTTCTCTCATACAAGCCCAACTTATGGATCTCCATTTGATCAAATGAAGCAATTCGGTATCACTTACAAATCAGCAGGTGAAAACATTGCCCAAGGTCAAAAATCTCCTCAAGAAGTTGTGACAGCATGGATGAACAGTGAAGGCCACAGAGCGAACATTTTAAACAAAAGCTACACACATATCGGTGTTGGTTATGTGAAATCTGGCAACTACTGGACGCAGCAATTCATCGGAAAATAATATCAAAAAAACCTGTCCCTATTTGGGACAGGTTTTTAGTTTGTTTTGAGAGTGCTGCAAACTATTTGACCCATAATTTATAGATGCTCTGGGTACCGCTGTTTTCTTCGCCCTGTTCGCTCAGCTTTTCATAAAGGGACTTCGCAAGTGAGAGCCCTGGCATTTCTTCCCCCATCAGCTCTGCTTCTTCAAGTGCAATGCCCATATCTTTGATAAAATGCTTCACATAAAACCCTGGCTCGAAATCGCCTTTCAGCATTCTTGGTGCAAGGTTTGACAAAGACCAGCTGCCGGCTGCACCTGTTGTGATGCTTTTGAGCACCTGCTCTGGATCAAGCCCTGATTTTTCGGCATAGGCCATTGCCTCTGCGACACCGACCATTCCTGCTGCAATGGCAATTTGGTTACACATTTTTGTATGCTGACCGCTTCCTGCCGGTCCTTGATATTGAATGTTTTCACCCATTTGCTCAAATAGCGGCAGACAGGCTTCATAGGCTGACCTTTCTCCGCCGATCATAATGGCCAGCGTGCCATTTTGGGCTCCTATGTCTCCGCCTGATACAGGTGCATCTAATGTAAATATACCTCTTTCCTTCGCTTTCAACTCAATTTCTTTTGCAAGCTGAGGCTTCGATGTTGTCATATCAATGAGATATGTACCTGGCGCAGCATGTGCCACAAGCCCATCTTCACCTAAATAGATCTCTTCTACATCAGATGGATATCCCACCATTGTAATGACGGCATCTGCACTTTCTGCAATCTCCTTTACTGCCGGCTTCCATGATGCGCCTTTTTGAATCAATGCGTCTGCTTTTGCTTTCGTTCTTGTATAAACGATCACTTCATAGCCTGCATCCATTAAATGTCCTGCCATACTGCGACCCATTACACCGATTCCTATAAAACCAACTGTTTTGATTTTTGCCATCACTTGTTCCTCCTTAAAGAGACTTTGTCAATCCACCATCAATGATCAGTGTTTGACCTGTCATATATGTATTGGCTTCTGATAAAAGAAACACTGCATATGCTGCAAATTCCTCTGGCTGGCCGTAACGGCCAAGCGGGATCGCTCGTTCAGCCTGTGCTTTGATTTCTTCAACCGTTCGATTCTCTCTTTGTGCGCGGTGCTTTTCCAGCTGTTTCACACGGTCTGTTTCAATTTTTCCCGGTGCTAACGTATTGATCAAAATACCATCCTTTGCAAACTCCAGAGCGGCTGTTTTTGTCCAGCCGGCTATGGCCGGTCTAAATGTATTCGACAGCATCAAGCCCGGGATCGGTTCTTTCACTGACATTGACGCAATATTTAACACACGTGCGCCGCGTTTTTTCAAATAAGGCAATGCCTCTTTTAATAATCGAATATAGCTGAGTAAATGAAGCTGAAATGATTCGATCCAATCTTCATCTGTTAAGGTGTCGAGCGTTCCTGTTTTAGGCCCGCCTGTATTGTTCACAAGAATGTCTAGACACTTCTCATCACCAGCCGCCGCTTGAACAAGCGCCTTGATTTGCCCGGCGTCAGATACATCACATACTTGATAAGTCAGCTGTCCTTTGACAAGCGGAGACAGCTCGTTGACTGTTTCTTTCAGCTTCTGTTCATGTCTTCCCGAGAGCATCACATCTGCTCCCTCTTTTGCTAGAGCAAAGGCAATCGCTTTTCCGATACCTTGACTGCTTGCAGCTACCAATGCTTTTTTTCCAGTTAGATTGACATCCATGTCAACACCTCCTCTAGTTTATTTTATCATACAAAAAGAACCTTGCTCACATCACAAGGTTCCTTTCCGCTCATTACACCTTAAATCGGTCAACCGCCTGACGCAGTGCCTGGCTTGATTCGTTCAGCATTTCAGTTGAGGTTTTCGTTCTTTCTAACACTTGAACTTGTTCATCTGTAGACGCATGCACTTCCTCAGCTGAGGCAGCAGATTCTTCTGAAATGGCAGCAATACTTTGAATGGAGTCACTCATCTTCTGCTGTTCTTCTGTCATTTCATTAATCTGTGTATGAATGCTGTCGATTGAACCGACAAGTGCCTGCATTTCCATTGTGATGCTGCTGAGTGCCTCACCGGTTGCATTGATGGCGGCACCTTGTTCCTCATTCATTTTACTTGCTGTTGTCATCGCTTCAGCCGCCTTCTTCGATTCATCTTGAATGAGTTTGACGGTTTCACTAATGTGTTTTGTTGACTGCGCAGATTGTTCAGCAAGCTTTCTGACTTCTTCTGCAACTACAGCAAACCCTCGTCCACTTTCTCCTGCTCTCGCTGCTTCAATGCTTGCATTTAGTGCAAGTAAATTCGTTTGATCCGAGATTTCAGAGATGGCGGTCACGACATTTTCAATATTTTTCGTTTTATGCTCAAGGTCTAGCAGCATTTGCTCAACCTTTTTCGATTCTTCACTCGCTTGTGTTGATTTTTGGACGAGCAAACCAAGTGCGTCAAGCCCTTTATAGCTTGCATCTTCAGATGATTTTGAGTTGGTTTGCATTTGCGTGGCAAGCTCACCCATATGGCGCACTTTCTCATACAAATACTCTGATTTTTCATTAATCGTTTCTGCATCTGATGCCTGCTTAGTCGCTCCTGTTGCCACCTCTTGAATGGCCGTTGCAATCTGTTCGCTAGACAGCAAAGTCTCATTTGAAATGTGGGTCACTTCATCCGCTGATTTCACAACTTGATCTGAAGCCCCTTTCACTTTTTCAATTAACTCCCTGATATCCTCGGTCATTTGATTAATGCTTTTCGTGAGGGAACCAATTTCATCTTGGGATTTCACTGCAAGCGTACTTGTTAAATCGCCTTCTGACACCTTACGCACATGCTCTATTAGACGCTTGATTGGCGTTGTAATGCTTCTTGCCAATAAGAAGCTGAGGATCATCGCAAGAATAATGGCCATGACGGAAATAATGATGCTTGTCTGATTCATTTGTTCTGTGATCCAAAGCAGTTTCTTTTTCTCAAAGCTGACACCAATCGTCCAATCAGCTTCTTTGATTTTAGATATGACCGTCAGTTCTTTTCTGTCATCAATACCTGAATTGTCGATCGCTTTTTTCACAGAAGCTACTTTTGATATGTTTTTTCCTTGCTCTGTTGGATGTGCTAAAATGGTTCCTTTGCCGTCAACTAAGAAAGCGGTACCCATATAAGGAATCTTTTGTTCCTTTATATAAGATTGAATGGAGGATAATTTCAAATCAAGTCCAGCGACCCCAACGACCTTTCCGTTTCTGACAATCGCCTTTGTGGCTGAGACGACCATTTCATTTGTTGCTTTATCGATATATGGATCAGTCCAAATGACTTCGTCAGGCTTTTCAGCTGATTGGATAAACCAATCTCGTTTAGATGGGTCATACCCTTCACCAAAATCGGACTCTGGGAAGGCGAACATTTTGCCGTCACTTGTTCCAATATAGGCAAGTGAAATAAGTTCATCCTGCTCCTGCAAGCCTTTTAGTTCATCGTTTTCGAAGACTAATGTTTGTTTTGTTTGTTTTTGCGCAAAATCTTCAGTAAGTGTACTAGTTGCCAGTTTATTAATTGTATCACTGTAATTATCAAGCTTTTGTGCAATGATGTCTCTCATGCTCTCTGCCGTTGCTGCTGTGGTGGTTTTTGCATCTCGTTCAATAAGTGGTGTTAATACTATGTTAGAACCCACTTGAACGGCCACGACGGTTAAAATTAAAATAACTGAGATGAAAACAGCTATTCTCACTTGAAGTTTCTTAAACATCTCATCACCCCTACATCTACTTTCACACCTTAATTTATATATCGGCAAAATGATACCGCATTCAATAGTTGTAAGAAAATTTAAATAGAAAAAACAAGCCGTATAGGCTTGTTTCAAGTAAAATATTCAATTTTTGCAGAAGGAAAGTACTGATCTATATATGACTCTAAAGTCTTTCTTAGTTCTTGTTCCTCATCTTTTTGATAGATATATTTTCCTATTCCGTATCTTCCCCACTTGTATCTTCTTTTTTCTTCGTCCAACTCTAATTTTGATTTTGGGTAGTTTTTTTGAATCACACGCTTTGCTGGTTTTGTAAAGCGATGCTGAATCATCTCAAAGGTGATATCGTCTCTCACATCTTCAGGAAGAGCTGCATCAAGCTTTTCAAAAAGAACTTTATATCCTTCCTGCCAGCCTTCATGGATATAGATTGGAGCAACAATAAAGCCTAGAGGATAGCCTGCCTTTGCGACCTTAACAGCCGCTTCAATCCGCTGATCTAGCGGTGATGTTCCGGGCTCAAAATATTTAATGACATAATCGGCATTGATACTAAAACGGAATCTTGTCCGGCCATTATGCTTTGCGTCTAACAGATGATCAACATGATGGAACTTCGTGACAAAGCGAAGCTTTCCTAAGTCGGTCTGCCCAAAGTATTCAATCGCTCGTTTGAGTGTATGTGTCAAATGGTCAATTCCTACGATGTCTGAAGTACATGATGCTTCAAATCTCGTGATATCCGGCGCCCGCTCGTTCATGTATTGCTCTGCCTGATCTAATATTTCTTCTACATTGACGTACGTTCGAATGTACGGCTTACTTCCCATTGTTGTTTGCAAATAGCAATAATGACAATGTCCCATACACCCTGTTGCAAATGGGATTGCATACTCTGCAGATGGTTTAGATGAGTCAAACTTCAATGTCTTCCTCACACCAATGACAAGCGTTGACTTCGCATTACGATACTTTTGCAAGTCATTTTTTCCCGGAATATTTCTGACCTGGTTGTGTGAAGTCGTTTCTCTTATTTCGATTCCCATACCCTCAAACTTTTCCTTCAGCTCTCGTCCTAACGGGTACTCTAACGCCCGGGGTTCAATGTAAACAAGCTGGGGAACGAAAGGTTTGATCATATTAAGCACATCCTTACCTTTAAGGTTTTCATACCGTTACTTTAACCGCACAGGATGGCTTTTATCCTTTCTAAAATCTCCCTTATTCAAACAAGTCTTGATAAAGAGCTTCTGCTTCTTCATATGTTGGAAACACAGCATCATCAGGTGCTAGTGGATGATACGTTTCAAGTAAAAAGAGGGCAAGCTCTTCTTCGTTGTATGGATGTGAAACAATTTCTGCTTCTTTAATTTGTGCTACGTTTGCAGCATGTGGATTTCGATAAATCACATATACTTGATCACCCGGTTTGTAGTCTGAGAAAGGCAATCTGGTCACCTCCATTTTTTAATTATAGGGTGCCCTTCTCACTGCCCAATATGACTCATTATGATAAAATTCGACAAAAAAACCAGACAGTCTCACCTGTCTGGTTTTCATTCACTTAGTTCTGTTGAAACGTCTTCTTGACGAAATCAACCACTTCTTCTGTTGTGCTAAGTGATAAAATATGCTCTTTAAATGATGCAGCTTCTTCTTTAGAAAGCTTGCTTAGCTGCGTTCTAGCTGGAAGAATGGATGTTGCACTCATTGAGAATTCATCTAATCCTAATCCAAGTAGAAGTGGGATTGCGATTTCATCTCCTGCCATCTCTCCGCACATACCGACCCATTTACCCTCTTTATGCGCTGCTTCGATCACAAGCGTAATAAGACGTAAAATCGCTGGGTTGTAAGGCTGATAAAGGTAAGACACTCGTTCGTTCATTCGATCAGCAGCCATTGTGTATTGAATCAAATCATTCGTTCCAATACTGAAGAAATCTACTTCTTTTGCAAATTGGTCTGCGATGACAGCTGTTGATGGAATTTCTACCATCATTCCGATTTCAATGGAATCAGAAACGTCTGTACCAGCGGCAACCAATGCTTCTTTTTCTTCAAGTAAAATGGCTTTTGCTTCTCTAAATTCTGATAACGTCGCGATCATAGGGAACATGATTTTCAAGTTTCCATATGTACTTGCACGAAGTAAGGCGCGTAGTTGTGTTCTGAAAATCTCCTGCTCTTCCAGGCAAAGGCGAATGGCTCTATAGCCAAGGAACGGGTTCATTTCTTTTGGAAGCTGCAAGTAAGGAAGTTCTTTATCGCCACCAATATCTAGTGTGCGGACAACCACTGCTTTCCCTTCCATCTTCTCTAAAACTGTTTTATAGGCATCAAACTGCTCTTCTTCTGTAGGAAGCTGGTCTCTGCCCATGTATAAAAATTCAGTACGGTACAATCCGACTGCTTCGCCGCCATTTTCAAGTACACCTTTTACATCTTCAGGTGTTCCGATATTTGCAGCTAGCTCTACGTGAACGCCGTCTTTTGTAACCGTTGGCTGGTCAACAAGTTTCGCCCATTCCGCTTTTTGAGCTAAGTAGTCTTCATGCTTTTTTTGATACGCTTTCACTTCATCTTCAGAAGGCTGAATGATGACGTCGCCGCTAATACCATCCACAATGATCAGATCATCGTTTTTCACCGTTTTTGTTGCTTCTTTTGTCCCAACAACTGCTGGAATCTCCATAGATCTTGCCATGATCGCTGAGTGAGAAGTACGACCGCCGATATCTGTTGCAAAGCCTTTGACAAATTGTCTGTTCAGCTGAGCAGTATCAGAAGGTGTTAAATCTTCAGCAATGATGATGACTTCTTCAGAAATCATGCTTGGGTTTGGAATGTCAACGCCTAGCAAATGGCCAGTCACACGTTTCGTTACGTCGCGAATATCCGCTGCACGTTCCTTCATGTATTCATTGTCCATTGCTTCGAACATTGTGACAAACATTGTCGCTGTTTCTTTTAAAGCAAACTCAGCATTTACTTTATCAGATTTGATTTTATCCTTTACTGGGTTTAGCAGTTCAGGATCACTTAACACAAGAAGGTGGGCAGAAAAGATATCTGCTTTGTCTTGGCCAAGCTCTTTTAGCGCATGCTCTTTAATTGCTTCAAGTTCTTGTTTAGAAACATGAATTGCTTCTTCAAAACGCTTCACTTCTGTCTCTGGATCATTGATGTCTTTTTGGTGAACTGTTAAATCTGGTTCTTCCAGACGATACGCTTTTGCAATCGCAACGCCTGCTGAAGCACCGATTCCTTTCAGTTGTTGCATTACTCGCCTAGGCCTTCACTTTTCATTGTGTCTTTAAGCGCAGCAAGTGCATCATTTTCATCAGAACCAGAAGCAGAGATTGTGATTGTAGCACCTTTCGCAATTCCTAGAGACATTACACCCATAATAGATTTCAGGTTCACTGTTTTACCATTATATTCTAAGTTGATATCAGCATCATATTTACTAGCAGTTTGTACAAGAACTGTTGCAGGACGTGCGTGAATTCCAGAATCTGCAGTTACTTTGAATGTTTGTTGAGCCATTTTTATCAATCTCCTTTTTATACAATTAATACATCCACAATATTATATCATACTGCCGAGCTTGTCATCTAACAAGAACGGCAGTTATGAAAATTATTTTGAAATTTTCATGATGTTTTCTTGTCCAGCTTTGATTTCACCGGATGCTTGAAGGTCAATAAATTGTCCTTCACTTAAGTTGGTAAATACAATTGGAGTCATCAAAGATGGTACTTCAGACTTAATTTTATCAATATCAACCTCTAAAAGTTTTTGACCGATTTCTACTTGATCTCCCTCTTGTACAAATGCTTCAAACCCTTCTCCTTTGAGGCCGACCGTATCAATTCCGAAGTGGATCAAAATTTCAAGTCCACCATCAGATTGCAGGCCAATGGCGTGTTTCGTCGGGAACACATTTAAGATCTTCCCTCTTACCGGTGAAACAACCGTTCCATCTGTTGGGAAGATGGCGAAACCGTCACCCATCATTTTCCCTGAGAATACTTGATCTGGTACATCTGTAATTGGATGAAGCTCCCCTGTAATTGGTGAAGCAAAAATTTCTTCCCCTTGCTCATTTTGAAGCGGCTTTGCAATAACTTCTTCAACCTGCTGGCTGACTTCTTCTTTTGCAGAAGGGTCTTTCGCTGGACGAGGCGTGCGGCCTGCAATGATGTCCTGCATTTGTGTTTTTAAGTTATCAGAGCGCGGGCCGAAAATGGCCTGGATGTTGTTTCCTACTTCGAGAACACCAGAAGCGCCAAGCTTTTTCAAACGGTCTTTATCCACTTTCTTCTGATCATTCACAGTGACACGTAAACGCGTGATACAAGCATCCAGGTGCTTAATGTTTTCTTGATCACCCATTGCTTCAAGGATTTCATAAGGCAAGTCATTCCCTTTTTCAGACTTCGCCTCACTTGCTCCATCTGCTGCTTCATCCTCGCGGCCTGGTGTTTTCAGATTAAATTTGCGAATGGCGAATCTAAATCCGAAGTAGTAAATGACAGCAAGTACAAGACCTACTGGAATGACGAGCCACCAAGCGGTTCTATTTGGCAGGATACCAAATAGGAAGAAGTCGATTAACCCTCCTGAGAAGGTCATCCCGATTTTCACGTTTAGAATATCCATTATCATAAAGGATAATCCAGCGAATACACAGTGAATCGCAAATAATACTGGTGCAACAAACAAGAATGAGAATTCAAGCGGTTCAGTGATCCCTGTAAGGAAAGAAGTAAGGGCCGCTGATCCCATAATTCCTGCTACTAGCTTTTTATTCTTTGGTTTTGCTTCATGGTAAATCGCAAGTGCTGCTGCTGGAAGACCGAACATCATGAACGGATATTTCCCTGTCATGAATGTACCAGCTGTCAGCTGAACACCATCTTTGATTTGCGCCATGAAAATACGCTGGTCACCACGGACAAGCTCTCCTGATAAGCTCTTGTAGCTAAAGAACTCATACCAGAATGGTGAGTAGAAAATGTGGTGCAGACCAAACGGAATTAATGATCGTTCAATGACACCGAATACAAAGGCAGCCAGCGGCTCATTCGCTGCGAGCAGTCCTGTTGAAAATGAGTTCAGTGCACCTTGGATTGGCGGCCAAATGACTAGCATCAATAGCCCTAAAATAAGTGCTGAAATAGAAGTAACGATTGGAACAAAACGCTTACCAGCAAAGAAGCCAAGATATTGCGGGAGCTCAATTTTGTAAAATTTATTATACATATAAGCTGCTAATACCCCGACGATAATCCCGCCAAAAACGCCGGTAGACAAGGTCGGTATGCCGAGCATATTAATATATGCTGGATGGCTTTCCTTGAAAAACTTAGCCAGTTTGAGTGAATCAGATGGAATGGATCCGTTAGCCATTAATACGGCACTCATCGTGACGTTCATGACAAGGTAACCGATGATAGCGGCAATCCCTGCCACTCCGTCTCCATTGGCAAGACCGATGGCAACCCCTACGGCAAATAATAGCGGAAGATTCGAGAAGACGATGTTCCCCGCATTCTCCATGACACTTGCAACAAGCTGAATTGTATCATTGCTTAAAAATTGAGCTACATCAATCAGCTGCGGATTTTGCATCGCATTCCCAAGTGCCAGTAAAATACCAGCAGCAGGAAGGATCGCAACTGGAAGCATGAGTGCTCGTCCAATTTTTTGCAACACACCAAAAAGTGATTTAAACACTGGTTGAACCTCCTTTTGTTTTCGCTTACAACATACATTTGGGATGCTCCCTGACGTACATTTCATAATTAACCGTTTACATTTCACTTTCAAACGCAAAAAAAGGCATGGTGATATAAGGTTGCGCAAATAACAGGATCTTATCCTGTATTTACCTTAAGTCACTCATGCCTGATCGAATCAGTTACACGTTTCAAGGAAACTATGAAATTTTATTTGTCAATCTGTACAGATGAAGTGTCAGGTAGACAGCCTCAGCATCCTGTACAGGCTTTTTCAATGCATGCTGCAAAATTTTGATCATTTTCCAAGCAGTATTGTAGCATAAAGGATATTCATTTTTCAATAGATGAAGCAATTTTTCTGGCTCCTCTAATGATTCTCCCCGTTTAATACGCTCAATTGAAAACGTAATATGGCGTAATAAGCGTAAATAATGAATACTTTCTCTGTCTACTTTCATATGAAATGAATCTTCGATGACTTGGACCATTTGTGTAATGAGCTGCGAATGACGGTTCACTTCAGATAATGGCCTATTCGTCAAAGCTGAATGGATATGGAGCGCTATAAAGCCAATTTCTCCTTCTGGCAGCTTCGTTTCGACATCTGGCCGCTCGTTAATCAGTTCAACAACTTCCTTTGCAACCTCGTATTCTTTCGGGTAAAGCGATTGCGTCTCAAGCATAAAAGGGTTCGTGATATCATAGCCTTGCTGCACCCGCTTAAAACTAAACGCAATATGGTCGGTCAGTGCAACATGTATATGCTCATTCAATCGTTGTCCCATTTTTTCTCGTATATGATAAATGACGTCATTGGCAAGCTCGATCATGTTCTCATCAATATGATGAAGCAGTTGTTTATATTCTGTTTGTTCCTTCGTGTTTTTTAACACAAACATTTTTTCAAACACGTCTTGATCGAGAAGATCCCCCGATTTTTTACCGAAGCCGATCCCTTTCCCAATCAGAACCACTTCGCCCAAAGAAGGGTGTCTTGCGATGATGACATTATTATTTAACGCTTTATCAACGGTGAAGGATTCCATGAACATCCCCACCTCCTTCTTATTCAATCCCTCTTATCGTACAAAACAGATGAAACGTGCGTCAACGATTGTTTTTCAAAACGGTTGTTGTTCGCTCAATCAGGCGAAATGGCAGCATTCTTTTTTCTGATTTCTCTCCCTTTAATGCCCGGTCAAACAAGTCAAACGCTTCCTGTCCCATTTGTTTGAGGGGAATATGAATGCTGGAAATCCCCAAAGCCTCACTCAATTGGTTATTTTGAAAGCTGAGTATGGCTGGTGATTCTCCTACTTTTATGTCATGACGCTGCGCCTCTAATAAAAAGCCGGCAGAGACTTCGTCATTTGTAATAAATAAAGCTGTAGGACGATTTTTCATTTCCTGCCATTCTGCAAATAATTGCTTCCCATCAAGCAGGGATAACTTCCCTTCGATGATCCACTTCTCATCAATGGTCTGCCCGAGCGATTGCATCATGTCTTGATAAGCCTGAAGTCGCGACTCGCTATTCGCTCCTTCTGTTCTGGCGAGAACGATCGCAATTCGTTGATGGCCGCATGCCGCCAAATGATGCAGGCCTTCCTTAAATGCTTGATCATGCGCAATCGACACGGTTGAGCATTGATCGTGCGGTGCAGGATGACAAAATATAATCGGCCCTGATTCCTGCCACTTTAAAATGTGACCATCACTTAACGCATTTGAACAAAATATTAAACCATCTACACGGCGCTCTTTTAAACTCATTAACGCTTCTTTTTCTTTTAATGGGTCATATCCTGTTTGAAATAAAGCAAAATGCATGCCGCGCGCCTGTGCTTTTTCTGCAATACCTGTGACGAGTGCGCTGAAATAAGAGTGTTCAATGTTTGGAAGGACGATGCCAAGCATATTCGAATAGCCCTTCGCTAAATGGACCGCCTGGATGTTTCTTGTATACTTGAGCTCTTTCATCGCTTGTAGAACACGTTCTCTTTTTTCTTCTTTAACATAAGGATGCTCATTCAACACACGTGATACGGTTGTCACAGATACGCCCGCTCTTTTCGCAATCTCCCTTATGTTTGCCATTTTTTCTCCTACTTTCTCTTGATATGGTAAGCGTTTCATACTTTAAGATGTATGTGAGCTGAACAAATCACTGGATGGAAAGGGGAATTCAAGATGGGTTTCATCATATGGATTATATTATGTATGACTGTTTTGTTTTCTGCTCGTTTTGCATTACATCCTTTAGGAAAAGAACATAAAATCAAACCGTTTCAATCAATTGATGATTTTTTTGTTGATAAGGATCGAGAAGAGTGATAAAAAATCACGATGACACTTCCAAGACCTGGACGTTCATCGTGATTTTTTTCATTACTTGATGATCGTCAGCTCTTTCGGATAATTGGTTAAGGTGACTGGACCATCTGCCGTAATGAGAACATCATCTTCAATTCTTACGCCGCCGACTCCTGGGACATAAATTCCTGGTTCAATCGTATACACCATACCTTCTTGCAGAAGGTCGTCATTTGCCTGACTCATAGAAGGAAACTCATGAACAGAAACCCCTAACCCATGTCCAAGGCGATGAGGGAAATATTCACCATATCCCGCTTCTGTGATCAGCCCGCGGGCTTTTAAATCAAGATCACCGATTCTCACGCCGGGCTTACTCATTTCAAGTGCTGCCATTTCTGCATTTAAGACGGTTTGATAGATGTCCTTTTGCTTTTCAGAAGCTTCCTGATAGATAAATGTTCTTGTGATATCTGAGCAATATCCATCGACAATGACGCCAAGGTCAAATAACACAAAATCACCTTTTTTTAAGGCTGCCTGTCCCGGATTTCCATGAGGCTCGCCTGATTTTTCACCAAAGAGAACCATAGTTGAAAAGGACATACCTTGAATGCCTTTTTTCTTTAGTTCATATTCTATGACAGCGAGCACTTCTGTTTCTGTAATTCCTTCTTTTAAGGCGTTAACCCCAATTTTTACACCTTCATCTGCCAATTGAGCCGCTTTTTTCAGTGTAGCAATTTCAGATTCATCTTTAATCAGTCTAAGCTGATTGAGCGCATCTTCAGCCCGGACGAACGTTTCTGCCCCGGTAACAGCTTGGAGCTGTTCTGCTCTTTGAAGTGGAATCGATTCTTTTTCAATCGCAAGACGCGCCGTTTGAATGCCTCGTTTTTCTATCGCTGATTGAATGAAATCAAATGGATTCTCATGATCTTCATATCCAATAATATCGCCGGACCATCCTGCATTTTTTGCCTGCTCAACTTCCATTTTAGGCAAAATAAAAAATGGTTCTGCCTCTTGGAACACAAACAGCCCCATCACTCTTTCATGCGGCTCTGTGAAGTATCCAGATAGATAAAACACATTTTCCTTTGTATGTATAAATGCACCTTGAATGTCTTCTTTCTTAAGCCAAGAAGACAAGCTCTTCATTCGGTTCATCATGATCCTCCTCACACGTTTTACTACTGGTCTATTGTATCAGTTTTTGCTTTATTTCGCACAAAAGCGCACTGGCATGAATCCAGTGCGCCCTGATGATTGATTTAAGATGCACGAAGCAGACGCAGACCATTTAAAATGACCAAAATCGTACTTCCTTCATGCCCGATGACGCCAAAAGGCAAATCAAGCACTTGTAAGAAATTCGCACAAATTAACAGACAGATCACCGTTAATGAGAAAATAATGTTTTGCTTAATGATTCGATTCATTTTTCTTGAAAGACGGATCATCTTTGTTAGGTTATTTAAATTGTTCTTCATTAAGATGAGATCCGCTGTTTCTAAGGCAACATCTGTGCCTCCGCCCATCGCAACCCCAACATCTGCTGTGGCAAGCGCTGGTGCATCATTGATTCCGTCTCCTACCATGATGATTGAATTACCTTGTTTTTTTAATTGATTGACCTCATGTACCTTTTCATCTGGAAGACATTCAGCCACTACGGTTTGGATGCCGGCTTCCTGCGCAATCGCTTCAGCCGTTTTTTGCTGATCTCCTGTCAGCATGACGGTCTGGATGCCTAAATCATTTAGTTCTTGAATCATTTTTTTGGCTTCAGGTCTGATTTGATCCTTAAGGCCAAGACAGCCAACAACTTTTTCATCCTTTTGAACGTAGACCACTGTGCATCCTTGCGCTGAAAGGTCATCACCTGTCTCTTCAATCTCGCGGTCGATTGACGCCTTACCCGCAAAGTCTTTCTTCCCAATCCGCCACGTTTCTCCATTTAATTGTGCTTTCACACCAAATCCAGAGGTTTCTTCAATGGTGACATGGACTGTTCTTTCTGTTTGGTGCTCTTTTGCCATATCAGAAATTGCTTTCGCTAATGGGTGGTTTGATTGACTCTCAATTTGATAGAGTGCCTGGTAAAAAGCAGATTCATCCTGCCCTTTCGTCATGACAACTTGTTCTACGGCTGGCTTCCCGCTTGTAATCGTCCCCGTTTTATCAAAAGCAATCATACTGCTTGTGCCTAGTTTTTCTAAAAAGACGCTTCCTTTGACAAGCATCCCATTTCTTGCGCCATTTGAGATCAGTGACAGTGCGGCTGGCATAATGGATGCAACAAGAGCACAAGGTGAAGCAACGACCATAAACACCATAGCCCGATAGAAGGTTTCACTCATGCTCCAGCCGAGGACAAAATGAGGCAGAACCATTAATACCGCGACGGTGATCAGCACACCTTTTACATAGGCACCCTCGAATTTTTCAATAAATGCCTGGCTTGGCGAAACACTTTCTTGAGCGGATTCGACAAGTTTAATAATTTTATGGAAAAGCGTTTCTTCATTATGTTTAGTGACTTCCACTGTTAAGGAACCATTTAAGTTCACTGTTCCTGCAAAGACGTCTTCCCCCTGCCCTTTTTCCTGTGGAACAGATTCGCCTGTAAGTGCAGATTCGTCCACACTTGTTCTCCCGCTTAAAATCACACCATCTGCTGCAATGCGTTCCCCAGCTTTGATCATAATACGGTCACCAGGTGTTAATGATGAAGCGGCGATTTGAATGGTCGTACCATCTTCTTCAATTAAAGTTGCTTCATCTGGTGCAATGCTCATTAATGCTGTTAAATCTTTCTTGCTTTTATTTGACGTATACGTTTCTAGCGCACCACTCAGTGAGAAAATAAAAATTAAAATAGCGCCTTCTGCCCAATAGCCGATCAGAGCTGAGCCTATTGCTGCGAAAATCATTAAAAGTTCCACATTCAAGGTCTTAGACGAAATCGTTTCTTCAATTCCTTCTTTCGCCTTTGCAAAACCACCAATGACAAATGCCAGGATGAAAAGAGGAATGCTCCACATGCTCTCATCCTTTAGAATCCATCCAATTAAAATGAGAATCCCTGATATCCCTGCTGCAATTAATTCTCCGTGCTGTGCCCATTTATGTAAGGACCATTTCGATTCCTTTTGATTTGTCGTTTGGTAAAGTGTTGTATTCTCATTCATGATTGTTTTCTCCTCTCTAATTGATAATCGTTTTCACATTATCAATCGTTGCCCGTTTCTTATTCCATCTATATTTTCTGCTATTTCAAGCTTTTTATTGGTCTGTAACTCATTATAACAGGTTCTGAACAATTTTCAATTAATAATTATTATAATTTCTTTTTGATAATAATTATCATTATTGATATAGACCGTTCCTTCTTCTTCTGAGCACAGTGTATTCAGATGAAAAGCAAATGAACACAAAAAAAGAACCAACAGAATTGGTTCTTTCACAGAAAGGATTGGTTCTACGAATTCGTCCACTCTTTGATTTGTTTTTTCGTCAGTGGACCTACATGATTTTTCACCACTTCTCCTTTTTCATTAATCAAAAAGGTTGTTGGAATGGTGATAATTTGATATTTCTTCATCATTTCTCCGTGTTCATCTAGTATGATCGGGAATGTAAACCTTCTGTCTTTCACAAATTGGGCAACAGCATGTTTACTTTGTTCAGCACCTAGTAAATTCACGGTCAATATGTCAACATCACTCTGATTTTCTTTCACAATCTGTTCAAATTCGGGCAACTCCATTTTGCATGACGGACACCATGTTGTCCAAAAATGCAAAATGGTCTTTTTCCCTTTTGTGGGAACCATCTGCATTTCACCAGTTAATGTCGGTGCCTCTATTCTTGGCGCCATCACAGGCTCTTTTGCTTCCGCTGCTGCGCTCATGAGAAATAGCAGCATGGTCATCATTAGAAGACTGGCGGGTAGACGTTTACGATTCATCAGGATCTTCCTTCCCAGTTTTCTTATAGCTTGCCCTCTCGATGGTGATGACATTCAAGCTTTTTTCAATGTAAGAAACATTGAAACGCCGAGCTCCTTACAAATCGTCGCATAATGCAGGGCAGTCAAAAGCAGCATGCCTGTGTTCATCCCTAAAATGACCCCCATCATATTCAAGCTTTCCATTGAACCGAGGAAATACACCATAGAAAAAGAGACGACATGCACCCATATATTATGTAGGAACACATCTTTGATGAGCCCCATACCGATTAAACACGCTTGAAACGGCATCACAAACAGGTGGCATAAAAAGTATGGCCAAAGCAGCTGTAAATAGACAGCAGCTTGCGGTGAATCAAAAAAGAGCTGTGTGAGCGGGTAAGCAAAATAATACATCACCATCACTGCCGGCACCCCATATCCAAACGTTATGAGAATCGCCTGTCTGACACGTTTTTTCACAAGATCATACTGGCCTAAAGCATAGGCTTCAGAGACACTCGGAATCATCACAATCATGATGGAATGAGCGATAAATGCTGGGAAAAAACCGATCGACATTGCGACACCAGCCAGCATGCCGTAATGATCAACAGCAAGTGTTCCAGAAATGCCTGCTGCCACGAGTGCTCCTTTGATTAAAAATGGTTCAACCGCATTGGCAATCGCATGAAAGATGCGCATGCCCGTTGTCGGAATGGAAACGGCTAATAGGCGCTTTCGCACATCACTTCCTCTTAATTCAACAGACCTGACATTCACAGCATTTTTTGCCATGACGTATTGGGAGTATAAATAAATAAAGACAACAAGATCACTCGCAACAATGACACCAATGGCGATAAGTACTGCTGTTTCAATATCAAACGAATACCAATGAAAAAACAAAAACAAGCAGATCAGCTGGATCGTTTTCTTCAGCATATTGGCTAAAGCAATTCTGCCCATTTGCTGCTTTCCCATAAAATAGCCGCGGGCAATGGAGGTAAACGCAATAATCGGGATAAGTGACAGCACCAAGCCTTTCATAAGCGGATGATACGACTGAAACACTGGAATGAAAGGCAGTACAATAGCTGCTATAGCTGTAGTTGTACTTGTCACCACAAGTGTCATTTTAAAGGCATGGCGGAGCATACTTTTGTGGAGACGCTCATGTGATTCTGCAATGAATTTAGAAATGGAGACTGGCAGCTCTAAACTGGCGATCACAAGGACAAGCATGATGATTGGAAGGATACTCATATATAAACCCATTCCATGTTCTCCAAGCTCTCTCGCTAAAATCATATTGACTAAAAACTCGATACACTCAGCAATAAAAGCTGCGACAGATAGCAGAATGACCCCTTTTACAAATCGATTCATGTAGCCTCCCCTTGTCTAAAGCAAATTCTTTTCACATTCTATGAGACAAGTCCAAAAAATATTTTAATAATTGAAGACAAAAAAGAGCAATCTCATTGATCGCTCTATGCATGTAAACAAACCCTCGCTATTGGTGTCAGTCCCACGTGCTGGTGCTCACGAATGTCAAACTTGCTCCGCGCCAATACTCGTCCCACGTGTCTATGTATTACATTGGACTTTCTTATGATACTTATAAGGCACATAAGAGCAATTCACTTTATATGATTCGAGAAATTAATTGTCTAATTGTTATGGCAGGTAATTTCATTGATTTTGAATGCAGAGAAAAGGCGCTTCCTCATTTATTGTCAGCTTTAGAAAAATCTAAAGCAATTTCTAATAAGCCAATGATTGTGAAGTCATTATTTAATATTGGTTGTTGTTATAAAGGATTAGGTGATTTTAATAGGGCACTAGTTTATTTTAATCAGGTTATTCTTGAAGGAGAGCCTATTCATGCTACAGAGTTGCTTTTGGTTTATTATGAATTATCGTTATTTCATTTGATTCAAAAGGAATTTATTGAGGGAGAAAGATTTTTCAAAAGAGGCTTGGAAGAAGCGAAGAATAGAAAAAATGATCTGTTTTTATCGTTGCTAATGGTATTGGAAATTTTATTTTTAAAAACAGCAAACCTAAGTGAGGTCTTGAGCTCGTTGGAAAAATTAGAGAATGAGAGGGGTTATCCATACATGGAAGACCTAGCGCTCGAAGCGGCTCGGTACTATAATGAGAATGGGCGTATGGATGAATCTGTAAAAATGTATGAAAAAGTGATGTACTCCCGAAAACAAATCCAAAGGGGCGACTGTTCATATGAATTTTAAAACGGTTCTTACTGGTTTTTTGAGTGCTTCAGCATTGCTAGGTATGATCTCTTTATCATCTGTCAATTTTGATGTGAATTCAAGAAATGCTACTTCTCCAGAATCAACTGATCTGACTGTAAGAAATGCTACAGGCAGTAGCGTTACTACTCAAGATTTTCCTCTTATAACTTTATCTCAACATGATAACGATTTTTCTGTAAGAAATGGAACACGTTCTAGTTTAAATCTGGATATTCGTTTTGGAACACGTGATTCTAGGTTATCTACTTGATGAATTAAACATACCTTTAGGGTCTAAGACCTTAGTCAAGCCCCACCTTTACTTCGAGTAAAAGTGGGTTTTCACTTATTTTGATTTCATGGCCGCGAAAGTAAGCATCACCTGCATTGAAACTTTTTCAGTCCTCGAAGTTTCGTCCATCGCATTGCATCTGCAAAAACACGTTCTATTGTCTCTTTCCTTTTGCATAGATGTCCTTATTCATTTGTGTGAGTCTCAGATGGTCTGCTTCATCTAGATTGTCCTGCAAATAGATATTAGATCAAAACCATTTTAATGAGGACAACAATATCCACACTTGATCTGCCATTGTCTGAACTATAATGATCCTTTGACAAGATCATAAACGAAATCAAAATGATCTTCAGGCACTAATTCATCTAAGGCAACTACTTCTAATTGATTTCTTCTTCACGTTTCGATAGCATGTTCAACCCCCTCAGAAATATGTTATTGCCCATATTATACAAAAAAGCGTGTAGGCTTTGTCTACACGCTGAGAGCAATCTCATTGATCGCTCTTTTTCTTTATACGGCAAATACGTGACGTCCGATGCGTTCTACAATTTTGCGGGAACGAATCCAATGATCTGTTGCCGTTTTTGGATTATAAAAATAAATAGCCTTTGTTGTTCTGTCATGCTCTTTTACTACCTGCTTCACAGCTTTAATGGAATCTTGATCTGCCTTATCATGAATACTTCCATTCGATACTGGCTGGAAAGCATTTCGCTGATAGATCACACCTTTCACGCTGTCAGGAAAAGAACGATGCTCTACTCTGTTTAAAACAACGCTTGCTACCGCTTTTTTCCCTTCGTAAGATTCACCTTTCGCTTCAGCGTGAACCAATCGAGAAAGCAAGTCCATTTCTTCATTAGAATACTGTTTACCACTTGCCTTATTCGTCGTTTCAGATTTTACTTTTTTCTTTTGCTTCGGTTTTGAAGACTTTTCTTCTGTTGACGTACTTAGCATTTTCACTTTTGGCTGACGCTTCTCTTCAGAAAATGCTGGGATGACTTGATCGTGACCTTGATCTATATATGAAAGCTGATGTTTAACAGGTGCTTTTGAAAGTTCGTGACTTAATGTGCCTTGCTGCTCTTGTATATTGTCCATCTTCATTGCTGCAACCAGCATAAGGATGACAAAAAGAGCTGTATGAATTTTAATCATTCGCCTTTTTCCTCCTTTAATCAAAGTAGGCTGTAAGATACTTGTCCACTCTAACAAGACCTCATTCTATTTTCACGCACAAAGATTTACATGCCTGTCCAAATTCCGTCATTAAATGGCATGTCCTAGTTTTGCGCACATAAAATGGAATTGTTAGCGCTTAAAAAGGTCCCTTTTTCACCTATCATCATCCTTATGCTCCTGTTTATGGGTTATTACATTTTCTTTTCATATGTATCAAAGTGGTTTGAAGTGTGACAAAAGAACGAAAATAAAAAAGCTTTCTCTCATCAATGAGAAAAAGCTTTAGCTTCTTGCTTCTGTAAGATATTCAAAAATAACATCTCCACCATGTTTGGCGATTCCGCGAAAATGTTTAAAATCATCTTGATTCACCAATACAGAACGAAACGTTAAAAAGTCATCTTTTTGGATGGTCACCTGTTTTTCCGTCCCATTCCTTAAAGATTCGATGATTGTGAGGATTTGTTCTTCAGTCAAAAAAACCGCTCCTTTTCAGCCATGATCAAATATTAAATATACCATTCGTTAGAAGAGCATACAACGAAAACAAAACAAAAACGTCTTTATCCTTTACATTGGTATGAAAATATTGCAAAATACTTTTTAATAGGGAATGAAATCTGTTTTTAAAGGAGAGGGATCGGTTGAAGATTGCAAAAATTGGAAATGTGATCGAATTTAGAAATGGTTTAACAGGTGTAGTTGAAAAAGTGAATGAAAACTCTGTCATTGTGGATGTCACCATTATGGACAACTATAGAGATTTAGAACTGGATTCACTAACAGTCGTTAATCATAAAAACTATAAAATCATCAAAGACTCCGTACATTAATTTGCAATCCTCAATACAGACGATCGGTACATACGTATATATAAAGCAAAGCTAATCACGATTCGACAAATGGTGATTGCTATTTCAGTACCCTTCTAAAAAAATGATAAGATTCAGTATTAGCTCTAGACAGGAGAAACTAATATGCAAAATTCCAATGATATCATTGTACGTTTTGGAAAAATGGAAGATGCTGAAATGACTTTAGAAATACAGAAATCAGTTATTGCTGAATCAGATTATCTTCTTACATCACCTGAAGAAAACAAAAAAACCCTCTTAGAACACAGGAAATGGATACAGAAAAGAATTGAAAATGAAAACGAGACGTACATAGTTGCTCAAACTGATGAGAAAGTCATTGGATGGATAGCCTTTGAACATTCATCAAATAGAAAAAGAACTTCTCATACGGGATCATTCGGGCTGATGGTGCATAAGAGCTATAGAGGTTTAGGCGTAGGGGGAAAGTTACTAACAGCTTTATTACATTGGGCAGAAAAGAATCCTTCAATTGAAAAGGTTAGTTTAGCCGTTTTCTCTACAAATCAAAAGGCCATTTCTTTGTACAAGAAGATGGGGTTTATAGAAGAAGGACGTAAAATAAAAGAATTTAAAATAAATGATCATGAATACTGGGATGACGTTTTAATGTATAAGCTGGTTTAATGCTGTGAAAACGAATTGCAGAAGTAAGGACATAATATCAATTGAGTCATCAATTTGTTATGTCCTTTTCTTTTTCTCGCCACATCATAAGCATTAGTCTTTTTGCGTATGAAAGGTTTGCATTTCCGCCTTCGTCTTGTACATCTCGACTTCCTCAGGGGTGATCACTCCTTTATCAATTAAGAGGGCAATCACTCCAAGCAATGTGGAGGCACTCCATTTATACCGTTCTTTGTTTTGATGTTCAAGCATTTGAAGCTCTTCTCTAAGCTCCATTAGCAGCTGCTCTGCCCGCTCTTCTTTGTTTGCCAAATCAAACGCCTCCATTTACCATTCAATACCCCTATTTTATCTTAAATCAAATGAGATAAGCAAAAAAAGCATGATTCACCTTTACAAACATACGTTCTGTCATATATAATATATTTACGAGCTGGTAGCCCCCAGCCGTCCTAGCAAGTTCTATTCCCATTCGTATGAGAAGAGTGACATGACTCTTCTCTTTTTTTATGATTGATTCGCTACAATCCCATAAAAAAAAGACATGCATCTGGCATGTCTCAGATTGTTGACAAAGGGCTAAAATGCTTGCTTTTAGCCCTTTGTCTTCATTTCAGCGTGATAGAAAACCTTTGCAGTCTAGGAAGGACGAGAACCGGAGCGGAGCGAATTTGACATTCGTGAGCACCGGAGCGCAGGACTGACAACGAATGCGAGGGTTTGTCTACACGCTGAAACATGCATCTGGCATGTCTTTTCCTATTTATTAGCGATTATCAATCGTTTCTGGATACATATCATGGTTCATCATACGATACGATGCCATTTCTTCATACTTTGTCCCAGGTTTCCCATAGTTCGTATACGGATCAATTGAAATACCGCCTCTTGGCGTAAATTTGCCCCAAACTTCAATATATCTTGGGTCCATCAATTCGATTAAGTCGTTCATAATAATGTTCATACAATCCTCATGGAAGTCACCATGGTTACGGAAGCTGAACAAATATAATTTTAGGGATTTACTTTCGACCATGATTTCATTTGGGATATAGCTGATATAAACTGTTGCAAAATCCGGTTGTCCTGTTTGCGGACATAGTGATGTAAATTCTGGGCAGTTGAATTTCACAAAGTAATCTCTATTTGTATGTTTATTTGGGAACGTTTCAAGCACTTGTGGTGCGTAATCAAACAAATAATTGGTTCCTTGGTTTCCTAGTAACGTGACACCTTCTAATTCTTCTGGTTTTCTTGTCGTCATGACATCTCTTCCTTTCTATACGCCTCGTTTATTTCCCCACAATAACGTGTGCAGCTGCGGCAGCACTCTTACGCGGTTTAAGTCTGGATCTTGTGCGACTTGATCTACAAGCGCTTCATATTTCTTTAATAAATGCGTCAATAAGTACGCATCATCACCTGTCGTCGTGTCGTCATTTCCTACCTGCAAATAAAAAGGAAGCTCAGGGTATTTCGCATGAACATCCTTCGCATAGGCTAGATCACGATCATCAAAGATCACGACCTTCAGGCTTGCATGCTGCAATCTATTTCCGTTTTTCAGCTCATCTATGATACGTGTTAGTTTCGTAAAATCTGTTTTCATATTCGAGCTTGGCGGCTTAGGGGAAATGGTTAAATCATCAATTTTCAAAAACCATTCCTGATACATCGTCCCTTGTGTTTCAAGCGCTGTATCAATCCCCTCTTCATGCAGTAAATCAATGAGGGATTCCATTTGTTTTAAAAGCGCCGGGTTTCCTCCTGAAATGGTGACATGAGAAAAAGCCTGTCCGCCTATTCTTTTTAATTCTTTGACAATGTCTTCTGCCTCAAGCCACTGAATATCATGCTTCGCTGAGCCGTCCCATGTAAAGGAGGAATCACACCAGCTGCAAGAGTAGTCACAGCCAGCCGTTCTGACAAACATCGTTTTTTGTCCAATCACCATTCCTTCTCCTTGAATGGTTGGACCAAAGATTTCTAATACAGGAATCGCTTTAGCCATTGATCTCAACTCGTTTCGGACGGTAAATGCAGTAGCTTGTTGGTGTTTCTCTGACAAAGACTTGAACACATGTTGGCTTGTTCGCTAAAGTCGATAAATACGCTGCGACTTTGTCATATACGGTCTTTGCCACCACCTCAGTGGTTGGCATCGCGTATCGATCGCTTGATGAGAATTCCTCGTGATCATTGAGCAGCGTGTGATCGTACTGCCCATGAATGAGCTTCTTCAATGTACTAAAATTGACAAGGAAACCCGATTCATCTAGGTCGTCGCCCGCAATTGTGATATTGATGGTGTACGTATGACCATGAACACGGCTGCATGCGCCCGCATCTTCTCGCGGGATGAAATGGGCAGCCGATACATGCATGTCTTTGTTCAATTCAAATGAAAATGGATGATCGGTTTGTGGATAGATTTGAGAAAGCATTTATTTTGCCTCCTTCATTTCCATATAAGTGTCATAGCCGTTTTTCCGCAGCTTACACGCAGGACATTCCCCGCAGCCATCAGAGATGATGCCGTTATAGCAAGTGAGCGTTTCATTTTTCACAAATTCCAGTGCATTGAGCTCATCTGCAAGCTTCCATGTTTCTGCTTTATTCAGCCACATCAGTGGCGTATGAATCACAAATGGTTTTTCCATTGCTAAATTCACTGTGACGTTGCAAGATTTCACAAACTCGTCACGGCAATCTGGATAGCCGCTAAAGTCTGTCTCACAAACACCCGTGATAATATGTCTTGCTCCAATTTGATACGCCAAAATAGAGGCAAAGGATAAGAACACTAAGTTTCTTCCTGGCACAAATGTGGAAGGAAGCTCTCCTTCTTTTTCCTCAATGTCAATGTCATCTCTTGTTAAAGCATTAGGTGCCAGCTGATTCAAAAGAGACATATCTAATAGATGATTCTTCACACCTAACTTGTCAGCGATTCTTTTGGCGACATCAATTTCTTCTTGATGACGTTGATTATAATGAAAGGTCACTGTTTCTACCTCTTCAAATTGTTGAAGTGCCCATAATAAACATGTCGTACTGTCCTGTCCCCCGCTGAAGACAACGACTGCTTTTTCATTTTTCATTTTCTGTTCTCCTCCTTTTGCAGATGCGTACAACCGTACAACACTGCATCTGAAAGGCTCCTGAAAACCCCTATTTTCCTCAAAAGAAAAGACACCTTTACATGTGTATGAGGTGTCCCAGCCATAAAAAATAAAAAATGCCACATCCAAGGATACGGCAAGTCCTTAGTTTTTTATAGAGGGTTTTGCTAGAACCTCTCCCGTCTTCACGGATTTTTGTTCAATTTTCACAGAGGATAGTGTACCACATATTTTTCATGCAGGCTATCCTTTCTTTACTTACCTAGCGGTGCAGGCACTTTTTTTAGACAAAGAAAGAGAATAAAAAAGATACTGACATAGCCAAAAACCGGGTAAACCGTTGATATCAGTGTACCGTAACCAATTTTACTAATCACATAGCAGCATATGAGAATTAGGGATATCGTAAAGATGCTGTTCATTCGGATATATGCCCTTACTTGTCTCTCCAGCCCGTATAAATTGCCTATGACGGATGTAAAAACTTCACCGAAGATGACAAATAAATAAATGAGATGAATGGAGTTTGCAACTTGATACACCACCTGCGCCATTGGAATATCAAATGCCTCCAGCATATCTAATGAAGAAAGAGATAAAAAGCAAGCAAGCAAAATGAGTGTCAGCATGACGCCCCCAAGCACCGCTCCCTTTTTAATGACTGCTTCAGAGGTCATTTCATTTGCAACGGGTACTAACACTGCCTGTGACAGTGCTAAATTAAAGGCACCATAGGACACTGCTGATAGTATCCACTCGCCCTCACCCATTTGCAGCGCAAGAACATAACTTTCACTGCTGCTAAAAACAAATGAATCAAGAAACACAATCAATGAAAAGAAAATCAGCATTGGAACGACAAGGACGTTAACACCAAATAGCCCTTTTGAACCTTTAAAGAGTACAATGACGCTCAGAATGATCGTCAAAAAGATCCCATACTCCTTCGAAATGCCAAGCTGTTCTTCAAAAATAGCCCCTGCGCCTGAAATCATGACTGAGGTAACACCGAGTAAAATAAAAAACATCACAATATTAATATATCGACTCGCAGCTGCGCCAAATAAAAACCGGTTCATATCTTGATAAGATTCTGCTTTGATTCGTTTCGAAATCAGCATCATTTTTGCACCAAGGCCAGTAAAAATAACACCGCTAATCAGGATTCCTAATAGTCCAATCCAGCCAAAACGAACAAAAAATTCTACGATTTCTTTTCCTGTCGCAAACCCAGCTCCAACCACTGTTCCTACATATACAAAGGCAAGCTGAAAAGCGGATTCATTTGAACGTTTCATGTGACCCCTCCGCACCCATCACTTTCGATTGTCTCTTTTTTATCCTATGAGACAAGTTCCTTGAAAAGAAGGACAAACCATGATTAAATGCAAAAAAGGATTTTTATCCGTCTTTGAGCAAAACAGTTGAAAGTCAAAATAGGTCAGAGTATACTATAGTCAAAGATGGTCAAACAACAGACCATTTTCTTTAACATTCATTGGTCAAATAAAGTCAAACTTTATTTTAAGGAGGTCATGGCAAATGCGTTGTCAACATTGTCAAGTAAATGAAGCAACTATTCGCCTGAATATGCAAGTAAATTCGTCCCGGAGCCAAATGGTTTTATGTGAAGACTGCTATACCTCTTTGATGGAGCAGTCAAAAATGAAAATGGGACCTCAGCTTTTTGGAGGAAGTTCATTCTTCTCTCAGCAGGCAGGTCATGCCCCAAACATGGAGCAGCCAAAACAAAAAGGCTTACTCGATGAGCTTGGCCGTAACTTAACAGATGGAGCAAATGCTGGCTTAATTGATCCAGTCATTGGCCGTGATGAAGAAGTCGCAAGAGTCATTGAGATTTTAAATAGAAGAAATAAAAATAACCCTGTTCTTATTGGTGAACCAGGTGTTGGGAAAACAGCGATCGCAGAAGGACTCGCACTGAAAATTGCGAGCGGCGATGTACCAAATAAATTAAAGAACAAACAAATCTATTTATTAGATGTTTCTTCACTTGTCGCAAACACAGGTGTACGCGGTCAATTTGAGGAAAGAATGAAGCAGTTAATTAAAGAACTTCAGAGCCGTAAAAATATCATCTTATTTGTAGATGAAATCCACCTTCTTGTGGGCGCAGGATCTGCAGAAGGATCAATGGATGCTGGAAACATTTTAAAACCAGCCCTTGCAAGAGGCGAACTGCAGCTAGTAGGTGCGACGACATTAAAAGAATATCGCCAAATTGAAAAAGATGCTGCACTCGAACGACGCTTCCAGCCCGTTATCGTGGATGAGCCAACACCAGATGAAGCGATCGACATCTTAAAAGGTATTCAAGATAAGTACGAGGCCTATCATGGTGTCACCTATTCAGATGAAGCCATCAAAGCGTGCGTTCAATTATCTTCCCGGTATATTCAAGACCGTCATTTGCCGGATAAAGCCATTGATCTAATGGATGAAGCTGGTTCAAAAGCGAACCTCTCCATTGATGCTGCAAGTGAAGATGAACTGACAAACCGACTTGCGCAAATTGCCGCAGAAAAACAGGCTGCGCTAAAAGAAGAACAATATGAAAAAGCAGCGAAGCTTCGCGATGAAGAAGAAGCCATTGAAGCAAGACTTCAAAACAAAACAACTGACAAAGAGCATATCGTTACAGCAGAGGACATTCAGGCCATTGTGGAACAAAAAACAGGCATTCCTGTCGGCAAACTACAAGCAGACGAACAAACCAAAATGAAAGAAATTGATGTCCGTCTAAAAGCACGAGTAATTGGGCAGGAGCATGCGGTTGATAAAGTGGCGAAAGCCGTGAAAAGAAGCAGAGCTGGATTAAAATCGAAACATAGACCGACAGGCTCCTTCCTTTTCGTTGGACCAACAGGTGTCGGGAAAACCGAATTGTCTAAAACGCTGGCTGAAGAATTATTCGGTTCAAGAGATGCGATCATTCGTTTAGATATGAGTGAGTACATGGAAAAACACTCTGTGTCCAAACTCATCGGTTCTCCTCCTGGTTACGTTGGACACGATGAAGCTGGCCAGCTGACTGAAAAAGTGCGCAGAAAACCTTACAGCATCATTTTGCTGGATGAAATCGAAAAAGCACATCCAGATGTACAGCATATGTTCCTTCAAATCATGGAAGATGGGCGTTTAACAGACAGCCAAGGCAGAACGGTCAGCTTTAAAGATACAGTCATCATCATGACAAGTAACGCAGGCAGCGCAGATAAAACGGTCAAGGTCGGCTTCCAGTCTGATCAGGACGAAGCGATTGAGGAACAATCACTCATTGATTCGCTCAGCAGCTACTTCAAACCAGAATTTTTGAACCGTTTTGATAGCATCATTCAATTTGATTCACTAGACAGAGAGGACTTAGTGAAGATTGTTGATCTTCTGCTTAATGAGCTGTCAGAGCAATTAAAAGAGCAGAATTTAACAGTCCATGTCACAAATGAAGCGAAAGAAAAAATCGCAGAGCTTGGATATCACCCTGCATTTGGTGCTCGTCCACTTCGAAGAACCATCCAAGAGCATGTTGAAGATCAAATGACAGAGATCCTTCTTGAAGAGGAGCAGCTTTCTGGATTTACTGTGGATGTTGAACATGACGAAATCGTCGTAAAAAAAGGATAACTACACCTTCAGGATGATATGCACCTCCATCATGTTGCGGCGGCTAAGTTCCATCTGAACGCTGACGCTCCCCCGCCTCTTTTCCTTTACGATAAAAGAAAAAGAGGTGGATCACATGATGAATTGGAGCTACGATCTTGTCAAAATCATGTATGAAGAAAAATTAAAAGAGCTGCTTCATTTAGATGAACCAGCACAAAATGATTAAATGGAGACTCCCTTTATATGAGAGGGAGTTTCTTCTTTTTACATATACAGAAAGCGCTTTCGTCAAAAATTCTTCACAGAAACTGTCTTAATTTTATATTCTGACTAAAACCCTTCTGGAACACACCGATATTAACTATAGAAAAAGATAGTTAAAGGATTTGGTGAGATAATGGACAAAACATCGTTAATTGGTATTATTTTAGCATTTATTGCACTAGGTGTCGGTATGGTTTTGAAAGGTGTGAGTCTAACTGCTCTTCTCAACCCGGCGGCTATATTAATCATCATTGTTGGGACGGTTGCAGCTGTTGTCATCGCATTCCCTTCTAGTGAAATTAAGAAAACACCAAAATTGTTCGGCAAAATTTTCAAAGACAGCCAGCTTCCAACGATTCAAGAAATGATCCCTCTATTTTCCAACTGGGCACAAATTGCGCGTCGTGAAGGTCTTTTGGCATTAGAAGCAAGTCTTGAGGAAGTCGATGATGATTTTCTAAAGAACGGGTTAAGCATGGCAGTTGACGGCCAAAGTGCTGAATTTATTCGAGACGTTTTAACAGAAGAAGTTGATGCCATGTCTGAACGACATCAGTCAGGCGCATTAATCTTTACACAAGCTGGTACATACGCTCCGACACTAGGGGTACTTGGCGCCGTTGTCGGACTTATTGCAGCACTTGCCAACATGGGAGATATTGAAGCACTTGGACATGCAATCAGTGCTGCCTTCGTCGCCACACTGCTTGGGATTTTTACCGGGTATGTATTATGGCACCCATTTGCCAACAAATTGAAGCGTAAATCAAAGGAAGAAGTAAAGCTTCGTCTGATTATGATCGAAGGCATTCTTTCTGTTCTTGAAGGTCAATCTCCAAAAGTCATTGAACAAAAACTTCTTATGTACTTACCAGCAAAAGAACGTGCAAATCTTGTCATTGAAGAAGGAGAAAATCAAAATGGCTAGGAAACGTAAAAACCATGATCATGAAGACCATGTAGATGAATCTTGGCTTATCCCTTATGCCGATCTTCTGACACTTCTTCTCGCCCTCTTCATTGTGCTTTTTGCATCTAGTTCGATTGATGCGGCAAAATATGAACAGATGGCTAAGTCATTTAATGTAGTTTTTACTGGCGGTACTGGTGTTATGGATCAATCCAGCATGCAAAGCACGGAAGAAACTGAACACAGCAACCAAGTCAAGAAAGCAGCCGAGGAAGAGAAAGATGAAGAAGCCAAAGCAAAGGCTCGAGACCAAGCGGTTCTCACAAAGGTCAAACAGCAGGTCGATTCATTCATTGCAAATAAAAAACTTGGTTCCAAGCTCGAAACAAAGCTTACGGATGAAGGACTTCTCATTACGATTGAGGATAGTATCTTCTTTGATTCCGGGCGGGCAGTTATTCGATCTCAGGATGTCCCGTTAGCAAAAGAAATCTCAAAGCTGCTCGTCATTAATCCCGCTCGTGACATCGTCATTAGCGGACATACAGATAATGTACCGATCAGAAATTCAGAATTTGAATCAAACTGGTATTTAAGCGCCATTCGTGCTGTGAACTTTTTAAATATTCTTCTTGAAAACAGCAACCTAGATCAAGAGAACTTTAGTACAAAAGGATACGGCGAATTCAAACCGATTGCCTCAAACGATACAGCAGAAGGCAGAAGTAAAAACCGGCGTGTAGAAGTACTCATTTTACCGATTGAGAAAAAAGCGAAATAAAAAAGGAAGCCAGCGGCTTCTTTACAGTTTGTTGACAAAGGGCTAAAATGATCTTTATTTTAGCCCTTTGTCTTCTTTTCAGCGTGATAGAAAACCTTTGAAGTCTAGGAAGGACGAGCATCGGAGCGGAGCGAATTTGACATTCGTGAGCACCGGAGCGCAGGACTGACACCGAATGCGAGGGTTTGCCTGCACGCTGAAAAGGAAGCCAGCGGCTTCCTTTTTATTTATTCTTGATGATCATATAAATGCTTTGCACGCAGCCCTACATGTTTGAGCATATCGATGCAGGCATCTTTCTCTTCTTCGCTCAGGACACTGATCATCTCATGAATTTCTTTCGCATGATCTGGGAAGATGTCATCAAGCAAAGCTCGTCCCTGCTTTGTAATATGCGCAAATGTCACCCTGCGGTCTTCTGCACAAGCCTTCCGGCTGAGGAGTTCTTTCTTCTCCAATTTATCGACCACATAGGTGATGCTGCCGCTTGCAAGTAAGATCTTATCACCGATTTGCTGAAGCGGCTGATCACCTTTATGATACAGCAATTCTAGCACAGCAAATTCAGTTGGATTCAGCCCGTGCTTCACAATATGTTTGTTCATGTGATGATTAATTGAGCGATAAGCACGTGATAATACAATAAATAATTTCAATGATTTTTCAACATTATGATTTTCCATTTTTTATCATCCTTTATGAAATGCAACCCACTAATGTGACATTAATAAACAATAAGTAAAATGTCAACATTTTGATCCATCTTTAGCATGAAAATGAGACCAGAACGAATCACCTAATTTTTTAAAAATCACACAAGTCATCGTAATAAAGATAGGTTCAATGCTATAATAAGTCTATTAGGTAATACGTTGGAGCGATGAATGATGAGTATACTCAAAGGGTTTTGGAAGAAAATCAGGCTTTACCTTATTTTGGTCATACTTCCAACCCTAATCATTAGTTATTTTATCTACGAAAAAGAAACTGAAAAAATCGATTTAAAGAACAAACAAACCGCTACACTTATGTTAAATATTCACAAAAACCAAATGAATTATTTAATAAGTGAAACAGAAGCGAGATTAACTTCCCTTGCCATGGGATTTGACCAGCCACTTGAGACGAAAAAAGTACAAAACATCCTAGAGAAAATCTATAAACAAGAACCTCGTTTTTCAGGTCTGTATCTCCTAGACAAAAAAGGAAATGTAACAGCAAGCACCACCCCGTTAAAGGAAAAAATCAACCTATCATTCAGAGATTACTTTAAACGCATTCAAGTGACCAAGCAGACCGTGATCACAGACAACTATGTGAGCCGAATTACAAAACAGCGGATTCTCTCCATTTGTGTGCCTGTTCTCGATGAAAATGAAGAGGTCACCAATGTGCTGATTGCCGCCATTCAAATTGATTATTTAAGAAATATTATGAATGTATTGAATCCTGATCTTCATTTTAAAATGCTGAATCAAAATGGACATGTCGTGTTTACAAGTGGTCCACAGCCAGTACCTGAGGGCGGCAGCACCGTGTCTACATATTTAGATGAAAACAGCTGGAAGCTGGAGGTCTTTCCGCAGCGTGCTTCAACAAGTGAAGTGCTGTCTGTGATGCTCATCCCTTTATCCAGTGCGTTTATTTTATTAAATATTTTATTCACACTAGTCCAGTATATCGTGTTAAGGCGGCAAACTCAGCAGGAGCGTCATCAAAATGAAGCGCAAAAGCTTGAATTGATCGGAACACTCGCAGCAAGTACAGCACACGAAATTCGCAACCCATTAACTGGGATCAGCGGATTTATCCAGCTATTGCAAAAGAAGTATCATTCAGAAGAAGATCAGCTCTATTTTTCTGTCATCGAGGAAGAAATTAAACGGATCAACCAAATCGTCAGTGAATTTCTTGTTTTAGGAAAACCAACGGCAGAAAAATGGCAGAATAACTCTGTTAAAGAAATTGTAAGTGAGATCATGCCGATCGTTTTCTCTGAGGCAAACCTTTATAATGTCGAGGTGGACCTACAAATCAATACGATTCAAGATGTGGGCGTGTATTGCACGAAGGATCATATTAAACAAGTGGTTTTAAATGTAGCAAAGAACTCTTTAGAAGCAATGCCAAACGGCGGTCATTTGAAGATTGTGATCGAAGCTGAAAAAGAACATGTCATCATTAAAGTAGCTGATACAGGTGAAGGCATACCAGAAGAGATGTTAAAGCACATCTTCCTCCCCTTTATTACGTCGAAGGAAAAAGGCACGGGTCTTGGACTTGTCGTGTGTAAACGAATCATTTCGATGTATGGCGGAACAATTGATATTCATAGCGAAGTGAATAAAGGAACGACTGTTATGATCATGCTTCCTTCTGCTCACTCAGCATAGCTGAAGATGTCAGCCGGTTTTGCTTATGCAAGACCGGTTTTTCATGTCAATAAGAGGGGCGGTTCACAGATAAAAGACTCATTTGAGACACAAGATCATGAAAGGAGGGGGCAGATTGTTTCTCATGAAAAAGAAGATGCTGATACTCATTCATCAGGTTGTCCAGTTCTTGACTATATTTAATTGTCATCTCACCAGTGTACCCTTCCACTTGAGCAGCTTCTACCATCTGTTTTCTCTTCTCATCAATGGACATCAGCAATTGTTCTTTCCTTACATAAATATTCATGATCTCAGCTCCCGCAATGATTTCGACTGTCTATGCTCAAAATGATCCGACACCAAAATTATACTTTATTTGTAAATTAAATTAAATATGCTTATTTTATTTAATTTTTTACAGCCTAAAGACCTTTTACCCAATCAAATTTGGGGGTAAACTTCAAATTTGGACAGGACTGTCACATTGATTAAACAGAATTTTATCCTATACAGAAGATCAAAATCAACTATTTTCTTTCACATTTTATGTCTAATTTCCTAAAAAAAAGCTGATCTTCCGCCTCATGCGGAATGATCAGCTCTATCATTAAACCGTTTCTTCCTCGTAAATTGGCACCCAGCCCTCAGTTGTGACAAATATGCGAACTGCGACCACTTTGCGATCCTCTTGAAGTGTAAAGTAATGACGGATGTTTGGCGGAACAGAAATTAAATCACCTGGGTTCAATCTTACATCAAAAAAGACGCCATCCTTGCCTTGAATAGCAAAGATTCCGTGCCCGCTCACAATAAAGCGTACTTCATCATCTGTATGGTGATGCTCACGTTTAAAGTTTTGGAGCAGCTCATCAAGATTTGGCGTGGCATCAGATAATGAAATCACATCCTGCGCTTTGTACCCTCTTTTTTCAGAAATACTTTGGATTTCCTTTTGGAAAACAGTCAAAATCTCTTCCTTTTCCTCATCGGTTAAATCATACTTTTCTGATAAACGGTTTGGCAGCTTTTCAATATCCCAATGCTCATAAATAACCCCTTGGTTTTCTAAATATGATGCAACCTCTTGCTCGTTCTCAAGTAATGTGTTCTCTTCATTGTGAATCAAAATCGTCGCCATGTGCTTTTCCTCCTTTTTATCTTACAAGCTGCTGTTGATACAGCGCTAATTTTAAGTGATAGCTAAATAAAAATTCATATGCTTCTAATACTCGTTTTGCTTCAAAGGCTGTTTTTCCCCAGACCGTGATGCCATGATTGCGAATGAGTACAGCACCAGATGACGCCTCTAGTGTCAGATGTTTGGCAAATTGCTCTGCAAGATGCGGAATATGAGCTGGATTTTCAATAATCGGAATCGACACTTCTGCATCCTCTTCCCAATAACCAAGCGCTTTGATGATTTCGTTGCCTTTAAAACGAATCTCTCCCTTATCCCCATACAGCTCTGACATCACATTATTATCAATGGTGTGGACATGGAGACAGCAGCCTGCTTTCGTCCGTTCATACACGTACGTGTGAAGCAGTGTTTCAGCTGATGGCCTAAGCGTCTCGTTCGGATCATGGGGCTGGCCTGCCGCATTTACTAGCACAAAATCTTCATTTGTTTCTTTTCGTTTATCTTTGCCGCTTGCCGTCACCAAAAACGTGATTGGATCATCCGACACCTTGATCGATAAATTACCGCTTGTTCCGAAAAACCAGTCTCTTTGGGCCAGTTCACGTTTAACGTCTGCTAGCTCCTGCCAGCATTTGCTCTTTGCGTCTGCCATTCCTTCACTTCCTTTATTTGAACAAATTGCGCGTGTAGATCAACAAATGTGTCAAACTCCTTATGTACGAGCCCGAGCTCTTGACATTCATTGAGCAAGTAGTCGCGCGCAAACGTAAGATCTGCATGTTTCGCCGCCTCCACATCAGTCACTGAATCTCCGATCATGATGATGAAATCATCCTCATGAGTCAGGTTTCGAATGATTGAGGGCTTGCAGCATCCGCATCCATTTTGACATTGCGTATCGCAGGCATGCGGCCATTCAATCTGAATATGCTCTTCCCCAAATGATGCATGATTGCAATAAATATCGTCTCGATCGACAATGCCTTCGAGGATGGGGTAGACAAAAAAGTCCATCCCCCCACTAAGTACATAGAAAGGAATGTCTGCTTTTTTTACCTCATCGACAAATTCCTTAAATCCTTCTCGAATCTCTGTATCCTCTAAAATAAATGATTGAATGGCTTCCTTCTGATCACTTGTCAGTAATTGAAACATCTGCCCGACGCCTTCTTGAATGGTAATTTCCTTTGACAGGACACTATCCTTCAGTTTCGTCCATTCACTCGGTGCAAACTGTTTCATGATGCGGATGATATTATCATTTTTTGTAATTGTTCCATCAAAATCACAACACACAATTGGTTTTTTCATTATTCTGCTACCCTTCCCCAAAGATCAAGTGCCGCTTTTAAGTCTTGGCAGGAAGCCGCCTTATCTTGGATAGACTCTTCCTGTATAACGGCATCAATGATCGAACGAAATGCCTTCCCTCCGCCGATGGCTCCCCGCGGATGTCCGTGAATGCCTCCACCTGCGTTAATCACATGATCAATTCCAAAATCTTTGATCAATACTGGAACCATTCCTGGATGAATGCCTGCTGACGGGACAGGGAATGTTTTTTGAACCGTATCCTCTTTCACGCAAGCTTCATAGATTCCAAGGGCATCCTTTTTCGGAAGTGCAACCGATCCATAAGGTGAGGGAAAGAGGCTCAAATCAGCGCCAGCATATCGGTTTAATTTGCCTAAAAGAAGAGAATGCGAGAATCCATATTCAGTAGAGGATGTCAATGCACCACTCACTGCGGGATGCGCCATAATAGGCAGTGGAATATCTGGATCCTCAGCTAAGCTTTGCATGACATCAAGACCGTAAGCAAAGACATTGAATAAGAGCGCATCTGCTCCAAGTTCAGCGGCCTTTCTCGCTCGATCCCTCAGGTCAAAGGTTCTGCCCGTTAAATTGACAGCATACAGCGTGCGGTGTCCTGTCTCTTCATAGGTTTCTTTTAAAATCTCTTTTCCTTCTTTGATTCGCTCTTCAAAAGGAGCTAATGGACTTTCAAATAAAATTTCATCGTCTTTGATGAGGTCAACCTCGCCTAATGCCTGTAAACGGAGCTGCTCTTTTAAATCCTGCATATCACGGCCGATAACACCTTTAAAAATACTCATCAATAATGGACGATCAAATACATTTACCTTATTTCGTATGCCATCAATTCCAAATGCCGGTCCTGGCAGGCTTTTTTTAAATTCTTCAGAAAATTGGATATCGACTAGCTTCACTTTTCCGTCTAGTGAAAGCTTTCCAAAAATCGTCGTGAAAACAGCTGGTAAATCTGCTGAAAAGTTTGCCTCAGGATAAGCAATGGTCACCTCTGATTGATAAAGGCCATTTTCGGCTGGAGCAGCCTTTTCTAATACTTTTTCAACTCGGCCTTTATGCTTTTGAAGCTGCTCCTTTTTGAGCTGAGGCAAATCCGTCCATGATCCAACTGTTAAACCAAGCGCGATCTGCTCCGCTTTTCGATTTATTTGTTCATCCTCTCGATGTGTTAATACGTATGTTGCCAGTAATTCACTCACTAGGAATCCCCTTTCGATTGCATCATGCATATGTTCAATAAAAAAACCTCTTCAAGTGCTTCTTGAGCGCCTTAAAGAGGTTATTTCGTGTTATTCATCCGAATCTTATCTCTCAGCGCTTGCTGCAAGAATTAGCACCGTGCTTCATGGAAGTCGGTTGCCGGGCTTCATTGGGCTAGTCCCTCTGCCTACTCTTGATAAGAATATTCAATTTTCTTAAATATTGCCTGAATTATCGCACCATTTTTTTATGTTGTCAATGGCTTTTTTTCAAACAGCTTCAAGGCAGCGATGCGCTGAGCAGCTTCTTGTAACCGCTCCTCGCTTGTTAGAAGCCCTACTCTCACGTACCCTTCACCGTGAGCACCAAAGCCATTACCTGGCGCTACAACAACATGCGCTTTTTCTAATAATAAATCAGAAAAGGCTTCAGATGTATATCCTTCTGGCACCTTTAACCAAGCAAAAAATGATCCCTTTGGAGCACTGACTTCCCAGCCAATTTCTTTGCAGGCAGCTATCCACACATTCCGTCTTTTCTCATATCGGTCATTTTGCACCCGTACGCACGTTTGATCGCTTAATAGGGCTTCCGCTGCTGCATCTTGCGTGGCTTTAAACAACGAGACAAACAAATGATCCTGATAAAGCTCAATCGCTTCAATAACAGACGGATTACCTGCTGCAAATCCTACTCTCCACCCTGCCATATTGTACGTTTTAGACAATGTGTAAATTTCTATTCCCGTCTCTTTCGCTCCATCTACTTGCAGAAAGCTGATCGGCTTTTCCCCATCAAACCCAATGCCGCCATATGCAAAATCATGAACAACACAAAGCTTGTGATCTTTCGCAAATGTAACGGTTTTTTCAAAAAATGAACGGCTTGCCGTAGCCCCCGTCGGATTGTTGGGGTAATTTAAGTACATTAATTTCGCCTTTTTCTTATCATCCTCAGGCAGCAAATCGTAGTCAGGTAAAAAATCATTTTTTTCAAGAAGTGGCATGGTCACCATATGAGCTCCAGCAAGTACAGCACCTGACCAATAATCAGGATAACCGGGGTCAGGGACGAGAAGCGTATCACCCGGATTCAGCAGGCATTGAGGCAGCTCAACAAGCCCTGCTTTCCCGCCAAATAAAATCGCAATTTCCGTCTTTGGATCAAGCGTAACGCCATATTCTCTTTCATAAAAAGCGGCAGCGGCCTTTTTTAATTTCGCTGTTCCACGGAATGAGGAGTATTGATGATTTTCAGGTTTTGCTACCGCTTCCTGCATGGCTTTTACAATGTGCGGAGGAGTTGGCTGATCAGGATTTCCCTGCCCCAAATTAATGATATCTGCCCCTTCCTGCACTTTTTTCTGCACCTTTTGGACAAGGGACGCAAAAAATTGTTTCGGTAATTGTTTCAACACATCTGATTGCTGGAATTCCATTTCTTCACCTTCTATTCAAGTTACGTAACAATACAATCACTGTAATGGATTGTTTTATGAATTGTAAAGCAATTTTGAAAAAAGATTGACATGTAAAGTGCAGCTCTGATAATATCTTGAATTAAGAAATGCAAACAGACACGAAACAATTACATATTGATTTCTCTTATCGAGAGTTGGGCGAGGGATTTGGCCTTTTGACCCCAACAGCAACCGACCGTTAATACCACTGTGAAGTGGGGCGCAGCAAGTAACGCGCCAAGACAATTGTCTTATAGGGCACGGTGCTAATTCCATCAGACGTATGTGCTGAGAGATAAGAGAGGCTTTGAGCATACACACCATCAAGCCTCTTTCTCTCAGGAGAAAGAGGCTTTTTTATATGATTTGGAGGGGAAGCAATTGGTTACACTTACGGCATCATATGAAGAACTAACAGAAAGCTCGGCAGTTGCACTCGCAATTAGACTTGGCTTAATCCAAGAAAGCAGTCATTTGACTTGTACTGAAATCGGCGACGGGAATTTAAATTACGTCTTTCATATTTATGATCACAAACAAGAAAAAGGATTGATCATCAAGCAGGCGCTGCCTTATGCAAAGGTGGTTGGTGAGAGCTGGCCTCTTACATTAGACCGGGCAAGAATTGAAAGTGCTGCCCTGATCAAACAGTCAGAATATGCGCCGCATCTCGTACCAGCGGTCTATTACTCGGATACAGCTCTTGCAGTGACAGCCATGGAGGATCTCTCACACTTAGAAATCGTCAGAAAAGGGCTAATTGCCGGAAAACAATATCCGCATTTATCTGATCATGTCGGAGAATTTTTAGGAAAAACACTTTTTTATACATCTGACTTTGCGACAAATCCTAAAATCAAAAAACAATTTGTGAAGCAATTTACGAACCCTGACCTGTGTGATATCACAGAAAAACTCGTCTTCACAGACCCTTTCTTTGATAGTGAAACAAATGACTTCGAAGAAGAATTAAGAGAATCAGCAGAAGCGCTTTGGGCAGATCTTGAGCTGCAAGCCAAAGCAGCAGAATTGAAGCGTATCTTCCTGACATCAGCTGAAACATTGGTTCATGGAGATCTTCATACAGGCAGTATTTTTGCAAATGAGACTGAAACGAAAATCATTGATCCAGAATTCGCGTTTTACGGTCCCTTTGGATTCGATATCGGCCACTTTATCGCCAATCTGTTCCTGAATGCTTTATCTCGCGAGAATGAACACGAGCAGCAGCACCTTTTTGACCATGTCGTCAATGTATGGGCAACATTCGAAGAAGTGTTCACAAAAGCTTGGAAAGAGGACAGCATTGAAGCATTTAGTGTATCGGACAGCTTTTTAGAAACAACGTTTGATCGGATTTTAAAAGAAGCGACAGGCTTTGCCGGCTGTGAGCTTGTCCGCCGAACAATTGGTCTTGCTCATGCCGCTGATCTTGATGCGATTCCATCACCAACTAGACGGATTCAGCAGAAAAAAGCAGCACTGACACTTGGAAAAACATTTATCAAACAATATCATGCAGTGGAAACAGCGTCTGACCTCGTCGCATTATTCCAGCCATCTGTAAAGGAGTGACGGGTTTTGTCAAAAGAATTTGAAGTCCCCCGTTCTGTCGAATGGGAAGAAAACCGTATTCACATTTTAAATCAGCAAAAATTACCGACCGAAACCGTCTTTGAGCATTTATATACGAAAGAAGATGTGTATGATGCAATTGTGACATTAAAAGTACGCGGAGCACCTGCGATTGGCATTACAGCAGCATTTGGATTGGCGCTTAGTGCGCAAGCCATTGAGACAGAAGAAATCGATGTTTTTAAACAAGAAGTGATTCGAATCAAAGAATATTTAAACAGTGCTCGTCCAACCGCTGTGAACCTTGCCTGGGCATTAGACCGGCTGCTGCAGCGCATTCAGCGTGCAGCGTCAGTGAATGCAGCTAAAACAGATCTTGTCCATGAAGCCATTCAAATTCAAATTGAAGATGAAGAAACATGCAGACAAATCGGCCAAAATGCACTTCAGCTCTTTAAATCAGGTGACCGTATCATGACCATTTGTAATGCAGGCTCCATCGCAACGAGCCGGTACGGAACAGCTCTTGCTCCCTTTTATTTAGCCAAAAAGAAAAATCTTGACCTTCACATTTATGCATGTGAAACACGCCCTGTTCTTCAAGGCGCTCGTCTGACAACATGGGAGCTCATGCAAGGCGGCGTGGATGTGACGCTCATTACTGATAACATGGCGGCCCATACGATGAAAGAAAAGCAAATTTCTGCTGTCATTGTTGGAGCAGACCGTATCGCTCGTAATGGAGATACAGCGAATAAGATTGGAACGTTGGGTCTTGCCGTTCTAGCCAAGCATTTTCACATTCCGTTTTTTGTAGCAGCACCGCTTTCAACCTTTGATGTATCCACCCGAGACGGATCAGATATCCCAATTGAAGAGCGCGACCCGCTGGAAGTAAAGGAATTAAACGGTGTCCCCATTGCACCGCCCGATGTTCAAGTATTCAATCCCGCCTTTGATGTCACTCCTCATCATCTTATTTCAGGCATCATTACAGAAAAGGGAATTATCACATCGAACTATGCAGAAGAGATTGATGCTCTTTTCGCCGAAAGCATCTCCCAATGATCGCAAAAAAGCGCCGTGTTCTTGTCATTTAAGAGCACCGCGCTTTTTTGTTTCTTGATTCGTTTTTGTTAAGATTTCTTTTTTCTGTTCTTCCGTCAAAACGTTCATTTTGACACATAGTGACGTAACTGCATACACTTTACCTTTTTTGCCCCAAAACATGCCAGCGCCCTCCTTTTTCCCTCAACCAACTTTTTTAGCTTAATAAAAGGATATGTCGCTTAGGAAAAATTCGGAACAGGTCAATCGATTTATTTTTGAACAAATGGGATGCCTTCTAATTCAAGGAGGACCGCTTTCATGTCTGTCTTCGATCCTGCATAGCCCGTCAGAGACCGGTCTTTTCCAATCACCCTGTGACACGGAATAAAAATAGGTAATGCATTTCGTCTGTTAGCTTGTCCGATGGCTCTTACAGCCTTGGGATTGCCTATCGCTTCTGCAATGTCTGCATAGCTTTTTGATTCACCATATGGAATGGCCGACAATGCTCCCCACACCTGCTCTTGGAACGGAGAACCTATTTGCTTGAGCGGGAGATCGAATACTCGACGCTCTCCCTTGAAATATTCATCTAGCTGCTTTTTCGCTTCTTGTAAGACAGGCGTATCTGCTTGCTTTAGATTCACTGCCTGCTTTTTTGCTAAAAACGGCTCATCATCAAACATCACCTCGATGATGGCACCGTCCTTTTCTAGTATGTATAATGCCCCGATGGGTGCGTGATAGACGGTATAATACACGTTACTGCTCTCCTTCTTGTTTCTGCTGCCTTAGTGGCAGCGTGAGATGGAAGACGGTTCCTACGCCTTCCTCACTTTCTACCTCAATGGTTCCTTGATGCTCTTCAATAATTTTATAACTAACCATTAACCCAAGTCCAGTTCCTCTTTCTTTCGTTGTATAAAAAGGCTCACCTAGACGCTTTAGCTTATCCTCTGCCATTCCGCAGCCTTCATCACGCAAGGAAATGACAATATGCTCCTCGCCCTTTCGCTGAATGCTCACATAGACATTTCCTTTGCGCGGCATGACTTCAATTGCATTTTTTAAAATGTTAATAAAGACCTGCTTTAATTGGTTTTGTTCACAATATATCAGTGGTATCTCGTCCAGCACATTGAGATGCATTTGAACATTGCCAAGATTCGCTTGTGCGTGCAGGAGATCCATCGTATCCTTCACAATTTGCACCACATTTTTCTCTTCATATACAATAGCTTGCGGTTTCGCTAAAATCAAAAATTCCGTGATGATGGATTCAATTCTTTTCAGCTCTGATGTGATGACATTAAAATAGAGCGAATACTCTCCTTCTATATTTCCTTTTAATAGCTGAATGAAGCCTTTTAATGCTGTCATCGGGTTTCTAATCTCATGAGCAATGCCAGCGGCAAGCTCTCCGACCACATGAAGCGTATCTGATTTTCTCACCCGCTCTTCTAATTCCTTCCTCTCTGTCACATCTCTAAAGATAGCCAAATTCATATTATGGATAATGTTGCGTTTAAAAGAGAACTCCAGTATACGCTGATCTGGATGGTTCAGTACAAATGGAACCTCATTGTCCATTTCATCTAATGACATCGCCTCGGCTGGTTGAGCCAAATTTTCAATTTGATAAGGGGCAAGGATGTGGAAAAGATTCATTTCTGTTAAATGATCGTCCTTCAATTGAAGCAGCTCGCTTGCAGATGGATTGACTTCAATGATTCGGTATTGATTATCAAAAAGAACAATGCCGTCCATTGACCCATTAAATACTTTACGGAATTTGAGCTCACTTTCGCGCAGCTCCTGCTCCATTCTTTTTCGATCACTTACATTACGTAAAATGGTTAGGTGCTGTCCTTCTAATACCGCATGTTTTGATGTAAACTCAAGCTCTTTATACTGCCCATTTGCCATTTTGAACAATAGCTCTTCCCTTATTTCATGATTGCGGATATAACGTCTTCTTGTTGGTCTATATCTCTTATCAGATTTGACGAGAAAGTCGGTAAGTTTTTTGCCAATCAGCGAGTGCATCGGTAATTCAAAAATTCGGCAGGCTGATTCATTGGCTCTCACAATCTCTCCATCATCCGCCCATATGATGATGGCATCCATTGCATTTTCGAAAATTTCTCTAAAGCGTTCTTCACTTTTTAACAGTTTCTCTTCCATCAGTCTTTTTTCTGTAATATCACGCATTATGGACATATAAAAACCACTCATCACATTTGATGTAATGGTGAGTTCGAATAATTTTTGCTGGCCAGATTGAAGGGTAACAGGAAGCTCCCCTTTTGCTTTCCCTGTTTCTTTAAGTGACGTTAAAAGATGCTGCAAAGCTGGAAGATTATCGCCTTCAACAAATTCATGTAAATAGCGGTCGGTTAAATCCGTTTTTTGCAGCTCAAAGCTCTGACAAAAAGAATGATTCGCATCAATCATGCAGCCATCCTGATCAAATATGACCATCCCGTCAATGGCCCGGTCAAACAAATCTTTGAACAGCTGTTCATTCATGGAGCGTTCCCGTTCTAATATTTTTTTGGAGGAAATGTCTCGCATGACCACAATATATTGCTGATTCATGGTGTCATGCTCTGCAACAAATTCAATGTATTTTGTTTCACCACTTTCAAGCTGAATGGAGATTTCTCTTTTTAACGTACCTTTTCGAAAAAATAGATCGAGTGAGCATTCAACTTTATCTTTCGGGATGCCGTATAGGAAATCTAGAACGGATTTATTGAGGAGGTCTTCCTTCGGTGTCTGTACAAGCCTGCATGTTGCTTCGTTGGCTTGGATGATGTTGAGGTGTTGATCAAATATAAAAATGGCATCTAGCGTCTTATTTAACAGCATTTTTTGCTGCATCAACTCAGTTCGCAAATATTCGTTCTCTTTTTCTAATTTTCTGATATCTCCTGCAGGGGTTAATCTATTGCCATCGAGCGTTTCAGTCATTCTCTTACACTCCTTTTCCAGCCTCATTCCTCTACAATATTTCTACAATATTTTCATTGTTCCTTCATTCGACTCATAAAAAAAGATAACTTTTTACACGAAGACTGTCTCATTTATTTCATTTGGATGACAGGATTGTATAACATTTCACTTTTCTTACGCTTCTTTTACAACCGTTCTACAATTTCACATCAAATAGCGAATTAAGCAAAAATGTATTTTAGAATGGGGCAAATAAGGGAACAGTGCACTTAGAACATTTATGTTTGAAATCGAGCAGGAAAGGTGATGTTATGGCATCTTCACGAGATAGTTATTTTGATAATGCAAAATTCCTTCTGATTTTTCTAGTTGTTTTTGGTCATTTGTTACGATCATTCATTCACGATAATGACTGGATGCTCTATTTATACAAGTTTATTTATACCTTTCACATGCCCGCCTTTATTTTAGTTTCTGGCTTTTTTGCAAAAGGGTTTAGAAAACCGGGCTTTATGAAAAAAGTCGCCGTTAAGCTGATCATCCCATATTTAATCTTTCAGGTGATCTATTCGGTTTACTATTACCTATTACAGGATCAAAGCATAACCAATTTAAATCCAATTGATCCGCAATGGTCCTTATGGTTTTTAATTAGTTTATTCTTTTGGAATTTGCTACTTATTCCTTTTTCAAAACTGCCGTTCCACTGGGCAATGATCGTCAGTTTATCGATTGCATTACTTGTCGGTTATGTGGACAGCATCAGCAATACACTCAGCTTATCACGTACGTTTGTCTTTTTGCCTATGTTTTTAGCTGGATTTTATTTAAAAAAGCAGCATTTTGAATTCATTCGTACAAGCAAAGGAAAACTGGCAGCACTTTTTGTATTAATGGCTGTCTTCCTGTTTTGCTACTTCTATGAATTTGATTATTCCTTCTTATTTGGCTCAAAGTCGTATGCTTCTCTAGGAGATGAAGGAATGATTGCGGCGATGAAACGAATGGCATGGTATTTGCTTACATTTGGTGCTACATTCAGCTTCTTTGCATTAGTTCCAACACGCCGTTTCTTCTTTACAAAATGGGGAACAAGAACGTTATATGTTTATTTATTACATGGCTTTGTGATCAAGCTGCTAAGAACCACTTGGTTTGATGACTGGGCGCTAAATGCAGCAAGTGTTCTTATTTTATTGCTGCTGACCATTCTGTTAACCTTTACCCTGTCTAGCACTTTTGTTAAAACCGTTGCACAGCCAGTGATTGAGCTCAAAATGAACAACTTCATGCGAACGATCACCGGCAGGCAGGGGAGTTATATCAAATAAAAAACGATCCTTATTGGATCGTTTTTTCTATTTCTTATTCTGCTTACATGCAGCATCTTTCTTTGGCTTCATCAACGTATCAATCCATTTGCTGCTGTTGATATCTCCAAGCTCACTGCCAAATTCCTCTTCTAAAATATCTGGGTCCATTGGCTTTTTATGGTCCTTCATCTCTTTGCTCTTCACATGCTTCTTAGTCACGAGATGCCCCCCCTTGTTTCCCTTTATGAGAATTTCGGTTTGCCTGACGATCTCTTGATTGTTCATCAAATTGGGTTTGTCCTTGATCATGCGCCATGCTTTCTGTCGGCGTCATATTATTTGTTAATGCTTCATTTTTCGCTGCTTTTCTTTTCATCTGAATTCAGTCCTTTTTTGGCAGGTTTAGTTCTTCTCTTAATTGGTCAAGGAATTCCTTCATCTGCTTGACCGTCACTGGCTTTTCCTCAGGTTTTAACTCATAGCCAATTTGTCCATTGGCTTCTAGCGTGGCTTTTTTGAGACTGCTGATGTCAGTGATGCCTTGCTGCTTTAAACGCATTCTAAATTCGTCCCTTGTGAGCCTTGTTTTCTTCAGCTTATGATCAAGCATTTCGCCATCCTGTAAAATCACGACCGATTTGCCTGAAAGCAACTTTTCAAAGAAATCAGATTGAATCGACAGTTTTTCCATAATGACAAGTGCCACAATAAAGATGGTAGCTGCATAAATGGTTTCAAGTAAATTATGCTCAATAAAGGGTTGGATAATAATCGATCCGATTGAAATCATAATCACTGTTTGTTGTACAGTTAATTGACTAATGGATTTAGGCCCTGCTATTCTCAGCAGCAAGGTACCAACTAGCAGCATGACAATTGCTTTCCATAACACATCCAGCACGTCTCGTTCACCTCTTACCTATAGATTGCGAACATCCCATGTGATTTAGCCAGTTAGATAATGGAAATAAAAAAACAGCATTCAAATTGAATGCTGTTTAGCCAATGATGACTCGCTCTTTCGGATATTGATAATTCGCTTCGCTTTCTCTTCGGCCGATTAAATATAAAAAGCTTGGAATACCGATCCGTCCAATAAACATGACAATCATGATGATACATTTACCAAACACAGTGAGATCTGAGGTAATCCCAAGCGACAGTCCCGTTGTTCCGAAAGCAGAGCAAACTTCAAATAAATTTTCAAGAAGTGTATTATGCTCTGTTAAGGATAACAGGAACGTAGCGCCAAAAACCAAAATAAAGGCCATCATGGTCACCATAAGGGATTTATTAATATCCGCTTGATGAAGCTCCCTCTTGAAGATTTTTATGGACTTATTTCCCCTAGCATAATGAAACAATGCGAGTAAATTAAGGGCAAACGTAGTTGTCCGAATTCCGCCCCCCACAGAGCTTGGGGAAGCCCCGATAAACATGAGCATACATAAAAATAAAAGCGTCGGTTCGGTCAGCTGCGTAATATCTAACGTTGTCAGCCCCCCGCTTCTTGTTGCAGTCGATTGAAACAAAGAGTAAAACAAGATTTCGTGCCAGCTTTTCCCTACGAAGCTAAACCCGGCTTCAAGTGCATAGATTCCAAGCGCTCCAACAACGACAAGACCGCCAAACGTGAGCGTTGTGATTTTTGTAAACAATGAGAACGATGCGTGCTTTCGGTCCTGATTGAACAAATAATCCTTCACTTCCACGAGCACAGGAAAACCAATCGCTCCAAAGATGATCAGCAGCATTGTAATAAACTGGACGAAATAATCATCTTTGTAAGGGATAAGCGAGCTCCCCGTAATATCGAAGCCCCCATTGGTTGTCGCACTAATACTCGAGAAGAAGCCATGTAAGAAAGCTCCTTGCACATCATAATATTTGAGAAAATACATGCTTAATATCAGCCCGCCGACAAACTCAATCAGTAAAATTAAATATAAGACCTGCTTCATTAGTTTTACAATTCCAGATAAATTGCTCTGGTTTTGATCTGCCATGATAAGTTTTCTTTCTTTAATCCCAATTCTTTTTCGCATGACAAGCCATACGAAGGTACCGAGCGTCATAATGCCAATGCCTCCGATTTGCAGAACAAACGCAAGGATCCACATCCCTGTGACACTAAATGTTTGTGAGGTGTCGACAACAGTCAGTCCTGTGACACTTACAGCACTCACCGCTGTAAACAAGGCATCAATGAATGTCCATTTGACTCCCTCTTGATGAGCCACTGGAAGGCTGAGAAGAATAAGCGACACGGTTACAGCAAGAAAATAATAAAGGGCAATCAACTGAAACGCTGACAGCCGGTCAATTAGCTTTTTTATAGGATTCATTGTCATTCCTTCTTTTATCTATCTTTTCGAATACCTTTATCATTTTAATGAAAAGAGACATGATTTTAAAGCTATTTTATGCTTTATTTTCTTTTTCATCAAAAAGAAAAAAGACATCCTGTAAAAGAATGTCTTTTCGTCCTTCTTATTTTGCTTCCAGTCTTCTGATTCTTTCGTTTAAATCAGGGTGTGTTGAGAAAAGAGAAGCTTTTCGTTTACCGCTGATTTTTAGCGTAGCGACTGCTGTTTGATCATCATCTTTGATTCTTGACGTGTACGCCTCAAGTGAACGAAGCGCATGAATCATTTTATCTTTACCCGCAAGGTCGGCTCCGCCGCGGTCTGCATGGAATTCACGGTGTCTAGAATATGCAAACACGACAAGACTTCCTAGGATAGAGAAAATGATTTGGAAAACAATCACAGCGATAAAGTGAACAATCGGCACAAGCTCTTCACGTGAAACAAAACGGCTTGCGATCCATGCCGCAATTCTTGAAAGGAAGACAACGAACGTGTTGACGATTCCTTGAAGCAGCGTCATCGTCACCATGTCACCATTTGCAACGTGAGCGACTTCGTGGGCGATTACACCTTCAACTGCTGCATCATCCATTTCATGAAGCAATCCAGTTGATACCGCAACAAGTGATCTTCTCTTCGAAGGACCTGTTGCAAATGCATTGACTTCAGATGATTGATAAATACCAACCTCAGGCATTTTAGAAAGGCCTGCTGCTCTTGAAAGTCTGTGCACGCGGTCAACAAGCTGCTGCTCATCATATGTTAATGAATCCTTTTCTGGATTTAACACACGTACACCCATCATCATTTTTGCCATCCAACGAGACATTGCAAGTGACATAAACGAGCCAACAAAACCAACAACTGCACTGAATACAAGAAGATAAAGGATATCAAGTCTTCCGTCTGCTCCTATATAAGAACCAACACCAGTTGCTGCACTAATAACCGACAGTACAATACCAATCGTAGTGATAACAAGAATGTTCGTTAATATAAACAGAAATATTCTCTTACCCATACATAACCTCCGCTGTCATATTAAGTTCAAATGAACTTATTAATAAAATTATAAAAATAAACGTCTCAAATTGCAAGGAAAAAGGAATCACTTTCTCTGTTTATCATAACGGCTAAAGCCCCGTCACATCAATATTTACGACATTTGCTCCAGCTTAAAAGTGAACAAATTGTGACGCGCCGGCTTTGATTTTGAGTTTATTTTGCATTTTCATCAAAAAGAGACTATGATGTTGAATTAGATCAATAATCACGTTTTGACGTACAAATGAGGTGGAACATGGTTACTTTTAAATTAACGAGAATTGACATGACAAGACTTCTGTATTCTCTAAAAGGAGAGGGAGATCTGACTCCGCTTCAGCTTTTGAAACTATCTGTAAAAAATGGCAAGGATCATGACTATGATGAATTAAAGATCCCGTCTTTTTTTGAGAAGCTTGAACGGCGGAAGCAAAAATCAGAGCATGGTCTGTCTACAAATGAAATTGTTGAGCTTGGCAACTTGTGTGAGCTGACTTCTCTTAAATCGACGGCGATTCAAAATTGGATCAAACGTGATATTAAAGATATGATTGGCCATCCAGAGCTTGGCAAAAAATACTCTATTGATCAGGTCGTTATTTTATTAATTGTCAGGGATTTAAAGTCAGTTTTTGACTTCGATACCATTCGTGTGATCTTATCTGCCTTATTTAACACCATCACAGATCGAACAGATGATATTATTAGTCCAATCCGTTTTTATGAAGCATATGCGCACGTCCTTGATTTTATTTATCACCATACACAATTTCCATTAAAGGAAACAAATTTACGAGAAATAACCGAGGAGCAGACAGACAAGCTCCATGACGAGTTTACAGAATTGACGAAGAGCCAATGGCATTTGATTAAAGGAATTATCAGTTCTACCGTCTTCTCTGTCTTTACTTCTCATTTGCAAAGCACAGCTCAAGAAATGATGTATAATACGCTGCAGCTGAATAAGGGATAAATAAGAACCGAGGTGACTTCCATCACCTCGGCTTTTTTGTACAGCAATTGCCAGCATAATTGCACGCCGTTTTTTTCAAAATAAGAAGGCGCAACAAACATGAGGTGAAAGGAGGAATATGACATGGCAAATCGAAATCAACTTCTTGTTCCTGGAGTAGAACAAGCTTTAGATCAATTTAAATACGAGATCGCGCAAGAATTTGGCGTCACTCTCGGTTCAGATACAGTCTCACGTGCTAACGGTTCTGTTGGTGGTGAAATCACAAAAAGACTCGTTCAACAAGCTCAATCACAAATGGGCAATCAATCTAAATAAAGACATGGTGAAATACGCCGGAGCTATTCTGGCGTTTTTTTATTGTTCATATGTGTGCTCATGCCTGTTCTCGCGATAAGGAAACGGTGCACCTTTCCCTTTTTGCTTTGCTTGTTCTCTTTTTTGTTCAGCGGAAGGATTGTTCAGATCCCTGCCGTTTTTTTTTGCGTGTTTTTCCGCATCACCACGTGATGGTCCGTTCCAGTGTCTTCTTTCATCACGATCAGTTGAGTGATTTTTTTTTTGCTCTTTATCGAAAGAAGGAACCTTTTCTTCCTTTATTTTGTTGTCTTTGCTTTCATCCTCAGGTTTTTGAGGCTTTTGAACAGATCCTTGCTCTTCCCTCTCTGCTTCCTTCTGCTCTTTGTCCTCAGCTTCTGGAGCCTCTTGATCTGGCTGCATCTCTTTGCTATCGTCTATTTTTACGTCTTCTTGTTTGTCTTGATCTGCTTGTTCTTCATCATGTTTCTTAGGATCTTCTTCCTTCACAGCATCGTTCTCTGCTGCGTCTTCATCCTTTTTGATATTTTCATGTTCTTTGTCTTGCATTTCTTGATTTCTAATATATGTTCCTGTTGAAATGCCTGCCTTTTGAGCTTTTTCCCTTGTTTCCAGGTCACTTTCCACAGCTTCCAGCTTATAATTGCGTTTTTGATATTCACCAGAAATGGTATTAATTTTGCTTTTTACGTTTGTTTTATATGTATTGTCCTGCTTGTTTTCATAAACGGTTGAAATATAAATACTTTTAGAGTCGTTCACATATCCTTTTTTGTCACAGTCATCTATAATTTCCTGCACGACTTTGGTCATGTCGTTTTTTTCTAAATCCTTCATACTCGCCAGTACTTGCTTCGCATCTTTATTCAGCGGTGTGACACCGATCACTTGATAATTGTGATCAAGCTTCAGCTCAAAGCTTGGGTTAATGTCAATTGTCATATACGCATATGCTTTTTGACTTGAGAAAGATGGCATCATAGTAAAAATTACGACAATAATCGCTGCTATTGATAGGATTCCTGCATTTAAAGGACGTAAACGAAGCAGGTCAAAAAAACCGGCTCTTTTTCTTTCAAGACGTGATTCATTTGGAAATGTCACTTCTTGGCCGATTTCATAGTTTTGCTCTTCATATTTTGTCCGCAGAAATTGTCCATCAGGGGTCAGCAGCGTGACATATTTTTTGTTTTTCTCTACTATAATGCCTCTTCTCATGAATTAAGCACCCCTTTAAGGTAATCTTTCAAATACACATAATCACCTGTCATAATGATCGCCATCGCAATGATATATTTTCTATTTCTCTCAATCGTTTTGCGGCTGACTTCCACTAGCTTTTCCAGCTGTTTGACCGGCAATTGTTTTTTCTGAAATAAAATCGTTCTCAGCTCATCGTGTTCAACGAGTGTATGGGCTACTTTAATGGCATTTTGCCTGGCATCTGCATGCTTTGGTGAATGCTCAAGCAGCTCTTGAAACGTGAGACCGTATACTTTCAGTCGTTCTTTAAAATGTTCAATCTCTTCTCTTCTATGTTCTTGTTCAATTAAACGCCTATATTCATTTGCAGAGAGCTCTGCTTCAATCATGCTTTGAGAGTATTCGCCATTCTCACTTTCTTGCAGGTCCATTTGAACCGTTGGCGCATTTCTTGCTTCTTTACGAATATAGTCAATCACTTTTCTTTTAATAATTAATTCTGCGAAAGCAAGCAGTGAGTTTCCTTTTTCGGCAGAGTATTTTTCTATCGCTTCATTAAAGGCAATTAAGCCTATGCTGAATTCATCATCTTTTTCATCTATATATCGTTTACAAACGGATGAAACCGTCTTAGCGACAAATGGTTTGTATTGCTCTATTAATGCATTTTGCAGTTCGCTATCACCTTGTTGAATACTGATAGCCGACTGCTCTAATGTTTGCTTTTTCTTTCCTTTTTTAAACAAAAGGCTAAGCAATGGTTTCACCTCAGTTCTCCCTATATTACTCATTTATGATAGCTAATTTATGAGGGAAGCGCAAAGGAAGAAATGAGGAATTCATTTCCTGTTACTCAATTATGACATGTATGTCATCATCTACTTTACAATGTTTCGTCTAAAAGCAAAGAAATAAGGGGGTATCTCCCCCTTATTTGTAATATACGTGTTATGAAAATGAAATGATATTTCTTTCAAAAAACCTACTCTCCCAGGCGTGCCTCTTGTTTCTCCTCGTTTTCCTGCCCGCCTTTTCTTGATGGATTTGATAAAAACCAGCCAAATGCTGCAATTGCGAGAAGCACTGTCCAGAAAATCACTTTCCATAATGCTGAATGGATAAAATGAGACGATACGACCCCAATGGCTGGATGTGACAGTGTATAAAGCGTGAGCTTCACACCCACCCATCCGACAATGACAAATGCTGCTGTTTCTAGGCTCGGTCTTGTTTTGAGCAGTTTCACAAAGACCGTTGCTGCAAATCGCATAATGACAAGACCAATAATACCGCCCAAAAGAATGACAATAAATTGACCGCCATCGAGTCCACCGATTTGCGGAAGACTTGTTTTCGGCAGTGTCACAGCTAAAGCGACGGCCGCTAAAATGGAATCAACAGCAAAAGCAATGTCGGCAAGCTCTACTTTCACGACTGTTGCCCAGAAGCCGCTTTGTTTCATATTTGTTTCAGTTTCCTTTTTCTTAAATACGTGCGATTTTAAAATATGGTGAATGGAAATATAAAGAAGATAAATTGCGCCAATGGCTTGAACTTGCCATACATCCACTAAAAACGAAATAAGAAACAGAGAACCAAATCGCATGACAAACGCACCTGCAAGTCCGTAAAACAGTGCCTTTTTTCTTTGTTTTTCAGGAAGGTGTTTGACCATCACGGCCATGACCAGCGCGTTATCAGCTGCTAAAATCCCTTCTAATCCAATCAGTACGAGTAGAACCCACCCGTACTCTAAAATAATGGCTGCATCCATCATCATTCCTCCTTGTTTTTATCTATTGTCCCACAACAGACAAAGGCTTATGAATGCAAAAAAGACCTTTGCCTGTAATGGCAAAGGTCTTGCTAGACATGTGATATGTAGAATCATGCCAACAAAGCCGATGAACATCAGTCCATGTAATGACGACTTTGTTTCCGGTAAAAACCGGACGCTACTCCCCTTTGGCGGGATTTAGAATATTTAGATTACTTATATCTTAATCAATAGACACTGGATTGTCAACAGGTGAAATTCACTTCGATCCATTGATTAGGCAGTTGGCGTTTCTGTTTTTCTTTTTCTTCGTTTTAGCAATAAGTAGAGAACAAACAATAACACCACACCGATCCCAATTGGTAAAAGATATGGATCTAAGATGGCGCCAACCTCTTTCCAGTTCTCTCCGAGCATAAATCCAAGATACACATACACAAACGTAATTGGTGTAATTGCCAAAAACGTATACAGGCAAAAGACCCACACATTCATCTTGGCAATGCCACACGGGATGGAGATAAGTGTTCTGACCCCTGGTATGAACCGGCCGCTGAATGCGACGAATCCACCATGCTTTTCAAAGAAAGCATCCGATTTATCAAGCGACTCAGGTTTTATAAAAAAGTACTTTCCATATTTATTTAAAAAGGGTCTGCCGCCGTAACGTCCTAACCAGTACAAGGTCAAAGGACCTGCCACGCCGCCAATGGAGCCGGCCGCCACAACACCGATAAAAGCCATGTCCCCTTCTGAGACCCAGTAACCCGCAAGAGGCAAAACCACTTCAGCAGGTACAAATTCAATGCATAATGCGAGGAAGATGCCAAAGTATGACAAGTTCTTAAAGGCATCAGCTAAAGAAATAATAAAATCTTCGATGTTTATCAATCCCTTTCAAACATAATCATTTGACTGATTCTATCTCTTTTAGAATCACACCATATATTAAACGAATAAAACCGAAGAAACGATTCGCTTTTCGTCGTTTTTTTACATTAAATTTGATTTTACTATAAAAGAAGGGTGAAAAAAACGTTGATTATTGTATTTAAGTGAAGGAAAGGTGAACACAGAAGCCGTTCGATCCGATATATTAAGTATATGTCTGTTTTAAAGTACTGGAGGTTTTCTTACATGACCCATTTAACAGGAAGCTACAATGGATGGCTTGTCTTTCTGTCAATCGCTGTCGCCGCTGTTGCCTCCTACTCAGCTCTTCATATAGCCAGCAGGGTAGCACAATCAAGCGGTGCAAAGAAAAAGGTATGGCTGCTCATTGGTGCAATGATCATGGGAATGGGGATATGGTCGATGCATTTTATTGGCATGATGGCATTTCAAATGCGTGTTGGCATCACATATGATACATACTTACTGATTTTATCGATTTTGGCCTCATTTATCGGATCCTTGATCGCTTTTTCAATATGCATTCAAAAGCAGCTCTCTAGAAGACGGCTGCTCATTAGTTCAATCACCATGGGTTCAGCTATTTGCAGCATGCATTATCTTGGAATGGAATCAATGGCCAATGTCTCAATCAGCTATGATCCAGTCCTCTTTTTTCTTTCGTTTTTCATTGCTGCCATTACCTCCTACTTCTCACTGAAGCTCTTCTTTCGTGTTGACCGCACTAAAAGTAAACGGGAGAATTATCTTTTAAAGGGTCTTGGTTCAATGTTGATGGGCGGTGCTATAGCAGGTATGCATTATACTGGTATGGCTGCCTCTACCATGTTTTATCATACAAATGGACAGACCGCTGAAGGTGGTTTTTTTGAAATGTCGCCATTCAGCCTGTCGCTTTTCATAGGATTGATGACACTGATTGTCCAAACGCTGATGATCTTTGGTGCCTATATTGATCACCGGATCATGACACAGTCAGATCAGCTGAAGGAAAATGAACAGCGGTTTCAATCGCTGATCAAGCATAATATAGACGGTATTATCGTGTTATCTGTCCATCGAAAGGTGCTTTCTGCAAATGACTCAGGTAAACAAATCTTAGAGTTGTGCAATTCTAAGATTGGTGATGATGTCAGCCAATATGTGATGCCTACTGAATTGTGGGAAGAATTTATTTCTCAGTCAAAAAAAGCCATTACACGCGAAGCAGAACTGAAAGCAGCAGATCGTTTTTATTATTATCATGTCACTTACATACCTGTCCATGTAAACAATTCACTCGACAGCATTTATCTTGTTTTAAAAGATTTAACGCAGCAGCGGATAGCAGAAAAAGAAATTCATGTGATGGCACATTATGATGCATTAACAGAGCTTCCTAACCGCCGCCACGGCATTAATCATTTAAATGATGTTCTCTCCGCTCAAGAAAAGTCAAAAACATCAACAGCGGTTCTGTTTCTTGACTTAAATCGTTTTAAAATTATTAATGATGCACTTGGGCATAACATCGGAGACTTACTGCTGAAAGCTGCCGCAAATAGACTGACACAATGTTTACCGGACAATGGCTTTATCGCAAGACTTGGCGGCGATGAATTTTTAATGATCTTTCCTCACATGGATCATGATACATATAAAGTCGAACAATTTTCTAAAAATATCATTCATCAATTTGAACGTCCTTTTTTCATCCAGAACCATCAACTCATTACATCGATCAGCATTGGGATCGCTATCTCTCCGCAAAATGGCAAAGACGGAATGGAGCTGATGAGAAAAGCCGATATGGCCATGTATTTATCCAAAAAACATAAGCAAAGCCGTTATGAGTTCTTTACCGAATCCATGGAAAGATTGAGTGAGGACAGGTTAAACCGGGAGCTAGAGCTGAGGGATGCCATTCAAAGAGAACAATTTGTCCTTCACTACCAGCCGCAAGTCAGTGCCAAAACAAGACAGATGACTGGGGTTGAAGCCCTTTTAAGAATGAAGGCACCAGATGGTTCCTTAAAGTCACCTGAGGCTTTTATTGAGCTGGCAGAGGAATCAGGACTGATCATCGATATTGGCAGATGGGTCATTGATACGGCTGGTAAGCAGGCAAAAAGGTGGTATGACGATGGGCTAAAGATCCCTGTGGCTGTGAATTTATCTGCGAAACAATTCAATTCTGAAGACTTAATTGATTTGATCAAGCTGACACTGAAAAAATACGACCTGAAACCGTCCCTCTTGGAGCTTGAAGTCACAGAAAGTATGACAATGGACAATATCAAGCAATCAAAACAAGTGCTAACATCGCTAAAACAACTTGGCGTCCGCATTAGTATTGATGATTTCGGTACAGGCCACAGCTCCTTAAGCTATTTAAAGGATTTACCTATTCATCGACTGAAAATTGATAAATCCTTTATTGAGGATATTTTAAGTGATTCAAAGTCAGAACAGATTACAGGGGCTATTATAGCGATGGGACACCAATTATCTCTCGAAGTGATAGCAGAAGGTGTTGAAACATTTGCACAGGCCCAGCTATTATCTGCCCAGGGCTGTGACGACCTGCAAGGGTTTTATTATGCCAAGCCGCTGCCAGCAAGCGATATCGAAAAATTCATCGCCTATCCGGCTCATCTTGATACATAAAAAAGGTGCCAATCATGGCACCTTCCAGCGTGCAGACAAACCCTCGCATTCGGTGTCAGTCCTGCGTTCCGGTGCTCACGAATGCTCAATTCGCTCCGCTCCGGTACTCGTCCTTCCTAGACTTCAAAGGTTTTCTGTCACGCTGAGCTGAGAACTGAGAAGAAGACAAAGGGCTAAAATAAAGATCACTTTAGCCCTTTGTCCACAATTGAAAAGGTGCCAATCATGGCACCTTTTCGTTTTATCTAAATAATAAATGCTGACTGTGAATACCTGCTTTTTTCAATAGACTAATCAGTTGCTCTTGTTCTTCACGCGTCAGACCAGAGAATGCACGCGCAATCCGAAGAGAGTGGATCGGATAAATCTTGTCAAGATAGCTTCGCCCTTTATCCGTTAAATGGGCATAAACCGAACGTTTATCCTTGGGGTCCTGTTCTCTTTCAATGAAACCATTTCGTTCTAATTTGTCAATTACGTACGTCACATTCCCGCTGACAAGCAGGAGTCTTGAGCCGATTTGCTGAAGCTTTTGAGCACCTCTCGTGTACAGTAATTCAAGTACGGCAAATTCAGTTGGATTAAACCCATGCTCTTTGCTGTCTCTAATACTGTGTTCTGAAACGCTTTTAAATGCTCTTGCAAAAACCTTGTAAAGCGTCATTGAGCGTTCTACTTCTTCTTCATTAAACGATAGTCTCATCACATATCTACCTCTTATAATATTTTTTTAACTTCAAGGCTGTCTTGCGGTGCAGTTGGAGCCTTTCGTAAAAAATAGAAGTACGTTTTTGAAAACCCTTTCAACCACATAAGTGACTCCATTCGTGTTATGTATAAGTTTTCGATATAAACTTTTAAAATCCTTCTTATTTTTCACAATCATCTCGAAAAAAAGCTTTTTCAGCAAACCATCAAGATGCGACACACTTTAACATAATCTGTAAAGAATCTATGGTTTCTTGCACTTCATTCGCCAAATTTCTACAAAATTCAATATTGCTATAATATTAAACACAAAAAAAGAACCCTTTATGTGACATACGCACATTTCAAGGGATTTTTACAAACAGCGCTCTGTTTTGTTGAAAAAGAAATGATACTCTTTTTTTAAGTCACTAATTGTCATGTTCTTGGCCGCATCAGGGCTGTAAACCCCCAATGAACATAGCTGCTTCGTATAATAATGTCTTTCTTTTGCTAAAGCTTCTTTTAATATACGCCGCACCGATTATCCCCTCCTATTAAGTGATTTGGATCGGGTGCTTATGAAGACCTCTTATACAAATCATTTTGCATGGCTCTTAGAAGCGCATGTGCATTCTGACCTGCAGCCTGCATGAATTGCTCGAGCAATTCATCCCTCTTCACATCTAATGCGATGATTTCTTTTGCCATACGAATGATCTGTGCTTGCTCCATTATATGCTCCTCCTCCTATGTCAACTCACCATGATTATATGCCGGCGTAAGATGTATTGCACATTATCTGTTATCTTTCCTTCCATAGTTTTTTCATTTTTTTCGTTTTTGTGTTATATTTTCTAACAAACGATAGGTTTTTTTACTTCTCGTTCTATATAATATGAAGAAAAGACTTGCAGGGGTGAGTATATGACGCAGGAAGATGTATCTTATAAAGATAAAAAAGTCATTTCAATCGGGATTGTCAGTGAGTTAACAGGGCTTTCCGTCAGGCAAATCCGATATTATGAGGAACGTAAACTCATTTACCCCCAGCGCTCAACAAGAGGCACACGGAAATATTCTTTTGCAGATGTTGAACGTTTAATGGACATCGCCAATAAACGGGAAGACGGTGTGCAGACAGCTGAAATTTTAAAAGACATGAAGAAAAAAGAACAAACGCTAAAAAGCGGACAATTTAAGAAAAAAATGCTTGAAGGCCAGATTAATGCACACTTTCGGTATAAAAATCGTTAAACAAAAAAAGAATCGCTTATTCTTTAAAATCAAAGTTTTGTTCGTATTGATTGTTGCAATTGCTGAATGAAAAAGAGACAGCGATTGCTGCCTCTTTTTTAACTAACGCACCTGTTAAGTGCAACGAGTTAGTGTTCATCGATTCGCTCAGGAATCGAAACGGTTCGTTCATTGACCACATTCCCCGTGTTTAGCGTCGTTTTGGGTTCAATTAATAGCAAATGAACTTCTTCTTCAGCAATTGGCTGATGTTCAATTCCTTTAGGAATCACAATAAACTCCCCTTCATTAAGAGCTATTTCTTTATCCCTGAAACGGATGACCAGCTTCCCTTTACATACAAAAAACATTTCATCCTCTTCATCATGGTGATGCCAAATGAATTCACCTTTAACTTTTACCATCTTAATGTATGAATCGTTCAATTCTCCGCTTATTCTAGGATTCCAATAATCATTTATTTGCAAAAATTTCTCTTGGACATTCGTCTTTGAAATCAATAGATTCCCTCCTCATTCATTGGAAACGTTTGTTTTTCTTTTCCTAGATAAAATTCCCTACCTCACCATCCTCCTCATGATCAGATACCAAGGGACACAATTAGCATCAACCTCTTATATCTTTAAGTTTACTTATTCCATTGGATCACGTAAAATCAAAAAATAATGTATAGTTGATCACAATTTGTGATGCAAAAAGGAGAGTTATTTTGGATATTAAATCTTTGGAAGTGTTTAAAGCCGTTGCAATTGAACAAAGCATCACAAAAGCGGCACAGAAATTGAATTATGTGCAGTCCAATGTTACTGCACGAATCCAACGTCTTGAACAAGAATTAGGAGTTCCTCTTCTCTATCGATATCATAAGAAGATATCTTTAACACCTGCAGGACGCGAACTATTGCCCTATGTAAACAAATTACTCTACGATTTCGAAGAAGCGATAGAAGCAGTAAAGCTTTCCTCTACTCCGCGGGGAACTTTACACATTGGATCTATAGAGTCAACCGCTTCTACAAGATTGCCAAAGATTTTTGCCGAATATCATAAGAATTTTCCACAAGTAGAATTGAGTATGTATATGGCACCTACAGTAGATCAAGTTAACGCCATTCTTAACTACAAGGTAGACGGCGCATTGGTAGATGGGCCCATTCTTCATCCGGAAATTATGGAGTATCCTGTATTGGACGAATCCCTGGTCCTGATTACAAGCTACTCCTCGGAGCAATTCCAGGTAGAATCAATTTTACACGAACCATTGCTCTCGTCATTCGCTCATTGCATCTATTTAGGCCGTTGGCAGCAATGGCTAGAGAGCAGCGGTTATCCTCCTATGAAGGTAATGGAATATGGTACTTTAGAGGGCGTGCTTAAATGCGTTGAAAACGGCCTGGGAGTTACCGTATTACCAAAATCTATGGTTGAATCCCGGGTGCAAGGCGGCTTTACCTGTCATCCATTACCGGAGCCACATAGAATAGTACCCACTGTGTTTATAAGGCGCCGCGATTCTTACATGACCAGTGCCCTCTCACACTTTATGGAGTTAATGGGTATAACTGATTTGTGATAAAAAAAAGATAGGAGAGCTAATTTTTGTCAGCTCTTCTATCCTTTTAAATATACCTTGACTTTTATTTAGAGGATGCCTCAGACCCTTCAACAACCCCTACAAAGTCAATTCGCACACCGCCTCTTTCTGGATCTTCTTTCACCCGAAGGGCAAGTGCCTTTTTCTTCCCGGTTTTTGCATCTTCATAATTCGCATGGAACACATGAATGCTGGCTTCTTCCAAATGAAAATCCTCATAAGAAAGCGTGTCTATGCCCCATTCTTTTTTCAGTTTCAGAATATCATTCGGGCTCGGGACCGCACCTTCGACGTAGACTTCTTCCATTTTTCTTTTATTTCCTTCGGTGATGGCTTCAAGCATATGCTCTGCCGCCACTAGCCTCCGGTCTTTCCCCTCGTCTTCCCTTTGACATGCACTCAGCAAAAGCATACACATCAAAATGAATAAGAACTTCTTCATATTTCTCTCCCACCTTCTCCTTAAAATGTAAAGGATGGAAGCGCTATATGCAATCTTTATACAAAAAAGACTGTAAAACATCATGTTTTACAGTCTTAGGTTGTGGACAAAGGATGGTCCTTTGTCTACCTTTTTTACAGTATTCTTGCTACATAAGTGTATGAAGGAATGCTGTCGCAATTCCAAAATAGATGAGCAGTGATAATATATCATTCAATGTTGTAATCAGCGGCCCGGATGCAATAGCAGGGTCGACGTTTAGTCTGTGTAAAATAATAGGCACGATCGTACCTGCCATCGTTCCAATAATCAGTGTGGCAAGTAGTGAGGAACCGACAACAAATCCTAAAATCATATTGCCCTGCCACACCATTGCGACGACAGTAATAATAATGGAACAGACAATCCCAATGTAAATACTTGTTCGCAGCTCTCTAAAAATCAAGCGCATAATGGTTTTTTTCGTTAATTCTTCTTTTGAAAGTCCTCTAATGACGACCGCAAGTGACTGTGTCCCTGTATTCCCTGTCATCCCAGCAATCATTGGCATGAAGAAGGCTAAAGCAACGACTTGCTGAAGGGTATCTTCAAAATAATTTAAAATACTGCCTGAAATCAGCCCTATGAATAAAAGCAATATGAGCCATGGGAGACGGCGGTATGCTGCAACAAAAGCGGGCGTGTCGAATGTAATATCTTTACCAGAGGCAGCGAACTTCTCATAGTCTTCTCCTGCCTCTTGAATGACGACATCAATGATATCATCGACTGTGACGATTCCGACGAGGACATTGTTCTCTTCCACAACAGGAATGGCAAGAAAATCATACCGTTCAATCAGCTTGGCGATTTCTTCCTGATCCTGAAAGGCCCCAACGGCAATGACTCTTGTAAACATAAGATCCTGCACTTTTTCATCTGGTTCACCTAAAATGAGATCGCGGTACGACAGAACCCCTACAAGCTGCTTTTGATCGTTAATAACATATAAATAGTTGATCGATTCTGCAATTTCAGCAAAGCTTTTCAGCTTCACAACTGCGTCCTGAACCGTATAGTGCTGAGGAATCCATACGTACCGGTTGGTCATGATCCGGCCTGCTGTCTCAGCAGGATAATTCATGAGAAGCTGGACGGCCTTTGATTCCTCTGCCTCCATGTTTGATAAAAGCTGATCTTTCAGCTCATCATCCATTTCATCAAACAAGTTGGCTAGGTCATCGTTATCCATTTTGTTTGTGACGAAGGTGGCTTTGTCTTTCCCTACTTTTTCAAGCACAATTTCTTGGTACTCGCGCTCAAGCTCACCCATCATTTCCGTCACATCATCGACTGTTAAAAAGCTGAGAAAGCGGCCGCGGTGTTTTTCTGGAAGTTCTTTAAATAAATAGGCCATATCATATGGCTGAAGTTCTTCCATAATGTTTTTGAATTCTTTGCGTTTGCCATCTCTTAATAAAATAATGATTCTTAAAATGAGTTCATCGTACGTAATGTTCTGTATCATCGCTGTTACCTCCCCAAAGTCAGGAGATACCCGAATCCCTTAGAATGTGCGGGGGGTCAGGATCTCCTCTGTCTGATGCGTCAATCTGATCTTTTGACATACTCTCTATGTGTCTCGAATCGGGATGATCCATCCCCACACCTCCTTTTCTCATAAAAAAGCACCTTCAACCGAATGAAGGCGCTTTGTAAGCATGACAAAATAAACACTTGCTCCTTCAATCGTAGAGCTTTAGCACTGTATGGCATAGGATAAAATCCAGCTGCATTAAAAATCACCTTATGTCGATGATTTCTGTTGACCCATTGGCGTCTTTGGACATTTTTGGGCAGCAGCGTATCTCCATACAGGAGCCTCACCTAACGAAGTCTCATATTGTTAACACACTGAGATTACAGAAAAAGCGGAATGATGTCAATAAGCAAGATGCCAAGTATTCTTATGTATTCGCTTACTTTTTAAAAAAAGAGCGATGGACAGCTCTTGCCATCGCCCTTTCCTGTCTTTTTATTCCTCTTCCGGCTGATTCATATCCTCTTGGGAGAGGAGATGAAAGGAATCATGCAAAAACAAAGCATATCCTTCTCCATCAGGATGCGGAACGTATTCCGCATAATCCATTGTCTGCTCTTCTTCTTTTTTCTTCATATTCTCTCGCCTCCTTTCCCGTAGTTTGTCCCAATGAAAAAACCTTACACATGAAAGTGTAAGGTTTGGTGATGGCTTAATCATCCCATTCTTGCTTCAGGATTTTGCCCGTTTTAGCGGAAATCTCAAAATCAACTTCTTCGCCGCTAGGTGTTGTGATTTCAACTTCATAGATGTACACACCATTTTCTTTATCTAGATCAGAATCGGTGACTGTGCCTTTTACTTTTGCAAGAGCAATTTTTTCAGCTTGTTTTTTCGTGATCTTCACATTCTGTTTCTTTTCTTTGACTGGATCATTCAGCGCTTTTCCAGTTTTTGCATCGACATATACTTTATATTCAAAGCCGCCTTTTTTAATCTCGACCTCATACACCCATTTTCCTTTTTTACGCTCAAGATCCACATCGTCTACATAGCCTTTCACCACTTTTAAGGCTGCTTTTTCAGCTTGTTTCTTTGAAACAAAAGACGATTTCTTTTGCACGACTTGCTCGGCGTTTGCTGTTTGATTTGTATTTTGCGCTTGAAGTGTGAAACCACCTGCGACAAGAGTTCCCGTTAATGCTGTAGCTACTAGTACTTTTTTCATCATGTTCATTTCCTCCTCTTTTTGATTTCTTCTATATCTTAAGAAAACAAGATGATAAAGGAAGGAAAGAAACATGAGAATATCATGAGAAAAGGATTAGTTTTCGTACGTAATGCCCTCAATGTCTCCTGTATAGGCGTTCACAAGTACCTCTGCCTCTCTGCCGTCAGGCAAATCCAGCTCCACCTCAAATACGAGCATACCGCTGAATGTTTCAAGATCGGCATCATCCACTGTTCCGCCAACTTCTTTGACGGCAATTTGGATCGCTTCCTCGACGGTGATTTTTGTGAGCTTCTTTTCTTTAGAGGTTGGTTTTTTCTTTTCTGCTTCAAGCACCTTGAAAGACTGTTTGTCGACCTCAACTTGATATAATTCTTTTTTTGATTGGATGGTAAAAATAAAACGATCTGATGTCTCTTTCTTTTGAATGACGGTTCCGCTCACCTTTTTAACAGCCGCCTCTTCTGCCTGGAGCTCAGCATTTTTTTCATTTGGCTTCTGATAGCTTTTTAACTGTCTAATTTCTTTCATCTGACCGCTTGCAGAAGATGCAATGATTTGATAGATGCCATTTGCATTTTCCAGCGTCAATGTATAGTCCTGTTTATGATTGATTAAATCAATATGTGTAATGTTTCCATTGTAGTCTTTTGAGATCATTTTTTTCATTTCTGCTTCACTTAATATTTTATGATCAATGGTTTGGATCATGAGCATTGCAAAGGCCGCAAGAATCGCAAGACATCCTGCGAGCGCAAGCACCATTTTCGTTTTTCTAGACATGCAGCGCCTCCTTCCTATTTCCTATTTTATAAGGAGGAAATGAGAAATTGATGAGAAAAGACCCATTTATTTCTGAAAAAGAATGGTCATGGCTGTCCCTTCGCCGATACGGCTGTCTACCTTCAGCTCGGCCCCATGTTCTTCTGCAATTTGCTTCGCAATTGAAAGACCAAGTCCGGTTCCGCCCGTCTCGCTGTTTCTCGCTTCATCCACACGGAAAAAGCGGTCAAAGATTTTCGGCAGATCCTCTTCTTTTATACCGATTCCTTGATCAATCACTGAAATAAACGGCTTGTCTCCTGCCCATCCGCAGGTCACATCAACTGGCTCTCTACTATATTTGACCGCATTATCAATTAAGATGGTCAAAAGCTGTTTGATTTTCTCTTCGTCTCCTTCTGCGATCAGTGGCTGATCTGTCTGCACATGGAATTGGATCGTTCGATTGGTGGCCACTTCAAGTGTATGACATAGCTGCTTGCACAAATGACCAAGATCAACCGGCTTCATATCCAAGTATAACGGCTGACCGTTTTTCGCCAATGTCAGTAATTGATCTGTCAGTCTTTTCATTTTTTTCGCTTCATCATGAATCGCTTGGGAAGATTCTTCTACAACCTCTGGACGTGTTTGCCCCCAGCGTTTTAGTAAATTGCTGTAGCTCATAATGACGGTAATCGGAGTCTTTAATTCATGAGAGGCATCATGCAAAAATTGCTGTTCTTTTTCATAATGCTTCTCGAGAATCTCGGACATTTCATTAAAGGTTTGTCCCATTTGATATAGTTCATCCTTTGAATCGCCTGTTAATTCAATTCGTTTAAACGCCTTCTCTTTCATACTTGCCTTCATGGTACTCGTTATTCTGCTAATCGGCCGGACAATTTGCTTTGTTAACACGTGGCCAGCAAAATAGGAAAGCACAATAAACAAAACGCCGGTTGTGATTAAAATCATTTTTAATAACGCTAAGTTCTCTTCCGTATTTTCGATTTCTTCATATACTTGAAGCGACATAATCTCACCATTTGTCCAAATGACCGGAATAGCAGCGAACGCAACCATATGCTTATTGTATTCTTTGATTTCAGCCGTCTGGCCAGATTCGTATGTAAAAGGCAGTGAGCTAAACGTTGATTCCTTTGTGACAGTCAGTTTTGACTCTCCCGATTCTGTCACGACACGGATCATGCCATTTTGAGGCAGGTACGCCTTCAGTAGCTCCGAGGACGGAAGACCCTCTTCCTCTGATTTTTTTAAAGCAATGGCAATATTTTCAGCCACCTCAGACAAACGGGACATATCTTTTTGCGTCAAGGTCATCGAAAAAATAAAATAAATGGCTGTATGAAACAAGAGCACCATTAAAAACAAAGACAACGACGTATAAAGCTGAATCTTATTTTTTAATCTCATTCTTTATCCTTTCATCACATAACCCACACCTCTCACTGTGTGAATCAGCTGTTTTTCGAATGGGTAATCGATTTTTTTCCTTAAATAACGGATATAGACATCAACCACGTTTGTATCACCAAAATAATCAAAACCCCAAACCGCTGTTAAAAGCTGATCTCTTGTGAGCACTTGCTGCTGATGGTTCAGTAAGTGGACAAGCAGATCATATTCTCTCGGCGTGAGTTCAAGCATTTGCCCAGCCCTTTGTATTTCTCTTGTTTTCTCGTTGACCGTTAAATCTGCTATGCTCAGCTCTGTCTCCTTTTCTTCTTGTGCATGTATATTCAGTCTTAGCTGCGCGCGAATTCGTGCTAATAATTCTTCTATGTCAAAAGGTTTTGTTATATAATCATTCGCCCCAAGATCGAGCCCGCTTACCTTGTCAGGGACACTCCCCCTTGCTGTAATCAAAATAATAGGTGTCGCTGTATTTGTCTTTCGAACCCTTCTCAGCACTTCAAGACCACTTAACTCTGGAAGCATGACGTCAAGCAGCACCAAATCGAAGCTGTCTTCTTCAAGAGCCTGAAGGCCGGCCATTCCTGTCTCTTTGACTGTCACCTCATATCCTTCATATTCAAGTTCAAGTGACAGCACCCTTGCGATTTTCTTTTCATCTTCGACTACGAGTATCTTCCCTTTGTTCATCTCTATCTCTCCTATCTGAAAGGCAAGCTTGTCTTTCCATTATTATATGTTGCCTTTCTCATTTGGAACAGTCACAATCTTCACATCTATTTTTTCATAAAAGAAGAAATATATTGAATGAAGTTGTTTTTTAACACAGTAACCGCACATCAATTGAAAGGAAAATAAAACGGCTAACCACTCAAAAAAAGACCTCATCTTGAGGCCTGTTTACTTTTTTATAGGTCTGCTGACAAAGAGCTGATCTACTGAAGTTCCTAAAACAAAAGCTATGTCAAAAGCTAATTGCAAAGTGGGGTCATATTTATCATTTTCGATCGCATTTATGGTTTGTCTCGACACCTTACAAAGTTTAGCTAATTCTTCTTGAGACAATTTATTAGATTTTCTTAGCTCTCTAATATGATTCTGCATTTAATCACCATATTTTTTTCTGTAAATGAGGAATGTGAATACATATATTATTGAAACCACAGACAGGAACGCGATAGGTGAAATCCCAATGCCCTGATTTGAGTTCCCTTGAATCGTTAGAAAGATATTCTGTGCGACTTCTAATAAAAGCATACCGAAAACCACAATAAACGCATAAGATTGAGCTTTCGAGTAAATAAATCTCTTTCGTTCATCACCCTTTTGAATCATCGAAGTGATCAAAATGAACAATCCGATCAATAATATTATAACTGAATAGACAACCTTTACGTAATCCAATCTTTAGTCCCCTTTCAAATAAAATGTCAAATATTCTTTACATTTATAATCATAGCATTAGTCCCTTAAATGTCAAATACTTTTTACATTTCTTATTCTTTATAAAATTATCATTGAAAAGCAATATTCTGCTCTCATGGTTTATCTATTTTCTTCTCTTCTTTCATCTATTGATTCTTTTTCAATCTGCCTATTTTAGTTCTATTCACCCATTTTCATCTGTACAGGTGCAACCTCACTATGCAGCATTTCCTTCTTTTTCATATGATATCAAGAGTTTTCTTCAAAAGGTGAGCTCTTTCGTCAATAAGTGAGGAGAACTGCACTTTTGATAATAGAATGATTATTTGAAAAATTATTACAATTGACCCTTTCCGATCAAAAGTTTCTTTTATACAATAACATTATGCAGCCTGAATCTACTTTGAAAACAAAATAAGGAGGGCTTTCTTATGAAAGGTGAAATTCGCTTAATTCCGTATGAAGTAAAAGCCAATGTGATGGAAGCGAAAGAGACGCCGGAAAGTATTCAGGAGATTAAAGCACCCGAACTTTGGTCAAGTGGCTTCAAAGGAAAAGGCATAACCATTGCTGTCCTTGATACAGGCTGTGACACAGAGCATCCCGACTTAAAAGATCAGATTATCGGAGGAAAGAACTTTACCGATGATGACGATGGAGATGCTGAAAATGTCAAAGACTACAATGGGCATGGTACCCATGTAGCAGGAACGATTGCCGCAACAGATCAAAATGGCGGAATTTTAGGGGTTGCCCCTGAAGCCAAGCTGCTCATCGTGAAAGTTCTTGGCGGTGAAAATGGCAGCGGAAAATACGAATGGATCATTGATGGCATCAACTATGCTGCAGAGCAGAAGGTTGATATTATCTCCATGTCTCTCGGTGGTCCAAGCAATGAGCCAGCCCTGCAGGAAGCCATTCAAAATGCGGTGAAAAGCGGTGTGCTTGTTGTGTGCGCAGCAGGAAATGAAGGGGACGGGGACGAGCGTACGGAAGAGTTCTCCTACCCAGCAGCATACAATGAAGTCATTGCCGTCGGTTCTGTTTCCCTTGCTAGAGAATCCTCTGAATTTTCTAATGCCAATAAAGAAATCGACCTCGTCGCTCCAGGAGAAGACATTTTATCCACTCTCCCTAACCATAAATATGGCAGACTCACAGGGACTTCAATGGCTGCCCCTCACGTAAGCGGTGCACTAGCCATTATTAAAAATGCCGAAGAAGAAGCGTTCCAGCGCAAGCTGACAGAGCCTGAGATCTATGCTCAGCTTGTCAGAAGAACCCTTCCATTAAAACAGTCGAAAGCCCTTGTAGGGAATGGATTTTTATATTTAACTGCGCCTGATGTCCTTTTAGAAAAAACATTGGAAGCAGATCTTTTATCTCTATAGCTTAAATAGAGGTCCTGAGAAAAGTAAGAATTTTCTCAGGATTTTTTTAATTAAAATTATTCAAAATTTACTTTGACGAAATGAAGTGAACGTTATATAATCGAACACAATAAATTCATAGTTTGAGAGTCGGTAATTCGATTACACGTCGAATTTTAATTGGGAAGACCGGTGTAAATCCGGCGCGGTCCCGCCACTGTGAGTGAGGAGAGCTTTTCTCAGTAATCCACTGTCATTAAGATGGGAAGGATGAAAAGCTTGTAGATTCACCAGCCAGGATACCAGCCGCTCTATCACATCAAACCCCCTACGGTTGATAGGAGATGTCGGAAAAGCGTCAGTGTTACTCACGCCTTATTTCGCACACACATTTTGTCTTTTAAACCAGACATTTACCTCATCAATCTTGATCATGAGCGTAAATGTCTTTTTATATTTAGAGGAGGAATTGGAATTGACAATTGTTAAAACAAGTAATCTAGGCTTTCCGCGAATTGGTTTAAACAGAGAATGGAAAAAAGCACTTGAGTCTTACTGGAAAGGTCAAACAGACCGCGAAACCCTCTTAAGCACACTGGATGAACAATTTTTAACTGCCATTAAAACACAAATCGATCAACAAATTGATGTTGTACCTTCTGGAGACTTTACCTTCTATGATCACGTGCTGGATACTGCTGTTATGTTCAATTGGATTCCAGAGCGCTTCCGCAGCTTAAAAGACCCGCTAGATACATACTTCGCGATGGCAAGAGGAACAAAAGATGCTGTCTCAAGTGAAATGACAAAATGGTTTAATACAAACTATCACTACATCGTTCCAGAATACGAAAAAAGCACAGAATTTAAACTCACACACAACAAACCGCTTGAAGCTTACGAAAAGGTGAAAAAGGCATTTGGTGTTGAAACAAAACCGGTTGTACTCGGTCTTTATACATTTGTCTCACTTTCTAAAGGTTATGAAGCAAATGAAGTGAAAGAAATCCAGCAGCGTCTAGTGCCGCTTTATACGCAGCTTTTAAAAGAACTTGAAGAAGCCGGTGTCAAATGGGTTCAAATTGATGAACCTGCACTTGTCACAGCTTCAAGTGAAGACGTAAAATCCGTAAAAGAAATTTATCAAACGATCAAAGAAGCCGTACCTGGCTTGAACATTCTTCTTCAAACCTACTTTGATTCAGTAGATGCGTATGAAGAGCTTGTCACATATCCTGTTGAAGCAATCGGTCTTGATTTTGTCCATGATCAAGGGCGCAACCTGGATCAAGTGAAAAAGCACGGCTTCCCGAAAGATAAAATTTTAGCAGCTGGCATCATTGATGGAAGAAATATTTGGAGATCAGATCTTGGGGAAAGATTATCCTTTATTTCTGAAGTCATTGCTGAGGCTCAGCCGAAAGAAGTGTGGCTGCAGCCATCAAGCAGCTTACTGCATGTACCAGTTGCCAAGCACCCAAGTGAACAGCTTGAAGAAAAACTATTAAACGGACTATCTTATGCCACTGAAAAGCTGGCTGAATTGACATTATTAAAAGAAGGTTTAACAAAAGGAGCAGCTGCCATTGATGCCGACATTAACGAAGCAGCACAAGCACTTCTTACCTTAAAAGAGTTCGCAAAAGGAACAAATGCGGATCTCACAGCGGAACGCAACAATCTTTCATCGAAAGATTTTAAACGTCCAGTTGCCTTTGAAGAACGCCTGCGTATCCAAAACGAATCTCTTGAGCTCCCGCTTCTTCCAACCACAACAATTGGCAGCTTCCCGCAGTCTGCCGAAGTACGCAGTGCTCGTCAAAAGTGGCGCAAAAATGAGTGGACAGATGCAGAGTATGATGAATTTATTAAGAAAGAAACAAAACGATGGATTGATATTCAAGAAGAAATTGGCCTGGATGTGCTCGTACATGGAGAATTTGAACGGACAGACATGGTTGAATACTTCGGTGAAAAGCTAGCCGGATTTGCCTTTACAAAATTTGCTTGGGTACAATCCTATGGATCACGCTGCGTGAAGCCGCCAATCATTTATGGAGATGTAGAGTTTACAGAGCCAATGACAGTGAAAGAGACAGTTTACGCACAAAGTTTAACAGAGAAAAAAGTTAAAGGAATGCTGACAGGACCTGTTACCATCTTAAACTGGTCTTTCCCAAGAACGGATATCTCTCGAAAAGACATTGCTTTCCAAATCGCTTTCGCTTTGCGTAAAGAGGTAGAAGCTTTAGAGGCAGCTGGTATTCAAGTGATCCAAGTGGATGAGCCTGCGCTAAGAGAAGGACTTCCGCTCAAAGAAAGTGATTGGGCAGAATATTTAAACTGGGCAGCAGAGTCATTCCGTTTATCCACATCATCCGTTCAAAATGACACACAAATTCATACACATATGTGCTACAGTAACTTCGAGGATATTGTCGATACGATCGAAGACTTGGATGCTGACGTGATTACAATTGAACATTCACGCAGTCATGGCGGATTCCTCGATTACTTAGAAAAGCACCCGTATTTGAAAGGACTTGGACTAGGCGTTTATGACATCCATAGCCCGCGCGTTCCATCTGTTGAAGAAATGAGCGAAATCATTGATGATGCGCTGAACGTTTGTCCAACAGATCGCTTCTGGGTGAATCCGGATTGCGGTCTAAAAACTAGACAAGAGCCTGAAACCATTGCTGCTTTGAAAAACATGGTCACAGCTGCTCAAGTCGCTCGTAAAAAGCTTGCGCAGCACGCATAATTGAATACCTCTCCCCTGCTGAACGTGGCAGGGGTTTTTTATGTGCAAATTGGCCTGTTCGATCTTCTACTATGAAGATTTCTTTTCTAGCATGATTCGTTTATACTAGAGAAGTCAGTCGAACAAAGGGAGGAAGACAATGAATCACGAAGATTTTTTACAACGCGCAATTGATCTTGCAGTAGAAGGAGTCAATAGTGGAACTGGCGGCCCTTTTGGAGCAGTCATTGTCAAGGATGGTCAGATTATTGCAGAGGGAAGCAACAATGTGACAACGAGTAATGACCCTACCGCACATGCAGAAGTCACAGCCATTCGAAATGCATGCCAAACTCTACATACATACCAATTAGAAGATTGCACTCTATACACAAGCTGCGAGCCTTGTCCGATGTGCCTTGGCGCTATTTACTGGGCTAGACCAAAAGCGGTGTATTTTGCTGCTGGACATCAGGATGCAGCGGATGCTGGTTTTGATGACTCGTTTATTTATGAAGAAATCAACAAAGAATACGAATCAAGAAATATACCATTTTACAAGCTGACACCTCAAAAAACCCTTGCGCCATTTGAAGCATGGGAAGCATACGATAAAAAGAAAGAATATTAAAAAAAGACACCTGCTCGTAAGCAGGTGTTGCGAATTGTTGACAAAGGGCTAAAATGGTTTTTATTTTAGCCCTTTGTCTTCTATTCAGCGTGATAGAAAACCTTTGAAGTCTAGGAAGGGCGAGCACCGGAGCGGAGCGAATTCGACATTCATGAGCACCGGAGCGCAGACCTGACAAAGAATGCGAGGGTTTGTCTACACGCTGAGACACCTGCTCGTAAGCAGGTGTCTTCTACTATTACTTCGCCACTTCAAGCTCTACTTCAATGTTCCCTCTTGTTGCTTTTGAATATGGACAGAATTCATGTGCAGCATGGACAAGCTCTTTCACTTTGTCATGATCATGACCTTTCGCAGACACAATCAGCTTTACGCCAAGCTTAAAGCCGCCGTCGCTTTCATCTTTTAAAAGACTGACATGTCCTTCTACTTCCGATTCAATTTCTATCCCTTGCTTCTTGGCTACCTGTTCAAGTGCTCCTCCGAAACAAGCTGCATAGCCTGCTGCAAATAATTGCTCTGGGTTTGTACCAGTCTCTCCATCTTTCTTTGCGTTAGGCATGACAATGTTATGATCGAGCACACCATCTTCTGAACGAACATGTCCAGCTCTTCCATGCTGCGCCTTTACTTTTGCTGTGAATAATGGTTTCATCTTCATCTCCTCCTTTATCTATTGATCCTTTTCACGTTCTATTCATTTCTCAAACATTTATCGCACATTGAACAATTTTTCATTTTTCGTCTGTATTTATTTTAAAAAGGAAGAAAATCTTATACAATGATAAGTATGACAAAAAATAGTTGGTGACTGACATGACAAATGAATTTGAACATATGAAGCTGGAAAATCAGCTTTGTTTCTTGTTATATGCAAGTTCACGAGAGATGACGAAGCAGTATAAACCGTTATTAGAAGAATTAAACATTACGTATCCGCAATATTTGGCACTGCTTTTATTGTGGGAGCATGGAACATTAAATGTGAAAACGATGGGAGAGCTTCTCTATTTAGACTCCGGTACACTCACACCCATGCTGAAACGAATGGAGCAAAACGGACTCATTATCCGAGAACGCTCGAAAGAGGATGAGCGGTCTGTGCAAATTCGTTTAACGGAATATGGAGAACAGCTAAAGGAAAAGGCTACTGCAATTCCGTCTCACATGCTGACTGGGACAGGCAGATCAGAAGAAGAGCTAAAAATACTGCGCGCCTCTTTACATGAGCTTTTGCAAAATTTAACACAACCAAAAGGCTGAGGGAACGATCCCCTCAGCCTTTTATTGATGTCTAATTATTGTGCGACAGCTACTAGTTCTACTTCGATATTTCCTTGATTTGCTTTTGAATATGGACATACACCGTGTGCTTTATGAACAAGTTCTTCTAATACTGACTGCTCAATGCCAGTTCCCTTTACTTCTAATTGAACGCCTAGTTTGAAGCCGCCATCTGAACTGTCTTTTAATAAGCTGACATGTGCTGTTACTTCACTTTCAAAACGGATACGCTCTTGTCTTGCTACCATTTGAAGGGCAGAATCAAAACATGCAGAGTAGCCTGCTGCGAATAATTGCTCTGGGTTTGTTGCTTTTTCAAGTTTTTTTGCTCTTGGTGTTCCAGGCATTGCTACATCATGCTCAAGTACACCATCTGTTGAAACAACCTTTCCTTCTCTTCCTCCGACAGCTGATACCGTTGCTGTAAATAAAACGTCTGACATGAATATAACCCTCTTTCTCTCCAATAATATTTTCTACAATTTAATTGTACACAATTTAAATTGCGGAGTCAATCAATAAATACTCTTTTTTAAGTTTTCCTCCCTGAACCCTTTTTATGAGCATGTCCCAAAATTGTTAGACATAAAAAAAGCCCTTTAACAAGGGCTTTTAGATCGTGTCATGCTGTGGATTCGGTTGTTCTAGCGTATGGTTTCTGTTATCTGGATCGGCATTTGCTGCTGCCAGCCACAATGCCATGATGGTGATGCTTGTACAGACGACTGCCCATTTTTTAAAATTCATATAAACAATCCCCTCTCTGAATATAGATTCGCGCATGTTCCGCTTCCCCATAGAATATGGAAGATTTTTCATAATCCCCCATTTCATTATAATACTTTGCGGTATCTAATGCCAGCTCCTCTATATCAGGATATGCATAGGCAGACTCTAAAAAATGGAAAATTTGTTTCATATGCTCCGCATCTTGTCTTAAATACAATGCTTCTAGAAATATGGTTTTCTGAATATGAATGTCATCTTGAAGAGCTTCTGCTCGCTTCATACATTCTTCTCTGTAGTGTAATGCTTCTTCGTGTTTTCCTTGTTTGTATAATATCTGAGCGGCTGTATAAAGAGGGTCTATAGATCGACGAAGATGATCGGATTGATTTTGATCAAATAACGAGATGGATTCTTTCATTAATTCGAGTGCGCGGCCTAAGTCTCCCATTCGGTAATAACTGTTGCCCATATTAAATAAAGAGGAGGCAATAAAACGCACATTCTGAAACTCTCTTGATCTCGCAAGTGCTCTTTCGAGATGTGGTAATGCTTTTTCATGCCTTCTCATATCATCGTAGTTACCGGCCACAATAAATTGACACTGAATGGTGCGAAGCGCATACAGTTCATGCTGAACATAAACATCCAGCGCTAGTTTAGCATGGTGCATCGAGATATGCGTTTGTTTCATGTGGTAATATATTTCTGACATTTTAAAATGAAATTCCGCACGTTCAATATCATCTGATACAAAAGAAAGCTTGTGCTCTGCCTTTTGATAAGACGATATGGCAGCAATATACTCCCTCCGTCCGAATTCATACATGCCTCTGAAAAAATGATAGTAGTATTCTAGCATGCCTGTGACATGCGTTTGATGCTCATCTATTTCTTTCGAAAGCTCGGAAAAGTTGGCGCGAAGCTTTCCTTCCTTTAATGGCTTTAAATAATCGAGCATGACCTCATGCCGAAATTCCATTAAAGAAAAATAGAGAAGCAAATTCTGATCTTCTTCCATTGAATCAAGAGAGGTGCGAATTTCCTGTTTTAACTGTTCTGCTTGTTCTGAATCAAATCTGCGGATTAATTCATACCACTTGTTGATTTTCACTCCAATATCCGAAGAGGGAATGATTTTCGCCATACGTTGCCTTCTCCAATCTTCTCAAAATATAAAACATTACCATATTTTATCATACTTGACCGGAGAAATACAAAAATGAAAGGAAAAAGAGAGCCTGTTGTCACAAGACTCTCTTTTGAATTCGTTATTCTCTTATTTGTCCTTGACCACGAATGACAAATTTTTCAGACGTTAAGGCTGGCAGACCCATTGGTCCTCTTGCATGAAGTTTTTGTGTACTAATACCTATTTCCGCTCCATAACCAAATTCAAATCCATCTGTGAAACGAGTAGAAGCATTATGATAAACAGCGGCAGCATCGACAGCTGTTAAGAAAAGGGCTGCATGTTCATCATTTTCCGTAATGATCGCTTCAGAGTGCTTAGAGCTATAAGTTTGAATATGCTGAATCGCTTCTTCTATGTTTTTTACTATTTTAATGCTGACAATCGGTGCTAAAAACTCCGTTGCATAGTCCTCAGTTGTCGCTAATGCAGCACTAGGAGCAAGCGCGCAAACAGCTTCATCACCGCGTATTTCTACCCCATTTGATTGAAGGGCTTCAAATAACGAAGCACCGTATGTTTTTGCCCAAGTTTCATGAATGACAATGCTCTCAATCGCATTACAAACAGATGGTCTTTGGGTTTTGGCATTCAGCACAATCCGCTCAGCCATTTCGTTTTTCGCTGTTTCATCAATGTAGATATGACAATTTCCCGCACCTGTCTCAAGCACCGGCACAGTTGACTCTCTCACTACAAGATCAATTAAATTCTTCCCGCCGCGCGGAATGAGGACATCGAGGTATTCATTTAAGGTGAACAGTGTTTTCGCCGTTTCACGGCCCGTATCTTCAATCAATTGCACACTGTCTACTGGAATATCCGTCGTATGAAGCGCTTCATGAATCACCTTTACAATCGCTTTATTACTATGAATAGCAGATGAGCTTCCGCGCAGAATCACAGCATTCCCAGTTTTCAAGCAAAGGGTCGCAGCATCGACTGTCACATTTGGTCTTGCTTCATAAATCATGCCAACCGTTCCAAGCGGTACACGGACCTTTTCGATGAATAGACCGTTTTCTTTTTGAATGGTTTCTAACGTTTCACCAATTGGGTCTTTTAGCTGAATGAGTTGAAGGGTCGCGTCTGCAATGGCTTCAATTCTCTCTTCCGTGAGTGTGATCCGGTCAATGACAGATGGCGTGAACTGCTTTTCCTCAGCCGCTTGAACATCCTTTTGGTTCTCCTCTATTAAATAAGCTGAAGATGCTTTTAGTGCACTTGCAATGGCGTGCAAGGCAGCATTTTTTTGTTCCGTCGTTTTTAGAAGCAGCTGATCTTTAGCTACACTTGCTTTTTTTGCTTTTTCAAGAACTTCATTCATCGTATTCCCTCCTCAGTTTTGTACATGCTGTACCCAGTGATCTCGGTGTATGACCTCAGGCTTCTCTTTTGAAAGCTCGTCACTTCGCATTCCTTTAATGCCAAGAAGCTCATCGGATGCGTACAAGGTTTGTCCCTTACCAACTAATCCGTTTGGCCCGACGACTTCTACAACCTCTCCTTTAGAAAAGTCACCAGCGACATCAATGACTCCTGCCGGAAGAAGACTTCTGCCATTATGCAAAATCGCCGCTTCCGCTCCTGCATCAATCATGATCTTTCCAGAGACCGGTGAGTGGAATTGAATCCATTGACGGCGGTTGTTCACAGCTGATAAATCCTGTTCACCGATATACGTTCCGTCACCTTGACCCGCAAGAATGCGAAGCAGTTTGTCTTCCCCAGTGCCTGTGCCAATGAAGACTTTCACACCAAGTGAAAGTGCCGTTTGTGCAGCAGACAGCTTCGATTTCATTCCGCCTGTTCCAACCTTTGAACCAGTGCTCTTTGCATATGAAAACAATTCTTCTGAAATGTGAGTCAGGACATCAAACCGCTTCGCCTCAGGATGCTCATTTGGATTTGCATCATAAATGCCATTGATGTCTGTTAATATGATCAATTGGTCTGCATGGATTAATCCACTGACAAGAGCTGACAGCATGTCATTATCCCCAAAGGTAAGCTCCTCGATGGAAACTGAATCATTTTCGTTTATGATCGGCAAAATCTTTCTTTCCAGCAGCTCCATCATCGTTGCGTAAGCATTTCGATATCTTGTTCGATCTGAAAAGTCATTACGTGTTAAAAGCATTTGAGCAGGTGTCATGTGAAACTGTGAAAAAAGCTCTGTATATTTTTGCATTAACAAGCCCTGACCAACGGCAGCGGCTGCCTGTTTCCCCTTTAAGGTCACAGGTCTTGATGGATAGCCTAGGCTTCCAAATCCTGACGCAACGGCTCCTGATGAAATTAAAATGATTTCATGCCCTGCTTCTTTGAGCTTTGCTATCGCTCTTACATGATCCTGCATCTTTTGTTCATCAATGGCTCCTTTTTGCTCTGTTAATGAACTGCTGCCAATTTTTATGACGATCCTTTGCTTTTTCATCCTTGATTCCCTCCGCTATACCTTTAGGCACAAAAAAATCCCTTTTTCTCCTTATGTAAAGGACGAAAAGGGATTTTCCGTGGTACCACCTTCATTGAATAAGCATGCGACATGCTTATTCCACTCAACTCCTGTAACGCCAGGCACGCGCTTAGATTTTTCCTCTAAGGCTCAAAGGGCAGGTTCAGCAGCTGTCTGCGGCAAATGTTTCAGCATATCATTTGCTCTCTTTACGCATCAGTTCCTGCTTACTATTCCTTTTCAACGCTCATTAATTTTTTTATATTATCACCAATTGCTAAAGAAAAGTCAAGCGGTCAATTAAAGACAATCGTTTTATTCTCATGAACAATAATTCGATCTTCCAAGTGCCATTTGACAGCACGTGCAAGCACACTGCGCTCAATTGTCCGGCCAATATTTTTTAGAGCTTCCGCATCATCCCGGTGATCTACACGCTCAATATCCTGTTCAATGATCGGTCCTTCGTCTAAATCATTGGTCACATAATGAGAAGTCGCACCAATTAATTTGACGCCTCGTTCATATGCCCTCTTGTATGGGTTTGCACCAATAAACGCTGGCAGGAAGGAATGATGAATATTAATGATTTTATTCGGATGCTCTTCAATAAATTTAGGCGTTAAAATTTGCATGTATCGAGCAAGCACAACGGCATCAATGTCGTACTTTTCTAATAGAGCAAGCTGCTGTTTTTCTGCCTCTTGACGAATGTCTTTATTCGCCTTCACAAAATGGAATGGGATGCCGAGTGCTTCGACCGTATCCTTTGCCGTTTCATGATTGCTGATCACAACTGCGATTTCAGCCATTAAATTTCCGCTTTGCCATTCCCATAGAAGTTCATTTAAACAATGAAGCTCTTTCGATACAAAGATCGCCAGCTTTTTCAGATCACTTGCACGTGACATGCTCCATGTCATTTGAAATGATGCGGCAATTGGCTCAAAGCTATTTTTCAACTGATCTAAGTTGGCCGAAATGTCTTTCCAATCAAATTCAATTCTTAAAAAGAACCGGCCGCTTTCATGATCTGTTGTATATTGGCTGGATTCAATGATGTTCGCTCCGTGCTCAAATAAAAAGGAAGAAACAGCTGATACAATACCAGGCTGATCCGGGCAGCTGACAAGCAGTCTGCCTTTTTGCTCGTGCTTTTGTCTGTGTAATTCAAGTTTCTCTGTAATCAATGTTCTCATGTATCATGACCTCATTTACGTTTTCATTCTAATGAAATATTATACTGGACTGGAAAGAGAAAAAGCAATGAAGAGTCTATTTTTTATTGAATATTCATTCAATTCTGCACCTAGCGTGATATAATGTGAGTAGACCTTTTATCACAAAAGGAGTGATGGAGATGAAAAGCATGACTTTGTTTGGTAAAGTGAGCTTTTGGCTCGGCATCATATGTCTGATCACAGGTATTTATCTATTTATGACCGGTGAAAGACTCATTCCTTTGCTCACATTTGGTGTCTGTTTTCTGCTTGTGAGTCAGCTTTACCGCAAAAATGAAAACGATTCCAATCATCATTCGATGTAATAAAAAAGGCTGGCAGACAGATGCCAGCCCTTTTCTTATTCAATAATCTTTAACCCGACCGCCGCAGATAAAATCAGTGCGATAAAGAAAATACGTTTTGCGTCTTTCGACTCACCATAAAACAGCATGCCGACAACGGCTCCTCCAGCAGCTCCAATGCCAGTCCAAATGGCGTACGCCGTTCCCATCGGAATTGTATTCATCGCAAGAGAGAGCATGAGAAAGGACAGCGAAAATCCAGCTGCAATAAATAAAATCCATTTGACATGTCGGTCTTTCTGGAATTGATTCATCATGGTGACACAAAGCATTTCTAAAATGCCTGCCCCAATGAGTAAAAGCCAGCTCATGATTCAGTCTCTCCTTTCTTTTCTCCTGTGGTCAGCTTGAGCCCTAATACACCGCTTAAAAGCACCATGATTAAAAGTAATTTCAATAGCTGTACCGGCTCCCCCATGACCATACCTACTATGACAGTACCTGCTGTCCCAAGTCCGGTAAAAACGGCATAAAGTGTGCCAACTGGCAGTACAGTCGTAGCTTTCAGGAGTAAATAAAAGCTGACGACAATACAAACGATGGTTGCGGCCCATTCCAATAAAGAGTCAGCATATTTCAATCCCATCACCCAGCCGACTTCAAAGATCGCCGCAATCAAGACATTTCCCCATTTCATTAGATCCCTTCCTTTCTGAACGATTCCAACCAACAAAAAAAAGCCTGGAAATCGATCGTTTGATCAAATCTCCCGGGCTTTTATCCCTCCGTGTCATACGGTCTATTGTCAAGACCCTATGTGTTTTCTCTCGGTCCAGACTGCGCCACCCGCACGGAACCCTAGAAAACCAATTCATGATAAGCAGATCTGACTTAGAGCAGATTCTGTGTCAAAATTGTATCACACCCCTAAATACTGGTCTATCACTTTGCTTTCCTCAGGCAAATATACTTGTTCATTTTTCGAAAGAATTTTTATGGGACCGCCGTATACTAAGTGTTAGAAACAGGTTAACTGATCAAGAAGATTTACAGGCTGTTTCGCTGCGAACTGAAGGGAAATGAGCATATATGACAATCCATTTATTTTTTATGACATTGACGATCAAGCGTAAATACAAGGACATGGAGACCGTACTTTACGAACAAGAAGTTGAAGCATTTTATGAAGAAATGAAACAGAAGCAGCTAAAGTATATGAACTAAAACAGGAGGAGATCGACATATTTATCATGCTTGCATACGAGAAAGAAGTTTCCTTAAAGCGCGGGTACGGCAACGATCACATCGCTGATATAATGAAATAAGATTGATGTGATGATCGTTCAACTTTAGAATGCTGAAAAACATTTTATAGAAAATCAAGAGGTGGATTCATATGATGATGACCGATGAACAAAAACATGAATTTTATCAAGCACTTGTTGACAAGAATCCGCAATATGACGGCACATTCTTTGCCTGTATTAAGACAACCGGCATCTTCTGTCATGCCACATGTACGGCCAGAAAGCCAAAATATGAAAACTGTGAGTTTTTCTTTACAGCGGAGGAGGCACTGCTGGCAGGGTATCGCCCATGCAAACGCTGCACACCGTTAACATACCCTAACAGCATTCCTGAAGAAGTCAAAACACTCGTTTCAGCAGTAGAAAAAAATCCTGAGAAACGCTGGAAAGAAGAGGACTTCCGCCAATTAGGGATTCACTCTGCCACTGCTAGAAGAAAATTTAAAGACATTTACGGCATGACCTTTGTTCAATATGCAAGATCACGCCGAATGGGACTTGCCTTTAAAGAAATTTTGAACGGAAAAAAAGTAATCGATCAGCAGGTCACCTTCGGCTATGAATCTTCAAGCGCCTTCAATGATGCATTTACGAAAATCATGGGAAATCCCCCTAAAAAAGCGCAGATTCACATTCTCTATGCTAATTTTATTTCCACACCGATCGGGCGGATGATCAGCGTGACAGATGCCACACATGTGTATTTACTGGAGTTTATGGACAGGCGGGGACTCGAAAAAGAAATTGAAACATTAAGAAAGAAGCATCATGCCCGTATTTTAGTTGGAGAAACAAACGTCCATCAGCAATTAGCAAAGGAATTGGCCTTATATTTTGAGAAAAAGCTGACCAAGTTTACTGTACCCCTTTCCTTACATGGCACCCCTTTTCAAATGAAGGTGTGGGAGCAGCTTTCACTCATTCCAGCAGGCGAAACGAGATCCTATCGTGATCTAGCCACAATACTGGGCGATCCGCATTTGGTTCGTGCCGTTGGTAATGCAAATGGTGCGAATCAATTGGCGATTATCATTCCTTGCCACCGCGTGATTCAAACAAGTGGTGAACTTGGAGGCTACGGCGGGGGAATTGAACGGAAGAAATATTTGCTTCAGTTAGAACAGCGTGAATAAAAGAGAAAACGGCTCTGCTTATTCGGTAAGCGAGCCGTTTTCTCCGTTACGGGTGATGCTGTATACATCAATGATTTGGTCCCATTTTGAAATGGTTTTTTCTTTTTTCATGCCCATTTTTAAAGCGACCTTCACCGACGCTTCATTCTCAGGACGAATTAGGCTGACCATCCGTCTGACCTTCATTTCTTCAAATCCATAGGTGAGACAGCCTTTTGCAGCCTCCGCAGCATAGCCATTCCCCCACGCCGCTTTCTTTAGCATATAGCCGATCTCAAGCTCTGTTTGCCCTTCAATATTTTGCAGGACAATTCCGCTTTGTCCAAGTCGTTCATTTGTTTCTTTATCTTCAATGATCCATAGCGAGGTGTGGTACGTGCGGTCATTTTTTTGATTCCATGCAATCCACTCTTTTGTCTGCTGTTCATCCTTCAAAGAAGGATAATACTTCATCACTTCTTCGTCTTGAAACAGCTCGTCATATAAAAATGACGCATCATGTTCATTCATCGTTCTCAGTTTCAGGCGCTCTGTTTCAAATACTGTTCTTGTTTGAACTGTCATTGATGATCCTCCCTTTTTTTACTTGCTAAAAATATCTCCGAACAAACCATTTGAATCTGGGGCAAAGTAATGGAAGCCCGCACCGGTTAAACTAGCAGCCAGCGCTGTCCACATCATTAAGCTCACGGTCATCCACACCGCGACTTGCTTTCTTTTCGTTCCAAAGCTCATGCACATCAAGGCGGCTAAATGACTTCCGATGATAAAAGGACCAATGAGCGCTAATCCAGGCAGACCGTATCGTTCCCAAATTTTTCTCGCCCGCAGCTGCTTTTTCTCTCCTTTTTCATCACCTTTCTCTTCTTTTCTCTTTAACCACCATGCTTTAAACCGGTCCACAAACACAATGAGAAACAAGACTGTGAGAAAGTTGCCGATGAATCCAATCACAGCTGTTGTCACAGGATGCAGTCCACTTAAGATTGCGAATGGAACGACACCAATCACTTCAAAAAAAGGCAAAGCAGCCAATACAAAAACGAGTACATATCCCCATACGATATCCAAAAACAGAACCCCTTTTCATTTTTGTCCTCTCCCCATTGTAATGAAAAACACAATTCCATTTCTACTTTTTTTTAGAAAAAGAAAAGCACATCGGATCGGATGTGCTCAGTTTACATTCGTATTTTCATTTTTCTTATTTGCTCGGCGCAGGACAATGAGCATAAGCCCTATTAAAATCACAATAGACAGCAGGCTTTGCAGTAAAATCACACTTGGTGACGTCCAGCCAATCCATTCGAATATGAGCTGCGGTCCGAAAAAGATGAGCGGAATCAATGAAACGACATTCGCCTTTAAGATTGCATTGAATACAACGATACATAGCAGCATAAGCAGAATGACGCCCCATCTTTGTCCTGAAGTAAGTACAAGTAATGGCGTACCAAGTTTTTGATCCAAAAGTTTGATTGTCACCATTGCTGTCAGCTGAAAAATTCCTAATAACCAAAAGTAGAGGAATACCCGGCTGCTTGTTTGAAAGGCGGTCGCTCTAAACATCACAATGATCATGATCACATTGGCCACTAAAACGATTGGATATCCAATCAAAGCAAACCAAGAATACGATAAATTTTGGCTGATTGCATCTGATAAAATCATGTAAAAAAGTGACCCAATTAAAAAAGCACTGACAAACGGCACCCAGTCTTTATGATTTCCTGACAGCTCTTTTGAGAGTTCATCTGCATAGCTCCGCGGATCTCCGCCGAACACATCCTCTCCTGTTTTGCCGTCTTTTTCAGCCTCAACCGCATGTGTGGTCAGTTCGTCCATCAGCTCATCAATCTCATCCTGATTTTTTCCCTTTGATATGAGATAAAGTTGCAGCTCTAGTAAAATGTGTCGTGTTTCTTTTGATACCATAATCTCACTTCCCTTTTTGTAATAAGCGGTTTACATTATTTGAAAGCTCATCCCAGCGGGCAATAAACTCTGTGAGCGCTAGTTCACCCGCTTGTGTGAGCGTATAGTATTTCCTTTTCGGTCCGCTTGCTGAAGCTTTTGTGACAGTGGTCACCAGCTGTTCCTTTTGCATTCGCAGCAAAATCGGATAGATACTGCCTTCACTTATTTGATCAAACCCATAATGCGCGAGCTTCTTCGTCATTTCATACCCATAAATTTCACCCTCAGAAATAATCGACAGCAGGCAGCCTTCTAAAATTCCTTTTAGCATTTGTGTGGATGTTGTCATAATCGTTCCTCCGGTTTCAGTATCTTGCATCACAAGATAGCTTCATCTTACCATACACTATCTTGCCATGCAAGATACCGTACTAGAAAAAAAATCACCGCTTAAAGGGTGATTTTTACGCCCAAGGTTTATCTGTCCCAAGTGCGTCAGCAAGCGCCTTACTATGTTTTCGGCGGCTTTTTCTTTCCTCTGCCCGCTGCTTCGCTGTTTGATGAAGCATGATCTCTTCTTCTGTTTCCGGCATCACCTGCGGGACTCGTTTAGGCTTTCCGTTTTCATCTAATGAGACAAATGTCAGAAATGAAGTCGCTGCGAGCCTGCGTTCTCCAGACATCAAGTTTTCTTTAATGACTTTAACGAACACTTCCATAGAAGACGTGCCGACCCATGTGACATAGGATTCCAAGCATACTGACTCCTTTTGTCCAATCGGCTCTAAAAAGTCAACAGAATCCATTGAAGCTGTGACCGTTTCACTGCGGCTGTGTCTTGCTGCCGAGATAGAGGCAATGTCATCTATATAGCTCATTAATTTCCCGCCAAATAACGTTTGGTGGTTATTCGTATCGAGAGGGAATACCCTGCTGGTTTTTACAACTTTCGATTCCTTGCAGTATTTGAAATTTTCTTCACTCATCATCATAGCTCCTTCTTGCTGTTTTCGTAGATGCGGAACGACTTTTATTAAACACTATTCTTTTAGGTTTGTCTAAACTTTTTGCTTTAGTCTTATGTGAGAGATTTTCTTTCGGAAATGTTTCAACCATGACAAGAAGAAGGAATAATAGAACTATGAACGAACAAGGAGGCCATTTGATGGATTCGATGAGAGCAGAGCAATTATACAAAATGCCGCAATGCATGAGTGAATACGACGATTTAGAAGAAGTTCTTTTATGCAGTCCTATTTATATGGAAATCAAACAAATTATCAACGAAACACAGAAACATTTTGCGAAAGAAAATATTTCTCAAATGAAAGCAGTCGCTCAGCATAAAGAATTGATCCGAACGCTTAAAGATCATCAAGTACGGCCCATCCTGCTCCCAGCGAATGACCGCTTCCCTGAGCAAGTCTTCACTCGGGATATTGGGTTTACGATTGGACATACACTGTTTGTTTCAAAGATGGCCACTCCGGTTCGGCAAGGGGAAGAACAATGTCTAAAAGAGTGGGCACAGGCAAACGGGTTATCAGCTGTCACCTTGACAGAAGGAACGATTGAAGGCGGCGATGTGCTTGTGGATCAGAACCGTGTGTTTGTTGGCACGAGCAAAAGAACTAGTCCAGCCGCTATCTACCAGCTCAAAAAGGAACTGCCGGATCACGACATCATCCCAATTCACCTTCCTCCTCACATTTTGCATCTCGATTGTGTGATGAATATTCTGTCTCATGACGAGATAATCATTTATCCTGAAGCGTTTAAGCAAAAGGATCTCCAGCTGCTCAAAACGTATTATCATTTTGTTGAAATCAGTGAACAAGAGCAATTCACACTTGGACCAAATGTTTTATCCATTGGGCAGAAAAAAGTGATCAGCTTGCCAAGCAACCAAGAAACAAATGCTGCATTAATCTCTCACGGGTACACCGTTATTGAAGTGGACTTTTCTGAAATTATTAAATCTGGCGGCTCGTTCAGATGCTGCACATTACCTATTCGGCGTTCATCTATTAAAAAAGCCAGCGTGTAGAACAGCTTGTCTACTTGCTGGCTTTTTATCTGGCTTGTCCTATTTTCTATTATATAAATGACAGGCGACTTCATGTCCTTCTTCCACTGCTTGTAATACTGGCTTTTTTTCAGCACACACATCCATCGCGGCAGGACATCTTGTTCGAAATACACAGCCGCTTGGCGGGTTCACTGGACTTGGAATTTCTCCTTTTAAAATAAACCTTTTGCGCTTGTCCTCTACGTCAGGATCTGGAATGGGGATGGCAGACAGCAAGGCTTGTGTATATGGGTGAAGCGGTGTTTGATATAATGCATCACTCGTCGTCAATTCAACGAGATGGCCTAAATACATGACACCGATTCGGTCGCTAATATATTTCACCATCGACAAGTCATGTGCAATAAAAAGAAAAGTTAATCCTTCGTCTTTTTGCAGTTTCTTCAGCAGATTCACGACCTGCGCTTGAACGGAGACGTCTAGTGCAGAAATTGGCTCATCTGCCACAATAAACTTTGGCGCCAAGGCAAGTGCTCTTGCAATGCCGATTCTCTGCCTCTGTCCTCCGCTAAATTCGTGCGGATAGCGGGTGGCAAAATCATAGCTTAACCCCACCGCTTCGAGCAGTTCTTTTACGCGGGCAATCCTTTTCTTTTGACTGCCATAAAGCTGATGAATCTCCATTGGCTCCAGCATAATATCTTTTACTGACAGTCTCGGATTTAAGGAGGAATACGGATCTTGAAAGACCATTTGCATTTGCCGGTTGAAATCAAATGATTCTTTTTTAGAAAGGCGGTGAAGACTTTTCCCTTCATATAAGGCTTCACCATCTGTTGGTTCATAAAGACGCATGAGCACTTTCCCAAGTGTGGATTTGCCGCAGCCAGATTCACCAACGAGACCAAAGGTTTCACCTTGTTTCAGCTGAAAAGAGACACCATCCAGCGCTTTTAACGTTCTCCCTTTTGATAGGTGAAAATGTTTTTTGAGGTTGTTTACTTGTAAAAGTGGTTCAACTGTCATGATCGCTCCTCCTCTCGCTTGGTAAATACCGCCTTGCACCTGCCCATTCCTTTTCATATGAAGTGCCAGAAAGGGAGAGCAGTTCAATTTGTCTGCCGGTTTTAGGCGAATGAAGCATCTTCCCGTCTCCAGCGTAGATCCCTACATGGCGGACCGCTCCCTTTCCGTTTTCATTTGCAAAAAACAACAAGTCGCCTGGTTCTAAATGGCTTGATGTCACCGGCGTTCCTTGAACTGCTTGGTCACTTGCGTCTCTCGGCAAAAGATATCCGCACGCTTTGTACATGCTGTAAGCAAAGCCTGAACAATCATAGCCAAAGCTGCTCATGCCTCCCCATAAATACGAAAGTCCAATAAATTGTTTTCCTGTGTCTACGACATCTTTGCCGGTCAAAGAGTAAGCATGTGAAACTGGGCGTACATCCGCTTTGTTGATTTCTCTTATTCCTACTGGGGTGACAACATAAAATTGATCATCTGTTTCTTTAGCTGCTGCCAGTTCTGTTAAAAAACTAATCTCCATATCGGGTTCCCCGTTTTGATAGAGCGTGGCTTTTTTCTGACAAACGATCAGAGATGCCGCTGACGCACTTCCCTCTGTTACTTGGATTAATTGCTCAGCAGGTATATAGCCTGGATAGCCTTGCGGATGTTTCCGGCTGGCCTGCTGCGGTATGACAACTTTCATCCAGCCATCTGCCTCTTCTAATCCAATCACTCGCCCGCCGAGCAGTACTTGAGATTGAATCAAATTTTCTTCACATAAAGCCAACTTTTCTTCATATGTTTGCTGGTCAATCCACTCTTTGATGTTGATGGAGTCCTGAAGTACCTTTCGATCGATTTCTCTCGGAGACTGCGGCGCTGTCCATACGTTAGCGACTGGAACCTTTGATTCATATATCATCACGAGACTCCTTTCACCCCTTGAATGCCTAACCCATGATCGAGCGGTAAAAATATGTCTTTTCCTTTGTACACGATTCCTCCGTCTATCATGTCTTCTTTCAGCATAAGCGGCGCATCAAAATCGCAGCGGGTGATATTCGGCTGACTTGCGGCGAAATGTGCCGCTGCTGTAATGCCAAGCTTTGACTCAATCATACTGCCAACCATGCACTGAACACCGTATGCTTCAGCTAGGGCATTGATTTTTAGTGCTTCTTTTATGCCGCCTGATTTCATTAATTTTAAATTGATCAGATCACAGCTTCTCGTTTCAAGCACTTTGATTGCATCATGAAAATTAAAAATGCTTTCGTCTGCCATAATCAATGTATCAGTTGCTTCTGTCACACGGCGCAGACCTTCGATATCTTCTTTCGGTACTGGCTGTTCTACTAATTCAATATTCAGTGCTTCCATTTTTCGAATGGCTGTGATCGCTTCCTTCCACGTCCATCCTTGGTTTGCGTCGAGCCTGATCTGAATGTCCGGTCCGACTTTTTCTCGAATCCGCTTGATCCGCTGAATATCCGTGTGTATGTCATCTTTCCCCACTTTCACCTTTAACGTCTGAAAGCCTTCGGCTGCGTATTGTTTCGCATCTTCTGCCATCTCGAGCGGACGGTTTACACTGACCGTATAGTCGGTTTCGAGCTGATGACGATATCCGCCAAGGTATTGATAAAGCGGAAGTCCTGCCTGCTTTGCTAACCCATCATAAATGGCCATATCGATTGCTGCCTTTGCGCTTGTGTTGCTTGCGAGCACACGGTTCATAGCAGAAAAGATTTGTTCATACTCTGGCAAGGAAGCCCCGAGCAAAATGGGTCTGATCACTTCACAGATGGCATAGTCGATGCTTTCCAGCGTTTCTCCTGTAATCACCGACGTGGGAACTGCCTCTCCGTAGCTGACGTCACCTTGATCATATGTGATGATGACGATCAGAGATGCTGCGTCATACACCGTTCTTAAAGCGGTTTTGAAAGGCTTTTTTAGCGGTACACTCGTTCTGCATGTATGAACATCCACGATTTTCATTTGATCGCCTCTTTCGCTGCGACGCCTGGGGAAATGTGCAGTTTTTTCCCCTCCGCATCTAGTGCAGCCTGCACGCCCATTGGAATGGCAAAGTTCGGTGATGAATGACCGATCCGAAAGCCGCCGAGTGCAGGTTTCTTTTGCGGCACAATATAGGTTTCCCACAGCTGTTCCAAGGTTAAGGACTGGTCTTTCTTTTTTGGTTCACATTGATGAAAATCTCCAATGATAAATCCTGCCGCATCATCCAGTTTTCCAGCAGAGGTGAGGTGCTGCATCATGCGATCGATTTTATACGGCTCTTCGTCAATATCTTCAATGAACAACAGCTTTCCCTTCGTATCAATTTCAAAAGGTGTACCAAGTGTTGTCACGATGAGGGCAAGATTCCCTCCTATGATGTCACCTGAAGCAGTGCCGGGGTAGAAGGTATGAAGAGGTGACAAGTGATGCGTATACGTAAAGGCCTTCGGGGCAAACAGCTGCAAAAAGGTATCCTTCGTATACGGATGAACCTCTTCAAGTCCCACATCAGAGGAAAGCATTGGACCATGAAAGGTCACAAGGCCGGTCTGCTGCTGGATGGCCGTATGTAAAAACGTAATGTCACTATAACCCCAAAAGATTTTCGGATTTCGGCGAATGAGATCATAGTCAATGGCTTCCGCAAGTCTTCCAGTTCCGTACCCTCCGCAGGCACAAATAACTGCTTTGACTTCTGGATCTTGAAACATGCCATGAAGATCTTCCACTCTTTCATGATCACGCCCCGCTAAATACCCGTACCGAGAATCGAGATACTTCCCTTTTTTCACCTTCAGCCCGAGGCTTTCTAAAAAGGCAATTCCTTTGGCTAATTTCAATTCATCAGGCGGGCTTGCTGGTGCAATAATCCCCACCGTATCCCCTGTTTGAAGCGCTGCTGGCAGCTGGTTCATGCCAATCCCCTCTTTCTCTTTGTTTCTTTCAATCTATGGGCATCTTCTCCATAACATGAACGAATAAAGGAACAGACGCTTTTTTCCAAAGCGTCCGTGTTTCTCATTTACTACTCTCCATCTACTTGCGCCCATTTCAAATCGATATACCCAACAGGGTGGCGGACAATCCCCTTCACGCCCTCTTTTTGTAAATGGACTTGGTTATAAAAATGAATTGGAATGATCGGTGCTTCTTCCATGAGAAGTGCCTCTGCCTCATGAAGGATGCTGTTTCTCTTTTGTTCATCTGCTTCCTGGCTCGCCTTTTTAATCAGCTGATCATAGGTGTCGTTTGACCATCCCGTCCGGTTCATCGCATTCCCTGTTTGAAAGCTCTCTAGGAAATTGATCGGATCTGCATAGTCTGCTAAAAATGAACTTTGCGAGAATTGGAATTTCAGCGCCTTTTGATCTTCTGCAAATACATTGGCTTCCATGTTCGCAAGCTTCACGTCTACACCCAGCGCTTCTTTTAATTGCTGCTGGATGGCTTCAGCTTTTTTCTTGTTCTCAGGCTTTGTGCTATATGTTAATGTGACGGGCGGCAGCTTCGAATAGTTCTCTTCTTTCAGCCCTTTTTCTAATAGCTTCGCAGCTTCACTCGTATCTTGTTTGACAAGATCGCCGCCAGCTTCTCTGAAATCTTCACCCTTTGAATCTAGAATTCCCGGTGAAACGAAGGCGCGGGCAGGCTTCTCTTTATTCTTCGTTACATAATCCACGATATCTTGCGGATTGATCGCCATTTGAAAGGCTTTGCGAATGTTCTTATTTTGAAAAGGTTCCATGTTCACATTCAGACGATAAAAGAACAGTCCTGCCTGATCTTCAATGTGCACATCTTTATTTTTCAGCAAATTTTCACTTTGTTCTGCTGGGACGAAGGCAGTATCTAAATCTCCCGATTGATACATTTGATAATCAGTGTTGCGATCACTGATCATCAGCCACTTTACCTGATCCAGCTTAACTGATTTTTTGTCCCAATACGTCTCACTTTTTTCCATAGTGAAGCTCTCATCATGCTTCCATTCTGTCAGCTGAAACGGTCCATTCCCAACAAAGGTTTTGGCATCCTTTGCCCAATTTGGGTCCTTCTCAGCTACCTTCTCATTGACAGGGAAAAAGGCAGGGTTTGCGGTCATATTTAAGAATGACTTCTGCGGGTATGCCAGTGTGACTTTTAGCGTTTTGTCATTTTCAGCACTGACTTTTACGTCCTCTTTCTTTCCCTTTCCGCTGTTAAATGCCTCTCCGCCTTCAATCATGTAAGCTAAGAACGATGCAGAGGAGCCTGTTTTCGGATCGAGCAGACGCTTCCACGCATATTCAAAGTCACTCGCTTTCACTGGATCACCATTCGACCACTTGATACCATCTCTTAAATGAAACGTGTACGTTTTTCCATCCTCTGAAATCTCCCATTTTTCAGCCATTGCAGGAGATGGTTCGTGCTTTTCATTCAGTCTCGTTAATCCTTCCATTAAGTTATTCAGCCCTTGCCACGATACATTATTAAAACCAATCGGCGGGTCAAATGACGTCGGTTCATTTTCGTTATTTAAGGTTAATATTTTCTTTTCACCCTTGTTACTTGATGATCCTTTACCTGCTTGCTCATTCGCTGTACATCCTGCGAGCAGCATGATGATGAACAAACAAACACTGATGATCCACCCTTTTTTTCTCATCAAAAACTCCCCCTTTGTGTTGAAGATAACATCGCTTGGTTCGCTCGCTCATCCTGGAGCCAGCAATGCACTGTATGAGTAGGTGACCGCTGCGTTTCGTGCGGCATGATATGATCACACACTTTCATGGCAGACGGGCAGCGATCGGTATACGGACAGCCCTTTGGCGGCGCAAATAAATCAGGCGGGCTTCCTTCAATCGGAATCAGTTCATCTTTCATATCAAGTCTTGGAACGGATTGCAGGAGCCCTTTAGTATAAGGATGCTGCGGACTGTAAAAAATATCTCGTCTTGTTCCGACTTCAACCATTTTCCCTCCGTACATGACTGCTACTCGGTCGGCAACTTGGGCTACGACCCCTAAGTCGTGTGTGATTAAAATAATGGTGACACCTGTTTTCCTCTGAATCTCTTTAAACAGCTCTAAAATTTGTGCCTGTATGGTCACATCCAGCGCGGTCGTCGGTTCATCTGCGATCAGCACCTTTGGCTCACAAATCAGTGCCATTGCAATCATGAGCCGCTGCCTCATTCCTCCGCTGAATTGGTGTGGGTATTGCTTTAACCTCTCCTTCGGCTGCGGAATACCAACCAAATCAAGCATCTGTATGGCGGCTTCTTTCACTTCTTTTTTCGTCAGCTTTTGATGTTCCTTCGCCGCTTCCATCAGCTGATCTCCTATTGTCAAGGTTGGGTTGAGTGCCGTCATCGGATCTTGGAAGATCATCGAGATATCGACACCTCGTATGGCGCGCATTTCTTTTTCAGATAATGACAGCAAGTTGCGGTCTTGAAACCAGATTTCTCCCTGATCAACATGCGCGCTGTATGCAGGCAGAAGCCTCATAATACTTTGTGATGTCACACTTTTTCCGCAGCCTGATTCTCCTACAATGGCTAAGGTTTCTTTTTCATAAACATCGACATTCACTCCGCGTACTGCTTGAACTGAACCGCCGTATGTTCGAAAGCTGACGTGCAGATCGATAATTTGCAGAACTTTTTTCACAGCACCATCACCTCTTCATCTTTGGATCAAGCGCATCTTGCAAGCCATCACCTAAATTGTTAAAGCAAAACATCGTGAGTGAAATAAAAAATGCCGGGAAAAATAAACGCCACCAATGTCCATTGTCTGACAGCACAGTCGGCAAAGCATCATTGGCCATCACGCCCCAGCTTGCAAACGGCGCTTGAATACCTAAACCGAGAAAGCTAAGGAACGCTTCAGCAAATATCGCGGTCGGCACAGTGAGGGTCATCTGGACGATAATCGGCCCCATCGTATTCGGCAGAAGGTTGCGGCGAATGATCCGCAGGCTTTTGGCACCAAAGGTTTTTGAGGCAAGGACATATTCCTGGCTTTTCAGCTGAAGAACCTGACCTCTCACAATTCTTGCCATTCCAATCCATCCTGTGACAGTGAGTGCTACAATAATGGTGACAAGCCCTGGCCCCATGAGCACCATCAATAAAATGACGACAAGTAAATAAGGAAGTCCGTAGAGCACCTCGACAATCCGCATCATGATATGGTCATAGCGTCCGCCTTTATAGCCGGCTATGCCCCCATAAATCACACCGATGGCAAAATCAATCAGGGCTGCCATGACGCCCACAAATAACGAAATGCGTGCTCCGTACCAGGTACGTGTGAACACATCTCGCCCAAGCTCATCTGTTCCGAACCAGTGAGCAGCCGAGGGCGGCAGATTTTGCATCGAAAGACGCTGCTCTGTCACACTATTTGGCGCAAGCAATGGGCCTAAGATTGCCATGACAAAAAGAAAAATCAGGACCGATAGACTAAACATCGCAAGCTTATTTTGCTTCAGCCGCCTCCATGTATCAGCCCAATAGGAAAGAGAGGGTCTTTTAATGGCATGGGCTTCCGTTTTCTTTTGCTCGCGAGGAGAAAACCATTCGTCCGGGACTTCAGGATGCCTGTTCGGTGGATCATGCTGAAGGTGTATACTCATGCCTTTCCTCCTTTCTGATGCAGCTGAATCCTCGGATCAAGGAGACGATACGCCACATCGACAATGAAGAGAAGTGTGATTAAAATAATGCTGTAAAAAACAGTGGTTCCCATGATGACAGGATAATCACGGTTGTTAATGCTCTCGACAAAGTATTTTCCCATTCCAGGAATGGCAAATATTTTTTCAATGACAAAACTTCCTGTTAAAATACTTGCGACAAGTGTTCCAAGAATGGTCACAACGGGTAAAAGTGCATTCCGAAGCGCATGCTTAAATACAATTTTTAAGGGAGAAAGTCCTTTTGCTTTGGCAGTACGGATATAGTCTTGCGACAGCACTTCAATCATGCTCGATCTCGTTAACCTGGCGATAATGGCCATTGGCCCGACAGCAAGGGCGATTGTAGGCAGCACCATATGCATTGGACTTGTCCACATCGCTGTAGGAAAGAGCTTCAAATTGACAGCAAGCTGCTGGATTAATAAGGTAGCAAAGATAAAGTTTGGAATGGATATACCGAAAACAGCAATGGTCATAGCGATGTAATCAATCAAACCATTATGCCGGAGGGCAGCCATGACCCCTAGCAGAATGCCAGAGATGACAGCAATCAATATTGAGATAAGACCAAGTTCTAATGAGACTGGGAAGCCTCTCGCCAATAGATCATTGACACTTTCAGAAGGCTTTTTAATGGAAGGACCAAAATCAAAGGTAACAATGGATTTTAAATAGATGACATATTGAACATAGAGTGGTTCGTCTAAGTGATAGTAGCTTTCGAGGTTTCGCTGGACGGTTTCGTTTGTATTTCGTTCTTCATTGAAAGGCGATCCTGGGATGACCTTCATTAAAATAAACGTTAAAGTCGTAATCGTTAAGATCGTGGCAATCATCGCAATAAAACGCTTGAGCAAAAAGCTGGCCATCTACTGTCTCCCCCTCGCTTAACAAAATGTTGTACGTGCGGCAAGCTCTGTCATGACAAGCATCGCTTGATAGGCTTCTAATATATTCTCAGCTTGGTACGTCACCATTGTTGTTCCTTCTATGATGGCAGTACCCGGCATTAAATTCGCCCATTCAGCTTGTCCATAGTTGGCAAACTCAATCTTAAGCAGCGGCTGATCAGGAGGCGTCAGCGGCTTCATTTGATCAATCTGTTTCATCGCGGCTTCCACTTGCTGCGAGATTTGTTTATTGACTTTGGCTGGAGGTAAGCATTTCACAGCAGATCTTGAGATGGTCTCTTTCACCGCTACTGTTTTCACACCAGGCATCAGCTTTTCTGCCTCTAGTGCTGCTTGATCATCCCCGCAAACAAGAATCACTGGAACACCATAGTAGCCTGCAACATACGCATTAAAACCCATTTCACCAATTGGATGATCATTTATGTAAAAATGTCTGACCCCAAAAATCATACTGTGCGACATCACACCTTTCATTGATGCTCTTGCATGATAGCCTAAAAAAACAGCTGCATCATAGCTTTGATCCAACCCTTGCACCATGGAATAAGGCTTTACATCACCTGATATGAGAACTGCCTCTTCATGCAGTTCTTCGATCAAAAGATTATTCATTTTAGAATGACTGTCATTCACCAAAATGTCGGTGGCACCATGCTGAATAAGCGCCTCTACACAGGCATTCACTTCACCTGTCATAATACGTCTGCCCCGCTCATAGTTATGCTGGCGTGAATCAACAAATGTATGATCAGCTAGACCAGTAATTCCCTCCATATCGACAGATAGATAGAGCTTCATTCCCATCCCCCTTTAATTAAACATAAAATTTGTGTATATTTTTCTAAATTTTCTAAAAAATTATATGAGAACTTGATTGATTTTTCAATACAATGTCTGAAAATAAGGAATTTAGACTCAGATAATACAGGTCAAAAGACTATTTCAGAAAGGATTTTTTTAACAAATAAAACACCACTAACTATGTCTTTAGTGGTGTTTATCCGCTTCATTAATCTGCGATTTCAGCTGTTCATATTTCTTCATGGTTTGTGTAAATAAATCATCAAACATCTGAGGTGCCTGCTGTTGAATGACCTCAGCACCTTCTCCTGTAATTCCCCCTTTTGTCGCCACTCTATCGACAGTTTCAGCAAAGGTGAGACCTCGTTCTACAAGGATCTGGCCTGTCCCTAAAAGGGCATACGTTAAAAATTCATTCGCTTCCTCTAAGGAAAGATCACTATTTCTCACAGCGGCTTTCGCCATTTCTTCAAACAGAGCAGCAATAAAACCAGGAGATGAGCTTGTCAAATTGCTTGCCGCATCAAACCGGTCTTCCTCTACCTCCCTGACGATGCTAAAAGCTGAAAGCAGACGGTGTAAACGTTCTTTGTTCTCACGCCCTGCGGCTGCACCATGCGCAACAAGGGATACGCCTGTGCCAACAGCTGACGTGAGTGTTGGGATGTATCTAGACACTGGCTGTGTTGTATGCGCTTGTAACTTTTCTAATGTCACAGCTGCTGCTACTGACACAATATGTACCGCTTTCGCTTTAGATGGCAGCTGATCTAGAACATCTAGTACAGCAAGCGGCGGCACGCAGACAAACAATATATCACATGACGCAGAAAGTTCATCTAATGAACAAATGCTGATTTCTTGATGCTTTTCTTGAAGCTGATGCAGGCGTTCCGTTTCACTTCTTGTATGGATCATGATTTGATGAGCATCTAGCACCCCATTTTCCAACCACTTTTGCACCATCATATCAGCCATACTTCCATATCCAATAATTCCGATTGTCTCCACAGTTTAAACTCCTCTATTTGCTAAGATTCACTACTTATTTTAACAATTTCCCACAATGTTTTCATTTTTATCCCACACTTTTTTCTTACGATAAAATCAGTCACCACCACATACGGTAAAACACCTTGAACACATACATGAAAAAATAAATGAAAGAGAGTGATTCGGATGACTCACAAAGATGACAAACAAACTATTGAACAACCTCAAAAACAGAAGAAGCCAAATGGCTGGTTTAAACCATTCGTCAGCGGTGTTGTGGGCGGTATATTAGCGTTAGGTGTCTATGTTCTTACGCCATATGCTCAGCATTCATCAGACAGCACTGCAAATGATTCGGCAGCGAAAACAGAAGCAGTATCGACAAATCACACGAATTTGTCAAAAACAACAGCCGTCCAAACAGCAAATTCATCAAACAGCATTTCCAGCATGGTCGAAAATGTATCACCAGCAATTGTCGGCATTACAAACTACCAAGCACAAACTCAAACAGACACGAGCTTTGGCGATTTCAGTAACCCTTTCGATGAATCACAGCAAAACAAAAGCAGTCAAGAGGAAGAAACCGGTACAGGCTCAGGAGTGATTTTCAAAAAATCAGGCAATAAAGCCTTTATTTTAACAAACAACCACGTCATTGAAGGGGCAAACAAACTCACCGTATCCTTACACGATGGCAAAACCATTGAAGGAAAACTGGTCGGAGCTGATCCGCTCACTGACCTAGCTGTTGTGGAAATTAGCAGCAGTCATGTGACGAAGGTGGCGGCATTAGGCAATTCCTCCTCACTGCGTGCTGGAGAAACTGTCATCGCAATCGGAAACCCGCTTGGTGAAGACCTTTCAAGAACGGTGACACAAGGAATTGTCAGCGGTGTCGATCGAACAGTCTCTATGAACACATCAGCAGGCGAAAGCAGCATTAATGTCATTCAAACAGATGCAGCCATTAATCCAGGTAACAGCGGCGGCCCGCTTCTGACGACAGACGGAAAGGTTGTGGGGATCACGAGTATGAAAATCTCTGAAACAGGTGTGGAAGGCATTGGATTCGCGCTGCCAATCAATGATGTCAAACCAATCGCTGATCAGCTTCTCGCAAAAGGAAAAATTGAACGTCCATATATCGGCATCAGCATGCTGGATCTCGAACAAGTTCCAGATGTGTATCAGAAAGAAACACTCGGACTTAAAAGCAGTCAGCTCGATCAAGGCGTGTATGTCAAAGAAATCGCCGCTGGCTCACCTGCCGCCAAAGCAGGCTTAAAGTCAGAGGATGTCATTACCGCCATCAATGGAAAACAAATCAAAACTGGCAGCGAATTACGTCACGAGCTATACACGAATACAAAAGTAGGAGACACCGTGAGCATCACCCTCATTCGAAACGGAAAACAAGAAACAAAACAGGTCACATTAACACAATCTGAATCTAAGCAGGTCAGTTCCTAATGAAAAAACAGCTCAATTATGAGCTGTTTTTTTATGACGATTGAATTGGCGTTAATCTTTGTTCAATTTCTGCTCGTTTATGCTCTAGGAATGGCGGAAGGGCTAATTGATCGCCAAGTACATCCACCCCTTCATCGACTGTAAACCCAGGACCATCTGTTGAAATTTCAAATAAAATACCATTTGGCTCTCTAAAGTAAAGAGCTTTAAAGTAAAAACGTTCTACAACACCAGAATTCGTAAAGCCTGCTTTTGATATTTTTTCATACCATTTTTCAAGCTCTTCTGCATCCTTCACGCGGAATGCGACATGATGCACACTTCCTCTGCCGGAACGTTCAGAAGGCCCTTCTGTTTTTTCAATCACATGAATTTCTGTTCCAGCACCGCCATTTCCTGACTCAAAAATGGTCACGATCTCACCATCATTTGATTGTTCACGTGCTCTTTCGGTGAAACCAAGGATTTCTGTTAAAACACGGATCGTCTTATCAGCTTCTGCAACGGTTAATTCAACTGGACCTAAACCTCTAATCGCATACTCTGCAGGAATATCATCATGCACTGGCGGTGAGCCTTCTTCTTGTGCGTTCGGTTCTACTGTTAAAAACAGCTGCTGCCCTTCTGGATCTTTAAAACGCAAGGCAGGTCTTCCGCCTCTCAAGGAAGCTGTTTCTTGCTGTACGCCTTTATCTTCAAACCGCTTTTCCCAAAACGTGAGTGCCTCTTCAGAAGAAACGAGAAGGCCTGTGCTTGTGATCGCATTTGTCCCTTCCAAACGGCGGGCAAGCATTGGAATCTCAAAGAATGTAAGCTCTGTTCCTGGTGAAGCAACCTCATCTCCATAAAACAAGTGATACATAGACGGGTCATCTTGATTGACTGTTTTCTTTACAAGTTTCAAGCCAAGAATTTGGCGATAGAAATCAACATTCTTCTGAGCATTGGCTGTTAACGCAGATACGTGGTGAATCCCATTGATTTTCATTATTTTCACTCCTATTTTTAATTATCTCGAATTCGAGATAATATCCTTATGAATAAAATAGTTCATTTTTCAAGAAAAGTCAACCATTTAACTGTACGTTTACTGGATGTTCGGTTTCTGGACATTAAATTAACATTAAATCGAAAATAATCTTTCATTGTTCGTTTTTAACACAACATTCACCCTAATATCTCCAATAAACGAACACTTTCAATCACAAATACGAAAATCAGAAAATTTTTTTAATTCTTGTTTTCCTAAAATCGTATTACAATGAACAAAATACATGTCACAGTAACGTACGAAAGTGATGCAGGAGGTCGTGTGTAATGAACAAAGAACAACCAGCGTTAAAACAAGACATCGGCTTATTTTTCGCCCTATCTCTTGTCATCGGGACCATTATCGGGTCAGGCGTCTTTATGAAGCCAGGCAACGTCCTTTCCTATTCAGGGAGCTCAGACATCGCATTATTTGCTTGGCTGTTAGGTGGAATCTTAACCCTTGCAGGCGGACTGACTGTCGCTGAAATTGGTACACAAATCCCCAGAACCGGCGGTTTATACGCCTATCTTGAAGAAGTGTATGGTGAATTTTGGGGCTACTTATGCGGCTGGGTGCAGATTATTATTTACGGACCCGCCATCATTGGAGCACTTGGTCTTTATTTTGGTTCATTATTAGCCAATTTATTTTCTCTTTCGACTTTATGGTCTACGACGATCGGCATTATCACCGTTTTATTTTTATGTATCATCAACATCATGGGAACAAAATACGGCGGATTTGTTCAGGGGCTGACCACTATTGGAAAGCTTGTCCCAATTGCCGCTATTATTGTGTTTGGCATATGGAAAGGTAACGAAAACATCTTCATGGCTGTCAACGATAGCATCGCTCAAATGAACTTCGGTGCAGCGATTTTGGCTACGTTATTTGCTTATGATGGCTGGATTTTACTTGCTGCGCTTGGAGGAGAAATGAAAAACCCTGAGAAACTGCTTCCTCGCGCGATGGCAGGCGGAATTTTAATTGTGACGGCTTGTTATCTCTTTATTAATGTCGCACTTTTGCACGTGCTGCCAGCTGATCAAATCGTCCAGCTAGGTGAAAATGCGACAAGCACTGCTGCTACCATGCTCTTTGGACCAATTGGCGGGAAAATCATTAGTATTGGGATCATCATCAGCATCTTTGGCTGTTTGAACGGAAAGGTTCTTTCATTCCCACGTGTAATTTTTGCGATGGCAGAACGAAAGCAGATTCCTTTCGCCAACGCGATTTCCCGTATTCACCCAACGTTTAAAACACCTTGGATCGCTGTATTTGTGCAAATTTTGATCGCCATTGTGTTTATGATCGTCAGTAATCCCGAGAAGCTGTCTGAAGTATCGATTTTCATGATCTACATCTTTTATGTCATGGCCTTTTTCGCCGTCTTTAAGCTGAGAAAACAAAACAGCGGAATGAAGCGTGCGTACAGTGTACCACTTTACCCGCTGACACCAATCATTGCGATTATCGGTTCATTATTCGTCTTAATCAGCACCATGATCACCGATTGGAAAAGCTGTCTGATCTCCATGCTGATCGGGATGGCTGGACTGCCTATTTATTATTATATGAAAAAAACACAAAATAAAGCAGAGCACTAATCAGTGCTCTGCTTTATTTTTTATATTGTTTGATCACTTTGTATGATTCGTTTAAATATCTCATGAGCCGGTATGGCTTACTAAGCACGCGGATTGGGAGCCTTGAGATAAATCCATTCAGGTTCGACTTATATTCCTGCGTGATCCGCTTTGGCTTTGTCGCTATTTTTTCATATACTTCTTTGTAAAATTCCTTCATGATGTCGACTTGCACACTGATCTTTTGATGACACTCTGTACACTCAACGCTTTTCATCTGATCATTCACATAAACGATGCTGTGGAGGGTCTCTTCTTGGCACCGAGTACAATGTAGGTTTGCTTCCATTTCGGTTTTCTTCAAGATACACAGCTCCTTTCTCGTTTGATGTTGCTCTTGTTATACCATTCGAACGCTGCAAGCCTTTTATTGCACGGATGCTTCCTTTAAAATGGCTGCCGCCGTTAGTTCGTCTGTCACCAGTACTTGGATGAAGCCGCCATTTAAAGCCCCTAAAATACTTTCTGCTTTATGGGTTCCTTCTACAACAGCGATGACCGTTTTGACGCTCTTTAATTGTTCCAGCGATAAGCCTATGACCTTTTGATTCAGTTCATCTTGGACAGGTTTTCCTTCTCCATCAAAGAAACGAAAACCAATATCACCGACAGCGCCTGATTGCCTTAAACCAGATAAATCCTCTTCTTTTAAATAACCGACTGTTTTTAAAGTCGACCCTTTATGCGGGTTGCCAATACCGATGAGGGCAATATCCACATTTCTGCCTTCTTCAAGCACAGCTTCTATGTCCTGCATCGCCATAAGCCGTTCTTTTAATTCTTCTGTTTCTAAAATCGCAGGGGCATATAAATAGGAACATGTGCCGTTCATTTTCTTTGCCAGCTCATATGCCAGCTGATTGGCATGAATATCGACTGCCTGCCTGCCCATTCCGCCCTCTAAAGGAATGACCTTCACATCGTTTCTTCGTTCAAACGGATATTCTTTGACAAGCTCAGCAAGTGTCGTCCCCCATGAAATACCGATTTTCTCCGCATTTTTCATGTTTTTAGACAAATAATAGGCGCCTGCTTGACCGACTGCCCGCTTCACCATCTCGGACATTGTCCCAACACTTGGGACAACGACCGCATCTGTTAATTGAAAGGTTGTTTCCAGCTGCTTCTCAAGTTCCACTGTATGAATGCTTTCGTCTTTAATGTACACTTCAACGATTCCCACATCTTTTGCTTTTTGTAAGAGCTTTGAAATGACTGGTCTTGAGACATTGAGCTTTTTTGCAATTTCTTGCTGCGTCCACCCGTCTGTATAATAAAGATGAGCAACTTTGACGAGCTGTCGTCTTTCTTCCCAATTCAGCATGTGACATCATCCTTTTAATATACTATGATTACCAGTATATCAAACATTCGTTTCCAATTGGAACAATTGTTATGAAAATGACAAAAAGAGCGATTAACTCTCCGCTCTTTTTCCCTCAGTATATTTCGGCTGATATGTTCTCCCACCGTCTAACAAGATAATTTGTCCGTGCAAATAACTCCCCTCATCACGTGTGAGAAATAAAGTGAGTCCCGCGATATCATCAGGTTTTCCTAACCTTCCGATGGGAATGAGTGATTGCAGCTGCCGTTTCTCCTCAACAGTCGGATAGAGTGTATCAAGCATTTGAGATTCAATCACGCGGGGAGCAATCACATTGATGCGTATATGATGGGAGCCTAGGTCCTTTACGAGCGATCGCATCAATCCAAAAGCACCTGCTTTTGATGCATAATATTGAATACCGCCGCCTGAGCCGGTGATGGCCGATCCCGATCCAATAATGACAACACTGCCTTCCTGCCGCTCACACATATAGGGTGCCAACGCTTTGATGCAATAGTAAAGACCATATAAGTTCACAGCCAGTGTCTTCTTCCAAAGTGAAAAATCGACTTCTAAAAAAGGCAGAGATTTTGTCATTCCTGCTGAATACACAAGATGAGCAATACCGCCCAGCTCCCTTTCAGCTGCTGATATCATTTGCTGAACACTTTCCCACGATGAAACGTCAGCTTGAAATATCAGCAGCTGAGGATACTGTGTCTTTAAGAGCGAAAGTCCCTTTTCATCTATATCTGACACAGCAACTGGCTGTCCTTCTTTTAAAAAACGCTCAGCTATTTCTTTTCCGATCCCTTGTGCTCCGCCAACGATGAGAACTGGTTTTTGATCATTAGCCAGCGCTCTCACCCCCATCAAGCATAATCGCCACGCCATCTGTAAATGCACCATAGGATGTACTGAGGAACACCGTCATATGGGCCACAGTCTCCTTGATTTGCTCTGTATCAGGAACCAAATCGAGAGGCGGAGGCAGCAGCGCAAGCACCCGAATGCCTTTGTCTTTAAATTCTCTTGCTAACCCTTTTGTCATGGCATTCAGCATAGAATTCGAAGTAGCATGCGAGATCCCGCCATCTCCTGTGATACTGCCTGATGACGATATATTAATGATGCAGCCTTGCTTCTGATCAACCATATGCCATACGGCAGCCTGACTGGAAAGAAAGACGGTATTCACAGCCGATTCCACTTCATCTACCCATCCATCAGGGCTCACGTCATCAAGCTCTGCGCACGCTCCTTGCTCTGCTTGATTGACCAGAATATCCAGTTTACCGCATGTATCAATCACTTGCCTCAGCATCCGTGTCGCATCATGCGGTGTTTCCAGCGGGTTCTGAATAATACTCGCTTGACCGCCCATTTTTTGAATGTCTTCACGAATGGTTTTAGCCTTTGATTCATCATGAAACGTGTGTAAAAAAACATGTGCACCTGCCCGGGCTAAAGCCAGGCAGATGGCTTCTCCAAATCCATCTGTGCTACCTGTCACAAGTGCCGCTTTCTGATGAAGCTGGACGTGCACACGTATCTCCTCCCTATCCCTTGTTTGTCCATTATTTTCTCAGCTTACTCACGATATCAAGTGCTGCTTCATAAAAACCTTCTGAGATGGTCGGATGCGGATGAATCATTTTCGCCATCTCTTCTGCTGTTCCTTCTAAATACATAAAGGAGGAAGCTTCTGAAATCATCTCTGTGACGTGCGGGCCAACCATCGTCGCGCCAATCACTTCACCATAGGCTGTATCGTATACCAATTTAATAAAGCCTGTTTGCTCACCTGCCGTTAGTGCTTTACCGCTTGCCGCTAAATCAAATCGTTCTGCCCGCACGTTAAGTCCTTTGGCTTTTGCCTCTTTCTCAGTCAGACCGACACTTGCTACCTCTGGTAATGTATAAATACATCTAGGCATGATATCAGCATTCATTTTTTCAGACACACCGCAAATATTACTGACCGCAACAGCGGCCTCTGCCATCGCTGCATGAGCCAGTTGATAGCCGCCAGCAACATCCCCAACTGCATAGACACCTTCAACGCTTGTCTGCATCTTGTCGTTCACCTTGATAAAAGGACCATCCAGCTGAAGATCAAGCTGGCTGACAGCAGAAACACTAGGTCTTCTTCCTACACAGACAAGCAATCTTTCAGCCGTAAAGATATGCGCCTCCCCTTTATCGTCTGATGCATGAACCGCTTTGACTCCTTCGCTTTCCGTTACCTCTGTCACAGTGGTTTTTTTCGCGATATGGATGCCTTTTTTCTTTAATTCTCTTTCTAGCAGCTTAGATGCTTCCTCATCCTCTTGCGGAATAATGGACGGAGCTGCTTCAATAATCGTGACTTTTGATTGAAGGCTCTGGAAAATACAAGCCAGCTCAAGCCCAATGACACCACCGCCAATGATGACGACAGAAGCAGGAATATCTGGGATGTCAAAGATCGTATCACTTGTGTCAAATTGAATGTCTTTAAGGCCCGGTATTGGCGGAATAGCGGGTGAAGATCCAGTGGCAATCATGAGCTCTTTCGTTTCAATCGATTCTGAACCGTCTTGTTTTTCAATCTCAATCTGGTGTCTTGTCACAGCTGTACCTCTGCCGTTATATACATCAATCTTTCCTTGCTTTAATAGAAAAGCAATTCCGCCTCTGAGCTTTTCAATGACGTCATCTTTGCGCTTTCTCATTTTATCGAAGGAAAGGACCAAATCACCTGTTTCAATTCCCCAGCTTTTCGCCTTCTCAATTGATTCAATGACTTCTGCATGTTTGAGCAGTGTCTTTGAAGGAATGCAGCCCCGATTTAAACAAGTACCGCCAAGAAAATCCTCTTCAATCAATGCGACCTTCCGTCCACGCTCAGCTGCTTGAAGGGCGGCAGTATACCCGCCAGGCCCTCCGCCAATGACTGTCAGATCATACGTTTTCGTCATCCGATTCATCTCCTACATTAGCAATTCAAATGGTTGTTCAAGCACTTTTTTAAGGTCTGTTAAAAAGGCAGCCGCTGGTGCGCCATCTACCACTCGGTGATCAAACGATAAACTAACGCCCATCATCGGCCGCACCTGAATTTCTCCATCTACCACAACAGGTTTTTCTTGAATGCGCCCAACGCCTAAGATCGCCACTTCTGGCTGATTGATAATCGGGGTAAAGGTATCAATGGCATACATACCTAAGTTACTAATGGTAAAAGTGGACCCTTTCAGCTGGTCTGGCAGCAGTTTTTGGTCACGTGCGTTTCGGCCGATTTCTTTCGCCTCTTTTGTCAGCTGTTTTAATCCTTTTTGGTTCGCATGAGAAATGACTGGAACCATTAAGCCATCTTTTACAGCGACAGCGAGACCAATGTGCACATCATCATGGAAATGGAGCTCATTTTGTTCAAACGTCATATTGATATGCGGGTGTCTCGTGAGTACATTGCTGACCGCATGAATGATAATTTCTGTGAACGACAGTCTGTAGCCTGTCTCTTTTTCAATCGCTGGCAATAGCTGTTTGCGTACTTCTTTTGCTTTTGTCATATCGATTTCACTTGTTAATGTCACGTGCGGTGCTGTAAAGGCACTTTGTGACATGCGATCAGCAATCACTTTTCTCATGCCAGCTAGTTTTTGTGTTTTCACTGGAGAAGACTCAGCTGTTTTTACAGCTGCTGCCGTTACATCACTCTTCATAATTTTTCCGTGCGCACCAGATCCAGCAACATTCGCTAAATCGATTCCTTCACGAGCAGCCACTTTCTCTGCTAGAGGTGACACGCGCTGGTCTTTCTCATTAGAGTGGACAGCCGCCTCGACGTCCCGCTTTTGAACTCTGCCTTTAGGTCCTGTACCAGATACCTCATGAATCGCTACATGATGATCCTTTGCCGTTTTTCTCGCCGCAGGAGTGGCACGCACTTTTTCATTAGGTGTTTTTGGGGCTTCAGTAGAACTGGATGAAGCCGTGTCTGATGAAGCCGATTCGCTGCTGCCGGATAAATCTTCATCTGATTGTGCTGGCGGTTCGCTTGGCACCTGTTCATTTGCCTCTCCGATATATCCAATGACAGCATTGACTGGAATTTGATCATCGGCTTCATAATATTTCTTTAGAAAAATACCATCATCATAGGCTTCCACCTCGATATTGATCTTGTCTGTCATAATTTCAAAAAGAGGCTCACCGATTTCAACCGAATCTCCTTCTTCTTTAAACCATTGAAGCAAGGTGCCGACTTCCATCGTACTGCTTAGCTTCGGCATAAATATCTCTTTTGGCATGATCTTCTCCCCTTTACTTAAGAGCGCACAAGCTCTTTTGCTGCTTCAATAATATCTGGCACTTGTGGAATGACCGCTTTTTCCAGCGTCGGGTTGTATGGTATTGGAACCGCAAGACCGCCAAGTCGTTTAATTGGAGCATCTAAGTAGTCAAAGGCTTCACTTTCCGCTATCATACTTGCAATCTCTCCGCCATAGCCGCCTCGTTTTACCGCTTCATGAACCACGATACATTTACCTGTTTTCTTCACAGATTCGATAATCGTTTCTTCATCTAATGGGACAAGTGTTCTTGGGTCAATGATTTCAACATCGATTCCCTCTGCTTCTAGTTCCTTCGCCGCTTCTAACGCTTTGTGTACCATAATCGCTGTTGCTACAATCGTGACGTCCTTCCCGCTTCTTTTCACATCTGCTTTTCCTAGAGGAATTGAATATTGCTCTTCAGGCACTTCACCGATTGTTTTATATAAAAGCTTGTGCTCGTAGAAAATGACAGGGTTGTCATCATCCATCGCTGCTTTTAAAAGACCTTTTGCATCATAGGCTGTTGAAGGCTGAACCACTTTGAGTCCTGGAATATGGGCCATCCACGCTTCTAAGCTTTGTGAGTGCTGCGCCGCTGCACCCGTTCCCGATCCTGCTGGCGTTCTTACAACGAGCGGCACCTTCCCTTTTCCTCCAAACATGTATCGTGTTTTGGCTGCTTGGTTCACAAGCTGATCCATTGCGATTGTAATAAAGTCAGAGAATTGAAGTTCTAAAATCGGACGCATACCGGTTAAAGCCGCTCCGACTGCCCCACCTGCGATGGCAGCCTCTGAGATAGGTGTATTGCGAACGCGCTCTGGCCCAAATTCTTCAATCATGCCGCGCGTGACCCCAAAAGCACCTCCATATACGCCAATATCTTCACCTAAAATGAAGACATCTTGGTTTTCTCTCATTTCCTGACTCATAGCCTCTCGAACGGCTTCTAAATATGAAATCTCTCTCACTGTTGTTTTTGTCACGTGATTCCCCTCCTAATTAGGCGTATACATCCTCTAATAGTGTGTCGATTGACGGTTCTTTACTGTTTTTGGCGAATTCTACAGACGCTTCAATTTCCTGCTTCGCTTCTTCCTGTAAGCTTACTGCCTGCTCTTCTGTCAAAACATTCAGTTCAATCAAAAGAGACTTAAAGCGTTTGATGCCGTCTTTTTGTCTCCACTCTGTCTCTTCTTCACGTGTACGGTATTTTTTCGCATCACTCTTAGAGTGACCCTTCCAGCGGTACGTTTTCATTTCAATAAGTGATGGGCCTTCTCCCGCTCTCGCACGGCTGACTGCTTCATCAACTGTGTTCATAATTTCAACCATGTCATTTCCATCAACTGTTTTCCCTGGCATTCCGTAGCTTTCTGCTCTTGTTGAAATATCTTCAATGTTGATCATTTCTTTCACAGGGCCAGACATGCCGTACTGGTTGTTTTCACAAATAAACACAACTGGTAAATCCCAAATAGACGCAAGGTTTAATGCTTCATGGAAGCTGCCTTCATTTGTGGCGCCATCTCCGAAGAAACAAAGAACAACAAAGCCTTCCTGCTTCATTTTAGATGTGAGCGCTGCACCTGTTGCCAGCGGGATACCGCCGCCAACAATTCCATTTGCCCCAAGATTTCCTTTTTCTAAGTCCGCGATATGCATGGAGCCGCCTTTTCCTTTACAATAACCGGTTTCACGTCCAAACAATTCAGCCATCATTTTATTGACCTCGGCCCCTTTTGCAATACAGTGACCATGTCCTCGGTGTGTGCTGACGATCTTATCTTTATCCTTTAACACGGCAATCGATCCAACAGCTGACGCTTCCTGTCCAACACATAAATGAGTGGTGCCATGGATAAGTCCTTTTGCAAAGAATTGATCGACCTTTTCATCAAAATATCTCACTAACCACATTTGTTTATATAAATCTGCTAACTTCTCATGACTAATCTGTTCAGGCAAAGTGATTTGTTTTTGCATTTCTTCTCTCCCCTTTACATTTGTTCTTGTATGTTACATTTGTAATTATCATACGTTTAAGTGTCAACGAAGTCAAGCAATTCTCTCTCATTTTTAAGCGTTTTCATCTTTTGTCAGAAAAAAAGAGAAAGGCAAAGCCCTTTTCCAAAGAACTTCTCTTTCTCTTTTAATCTCCTACACTCATTCATCTGGATACATCATGATTTTGACACTCTCACCCTCAGGATTCCTTGCGCATTCTATCGCCTGAAACAGCTGGCTTAACGGATAACGGTGCGTCACCATCTTTTCAGTGTTGACCACTTTTGCTTTCAGAAGCTCAAGAGCTTCACGATAATGATATGGATGCGATGAATAGGCACCTACTACCTTCACTTCATCATTGAAAAATCGTTCAGCAGGAATGGCCACATCTCCCTTTGGAAAATGAGCAAACACCAAAATCGTCCCGCCTCGCGCTACAGCTTGAAACGCCTCTTTTAAAAGCGCACTGCTCCCAACAGAAATAATAACGAGGTCTGCTCCCTTACCATCTGTTTCTTTCATCACCCGGTTTTCCACTGGCTCAGCTGCTGGATGAAAAGCGGCATCTGCACCTAAACTTCTCGCACGCAGCAGCCTGTTCTCATTCACATCTGTTATCATCACTTTTCCAGCTAAATAATATTTGGCAAGCTGCAATTGAATACAGCCAATTTGCCCCGCTCCAAGGATCAAGACGGAATCTCCTGGATGAACAGGTGCTCGTTCAAACCCGTGCAGGCAGCAGGCAACGGGTTCTACCATCGCCCCTTGCTCATACGATACGTCTTTTGGAATCTTGCCCATCGTGTGCTTGACATGCAAAGCAGGTATACGGATATATTCTGAAAACCCGCCTGGATCTACATTTGTGGCTGTAAACTGCGGACACATCGTATAAAACCCCTTTTGACAAAAGTCACAGGTGAAACAAGGCACATGATGCGCCACATAGACCCTGTCTCCCGTCTGGACATTTGTCACGCGCTTGCCGGTCTCGACAATATCACCAGCGATTTCATGTCCCAGCACGGTCCCAGGAGGTACTGTCTCATGCGTTGCTTTATAAATATCCGTTCCGCATAAGCCGCAGGCACGCAGTTTTAACAGAACTTCATCATCACCGATGACTGGCCGGTTCCGCTCCTCATACCGAATGTCCTCTGAAGAATAAAAGACAGCTGATTTCATGTAGCTGTATCCTCCTTTTCATCACCCTTCGCAAAATCCTGTAACGTTTGCACAAGCTGTTTGTACTCACTCATCTCACTTGATATCCAGTAACGCCCTCCGAATATCCGGGCTGGGCCCACCCTGACATAGACTTTCCCGATATGAGGATATGGCTTTAAAAAAAGCTTTCCTTTAATATCAGACACAGCATATGTGTGCCATCTGCCAAAAGCCCCTATCTTCAGTTGATCTTCACTAATGACGACATTTGTCGGCTGGTTCAGTCCTGTGATACTAGACAGCATGAGAATCGGCAGTGTATAAACGCCCAGCACAGCTAACGGCTCAGGTCCTGCTGACCATAACGTATAAAGAGACCAGAGAAAAAACAGACAGATGAGCACAGCCGGAAGAAAAATAGACAACACTGCAGACGTTCGGCTATAAGCATGATGCTGCATGAGACTTCCTCCTTTCAAATCACTAGAAGGAGCCGCGAAAGCTCCTCCAGAAAATAGCCCTCTACTTGATATGATCAATGATTTTCTCGATATCATCTTCAATACCAAATCCAGTTAAAAAGGATAATGTTTGAATCACAGGCGTTCCTTTTGTATCACTAACAGGTGTTGTCGTCACAATTAAATCAGCACCCTCTGCTTTTTGCGGGACTTCAGATGCCTTACATTGTTCCACCACGACATCATATCCTTTTTCCTTTAATGTCTCTTCTACCTTTTTAGCCACAACCGTTGATGTTGCAACTGCCGTTCCGCATGATACTAATATTTTCTTCGCCATTAGAATCCCTCCAGCTCATTTATTGTTCTTTCTGATCTAAGCCCATTTCTTTTGCATATTGCTTTTTAATATCATTTCGCACCCAGTACCATAGAAGCGCATAAGCCAGAGCACAGATAATCGCTGCAATAAAGTAAGGGTTGCTCGGATCAAGAAGTCTCACCATGATCCAAGGAATGACGTGAGAACCAAGGTCAATACCTGAAATCATGTTTGCTCCTTCTGGGAAATCAAAGCCGACGGCTTTCCCCATGGTTGTTGCAAGCGGTGCAAGGTTCGTTGCGATAAAGAAGACAATCATTAATGTAAAAATACTGTTAATAAGGCCGCGAATAATATTTCCACGAGCGGCTGCTACTGCCCAGACAACTGTAAATGGCAGAACCGATAAGTCAGCAAACGGAAGCATGCCATTGTAAGGCAGAACAACAGCGAGCAAAATCGTAATCGGCACCATTAAAAGGGCTACCGCCATATTCGCTGGATGACCAATGACAATCGCTGTATCTAAACCAATATAGACATTTTTCCCTGGGAAACGCTTTTGAATATAAGAACGAGCGCCCTCAGAGATTGGAATGAGTCCTTCCATTAATAACGCAACCATTCTTGGCATTAAGACAAGAACTGCTGCCATTTGAATCCCGAGTGTCATCACGCCTTTTGCATCATAGCCGCCGAGAAGACCAATAATGATACCAAGTATGAGACCCATCACAAGCGGTTCGCCAAAGATGCCAAAGCGTTTCTTTAATGTTTCTGGATCAGCATGAATTTTGTTTAAACCAGGAATTTTATCAATGACGCGGTTGGACGCATACATCAGCGGTGCGAAGTTGACCGTTTCAGCATGAGCCATCGATACGCCTTTTAATCCAAAATGGTGTTCGATTGTCGGCGCTGTCCAATCGGCTAATTTAAGCGTGATCGCAGAAACAATCAAGCCAACAGCAAGAGCCAAGAACATATTATGATAAGCGTAGTAAGTAACAGAGGCTGCGAAAATTAAATGCCAGAAGTTCCAAATATCCACATTCAGTGTTTTCGTGAAGTTTACGGACAATAAAATCACATTTAACAAAAGCACAAGAGGAATCATGAGCGGGGCAACAGGTGTACCAAAGGATATGGCAGCGCCAATCGGCCATCCAACATCCAAAATGTCGAGCTTTAGTCCAAGGGAATTAACCATAGCTTTCGCTGCTGGCCCAAGACCGCTCACGAGCAAATTAATGACAAGATTGACACCGACAAATCCAATTCCGATCGTAATACCGGCCCTGAAGGATTTCTTAAAGCCCTGCCTTAAAATCATACCGAAAAGCGTCATAATAATCGGGAGCATAATAGTTGGTCCAAGGTCTAATATAAAATCGACGGCTTGCTTGATCATACATCCACCTCCTGAATTTTTCAGATAAAGCGCTTACATTATTTCATGAATGATTATTGGTTTAGCTCTTGTTGAAGCAAGTGAGCCGCTTCTTCATAAGAGGTCATGTGAGACAGCTTTGTCATCACTTCTTCTTTTCTAAAAAGTGTCATCAGCTTCTCGAGCATCACAAGCTGCTTACTAGGCTCAGAGATTGCTAGGACAAACACAATTTTGGCTTGCACTGTTTCATCGGGGCTCCCCATCTTATGAAACACGACAGGTTCCTTTAATGTAGCAACACTAATCGCCGGTTTGTTCACATGCTCAGGATCTGTATGCGGAATCGCTACCCCAAAAGTTGCAAGCGGGAGACCTGTAGGATATGTTTTTTCTCTTTCAAGCACTGCAGGTAAATAGCTCGATTTAATGTACCCTCCAGCTTCTAACCTATCTGCTAAGTATGTCGTCACCTCCTCTCTCGAAGATGCTTCGAACTGCAGCGTAATCAGTTGTTCATTTAACTCAAACAAGTTATTCAAACAACCACCCCTTTCATTTGGTATAAATATGAACACATGTAACAAAAAGAATGAACATTTTAGAATAGAACCTTTTATAAAGCGCTTACAATTATACTTCCTGAAAAATGTTCAATACCGTTACCTTTGTAAAGATATTATAATATTCTAAATTATAAGTCAATGTTCCCAGGGAAATTTTTATAGAAAAAAGACGCAGTGATCGCTGCGTCTTTCTCTACTCGCCTTCTATACTTCTTGTTAAATGTGGCTTCCTATATCTAAAAATTCAGATACAAATAGATTGTCTGTCTGTACTGCCATTTCTTCCTTTGTGCCAATTTTTTCGATTCTTCCTTCATTCATCACCACGACACGATCAGCAATATCGAATGCTTCTTCTTGATCATGTGTCACAAAAATAGTGGTCATTTGAAAGTCACGATGAACTTTTTTCAGCCAATGCCTTAATTCTTTCCTTACCTTTGTATCAAGAGCACCAAAGGGTTCATCTAAGAGGAGTGCCTTCGGCTGAACGGCAAGTGCTCGTGCCAGTGCTACACGCTGCTTTTGTCCGCCTGACAGCTGCTCTGGATAACGCTGCTCATACTGCGTGAGCTGAACAACCTCTAAAAGCTCATGCACCCGCTCTTTGATGTCTTTTTTAGGCAGTCTTTCTCCTCTAGGTTTAATTTTCAGCCCATATGCCACATTATCAAAAACCGTCATATTTCGAAAAAGCGCATATTGCTGAAACACAAAACCGATTTGCCGTTTTCGTACTGGAATGTGTGTGTAATCCTGATCTCCGAATAAAACTTGCCCGTTATTGGCGTAATCAAGACCTGCAATGATTCTTAATAACGTCGTCTTTCCAGAGCCAGATGGTCCTAATAAAGAAATCAATTCACCATTTCTTATCGATAAATCCACGTTTTGCAAAACCTTTGTCTGACCAAATTGTTTTGATATTTGTTTTGCTGTAATCCCCAAGGCCGATCCCTCCATTTATGTTGACCGCTTGCCAAGCCGGTGATCCCTCTGCTGAATGATTTGTTTAATGATTAAAGTAATGACTGCCACAAATGCCATAAGAGACGCCACAGCAAAAGCGGCTTGAAATTGGTACTCATTGTATAAAATTTCGATATGAAGCGGCATCGTATTGGTCATCCCTCGAATATGACCTGATACAACCGACACAGCACCAAATTCACCAATCGCTCTTGCCCCGGCTAAAATAACGCCGTAAAAAAGAGCCCATTTGATATTTGGGAGTGTCACAAGGAAAAAAGTCTTCCATCCGTTTGCACCAAGTGTGAGTGATGCTTCCTCCTCATGAATGCCTTCATGCTGCATAAACGGGATTAATTCTCTAGCAATAAACGGAAATGTCACGAATATGGTTGCTAGAATCATGCCTGGTACAGAATAAATGACTTTCCATCCATTCTCCATAAGCCAAGGTCCTAAAAGCCCGTTTGAACCAAATAAAAGCACAAATACAAGTCCAGCAATCACAGGCGAAACGGCAAACGGGAGGTCAATTACAGTCGTTAACAAACGTTTGCCGCGGAAGTTAAATTTTGTGATAAGCCATGCAGCACTCACCCCGAAGATCATTTGAAGCGGCAAGGTGACGACGACAATGAAAACGGTCAATTTGATTGCCGCTAGTGTATCTGGATGTGAGATGGCCAGAAGGTATGAACTCCACCCTTTCTCGAATGCCTTTGAAAACACGGCGATCAGCGGTATGAGTAAAAATAAAATCAAAAAAGCGTACACCACCGTAATTAATAGGATTTTTACCGTTTTAGATTCGGTTACAGGACTTTTATACTGAACATGATGCCGATGACTAAGCTCTCTCTCCAATGGTTTCACCTCACGTATACTTGTTTTTTCCGCTCAACATACCACTGAATGCCGTGAATCAATAACAGGATGAAAAACGAAAGAAGCAGCATCAAGCATGCAATCGCTGCTGCACCATGATAATCATATTGTTCAAGCTTGGACATGATCATCAGCGGTGTAATTTCTGTTTTAAACGGAATATTTCCAGCAATAAACACAACAGAGCCATATTCCCCTAGTGCTCTTGCAAACGCAAGTGAAAATCCAGTCATCACCGCAGGAAACAAGGCTGGTAGCAGCACGTGAAAAAAGGTCTGTCTCCTTGTCGCACCAAGAATCGCCGCAGCCTCTTCCACTTCCTGCTGCAGCCCTTCTATCACAGGCTGGACGGTTCGGATAACGAATGGTATGCCGATAAAAATAAGTGCCAAAATAATCCCAATCGGTGTGTATGCCACCTTTAAATGCAGAAATTGACCAATCCACCCATTTGGAGAATAAAGGGTGGTGAGAGCGATACCCGCAACAGCCGTTGGGAGCGCAAAAGGCAAATCGATGAGAGCATCTAAAATTTTCTTTCCGGGAAATGTGTACCTGGCGAGAACCCAGGCAATCAGTACACCAAACCCTGCATTGATGAGAGCAGCTGCAAAGGAAGTCGTCACGGTCAGCTGGAGCGACTTCAATACTCTTGCATCGGTAAACACCTTCCAAATCCCCTCTGCTCCTAATGAAGCCGTCCAAATAAATACCATGGATAAAGGAATGACGACAATCGCACTTACATAAACGAGCGTCACCCCAAGGCTCAGCCCAAATCCAGGCAATATACGTTTTCTTTTATTGGCGGCTGCATGTGTTTTCTTCATCACATCGCCCCCTATTTTTGTCCGCTGTATATTTGATCAAATAAGCCGCCATCATCAAAAAATCTTTTCTGCGCCTTTCTCCACCCGCCAAATGCTTGATCAATCGTCACCATATCAATCTTTTTAAACTGGTCTTTATATTTGTTTAAGACTTCTTGATTTCTAGGACGATAATAGTTTTTCGCCGCAATTTCCTGCCCTTTTTTAGAATATAAATAATCTAAATAAGCCTTTGCCACTTTCTCTGTTCCTTTACGTTTCACATTTTGATCGACGACCGCAACAGGCGGCTCTGCTAGAATACTAATCGATGGGGTGACAATCTCAAATTTGTCTTTGCCTAGTTCGTGCTGTGTTAAATAGGCTTCATTTTCCCATGCAATTAACACATCTCCAAGACCGCGTTCAACAAAGGTCGTTGTGGCCCCGCGTGCACCTGAATCAAGGACTTCGACATGTTCATATAGCTTTTTGACAAAATCCTTTGTTTTGTCTTCATTCCCATGAAATGTTTTATCGGCATATGCCCATGCAGCTAAGTAATTCCATCTCGCACCGCCGGACGTTTTCGGATTTGGTGTAATGATGGACACACCTGGTTTAATCAAGTCGTCCCAGTCTTTAATATTTTTGGGGTTCCCTTTCTTCACAAGAAACACAATGGTCGATGTATACGGAGTTGACTGATTTGGAAATTCTTTTTGCCAATCTTTCGAAAGCAGTCCGCGATCTGCAATCGCATCAATGTCATACCCTAAAGCCAGCGTTGCCACATCTGCCTCGAGTCCATCAATAATCGATCTTCCCTGCTTTCCTGATCCACCGTGAGACTGCTTGATCGTGACATCCTCACCTGTTTTGTCTTTCCAATACGTCTGAAAGGCTTGATTGTATTCCTGATACAATTCACGTGTAGGATCATACGAAACATTTAACAGCTCAACCTTCCCCTTTTGCTTTGAGGATTCGTTTGCGTTTGAGCACGCAGCACTCGTCACAGCCAAGACCACTACGATGGTTACAACCGAGACCCATTTCCACTTTTTCACGTTATCCCGCTCCCCTGTTATCAAATAATAGTGACACCAACCTTGCCGTTTCATACGCAAAAAAGACCCTTAGCCACTTGAAATACATTACAGTCCTGTACTTCAAATTGCCAAGAGCCTTCGGTTGTCCGATCAGCTATGTATGATTGATGTTAGTCTATATATTATTCAAACTATTCACAGGTGTCAACTCTGTTTTTTAATTAAACAAAAAAAGAAACGCCATCTTACAGAGGCGCTTCTTTTCCCGGGAAATGGTTTTAATCGGCAGATAGCTTTAAATTGACACCAACAGCGGTTCCATTTCTCGAGGAGTCAGCTACTCCAGTAAATGTCCCTGCTTTTCGATCAATGAGTAAAGCTTGCACATTTCCTATATCAATAGGCGAACTGCCAAAACGGTGACCCATGTCATTTAGCTTCGTTCTCACATCAAGGGGAACTCCTACTTCGTAACGGTAAGAAGTTGGACTGTTTGTATATATCCGCGGCTCTTCCACTGCATCTTGAAGCTCCATATCGTATTCAAGCAAGTTTAGGATGGTTTGTGAAACAGAAGCAATAATGGTCGTTCCTCCAGGTGAGCCAACAGTCATGACCGGCTCGTTATCTTTGAATATGATCGTCGGGGTCATACTGGATAATGGACGTTTATTCGGCTGGACTTCATTTGCTCCGCCTGGTCTTGCGTCAAAATCTGTTAGTTCATTGTTTAAGAAAAAGCCATATTCCGGAACAAGAATCCCTGTACCAAATAACTGTTCAATGGTTGTTGTGAATGACACGACATTTCCCCACTGATCGGCAACAGTAAAATGAGTGGTCTCGCCAATGGTTTTATCTTCTGGCTGCGGGACAATCGGGGATGGATTTTTTTCATCCTCATAAGCCCATGGATCTCCTTCTTTCGGGTTTTTATTCATTTGATCTAATTGAATGAGAGAAGCTCTTTTTGAAATGTAATCATCGTCTAGTAGTCCTTTTAGTGGAACATCTACGAATTCGGGGTCGCCTGCATATGCAGCACGGTCAGCATAGGAGAGATGCATTGTTTCAGCAAGCAGCTGATATTTTTCGAATGATTTGGGGTCATATTGTGATAGATTGAAGTGATCTAGTATTTTGAGTATTTGCAGCATAAACACACCGCCTGAGCTTGGTGGAGGCATACTTGCAAGCTGGTATCCTTTATAGTCCCCCCAGATAGGCTTGTCAGTCTTGACCTCATAACGACCAATGTCATCAGTTGTCATCGTTCCGCCAAAATCTTGGACTGTATTTGCAAGTGCCTTTGCTACTTTTCCTTCATAAAATGCTTTACTTCCTTTTTTCGCAATGAGCTTAAATGTTTTGGCAAGGCCTGGCTGTACAAGCAGATCGCCTTCTTTGAGCGGCTGATCATCTGGAAGAAAGATTGGCGCTGCAGCCGTTTTTTTCAGCTTTCCTTGATGATCTTCAATGGCTTGTGCCAGAACAGAATCGATTTCAAATCCATCCTCTGCAAGCTGGATGGAAGGCTCAATCAATTCCTTCATCGAACGGGTCCCCCACTTATCCAATGCTGCCTCGAGACCTTTTACTGTCCCTGGAACACCAACCGCATTACCGTGTGTAGACCGCTCAGCAAATGGGATGACTTTTCCCTCGTCCGTTAAAAACATGTCAGGTGTTGCGCCCTGTGGTGCTCGTTCTCTACTATTGATGATGGATGTTTCTTTTGTCTTTCCATCATAAACCATCATAAAACCACCGCCGCCAATTCCAGACATCATTGGCTCTGTCACATTCAGTGCGTACTGGATGGCAACAGCAGCATCCACTGCGTTTCCACCTTTCTTCAATACATCAGCACCTACTTCTGATGCCAGCGGGTGAGCAGTAGCCACCATGCCATCTTTACCAACAGCTACTTTACTCCCATGAGATTCGTTCGCATTGACTTGGCTGACAGGCAGAAAAAACGAGAAAACAAACAGACATATGGACAAAACAGTTAGAGAAATGCGTTTCATGAACAACACCCCTTCCATATTCTTACTTTGACCTTACCGACTTCTTGACCAGAATACAATAGATTATTCTAAAATTTCAAAAATTTTCATCCTATCATCCTACATTTCCCAAATCGGACATTGTTTTTCAAAACATATGACGCACTCGATCATTAGGAATAAAGACACATCATTTCCAACGATTCGGGTTCAAGGTATAATAAATACAACAAAGAGGGGGAAAAAACGGTGAACAACAAAAGCAGATTATTTTGGGAAGACTATTGGAAAGAGAAATCAGAACAAGCACCTGCTGACGCATTTGTATCGGCGTGGGCATTCGGATCAGATCCAGATCATTTACTTGATCTTGTCAAGCAAGGAAAGAAAACAGCCACTTGTTCTGGACACCTGTTTTATGAAAAGGAACATGAGCCGCTTCCAAAACCCGGACAATATGCGGTCATTTTGGATAGCCAGGAAGAGCCAAAAGCCATCATTGAAATTACAGATGTAGATGTCATGCCAATGAATGAAGTCCCCGAATCATTTGCAAAAGCAGAAGGTGAAGGCGATTTATCTTATGACTATTGGTATAGAGAACATAAAGAATTTTTCACAGAAGCACTCCAATCATACGGATTAGATTTCAAAGAGGATATGCTTCTTGTTTGTGAAAGGTTTAAGCTGATTCATTCGGCTTCTTAGCCTATAAGCGGTGCCAAAAATGGCCCGCTTTTTTCGTTGCTTTTCTCCTTTTAGAAAAAGGTGTGTTGAGATCACATCTTTAGGTCAGAATAAGATCAAATAGAAAAAGTGAAGAAATTTTCGACTACACCTGTTTTTTTTCGACAAAAGAATATATAATTATTTGATGTGTGCATTGTCTCATTTATACAATGGAGGGTTTTTACATGTTAAAAAGGAAAAAAGACAAGTTTTCCGTCTTGTTAACGGAAATTGCTAAAAATTTAGATGAAACTGCTGAGTATTTTGTTAGCTATAAAGTAACAAATCAAACCACTCTGAAAGAATTTTCTGACACATTGAAGGAATATGAGACAAAAGGTGATAATCATGTTCATACCATGATTAAAGAGCTGAACAAAGCCTTTATTACACCGATTGAACGTGAAGACATTCTTCAATTAACGAATAGCCTCGATGATGTTTTAGATGGAATTGAGCATTTTTCCGCAACATTAGAAATTTACTCAATCACAAGCTCTGACGAACATATCGACAAATTCAGCCACTACATCAGAGAGTGTGCGAAAGAAATTTTAATCACAATTGATTTACTAGCTGAAAATCGCTTGAAAGATATTCATCCGCACGCAATCAAGATTAAAGAGATTGAACATAATTGTGACAATCTTCATCGTAAATCATTAAAGAACTTGTTTGGAAAAGAAACAGATCCAATTAAGGTGATTCAATACAAAGAAATTTATGAAACACTTGAAGAAATCGCTGATTCCTGTCAAAGTGTTGCCAACAATCTAGAAACAATCATTATGAAGAATGCGTAACGGGGTTAGTTAAACATGGACACATTACTCATCCTTACCATACTTATTGTCATTTGTGCACTTGCTTTTGATTTCATTAACGGGTTCCACGATACAGCAAATGCCATTGCGACTTCAGTTTCAACGAAGGCATTAAAGCCTAGACATGCGATTATCATGGCAGCGTTCATGAACTTCTTAGGAGCAATGACATTTACAGGTGTGGCAAAATCCATTACAAAAGATATCGCAGATCCATTTACACTTCAAAACGGCTCTGTTGTGATCTTGGCTGCTTTAATTGCCGCCATCACATGGAACTTGCTTACTTGGTATTACGGGATTCCGAGTAGTTCTTCACATGCACTAATCGGATCAATTGCAGGAGCGGTTATTGCCTCTGCTGGTTTTGGCGCTTTAAACTATTCGGGATTCATTAAAATCATTCAAGCCCTTTTGCTTTCACCTATCCTAGCTTTCGTATTGGGATATATCGTGTATACCATTATCAAAATTATATTTAGAAACAACAATCTCGCAAAAACGAATAAACAATTCCGACGTGTTCAAATTTTAACGGCTGCACTGCAATCGTATACCCATGGAACAAACGATGCGCAAAAAGCGATGGGTATTATTACGATGGCTTTAATTGCCGGTAATTTGCATACAACAGACGACATTCCTTTCTGGGTACAATTCTCTTGTGCGCTTGCAATGGGACTCGGTACTTCTATTGGCGGCTGGAAGATTATCAAAACAGTCGGCGGTAAAATTATGAAAATTCGTCCAGTAAACGGAGTATCTGCCGACTTAACGGGTGCAGCTATTATCTTCGGTGCGACGTTTATTCACTTACCTGTTAGTACCACTCACGTGATCTCATCTTCTATTCTAGGTGTAGGTTCTGCACACAGAGTCAAAGGGGTAAACTGGGGTACGGCAAAACGTATGCTTGTCACTTGGGTGATTACATTACCGATTTCAGGAACTCTAGGAGCTCTTATATACTTTTTGTTAAATGCGATTCTCTAATTTCAAAGACCTGTCTGACAGGTCTTTTTTTATTTGTCTGCACACTTAAATATTTTTGTCCTTCAGGACATTTTTTCATGAAGCAGGGTTTCCAATCATATCCATAGAAATAAACAAGTATTCATCTGTCTATGGGAGAGAAGAACATGCTATTATTTTTTCAATTGACTGTATGGTTACTGCTAGGTGCTCTTGCTGTGTATGTATTTGCGGTATGGCGCTTTGAACAAAAAGTAAAAGAAAAGATGTTTGCCATTCGTAAAACGTGGTATTGGATTTATGTAGCAGGTGCTGTCGTGTACTGGACAAATGACCCTTCTTCTATCTTCACTGATTGGATGCACTACTTGATCATTGCCGTTTTTTTCGCATTAACCGATGCTTTCATCTTTCTTAGCTCCTATATTAAGAAACTCGGAAATCATGAGCTGGAAACCGACACCCATCAACTCCTTGAACAAAATAACGATCTGCTTCATTCTTACCTCAATAAACTAAAAACGTACCAATACCTATTGAAAAATGAACCGATCCATGTATATTATGGAAATGTAGAGGCATATATAGAGGGAATTGAGCGGCTGATTTATTCTTTTGCCGACAAGATGAATATTCAAGCGGTGCTTTGTCCATACGATACGCAGGAACAAAAAGATGACCTGCTTCGGACACTTGACCAGCGGGCTCTCATTCAGGCGAAGCTTGACAGGCAGGAAGTATATTATGATGATTTCGGTCATTTGGTGCTCATCCCATTTTCTGTAGCAGATGCTCATTTTGTCATTAAGCTCACCTCCGATGAGATTGTCACGGAGTTCGACTATTTATTAATGACATCACTTACAACAATTTATGACCTAATCTTGCCTGACGAAGAGGAAGGTGATGAAGATGGACCACGCACTTCAAGGGGATAACAACAATCCTAAGAAAAACCCTTTTAAGATTTTAAAGAAAAAACGCCATATCAGTATGGCCGATTATAAGGTAAGCCCCCATACTGAGCGAATTTTTAAAAAGAATGAACAGCTTCTGGATGAGTATAAAAATAAAAAGGCTTGATTACACTAAAGGACGCGGAACGAAATCCGCGTCCTGATTCCATTTTTACATAGACTTGCATACAATACACTATACGCTGTAACGATTGAGGTGCCAAAATGAAAAAGAAAATCAAACAACTAAGATATGTTCAGTTTGCCAAATATCAGCCATCCCCATATACTAGGCGATTAATTGAAAAAAGTGAAACAGCCATCCAATCATACAAACAGAAACACTCACTGATTTAACAGTTTAAGCAGCTTCTCCTTCGTTTTAGGACCGTATACCCCATCACTTGTCAGACCGTTCACCAGCTGAAAGCGTGCCACGGCATTCGCCGTTTTTTCCCCGAAAACACCATCGATGCCTTTATCTGCAGCCGATTTATCAGGATAAAAATAAACGGCAGCAAGCGCTTTTTGGACAAGGCGAACGTGCTCTCCCTTCGTTAGAGGCGAAGTCACCTTTAAAATCCCATCTGGCAGCTCATACATCATTTTTCCATCATTTCGATAAATTTTGAGAACCTGTCCAATTTGAATCTTGTTCGGGTCGCTAATGTTATTCCACTTCTGAAGATCTTGAACTGTGACGTCATGAGCTTTAGCAATACTCGTTAACGTATCCCCGCTTTTGACGACATACGTGATGACCGTCTCAGGGTCTCCTGCCGTTTCAATTCCTTTTTTAAATTCATCCCATGTAGCAAGAAGCAGGCGCGGACATGCTTTTCCAGACCAGTGCTGATGTGTAACCACATTAGCTAGTGGAATATTATGTTCTTTCAACAGCTTTTGGATGAGCCATTGCGCATGTTTGACCGCTTGCTGGAAATTCCCATCTTCATTTTCACAAATTTCAATGCCGATCGACTTTCGGTTACCATTGCCTTGTCCGTCCCCTGCATGCCAGCCATTTTCATTTAACGGCAGATGCTGAAAGATTTCATGATCATCCACTGTAAAGTGCCAGCTCACCTCTGTCGTTGGGCGTTTCACATATGCCGCATGACTTTTCGCATCCGCTCCTTTTGATGTGTTTGCTGTGTTATGCACCGTCACATACATCGGTGTCATGGCGTATCCTGGGCGGTTTCCGTTTCCAACTGGAATAAAATCTTGATAAATTTCTACCATGTTCTGCACTCCCTTTTGCTAGATTGAATTGATCTTTCTCATCAATTGGTGGCGTTCGTAAGACAACATGAGTTTGTTTTAGTGATAAGACTATGGTAAAATTTGAATTCAATCCACTCATTTTAGTAGTGGAAAACGTAAAAATGAAGAAAAAAACAGGAATAAATTCCATTTTTCCTTGATTTTATGTTAAAATTGTTAAAAATAAGCCGATATTAAAAGTAAGCAATAGCTCAATTAGCTATTTGGTCCTATATGGACTTTTCTTTTACGTCAAAAAAGAACATACGTTTGCTTGGAGGTTTTTAAATGACTGGATTTTTAACCCATTTAGAAGAAGAGATTAAACGGTTATATGCCAAACTACAAATAAGCGGTCCTGCTTATAGAGACATGCAAAGGATCGCTTCTGAATTTCATGTATGGGTCCACTATGAGGATACTGGCAGCATGATGATCAAACATCAAGGTCTTTACAGTATTATATTAAACAGATCTCTATCATCAGAGGAACAATGGCAGGATTTTGCCCACGAGCTTTGTCATGTGCTCAAGCATGCAGGCAATCATTTCAAGATGCACAAACTCTTTCGAGAACTGCAAGAGTTTCAGGCTAAACAATTTATGTATCACTTTTGTGTACCGACCTTTATGCTGATGCAAATGAAGCTTCCAAACCTTCGGCAGCAAGCCATTTTACACATTGCGCAAACATTTCACGTCACCTGGGCTTTTGCTGAAAAGCGGCTTGCCTTATTCGAACAACGGAAAGCCGGCATTCGCTTCCAACAAGAGTTTACATCTTATTTAATGAAAGCCGAAAAGGTCGCGGAAAAAGAAGCTGTTTATCAAACGTAAGCCTCTCTGCATAGGGGAACAGGCGTTTATTCATACAGGTTTAATACTTGCTTGAGTACATTTGTGTACCGATAAAATTGCTCATTTTGCGTTTCGCGGCGATAGCGCCGTCTGAAGTCTTGAAAGAATGCTCTTCTTTGCGCCTGACTGATTTCAAGTTGTACACTTTTTCCCGTCAGACATTGATTATTGATATTGTGAGGATGTGTTCCAGAATAACGATCAGATTCAGATAGCAGCACTGCTTGGAAGCCATTAAGCGTTAAACGTTTCACTGTTTCCGCCGCTCTTTCTCTGTCTGTCCCGCCCACTAATGTTTGAAGCATCTCCGTTTCCCCGTAGCCATGGAGCGCAAACGTGTAATGATGGGTATGCACTAGAGAAAGGCAGACCGGCTCATCGAAACGTGTGCTTGTAATGTGAAGCACATGATTGCCTTTCACTTTAAGGCCTTCAAATAAATACATAGACTGATTACTTGCGATTTCATGAATGAGCTCACTCACGCCAGATTCAATTCCTCCGGCATGAGGGGATAAAACCAAAAGCTGGTCACCTTTCCGCTCGTGAAGAATTTGATAATCGATTCCTTCTCTTTCATGAGCGGAAAGCTCTTCATAACTTTGATATGTATCAATGATTTGCGTCATTCCATCTTCCCCATTTCTCTATATGAGCATAAGTCTACTGATCTTAAATTCTTTTGTAAAGGGATTTCGAATGACCTATCAACATAAAACATCCTTAAATTTTCCTTATCTTTACGGCTATCTGTTGAATTTTGAGAAAAAATGACCGATAATTGAAATGAATAGAACTTTTGGACTATATGAATCTTTTTGCATTCTCTCTCATAAATTAGAAATATTGTGATCTACATCTGGAGGAATTCATGTTAAAAAAGAAAACCACCATCACCCTTGTCATCTTATTCCTTAGCTTCGCTGGCATCATTTACTGGAAATGCTTTTCTCTTCAAGGCGTATCTCACGGAACCTTTATCCGCTCGATGGCATCACCAGACGGAACATATATCATCAACACCTATCGACATAGCGGAGGGAAACTAAAGGAGAACGCAGTTAGAGCAGAAATTGAAAACAAGCTCACCCACCGAAAGAAAACGATTTACTGGAAATACCCTGATAAAGACCCCCTCATCAAATGGAAAAATGGACAGCTTGTTCAAATCGGGCATGAATTTTTAAATGTGGTAAAGGGTGAAACATACGATTACCGCTTTGATTGGAACAAAAGAAAATAGCGTATTAAAAAAACGAATCCCTCTTGGATTCGTTTTTTACGTTGACATCACATGCTGCATAAATTCTTTCATTTCTTTACTTACGATCGTCAGTCGTTCCACAATTTCACTAAACTCTGTAACAAGTAAAGCCTGCTCTGCTGAAGAACCTTTCATATGTCCCATACTCTCAAGTAATGTATGTATATTGGAGGAAATTCCTTGCAAAGAGCTTTCGATATTTTCTGTTGCACGTGAAGTTTCACTTGAAAGCTTTTGAACCTCACTGGCTACAACACTAAAACCAGCCCCTTCTTTTCCTGCCCTGGCTGCTTCGATTGACGCATTTAATCCTAGCAAACTCGTTTGTTTCGAAATACCTTTAATCATTTTTGTAATATCGGATGTTTTTTTCGAGTTTTCAAGTGTTTGCTGCGTTTGTAAGGTCATTTCCTCACTTGTCGCAGAAAGCTCCTCTGAATGCGCCGCCACCACATGCACCTTTTCTTGAATACTATGAATGATGTCATTTAATGACTCCATATATGCTTCAAGCTCTAATTGATTTTTAAGCGGAAAACCTAAAGCGAGTGCGCCGATCACTTGTTGATTTTCATCAAAAATTGGCAGCCCCATTGCATTTAACGGTATTCCGTAAACCGATTCAGGCACAAACATACTTGATGTCTCACCTCTAAGCGCTTTTTTCATATTTAAATCATCTGGTTTAATAAGTTCTCCAGCACGAATTTGAAAATCCACATCTTTCGATGGCAAATACAGCAAGAATTTCTCTCGATCAATGACACCCATCGTCACTTCGTTTTTTAAAATCTGCATCATATAAGGTGCTGCTGTCACAATACTCTGTAGTATATCCAATTTCTCTACCCCCTTATATAGTTTATCGGTCGTTCTTCTTAAATTAATAGTTACTTTTTAAAAATAATAATAATGATTGAAGAAATTCTTCATATTTACGAGTAAAAAGAAGTACGTTTCCTTTCTATATTCAAGCGGAAATTTGCTATAATTAATGAATCAACATATGATGAAATGGTCATGTAACCATTTTGTGTATTCAATGGAGGCGCATGTTTTGACACAACCCATGAAATATGAGCGGGCAATCGTCATTGGCGGAGGTATCACCGGGATGCTCGCTGCAAAAGTTTTATCAACGTTTTATCATCAAGTATTGATTATTGAAAAGGATGAACTGCCGGACTCTCCTGAGAATCGTCTCGGCACTCCTCAAGCCTTTCATCCACATAGAATGCTGCCACTTGGCAAGCAAATCGTTGAACGGCTATTTCCTGGTTATACAAAAGAGTTACTGGCAATGGGCGGATTTAATACCTTGCATCAAACCTCTCGATTTATCACAAAAGATGGCGAATTAACACTCACTGATAGAGAAGAAACCGCCGTCACAAGACGCGCAATCCTAGAGTGGGTATTGATGCAAAGAATGGTAACAGAAGAACGCGTGAAGTTTTTAGAAAAACATGAAGCCATCTCCCTTCAGTTTAAAGAGGGAACTAATCAAGTCATGGGGCTTATCGTGAAGGACCGGCAAGTAAAACCTGGCAGCATTCATGAAATGAAAGCGGACTTAGTAATTGATACGTCTGGAAGAATGTCTAAATTGCCAAAATGGCTGAAAGACAATGGACTCACCTTACCACAGACTGATGAGTTAAGTGTGTTTCTAGGCTACAGCACAAGATACTATCAAATACCATCAGGTGCGCCACCCCTGCAATCAATGGTTGTAGTTGGCCAGCCAGACAAGCAAATCCCAACAGGACTGTTTGAACGGGTAGATCATGATTTAGTAGCTGTGCTTCTTTCTGCAGCCGGCGGTTCACATTATCCAACAACGGATGCTGATCAGTTTGATTCAGAAACCGCTGCTCTGAGCGATCCCGCGATAACAGAAGCCATCACCCATTTAACGCCCTTTACAAAACCAAAAGGATTTAGAGTTCCTTCTTGCGTAAGACATCACTATGAACATATGCAGGATTGGCCAAGTGGATTATTGGTGATGGGCGATGCCTTATGTACGTTAGATCCCATTCATGGGCAGGGTATGACCAAAGCAGCTCTTGAAGCACAAACACTTGACCGTATGCTCAAACAAGCACAAAAAAATGAGCGGCTGTCTTTTGAAAAGGACACATTACAACAAATGCAGCAAGCGAGTGATCTTGGCTGGTGGCTTTGTGCAATTGCTGATATGGCTTGGGACGGTGTCGAGTTAAAAGGAGAAACAACCATCCCCCACTTGACTTTCGTACAAGAATTTTTAAATCGCTACGTAAAATATGCCATTGTCACAAAACAGCCTGAACGTCTTGAAGCGTATCACCGGATGCATTCTTTCTTAACAGAACCGAGAGAAATCATCAACTTAGAACAGCTGCATGACATGATTCAAGCTGACACCTCAGGAGAAACCGCCGAATGGTGGAAGCAATGGGATCAAAAGAACGATGAAGGCAACCGAGCTTTTTTCCATGAAGCGGTTCCTGACTTTCGTCTAGAGCACTTGCTGTCATTTGATTGAACTAAAAAAAGCCCCTTTATTGGGGCTTTTTCATTAACGTAATAATTGAAGTACGTTTTGTGGCTGTTGGTTTGCTTGTGCAAGCATTGCTTGAGACGCTTGAGAAAGAATGTTGTTCTTCGTGAACTCACTCATTTCTTTCGCCATGTCAACATCACGGATACGAGACTCAGCAGCTGTTAAGTTTTCAGCAGAAGCACTAAGGTTGTTGATTGTGTGCTCTAAACGGTTTTGGACTGCACCAAGCTTTGATCGCTGAGCAGATACTTGCTTAATGGCCGTTTCAATAATACCAAGTTGTGCATCAAATCCAGCGGCTTCTTCACCATCTTCACCACTTGCACTAATAAATTTTGTCACATCGATTCTAGCAACAGAACCAGCTCCATCTTCACCTTCAGCAGTCCCATCTGTACCTAAAACTGAAGCACCCATGTTTTCAATGTTAAGTGTAATTTGTTGGGTTGCATTTGCACCGATTTGGAATACAAGGCTTTGTGCCTCACCACCTTCATCAGTACCCTTAGACGAATAAGTCCCGTCTAATAATTTCTTCCCGTTAAACTCTGTACGAGTAGAAATGCTTGTAATCTCATCTTGCAAGTTTGAGATTTCATCTTGAATTGATGCTAAATCCTCTTCCTGTTGTGTACCTGTGTTCCCTGCTTGAACAACAAGCTCACGTATACGTTGAAGTATCGCATGAGATTCAGTCAATGCACCTTCGGCCGTTTGAATAAGAGAGATACCATCTTGAGAGTTTTTAGTAGCCATTTCTAAACCACGGATTTGACTTCTCATTTTTTCAGAGATCGCAAGACCTGCTGCGTCATCCCCTGCACGATTGATGCGAAGACCAGAAGAAAGTTTCTCCATGTTCTTTTGGCTTGAACCGTTGTTAGTAGAAAGACGATTCAATGTGTTAAGTGCTGCGATATTGTGGTTAATTCTCATGTTAAATGACCTCCATGTGTTTGAACCAATTGGACGTCCTTATCCAAAAGTTCTAAATTAGAATTTTTTTGTAAGCCTTACAATCCATTTATCGAACTTTAATGGAAAATGTTTAACATAAAAGGAATAAATAAGGGATAAGTCTTATTCAATATGATCGTTTCGCTAGAGTATGCCAAATTTAAAGGTCATTATTCATGATTTATCAGGGGGATTTAAGAATCATAAGTCAGGAGAAGGAGAAAAAACAAAGAAAAAAAGCATAAAAAAAAGCCCCATAAAGGGGCCTCTCATTAACGTAGTAATTGAAGTACGTTTTGTGGCTGTTGATTGGCTTGTGCAAGCATCGCTTGAGAAGCTTGAGAAAGAATGTTGTTCTTCGTGAACTCACTCATTTCTTTTGCCATGTCAACGTCACGGATACGAGACTCAGCAGCTGTTAAGTTTTCACCAGAAGCACCAAGGTTGTTGATTGTGTGCTCTAGACGGTTTTGAACTGCACCAAGTTTAGAACGTTGTGCAGAAACTTGTTTAATAGCTCCATCAACGATTGCTAACTGATCATCAAAACCACCATCGTCATCAGCTGCAATTGTTTCAAATTTAGATACATCGATATCTTTAACAGACTTACCTGTCTCAACTGCACCATCTGCGTCTGTAACGCCTAAAGCAGAAGCGCTCATATCTTGAATGTTTACCTTAATTTGTTGTGTAGCATTTGCGCCAATTTGGAAAACTAAAGCAGCGCCTTCAGTTGCTGGGATTTCTGGTGTTCCAGCATCTGGATCTGCAGGTGTGCCAGGTGTGCCTACTCCATTAAACGTACCATTTAATAATTTTTTTCCGTTAAACTCAGTACGATTAGAAATACCATCGACCTCTTCAACAAGCGCTGTAATCTCATCTTTAATTGCAGTTAAATCTTCACCTTGCTGTGTACCAGTGTTTCCAGCTTGAACAACTAGTTCACGAACACGTTGAAGGATGGAGTGAGTTTCAGTCAATGCACCTTCAGCTGTTTGGATAAGTGAGATACCGTCTTGTGCGTTTTTAGAAGCCATTTCTAAGCCGCGGATTTGTCCACGCATTTTCTCAGAGATTGCAAGACCTGCTGCGTCATCTCCTGCACGGTTGATTTTAAGACCAGAAGAAAGTTTCTCCATGTTCTTTTGGCTCGCACCGTTGTTTGCAGACAAACGGTTTAATGTGTTAAGTGCTGCGATATTGTGGTTAATTCTCATTTCCTATTACCTCCATGTATGTGGGACCTGACAGACGTCCTTGTCTGAAAAAAGTCCTTTATTCTAGGGCTTATCAACCCTGACAATTCTATTATCGGATGTGATTATAGGATGTTTAGCAGATTTTTAAAAAAATATCGTATTTTTTCATGACGTTGATCCTAATTTTAACAATTTTACAAATATAAGAGCTGCTGATCTATTATCAGCAGCTCTATCGTTTTTGAATATCAGTATTGCTTGATATCAAACATTAAGATATTTTGGTACACAACGTAATCCTTCTTACTTGTGAAAGGACCTTTATTGTGTTCATCATTGATTTCATAGAAGTTCATACCAATTCCAAAGCTTCTTTCTTTGTACCAGTTAAGAAAATCGTTGATTTCTTTCATTGAGAGCAGATAATCCTTTTGCAGTCCATTGATCATGGTTATAGAAAGTATACCTTTCGCAGTTTCTTCTCCAGGTTTTGTTCCATCCTGATCTTTTGGTTCTTCCGTGGACCCATCACCAGGTTTTGTTCCATCTTGATCTTTCGGTTCTTTCGTGGATCCATCACCAGGTTTTGTTCCGTCTTGATCTTTCGGTTCTTCCGTGGACCCATCACCAGGTTTTGTTCCGTCTTGATCTTTCGGTTCTTCCGTGGATCCATCACCAGGTTTTGTTCCGTCCTGATCTTTTGGTTCTTCTGTTGCATCTTCATCTGGCTTTGCTTCATCTTCAGTTATTTGCAAGTCACTTAATGGAATAGAAATCACTGATTTGTAATCACTTTTTGCAGAAAAATTCCCCATATAATATGAGTAGTCACGTCCGCCAATGACATACAATTGATCCTCAACAATTGCTGCGACAGCTGATACTCTACCTTCTGGTAAATCATACGCTGAATTTTTAAATTGACCATCTTACGGATTGAAAATTTGAACTTTATTCAGCAGTTCACTTGAACGATCACCAGTCCGCTGTCCACCAATAACAAAGAATTTCCCATTATATGTTTCGTAGGCTGGTTCAAATACAAATGAAGTTAAGTCACTATCTTTTAATATACTCCATTTATCTGTTGAAATATCATACTGGAACAAAGATCTTTCTCTACTATGCCCAATCGAATTTTCTCCACCTGCAACATATATTTTGCCGTCAATTGCAGAAATGGCTCTCCCATTTCGAGGTGGTAAAGCCGATGAGTCCAAACTCTTCCATTCACCAGTGGCAGTGTTGAATTGATAGACATTATTTTTATAAGAGTTTTTTGAAGAGACAATATATATATTCTCTTTCACTGCAACTGCGTACAAAGTTCCCTTGCTATAAGTTGAAAAAACAGGATCTCTTGGAATTTGAATCGGTTCTTCAGCCCACTGATCAAGTTCTGCATCATAAATATCAATCGTATTATAGGCTACTTTAGTATCTTCGTTAATCCCGCCTATTAAATAGATTTTTTTACCTACAGTAGCATATGTTCCACCTGTTCTATATCTTGGCATACTTGCTTTCTCTTCCCAAACATCTTTCTTAGGGTCATACATAAAAGTTTGGTTGTTTAATTTACTTTTTTCACTTGCTCCACCAAACACATAAATCTTTCCATCAACAACTCCCACACTAGCATTAATACGTTCTTCTGGTAAATCAGCTCGTTTCGTCCATCCAGTTGAATTTTCAGCTGCATTCGCTTTGAATGGATTAATGGTACTTATTAAAAGAAGTACCAAGATAAATAGTAAAAATCTTTTTTTCATTTTTTCTTCCTCCAGTTCATGACATTCCCTCCTTTTATCGTCCTTATTTTTACTTTTTTTGTCATTAAAGGTTATTATTAATCAATTTTTATGATGAAATTCTCACACATACATCACCGGCGTCGATATTTTAATAATCTTCCCGCCCCGACGATAAAACCTAGGAACGCGGCGGCTTAAAGTGGCAACAACTTCGTAGTTGATCGTATTGAGCATTTCAGCAATTTCATCGACAGAAATTTCTCCGCCCTTTTGACGACCGTAAATAACGACTTCCTCGCCTTGTTTTGCTTTCATTTCTCCTAAACTGATCATGGTCATATCCATTGTGACTCGGCCAGCAATCGGCATTCGTTTTCCGCGGAAAAGCATAAATCCTCTATTGGATAAAGCACGTGAATACCCATCTGCATAACCGATTGGTATGGTTGCTATAACTTCATCAGGTTTTGCTACATAGGTTGCCCCATAGCTGACGGTCCTTGGCTTTGTCACCATTTCCTTCACGAACGCAATCCTTGCTTTTAAACTGAGAGCGGGCTCTAGCTTAACAGCGTCTAAACTCTCAATGTATTGCGAGGGGTACAGTCCATATAGACCGATGCCGAGCCGAATCATATCTGCACTAAATTCAGGAAACGCGATGGCAGCTGCTGTATTGTTCATATGTACCGTGGGCAATGTAATGCCTTGTTTTTTTAAGAAACGAAGAAAATCAATAAAAATGCTGTGCTGAAGCAGTGTGAAATCAGGGTCAGGCTCATCCGCAGTGGAAAAATGCGTAAATATTCCATCCCATCTCAGGTTTTCACTCTCTTCAAGCGCCCCCACCACCTCTAACAGCTCTTCCTTTGTCCGTACACCTAATCGTCCCATCCCAGTATCGACATTGACATGAATCCCAAGCCGGGGCAGACTTTCTTCTTCTGCTAAAATCTCATTTGCTTGAACAATCCAGTCTTCACGAAGGCCGGAGAGGTCAATTCTCCAGGTTGCAGCTCTTTTCACACAGTCGAGCGGGGTAAATCCAAGGACGAGAATCGGTGCTTCAATTTTTGCTCTCCGCAATACAATGCCTTCTTCCAAGCTGGCAACTGCAAGCTCTGTCGCACCGCTTTCTAATGCCTGCCGCGCAACCTCCACGGAACCGTGCCCATATGCATTCGCTTTCACGACAGCCATGATCTTACTTTTCTTTGGAATATGCGCTTGAATGGCTTCGATATTTCTTTTAATCGCGTCAAGATTGACCTCGATCCAGACTTCCCTGCAAAGCTTTTGCATGTATGTTTCCTCCTCATCACATGAGTCATTTCGATATCAATGTTCGTTTTCGTGTCTAGTCTATCTTTATTCATTTTTGAGAAAAACATTCAACCGCAATGACTGGACCAGCTTTGACTTGATTGACATAAAAAAAGAAACCACCTCAAACTGTGATTTCTTCTTTATGAACAGTCATTTCATTAATCCTCAGATTTCATCATTGAATCAATTTCATGATAAATCTCCTCCAGATTTTCTCGTTCAATCAAATATTCTGCGGTGCTCTTACGAACAGGCACATCAAATTTTAGAAAGGTGAGCGTGATCGTTGATGATTCCTGATCATTCATAGTTAATCTCAATTCAAGTGTCGAGATCTCTTCATTATTATCACTCTCAACAGATTGTTCAATCGGCACACCATCTTCTAACATGTCAACTTGTTTCAACTCTTTCATGGAAAGCTCAGTAACATCAAACCTGAATTTTCGAGATGAGCCGCCAGGTTGATGTGTAATAAAGCGCATGACCTTTCGCACATCATCAATCGCAAAACCTTTATCCACATTTTGTGAAAAGATGTATGTTGAAGCCTGAAATCCGTCTTCTTGAAAAAGCATCATCATTTTATCTAATAATATGTTTGGACCATTCTTTTCTTTTTGTCTTTGTAATCTACCAGCTATGAATAAAATGACCATTCCCCCGATGATGCTGAGAGCCGTCCCCAACCCATTCCCTACATCTACGAAAACAGTAAAGCCTAAAATAGCAACAATATAAGCGATTACAATACCTATGATGAATACCACACCGAGCTCCTCCTGTCATGAATCTTCATTGTTATATTGGTTTAGCCATAGTATAGCATCTGGATTTTGATTGAAAAAAAATCTACTATAGACTAAACAGATACTACATTCATTTCACTTTTTGAATAGAAAGGATTATTATGATGAACCTCTACACGACAGACGAAATCATTGATGCTCTTTTTAAAGCATGGTCTTCTCAATCTAGTTCAAAATGGAGTAAAGACAACCCAGCCAATGGACAATGTGGCGTTACTTCTTTAGTCGTCCATGATCTTTTAGGCGGGAAAATAAACAAGACCGCGTTACCCAACGGATGGCACTTTTATAACGTAGTGAATGGAACAAGAATCGACTTTACTTCTTCACAATTCTCTGAGGAAATCGTTTATATGGATGTACTTTCGAATCGAGAAGAAGCATTTCAAGATACGAATGAGGATCAATATCGATATTTAAAAGAAAGAGTCGTAGAATATTTAAACATATCATATTCATGAAAACAGACCATAAGAGGTCTGTTTTCATTGAAGTTTGATAAAGTGTTTAAAAGATAGGTAGTAAGAACTCACACACGCCTTCTTCTTCTCTATATCTCTCCATAATAGGTGCCTGACGCGTGTTCAATTGATTGTGTTGGATCATTTGAGGCAATTGTCTCCAAAACAAACTCACTTTTTCGGTTGTATGTGTCACTGTAAACCCAGCATACTTTCCCCCTTCAAAATGACCAGTCTGAACCATTTGATCATTTGTGAAATCTCTATTTGTCATAAGCATGAGGTCGTATCTGCATTTTTCTGATGGAATTTTTCCAGGATCATCTTGAGGAACACCATATATACCATATTCCTTTAATTCATCATTTAATTGGTGTTGCTTGATCCATTTCTTAAATCTCTTCATCATCTCAAGATTCTCTTTGCTGCCATATGATCCTATATTTCTCATATACACCATTTTCATATTCGTTAACATTTCAATTTTGTAATTCATGATTTCCCTCCAATTTTTATTGGAAGACTGGCCAATCATTCCTTACAACCAACGGTAACATCCTTTAAAATAGAATGCAGTAGGATATTAAAAATAATGTAATGTATGATGGAAAATACATATTTTTCAAGATTTGAATCTTTTAAAAAAAGAACGGACAAAGGCCGCTCTCTTTCTATTACTATTCATTTTTTTGAAGGCTTAGCACATTGAAACTAAAAAAGCCATTTAAAAGGCTTTTTTTAGTTTAAGCAAAATAACCGATACTAGATGTATGTCCTCTTTGGGCTTCATTATGGATATCGTTAGACGAAACATAGCTAAAAGCACCTAACACACTGACAATTATAAATACGGTTGCTACTGACTTAAATTTCATAAAGACAGTCTCCCCTTTTAATTTGGTGTTGGAAATATAGAATCTTCTCGTAAAATTCGTTTGAGCGTTCTATATCTCCTGCTTTATTATAATGCTTCGCTGCATCTTTCGCTAAATCTTCAAGATTTGCAAAAAAAGACTTTGATTCCAAATAAGCCATTGACTCTGTTATACGATTCACATTGTTATCTATATATAGTGATTTCAACATAATGAATGTATTTATAAAAATATCATCCTTTAATTTTTCAGCTAATTCAAATCCATAGTTTAATGCATATAAACCTAAATCACTCTGATCATTTTTAAAGTATGATTTTGTCAACATGACCAGCGGATCAAGAATTTTGTTTAAATGCTCATAACCTTGTTCTTTAAACGAATGAATAGATTCATTAAAATATTTAATTGCCATTGAAAGGTCGTTATGATGAAAATAACTCAACCCTAAATTATAGAGTGCTGATCCTTTTAATCGTTTTGTTGAGTTGTCGGCGGCTTTTTCTAGTGCGTGTTGAAAATGGGGTATTGCTTTTTCGGGGCAGCCCATATCTATGTAGTTTAATCCAATCACAAAAGAACATTGTATTTCTCTTACTGTGTATGTATCTTTTTCTCGATAACATTCTATCGCCTGTGCGATATGGTGCATGGACATGTGGGTTTGTTTCATGTGGTAATAGATTTCAGCCATCTTGTAATTGAACTCGGCCCGTTCAATATCGTCACTGACAAGAGACAGCTTTTTTTCTGCCCGTTTATAGAAGGTAATCGCATTTAGGTATTCATAGTTTTCAAATTCATACATGCCGTAGAAAAAATTGAAGTAATACTCGAGCAATCCTGTTAATTTCTCTTGGTCCCTTTTGATCTTCATTGCGAGTTCCTTGAAGTTAGCCCGCTCTTTCCCATTTTCTAAAGGATTCAAGTAATCAAGCATTAATTTATGTCTGAACTCCATGAGTGAGAAATACAATAATAAATCTTGATTTTCTTCCATATGATCAAGCATTGATTTGATTTCCTCTTTATATGCTTCGGCGTCCGGTACGTTAAATCTTTGAATATGATAATACCATTCATTGATTTTCAAACCGACGTGAGAAGAAAGCACTTTCTCCATCAGCCCTTACCCCTTCCTCTATTTTCCCTATAATGACATATATTATCATTTTATGAACCATTCGACACCGAAAAGAAACCGCAAAAAAGCCCTATAAAGGGCCATGCGAATGATAAGATAAAAAGACTTCTATTCATAAATAAGCACCCAGTATTCTGCCCCAGGTTCTCCTTCTTCTACAACAGCCTTCCAGCCTCTTTTTTGATAAAAAGATAAAGCTTTGTGATTTTCGGAGACACATTTGAGGGTGACCGGTGTTCCCAAAACGTTTATCGCTTGTTTGAGCAGCAGATCTCCAGCCCCTTGGCCCGCAGCTTCTGGATGTACAAACAAGAGGTGAATAAATCGATCGGGTACATATAGAGAAATGAATCCGAGGATTTTATTGTTCTCCTCAGCTAAGAAAATTTGCTCTTCCTGCGTATCTTGATCAAAATCTTGCAGATTGAGTTCTTCTGGATTGAGCCAGTGAAAACTTTGGCGCCGGGATTCTAAATAGATTTGTCTTAATTCTGGATAATCTTCTATGCTTGCTTCTCTAATCAACATCGCAACATCCCCTATGTTTTTTATTTGAATGTTAATTCGCCTCTAGAACGCGTTTTGCCTGTATTATGCCTGCCAGTAACAATTGATCACTGAACTGCGAATCATTGACAGCACGTGCAAGAGCAATTGTACCAATCATGCTGCTTACTAGTGCGTAACTCGTAGAGAGATCTATGTTTCCAGCATCAGCTATAAACTCCATAAATCGTTTCAATTCATCGGTATAAGCATTCCGTACCTCTTGCGATAATTGAGCAATTTCTCCTGCCAGCGCAGGCAGTATACAGCCGACCTCCGTCTGATCACGGTGAACCGAACTTAAATAGAATTCAATGATCGTCTGAATTCGAGGCTGGTCTGCTTTCTTGTCTGCAACACTTTGCAGCAGCTTGATCGTATCAGTGATAGCAAAATGAAAAGTCTCTATCACCAACTGATCCTTGTTCTTAAAGTGAGCATAAAACCCTCCATGAGTTAGGCCTGCTCCTTTCATAATGAATGGCAAACTGATATTACGAACGCCATTTGTTCGAAATGCTCGTGCAGCACTTGCAATGATCTGCTCTCTCACTTTTGACTTATGACCTTTCGGATAAGGCATTCCTCTACCTAACCTCCTTCTTATCAAAATATTATATTCATCATATTATCTTGTGTCAATTGACTGAAATCCATCTTTCCTCACTCAGATGGGATTGACTTCATTAAAATATGATGACTATAATATATTATGATCATCATATTTTAAAGTTGGAGGTGCAAGAAATGATTCATTTAGACACAGTAGATACATTAGTAATTGGATCAGGTCCGGGAGGCTATGTGGCGGCATTACGTTCAGCTCATCTCGGCATGAAGACAGCGATTGTAGAGCGTGATCAGTTAGGTGGAGTATGCACCCATTTAGGCTGTATCCCTTCTAAGGCGCTAATAGCAGAAGCAGAGCGGTTCAAGCTCCGCACACAATGGGGTGGTTTTCAATCAGGCGGCTCTTTCAAGGAAGCTCAAGATTTCAAAAAAGCGGTTGTGGACAAACAAGCGGGAGGCGTACAATTTTTTGTTAAAGTCAGCGGGAGTTACCATACTGGAAGGCGATGCAAGCTTGATCGATCAGCATACAGCGGTCATTCAACATGCAGAAAAAGGTGAAAAGCAAATCAACTTCAAACAACTTATACTAGCAACCGGCTCCCGTCCAATTGAAATTAAATCACTCCCTTTCGGCGGTCGTATATTGTCTTCCACTGAAGCTCTATCCCTTCCCGAGATCCCTAAAAGCCTTGTCGTAGTTGGGGGTGGTTATATTGGGGTTGAATTAGGACAGATGTTTGCTAGGTTTGGAACAAATGTCACCATCTTGGAAGGCGGCAATCATGTATTACCTGGCTTTGAAAGTGAACTTGTCTCGCCTGTCGTTCGTCAATTGAAAGAAGATAAAATCACACTGATTACAGGAGCAAACGTCACAGATGCCGAGCAGCGTATGAGCGGAATTGATCTTCATTATGAGAAACAGAAAAAAAGCTACACGGTGAAAGCGGAATATGCACTGATTACTGTAGGAAGAAAACCGAATACAGATGGAACATTAGGTCTTGATTCTATCGGGTTGTCTATTCCTTCTCACGGACGAATTGAAATTGATGAACAATGCAGAACATCCATCCCGCACATATATGCAATTGGTGATATCACAGAGGGGCCTGCTTTGGCTCATAAAGCTTCCTATGAAGCGAAGGTTGTAGCAGAGGCAATCGCTGGTAAACCTTCAATTATAGATTATAAAGCGATCCCACTTGTTGTTTTTTCCAGCCCAGAATTGGCGAGTGTTGGACTAAGTGAAACGGATTGCAAACAAAAATCCATTCCGACTGTCATTGGGAAAGCAATGTTCTCCATTAATGGCCGAGCGCTTGCATTAAAAGAACCAGAAGGTTTTGTGAAGATTGTAGCCCATGCTGAATCTGGTCTTATTCTAGGGGCACAAATCGTAGGGGCTGAAGCATCTACTCTTATATCAGAACTAGCTCTCTCTATTGAAATTGGCGCTACAGCAGAAGATTTAGCAATGACGATTCATCCTCACCCAACATTAGGTGAAATGATCATGGAAGCTGCAGAAATGGCCACCCGTAAAGTTGAAAAATATCTTGCAAGATAATTCGTTCATGTGCAGCTTCTAAAAAAATAACCGCCATAGCCTATTTATTTAGGAAGGCTATGGCGATTTCAATTTATCTTTAATTGGATCCCACTTCGCGTTTTTTACCAAGGTTCATGGATAACTGAACGCCAATCATCAGCATGACGATGACAAGCATTGCCACAATGGAAGCATAAAAATGTCCGCTTAGATCGAAAACCAAACCAATGAAAAACGGACCGAATCCACCCACGATGTACCCGCCCATCTGCGACATCGCTGACCAGGTTCCGGCTTCCTCTGGAGTATTCGTCTCCATAATCGGGAGCATAAGCGCTAAAGGAAATAATCCACCTGCACCCATACCTAGGAAAATGACGGCTGGCAAGATCGGCATTGGCAGAAGAAGAAAGATAAGGCCAATGAGTTCAGACAGACTGCATAAGATGAGAAATAATTTCGGTTTTCCTAATCGAGTAACGACCGCTGGAACAAGTAGTGCCACCGGAATCTGAATAAGTGTAAATATGGTCAGCAGCATGGCAGCATATTGCGGACTGTTTCCAAAGCTAAGAGCAATCGGTGAAATCCATGCCGTCAAAGAATAAAACATACTGGACATAAAGCCAAAGAACAAGGTGAATTGAATGGCCTTTTTGTTTCTCAACGGCAATTTTAACGGCAAAGTTACATGATCACTCCGCTCATTTTTGCGAACTAAACCGACCCATAGAATAAGTGCAATCACCCCTAGAATCGCCCAGCAGGACAAAGCTAACGTAAGGTGATGCTGACTGCGTAGATAAATCGGAATGGTGAAGCCGGATGCGAGCGCTGCACCTATCGTCATCGAAATTGAATACACACTGACGATACCAGGATTTCTCGGGAAATATTTTTTAATAAAACTGGACAATAAAGGGCCCGCGAAGCTAATCCCTACACCTCCTGCAAACGCAGTCATGAGCAGGATAGCAACCGATTGGCTTGTACCACGTAGTGCGGTGGCAATCGTGATAAGAAGAATTGAGAAAAACAGCGTTCTTTCTAAACCAAAACGCCGGCTGAGTATCGTCGCAACAGGAGCAAATACCCCCATACAAAGGACAGGCAAAGTGGTCAAAAGACTTGCTGTCAGTGCGTTTACACCAAGCTCTGATTGAATCATGCTCATCATGGAAGCCACGGACGTAATGATGGGACGTAAGTTTAATGCCGCTAAAAATAAAGCGGCTAAATAATATATTTTTTTCATCAATACCCTTCTTTCATCTCGTTAAGGTTACTTTGAGTATAAAACTGCTGCATCCATTGATCAATACAATAAATCGTATTATGATGATAGGAAAAGGCTATCATTTATGAAAGGAGGACAAATGGATACCCGGCATATTACCTATTTTATGGCTGTATATCATCATTTGCATTTTACAAAGGCTGCTGAGGAGCTAGGCATTTCACAGCCGACACTTAGCCAGCAAATTCGACTGCTTGAAGCAGAAGTTGGGATGCCGCTCTTTGATCGAATCGGCAAAAAAGTCGTGGCTACCGAAGCTGGTTCGCTGCTTTATCAATATGGCATGAAAATGCTTCAAGCTGAGAGAGATGCAAAAAATGCGATGAAAGAACTATTATCAGAAAAACGAGGAACCGTTCGTCTCGCAGTACTCCCATCCGATCTTGATTTTCAGCTGGTGCCACTTTTTGTAGAATTTAAAACACTTTACCCCGAAACCAATCTGAAGGCATATTCAAATATCTTCGTGCGTGAAGAAGTCCTTTCGCATAAAGTGGATCTCGGCATCGGGCTGCGAGGGCCTGCGGATAAGCGGCTCGTTCAAATTCCACTTGGAAGTGAGCCTTACGAATTATTTGTTCATTCAGAAAGTGATTTAGCTAAGAAGAATGAAGTGACATTAGAAGAGCTGACTCAGCATGCGTTGGTCATGTATCCGAAGGGATATCTAGGAAGGGATTTAGTAGATGACGTATGTAAAGAACAGGGTGTTGAACTAGACACTGCCATGGAGGTTGGATCCGCATTTTCGCTATTGCAGCTGGTTGAAGCCGGGATCGGTGCAACCATTCAGCCAAGAGGATTACTAAAACAACATTCGACGTGGTCCAATATTGTTTCGATTCCTATTGCTGAGCCAGCACCTGTCCGGCACTTGGAATTAATTTATTATGCAGATCGATTTGTCAGCAAAGCACAACAGCAGCTATCTGAATGGCTGATAGACTTTTTCAAATCAAGAACAAACTAAAAAGTGAGGTTAACACATGAAGAATGCAAACAGCATATTTACAAGAACAAACCGGGTTGTTATTCGCCAATTTGACAGGCAGGATATTGAAGCATTTTATCAATACCGCGCAAATCCCTCTATTGCAAAATTTCAATCCTGGGAAAATTACACGTACGAAGATGCTGAATCATTTGTTCAACATCAAATGACACAAAAACCTAATCAACCGGGGACGTGGTTTCAATACGCTATTGCCTTATCTGAATCCAATCAGCTGATAGGAGATTGCGCCATTCATACACTTGACAGTGAGCCGAGAATTGTTGAAATAGGTTTTACACTCGCGCCTGAATACCAAGGAATGGGCTATATTCATGAAGCTCTGAGTGCAATTTTCGAATATATTTTTATAACACTAAACAAACATAAAATCATTGCCTTTACAGATGTGCGCAACGAAAAATCCATTCGAGTGCTGGAACGTTTAGAAATGAGACGCGAAGGACATTTGCTGCAAAATTATATGTCAAAGGGACATTGGGTCGATGAATATCAATATGCCATGCTTCAATCTGAGTGGGCCGCCAAGCATCATTAAACATTTATTTCCTATTTAAAATCCCTAAATAAGCGCTCCATGGGCCCACATCGGTTCGATATCGTTCCGCCATGACTCGAACAATCTGGGACATATGTGTGAAGTCATGGACAACCCACGCAGAAAGTAATTCGCTCACTTTCACGACCCCAAACTCCGGGTGAACGCCCTTTTTTTCTAAATCAAGGCCTGAATGTGTCATACGCTGAATGTATGCCACATTCTCCATCCGCATATGATGAAACTCAGATAATGCTTGTTCTATCTGTCTTTCAGATTGGTTCAAATGAGAGTAGCGGTCAAACGCAGGAAATGGTGTATTCTCTCCATCAGCAAGAATCACATTTAATCGAGGAATCCAGTTAAATTTCTCTGCTTCAATCAAATGTTCAATGACTTCAACTGGATTCCACGTCCCCTCCCCTTCACGGCTGTGAAGCCAATCCTTCGATAAACCCGACAAAAGACTTTCTAACGTGTGAGGAGTTCGACTCAACATATCCAAAGCTTCATTTAAATTAAAATTCATGTGGTTGCTCCTTTATCAGTTTTTCTTTATTTTAATGGATTTTGGATAGATTGTAACTTATACCTCAAGACAGATAAAGAAGAAAATAAAAAGCGTTTTTGATCAACCTTCAAATAGAACTTTTCTATAATGCTGGCTAATTGCCTTTTAAGGACTTTTATTCTTTCACTATCGTTTTTTCACTGGATGAATGTCTTCTCCCAAAAGGACGATAAGAGACTCTCCACTATTTTCTAGAAACTCGGCAATCTCTTGCAGCTCTTTATTGATACGGTCATTCCTTGGCATTTCTGGATTTAACAAAAGGATTGAGTGAACAGTAGTGGCTGCTTCGTACAAGACATTTTGATCTTTTATCTGTTTGATGCATTTTTTCATACGATCGAAAAACCATTCAATCTCTTCAATGTCTTCCATTGGATAATGTGCCATTTTAAAGAGGTTCTGCTGACGAAGGTCTCCTCTCTCAAATATGAGTTCAAGCTCTTCTCTACTTATATATAATTCAGAAGATTCCTCATCAATCTCTACAACCTCGATCATCGCATCTTCAGCTGTATATAACTGCTCAATAAAATCATCGAAAGTATCCGCCAGTTTAAAATCGACTCCCATCTCTAAATCAAAATAGTGAATAGGCGGGTGTTCCTTCGTTTCTCGATAATCCATTGCGATCCATGTATCTTCTTCTCCGCTGATGATCACAAGCCCCTCCGGCAGCTCCAATTCATCACTTAACTGGGAACTATTCATGATGCCATCATCTTTGGCGATTCCTCTTAGATGGTCAAATTGAACATGATCATCTGCCCATGAGTTCGGCCGATCAGTTGGAAACGCATTACGCACTGTAAAGCCACCGTTCCATTCTAAAATGAGCTTTTTGTATGTAGCAGGTAAAGTGACACCAAGTGTCCCCTCTGCTTCACGAATTTTTTCCTCATCTACCTTTTCTAACGTGAAAGGACTCTCTTCTTTTTTCTCCCAGAATGATTTCAAAGTGGATACCTCCCTATATCTATTGAGGTTAGTATAACATTGACAAACTGTTCAATTGCTCATTCTACTTCATAAAAAAACAGACTATTAAAGTCTGTTTTAATCTTGTCTATACGTTTTCAGAGGTTGTATTTCGATCAATTATAGTCGTATTTCGATTTGATTTTTGTTGTTCCTCCATTGTTGTATTCCGTATTGATTTTGTTCCAATGATTTTCAAAGTTTCTGCTGTTGAAACACTTAACAATACAATGGATACAATGACTAGTAATTTTTTAATAATCATACAGACACTCTCCTTTTTGAATATCATTTTGAGCTTTAAGAGCCTTTCTATAATATTCGGCAGCTTTTTCAAAGTCCCCCTTTTTTTCAGAAGATAATCCGATACTTTGAGCAAATGCCTCGACATAGACATATAGTTGCTTTTCCTCAAAATAATTTAGCACTTCCTGAATTGCTTTCTCATTAGCATTTATATAAATCGCTTTTAAAGCTTTAAATAACATCAAACACAACGAATCATTTCTCTCTAAGGAGCACTTAAGACCATCTTCTACGAGTGGAGCGGCTTCATCATGTAGACTAGACTTATACAACGACCAACTTAAACTAAATAGGGTGATTGGTTTTATATCAATACTTCGTGGTGTAATAATGTCTAAAACTTCTCTGTAGCGTATGATTGCTTCAGTGTACTTTTGTTGTCGATCATATGTATTCGCTATGTTCAATAGAATTTTAGCAATTAACATATTATCGGCGAGCTCTTCTGCTATAGAAAAAGCTGTATTTAGATGCTCTAATGACTTGTCATATCGCTTGAAATCATCATAATTTCCTGCAATAACAATCAAGCTTTGTATTTGGCGAACTTTATATTGTTCATGCTGCTTATAGATGTCTAAGGCCTTTATGATGTGATGCATAGAAACATGAGTTTGCTTCATAATATAGTAGGCTTCAGCCACCTTGAAGTGAAACTCCGCTTGCTCAATATCATCTACAACTAATGCGAGCTGCCTTTCAGCGATCTTATAATATTGAATAGCCTGTATGTATTCTTTTTTACTAAACTCATACATTCCTCTAAAAAAAGCATTATAGTATTGCAGCATACCAGAAAGTTGATGATTTGAATTTTCGATTTTATCAACCAAATCAGAAACAGAAGGCGATCGTTTTTCTGAAGGCTTAATATAATCAAGCATAAGCTGATGGCGAAAACACATTAGTTGATAGTAAATCAGTAAATCCTGGTCTTCTTCCATCCGTTCAATTTCTTGTTCTACCTCAGCTTTCAAAATCTCTGCATCGGGTACACTGAATTGCCGAATCATTTTATACCATTCATTTATTTTCACACCAACATGTGAAGAAATCACTTTCTCCATCCCTTATTCCCCTTCCATTAAATTCCCTTATATTACATTTATTATCACATGCAAGAGATGACAAAGCACCGAAAAGAAACCGCAAAAAGAACAGTTCATAACATAACGTGACTTTACACATTTCTGCTCACAACAGAAAAAGCAGACTCTACTAAGTCTGCCTTTTTCTATCAAATGACTATACCTTTGAAAATTAAGTATACAATGAATCGCTTAACCACTCTTCACAATGTTCTATCAGCCATCTTAAATATTCCACATATTGACCGGCATGATAGCCATCACAAACAGCATGATGTACTTGAATGGCGACTGGCAAGATGATTTTTCCTTCTTTCACCTTAAATTTGCCTAACGTAAATATCGGCAGCAAATAAGTTTCATCTGTAGATACATTAAGGTTAAAAGAAGTAAAATCAATCCAAGGCAGGCTTGAAATATTGAACATATTTTTTGGCATATGAGGTTTCGGAAATAGTTTGTTACTTTCGCTATAAGCTTCAATGTCAGCTACACAGCTTCTATAAAATCGAGCAAAATTTTCGTCATAAGGCGTCCAAATACTTGAAAATGTCTTTGTTTCTTTGTTTAGAATCGTATAACTAGGATGGAGAAGATCCCAGTGACCAAGTTCATCTTTCACTAGATCCATCCGAAACTCCGGTATTTTTTGCACAGCTCTTGCTAACAAATAAATTTGCACAGGATATACTTTTAGCTTTTTTTCTTTTAATATTGAATGCAATTTCGTGATATCTAAATCGATCACTAGGCTATATGAGCATCGGGTTACCTTCATATAATGATGAAAGTGCTCTTTTCTCGGATAATTTCCATCTATTTTTTTAAACATTTTTTATCTCCTCCTGAATGTGATTTACTGTATTCAGGAGGAGACTTTATCTGTTTTCACCACCACAATCATCCTTTCAAGAGATATATTATGTTTCAGTCTATCACTTAGCCTACGATAAAACCTTCAGCAACTCTTCGTAAGTCATCTTGCCCAACGTGAATTTTTCTAGTGCTATATATGTTTTCTCCGCTGAGGTATTCATTCTATTATGACATTCATTCACTAACTCATATTCATTTGGTAATGGTTCATGTATATGTTCTTTTTTTCGAAATGCTTCATAATATCTTATACCAAATATTCTCTGAGACATCGCATTGATGTGAATTCCGTCTGGGTTAGGTGCAAGGCCTTTGGCAGTAACATAATAACAATTTTCATGATGATGTGCATATTTTTTTAGTTCTTCATTCATCAGTTGATATTCCACACACCCTGCGCCAAATGCTGTTTTTCCCAAGAAATCGCCCAAGCCTCCTATTACAAGCGGAATGATAGGTACAGATAATTCAGTTCTTAGTTCATGAAATAATCTTATTATTTTTTCATAGTATTCTTTGTATTTCCCAGATTGGCTGTCGCTTTCTCCTTGATGCATAATATCCCGACCAATTCGCTATTTACCTTTGCAATTTTAGCTTCACTTATAGCATGACGAAATCATGCTCCATCCAGCTACCGGCCTATCAAAATGAATAGGCTCAGTCATCATTTTCCATCTGCCATTTCGCAGCATCATCATTCTTTCATTATAAATCGGAGGCACTTCATGTTTGAAGCCGCGCCCCGCCATATTTGATTGTCCAATTAGTAAAAATGACTTCATATCTTTCTCCCTCTTGCTAATTATTTTATCAAATGTGTATTCACCAGAATGTTATCATTTTACCTTTCCTTTGTTTTTTCATATTTGTCTATTTTTGTCGAAAGGATAGTAAAAAGGCATTACTTAGTGTAAGATCCTTATGCATCTATCAATCAGGAGGATCTACTATGAAGAAATATTTTGTATTATTTTTTACTTGTTTACTATTGTTAACAGCTTGTAGCAGTGCAGCATCTACTAAAAAACAGCTCACCACAGACAACATCATTGAAGCTTTCAAAAGTGCTGGGCTTGAAGCAGAAAAACCAACTGACCTTAAACAAAAAGAGTTTGGAAATATAAGAGAAGAAGGAAAAAGGATTCTCATTCCTTCTTTAGGTGAAAATGCTGGTGGAAGGATTTTTAAATTTGGAAATGAAACTGATCTTAACCAGGCCAAATCTTATTATGATGAATTAGGAAATGCTGGATCTATGTTCTTCTCTCACACATATTCAAAAGGGAACTTCCTGTTACAAATGAACGGAGAAATGAAGGATTCTGAGTTTGAAAAATATAAGAAAGTGATGGATGAGGAAATAAAATAATTTCTTATTTCTTTTCTACAAAGAAGTAAACAATGCCATACTGGCTACTGACAGTTTGCATTATATGAGTGTTTCTCTAATCTTCAAGAGAAAAATTGCACCTTTACAGTATGGATTTTCAGCTATTTTCATGCTCTTAAGTATTATCTATTGCTAATAAGGTTTTCTTATTGATATAGGAATAACTAGAAATCGGCACAATCAGTTGCAACAGCAGTGACTTAAATTATGACTAGCACCTTGAGTCATTGAATTAGTGAATGACATACGGGGCAACTTCTGCATAGGAGTTGCTCTTCTAACATTACGGTACATAGACTTGTCAGTATATTTTCAGGTGATGATTTCCTAATCATCAATCTTAGTCATCGTTTTTTCTGGCAAATATCAGCTCGTCCTCATATAAAAATAGACCCTTAAGAGCTGTTTTTTTCTCTAAGAGTCTTTTTACTTCCAAAAAAATCCATTACTTCTTTCTCGACTCATAAACATAGTTCAAACCAAAAGCAATCTCTTTTAATATATCAATGAAAATATGAATGGCTGCTCCTAGATGTTTGTCCTTCCTATAAACGATTCCTACACTTCTAATAAGATGAGCGTTCTTTATAGGAATAATCTTTAATTGAGGTTCGCTTAGATATTCAAGATAAGGGGTCGGTAAGACAGTTATCCCTATGCCATCTACCACCATATTAATTAATGACTGCATAGTTGTTACTTCAAAAATAGGATTCGGTGCAAAACCGATATCCTTACAATTTTTGTTTATAAATTGTCTGATGAAAAATTGCTCAGGAAACAAAATTGAAGCGGTTTCCTTTAATACTTCTAGCCCCAGCATTTCGCTTTGTGCTAGGGGGTGTTTAACAGGTACTGCAAAAGCCATATCTTCAGTGTATAGAGAGATTGTTTCAAATTCATCCCCTTTCATTGGTAAAAAGACAATCCCTAAGTCCACTTTATTTTCTATTAAGTGTTTTTGAATATCCCCAGTACGCAGACCTAGTACAGAAATTTTAACAGCTGGGTATTGCTGATGAAATTTAAATAATGCTGGTGGAATAAGATAATTCTCTACTGTTAGTAATGTCCCAATAGAGATTGATCCTCTTTGAAGTCCATTCAATTCATTGATCGATATTTTCGCCTGTTCAATTTCGTGAAAAATATTGCGAGTATATTTTAACAGAAGATTTCCAGATTCAGTAAGAGTCGTTTTCTTACCAATACGATCAAACAAAGGTGTTCCTATTTCATGCTCTAAAAGTTTGATTTGCTGACTTAAAGATGGTTGAGATATTCCAACCTTTTCTGCAGCTTTTGTAAAATGAAGTTCCTGACACATTGCATAAAAATACTCCAATTGTCTTAATTCCATTCTTTCGACTCCCAATTATATTTTTTATAAGTACAAACCTTATGATTTTTAAATATTGTCATCTAATATACATCATTATACAAATTATACCATAGTTACAAACTATAGTTATTATATAAATAATTGAATTGTTCTATTAAAAAAAGTGTCCTAGACTATTACATGAAGGCCAGACTTAAATGCAAAATTCTTATACAAAGAAATCCTTCAGATCGTGTAAAGGAGGTCAGTAGATATAACAAGAACAAGTAACATTTTTTATAAGTTATAGAAATTTTATTGTAGGAGGTTAAATCAAGTGAAGAATTTAAATGTAGCAATTCCAACCCCGTTTCACGAAGATGAAAGTCTATACTTGGATGGATTTAAACCAATTGTTGAATATTTAGCTGAAAATGGTATAGACTCACTACTCGTATCTGCAACTACAGGTGAACAAAACTCAATGAGTATTGAAGAAAGGATACACATTATTGATTTTTTCAATCAGCAAGATTTTAAAAATGTTGAACTAATGTTTGGTGTATCAGCTACCACGACAAAAAATGCAATAAAATTAATTGAACGTCTCGAGGATTCAGTTTTCGACTCCATTCTAATTCAATTTCCTCCTTATATTCAACCAACTCAAGAACAAGCAATGTCTTACATTAATGAATTATTAGAGCAAACCTCAAAAAACATTGTTCTTTATAACAATCCTTCTCGCACAGGGTTTGAATTGAGTGCTGACTCATTTCAGACTCTTATTAATCAAAAACACGCTACATTGGTTGGTATGAAAGAAGAGAGTGATGTTAGACGCCATAAAAATACAACTTTACCAGATGACTTTATCATGTTCGCTGGAGGAGATGTAAATATCACTGAAAAAATATTAAACGGATGTAATGGGCTTTCTAGTATGATAGGAAATGTTTATCCAACAGAGATTCAAAAATTTTTTACTGACTTAGTTGCAAAAAAGCCTGTGAACCTTCAAAAAATAAATAAATTAATCGATAAAGTTACACGTGGACACGCAGTTGTAAATATTAAAAATCATTACAATGCTTTAGGAATAAAAGTAGGTAGTTGTCGTTCTCCAATTCGATAGTTATTATTTCTTGCAAGCAGGTTCAAATCATTTAATCCTGCTTGTCCCAATTAACCGTAAGAGATTTGGAGGGGGCCTTAGCTGTCATGAGAATTCCACAAACAGAGCAAGAGCAAAGATCGAGTATGCAGACAAAAAAGAGGATATTAACTGTTGTTGGTGTTATTCTAATTGCAGCAAATCTTAGGGCTCCAATTACAGCAGTTGGTCCAGTATTATCTTCCATTCGTGATAATCTTGAGATCTCTAACACATTAGCTGGTACAATTCCTACAGCCGTTTTATTCACATTCGCATTGTTTTCTCCTTTTGCCCCTAAGATCACTCGTCATTTCAGCATAGAATCAACACTGTTTATGGCAATAACATTATTATTAGTTGGAATTGGAATACGCTCTGTTGGTAGAGTGGACACGTTATTTTTAGGTACCATCATAATAGGTTCATCTATCGCGGTTTGTAATGTTTTATTACCTAGCTTCATTAAACATCAATTTGCAAAAAAATTAGGTTTTATGACTGGCGTATATGCAGTTTCTATGAATTTATTTGGAGCTATTGGTTCAGGGATTAGCGTCCCTATTTCTTCATCATTAGGTTTCGAGTGGTCAGGCTCCCTGAGTTGTTGGGGATTCTTAACTCTTCTTACCATGATATTTTGGATACCACAATTAAAGAACAACCCAGAATCTGTGGATTTTTTTCAAAAAGAAAATAAGAAAAATTCTATCAGCCTTTGGCGTTCAAAGATAGCATGGAATGTTACGTTGTTTATGGGGACTCAGTCCTTCATATTTTTCACAGTAATTTCATGGCTTCCTGAAATTCTTGAAACTAAAGGGCTAAATACTAATGAAGGTGGATGGATGCTTTCATTAATGCAACTTTCAATGCTTCCTGCTACATTTATTGTACCTATTTTAGCTGGACATTTTAGCAAGCAACAGATATTAGTATTGATTTCTTTTCTCTTGCTTGTTGTTGGTTTATTGGGAATTTTATTTGGAGTGTCTTTCTTTATACCTCTGTGGATTATAATGATTGGGATTGGCATTGGAATGGCCTTTAGCTTAGCCATGATGTTTTTTAGTTTACGCACCAAAAATATACAAGAAGCAGCAGAATTATCTGGTATGGCACAGTCTTTAGGCTATCTATTAGCAGCTATAGGTCCTATTTTATTCGGTTGGTTACATGACGTTACTTATCATTGGACTGTGCCTCTGTTAATGCTAATCTTCATTTCAGTCATTATTTTAATTACTGGTGTGAATTCTGGTAAGAACATATATGTTACTTCTGCTAAATAAATGGTAAAATTCAATAAAAACCTTTATGATACTTGCATCAAATCCTTAACAAGTGATTCAATGATTCACCTCGCAATTTGAAATAACTGTATTATTGATTTAACATGTTATCGTCATTAAAATATGATTACAATATGTTTTCTGGAATGTTTATTTTATTTTAAGAATCAAAAAAAAGGCCGCATAGGCCTTTTTACATTTTTTTATTAGTGAATTTGCTCAATATCCTTATCCTCAGCAACCATATCTGCCTTTCCCCGACTCCTGACAAGCGTCAAAGTCATACCTGCAAAGATCATTACGATGCCCAGTGTTTGATAGAGGTCTGGGCGGAAGTCTGTGAAGACGGTATCCAGCACGATCGCGACAGCCGGGTCTAGGAAGACAATGATTGAAATAAACTTCGTTGATAAAAATCGCAAACTATCAAAAAACAGCAAATACACAATACCTGTATGGATGATACCAGTAGATACCACCATGATCCAGTTTCCTTGAGACAGGTTGGTAAAAGCGCCGAAGTGAATAAACGGAATCAGGATAATAACCCCTAAACCAGTTTGCAGGAAGGTGGTCGTGTAAGGCCTGAGGTTTTGAATGCCTTTTCCCACTAAAGTTGTTAACGCATAAAACAGTGCAGCGAGAACTGCCCAAATGATGCCAGATCCCATCAGCTGTGTCAATGAGGTGCTGCCGTTAATCCCGGACAGGGGTGATTTCCCCCTTATTCCTGCTGCATTGATTGTCAAACTGTAGTATTCAGATTATTGAAAATTAACCGCTTGAAACAGGTTTTTCATGCGGTAACACCGGTCGACACTGCCAATGCAGATGGGGCACATCGAGATATCTTATTAGTTACCTTTTCTAACAGATAAAAATAGCGCCCGAGGGCGCTTTTTTTACAAATCTATCGAACAATCAAAACCGGGCAAGGTGATAATTGCGACACTTTATGGCTGACGCTTCCAAGCATCATTTCTTTCAGGCCGCTGATGCCCCGGCTTCCGACTACGATCAAGCTGATGCCTTTCTCTTTTGCATGATTTAATATCTCATGTGCCGGCTCGCCATTCGCATAAATGATTTCAGCTTGAACACCGTTCTCGGCTGCTTTTTCTTTTGCGTTCTCAAGGATTTTCAGGCCTTCTTTTTTAACCTGGTCCCTAATTTCATCAATAAAATGTTTGGGCACATAGACAATTCCCGTCAGAGAAGAAGTCGCGACGACGGCTTCTCTCCCCACATGAAGGATGCTTAGTTCGGCCTGCTGTTCTTTAGCCAAATGCACTGCGGCATCAAACGCTTTTTCACTCATGTCTGATCCATCAATCGCAACTAACATTTTGTTAAACATGCTCTTCCCGCCTTTCGGAATGTGGCTGGTTCATCTTTCTCTTTTATTGTCCTCCTGCTTCCGATTATTGTCAATTGAAGTGCGTCAGTTTTCAAAAAGTTGTCAGAGACTCTCTCAGTTTGTGGCGATGACTAGCTGATATCAGTTGAAGCTTTTTTCTTGATGCGCTTTAACGTTCCGTTTCCTTCATTGTCCCGATCTACATAAATGAAGCCGTAGCGTTTTTTCATTTCCTCAGTGGATACGCTGACCAGGTCGATTGGTCCCCATGATATGTAGCCGATTAAGTCAACGCCGTCCGCAATGATGCCGTCCTTTTCAACTTTGTCTACAAGATGACCTTTGCTACGCAAGGGTTTTAACGATAATTCCGACTAGGCTCGAACCAGCGACCTCTACCCTGTCAAGGTGAATGACTTCATCCGAAGCAAACAGACCTTCCCTGAACAAGACTGATTTAAATAAGGTTCTATGATGAGCCTTTCTGATAAAAAATGTGCATTTCTAAAGAACACTGAAAGGGTTCGTCCCCTTTTTAAAATGTTGAGTTTGGATCAATCATCGTCGTGTTTCGATCTGCTGCAATACTGTACATTCCTACAGCTGAAATCACTGTAAGAGCGATCATCGTAAAATCCTTCTTAAAAATCATACAAACAATCCTCTCTCTAAATTTTGAGTTGTGTTTCTAATATCTTTTAATAAACAGCTGTAGCTTCTTCAAATCGACCTTTTGAGATAATTTCATTTTCTTAACTTGATTGCGATGAGCGGTACCCCATAAAGTCCCTGATACATAATTGATGTTCTGCCATTTGTAGAAAACAATCCACTTAAACCATTTTAACAAGAAGAAATATCTCGTCCATGTTGTCTGTTAAGCTTGTGAAAAAATCATATTGATGTATAATACAATTGATGTATGATGCATGAATTGTAGGAGGTTGACCTTTTGAAAAGAGAAGATGCCTTAAAACTAAGAACAGATATTAAGAAAATGATTATATTAACTGGGGTTTTCGAATCTCAAAATTTGCCGAATGGACCATTTGAAAAACCTCTACCAACTTCTCAAATGATGGCGTTAGAGGAACTAGAGATGGAAAAACTAACTGTTTGGCAACTATCCAATAAACTTAGATTAGAGACTTCAACTGTAAGTAGGTTGGTAGATAAGTTAGTAAAAATGGGGCTTGTTTATCGTGAAGTAAATGAAAAAAATAGAAGAGAACTTTTTCTGCACCTCACAGAAAAGGGTCACATTACTGTTAATCGCTTAAGAGAACAATCCCTTACATTTTATCAACGTATCCTCAATAATTTATCAGAATCAGAACAAAAAATTGTTGTGGATGGTTTTGAATTATTTATTGATTCTATTTCTAAGTCTTTTGAGTGAGGTCATAACCTTTGGAGGATAAAATGAGTTTGGATTTTGAACGTCCTATTATTGAACTAAAAGAGAAATTTGATGAATTAAAGAAAATGATGAAAGAAAATAATGTAGATTTATCGTCAGAAATTCATTTATTAGAAAAACGTTTAAATAAAATGCAAGATGAAATTTATTCTAATCTTACAGCTTTTCAACGAGTTCAAATTGCAAGGCTACGTAACCGGCCCACGACATTGGATTATATACCTTTATTGTTTACAAACTTTTTCGAACTTCATGGTGATCGATTATATGGTGATGATAAAGCAATGATAGGTGGTATTGCAAAATTTAAAGGAATGCCCGTTACGGTTATTGGTCATCAAAGAGGTAGAAGTACAAAGGAAAATATAGAAAGAAATTTTGGAATGGCTCATCCAGAAGGATATAGAAAAGCGCTAAGACTGATGAAACAAGCTGATAAATTTAATCGCCCTATTATTACATTTATTGATACAATAGGCGCCTATCCAGGGAAAGGGTCTGAAGAACGTGGAATTTCTGAAGCGATAGCTCGAAATCTATTTGAAATGGCTACACTTAAAGTGCCAATTGTTTGTATTGTAATTGGAGAGGCATCAAGTGGTGGAGCTCTTGGCATTAGTGTCGGTAACCATATCCATATGTTAGAGTATTCATGGTACTCGGTAATTTCGCCAGAAGGAGCAGCATCTATCCTATGGAAGGACGCTAAGTATGCTCCAGAAGCTGCTGAACATATGAAAATTTCAGCAAAAGATTTAAAGCATTTAGGAATTATTGATGAAATCATGCCTGAAATGAAAGGTGGAGCACAAAATGATATAAAATCACAGGCACAAATGATTGAATCTGTGATCGAATCATCTCTAAAAAAATTGATACCATTATCCTCAGAAGAGCTTATACAACAGCGATATGAAAAGTATAGACAAATAGAGAATATTTAAAGTCCGTATTACATTTCGGAGGATTCTTACAAAAAAGTTCTAAATATTTTGTAAGTAACCTCTTAAACTAGATATACTGATACTATTAAAAGATGTGTGATCAGTATGAAAAAGGATTTTCTTCCACCAATATTTTTCTAAATGTCCTCAAATCGTCCTCATAAAAAAACAGACCCTGCATGGTCTGTTTTCATTTTGCCTATATGTTTTGAGATTCCATCTCTCAGTCGCCGAGCCATATCTAAAGCAAAATAAGTCAAAATGCCATCGCATCCAGCGCGTTAGAACGACATTAATGATTCTTCAATTACAACATTTGCATCAAGCCAACCATTCTGAATTGCCGTCATCAACATTGAATCTTCTCCACTGAAGAAAGAATTTTGTTTATTCCTTACCTAATTTCTATAAAACACCTATATCTTATATTTATTATCACATCCAGCAATGTACAAAGCACCGAAAAAAGCTCCTGTAAAGGAGCCTTGTGATAGTTATGAAACTTGTTTATAAAAATACATCATTGAAAATTATTTATAATTGTACTTAATGCCTGCTTTAGCACAACCTTATCATCATTTGACAAGTTTTGAAGCGCTGTCTTGTTCAGCTCAATTGTTGCTGCTTCAACTTGATCTCTAATGACTAAAGATTTTTGAGTAGCCTCTACTAAAATATTTCTTCGATTGTTTGGATCTATTGTGCGTTCAATTAAGTCAGCTTTTTGCATTTTATCTAATATTCCAGAAACGGTTGAGGCTTCTAAATATACAAGTTCTCCAATTTGTTTAGGAGATAGCTGGCCCTCTCTCCATAGACAGTTCAACACACCATATTGAGCGGGTGTCAAATCACTTTCCTCTAAAAGTTTACTAAAGTACTTGAACACTTTATTTTGACTAACACTTAGTAAAAAATTTATGCACTCTGATAATTCCATTTTATCTCCCCCACATTGACTTCACCTATAATATCATGGTAGTTTTTTAATTGAAATACTTTTGCACCAGAAATATTTTGTTGTAATATATTTTTAGAGAGGAAGATGCACAATGGATTCATTTAAAGCGATTCTAGTTACAGAAAAAAATGATCAAGTTAGTTATGATCTTCAAAATGTAAGTGTTAATGATTTATCTGAAGGAGAAGTATTGATTAAAGTAGCATATTCTTCAATCAATTATAAAGATATGCTGGCTGTTCAAAAAAATGGAGGTGTTATTCGTAACTATCCAATGATTCCTGGAATTGATCTAAGTGGGACTATCGTTCATACAACAGATCATCGTTTCGTAGAGGGTCAACAAGTGATTGTCACAGGTTTCGCTATGGGCATGAGCCACACTGGAGGTTTTTCTGAATATGCTAGAGTACCTGCGGATTGGATTGTACCTTTGCCAAATAACTTGACTTTAAAAGAAGCAATGATTTTTGGAACAGCAGGCTTTACCGCAGCTCTTTCTATCATGGCTTTACAGGAAAATGGTATGAGTACGAAAAATCAACCTAATATACTCGTTACAGGGTCAACTGGTGGAGTTGGTAGCATTGCTATACAATTATTATCTAAAATTGGGTACAACAATATTTTTGCTTTAGTGCGTAAAGATAATCAAGTTGATATAGCAAAATCTTTAGGAGCAGCTGATGTCATTTTTGCAAACGAATTAGGAGAGCTAAAAAAACCATTAAACAAGCAAAAATTTGACTTCGTCTTAGATACCGTAGGAGGAGATGTGGCTTCTGTGATCATTCCTCAAATTTCTTATGGTGGAAGCATAAGCATGTGCGGGAATGCAGGCGGAATTAAATTAACAACAACTGTGTTACCTTTTATTCTAAGAGGGATCAACCTTCTAGGGATCGATTCTGTAAATGTACCAATCAATAAACGCAAAGTAATTTGGAACGAGATAGCAAACGAATGGAATATCTCCCAAACGACTCTAGTCAATGAGATTACGCTCGATACGTTACCTGAAAAAATTGAAGCCATTAAAAATGGTCAACATTTAGGAAGAACCATTATTAAATATTAAGATAAACGAACTTTATTTATTTAAATTACACCAGACAAATATTGAATGTATTGATGCAGATACCCCATCCCAAACAGGTGGGGTACATCTATTCAAAAAAGAGCGGGACATGCTAGTGCTAAAACAACCTCAGATATTTATCATCATGTCACAAACAAATTAGAATTTAACACCGCAGAACACTTTAATCGTTTTAACCTAAAAAGAAACAATCTGCAAAAAACAAAAAACCCTTGCTAGGCAAGGGTTTAAACGATGATTCCGACTGGGCTCGAACCAGCGACCTCTACCCTGTCAAGGTAGCGCTCTCCCAGCTGAGCTACGGAATCGGGTTATGTATCAGTTCTGGGCTTTCTTTTACTGACAGTCTCTATTATATAACCATAATAATAAAGCGTCAATGGTTTTGTTTAAAAAAGGTCAAAAAGCCGGCGGCCGTGCCGGCTTTTTTCTCTCCTTCTTTATGATTGGTTCACAAGGACGGGCTTTAGTTGATCGAGTGCTTGTTTGAAGTCACGTTTGAGGTCTTCTCCGTTTTCAACTCCGACACTTAAACGAAGCAGCCCATCTGTAATCCCTCTTTTTTCTCTTTCTTCTTTTGGCATAGCTGCATGTGACATTTTGGCTGGATATGACAAAATCGATTCGACGGCGCCGAGGCTGACGGCGAATACAGGTAATGTGACGGCATCCACCAATTCTTTGACTGCCGCTTGGTTTTCTAGTTCAAATGAGAGAACAGCCCCTGCTCCGCTTGCCTGCTTTCGCTGAATATCTGCACCCGGGTGATCATCTAAGCCTGGGTAGTATACTTTTTTGACCGCAGGATGTTCTTTAAGAAATGAAGCTAGCTCGAAGGCCGTTTGACTAGCTTTTTCTAATCTGACCTGAAGGGTTTTTAACCCTCTTAAAACGAGCCAGCAATCCTGCACACCAAGGACCGCACCGAAGGAGTTTTGCAGTGAATAGAGTTCCTCTCCCAGCTTCTCATCTTTTACCACGGCTAAGCCTGACAGCACATCACTGTGGCCGCTTAAAAATTTCGTTGCGCTGTGCAGAACAACATCCACACCAAGGTCCAGCGGACGCTGAAGCGCAGGCGTTAAAAACGTATTATCTAAGAATGTCAAACAGTCATGCTCTTTCGCAATCTGTACGACACCTTCAATATCTGTAATGCCTAGTGTTGGATTTGACGGTGTTTCCATGTAAATGACCTTTGTATTCGATTGAATGCCTCTTTTGACTTCATTCAAATCCGTCATATCCACGAAGGTATGCTCAATTCCAAATCTCGACAGAACTTGGGTGATCATTCGGAAAGTCCCGCCGTACACATCTCTTGTGACAAGGACGTGATCTCCCTTTGATAATAGAAGAAAAGCGGTTGAAATAGCAGCCATGCCTGATGCAAAGGCAAGCCCTCTCGTTCCTCCTTCCAGCGCCGCAATCGTATCCTCTAATGCTTGACGTGTAGGAGTCCCCGATCTCGAGTAGTCATATTGGCCAAATTCATCGAAGCTGCTTTGATGAAAGGTGGATGCATGCTGAATCGGTACACTGACTGCACCTGTTGAACGGTCTGTTTTAAACGCATTATGAACGAGTTGTGTTTCGAGTGTCCAATCATGTGTGGTCATTTGGCGTGTACCTCCTCTTTTACTTGTGATAGTGCCTGTTTCAGGTCTGCTTTCAGGTCATCTACATGCTCGATGCCAACAGAGAAACGGAGCAGCTTGTTACATACACCGTTTGCAATGCGAATTTCTTCTGGGATATCCATGTGCGTTTGCGTTGCAGGATACGTAATGAAGCTTTCGACTCCGCCAAGGCTTTCAGCAAAACAAATCGTTTTTAGCTGCTTTAAAAATGGATTGACCCAGTCCTCTTTAGCTACTCGAAATGACAGCATGCCTCCCTTTCCTGGATAAAGCACATCTTGAATTTCTGGCTGTTTCTTTAAAAACTCAGCCAGCTCCTTCGCATTTGCCTCGTGCTGGCGCATTCTAAGAGCCAGTGTTTTCATTCCTCTCATTAAAAGCCATGAGTCAAATGGTGATAGAACCGCTCCAATCGCGTTTTGATGCTGGAACATGTCTTCAGACAGCTGCTCTCCTTTTGTCACGACAAGCCCTGCAAGAACGTCATTATGTCCGCCTAAATATTTGGTTGCGCTATGAATGACAATGTCCGCTCCAAGCGTAATCGGCTTTTGCAAGACTGGTGTGTAAAAGGTGTTATCGACAATCACCAAAGCGTCATGCTCTTTTGCAATCTTCGCTATTTTTTGAATATCTGCTTCCTGCATCAGTGGATTTGTCGGTGTTTCAATAAAGACCGCTTTTGTGTTTGGCGTGATTTTAGAGCGTAAACAGTCTTCATCTGAAAAATCATCATAAAGAAAACGTAAGCCGTACTTTTTCCATTCGTTTTCAAACAAACGGTATGTACCGCCATATAGGTCTGAAGAGACGATGAGTTCATCTCCGCTTTCAAATAGAGCCATGATCGTTTGAATCGCCGCCATTCCCGAACTGAAGGCAAAACCGGCCGTCCCTTCTTCGAGTGAAGCAATTGCATCCTCTACAAGCTGTCTTGTTGGGTTTTTCGTTCGAATGTAATCAAATCCTGTAGATTCCCCTATACCTCTATGTCTATATGCTGTCGAAAGATAAACGGGAGGACTGACAGTGCCAGTCACCTCATCGCTACGGTTTCCAATCTGCGCTAATTTCGTTTCCACATGTTCTGTCATTTGACACCATCCTAAGTAAAAATCTGATTTCAAAACAGAAAAACCCCTTCTTCATAAGAAGAAGGGGTTTAATCGCTTCCTCTTATCTTCCAAGCAAAAAAGCTGCTTGCTGGATTTAGCACCTTGGTACATCACATGAAGTGATGCATACCGGTTGCTGAGGTTTCAAAGGGCCAGTCCCTCCACCTCTCACGATAAGAATGTGTTGTCTGTCTGTTCTAATTCTTAATACTGTAACCCATTAAATCTCATTTTTCAAGGGGGAATGTCATGATTAATTAAAATTTTCTGTATTTATAACAGAATCGATATTATACGATTTGATTGCATGTTAGCATATAGGAACATCACAGTTTTTCATGTTACAATGAATGGAAACGTTTCACTTTATGATGAATTTGGTTAGCTGGAGGAATGGATTATGGTGAAGAAAACAGGAATCATTCAAGAAGAAACCTTACAGTCAAAAGAACTTGGGGCGGACATGACCATTTTGATCTATTTGCCAGTCAATTACTCCCCCCTTTATACATATCATGTCATCATTGCCCAGGATGGTCATGATTATTTCCGCCTAGGCAAAATAGGCAGACAGGCAGAAGAATTGATGCAGAACAAAGAAATGGAACGCTCGATTATCATTGGTGTCCCTTATGAAAATGTTACGGAAAGACGGAATACGTATCATCCAGACGGCACAAAGTTTGAAGCGTATAAACGCTTTTTAGCCAATGAACTGGTTCCTTATATTGATGAACACTATCCAACCTATCAAATTGGATCAGGACGTACGTTTATTGGTGATTCACTGGGTGCGACGATTTCCCTCATGACAGCCCTTGATTATCCTTCTTTATTTGGCGGGCTGATTTTGCAGTCCCCTTACGTTGACGAGTCGGTTCTAGAAGCCGTCAAACAATCGACAGCCCTTTCTCATTATGCGATTATCCATCAAATTGGGCTGGAGGAAACCGCTGTAAAAACAACAGATGGCCAGGTGCTTGATTTTGTTCAGCCGAATGATGATTTAAAGGCCCTTCTTGAACAATCTGGAGCGGATTATTTATTTGAGACATTCGAAGGGGATCATAAATGGACGTTTTGGCAGCCGCTCATTGCGCCTTCGTTAAAAAGAATGCTCCCATATTCGTTAATCAACTGAATTTTGTTATAATAAACAATAATAAATACTTTCTTATTCAGGAGGGAACATGATGAAATACGGAGTTGTTATATTTCCATCGAAAAAATTGCAAGATATTGCGAACTCTTACCGGAAGCGTTATGATCCGAACTATGCACTCATACCGCCTCATTTAACATTAAGAACACCTTTTGAATTAACGGATCTAGAAGCGGCTGAGGTCGTCTCAACGTTAAGAGATTATGCAAAAAATGCTTCTCCTATTACGTTACGTATTAAAAAATTCAGTTCATTCGCTCCTGTAAACAACGTCATTTATATGAAAGTAGAACCGAACGAGGACATCATGGCGCTCAATGAAAGATTGTACGCAGAGCCACTGGCTGGTACACCTGAATATGCCTTTGTTCCACATGTCACAGTGGCTCAAAAACTATCAGATGATGAGCATTCAGACGTACTTGGCACATTAAAGCTGAGAAAGATTGACCATGAAGAAACAGTGGATCGCTTCCACCTTTTATATCAATTAGAAAACGGATCTTGGACCGTCTATGAAACATTTATTTTAGGAGAAGAGGGTTAAAGACATTTGAAAACAGTCATCGCAACAGAACAAACACAACGAGAAGATGCATATTACGTTCGAAAAGAAGTATTCGTCAAAGAACAAGAAGTTCCAGTAGAGATCGAAATAGATGAACTAGAGGACAAAGCCACCCATTTTGTCATTTACAATGATGACAAAAAGCCTCAGGCGGCCGCTAGACTGCGGATCATTGAGGGATCAAAGGCAAAGCTAGAAAGAATTTGTGTGTTAAAAGAGGCGCGCTCCTTCGGCCTTGGCCTTAAGCTATTAGAGGCGCTAGAAACAGAAGCAATTGCTAATGGAGCAAAAGAAGCGGTGATGCATGCCCAAGTCCATGCGCTTCCTTTCTACGAAAAGAAAGGCTACAAAGCGGTTTCTGAACCGTTTGAAGAAGCGGGAATCACCCATGTCAAAATGACAAAAACACTGTCTATTTGACCAAAAGAAAAGCCAGAGCATTCAAAATGCCCTGGCTTTTTCTTTTTCATTATCGTTCGCCAATGGAAGAAAGCGCAATCATTTATATATACGTATTGATATGAACGCCTTTTCCTTCCTCCATAAACATATCTCGTACAAAGCGTTCCCGCTTTTTTTGCTGTACTTTCGTTTCCGCTTCTGTCACTAAGTCCTCTTTTTTCTCCAGCTCTCTGTAAATCTTGTCATGAAAGGTGCGAGTAACCTTTGTTACTTTCGCGTAGTCTTCTTTATCCTGAGGAGCTGGACGATTGATATATTGAAAATACAGATCCGGCTGAATCGGGGCTATATATCCCATCAAGAACGCCTCCTTTGCTTCTCTCTTACTCTACTATTCCCTAATTATGACTGTTTGAAACACGCCTCATTTGATATGATTAGATGTGTTTCATTTTAAGATTGATTGACTATTGGAGGACTAGCTTTGAAATGCGCACGACGACATGATCGAACGATCTCATTACATACGTATTCGAGAGAACATTATCAATTCCTCCATGACGAGGGAAAAAAAGGACAATTATTCTGCCCATATTGCGGACAACCGGTCTTTTTTAGATTAAATATACATGATGAACCTGCCTTTATTCATAAGCATATGTCTCAGCAAGAGATTTGTGAACAAGCTGAAGAACAAGCAGATCATAATCAAACGGCTGAACAGGAGGAAAAGGCTTCCTATAAAGAACTTGGCGGCTTCCGTTTTCCAACCGGCAAACAGATCATCTCGCAAACTAGCGAATCATATGACTGGCAGGAACCAAAGTCGATTCAATTTAGCGACGCCTTACATTTAGAAGAAAATGAACAAGTTCATACGATCGACCTCTTCCCGCATATCACCTTTAGCACACCGCAGCTTCAAGCTGTCACACATTTAGATGGTCCGATGCTTGTGCTGGCTGGTGCCGGCAGCGGGAAAACAAGAGTCCTGACGGCTAGAGCGGCTTATCTCATGTCCCATCATCATATTCCTGCTCACCATATTTTACTCGTAACTTTTACTACAAAAGCGAGCAGTGAGATGAAAGAAAGACTGCGCAAGCAATACCAGCTTCATCCTTCACAAGCCAGCCAAGTGGTGACAGGCACCTTCCACAGTCTTTTTTATAAAATGCTGCTTCACGATGACGCAAATAAATGGAACGGCCAGCATCTGATCAAGTTTGACTGGCAAAAGGAGCAATACATTCGAAAAGCCATAATGAATGAAGGACTTGATGAGAAAGACTACCCTACTGATCAAGTGCTGCAATCCATCGGCTATTGGAAAAATGCCTTTTTACCAGGTGAACTTCCTGATTTGAAGGATGAAAAGGAAAAACACATGTGGACGATCTATCAATCATATGAACAGCAAAAACGAGATCATCAGCAATTTGACTTTGATGATATGGCGATTGCCTGCTTACATATGCTGACAGAACAGCCTAAACTGTTAAAACGGTATCAAGAACGATTCCAGTATATTTTAGTGGATGAATTTCAGGATATTAATCCAGTGCAATATCGCTTGATTCAACTTTTAGCCGGAGAATCAGAGCAGTTATTTTGTGTAGGGGACGATGATCAAGCCATTTACGCATTTAGGGGTAGCAATCCTGCTTTCATCCTTGAATTCAAACAGGATTATCCTTCGGCTCAGATCGTCCATTTACATGCGAATTACCGCTCTCATCATACAATTGTCGCAAGTGCAGATGCGATTATTAAGAAAAATCAGCATCGTTATGAGAAGACGTTAAAAGCCGTTCGGGCGGAGAAAATTTCGCCGACGCTCTTTTATCCATATGATGAAGAAGAGGAAGCGACGATGATTGTCGCAGATATTCAGGAGAAAATTAAAAACGGCGCAAAGCCGAATGACTTCTGCGTGCTGTTTCGTACGAATACAGGCGGCCGTGCGATTTATGAACGACTGCATCAGTCGGCCATTCCGTATGAAACGGATGCTGGCGTTAAAGCCTTCTACAGCAGACGAATTGTTCGGGTACTCCTCGCCTTTCTTTCCTTAAGTCAGGATGCAGATGATGTGGCCGCCATGAAACAGCTGCTGCCGGTTTTCTTTTTAAAGCAGCAAACGCTGAATACACTAAAGGCACTGACTATCACAGAGGATTGTTCAATGGTAGATGCGCTCGGAAAGCTGACAGATATACAGCCGTTTCAACGGAAAAAGCTGCAATCAATCGTTCCTTTGTTCCGAACGTTACGAACATTAAAGCCATCGGACGCGGTGACATTTATTGAACAAAAGATGGGACTCGGTGATTACTTAAAAAAACGGGTGAACGATACGAATGTACTTGAAAAAGGGACAGATGATGTACGTGATGTGAAAACAGCTGCCAGACGCTTTGAAACGATTGAAGCCTTTCTCGCACATGCCGAACATATGAAATCTGCCGAAAAGGAAAAAACAGATGAACCCGGTGTTCAGCTCATGACGATCCACCGTGCAAAGGGACTTGAATTCCAGACAGTATACATCACTTGTGTGGTCGATGGGGCATTGCCTCATGATTTCTCACTGGATGAACTCAGAAACGGTGATGAAGAAGCGCTGGAAGAAGAGCGCCGTTTATTATACGTGGCCATGACAAGAGCTGAACAATCTCTTTATCTGTCTGTTCCTTCATTTAGACGAGGCAAAACGGCTCATCGTTCTCGCTTTTTGTATCCTCTTCTAAAGAAAAACCGTGAATTATTTACAAAAAAACAACAGGCCCCCCTTTAAACGGAGAGCCTGTTGTTTATTTTTTGTTATTCATCATTTTAGCGATTGTATTGAAATCAAGCTTTTCTTTTCCACTAGTAATCGATTGAACGATTTTGTCTTCCATTTCTTTAGGTACACGTTTGTTCGCAAGCTGCGCTACTTTTTTAATGACACCTCGAACGGTATTCTCATCTTTAAAGTTGGCATTTTGCAAAGAACCTGCAAGTTTAAACACATCATTCATATTCACACCGGTTTTGTTTTCTACGCTTTTAAAGAATTTATTATCCATTCATTTGCCTCCTCTTTGTGGAGTAATCACCTTACTATATGAAAATAGGCGGGATATGTGCCTATCCTAAAACCTTGTTTGACCAAAGAGAAAGGAAAGCAAAAGGCTTCCCCCTTGCTTCCCTCACCTTCTTACTTTTTAGTAGTTAAAGAAAGAAGCACCAACGATGATTAGAAGGATGAAAAGCACGACAACAAGAACAAATGTTGATCCATATCCGCCGCCGTAGCCTCCACCGTAGCCGCCGCAAGAACCGCCACCGTAACCGTAACTCATATTTAAGCACCTCCTCTTCTCCCTTACAAAGTATGAAAAATGCAAGAAATGGTTTGGACGATCACATAAAAAAGTGCGGAATTTTTATTTCTGCTGTTTAAAGACGTAATCTGCCTCTGTATGACGCATCATGAATGCTTCTGTTTCTTTTGCAAAAGCCTCCATCTTCACGCCAAATGCTTTTAAGTGCTCCTCAAGATCATGCGCTTTATCCGATAGATCCATTTCAGCCTTTTCGTGCGCTTGTTCTTTCCCATCATGGGGTTTAGTGAACAAGGAACCGATTAATTGTTCGAATGCATCCATTCTGGTCACCCCTTCTCTCTTACATATGCACCACTCAAAAAAAGGGCAACAAAAAAACCGGATAAATCCGGCTTTTGTTTTTCTCTTCTATTATTGAGGTTTCTTTTTGTTTCCACAGCCGCAGCCAGTTTTCTTGATTTTTTTCGTATATACAGATTGTTGATTTGACTGCGCTGGATAACCTTGAAGCATATGTGACGGCGTTTCAGTTGGTTTCATCGCAACCCTTCCTTTCCTGTTCCATGATAGTATATGCATTTATTGAAAGCGTGTCTGATCAGAATGCCTGTTTATTTCACAAGCTTCGAGACGACCGTTTCAATGATGCCTGCTGCTGCGGCAATCGCTAATAGTAAATTAAGCCACATGCTGATGACAGGAAAAAGTATGTATATCAGAAGTAAGGCAGCAGTGCACCACATGCCAGTACACCAATAACAGCTTAACAGTTCTCCAACCCAGGATCGCAGTCCTTCACCTTTAATGATGATATATGTTTCGACCTCACCTTGTTCATTTACCTCTTCCTGTTCTTCATGAAATAGACGTCGGAAAGGGGCAGTAATGGTATCAAACACAATCAGTCTCGTCAGTCTAAAGGATGCGAGGGCAAACACGACAAATGACAAAGCACCGCTCAGAAGCCTCCACCTCCTTCTTTCTTCTTTTTCCGTCCTTTCTTTATATATGCAAGAAAAAAGACCGTCATGATGAATCGAGTGGAAATAAAATTGGGTTGTACTTTTTCACACTTTCCGATTCCACCTTGAGTCCTTGCTGCATTAAATAATGTATAGATAAGAAAGGAGTGAAAGTATTGTCTATTGAAGAAAGTGCTGAAATATTATATACACAACTGTTAAACGAATTAATCAGCAATTATGATGATTTCATTGAGATCAAAGATTCCGAAAATGTCACAATTCATAAAACAGATGTAACAGCTGCACTCTCCCTTCAAGCGACCGTAACGACAATCATTACTCTTTTAATCCAAATTCTTGTACCAGACGATGAAGTGGCTGCTGACATCACAGATCAGCTTTTAGCTGTGCAACAAGTGGAAATCCAAAAGAAAACTGTGATTCAAATCATCAACTGCTATAACATTACAATTACATTATCAGATGCATCCATTATGAACTCCGTCCAAATTCTCACTCAAACATTGAATGTGCTCTTAGTTGAAGCCGGCATTCTTTGACCCTTTCTTTTTCTAACATGACGTATGAAAGAGGTGAAATCATCGTGGCTGAAGAGAACGAAAAAAAGGAATTTCAAATCAATACGGATATTGATCCATTAACAAGTCTTCTTGTCAGTGATGTGTTAAACAAAAACAATATCACTGATGATCAGAAAGCAAAAATTTCAGATGATCAAAGAAGAATGATTTTGAAATTAGTCGAGGACTTACAAAAGAAAGCAAATGATTTCGTAGAACAGCAGCAGGAGAAAAAAAGGCAGGCTGAGGCAGCAAAACAGCCAGAAGAAGTAGTGCCTGAACCAAAAGTACGTCCAAATCGAAATTCACTTCGAAATCGTATTCAGCAGCGTCGTAATGCTCAGCGTAATAACGATTAAATAAAAATGGGTTGCCTGCTAGGGTAAATGCCCGAGACAAAACAACGCATTCCAGCATTTAATAAAGTAAACGGAAGGAGGAATAGAAATGGATTCTAAACCATATTCTTGGGTCGCTCTAGATCGTAACTGTTCACACCACGGACACCACAGATACCACGAACACCACGACGATTGCAACTATGAAAGAAAAGCACTTTGTGACGATTATTATGATGACGAAGATGTCTTACAAGATTTGGATCAAGTAAGCTTCACAAAGCAGACATCTGAAGAGGTCATTATCGTTAGGGACTCTTGTGACATTAACGTATCTTCTGTCGATGCACAGGTTGCAGCATCTATCCAAGTAGCGATTCAAACAGCGATCATCACCATTACAAACATCTCAATCGCAGACGGTGATTTGGCAGACCGCGTCACGCAGGATCTCTTACAAGCTGCTACTCACAAACAAACAAACCGCCAAAAACTTGTCATCGAAAATTCAAGAAACGTTACAGTATCTACAATCGATGCGGACATCTCTATCGCAATCCAAACACTTACACAAACTCTTGTTGCGACAATCGTTGCAATCGGCATCCTCTAATGTCCAAAAGCAGAGCGAAAAGCTCTGCTTTTCCTTTTATAAAAATACAACAAATATAAATGGTCATTTACCCACACCAACTAGAGGGCGCATACATATGTTGTTAAGGACTAAAGTCAAATACCTTGTTAAAGGAGCTGAAATCCATGAGCTGCGGAAAACACCATGGCCGACATGATGAAAACTGTGTATGCGATGCGGTTGATAAGATTTTAGCAGAGCAGGAAGCTGTAGAAGATAAATGTCCTACGAGCTGCTACAGTAATTTATTAAGCCCAACAGTTTCTGGAAAAGATACGATTCCGTTTTTACTTTTTGATAAAAAGGGCGGGTTGTTCTCTACTTTCGGAAATATTGGAGGATTCGTTGACGATTGCCAATGCTTCGAATCTATTTTCTTCCGGGTTGAAAAATTACACGACTGCTGTGCTACGTTATCTGTATTAAGACCTGTTGATGTACACGGACATACGCTAAGCGTGTGTCACCCTTGTGACCCTGACTTCTTTGGTCTAGAAAAAACGGACTTTTGTATTGAGGTTGATTTAAACTGCTTCTGCGCAATCCAATGCTTAAACCCAGAGCTTGTCGACAGAGTCATGCCATCGAAAGATAAAAAGCATCATCACCACGGCTAAATCAACAGGCCGATCATCTAACTTGTCATGAGTCAAAGCATCCCCTTCCTTACGAATGACAGCCAATTATGCGGAGCAGGCAGCATAAGAAGCGGCCGCTTCCGCATTGGTTAAAAGTAGATGCACGTACCGGCAAAAATAGCTTGTAGATGATAACAGTGCTCAAACACTCAAACAAATTTCCTAGTATAGGAGGGTTGAATATGAGCCGCAAACATTCATGGAACTGTGTAGCAGAGGCTGTTGAAAACATTCACGACTTACAAAATGCCGTCGAAGAAGATTGCCCGACCAGCTGTTACAGCAATCTCCTTTCTCCATCACATTCTTTAGGTGACACTGTCCCATTTGTTCTCTTTACATCCAAATCAAAACCATTCGTCGCATTCGGAAATGTCGGAGAAGTAGATCCAGGCCCTTGCTTCAGCACTGCATTTTTCAGAGTCGAACACATCTCTGATCACTGCGCAACTCTCAGCTTGCTTATCGCATTTGACAAAGACCGTCATATTTTAGATTTTACAGATAAAGATTCCTTATGTGATGTGTTCCGATTAGAAAAATCAAAATATTGCATTGAAGTAGACCTTGACTGCTTCTGCGCAATCGAATGCCTAAACCCAAGACTCATCAACCGTAACTGCTAACAAAAAAAGTCCCTATATGGGACTTTTTTTCTTTGTTAAAAACCAAGCGGGTGGATGGAAGAAATCTCAGCAATCGCTAATTCGACTGGATTTCCCCCGCCTGCTGTACGAATGATCACAGTATCATCTTTTCGATCCATGATGATTCCTCTATATGTTTTACCATCAGCTTCAATCAGACAAAGAGCCCTTGGCATATTATGAGGCAGTCTTGTGAGAAAATCGACTTTTTCATCAATACTCATCTGACTTAAAGGCTTTTTCACTCGTTTTCTTCTTGGTTCTTCTTTTGTTTCATGAAAGACACCTTCTGGCTGGTTTCCTTCTTCTTGCTGAGGCTCTTGCTTTTGTATGAGCTCTGGTTCTTGTATGTTCTCTTGTTCCTGTGCAAGCTCGGTTTCTTGTATGTTCTCTTGTTCCTGTGCAAGCTCAGCCTCTTGTGCGATATCTCGTTCTTCTGTAAATTCGGCTTCTTGTTTTATATCTCGATCTTGCTGGTGTGCAGGCAGCTCGGCTTCTTTTTTCTGCTCTATTCCTTGAATCGCAGGCTCCTGCTGCGTGCTTTCTTCGATCTCGCCTTTTGCATTGTGATCACTTTCTGGCTGTTTTTCTGATTTTTTTCGCTTTCTCACAATATTTTGCATGGCCGGCTTTGATTCATGATAGCTCGGCTGAACAATATACATCAGCGGCTTTTGATTCTCATCACCTTTATTTGACATACTAATCCCTCCCGAATGATTCATTCCTTATATATATGAACGGAGGGCTCAAATCAGAAGAAAAATAAAAAAACAGCATACCCTTCATCGGTATGCTGCAAGTCATGTATTCGTTTATCGGGCAATGATATGGAAGCCAGAATCAACATGCAGATTCTCACCTGTCATGCCGCGAGATAGATCACTGAATAAGAATAGAGCTGTATCGCCAACTTCTTCAGGAGTTGTTGTACGGCGAAGCGGTGCACGCTCTTCAATATCCTTCAGAATGGTATTAAAGCCGCTGATGCCTTTTGCAGATAACGTACGAATTGGACCAGCAGAAATACTGTTCACGCGGATGCCTTCTGCACCTAAATCAGCTGCTAAATATTTCACACTTGCTTCAAGTGATGCTTTCGCTACACCCATTACGTTGTAGTTAGATACAACACGCTCTCCGCCTAGGTATGTAAGCGTCACAATGCTTCCACCCTCTGTCATTAATGGACGTGCTGCTTTTGCTACAGCAGTTAATGAGTATGCACTAATGTTGTGCGCCAAAAGGAAACCTTCACGATTCGTGTTCAAGTATTCGCCAACAAGCTCTTCCTTATTTGCAAATGCAATGGCATGCGCAACGCCATGAATGACTTGTACTTTTTCTTTAATTTCAGCAAAACATTTCTCGATTTCTTCATCACTTGTCACATCACACGGAAGAATAATTGAATCATCACGCTCAAGTGTGCTTGCAAGCTCTTTTACCGATTCAGCAAGACGATCTCCAACATAAGTAAAAATCAAACGAGCTCCAGCTTCATGAAGTGAACGGGCAATTCCCCAAGCGATGCTTCGTTTATTGGCAACACCCATCACCACGATATTACGGCCTTCTAAAGAAAAGTTCATATGTAATAAAGCCTCCTATTTTTTCAAGACATAGTATTAGTACCTGATCATAATATTATCACAGATCATAAGAGAATGACAATTTCCTCTGAAAGAAAGTTTCATTTTTGCAAAAAAACCGCCCTCACAAGGAAGACGGTTTGATTCCCTTAACGTTTGATTCTGTTTTGCTGATAAGCAAAATGGTTCGTAGGTCCGTGGCCAGATCCAATTCGTAAAGGGAATTTGATCGCTTCATGGACAAAGCTTTCTGCTGTTTCAAAGGCTTCCTTTATCGAATAACCTTTCGCAATTTCAGCTGTTAATGCTGCTGCAAACGTGCAGCCTGTGCCATGTGTATGTGGTGTATCAATATGTTCATTTGTGATTTCAATAAAGCCTTTTCCATCATACAGCAGGTCGGTAATCATCCCATCAGATGGACCATGGCCGCCTTTGATCACGACATGTTTCGTACCGAGCTCATAAAGGCGCTCTGCTGCCAGATAGCGATCCTCTTTCCTCTGAATACGTATACCTGACAGTACTTCTGCCTCAGGAAGATTCGGCGTAACAGCATAGCTCACAGGCAGCAAGTGTGTTTTCATCGCAGCGACCGCATCTTCATTTAATAAAGAGGCTCCTCCTTTTGCGATCATGACTGGATCTACAATCAGCTTCATATCATATTGAACCGTTTTTTCAGCTACGATCTTGATCATGTCTGCACTCCACAGCATCCCTGTTTTGACGGCATCTGGCAGTAAATCTTCTGCCACTGCATCTATTTGACGCTCTAACGCCTCAATTGAAAGCGGGTAAATCCCGTGAACACCTAGTGTGTTTTGCGCAGTAATCGCTGTGATTGCAGACATTCCATACACACCGAGCTCCTGAAAAGTTTTCAAATCGGCCTGAATGCCTGCTCCGCCGCCAGAATCAGAACCCGCGATTGTGAATGCTTTTTTGATCGTCATTTCTTCACACCTCTCATTAGCCAATCCATTGATGATAAATCGTTCTTGCTTTGGCAATATCATTGGTTCCATGAACAAGCGCTCTGCCATCTTTAAATAAGACAAGCTTAAATTCATCCTTTTGACACGACAGCAAATATGGATTTTCAAGCACATCCATCCCTGCTTTCTTTAACCGAAGAGCTACTTCATGTAAAGGCGGCGGTGTTTCTGCTGCACTGCGGATTTGTACCGTATTGCGGCCGCATAGTACATCTGCCTTCGCTCTCTTGTCATATGAAAGAAATGGATACGTCTTCAGTCCACAGCTTGGACATTGCTTCTTCTTTAAAGACGCGACCGACCGAATGTCAGACCGTTCATTTTTCCATAAATCGAAGGATTTTAATATTGGCGTCACTTGATGTCCTGTTAAATATTTAAGTGCATCTGCCACTTGATATGCGGCCACCTGCTGCACAACTGGACTAATGATACCTGCTGTATCACATGTCATGCCTTGTGCAGGTAAATGTTCAAGCAGACAGTGTAAACACGGCGTCTCACCAGGAATCACAGTAAATTGAATACCATAACTGGCTACACAGGCCCCATAAAGGAACGGAATTTGATGTTTGACAGCAGCATCATTTGCAATCATTCTTACCTCAAAATTATCCGCTGCATCGACAATGATCGAAGCCCCACTGACCAGTTCGTCAATATTGTGAGCAGTCACATCAATCACGATGCCTTTGACGTAAACGTCACTGTTAACTTGCTTGAGTCTTTTTTCAGCCGCCACAGCCTTTGGCAGCCGATCCTTCACGTCTTGCTCCGTGTAAAGCTGCTGGCGCTGAAGGTTGCTCCATTCAATATAATCTCGGTCCAAAATGGTGACAGATCCAACTCCGGCACGAACGAGCATTTCTGCACTAGCCGTTCCAAGTGCCCCCGCTCCAATAATGACCGCCTTTGAGTCATTTAGCCGCTTTTGTCCCTCTGTTCCAATTGGCTGAAAAAGCTCTTGGCGTGAATAACGAGTGCTCAAAATGACGGCATTCCTTCCTGTGGACTGCTCGCTGTCCCATAGTTTTTCAGGGGAATACGTCCTGCCTCATAGCCTAGTCTTCCTGATTCAATCGCCAGTTTCATTGCTTTTGCCATTTTCACAGGATCCTTTGCACCAGAGACAGCGGTATTTAGTAATACTGCGTCAGCTCCAAGCTCCATCGCATAAGCTGCATCCTTCGGAGAACCTACGCCAGCATCAATAATGACCGGCACCTTCGCCTGTTCGATAATAAATGAGAGATTCAAAGGATTTAGTAAGCCTTGGCCTGAACCAATCGGAGAAGCACCAGGCATAATGGCATGGACACCGAGTTCTTCTAATTTTCTTGCGAGCACCACATCATCAGATGTATATGGCAGCACGATAAATCCTTCTTCGAGCAGCATTTCAGATGCTTTTAATGTTTCAACTGGATCTGGCAAAAGAGACCTTGAACAGCCAATGACTTCTACCTTGATCATGTCACACAGCCCAGAAGCCTTTGCTAAACGGGCAATACGCACTGCTTCTTCTGCTGTACTTGCACCAGCTGTATTCGGAAGCAATGTATATCTTGATAAATCAAGCTGCTCCAGGAAATTAGACTGAGATGCTTCGAATATGTTCATTCTTCTGACAGCAAAGGTTAAAATTTCGGCTTCCGATACGTTCACCGCTTCTTTTTGAACCTCAAATGATGGGTACTTCCCTGTTCCGAGTAATAGTCTTGATGTGAATGTTTTTCCGCCAATGTGCAGCATTGGATCATCCTCCTCCTACAAAATGAACGATTTCAATCGTGTCATTTGGTTGAATGACTACTTGTTGAAACGCTTCTTTATCAATAATTTCTTGGTTCTTTTCAACGATCACCACACGGTTTTCAAGCTGATAGGCTGATAGCAGATCATAGATCGTTCCATTCTCTTGATCGAAGTCAACGATTCTGCCATTCAATTGAATCTTCATACGAATAGTGCCTCCTTTCGTCCAATACGAAATGCGTGAAGCCATTCCTCTTTGAGCGGTTTGTCTAATATGAGGTCACGAATGATTTCTCCAGTAATCGGCGCAAGTAAAATGCCATTCCTGTAATGCCCTGCAGCAAAAAGAATACGCTTGTCTTCTGGATGTCTTCCGATATAGGGATGCCGGTCGTTTGTCGCCGGACGAAGGCCTGCCCAGCACTCTTCAATCGGCATCTCTTTAATAGAAGGCATCAGCTGAGACGCCTTTTGAATCACAGCTTCCACTCCGCCAAGCGTTGGAACAGCCTGCCACTCGTTTGGCTTCATCGTTGCACCGATAACAAGCTTTCCGCTATCTCGCTGAACGATATAACAATGATCATGATAAATGGTGTGTGCGAGCGCTGGACCGTTATTCCATACAGACACACATTCTCCTTTTACTGGATAAAGAGAATGCGATAATCCGAGCTCTTCAAAAAAACGGCCAGACCATACACCACTTGCAACTGTCAGGTCATCACATGTGAATGTGCCCTTCGTTGTTCTGACAGTTAACACTTCTTTGTCCCGCTTCACTTCGATCACAGGTGTACACTCTTTCACATCTGCTCCGTACCGGACCGCCGCCTGCCACAAAGCCCTGCATACAGCATAAGGCTCAACATGCACATCCTCTTCAATCAAACCTGCTCCCAGCATGTGATCTGTTACTTGAGGCATGCATTTTTTTACGCTGCTTGCGTCAAGCCACTTAAATGTAGACAAATGCTGCATCCGGCAAAGGGCCTGCTTCTCTTCTTCAGTAAAGGCGACCTTCATGATGCCGCCTGCTGAAGTCCGAATATCAATGCCTGATTCATGCAAAAGATCGACCTTTAATTTTTCGTATAATGCCTGGCTTGCTCTGCCTGCCTGAAAGAAAATATCCTCATGCCCCTCTCCTTCAGCATGTGCACCGAGCATCCCGGCAGCCGCACTTGTCGTTTGCTTCCCTATCTCATTTGCTTCAAATAAGATCACCTGTTTTCCTGCTTTTGCAAGGTGATAGGCGATTGACATCCCTATGATTCCACCACCAATGATTGCAACGTCATAATGCTTTTTCATAAGGATTCTCCTTTACCTTTTCAGAAAATGCTTGTGCCATCATACGCGGCTGATGATGAGTAAAAATCCCAGACATGACAGCGATTCCTTTCACATGAGCGTGTTTCAATTCTGGAACTCGTTCTGGGGTCATCCCGCCGATGGCCACCACTGGAATTGTTAGTGCAGAAGTCAGTTCTTTCACAAGCTGTACACCTCTTGCCTGGAGTCCTGGTTTACAAGAGGTGTCATATACGTGCCCAAACATGACATACTCTGCTCCATTTTTCTCTGCTGCTTTCGCTTCTTCTATCGAATGGACGGACACCCCTGCATGAAGGTGAGGGAATTTTCTTCGCAGCTCCTTCGGCGAAAAGCTATGGCCTGGAAGATGCACCCTGTGAATATTGGTTAGCAGCGCCACGTCTACTCGGTCATTGATCACGAGCTTTTCTTTCGGCACACCTTCTAAAAGGAGATTCTTCACGAGATCAACAAGCTCACTTGCTGTTTTAGACCGTTCCCGAATATGAATAAAATCCACTTCAGACGCAATGGCTTTTATTTGTTTGATCAGTTCACCCGCAGGAAGCGAATCATTTGTCACTGCGTGGAGTTCCATTTGCACCAACCCCATCTAAGCATGCTGTTTGCCACAATTCTTTTTGATACGCCATCTCCCAAAAGTGATATTCGTAGTAGCTTGAAATCACAAAATTTTCTTTCATATTGGCGCGTACATGTTCTGGTGCTATTTCTGCTAGTTCATCAAAGCGGTTCACCTGTTCGAAAACGAGTTCCTTAAACCAATCGCCTCCATATGTCAAAATCCATTCTTGGTAAATTGGATGGTCAGGTGTTGTTTGTTTCAGCTTTTCACCTACCTCATAATAGAGCCAGTAACACGGTAATAACGCGGCTAAAATCTCTTCAAACCGTCCGCTTTTTACAGATCGATACATATGAGAGGTATACGCATAAGCAGTCGGGGAAGGCTTAAAGTTCTCAATGGCTTTATCAGAAATTTGCAGAAGCTCTGTAAATTTCCTATGCAGCGACAGCTCTGCTTCGTACGTGCCCTGGGCATGATACGCCATTCTGCCCGTCGTATGTAAGTCCTCACTAATCGCCGCTCCATATGCCTGCACCTTTGCAAAATGAGTTAAATAATACGAATCCTGCATCACGTAATAGGTGAAACGATCGAGTGAAAGTGTGCCATCCCCAATCCCTTTGACAAAAGGATGCGTAAAGCTTCCATTCCACCACGTTGCTGCAGCCTCTTTACATTCTGTTGAAAACGTCATGTTCCTCTCCTCCTGTTTTTCCATATAAAAAAGCCACTTTCCGCGTGGAAAGTGGCTTGGAATTTGTAAAAAGCATAGTCAAAAACCGCACCACTTCCCTACGCAGGTATGAACCTGTTCAGGTAATGAGGGTCTAAAAGTCGACACTTTTATCTCAGCCCTTTTAAAGGACTCCCCTAGTGGATCAAATATATGATGTTATACCTCTATCTTAATCAGGAATTGTTCATTGGTCAAGGGTTCATTGTCATTCTAATTGGGCTCTTAGTCCTGCTACATACTCCCGGGAGCCCGATACAAGCACACGGTCGCCGCTTCTAAGTGTCGTATCTCCATGCGGTACTAAGCTGTCTACCCCTCTGAAAATCCGGACAAATACCAAATCACCGGTGAAAGGAAATTCTCTCAGCATGACATTATGATAACGATGATTGTTCATTTGAATTTGATACAAAGAAGAATCCTCATTTGTTAGCAATCGAATCGCATCAGGTGCTTCAATCAAAGCTCTTAGCACCGTTTTAGATGAAAGGAAAGTAGAAAACGTATCAATGCCCGCTTCCTTCAATGTCAGCTCTGCCTCAGCTTTGTTGACACTTGCAATGACTTGTTTTGCTCCTTCTTCTTTTGCAAATAAAGCAATTTCCTTATTTTTTGTCTCACTGCCTGTTGCGACGACAAGGACATCCTCTTGGCCGACGCCTGCCTTTCTCAGCGTCTCATCATCGTATTGTTCAATTGATTCGACTTCAAAGATAGAGTCAGCCAGCAGCGCTTCCTTATTTTCTTGAAACACATGCAAAATCCGAATGTCATATTCATCCTGATGCAAATCAAGTGTGACGGGTAAGGTCAGCTGATTTGCACCAATAAAGGTCACACGCTTCTTATGGCTCGCCGCTTGTTCTTTTTTAAAGAGCGCTTTAAACCAAACAGGTGTTAAAATACTCGTTAGCACAGCAACTAAAATCAGCGCTCCAGACATTTTATGATCAATGACACCGAGCCTCTCACCAATCGTCGCAGCTGCAATAACGAGAGATAACGTTGAAGTTAATAAAAAGCCGGAGCCGATGACCTTATTCATGTCATACCATTTTTTCAAATAAAGAATTGGGATGAGCTTACTTATAAGCAACGCAATAAACAGCAGCGGAATCATGATCATAATCGTCGGGTCCTTAAACAGTGCCCATATATTCAGATCCACTCCGACCATCACAAAAAAGATCGGGATTAAAAATCCGTAGCCAAATGAGTCCAGCTGCTGAACGAGCTCTTTATTTGGCGAAAGAAGGGACACAAGCACGCCAGCTAAAAACGCCCCAAGAATATTTTCAGCCCCGAGTGATTCAGATAAGGCAACTAAGACTATAATGAGAGTAAAGATTGCCCTTGTCCCAATTTGCACGGTTCCTTTTGACATCGACTGAAAAATTGACTTTGTCTTAAATACGCGGCCAAATAAATAAAGAAGAATGCCTGCAGCAAATAATAAGAGCAGAAGCCACATGTTCCCTGTTCCATCTCCATAAATGGAGGAAAACACTGCAAGTAAAATCATCGTGACCAAATCAGCAATGACAGCTACAAGCAGAATGATTTGACCGATATTCGTCTGCATCAACTTTTCCTCTTTTAAGGTTGGCACCACTACGCCTAATGAGATGGTAGAGATAATGAGCGTCATTAAAAAGGCATTTTGGATAAACCCTGCGAGTACAAACGCATAGGACAGGATAAAAGAAATACAAAGTACCCCAAGAAAAATAATGGTGGCCGCTTTAAATGTATTTGGTTCTTTTAAACCATTTGGAAGTTCTCGTGCTTTCTTCTTTGACTCAAAAGAAGAAAAATCTATTTCAAGTCCACTTAAAAACATCAGAAAAATAAAACCGAGCATGGATAATGTATCTAACCACGCATCATGTTCGACAACCAGTTGAAGACCGCTTTTCCCAATGATGAGCCCCATAATGATTTCAGCTACAACGACCGGAATGGTCAGCTTAAATCGGTGCAATAAAATAGGGGTGAAAAAGGCGACAATAATAACGACAACGAGTGATGAAACAGATGTATGCTCCATTGGCTAAAGCCTCCTAACATTCATGTTTAATTTTATAAGTCTTACGTTAAAGGATTGATTCTAACAATTGCCCAAATGAAATGAAAGCCATTCGTTATATTTTCTAAAATTCAAACTTCTTTATATCCGACGAATGGATGAAAAAAATCAGGAGGAAACCTTATGAAATTCGATATCATTGGCGATATCCACGGCTGCTACGAAGAGCTGCTTACCCTCATACACAAACTAGGATACGAACTCAAACATGGATTACCCGTCCATCCTGATAAGAGAACGCTGGCCCTTGTTGGCGATTTAACAGATCGAGGGCCTCAGTCAGTAGACGTCATGCGATTTGTCATTCATGCCTATTCACAAGGCGCAATCCGATATGTACCTGGCAACCATTGCTTTAAGCTTTATCGTTATTTAAAAGGAAATCCCGTCAAATTGCTTCATGGCATCGAAACGACAGTGAACGAAATAAAAAAACTGCCAACTCATGAACAAAACAAATTGTCACATGAATTTAAGCAGTTATTTGAGAAGGCTCCGCTTTATGATGTACTCATTCCTGATGAGCTGATCATTGCACACGCAGCGATGAAGGAAAAGGATATTGGAAAAAAGCCGAATAAACAGATGCGGTCCTACTTATTATTTGGTGCCGTCACAGGAGAAACATGGCCAGATGGACGGCCTGTTCGCAAGGACTGGGCAAAGGAATATCACGGAAAACCGTGGATTGTGTACGGCCATACACCTGTGAAAGAACCTCGATTCGTTGGCAGAACCGTCAATATTGATACAGGCTGTGTATTTGGCAACAAACTGTCTGCCCTCACATACCCTGAGCTTAAAACGGTCTCCGTTCCCTCATCTATGCCTTATGACGATTCAAGATTTCAGCATTTCACATTATAAAAAAACCCGGCCCTGCGATGCAGGTGACCGGGTTTCTCTAATTAAAAAGCAAGGATTTCATATCATCAGGAAGCGGAGCTGAAAATGTCATTTGCTCACCTGTCATCGGATGAGGAAACACAAGGGTTTCACTATGCAGTGCCTGCCTGTCTATCCGCTCGGCCCTTCCGCCATACAGCGTATCTCCGATGAGCGGATGCCCAAGAAATTGCATATGCACACGAATTTGATGTGTTCTCCCGGTTTCAAGCGAGAGAGACACATCCGACATATTTAACTCAGCGATTACTGCTCGCACGGTATAATGCGTCACTGCCTCCTGCCCAGTATCATCAACCATCCGCTCGATGATACTATCCCCTTTTCGGGCAATTTTTGCAGCGATGGTTCCATGTTTTTCTGTGATCATGCCATGTGTAAACGCTCTGTATGTTCGCTTAACCGCTCCACTCTTTTGTGCCTTAGCTAAAAGGCTATGGGCAAAACGATGCTTCGCCACAAGCATAACGCCAGATGTATCACGATCAAGACGGTTCACTAAATGAACCGTATGCCGAACAGACTGCTTGGCATAATGGTGCAGTAATCCATTCGCAATACTGTGCTCGGGGTGCTCCCGAGAAGGGATCGAAGGAATATACGGCCTTTTATTCAGCACAAGGACATGCTCGTCCTCAAATATAATATCAAGCGGAATCGGTGCAGGCTTCAGCCCTTCACTCACTTTTTCCTCGGGAAATAAAATGGTGAGCCTGTCCCCTTCATGCAGCTCATATCTCACGGTAACATGCTCTCCATTAATGAGGAGGTCACCGCCATCAAACTTAATATCCGTCAGCATTCTTTTCGAAATACCAAGATCAATTAAATATTCCTTTAAAAACAGCCCTTCTTCTTTGGCTGTCATGGTTTTGTTTAACGTAAAGTATTCCAGCGAGAACAACCTCTTTCTTATTCTCCTTTTCCGATAAAGGAATCTTGCACCCTTTTCCAAAACGGAAACGGTCTAAATCTAGCAAAACGGACATTCTCATCTGCCACCCGGCATTGAATGGATTTGACGTCTTTATGAAGCAGCGTCAAATGATCAATCGTCACCTGAAAATCGACATCATTCCTCGGCTTAATCACACAAGTATGGTGGTCAGGCAAAATAAGCGGTGAACCGACCGTCCGAAACACTCTGTTGTTGATTGAAGCCATTTCTGCCAGCTGAATGGCTCTAATGGAAGGATGAATAATGGCGCCTCCAAGTGCCTTATTATAGGCCGTACTGCCTGATGGAGTAGACAAACAAAGGCCGTCACCTCTGAATGTTTCAAACAGCTGTCCTCTGATTTCAACATCTGCCACAAGCGTCCCTTCCATGCTTTTAATCGTACATTCATTCATTGCTAAATATTTCTCTTCTCTGCCGCCGTCGTTGTATCTGACAATGACCTCTAAGATCGGATATTCCACAATATGATAAGGCGTTTTCGCAATGGCTAAGACGAGTTTTTCAATCTCACTCGGCACCCAGTCAGCATAGAAGCCAAGATGACCTGTATGAACACCGACAAAGGCTGTTTCATTCAGACGGCTGCTGTAGCGGTGAAAGGCATAAAGAAGGGTGCCGTCTCCACCAACCGTAATGACAAGATCCGGTTCCTCTTCATTTAGTTCCATGCCAAAATCCAATAAGTAGGTCTGAATTTTACTTTTGAGCGTGTCAGATACAGAATTCCCTTTTGAAGAAACTGCAAATTTCATGAATTCTTCTCCTTTTTCACCTTGCTGCTATGAGAGGGCAGCATCATATTTGATCAAACTGGCTCAGCTGTCGTTTTTCTTTTTCCGGGAAAATGCCACTTGTGCTTCTTGAATTTCCCCTCTAATTTCGGACATCTCTTCATCGAGACGAGATGCTGCCTCAGATGCTCTTTGAAGGCGCAGCTTGACCTTCTCCGGGATATTCCCGCTATATTTATAATTCAGAGAATGCTCAATGGTCGCCCAAAAGTTCATCGCAAGCGTACGAATTTGGATTTCGACAAGGAGCTGCTTCTCTCCGTTGATCGTTTGCAGCGGATATAACACAACAAGATGGTAAGAGCGGTATCCGCTTTCTTTATGTTCTGCAATATAGTCGCGTTTATCTACAACCACAAAATCTTTACGTGACTGGAGCATTTTTTTCACGACTTGTATATCTTCTACAAACTGGCACATAATGCGAAGCCCAGCAATATCCTGCATCGTTTCAATCTCATGCATCGGGATGTTTTTACGCTTTGCCTTTTCTAATATGCTGGCAACGGGTTTTACTCGGCCTGTGACAAATTCTACTGGTGAATGGTCATCCTCGAATTCATACAGCTTTCGAATGCCTTTTAGTTTCACTTTTAATTCTTCGACTGCTTGTTTATACGGTGCGAGGAATTGATCCCATTGTTTTTTGTCCATGAAACTTCCCCCAATTCCATATACCTAATTATTTCAGAGGAATGTGCTTTTCACTTTCTCTTCCATATCTCCGTAATTGGCATTGTCTTTAATATTGTCGATTAAATAATGTAATTCCTGTTGAAGCTGAATGAGTTCCAGCGAATATTCATCCGATGCCAAATAGACAGGGATGTCACGATTCATTGCTTCTTTTAATGGAGCCCATGTATGTTCCCCTAAAATAAGATACGAAAAGGACTCCTCGGTTTCAAGTATGTAAACGAACGCAAAGTGATCAGAATCAACAAGCATTTGTCCTGATGCTTTTGCTTTTTGGATTTGCTCTTCTGACTGGATTGTCAAAATCAGCCTGTCTTCTTTTAAAGTTGCTTCTGTGATTTCAATTCTGTTTTGCATCATGATCTCCTTTACAACAAAGTACAGCTTTATTTTATCATATCAAGTTCAATATTGATAAACCGAACTTTTGGAGAAAATCCTGTTTTTCTCTTTTAAATGATTCTTTCCCACGATTCTTCATTCAATTTGGTCCACGTCTAAAGAAAATAAAGAGAAAAAACAGTCTTTTACATGGTGAACACACTTCATGTACAATAATCATATTTCCTCTAAATGAAAGGTTGATGTCAAAATGTCACAGGAAATTGAAATAGAACTAAAACAATTATTAATGAAAGAAGAATTTGAACAGCTGAAACTGCATTTTCAATTGAAGGATGCGGATTTCCATACGCAAACCAACTATTATTTTGATACACCTCAATTTGATATAAAATCTCAATTGGCTGCATTAAGAATGAGAGAAAAAAACGGTCAATGGGTGCTCACATTAAAAGAACCGCACGAAATAGGCTTGCTTGAAACCCACCAAACGATCGATCCCCCATCACAACTTAACGATTTTGAGCTGCCAGAAGGTGAAGTTGCGGACAGATTAGACCACCTGAACATTCAAAAGGATCAAATTGTGTACTTTGGTTCACTTGAAACGTCAAGAGCAGAAAAAATGATCCAAGAAGGCTTAATTGTTTTGGATCACAGCCGATATTTAACAGTAGAGGACTATGAACTTGAATTTGAAGTAAGCGACCTGGAAATCGGACAAGCCGCTTTCTCCGCATTGCTCCGCAAATTTCATATCCCAGTACGAAACACGAAAAACAAAGTCGTTCGTTTTTATGAAGAAAAAATGAAAACACAGAATAGATGAATTCCTTGAAGGAGGAACATGATGAACGTTAATCAACTTCAATCCTTTATGCAGCTTCAAGCGCTTAAAACGTTACAAACAGATCCAGCACAAACGCAAATGTCTGCGGGTCAAGAATCGAATGCCCAAGCTTCATTTCAGTCGCTGCTGCAAGATTTTTTAGGCGGATCAGAATTATCACGTCTCCCGCTTTCCATCTCTGCTTTTATGGGCACGGACCCATCAACGGCTCCGAACACGCAATATGCGCGTACAAACCCATATTTATCTGCGATTGCCGGCAGTGATCAGCTTGAGGCTCAATCTTTGTATGAAAATGACAATCAATTAAATACAGCGAATGGCATTGGAAATGTCTTAAACAACAGCTACACACCGCCGCTTCAAAAGGCTGTCTCCAGTGGCTCATCATCAAAAGAGATTAATCAAATCGTGTCACAAATGGCTCAAAAGCATGGCGTTCCCGAAAAGCTGATTCACGCAGTCATCAAGCAGGAATCCGGCTATCGCACGAATGCTGTCAGCCATGCAGGTGCGCTTGGTCTCATGCAGCTCATGCCATCTACGGCTAAATCACTTGGCGTCAACAATGCCTTTGATGCTGCCCAAAACATTGAAGGCGGAACGAAGTATATAAAACAAATGCTTCAGAAATATAACGGAAATATCTCACTCGCCTTAGCTGCCTATAATGCAGGTTCAGGAAAAGTAGATAAATACGGGGGCATCCCTCCATTTAAAGAAACACAAAATTATGTAAAGAAAATCACAGCTCAATATTTCGCTTAAACCGAAGAGAATAACCTCTTCGGTTTTTTGTATGTCGCTTTTCCCCCTTTTTTGACTGAATGTGTTATGATATGGTCAATTGATCACGGAACCCGCCCCACTCTTTATTTCGAGCAGACCAAAGCTGTTTGTTTGTGGAATTGAGATGAGGTTGTTAAAATAAGTACAAGAATAGAAACAATAAAATAGAACAAACTGAATATCACTTTTGAAATAAATGAAATGCGCAATAGGGTGAGTCATCCTATTAACTACGAGTAAAAGGAGTAGTCAACATGGTACAATCGTTTAACGCACCTTACGAAGCGGTTGGAGAGGAACTTCTATCGCAACTTGTTGATACTTTTTATGAAAATGTAAAGTGTCATCCTTTGCTTCATCCTATTTTCCCGGATGACTTAAAAGAAACAGCAAGAAAACAAAAACAGTTTTTAACGCAATATTTAGGCGGACCACCGCTTTATACAGAGGAGCATGGCCACCCAATGCTGCGGGCGAGACATCTCCCTTTTCCGATTACTGAGGAGCGGGCGGACGCATGGCTTGAATGCATGGAGGATGCAATGGATCAAGTAGGACTAACCGGCGATATTCGTGACTTTTTATTTGAACGGCTTTCTCTGACGGCTCGTCATATGGTCAACCAAACACCTGAAAAGGATGGACAATCTTGAGCTGCAATTCGCACGATCAATATTTCTCACACTGTCACGGACATCCTCAAAAGCCGATTGAAATCTATGTATTCATTGATCCTCTAAGCCCAGACTGCTGGTTATTAGAGCCATCCATTAAAAAATTAAAAATGAAATATGGCCGTTTTTTCACTTTACGAACGGTAACAAGTTCTAGTATTAATGCATTGAATCGGAAAAGAAAGAAACATTTACTGACTGAAGCATGGGGGAAATTTGCCACTAAAACGCAGACCAAAAAAGAACAAATGCTGTCTGAACAAATTGTGACATCACCCTACCTCGCCTCACTCGCATTAAAAGCAGCGGAGCTTCAAGGAAGAAAATGCGGAATGAAATTTTTGCGTCTCATTCAAGAATCGCTTTTTTGCCATCAGCAAGATGTCACAAGTGAGCAGGTGCTGATAGAAAATGCAAAAAGTGCTGGTCTGGACATCGAGGAATTCCAGCGCGACATTCATTCTCAAAGTGCGGTGAAAGCACTGCAATGTGATATGAAAATTGCAGCTGAAATGGACGTATCTGAGCTTCCGACCTTCGCCTTTTTTAATACCGTAAATGGAGATGAAGGATTAAAAATTTCAGGTGCCTACTCTTATGATATATACGAGGAAATTCTTTTTGAAATGATTGGTGAAAAACCAACACCATCAGAACGGCCTCCAATTGAATGGTTTATTGCATACTTTCAATTTGCATCCGCAAAAGAGATAGCCGTTGTTTATGACCTGACGCTTGAAGAAGTTGAACGAGAAATGAAGAAGCTGGCTTTCGCTCAAAAGGTAGAACGTGTACAAGTGCAGCAAGAAATGTTTTGGCGCTATAAAGAGAATGACAACCATACAGATCTTGATGTCTATCGCTGTGAAAATGAACATGGGTGCTGACCCATGTTTTTCTTTACTCTAAAAAGGAACGTTTGTTCCATTTATAAACACGAAGAAACCGCGCCGGGATAAGCGCGGTTTCACTATGTCTTAACGACAACAAAGGGGATGGGAGAAATTTTTCACGGTCAAACAAAGGGGTAATGTTTGTATGTGATTAATTTCACATCTGTAGTATATCAAATTTTGTCGACTTATGACAACAGATATACTATATGTTCATATTTTTGTCACAAAACATAAGAGGGTTGTCACTTTCATATAGTAAAAGTAACAAAAAAATGGGGGGATCTGCATGCGCAGCACAACTATTGGACTTGTTGCCATTGGCTTATGTTTCTTTTTAAATATATTAGGCTTAATGAAAATGCTTCCTCTTTATTTGACGTCTCCACTCTTATTTGCTGCGATTCTTTTTACGCTTTATCGAATGAATCACCGTAAGACCTTTAGAGGTTTTAAAGGTTGATCATTAAAAAGGATTGACCTCTCCATCTGAAGAGGTCTTTTTTATGAGAAAAAAACTCCTGTCAAAAGATGAGCTGGCACTCACACGTCTGACAGAAGTCTTTTCATTACTCACCTGTTTTGGAGATGAGCTCTTCCATTTCTTTTAGTTTTTCTTCAAACAATTGGCATGCTGCTTCAATTGGTTCTTTAGAAGCCATATCAACACCAGCTTTTTTCAGCACATTGATTGGATAATCAGAGCTTCCTGCTTTAAGGAAATCTGTATAGCGCTCTACCGCTGGTTTTCCTTCTTGTAAGATTTGCTTGCTTAATGCCTGCGCCGCACTATAGCCTGTCGCGTATTGATACACATAATAGTTGTAATAGAAATGAGGAATTCTCGTCCACTCTAATCCAATTTCCTTATCAACCACCATGCCGTCACCAAAATACTTCTTATTCAGGTCATAATAAAGGTTCGTCATAAATTCTGGCGTTAAAGCCTCTCCTTCTTGTGCTTTCACATGAATAAGATGCTCAAACTCAGCAAACATCGTTTGTCTGAATACTGTTCCTCTAAATCCTTCTAACAAGTGGTTTAATACATACAAGCGCTGTTTTTTATCGTCTAAATGATTAAGCAGGTATTCGCCTAATAACGCTTCATTTGTAGTGGAAGCCACTTCAGCTACAAAGATACTATAGTTTCCATACGGATATGGCTGGTGTTTTCTCGTGTAGTAGCTGTGGACAGAATGCCCAAATTCATGAGCCAGCGTAAACAAATTATCAATGTTATTCTGCCAGTTCATGAGGATATATGGATTTGTACCATAGCTTCCTGATGAATAAGCACCGCTTCGTTTGCCTTTATTCTCATAAACGTCTACCCAGCGATTTTCGATTCCTTCTTTTAACACAGACACATATTCTTCTCCTAATGGCGCTAACCCTTTCAGCATATAATCCTTTGCTTCATCGTAGGTGAGCTTCATGCCAGCATCTTTCACAAGTGGTGTATACAAGTCGTAATTGTGCACTTCATCAAGCTTTAATACCTTTTTGCGTAATTCAATATAGCGGTGTAACAACGGTAAATATTGATGAACTGTATCAATTAGATTGTCATACACTTCTTCTGGGATGCTGTTTCGTGATAGTGCTGCTTCTCTTGCTGATTTGTAATTTCGTACTTTTGCATAAAAATTATCCTTTTTAATTGAACCGCTTAGTGTAGAAGCAAGTGTGTTCTTATACTGATCATACGTTTTATACACAGCTTTAAAGGCATTCTTTCTCACTTCACGATCATCACTATTTAAAAATGTGATAAAGTTGCCGTGGGTAATTTTCTTTTCCTCCCCATTCTCATCCTTTACAGAAGGGAACGAAATATCGGCGTTGTTAAACATACTAAAAGTAGTAGATGCAGATGAAAGTGGTTCAGAGGCCTCAGCTAATAAAGCTTCTTGTTCCTCACTTAAAATATGTGGACGCTCTTTATTAATTTCTTCGAGAGCATGAGAATACAGTTTTAATTCTTCTTTTTCCAGAATAAATTGCTGCAATTTATCTTCTTGAATTGATAAAATCTCTGGAACAATATAAGCAGATGTACTAGATAGCTGTGTAAATAGATTCGAGGCTTTATCATTTAACGCCTGAAAGGATGAGTTCGTTGTATCTTCATCGTATTTCATGTGCGCATATGTATAAAGCTTGCCAAGCTTTTCAGAAAGTTGATCCTGAAAGGTTAGGGCTTCATACAGGACATCAGCAGAATGGGCCAGCTTGCCTTTAAATTGTGCCAGCTTCGGAATTTCTTTTTTGACCGCTTCGAATTCCTTGTTCCATGCATCGACGCTTTCAAAAATATCTTCAAGGCGCCATTTGTTTTCTTCTTTTACTTCGCTTCTGTCTGGTAGATGATTGTTTTTGTTTTGTGAAGTCATATGAATCCCCCTTGCATGAGTTGTGTTGAACCAACCTTTCGGAAAGTGAAAGAAATTGGTGTTGTATTTATCTTCTTTGTTTTGAACTATATTTGTCAAATCATATGCAGAAATAAATACCAAACAGACTAAAAAAATGAGAAAAAAGCGTTTCTTTCGATTCAATAGCAGCACCACCTTTTTCTTATCATGATCAAAGTGGTCATGAAACATGCTAATGAAATAAGAAAGCATCTCGTTTTAACACTTCATCTAGTGTTTGTATAGGCATTTGATTCGACGATACTTCATAATTACCCTCTTTCGTCATATGTAAAAACCCTTGTCTTACAAGCGCCTTTACATATACAGTGACCACCACTTTTATTTCTTCTCTTGACACATCACTATATCGGAGTTTCACTTCTTTCATCTGCACACACCGGTTGATTTCTTTCATCAGCTGTTGAATCGTTAGTCTTCCGCTTCCTTTTTTCCTCATCATCCAATCATAGAGGCAACCTTGCCAAACATATACGGGACTTGTAAAGATATACGCTTCTTGCACCGGGATAAATAATGCAGTCGGCAAAAAAGGGAATGCCGTTTGATGATGCTCATAAAAAATATCTCTCAAACGTTTGCTTTCATTTGATAAAATGCGAGGAGGACGCTGCCTAAATTGCTGTATACATTTAAGCCATTGTTGGTTTACTTGACACTTGCTTGAGCTCGCAGATAGGAGTGAAGGAATTTTGCTGTATGCGGAAGGTGGTCTGACAGTCATTGCCGCACATATTTTCGTTGGTTGAAACACGAGAAATTGATCAAGATGGATGAACCTATTTTGAAGCGGGCAGAAAAAAATCAACCGCCTTTTCTCTGATTCCCTTAAAATTCCCCAATGAATGGAGGAGAAAGAAAAAAGCTGGGCAGATTTTCGTTTCAAACGATTTGCCCCTATCATCCATATTGGAAAGAGACCTGCTTCACGGAGACCTGCTGTTCTTCTGCGCAGCTCCTGCCGGGAAATATTAGCACATTGAAATTCGATTGCATAGGTTTCATTTCCTATAGAGACGGTCACATCAGGACGCTGATGAACCTTTGACATATACTTTTCCAGCGCTGGTTTATGTCCAAGCCGCTTCAGCCAATTCATAATGGCTTCCTTTCCCGCCTGATGATAAGCCGTTTCGCCTGAGGCTAACGAACATGCTGTCAGCTGTTTATGCGCAAAATGATAGACACGATGCTCCCCTAGCTTTAATTGCACCTCCTCCCTACATTCAGGACAATAAAATTTGCACGTCGTTCTTACATGCTCCAGCCGGCTTTTCGATAGATGATGTGTAATTCGGATAAGCTTACCGTTATCCATCATTGCTGCATTCATTCAGTTCGCCCCTCGCTCTTTGATGCCCGTATTATAGCTTGTTCGTCTATAAGAAAGCGAAAAGGGAAAATGAATTTTCACCGTGTCAAAAAATGATTTTACTGATCATAACTTCCGTAAAATAAAAAATCCCCCTTATAGAAAAGAGGGAAAATACAATCTTTATAAAAGTGGTGATAATAATCTTGCAGTTGATTCAAACAGTCTGACCCTCAAAGGTCTCTTTGCGAACTCTTTTGACACAATTTCATGTGACTGCTCTAAATCACCTAAGAAATCGTTGACAAGCTTCTCTGTGCTTTTCGTTTTATAGAGGAAGGCATTCACTTCAAAGTTCAAATGAAAGCTTCTCATATCCATGTTTGCTGTTCCTATCGAAGCCAGCTCGCTATCCACAATAATAAATTTACTATGCATAAAGCCTTGATCATACTCGTACACCTTTGCCCCTGCGTCAAGAAGCTCAGGGAAGTATGAACGAGACGCATGGAACACAATCCGTTTATCTGGATTCTTTGGAGCAATAATCCGGACATCTACTCCGCTCAATGCGGCAATTTTCAATGCGGACAAAATATCATCATCCGGGACAAAATACGGTGAAGCGATCCAGATGGACTTTTTAGCGGAGATGATCATAGAGAAAAAGAGATTTTTAATGACCTCCCACTGCTTGTCAGGCCCGCCAGCAATCATTTGTACGCCTTCTGTTGTACTCTCAAGGTGACTGAAATCTTTGAAATAGTCCACACCTGAGCATCTTTCATTCGTCATATAATACCAATCCTGCATGAAAATCTGCTGGAGGTCACGAACAGCTTCGCCCTTAATCATCAGATGTGTATCACGCCAGAATCCATATTGTCTACTTCTGCCCATGTATTCGTCTCCGATATTAAGCCCGCCGACAAATCCCACTTCTCCATCAATGACAACAATTTTCCTATGATTTCGGAAGTTAATTTTATTATTTAAAAGGGGGAGCCTTACTGGTAAAAATGGAACGATCTGAACGCCAGCCTTTTCTAGGTCAGCAATATATTGACGAGAAAGCTTTAAGCTTCCTACATCGTCATATAAAAAGCGGACAATCACGCCATTTTTCGCTTTTTCAATTAGAATGTCCTTTAATTCTTGGCCAAGGTCATCGTGGCGGAGAATGTAATATTCTAAATGAATGTGATGTGTTGCTTTTTTGATCTCTTCAAAAATATGAGAGAATGTTTCTTCACCATTTGTTAAGACTTTAGAGGACGTGCGATATGTAATAGGAGTATGTCCAAGTCTGTGGGCCAGCTTAAATAAGAGCTGCTGATGATCACCCATATGCGTCATTTTTTCAATTGCTTCTCTATGAATACGTTCATCTTCCTGGATTAACTGCTCATCCAATACCGCTTTCTTTTCAAACAGCCGGCGCTTTTTGATATTGCGTCCAAAGAAAATGTAGAACAAAAAGCCGAATAACGGAAAGCTGCCCAGCAGGACAAGCCATGTAATCGTGTGAGACGGATTCCGGTTCTCCAAGAAAATAACAAATCCGATGAAAATAATCGATAAAGTAAATAGAACACTGACTGAACTTAATACACTTACCGCTAAATCACCGGCAATCAATTGGACGATTAAATAAGCACCTATCGTAATGATTAGAAAAAATAGAACTTTGACTAAATTTCTCATTTCATTTTCTCCTTGCCGATCTCTTTATTTACCTATTCATTCAGATAAAAAAGCCGATTCCTCTATAGAAATCGACTTTTTGTTAGTTACGAGAAGTGCTGTTGAATCGTTTCAAGGGCATTCCCTTCGATAATCAGCTGACCGTATTCTTTCAGTCTGTAGATGCTGACAACTGATTCATGAGCATATTCAAGCAAAATGCTGAGCTTATTCTCCACTTGCTCATCTGACAAATCCTCGTGGAAGTCAACATATAGATAATAACGGTTTTCAAACGAATATAAACTTGTGGTAAAATCCTGCATATTTAATTGAGAAAGTGCAATCAAATCTTCAAAATCATCCATTTTCAACACGAATTGAAGTTGAAGTTTTTTGTCCTTCTCATTATGGTCTTCTTGATCTTGCTCTTCTTTATGAAAATCATCAAGCAGTGCGTCTAAGCTTTCTTCATCTGTTTGATCTTTTTTATCTTCTGGAATCGGCAATTCGAGCTTTTGTCCATCTTTAGAAAGTTGGGCTTTTGTCACGACAATTTCAAGACCTTTGTCAAGTGCCTGTACTTGAATCCAAAGTGGTCCCTCTACTGCAAATTCTTCTTCTTCGTGCACTTCGTCCATTACTTCCCAAAACAGCTCTTCACTGCGCTCACGATTATACCAAATCTCTTCACGGTCAAATCCGCGATCTTCAATATCACCGTAGGAAATATAAAATTTGACTGTATGTTCATTTATTCTTTCGATTTCCATTTTGCCAACCTTCCCTTCTATATAAGATGTTGAAGGGACATACAAGCTCCCAATTAATAGTACTTTACTACACTTTACCCGTTCCGTCTACATGTTAACCGTTTAAAGAATTGAGGTATTGCTTCGTACTATCTATTTTATGATAAAACATGAATAAAAGAAATAAAAACGCATTTTTTGCAGAGAAAACTTGCAGAAACATATATTTGAATTGTCTTCATATATTGGTTGTACGAGCTCTATTTGGGACATGAGGTGAAATGGATGGAAACAGAGTGGATCGTATCCTTACTGATGATTATTGGCATAGACCTGATTTTAGGCGGAGATAATGCGCTCATCATTGCAATGGCCAGTCGAAATTTATCACATGATAAACGCAATAAAGCCATTTGGATTGGCACACTTTTAGCCGTGCTGATGAGAATTACAATGACTGGTGCCGCCGTTTATTTATTGACTATCCCTTATTTGCAGTTTATTGGCGGTCTTTTTCTCCTTTATATAGGATACAATCTGTTAATTGAACAAAAGAAGGAATCGATTCGGATTAAGAGCAGCGGCTCCCTTTGGCGTGCGGTGCAAACCATTGTGATTGCCGACCTCTTTATGTCACTTGATAATGTCATCGCAGTTGCAGGTGCTGCAAAAGGCAACATGCTTCTGACCGCTTTTGGCCTCATGATTTCTGTACCGATTATTATTTGGGGAAGCAAGCTGATTCATGCAGCTTTGACCAAATTTCCGTTTCTTTTATACGGAGGAAGTGCGCTGTTGGCCTTTACTGGCGGAGAAATGATTGTGCGTGATGTAAAATTGACTGAATTTATGTCACAGCATGCCACGCTTGAATTGTTGCTTCCGTTCTTAACCGTCATAGTGGTCATATTAGCCAGCCTCTTTTACGAACAAACGGCTGAAACCAAATAAAAAAAGCTGCCAAATGATCGGCAGCTTTTCGTGTTTATATTAGTTAGCAAGTCGCTGAGCTTCTCTAAGTTGGAATGTACGAACCGTTCTTGGCAAGAAACGTCTAATTTCATCTTCATTGTACCCAACTTGTAATCTTTTTTCATCCAAGATAATTGGACGACGTAAAAGACCTGGATGCTCATTGATTAGTTTATACAATTGTTGAAGCGGCATTGTCTCAACATTGACATTTAGTTTTTGGAATACTTTTGAACGTGTTGAGATAATTTCGTCTGTACCGTCTTCTGTCATTCGAAGAATTTCTTTGATTTCATCGATTGAAAGAGGCTCAGAAAAAATGTTTCTCTCTTGATATGGGATATTGTGCTCTTCTAACCACGCTCTTGCTTTTCTACATGATGTACAGCTTGGTGATGTGTATAATGTTACCATAAATCTTCACTCCTCAATTTGTAGAATGAATATTGATCTGTATTCTTAAATTAAAATTGTTCTAAATAAGTAATCTTTATAGTGATTATACTATAAAAAAGTAAGTGTGAACAGATTTTCTTGCAATTTTTGTGACAAAAACTAGACAATTTCATTCATTTTGTGGTGCTGCTTGATGTCAGAACATTCTCATTTAGTCGAGATGATCGAAAATATTTTTTTGCTTTCTATTTTCAATGATCTTCAATACATCATCCACATCCTCATACGATTGTCCATACCATTCTTCATCTTTATACGTATGGATTCGTTCATAGGTCTTCCTCATGGCTTCCATGATCTCTTCCTCATGATTTGTAAGAGGCGACCAATAAAGAATTTCCATTCGGTTCACTTCATTTGTTGCAAGTGACCTGCGTTTATAACCAATTGATTCTGCATGCTTGAAGTGCTCTCTTTGGTAAAACTTTAGGCGTTTTGCAGTATCTGCATCATCTTCATCTACAGGCTCGACTTCAAGCAAGATCGGTTTCTTTTTTTCCTTCAGTTTATGGATCAGCTTTGATCCGAGGCCTTCACCTCTTGCATCTTTGGAAACAAATAAATAATCAATAAAGATGAAAGAATCAAATTCGGCGTACATCATCACATGATGAGGTCCTTCCTCCTTATGATAAATATCACTTCTTTCCTTTAATAAAGCTTCCATATGCTCTTTTGACTTCATTTCTTCTATCGGGAAGTATTCACTGAGCTTTTCATACCAATTCATGGATCTGCTCCTTATGCTATAGTTAAGAACCACTTCCTTAGATATTCCCGATTTCCTGCTATTTAAACGCCTGTACTAGTAAGACGCAGCAAAGTCTTCAGTAGTTTCACTTTTTTTCAATTAACGTAAAAAAAGTTTTATAACGAACGATTCATGACGAGTTGAATACAGACAAACAAGATCAGTGTCATCGTGATTTGCAACATGATGAAATAAAGATATTTTACACGCCGTGCTTCTTGCTTCTGCCCCCTTGTCTTTCGGTTAAGCATATATTCCACTGAAAAAGACACAATCCCAATGAGCGCCATAAACACGAACATCCACTTGCCTCCGTTTGGTTTCCTGAAAAAAGACGTTGAAAATAGTATGAATACAATGAGAACATGAAGCAATGAATAACGATAGGTTTTCCAATTGGACATTTGATTTCCTCCGGTATTTGCTTGTACTTAACTAAAAATTACCATCAACTTGTTTTTTTGTAAAATAAAAAAAGAAGCACTGCATTAGCAGTGCTTCTCTCTTCTTATGATTGTTTCGCCTGAAGCTCTTTGAATTCTTCCTCTGTGCAGCTCACAAAGTGACCTGGCTTCACTTCACGGAACTCGGTGTTTGTTCCTTTGTGAACAGATGGATCATACTTGATTCGTTTACGGTTACGCTCATAATCAGGATCTGGAAGCGGAATCGCAGACAATAATGATTTTGTGTATGGGTGAAGCGGGTTTTCGTATAATTCATTCGCTGGTGCCAGCTCAACCAATTTTCCGAAATACATCACGCCGATACGATCGCTGATGTATTTTACCATGGACAGGTCATGGGCAATGAATAAGTACGTTAAACCTTTTTCCTCTTGAAGCTCTTTCAATAAGTTGACGACCTGCGCTTGGATCGACACGTCTAATGCAGAGATTGGTTCATCGGCGATGATGAAATCAGGCTCTACTGCTAATGCACGCGCAATTCCGATACGCTGTCTTTGACCGCCTGAGAATTCATGCGGGTATCTGTTCGCATGCTCTTTGTTCAATCCAACAGTTTCAAGTAATTGATACACACGCTCTTTACGCGCCTGTTTTGTTTTCGCAAGACCATGAATGTCGATGCCCTCTGCAATGATATCCTCAACTTTCATTCTTGGATTGAGAGAAGCATATGGATCCTGAAAAATCATTTGCATCTTACGATTAAATTGCTTAAGATCAGTGGTCGATTTTTTATCATGAACATTCTGTCCATTAAAAATAACCTCTCCACCTGTTGCATTATATAACCGAATAATGGTTCTGCCCGTAGTTGATTTTCCACAGCCAGACTCACCTACTAGCCCCAATGTTTCTCCTCTATATATGTCAAAACTAACATCATCAACAGCTTTTACTTCATTTGGTTTGCCCACATTAAAATATTGTTTAAGATTTTTCACTTGTAAAATAACATCTTTTTCACTCAATGTGATCCCCCCCTTTTTGCGCTTTAAATTGTAGCATCCTTTGCTTAATGGATTCAGGAGGTTCTACTTTAGGTGCATTTGGGTGTAATAGCCATGTCGCTGCATAATGCGTTTCTGACACTTGATATAAAGGCGGTTGCTGTTCAAAATCGATTTTCATTGCATATTGATTTCTAGCGGCAAATGGATCGCCTTTTGGAGGATTTAGCAAATCTGGGGGCGTTCCAGGAATTGCAAATAATTTCTCCTCTTTAGTATCCAGGCTTGGCATAGAACTTAATAAACCCCATGTATAAGGGTGTTTTGGATTATAGAAAATCTCATCAACTGTACCAATTTCAACAATTTGACCACCATACATTACCGCTACACGATCTGCTACATTCGCAACGACACCTAAATCATGCGTAATAAAGATAATTGATGTTTCAATTTTCTTTTGAAGGTCCTTCATCAGTTCTAAAATTTGTGCCTGAATGGTTACATCTAACGCTGTAGTTGGCTCATCTGCAATTAATATTTTCGGATTACAAGCAAGTGCAATTGCCACCACAACCCTTTGTCTCATCCCTCCAGAAAATTGATGAGGATATTGTTTAAATCTTTGTTCAGGATTTGGGATGCCTACAAGACTCAGTAATTCAAGCGCTCTTTTTTTAGCCTCTTCTTTACTAGCATTTTGATGTTTTAAGATCGGTTCTATAATTTGTTTGCCGATTGTCATTGTAGGATTCAACGATGTCATAGGATCTTGAAAGACCATTGCAATATCTTTTCCACGTATTTTTTGCATTTGCTTATCAGAAAGTTTTGTTAAGTCTTTATCTTGAAACAAAATCTCGCCTTTTTTCACTTCAGAGTTAGATTTAGGAAGCAGTCCCATGATTGATTTAGAAGTAACTGATTTTCCTGAACCTGATTCTCCTACAATGGCAAGTGTCTCACCTTTTTTCAGATCAAAATTCACACCTCTTATCGCCTTGACTTCACCAGCGAACGTGTGAAATGAGATATTTAAGTCATTTACTGTTAGAATGGTTTCTTGTTTATTCATCATCATCACCGTCCCGTACTAATCTTTCATTTTTGGATCAAGTGCATCTCTCACACCGTCGGCAACAAGGTTAAAGACGATCATGATAACACTAATGATAATTGCTGGATAAACCATCTGATATGGGAAAGCGATCATTGATTTAAATCCGTCTTCAATTAACGTCCCTAGTGAAGCTTGCGGCTCTTGGAGACCTAACCCAATAAAGCTTAAGAAAGCTTCGAAGAAAATTGCACTAGGAATGGTGAACATTGTATTAATAATCATCACACCTGTTAAGTTAGGCAACATGTGTTTAAAGATAATTTTAAAGTTGCTTAACCCCAAAGTTCTAGCGGCTAGTACATATTCCTGTTCTTTCAGCTTCATGACTTGGGCTCGTACAACCCTGGCCATACTGATCCACCCGGTAATACTTAGAGCAATAATAATTGGAATAATCCCTGGCTTTAAGACGAGAATCATTAATATGACAACGATCAAGTTTGGAATACCCATTAGAACCTCTAAAACACGTTGCATCGCATTATCAATTTTCCCGCCAAAATAACCTGAAATAGCACCATAAGCAACACCAATAATTAAATCGATCACAGCTGCAACAACAGCAATAAGCAGTGAGATTTGAGTTCCTTTCCACACCCGTGTAAATAGATCTCTCCCAAGATTATCTGTACCGAACCAGTAGTAATGATCAATTCCTTTTTGTTCATAAGGATTAACCACATCACCATTTTTCAGTGTTCTTTCTCCAGTAAATGGAAGAAAACTAACATGCTCTAATCCTTGGATTCGAGGTGGTAGGTTCGCTTCAGACGTTGTCTGAGTACTAAAATCTTTACCACTAATTAAAGGTCCGGCTATAGCCATCAATACAATTAAAAATAAAATCACCAAGCTCACAACCGCAGCTTTATTCTTTTTGATTCTAAGCCATGCATCTTGCCAATAATTTAGACTAGGTTTCTCAATTTTTTCAGCAGAAAATGTATCAACACCAGCGGGCTCAAATAGACTTTTATCAATATTTTCTTCTTGCTGTTTCATCATTTGTTACCCCCTGCTACACGAATTCTCGGATCGATGATTCCATACAGAATATCGACAATAAATACAACCACAACAAAAAGAACGGCGAATAAAATTGTTGTTCCCATAATAACTGGATAGTCATTTACAGTAATTGCTTTAACAAACTGCTCACCAATTCCAGGGATTGAGAAGATTTTTTCGATTACGAGAGATCCCGTCATTAAACTAACAGTTAATGGACCAAGAACTGTAACAACAGGGATTAAAGCATTTCTCATTGCATGTTTAAATGCTATTTCAAAATAGCCTGCCCCTTTTGCCTTTGCCAGCAAAATATAGTCTGTCTCAAGTACTTCAACCATTTCTGTTCGCATAAAACGTGCACAAATGGAAATAGGGAACATTGCTAATGCGATAGTAGGCAAGATTGTATACTCGAATCCATTCCAGAATTGGGTTGGTAATAATCCCAATTTCACCGCAATATAGTATTGAAGTAATCCCGCGAATACAAAACTCGGTATTGATTTACCGATAACAGCCAAGAAAGTAGCAGAGTAATCCACCCATGTGTTCTGCCTTAAAGCTCCAACTACTCCCAAGAAGATACCAACAATCGTTCCTATAATAATCGCTTGAAGGCCTAGGACAGCAGATGGTCCTACTCGGTATGAAAGAAGTTCTGTTACGGAGGTATTGTTGAATTGGAATGAAACTCCTAAATCCCCAGTGAATGTATTAATCAAGTAATGAAAGTATTGAACTGGGATAGGCTGATCTAGCCCATATTTTGCATTAAGTACAGCTTGTTGGGCTTCTGACAACTTTTGTGCATTAACAAAAGGAGAACCCGGAATGAGTTTCATTAAGAAAAAAGTGATTGAAACAATGATGAAGAGGGTAACGACCATGAAGCCAACCCGTCTAATTAAGTATTTCAGCATACTTGCACCTCCTGATAAAACTGACTTTTCTGTATATTTCGACATATTTCTTTCAGTGAAAAAGAGAGTATATTCAGAGAATACACTCTCTTTTCTATAAGATTGTTAATTATCCTTCAATTTTCATCCATTTGTAGCTGAATTCTGGACCAACCTTGTGAATGACAAACCCTTTAACTTTATTATTAATCAAATAGTTAGTTGCTCTCTGATAAATTGGTGAAAGTGCTGCGTCGTCTTGTAGTAATACTTTTTCAGCTTCTTGTAAAGCTTTCCAGCGTTCTTCAGGTTTAGCAGCTAATTTCCCAGATGCATCTTTTAACAGCTGATCATATTTCTTATCTGAGTATCCCATGTGGTTGTTTCCGCCACCAGTGATAAACAAGTCAGAGAATGTGATTGGATCAAGGTAATCAGGACCCCATCCAGCCATCTGTAGATCGTAATCCTCTTTCTTATCACGATCAATACGAGTAGCGAAAGGAACACTTTGAATATTGATATCTAAGCCAGGTAAAGTTTTCTCAAGCTGATCTTTAATGAAAGCTCCGATTGTTTTAGCTGTCTCAGAATCATCACCTAAGTAATTAAGCGTTACTTTAGAAGTTCCTAATTCTTTTAGACCTTTTTCGAAAAGTTTCTTAGCTTCGTCTTTGTTTGTTTCTAAGTATTTAGGCATTCCATCGCGGAAATCTTTTCCGTTTTCATCATGTACAAAGTCTTTTGGAATTTGATAGTATGCAGCAACAGAACCATTCTGCAATACATCTTTTACAAACGCTTCTTTGTCAATTGCTGTTGCAATTGCTCGACGAATGTTTTCATTCTTTAGAGATTTATTTCCTTGGTTCATTTTCAACCAGAACACAGTAGGCTCTAGTAATCTTTTCATTCGCTTATCACCTTCGTATTGAGAGATGATTGCAGGAGTTGATAATTTAGGTGTAATATCAGCTTCTCCAGCTTCGAATGCGTTAACGGCTGCCTGTGGATCTTTAGATACTTTAAAAGTAAGTTTTGTCATAGAGACGTTCTTTTTGTCCCAATATTCTTCATTCTTTTTGTATTCCCAAGTAGTTGCTTGTGGTCCATCCCAAGAAGAAAGTTCATATGGGCCATTGTATACAAGATTTTTTGCAGTCTTCGCATATTTATCGCCTTGTTCTTTAACGAACTTTTCATTCACTGGATAGAAAGTTGGGAATGAAAGTAGAGATTGGAAGTAAGGAATTGGTTTTTCAAGTGTAATTTGCAATTCTTTATCACTTACAGCTTTAATTCCTAGTTCGTCAGGCTTTGCTTTTTTGTTGTAGACCTTATCAGCATTTTTGATTTTACCAACCATCATATATGGGCCATACTCAGACTTTTGTTCTGGATCTAAAGCACGTTGCCAAGCATAAACGAAGTCTTGTGCTTTAACTGGATCACCATTAGACCATTTTGCATCTTTCAGTTTAATGTTATAAACTGTTTTATCTTTGTTAGCAACTGGTTCGCCATCCGCCATACCAGGTACTAATTCTTCTTTATCGTTGAATCGATACAAACCTTCAAAAACGTTATTCATCGTTGTGAAACTAATTGTATCACTTGCTTGGATTGTATCCATTGCAGGCATTTCCTGTGATTCTAAAATTGTAGCCTCTTGTTTTGAATCTTTGGATGCAGTGCCCTTGTCGCTACTTTGTTTACCTGAACATGCAGATACAAAAATAGTCAGCACCAATAAAAAAACTAAAAGCAGTGAAAATTTAGACTTTTTCATCTAGTTGTTGACCTCCCCTTCATAAATGAACTACAGGAACTATTATACTAGCAAATAAGTAATTGTGCATTCATTTTTTTAAGAAAATTTTCATATTTCGATTGTTTTTTAATAAATTTATTAAAAAATTGAAACAAATTGGGTATTTTCCTTTCATTTTGTGATCTTAAATACCTAATCAGAAGTAATCCTGTCTATACAATTGGCAATCTTCATGATTCATTGTAAACTAATATCAAGAATTTTGTTAAAACAACTGCTTAATTCCTTGTTTCGTTTTTCTTATATAGTGAAAGTCTTGAATTAAACGTTTTAATTGCTATTTTAGTACAGTAAAGTTTTAATGCGCAGGAGTGATTGTTATCAAATTTTTTATTCTTTTAATTAGTTCTAATTGCCTTGTATTCATTTTAAGTTTCATTTTTTATGGGCACATCTCTCTCTTAAACATGATTAACATCACTTTTTATTTAGCATCGGGCACTTTGCTAGTATGGTTATCGTTAATCACTTTAAAAAGTGGATTTTTTGATCAAACAGCTTACAGCTTTCGAAAGGTATTTGATTCAATAAATAAACAAAAGGGCACTATTGACGATGATTTAAACAAACATTTATCATCATCATTCCAAAGCAATTTTTCCTCTATGAAAATAATAGGCTTTAGCTTACTAATTGAAATGTTTATTTTGCTTTTCATTTATTATATATAGGCTTTGACATTTGAATTTTGCTTATTTATAATGGATTAAATTATACTGTTGCGATGAAAAAGAAGAGTACATATATTCACCATTTACAGAGAGTCTGCGGCCGGTGTGAGCAGATAATGGCATGTATGGAATGGGCTTTGGAGCAGCTAACCGAACACTTCTAAAAAAGTAAGTAGGCTTAGACGGAGCAGTCTCCGTTATCAACGTCTTGAGTGATTTCTATGTGAAATAACAAGGGTGGTACCACGGTTCATTCGTCCCTTTTCTGTTGAAAAGTGACGGGTGGGCCTTTTTATATTGAAGAAAAGAGGTTTTAGTATGACAAAGAAGACAATTTTTTCAGGCATTCAGCCGAGCGGTTCTGTCACATTAGGGAACTATATTGGAGCAATGAAGCAATTTGTCGATTTGCAGCATGACTATAATGGCTATTTTTGTGTCGTAGATCAGCATGCGATTACAGTGAGTCAGGACCGATTAGCTCTCCGCCAAAATATTAGAAGCTTAGCAGCTCTTTATTTAGCCGTTGGACTTGATCCAGAGAAGGCAACATTGTTTATCCAATCAGAGGTACCTGCTCACGCCCAGGCAGGATGGATGCTGCAATGTGTTGCTTATATTGGAGAATTAGAAAGAATGACCCAATTTAAGGACAAATCCGCTGGTAAGGAAGCCGTTGTTTCAGGCCTATTAACGTATCCCCCATTAATGGCAGGCGATATCTTATTATATGGTACTGATTTAGTCCCTGTTGGAGAAGACCAAAAGCAGCATCTTGAATTGACTAGAACGCTTGCTGAACGCTTTAACCGAAAATACAATGACATCTTCACTGTGCCTGAAGTGAAAATTCCAAAAGAAGGCGCTCGGATAATGTCTTTAACAGATCCAACGAAAAAAATGAGCAAATCCGATCCGAACCAAAAATCCTTCATTACCTTATTAGATGAACCAAAGCAGCTTGAAAAGAAAATCAAAAGTGCTGTGACGGATTCAGAAGGCATCGTCAAGTATGACAAAGAGAACAAGCCTGGAATTGCCAACTTGCTGACGATTTATTCTGTATTAGGCAACATATCGATTGCAGAGCTGGAGCAAAAGTACGAAGGCAAAGGATATGGTGAGTTTAAAGGAGATCTTGCGAACGTTGTCGTAGATGCTTTAAAACCAATTCAAGATCGTTACTATGAACTAATTGAATCACAAGAGCTTGATCGTATTCTAGACGAAGGTGCTGAAAAAGCAAACCGCGCAGCAAACAAAATGTTAAAAAAAATGGAGAATGCGATGGGTCTTGGCAGAAAACGCAAATAAAGTTTACTAAATCCAAAATTTATTTATCAACATAAATAAGATGATACAGATCTGAAATACAAACAGGTTGTTGTACTAAATTAGTACAACAACCTGTTTGCATAAAATATTTTCATTTTAAAGATTCAATTTTTTATTGATATCAGAAATTTGTTTTTGAATTTTTTGATTGTTAGCTTTTTGTTCTTCAAGTTGAACTGCTAATCTTGCTGCCAACGCATTTCCCTCTCTCAAGGCTCTTATTTTATTAAAAAAGATCATATTTAAAAACTTTTCAGCCTCAATAGGAAAATGATTATTCAATAAACTTTGATATAAATTTAACCACTCTTTTTGTTCTGCTAAAGGAGTTGATGGATTTAAATAATTATTTTTATTTCCAATTCCAAAATGCATGATTCTATTTATAAATCGAGCGGCACTCTTGTGTTTATATTCCATATCACCGTATGAACCACTATAAATTATGTCTAAAATTTCTTCATAATTCTTGAAAGTTCTCCTTTTATCTTGAACAGATGTAGTTAACCTATCTGATTCATGATTAACAACTATATAATAATCTTTATCGGCCAACACACTATGCTTCTCTGTATTGAATAGAAATTTCATCGTTACTAGCATATCTTCTCCAATTTTAATCGTCGGATCAAATAATAATTCTAAACGATTCCACTCAGACCTCTTAAACGCTTTTAATACAGACAATGCATAAATTAATTGGTTATCTACTAGATCAGCTTTAGGTAATGTTCCCTTTTCAGCAAATGCAACTGGTACTCCTTTCCCTCCTCCTTCTAACCCATATTTAGGGAAAACAATATCTGAGTCGTTACTTTTAGCGAAAGAGTAAACATTCTCAACCAAATCGGGTACTACATAATCATCTGAATCCACAAAGAAAATATACTCGCCTCTTGCTAATGATGCAGCTAGATTTCTAGGCTTACTAGCATTGCCAGAGTTCTCATCAAGTTTATGTATAAAACCATTAGTGAAACTATGCTTTGAGAAGATTGATTTAACTTTGTTAAATGTATTATCTGTAGAACAATCATCTACAACAATTATCTCATATTCATTTTTATCTATCGATTGATTTACTAAGGACTTTATACAGCGCTCAATTTTATCCTCTCTATTATATACAGGGACACAAAAACTTAATTTTATCACTTTGCCCAATCTCCTTATCCTATTCAAAATTGATATATAGTTATTATGTAGGAAATATATAATCTACTCAATACTTAATTCTAAAAATTTTAGAAATTATTTTACAAAAACCCTTTAATGAATCGCAAATATAAAAAAAAGCTTGCAGCACTACTCGCTGCAAGCTTTTTCTAATTTACTTTTGATTCGTTTTCCATTTCCCAAAGCTTTTCGAAAAATGGCTGTCCTTTAATCATTTTTTCACAGAAGGCTAAATGATTCTCTGACCACCCATCAATCGTTTCATTGTAAAGCATGTTCCAAATCTCTTCGAATGACATTCGTTTGATTTGGTTGTACATGCGCGGGTTCCATTCCGTATACCAATACGCAATCTCCGCCCTGTTTTGGAGTCCCTTTAATTGATCGAGCGCCATAAACATCAGCTGCTTCAGCTGTCTTTCTTTTCTCGTTAATCCACTGATATGCTGCGGCGGCAGTGATAGAATGTGGTACTCCTTCGTCGATTCAAGACTGTCCTTAGAGAATTCATATTCTTCTGCTTTCACATCTTTCACCATTTCATAAACCAATTGCTCCTGCCTTGGGATCAAGCGGCTTTTTCTCACAGGAATGGAATACCCAATCGTATCCACGGCAATGATTCGTATGCCGTCTGTGACTACAAAGCAATACTCTAATTTACGGCGCTCATGATTTTTTCGAATATATGATTTCTCAAATACAGACTCTAGCAGCGTCTTTGGCAGCTCTGAAAGATCATTCTCTATGTAATCAAACAAAGGACTCTGCACCTTAAGTAAAGGCACTTGATCTAACAGCTCAACGCTGTCCTCCTTACGCCACTCATGAAAATGACACACATTGTAGCCATTTTCTTCCCCTTCAAACCAATTCACCCATACGTCATGAAGAAATAACATAACCAATCCCTCACTTTATAAAAACTGTTGTCCACAGTATGGGCAAGGGATAGAGAAATTATTCCAACTTTATCAAAACTTCAAGCTGGATGAATGACGGCTTCGTATCTTTATTTCATTCAGGAAACGGAGAGTGCACGCAGAGCCCCTTTAAACCTTACTTCAGCTTTTTAGGATCAAGCGCATCTCTCAGCCCATCTCCTAAAAAATTAAAGCATAAAACAGTCAGCAAAATGAGTAAGCCTGGGAAAAGCGGGTACCACCACGCTTGCACCATAATCGAGAAATTTTGTGCATCTTGCAGCATGTTGCCCCAGCTTGCCGTTGGCGGCTGAATACCAAAGCCAAGGTAGCTGAGCGTTGATTCAGCTAAAATGACAGAGCCTACTTTTAATGTAGCTGACACAATAATAGGACCGATACAGTTCGGTAAAATATGCGAAAAGATGATGACATGATTTTTCGTTCCAATGGTTCTTGCCGCGAGTACGAATTCTCTTGTTCGAAGTGATAAGAATTCACTGCGAATGAGCCTGGCGGTTGTTGTCCAGCCTGTCAAAGCAAAGATTAAAATTAATTTATCAATGCCCGGTTTGAAAATGGTGACGAGCGTGATCAATAGAAAAATGTCTGGAATCGACAACACGACATCCACAAACCTCATTAACAAGGAATCAACAAACCCTTTGAAATACCCCGCGACCGCGCCAACGACAGTTCCAATAGTGATTGCACCAACCACCGAGACGAAACCGACCAATAAAGAAACGCGCGCGCCATATAGTACCCTTGAGAAAATATCGCGGCCAAACTTGTCTGTACCCATAAAATGCTCAGCACTTGGCGGCTGGAGCCGCTTCAATAAATCTTGATGCTCTGGTGCATATGGAGCGATCACTGGAGCAAAAATGGCAGAAAAAATAATGACCAATAAGATCACGGAGCCGGCAACTGCCAATTTATTTTTGAAAAATTTCTCGCAAAATAAACGCAGCATTGTCTCTGGCTTTGGCGGAAGGCCCTCCTTTAATTTGATATCAACAGGAGGTGTTCCCATATTAGGCTGTGCCAATTGTACTTCAGCTCCCTTCTAATATTCAATACGCGGATCAACGATCGCATATAAAATATCCGCTATTAAATTTCCCACCACCACGAGCACTGCGGAAATAACGGTCATCGCCATAATGACCGGATAATCTCTCGAAAAGGCAGAATCAATGAACAGCTTTCCAAGTCCAGGCCAGGTGAAGATTTGTTCCACCACGACTGCGCCGCCAATAAAGGATGGTATCATCAATCCGAAAATCGTTATGACAGGCATAAGACCGTTTCGTAAACCATGTTTAAAAATAACTTTGTTTTCTCTAAAGCCTTTCGCTCTTGCGGTGCGAATGTAATCCTGCCTCATGACATCAAGCATACTCGACCTTGTGTACCGGGTCAGCCCTGCCATATCAGCCGTTGCTAAAACAAAGGCAGGTAAAATAATGTGATGGAGCCGATCAAACACATTAAAATCAGCATTCAAGGTAGAGACTCCGCCAGTCGGGAACCACCCTAGGTTCACGGATAAAACCATAATGAGGATGAGACCAAACCAAAAGTTTGGAATAGCCAGTCCGATAAAAGATGTAACCGTAATCCCATAGTCAAGCTTTGTATACGGACGTTTTGCTGAAAGAACACCAAATGGGATGGCAATCAGCAGGGCAACTAATGTAGAAAAGATCATGAGGATGAGGGTATTTGGCAGCCGGGCAAAAATCAAATCAGCCACGGGCGTTCCCTTTTTGACAATGGATGTGCCAAAGTCACCTTGAAGCATATTGCCAAGCCATTTCATATATTGCACATATTCAGGATCATTCAAGCCGTACTTATCAATAAAGGCTTCCCGGTCTGCCGCACTAATGGTAGGGTCCATCATGAGTGACATCGGATCGCCTGGTGCTGCTTTCATAATGGCAAAGGACAAAATGGTAATCCCTAATAAAATAGGAATAGAGAGCAATGTCCTTCTAATGATATATGTAACCATATGCACAACTCCTTTTTCATCGGATCGCCATTCTGTGAAAAAAAGGCTAAAATGAAGTTATTTTAGCCCTTTGTCTTCTTTTCAGCGTGATATAACCCCCCTTGAATTCTCGTGCTGAAGCAGAGCGCGATTAGCACCACGCTAAGACCGGACACCAAATGCAAGGGATTGTTCTCACGGTGAAAGGGAGAATCCTCCCCCTCTTCACTATCAGCCTACTGTTCAAGCCACCATTTTTCGATTTTGTAATACTCATCTTTCGGGTGGTAAGAATAGCCTTGAAGATTAGATGGCATAGCGCGATGTGAGTTAGCATAATAAAGGAACGTATACGGCTGATCCTCTGCGATCAATTTATAAATTTTTTCATATGCCTTTGAATAATCTTTTCGATCGCTTAATTTTTTTGCATCGACTAACAGCTTATCGACCTCTTTATTTTTATACCAGATGTTATTTAAGCCTTTTTCTGACTGGCTTGAGTGGAAGATGCTAAATTGATCAGGGAATGTCGCAAGGCTCCAGCCGAGCAGCAGTGCATCATAATCCCATTTAGGCGGTGTCGTCTGCTCAATGAGTGCACTGAATTCCACAATTTGCGGCTTCGCTTCCACACCAATTTCTTTGAGCTGCTGCTGGACAACGACAGCGATATCTTCACGAACTTTATTTCCTTGGTTGGTCTTTATGACAAAGGAGAATTTCTTGCCATCCTTATCAAGATAGCCGTCTCCATCTGTATCCTCCCATCCCTCTTCTTTCAGCATCTTTTTGGCTTTTTCTTGATCAAATTCAAATACTGGAACACTTTCATCCTTTGGATAGTTCCAGGACAGCGGACTTTCTGGAATGTTAGCTACTTTGCCGTCTCCATCTAGCACTTGGTCAACAATTGTTTGACGATCAATGGCATGCGTCAGCGCTTGGCGGACCTTTTTACTCTTAAAAAGTTCATTTTTCTGGTTCCAGCCAATGTATGAATAATTCAGGCCTAGGTCAGATTCAATTTTAATGTTGCTGACTTTTTCAGCTGTTTGCAGCTCCGCTCCTGGTACAGCAAAGAAATCAATATCGCCTGCTGACAGCTGAGCAATGGCTGCATTTTGGTCAGGAATCGTTTTAATCGTGACGGTATCAAGGTATGGACGTCCATCCCAATAATCGTCAAAGGCTTCTAGTTTGACGTAGTCTCCTTCTTTCCACTCTGCAAATTTAAATGGACCAGAACCGATTGGTTTTTTTCGGTTAAATTCGTTTTCACCGAGATCCTTTATAGGCACATCACCTAAAATATGCTTAGGTAAAATGCCGTAGCTTCCTAATGTGACATTATAAAAATAGGGATCTTTTTTATTAAGCTTAAATTCGATCGAGTAGTCCCCTGTCTTTTTAACAGACTCTAATACTTCAAAGCCTGATCCGCGCTCCCCATTGTAGTCCTTATTGATTGGAATGCTGTATGTAAACACAACATCATCAGCAGTCAGTTCTTCACCATCATGAAACTTCACACCTTTTTTAATGGTGACATCAAACTGCTTGCCGTCATCCGATTCTTTAATATCCTCTGCCAGCGATAGCTGAGGGTTCAGCTTTCCGTCTGTTTGAAGTAAGAAGCTGTAGATTCTTTCTTCAATATCAGAGCTTGCCACATCTGTAGAATACAGAGAGTTAAATAATGTTGGCTCTGCAATTGAACCGATGACAAGATCTCCGCCTTGTACCGGTTTACCAGTGGATTTCTTTTCACTGTCTCCAGATGTTTTATTTCCACCAGAACAAGCAGCTAGGATTAATGTAAAAATCAGCAGTAAACTGACCAAAATGGACTTTCTATTTCTAACTTTCATAGACAATTCCCCCTATTCTTTTTTAAAAATCATGACAGAATCCTGTTTCATCCCCCCTCTCAAAGATGAGATCATACAAGCTTGATCAAGCGTTGTAGAGGTGGCAGGCAACAAAGTGGTTCGTTTTTAACTCCTGAAATGCTGGTACTTTTTCTTTACAGATTTCTTTCGCATGCGGGCATCTTGTGTGAAAGACGCAGCCTTTTGGCGGATTTGCAGGACTCGGCAGGTCGCCTTGCAGCATAATGCGTTCTCTTTTCACCTGCCCTTTTTTACGGGTGACAGGAACGGAAGAAAGCAGAGCCTGTGTATATGGATGGAGCGGTTCATCGTACAGACTATGTTTATCGGCAAGCTCCATCATTTTGCCGAGATACATGACGCCGACTCTATCGCTAATATGCCTGACCACACTTAAATCGTGAGAGATAAATAGATAGGTAAGGTCAAATTCCTCCTGAAGCTCCTCCATTAGATTAATGACCTGCGCCTGAATGGATACATCAAGTGCCGATACAGGCTCATCTGCGATGATCATGTCGGGATTCATGGCAAGCGCACGAGCGATGCCGATTCGCTGCCTCTGCCCGCCTGAAAATTCATGGGGATAGCGGTTCGCAAAGCTTGGATGAAGACCTACCTTTGATAAAAGCTGTTCTACTTTTTCATTTCTTTCTTTTAAGGAATATAAGTGATGTGTTTTGTAGGGTTCTTTGATGATGCTTCGAAGTGTTTTTCTAGGGTTGAGTGATGCAAAGGGATCTTGAAAAACCATTTGGATGTTTTTTCGTGTAGATTGTCTTAGCTTTGATTCTGATACGCGCGTGATGTCTTGCCCTTTAAAAAAGATTTGACCGTCAGTTGGTTCATATAGACGAATCATTGTCCGTCCTAATGTGGATTTACCGCATCCTGACTCCCCGACAATACCTAACGTTTCACCTTTATAAATCTTCAAGTCTATGCCGTCAACAGCTTTTACTGCACCGACTTTTTTCTGAAAGACACCCGCTTTAATCGGAAAATGTTTTCGAATCTGTTTCAGTTCAAGAATCGTTTCTTTCTCTGGTAATTCCGTTATTTGTGTTTGATTTTGAGCAAGGGTCATGTTTGATCTGCCTCCTCATATAAGAAACATCTGACGCTTCTGCCATCTTCAAATGTTCTCAGCTTAGGCAGTTCACCCAGGCAGCGTTCCTTCACTTGCGGACATCTAGGAGCAAAGCGGCAGCCGGCTGGAAGCTGATCTGGCGCAGGAACATTTCCTTTGATGGCTGTTAACGGCTGGATGTCTCCGTCAATGACAGGAATTGATTCAAGCAGCCCTTCTGTGTAAGGATGAAGCGGCTGTTCAAACAACTCTTCCACGGTTCCATTTTCAACAACCTGTCCGCAGTACATGACAATCACTCGATCTGCTACTTCAGACACGACACCTAAATCATGTGTGATAAGAAGAATAGAAGTACCAAAGGTAGAGCATAAATCTTTCATTAATGTGAGTACCTGTGCTTGAATGGTCACATCCAGGGCAGTTGTCGGTTCATCTGCAATGAGAAGCTTCGGATCACAGCTGAGCGCTATGGCAATCATTACTCTTTGCCGCATGCCGCCTGATAATCGATGCGGATAATCTTTCATGATTTGCTCCGGACGGGAAAAACCAACAAGCTTCAGCAGATCAACCGCTTTTTTGACCGCTTCTTTTTTTGAAAATTTTTTGTGATAGATGAGGATTTCTGTTATTTGTTCTCCGATGGTTAAGACGGGATTAAGTGAGGTCATGGGTTCCTGAAAGATCATAGATACTTCATTACCGCGGATGCTGCATAATTCCTTTTCACTATATGTAACAAGGTCCTTTCCATCAAGTTTGATAGAACCGTCCATAATTTTCCCACCAGTTCCATGAATCAGACCCATAATGGATAAGGACGTAATGCTTTTGCCAGATCCAGACTCACCGACTAATGCGACAGTTTCTCCTCTGTTGATGCTGAAATCAACGCCATCAACAGCAGGTATCGGTTCCTTTTTTCGAAAAAAATATGTTTTTAAGTTTTGCACTTCAAGCAGCGTGCTCATTCATTCGCCCCTTTCTCCATAGATCAATAGAATTGAACCTGAATATTCCGTCTTTTTAAAATAAAAAGAATTATTTGTATATTATTACATCGCTATGACGAAATCAAGAAGTATTTAGTAAATTTGTAATATGTCTCTTTTTATGTGAATTACTCACTTTTTGATTCTATCGCTTTTAAAAAAGTTTCTGACGGCTCTGCAATCATAGACTCCTCGCTGATTCGGTGCTCATTAAAATATTTTTTCACGATATAAAACCCGGTGGCGTAACCAAGCATTTTAGGGTAGTTCCCTTTTCCATAAAGAAGATTCTGTATCAGCCTTTCGTCGTCCTGGACTTTTTGATTAAGATGACTGGATACCCATTTCTTGTACATGCGCTGAAGCTGGGATTCGCTATAGAAGGTGGTCCATTTCGCTGTATAGCTTTCTCCATATCTATGATACACAGCATATTCAGCGAGCCCCTCCATCATGATTGTATCGAGGAATGTAAAGTCTTTTTCTTCTTTTGAGAGAAAATGCAGCCTGCATACATGGTGATATTCGTGAGTCAGCAATGTACCGATTCGCTCCTTCGGGGTATTTGGAGACAAAAAGAGAAAGACCTTGTCATCAAAGGCCATACCGGATTGATAATAAAATTGCTCTCTGATTTCTCTGCTGCTCTCGTTGACAGGTAAAATAAATACGGGAATGTCAGGACCTTCCCACTCTTTTTGAAGCGTTTGGTATTCTTTCATGACAAGCTTGAAGTACCCTTTTTCTTTGAGCTTGTCGATCATGTTTTTACACGAGCTCCAAGACCGAACCATCCCGTGATGCTGCAGGTGAGCGAGGATAGACGACCATTCTTTTTCCTCTGCCCCTTTAAAATAAGGAACAAAGCGCGCCGCAAGCTCCTGAAATGATGATGATTGATGAATGAGATATTGTGTATTGATCAGACCCATACCGCTGAACACCTCCATTTTCATCATATGCAAAAAAGCGGCGATCTGTTTATCGACCGCCGCTTTCTCAGGAAGTATTACGCTTCGTATTTTTTGAAAATAATTGTCGCATTATGCCCGCCAAAACCAAGTGAGTTACTTAAAGCAACTTGTACTTCTTTTGAACGTGCTTCATTTGCTACATAATCAAGATCACATTCTTCATCCGGTGTTTCAAGATTAATGGTCGGAGGAATGACGCTGTCTTTAATCGCAAGAACAGAGAAAATAGCTTCTACTCCGCCTGCTGCGCCAAGTAAGTGACCTGTCATTGATTTTGTTGAACTGATTGCAAGCTGGTTCGCATGCTCTCCGAACACTTCTTTAATCGCCATTGTTTCAAATTTATCATTGTAAGGTGTGCTTGTTCCGTGGGCATTGATATAATCAATGTCTTCCACAGACAAACCTGCATCTCGAATCGCTTCTTGCATTGCACGGACGCCGCCTTCACCGTTTGGAGCTGGCGCCGTAATATGGTAGGCATCTCCAGTTGAACCATAACCAACGATTTCAGCATAAATGGTCGCACCACGTTTTAACGCATGCTCAAGTTCTTCAAGAACAATAATCCCTGCACCTTCACCCATGACAAATCCGTCACGGTTTTTGTCGAACGGACGGCTTGCTGTCTTTGGATCAGGATTTGTCGAAAGGGCTTTGTTCGCACAGAAACCTGCAAACGACATTTTTGTTAACGGCGCTTCTGTTCCGCCTGTGATCATTGCATCTGCATCTCCGCGCTGAATGACTTTAAATGCATCACCAATTGAGTTTGTACCTGTTGCACATGCTGTCACTGTACAAGAGTTAACTCCTTTTGCGCCAAGTGCAATAGAGATTTGGCCTGTCGCCATATCAGGAATCATCATTGGGACGAAGAATGGACTGACGCGTCTTGCCCCTTTATTTGAATACACTTCGAACTGCTCTTCAAATGTTTCAAGTCCGCCAATACCAGACCCAACCCATACACCAACACGCGGTGCGATTTCATCTGTGATTTCAAGACGTGAATCTTCGAGCGCCTTTTGAGCAGCAACGACTGCATATTGTGTGAAGCGTGCCATTTTTCGCGCTTCTTTTTTCTCCATGTAATCTTCAATGTTAAAATCTTTTAGTTCTGCTGCTACTTTTGCGGTATATTCACTTGAATCGACACGTGTAATCGGTCCAACCCCTGATACACCCGCTAAAGCATTTTTCCATGTTGACTCTACATCGTTGCCAAGTGGTGTCAAAGCACCTAATCCTGTAACAACTACTCGTTTCTTATCCATTAATTTGTGCACCCCACTCTTTTATCGGCCCCATCGCATAGCGATTGCGCCCCAAGTTAATCCGCCGCCAAAACCAACCATTACAATCACATCGCCGTCATGAATTTTTCCGGCTTCGATTTCTTCACATAGTGAAATTGGAATAGAAGCTGCTGATGTGTTTCCATATTTATGGACAGTCTTCGACATTTTTTCAACTGGCAGCTCTAAGCGTTCGCGTGCTGCTTCCATAATGCGAATATTTGCTTGATGCGGGATCAAGAAGTCAACGTCTTCTTTTGATAGTCCAGCTTTTTCAATGACGTTTACACTTGACTCGCCCATTTGTCTTACAGCAAATTTAAATACTTCTCGTCCATTCATGATTGTATGATCTTTTTCATCTAAGTACAAGTGCTTACCGCCGCTTCCATCTGCTCCGAGTTCAAATGATAGAATTCCTTTGCCTTCGCTGACTTCTCCCAGCACAGCAGCGCCAGCTCCATCTCCAAACAAAACAGCTGTATTGCGGTCATCCCAGTCGGTAATGCGAGAAAGTTTTTCAACACCGACGACAAGCACGTGTTTGTAAGTTCCTGATTCGATAAATTGTTTTCCAGTAACAAGCCCATACATAAAGCCAGCACACGCAGCGCTAATATCCATTGCACATGCTTTATGTGCACCGAGCTGCTCTTGAATCATACAAGCGACTGTCGGAAATGCTTGATCTGGCGTGACTGTCGCCACAAGAATCATATCGATATCTTCTGCAGCCACATCTGCGTCAGCTAATGCTTTTTTTGCAGCAGCAAGCGCCATATGAGATGTATTGACATCATCAGATGCAATTCTTCTTTCTTCTATACCTGTTCTAGTACGAATCCACTCGTCAGAAGTTTCAACCATTTTTTCTAAATCATGATTTGTTAATACTTTTTCAGGTATATAGCGGCCAAGGCCAATAATTCCAGCATTCATTGAATAAGACTCCTTTTACTCATACGAGCATGTGATATTGTGATCTTATATTAGTATCTGGTACTAATTTTACCTTATTTTTTTCTTCTTGGCAATACAAACGTCTAACCTTTCCTCTCACTTTTTTCATAGATTAATGATATATACCAATAGTAGAAAGGAACATGTGATATGGCGCAAAAAGATATTTTCTCAGCAATGATGTTTGGACAGCCGATTGAAAAGGAGAAAAGTAAGTCAGAGGCAAAGGAGGAACGTGCGGAGACATCTTCAAGTGATGACTCAATTGACTACATGCATGTCATGAATCAAATTGGGAACATTATGAACTCCATCGATGAGCTGAAGCCTGTGTTTAAAGATGTTGGTCCTATGATTAGTGCCTTCAAGAAAAAATTATCATAAAAAAAAGCCACTATTCTGTGGCTTTTTCTGATTCTGCATCTGCTTTTCCAAGCTCGTATGCTTCCTGCATGACAGATGTAAATAATGTTAGCAGTGGCTGAAGCGCTTCAGGCTCAAGCTGAATCCCTGCTTTATCTAATTCTTCCTTTGCCTGCGGAAAATACTTCATAGCAATTTGTAAAAATTCCATCGATTTTTCGTGCTGCATGATCGTCGTCTCCTCACTTTTCATTTGGCAGTTTGCCAGTTTTTTTGTAAGACGCAATATCACTTTCAATGTCTTTCACAAAAGCGTCGTCAATGGTGGTGCTAAATTTCCCCATCTCGATCACTCCTTCTTTAAAATCAAAGGAGTACTCACCTTGTTCATTTAGCTTGCCTTCATTAAATTTCTTTGCAATGATGCTGTACGCTTTATCAACATGCTGGACAGTGCTCGTTAAAACCGTATGACTTCCGAGGTTGGATTGATCGGTCACGTACCCGATCGCTGATAAATTATCGGCTTTGATTTGTTCAATGACAGGGATATTATAACCATCACCTGCGGGATACACAACATCTACACCCTGCTTTTTTAATTTTTGATAGAGCTCCACCGCTTTGTCAGCATCATCCCAGTTTTCGACAAACTCTGCTAACACTTGTACATGTTCATCTTGATATTTTGCCCCTTTGATAAAGCCGTCTACCTCACTTTGCCAATCATATGTAGCAAGAATACCAATCTTTTTTGTTTTAGACATATGTGCAGCTGTCATGCCTCCGAAAAAGCCCATCGCTTCACCTTTAAACGTCACGTTTGTGACATTGTCCGCCTGAGGCTTGTTTCCATTGACCGTAATAAATTGTATGTTTGGATAATCTTCACTGATCAAGTTGAAAATTTCACTGTATTCATTGCCATGGCCAATAATCAAATTGACTCCTTTTTTATGGAATTCTTCAATGGCATCAACGATTTTCTCCTTGTCGACCATTCCTTCCTTATAATAAACATCTACACCAAATGTTGATTGGATACTTAATAAGCCTTTATAACCTTTCGTTCCCCAAACTTGATCATTGATCGTATCGGGGACGAGTAAACCCACCTTCTCAATTTTTCCTTTTAAAGGCGCCTGCGAGCAGGCAGATAATAGAAGAAGGAACGAAAAGATCATGACAAGCCGCTGGTACTTCATGCCATGTTCAACTCCCTTTTGCAACATGCAGTGATGAACCTGTATGTTAAATATAGGTTTATTTTATACTGAAAAAAGATAAGATGGAAGATCATTCTTGCTTTTTGTCGAAAAATGTTGAGTTTTGTCTTTTCCATTCAGCTATCATATCTTCTGCTTTTTTGTCATCTGTTTCGCTTTCTACCTTCAATTCATACGTCATGTCCTGTCTTTGACCTGTGTCTGATGCCCATTGTAACAAGTTCTTCGCTACATCTTCTACAAAAAATGAATCTGCACGCTTTGTTTGATCTTCATTGAGTGTCCATGGTCCGAACATGTGAGGAAGAATAACTGCCGGTACATTCTGTTTTGCTGATTCGTTTTCAGGTTTATCAAAAAGAATCCGGTACATGCCATGCTTTGCTTTGATGTCTTCCTGTCTGTTATGCGGTTCCTCTGATTGAATAAAAACGAGGTCATACGTGTCTTTGCTATCCTGAAGGTCAATGACACGAACGAGATCATTTCTGCCCAGCCACATCATCCGCTCTTCTAACAGTCCTTTTTGTTCTTCTTTAAAATCATGAGGACGCGTGATATCCACTTGAATGCCCTCTTTCATCATATATTCACAAAGTGTCAGGCCAAAAAACTCATCTGCCCCTATGATCAGTCCTGTTTCCATGTTCATGTCCCCTTTTTTAATATCGAATAAAAAGAAGAGCCCTTTCTATGAAGGGCTGTTATCATCCTATTCATCACAATTCTCTTTCATGCGATTTATAAAACTTGTGAATGGATTGAAAGATTCTTCTCGGATGATCAAACATATGCAGTGTGAGATCGATCTGACAATGTTCTGGATTTTTCATATGCTGATCAATAAAAGGTTTTGCGTGAAGTTCATATGCATAAGGTGCACCGTTTAGTCTTTGCCATATATGAATCGGCACATGAGCAGAATGAACAGGGCAAGAAGGCAGTGGATACGTTTCAGCTTCCTTTTCAGAACAGCCATAGCTCTCTGCTAACTCTTTGATCAGCTGCTTGTAAAAGAATTTGTGTTCCTTTTCTCTTTCTCGTTGTGCATCCAGATTCAGACATGGATTCATCATCGCAATGGACCTTAACACTTCAGGCATCTCCTCAGCAAGGCTCATGGCAACAAGTGCGCCCATTCCCTCTGCGAGCACATGAATTTCCCGGTTTAATATTTCTTGTTTTAATGTGTGATGCACGAGCTGCTTGGCACTAAAAACAGCATCTTCGCATCCCCAGTGATTCCCATGAAGTTGACTATTAAACAATGTATATCCTTCATCCTTTAAGGCAGTTAAAAGCTGGTTTCTTCCATAATGCTGAAGCCAGAATGATGTATTTTCCTGCACAAAGTGATTTCGGTCACCGAGGATTAGAATGCCAAAGCCATTTGGTTTTTGAGGAAGGTGAATGATGTTCCACTGGGAACCAAGCTGGAAAAAACGTTCGCTTACACCCATATGGCCAGCCTCCTTTCAGTGATTCTGCTTTCTATGATATGAACAACAACTCTTGTAGGAATAAGGAAATCCCCTAAAGACAGAAGAATTCTTTTTATTTTTATAGCAGAAGGTCTAAAAATGGTCACATAAAGGCGGAAAACAGTCTTTTCCCTTCACTTGCATCTATGGTATGATAATCAATAGATTGTTACATAAAGGACGGTGGGATTATGCATTATATTATCACCCTCATTTGGACTTTTCTGCTGACACATATGGCTGGTTACATCGTTGCCTCTATGAATGGAGCTGCTTATGATTTTACGCTCACTTCCATTCTTGCAGTTGTGTTTACGGTTATTTTATTCATCTTTGCTGAAGTAAGTCCAATGAAAGAAACGGAAAGTTCAACAAAACACTCTTAATATGCAAGAAAACGATTTGTGAAAAAGAGCTAAAATGATGTTTAGCTCTTTTTCTTTTTTTCTGCGTGATTGAAAAGCGGCATGCTAAAACCCCCTGTCTATAACATACAGGGGGTTTTTATTGTTCACACCTCGACGGTTTCGGACTTTTGTTTGTCCGCTGTCAAATGGCTTTTCGCAAGCCCTGTAAACAGGAAGATCGCGATACCTGATAAAATTTCAAGGATTCCTCCGCCAGCAATGACAGGTCCCGCTCCAAATCTTTCTGCCAGAACGCCTGATACGACAGCTGCAAGCGGGAGAAAGACATTTGATGACGCATTGATCACAGCATATACTTGCGGCTGATCCTCTTGGTCAACAGACGTCTGAATAATGACCATTTCCGGTACATTGATCGCACTGACAGCAGCTCCAAAAATAAAGGAAGCAAGCAGAACGACCGGCAGCCATGTACTCATCCCTGTAATAAAGAACGCAGCCCCTTCAATCATGCCAGCGACAATAAAGAACAAACCAAATCTCTTAATTTTGACCTTCGCTAGAGCAAAGCCCATCATAAACGCGCCCACTGCAGCAACGCCTCTTAAAATGGAATACACCATGGAGTCGCTTTGCAGCGCTTCTGCTACGTATACCGCTGAGAGCGCCTGCCACGGAGCTGCTGCGACATTCATTAAGATACAATACAGTGTGAGTGCAAATAAAATGTGATGGTTTTTGACAACGAGAAACCCTCTTTTTAAGTTATACAAATATGTATTCTTCGCTTGTTTAATGCCTGCTGCTTTTTCTTCATCGGTTTTCTTCAGCTTAACCCCGATAATAAACAGACCAGAAATAACAAATAAAGCAGTGGTGATCAGCAGGGTATCAGCAGGTCCAATTAATTTAACCAAAAGACCAGCCACCATGACTGCTGCAAGTGCAACAATCTCAAAAGAAGATTGCAGGATCGCATTTGCTTTTTGAATGAGATGCTTTGGAACAATCTGCGGTAAGATGGCCACCGAAGCTGGATTATATGCTGCACCTGTTGCCGATTGAATAACCATTAATGAGATCAATAACCATAGAGGCAATAGATGCGAAAAGTGCAGAAGTGGAATAATGAGTACAATTGTTGCTCGAACAACATCTGAAGCGAACATCCATTTAGACAAATGATGCTTTTTCATAAGAGGTCCTAATATTGGGGCTAACAAAGATGAAGGGAGAACAGTTACTGCTAGAAGAAGTCCTGTACCGAGCGCTCCATCCCCTCTTAAAATCAATAGCCAAAGGACGGATGTAAAAGCAAAACTTTCCCCTGTGTTTTTAATGAGTCTTGATATGAATAATGAGGTGAAGCGTTTATTCCAAACACTTTCACTGAGATTCATCTTTTCCATCACACAAATCCTTTCAACAATATTTTCCAATTACACATTTTAGTTTAATTTCCATACTATTTATTTGAAAATTGGAACTTAATTGCTTTTTATTATAAAGAAAAAAGAGGCATGACACATGCCTCTAAAGACTTATTCCTTATGACTCTTAGTCAATTGCTTACGGCTTTCTTTGGTAAGTCCAAACACGATTATGGTTCGAGTTATCAGGAAAGACATCGCCTGCTTTAAGCTTAATCTTTAAAGGATCTTTCACCATACTGCCAGTTTCACCGATCTCGATATACACACCATTATTTGGTGCTTTATTCCCTGATTTAAATTGATGCTGCTGACCCATTTTCATCCTCCTTTCTCGATTGATGTTATTATGTCCCGTCCCTTGCCTCTCCAATCCTTTATGCAAAAAGTCCCTGCTCATACGAGTCAGGGACACTTTGATTTATTTGGATGGTTGATACATAAGTTCTTTCATTAACGCTTTTTGCACATGCAGGCGGTTTTCTGCCTGCTGAAATACTTTTGAGTGCGGCCCGTCAATAATATCTGCCGTCACTTCTTCACCTCGATGTGCCGGGAGACAATGAAGGAAAATATAGTCCTTTGCCGCATGATTTATCAGTTCGTCATTGATTTGATATTCTTTAAATTCAGCAAGACGTTTCTCTGTTTCTGCTTCCTGGCCCATGCTTGTAAACACATCTGAATAAATAACATCTGCATCTTTTACAGCTGCGACAGGATCTGTCGTCACGGTCACTTCTGCACCTGATTGTTTCGCAAACTCACGGGCAGTGTCTGTTACTTCTTGAAGTGGTTCATAGCCTTTTGGTGATGCAATCGCAATGTCACATCCTAGCTGCGCACAGCCGACCATCAAGGAGTGCGCCACGTTATTTCCGTCACCGATATAGGCGACTTTGATTCCTTTTAACGTGCCTTTTGTTTCTTTAATCGTTAATAAATCAGCAAGGGCCTGACATGGATGTGAGTAGTCAGTTAATCCATTAATGACTGGAATAGACGCGTATTGTGCAAGCTCTTCAACCTTCTCATGCTCAAAGGTTCGAATCATAATACCGTTGACATAGCCAGACAGCACCTGCGCTGTATCACTGATGGTTTCCCCTCTGCCAATTTGCAAATCATTTGAGCTGAGGAAGAGCGCATGTCCTCCTAGCTGCGTCATCCCCGCTTCAAACGAGACACGGGTTCTAGTCGAAGATTTTTCAAAGATCATTGCTAACGTTTTTCCTTTGAATAAATCTTGATATGGGTTTTGTTTCATTTCTTCCGCTTTTTCAATTAAATAAGTAATCTCATGGATTGAGAAATCTTTTAACGATAAAAAGTCTTTTCCGTATAATGCCGGTTGCACGTCGATTTGACTCATGCCGTCACTTCCTTTTTATATAATTCATGGAGCGATACTGGTGACACATCTCCATTTTTCCCTTGCAGGAATGCTTGAACTGTTTCATATTCGGTTAGGACTTGAACACCGTGTGTGAGTGCTTTTACACGCTGCTCTTTTGCCTCTTCATCTTCTCCTAAATGAATATGAAGGGATTTATCTTCATTCTGCAGCCAGGATTCAAAGCTGCCAGTCCAGACATCAAAGCCTGCATGTTTCGCTTCATCGATCAATTGCTCACTGCCTTGTATAAAGAGGCTTCCTTTTTTCTTCCAGATCGGTGCAAACACTTTTTTCAAGGCGCTTTCGGCGTTCTTGCCTACACACATTCCTTCTCCTGTCGCTTTCATTTCAGGTGTCAGCTTGAGGTCAATATCTTGAATGGCATGCGATGAGAACACTGGGAATTTGACCGCTGTCCCCCCTTTGTTTTTCGTTGCAGGGTTTAGCTCTTCAAGCGCCGCACCAGCTAATAATTGAGTGGCCATTGGGATCATATCAATGCCCATTACCTTACTGACGACTGGAACAGTCCGGCTTGCCCGCGGATTCACTTCTAATACAAGCGCCTGATCACCTTTGATGACAAATTGGATATTCATAATGCCCTTGAACGCTAATTTCTTCGCTATTTGTTCAGACGCAGTATGCACCTGCTGTTTGATATCTTCACTGATTGAGATGCTTGGTAAAATGGCAAAGCTGTCACCTGAGTGCACGCCCGCTTTCTCAATATGTTCTACGATCGTTGGAATGAAGGCTGTTTTTCCGTCAGAAATAAGATCCACTTCAACTTCTTTTCCAGTGACATACTCATCAATTAAGATTGGGTATGGCAAATGATCTGGCTGATCGAGCAGTGACGCCAAATGTGCTTCTGACTGAACAACGATCATTCCCATTCCGCCAATGACATATGATGGGCGAATTAATACAGGGTAACCGATGTTTTTCGCATGTACGAGTGCTTCTTCTTTTGAATGAGCCGTATCTCCTTTTGCGTGAGGAAGGTTCAGTTCATCAAGAAGCTGATAGAATAAATCACGGTCTTCAAGTGCATCCAGCGTAGCAAAGGACGTACCTAACAGCGTGACACCTGCTTTTTCTAAGCCTTCCGCGACGTTGATCGCAGTCTGTCCGCCAAATTGGACAATGACAAAATCAATTTGTTCTGCTTCCACAACGTTTAGGATGTGCTCTAATGTAATCGGCTCAAAATATAAACGATCTGCAATCTCATAATCAGTACTGACTGTTTCTGGATTGTTGTTCATCATGATGGTTTCAAATCCAAGCTTTTGCAAGGTAAGAACGCCATGAACGGCACTATAATCAAATTCGACCCCCTGCCCGATTCGAATCGGACCTGAGCCAATGATAAGAGCACGCTGCTTTGTTTTTTCTTGATGCTCACCATCACTTTTTCCAAAGTAGGTGGAATAGAAGTAATTCGTTTTTGCATCAAATTCCGCCGCACATGTGTCGACAATTTTAAATGAAGCAGCAATCCCGTACTCTTGACGGAGCTGCCTGATTGACTCTTCCGTTTGACCCGTAAGAAGAGCAATCGTTTCATCAAGGAATCCTTTTTCTTTTACCTTTTTCAAGGTATCTTTTGATAGCGTTCCCTTATGATCGTTCAATTCTTGCTCGAGCGTAATCATATTCTGGAACACATGTAAGAAGAATCGATCGATTTTCGTCGTTTGATGAATCGTTTCAACCGTTTCTTGTCTTGAAAGAAGCTCCACAACTGCGAAAAATCGGCGATCGTCTGGTGTTTTGATGAGTTCAAATAATTGTTCTGTCGATTGCTCTTTCAGTTCTGGCAGGTGGAAGCCCTTCGTTTTAATTTCAAGGGATGCAACTGCTTTTTGGATGGCTGATTCTAAATTCCGATCAATCGCCATGACTTCGCCAGTAGCCTTCATTTTTGTGCCTAATTGACGGTCTGCCTGTTTAAATTTATCAAACGGCCAGCGCGGGAATTTCACGACAACATAATCGAGTGCCGGCTCAAAACTAGCATAGGTTGTGCCTGTGAGCGGGTTTTTCAATTCGTCAAGCGTATACCCCACCGCAAGCTTAGCTGCCATTTTCGCAATCGGATAGCCTGTTGCTTTTGATGCAAGAGCAGATGAACGGCTGACCCGAGGATTCACCTCAATGACAAAGTATTCTTTACTGAGTGGATCAAGGGCAAATTGGATGTTGCAGCCGCCGACTACATCCAGTGCTGAAATGATTTTCAGGCTCGCTGAACGGAGCATTTGATAATCCTGATCCGTTAATGTCTGGGAAGGTGCAACGACAATTGAGTCTCCTGTATGCACACCAACTGGATCAATATTTTCCATGTTGCATACCGTGATACACGTATTTTGACGGTCTCTCATGACCTCATATTCGACTTCTTTAAAGCCAGCTATGCTTTTTTCAACTAAACACTGGTGAATCGGACTCGCTAAAAGAGCTCCTTCAACGAGCGGCTTAAATGCCTCTTCTGTTAGAGCGATTCCGCCGCCTTTACCGCCAAGTGTGTATGCTGGTCTTAGGATGACTGGGAAGCCGACTTCTTTTGCAAATTGAAGGGCATCTTCCGCATTATCCACAATTTCACTATCTGGCACAGGTTCGTTCAAATGCTTCATGAGAGCACGGAATTTCTCTCGATCTTCACCGTTTTCAATTGTTTCAACTGACGTTCCGAGCAGAGTTACCCCATGCTTTTTCAGCACACCGGCTTTTTCTAGCTCGACAGCAAGGTTTAAAGCCGTCTGTCCGCCAAGGTTGGCTAAAAGACCATCTGGTTTTTCCTTTTCAATGATTCTTGTCACTGAATCAACTGAAAGCGGTTCAAAATAGATTTCATCAGCAAATGACTCGTCTGTCATAATGGTTGCTGGGTTATTATTCACTAAGATGACTTTGTAGCCTTCTTCTTTTAAGGCCATACATCCTTGTGTTCCTGAGTAATCAAATTCTGCTGCCTGACCAATGATGATTGGACCAGACCCGATGACTAGAATGGTTTGTATGCTTTGATCTTTAGGCATGTGCGACTTCTCTCCTTGCTTGTTTCACTTTCTCAATAAAATCATCGAATACCCATTCACTTTCAGCAGGCCCTGGGTGTGCTTCTGGATGAAATTGAACTGACATAATCAGCTTTTCTTTATGAATGAATCCTTCTACAGATCCATCATTGACATGAAGGAATTTCACATCCACTTCTTTGTCATTCATGCTTTTTTCATTCACCACATAGCTGTGGTTCTGACTTGTCATAAAGACACGTTTGGATTCTGTATCCTGTACAGGATGATTCGCTCCCCTGTGGCCAAATGGCAGCTTATACGTATCCCCGCCAAGTGCTAGAGCGATTAATTGGTGACCTAAGCAGATTCCAAGTGTCGGGAATGTCATCATGATGTCATGAATCGTTTTTAAATATGGTGTCATGGTTTTCGGATCTCCAGGTCCGTTTGACAGCAGGATCGCATCTGGTTTGATCTCAAACACCTTTTCCATTTGTTTATATGGAATGACGGTTACTTTACAGCCGCGCGCTGCAAGCGAATCTGCAATTGATTTTTTAAAGCCAAAATCAATGAGCGCCACATGTTCCTCACCACTGCCTTGTGTGTAGATCTCGCTATCTGTCACCTGTGCGACGACATTGTCTTGTTTCATTGCAGGCGGCGTTTCGTTTTCGTCTACACTGAGCACAGCGTTCATCGTTCCATTTGCCCGGATGTTTTGCACGACTGCGCGCGTATCTGTATGTGTCAGAAGCGGAATATTCCACTTTTGTAAATAATCTTTTAAGCTGACCGCTGCAAGATGATGTGAAAAATGCTCTGCTGCCTCGTAAACAACCACCGCTTTTACTTGAGGCTTTTTGCTCTCAAAGTCTTCATGATTAATGCCGTAATTTCCGATCAGCGGATATGTGAAAACAATGATCTGACCTTTATAGGAAGGATCTGTGAGCACCTCTTGATAACCTGTCATACCTGTAAAAAAGACCACTTCACCTGTGATGCCAGCTTCTCCTGTCAGATCTCCTTCAAAAGAGGCTCCATCTTCTAAATTTAAATAACCTTTCATGCTTATGTCACCCCAAAATTGAATAATTAATGATATAAATGTATTTTTATACGTTTCTTTGTAAAAAAATTTACACCGAAACTGTTTTATTGGCTAATACTTGAACAATTGCTTCGATCGCTTGATCCAGCTCTGCTTTCTTCACATTCAGCGGAGGTAATAAACGAATGACATTTGGACCAGCTGGAAGCACCAGCAACCCTTGTTCTCTAAGAGCTGTGATATATTCACCGACTGGCTGACCACATTCAATACCTGCCATCAATCCTTTTCCCCGCACTTCTTTTACGATATTCAGCTGTTTGACATTTTGCAGCTTTTCTAACAAGTAATTACCCTTTTCTTTCACTTCTGAAAGAAACTCTTCTTTAAAAATTAGATCGAGTGTCGCATTCACAGCGGCCATGGCAAGCATATTTCCACCAAATGTTGTACCATGTGAACCTGGGGAGAATGCATCTCCTAGAGCTTTTTTCCCTATAACTGCACCAACTGGAAAGCCGTTTCCTAACCCTTTTGCTGCAGAGATAATATCAGGATCAAGACACGTCTCTTCGTACGCAAATGCTGTTCCTGTACGACCGATGCCCGTTTGAATTTCGTCTACAATCAGCAGTGCTTCATGCTTTTCACAAAATGCTTGAACTGCTTCTAGAAATTCTGGTGTCGCTGGATTCACTCCACCTTCACCTTGCACAACCTCCAGCATCACCGCTGCCACATCATCGACTGCACAGGCTGACATAGCGTCTGGATCATTAAACGGTACATAGTGAAAGCCTTCTAGCATAGGACCAAAGCCAGTTTTGATTTTATCTTGACCTGTGGCAGCCATACCAGCATACGTGCGCCCATGGAAAGAGTGCAAAAATGTGATGATATTTGTTTTCCCTGTCGCTTTACGTGCTAATTTAATGGCACCTTCATTTGCCTCTGCGCCGCTATTGCAGAAAAAAACGAGATCGCCTGAACTGTTTGCTGCCAGCTTTTCTGCTGCTTTTTCTTGCAGACCATTTTCAAACAGATTCGACACATGCCAGACGTGATCAAGCTGTTCCTTAATGGCTTGATTGACCTTTGGATGATTGTGGCCTAAATTTGTTACTGCAATGCCTTGGATAAAGTCTAAATATTTTTTCCCATTTGTATCGACTGCCCAAGAACCTGCTGCCTCTTTAATTTCAACATTCCACCGTCCATAATTTTGAAAAAGATGACTCACAGGACCGCCTCCTTTTGTTTTACGATTCTTGTGCCTTTAAAGGTTTCTCCTGTAAAGATACTGCCTTTGCCATTTACGATCATCACTTCATCTACATCACCTGATAAAGCACTCAAAGCGGATTGTACTTTTGGAATCATTCCCCCGGAAATAATGCCTTCATCAATGAGTGAAAGGGCTTCTTGTTCGGTGACGACATCTAATAGTTCACCATTTTTTAAAATGCCTTCAACATCTGTGACAAACATGAGCTTATCAGCTTTCATGGCTCCGGCGACAGCTGATGCTGCTAAATCAGCATTCACGTTTAAGGTTTGGCATTCTTCCGTCATAGACAGCGGCGCAATTACAGGAATGAATTGTTTCTCCATGAGTACTTCCGCCATTTCTGGATGAACTTCTTTGATTTCGCCAACGTACCCATAAACGTCTTGATCAAGGAAATCGGCGACAAGCATCTGCCCATCTTTACCGGATACGCCGACAGATGGTATATCATGCTTTGCGAGCTCTGACACAAAGTATTTATTGACTGTTCCCGAGAGAACCATTTCGGCTACCTCTAACACAGGCTTCGTTGTTTTACGCTGACCGTCAACAAATTCTGTTTTCACTTCTAATTTTTGCAGCATGTCGGTGATTTCAGGTCCTCCGCCATGCACGATAGCCAGCTTAAACCCAGCAGCTTGAAGTGAGCGGACATTTTCATAGAAGGTATCTGAAAGTTCTCGAATGACACTGCCTCCACACTTGAACACGATCGTTTTATCCATGTCTATCTCCTTCTTTATGTGCGATAGCTCGCGTTAATTTTCACATAATCATAGGTGAGATCACAGCCCCAAGCTGCTGCTTCACCATTTCCCTCACTCATTTGAATGAAAATCGTAATCTCATCCTGCTCTAGATATGCTTTTGCTTCCTCTTCTGAGAATGGCTGCGGTTCATTGTGTTTGAATAAACATTGTCCGCCTAAATAAACTTCTACCTCTTCCGGAGTGACGGAAGCTGCGCTATGACCAATGGCTCCAACGATTCGGCCCCAGTTAGCATCCGTACCATATACGGCGGTTTTGACAAGACTTGAACCAACGATTTTTTTCGCAATGATGCCGGCTTCCAAATTATTTTTAGCACCAGCGACTTTCGCTTCAATTAATTTCGTTGCACCTTCTCCATCTCTCGCAATCTCTTTGGCTAAATCCTCACAAGCTAGTTTTAATCCTTCTTTAAACAAAGGCCATTCTGGATGCTCTTCATTGAGTACATCGTTTTCTGCCATGCCATTTGCCATCACGAGCACCATATCGTTTGTCGACGTTTCTCCATCGACGGTAATTTGATTAAAGGTCACATCCGTAATGTCACGAAGCGCTTGCTGTAACGCTTCCTGTTCGACATTTGCATCTGTTGTGACAAAGCCAAGCATTGTCGCCATGTTCGGGTGAATCATGCCAGAGCCTTTTGCTGCGCCTGAAATGATGATCTCTTTTCCGTCTATCGTAAGGGTGTATGTTGTATTTTTAATGACAGTATCTGTCGTTAAGATCGCTTCTTCAAAATGGCCTTTTTCGGCTTTTGCTTCTTTTAACTCGGCGATGCCCTTTTTGATTTTATCCATCTCCAGACATTCCCCAATGACACCAGTAGAAGAAACAGCAATGTAATCAGGTACTACACCTAACATATCTGCACAGGCTGCCTGCATGTCGTACGCGTCTTTTAATCCCTGCTCACCAGTACATGCATTGGCGATGGCACTATTGACAATGACACCTTTTAATTGTCCTGTCTTTTTTAAGCTTTGTTGTGTGACTTTGAGAGGCGCAGCTTGAAAGTGACTTTGTGTGTAGACCGCTGCACTTGCTGCTGGTACTTCGCTGACGATGAGGCCAAGGTCTTTTTTTGAATAGCGCAAGCCAATGTGAATCCCCTTCGCTTCAAAGCCTTTTGGTGATGATACGTCACCGTCTATTTTGACAATGCTTTTTTCATTCAATTCGATCATGTTTGTTGTCTCCCCTGTTCTCTTATGGATAAAGAGGTGTCATTGTGAGGCCCGCCTCTTCATGTAAGCCTTTGATGATGTTGAAGTTTTGAACCGCTTGGCCGGCCGCGCCTTTCATGAGATTGTCTATGACCGACACGATTGTAAGTCTCCCTGTTCGCTCATCTAAATGAAAGCCAATATCACAGAAGTTACTGCCATATACTTCTTTCGTTTGTGGATAAACGCCGTGATCTCTCACTCTGACAAAATAGGAATCTTCGTAAAAGCCTTTCATTCGCTTCATCAATTCTTCTTTTGTGACATCCGTTTTTAACTGTGTATACATCGTCGCCATAATCCCTCTTGTCATCGGGACAAGATGCGTAGAAAATGTGACGTTCGCCGTCTGCGGATTCCATTCTCTTAATATTTGCTCTATTTCTGGCGTATGCTGATGCTCATTCACCTTATAAATTTTAAAGTTATCGTTTAGTTCTGAAAAATGCGTTCCAAGTGAGGCAGATCGTCCGGCACCGGACACCCCTGTTTTTGCATCTATTATAATCATAGATTCATCGATGACATTCTGTTTGATGAGCGGTGCTAAACCGAGAAGAACTGCGGTAGGAAAGCAGCCCGGATTGGCAATCACTTCAGCTTGTTGAATTTTGTCACGATTCAGTTCGGATAAACCGTACACCGCTTGTTGAACAGATGCTTCATCCGCTGCCCTTCGTTTATACCAAGCTTCATAGGTGTCTCCATCTTGAATGCGCAAATCACCTGATAAATCAATGATCGGCACTCCTTGATTCATAAGCTTTGGCGTCAGTTCACTTGATACGCCTGCTGGAGTCGCTAAAAACACAGCATCTGTCTCTTGCACAATAGCAGCCGGATCAATGGCTTTTAATGTTTGGTCAGTAATCGTTGTTAGATGTGGATAAGATTGACTGTATGATTGCCCATCACCACTTGATGAATACAATATACATTCCTCCACATGCGGGTGATGCTTGAAGATACGAACCAATTCCGCACCACCGTACCCTGTAGCACCTATAATACCTATTTTCAACGTCAATACACCCTCTTGATCTTTGTGAAATTATTTAACATTATAACATGTATAAAAATTAATTCAATTGTATATTTAATATTTGTTTTCATTTTTTTTCAACAAAAAAACCGCATATCTTCATGAGACATGCGGATTTATCTTTCGTTTTTGATATAGATGACCATGAGCGCACTGCATAAATATAATATAGAGCTTGCATAAAAAATGAAGTAAACGGTAAAGAAATCAGCAAACAGGCCCCCAAGCATAATGGCGATGGATGAAAAAAGAGCTGTCCAAAAATGATAGTGACCGACTTCTTTCATTCTTTTGTTCTCTGTTGTGAGGTCCGTGACGAGCAGTTTCTCTCCGTGCTTTTGAAAGCCGCCAAGCGCACCAAGTGCCAGCTGAATCATATACACTTGCTCCACTTCTGTTATATGCGGAAAAAGCAGCAAAAGAAACGCCATACCGAACGAATGAATGATTAAAAAGAGCCGCTTGTCGGTGGTTTCGGGCAGTTTCCCTAAGAGTAAATGAATAAATGCTCCGCTTAAACCAAACAGGCCGTAGGCAAGACCAAACTGTGAATAGCTTGACCCAACATTTTTAATAAAAAGAATGTAAAAAGGGAAAATCAAACTGCTGGCGAAAAACAGCAGACTTTGTGAGTAGACGAACCATTTCATTGCTTTTGCATTCATTGTGTATTGTACCTCTCATAAAAGTAGTTGGTGAACGTGCCATCTGGATCTGCTTGTTTTTTCTTTTGGAAGAATACATCGGTTTTAGGATACGCCCGCTTCATTTGCGCTTTCGTTTGATAAGGCATATACGGTAAGTAATAGCTTCCATCGTGCTGCAGCGTGATATCTGTCATTTTTCGAATGATTCGCTCGGCTTCCGCCTTCTCTTCTTTTTCGAACCCGTAATTCACTAAAAGCACAAGTGCAAACATATCTTGTTTCGCATAGGAGAGATCCGCTTTTTCATTTTTTTGTACATAACGTATTGTGATATTCATTAGATTCAAATCTTCTTGTTGTAAAAAGGATCTCATGTCATCGATGTACGCACGAAAACGGTCAACTGGGACGAAATATTCCTGCAGCACATCTGTGTCGGATTCATTTTCATATTCTAAAAAGGCAGAGTCAGAACGCATCACATTGTTTCTTGTGATCAGCTGATCATTTTGACTTAAGAAATACTTTTTTTGCAAATTCCAGAGCAGATCTTTTCCCATATCAAATCTTCTTGAAAGGCCGAGCATAAATTTCAAAGGCATGACGAGTTGATCTTCTTTCAGTTCTTGATATGATTCAATCCCTTGTTGTGAAGTAAGTGAATAATTCGTCACATACATCTCTTTCAAAAAGTTTGTTTTCGCTGTTGAGATTCTGGCAAGATGCATGCGGACTTCTTTATTGTGTTTGACATGCTTTTGAAAATAATCCGTATACTCATCGTAATCTAGAGAGGTTGTTTCCATTTTATATAGTTCATCTTTTGTTAAAGAAAGTTCAACATCTAAAATGACACCGAATAATCCGTATCCCCCAATGACGGCAGTAAATAAATCATCGCCTGGCTTTACTGTGACAATCTCACCGTCTGCTTTTAACAGCCTGAATGAGCGAACTGTGTCAATGAGTGACCCGTAACGAATGTCACGTCCATGTGCATTTGCACTTAAAGATCCGCCAATTGTAAAGATATTCTGCGATTGCATTACCTTCACAGCAAGACCATATGGATTCACATATTTTTGTATATCATCCCATGTAGCGCCGCTTTGAACCCGAATCGTTTTCTTTTTAGGATCAAACGCTAAAATCTGGCGGAATTCCGTCATATCGAGCACGATGCCGTTTTCATAATATGTGTGGCCGCCCATACTATGCTGTTTACCGGCAATAGAAATCGGCAGGTGTTTTGCTTTTGCTTCTTTCAATACTTCTTTTAACGTGTCTATTTCTTTCCCTTGAACAACTTTTTTGATTTTGACAGGCATGAGATGACTAACATCAGTAAAAGCCTCAAGATCCTGTTTTTTGTGTGTTTGGCCTTCTCGTATAGTGATTGATACAAAAAATGCAGTAGCATATACGATCAAAAGAACGACCCATAGCCATTTTCGTTTCATGATAGGTACTCCGTTCTATAAAATTACATCCATTATATCAAGCCATTCTCTTCCTCCACCTTAATTTTTCATAAAAAAACCTGGCATGAGTTTATCTCATACCAGGCATTATTCATTTTGTGCTTATTGAATACCGAGCGCGATTTTTGCGTATCTTGACATTTTGTCTCGTGTCCAAGGCGGATTCCATACGATGTGAACTTCTGTTTCTTTTACTTCTGGAAGATCACTCAATGCTTTTTTGACTTCATCCACGATAATTGGTGCAAGAGGACAACCCATTGATGTTAAGGTCATGGTGATATCCGCTTTTCCATTCTCATCAAGATCGACATCATAGACAAGTCCAAGGTTGACGATGTCGACATTCAGCTCAGGGTCAATCACCTGTTCTAGGGCGCCTAAAATATTTTCTTTCAATGCTTCATCCATGATATCCACTCCTTTTTCCATTAGTATAACGTACTTTTTCTTATGACTAAACGTTTGTGCTTTTCAGATGAGTCACAAACCAGTCAATCGTTTCAAACATCGCTTGTCTTGAGACCTTATGGCCAGCTTGTCCATCAGTGATAAAGCGAATCAGGTGCGGATCCTGCTTATATTGTGTGGACGCTAACTCATCGTATAGGGATTTTGCGTGCCTGTACGGGACTACAGGATCATTTTCTGCATGCCAGAATAACAGCGGTCTTTTGTTTAATCGATCCGTTTGCAGCGTTAAATCATATGGGCGCAGGGCGTCTAATTGCAGATGAACCTCTTCGTCTGTAATGTCTTTCATCAACCCTTTGTGACGCATGTCCATGATCTGTGCTTTTAGAAACGTCGTATAGTTCGGACTCCCCATCAGGCTGACAGCGGCTTTGATCCAATCATGCTTGGCAAGTGCACCAAAGGTGGTGATGCCGCCCATGGAAGTACCTGCAACGCCTATCAAATCGGCTTCAATCAATTGTTTTTCTTGAAAGTATGTTTTGAGTATATCGATTTCACGAATTTCGTTCAGGACAATTTCCCAGAACTTTGATGCCAGTTCCTCTAAGCTGAGGTTTTCTGATCTTACACCATGATAAGCACAGTCAGGCAAAATGACTCTCATGCCTTTTTCCGCCAGATGGAAGGCGAAGTGTAAATTATGCTCTCGTGCACTTGTAAATCCGTGAATAAAAAATACAAGCGGCAGCGGTTTGTCTTTATTTTCAGCTTTTACGATATGTAAAAATGGAATATCGCGCGTAATTTGCTCATCAATGGTGATCACAGCCTATGAATCCTCCTTTATCATTCACGTCTTTGTTTATTTTAACATGTAGACAACAAAGATGTGATAAAGATACACTATAGAAAGAGGCGCTAACATGAATTGCCTCCTATCACTTACAGATCAAAGGAGATTTTATGGAGACTAAACCTTATCTAATCGCACTTGACCTGGATGGCACATTATTAAAAGATGATAAAACCATTTCTGCGCACACACTTGACGTCATTCAAAAAGTGAGAGACAGCGGGCATCACGTCTGTATATCAACAGGCCGGCCATTTCGATCCAGCTCTCCTTATTATCAGCAATTACAGCTTGATTCACCAATTGTGAATTTTAACGGAGCGTTTGTCCATCATCCTCTTGATGAAAAATGGGGCAGATTTCATACGTCACTTGATCTTCAAGTGGTCAAACAGCTTGTAGACATTAGTGAAGAGTATAAAGTGCACAATGTGTTAGCTGAAGTGTTAGACGATTTGTATTTCCATTATCATGATGAAAAACTCATTGATATCTTTAATATGAATGCAAACAAAGTCACTGTTGGGGACCTAAGGGACAACCTTGGAGAGAATGTGACGAGCGTGTTAATTCATGCAAAAGAAGAGGACGTCGGAGCTATTCGAAGCTATTTATCAGATGTTCATGCAGAAGTGATTGATCACAGGCGCTGGGCTGCCCCGTGGCACGTGATTGAAATCATTAAAACAGGCATGAACAAAGCCGTTGGACTGCAAAAGATCAGTGATTATTACGGTGTTCCTAAGGAGCGGATTGTGGCATTCGGAGATGAAGACAATGATTTAGAAATGCTTGAATTTGCTGGATGCGGTGTGGCAATGGGCAACGGAATTGATGCCGTGAAACATGTCTCAAATGAAGTCACTGATACAAATGAACAAGACGGGATTGCAAAGTTTCTAACGAATTACTTCTCGCTTTAATTTTTCCATTCATACATAGCAGATGGAAGCGGGCATACTACCGTTAGACAGGTTGTCCTGTCAGCTTGTGTAAAGGGGCGGATTCCGAATGGGTAAAAGAAGCAAATCGAAACGCTTTATACAACAAGGTAAAGATTCAGTCAGTCTTCATGATGCACGTTTTCCTTACCGTTCGACACTTGAAGAAGCGGCAGACAGAGGAAATATGAAGACTGATGCTTCTGGAGGTTCATTGTGAGAAACGAACTTTTTGATCAAGCCAAATCATTTACTGAAGAAGCTCTTACTTCTTCATTTTCATCTGGGTTAGAGCGTCAACAGGCAGTCAAACGAGCGAAAAATGCCGTATCCTCTGCATTTGCCAATTCGACAGATGCAGAAAGAAACCAGCTGCATACCTTCCAAGACTTGCTTGATGATCTCTGACATAAAAAAGCTGTCCCATTTAATGGACAGCTTTTTCTAATTCCCATGCTTATTTGACTTGGAATGTTTTCTTCTCCGTGATTTGTTTCAGCCCTTCTGCTTTTCCTTTAAACGTTACAACCGCTTCGTATGTTCCGGGCTTTACACCGTTTGACCACGTGTCTTGAAAATCATAGGCCTCGCCTTTTTTCAGCACAAAAGTTTGGATGGCCTGTGTGAACATACGGTCTTTCGAATAGCGATATTGTTCGTTCCCGTTTTCGTCATACACACTGAGCTCGAATTTTTGGCTTGTGTTAAAGGTAAATTCAATATCTCGATCTGATTCATTTTTCAGTGACATGTTAAATTGAACTGAAGAACCTTTCTGGACGGGGTCTACTGTGAGTAAAACCGTTTTTTCTCCCATTTGACCGGAAACCTCCTTGTCTGGTTCATCCTTTTTTTGTTGTCCACAAGCGGCTAAAAACAATAGAATGAGAAGAAGTACCAACCCTTTTTTCATCTGCTACCCACCTTTTAATCTCGTCTGAAAAATCCAAGAATATTGGTTGTCTGTACAATATTTGTAAAGGCTTTTGGATCGACTTCTTTAATAATTTGTTCAAGTTCATACAACTCATACCTTGTAATGACGATCACCATCATTTCCTTTTGCTCGTTGGTGAATGCGCCTTTTGCAGGTACAGTCGTAATACCTCTGACCATTTTTCCGTAAATGGCTTCTTTGATTTCATCTGCTTTTTTCGTCACAATCATCGCGGTCAGCTTCTCATGTCTTGTATGGATGGCATCAATGACCCTTGTGGTCACATATAATGTGACAAGCGTATATAATGCTTTCTCCCAACCTTGTAATAATCCTGCTGTAAAAATGATGATTCCATTTAAAATGAAGAAATACGTGCCAACTGGTTTGTCTTTCCATTTTGCTAATACCATAGCAACGATGTCGAGTCCACCTGTCGATGCCCCGTATTTGAGCGTGATCCCAATCCCTACGGCGGATATGACACCGCCAAACACAGCATTTAATAAAATATCATGGGAAACACTCGTTTCTGGTAAAACGCCAAGGAAAATGGTTGTTAGTGCAACACTGATGATGCTGTACAAAGTAAAGGAACGGCCAACTTTCATCCAGCCTAAAATGCCGACTGGAATGTTTAAAATAAATAATAGAATCCCTGTTGATACATAAAATGGCGCATATTGATCGATTAAGCTGGATAGCAGCTGGGCTACCCCTGTAAAACCGCTCGCATATACGTCAGCTGGGATTAAGAATAAATTCAGTCCAATCGCATTGAGTAATGCACCAATTACGACGACAATGAGTTTTTTTGCTTCTCCAATGAACATGTTGTCATTCCTCCACTTACCATTCTCTCTATGGTTTTCCCTAAAATTTAGAATTTGAACACGAAAAGATGATTTCTATGATATAGTTAGGCTAAAAAGATGTAAAATATGGCTTATTTTTTAGAAAGAAGGGATTTATATGACTGTTCATATCATAGCAGACAGTGCTGCTGATCTGCCTCTTTCTTATTATGATGAACATAACATAACACTCATTCCGCTCCGCGTGTTGCTTGGCGAGCAGGAATTTGAGGATTTGATCACCATTGAACCAAAACAAGTATTTGATGCGATGAGACAAGGAGCCAGTCCAAAAACGTCACAGGCTTCACCAAACCGAATCAAGGAAGCCTTTGTCTCTGCCGCTCAAACCCATACATCTGCCATCTATGTCGCTTTTTCATCAGAGCTTTCAGGTACATATCAGACAGCTATGATGATGGCAAATGAAGTGAAGGAAGAATATCCTGATTTTGATTTACGAATCATTGATTCTAAATGCGCTTCACTCGGCTATGGGCTTGCTGTCAAACACGCTCAATCACTTGCCATTGACGGAAATACAATACAAGAAATTGAAACGTCTGTAAAGCATTTTTGTGAATCTTTACAACATATTTTTACTGTAGACGATTTAACGTATTTAGCAAGAGGCGGAAGAATCAGTAAAGCGTCCGCATTTGTTGGCGGTTTGTTAAGCATTAAACCCATTTTACATGTCGAAGATGGAAAACTCATCCCACTAGAAAAAATCCGCGGACGTAAAAAGCTGCTGAAACGTATTATTGAACTAATGAAAGAACGCGGAACGGATTGGCCTAATCAAACGGTTGGCATTAGTCATGGTGATGATCCTGCACTTGCAGAAGACATGAAACAACTGATTGAAGACGAATTTCATCCTAAAGAAATTGATGTTCATATCATCGGCGCCGCTGTGGGGTCCCATTCAGGACCTAGCACGCTTGCGATCTTTTTTACAGGCAAATGATCATAAAAAGCACCCTTCCCTGACACAACACGGGAAGGGTGCTTTTCTTATGAAAGTTTAAATCGCTGGACGGTTTCATTTAACCTTGCCGTCATACTCATCAATTCTTCGACTTGTTTGTTCATTTGATGGAACGATTGCAGCTGTTCATTGGCTGAGGCAGAAATTTCTTCGCTGCCAGCTGCTGTTTCTTCTACTACTGCACTAATATTTTCAATCGAGTGCAGTACTTGTCCGCCAAGTTCTGTTGATTGGATAATTTGGTCATTTAAGACCGCCATTTCTTGTTTAATATGCTGCGCTTTTGTTTCTATATCTTCAAAGGAGTGTGAGGTTTTGTCCATCGCATCCTGCTGCTGAAGTGAAAGCTTGACCCCTTCTTGAACCGTTTGACTAATGGATTGAATCCCTCTTTCAATATGACTGACCATGTCAAAAATTTGTCTTGTTGCATTTGACGATTCATCGGCAAGCTTGCGAATTTCATCTGCTACAACGGCAAAGCCTTTTCCAGCTTCGCCTGCCCTTGCCGCTTCAATGGCTGCGTTTAAGGAAAGTAAGTTTGTTTGATCCGCAATGTCAGAAACCGTTTTGGCCATGGCCGAGATTCCGCTGGCGTATTGCGTGAATTCTCCTGCTGATTCTTCGATTTGTCTCGTGGCATGTGTATTTTTTTCAATCGCTGATTTTGTTTCTGTTAACGTGTGCTTTCCGCTTTCTACGGCTTCAATGGCATCCTCTGTACTGCGGATGACCGTTTGTGAGCGTTCAGAATTTTTACGTCCATGCTGGTCCATTTTCTCAATCAAGCTGACGCCATGCTGGAGATCTTCTGAAATCGCTTGTGACCCATTGGCCATTTCGTCTGTTGAGACAGATACTTGATTGGCAGATTCCATCATCTTTTTATTTTCATCATTCAGGTGGATCGAGAATGTCTCTACTCGGCTTGAGACATGGCTAATTTCTTTAATCAAACTAATCAACTGATCTGTCATTTGATTAAAGGATTCATTCAAGCCGCCGATTTCATCCTTACGCTGAATATCTGTCCGCTCCACAGCAAGATTCCCTTCTGCGATCTGCTTTGCTCTGTAGGATAGTGATTTGATAGGTGTCACGATGGATCGCGTTAACCCCATATTCAAAAAGACGGCAATGACAATCAGTGTGAGGGCTGAGACGAGTGCACTTGTAATAATCCATTGTACATTGTCTGCTGCATCCTCTAGATTTTGTTTATACGCTTCTTCTGCTCTTTTATTCATCGTATGCACATCGTTTAAAACGCCATCAATTCTTGCTGCCACACGTCTTGCATCCGAGGCGTTTTTTTCGCCAATGGCATTGTTGGCTTCTTTGGTCCATGTGTCATATTTTGAATTTAACCTTGTTAATGCCTCTTTGTTCAAATTTCCTGCATGCTTGTTTAACGTTTGCAGCTGTTTTTTTGCTGTAGAAATATCGTTTTGAACGATCTCTAGCTGTTCATCTGAAAGTGTCATCGAATAATTGGTCATCGCTTGCTCGACACTTTCAAAGCTTGCCTTCGTTTTTTGTACGTTTAATAAGGTTTGGACATCTGCTTCATTTGATGATTGGATCTTTGTCATGCTGACAATGATAAAGGCGATGACGCCAACTGCTAAAAGAAGTGAGATAAGTGAGTTGAGTAAAATTTTGACGCGTAAGCTCATGATGCGCCCCCCTCTTCTTTTAGAAGCGTCTGCTTCAGACCATTTAATTTTTTGGTCAGTGTCTCAGCATTTTTTAAGATCCGGATTTTTGCCATATCGATTCCATCATTGCTTAAGTCATAGACAACATGTCCGCTTTTAATTTGATTGTTCTTGACGACCTGTTCGCTGAATTGATAGACCACTTCATCGACTTTTTTTACCATAGATGAAATCACAGCTTTTTCTGCAGTATAGTACTGATCGCTGTCAACACCAATGGCATATTTGCCTTGCGATTGCGCTTCTTTTAATACACCAACACCTGAATAACCGGCTGCAGCATATAAAACGTCTGCTTTCTTTTTGATCATATCTTTGGCTATTTTACCGCCCTTGCCTGCATCACTAAATGTACCGGCATAGGTAGATAAGATTTTGATTTTTGGATTGACTGATTTAGCGCCTTTTTGGAACCCTTTTTCAAAACGATGAATGACGTCTGCATCAACACCGCCAACAAATCCAATGACATCGCTTTTCGTTGTCATCGCAGCAAGTGCACCTGCTAAATAGCTGCCTTCCTCTTCTTTAAACGTCACAGAGGTCACATTTTTCAGCTCAGATACGGCATCGATCAGAAGAAACTGCTTCTTCGGATATTTCTTTGCGACTTTTTCTAGGTCTTCTTGCATACTAAAACCTACACCGATAATAAGATCATTACCATCTTTTACGAGTTCTGTCAGCCCTTTTTCATATGTATCAGTTTCTGCAATTTCTCTATAATCAAATTCAATGCCAAGCTCATCACGTGCTTTTTCTAATCCTTTAAATGATGAATCGTTAAATGATTGATCACCAAGACCATCATCTGTGAGCATAACGCCAATATGCTTCGCAGTTGATTTTGGCGACCCCTCCTGTTGATTACCGCATGCGGCGAGCACCATAAGCATGGCTGCCATCAGAAGCAATGAAATCTTCACTTTCATCCAAAAACACACTCCTTTTATCATCCTTACTCCTTTTTTATCGGATTTGAGGGGCGTTGTTTCAATGATATAGTGAAGGTTTTCATGACTTTTTTCATAGAAAAAATCCATTATTTAAGACAAAAATAAAAAAGTGAGCAAATGCTCACTTTTAGATCATTGACAAAGGGCTAAAATGAACTTTATTTTAGAACTTTGTCTTCTTTTCAGCGTGACCTGAAAACCTTTGCAGCCCTAGGAGGGACGAGTACCGGAGCGGAGCGAATTTGACATTCGTGAGCACCGGCACGCAGGACTGACACCGAATGCGAGGGTTTGTCTGCACGCTGAAGTGAGCAAATGCTCACTTTTTCTCGTATGTCCAGCCTTCTTTTTGATAAACGAGATCATTTTTCATCAGATGACCTAGTGCTCGTTTAAAGGCTGCTTTGCTCATTTGAAATCTTTCGCGGATATCCTCTGGATCACTTTTGTCTCCGTAAGGCATGGCGCCGTTTCTTGTTCTCATATAGGTTAAAATTTCTTCTGCATCGACAGATAATGCATCCTGTTTTCTAGGAAGAAGAGAAACGTTCACGGTTCCATCCTCTTTCACTGCAATAACGCGTCCTGTAACGGTCGATCCTAGTCTTGGTTCTTCCTTTCGTTCCGTGCGGTGAATAAACCCTCGCACGCCTGTTTCTGTCAGCATAAAAGAACCTGTCGCAATTAAACGATAGATTGTTCCAGTAATTTCTTTGTTCATTAAGGTTTCTGGTGCCTCAGTAAACAATTCACTGATCACGTCTTCTGTGGCTGGTTTTGCGAACATTCTGCCGTAACTTGTGACTTTCAGCATACAGTAGAGTTTGTCTCCTTTTTTCGGCCATGCTTCCTCAAATGGCGGAAGGTGTTCTGTTGCCACAAGTGCATCCTTTGACAGTCCAACATCGACAAATGCGCCCATGTCTTCTACCACGTCTACAACTTCTACCCAGCCATATGTATGTGCGTTAATTGTAGGAATTTTCATTGTGGCAGCGAGTCTTTCTTCATGATCTACATATAAATAGACCTCTACTTCATCTCGGTCATCAAGATCCTCTGTCATTTCACTGCGGTGCAGGAGAACCGAATCTTCACCATCTGTCAAAAAGTAGCCGTATTCCATTTCGTTCTCTATTTGCAAGGTCAGTTGCTCACCTGGTCTCATGTTCTCTTCCTTCCTATCTGCCCATAAAAGAGCGTTCGTTCATCTTTTGATTCACTTTATTCTACTATACTTCTCCCCGCATGAACATCTCTAGTTCTGTTAGCTAAAGTGGACAAACTGGTCACGATTTATACCGCAGCCGGCTGAACTCTTTGCCTCATCTCTTCGATAAAGTTTCTTCTTCGCCTATTGGCATGATAAAATAGATGCAATATCAATACTTGGAGGTCATGTGTCATGGCAAAAGAAAGCTCATTTGACATTGTATCGAAGGTCGAACTGCCTGAGGTGCAAAACGCTGTTCAAGCAGCGCTGAAAGAAATTAAAAACCGTTATGATTTTAAAGGAAGTAAAAGTGATATTTCTCTCGAAAAAGAAGAACTTGTTCTCATTTCTGATGATGACTTCAAGCTTGAGCAGCTAAAAGATGTACTTGTGACAAAGCTGATCAAACGAAATGTGCCAACTAAAAACATCGATTACGGAAAAACCGAGCATGCTCTTGGCGGTACAGTACGCCAGCGTGCGAAGCTGATCAGCGGGATTGATCAAGACAACGCTAAAAAGATCAACGCACTCATCAAGCAGTCTGGCATCAAAGTGAAATCACAATTTCAGGATGACCAAGTGCGTGTGACAGGGAAAAATAAAGATGATTTACAAGAGGTTATTTCTCTTATGCGTAAGGCTGATTTGCCGATTGATGTCCAATTTATAAATTTTCGATAAATTTCAAATTTTCCATTGATTATTTCTGCATTTTTCGTTACAGTTGATGGAAGTTCAATTCATTGACATGTTCATATTGCTTTCTTATCAAGAGAGGCAGAGGGACTGGCCCTGTGAAGCCTCAGCAACCGGTGTAGTAGAAATCTATTTTCTATGACCAAGGTGCTAAATCCAGCAAGCAACTGCTTGGAAGATAAGGAGAAGAATTACGATACAGCCAAAAAGTCTTCTTCTTATCAGAAGGCTTTTTTTGTTACATAGAAATAAGGAGGAATACAATGGGCCTATTACAAGACTTACAAAATCGCGTGCTGATAGCTGATGGAGCGATGGGAACACTTTTATACTCTTACGGCATTGACCGCTGTTTTGAAGAATTAAATTTATCGAAAGAGGATGAAGTGAAACGCGTGCACGAAGCATATGTGCAGGCAGGCGCTGACATCATCCAAACGAACACATACGGTGCGAATTATATTAAACTATCCCGCTACGGCTTAGAGGAAGAAACGAAACGCATCAATACAAAAGCGGTACAAATTGCAAAAGCAGCCGCTGGCTCTGCTTATGTTCTCGGAACAATTGGCGGCATTCGAACGTTTAACAAAAATGCCTACTCTATAGAAGAAATCAAACGAAGCTTTAGAGAGCAGCTGTACATCCTATTAAATGAAGAGCCTGACGGATTATTGCTTGAAACGTATTATGACATAGAAGAAGCGAAGGCTGTTCTCCAAATTGCTCGCAAAGAAACGACTCTCCCGATTGTCATGAATGTCTCTATGCATGAACAAGGCGTTTTGCAGGATGGTACCCCGCTGAAGGATGGTTTATCTGAGTTATCATCTCTTGGTGCAGATGTCGTCGGCATCAACTGCAGGCTGGGCCCTTATCACATGATTCAGGCACTCGAAGGCGTTCCACTTTTAGAAAATTCGCATTTATCTGTCTATCCTAACAGCAGTCTCCCCTCTCTTGAAGAAGGCAGACTCGTCTATGATACTGATAACGATTATTTCCGAAAAAGTGCACTTGAATTTAGAAATCAGGGCGCACGCATTATCGGAGGCTGCTGTGGAACAACACCTCAACATATTAGCGCAATGGCTGAAGCGGTCAAAGATTTAGCACCGATTACTGAAAAAGAAGTGAAGGTGTTAAAAGAAGAAATCATTTCCATCCAAGATCAGCGCACTGAACCAGGTCTTGATGAGCTGGCTGTGAAAAAACGATCGATTATCGTAGAGCTCGATCCACCGAAGAAGCTGAACTTCGAAAGATTTCTCGTCGCTGCAAATGAATTAAAGAATGCTGGCATTGATGCGTTGACTTTAGCCGATAATTCTCTAGCGACTCCGCGCATTAGCAATGTCGCTTGCGGCGCATTATTAAAGCAGCAGCTTGATATGCGTTCTCTTGTTCATATCACATGCCGCGACCGTAATTTGATTGGGCTACAATCCCATTTAATGGGGCTCGACACCCTTGGATTAACCGATATTTTAGCGATCACAGGCGATCCATCTAAAATTGGAGACTTCCCAGGTGCAACATCTGTCTATGATTTAACCTCCTTTGATTTGATTCGTCTCATCAAGCAATTTAATGAAGGCCTTTCTTTCTCAGGAAAGCCTCTTGGCAAAAAGACCAATTTTTCAGTGGCTGGCGCGTTTAACCCAAATGTGCGTCATATAGATAAAGCGGTCAAACGTCTTGAGAAAAAAATCGAATACGGCGCTGATTATTTTATTTCACAGCCTGTTTATTCTGAAGAACAGCTTGTGAAAATTCATGAGGAAAGCCGCCACTTGGATAAACCTATTTACATCGGCATTATGCCGTTAACAAGCAGCCGAAATGCAGAGTTTATTCATCACGAAATTCCCGGCATCAAATTATCTGATTCTATTCGTGACATTATGGCTAAGGCTGGCGAGGATAAAGAAAAGCAGCGAGCAGAAGGTTTAGCGATTGCTCGCTCTTTATTAGATACAGCCTGCGAATTGTTTAATGGCATTTATTTAATTACTCCTTTCCTTCGATCAGATTTAACAGCAGAACTGACCACCTACATCCATCAGAAAGAAAAGGAGTCTAACATCCATGTCAACTATCACTGAACAGCTCAAAAAACGCATCCTCGTCCTTGATGGTGCAATGGGCACAATGATTCAAAACGCCAACCTGACAGCAGAGGACTTTGGCGGAGAAGAGTATGAGGGCTGTAACGAGTATTTGAATATGACAGCCCCTCACATCATCCGTGCGATCCATAGGGAATACCTCGAAGCAAGTGCCGATCTCATTGAAACAAATACGTTCGGCGCGACAAAGCTCGTCCTTGATGAATATGGGCTTGGCCACCTTGCCTATGAACTCAATGTTCGAGCTGCACAGCTGGCAAAGGCTGAAGCAGACCGTTTCTCCACACCGGATAAGCCACGTTTTGTTGTAGGCGCAATGGGCCCAACAACGAAAACATTATCTGTAACAGGCGGCACAACCTTCAGTGAGCTCGTCAGAAACTATGAAGAACAGGCCCGCGCTCTAATTGACGGAAAGTGTGATGCCCTTCTTTTAGAAACAAGCCAAGACATGCTGAATGTAAAAGCTGGTTTCAAAGGAATTCAGGAAGCCTTTCAGAAGGCAGGCATTCAATTACCACTCATGGTATCAGGAACGATTGAACCGATGGGCACCACCCTTGCTGGTCAGGATATCGAAGCCTTTTATATCTCTCTTGAGCATATGAAACCCATCAGTGTGGGCCTGAACTGTGCGACTGGTCCAGAATTTATGACAGACCACATCCGCACGCTCTCCTCCATCGCAAAGTCAGCGGTGAGCTGCTATCCGAATGCTGGTCTCCCAGATGAAGAAGGCCAATATCATGAATCCCCTGCTTCTCTTGCTAAAAAAATCGCCGCCTTTGCTAAGGAAGGCTGGTTAAATATTGTCGGCGGCTGTTGCGGAACGACACCTGCACATATTCAAGCATTGTCAGATGAAGTACGCACGATTCAGCCGCGTCATATCACTCGCGAATCACCGCAGCATACCGTATCAGGAATTGAGCCCCTTATTTATGAGGATTCAATGCGTCCTCTTTTTGTAGGCGAACGGACCAATGTCATTGGTTCTCGCAAATTCAAACGGCTCATTGCGGAACAAAAGTTTGAAGAAGCAGCAGAAATTGCTCGTGCTCAGGTGAAAAATGGCGCTCACGTCGTTGATGTGTGTCTCGCCGATCCAGACCGTGATGAGGCAGCAGACATGGAAGGCTTTTTACAAGAAGCGATGAAAAAGGTGAAAGCTCCTTTTGTCATTGATTCAACGGATAAACACGTGATTGAAAAGGCACTCACCTATTCTCAAGGGAAAGCCATCATCAATTCTATTAATCTTGAGGATGGCGTGGAACGTTTTGAAGAGATTCTACCTCTTGTGAAGCTATATGGCGGTGCACTTGTTGTTGGCACAATTGATGAAATAGGAATGGCTGTGACAGCAGAACGAAAGCTTGAAATTGCTATACGTTCGCATGATTTGTTAACGAAGAAATATGGAATTCCTGCAAGTGACATTATTTTTGATCCGCTTGTCTTTCCTGTAGGCACTGGAGACGAGCAATATATTGGCGCCGCTGAAGAAACGATCAAAGGCATTAAAATGATCAAGGAAACCCTGCCCGAGTGCCTCACCATTTTAGGCATCAGCAATGTATCTTTCGGACTTCCGCCTGTTGGCAGAGAAATCTTAAATGCCGTCTATTTGTATCACTGCGTGCAAGCAGGACTTGACTATGCCATCGTGAATACGGAAAAGCTTGAGCGCTTCGCATCCATTCCAAAGGAAGAAATCAAACTAGCTGAAACCTTGCTTTATGAAACAAATGACCAAACACTGGCTGAATTCACCCAGTTTTACCGCGGCAAAAAGAAAACGGAGAAAAAACCAAAGGTCTCCTTATCACTTGATGAAAGGCTGGCGCTCTACGTCGTCGAAGGAACGAAAGAAGGTCTCATCGATGATTTATCCCTTGCTTTGGAGCAATATGAATCGCCGCTTCATATTATCAATGGTCCGTTAATGCAGGGAATGGCTGAGGTTGGTCGTCTTTTTAATCAAAACGAACTGATTGTCGCCGAGGTGCTTCAATCAGCAGAGGTCATGAAAGCATCTGTTTCGTTCCTTGAGCAATATATGGAAAAGCAGCATGCCAGCGGGAAAGGAAAGATTCTTCTTGCGACCGTAAAAGGAGATGTCCATGATATCGGGAAAAACCTTGTAGACATCATTTTGAGCAATAACGGCTTTCAAGTAGTCGACCTCGGCATCAAGGTGACACCTCAAACATTGATTGAAGCTGTGCAAAAGGAAAAACCAGATATGATCGGATTATCAGGCTTACTTGTAAAGTCCGCACAGCAAATGGTATTAACCGCTCAGGATTTACAAAAGGCCAATATTTCTGTTCCTATTTTGGTCGGCGGTGCTGCCCTTTCTCGCAAATTTACGAAAATGAAAATTTCGCCTCATTATGATGGACCTGTTCTTTATGCAAAAGATGCCATGGACGGTCTGTCATTAGCCAATGAGTTAAAAGCGAATCCACTGCAATTTCAAACAAAGCCCGAAGAGGAGCAAGTGGCACCTTTCAAGGAGAAAGAAGGAAAGCAGCCGAAAGCTGTCATTGAATTACTAGAAAAACGCGCAGCCCTTCCTCAGGCACCGGTATTTACGCCAGAAGATACCGCACGCCATTATGTGAGGGACATCGATTTGCATCATATTATGCCTTATGTGAATGAACAAATGCTCATTGGTCATCATCTCGGTTTAAAGGGAAAGGTCAAAACCTTATTAGCTGAACAGCACCCAAAAGCATTGGAATTAAAACAGCTTGTCACGGATCTTCTAAACGAAGGCAGAGAGAAAAACTGGTTTGCGCCAGCATTTGTGTATCAATTCTTCCCTGCCGGTTCAGACGGAAATGATTTGCATATTTATGATCCCAAAAAGCCTGACCGCATCATTGAAACGTTCCAATTTCCAAGGCAGGAGAAGCTCCCGTACCGCTCCATTTCTGATTATGTACGGAAAAGTGATGAAAACGAGAAAGATTATATTGCCTTATTCGCCGTCACAGCTGGCGCGCGTATACGTGAAGTCGCGCAGCAATTTAAGCAGGAAGGAGATTATTTAAAAATGCATGCTGTCCAAGCTCTGGCACTTGAGCTTGCAGAAGGATTAGCTGAAAGAACCCACCAAGTGATTCGTGACAAATGGGGCTTCCCTGACCCAGTCGATTTTACAATGGAAAAACGATTCCAAGCGAAATATCAAGGGCAGCGCTATTCCTTTGGTTATCCAGCGTGTCCAAATCTTGAGGACCAAGAAAAGCTGTTCAAGCTGCTTCAGCCCGAAAAAATCGGCATCCATCTGACAGAAGGATTCATGATGGAACCTGAAGCATCTGTTTCAGCGATCGTCGTCTCCCACCCTGAAGCTCGATATTTTAATGTTCATTAAGTCTAGAACCTCCGTGATTGGGGGTTCTTTTTTGATACACGCTGAGAGGAAAAGGATCTCCCTTTTCCTTTTTCTTATGCTTTCTTATGGTACGATACATATAGATGAAATCAGCTAAGAAGGAGTTGCGTGTATTGGAAAACGTTGTACAACGAACTTTAACACTCGATGACATACCCGATCTTATCGCATTGTCAAAAGAGGTCGACTGGCCTGATTACAATGCGGATGAGCTTACATCTCTTTTAACAAACGGATATTTTACTGGTTTTTCAACAACAGATGGAAAAGTCATCTCATGTGCGGGACTTTTCCAATATGATAAAGCAGCATCAATTGGTGCTGTGATTGTATCTGAGACGCATCGCGGCTTAGGCCTTGCACGGAAAATGATTGACACCCTGCTTCGCCGGAGCAATCAAAGCGTTCCTGTCGTTTTAACCGCTACTGTACAAGGACAGCCCGTTTATGAAAAAATCGGATTTCAAACGGCCGGCTATATTCATACATACAAAGCACAGACCACGAATCCATCAGCTTTTCGTGTGTCAGGCGGGATTCACCTTTCTCCTGCTGATGAAGCGGACCTCCCGTCTATTGAAGCACTTGACGAAAAAGGTGCAGGCACCAATCGATCTAGCTTTATAAGAAAGCGAATGGAACGAGCATCGTTCCGGCTGATCGCACAGAATGAACATCATGAAACAACTGGCTTTGCATTTGGCATCGAAACCCCAGCTAATCTCATGATTGGACCGCTTACAGCAAACGATGAACAAACCGCTCTCTCGCTCATCCAATCACTCATCTCGTCTTATTCAGGGGCAATTCGTTTAGATATGCAGCAAGAAACTGCTGAACGCCTGCATGAAACACTTGTTGAAGCAGGATTTACGAAAACAAACGTAGCCCATTTTATGATGATTCGCGGAAAAGAAAAACTAAATGATCCCGCCCTATTCTATTTCCTTGCCTCTCAAGCATTTTCTTAAAAAACAAACAAGCTGTAGACACTTGATGTCTACAGCTTCAGATTGTTGACAAAGGGCTAAAATGATCTTTATTTTAACCCTTTGTCTTCTTTTCAGCGTGATAGAAAACCTTTGCAGTCTAGGAAGGGCGAGTACCGGCGCGGAGCGAATGTGACATTCGTGAGCACCGGCACGCAGACCTGACACCGAATGCGAGGGTTTGTCTACACGCTGAGCTGTAGACACTTGATGTCTACAGCTTTTTTATTACTTCTCTCCAACTGACGAAAGAACATGAGCGAGTGCATTTGTGACCTTCCCATGCTCTGATGCATGCGGGCGGTCATCTCCATCTCCATAGCCATAATCAATCATTCGATTACGATTTAAGCAAAGCTTTGTCAGCTTCGGCTGGAATAGATCAAATAATTCAAAACGGTCTTTTAGCTGCGGGAATTGATTTTGATACTGCTGAATTTCATCAGCAAGCAAACGCCAAAGAGTCGTTTCATCTAACAGATCGTGATTGTCTAATACGTTGGATACATAGCGCAGATTGCAAATAAATAATCCTGTAAAGATAAATTGTACTAGACCTTCTGGCGGCTCACTGCGCAGCACTTCTTTTAAATCTTCTTCTAGTGAAGCTAATTCAGGCAGCGGCTGGTCACTTATATTCACATCATCAACGAAATCTTTGATCGCTAAACGATGCGGCTGATGATTTTTTAACACAAGAATCGTATTTTGACCATGCGGTGAAAAGACTGTGCCGTATTGATACATAAAGTGCAAAAGCGGCGGCATCACGACATGGAAAAACTTCGCCATCCATTCTTTTGCGGAGAGACCTGATTTTTCAATCAGCTGCTTGATATACGGCTCACCTTCATGATCCTCATAAGTGAGTGCCGCAAGTGTAACAGGGCTTTCCCCTTCTTCTAAGTACGTATAAATGCTTTCTCTAAAAATGACACCGAGCATCTCGAGATATTGATACGGCGCACCAGGCAGTTTGCTGTAGTATGGATGATCGACATTGATACTTGCATTCTCACCTGGTAAAATGACGCGGCACACATCAGATAAAAATGAGTCTTGATCCGCAATCCCTTTAATATGTGCTGTAATGCGCGGGGCAATGACCGTACGTTCTGATGGGAGTCCACGGTACACAAGTGTATTTAAAATACTCATTGGCAGTTTAATATGATGCTTGCCTTTATTTGAGATATTTGTAAAGGTTCTGATCGACTGCTGCGGGATATATTGATCCAGCCCCTCTCCTAAATACACAATCCGGCGCAAGGCCAAATCTTCCGGAAAATGCTGAATAATCATATGCGTCCATTGCCACTGATGAACAGGCATCATATAATAGTCAGCTGCATTCAGTCCTTCATCCTTTAACACACGTTGAAATTGACGAATCGTGACTTCATCTAATTCTTTGGCGATTACCTGTTCATAGTTTTCATGATCGACTGCATGGAATGTCGCAAGCTCCCTGTGAACAGCAATCCAAGACAGCTGCACACATTCTTGACGTTCTGGTGCATAGGCTAAGTAATCATCGTAGCTGAATCCTATACGCCCTTTGTTATACACAATCCAAGGATGGCCTGTCATTTCTCCTTCAATCCATGCATAATCCGTATCTGTCAGCTCATCCGCACGAAGTGCTTTTTTCGACAGCAAATGGACATCGGCTAACAAAGTATGGTGAAGCTCTTTGATAAGATGGCCTGTTGTGTCAGAGGACATTGGAATGATCGGCTGAATGTCTAGTAAAAACACAATGGCACTGACATCCTTTGACCACTTTCCATCCTGACAGTACTCAATTGATTCAGCGATTGTATCAAAACTATCAAACAACCGAGGTTTTGCCAGATAACGATATTTCTTATGTTCATGAATGATTAATTCATACTGGGCAATGCCATCCTTACGATCTAACTCGACAGGATGAAGCATGTCCTCATACATGTATTCGGACAGCATTTTTGCCACCATTCTCTGGTTTGCCTTTTTCCAAGCAGCAGGATTCACCGCTTTTTTCAATTCGTCTTGTACACTCATCGCTTCATCCTCCTTAACCTTTGATTTCTTCAAATGTGTGTGCGTTCTTGTGTGTACCAAATGTCTGGAAGACGTGCTTTTGATAAAGTGGATACACGGTTTGACGAGCAAGTTCATTGATGATCACACTGTTTCGATAAGCCCCCAGCCCCAAATCTGGAGCGCCGACCCCATGTGTATGAAGCTCTGCATTTTGTACAAAAATATCATTTTCACCCATCGTATTTGTTTTCAAACGATATTCACGTTCCACTTGGAAACGTCCTTGATCATCCCATTGAATGTGGTGAGAAATAGGGTTGATAAATGGCGGCAGAACGGATTGATAGCCAGTCGCCAATACAACAATATCCGTCTCATGCGTAAAGGATTCTTCCTTGACCCATTGCGTGCAGGAAAGTGATAATCCGCCCGCTGTTTCCTCAATCAAGTTGACCTCCGTCATGGCTTGAAGCACTGTGTTCAGCTGCGTTCCGCAGGCAGAACGTTCATAAAGCAAATGATAAATATCACGAATCATCGCCGAACTGATGCCTTTATACAGCAAGTCTTGCTGTTTTAATAACGCATCCTTTTTTGTTTGCGGAAGCTCATAAAAGAAATCAATATAGTCAGGGGAGAAATACTCCAGCCCTAGGTTTGAATATTCCATTGGGAAAAATCCTTTTGACCGTGTGAACCAGTGAATATCCTTCGCTTCATCATCTGATAAAATGTCATAAAACACTTCTGCTGCACTTTGACCAGAGCCGATAACTGTGACAGATTTCCCTTTGAAACAGCCTTCTTTCTTTCGTTTTAAATAGTCAGCTGAGTGAAAAACCTTCTCTCCTAAAGCTGGCTGGAGCGATGCTGGCACCGCCGGCTGCGTGCCAATTCCTAAGACAAGATGTTTGCTTTCAAACACCTCTACAGTTTGGTCCTTCACATGACGGACATGCACTTCATACCGCTTTTCCCCTGCCTTTTCAACCAGTGAGACAGATTCGACGTTCATGCCAAATCGGCAAGAGTCTAACTGATCAGCGACCCAGCGGCAATAATGACTGTATTCCTTGCGCGGGATATGGAAGTCCTCTAGAAAGTAAAATGAATACAAACGGTTTTGTTCCTGCAAATAGTTGAGAAAGCTATATTTGCTTTTCACATCTGCCATGCTGACAAGGTCCGCTAAAAATGGGACTTGCAGTGTCGTTCCTTCAATGAGCATCCCTGGGTGCCAGTGAAAGGCTTCACTTCTTTCAAAAAACAAAGCGTCGATTTCATTTACCTCTTCAGATAATGCGGCAAGTCCAAGGTTAAACGGGCCAATGCCGATCCCAATTACATCCACTATATTATTTTGCTTGTTGAACCGCGTCATGGTTATACTTCCTTTCGAATCGTTCTCGATCACAAAACATCAAAAGACCTGTTTTATCCGGTAAAGTGACTGGTTTTACACGTTCAAAGCCGCATTTTTCAAATACATGAATCATTTTTTCATTGCGAATATCCGGCTCAGCGACGATTTTTTCTGTTCGTTTGTTCTGCTCAAATTGAAATGCTGTCATTGCCTGAAGGAGCGGCGCAGCAAATCCTTTTCCCACATAATCCGGCTCCCCTATTAACAGGTGAATGCCTTGATCATGCGGAGAAGGCTCATAGTAGGATTCAATGACATCCCCTTTCACGTTGTAAGCCTCAAAATAACTCATTGGCGTCCCATCAATCGTGCCTAAATAAAGGGTTTGATGCGGATCATGTATTGCCTGATAAAAATGCTTTTCAAAATCAGGAAAAGGAATATTCAAATGCCAAAATGGGTGAACATACTCTTCTTGCATCCACTTATGAACAAGCTGGACGTCTCTTTCATATTCAGCACGAATAAACCTAATACGATGCCTCATCCAATCAGCGCCTCCTTATGTAAAAAGAGCGGATTCAAGACAGCTGTGTAACGAGACTGTGTTTCCAGAGACCCTGTCAGCTCATCCATATCTTCAAATCGTGTCAGCAAATTCGCTTTTGAAGGAAGTTCTTTTGAACGGAGAAGGCTGTTTGTCAGATCAGAAGCTCCGTACATCTCCTCATGAGCAAGCAATGTATCTCTCACGAGTGCCAGCAAGTCTTCTTCCTTTGCTAGACCTTCTGTGCCAAAGCCATTAATGAGACCAAATAAATGATTAAAGAAGAAATAATAACGGAGTCTCTCAACGGCTACATCATCCGCACAAATGGTTTCACTTCTTACGCTCAAGTTTTGAACTAGATTTGCGAGCTTATCTTTTTTTGATTCACTATAATAGTAGCCTTGATTGTCACGATAATAGAAGGTGTCTGGATAACCATCCTTCATTTGCACAACAGCATTTTGCTGATGGGCCTCGAGTGCAAGACCATACGTTTCAAATAGCCAGAGCATCGGCTTTAACGAAATGGTTAAGTATTGTTTAAACCAATCTTGGCTGACCGCTTCTGTTGACCGGCCTTCTGCATCTGCAAGTTTATGAATAATTCCTGCTAATCTTGATTTTCCTCCGTACGCATGATCCTGACATAGCCCAGCAATTAAGCTTGCGCCTTTTTCACGATGCAAGAATGGATTTTGACGAATGACCACTTCAAAGCCAGATTCCGCTTCATCTCCTCGAATAGATAGATATGCAGGATCTTCAATGACCCGGAATCCAGAGAATTTTTCATATAAAGAAACGCCTAATTCTGTTTTTAAGATGCGGGACATCTCTACTCCTCGATCCAGTTCCTTTTGTTTATTGATGCGTAACGAGTTCGTAATTTTCACAGGAACAGAGAATTTGAGCATGTAAGCAGAATCCTTTTGATAGACCGTTCTAAAGGATGAGGTCGCTGTGTATTCAGACCCTAGCGGTCCTAAATAAGTCAGTTTCCCCTCCTCTATATAACGCTTCACGAATGCCTTCTCCATGACCACTTTGACTTGCAGCGGATGAATTGGAATGAACACATATTCTCCGTTTTCTGTTAACCTATTCAGTCTCTCTGTTTCTTCTGGCACTTGACGCGAAAGCTCTTCTAACATGAGACTTGCCGCAGGTTGTGAAATAGATGAATCCTGAAGCACAATCGAATGGTGCGCTTTAAAGTAATGAAGCTGGAAAGCCCCTTTCAGCTCAGGAGAATAGACGGCTTCCTCCTCTTCTGTCATCCCTTGTCTGCTTTTTGGTGTTGGATGTGTTAAATGCCCAAGGAGAAGTGACTGTTCAGCCTCGATGTACTCAAAATCAGCTTGAGATAAAGCAGCTCGATCAATTTCTCTCTCCCTTAAGAATCGTTCAATATTTCTGCAGCTTAAAATGATGCGAAGCATGAATTCATCCTCTGCATCTGTGCGGCCATATGCAATGAGAAGCTCCTTTGAACATAAAGCAACAAGTGTCGTGTAATCGACGATCGTCCCCTCTTGCTCGCTTCCACTCGGACGAAAGCGAATCGGAAAATCAAAGAGATGGCGGCCTACAGATGAAAAGTATCGGATCGGAATCACAAGCTCAAGGTCTTGCTTTGCTAGTTTTGCCACGAATACAAGCGAACCATCTGCTTTCGTCTCTTTTTTTGCAGATCGATCGATTCCTGTTTCACGTAAAAAACAGTTTAAAAAACTTTGCATAGTTGCATTTTCAGCCATTTGTTTATATTGACTCAACGTAGTACCCTCCCGGATTGAATATGAGCGATCCCGATATCAACGATGTCAGAAAGGATTTCCTCAATATGTGTAATTGTCGTTCTCGGATTTAACAAAGTGAATTTCAAGCATGTTTGACCATCCACCACTGTTTTTGCAATGACAGCAGTTCCTGATGTGAATAGCGTTCGATGGATGATTTTATTGATGTCATCCGCACCCTTAAATCGAAACACTACTGCATTGATTTCTGGCTCAGGATTGATCACTTCAAGGTGATCATTGCTCTCGATAAGCGCAGCCACATCCTTCGCAAAATCAATGGTATGGTCAATCATGTCACCAAACCCTTCCTCCCCAATCAGACGAAGAGAAAGAAGCAATTTCAGTGCATCAAAACGGCGCGTCGTTTGGACAGATTTATTGACGAGATGTAGTATTCCATCCAGTTCATCTTCTTTTGGATTAAGATAATCTGCATGATAATTGATCAAGCCGAAATGCCTTTTATCCTTCAGCAAAAAGGCCCCGCAGGAGATCGGCTGATAAAATTGTTTATGAAAGTCGATTGTGATGGAATCAGCCAGCTCAACACCATCTAATTTATCTCGGTAGTTTTCACTTAATACAAGCGCTCCACCATAGGCAGCATCTGCGTGTATCCACAGACCGCATGGTTTGACGATGTCATACACATCTCGAACCGGGTCAATACTGCCAAAATCAGTTGTCCCGCAAGTCGCCACTAGCGCAAAAGGCAGGAGATCCTGTTCCTTTAACTCAACTAGTTTCTTCTTCAAATCGTTGAGGTCCATGCGGTGATGCTCATCTGTCTCTATCAGAACAACCGCCTGCTCCCCTAAGCCTAGCTGGGATGCAGATTTTTTCACAGTGAAGTGAGCATTCTTAGAGCAAAGAATTCTCATACGGTGAGCCTCACTCGGCAAGCCTTTCTGCTGAACATTCCATTGCCATGTGTTCTCACAAAAAGCATCTCTTGCAAGAAGCAGCCCCATGTAGTTAGATTGGGTTCCACCGCTCGTAAATGTCCCATCTGCTAAATTTCCATAAGAAAACTTCGCACATAGCCACTTTAGAATTTCCTCCTCAACCAAAGATGCAATACCGCTTTGATCGAAGGAATCCATTGATTGGTTAAAAGAACTTACTATCACCTCTGCGGCAAGCGCAGGTATAAGCGGCGGGCAATGCAAATGTGCCAAGCATTTTGGATGCGATACATCAACCAGATGTGGCAAAAGGTGCTGCTTTATATCTTGAAAGACAGATTCAATTGATTCGCCAGACGGTTGAAACTGAAATAATGATTCGACACTAGCCTCTAATTTCCCAGGCAATATTCCACTGTATGGGCCTTGGCCTTTTTGCCACTGGTCCAGTAAGCTGTCGATAGATGTATGAAGAGCCGCTTGGAAGGACTCTCTTCCAAGCTGGCTTTGATTGATAAATAATGAATCCACAGAAGCTTTAGTTGATTGCATCGTATACGGCCTCTTTGAAAATAGCGATAACTTGTTCAAGCTGTTCTTCTGTCATGATCAATGGCGGTAAGAATCGAATGACGCTGCCGAAACGGCCTCCTGTCTCTACAATTAAGCCTTTATCGAAGCAATTCTTTTGAATGAGACTGGCTAGCTCAGGATTTGCTGGATAACTTCCATCCACATCCTGCTTTTCATCTGGATTAACTATTTCAGCACCAATCATTAAGCCTCTTCCTCGAACATCACCGATAGCAGGTACATTTTTTTGAATGTCTTTTAGATGAGCCTGCATGCGATTCCCTAACTGGTCAACATGATCAAGCAGATTCGTTTCTTTTATAAATTTAAGCGTAGCGGTTCCTGCAGCCATTGCCATTTGATTTCCTCTAAATGTGCCAATGTGTGCACCTGGATTCCATTGATCCAAATCTTTATCATAAATCACAACTGAAAGCGGCAGGCTGCCACCAATGGCTTTAGATAATACAATGACGTCCGGCACAATTCCTGCATGTTCAAAAGCAAACATCTTACCTGTTCGGCCAATGCCTGATTGAACCTCATCGATGATGAGCGGAATACCTTTTTCATTTGTGATTCTTCTCATTTCTTGCATCCATTCAATAGATGCTGGAATTGAGCCTCCCTCACCTTGTACTGCTTCAAAGATCATACCTGCTGGCGGAAGAATACCACTTTCAGGATCATTTAATACACGCTCAATATAAGAGCTGGAAATGCGGTGTGAATCTTTCCCGCCAATTCCGAATGGGCAGCGATATTCATATGGATAAGGCATGAAATGCACATCTGGGATTAACCCTTGCACTCTTTCCTTTGGAGACAAATTCCCGCTTAATGACATCGTGCCATGTGTCGCACCGTGATAAGCACCGTGGAAAGAAAGAATGGAACGATTTCCTGTCGCTGTCTTGACTAATTTAATCGCAGCTTCTATGGCATCACCGCCAGTTGGTCCACAAAATTGAATTTTTGCTCTCTTTGCAAACTCTTCTGGCAGGTGAGAAAAAATTTCATTCACAAACTCTTCTTTAATTTCTGAGGTTATGTCCAACGTATGCAATGGCCTTTTTTCATGAAGCATACGTTCAATCGCTTCTATCACAACCGGATGATTGTGGCCAAGTGCAAGTGTTCCTGCGCCTGCTAGACAGTCATAAAACTCTCTGCCATCCGCATCTGTCACGATCATGCCCTCGGCTTTTTGCATGGCTAATGGGAACCGTCTCGGGTAAGACCTTGCATTAGATTCTCTTTGACTTTGCTGCTCTAAAAATTGCTGATTTTTAGAAACGGTTTTGATGGACATAATAAAACACTCCTCCAATTGATAAAGATTATCATTATCATTTTCATTTACTAGCCTAGAGGATGTGAGATAGGAAAGTCAATTGTATTCAAAAAGATGATTCGAAAAGCATATTAATACAATATTCTCTTTTTAATGAGTATTTTCGAGTAATTTTTACAAACCTTACTGCCATAAGGAGATGGAACGCATGAGACGGATTGACATTGAAAAAAATTACAAATCATTTTTCCTGGTTCATTTGTTCTATTCAATTCAAAGCGCTCATTTTATGCAGAAATTTGGATGAAATGAAGGTAGAAAATTGAAGAAATCACACTGTTTTTTCTTGATATAAATGGTTTGGGTGGTATAATTTCTCTGAAACATAAGGGATGGAGAGGGGAATTTTGATGATTTTAACAAAGCACGATCTTCACCATTACTTAACGCAGGATAAGAAAGCATTAGCTATCACGCGCAGAAGGCCAAAATGGTTTGGGGACGATATATGGAAATATCAAAGGTATTTACGAAAATATGAATACTATTCTAATAGCGGCGCTACATTGCGCAAATGGTTTTACCGCTATTTACATAAAAAGAAAGGGATGCAGCTTGGCTTTGATATCCCAATTGGCGTCTTTGGCCCCGGCCTTAGAATCAATCATACTGGCCTCTTAATTGTAAATAAGCACGCAAAAATTGGGGCATTTTGTGATATTCATCAAGGGGTGAATATTGGTCAAAACCATTCCGAAAAGGATGTACCAACCATTGGAGATCACGTATGGATTGGGCCCGGTGCTAAGCTGTTTGGAGACATTTATATTGCAAATCATATCTCAATTGGAGCAAATGCCGTGGTGAATCATTCCTTTCATGAAGAGCAGATCGTCATTGCTGGTGTGCCGGCTCAAAAGGTAAAAGAAAAAGGCCCTTCTTCATGAAGGCGCCTGATAAAAAAGAATTACACCGATTAAAACAGAGATGAGCAGCATGAGATAAAACAAGATGGTTAAAATCAAGATCGTCCAGCCCAGCCCCTTCCTCTCTGTCTTGATCAAATAAATGCCGAGTACGATGGTACTAAAAAGCACGCCTAAAATGGCCCACAGCCATTTGTCTTTGTGATGCTTTGGCGCATCAAACCATAAATAGATAGCAACAGCAAGTGAAACGAATAGACCCGTTATTCTCAAGATTAAACTCCCCCTTATTATGTATACGCGCTCTCTATGATGCGTTTGAGTATCCGATGATCAGCAACAGGAAGTAAAAGACATAGGCTAGTATAGCAATAGAATAGATGATGATGGACACGATCAGAACTGTCCAGCCCAATCCTTTTCTTCCTGTTTTGATGAGGTATATCCCAAATGCAAAGAGCCCGAATAAAAGACCTAAAATAAACCATAACCATTTATTTTTCCCATGTTTTGGTGCATCTATCAATAGATAGATTGCGACTAAAATAGAAACAAACCATCCAGTGATCCAGCCCACATTCATCTGCCACCCTTCTTCTTCAGTTCATTCCATTATACGATGCTTTTTTCCTAAAAAATAATGATTCAGAGGATATTGCGCGGGAGGCTTCGCCATTCTTCTCTCAGCATTCCGTAGCGCATCGAATCATAATACTCTCCTTGATAATAACGGACCTTTCTCAGTCTCCCCTCAAGGACAAATCCGCATTTCTCTGCGCACCGCATCATCCGTTCATTCCCTGACCAAGTGGTTAGACCAATTCGAGGGATATCAATATGCGTAAATAATACATCAATCCATAGATTTAATGCTTTTGTCCCAATGCCCCCGCTCCAAAAGCGTGAGTCATAAATGACAATGCCGCATTCAAGCCACCGTGTACGTTCATTCTCCCAATAATATGATACGGTACCTTTAATATCACCGTCTATTTCAATGCCATATAGCTTTTGGGGAATGGATTCATCCTGTAAGTAACGTTTCTTAAATGCAGAAAGCGGGATTTCGTGTTCATAAAAATAAGGGGCATTCCATTTTCGATAGGACTGGTCTGGTGCTTTAAATTTTAAATGCCACACCGCCTCTAAATCCGTTTCGGTTAATGGACGTATGTTCACAAGCTCTTCCTTTTCTCTTTTCATCTGTTCACGTTCCTTTACTTTGTCGTTCTTTTTGCTAGATGACGGTACTCAATCGGCGTCATGCCTTCATTTTGCCGAAATAGCTTAGAAAAATAAGTAGGGTCGTCAATGCCTACATGCTCTGCAATGGCTGCGATTTTTTCATTCGTTGAGGCGAGCATGCTTTTAGCTTTTTCGATCTTGAGACGATGGCTGTACTGGTTTGGCGTCAATCCATACACCGTCTGCATACACCTTGTCATGTAGTCAGGATGATAGTGCAGTTTCTCTGCAAGCTGCTCCATATGCAATTTCTCCATAAAGTGATGCTCAAGATAGTGAACCACTTCTGATGCGACAGTCTCCTTTGCACTTGGAATATGAAATGCTTCCTTTTGCAGGTGAATGAGCAGTTCCTCAAATAGAAGCTGTTTTTTCAGCGGAAGTTCAGATGCATCATGATTTAGTGCGCTCATCGCTGAAAGGTGTTTTTCTAACACACTTCGTCCCTTCACTTTTCCTAAACGAGGCAGGCTAAATTCATATGTTGCCGGCTTTTCGAAGGTGGCTTGGTTTTGTTTCATATCAATCCAGTGTTCTCTCGGCCGGTTCGTCAGCTCAAATCGATCAATTGAGAAATGCAGCCACTCATAGTAGGTATCCTCTTCACATGGCAGATGTCCGCCATGAGACAGGCCCGGTGAGAGAATCATATATTCACCTTCTTTTACGTGAAAAGCCTCCTCGTCCTCTGTCATCCATAGTTCACCTTTTGTGACATAGAGAAGATCAAATACAGTGAAGGTTCTTGAGATATGTCTTTCTCCTTGATGAAATATCCCTTTACCTGAAGCTATATAAATAGGAAACGGCGGTACAGTAAATGTAATAAATCGATTCATATTCATCCCCTTATGAAGTCGTATTTCTCCAATAAGTTTCGGTTTCATCTCTTCTTATTATAGTCGATGCAAGGTACACTATAAATCGGATTTATACGAAAGGGGGCTTTGTGATGAAATCTCAAACCCTGTCATATGAAAAGGTTCAAGCCAAAGATGAGAAAACGCACCCTTCATTATTTGCATTAACTTGGCCTATTTTTATCGAAATCTCTTTATATATGCTCATGGGGAGCGCTGATACACTTATGCTCAGCCAATACTCTGATAACAGTGTGGCCGCAGTAGGTGTAAGCAACCAGCTCCTGAATTTATTAATTGTCATGTTCAGCTTCATTACAACAGGAACGACCATTGTGATTGCGCAGCTTCTAGGAGCTGACCGCAAGCAGGAAGCGACTCAAGTCGCCTATGTCTCACTAGGGACCAACTTCTTGATCAGCTTTGTCATTAGTCTCCTCATGTTTATGTTAGCTGTTCCCATTCTGCACATGATGGGCTTATCAAGTGAACTCATGCCGGATGCGGCGGTCTTTTTACAAATTGTCGGGCTGCTTTCTTTTATTCAAGCACTTATTATGACGTATAGTGCTATTTTAAAAAGCTACGGATATACAAGAGACACGATGTATGTCACCATCGGAATGAATTTGCTAAACGTTGCCGGCAATTATTTGGTCATTTTTGGTCCGTTTGGTTTTCCGGTATTAGGTGTCATGGGTGTTGCCTTTTCAACCTCGCTTGCTCGATTGATCGGATTGATGGCGATGATTCTCATTGTCCGCCGCCGAATTGGATTGCGCTTTTCGCTGAAGAGCATGTTTCACATCCAGCGGACGCATTTAAAAAAGCTGCTGAAAATTGGCATTCCTTCTGCTGGAGAGCAGCTTTCTTATAACGGCTCTCAAATGATCATTACATTGTTTATTACATTTATGGGGACGCAGGCTTTAGCAGCAAAGGTCTACACTCAAAATTTGATGATGTTCATTATGTTATTTGGTGCAGCGATTAGCCAAGGCACACAGATTTTAATTGGGCGCCATATTGGAGCGAAAGAATTCGATGCGGCCTACCGCAGATGTATGAAAAGCTTATACTGGGCCATTGCGATCTCTCTTCTTTCTTCCACTGCTTTATCTTTATCATCGACGCATTTGCTTACGTTTTTCACTAGCAATCATGAAATCATTCAAATCGCCGCCACACTTCTCCTATTGACGATCATTTTAGAGCCGGGACGCTCTTTTAATATGGTCATTATTAATTCATTGCGGGCTGCTGGTGACGCGAAGTTTCCAGTGTATATGGCGATGATTTCAATGTGGGGAATTGGGCTTCCGATCGCTTACTTGTTAGGCATTCAGCTTGAAATGGGGCTCATCGGGGTTTGGATTTCTTTTATCGTGGATGAATGGGTCAGAGGCATCTTTATGTATAGGCGCTGGCGTTCCAGAGTATGGACGGCATATCGTTTTTCTTCCACATAAAAAGGACTGCGGGGTGCAGTCCTTTTTTACTTAATATCTTCTAAAATAAGTGCTTTTTCCTGTTTTGAAATAAATGCTCGCTCTGTAAAGACGCGGTATTCGTTTTCTCTTGTTTTATCTAAGATGGCTTTATAAAAGTGGGCTGCTGCTTTCACCGGTATACGTGAATATAACGGGAATTCATGAAGATGGTCAAAAAACTCCTCATAGTATGCCTCTGCCTCAAAAGCAATGTACTCCCAGACGTGCTGAAAAGCTTGATTGACAATCCCTTCCTTCAATTCTTGCTCTGTGTACCCGAATTGATCCATCACTTGCTTTGGCAAATAAATACGGTCTCTTTCAGCCTGATCTTCGCCGATATCTCGAAGAATGTTGGTTAGCTGCATAGCGATCCCTAACGAAATGGCTGCTTCTTTTAGCTGCTCTTTTTTACGCGGTGCAATAATGGGAAGGAGCATGAGTCCAACGGTACTAGCAACATGATAGGAATAGATGAGCAGTTCATCTAACGTTTCGTATCGCTGCTGCTCTAAATCCATCTCCTGTCCTTGGAGCAGGTCACGAAACGGGGCTTCATCCATCCGAAACTCTTGAAATGTATGCTCTAGCGCCACCCATATCGGATCATTCCGGTCTACCTCACCTTGTAAAAATTGATCAAACGTCTTCCGAAAGGATGCAAGGTCCTCTTGTGGCGAAGGCGACTCATCTACAATGTCATCTGCTCTCCGGCAAAAGGAATACACGGCCCAGACGGCCTGTCTTTTCTTTTTAGGCAGCATGGAAAAGGCCCGGTAAAACGTTTTTGAATGGGTTTGAATGGTTTCCTCACACGCTTTTAATGCTGTTTGTACATCAACCACTTAGCTTCACTTCCTTTCTATCGTTCAAATCTTTTAGTAGTACAGAAGCCATGAGCTTCGCACTTTGCATCACGATCGGCACCCCGCCGCCCGGATGGATGGAAGCACCTGCCGCATAAAGATTGTCTGTCTCACTGACCTTCACTTGCGGGCGGAAGACACCTGATTGGAACAAATTAGGCGCAAGTCCAAAGCTGCCGCCTTCAAACAATCCTTCTCGCAAGGACTCATTTGGTGTCCTGACCTTTTGCCAGACAATCGACTCTCGTAATCCCGGAAAACCTCTTTTTTCAAGGACACCCACCATGTTCTCGACAAAATCTGTCTCCTCTTCCCAGTTGATATGATCTCCTGAAGGAACGGGAACGAGCATGTATAGAACACTGCAGCCATCTGGGGCAAGAGATGGATCAATGATCGATGGATTAAATGTATAAAATGACGGGTCTTGAGGAATCGTTTTCGTTTGAAAAACCTCTTTCATATGCTGATCAAAGTGTTCTCCCATAAAAAATTGATGAACAGGTGCTTCCTGATACATCTTGTTTAACCCAAGATACACCATCACACAGCCAGAGGACGGCACGTATTTCCGGCGATCTTGTTCGTCTAAACCAAACTGTTTTAACGCAGCTGGATAATCTCCATTGATCACAAATGCATCAGCGGCTACATGTTCATCATTCACTTTTGCTTTGACTGCCCGTTTTCCCTCAAACATCAATTGCGTGACTTCTTCATTTTTTCTTACATGCACACCCATTTTGATGAGCTGCCCTTCCAATATATCTACTAAACTTGCATAACCGCCTTTTAAATAGTAAATACCATGTGCGTGCTCACTATATGAAACAAGCGAATAAATGGCCGATGCTTCATACGGGTTTCCCCCAACATAGAGGGTTTGAAGTGCGTATGCATCTCGCAGGCGTTCGTCTGAGAAATATTTTTTCAGAGCGCTTTGTACAGTTCGATATGCCTTTAATTTCATTAAAATCTTCATATTGGCTTTTGTAAAAAATGTACGTTTTTCGTGAAATGATTTTTCTAGAAAAGCTTTCTGCCCTTCTTGAAACCGGTCCGTCATTTCTTCCATAAACCTCTGGAACCCTTGATCTTCTTTTGGAAATACACGTCTGATTTCATCTAGCTGACGCCGTGCATCAGAGTATTTCGTATAGGAGGTTCCATCTTGATATTGAATTGTGTACAGCGGATCAAGCTGCAGCAGATCAAGAGACGATTCGTCAATTCCTACCTCATGTAAAATGCCTTTTAACATGTCAGGAAGTAGGACAATGGTCGGACCTTCATCTACTTTATATCCTTTCTCACGTACAAAAGCAAGTCTCCCGCCAAGCCGTTCATTTTTTTCGACAAGGGTGACATCATGTCCCGCTTTTTTCAAATAAAGCGCTGAGATCATTCCGCCAATTCCGCCACCTGCAATCAATATATGTTGTTTCATGAGGTGCTCCCCTTTTCTTGATGCCGCATTGTTTTGTGTGAATGTTTCTCTTTTGAAAGAATGGCATTTGTCGTGATACGCGCTGATTCTAAAATGGTTGGCAGTCCGCTTCCTGGATGTGTTCCTCCTCCAACGAGCCAGCAGTGCTTTAATTCATCAAATTCATTGTGCGGCCTTAGGACCATCATCTGCGTGAGCTGGTGGCCAAGGTTAAAAGTAGCTCCTTCATATACGTAAAGGTCTTCCTCCCATTGCTTCGGTGTGATCATCCGCTCAACTTCTATATGCTGCCTGACATTCTGAAAGCCGGTTTTCCGCTCCAATGTATTCAGCACTAGCTCTCTAAATTCATCTTGATGCGCTTCCCAGTCAATACCGCTTTGGTTATTGGCAACTGGAGCCAGCACATAAAGAGCTGATTTTCCTTTTGGAGCAAGTGAGTCATCAGTTACGCTTGCATTTTGTATATAAATAGACGGATCATCTGGCAGCTCATATGTTTTCGTAATGCCTTTGACGAATCTAGCATAATCATCGGAAAAAACAATGGTATGATGCGGCTCATCATACATGGTATCCAATCCTAAATAGAGCATAAAGGTAGAGCATGAGAATTTTTTCTTTTTTAGTTTTTTCTCACTGTATTTCTTTAAAAGACCTGGCTCGACAAGCCTTGTCATCACATGTGCAAAGTCTCCATTGACGACAACCTCATCTGCTTGTATTTCTTCCCCAGATTCTAAACGAATGCCTTTTACTTTCCTTCCCTCCGTGAGCAGCTTTTCGACGCCAGCTGACAGATGAATCTCTGCTCCAGCTTCAACCGCCGCCTTTGCCATCGCTTCTGACAGCTGATTGACACCGCCCTTCGGATGGAATACACCTGTATCATGCTCCATAAACGAAAGGATTGAGAACGCACCAGGGCATTCCCACGGCGACATTCCTAAGTACTTTGATTGAAATGTAAAGGCATATTTCACTGATTCATTCGAGAAATAGTCTGACAGTACATCATACAAACTTTTATTTAGCGAAAGCTGTGGAAGTGCTTTGATCACCTTCGGGCGAAGGTAATGATGAAAGCGGTCCATTTTACTTTGTAAAATTGGTGTGAGCCGATCCATTTTGCGCTTTGTATCCTTCATAAACCTTAGATATCCTTCGCCCTCACCCGGCGCAAAGGCTTCTAATCGTTTGTACATTTCATCGCGATCTCGAATCATATCCAGCTGATTGTCTTGAAAAATTAATCTATACATCTCTTTTAATTCAATCACATCGATATAGTCATAAAGATTTTTACCAGCAAAGGTGAACAGCTCCTCTGCAATATGAATCATGCTGAGAAAGGTAGGACCTGTATCAAACGTGAAATCACCAAGCTGAAACTTAGCATTACGTCCGCCGACAAAGGACTGTTTTTCGTATACATGAACTTCATGTCCTTTGCTTTGAAGCATCATAGCTGCCGCAAGTCCCCCTGGTCCCGCTCCGATCACAATGATTTTCATTATCCTTTTTCCTCCAAATTAATTCACTTTAAGTTAATTATACAAATTAGAAAGACTAGATCAACTTTTGATGTGCTCAAAAAGTCTCTTGTTATGTATCAAAAAAGCCGGCTTCCTTTCAACAAGTACAAGAAAGCCGACCCTTTATTACGCTTCTATATCAATTCGATACGTTTCAAACCAATGATGAATCTGTGCTAGATGGGCAATCAACTGTGGGCCCTTCATGAGCTGGCCATACCAAGGCACATGAAAGGAAGCTCCTTCCGTTTCAATCAGCTGCTTTAATTGATGTGGATCTAAAAATTCGTGAAGTACAGAATCTTTTTGCGCGAGACAATTTGTTAGCATCTCTTTCACAGCCTGAGTATAGGCTGGATGATGTGTTTTCGGGTAAGGACTCTTCTTTCGATAAAGCACTTCATTCGGTAAAATTCCCTCTAATGCTTTTCGTAAAACCCCTTTTTCACGATTTCCATGCATTTTCATTTCCCAAGGAATATTCCACACATATTCGACAAGGCGATGATCTGCAAATGGCACACGTACCTCAAGACTAGCACCCATACTCATTCGATCTTTTCGATCAAGCAGTGTTGTCATAAACCAGATCATATTTAAGTAAAAAAGTTCTCTCCGGGCTTTATCGACTCCCGTTTCTCCATCTAAAAGAGGCGTTTCTGCCACCGTTTCTTCATATTTGCTTTGTGCGTATTCCTTAAGTGACAGCTTTTTTTGCCACGAGTCTTGCAGGAGCTGCGTTCTTGCTTCTGTCGATCTCATCCAAGGGAAACTATTTGTTTCATTTGCCATGTGAAACCAAGGATAGCCGCCAAAAATCTCATCAGCACACTCACCTGATAAACCAACAACGAAATCCTTTTTAATTTCTCGGCAGAATATAAGTAAAGAAGAATCGATATCTGCCATCCCTGGTAAATCTCGAACCTCAACCGCTTCCTTCAAATACGCAGCCAGCTCTTTTTGACCGATGATACAGTTGTGATGATTCGTTTGAAACGCTTTGGTCATTTGATCAATCCATGGGCCGTCAGCATTCGGCTGGAATTGACTTGCTTCAAAGAATTGATCATTTTCTTCGTAGTCAATGGAATACGTATGAAGCGGTGCTTTCCCTATTTTCTCAAAGTGCTTAGCGGCAATGGCAGTAATGGCACTAGAATCGACACCGCCAGATAAAAATGTACATACAGGCACATCAGAGACAAGCTGTCTCGTAACGGCATCTGTAAAGAGATGCTTAATGTGCTGTGCGGTGTCATCAAGTGAGTCAGTATGCTCCTTGCTTTTGACATTCCAGTATCTCCACACGCGCAGGCCGTCTTTTGAAAAGGTCAAGGCATGTGCAGGTCTCAGCTCTTTTACCCCTTTAAACACTCCTTGGCCTGGTGTTCTTGACGGCCCTAAGCCAAAGATCTCCGACAGCCCTTCATGATCGACTTTTGCTTTGATATCAGGGTGAGCAAGAAGTGCTTTAATCTCTGAACCAAATAAGAAGGAATGATGACGTTCTGTATAGAAAAATGGCTTGACACCGAGCCGATCTCTCCCTGCAAATAACAATTCACGCTCACTATCCCAGATCACAAATGCAAAAATGCCATTAAAATGGGAGACACACTCTTCCTTCCATTCTGTATAGGCATGAAGAAGAACTTCTGTATCAGAATGCCCAAGAAAGCGGTGCCCCCTTTTTAACAATTCTTTTCTTATATCCTCCGTGTTATAGAGCTCTCCATTGTATACAATCGTATAAGCATGGTTTTGATGTGTATATGTCATCGGCTGCTTTCCGCCTTCTACATCTACCACCGCTAACCTTTTATGCCCGAAAAGAACATGCTCACTTTTCCACGTATTTGTATCATCTGGCCCTCTTTTAGATAATGTATCTGTCATTTGATTGATTACATGATCCTGTTGGATGAGCTGCTTTTTAAAGTCTGCCCAGCCTGTAATTCCACACATCATCATCAGCTCCCATCCGTTTTTCCTCAAGTGTTCTCATTCAGCCTTTCTTAGTTTATGCATCGTCTCCTTGATAGTTGATTTGTCCTTTTTTCCCGGCGTATAGGACAGGCTTGATTTGGTAAGAAAAGAAAGAGGAAAGGAGCTTTTGCAAATGGAGAATCGAATGAAGCAGCTTGAACGCTGCAGCAGAAGATGGTGTAACGGGTATTTGCTCATTGAAAACGGACATTGTCTGATTGAAGATGAAGAAGGAGAGATCATGCTGCCAGAAAGTCTTCAAAGCACAATGATCTGTTTGAAGGAAAATGACCGATGGACAAAAGGAGAATTGCTTGGTTCCATGGTTCTTCATGAAAACGGGCAGCTAATAGAAGTACAAGGAGGAGAAAAAATTCAATATACGGCGTCCCTTGCCAAAGGCTGGCTCGATCTTCTCATGTTCGTACCGGAGAACGTCTTTGATCACATCCTTGAGCAGGTAGAGCAGCTTGGTTTTTCCGTCTATGATTGTGTCTTCTCTTCCTTTCATTCATTGCAGCGCGTCTCTTTCTTTCAGTTTTCGGCAGATACGCAATCACTTGCACTTCAATGTCACCATGACCCTGCCTCCAGTCACATTCGTTTTGAATGGACCACTTCAGATGGACAACGGATCGTTTCACAATTTGATGCCACATAAAAAGGACACTGCTTCGTATAAGCAATGTCCTTTTTATATTAAAAGATATGGAAACCGATCGGCAGACGTAAACCGAGAAGAATGGTCACAATCGCAAATACGATAAAACCAATCAACACACCAGTCACCGATTTTCCTTTTTTCTTGCGCACTAGGACCATTTCCATGAAACCGATCACTAGGATACCGAGAATCATTTTTCCGATATACTCGCCCCCGAAACCTGGAATTTTCATTCCTGTGCGAACATACAGCTCTACGCCTGTTGCGATAATGATCAAGTAGAATAAGCGAACGATCATGTGCACAATTTTAGCGCCTTTGTCGTTTTTACCTGCTAGAGCAAAGGCTACGAAGAATAAAATAATCCCCAGCACCCATGCTGTGATATGTAAATGTGTTCCCATTTGTGATTTCCCCCTTTATCAGAACAAGTACCTTCTCATCGTACCACGAAATAAGTCGAACACAAAGCGACAATCCTGTGTCATCATGTGCTTTATTTGACGTGATTTGTCAGCGTCCCAATCGGTTCAATCGTGATGTCAATTCGATCTCCAGAAGCTAAAAACTTAGGCGGTTCAAAGCCCTTCCCTACCCCAGAAGGTGTACCTGTTGCAATGATGTCACCAGCTTCTAGCGTCATCCCTTTTGAAAGAGTGGAGACGATGTTCTCAATTGTGAAGATCATTAATTCCGTACTGGCAGACTGACGAACCTCTCCGTTTACCTTTGTTTCCACATGGAGCGCACCATGATCCTCGATCATTGATTTATGAACGATATAAGGTCCTATCGGGCAGGTTGTATCTAAGCTTTTGCCAATGAAAAATTGTTTGTGTTTTTTCTGCAAATCTCTTGCCGTCACATCATTTAAAATGGTGTAACCGAATATATAATCTTGTACCTCTTCAGGAGCAATGTTTTTCCCTGATTTGCCCATCACGATAGCAAGCTCTCCTTCATAATCCAATTCACTTGTCACATCTTCATGAAGACGAATCTCATCTTCGTGTCCAATGACAGAAGTAGGTGCCTTTGTAAAAATCATCACGTCTTTAGGAATATCCGCCGCACTTCCCATTTCCATAACATGATCTTGATAATTCTTTCCGACACACATGATGTTTTTAGACGGCTTTGGAATCGGGGCATGGAGTTTCACGTCCGAAAGCGGATATACATAAGAGCCGCGGTCTTCTTCTTTTTTCTCAGCCCAATCAAGAAGCTGCCCCACATGTTCTACAAACTTGTCCCCCATTTTGATGCACTCAGATAAAGAGTTTGGCAGTGTCTCAAGCTCAAATAATTTGGCTTCTGCCTTTTTGACGTCCATCACCCATTCATCATCAATGACTACCCCAATAAACATGCTGCTATGTATCTCACCTGTAAAAAACTTCATGTCTTCCCCTCACAATCTTCATTTCGCTAAGTTATGATGTCTCATTTTATTTCTCTATGAAATAAAAAAAACCCTTTTTTATCATACTCTCTTTTAAAAAGGGTTTCAAAAATGATGATTGAATGCCTAGCGGAAACGGCGGTATTCCCACATATTTCCTTGGTCCCATTTACGCTCAACATTTCCTGTTCTTTGAGAACGATGCTTTTTCTTTCCACATCTATGGCAAGATCGGCTGCGTTTATGGTGATGAGAACGTTTAGATCGATGACTGCGGCGTGACTTGCGGCTCTTCTTATGATGGGATCTGTGCTTGCTGCGATGTGACTTGCGGCAGCTTTTCTTATGATGCGATCTGTGCTTGCTGCGATGTGACTTGCGGCAGCTTTTCTTATGATGCGATCTGTGCTTACTGCGATGTGATTTGCGGCAGCTCTTCTTATGATGCGATCTGTGTTTGCTGCGACATGACTTTTTCGGTTCGCTCTTTTTGCTTCTGCAAGATTTTTTGCTTTTATATGACTTTTTACTCTTCATGCTTTTCTTAGAGCGATAACTTTTCTTTGAACGATAGCTTCTGTAGCTTTTTTTACTACGGCGTGATTTACGGCGTCCACCACCGCCAAAGAACCAATGACCGCGATTTGAATGACGAGAACGAGCTGACTTATGCGAACGTTTCGATTCTGGTTCACGATCTAAGTGATGATCACGTCCCTCACTTCGAAGTGAAGCCACTGCATGTTCAATGTGCGAATGATCAAATGTACTCACGAACAATTCCCCTCCAGTCTATGCTTCGACAAAACAAACAGACAAAGCTGTTTATCTTCTCTGCTTTATGTTACGAGACTCGGTAGACAAGTGTTCGTGACGAATGCCTCTTTCCTTTAAAACTCCATGAATACCTACCAGCCGGTACAGGACATTCCTTCACTTTCATATTGTAAAGAAGAGCATATAGGAGGCTGATGAACGTATGAACACGGAACCTTTAAAACAACTTGATATGTGGATTCATCCAAAGGACCTGATTGAACTAAAAAAAGACATTTGGAACGATGAACCTGTTGAAGCTATTCTGAAAACAGGCCAAACCAAATCACATATTTATGCTTCATACCGCGGTTCACACATTAGAAAGCTTAAGAAAAAATCCTATCAAATTGAATACCGAAAGCCAAAACAAAGACAAGGCGAATCCATCTTTCATTTAAATGCAGAGTACAATGACCCTTCGTTTATCCGAAACAGACTATCTTTTTATTTCTTTGAGCAGATGGGGGTGCTTAGTCCAGCCGCTTCTCATGTGTTTCTCACCATAAACGGAAGAAAAGAAGGCATTTATTTGAAAATAGAATCCGTCGATGAGTTCTTTCTTCAAAAACGGCAGCTTTCAGGAGGCGGCATTTATTATGCGGTTGATGACGACGCGAACTTCTCCCTTTTGAGTTCTTTTGATAAAAAGCCAAAAAAGCACCTTCTTCTCGGATACGAGAAAAAAACGGGGATGTCTCAACATGATCAGCAGCTGAGTGAATTTATTTACTTTCTCAACACAGCAAGAGATGACACTTTTGCAGAAAAAATTGAACAATACCTAGATGTGACACAATATTTCCGCTGGCTCATCGGTGTGGTATGCACACAAAACTTTGATGGTTTTGTTCATAACTACGCTCTTTATGTGAATGAACAAGGACGGTTTCAAGTACTTCCTTGGGATTATGATGCAACATGGGGTCGTGACATTCATGGTGAAGAAATGGCGTTTGATTACATCCCAGTAAACGGCTTTAATACATTAACTGCTAGATTACTAGATATCCCTTCGTTTAAAGAAGCCTATTACACACTTTTCCAGCATGTACTCGATACACATTTTGTAGAAGACCGGCTCTGTCCAATCATCGAGAAATGGCATGAATTGATTGTGGACCGAATTGGAGATGATCCATATACGAAAGATCGAAAAGACATCCTACCATCTGAACGAGACTTAATTCGGCAGTTTATCAACAAAAGACGACGTTATTTACAGGCTGAGATCAGAAAAGAGAAATTTGGTACGTAAGAACACTTTCGAATTTTGTCACTTTATTACTCATATTGACGAAACAGCTTTTTTTATAGAAAAATAGGGTATACTAACCATATCCTTCTATTTGATAAAAAATGTGAGAGTTGGCGTCCGTTATGATCAATTATGAAATTGAACAAAAAAGATTACATTTAATTGAGACTGCAAAAAAATTCGGGATGAATGCCGAAGAAACCATCAGATGCAGTCAAGAGCTTGACATGCTCTTAAATAAAGGCATCAAATCCACCTCTAAAGATTGCTCAAAAAAAGGGTAAGCCATACATCTAATTCCTCTCATGAAAAGCTTTCAAAAAGACAATCACACATTAAAAGACCCATCATAAGCTATGGTGAAACGCCCAAAAACAAAGTGCCCTAATTTTATAAAGGATGTGCACCGCTATGCCGGCTATTGTGGGAGCCTTTAAAGTAAATGCCGTCGGAACGAGCGGAGTCGTTCATGTTGGAGACTGTATCACCATTTCTCCAAATAGTCAGGTTAAAACGTTTGCTGGCGCAGGCAGTTTTAATACAGGTGATCAATTGCAAATTAGCAACTACAAAAGTGTGACAAATACGTACGACAGTGATGTCATAGATCAACCGCTTGTTGGTAACTTGTAAGGAGTGAGGATCCGTTGAACTTCTATATTAATCAAGCGATACAAATTAATTATTTACGTGTGGAGTCTGTAAGTAACTCCTCTGTTCTGCAAATCGGGAGTGCTGGATCCATCAAAGCCCTTTCCAACCTGTATAACACGGGAAGCTACGTAGAAGCAGCGCCTGCCGCAGCAGGTACACAAGGAATTGAAGAATCTCAAGGCGCAAGCACAGCACCTTTTGTACCGCTTCAGTCACCAACAACTTAAGTCATCTGCAATCCCCGGAGGTGTAGGTAAATGTATGATTATCAGAGCAACGCTTCACAAGTATATGGCATCATTCAAAAACAATCGCAACAAATCATGATGCTTGAAAAAAGGCTTAACGAGCTTCAGCAGGAAATACAAATGATCAAAGATAAACCGACAACGAATATAGAACGGATTGATTATCAATTTGATCAACTGAAAATCGAACGGCTGGAAGGGACGCTGAATATCGGCCTCAACCCATCTGATCCAAACAGTGTTCAAAACTTTGAAGTGGGCCAAACAACAACCCCGGGAATTGGAATGATGCAGCAAGAAATGGCTGATCAATTTTTCAATCAAACACGGCAGCTTGTCGATGCATTTCTAAATGAAGAAGCTCCAGAACTTCTTGAAGAACTAGAACAGCGATATGAAGGGTCCCTCGATGAAAGCAACAAACACCATATCATTGAGGACATTCGCAAGCAAATTGACAGCAGGATCAAATACTATGCGGGACAGCTGCCTCACCGGGAAGATATGACACCGTTGCAGCGTTCAGAGCAAATTGCTGAATATGTGAAGCATGATGTAAAGCGGGCGATTGAGCACTTTTTAGCCCATATTCCAAGTGAAACGAAAGGAGAGGAAAACGGATGAATTTCACAGTTGTCAACCGCAATATTGAGACCGGAAGCATTAAAGTAGTCGGGGTATCATCTTCTTCCTTATTTATCATCGGGGACACAGATCATGTACAATTATCCTCAATTTTCGATACACCGCCAGAATCTCTGATTATTGGCCCGTTTGTTCCTCTAGCACCTCGATAATGATCAAGCGCACATCTCAAGTGAAGTTCTCAAAGGTGAATTCTGTCGGGATTTCGAGTGTGGTTCAAATCGGTGATACTCAGGAGCTATGCCCGAAAGTCAAGGTGTTAGCTGTTCAACGAACCATTAGTTTGTTTTATGGCTATGAAGCAGAAAATTTAGATGCGAAAGAATTTGAAGTGTATTATGAGCCTATTCCATTGATGCTGCCAGAACGATCAGTGAGAACAGCCTTTTACCATGAAAAGCCTGTGATTAAAGTGTCTTCCATCCATGTAGAAGGGGTATCATCGTCCTCTGTCTACCAAATCGGCTCTACTTGTCGAATGAATGGCGTTGCGCGAGTGAAGCATATTAGGGAGCTGTTTAGCAATGATGAAAGTCCGCAAAACTCACAAATGGACCTACCTGCGCATATGATGGTGATATGACTTCGAATAAAGGATGTCGATTATGCCAGCAATTGTCGGACCCATTTACATTAACTCTATTTCTGGAGGCGTCGTAAACGTCGGTGACTCATTCTACCTGTCGCCTAAAAGTTCGTCAAAATCTGCTTTAGGCTCTGGAGCGGGGAATACCGGAGATTTCTTGATATTAAATAATGGCATTAGCGCCACCAACTATGTGGATCCTGACTTAAATGATCAGAATATGGTAGGTAATGCATGAAGCAGCTCCTCTACACCTATTTCAAATAGAGGAGCGCTTTTTTATGCTTATTTCTTTCTGCGCTGTCTCGATTTTTTTGTTTTAACTAGCTTGCTTGCCGGCTGTTTCCGAATCCATTTGATGTACGAAGCAAGCTTTTCATCCTGCCTCAGTGCATCAATTGTGTTCAAACGTGCGGCAAGCTCCTGGTTTGTAAAAAGGGCATGTACTTGTTTATGACAAGGGATGCACAAGAAGGCAGTCGGTAAAAAAGCACCACCCTCTTCTCTTGGCGTTAAGTGATGTTCTGTGAGCAGGACATCTTGTCTTCCGCACAGCTCACATAATCCAATTGTTTGCTTTGCCACCGTGTCATCACCTCAATATTTACATTAATTCCATTGAGACTGTTGTCCCTTTCCCGCTTGGATCTGCTGGATGGACAATCAGTTTCTTCGGCAGCCGCATTTTCAATTCTTCCACATGGCTGATGACACCAACAGCTAAGTTTTGGGATTGTAATTTCTCTAATGCGGTAATGACCGTATCAAGCAAGTCTTGATCAAGGGTACCAAAGCCTTCATCAAGGAAAAAGAATTGCAGCGGAAACTCACCTCTCAGCTGAATCTGCGCTGAAAGAGCTAGTGCAAGGGCAAGCGACGTCAGGAAGGTTTCCCCGCCGGACAAGCTGGACACTGGACGTCTGACACCGCCATTCGCATCATCACGCATGACAAAGCCGCCTTCTGAATCCACCTCAATCGCATACCTTTGTCTTGTCAAAATACCAAGACGGGCAGATGCATCACGACTGACACTTTCCAGCTGTTCTTCTGCTAAGAACTCAACAAATGTATTTCCTTTAAACACGGTTTGCAGCTTATCGAGCCGATCAATTTCTTGCTGCAGCTCCGCTAAGCGTTCATGAATACTTGCAAATCGCTGGTGATTTTCTTCCATCACACGCAGATGTTCATAAGCAGAGCCGCTCATCACTGTTGCTTCTTCCAATGCCTTTTCTGCCGCTTCTTTCCTCAGTTGAATATCAGTCCACTGCTTTTCATCTAGTGACTCATCTTTCAGCAGTTCAGAAATTCGCTTTAAGTTTGCGGCACATTGCTTTCTTTTATCCTCAAATTCATCAATTTCTTGTTTAACTGATTGACGTACTGCCTGATTCAGGAAAGCAGATTCAATCTCTTGAGGCTTATCAAAAGGAGAAGACTCCGATTCTTTATCCCATGCTGCTCGTGCTTCTTGTTTTCTTCGTTCAGCCTCTTGAAGCTGACGCTCACTGCTTGAAAAATAGCTTTGTGCCCGACTAAAGAGCTCCTGCGCATGCTGTAATTGCTTGTACGATTGCTGTTCCATTTCATTGAGACGAGCAAGCGTGTGTTCAACCTCGATCAGTTCTTCAGAAATGGAGACAGCTTTTAATGGATATCGCCCTAAATCTGTTTCATATTGATGAATGAGCTTTTCCTGACTTTCCAGCTGATGCGCTAGTTTATCAAGTTCCTTCTCCACATCGTATATGGCTGTTTGCAGCTGTTCTTTTGCCTGCTGTTTTTCTTCCAAAAATGAAATACTTTTCTCAATCCGCTCTTTATAGCCTTCCGCTTGCTGGTCCTTTTCATCTATCTGCTTTTGCATTTCTTGTACTTGATGCAATGTAAAGTGCGGGAAGGCCTGATTAAATTGAGATGTTTGCTCTGAAAGCTCAGATTGAAGCTCCTTGATCAGCCCGTCTAATTCTTCGATACGCTGCTGTTCAAATGTCATCTGATCTTTTATCTTGTTTATCTCTGCTGCTTGATCATGTGTTTCATCCATTAAACGAGCTCGTTTACGATCAACTTCTTGAATATCTTGTTTCAAGCCTTTCCATTCTTGCATGAGATACTGCAAGGACTCCGGATTTTGCACTGCTTCTACTGCTGCCGCAACTTCCGCACCTGGAGCTTTCTGAGATAAAAAGGCAAATTGTTTTACTAATTGATTAGCGTGCGTTTCCAATAGCTGCTTGGCGGCATACATGTCTCTTGTGTATTCCTCTGCCTGCTTAAGCTCTGTGTCCATCCGTTGAATCACTTCATCGATTTGTGCCACTGTTTCTTCATGGTCATTGTTTTCCAATGCCTTTGAGTCATGATGAACCGATCCACAAACAGGACATGGCTCACCATCTACAAGCTCTGCCGCTAATTCTTTTCTTAATTCCGCCGCCCTAACAGCATCACGCTGTTTTAATTTTTCGAGCTTCTGACTTTGTTCTCTTTTACTCCATTCTGTAAAAGCCCGTTCGAATTCACATACATAGAAATAGAGCTGTTCAATCGCTTGAAACGATTGGTCTATTTTTTCATGATGGTCTTTTTGCTGTTTTTGAAGCTTTTCAAATGCTGCTGCGGTCTGTGTTGATCGCTTTTTGAGCTCCTCCATCTTTTGTTCTTCCTTGTGTATGCTTTGATGTATTCTTTGAACATTTTCGCTTAATCGCAAAGCATCCTGTACACTTTTCCGTTCTTTTACAGAGACTTGTAATGGCTCCAGCTCACGCTTCAGCTGTGTTTGTTTTGCCAGTGCACGTTCTAACAATGATTGGAGATTGTCTGCTTCTTCTTTTTTTTGTAATAATTGCTGCGCTGTATTATTTTTTCTCTGTTCGATTGCCGTCTTTTCCTGAAGAGCCGCCTCTTTTTTTCGTTCAATTTCCTTTAGCTGAATCAGCTGCTCTTTCTTTTGGAGGAGTTCTGGCTCAGTTTCTATTTTCTTTTGTCTGGCTTGCTCATAGTTCTGCGTCATTTGATCATAGATCGTTCGTTGATGCAGAAGCTGATTTTCTGCTTCCTGCTTCTCTTTTAATGCTTGAGAAAGCTGATTTTCAGCCTTTGTTAATGCATCCGCATAGGGCTTTAATGCCTCTGCCTGCTCAGCAATATGAAGCTTGGCCTTTTTTTCTTCCATTGATGGTGCCAGTTGATTCAGATGGTTTAGTTCCGTCTCATAAGCTTCTTGTTCCTTTTGATACTGCCAAATTGTTTGCGCCTTTGTAAAAACAGTGAACGCTTCATCCCGCGCTTGTTTTTTCTCATGAAAAATAGCCTTTGCCTGCTCTGCCGCTTCCTTTGCCTTTGCGAGCGCCTCTGGACCAGCTTCACCTAAACCATTCAACTCAGCAAGCAGTTCATTTTTTTGTCCATACTGATTCTGCGCCTTTGCACGCAAACGTTTGACGAGCTGATCCCCATACTTTTCCAGGTTAAACAAACGCTGAAGCATTTGTCGTCTATCGGCTCCTTTTAAGGAAAGGAATTCTGCAAACTTCCCTTGGGGCAAGACGACCGCACGCGTAAAATCATCAATGGTTAACCCGAGTAATTCCTCTATTTTACGATTGACCTCACTCGCTTTATCTGCAAGGACTGTCTGCGTATCACCAATTTCAATCAGACGGCATAGTGTCGTTCTGACTTTCATTTCATCCGCCCGCTTAAAAGCACGTTCGACTTTATAAGAAATATGGTGTTCCTTCTGCAAAGCGAACGTAAAGGAAACTGACAGTTTCTCTTCCGCTTGGTTCAAAATACCATGTGTATTATTTAATGCCCGTTCCACTTTGCCATAGAGTGCCAGGGTCATCGCGTCTAATATGGACGATTTTCCGCTTCCTGTCGGTCCAAAAATGCCAAACACACCTGCATCACATAATGAGCTAAAGTCAATTGTTTGCTCTTCTCTGAAGCTATGAAGTCCTTTAATGGTTAGCGTAATCGGCTTCAAGTCGCTTCCTCCTCTTGCATTTCATTGGCGAGCTCCAAAAACAGCTTGACTGTTTTTTCATCAGGAAGTCCGCCGCCTGTCTGGCGCTCATAAAATTTCACGAACCGCTCTTCTATCGAGAGCTTTTCAACTTGCTTTTGTTCTTCCAATTGCTGCAGTTCTTTAAATTTTGGTCTAATATGAACAAACCCGCTATGCTGCTTTCGGAGCTGATGGATCTCTTCTATGGAGAGCTGATCTGTTAAATGAATCTCTAAATCAATCCATGCCTGAAGATCCCGTTTTTCATCCAGCCACTCGTGTACTTGACTTAGTCCCTCAGTAGCCTTCCATTTCACAAGTGGTTTTCCGCTTGATAACAACACTTCTTTCCAGCTTGCTTTTTCATTAGGTTTTGCTTCAACAATCGTGACTGATTTGGCATATCCTGATTCAGAAAAGCTGTAAGCAAGAGGTGACCCGGAATAGCGGGCGATCGTTTTGGCACGCTTGATGGTTTGCGGCCTGTGCAAATGACCAAGGGCCACATAGCAGGCTGCTTCTGGCAGACTCTCAGCCGCAACGGTATATGCACCGCCTACTTCAATCGGTCTTTCTGAATCTGTTTGACTTCCTCCTGCCACATAAATATGGCTCGTTGCGATATTGACCGTATCGGCTTGAAATTGAGTGCTTAAATGTTGGAATGCTTGCTGTATTTTTAAATTGTAATGATCACGAAGCACTTTCTCTTCAAATGTTTCAGCCAGTACCTCGTTTAGTCTCGCTTCAGACGGATAGGCGAGTGCTGCAATGGATAAACGTTCACTCGAAGAAGGAACATCGACGCGGATGATATCATTTGTCGGATATCCAATTAAATGAATCCCCTGATCATTTGTTAAAGGAGATGCGGCGGATAGTCGATCCGGATTATCATGGTTGCCTGAGATGACCACGACCTGACGTTTTCCTTTATCAGATAAGGCGGATAGACTTTCGTAAAAAAGCTGCTCTGCTCTAGCAGGCGGATTCACTGTATCAAAGGCGTCTCCAGCCATGACAATGACATCAATGTGTTCGTCTTTTACGATTTGATACAGCTCATCTAAAAACTGTGCTTGCTCATCAAGCCGGCTTCGGCCTTCAAGGGTTTTTCCTAAATGCCAATCCGCCGTATGCAGAATTCTCATGTGATTCACCTCTCATTCCGATACATTTATAATGAAATTTCTATATTCCCATCAAAGAAATAAAGAATTTTCTCCTCTAATGTTCTGTTTGTTAAACGTTCTACTGCTTTTGCATATAACGCGATTTGAGTTTCATAGCGTTTTTTCAATATAGGCACAGCTGCTTCAAGGCCGTCTGTAAATCTGCCTTGCACTCTATCGGTTTTATAATCTAGTAAATATAGCTTTCCGTCCGTTTCAAATAAACAGTCAATCATCCCTTGAATAAGGACAGGCTCCCCCTCTGCATCAATATGGCTGTATACCTCTTTAACAGGTAATACCATACTAAATGACACTTCTCGTTTTACCCAGTCCGCTTTTCGCAGCTTTTGACCAATAGAAGTAGAGAAGAAAGCTGCAATTCCTTCTTGATCAATTGACTGGACTTGCTCATTTGTTAGCAAGTCTCGCTGCTGTAAGGAATCGAGCAGCTGCTGTATACGTGAATCATCGTAGGGCTCGTCAGAAGGAAGCGCAATATGCTGCATGACTGTGTGCATTGCGGTGCCTTGCTCTGCGGCAGTGAGTGCTTTTTTCTTCATGAAAGCCGGCCGGTCATACAACGTGGCACGAGCTTTTCGAAGAGAAGAAGGAACACTGTACTCATCCTGTATTTCTTTCATTCTCTTTATCTCGGAAACAGACTGCTTTGTGCCGACTTGTGAGGCCGCTAGATATGGGTATCTCCATGAAAGTCTCTCTGCTACTTTCTCATCAGCATCACCATATTCTTCAACAGGCAGCCCCTCCATCAAAGCTTGTACCACCTCGTCTTGCTGCTCCTTTTCAAGTGACATATCTTCTTTTAGAAGATCGGAAGCTTGAGTAAATGAGATTGTGAATGCTGATGGATGCGAAAGAACAACATCACCTGTTTCTTCTAAAATAGATGACATTGCTTGGTGACGGATGAGAGCAGGACCAATAAAATCTAAGTATGTTTTCGATTGATAACGTTCAAAATCAGGGAGCAGCCAATCTTCTCCGGTTGCAGCATTTTGCCATTTGCTTAATGCTTTCACCTGATTTTTGACAGAGCCGACCAGAAATAATTTTTCCTTAGCCCTTGTGAGCGCCACATATAGAACTCTCAGCTCTTCAGATAACAGCTCTTTCCTCATCTTTTTTTTCATCGCTACAAGCGGTAATGTTGCATAACTAATTCTCAGCTCAGGATGGATATACTTGCTTCCAAAACCTAGCTCTTTATCAAGTAAATAGGACTGGTTTAAGTCCATCATATTAAAGTTTCTGCCGAGTCCTGCGGTAAAGACGATTGGAAATTCTAACCCTTTACTGCTGTGAATTGTCATCATGCGAACAACATCCTCTGTTTCACTGAACGTTTTTGCCGCACCAAGATCATCTCCACGCTCCTGCATTCTTTCGATAAAACGAAGAAAACGGAACAGCCCTCTAAAGGCAGCTTTTTCATACTGCTTCGCTCGATCATAAAGAGCGCGGAGATTCGCCTGTCTCTGCTTGCCTCCAGGCATCCCGCCAACGTAATCTAAATACTGCGTATCGCGGTATACTTCCCAAATCAATTCCGCTACTGCATGATTCATCGAGAAATCACGCCATTTACGCAGCAACCTGAAAAACCGTTCTAGTTTTTTGCATGTAGGGTGATCTGAATGAGTCACACTCATAAATGCCTTCACAGCATCATAATAAGTGCCTTTTTTATCACTCGTGCGAATCAGTGCCATTTCATTTTCGTCTAAATGGACAAGTGGTGATCTTAATACAGCTGCAAGCGGGATATCCTGATATGGATTATCAATGACTTTTAACAGAGAAAGAATGACAGACACCTCTGTTGCTTCAAAATAACCGGAAGAAAGATTCGCATACACAGGGATTCCCTGCTTCTTCAATTCCTCCATCATTTGCGGGGCCCATGGCATAGAACGAAGCAAAATCACAATGTCCCGATACTGCAAGTTACGGGTCATTTGCTGTTTTGCATCGTACACTTGAAATGGCTGCTCCACCAATTGTCTTATTTTTTTAGCAATGACTCTCGCTTCAAGCTGTACGGTCTCTAGTTCTTCTCGCTCTTCGTCAGTTTCTGCTTCCTGTTGATCTAAATGGACAAGAAGCATTTCTGTCGTTGTATCTTCGCTTTCTGGATAACTCGCTCCAAGCTTTAATTCAGCTTGTTCATCATATTCAATTTCTCCAACTGTTTCCCCCATCAGCTGTTTGAACAAAAAGTTCGTACTGTCTAACACATCTGAACGGCTACGGAAGTTTTTATTTAAATCGATTCTCTTCCCTGTTTCTTTGCCGTCTGGTGTAAATTGTTTATATTTGTTTAAAAAGAGCATGGGCTCAGCCAGTCTAAAACGATAAATGGACTGCTTTACATCACCAACCATAAACAGGTTGCCGTCTGCAGCATATTCCCCTTTAGATACAAGCTTTAAAATCGTTTCTTGTACAAGGTTTGTATCTTGGTATTCATCAACGAGCACTTCTTCAAACTGCTGTTGATAGTACTTGGCCGCTTCTGTTTCGATCAAATTTCCTTCCGCATCCTGCTCTGCTAAAATGCGTAAGCAATAATGCTCTAAATCCGAAAAGTCCACGATTGATTTTTCTTGCTTCGCTTTTTCGAAACGCTGTCCAAATTGGATGACAAGCTCCACAAGTGTTTCGACCACCGGCTTCATTTCAGCTAAGCTCTTCAAATGCTGGGCTGGACTGCGCATAAAGTATTCATCTTTAAGTTTTTCTAATTGTTTTTTTGCTTGATTGCGTGCATCTGTGGCTTTTTCTAACAGCACAGGGTCATATTCGTCCCCTTTACATGTTTTGAGCCTTTTAAAATTGATGTTTGGCAAAAGCTCGTAAAGCTTCTCAAAATCATCTTGATGCCTGATTAATTCATTGACTTGCTCTAAATCATCTATAAAATTTTCTGCTCTCGGTGCTGGACCGCCCGGTTCTTTTGATAGGGCGAGAGCTCGTTCGAGTAGTTCCAGACAGCTTCGAAAAACGAGAGAAAGGTCCTCTTTGATATATGGGTAAAACGGTAATTGTTCTACTTTTGTTTGAACATCTACATCATAAAGAGAAAGAAATGCCCTCATCCATTGCTCAGGTGAAGGGTGAGATCTGGAAAACTCATAAATTTTCTTCACAAGCCATTGCAAGTCTAAATCATGACGGTCAGAAGTATAGCGATCAACCAGTTCAAAGAACGATGGCTTTCCAGCCTTATATTCATCCTCAAACAGTTCATCCAATACTTCATCTCCTAATAATTCTCCTTCTGTTTGATCAGCCAAACGGAAGCCTGGATCAAGGTCAATTTCATAATAAAAGGTGCGCAGAACCTGCAAACAAAAAGAGTGCAAGGTAGAAATATTGGCACGATTCATGAGCGACAGCTGTCTTCTCATATGAAGGGACCCGGGGTTTTTCGCTAATTCCTTTTCAAGTGCTTCTGTGATCCGATGCTTCATCTCTGCCGCAGATGCATTTGTGAAAGTCACAACGAGCAGACGATCCACATCAACTGGATCTTCTGGACGGGTCATTTTTCGAATCAGCCGTTCAACCAAAACAGCTGTTTTACCTGACCCTGCTGCCGCCGCAACAAGAATATCTTGTCCTTCTGAAACGATGGCTTCCCACTGGTCATCCGTCCAAGTACTGTTATTCGGTTTTGGTATTTGCATACTGATCCCCTTCTTTTTTGATCCGGTCTATCACAACATCATCCTTTTCAGATGAAAGCACTCTAAATTCATTATCCTCTATCGATTCATCAAATTGGCAAATAGACTTAAATGAACAAAAGCGGCATGGTGTTTGATCCTTCAATTTATATGGATTAATGGCAACTTCACCATTTGTAATTCTTTCGCCTGCTTCTTCAAATGTACGCCGAACGTGCTGTGTGAGTATATGAAAATGATCTTCACTTAAAACAGCAGAGTCAGAACGGAAAGATCCGTCCTTTTTCAAACCGGCTTGAATGACTTGTGATCTTCCTGATTCAAGCGTTTGATCCATTAGCTTTACCGCTTCTATATCTTCAAGCAATAGACCTTTCATTTTAAATTTCTTGAATATTTCCTGCTCAATTTCATCCTCTGCAAGCGGAATCGGTGCTTGAATGAGCGGATCATGGATATGGAAATATAAAATGCCAGCTGGCGTTGCTTCTACACCGAGCCATTCCTTCGAATACGTAATGGTTAAATCTAAGTAAGTGAGCATTTGCAAAGCCAGCCCATAGTATACCTCTGCTAGATCAAGACCTTTTTCACTCGATTTGTAGTCGACGATTCTCAACAGCACCCCTTTTGAACCTTCTGCTTTATCTACTCGGTCAATTCTTCCGACAAGCTCCATCGTGCAGCCATTTTTCAATTGAAAAGTAAACGGAGGAAGAGGTCCTTGGCCGCCAAAGCCTAACTCAAGTCCAACGGGAGAAAATCCACTCACTCTTGCATGCTCACTTAAGATAGAAGAGACTCGAATTAAGATTTTCTGGAGTTTTTCTTTAATATAAGCATGCCGATTAGAGCTTAAGAGGATTTCCTTTTGAAGACGCGGAGCAAGCTGTTCGATTGCATGTCTTGAATAATTGACACAGTCATCCTTTGTTAAGTTTTTCCAATCCTTTTTTTGTTCAACAAGCGTATCTGAAATATGCTTTAAAGCCGAGTGAAACAGCTGGCCGATATCGGGTGCTTCCAATTTATAAAATTGCCGGTCCTTTAGTTTTAACCCGTGGGAAGCAAAGTGAGAAAATGCACACGCATTAAATTTCTCCATTCTTGAAACACTGCCTTGAATGTGATCACCGTAAAGTTCTTTTGTGACGTTTGGTTTTAAGCGCTTTGCTCGATTTGTAAAAAACAAACTCGACAAGATGTTTTTTGATACATCCCGATGAGTTGACGTTATCAAATAATTATAAACACTCCACCATACACCACTGATGGGATATTGGTTGAGCCATTGCTGCAGCTGCGAGACAGTATACGATAAAGAGACATGCTCATTCGCTACAAATTTTAATTGCTCCTCGTCATCCAGCTGTTCCGGGTCTAACACATACAAAGCATGCTGATGATTTGGCATAAGCTCCTGACAATACTTGATAAGAGTCGAAGGCAATAAAGAGCGCCCCTCTTCATCAGACACTGAATAAGACAAATACAAATGATGAGATGGACTCGACAGCGCCTGGTAAATTAAAAATTGCTCATCTAGCAGCCGTTCCTTTCCTGTCTCTGCCAGCTCTGCTCCTGCTCGCTTTAACCATTCCCTGTCATCCTCAGACAAAACACTTTCGTCAGAAGGGCGTGCGGGAATAACGCCATCATTTACCCCAATGATAAACATACACTTCACTTGATACATTCTTGATAAATCCATACTTCCGATAAATACTTGGTCGAGTGAAGGCGGAATTAAAGCGAATTTTAAAGAGGCCAATCCTGTATCCATCATTTGCTGGAATAAAGGAAATGAGAGCTCCTCATCACCGAGCATTTCAACAAATTCATCCATTAATTGAATAACAGCATCCCATACTTGTCCATGCTGCATGGCTTCAGCTAATCTACCTGCTTCTTCTGCTTCCAGCCTAGCCTTTTCAAGTTTATCCGGCACTTGTATTTCCTCTAAAAAGACATAGACTGCCTCCACCATGTCTTTTACCTTTTGCGCTTTTTTCAGCCTTTTTTGCAATTGGAAAAGCGGAGGTGCAATCCATTCCTTTACATCATTCAGCATCTGTTCCATTTCAATTTCTTGATCTGTTTGTCCAAAATCCTCATCTAAAGATTGGAATCGTCTGTAGTGGAAACGGGAGCCGTTTGTCCAGCGTTCTCCTTTTACACCATAAGCAATACAGTAGTTTTCAAGCTGATCTGCCTGTTCTCTCGCTTTGTTTTTGGCAAGTTCGAGCGGAAATAAGAACTCAGTTTTCACGCAGCGAAACACGGCCTCATACCGCCAGTTTCCTTTTATGACATCCAAGCTCGAACGAATCAATTCAATAAGCGGGTGATACTGCATTGATTCATTTCCATCAATAAAAAAAGGAATATCGTAATCTCGAAAAACCTCTTTTAACGTATCTTTATAGTCATCTACATGCCGTGCGACAACTGAAATATCTCGCAGTCTAAGTCCTTCTTCTCTCACTAAATGAAGAATTTCTCTCGCTACTCCCTCAATTTCAGCTCGTTTACTCGCACTTTTAGACACTGTGAGATGAGGGGTTACTTCCTGATATGGCTGCACCGGTCTCTGCTCATATTGGCGTTCTAAATAAGCAAGATCTGGCGTATGAAGATGCCGGTTATTTCTCTCCAAAATGTGCTCAGAAATGGCCGCTCCGCACTCTTTAGCAAGCTGATAGAGCTGGAAATACGTTTTACCAGTCATACGAAATAAATCAAGTTCATTTGGCTGCTTATCATGGTAGGAACGATCCACTGTGAACGCAGCCGTTATTTTCTCAGCATGAAGCAGAAGCTGTTCAATGACGAGAAGCTGCTGCGGTGTAAATTGATAAAAGCCATCTATATAAATATGTGCTCCTTTTATTTCTTCAGATAGAGGAATTTGCTGCGTGAGAAGCGTCAAATAGTCTTCTGAGTGCACATATTCATCTTGTAAATGCTGCTCCATCTGCTGATAAAGAACATGCAGATCATGCAATTTTTCGCCTGCCCGTCTTTCTTCTGTATACTCTGAATGCATGCTCGATAATGAAATTTTTTCAATATCCTCCGGCAGCATGCAGTATCTTTTGAACTCAGCCATCGTCTTTTCGATTTGCTCGACAAACCCTGGCTTATCACTCGCTTTTTTGAATACCTTAAACTTTTCTTTCTCTTCTTCAATTACTTTTCTTAAAAGCATTTGAATTCCTGTGCTTGTCACAAATTGCCGGTTCGCTCCGCCAGTCTGCTGTAAAATAGACCAAGCAAGACGCGTGAAACTAAATACTTTGGCCCTAATCATCCCGCCAGCTTCAGACGTTTTTGCAAGCTCGTATTCCATTAAGAATGTCATTTGATCCGGGACTAAAAAAATGATTGGCGGATCCAGCGGATCTAGCCGAAGCTGTTCTTTGATTTCCTCTAAGATTGCAGTCGTTTTTCCACTCCCCGATCTGCCTGCTAAAAACTGAATCTCCACGCTCCACAACACCTTTCTTATGTACTCATATTCTAGCGAAAATAAAAGTAAATAGCTATTTTCCCCTTCTCCTTCCCAAAAAGATATAGGCACCTTTCCTAACTCTTCTCATATCATAAACCATCATGAACTCAAAGGAGGCTGGCAATATCATGTATTACGGTTATTATGACTACTCGCCATATGACATGCGCCAAAACACAAGGATCATTTCTGACCTTGAAAAAGCGATCAATGGTGAATATTCTGCGATCCAATGCTACGAAAAACTTGCCCAAAGAGCAAAAACTCCTGAAGCAAAAAAAATCATTCAAGAAATACGCCAGGATGAAGTCAGACACTATCAACTATTTACAAAGCTATATTATTCTTTAACAGGTAAAAACCACAAACCAAGCGTAACAGAACCTTGTCCAGATCAATTTAGAGAAGGGCTTCTTTTCGCATTTAAAGATGAACAAAGAACGGTCGATTTTTACTTAACGGTATCAGATTATGTCCGGGATCAAGGAACAAAAGAGCTGATGAAACGTATTGCTCAAGATGAACAGCAGCATGCTGTATGGTTTTTATATCTTTTAACGCACCATGTGTCTTAGATAGTCCTATTTTAATAGGAGATCGTATGTTCCGTCAAAAAATGAAATCGTCTTTTTGTTCATTCAATCTATAAAATAAAGGACTATTTCAGCAAACCTCTCATCTCTTTCCCTTTTTCAAACGTGAAAACAACAATTTGATAAATAAAAAAACTCCTCTGCCACACATAGCAGAAGGAGTTTTTTTCATGATCGTTTAATGAAATTTTGCTTCATTGCTTTGCTGCTGATGTTTTAGCAGCCCATCAATGGACAGCATCTTACTGCCGCTAAGTGTTAAATAAAGCGCCATGACAAGCAGTGATAGTTCAAATTCATAACCGCCAACAAATCCTTTAGAAAAACCAACCGTCATAATCGCCACAGCCATAATTGGTACAAATAGCGCTGCGAAAATACGTGTTCCTAGACCTAAAATCAAGGCGATACCACCGACCAGTTCAATTGTCTTCACAATATAAGCCATAAATTCCGGTATACCGATTTGTCCAAAGAATGCCGCTGTTCCTCCCAGACCTCCTTGATATGCCTGAAGTCCGTGTAGAAAGAAGATCAAACCTAAAATAACACGCACGAAAAGTGTTCCTATTTCTTGATTCGTTTTCATATAGTGATTTCCTCCTGTTTTTACACTACATAATGTAATGTTAATAAGTAAAAAAAATTAGTAATTTAGATTAAGCATAATCATTAAGACCACCATGAGAATGGTTGATGTGACAATGGGAATGATGGGTACATTGAAAGGAATATTGTATGTTGGATTTAAGATCTTTTGTATTCTTAAATTCAATGCCCGATCTCCAAAGGATACCGCAAACTTCGTTTGTTTTTGAAACTGAGTTCTCTTTTTAATGAGTTTCAAAAGGGCTTGCCCTACTCCAAGCTCAGTGCCTGTCTGCCGAATCGCATAGTCATCTGCGATCACTTCACGAAAAACGGAATAGCTTTGTCTCATATGCTTTAACACTGGAATGTACCAAATAACTTTTGTGAGCATTGAGAATGTGAAGGCCTTTAAAGGATCATAGCTGTATTTGTGGTGCAATTCATGATGAACAACAGCGTCAATCTCCTCTTCATCCAGCATGTCCATGAGAGACGTTGATAGGTAAACCTTTGGGTGAAGCATCCCCATGGCAAAAGCAAGCGGTTCATGACAATGAAACACAACGATGTCGTTTGCATATTTCTCAGATAAAGATTCGGTCGACTCGTGATTGACTGCAAGCATGAGATTTTGCTTGAATTGAATGTACGTTTTGATTTGCTTCGTCATATAGAAAATCGCAAATCCCAGTGTATAGAGCACTAAAGCATCTAGAAAATATTTCAAAGGAGTGAATCCATAGAATTCGAGAACAGATTGGCATACATGAATGAGATTATATGCTTGATTCCAGCCAAAAAAGCTTGAAAGCACGTAATACCCCATCTGATAAAAAATCGTTAAACCAATCAATATACCGCCTAAAAATAGCAGGCTCGATTTCATTTTATTCATTTTGCTGCTCCTCTTTTTTGGATGCCAGCCTTGCTTCAAGCACTTTGAGTAATTCAGGGTCAGCACTTTCAATTGCATCCACCATATGATTCACTGCCAGTGGACCAAAATCGTCCATCAGACCTTGCGTAATCCATTTTGTCTGCTCATTTAGAAATTCTTCTTTTGTTAAAATGGGGTTATAAATAGATGAACGCCCTTTTGTTTTCTTCTCCACAATTCCCTTTTCGGTTAAGCGGTTCAGCACAGTCATCACCGTGTTGAAATTAATCGGCTTTTCATCTGACAGCTTCTGCTGCACTTCTTTAATCGGCATATCCTCACCTTGATAAAGGATCTCCATAATTCTTCCCTCTAAAGGACCGAAAAAACGATTCAATCCCTTTTCATTATATTTAAAAGAAGGAATTTTCATGTTATCACCTCACACTAAGGATTGTAGTGTAATTGAAAATGATAGTCAACTGATAACAAAAATAGGGGAAAATCGTTGTATATTTGTTTTTGTTTTTGGTAAAAATTATATCTTCACTTTTATTAAGAAGCTGTCAGGTTCTTGATAAGTTAATCTTATGAAAATGGTAAAAAAATTCGTATTTTATTTATAGAGACTTTTGTATTATAGTGAAGATAACAACATTTCACTTACTGAACAAAATTACAGGAAGAAGGTTTACATGTGATGAAACAAGGAAACAGCCTTCGAACCGATCTCATTTTGATCGCAATAAGCGGTTTAGGTGGTTTTCTTTTGTCTTTAACAGGAATGTCTATTGGCTGGATGATCGGTACATTAATCACAGCTGCATTTATTGCCATGCGACGTCCCACCCTGTTTCAGCGTAAAGGAAACAACACCTTGCGTATTCACAGCAGATGGCTACTCCTTGGTCAATTTATTCTCGGAATCGAACTCGGACAAAAAATGAACATGAAAGTTCTTCATATTTTCGCTGAACATTGGCTCCCTGTGAGTTTCATGCTCGTTTTTTCTATTCTACTGGCGATGCTCTCTGGCTTTGCCTTATGGAAGCTGAGTAAAACAGATATGCTGACCAGCTTTGTCGGCACAGCACCAGGCGGTTTATCTGCTATGCCAGGGATTGCCCAAGAGGTTGGAGCAAATACAGCCGTTGTCAGTCTCGTACAAACAACACGTGTATTAATGGTGGTACTCACCATCCCTTTTACGGTGTTCTATTTAAATACAAAAAATCCAGCGGATGCAGCTGCAGGCATTCAAGGGAGCGCCTTTTCATCCGGTGTTTTCACCCTGTCAAACATCTCGTGGACTGCTGCACTTATTTTAGGTGCCTGGCTTATGTCACGCCTAGCGGTTCGTCTTCATTTCCCTGCCCCTTGGCTGATTGGCAGCATGTTAGGAGTTGCTGCTCTTCAAGTAGGTGCAGGTGCGCTCATAGGTCATGATTTGATTCCTTATTGGCCAGCACAAGCGAATATCGCATCACAGGTATTTCTAGGTGCAACCATCGGTTCAAAAATGAATAAACAGATGTTTGTCGGACTAAAAAACACGTTAATTGTAGCAGTCGTCAGCTCAGCTGGATTGATTGCTGCAACGGTTCTCAGTTCAATTGCCATTGCTGAGGTCACAGGGATTTCTGTCATTACAGCCATTCTTGCCTTTTCGCCTGGCGGTATTGCAGAAATGGCAACAACAGCAGTTACACTCCATGAGGACTCAACCTTTGTAGTAGCTGTACAAGTCGTTAGAATCATTCTTGTCATTGCTATGCTGCCACCTTTTTTTCGATTCTTACATCATGTCTGGGCAAAAAGACATCCCGAATATAAAGCCGCTAAATAAAAAAGAGAGACGCTTTGCATGTGCAGAGCGCCTCTTTTTTATTCATCCTGATTTCTTTTGACACCAACTACTTGATCTTTTGAAATCGTTCCAAAATGCCGGCTGTCAAAGCTATGTATTCGGTTATCTCCGATCACGAAGTAATGGTTTTTTTTGATTTTATCATGTCCTGTGATGGCTTTCAGCTGAAAATCCCCTGTCAGGACATTCCCCATTTTATGTTTTTTCTGCTCTTTTAAATAGGGTTCTTTCCATTTTGCACCATCCACAAATAGCTGATCATCGACATACTTGATCGATTCTCCCGGGAGCCCAATGACCCGTTTGATCAAAATTTGATTTTTTGGTCCGTGAAATAACACATAATCAAACCGGCTAATTTTCGTGAGTTTTGGCGAGAACTTGTTGATTAATAATTCTGTTCCATCTGTAAATGTGGGGTCCATACTAACCCCTTCTACTTTATACTTCACAAACATGAAATTCTTTACCTGGAACAATAAGACGATGCATGTAATAATCATCAACCATAGCAATGGCTTCTTTTTCATTAAGAGCCTCCTTTGTCCTCACGCTTGCTCATTCGAATGTTCAACCTATTTTCTACTCTCTTTCCAACATACCATAATAAAATGATAACTAGAACCGCAAAAACACTTCTTAACGGATTCTTTACTAAAGCAGAAAGGTCATAACCAATAAAACTAATGATAAAGAGCATAACACACTTACCAGCTAAAGCAGCTAATGAAAATTGCCACATGCTAATTCTTGATAAACCTGCGACCACATTGACGGCAGCAGAAGGTGTAAAAGGAAAGCAGAGTAAAATAAATAACGGACCAAATCCCCGTTTCTCTACCCAAAGCATTAATTTCTTAATGGAAGGGTGTCTGCTAATAAAGTTCAGCATTCTCATCTGTCCAAATTTTCTGATCAGTAAAAAGACAAGAATAGAACCTGCACTTGCACCGATCCAGGTTAATAAAAAGCCTTCCCAAAGGCCGAATGCATTTGCATTTGCCACCGCAAACGCCACGAGTGGTAAAAAAGGAAGAAATGCTTCAATCAGAGGAAGCAATATAGCGACAATTGGTCCAAAGGCCTTGTAGCTTTCAAAAAATGATGTGATATTTTCATGAGTAAATAGAGAAAGAAATGATGTCAACTTGTTTGACTCCTTCAAGGTTTGTCTACATTTCATTTTACATGGAAAACATAAAAATATACAAATAAATCCCACTCGCCCCCCTTGAGATTTTTTGACTCATTCGATATAATAAACAAGAACATTTGTTCTATTTATAAAGAAAGCAGGCTTGGACATGACGAGACTATCAAGAGTACAGCTTCAAATGATGGAACAGGCCATCTTTCTTCCTATGGTCATCTCCATCCTCAATCGTGATCTGACACACTTAAAACAACATCAAACATTTAAATTAAATGAACCATACATTCAGCTTGTGACCTCTGTGTTAAAGGAAGCACAGAAAGCACTTTATGAACTGAAGCAGCATTTACGTAAAGAAAGTATGAAAGTACAGCAAATTGAACACGATGAGGGATTTACAACGTATCTATTTATCATAAATGGCTATGAAGAAAAGCATAAATACTTTAATCCGCGTATACGTCACCGGGTAGAGGAACTGCTGACTCGATATTTTCTCCAACAAACAAATGAACTATAGGCTGAAATGTTGCGCGTTACACATGCAAAAAAAGCCTGCCGCGGCGGCAGGCTCCTACTTATTTATGATAATTCAAGCTGTTTTCTCAGCTCTGTTCTCACTTCGTTTAATCCTGGTCCATCTAACTCAAAATAATACACATTCCCAGGCTGATAATCATGTCCCTTTAGCTGAATGGTATCTACTGATTTCAATGAGCTCAGTAATGGAAAAAGACCGATGAACTGTTTCATGGAAAGATTGGTTGAGACATTATCACCAAGCGTATCAATGATGTTGTCGTATGACGGGATCGAAGAAATCGATTTAGATTTTTCAAAGATGGCTTGAAGTGCTTCCATTTGGCGCTTTCCGCGCATGAGATCACTGTCTGCTTTTCTCGTTCTCACAAAGGCTAGAGCTTCTTCGCCATTCAGTCTATGAGTGCCTGTCTGTACTTGAACTTTTCCTTTTGAATCCTTTTCCATCTGTTTTACGATGCTTTCATCTTCAATCGTTACATCAATTCCGTTTAGCTCATCCACAATGTCTTGAAATGCCTTAAAGTTACCTGAAATCACATAGTCTACAGGAATGTTCAACAAGTTTTCGACCGTTTTGACTGACAAATCTGCACTCCCAAACGCATGGGCGTGAGCAATTTTATCATATCCTCTTCCCGGTATATCCACATAAGAATCACGAGGAATACTGAGAAGCTTAATGGTTTTGTCTGTTCGGTTCACCGCCGCCAGTAAGACCGCATCACTTCTTGCTTCGTCTACCGTTTCACCTGGACGGCTGTCAATTCCAAGCAGCAGCACCGAAAAGCTGTCTTTTCCTGGATCAAACGCTTTTACACGCTTTTGCGAGGTGTCTCCTCTTTCTAATGATACTTGCGCCTTATTCGACGCTTTTGAAATTTTATAATATGCGTATCCAGTCACGGACACTGCCATCACCATGACAAATGCCATGATAAACAGCACGGCTTTTACCCAAGGTCTCAGTCTTCTTTTTGATCTTGTTTTTTCCTTCATCCTTTCCGAACCCTCACTCTATCTTAGTCTATCAATGTAGGTCCCACTATAACATATTTTGATGAAAGTTTCCTTCATACAACATATTTTTATGAATCCACAATCTTAAACATCAGACAGCTCACCTATTTACAAATCAAAATCAAAAAACAGCCTGCGGCAGCGGCTGCTTTTTCCATCATGATTGAATATCAAATTGAAATTGTCCCTTCAGTTCTTCTTCTGCTTCTTGAAATAACTGACGCAAGCTCTCAGCATAATCGCCAAGAGCGTCTTTGCTCGTTTGAAAATTCACCCATGTCAGTTCTACTGGAAGATCCACCTCTCCTGTTAAACAGTCCCAAAGAGCATCAAGGTTTTTCCCGTAATAATCAGAAAGGTGTAAAACGGTTTTTAGCTGATCATGAAGCTCTTCTTGCGACCTGCACACTGCGCCGTCCAGCTGCACTTTTTTCATGTTCATCTTCCCCTCTCCTCTCTATATTTTAAACGAATTGGAGGAGAAAGAGAAAGATCGACACCTTACTTTTGTTTCTGTCTGACACCTGAGATGAATAGAATGAGGCAGGCAGCCAAAACGAGCAAGAAAAAGAGGATTAATACGAGCTGAGTACCGTAAATATCAGCGAAGAGGCCAACAAACACACTTGGAATACCAAGACCTAAATAAGCAAACAAGTAATACCCTGCAACGGCTCTAGCCGCCTCTTTTTTCCCCCGCTCAACAATGAGCTGAAGTCCACCTAAATAAGTAAATCCATAGCAGGCAGTACCCGCCAGCATCGTTCCAGCAAGCAAAAGGAAGATAGATTCGCTGTTTGCACCGTATAGCAAGAGGCCATATCCGCATGGAAGACAGATAAACCCCAAAAGAAGCGCTGTGCTGCTATTCATCTTGCGCACAAAGGGCTGCATCAGGACACCTGCCATATTAATCAAAAAGAGCGCCGGTCCTACCCACAATTCATAACCATTTAATTTAAGCTGTGCTGGCAAAATTGAAATGACAAGGCCGCACACCGACCACGCGATAGCAATGGCTGCATTCGCCGGCATTGTTCCTTTTGGAAATCTTGGCATGTTCATCATCGGTTTACTTGAATCTCCTTGGACAGGCGGCACGAAAAAGAAGACACCCACAATAGTTAAGAACAAAAAGGCCAGCACAATCCAATAGCTAAGCGGCGTGAGAGACACACGCTGAAAAGAAAGAAGTGCCGTAAAAAGAGCACCGCCCCCAAATCCAACCGAACTGCATAATGCAATAAAAGTTGGAATCCAGCTTGATTTCTCAGGATATAAAGCAATCAAATATGCGGTGCATGTTCCAACACTAAGACCAAGACCGACACCTTGCAGCAGCCGGGCAGCAAAAAGCATCTGTATGGAAGGATGTACAATCATCAACAAGGTGGCACATAACGAAAAGCTAAGCGCAACCAATAAAATCGGTTTGCGTCCAGCCCGGTCAGAAATACCGCCAAGAAAAAGCAAAACTGGAATGAGACCGAAGACATACGCGGCAAATACAAGTGCTGTTGCCGCCTTTCCGTACCCTGCTTGTTCTGCATATGCCGTATAAAGGGGCACTTGCAGATTCACAGCAATCGTAATCATAAAAAGACCAAGTAAAACGAAAATAAACGGGATGATGGATAAGTGTGCCGTTTCTTCTTTGGATGCTGGGATCATTTGACTCTCTCCTCTATATCATTACATATGAGAACAGTGTACACACCATTTGGCTTACTTCCTACATCCAAAAACGGCACTATTGACCAGTCCATAATTCCGTGCCATCATCATCTTATGATGTGAAAACGAGAGAAGGTGCACGATGTATATTCATTTAGACCGTTCAAGCGCTACCCCGCTCTGGCAGCAAATCGTGAATGAGATCATTCAAAAAATTCATTCACAAAAACTGCATCCCGACGATCAGTTAACACCGACAAGAGTGCTCGCACAGGAGCTTAATGTATCAAGATCAACCGTTCAGCTTGCCTACGATGAGCTGCTGGCAAGAGGCTACGTCAGCACATCTAGGAGAGGCGGTACAAAGGTCATTTCAAGTGATCAATATACAGCTTCCCCTCCCCATCAAAGTGAACCGCCTTTCCCACCTCCGATAAGACCTCACTTTGAAGAAGCCGAAAAACAAATGGACCATTGGCTGTCAGCCAATCATTTTCATGAGAAGCTCGATATTGATTTTCGTCATCAGGAACCGGCGATCGATGAACACTTTCAAAACATATGGAAACGCTCCCTCATGAAAGCATTACAGCGATTAGATATGAAGAATTGGGGCTATTCCTCCCCGCATGGATTATGGGAAGTGCGTTCAGAAATACGCCAATATTTATCTGTTGAGCGCGGGATTGAAGTAGAAGAAGATCAGATGGTGTTAACAGGTGGCACCCAGCAAGCCATTGATTTGATTTCACAGGTATTGCTTAAAAAAGGGGATACAGTAGCTGTTGAAGATCCAGGTTTTCCTGGGGCAAGGCTGTCGTTTATGCATCGCGAAATGAACATTCACCCCGCACCAGTTGATGAAGAAGGAATGATGGTGAATACATTGCCCCAGCGAACAAAACTGATTGCTGTGACGCCCTCCCATCAGCGTCCAACTGGAGTATGTATGAGTGTAAACAGAAGGCAGCAGCTGCTAAAGTTTGCTGTCAGCCATCAGTCTTATATATTAGAGGATGATTTTGATGGAGATTATCGTTACCATGGCGGGCCGCTCCCTTCCCTATTTTCAGAAGCACCCGAGCATGTGATTTACATCTTAAGCTTCTCAAAGGTGCTGGCGCCTGGCATCCGGCTTGCTGCCATTATCGGTACCAAAGCAGTCATAAAAGAAATTGCCGCACTGCAATCACTCATTCAAAGACAGCTGCCCATTATGGAACAAATCACACTCGCTTCTTTTTTCAAAGAAGGAGAATTCACGCGGTATGTCAGGCGAATGAGACAGCTGTATAAAAAAAGACAGGCGGCCATGATGGAAGCCCTTCTCGCACATCAATTTGACAAACACTTCCGTATCTATGGAACCGATACGGGCCTTCATGTCTTTTTAGAAGGAACACCAGACTTTGATGAAAAAGGAAGCATTGAAGCAGCAAAAGCAGCTGGCGTTGGCATTTATCCATTAAGTCCTTATTGTTTTGAAAGCAATCGAAAAGGATTACTGCTAGGATTCGCCTGTACGGACGAAAGTATGATTCAAGAGGGCGTTCGCCGTTTAAAGAAAATACTGCACATCTAAAAAGCCTGGAAGTAAACCTTCCAAGCTTTTTTAGGATGATTGCTGAATCTGACCTACTTCTTCAATAAATGCGGCTGTCTGCTGCAAGCCATCCTGAAAATGATGGGTAGCGGATATAAACAGCTTTTCTTGATCGGGATGCTTCAAGAGCTTCTCCACCTTACTAACCCCTTTTTCAAATGAAGCCAGGCCCGTCTTTAATTGTTGATCGGCCTTTTGATAAGCGGCTGGAACCTCTTGATGATCAAGCCCTTTTTGAATCACACGATCAAATGCTTTCGTCGCTTCTGTCAATTTTTTATTTGTTTGAATTTTTCCATGTCCATCTGAGATAAACTGATCGGTCATCTTTTCATATGATTCATTTAACTCATCCATATAAGATTGAACCCATTGTTCATAAGCAGCTTCTTTTGCGTCTTGTTTTGAAGGCGATTGACCTGCTTGCTGACAGGCTGCTAGTAATGTCACTGTTAGGATAAATAGCAGCACCAAATGTGATTGTTTTTTCATACAGAGCCTCCATTTCTTCATCCCATTCGTTCATATCGGTCAAATATAAGCATCCTTTACTACATAAAAATACTTCGCAAGAAATGATTTCTTTTATTGTAACAGACAAGCTCGTGTCACTTCTGTGATTTATGAATAAATAGATGAAAATACGTCTAAGGATTCACATTTCCCTGTCATTTCCCAATACAACCAATAGACGACGAGACATACGTATTTGGTTTCAATGAATTCATCTTTATGATAGATGTTCCCCTTTTTGCATTGCATGAAGTCCATATGAGATAAGAGGTCCAGCGGCTGCTCTGCCGCTGGCTTTTGATTAATATCTGTTACGAAGCTCCCTTAATATAAAATCGTAAACGAGATTGAGCTGTTGTTCCTTTGGATACAGCATAAATTCTTGTTTCTTAGGAAGACCTCCATCAAGACGATCTTGAAATTTCGTTCGGAGATATGCTGTTCGGTGCACCTGACTCTCAAATGATTTATATGAGACATCAAGTTTGATGGTTTGCTCATTTGTAAAGGTGACCACCGTGTCTCCGAGGGATGATTCCTGGAAGGTATGAATGTATTTGTGGGAGATCCAGCCGCACTGAGGACGGTTGGATGAATAGGTTGGGAAGAAATACAGATGGTTGGATGAGTCAATCACAATTGGGGGTTTGTGAGAAATTCCTGTTACTTCGTATGTTCCCGCCTTTCTGCCTGCATAGCTTGAGCCGAAGAATCTGCAGCTGCGTTCAATAATTTGCAGGGGCTTTAATTCAACATAAAAGCTTGTCTCTCTTTCGATGACTTTTGAATATACTCTTTTTCCTTCTTCAACTGAAAGGACCGCCATTGTTGTTTGATTAATGACGTATGAATCTAAAGGTGTTTCACTAATTCCTGACACTTCATTTCCTCCTGTGTTAATATTTGGTTATTTAAGATACTATTAATCTATCACCAACATATAAGAAACGACAGGATTTTTTCAAAATTTATTAAAAATCATCTTTTTATCATATTTTTTAGTCCATTCGATCTATCGAAAAGCTTTTTTTAAAGATATATCACATTCTGTCGATTGGACAAGTGATGTCGATTCTGCTCAAAAATAAATTGTCTAAAAATTATAAATTCTTGTTGATTTTTTCTCCGCCAATCCATATACTATAAAAAAGGCATCGGGGGGATTCTTTATGAAAGAGAAAAAAACGTATGCTGAGCTCATGAAGTCCCGCAACACCCAAAAAACCGAAGAAAACGGCGTCACCATTTTAGACATCTATATTCAAATGGTTTTAGATGAGGCGCTTTATAAACAGCGCTTAACCTTCCTAAGAGAAGAGATTGATAAGGCACTGGATCAGCGTGATGAAAAGCGATTCAATGACTTGTCAGCTCAATATGCAGAACACTGCTTACATCAATCATGATGATTTTACTTGCGGCAGAGAGACAGCAACTTGTCTCTTTACCGCAAGTTTTTTGTTTATCCATTTAAAATGGTTCCGCCATTCACATGGAGCATTTGTCCATTCATATAAGATGAATCTTCACTTGCTAAAAATAAATAACTCGGTGCAAGCTCTACTGGCTCACCAGGACGCTCCATTGGGACATCCCCGCCAAATTCAGAGACTTCTTTTTCCGTAAAGGTTGATGGAATCAGCGGTGTCCAAATGGGACCCGGTGCTACCCCATTCACTCTAATCCCTTGTTTAATGAGCGATAAGGATAATGATCTCGTAAATGTCACGACCGCCCCTTTTGTAGATGAATAATCGATCAATGTTTCATGCCCTTTATAGGCGGTGACAGATGCTGTATTAATAATACTGCTTCCTTTTTTTAAATGAGGAAGAACAGCCTTTGTTAAATAAAACATGGCAAAAATATTCGTTTGAAACGTCCGAAGAAGCTGATGTGAGGTAATTTGCTCAATGCTTTTTTGCGGATGCTGTTCCCCGGCGTTATTCACCAAAATATCAATGGAACCAAATGCATCTTTTGTTTTTTTGACGACCTCATTTGAAAAAGCCTCATCCCCTAAATCACCTGCAATTAAGATGACACGGCCTCCCGCTTTCTCAATATAGTCCTTTGTCTCTTCGGCATCGCGATGTTCACTTAGGTACACAATGGCGACATTGGCACCTTCCTTCGCAAATAAGACAGAGACTGCTCTACCGATCCCGCTGTCTCCACCTGTCACAATGGCTGTTTTTCCTGCTAACTTTTTATCCTGCACCTCACGATCAAAGACAGGTCTAGGGTTCATTTTATATTCAAGACCAGGACGTTCATTTTGGTGCTGAGGCGGCAATGTTTTCTTCGGCTGCTTTGTTGACACGTTAGTCCACTCCTTCCTTTTATCTTGTTTATTTTTATGTGCTGGCTCCTTTTTTATGTATGACGCCCTTGTTTCATTACAGATGTATGATTTTCATCATTGTGGAAAAATTATACACAACAAGTTAAGTGGAGGCGACAACATGGAACAAGAACATAAAGGAATGGAAGAGGCAAAATCGTTATGGCTGTCGGACAGCCGGAAGCATTCTTTTTCTTCTGTCAATGAAGATCTCACAGCAGATGTGATCATTGTCGGCGGCGGTATTACCGGTATCGCTGCGGCCTTTGAAATGACAGAGCGAGGATTAGATGTGATCATCATTGATGCCGAACAATTGCTGCAAGGCACGACCGGACACACAACGGCTAAAATCACCTCACAGCATGATGTGTACTATTATGAGCTGATACAGCAGATTGGCATGCCAAAAGCACGTTTGTATGTAGAAGCAAACGAAAAAGCAAAAGACCTCATTCAAGCTCGTATCAAAGAGCACGACATCGATTGTCAGCTAGAGATAAAAGATGCGTACCTTTATACAAAGGAAGAAAGCGGTGTAAAAAAGTTAAAGAAGGAATTAGATGCCTACAAACAGCTTGGTATTGACCGGGAATGGAAAACAGAGCTTCCTTTTGACGCTGACATCAAAGCAGCCCTTGCGATGACGAATCAGGCACAGTTTCATCCCCTTCATTATCTCAATGCGCTAATTGACAAGCTCCTCGAGCGAGGTGTACGGATCTTTGAACAAACAACCGCTGTTGATGTAAAAGAAGGGAACCGGCCTGCTGTCGTCACAAAAAACGGACATCATCTGACAGGGCGCTACATCATTTCATGCTCACACTTTCCTTTTTATGATGGGAAAGGACTTTACTTCACCCGAATTCATCCAGAACAATCCTATGTCGTAGCAGCCAAAACGACGAAGCCTCTCCCAGACGGGATGTACCTCGGAATTGATCAGCCTGCTCACTCTTTAAGAACGGCAGAATGGCACGGCGAGGAAGTTGTCCTCATCGGAGGAGAAGGTCATAAAACAGGACAAGGCGGAGATGAATCCGCTCACTATGAAGGACTAGAAACGTTTGGAGACGCCACCCTTGGAATTGAAGAAGTGCTGTATCGCTGGTCGACACACGATATGGTCACAATGGATCAAATCCCTTACATTGGCCGCCTGACCAAACACCACCAGAATATCTTTGTTGCGACCGGCTTTAGAAAATGGGGCATGACCACAAGCCACGTAGCTGCTACTCTTATCGGTGATTTAATTGAAGGAAAATCGAATCCATACGAATCAATTTTTACGCCATCAAGACCTGTTACTGACTCTTTCGTCAAAGATTTCATAAAAGAAAATACCAATGTCGCTGCCAAGCTGATCAGTGGTAAATTCAAACGAACTGATCAAACAATCGATGATTTACAACCAGGCGAGGGCGGCATTATCTCGTATGAACATAAAAAGTGCGGCGCCTATAAATCAGAGGATGGAAATGTCTTTCTTGTCGATACCACGTGTACTCATCTAGGCTGCGAAGTCGCTTGGAATAATAGTGACCGCACTTGGGATTGCCCGTGTCACGGTTCACGTTTTTCTATTACTGGAGAAGTAGTAGAAGGCCCTGCTAAAAAACCACTAAAAAGGTCGTATAAAGAACAGTAAAATTTCACTCTTCCCCTTTAAAAAATCCAATATTATCCGATAAAAAACATAAAGTCTGATATTTGTGATGATTATGGGGGGACAAACAAATTGTTATTTAAAAAAGAACCGAAAAGAAAAAACACTGCTTTTTTCACAGAGCAGGATGATGGGATAAAACGAATCAATTTCTCGAACAATACGGACATCGCTAAACAAATCAAAATGATCGACCTGACGCAGCATGACCTATTGATATTAAAGCAGCTCAATTCAATTGTTCAGGATGATATTGCACATATCGTTGATAAATTTTATAAAAATTTAGAAGTCGAGTCTTCCTTGATGCATATCATTCAAGACAATAGTTCTGTCGATCGTTTGAAAAAAACACTCCGCATTCATATTAGCGAAATGTTTGCAGGTGTGATTGACGAAAACTATGTGGCAAAACGCATTAAAATTGCTCAAGTTCATTTACGGATTGGACTCCAGCCTAAATGGTACATGGCCGCATTCCAAGACCTTCTGCTATCAATTATGGATTTATTCGCTAACCATATCCAAGATTTCAAAGAATATCAGACAGCAGTCAAAGCGACAACGAAAATTTTAAATTTAGAGCAGCAGCTTGTCCTAGATACATTCCAAAATGAATATTCTAAAATTCGTGATGAAGCAGAAGAGCAGCAGCAGGAGCTTCATACAAAAATCACGGAAACTTCAAATTCGCTTGCTTCTCTCTTCTCAAACACAACAAGTGCAGTTGACAAGCTTGTCTCAAAATCGGATGAGATGGCGGACATGTCACAAGCTGGAACACAAATTTCAGCACAGGTTGAAGAAAAATCAATCGGCGGTAAAAAAGAATTAGAAATTCAGCAAACACAAATGAATCAAATTGACGGCAGCATGACAAAGATTGAAACAGAAATTAAGCGCCTTGAAGAAATCGCTAAACAAATTGAACAAATCTTTGGGATCGTTACAGGTATTGCAGAGCAGACGAACTTGTTATCTTTAAATGCCTCAATCGAATCTGCACGAGCAGGTGAACACGGAAAAGGCTTTGCTGTCGTTGCAAACGAGGTGCGCAAATTATCAGAGGACACAAAGAAAACGGTTTCAACTGTATCTGAACTCGTTAACAATACCAATTCACAAATCGCCATTGTGTCCCAGCATATTGCGGACGTGAACTTACTTGTGACAGACAGTAAAGAAAAAATGACTCAAATCAATTCACTCTTTGATGATATCGTCAGCAGCATGAACTTAAGCAAAAACCAAAACGGAAAAATTGAAATTGACCTTCAGACCTTCCTTAACGAATTGAAGGAAGTCAAACAAACGGTGTCTCAAGTCGCAAGCTCCGTCGAATCCTTAACTAGCCTGACAAATCGCTAATACAGCCTTTTTTCTTCTGCTTTAGTATAATAGAAGAAAAGATAGAAAAGGCGGGATTTGATTGACAACAATTTGCCTAGTCAGACACGGGGAAACAGATTGGAATGCAGCGAAACGAATTCAAGGACGAACAGATATCCCTTTAAACGACAAAGGTAAATGGCAGGCTGAACAAACTGGACTTTACTTAAAGGATGTCCATTGGGATGTTGTCATTTCCAGTCCACTAACAAGGGCAAAAGAAACGGCACACTTGATTTTAAATCATGTCCATGCCCCACTTGTCATCATGGATGATTTCATTGAACGAGATTACGGTGACGCTGAAGGCATGTCGTTTGAGGAACGTTCAAAGCTGTTTCCAGATAAACAGTATCCAAATATGGAACCACTTGAGACGATTCAAAACCGAATGTTAGAAGGTATTGAGAAAGTCAGAGCCGCCTATCCTGATCAACATGTCCTGATCGTAGCTCACGGCGCTGCTATCCATGCTTTACTCACCACTTTGGCTGATGAACATATGGGTCTACAGAACACGAGACTTGTCAATGCTTGCTTAAATTATGTGGAATGGTCAGATGGTAAATGGAAGGTTCGTGATTACAATGTGGTCAGCCATTTAACTCAATCCACCCCTTCTTAAAGAGCCTGTTATCTTAGCAGGTTCTTTTTTATGACAAAAACAATGATAAAATAATATTTTTTTATATCGAAATTCGAAATAGATGCTAGACAATTCTACCTATTTTATGGCTTTTCGGGTATCGAATATTTAACCGGAAATGGATCATGAGAAAAAAAGCACACTCCCTTTTTAATAGATCATCGCTGAAATGATAGAATAAACATATTTTACCACCAGTTCCAAGTGACTTAATTCCCCAATTTTCGCTAGGACTTTCACAAAAATTCAGGTCTACTCTTATTTGCCTACTTCCCTTAAACTGAATATACAGAATAATCAAACGGATCATTCTATTAGACTACGGATGATTATTCTGAAATAAGAAAAAAGGGATGTGGAATGTGCGTGAAAAAGAAAAATGTGATGACAAGTGTTTTATTGGCTGTCCCTCTTCTGTTTTCAGCAGGGTTTGGAGGATCCATGGCAAATGCCGAGACGGTCTCCAAAACAGATAGTGAAAAAAGCTATATTGTTGGTTTTAAAGCCTCTGCCACCACAAACAGCTCTAAGAAACAAGCTGTCATTCAAAATGGTGGAAAACTAGAAAAACAATACCGCCTCATTAATGCTGCACAAGTGAAAATGTCCGAACAAGCCGCCAAAAAACTTGAACATGACCCTAGCATTGCTTACGTAGAAGAAGACCATAAAGCAGAAGCATATGCACAAACCGTCCCTTATGGAATCCCTCAAATCAAAGCTCCAGCTGTACACGCTCAAGGTTATAAAGGTGCTAATGTCAAAGTAGCTGTCCTTGATACTGGAATCCACGCTGCACACCCTGATTTAAATGTTGCAGGCGGTGCGAGCTTCGTCCCTTCAGAGCCAAATGCCACCCAAGACTTTCAATCACATGGAACTCACGTAGCTGGAACCATTGCTGCCCTTGATAACACAATTGGTGTACTCGGGGTCGCTCCAAGCGCTTCCCTATATGCTGTAAAAGTATTAGACCGTTATGGCGACGGACAATACAGCTGGATTATTAGCGGTATTGAATGGGCTGTAGCCAATAATATGGATGTCATCAATATGAGCTTAGGCGGACCAAGCGGTTCAACTGCGCTTAAAAATGCCGTCGATACAGCGAATAACCGTGGAGTCGTTGTTGTGGCAGCCGCAGGTAATTCTGGCTCTAGCGGCTCTAGCAGTACAGTTGGCTATCCAGCAAAATACGATTCTACAATTGCTGTTGCCAATGTAAACAGTAACAATGTCAGAAACTCATCTTCTAGCGCAGGTCCTGAATTAGATGTTTCTGCACCTGGTACTTCTATTTTAAGTACAGTGCCAAGCAGTGGATACACTTCTTATACTGGAACATCTATGGCGTCTCCTCATGTAGCAGGAGCAGCAGCGCTTATTCTTTCTAAAAACCCGAACCTAACAAATTCACAGGTTCGCCAGCGCTTAGAAAATACAGCGACACCGCTTGGTGACTCATTCTATTATGGAAAAGGGTTAATCAACGTTCAAGCGGCTTCTAACTAACCAAGTGTGATAAAAAAAATCCGGCTGATCCAGCCGGATTTTATTTATTACTGCTTTTTAGGCGGCTTCTCTTTTTCCGCCGCTTTTTCCATATCCATGATTCTCTCCATCATGGTTGGGTGTCCATAACGGAAAATCTTCACTAGAAACGGTGGATTCACCTGGGACAATCCTGATTTTGCAAGTTTTTGAAAAGACGTTACGCCCGCCTCCCCGTCTTTTGTCATGTTCACCGCATATTCATCGGCTGCCCGTTCTTGATGCCTTGACACTGCATTTGTAAAAGGTGAAGCTGCAAATGACAGCATCGATACGATGATTAAAAGAAGCGGAAGAGCAGCAATGTCGTGTGACACCTTCAGACGAAATGTGGCTGCCCCTTTTTGATAAAGATAAAAATAAAGACGATCGATCGCAAATAATCCGGCCAATGACAGCACTAAATATCCTGCTAATCCAATATAAACATGTTTCATGACGTAATGTCCCATTTCATGCGCCATGATAAATAAAATTTCGCGGTCTTTCAGCTTTTGCAGTGTTGTGTCCCATAAGACAATACGCTTATTTTCACCAATTCCTGTGACATAAGCGTTCATCGTGTTCGTTTTCTCAGACATATTGACCTCATACACATGATCTGCCGGAATATGCGCTTTGTCTGCAAGCGTTAATATCTTCTTCTCAAGCGCTTGATCCTTTAGTGGATAAAAATTGTTATATAACGGATCAATGACGACCGGCTGTATAAAGAAGAGAAACAGCGTAACTGGGACTGTCAAACACCACGCATACAGCCACCAGCGTTTTCTTCTCTTTTGAATCAGCCAAAAAAACACAATTGCACAAAGGGCAAGGAGCGGATATTGAATCCAAAAATCCAGTGTTTGATCTTTCAACCAACTTGCCGTACTTTGTGCAGATACTCCGTAGTGCAAAGACAGCTGATAGCCAATCCACTTCATTGGGAATGAAATGAGCATTGTTAGAAGCGACAGCACAAACACGTACACAAGTTTGCTTAAAAACGTGAAACGAGCTGCTGACAGGCTCCAGTCTGCTATTTTCCGTGAAAACCCTGAAATGAGCAAAAGGAAAAAGACATACCAATCTAATGGGATGGTTATGAAATACAGCAGGTTCCGTATGTTCGAGAAATTCTCGCTGATCGCAAGCTCATGACTTGTCATAAAAGTATGCGGATCTGCACTTGTCCCTTTTACACTTTCAGGTACCGATGAATCCCCCATTAGAAACAAATATGAATAAATAAAAAGACCGTACAATATGTATGCTACCGTTGCAAGAGCTACCCATTTACGTACTCGCACAGGTCAGCCTCCTTTCCATTCCTCTCTCTATTCTAATCACTCTTTTTTTCGTTTAGAACCTGTCTCATGTGGCTCCATCATAGCATGCCCCATCTGAAAAAGCTTTCGCGAAAAAAATGATTATGCGACTTAAAAATCGGAGAAGCTACATGTATAACAGTGAGTTGGAGGATCAAAATGAAGAAAATCCTTGCAGGAGTTGTGATTTTGGGACTTTTATTCATCACCTTCTTTTATGTGTTCAGCCGGACGAGCGAAATCTTTGATGAGAATCGAGCAGAAAAATTGCTGCTCTCGCCAGCGAATGAAGCCATCTCGTATGAAATAGATGATAAGGACACAGCAGAAGATCTAATTGAAGAATTAAATAAAGGCAGACAAACAAGCAATCATCTCAAGAAAAATTTAAAAAAGCCCGATTATATCGCCAAAGTGATGTTCGGACGAACAAACGGCACCACCTTTCAGCTTTGGACCAACCGATCACAAGTCGTTTTTTTAGTTGATGGAACGTTTTATGAACTGAATCAAAAACAGTCGAAATCTTTTCAGAAACAGTTAAAAGAAGCCATTCAAAAGAGCTAAAATGATCTTTTTAGCCCTTTGTCTTCTTTCGGCGTGAGATGCAAGGATTTGTCTACATGCTAAGGGAGCCTCCTCATCAGAGACTCCCTTTTTTTATTTACTTTCTTCTGCTTGATACTTTTCCTTTAGCGCTCTTCTTAAAATTTTACCTGTTGTGTTTTTAGGAATATCATCTATGAAATGGATCGTTTGGGGCTGCTTATATTTCGCTAAATAGCGTGAACAATGTGTAATGATGTCTTCTTGATTGATGTGAGCATGTTTCTTAGGGGAAATGTAACAGACGACTGCCTCTCCTGTGTTTGGGTCTGGCACACCGATGACAACGGCTTCTGCTACAGCTTCATGTTGATAAAGTACCTCTTCTACTTCTCTTGGATACACATTATAACCGCCAACAAGAATCATATCCTTTTTCCGGTCGACAATATAAATATATCCTTCTTCGTCTCTTCTCGCCAAATCGCCAGTATACAGCCAGCCGTCTCTTAGTGCAGCTTCCGTATCTTCTGGCATTTGGTAATAGCCTTTCATGATGTTTGGCCCTTTTGCTATCAGCTCTCCGACTTCATTTGGACCGACTTCTTCTCCTAGTTCATTCACTATTTTATTCTTCACATTCATAATGTCAGTCCCGACAGAACCTGGTTTTCTTTTTCCGTCAAGAGGATTAAATGCAGTCACTGGTGATGCCTCTGATAATCCATAACCCTCAAGGACCGTAACACCGAACTTTTTCTCAAAGCCATGAAGTAAGGCAACAGGCATCGAGGCACCGCCTGATATACAGATCCTCACAGATGCCATCGCTTTATCATGCCCCTCCTGGCGGTACAAATAGTTATACATGGTGGGCACACCAACAAATAGCGTTGGCTTCTCTTTTTCCATCATGCGCAAAAGCTCTGAAGGGCTGAAATGCGGCAAGACATAAATCGTCGCACCATGAATCAACGGTGCATTCATGCAGACTGTTAAACAAAAAACATGGAACATTGGCAAAGCGGCAATGACCTTGTCCTTTTTATCAATCGATAAATACTCAGCGACATCTCTAGCATTTGAATAAAGGTTGAAATGAGTCAGCATTGCACCTTTTGGTTTTCCTGTCGTGCCAGATGTAAATAAAATAACAGCGGTATCATCTGGCTGAATGGAAGGATGTACATTCTCATTCGCAACACCTGACACAAGCTTTCCAAAGAAAACAAGTCGATCAGATACTTCCTTGAAGCTTGATCTGCACGCCGATTCATTTTCTGCACAAATGATGACTCTTTCAATGGACGTAAGCTGCTCATACACCTGCTCGTACACTGGCAGAAGCTGTTCAGGCGCCACAATACCTTTTACATCGCCTGTGATGAGCATATACCCAATTTCACTAGGTGTATATGTTGGGTTAATAGGTACTACGACAAGCCCTGCCTTTAATGCGCCAAAAAAAGAAATGACAAAATGCGGTGAATTTCCTAAAATAAGCGCGATATGATCCCCAGCTTGAAACCCTTCGTTGACTAATCCATCTGCAAAACGCTCGATACTTGTCATCAGCTCTCGATAGGTCCACTTCTTTCCTTCAAAGATCAGTGCGATATTTTCTCCCTTCGTCATCGCCGTCTGCTGAAGATTTTTGATCAAATCCATTCTCCCACCCCTTACATGTCATCAATGAATGAATGAATGACCATTCATTTTATGGCCGAACATTCCTCCTTTCTATTATAATAGACAATCGAAAAAATCCACAAGATCAAATGTAAATCGCTTTCATTTCCTTCAATCAAAAAAGCACCGCTATCTCTAGCCGTGCTTTCACGCGATTAATAAATCAAATCAAGAAAATCCTCTTTTGATACGTTGCCGAAATAGTGGCGCATATCCATATCTTCTAAGACGTCACTGATCGTTTTACGATCATATTGCTGTCCAATGAGCCGCTTCTCAATATCGGCAATATCCCCTACGCCAAAGAAATCACCAAAGATTTTGCAATCCTGGATCATCCCTTTTTTCACTTCTAATCGCAAATCAATGGAGCCTGCAGGGAATCTCTTAGAATGCTGTAAATTAAATTTCGGTGAACGGCCATAGTTCCATTCCCATTTTTGATAGCGATCTCGGGAAATTTCGTGAATCTTTTCCCAATCCTTTTCGGTCAGGCGATATTGAGGCACGTCCCCATTTGTATCAAAAATGTAGCTTAAAAGAATTTTTCTAAACTCTTCTGTTGTCATTTTTTGATCCATCAGTTCACTGATATTGGCAACCCTGCTTCTAATCGATTTGATGCCTTTTGATTCTATCTTTTCTTTTTTCACATTTAAAGCCGAAACGACATGTTCAATCTCTGAATCAAATAGCAGCGTGCCATGGCTGAAAATACGTCCTCTTGTTGCAAACTGGGCATTTCCAGAAATTTTACGTCCATCTGCCATGATGTCATTTCTGCCGCTCAATTCAGCTTTAACACCTAGCTTTTCAAGCGCTTTGATGACCGGCTCTGTGAACTTTTTAAAGTTATGGAAGCTGTCCCCATCATCTTTTGTGATAAAGCTGAAGTTTAAGTTTCCTTTGTCATGGTAAACTGCACCACCGCCAGATAAGCGGCGCACGACTTTGATTCCGTTGTCTTCCACGTACTTCGTGTTGATTTCTTCTATTGTATTTTGGTTCTTTCCAATAATGATTGACGGCTGATTGATGTAAAACAGCAAATACGTTTCTTCTGGATCTAAATATTTTAAGCAATATTCTTCAATTGCCAAGTTAATCATTGGATCATAATGTTGTTCGTTATCGATAAACAGCATCTCTATCTTCCTTCCTTGTTCCATCTAAGCCCTGAATGGGCAAGCTGTATATTGCCAGTATATAACGCCTGTGCTTCATTGACTAGGTCTTTATGACGGCCAAAATGAGGCAGATGGGTGATGATGAGTTCCCCAACATTTGCTTCCTTTGCAATCTTCCCTACCTCTGTACTGTTCATATGTCCAGCACCTGATCCATCCTGTCCAGCATAAAAATTGCTTTCGGCTATGAGCAGATCTGCCCCCTTGCTAAATGGAATAAATGCCTCCTGATAGCTTGAGTCTGCTGTATACACGACCACAGCATCCTCTGCCTGAATTCTCATAGCATAGCATTCTGCTGGATGAACCGTTTTCAAAAAATCAATTTGAAATGGTCCAAGTTGAATCCCTTCTTCTGGCTGATAAGGCTTTGCCTTTGTATGTACATCATCAGAAAGCCGTCCAAACGCTTCTTGATCACCAGTATGTCCATAGATTGGAAGCGGGCCGCTGCTTTTTCCTAAATGATATCCCACTAGCTTCGCATATTGGAGTGGTCCGATATCTGCAATATGATCGTGGTGATAATGAGAAAGGAGAACAGCATCTAGTTCTTCTATATCAATGTATTGCTGAAGCTTTGAAAGAACACCGCTTCCGCAGTCTACAAGAAGACGAAAGCCGTTTGATTCAAAAAGGTAGCCTGATGTCGCTTCACCTGCTGCCGGAAACCCTCCATAGCATCCAATTACGGTTAATTTCATCGTCATTTTTCCCTCCTTTTCTAAAAATCCCCTTCTTACAATATACCCATTTTTCACGAAAAAAGCATTCTTCTTGCCTATTGTTACAAAACAGATTGACAATTATTAATCTGTTATAATACAATGATAGCAACAAAACGTATTGGAGGATGACAAATGCTAGGAAAAATCACAGAGTTTTTTAGAAATTTGCCCTCAAAGAAATGCACAAAATGTGGAAATGATTTAATGGAACAGCATGAGTGTTACGGTAATGAATGTGAGGAATGCTCACAAGTAAGTTATCTTAAATAAGGAAATAAATTGAATAAAAAAGCACTTTTTCCCTCCTCCGTCAGTTGGAGTCAAAAGTGCTTTTTATTTTTTCTGAAAAATAGGTAAAAAGGTAAAACCCTTGTCACAAAAGGGTTTTTTAGTATTTTTATATGATGAGTTTTAGTTCTGAAGACACTTTTTATTGACTAAAAACAATGAAGGAGGTTCTAAATGTCTATTTTTTCTAACAATTTTGTATTTTCTTAATATAATTTTATCGTGGACGAACCTCTTTAATTTTAGTTATACTTTAATTCATATATTAAAACTTAATATGATGGGAATATTCCTTTAATGAATATGTTAGGGAGGAAATCTATGAAAAAATTAAAATTTGGATTGGCTACTCAAATCCTAATCGGTCTTATTCTCGGTGTCGTTGTTGGGGCAATCTTTTTCGGTAACCCAGGAGTCGAGACATACTTAAAACCAATTGGAGACTTCTTCTTAAGACTCATTAAGATGATTGTCATACCAATTGTCGTATCCAGCTTAATTTTAGGTGTTGCAGGTGCGGGTGATGGTAAAAAAGTAGGGAAACTAGGTTTTAGAACCATTCTTTATTTTGAAATTATCACAACATTTGCGATTATCCTTGGCCTTGTCCTAGCAAACTTTGTACAGCCTGGTGCAGGCGTTGACTTTGGACATGCGGAAAAACAAGATATTAGCCAGTATGTTGAAACGGAAAAAGAGCAAAGCAGCAAATCAGTTGCTGATACGTTCCTTCATATCGTTCCAACGAACTTCTTCCAATCATTGGCGGAAGGTGATTTGCTTGCGATTATTTTCTTCACTGTGCTATTTGCACTTGGCGTTTCAGCGATTGGTGAACGCGGTAAACCAGTGCTCGCCTTCTTCGAGGGTGTATCACATGCCATGTTCCATGTCGTTAATATTGTGATGAAAGCTGCACCATTTGGTGTATTCGCACTCATTGGTGTGACCGTATCAAAATTTGGTCTTGAATCTCTTATTTCATTAGGTAAGCTTGTAGGTCTTGTTTATTTTGCGCTCGCTCTTTTCCTTATCGTTGTATTCGGAATTATCGGAAAGATGATTGGCGTCAATATTTTCAGATTTCTTGCTTACATGAAAGACGAAATGCTTCTTGCCTTTAGTACATCGAGCTCTGAAACAGTTTTACCAAGAGTTATGGATAAAATGGAGCGCATCGGATGTCCAAAAGGAATTGTTTCGTTCGTTATCCCAATCGGTTATACGTTTAACCTGGATGGCTCCGTCTTGTATCAAGCCATTGCTGCGCTTTTCCTTGCACAGGTATATGGCATTGACCTCACGATCGTCCAGCAGCTTACACTTGTTCTTGTACTGATGGTAACATCGAAAGGAATGGCTGCCGTTCCTGGTACTTCATTTGTTGTATTACTCGCGACATTAGGAACGATCGGTGTACCTGCTGAAGGTCTTGCATTTATTGCAGGTGTGGACCGTATCATGGATATGGCACGGACTGTTGTGAACTTAACAGGAAATGCACTTGCAGCTGTTGTGATGTCTAAATGGGAAGGGCAGTATGACCCTGAAAAAGGACATCGCGTGATGACAGGACAAGATGTACCTGAGCCAACACAGCTTTCAAGCTAATGAAAAAGAACCCCAGCTTACGGGGTTCTTTTTTTATGCTGTGATTAATGGTGATTGAACATAGTGATAAAGAAGATCCGCTGTATGGACAAGTGAATCTTCATGTGTTCTTTCAAAGGCATGCGAGGAATCTATACCAGGACCAATCAGTCCATGAATGATATCATGCCCTGCTCTAATGGCTGCTGATGCATCAGAGCCGTAATAAGGATAAATATCAAGGCGGTAATCAATGTTGTGCTCTTCTGCTAATGTAGCTAAATGCTTGCGTAATCCATAGTGATAAGGGCCGCTCGAATCTTTTACACAAATCGATACACTGTATTCATCTGTTGATTGACCGTCACCGATCGCGCCCATATCAACAGCTAGATATTCCACCGTTTCTTCTGGAATATTCGAGTTTCCGCCGTAGCCAATTTCTTCATTATTGGAAATTAAGAAGTGCGTCGTATGCGGCAATGTGATATTTTCGTTTTGAATTCTGTGGATGAGCCGCAAAAGTAGCGCCACACTTGCCTTATCATCCAGATGTCTTGATTTAATAAAACCTGAAGACGTCACTTCCACTCTCGGATCAAATGAGATAAAGTCCCCTACTTGAATGCCAAGTGCTTTGACATCGTCTGCATCTTTCACCTTTTCATCGAGACGAATCTCCATATTTTCTTGGTTTCGTTTCGCTTTTCCAGCATCCGCATAGACGTGCACGGATGTTTGATGCATAAGAATGGTCCCTGTATATGTATGGCCTGATGCTGTTTCAATTTCACAATATTCGCCTTCAATTGAGTTATACTGAAAGCCTCCAATAAGTGCTAGACGAAGCCGTCCATTTGATTTAATTTCCTTAACCATCGCACCGAGCGTATCGACATGCGCTGTCAGCATGCGATGTTCTTTGTCATCTGTTCCTTTAATGGTGGCAATTAATCCGCCTTTTCGATTTCGTTTTGTCTCAATGTTCAAATCTTGTAAAAAACGTTCAACAAAGCCGATCACTTTTTCTGTATTTCCTGATGGACTTGGGATTGATACAAGCTTTTGAATCAGCTGAATTGTTTCATTTACTTCAGTAGTCATTCGGCATTTCCTCCTTTGTCTGAAAGCAATTCCTTCCATGTATGCCTTTTTCAGCATCTCTTCTTAAAATATATCGCTTCAGGTTCGAGATGTCTAATTTCAAATGAAAAATCCTTCCTCTATTAAAGAGAAAGGATTCATGGATTAAGCTTCGTCCTGTTTCATTTTTCTTACGTTCCAAGCAAAGTATGCTGTTGTTGCCGCCATCATGATGATCGCAACTGTACCAAGGATCGCTGCTTGGTGCCATAAATAGCTGTCATCACCGCTTGCAATGATCGTTCTAAATCCGTTGATTGTATACGTCATTGGAAGCAGACTGTGAATGACTTGGAAGAATTTCGGCACAAGCTCAAGCGGGAATGTACCAGCACTTGCTGCGAGCTGAAGAACCAAGATGATAACAGCAATGAAGCGTCCTGGGTTCCCCATTGTTGTCGCCAGCAGCTGAATGATCGCTAAGAATGTCAGACTGACGATAATCGCAAAGAGATAGAAGCGCCAGAGGCTTTCCACCTCAAGACCGAGCCCAAAGATGAGCAAGGAGCTTGCAATAACTGCTTGCAGGATACCGACAAAAAAGAGCACACTATATTTGCTGAAAAACCATTCAAACGCATTTCTAGGGCGTCCAGCAGGGTCTTTCATTGGGAAGACAACGGTGAGCATGAGAGCCCCTACAAAGAGTCCCATCGATAAAATATAAGGTGTGAGTCCTGTACCATAATTATCAATCTTTTTCGCTGTATCATTTTCTGTTTTCACGGGACTCGCAATCATATTGTAATTGTCTTGACCCGCATCAATTTCTCCTGTTTCATCAGCGGCGCTTTTTAATTTATCGGACAGCTTACCTGTTCCGCTCTTTAAATCTCCCAATCCTTTATCGAGTGATTTTGAGCCTTCAGCAAGCTTAGATGTGTTGCTTTGGATATTCGTTGAACCACTTTCCAGCTTATTTAACGCTGCGCTTAGCTGGCTTGAACCATTTGCAAGCTTATCTGCACCGCTTTTCGCTGTATCAAGCTTTCCATTTGCTGTCTGCAGACCATCTTGTAATTGGCCTTGACCTGTTTGAAGCTTCAGTGCACCTTGATACAATTTATTCGTACCAGATGTCATTTGATCAATCGCATTTTGTATCGCGACTGTAGATGTGTACAGCTGTTCTGTTTTCTGTGGCAGCTGTTTGACTTGCTGCAGCTGAGCTTTTGCAGAAGCAACCGCAGATTGAACCTCACTTGCATCAGGCAGTTCCTGCAAGGCCGCTAAGCTTTGTTCAAGTCCAGACAGATCAGGGAGTTCGATTTTAGGCAGACTGTCAAGCTGATCCATTGCCGCCTTTTTCTCTTCATCTGTCATTGAGCTGTTTTGGATAATGCTTTTTACTTTAGCATCTCGATTCGATAACGCTTCTTTTAATGAAGCAAGTTTTGTACTAAACGTTTTTGCGTCTTTTTTCACCTGATCGAGTTTAGGCGCCATCTTTTCAAGATTCGCTAATTCTGGTGATGACAAGACTTTTTCTACTGCTTCAATTTTTTCTGAAAAGGATTGTGCTTTGTTGTTTAGCTGCTCAATGCCCGCTGTGAATTGCGGCATTTTAGAAGCGAGCTGCTGATGGCCTTCCCGGCTTGTGTTTAACCCTTCAGTCAATGTATCAATTCCTGTACCAAGCTCTCCAAATTTCTGATCGATCGTTTGATAGCCTGTTAAGAGCTGGCCAAGTCCGCTGTCAAGAGATTGTATCCCTGTGTTCAGTTCACCCATTTTACCAGCAAACTGATGAACACCTTCGCTATAGGTTAACGTTCCTTCAGCCAATTTTGCTAAATTGTCTTTTAACTTGTTACTGCCATCTTTTGCACTTTTTGTTCCGTCATCAATTTTCTTCGCACCATCGCTTGCTTGATCTAAGCCTTTTGCAATCGTTTTGAAGTTATCAAAAATGACCTCTGCGTAATTTTTCGTGACTTCCTTTGAAACCGAATCTTTTAATTTGATAATGGCATTATTCGCAATTTGTGACGCCGCATAGTTGGCGCCTGGATTCGTATAATATTTCAGATTCGATTTTTTTGGATGTTTATCAAGGACTGTACTTGCATTTTTTGAGAAATCCTTTGGTATTTCCACGACGAGATAATAATCCTCGTTATTTAATCCCTTCACTGCCTTTTCTTCACTATCGACAAAATTCCATTTGAAATTATCGTTTTTCTTTAATTCCTTCACTAAATCATCGCCGACATGCAGTGTTTTCCCGTCATAATGACTGCCTTCGTCCAAGTTGACCACTGCTACAGGCAATTGATCGACTGTACCATATGGATCCCAGTACGCTTTTAAAAATACGCCACTGTAAATCAGCGGAATAAATAACACAGCGAAAATCGGGATCAGTAGTTTTTTGCTCGTCACAATGTCTTTCCATTGATTCCGAATTAAATTCATTGCTGTTTTCCTCCCATAGATGAATGACTAAATTTAGAATTTGGTCATTTGAACTTAAAAAAAATTATGTTGCGGCTAAAAGTCCTTTGAGTACATAAAGCTCCAGCGACTCGGCCACCTCTTCTTTTGTTAAAGGCTCGTATCGCTTTTCCCAATCAAAAATAAGTGCAATATATAGTTTCACCATCACAAATGCAGTCAATTCAGGATCACATGGCTTAATATCGCCTTTATCAATCGCTTCTTTTACTTTCGTTTTAACATAGCGAATGATCATTTGCTCCATCTTCTCAATCATTTCCTTGACCGCTGATGTGCCAAGCTCCGCATTTTCCTGAAAGATTTTGATTGTGAGCTGGTGGTTTTTTCGAAATTCCAATATTGCAAAGAGTGCTAAATGAAGGTTTTCAGAGAAACTTTTCTCCTCATCCATTGCTTCATCCGCAATTTTCTTCATCTCTATTAAAAGGGATGTGAAAATTTCATCGAACAGCTCTTCTTTGTTTTTGAAAAAGGTATAAATGGTTCCTTTTCCGACGTTGGCCAGCTTCGCCACAAGATCCATTGTGGTGGCTTTATACCCAAATTGAGTAAATGCCTTCGTAGCCCCGTCTAAAATCATTTGTCTCCTATCAACACTCATGATCTCACTCCCAAAATGACTATTTGAACGTTTTGGTCATTAAGTACAGAAAGTAATATACCACATCCTTTTCTCCGGATGCAACAACTTTGTTCACTTTTATGATTCACAACTCTTTTTGAATTATTCGAACACGAAAAACTCCCTTTCCTTGGTAGAAAAGGGAGTTTGTTTTATGAAAATAGATAAGATACAGCCTCTGAAATGGCCGCTTTTCCTTGATCAATACAATCAGGGATTCCGACACCTTCAAAAGCAGCACCTGTAATATAAACACCAGGATATGATTGCTTAAACGTTTCTCGCATATTCGAAATGGCTTTCTGATGACCGACGTGATATTGCGGCATGCTAGTCTTCCAGCGAGTCACTGTCGTCAGTTCTGGATCTGCTTTAATATCCATGATTTTCTTCAAATCCTCCAGCACAATGCTGACGATTTGATGGTCTGACTGTTCGACAATTGATTCGTCGCCAGCCTTCCCTACATAAGCACGCAATAGCGTTTTTCCTTTAGGAGCTGTATGCGGCCATTTTTTGTTCGTCCACGTACAGGCTGTAATAGAGAAATCACTGTTTCTTGAGATGACAAAACCAGTGCCGTCATATTCATTATGAACATCCTCTTCTCTAAAACCGAGTGCAACTGTTGCAACAGAAGTAGATGTCATATCATGCAAGTACTCAAGTCCCGCTTCTTTTGGAAACATGGAATAGATCGATTGATGCGGAGTTGTCACAATGGCTGAATCGGCAAAAAGCGTTTGACCGCTGTCTAATTGCACTCCATAGCCCCCATCAGTTTTTTCAATCTGCTTCACTTTTGTACCTTTATAAACCGTTGTCAGCTGGAGCTTGCTTTCTACTGCTTCAACAAGCGCTTGCAGTCCTTGATTGATCGTTTGGAACTGCCCTTGTTTTTTCGCTGTTACTTGCTGCGCTTTCGCATGCTGCTGTGATTTTTTCATCCCAAGAATCAAACTGCGATGCTTTTGTTCTGTTTGATAAAACTGCGGGAAGGTGGACATTAAGCTGAGGCGGTCAATGTCACCTGCATAAATACCTGATAGTAGAGGTTCGATTAAATTCTCAACTACTTCATCACCGACACGTCTTCTAAAAAATTCACCGAGCGACTGATCTTCTGTCTGCTTGCTTTTTGGCAGTACGAAATCCATTGCGGCTCTCGCTTTTCCTGCAACTGAAAAAAGACCGGTTGTGATGAATGGGCTGATTTGAGTTGGAATACCCATGACAGCGCCTTTTGGCATCGGGTGAAGGGTTTCATTGACTAGTACATATGCTTGCCCTGTTTCATTATTGACGAGCTGATCCGCGAGACCAACATCCTTCGCCAGCTGCGGTCCACTGACCTTTCTTTCTAAAAATGAATCAGGTCCACGTTCAATGATGTAGCCGTCTTTATATAATGTTTGTATTTTTCCACCTAGCCTAGGGCTCGCTTCAATAAGAGATATTTGAATGGGAAGACCTTTTTCTTCGACTTCCTTTTCCAAATAGAAGGCGGCGGCTAAACCAGTGATGCCACCGCCAATGATGACAAGGTGTTTTTGATTGTCATGCATAGGATCGCCTTCTTTTATATAATTACTTGCTTTCGTCAAGCTTCTTTAATACGACAGTTGCGAGAGCATCAATAAATGCTGGTTTCGCATTTGGCATTTCTGGACGATAGTAGGCTGCACCGATTTCATCTGTCACGACTTTACATTCATAATCGTTGTCGTATAACACTTCTAGATGGTCAGCGACAAACCCAACAGGCACATATACGAACGTTTTATAGCCTTTTTGTTCGAATAGATCCCGTGTTAAGTCTTGAACGTCTGGTCCAAGCCATGGATCAGGCGTGTTGCCTTCACTTTGCCAGCCAATTTCATAATGTTCAATTCCTGCACCTGCTGCAATCATTTTGGCAGATTGTGCGAGCTGATCAGGATATGGATCTCCTGCTGCAATAATTTTTTCAGGAAGGCTGTGTGCAGACACAATGAGTACGGCTGATTTTCTTTCCTCTTCACTCATCGATGCATACGTATCCTTCACTTGTTTCACCCAATAGTCCACAAACTTCGGCTCATCGTACCAGCTTTCCACAGACGTAATCTTCAGATTGCCAAGCTTGTCTGCCTCATCTTGTGCACGCTTGTTATACGATTTCACGCTAAAGGTTGAAAAATGCGGCGCAAGAACAATACTCACTGCTTCTGTGATGCCGTCTTTGTGCATCTCTGCAACTGCATCCTCAATGAACGGCTCAATATGTTTTAGACCGATGTAGACATGAAATTCAATGTCGTCTTGGATGTCGTTCAAATGATCACACAAACCATTTGCCTGCTGTTCTGTAATTTTTGATAAAGGAGATATACCGCCGATTGCCTTGTAGCGATCCTTCAAATCTTGCAGCATCTCTGGCTCCGGCTTTCTGCCTCTGCGGATATGTGTATAATAACGTTCAATATCTTCTTCTTTATATGGGGTGCCATATGCCATGACAAGAAGTCCCATTTTCTTTTTCTCCACAACCAACACTCCTTCAGATCATTTGAAATAGTTTAGATGGATGATTTTTTATGTTTCGCTGAATAATCATGAATAAAATCTGTCAGCTTCTTTAACGTATCTGGTGAAACATCAGGAAATACCCCATGACCTAAGTTAAAGATAAAGTGATCTGATTTCATTCCTTGATCTAAAATATCTTTTGCTCTTTCTTCAATGACTTCCCAAGGAGCAAGTAAGATGGTTGGATCGAGGTTCCCCTGTAACGTTTTTGTGAGCCCTTCTTTTCTCGCTTCGTCTACACTCGTGCGCCAATCCAGTCCAACCACATCAAGCGGCAGGTCGTGCCAGTCTTTCGCTAGATGGCTTGCACCAACTCCATACATGATCATTGGGACATTTTCAGACTTCAGCTCTGTGAAAATTCGCTGCATGACAGGCTTAATGAATGTCCGGTAATCTGCTGCATTTAAAGCGCCAACCCATGAGTCGAAAATTTGAAATGCACTGACCCCGGCTTTTACCTGCGCGCGTATGTACGTGATCGTCATATCAGCTAACTTGTTCATGAGCAGCATCCACGCCTCAGGATCACTGTACATCAGCGCCTTTGTTTTATGATAATTTTTAGATGGACCGCCTTCAATCATATAGCTTGCCATCGTAAATGGTGCGCCAGCAAAACCGATAAGTGGAACATTCAGCTGCTCCTTCGTTAAAAGCTGAATGGTATCAAGCACATATGGCAAGTCTTCTTCAGGATGAAGTTCCCCAAGACGTTCGATATCTGCTTTAGATCGAATCGGTGCATCAATCACAGGTCCAATTCCATTTTTAATTTCTACGTCCACTCCAATAGCCGGAAGCGGGGTCATAATATCTTTATATAAAATAGCAGCATCTACGCCATATTGTTCTACAGGAAGTCTTGTTACATAAGCACATAACTCTGGCTGATGCGTAATTTCAAATAGCCCGTATTTTTCTTTAAGGGCACGATATTCAGGCTGTGAGCGTCCTGCCTGTCTCATATACCAAACTGGTACATGGTCTGTTTTTTCCCCTTTACACGCCTTTAAGAACGTGTCATTAAAAACCTTCGTTTTTCCCATTACCTTTCATTCCACCTTTCGCCTTACACTCTCTTTGCATAAGGCTCAAACACTGCTTTTACTATACCGCGTTTTCAAGGCACGGTATACTAAAGCGGCTCAATGTTCAAAAAATCGCCGAATATTAACGTCCAAAAGACTCTGGCTTGACATACGCACTGCCTTCGCCTTCTTCTTGTGTTTGGGTATTATATGGAACAACTTTATACTCTGCGTTTGAAAATACATTGGCATACGGCATTGTATAACTGCCCACGCCTGTCACTGTGTCGATCAGCGTCTCGCCTCCATTTCTCTTTTCATAGATGCGGTATTCAACGCGTTTATCCTCCTGCTTGTCCCAAGACAGCTCTAATGTAAATAATCCTTTGATTTTAAACGCATAGCGGGCTTCAAATCCTGATACTCCCTCTAAATGGATAGGAGATTGAAGCTCTTTTATTCCCTCTGGTTTTTCAAACGTTTCATTGGTGATTTGAGCTGCTGTTAAAATATCTTTAAACAGCTGCACTGGGTATTGACTGCCCCCAGTTAAATAGTGGCTGTTATCGGTTTTGTCATACCCCATCCAAATCGCACCCGTTGTACTAGGCGTATAACCGGCAAACCAAGCATCCTTTGTTGCACCTTTCACACCCGAATATGTGGTCGTCCCTGTTTTACCAGCTAAATCTCCAGCGTATGAACCGCTCTGGGCTGTCCCGCCTTTGACAACTTGCTGAAGCATTCTTGTCATGTTCCATGCATTCTGCACGCTAAACACTCGTTCTTGCTTACCACGATTCTTTTCTACAGTTTCTCCTTCATCATTGGTGATCTTTTGAATAAAGAAAGGCTTTTTATATACGCCTTCATTGGCAAATGTATGGAAGGCTCCAGCGATCTGTAATGGCGAAACTCCTTTTTCTAAACCGCCAAGCGCAATAGCTAAGCCTTTATCAGAGATATCTATCTCCATTTTCTCGAGATATGACTTCGACGTATCAATGCCCAGCTGGCTTAACGTCCACACAGCAGCGGTATTTTTACTTTTCATGAGGGCTTCCATCATTGTGACCCGGCCCTCATACTGCCCATCGTAATTCTTAGGTGAGTAGCCGTCATAGCTTTTTTCTTTGTCTTCAAGCAGCGAATAAGGTCTGAATTTTTTCTCCTGCATTGCCGGACCGTACACCGCGATCGGCTTAAAAACAGATCCCGGCTGCCTAACAGCTGTCACCCTGTTATAGCCTCTCGCCTGATATTCTCGTCCTCCAATGGCTGCTTTCACTCCACCAGACTCGTTATCAATAAATACGGCGCTGCCTTCCGGAGAACCGCTTTTTCCCGGGAAATAACGGTTGTTCTTCATCGCATCATATGCAGTTTTTTGCAGATTCATATCAATCGGTACTTTAATGGTATAGCCGCCTTGAAGCAATTGTTCATGTGAAATGGCATACTCTGATTCTGCTTCTTTTATGATGAGATCAACATAGCTGTCCACCCAAGGTGTTTCTGATTTCTTTTTTAAATGAATGCCTAGTGTTCTCCCTTTTGCTTCTACCGTTTCTGTTGAAGACAAATATCCTTGTTCGTTCATTAAATTCAGGATGGTGTCCCGCCTTTGTTTATTTTTATCAGGGTGTAGAACAGGCGAATAAGTAGATGGTGCCTTTGGCATCGCAGCGAGAGTAGCACCTTCGCTGACCGTTAAATCTTTGACATCCTTACTAAAGTAATAATTGGCTGCTGCCTGAATACCATAAACACCATGGCCGAAGTAAAGCTGATTCAAATACATTTCAAGCAGCTTATCCTTGGAATAATCTCTTTCTAAATTAATGGCAATAATGACTTCTTTCGTTTTTCGAAGAAAGGTTTTGTCATTTGTGAGAAAAATATTTTTTGCGAGCTGCTGAGTAATTGTACTGCCGCCCTCTACCTTTCCTCCTGCTAATATATCTCGATAAACCGCCCTTGAAATAGACTGTGCATCAATTCCGTGATGCTCATAAAAACGCTTGTCCTCGACAGCCACAAAGGCTTTTGCTACTTTATCGGGCACCTCTTTTAACGACACAGGGTCCCGATTTTCTGAATACATGCTTGTGAGTTCTTTTCCATTCTGGTCAATGATTTTGGAGGAAGCGTGAAAAACAAGCTTCTTTTCATCTATGACATAATGTCCTAAAAATAAAATCGTCAGATAGCCAATAAATGAGAGTACGATTGTACTTCCTGCAATGACTAATGGAATGATTATCTTCTTTTTCTTCAAATTAGGTCACCTCATTCCTTTATACGGATAGTATGGGATGTATTGCTTCATAATATGTTTTATGGATTGACTGCCAAAGAATTATATATCATTCTTTTGTTATACTATCAAGCAGGAGGCGGTTTAGATGAATTTCTATATTACATATGGAACAGCAGATTTTTTGCATAAAATCGCAAAAAAACACCATCTGGAAAATCTGCTTTATATGGTTGGGAAAGAACAAGCAGCTCTTTTTCATGAAACGGAGGGTGAGACTGTATTTAAAGCCCCTCATGCCTATGATGTGATTTATGCGAAAGGCGAGCTTGTCCAATCTGGTTTCGTCACCTTGAATCATATCCCTGTTAAGCTTGAAAGCAGAGCACTCTTTGAATCCACCTTTCAGAAAAAGACGAACATCTCAGAACATCAGCGCGGCTTCCAAGCTATTCGCGTTTTAAGACCTCAAAAAGATGAAGAAGTTTATTTGATTTTGACACTTTGGGAATCAGAGGACTTATTTCAAGACTTTCAAGAATCAGAAGCATTCTTTCAGCCACACGAGGATACAGGCTCCATTTTCTCTCGTCCGGCTTACCTCACATCCTACCATGCCGTCACAGACAATTAAGGAAGTGCTGCTCTCAGCACTTCTTTTTTTCATGAAAAAAAGCCCAATCGCTGGGCTCTTCATTTTATGAGCTTGATTTCAGCTCGTACCGATGAATGATCGGCTGAAGCACATAGAAATTCAGCAATATCCAACCTAATAAGATCGGCCACTTCAACATAGGTGAAGCACCTTTCAATTGAATCAGCAGCACCAATAGCGGAATTAAGCAGATCATGAAAAAACTCATTTTTGAGACAAATGTTTCTTTGATTTGATGCCGGCAGCTTGGACACATCATCATTTTCGTATGTGATAAATGGAATTTTTCGACGAAAGAAAATGTTTTTGAACAATTTGGACAGCTTCCCAACGCTACTCCTCCCTTTCCCTGCTTCATATCAACTTCGACTTTTATGTAAAATGACCTTTTGATACTGACCACGAAATCCTCTTCTGTTGAAAGATTCTAACAATTACCATACAATCAGTAAAAGAGCATGAAGGAGGTTTTCGATTCAATGACAATATCCACTTTACAGAAAAGCATCAATGAACGTCTTGATGAACATTATGAGGAAATGGTTGAAATTAGACGCCATCTCCATATGAATCCTGAACTTTCTTTTCAGGAAGAAGAAACAGCCGCTTTCATCGCCAGCTACTATGATACATTACAAATCCCTACGCGTACTCAGGTGGGCGGTCATGGCGTACTCGCTTTTATCGAAGGAGCTTCTCCGGGGCCAACCATTGCCCTCAGAGCTGATTTTGATGCACTTCCCATCCACGATGAAAAAGATGTACCTTACAAATCAACAAAACCTGGAGTGATGCATGCGTGCGGTCACGATGGGCATACTGCGACACTTCTTGTATTAGCAAAAGTTTTGCATACACATCGTGACCAATTAAAAGGAAAGATCGTCCTCATTCATCAGCATGCGGAAGAATATGCTCCCGGCGGTGCAAAACCAATGATTGAAGACGGCTGTTTAGACGGTGTCGATGTGATATTTGGTACGCACCTTTGGTCTTCAGAGCCTTGTGGCACGATTCTTTATAAAAGCGGAAACTTTATGGCAGCCGCCGATCGTTTCTCTATTCAAGTCCAAGGGAAAGGCGGACACGGTGCCCAGCCTCATTTAACAAAAGATGCCGTACTCATCGGTTCACAAATCGTCGCAAACCTGCAGCAAGTCGTTGCCCGTAAAGTCAATCCGATTGATTCTGCTGTAGTGTCTGTTGGAGGTTTTGTCGCAGAGAATGCCTTTAATGTCATTGCAGATTCAGCTGTTTTAACTGGTACTGCACGATCCTTTGAAGAAAGTGCACGGCATATCATCGAACGAGAAATTGAACAGGTGGTAAAAGGGGTGTGCCAGATGCATGATGCTTCCTACACATATGAATATGTGAGAGGATATCCAGCTGTCAAAAACCACCCGAAGCCGACTGAATATATTGCGGACGTCGCAGAACAGACGGAAGGTGTAACAGAAGTAAAAGAAGCGGAAACCCAAATGGGCGGAGAAGACTTTGCTTACTACCTTCAGCATGTCCCTGGCACCTTCTTCTACACAGGCGCCATGCCGGAAAACAGCCAGGATGTGTATCCACATCATCATCCAAAGTTCGATATCAACGAAAAAGCAATGCCTGTCGCAGCAAAGGTACTCGCTAACGCCGTTCTTTCCTACAATGAATAAAAAAAAGCCGCTGTCCTCAGCGGTTTCAGCGTGTAGACAAACCCTCGCATTCGGTTTCAGGTCTGCGCTCCGGTGCTCACGAATGTCCAATTCGCTCCGTTCCGCTGCTCGTCCTTCCTAGACTGCAAAGGTTTTTTCTATCACGCTGTGCTGAAAAGAAGACAAAGGGCTAAAATAAAAATTATTTTAGCCCTTTGTCAACAATCTGAAGCCCCTGTCCTCAGCGGCTTTTCTATTTCATATCTTTCAATATCCGTAAATGAAACACATGGCGTGCGACCTCTCCGAGCTGTCCTGTCAGCTGATGATTTGCCACGCCGCCAACAGCGGCTCCGACGACCGGCATTAATTGAAACAGCTTCACAAGATCAATGTAATCTCGATACTCCTGCTGAAAGCTGTACCAATCCATTTCCTCTCGGCTCGTTTCCCAATCATCTATGATCTTCATCATTTTTTGACGATGTGCACTGCTGGAAAAAGCGAGTTGAAATATACAGAGCAAAAAGAGTCTTTCTTCCTTTTGAGATAAATCAAAGCCGTAAATACACGCCAGCTCATAAAGGCATTTCATCTTTATGCTCAGCAGCAGCGGAAAGTCTGCCATTCCAAGGAATAAACCGCCTGCACCTGTTCCAATCCCTTCGACGGCAGCCGCCTTCTGGTAATACTTCACTTTATCCTTTGCCAGTTCATTTCGTTCTACAAGAGATAATTGTTCATCAATCACTGAAAATGAAGTGAAGTGTGATCCTGATACGGTGGATTCAACCATTGTTTTGACTGCACTTGTGATGACTTGATGAAACCTGGCAGGAATTCGGCGGTTCACCTGCTGCTGAACTCCTTTTGAAAACCGTTCGATCTTTGAAGGTTTTCTTAAAAAACGTGTTTGAAAAAGAATGGCTTCTTCATACAACTCCCGTTCAGCTGCATTCATCCGGTCCCCTCCTAGATGTCATCATACGCTCGCTGTAAAAAACATATCTCCACTTATCTCATCTTTTTTAACCTGCTTTGTACGTAAGGCTTAAAGAGGACAAGCACAAATGCTACAGAAATGAGAAGGGCAAGTCCGCTTCCCTGCCAGCCTCCTGCTGGAAGTACCGCACAGCTCAGCAATATCGATTGGATGATGAGCACATTACGGACGAGAACAAAAAAGCTTCGATCCTTTTCTTTTTGAGAAACTGGATAAAGTGCCTGTAATGAAAGATGAGCAAAGTGCTTCGTTAAAGGCACAAGCTGTACACCTGTGATAAATACTGTGAACAAGACAAGTAGCGCACCCACCCAGCCTGCTGCACCTGTATACAAAATAATCAGGACAAACACGGCCGTTAATCTAAACACCAGACCAAAATAGTCATTTGAGCGTACAAACGCCCTCACATACATATAAGAAAAAGTTTTACGCTGATCGTAAGGAACAAACTTCAACATCCAGTCCATGTATGCTCTTCTTTTCACCTGTTTCTTTAAGTGAGGCACATCGGTGAATAAGTTTGCCAAACGATAAAAGCGCTGCTTCCGTTTTAATTCATCAGAAATATGCAGTTCCCATTGAAAAGGCTGTTTTTTCACTGCATTTGTTAAGTAGACGAGATAGACACCGTAGATAAGATAAAAAACGATTGCAATCACATAGGCTGCCTGTAAGACGGTGTAGATCAACATCATATTTAATAGAAAACGAAGGGCTGCATCGAGCCATCTCACATGTTTTCCTTGAAAATAAGTCATTCTCCATTGAATGGCTGTATTCAAACCCTTTATCAAAATCATTTGCGCCAGTATCAGCACATACCCCGTGATGCCTCCTGAAGACACTGCCGAATAAAGCGGAAGTGCGACAATGGATACAGCAATGAGAGGAAATAGCTGAGAAATGAAGCTAAAGTTAAAAGCTTGTTTTAAGTAAGGCTCCATCTTCCCTTCTAAAGGAAGTAAAAACACGAGATCGGCTTCTTTAATTAACGTACGTACGTATGAGCTTGTAAGTACTAACGAGAAAACAACTGCCATCACCCAGTAGGATGGGAAGTGAGCCGGAATCTGTTTGAGCCAGCTGCTGTACCAGCTTGCTCCGCCTGCAAGGAAAAAAATGAGCACAATGACAAGATGATCGTTGAACATGTATTTTAAGTATTTTCTTGTTTCTTGTATGTGTTCCTCTAATCTTGATTTCCAAATAGTAAGCGTTGTTTTACTCATAGTTTTCTTCCTTTGTTAATTCCAAATAAAGATCATCGAGTGTCGCATCTCTCATATTGAACTGTTCTCTCAGCTCTGCCAGTGTTCCTTTCGCTCTGATTTCCCCTTCGTGCAAAATAATAAAGGAATCACAATAGCGCTCAGCTGTCGCTAAAATATGCGTTGACATCAGGACACTAGCGCCGCTTTTCTTCGCAGCATTCATCCGTTCAAGCAGTGCATTGATCGCAAGAGGATCAAGCCCTAAAAACGGTTCATCGATGATATACAGCTCTGGTTCCACAAGGAATGCACACATAATCATGACCTTCTGCTTCATTCCTTTTGAAAAATGAGCAGGGAACCATTTCAGCCGTTTCTCCATCCGAAATTCTTTCAGCAACGACGGCAGCCGTTCGTCTAATTGTTCCTTCGATAGACCGTAAGCCATCGCTGTCAGCTCTAAATGCTCTTTTAACGTTAATTCTTCATATAAAACAGGTGTCTCAGGAATAAATGTAAATTGTGAACGATACGCCTCTTGGTCGTCTTGAAGGGTTCGTCCATTCAATTCAATGACACCTTTATGCGGTTTCATAAGCCCGATAATATGGCGGATGGTTGTACTTTTTCCCGCCCCGTTTAAACCAATGAGACCAACGATTTGATTTCTTTCTAATTCAAATGAAATATTTTTTAGAACGGGATTCTTCGTATATCCACCCGTTACATCTTTTACAGTGAGAAGGGACATGAATTCGTTCCTTTCTTTCTTTTTTCCTTTATAGTAACAAAAACGAATGATAATTTGAAATGTTTACCTATAGACGAGTCATGAATAAAAAATAGGCGCTATGGTCATCATAATGTATGTAGAAGAAATGAACTTGATGACCAATAAGTAAATGAGGTGTTTGTTAAAGGCAAAGAACCGCATGACAAGTTGGTTTTTCATCTAAAAACCTTAGCTTCTGTTTTGCTTCACTGATTCTTGATTTTTGTGTCCTATACAATATGTATACGACAAACCAAAACGTCAAATGAGGTGTTTACGGCAGAAATAGCAGGCATATGAATTCTTTATTTCAGTAAATAGAGAATTCAAAAGGCATATCGAATGAAAGCATCAGCATTTCTTCTGCAGGAGCAGGATGAGCGACCAAAGGAGTTCGCTTGTCCTGTTTTCTTTTTTGCTTCTTTTTGTGATACGATAAAGGAAAAATAATGAGGAGTGACATGGCGTGAGCGACTGCATTTTTTGCAAGATCATTGATGGAGACATTCCATGTGCAAAAGTATATGAAGACGAGCATGTATTGGCTTTTCTTGATATCAGCCAAGTAACAAAAGGACATACCCTTGTAATCCCGAAAATACATAAAGAAAATATCTATGAGATGACACCAGAAGTGTCTAACCACTACTTCCAAGCGATTCCGAAAATTGCAAGGGCGATCAAACAGGAATTTGAACCAATCGGGTTAAACCTCCTGAACAACAACGGTGAAAAAGCTGGTCAATCGGTGTTCCATTACCATATGCATATCATTCCGCGCTACGGCAAAGGTGATGGCTTTGGTGCCGTATGGAAATCACATCAAGATCAATACACGTCAGAGGATTTAAAAGACATTTCTTCTGCCATCCACACGCGGCTTACCTCATCTTAACAGATGAGGTTCAGCATGTAGACAAACCCTCGCATTCGGTGTCAGGTCTGCGCGCCGGTACTCACGAATGTCAAATTCGCTCCGTTCCGGTGCTCATCCTTCCTAGGGCTGCAAAGGTTTTCTATCACGCTGAAAAGAAGACAAAGGGCTAAAATCAAGATCATTTTAGCCCTTTGTCAACAATCTGTACCTCATCTTAACAGATGAGGTTTTTCTTATTTTTGCCCCTTTTCATCGCTTTCACCTCTTAATAGTAAGATATTTTGAACGATTCAAATTTTTTGTCCAAATGCTTCAAATTTGTGATAGGATGGTTTTATCTTTTGATCCATTAACGCGAGAAATAGGGAGAGATTGTGATGAAGCGAACGACAAATTTTAATGCTGGTCCGGCGGCACTGCCGCTAGAAGTGCTTCAAAAAGCACAGGAAGAACTTGTTGATTTTAAACAAACTGGGATGTCTGTGATGGAGCTTTCTCATCGCAGCGGTGAATATGAAGAAGTCCACAATAAAGCAAAAGCGCTTTTGGTGGAACTGATGGACATTCCAGAAGATTATGAAGTCCTCTTTTTACAAGGCGGAGCTAGTCTTCAATTTGCGATGATTCCTATGAACTTCTTACATGAAGGCGAAACAGCTCATTTCATTCAAACAGGCGCATGGTCAGAAAAAGCATTGTCAGAAGCAAAAGGGTTTGGTCAGACATCTGTCTTTGCTTCAAGTGAAGATGACAACTACTCATATATTCCAGAAGTAGATGCTTCCGGTTTAACAGATGGTGCTTACTTACACATCACATCGAACAATACGATCTTCGGCACTCAGTGGAAAACGTTCCCGAACACGTCACTCCCGCTCATTGCGGATATGTCCAGTGATATTCTCAGTAAAAAAATAGACGTTTCTTCATTTGATTTCATCTATGCCGGGGCACAAAAAAACCTAGGTCCATCAGGTATCACGATTGTGATTGCGCGCAAACGTTTATTAGAGAAAGAGAAAAGCAGCACACCAAAAATATTAAAATATTCGACACACGCAAAAGCTAACTCTCTTTATCACACACCACCGACTTTTGCGATTTATATGCTGTCGCTTGTCCTTGAGCATGTTAAACAAGCTGGCGGTGTAGAAGCAGCGGAAAAACGCAATGAACAAAAAGCAGGCATTCTCTACGATACAATTGATCAGAGCGGCGGTTTTTATCAAGGACATGCGCGTGCTGACAGCCGTTCGCATATGAATGTCACCTTTACTCTTCGTGATGATGCACTTACTTCTTCCTTTGTGGAAAAAGCAAAGCAAGAGCAAATGGTTGGACTTGCCGGCCACCGTTCTGTCGGTGGATGCAGAGCATCTATTTACAATGCGGTCTCAATTGAAGACTGCCAAAAGCTTGCGGACTTTATGAAAAAGTTCCAGCAAGAAAATGAGTAAAAAGGCTTTTCTATAGGGAAATAAATTTGTTATAATAACGAGAAATATAAAGTCATGACTCTTGCAATAAATGATGAGCCATATTATTGGAGAGTCCTATAAGAGCTTAGCAGAGGAGAGCATAGAAATGAAAACAAAAGAATTAGTGATTATGTCATTGCTTGCAGCAATGGGAGCTGTTTTGCATACGATTTTCCCGCCCATCTTTTTCGGAATGAAACCTGATATGATGCTGGTCATGATGTTTTTAAGCATCATCCTTTTCCCAAAGGTTCAGCATGTCGTCGTGATTGCGCTAGTGACTGGTGTCATTTCTGCATTAACAACGGGATTCCCAGGCGGACAAATTCCGAATATGATTGATAAACCAGTGACAGCCTTTATCTTCCTAGCCCTTTTCTTATCTTGCTCGAAGATAAAGAACAAAGTCGTGCTGACCGCTGTGTTAACTGCGATTGGAACCATCGTATCCGGCGTGATTTTCTTATCTGCCGCTTTACTGATCACTGGACTGCCAGCTGCATTACCGGCACTTCTTGTGGGCGTCGTCCTGCCAGCAGCCGTGATTAATACCATCTCTATGGTATTTGTCTTCCCAATTGCTCAGTCCATTCTGAGACGTGCAAGAATGATAGAAGTTGCTTAACGAATAACCGAACCTCTTCATGATAGATGAAGAGGTTTTTTTCATGCTTTTATAAAAGAAAAAGGGTCAGCAGCAAAATGAGGAGCGAAATCCCTGCACCTGCCGCACACACAAGTGCTTTTTGCTTTAAGACATGTTTTGGCGGATAAGACCCTGCATACCCAAGCTGTCTTGCATAATGAATAGAACCACCTGTAAAAACGATGACGATACACATAAAAACGAACAGAAAGACAGACAACCTTCTCCCCTCCCTTTTCTTCAAAAGTATGCTAAAATAAAGCAAGCTATGTATGGAAGTTCAATGAAGCTGATCGTCAGCTCAGAGAGAACATGCGAATGTGTAAAATTTGACTAGAGGTGATTTGAATGGCTAGTGGACGTTCTTTATTAACAGGATTATTTGTAGGCGGTCTCCTCGGAGGTGCGGCAGTGCTCCTGACGACTCCCTCTTCTGGCAGAGATGTGCGCGGAAAAGTGAAAGACGGCTATGACAAATTCGAAGATACGCTGACAAAATTAAAAAGAGATGGACAAGCTTTAAAAGAGCAAATTGTGGAAACAGCAAAAGAAAGCGCAGAGGTGATTAAAGAAGTCGGATCTGAATTGCAAACATCGATTCAGCAATGGCGCGAAGAAATCAAACCTCATCAGCAGGACTTACAAAAGGAAATTCAGGAAATTGAGGAAAAGCTCAAACAACTGGAGAAAACCTTACAAAACTAATATACTCACAAAAAAATATTCGTTTACAAAAGTGTGCGGGGTGCGTATCCCGCACTTTTTTTGTTGAAAAAAGGTTATTTTGTCAATGTTTTTCATGACTTTTAAAAATTCTTGAATTTTCAGCTTTATTAATCTTTATTTTATTGGCATAATAGAATTACAAGAAAAAGAGAAGTAGGTGAAATGGATGAATCATTCGGAACAGCCTTTCGATGTAAAAGAAGCACTTTTATTCAGTCAAAGAATGGCCCAATTGAGCAAAGCTCTTTGGAAATCCATTGAAAAGGACTGGCAGCAGTGGATCAAACCGTATAACCTAAATATCAATGAACATCATATTTTGTGGATTGCGTATCAATTAAAAGGAGCTTCAATATCAGAAATTGCAAAGTTTGGCGTCATGCATGTATCAACGGCGTTTAACTTCTCCAAGAAACTGGAGGAACGAGGATTTTTAAAATTTTCTAAAAAGTTAAACGATAAACGCAATACGTATATTGAACTAACGCCAAAAGGCGAAGAGACATTCCATAAACTACTCGAAGATTATGACCCGGCTCGAACTGGTATTGTCAAAGGCGCACAGCCGCTTCATGACATTTACGGAAAGTTCCCTGAGATTTTAGAAATGATGTGTATCATCCGAAACATTTATGGTGAGGATTTCATGGAGATTTTTGAGAAATCGTTTTCAAACATTGAGAAGGACTTTTTGAATGAGCGAGGAAAAGTCACGAAAAAGACTGAGGAACTTGAAAACTCAGCTGAGGCAGCAGAAAAAGCGGCTAACACAAATCAAATTGTTTAATGATCTTTATAAATTCATTCATTAGCGGCTGAAAGAGCCCCTGATCATGCAAAGCAAATATGGTCTCATGAACATCCAGCTTTTCAATTAACTGTCCCGCAAAGAGCGCAAGGAGATCGTCAAACATGACGTAGCCTTGTGCTTTTTGTTTATCCATTTCCTCTGAAAGCTCAGCACAAATACGCTCAATTTCCTCTGCCTCTTCTTTCGATACACGCTGCCTGATCAATAACGCATAATATGGATAACGGCTCATATCGGTTGCCGTCAATAAAAGTTCCATATAATATTCAAGCTGGCTCATTCGTTCCTCAATACTCATGTACGTTCCCTCTTTCTCTTAGTCCTTCTATTTTAGCCGAAATTACTCATTGACGAAAGAGACGAACCTCCCCCTTCTGTTCTTTTTTCTTGAAAAATCCAAAGTTTCCTCTCTTTATTCCATTTGAAGGCAGCATTTTATTTTTTTTCATCAAAACCATTGATTTTTATCCTCAGGAAGAGTAAATTATCTTGAGATATTCAATTCGATTTTTAGATTGGAAGGATGAAAAATGAATTGTTGGAAGACCATTAATCTTGAAAAGGATTATGGTTATACGAGAATGATGATTTCTGCCATAAGTCTTGCTGTCCTTTTTTTCATTATGGCATTTTTATGTTTTCAATTGACTCATCCTGAAACGAGGCTAAGCAGCCATAACGCACCGCTTTTTGCCGTGCTTTTACCTGTGACATTGCTTGTCCACCGTGTGGTTCACTTGATCCCAGTGATGAAAAATAAGAAAAAAATGACGCTATTTATGAAACGAAATTGCTGGCAGCGCGTGCCTAAAAAAGTGATGCTTTTTTCACTTCTCAGCCCGTTTTGTGTCATCTCACCGGTTTACTTTGTATTAGGCGTGGCGTTTCCTATGTATGCACACTATTTTATCATCATCGCAAGTATACATGCAGGCTATTGTTTGCCTGACTTTTTATTTGCATGGAAGCTGCTCAAAGCACCTAAATCCTGCATCATCGATCAAGCTCAAGACGAGTTTGATATTTTAGTTGACCAAACTTCCTCATCATGAGGTTTTTAAAGCCAACTTCTATCTTTTTCATAAAAAATTTGGTAATGTAGTATGGGAATAGCATAGAGAGGGGGGATCTCCGATAGTTTTATTTTACTTCATCGTCTTTGCCGCGTTTATTGTGTATTCAATAAACAGGCTTACTAATACATTATGCCTTGTCAGAGAGATTCCTGAAGAACGGCAAGATAAGGTGTTTCGCTTTATCAATGTATCGATACTGATCTTACTTATCTCATCATTTGTTGAAATTACCATTTCCATTTAAGATCAAAGCAAAAGCTGCCAATTTGAGGGCAGCTTTTTGTGTATATTTTAATTAGCAAATCCAAGATGCACCGATGATGATCAATAAGATGAATAATACGACGACTAGTGCAAAACCGCCAGCAAAGACTTCTCCTCCCATGTAAAAACACCTCCTGCCAGTTCTTCCTCTGTTCTAAGCTCAGTGTATGCAGAAAAATAAAAAGCGTTTAGGCACCTGTCATCGTTTGAAAAAAGAACCGCCCTCACGCACGGCAGGACGGCTCCCTTCTGTCACAGCGATTTAATTAGTAAAGATATGCTGCACCAACGATGATCAGCAAAATGAATAGCACGACCAATAAAGCAAACCCATTAGAATATCCTGCTCCCATATAATTCAGCCTCCTTTTTGTGATCACTATATGTGTATGTCGCGCGCAATTTTTTGACTAGACGAATGCCCTTCCATTTGCATTTCTTTTTACAGCATGTCACAATATGTTATGATACAAGCAATGATAAATAAATTGGAAAGATTAGGAGTGTTTTTTGAATGAAAAAAATGGCTTTAGCAGCTGTAACAGCAGTAAGTGTTTTAACTCTTGGCGCATGCAGTAGCGGTGATAAAGATGTAATCGCAACAACAAAATCAGGAGATGTCACAAAAGGTGAACTTTATACAACTCTTAAGAAACAAGCAGGTGGAGATGCTCTAAACCTACTTGTTCAACAAAAGGTTCTTGCTGACAAATACAAAGTATCAGATAAAGAAATCGATAAGAAATTGGAAGAATATAAAAAGACACTTGGTGAAGATCGTTTAAAACAGCTTCAAGATGAATTCGGTAAAGATTACATCAAAGATCAAGTGAAATATGAGCTGCTGACTCAAAAGGCTGCCAAAGCTAACATCAAAATCACTGATAAAGAAGTCAAAGCGTATTACGATGACCTTAAAGGGAAAATCCGTGCAAGCCATATTTTAGTAGCTGATAAGAAAACAGCTGACGAAGTGGAAAAGAAATTAGATAAAGGTGAAAAATGGGATGCCCTTGTCTCTGAATATTCAACTGATACTGCTTCAGCTGCACAAGGCGGCGATGTAGGCTGGTTCGCAAAAGAAGGCCAAATGGACGAGAACTTCAGTAAGGCTGCTTTCAAACTAAAAGTAAATGAAATCAGCAAGCCAGTAAAATCCCAATTCGGCTATCATATCATTAAAAAGACCGAAGAACGCGGTAAATATGATGACATGAAAGCGGACTTGAAAAAAGAACTGCTTGACCAAAAACAGGCAGACACAAATGAAATCCAAAACATCTTAAACAAATTAGTAAAAGATGCTGATGTGAAAGTAAAAGATAAAGAGCTTGAAAAAACGTTCAAAGAAAAATCTGAACAGCCTGCACAAAATCAGCAGACTCAACAGTAATCACAAAAAACCCCTCTGCCATCATCGTGCAGAGGGGTTTTTGTATGACTATATTAAGCAATTGAATGATCTTCTTGTGCCGCAGTATCCTGTGATCTTTTCACCTGCTGATCCTGACGTCTGCGCTCTCTTTCCTGTTCCATTCGCTCGATAAAAATTTCTCCTTCCTTTTCAATAAAGGATTGATCAATTTCTTGCTCCTCTTTGGCTGTTGTCATTAATTTATACGCACAGAAAATAATGCCGATGATACAGGCATACACCCACCACGGAAAAAACAACATTTTTTCATCGCCTCCTTTTCTTAAGGACATTCCTCTCTTCCTTTGTGTTACATGCTTATGCGAAAAGAAGACAAGTTATGAAAAAAACGCCCGCATAAACGGACGTTTTGACATGATTATTCGTGATGGAAGGTTGGTTTATAAAACGAACGATTCTCAAGTGCAAAAATACGTTCTGTATATTCTCCTGGTTTCACATGCTCAAGCGCACGATCCATCATGTTCATTTTCGCATCTAAATTATCAATATAGTGGAGAATTTCAGCCTCTTTCACCATTGGTGGTTTCGGGCTGCCCCACTCTCCTTTTCCATGATGACTTAGGACTAAGTGCTGTAAAATGAGAATTTCTTCTGAATCAATACTAAGCTCTTCCGCCGCTTTCGCAATTTCTGTCACCATGATGGAAATGTGGCCAATTAAATTCCCTTCCACTGTATATGTGGTAGAGACTGGACCTGAAAGCTCTTTTACTTTCCCTAAATCATGAAGAATGATGCCTGAATATAAAAGATCTCGATCTAGTGATGGATATAGATCAACAATGGATTTTGCTAAATGCAGCATGGACACGACGTGGTAGGCGAGTCCAGAGACAAATTCATGATGATTTTTTGTCGCTGCTGGATAATCAGCAAATTCCTGTCCATATTTCTTCAGCAAATGCCTTGTAACACGCTGAATATTAGGGTTTTTCATATCAAAGATATATTGCATAATCGTATCCATCATATCGTGTTTTGGAATAGGAGCTGTTTCGAGAAAGTCATCAATTCGAATTTGCTCATTTTCAGCAACAGGGCGTATATTCCTAAGCTTCAGCTGATTCCTCCCGCGATAATGATGAATGTCGCCTACTACCTTCACGATGGTTTGCGGGCCATAGGTGATTTCATCATTCTGCTTTGCATCCCATAGTTTCGCCTCAATATCTCCACTTTGATCTTGAAGAATGAGCGTTAAAAATGGTTTGCCATTACTTGCAATCCCTTTAGTAGATGATTTAATTAATAAATGCAGGTCAACTTGTTCGCCGACATCATAGGTCATGATCCCTTTAGCCATTCAATAAAAGCTCCTTCCATGTTTCTGCTCATATAAGTATAACATAAGTCATTATTTGTCAATCATTCAACTGCTAAACTCGTAATCTGTCCATCTTCTGCTGCCTGCGCCATATGCTGATGACAGGTAAAATAAAACAGCTGTGTTTCAAAACGCGTGAGTTCATTTATCAACTCCAGCACTCTTCCTAGACGAACATGATCAAAATGAACGAAGCTGTCATCCATCATAAACGGAAGCTGACATTCCTGCTGATGCGACAAGGCGAGTGCAAAACGAATCGCCAGATAGACTTGTTCACATGTTGCCTGTGAGAGCTCTTCTGGGCGGAATATTCGTCCATCCAGCCTTTTCACGATCAGCCGGTCATCCTCGGGTGAAAATAAAATGGCTTCATATCGATCATTCGTTAACGGCTGAATAAAGTTTGAAGCTGTTTGCAGCAATGCTGGCAGCCTTGTTTCTTTATGCTCATTCAATTTTTCTCGAATGACGGAGCGGACAAGCTGAATCGCCGCCCATTTTTTCGCAAGGTGCTTTGCATGCTCCTGCTCAGCTGCAAGCTGATGAGTCAAATCAGAAACTGTACCAGAAGCTTCTATTTGCCGGATTTCCACTGCTCGTTCTGCTAAGCGTTTTTCCATATTAGCCGCATTCGATTGTACGTTATTCAGGTGCTGCTTCGCTTCTGCACACTCTTCTTCAAGAAGACGCAATCCTTTGCGAACAATCGATTCTTCCTCATCAAAGCAGACGCTTCTATGCAGCTCTTGATTCAGCTGCTGCAAATGGGAAAGCCGTTCCCGATATTCTTTTGATAAATGAGAAAGGATTTGGTAATCTTTTTTGGACTCTGCTTCTACTTGACGAAAAAGCGCGTCCATTTGTTTTTCGTAATAGTCAATTTCCCCTTCTATCGTCGTGATCTGCTGTTTCACATGTTGAATCGAAACATCCAATGTCTGACGTTCTTTTTCTCTTTTCGCCTCATCTTTCAATATCTCTTGAAAGGCCAAGATATTCTCTTGAATGGTGCCTTCCTTTCGTTGAAGAAGACTGCTTAACGCTTCCACCCTATGCTCATAATTGGATTGCTGGCCTAAAAGCTCGTCTATTTCCCGGCTAAGCTCCTCATATCCCGCTGTATCCGTTTTTAATTGCTTCAGAATAAGAAAGGCTTCTACTAGGAAAGAAAGCTCTGAGGACAAGCCCAGCTGTCTTTTCTTTTCCTCTACTTGCTGCTGGACAGGTTCCAGCTCCTTCTCCCAGTCTTCATATTGCCGGATAATCCTTTCGTACAAAAGCTCCTTCTGCCTCACAAGCGTTTCAGCTGAAGCTGCCTGCACTTGGAAGGAATCGAATGTTCCCACGCCGCTTCCCTGTTTCACCTGTGCCGATTTCAAAAATGGGTAAATAGCAAAGAAGACAAAAACAGAAAAACCTGCAAATAAGAAAGTAACCCACCACTCTGTTAAAAAGAAAAGGACAAGCAGAAATGCAGCATCAAACATCACCATCACAGGAAATAACCACGCCCGGGAATGAACCTGTTTCTCTTTTGTTCTTGTTTCCCCAGTTTCCACTGTACTGTGCGATTTGGCCTGCTGTTCCTTTAATCCTTTTAAAGCGGTTTCCGCTTCTTCCAGCTCATGTCTTGCATGATCAAACCGGTCATCCAGCTGTGCCTTTCTGTCCATTAAACGAACATATTGGCTGACAGCCTCCTTTAATTCCCACTCAAATTCAAGGGAGTCGTCGATCTGATCGAGCTTGACTGAACGCTGCCACTTCAGCTTCGCTGCGGCTTCGTCCATTTTTTGCTTCAATGAATCACGTTCTGCTTTACATTCTGCTAAGCGATTTTTGACACGTTCAGCATGAGGAGATTCATCAACGACACGCTTCATCTCCAGTAACGTATCCTTGTCATGAAGCGGTTGAACTTGTGCCAACGTGGTTTGCAAATGATCTAATTTTTGCTTTAGTGCAGTCATTTGAGCCTTTTTCGGGTGAAGGTGTGATTCTAACTTATCCAATTCATGCTCTGTTTCTGATCTAAAGCGTTTGACTCGTTCTGGATAACGGGCTAATTCTTTTTTTAACTCCAGCTTCTTCTCTATCATGGGATAAAGTTGAATGTGTTCAGTTAGCTGCTGTATCTGTTCTTCTGTCTTCTTCATTTCCTTTTGAAGCGCTGCGATCGTCTCTATGAATTCAGAATGCTCCCGTTTCTTTTCTGTATAACGGCCTTCTGCCAATCTAGCTTGTTTCAGCTGGCCAGTCAGCTCTTTTAAACGATCAAGCTGCTGGTTTAATTCTGGCTTGCGTCCATTTGGTTTAAACAGCTGCTCCTGCTGCTTAAGCAGCCTGCTATCCATCTTGGAGGCCGCATCTGAGCCAAATAAACTTGAGAAAAGCAGAAATTCACCAATTTGATCTTCGTTTAAGGCTTGGACATTTTGCAGTCCAAACACATCAAATGAGTAGATTGATTGGAATAATCTGCGATCCGTTCCCTTTAAAAGAGTCCGCAGGAATGCTTCGTCTTTCACTTCACCATTCGGTAAAAACACCTGTGCTTGACCGCCTCGATCGGACGATCTCTCAATGTGAATGACACCTAACTCTTCATCTAAGCAAGTGAGGGAGCCGCCATAGAAAGAACCTTGTTTCGACTTGTACATCTTGTTTTTTGAAAAACCAAATAACATCGACTCAATAAACGCCTTCAATGTCGTTTTCCCCGATTCATTCAGGCCGTAAACTAGCTGAAAACCGTCATCAGAAAAGTGAAAGGTTCGATTTGAAAATTTCCCGAAATTCGCTATATGGAGTGAACGTATTTTCATCATACCTCTCCTTTTCTCATAATTGCTTCAGCTGTTCCGTCAGCAGCCTTTGTGCTTCTTCTTTTATATCCACTTCATCCTCTTTTGTGAGCGCTTTTCCTGACTTTCTGTAGGTTGGGTGACGCTTGATCGGTGAAAGCAGCTCTTCATATGACTCAAACTGTGCAATTTCTGTAGTGAGTTCCTTCAAAAAAGAATCCTCTGGATAGATCACATCCTCATTTGTTCGGCAGTCAATTGACATCACCCAAACGAACACGTCTTCATCTTCCTCCTGCTCATGAAAAACAGTCATCAGCTCTTCGATGACCTCAAGCTGTGTATGCTCAAAGTAAGAAGGCGCATCACCTATCAATTCAATTCTCACAAAATGAGGAATGCCTTCCTCTTTCAGCTTATTGATTTTGCCTTCCACAAGTGTGACAAGGTCCGTCATATGAGCCGTTTCTGTGATGTCTATTGCCAGTGTCTCAAAGATGATATCTGCACAGCTGATAAAATCCGCTGTGTGAGAATCTTCAGAGAGGTGAATCAAGTAACAGCCTTTTTCTCCCGTTTCTTTTATATGTCTGCCCTGCACATTACCAGGATAAATAATATATGGATCTTCATGCAGAAGGGCTCTTTTATGTATATGTCCGAGCGCCCAATAATCAAAATCTTGCGAAAGGAGCTGCTGAAGCTGAAATGGGGCGTAGGCATCATGGCCTTCTTGTCCGGCTAATGTACCGTGAAGCATTGCAATGTGATAGGCAGCATCTGTCGTTTTGACATAATGAGATGTCATATTTTCATAGACAGCCCGCTCTTTGTAGCTAAACCCATATATGCTTGCGACTAGCTGATCCCCTCGATAATAGGAGTGCTCACTTGGTGTACTGCTCGAAAAGACATGTACATTCTCGGGCCACTCAATCGGTGTCCATTCACCGCCTAAATGATCATGATTGCCATAAATAATAAAGACTTCAATCCCATGTGTTTGCAGTCTTAAAAACTGGTTTCTTAAAAAGAGCTGTGCTTTCAGGCTGCGATTTGATTCATCAAATAAATCTCCGCTCAGCAGCACAAAGTCTACTTCTCGCGCAACGGCAAGATCAAACATGTTCTTAGCACTTTGAAATGTACTTTCTTTGAGCCGCTTAAATATAGAATTAGGTATAGTCGACATTCCTGCAAATGGACTGTCTAAATGTAAATCTGCGGCATGAATAAAGGTGAGCTTAGTCAAACGTCTATCTCCTTGTCCGATACTGTCATTGTCCATATTTTATCATGCCATTTTTACGAATGCACGTTCTATCACTCTCATTCTACAAAACACATTTTTAAGGGCTAAAAAAGAGGTTTTGTCTTATTCCATGTTTAATTACATTAAAAACAGAGGAAAGGAAGATGAGGAATGGAGAAGACATACTTTTTAACCGTATTTGATCGGTCGGGTGAGACTTTATTAAATGAAAAAATCACAGCGGATAGTGACGAGAAAGCAAAGGAATTAGGACGTCATCGCTTAATGGAACAGCAATACACAAAGCATTCTCATCGACTCGTTGATCCAGCAGGTAAGCTGCTTTTATTTGAACGTTAAAAAGCCGGCTTTCGCCGGCCCAGATTGTTGACAAAGGGCTAAAATGATTTTGATTTTAGCCCTTTGTCTTCTTTTCAGCGTGATAGAAAACCTTTGCAGTCTAGGAAGGACGGCTACCTTTGCGGAGCGAATTTGACATTCGTGAGCACCGAAGCGCAGACCTGCGGGCGAATGCGAGGGTTTGTCTACACGCTGAGCCGGCTTTCGCCAGACTTATGTTCATCTATGCTTTTTGAAAGACAGGTCGTCTTTTTTCTAAAAAGGCCTGTATACCTTCCTTGTGATCATGACTTTTTCTCAGTCTTGCCTGTGCTGCTCTCTCTTTTTGAAGAACTGCTAAGAGCTTTGATTCTGACTGCTGGAAATAGATCATCTTTGTTTCGATAAAGGCTTGAAGCGGCATGTTCATAAACGGTTTCACACACACTTTTTGGTACGCATCGACCTCTTCTTGGAACAGCCCGTCTGCAAGGTTCAGCTTTAACGCTTCTTCAGCCGGCAGCTTTTGTCCGCTCCAAATCAATTGTTTGGCGGTTTGCTCACTGACTCTTTTTGTGAGGAAAAAATGCCCCCCGCCATCTGGAATTAATCCTACCCCATTAAAATTCATGGCAAGTTTTGCATCGTGATGCATAAACAAGTAGTCACAGCTTAGGGCAAAGCTAAAAGCGAGGCCTGCTGCTGACCCGTGGACAAGAGCAATCGTCACTTTTTTCATACTAGCTAGTGAAAGTGTAATTCCCTCGATCAAATCCATCACACGATGGAAATCTTCTTCACTTTCCTGCTTAAGCATCATCCCAATATCTCCGCCTGCTGAAAATCCTTTTCCTTCTCCCTTGATGACAACGACTTTAGCACTGCTTTCCTCCGCTGCATCACATGCTTCTTTGAATTCAGCAAACATGTCCACATGAAACGAATTATAAGCTTCAGGCCTATTGAAAACGATTTCAAAAACATCCCCGTCTAACTGACAATTGATATATGTCATCATCCATCCCCCTTTTCATTTAAAAGCTCATAACTTACTTCCATTTCCATCAAGTAAAACCTTTTTCTCTAAACAAAAAATTTCAAGATCAATTGATACCAAAAATAAGCATAATCATTGAAACAAGAAATATATTTTTATATAGTAAAATAAGAAAGAAAATAAATTTGAAAGGAGGAGGATGATTGATCAGATGTTCCATCATGATATTGGTTAGCTTCATCGTCATGTTTTCTCCTTTTTCAAATGTCGTTTTTGCGTCACAAGCAGAAGCGAGCACACCTAGCCTGATTTCTCCATCCATCTATGATGAAGAAATTAATGCTGTGAAGACACCTTCATTTTCAAAAAAACATGCTTCATCCATTCTGCTGAAGGACAGATTATCAATGGCGGATGCCAAGACTTTTCTGCCAAAGCCTGCCCCATCAGCTGCATTATCCTTTGATCTATGTTTTTTGGAAATGAAGTGCGCGATCCCCGTTATGTATCAATCTAATTACCTCTACTGATTCATTTTATTTCATCCGTATTTACTATTAGAAAAAACACAGCCTATCAAATTCGGAGGGATAAAATGAACATTAAAGAAAATGATCTTCCTGGGATCGGAAAGAAATTTGAAATTGAAACGAGAAATAGAGAAAAGATGACGATTGTGATTCATGATGATGGCAGACGGGAAATTTATCGTTTTGACGATGATGATCCAGATGAAGTCCTGTCTACCATTTCACTCGATGATGCTGAATCCCGGCAAATCGCTGCTATTATCGGCGGTATGGTGTATAAACCGCAGGCACTAGAAACCATTGAAATGGCATTCAATGACTTGATCATTGAATGGTTTAAGGTGGAAAAAGGTGCAAAAGCGGTGGGACATACACTCGGTGATTTAGATGTGAGACAAAATTATGAAGTCACCGTGATTGCGATCATTAAACATACAAATGAAAAATTACTCAACCCTGGTGCCGATTCGATTATTCAAGCAAATGATACGATGGTCATTTCGGGCGAAAGAAAACACTTGAAGCGATTGGTACGTGATTTTCTTTCTAGAGGGGGAGAGTGATGAATGGATCATTTAGTCTTTGAAGTTGGGACGGCGCTTATTCTTATCGCCATTGCCAGCTTAATCGCCAATAAAATTAAATTTTCTATCATCCCTTTTCTCATTGTCCTCGGAATGATTGTTGGGCCGCATGCTCCAACTATCGGGATTATTGATTTAAAATTTATCGAAAGCACCGAGATTATTTCGTTTTTTGGCAGAATGGGCGTCCTGTTCCTGCTTTTCTATCTTGGACTTGAGTTCTCTGTCGGAAAACTCATTAAATCGGGTAAATCCATTGCAGTCGGCGGATCTATTTATATTTTGATCAACTTCAGCTTAGGACTGCTCTACGGTTTTATCACAGGGTTTGGATTCCTTGAGGTTCTCATTATGGCAGGGGTTATCACCATTTCATCCAGCGCCATTGTAGCCAAAGTCCTTGTCGATTTGAAACGGACGGCAAATCCTGAAACAGAGTTAATTCTAGGGATTATTATGTTTGAGGATATTTTCCTTGCTGTTTATTTATCCGTCGTATCAGGTCTTGTCCTAGGAGATGCCACTACTGTTGGCGGTGCCTTATTATCTATTTTAATTGCTTTTGGTTATATGATGCTTTTCTTTATTATTGCGCGAAAGCTGCCAAAACTATTAAACAAGTTGTTTGATATCCGTTCGAACGAAGTGTTCATCATTGTGATATTTGCGGCTTTGTTCTTTGTCGCTGGTTTCTCAGAAACGATTCATGTAGCAGAGGCTATTGGGGCTCTCTTACTTGGTCTTGTTTTCTCAGAAACAGAGCACTCTGACCGCATCGAGCATCTCGTGGTTCCGTTTAGAGATTTCTTTGGAGCAATGTTCTTTTTCAGCTTTGGTCTCAGTATTGATCCATTTACATTGGGTGATGCCTTCTGGCTTGCGATCGGCGCTGTGATGCTTACCCTAATTGGAAACTTCACTGCCGGAATGTTTGCTGGACGGAGAGCTGGATTTTCTCATAAAGCCTCTTCTAATATTGGATTAACCATCGTATCGAGAGGAGAGTTTTCAATCATTGTTGCCGAGCTTGGCATTGCGGGCGGACTTGCCGCTACTTTGAAGCCCTTCGCTGCATTGTATGTCTTAATTCTTGCGATTTTAGGACCGCTCGTAACGAAAGAATCTAAGAAAATCTATCAAATCCTCAACAAAATCTTCAAATGGAAACCTGAAAAACCAAAAGTAAAAAAAGAAACGACGATCTAATAAAAAAGGGGCCCTATGCTTGGGCCCTTTTTTATGTCTTATTCAAATTGCTGAAATGCAGTTTCTTGCTTGACTGGCGCTTCCTCGCCCCCGCGAATGGTTTGAATCACTTTCTGGTTGCGGTAAATCGATAGTTTTAAATTGGTCGCCGCTGTTCCATGAGAATGATCAAGATTCGTGAATGTAAAGAAATGATTTGAGCGCTTGTCTTTGAACACAAGCCTGAAGTCGTCTGTCACTTTAAAATGCGCATCACTTTCCCATTCAATCAAAGGTTCATATGCGTCAAACCATTCAGGGATATTCGGTGTGTACCCTGTAGCTAATACGGCATGATCTGCTGTTATGCTTTTTTCTTTCTTCAGCTGCCACTGTCTGAGGTGCAGCTCTAAGGGCTGCTGCTTTCCTATTTGAATCGCTTCAAGCTCGGTCATTGGCTGAATGATCACAGATGGCTCTTCACCTGAAACAGAGCGATGATACAATTCCTGATAAATGCGCGAAAGCGTCGATGCATCGATGCCATTTCTTAATCCTGTCAGCCTAGGCAATGTGTTCATACGTTCTTCATAAGGAAGCGAATGAAAATACTCGACATACTTTGGTGTAAAAAGCTCTTGGCCAAGCTCAGCCGTCTCCAGCTCTCTAAATTCACTAGAACGCGTAAACCACGAAAGCTGCTGGCCTTTCTTTTGATGCTGTAGCAGGTCTAAGAAAATTTCGGCTGCACTCTGCCCTGAACCGATCACCGCCACCGACTCAGCTTCGTGAAGTGATTTCTGCTGTTCTAAATAACGGCTGCTATGGGTCACATATGGGTATGCTGCTTCAGGCACATCGACCGGAATCATCGGTTTACTTCCTGTTCCAAGCACGACATGCTTTGCACGATACTCAGATAGTGAACCATCTTTCAATCGTCTGACTTTCACAAGGTAGCCTTCTTGGCAGTCCGTCACTTCTTCTACCTTCATCCCAAACTGACAGCTATCTAACTCTCCTGCAACCCATGATAAATACTCATTGAATTCTCTCCGCGGGATATCAAACTGTTCAAATGTATAGAAGCGGTGAAGTCTATTTGATTCATGTAAATAATTTAAAAAGGTATACCTGCTCCTTGGATTCGCCATTGTGACAAGGTCTGCTAAAAAGGAAACTTGTAAATCCGTTCCTTTGATCAGCATACCGGGATGCCAAGCAAACTCAGACTCCTGTTCAAAAAAACAGCATGAGACATCCTCATACTCCTCTAACAAAGCGGCCAATCCTAAATTGGCAGGCCCAACCCCAATTCCGATCACATCTATCATATGTACACCTGCTTTAACTTTTTATCACTTATATACCCTTTTACAAATGAAAAAAACACTGCGTCATCGCAGTGTTTAAACGTGAGAAACAAATAATGATTCAAGGAATTGAATTTTCTCTTCTGTATAGTGTTCATAGCGGTCATTATACGATTTTGGATCTTTTGGATTGGCATACTGTGTAATTTTCCCTGACCGTGGATCAATGAATTTACTTGCTGCACCGCACCCAATGCCAATGATTGTCTGTACTTCTTCCATGATAATGATATTATACAAGCTTTCCTGTCCATCTAATGAATACCCGACATTTTCGAGATTTCCCAAAATATTTTTTTGTCTATATAAATAATATGGGTAATAATGATGCGCTTTCGTCCAAGTGACCGCTTCATCCATCATACGTGTGATTTCTTCTCGGTCTGCTACTTGGTATTTCTCCTTATTGCGCGTCATTTCAGATGCTCTTTTAAAGGAAAGTGTATGCACAGTTAAAGATTCAGGCTTGAGTTCCTCAGTCTGCTGCAAGGAGTGCTGGAATTCTTTGAGCCCTTCTCCCGGCAATCCAATGATTAAGTCCATATTGATATTATTCATGCCGTACTGTCTTGATAAGTGATACTTTTCAATCGTTTCTTCCACACTATGATGCCGGCCAATAGCTTTTAGTGTTTCATTCTCATACGATTGCGGGTTAATGCTAATTCGGTCAATATTGTAGCGGTTTAGCACCTCTAGCTTATCAGGAGAAATCGTATCAGGACGCCCTGCTTCGACAGTTACTTCCCGTATATGCTTCACATCAGGGAACGAGCGATACATTTCTTCATACAGCAAATCCATTTCTTCCGCTGTGATGCTCGTTGGCGTGCCTCCGCCAAAGTAAACGGTCGTCACTTTGATCCCATGTTCTTTTAGCCATTCGCCCATTTTTTGCATTTCATAATGCAGACCAAACAAAAACGTTCCCACTCTACCAGCTTGTCCTTTAATGGCGTAAGCAGGGAACGTACAATAAGCACATTTTGTGGGGCAGAAAGGAATGCCGATATAAATACTCACTTCCTGCTGAAGGTCATACAGATCTGGGATGGCTTTAAGCTGACGGTCGACAATCTCCTGCATCAAATTGATTTTTTCATCATGAATCAAGTAATCACGCTTTAATGTCGCATGTGCATCTTCCTTTGACATGCCTTCTCTCAGCATCTTATGAAGCAATTTCGTAGGACGTATTCCTGTGAGAATCCCCCACTTTTGTGTCATTCCTGTGTGCTCCTGAAGCAAGTGTAAATAAACAGACAGCACTGTGTTTTTGATTTGCTTCCAGCGCTCCTTATCGTTTAAGTTCTTTGGGAGATCCCGTGAAAAACGACTGGTGATATCTGATCCATCGATATAGCCAGACGCTTCCACCATGCCATTTTCTTCCTTCCAACTAAATTCAATGACCAAACCATCATTAAATTCACTTGGTTCAAATATCACTTCACTATCTTCTTCAAATAAATTGGCTATATTGACAAGCGGGCGATGAAATCGTTCATCTGACAGCCCTTTAATTAAAATTCGCATCATATCACCTTTATCTTCAAACTTGTTTCATTTTACAAAATTCATGTAGGAAAAGCAATGAAGGGAACAGACGAAGGCCCTGTCATTTCTTGATTGACAGGGCCTTCACTGTATTATCTTTTAATATCAAATTGATGTAAAAATCCTTCTCTTTGCTGCATTCTAAAGTATTCCTTGATCATATAAGCCACACCCTGTTCATCGTGCGAGCGGGTCACCCAATCGGCTTTGCGCTTGACATCATTGGGAGCATTTCCCATAGCAACGCCTAAACCAGCCAATTCAAGCATTGGAATATCATCTGTTCCATGTCCAATAACGACCGTATCTTCTAAAGTAAAACCGAGTGCAGAGGTTAAGAGAGAAAGTCCCGCTTCTTTCGAAACCCCTTTGCAGACAATATTCATTTTCTCATCACTGATCCTAATAAGATCAACAGATGGGAATGCTTGTTGAATGGTCCTGTGAATCTCAGGCTGAAGCTCCGCTGTCGAATATACTTCAATCACTGGTGTACTGACCGGTTCATCCATCAGCATATCACTTAACGATTCAACAAACTGAACGGGATAGAAAATTGGATCAGACGGATGAATGAGCGTCTTTCCCATCAGCTGAGACTGCGTTTTTTTCCGGTTGCCGATCGAGAATTTTTCATGCAGCAAGCGGACATTACAATCGAAGCTTTCAAGGATTTGCACAAGATTAAATGTCTTTTCTTCCGTTAATTTTTTCACATGAAGCGGCTCATCGAGTTTATCCGCGATAAATGCACCACTATGCGTCACAAGGGTTGATGTTGGAATCTTCAACGCCTTGGCAATTTTTTGAGCGGAACGAAAATGCCGGTTGGTGACAATCGTCACGTAAACCCCTTTTTTCTTTACATATTCCACAGCTTCTTTTGTAGCGGAATGGATTTTACCATTGGAACGAAGTAACGTCCCATCTATATTGAGTGCAAGTAGTTTTTTTGACACTGAGGCATCCCCCTTCTTGATGACTGTACTTACGATGAGGATATGCCCTAGCTTGGCGCTTTAGAACATGCAGTTGAAAGAGCCACAGGTTATGAATGATTGATAAATAAAAAAAGCCTACCCCTAGGCTTTTTTTTTATGTATGGTTTGGATGCGTTACAATGGAGTGATGAAGCTCCCCATGATCCCCTTATCTTTCACACACCAAAGCATTGCTTATATCAGATCCCCTTATGCTTTGCGTTTCTCCCAGAAGCGCTTCTCTCTCGTTTGGCTCACTGCCTTAAATACCAAGTGAAACGCACCCAATTGTCCCTTGAGAGCGCCTTTTTGAAAGCACTTTCAATATAAGTATTATCGCAGAATTTATGTGCTTCGACAACCTTTTTTTAAAAGATATTGAGGAGAAAAGATAAAACAAAAAAGGGCGAATGACATCGCCCTTTCCATTAGTTTTCTTCTGGATTCCCATAAAGTTCTTCAAGTGGCTTCATGATAATTTTATTTAATTCACCGATAAGAACACTCACACGTTGTTCCGCTTCCATCAACTGAGAGATTTTGTCGTGCTGCTGAACAAGCGCAACTGTTTTTTGAGCTTGCTCCACTTCTTCTTGTGTGATCTCTTGACCAGTCATTTGTTTTTGTTGAAGGTTTACTTGAATGTCACGGAAGTTCTCAAACATTCTTTTAGAGGACTCATCCGCGTTTACCTCATCATAAAGATTTCTTAAAGTTGAATATTCTTCGCTATGACGCAATGCTTTTTCAAGGTCATATGCAACATCGTAAAGATTTACAGACATGTTATGTCTCCTTTCTATCCGTTATCACCGATATGATCGGCGGACACCACTCCACTATAACAAACTATGGCTTTCGTTTCACATATATACAATGAATTCATTAAAATTTCTCTAGCTTGTCTTAGAATAGAGCCACAAAAACAGCCTGGATAGCACCAATCATCCCGCCTAAAAGACCGCCTAGAAATGTAATCATTTTCAGCTCCTTATTGGAGATGCTGACTACTAGCTCTTCCATTTTTTCAAGCGGGAAAAGTTCAATTTGTTCACGAATGATATCTTCAAATTGCAGCTTAGCAAGCAGACCCTCTAAAGCATTTGAAGCCGCTCCGATCCCCTTATCAATCAACACTGGCGCAAAGTGTGTTTTAAGATCATCCGCGACAGCACTGACGTATATCCCAACAGGTTTGTCTAATATCAGCTTTGTAGAGAAATGAGAAAGCAATTGATTTTTCACACTAAAAATAAGTTCCTTCACATTCCATTTTTCATCAAGCTCATGAAGAGAAAATTGCTTCACCTTGTCCCATTCTTGAACAAGCAAATCGGATAAAAATCTTTTTGTTTCTGCGTTTCTTAAAAACTTGATGATTTCGGGATGTACACGATCAATTAAGCTTGAATTCCCTAGAAACATTTGGACCATACTGCCAAGCATTCCCCGTTCTTTTAAGAAATCATCAATCATATTGCCAAGCCTTGCTTTGCCTTCATCACTTTCAAAATAATGAATGCCTCTCTTTAAAATATAATCTGCTGCATTTGGAATTTTCGATGATATTTTGTTTTCCACTTCTACAGGGAGCAATTCAGATAAAGTTTGCTGGTTATAAGTTTCAAGCAGTGACTTGAGCTTCTGATCAGACCACTGATGGAGCCATTTATCTGCTTTGACATCAGCCTCTGTAACGCCGAATCTTTCTAGCAGGGAGAATACGGTTATCTCCATATTTGCGCCTTTGTCAATATATCGATGGACTGTACGCAGGATCTCTTGCTTTGCCTCGGATGATTCAAATCGCTTTTGAATACCTTCTGGCGTGAGCAAATGCTCCATAACCATGACACCAACCTGCTTGGCTACTTCGTCTCTTCTTTTAGGGATAAGCCCTGGTGTAAATGGAAGCTGTTTTCCGAATAAGTAATATGGCTTATAAGGCCGAAAAAGCATTTTAATTGCAAGATGGTTTGTCGCTGCTCCTATGACTGCGCCGATAACAATCATAAAGATAAACGTTGTGAATATATTCAAAGTCGTCATCTACCTTTCAAACAACACCCGATGTTTATTGTTTTGATCTATACGTATTATAGTTGTTGTCAAGTTTCCAAGCAAATGAAGTATGCAGCGAGACATATGATCAAGCGATCTGTCGTAATGATAAAGGAGCGCAAGCTTTAAGTAAAATCATAAAAAAACGTTTTTGTGATGGTAAAAAAAGAAGTTGAAAAGAAGGTGTTTTTTAATGACAACATTAGGTATTGTAACCCTTTCTCCGCAGTATGAAGAGGCATTTACACGTCAGCTCGCCAAAGCTGCCTCTTCTTATCATTTAAAGGTTGTTCGTTTTACACCACTTGATTTAAAGCCGGCTTCAAATTTGATACAAGGTCAAACATATATGAATGACCAAGGGTTTGCCGACGCACAGTTTCCGATTCCCGATTTGATTTACGATCGATGTCTTTACCGGCATGACGCACAATCTAAAAAAGCAAAACCCATCATGGAATGGCTAAAAAAGTATCCAAAAACAGATTTTTTGAATACCGGCATTTCAAATAAAATGGTGCTATTTGAACAGCTCCGCCTCCTCTCTGCTTTACAGCCATATTTACCTGGCTGCTCTTTATTAAAAGAGCCCTCAGATCTGATCAATATGGTAAGGGAGTGCGGGGCTGGCGGTTATTATAGAATGCAGCCTCTCTCCCAGCAGCATGCAGCATCTACTTACTTCATTTCCTTTGATGGCAAGTCAACATTCACCGTTCAGCTAAGTTCAAATCAAACCATTACATTTTCTCGGGCGTCAGAGATGGAGCGCTGGTGCAAAAAATATGCAGGCCGGTATTTCCTTCAATTTTTCAACACGAGTGATCAAAAAGAACCTTTATTTAATGAAATCAGGATTTTTCTTATGAAAGATTCACAAAATCAATGGAAACGCATGGGGATTCACACAAAATCACCTGCAGAAAATAGTCTTTTAAGTTATACACAAAAATCGGATCCTGTGATAGGCTTTGAACACTATCTACATACATTGCAGCCACACATCAAGGAGCTCCTTTTAGATGATATTGCATCCATTCAGGCATCAATTCCAGCTTATATAGATAAAACGTACTCTCCTTGCTTTGAATTCGCAGTAGACTTACTTCATACAAGTGAAGGCAGGCTGTTCATATCAAATGTCAGATCAAAGCCAGGACGGTCCGCTTTTTTAAAAGTTTACCCTGAAAAGGAACATCAATTGATTCGTACCATTCTTGAACATGCGCAATCGATGATGTCTCAACCGAAGGAGGTTTCTTATGAACAAAAATCGCTGCATCATCGCCCCACACCTCACAAGTGAAAAAACAATTCATCTTCCAGACCATTATAAACAGAAAGAGGCCATCTATTCTCTTGCTCTAGGGTCTCGTTTAGTTGATGGCTTCAACATTTCCTATCATCAGCATCCAAAGAAAATATTATTATCTGAAAATCTATACAGAGATTTACTGATTCCTTACCAATCAAAAGCTGATGTGATCATCATTGACCATACACTTTTTATAGGGCCGTTGATGGGCATTTTCACTGCAGGCTTTGAGCAAAGCACGCAGCCATTAGGAACAAGATCACAATTCTTTATCAAACTGCTGAATTCTTTCAGACAGCATGCTGGTTTTGCCTATCTTTTTGGGTCACATTCTATTGATTGGGAAAAAGGAATTGTAGAAGGATTGTTGTACCAGCAAGGTTCATGGGTTAAAAAACAGCTTCCCCTGCCGTCAGTCATTTATGACCGTCTTCCAAATAGAAAAGCTGCTCAGTCAGCACTCATTCAAGAAACGAAGCGAAAACTCACCCAAGACTATAATATCCCTTGGTTCAACCCTTACTTTTTTAATAAATGGGAGATTCATGAACAGCTATTAACAGATGAAAAAACATGGTCCTTTCTCCCACATTCTGTACAATTAGATCCCATGGACGCTCTAAGTAAAATTGAAACACTTCTCCACCTGCATCAAGTTATATACTTAAAACCGACGAATGGAAGTCATGGAGACGGTATTTATCGGTTAAAAAAGGAAAATCACGGAATCACTGTATGCTCAAATTTTGGAAGGGCTATTCCATATGATTCAATAGATCAGTTTGTTCAAAGGCTGCGAAAAGATCATGCAATTCATGATTTTATTGCACAACAAGGCATTGAGCTTCTTCAAATAGACAATCAGCCGATGGATTTCAGAGTTCATACGAATAAAAATAAAGACGGTGATTGGACAGTCACAGCAGCAGCAGCAAAAATTTCTGGAGATCACACCATCACAACTCACCAGTTACACGGCGGAACGGTGAAAACACTTTATGCTGTCTTTCCAGAAGAAAAGAAACGTTTGCAGATTTTACATCAGCTTTCTCATACTGCCATCACGCTTAGCCAAGTAATAGATAAAAAAATGACCGGGCATATTGGTGAAATCGGTTTTGACTTAGGCATTGATCAAACAGGCGCCATTTGGATGTTTGAGGCCAATTCTCGCCCTGGCCGAGAGATTTTCCAGCATGTCTCTTTGAAAAAATCAGAATGGCTGATCGGGAAAAGAATCATGGATTTCGCATCTTACCTTTCAGAAACGGCACTCACCACTTCAGATCACGCGAACGTCTACTGACTACATTTTTGCCACATGTCGTGCTCTTAAATTTATGCTTTTTCTATGCTCTTTTCATGAGATGAGATACAATAAAATCAAGTTCAAGGTTGTTTCCGTGTTGTCGTGTTTGTTTATTGTTTCATCAATAAAAGCAAGGAGGCAATGATGATATGATTTCTCATTTTCAATGGAAACCTCTTTTTAAAAAAGCACAATTGCCAGGCTGGAAAATATCCTTTTTCCACAATGGTGCGCATTATGAAGGCATCTACCACAAAACAGGTGACATTGAATGGGGCTCTCAGCTTCCGCCCCATGAAGTTGAACCAACCTTAAAAGAAGAAATCCACGAATTAATGCTATTCCATGTCTATGATTAAACTGTTTAAGGAGCCCCGCCATGTTAGAAAAATTAAAACTTGTTTACGGAGACCATATCCTCAGTACACCTACTCATGACAAACAAATTCTTTGGTATCAAACAGACGAAGGCGAAATATTTGGAGTAGACAAATCGGAGATTACAGCAAGAGAAACACTACTTCTCAACTCTTTTCTTACACCGATTGATCTATTTCAAAAAGCGCATACCGAGGGTGAACAAAGATGGTTCAGCTATCTTTTTGAAAACAAACCACTAACTGTCCAACATCCCGTCCGTGTTTATTATTTTCAAATGATCCATCAAGAGGAACAAAGACAGCAAATAAAAGAGGCTGTGAATAACAGCCTCGAACATACTCATTTCATATGGACAGGCCCTGAAACAGCTATGCTGATTCAACCAAATGCTACATCAGAAAATAGTCAATTAGATCAATTAAATGATTTGTCTCTGGCCATTACAAGTGATTTTTTAACAGACTCAGTCTTTATACAAGGGCAGCTGCATTTGCCAAATGACCATTTACAGATGAGATTATTAAATGAACAACAGCTCTTTGTATGCCACATGCAGCGAGAAAAGCTTAGATCAGGGGTTGCCACATTTTATCAATGCCTACCATCGTTCATTTGTTATGATGCATCTGTCCTCTCTCATGCTATATCAGATGCTTTTAAAGAAGCGATTGTTGACCGAGATGTTTACCGCACTCTCATGACCTATATGCAATGTAATTTAAACGCATCCAAAGCAGCAAAAGCATTATATGTTCACAGAAACAGTCTTCAATATCGAATTGATAAATTTATTGAGCGCACTGGGCTAGATATACGACATTTTTCAGAAGCATCGGCTGCTTATTTAATGATGACTCTACTCGATCTTTCATAAAAAACGAAGGTATGAGCATCCTGCCCAAAAATGAAAATAGGATGTTGTGCACGTTGTCCATTTACAGACTCTTCCCCATTTTATACACTTTATTCAACAATAAAGCGCTTTCAAAAAGAGAAACTGGGGAGGCTGACATCAAATGGCTGAAATAATGCTGAATCAAATTTATAAAGTGTATGATAACAAGGTAACAGCAGTAGACAACTTTAATCTACATATAGAAGATAAAGAATTTATTGTGTTTGTTGGTCCATCAGGCTGCGGAAAATCAACAACCCTTCGCATGATTGCAGGTCTAGAAGAAATTTCACAAGGAGACTTTCTGTTAGATGGAAAACGGATGAATGATGTAGCACCGAAAGACCGGGATATCGCAATGGTTTTCCAAAACTATGCATTATATCCTCATATGAATGTGTACGATAATATGGCTTTTGGATTAAAGCTTCGGAAGTTTCCGAAAGCAGAGATTGATGAGCGTGTTCGAAATGCGGCTAAAATATTGGGGCTTGAGCAATATTTAGACAGAAAACCAAAAGCACTGTCTGGCGGTCAAAGACAGCGTGTTGCCCTTGGCAGAGCGATTGTACGTGATGCAAAGGTTTTCCTTTTGGATGAGCCGCTTTCTAATTTAGATGCAAAACTCCGTGTTCAGATGCGTGCTGAAATTTCTAAACTTCATCAGCGTCTGCAAACGACATTTATCTATGTGACACATGATCAGACTGAAGCCATGACAATGGCAACCCGCCTTGTTGTGATGAAAGATGGTTTTATTCAGCAGGTTGGAGCACCGAAAGATGTATATGAAAACCCAGAGAATGTGTTTGTAGGTGGATTTATCGGCTCACCTGCAATGAACTTTTTTACAGGAAAGCTCTCTGACGGCGCCATCGCGGTTGGAAAAACTCACATTCGTGTACCAGAGGGAAAAATGAAAGTATTACGCAGCCAAGGCTATATTGGAAAGGATGTCATACTAGGCATCAGACCAGAAGATTTTCACGATGAACCAGTATTTATAGAGGCGTCTGAAGGCACAAAAATTAATGCTAACGTAGAAGTAGCTGAATTAATGGGAGCAGAAACGATGCTTTACTCTTCTATCGATGATCAATCGTTTATTGCACGTGTTGATTCTCGTACCGATGTACAGGCAGGACAGTCTATCCCTCTTGCGATTAATATGAACAAAGCCCATTTCTTTGATTCAGCTACAGAGCTGCGCATCCGCTCAGCTGAATAAAAAGAGATATAAGCAGCGCCATCACTCATTATTGGGTGATGGTTTTTTGTATGTTCACACAACATTTACCATGTTCTTTTCTCGTATGTTTTTTTCGGAAATAACCATAATACTTAGTACAAAGCAGTTACTGCATTGGGTTTCGCCAAGTGGCAAATGACTTGATCATTTCGCTGGTGCGATTCCAGCAAACCCAACCAAAAAAATAAATCATATACAAAAAGGAGAATCACATCATGGCAAATTCTAATAGTTCAAACCAATTACTAGTTCCTGGAGCAGAGCAAGCAATCGATCAAATGAAATACGAAATTGCTTCTGAATTTGGTGTAAACCTTGGAGCAGAAACTACAGCTCGTGCTAACGGTTCAGTTGGTGGAGAAATCACAAAACGTCTTGTGTCTTACGCTCAACAAAACCTTGGCGGATCAAAAGCTTAATTTCATACCTGGATCATAGAAGGCACCTCTTATGGTGTCTTCTTTTTTTGTTTTTATCCCTCACCAAACTCCTTTCAGCTCATATCATGTAGTAGAAAGGAGCGGATCTTCATGGACATTATTTCTGGTATGAATTTTGAACTTTTACAATTTGTAGGGATCTCTCTATTATGTGAATATGGTCATAGTATTCGGTCCTTTCACCTTTATAAAAAAAGCATCACATAAAAGTTGTACCATTTTGGGTTCTTTTCACTTATAGTATGTAGTGGAGGGATCGAACAGATGAAAATAGCTCTTTTCGGTGCTCATGGACGTGTAGGACAAGCATTTCTTCGTTTCGTTCAAGTAGATGATCGTTACATGGTTCGTTCATTGATTCGGACAAACCGAGAAGAAATGCTTGCGGGTATGTTTCAAGTCACCGGCAATTCAAGAAATCGAGAAGATGTGCTTGAGACAATGAAAGGAGCAGATATTGTTGTGAGCTGTCTATCAACAGATGGTGATGATACATTATCTGTTTCAATGGAGCATATCGTACAAGCCATGAAGCAAACAAATACATCTAGAATTATTACAATTGGTACAGCAGGTATTTTAAAAGCAAGGCAGCAGCCGGAGCTTTACCGTTTTGAAACAAATGAATCAAAGCGGACTACTTCCCGAGCAGCTAAAGAGCATGCGAAAGCGTTTGAAATCCTTCAATCAACTGATCTAGATTGGACCATTATTTGTCCAACCTATTTACCAGATGGAGAAGTGACACGGTCATATCGCTATGAGAAAGATTTTCTCCCTATAGATGGAAAGAAAATTTCAGTTGAAGATACCGCACACTTTTTATATCAGCAGTTAAATTCGAAGGAATTTGTGCATCAACGCGTCGGCATCGCTTATTGATGGACGAGCCCATCTTGGAAAATTTATATTTATTAAAAAGTCGAGGTGTCACCTCGACTTTTTTGATCATTCAAATAATTCTGATTATAAATCAGAGAGCGACCCAACCAGATTTTGAATGAACTCGTTTGATTACACCTTTTCCGGTAACAAATCTAATTCTTTTCCCTTTTACTTTGTATTCAATAAAAGGAAGTTGAACATCAATTAAATCATACTTTTTATTTTTGTGTAAGAATTCTTTTAATTCACCCATCTCAAAATAACCATTTTTCACTAGCTTATCTAGTTCTGCTTGCGCACTAGGAGCTATTGTAGCAAGTAAACCCGTCACTCCAGTAACTACACCAGTAGGTGTATTAGCAATAAATAATAACCCAAGTATTGTTGAACTTGCGCCTAATGCATCTTTTAAGTTACTATAATCTTTTTTTTGAAATGCTTTTTTATAAACATTACGTTGAGCAGCTTCCATATTTAAAGCTTGATTAAAATTCACAGTAACCCTAGCAGCATATTCTGATGAATCAATATTACCTAGAGCATGAACTTCTCCAGTCTGTTTGGCGGTCTTAAATGAATGAATTTCCGATGATAAATTAGTTTTTTCTTCTACTAATTTCCCCTTCTGTTCAGTTGCCGATGCAGATAATGTAATTCCACTGAATCCAGAAATAATTAAAGTTACTACCACAATTAAGATGACATTTCTAAAAAATACTTCATTTCTCTCCATTCTCTAACCTCCTCTTTTTATGACGATACAAGTAATATAATATCACAAAAGAGAGAAAACAATATATACCTATCTTAAAAATCCTATAAAACATGGATAAAAATACATTAATAAACCATATTTACGATACTTTACGATTATATTTATATTAAATTTAAAGTTAGAACGATATATTCCACTGATAATAGTAATGTTACTTAAATTTCATTTTTAAAGCCTCTTTCAATTGAAAGAGGCTTTCTCTATTTATAATTTCATCAACTGTTTGCAACAGCGCCTTTTTGCAGTTCATACATTTGCGCATACAGCCCTTCTTGCTGCATGAGTTGTTCATGACTGCCACGCTCGACGATTTCACCTTTTTCTAACACCAAGATCATATCGGCTTTCTTAATCGTGGATAATCGGTGAGCAATCACAAAAGTCGTTCGTCCTTCTTTGACTACATCAAGCGCCCGCTGAATGATCGCTTCTGTTTCTGTATCAATGTTGGCGGTGGCTTCATCTAAAATTAAAATTGCTGGATCGTACGCTAATGCGCGCGCAAATGAAATCAACTGACGTTCCCCTGAGGAAAGGGTGCTTCCCTTTTCAACGACTGGTTCATCAAAGCCTTGCGGCAGATGCTTCAATAACTCTGCTGCGCCTACTTGCTTTAATGAGGATTCAATGGTTTCTCTTTTGATGTCTTCATTTCCTAAGCTGACATTGGAGGCAATCGTTCCCGAAAATAAATACGGGTCTTGCAGCACAATGCCCATTTGTTTACGCAGCGTTTGACGCGACTGATCATATATGCTTTCGCCATCTATGAGAATATCTCCTTGCTGAATGTCATAAAAACGCAGCAGCAAGTTCATGATCGAGCTTTTCCCAGAACCAGTATGCCCCACAAGTGCAACCGTTTGACCTTTCTTAGCTTCAAACGTAATGTTCTTTAAGACATTTTTCCCTTCATTATAAGCAAAGGTGACATCTTTGAACTGAACGTGTCCCTCCAGCTTCTTCTGAACAGGTTCTTCCACTTCTGTACCGGGTTCATCTAATAATCGGAACACCCTTTCCGATGAAACTCTTGCTAATTCCAACCTAGAGAATTGATTCACAATACCTGTGATCGGCTGAAACAATCGATTTAAATAATCGACAAACGCATAGAGCACACCAATGGACACAATGCCTGTCGCACTTAATGACGCACCGCCAAAATACCAAATGAGCGCCACATATGCTAAATTTCGCAGCAGGTTAACCAAGTTATGTGAAAGAAGTGAATTTAAATGCAGCATCTTTCGCTGATACCGAAAGTGATTGTTGTTCAGCTCATCAAATTCCTCTTTCGTCGCTTTCTCATGACGAAACGCTTGAATAATGGTCATCCCTTGAATGGCTTCATTTAACTTGGCATTGATTTCACTGATGATCGAACGAATTCGGTGATTGTACACGGATGCAAACTTTCTGTAAGTCATCGACCATAGGAATATAATTGGTACTGCGACCAAACAAATGAGTGCCAGCTTCACATTTAATAAAAACATGGCAATGTAAATCCCAATCATGTAAATGGCACTCGTCACAAAATTAGCAAGGACTGTTACATATAGGTCACGAATGGTTTCCGTGTCATTGGTGATTCTCGCGACAACCTTTCCAGCCGGTAAATTATCAAAATATCGGATCGGCAGCGTTTGGATGTGCTCAAAGACGTCTACCCTCATTTTTTGAATAATTCGATTTGCAATCCTCTGGAGCAAATAATGCTGCCCATACTGAAAGAAAATCGCAACGATGAGCAGCCCTAGATAAAATAGAACAAGCTGCACCAAACCACTGATTTCTGGCTGATAAAAAGCAAAAATCTCTTCTTTTGATAAGCGCTGTACCTCATAGGTCTCACGCTCTTTCCCATTATCAATGGTGAGCTGATCTCCCGATATCTTTCTGTTTCCATCAAAACGAATCGGCTCATTCACAAAATAGTAGCCGAATCCGACTTGCACCACATTGATTTGGTTTCCAGAATCCAGTCCATTGTTTAATCGATCGCTTCGTATATAGTTATTTCCCTGGTAATAAACGGTTTTATCTGTCTTTTCATTGACCTCGACATACGGTTTTTCTACACCTAAAATATGATCATCAATCATTTTCTTCCCAATAAACGGTCCTGTCAGCTCAGCACCAACTGCAATCATTAGAAAGATTAAGGCAACAGACAGTACTTTCTTATATAGGAGTGCGTAGGCAAGGAGTCTTCTTCCTGTTGTCATGCCTCATCCCCTCCTTCCAGCTGATTTGTCAGCTGCTGACGCAAAAATTGTTCTTTGTACCACCCATCCTGCTGGATGAGCTCGTTGTGAGTGCCTTTTTGGACAATGCGTCCTTCTTCCATGACAAGAATGAGATCCGCATGTTCAACAGCTGATAGGCGATGAGTCGTAATAAACGTCGTTTTGCCATGACGGTTTTGTCTTAGATTTTCTAGGATAGCGGTTTCTGTTTTTGCATCTACTGCAGACAATGAATCATCCAAAATTAAAATGTCTGGATCAATTAATAAAGCACGTGCAATGGATATTCGCTGTTTTTGTCCGCCTGACAGCGCAACACCTTTTTCCCCAACCATGGTCTCCAAACCTTCTGGCAGAAGGCGTAGATCCTTTTCAAAGTAAGCATCTTTGATTGCTTGTGCTAACTCATCTTGTTTCGCGTCCCGATGACCAAAGCGCATATTCTGTTCCACACTTTTTGAGAAAAGAATATGATCCTGAGGTACGTATCCGATCCATTGAAATAACTGATCTAATTCAATGTCTTGGATTGGAACACCTGATAGCAATATTTGCCCATCACCTGCCGGGTACTGGCGCAGAAGCTGTTTGACAATGGTCGTTTTGCCGCTTCCCGTTTTGCCTGTAATCCCAATCGTCTGCCCTTTTCGAACGGTAAAGGACACATCAATGAGATTATCTTTAGGTGAAGTTGGATACCTGAATGTCACGTGATCAAACTCAATATCTCCAGGCTCTTGTAACGTTTTCGGCTGAGCAGCGTTTGTTACGTCCGGCTTGTAGCTGAGTGTATGATTCAACCGGTCTAACGACGCATTTCCTCTTTGCATAATATTAATCAATTCGCCGATCGCAAACATTGGCCAGATCATCATGCCAAGATAGACGTTAAATGCAACAAGCTCCCCAATGGTTAAATCACTTTGGAATACGAGATAGGCTCCGTAGCCGATTCCGATTAAGTAGCTGATCCCCACAAGTAATTTCACTGTCGGTTCAAACAAGGAATCAATGATCGCCACTCGCATGTTTTTTTGGAATACATCATCTGTCATTTCGCGAAAGCGTTCGACATCTTGTTTCTCCTGTACAAAAGACCGAATGACTCGAACGCCTGCCACTGATTCAAGAACACGATCGTTCATATCACCAAATGCATCCTGAGCGACAGTAAAGCGCTCATGGATTTTGCTGCCATAAAACGCAATTAAGAGCGCCATCAGCGGCATAGGGATAATCGCCATTAAGGTTAATTTCCAGCTAATTGTCAGACCCATTGTAAAGAAGATCATCAGCATATAAGCAGTGGAATCAACCAAGGTCAGAACGCCAAAACCTGTCGTTAAGGCCACAGCATTCAAATCGTTTGTTCCTAATGCCATTAAGTTACCGGTTTTTTTCTTTTCATAAAAGGTCGGTGTCATCTTCAGCAAGTGGCGCATCAGTTTCCCGCGCATCACACGCTCCATGACATTTGCGCCGCCAAATAACTGATACATCCAAAAATATGTAAGTGTATAGACGACGACACCTAGTAAGCAAAAAATGGTCACATAAAACAAAATACTTGATGTTGTAAATTGACCAGAACGAATGTCATCCACTGCCTGGCCAAGGTATCTTGGCGGCAGCATTTCAAGCACATTCACAATGAGCAGAAGCGTAATAGCGATTGTATAACGCCTCCACTCTTGTTTAAAGAACCAGCCTAATTTCGCAAATACTGAAAACATGTTTGTCTCTCCTTTTCAAGCTAGCCGCTTTCTAAATTTTCCTGCAAGTCACCTTGTTTCGTTTTTTGAGTTTTTGTCATTTGCCTTGATTTTGGCATGTTCACATGCTTTCACTCCTCTTCATTTACTTGTTGTTTTCCATTCCTTTATTTCGGAATGCGAAATGAATACAACAAAAAAAGAGGCCACCAGCTAGCTGGTACGCCTCTTTTCGTCATGTAAAAAGGCGCATGTTGACAAATACGCAACATACGCCTTGATTCATCCGATCAATTGGAACATACGAGTTCCTTTTCAATGACCAATGAAGGTGTAATTGTCACGTGAATCAACCCATTCATGCAGTTTGATTTCATTCTTCCAATGTTGCACATGACATTTCCTCCTTTTGGCTCTTGAATCTTTTTTTATCTTATAGTGGCTGTCACCATTTTGTCAATAAATATTTTTCAATAAATGAAATTTTCTAACAAAAATCAATCTCTCTTATGTGTATCTTTTTCTATTAACGGGTATACCATGAGTGTAAAGACTCCTTTTGAAAGGAATGAGGATATTGTTTCAAGCTGATCGGATGGTCGTTGCGTTTGATGGACATGAAGACAGTAAGAAAGCATTAAAAAAGGCAATCGCTTTAGCCAAAACCTTGCATGCCAAGCTGACCGTTGCCTATGCCCATGATGGCAAAACAGGCAGACAGGTGTTTGATGCACCGCGCCCAATGACTGGCGGAGCTTATATCGGCGGCGGCATGGCAGATCTTCAAACACCCCCTGTGTATGTGCCTCATGATGAACAGCAAAGTCCCTTGATTTTTGAAGACCATACAGAAGAGGTCGTCGCAGAAGCACGAATGCTTTTAAATGAGGAGCAGTTTGAGGCTGCCATTGAAATCGTGGAGGGAGAACCAGCAGAAGCGATTATCGAATATGCTGAGGAAATATCAGCAGACCTCATCGTCATGGGAGCACGTGACCAAAGCAGATTGAAAAAAATGCTATTTGGCAGTGTGAGTGAAAAGTTATCAGCAAAATCAGATATACCTGTGCTTATTGTGAAATAAATGCATCACTAAAGGCTGTAAACGAATGTTTACAGCCTTTTTTATTTATGAAGAGATCGATGCTTCACTTTCATGTTTAATTTTTTGCTGGAAGCCTTCCTGTACGCGCTTTGTCAGCTCGCCTGGAACGCCTTTCCCTACTGGCTCGCCATCTATTTCAACAATCGGAATGACTTCAGCCGTCGTCGAGCTGATGAAAATTTCCTGCGCGCGCAGCAGTTCTTCTTTACTTATACGAGTCTCTTCAACACTATACCCTTCTTCCTCACATACTTCTAACAGCTTTCTACGGGTAATGCCGTTTAAAATGAGATTGGTGGCTGGATGAGTGCGAATCACGCCGTCAATAACGGCATATACATTCGAGGAGGTTCCCTCGGTCACAAAGCCGTCTCTTATCAGGATTGCTTCAAACGCACCAGCTTCAGATGCTTTCTGCTTTTCCATGATGTTATATAAAAGGTTTAAGCTTTTGATATCACATCTTAACCAGCGAAGATCCTCAGATAATATGGCCTTTGCACCAGCTGTCTGTTCTTGAACAGGCTTTTTCACCTGGAACGTATATGCCGTGATTTGAGGAGTGAGAGAATCGCTATATTGATGCTTACGAGGAGCGACTCCCCGCGTGACTTGAATATATACACCGCCATCTGTTAATTGATTGTGAGCGACGAGCTGTTTTAACTTTTCTTCCATATCAGATACTGTACCTTGCAGATGAATACCAATTTCCTTTGCACTCTTGAACAGACGCTCTGTATGCTCCTTTAACGTAAACAAAGTACCATTGTATACTCGGATGACCTCATAGACTCCGTCACCAAATTGATAGCCTCTGTCCTCAATATCAACATGTGCATCTTTTTTTTCAATGAAATCTCCATTGTACAATACTTTCATATGGAATCTCCCCTTCGCTTTGCAATAATGGTTGAATCTGATGCTATCTTAGCGGATAAATGAGTACGTTTCAATGATTATTCAGAATTATTTCACATCATATGAAATGGATAACTTTCTATTGTAACAAATATAGATTCATAACCAAAAAGATTCCAATTTTTTAGCATCTTCTATATTCATAGGCTCTTTTTTCCTGTATACTGACACCATATAAACATGACAAAAAACAGCGGAAAAAGACAGAATCTACTACATGATTCGACACAAATTTTTGATTTATTGGAGCGATTGTAATGCAACGGGTTAAAAAAAAACAGACACCTTCAAACACAATGCTGCTCTCAAAGGCGATTTGTTTTGTCATTCTGACACTGATCCTCTTTTTTATTTGGGATATGTCCAAAACCAATATGCAGGCAGCAGATCAGCCGACGAAATTGTCTGCGAGCAGTCAATTTAGGGACACAAGCACTAGTATGAAAGCAAAAGATGCTTCTAGGAAAACATTAGATGCACATTTTAAGATCGATTCTAATAAACATGTAACGGATCAAACAATCTTTTTAACCTTTGATGATGGTCCATCAGCGACTTCAAATCAGCTGTTAGATGTGCTAAAAGCGCAAAAAGTGAAGGCTACATTCTTTATGCTCGGGCCGCAGATTAAACAACACCCGGCAGCTGTGAAAAGACTCCATCAAGAAGGTCATCAATTAGGGCTTCATGGTATTACCCATGATGTGAAACGCTTTTATCAAAAAAGTGATTCTCCTGTTAACGAGATGAAGGAAGATCAGCGCATTTTGGCTTCTGTCACAGGTGAGTATACCCATCTTGTAAGAACACCTTATGGCAGCACCCCCAATTTAACTGATCAGCAAAAAGCACGTTTAAAACAAAAAGGCTTTGTCTACTGGGATTGGACCATTGACAGTCTGGACTGGAAATATAAAAGCTCAAAATATGTACCAGAGGTATTAAATCAGCTGCAAGTGCTGGAGACAAAATATCCAAAAGAACCAAAAATCATCTTAATGCATGATCAGCCGGCGACGGCAAAATACTTAAGCAGCTTAATTACGCAGCTAAAGGCGAAGGGCTATACATTTGAAGTTCTTGATGAAACAATGAAGCCGCTGCAGCAATAAAGAAAAACCCGCACCTTTAGGTTGCGGGTTTTTTAATGATTTATAAAGCTTTCACGAGATCGCCAATTCGCACATGAAAGACAAGATCAAAAAGCGGATCGAATTCTGTTTCACTTAAATTCATCATCACCATAAAGATGGAAGGATCATGGGCTGCATCTTCTGGAATATATCTTGCTGGCGCTACCTCCAGGGAAGTCCCCATGACGAGCAGCATGTCCGTTTTCTGAAGAGATGCCTCCACTTGGTCTAAATGTTTGACCATATCTCCAAAAAGAACAACATCTGTTTTTAGCACACGTCCACACGTACTGCCATCAGAGGAAACCCTTTGACAGACAGGCACCTCTTCTTTTAACAAATAAGGCAAATCATATACCGCCTGGCACGATGGACAAGTAGCCGTTTGAATGGAACCATGGAGTTCATATACGTGCTGGCTTCCCGCCTTTTTATGAAGACCATCAATATTTTGGGTAAAAATATCCACATGCTTCCCTTGGTGCTCAAGGCTGGCTAAAAAGATGTGCCCGCTATTTGGCTCGAATTCCCCGCTCATTTTCATCTGAAACAATTCCTTAAATTTCGGCCAAAATTGATGAGGATTTGATAAAAAGTAGGATCGGCTCATCGCCTCCATGCGAGAAGTATCTTCCGTCCACAATCCACCCGTTGATCTAAAATCAGGAATACCCGATTCTGTACTCATACCTGCACCTGAGAGTACTGTGATATGTGAAGCCTGCGATATTCTCTCTCTTAGCGCTTCCACCTTTTTTTGATCCACGTACCATCCCTCCTTTATTCACCCAGCTGTTTCTCACCTTTTTGTTTCATATAAATAGCCTGACCAGGGAAAGCAAATTCCACGCCTTCTTCGTGGAAAATATCTATGATGCGATAGTTAATGTCCTGCTTAATATCAAGATTTTCAGACCAAGCTGTCGTATTTGTGTAAAAGTTGAAAAACAAGTTCAAATAGCTGTCTGCCAATACATCGAGATTCACCATAATCGTCTCCTTATGCACACCATCATGCTCGTGAAGCATCTGTTTGAGACGCTTAATACACTGATCAATGTTTTCCTTTGGTGTATTGTAGGAAACGCGAACAGAAAACGTAATCTGACGTTTATTCATTCTCGTCCAGTTTGTGATCGGCTCCTTAGAAAGCGTAGAATTCGGAACGGTCACAACGGCTTTAGCAGGTGTTCGAAACTTTGTGCTTCGAAATGTAATATCTTCAACAGTCCCAAGAACACTTGGTGTCTCCACAAAGTCGCCCATCGTAAAAGGCTTCTCTGTAATGATGACAATCCCTCCAAAAAAGTTAGCCACTGTATCCTGCGCAGCCAGCGCAAAGGCTAGACCACCTAAACCAAGACCTGCCACAAGTCCATTGACATCATAATTAAATTCTTGTGCAATGATACTAATACTTAGTGCGATAATAATGAAACGAAGTACCTTTGATAAAAACGGTGCTAAAATATCATCCATTTCTAATTCAAATTTCGAATTGACCTTTTGAAATAAGAAGGAAGATGCTGCAGTTAAATTACAAAGTCCCCACGTCAGCATCAAAATAATGGAGGATCTATACAATTTAATGATGACATCCATATGATGCTCAAAGTATGGTGCCTGTCTTAACGCAAAATATAAACCAAGTGCCACGAAAAACAGCCTGGCTGGTTTTTCAAATGCCACAACGATTTGGTTAATGACCTCCGTCTTAGACCGATTTGTCAGCCTAAACAGAAGTTGAAATAAATACTTCGTAAATACTTTCCGAAGCAATAAAAAAAGCAATAAAATACAAAGGCTAATTCCAATTTGGATCGCAATATCTACTGTAAAATATGTATCCATCCATTTTTGTGTAAACATGTCTGTCTCTCTCCTTTAAAACAATCCTCTCTAGTTTATAATATAACCTTCGTTCATGTCCTCTCTTAAATGTCTGACCTCTACATAAAAAGCCTCGGGAATAATCCCGAGGCATGATGTTCAAATATGAAATTTTGGCTAGAGACATATCGACGGGCAGCAAACTACTTTTTCTTCTGAGCCTGATCAAGGAGAGTCGCTTTAAACATTTCAGCATCCGTTTCGGCCTTAATACGTTCTTCCACTCTAATTCTCCCTTTACCCAATCATCTCGCCTCCTTTTCATCATTATAAAACATCAGAATTTTCAGTCAACATGACGAAAGCACTAATATTTTGACGAACGCTGACGATTTGGACAAAATTGATCGAAGAAAAAATGATGTAGTTCAGATTTACTCAATAAGAGCTTGGGATATTCCTGCAACTTTTCACCTTTTATACACGATGCTTTCTCACCACAAGCCATGTTCCATTACATACAGCTCTCCCTCGTTCCATATAGTAAAGAAGGAAAAACAGCAAAAATTTGATATGATAAGACCAGAACTTATGTCAGGAGCTGGAGCATGTGTATATTATCGCACATAGAGGGTCATCAAGCGCTGCCCCAGAAAATACAATCGCCGCATTTGATTTAGCTGTTCAGCAGGGTGCGGATTATATTGAGTTAGACGTCCAGCTGACAATGGATCAGCACGTAGCCGTTATCCATGATGATACCGTTGATCGAACGAGTAACGGAAGCGGATTAGTGAAAAGTTATACACTTGATCGGCTGAAGAAACTGGATGCAGGAAGCTGGTTTGATTCTCAGTACGCCAACGAACGAATTCCCACCTTACAGGAAATCCTTCAAAGGTACAGTCAGCGTGTCGGGATACTGATTGAGATCAAGCATCCAAAACGGCAGATTGGGATTGAAAAAGCAGTTGTCGACATCATCAACCGGTTTGCCTATTCCCGTCACATCATGGTTCAATCTTTTGATGCCAATGCCCTTCAAAGAGTCAAAGCTTACGCCCCTTCTCTTCGAACGGCTTTTATTATAAAACCCTCTGCCTTCAAACTGACGAAAAGGAAATTAGCGGAGTACAGCTCCTTTGCGGATTGCCTTAATATGAAGAAAACGCTGATCAACAGATGGTGGATTGATCGCATCCACTCATTTGGAATGGATGTCTTTGTATGGACAGTGAATGACCAAAAAACAGCCGACAGGATCAAAACATATCCCATTGATGGAGTGGTGACGGATCACCCGCCATTTTTTCTAAAGGAGAAATGATGTAAATGAAAGCATATCTCGCCGTATTTATCGGTGGACTGGTTGGTACCCTTTGTAGATATGAACTTAGCCAGTCCGTTGTCAGCCACACATTCCCCTATGCAACGCTGATTGAAAACATTATAGGCAGTCTGCTTCTTGGCTTTTCAACAGGGTATTTTATGTTTCGGAAGGGAAAAAAATATCTTGCTGCTTTAATCGGAACAGGATTTTGTGGTGGTTTTACGACAATGTCCACTTTTTCTAAAGAAACAGTTCTCTTATTACAGGATGGACTGTTCACATCAAGTGTCATGTACATTCTACTCTCAGTGATTGCTGGAGTGGGCGCTGCCTTATGTGGACTGATCACCGCTCAGCACCTCTTTCAACAAAATGAGCAGCCGAAAGGAAGCAGATAAATGATTGTATTGTATACAGCTGTTGCTGGCGGGATAGGCAGTGCCCTTCGTTTTTTCCTCAGTCAATCGATTCAGAAAACCAAGTTTCATACTCGTTTTCCGTTTAGTATTATTCTCATCAACTTACTCGGCGCAGCCGGTTTAGGTTTACTGACAGGTGCAGTGACTAACAATGATCCGCTGCTTATGATCATTGGGACTGGTTTTTTCGGTGGTTTTACAACATTCTCTACATTTAGTGTAGAGGCTGCGTCCATGCTGCATGAGCGGCAAATTGGACAGCTTGCTGTCTACTTATTGGTCACCATCATCGGGTCTTTATGTCTGTTTGCTGCGTTTTATCAAATAGGACAGCATCTTTTTTAAATATTGGTGATGGCGGCTAAGCTGATGAGCAACTGATCCATGAGCTGGCGCTTCATCAAAAAGAGTGTTTTTTCACTATAGCCGATTTCCATTGCACATTTTGCCATCCGCCAATCTCGAAAATATTTATAATCGATGAGCTGCTGCTCTATTTCATCCAACTCTTTTAATGCCGTTTCAATACAAGCAACGATGAGTTCATACTGACTTTTTTGCTCTTCTAACTTTTTCCGTGTCATGTGGTCGAGATGATGCGGGCTTCTTTTTTCAAGCTGCCTTTCGATATTTAAGATCGCTGCTTGATAATTTTTGAAATTCTTCAAATGAAACTCAATTCGTTTCATTGAGGTTTTTTTCTCCGTGATACTTGCTGTTTCGTACCAAAGCATGTCCATCCCCCTTTATCGAACGTTTGTTCTTATTATATACCGAACATATATTCGTTTAAAAGAGACTAAATACCTAAAAAAACCTTGAGCTTATTTTTCGCTCAAGGTCATTTCGTTTACTAGCAGCGGCTCCTTTATATCAAGCCCAGTGCGTGCACTGCCTTTTTCTGCCGATGTGACACCTTTTTTTAAATCAATCTTTTTAACGTAACGTCCATCCATTTCCAGCACTTTCATTCGAATATCATCAAGATAGATGGATTGTCCTTCTCTAATATCAATATTCTCTTTTAAGATGAGCCCGCCGATTGTATCAATTTCCTCATCATGATATGAAATCTCGATCAAATCTTGAACTTCATCCAATCTCACTTTGCCATCTAAAACATAATGATGATCGGCTCTTTTTTGAATAACTGGCTGCTCATCTTCATCGAATTCATCTCGAATATCTCCGACAATCTCTTCTAAAATATCTTCCGTTGTGACAAGCCCAGACGTTCCGCCATATTCGTCAGTTAAGATCGCCATATGCATTCGATCACGCTGCATCTTGACGAGAAGCTCTTGAATAGGAATCGTGTCGATGACCTCAATCACTGGATATATATAATCTTGAATTTTCAGTTGATCTTTTTCTCCTTGATACACAAGATCTGCAAAGAGCTGCTTTTTGTTCAGCATGCCGATAACATGGTCTTTATCTCCTGAAAACACAGGGAAACGTGTATACTTTTCCTGCGTCATAATGGCGAGGATATCATCTAACGGCATATCTTCTGGAATCGCACAAATTTCTCTGCGCGGTATCATGATCTCTCTGGCAATTCGATTATCGAAATCGAAAATCTTGTTCATATAATTATATTCTGATGGGTTGATTTCCCCATTTTTTAAGCTCTCAGATAATAAAATCTTCAGTTCCTCTTCAGAATGGGAATGTTCTTTTTCAGACCCCATATCGATGCCCATCATTTTAGTTAACAAACGGGCTGACCCGTTTAACACATAAATGAAAGGGAACATAAGGATATAAAATGCATGCAGCGGGCCTGACAGCCATAGCGTCATTTTTTCCGCCTTTTGAATGGCAAGCGTTTTTGGTGCAAGCTCACCTACAACCACATGCAAAAAGGTAATAATAGAGAACGCAAGTGTTGCTGAGATCAGGCTGATTGCTGAATCAGGAATGTTTGTCAAACCAAAACCTCGAACCAAAAGTTCTTTCACAGCCGGCTTACCAATCCACCCTAAACCAAGGGATGTCACTGTAATACCGAGCTGACAGGCTGACAAATATTCATCTAGCCTTGATGTCACCTTTTTCGCCATGATGGCCTTTTTGGACCCTTCGGCAACAAGCTGATTAATTCTTGAACTTCTCACCTTTACTATGGCAAATTCAGATGCAACAAAGAAAGCTGTTAAAGCAATCAAAACACCGACTATACTCAGATTAACAATATCGTCCATTTAACCTTGCTCTTTCTTTGAAGAACAAGGAGTCACCTCCTGATTGATGATGTTATGTTTTGCAAAACGGTTAACTGATTAAATAAGACGACTTTGAGGGCCCCACTTAACCACCTCCGGTTCACGTGAAATTCCGCCTCTCTACATATATATGAAACGGTATTCATTTTATCTTACCATAAATAATCTGAAAATTCCTGTATCATCATGCTGTTTTTGACATGACTGACTAAATTGAGGGAAATCCTCCTCTGTTTCTTCTTATTGGCAGGAAATATGAACAATTAACTTGTGTTTCAGACTAGAATTATATTAAACTATTTTCATAAACTATAACGTGACGGTTAGGAGGAGATGTTCAGATGGGGCTGAGAAAAAGTATCGTATTGGTGAACTAGCACAGATTGCACAGGTAACGAAACGAACTGTAGATTATTATACAAATCTAGGTTTGCTTGCGCCTGTTAGATCTTGCTCAAATTATCGTTATTACGATGAATATGCTTTAAAACGATTACAATTAATCGTTCTTTGCAAACAGCAGAGATTGGCTCTTTCTGACATCAAATCCAGATTAGATGAACAATTTCCTTCTCAAAAGGAAGATCAAGATGAACTTGTCCATTTAACCTCTGATATCGATCGGATGAATGAGCATATGGACCGCATTTTGGCACGTTGTAAGCAGCTTCAGCCAGAACAACGTGAAAAACTAAAAGAACAGCTTACTCCTGAAAAAATGACGGCTGTCCAATCATTTTTACTGCTGTTAAGTTAAAATTTTTACTAAACAGGAGGTGTTACCTTCGTTCTCAAAGTCAGAACGAAGGCCTTAATTGGACATAGTTAATTTACTCATAGTTGCTTTACTTATAGCTTTAACCGCGTTTTTCGTTGCATCAGAGTTTGCGATCATTCGCTTAAGAAGCTCAAGAATTGATCAGTTAATCGCAGAAGGTAATAAAACAGCAGTTGCTGTCAAGCATGTAACGACTCACCTTGATGAGTACCTATCAGCCTGTCAGCTTGGTATTACCATTACCGCCCTTGGTATTGGTTGGTTAGGGGAAGAAACAATTGCACATATGCTTGCTCCATTATTTGTAGAGCTGTCCATTCCTCAATCAGCTAGTTCTATTGTCACTTTTATTATTGCGTTTAGTATCATGACGTTTTTACACGTTGTCGTTGGAGAGCTTGCACCAAAAACGCTTGCCATTCAAAAGGCGGAGCAAGTATCCCTTCTATTTGCTAGACCACTGATGATCTTTTACAAAGTGATGTTCCCGTTCATTTGGGTATTAAATGGTTCTGCTCGTTTGTTAACAAAAGCGTTTGGTCTTCAGCAAGTATCTGAGCATGACATGGCGCACTCTGAAGAAGAATTGCGGATTATTTTATCAGAGAGCTATAAGAGCGGCGAGATTAACCAGTCTGAATTCAAATATGTAAATAAAATTTTCGAATTTGATGACCGTCTGGCGAAAGAAATTATGATTCCTCGTACTGAAGTTGTCAGCTTCCCTCATGATATTACCATTGAGGAAATGTTGAAGGTAACAAAGGTAGAAAAATATACACGTTATCCAATTGAAGATGGCGACAAAGACAACATTATCGGTGTTCTAAATATTAAAGAGGTTCTCACTGCCTGCATTAGCGGTGAGTGTTCTACAAGTGATACGATCGAAAAGTTTGTGAATCCGATTATTCATGTGATTGAAACGGTTCCTGTTCATGATTTATTGCTCAAAATGCAGCGTGAACGTGTACACATGGCCATTTTATCTGATGAATATGGCGGTACAGCAGGTCTTGTCACTGTTGAAGACATTCTTGAAGAAATCGTCGGTGAAATTCGTGATGAGTTCGACATTGATGAAATCAACGAAGTGCGTAAACTTGGAGAAGACCATTACATCTTTGATGGCAAGGTCCTTGTTGATCAAGTCAACCTGCTATTAGGTATACAGCTTGATAATGAAGAGGTCGACACAATCGGCGGCTGGTTCCTTACTCAGAAATATGAAGTAGAGAAAAATGACGCCATTCGTGAACAAGGCTATGAATTTATCATTAATGAAGTCGATGGACACCATGTGGCATACATCGAAGTAAAAAAGTTAAATGAACAATTATTAGAAGCAGCTGAAGAAGGCGCTTCTTAATAAAAAAACGACCCTTGCCTAAGCAAGCGGTCGTTTTTCTTATGACTTTTCAATTAATTGAGCTTCTAGCTCTTTGATTCTCGTGTTTAATACTTCCGTCATGGCACCTAATCTTTCTTTTGGCGGGAGATGGTCAAATTCAGACAGTTCAATCGGTTCACCGATGATTAAGCGCATTTTCCCTTTTTTGAAAAGACTTTTCGCATTTGAAGGTCCTTTATATGCAGCTGGAACAATTGGCGCTTTACCGAGCTGCGCAATGGTCACTGCCCCTCTTTTTAAAGGAACATCCTCTGTTGTACGTGTTCCGCTTGGAAAAATCCCAACGATCTTTCCCTCTTTTAATAATTTAATGGGCGTTTTAATACTGCTTGGCCCAGGGTTCTCTCGATCAACTGGAAAGGCATGAATCTTTTTTAAAAATCCACCGATCCATTTATTCGCAAACAATTCTTTTTTGGCCATGTAATGGATCTCAAACGGAAGAATTCCTGCGCCTAATGCAAGAACATCCACAAAACCCTCATGTGTACAAGCAATGACAAACCCCCGATCAGTTGGCAGATTCTCTTTTTGATATACTTTGATTCCACCTCGGAGACCAAATATTAATTTGACGGTATAGCCTGAAAATTTATACATAGTGCACTTCCTTTGTTTGAAAAATGAAGGATTTGTCTCTATTATAACAAATTTTTTATTACCTGGTACTAAAAATTTATGAGCAGCCCAATCCTCCCTGTCTTTTTCGTTTAAAATGAACGTTCTGACTGTATTCAAGCACATGGTTTTAGGGGAGAATAGAATAGGAATTGTGTCCAATTTTGTCGTTTTTCGATGTTTTTTCCTGATTTGTTCTATTGAAAATACTTTATAAATGATGCAAATTTCGCTATGATAAGGAGAAATGATTTTGATTCGGCGAAAGAAATGAGTAATGTACGGTAATGAGAAGTTTCGTGCAACTTTATGCCTTTCTTATGCGTGTATAACATAGAGGGGAGAAAAATCAGTGACGATCGATGAAATTTATCAAATGTATATGAACGATGTTTACAGGTTTCTGCTCTCCATGACAAAAGACAAACATTTGGCAGAGGACTTATTGCAGGAAACCTTTATGCGTGCTTATATACATATTCATTCCTACGACCATAGCAAAGTGAAACCTTGGTTATTTCAGGTGGCACGAAATGCTTTTATTGATTATGTCAGGAAACATAAAAAAGAAGTGACCATATCGGATGACCTTATTGGTGGTCTTTTACAAACGTCTGTACAAAGCCCTGCTGAACAGGTTGAAATAAAGGAAGTACTCACCATGTATTTGGAGCAGCTTCCAGATAACTACAAGGAAGCGTTGACATTGTATTATTTAAAAGAACTAAATTACAAGGAAGCATCCAAGGTCATGAATATTACTGAAGCAAATTTTAAAAGTGTTTTATTTCGTGCAAGGCAGCGCCTAAAAGCACTTTACAACAGAGGTGTTAATGATGAATGAAGAGTTTAACAAGCGATGGGAAAAATATAATAATGGTGAGATGAATGAGGAAGAAATGATAGCGTTTGAGGAAGAGCTTGAAGAAAACGAAAAACGCTTAAGCCAGGAACTGAACGACTCGGATTGGACAGATTTTTCCATCAGTCCTGAGAAGCAAAAAGCCATTTTACAATACGGAAAAAGAAAGTCATATTTACGTATTTCCGTACTTGCTGTCATATCAACACTCATTATTTTACCGCTTTGTACATTAGGAAGTTATCTATACTACGGCGTTGGCGGAGCCGAGAGCAAAGGCAATCACTTCATGGAAACAGCCGCTGTCACCGTCGCTTTGACCAAACCAAACGTGGCTATAGATATGAAGGATTTAAAAGGTCAGGTCAAACTTTTTGGGATGAACACCGAATTGAAGCTGCAAAAACAAATTGGCAATAAAACAGAAGCCATTGGCAGTGAACAAATCGAGATGTTTTTCGATAAATTAAAGCAGCCTACCATCTCTTATTATGGTGACAGTGCACGCGAAACAGAAGGTTTCTTTACTCATCCTTCGGCGCAGGCAGATGCCTCAAAAAAACAAACACTCACTACGTTAGACAAGCTTCCTGAAGGAACAGTAAGTGAAGTGTATGTATCCTATGACAAAGCTTACACACCAAAGGATGTTTATTCCTTTGCTAAAAAATACGATATGAAAGTGCTGTGGAATGCGATTAAAACAGAGGATTCATTAAGTGGAAATCAGCGGCCAATCGGCTTTCCTGGGAAAGACTCTGAATTTTTAAAAGAGCTTCAGCACACATCCAAAACTGAGGTAGATCAATTCAAAGATGCCCTTGCTTATGTCAATCAGCACCCGACCTGGGCAACAACGATCTCTGGCAGACCTGATCTTGATCTGTCTAATCGTATACGCTATATCGATCAAAATGGCGTCACGGTTTATGGCTCTGTGGTCACTGGACCTTCTAAAGAAATTGAGAAATTTGTGAAGACAAAACGCATTAAAACGGCAAAAGTGAGCGAGGTGGAATTATGGAATTGGTAAGAATCTTTAAAGAGCATAATGTATTTGGCTGGATTTCTGTCGGCACAGCGATATTATCCCTGCTCATGCTAAACCTCGCCATTATCAGCAACGTGACATTTTATTCTTTTCAAATGCTACCTTTTGCAATGGCCGCAGTTCCATTTGGCATTATTGAACTGTTCATTAAAAAAGGCCGTACGGGTCCAGGTTTCCTCGGTGTCGTACTGAATATCTTTGTCATTGTTTGTGTCTATGCCATCGTATCAATCGATGTCGATCTTCAGTTAGGTTTTTAATCAGCAATCAAAAGCAAAAGCCCGTGTTACTTGACTGCACCAAGTAGCAGGGGCTTTTTTAAGTTATTTTTTATTCAATTCTGAGTGCTTTCTTGAATATAAGAAATACACAACCAGCCCAATGGCAAGCCAGATTAAGAAACGAACAAAGGTGATTGCACCAAGCTTATAAATGAGCAATCCGCAAGATAGAATAGCCAAGATCGGAATAAGCGGAACTGCTGGGCATCTGAATGCTCTCGGTAAGTCCGGCTGCGTTTTTCTCATCACAATGACCGCCACTGAAATCAAAATGAATGCTGAAAGTGTCCCGATGTTCACTAGGCTTGCCAGCTCATCAAGTGGAATAAATCCACCCATTAATGCTGACAATGTACCGAAAAACAGTGTATTGATGTAAGGTGTTTTATGCTTTGGATGAACCTTTGATAGAACCTTCGGCACCAAGCCATCTCGAGACATAGCAAACATCACGCGTGTCTGGCCGTACAGCATGACAAGCATCACGGTTGTCATCCCTAGAATCGCACCGACATCCACAATACCAGCCACCCAGTTTTGTCCGGCTACTTGTAAAACGAGAGACACTGGATGTGATACTCCCTCAAAATTCATGAAAGGAACGATGCCCGTCATAATCGCACTAACAACAACATAAAGCAGCGTACAAATCAATAAGGAAGTAATAATCCCTCTAGGCAGGTTGCGTGATGGATTTTTTGTCTCCTCTGCCGCGGAAGCTACTGCATCAAACCCGATAAATGCAAAAAATACTAGGGCTGCTGCACTTAAGACCCCTGATGTCCCAAATGGAACGAATGGTGTCCAGTTTTCAGGTTTTACATATTTCACAGCGACTAAAATAAAGAGTAGAATCACAGCAATTTTCATAATAACCATGATGTTATTTACTCGTTTTGATTCTTTAATACCAAAGTACAGCAGGAAAGTGATGACCATTAAAATAATAAATGCTGGAAGATTAAAATATGTCACTTGCCCCTTTAAACCACCTGGTGCTGCTGTTAATTCAACTGGTATATGAATCCCTATCCCATTTAAAAATGACACAAAATAGCCTGACCAGCCCGCTGAAACGGCACTAGCGGCCAGCATATATTCTAATATTAAATCCCAGCCAATGATAAACGCTAGAAATTCCCCCATTGATGCGTACGTAAATGTATACACAGACCCTGATACAGGCACTGTGGAAGCAAATTCCGCATATGACAGTGCTGCAAACAAACAAGCAAGACCTGCGATGACAAATGATAGAACAAGTCCTGGCCCCGCAGTGACGGCTCCTGTCCCTGTCAGAACAAATATCCCTGTCCCAATTATGGCTCCAATGCCAAGCATGGTTAAATCAAATGAACCCAATTCCTTTTTTAATGCTTTTTCCCCTTGTGTTGCCGCAATGAGCTCTGAAATGCTCTTTTTTCTAAACAACGAATTGCTCATACCATCACTCCCAAAACTTAGTATCAGTCTAAAGACGCCACATTCATGTAATTCACAATATTTTCTGAATATTTAGATTAAATTTAGCGCAATAAATTGGTGGCGTAAAATTATTATATATGAAAATTAAAAAATGAAAACACTTTTTTTAAAAATAGAGTGAAAATTCTTATATATCAACTAAATGTTTGTCAATAAGTGGGTTAGATTTTCTCCATTCCTTATTCAATTGATAGCTTGTCTTTCTCTATTTATTATACAACATAGAAGATTATATTTTTTTAGAATACTTATTATGCAACAAAAATTAGACCTTTTTTAAAAAGCGGGTCCACAATTATGTTATTTTAAAGCCTTTAGACTGATAGTGATCTATGAGAAAAGACCAGTTTCGCGGCACAAATGATATATGAAAAAAGAGACTGCTTCATAGCAGTCTCTTAAAATGAATTAGTTTACAAATGTTTTCGCTCCAAGATAAATCGGCTTCCAATAGCTTGATGTCATATCACTGATCGTTACTCCGTCAGAAGCAGCATGGATAAACTTGTTGTTCCCAAGGTAGACACCCATGTGAGATGGACCCGATTTATACGTTGTAAAGAAGACAAAATCTCCAACTTTTGGTTTGGATACACTTTTCATCGATCCCCAGAAGCCTTCAGTGGTTTGTCTTGAAATCTTTTTTTGTTTGTTAATGATATACCACATAAATCCGCTGCAATCAAAGCCCTTCGGTGTCGTTCCACCCCATCTATATGGTGTACCGTTCTGCGCTTTAGCATCTGCTATGAGCTTAGACGTGTTTAAGGAAGAAGTAGAGACTGTTTTTTCTTTTACAGGTTTCGTCTTTACTTTAGACGTCTTTTTCACCTTTAGCTTTTGTCCGATTTTGATGAGGTCTGTTTTAAGCTTATTTAACGATTTCAGCTCTTTCACAGTCATCCCGTATTTTTTGCCAATCTTCGATAATGTATCGCCTTTGACAACTTTATGAGTGGCAGTTGCTGAAGCCGTTTTTACTTTTGTTGTTGTTTTTGATGTTTTCACTGCTTTTTTCAAAGAAGTGCCATTCACTTTTAAGGTTTGTCCAACATAAATTACGTTAGATTTCAGCTTATTGTCTGATTTAATTTTGCTCACGCTTGTTTTGTATCTTTTCGCTAGAACAGAAAGAGAGTCACCTTTTTGAACTTTTACTGATTGTGCTGAGGCAGCTCCGGCAAATAATGTCGTCCCAAGTAGAACTGCACTTGCAGCTGTGATCAATTGTTTTTTCATTTGTTCCTCCTGTATGTATCTATCTGATCCGATTTTTTATCTACTCCCTATTATAAGGATCAAATACCAGAAGAAATAGTCTTGACTTCCTACGACATTATGCTTATTAATTCGGCAAAATTTATTTTTTTTTAGGGTTCTTTTTATTTCATTTTCATTACACAATCATGACAAAATAATCGCATCTTGTCATGGATAAATGATACATTCATTTCTCTTTTTGGTTCATTCTATGTAAAGTGGACCTTTACAATTTTAAAGTGAACTTTACGATGCTGTAAAAAGGAATCCACACTTCTGCTCTACCATTGTAAACGTAAGAGCGATACATAAACAATGAGGAGGCAAAATGAATGAGTGTGTTGAAAAACTCGAAAACGAAAATCGCTGCAGTGGCAGCAGCATCTGTGCTATCGATTGGCATTTTTTCAGGGATTGAATTTGGACAAGCTGACAAAGCTGAGGCTAAAAAGAAGCCGAAAAATGATGTGCAAAATGTGATCGTGCTGATTGGAGATGGCATGGGAACACCTTATCTTTCAACTTACCGCTCATTTAAACACAACGGTGACCTTTCAAAGCAAACAGCGTTTGACCCTTACCTCACTGGCATGCATAAAACATACCCTGACGACTCTAAAAGTAACATTACCGATTCAGCAGCGGCTGGTACAGCCATGGCCACTGGTAAAAAGACATACAACAATGCCATTGGTGTAAATAAAAACGGCAAAAAATTAAAAACCGTTTTAGAAGAAGCCAAACGCAAAGGAAAGTCAACGGGTCTTGTCGTGACATCTGAATTAACGAATGCCACGCCTGCTGCGTATGCCACTCACGATGTGTCTAGGAAAAACACAGCAGCCATCGCTGATGATTTCTTCGATGAGAAAATCGGTAAACAGCATACAGTCGACGTCATGCTTGGCGGTGGACTTGTCGATTTTGTGCGAAAGGATCGTGATCTGACGAAAGAATTCAAACAAGCCGGTTATGATTATGTCACCAATAAAGCCGCCTTACAAAAAAACAAAAATGAAAAAGTGTTAGGCATTTTTGCTGATGGAGGTCTAGATAAAGCCATCGATCGTGATAAAACGACTCCTTCCCTGCAAGATATGACATCCTCAGCCATCAAACAGCTGTCTAAAAACAAAAAAGGATTTTTCCTTATGGTTGAAGGCAGTCAAATTGACTGGGCTGGACACGATCATGATATTGTCAGTGCGATGAGCGAAATGAAGGATTTTGAGAAAGCATTTGAAGAAGCGATTCGTTTTGCGAAAAAGGATAAAAACACGTTAGTCATCACGACAGCAGATCATTCAACTGGCGGACTTTCCTTTGGAGCAGACGGTTCGGGCAGCTGGGATTACAAGCCTGTCAAAGCAGCGAAAAAGACGCCTGACTTTATCGCAAACAAAATTGTCAGCGGCATGCCTGTTGAGTCAGCGCTGAAACAATATATCAATCTTGATTTCACAAAAGAGGAAACAGCCGCCATTCAAAAGGCAGCTGAAACAAAGGATGCTGTTAAAATTGATGATGCGATTGAAGAAGTGATCAACACGAGATCACATACAGGCTGGACCACATCAGGTCATACCGGTGATGAAGTTCCATTCTATGCATATGGTCCAACAAGTGAGCAGCTAAAAGGTCTGATGGAAAACACCGATCAAGCAAAGCACATTTTCAAACTGCTGAAAAACCAATAAAACGAGCAAAAAAGATGTCTGCTAAGAGACATCTTTTTTCGTCTTTTTTATGCGAGATATTTCCTATGAACCCCTTTTCCATCATAAGAAAACATGACTTCTTTTCCTTCAAGAACGGACTCGATATGCACACTTCTTCCCCATAGCTGATATAAATACGGCAGGACTTTTTCTAAGTATTTCAGATCAAGTTCAATGCCTTCATACCAATGCTTGATATAAAGTTCATTATTTTTTAAATAGTCGCCATCAATCACGGTCAAATACGGAAAGCCGCCATTGACTCTCATGCTAACTAACTGATCACGTACCGCCTTCCATTCTTTATCAATGACTTTATAATCTCTCCCCTGCTTTTGAAACAAGTACAAGTCTTCTCTCATCACAAGGTCTTTCGTTAAGTAGTTTCGAATAAAGGAAATATCCGATTCAATTTCCCTGACTTCAAACATTTTGCTGCGGCCAGATCCTTCTGTGACCCCAGCTTTTTTTAATTCTTCACATGGATTGTCATAGCGCTCTTCGATATCTTCAAAAATCTTCAGCCCTAAATAGTAAGGATTGATGCCTGTTTTAGATGGCTGCACCACACCTGCATTTAATTTTGCGAACTCTATCGATTCACTTGAATCCAAATCAAGCTCCCGCATTATCCGTTGGTGCCAATACGATGCCCAGCCTTCATTCATAATCTTTGTTTCCAGCTGCGGCCAAAAATAGAGCATTTCTTCTCTCAGCATAGTAAGAACATCCCGCTGCCATGGCTCCAGTTCCCGGGAATGCGCTTCAATAAAGAGTAAAAGATCCTTTTCCGGCTTCGGCGGAAATTGCTTGACGGTTTTCTTTTTCTCACGCGGCTTCGGCTCATCCATTCCCCACAAATCATCATAAGGCGTTTGACGTTTTGGTTTATCATCTTCATCTTCTTCTTCATCGTCCATACTCCAGCTTAATTTTGATCGAACAAGAGACGGATCAATATGCTCTTGGATAGCCAATACGGCATCTAAAAAGGATTCGACTTCTTTTGTTCCGTGAATATGCTCATATTCTTTGATCCGCTCTGCCGCTGCTGACATGCTTTCGACCATATCTCGTTTTGTGTTTTGGAAACGACAATTATTTTTGAAGAAATCACAGTGTGCCAGTACATGAGCCACAATTAATTTATTTTGAACAAGCGTATTGTTATCAAGTAGAAAGGCGTAGCAAGGATTTGAATTGATCACCAGCTCATAAATTTTACTTAACCCTAAATCATAATGAAGCTTCATTTTATGAAATTGCTTCCCAAAGCTCCAGTGGCTGAATCGTGTTGGCATTCCGTATGCACCGAACGTATAAATAATTTCCGCGGGACAGATTTCATATCTCATCGGATAAAAATCTAGACCAAATCCTTCTGCAATTTCTGTAATTTCATCAATCGCTCTTTGTAAAAGACGTTTTTCAGATACGCTCAAGGAAACCATCCCTCCTCATCGGACTTATCCCTACTATATGAGCGTATGTAAAAAAACATGATGTTCCGCCAACCGTTTAGACGACTTCCATTTCTTTCGTGGATTGCCCGCCAAATGCTTCGAAATGAATATGGTCTGCTGGAATTCCCAGCTCTTTTAAAATATGAATGATCTCCTGTGTAAACACCGGGGAACCGCATAGATAAAATTGGCCTTTCCCTTCTCCGATCACCGATTGAAGAAATGGACGATCAATGCGGGAAGCCGCTTTCTCAACAAGCTCACCCTTTCCAGACTGCGCAAATTGTTCATTACATAGAATGATGCGCCCATGGGTAGCTGAAGCTAAAACGCGTTCAAACTCATTTTCAAAAGCGGTGACATCCTCTAGTCGATCAGCATGAATCATCGTAAATGTCTGGCTGTTTTGTGCCGCAGTTTTCACTAAACCAATCATTGGTGTGACACCAGATCCAGCACTGATGAAATGAACAGGCTCATTTATGTCATCTTGCAAGCAGAACATTCCCTGCGGCATACTCACTTGAAGAACGTCCCCTTCTTCCATTTCATCATGCAAAAATGTGGACACATGACCATCACGCTTCACTGTAATACGGTAATAAGATGGATGATGTTCGTCTGATAAGCTGTATTGTCTGCTGCACATATAGGCTTCTCCTGGCATATCTGTCTGAACCGTAATGTATTGGCCTGCTTTATACATTGGCAGCTCTGATTCATCTTCTGGTACTAAATAAAAGGAGATAAGCGATGGAGATTCTTGCTTCTTTTTCTTTATCACAAACGGCTTCACATCTGCCCATCCGCCTGTCTGCTTCACATTTTCATCCATCATTTCTGCTTCAATGGTAATGAAAATATTCGCAATGATGTCATATGCAGCTTTCCACGCTAATAAAGTGTCATCTTCTTCTCTTAAACCAAACACATCTTTCATCGCTTCAATCAGGTGATATCCGACAATTGGGTACTGCTCTTTTTTGACCATGACACTGACATGCTTATGGGCAATTTGTTTGACCACAGGAAGTAATTCCTCTAATCGATCAATGTGCAGTGCAGCTTGATATAGTGTCGCAGCAAGTGCCTCTGGCTGACTTCCGTTCATAAGATTTGTTTTATTAAATTGATTGAGCAGCTCCGGGTGCTGGCGAATCATATTTTGATAAAAAACAGTGACAAGTTTGGTTCCCTCGGCTTTTAATAGAGGAGCTGATTGCTTTATTGCATTCATTTGATCTGTAGATAACATCATCATTCCTTCTTTCAAAAGAAGTATTTTAAATACATCTTTATCGTAATGGAAGACAGTCTCTAAAAGCAATATTTATAATACATGTTTTAAATGTTGTCACATTTCACACTTTCTCGAACAGTTTTTGTCTAAAATGTGTTACGATGATACAAAACTCTATTAGGTTTAGAGGTCGTCAAAATGAAACTTACGAATTACACAGATTTCTCATTAAGGGTACTCATTTATTTAGCATCAAGAGAAAACAATGAACTGTCAAATATTCAGCAGATTGCCGATGTTTATGGCATTTCTAAAAATCATCTGACGAAGGTGATTTATCATCTTGGAAAACGCGGGTATGTAGACACGATTCGCGGAAGAAATGGCGGGATCAGGCTTGGAAAAAGCCCAGAAAGCATTAACATTGGAGAGGTTGTCCGTTATACAGAGGATGATTTAGTCATGGTTGAATGCTTTGATCCAAAGAAAAATGGCTGCATCATCTCCCCGATTTGTTCATTAAAGCATGTACTTCATGAAGCACTCACTGCTTATTTAAGCGTTCTTGACCGATACACACTAAAAGATTTAACACAAAACAAAGATGCTCTCAGGGAGCTCCTGCTTTAAGGCGAAAGAATTTTATTCTTTCGTCTTTTTCTTTACCTTCTTGTAATAATAATTTATTTAAAATTATTATAAATAAATATTGACTATCATGTTTGATTCAATATAATTAGGGTATATAGATTGCTAGAAAACACTTTTTGTTTACAGGAGGAGAAAAGAATGACAAATTCAAATCATAAAAATTTGACAACGAACCAAGGCGTTCCTGTTGGCGATAACCAAAACTCAAGAACAGCTGGTCACCGCGGACCTACCTTTCTTGATGATTACCATTTGATTGAAAAACTCGCACACTTTGATCGTGAACGTATTCCAGAACGTGTCGTTCATGCTAGAGGCGCCGGCGCTTACGGTGTGTTTGAAGTAGAAAACAGCATGGAGAAACATACAAAAGCAGCCTTCTTAAGTGAAGAAGGAAAACAAACAGACGTTTTCGTTCGCTTCTCCACCGTTATTCATCCAAAAGGTTCACCTGAAACCTTACGTGACCCGCGCGGCTTTGCTGTCAAATTTTATACAGAAGAAGGCAACTATGATCTCGTTGGTAACAACTTGCCGATCTTCTTTATTCGTGATGCATTGAAATTCCCTGATATGGTTCACTCTCTCAAGCCAGATCCTGTAACCAATATTCAAGATCCTGACCGTTATTGGGATTTTATGACCTTAACACCTGAATCCACTCATATGCTCACATGGCTCTTCTCTGACGAAGGAATCCCTGCAAGCTACGCTGAAATGCGCGGTTCTGGTGTGCATACATTTAGATGGGTGAACAAATACGGTGAAGCAAAATATGTGAAATATCACTGGAGACCTTCTGAAGGTATTCACAACTTATCTATGGAAGAAGCAGCAGAAATTCAAGCGAACGACTTCCAGCATGCGACAAGAGATTTATATGACCGCATTGAAAAAGGCAACTTCCCAGCATGGGACTTATATGTTCAGCTTATGCCGCTTAGCGATTATGATGAACTTGATTATGATCCATGTGACCCAACAAAAACGTGGAGCGAGGAAGATTACCCGCTTCAAAAAGTTGGACGCATGACACTCAACCGCAATCCTGAAAACTTCTTTGCTGAAACAGAACAGTCTGCTTTCACGCCAAGTGCATTTGTTCCAGGAATTGAGGCATCTGAAGATAAACTGCTTCAAGGCCGTCTGTTCTCATATCCTGATACGCAGCGTCACCGTCTTGGTGCGAACTACATGCGCATTCCGGTTAACTGCCCTTATGCACCTGTACACAATAACCAGCAGGATGGCTTTATGACAACGACTCGTCCAAGCGGTCATATTAACTATGAACCAAACCGTTATGACGATCAGCCAAAAGAAAACCCTCATTACAAAGAAAGTGAGCCAGTTCTTCACGGTGACCGTATGGTGAGACAAAAAATTGAAAAACCGAACGATTTCAAACAAGCTGGGGAAAGATATAGAAGCTACTCTGAAGAAGAGAAACAAGCATTGATTAAAAACCTAACGGCTGATTTGAAAGATGTAAATGACAAAACAAAATTACTTGCAATCTGCAACTTCTATCGTGCCGATGAAGATTACGGTCAGCGATTAGCGGATTCACTTGGTGTGGATATTCGCGCTTATCTTCAAGGAAGCATGAAGTAAATCCATCTCGAAATAAATCGTTGGACAAAGGGCTAAAATGATCTTAATTTTGGCCCTTTGTCTTTTTTTGAGCGTGCTAGTAAAGGCAGTTATTGAGGGTTTGTCAGAACGCCTCGAGCACCTTTTACAAAAAATGTGCTTCTTTATAGTCGAAACACGTTAATACTAATCAAATGACCGGTCACCGGATGAAAATAAATTTCTGCATGTGCTGCAAAGCGAGTTGTGCCTTCCTTAACAGTTACGCGAAACACATCTTTTGTCTGCTCATCATTTACTTCTGTCCGGCCAATGTAATGATAATCGTTTAAAGCGGCACCTTTATATTCATCTTGCAACGCTGTGTACGCGAGTCTTTCCCAATTTTCAAACGGCTGCACCGCTGCTTTTGATGCAGGATGAATCATCAAACTGCCAAGCAAAACGATTCCTGCTGCAATAAGCATCCACCATTTCGGCTGCATGATATCATTGATCTCACTTTCATATATGTTTTGTTTAGGTTTAGCAGGCTGGTCCTTTTTCATACATGAAGCAATTATTCAGCCTATAATTCCCGGTACGCAATTCATGCGGACACCAACTTTTCCCCTGAAAAAGTCGATATGATCCGAGCAAACTAATGAGGACTTCTCAAGGGAAAGGAGAAGGTTTAATGAATGTGGCGGATTATGATAAAGCACTTTATTATACGCATCGCTCGCAATGGGATAATTTACTTATTCTTATGGTACGTACGCAAGATGATCTGCTCTCGAAACGTATTGAGCATTTCTTACATGCGTATCAATTTAACCGGAACGATGCAGATGTTGAAAAATGTTTATATGGGCTCCTGCAGTACATTGACCACGCTTCAGAGGCTGCTGCTTCTGAAGTTTATTCACAACCGATGTACACATAAAGAAAAAGGGCTAGAATGAAGTTTATTTTAGCCCTTCCTTTTTACATACAATTAGCAGTGCGCTGTGATTGGAAACATAAAGTGGCCTTTTGCCCAATGTTCCTTTGTGTAAATAAATAGTGCATCCTCGTCATTTGGCTTCGTAACTGCGTGTAAACCTTCAATTGTCGTATCAGGCGTGAAATAAAAGATCACTTTTTCCGTTGTTTCCTTCACAATGCTTTCTACAACTTCTTGTACATTTGGTGTTTGAAGCGAAATGATATCGAACACATGCATCGTTTCATTTTCTTCATTCATCAGCACAATGGTATCTAATGCTTCAATATAAAAAATGGCATCCGGCCATACTAATGTAAAATAAAACATCAATAAGCTGCTGTGATGCTGAGCATCCAGCTTCATTGAGTGAGTTTGCCGCTTTTCTGCGAAACGTTCAAGTAATGAGAGGTCTTGCTCCAATGTCAGCTTTTTAACATCTACGCCTTTTTTTATTTGAACAGCGCTTTTATTGATATTTAAGCTAAATTCACTTTCGTGATGACGGGTAAAACCAAATCTCGGATAAAAATCTAACACAGTTTCATTAGCAAAAAGAAAGATGACATCACACTCATTTTTGTATTCATCCATGATATGCTGCATTAACTTTGCCGCTAATCCTTTACGCTGATAGGCTTGATCTGTCATAACAGTGCCGATTTGAACTGCTCGATACGTTTGCCCATCAATGATCACTGACATAAGATAGACAGAAGCGTTAGAGATTACCTTCCCGTTATGTACAAAGGAATAAGGTATATATTTTTCATCCCAATAGCCTCTTTCGTACCAGTCACTAAAATCCAAATCAAATGTATCGATCGCAAGCTTATTAAAGCTCTCTTTTAATTTGACATCATGGCGATAATCACTTACTAATTCATATTTTCCCACTTTGATTCCCTCCCATTTTAAATTCACCTGTGATTGACCAGTTCATCACCTCCTATAAAATAAAAAAAGACTTGATGAGCATCCACTCGTCAAGTCTTTTACGTTTTTCTATTAGAAATTAGACTATACATGCCTCTCTTTTTACACAAAAGCGCACATCAAATAACCAACATCTGTGCTCTTTTTTATTCAATTCATTGAATTGAATGTGCGCTTAAAAGTTTTAGCATAACGACTAAAATCCTTTCTGTCATAGCAGCTCTTTTGGCTGATTTTTTTGATAATCCACTGCATACAGAGCCGCCTGGGTTCGATCTGCCAGCTCTAGCTTTGATAATACATGAGATACGTGCGTTTTGACAGTCTTTTCAGAAATAAACAGAGATGAGGCAATTTCTTTGTTGCTTTTGCCCTTTGCAATCTCAAATAAAACATCTCGCTCTCTATTGGTCAGCTCTTTCATCAATGCCCATTTCTGCTCTTTTGGCTCTGTCAGATGCTGCACAAGAAAGGTCGTGATATGACCATCTAACTGATAGGTGCCATTTTGTACTTCAATCATGGTCGAAAGCAGCTTTTCTGGTGCTACATCCTTTAATTGATAGGCTTTCGCCCCTGCTTGAATAGCGGGAATCACATAATCTTTATCCGCATAGCTTGTCAGGATCACAATGCGGGTGTCCGGCATTTCCAGCATCATTTGTTTCGTTGCCTCAATGCCATTCATGACAGGCATAGACAAATCCATTAAGACAATGTCAGGCTGAGTATCTCTGACAACCTCTAATGCCTCTTGCCCATTGGACGCCTCACCAACGATGTCCACATCAGGCTGTGTCTGTAAGAAAAACACCAGGCCTTTTCTCACAATATGATGATCATCTGCAATGACAACTCTCATGACGATCCCTTCCTTTCTTGTGAAAATGGCACTTTTACATGAATCGTTGTTCCTTTCCCTAACTCTGAATGGATACAAAATGTACCACCTGCTCTTCGGATGCGGTCAGACATCCCTTTCAGCCCAAGTGAAGGAAGGCTCATCTGCTCGTCATATTGAAAACCTTTTCCGAGGTCAATGATTTTCATCTCAAACGTGTCTTTTGATTGCTCAAGTTTGACCTCGACTTCTTCTACTTCCGCATGTTTTTGACAGTTATTCAGCGCTTCTTGACATACCCGAAACAAAGTTTCATTGTGAGAATGATCCATTTCTATACAGCCTGATAAAGATAAATTGCAGCGTAATCCTAAAAGCTGAGCATACTCTTCAATTGCTGTCGTAAACCCTTTTTCAAGGCCTCTTGGTCTCAGCTGCCAAATAAGTGACCGCATTTCAATCAGAGCGTCTTGTGACAAATGCTGAATAAAATCAATCATTTCCCCTAGATTCTGATCGCTTGTCATTTGCCGTGCAGCCTTAGCAGTCAGACTCACAGAGAATAGCATTTGGTTGACAGAATCATGTAAATCCTGTGCCAGCCGGTTTCTTTCTTGTAAAAGGGCGTGCTGCTGTTCATTTTGCACAAGCTTCATCCGCTGAATCGCTGTACCAATTTGAAGCGCAATGCTTTCAAGCAAATTCAGCTCTTCTTGTGTAAATGTGACTTTTCCCTTTGCCGCCACATTTAATAAGCCGAACGTACGCTTACATGCTTGTAGAGGCACCGTCGCATGATGTGTAATCCCTTCTGTATCTCCAAGCTTTTGTTCAATCGCCGTTTCAATCCGTTTGCAGTTCATAATATTGGTGGCTGATTGCAATGAGCCTTTTGTGTATCGATTGATGCAATAACAATCATTTTGACACATGAGCTGTTTTTGATGCTTTGCGAGTGCTTCAGGTAAAGAAACCTCTGCCATCAGTTCATATGACCCGTCTTTTTCTATAAAATAAATCCATGCTGAATGAAAGCCTGTGACATCCATCAGCATCTGGAGCACTTCATGGAGCGTTTCTTTCATTTCCATGCCTTCATTTAGCTTTTCAGCAATTTCTTTTAACGTTTTTAATGTTTCAACCTTCTCTTGGTATTCTCCCATACTGTTTACCCCCGGCATTTACAGCCTTCACTTATCATTACGCTCATTATACCATGAGTCCCCACGCGGCTCTTTCTCCAAAAGAATGATTTCTTCTCATCCTTTTGACTGAGAAAAAAGCCATCATGCATTCATACACGATGGCCTTGTCTTTCGTTATTTCGCTGTTTCTTCCACAATATCATAAACGACTTTCATCACTTCTTCTGACAGATGCTTTAGCTTTTCTTCACTATCTGTTAAAGATGTGCCTTTGACTGCAATATAAAATTTCACTTTAGGCTCAGTGCCGGAAGGTCTTAAGCAGAACCACGAACCATCCTCAAGGAAATATTTCAGCACGTTTGATGCTGGCAGATGAATGGTTTCCTCTTTCTTTTCAGCCACAAGATGTCTTTGACTTGATTGGTAATCCTCGATCACTGTGATGCGCTGCCCTGCGATGGCAGCTGGCGGATTTGTTCTAAAGGTATGAAGGATCGCTGAAATCTGCTCTGCTCCCTCTTTTCCTTTTAAGGTTAATGACTTTAATCCTTCACGGTAAAATCCAAACTGCTTGAAAATATCGACAAGCGCGTCGTACAAGGACTTGCCCTGTTTTTTATAGAAGGCAGCGACTTCAACGGCTAATAGTGCCGCTTGCACCGCATCTTTATCCCGGGCAAAGTCACCGATCAAATAGCCATAGCTCTCTTCATAACCGAATTGAAACGTGTATTCTCCGCTCTTTTCAAACTGCTTAATTTTTTCTCCAATAAATTTAAAGCCTGTAAGTGTGTCTATCGTGTCGGCACCAAAAGCTGATGCTACAGCACGCCCAAGCTCACTTGTGACAATGGTTTTCATCACAACAGGACGAGGCGGCAGCTGACCCAGCTTTTGTTTTTCAGACAATAAATAATGGAGCAGCAGGGCGCCTGTTTGGTTGCCTGTTAAGACGGTAAATTCTCCTTCGTGATCTCTGACTGCAATGCCTAACCTGTCAGCATCTGGGTCTGTGGCAATGAGGATATCGGCATTTTGTTTTTCGCCAAGCTTGATGGCGTACTCAAATGCTGCATGCTCCTCAGGATTCGGCGAGGTCACTGTTGAGAACTGTGGGTCTGGTTTTTCCTGCTCAGGCACAACCGTAACATGCTGATAACCTAGAGCCTGAAGTCCGTTTCTGACAGGGTGATTGGCCGTCCCATGAAGCGGAGTAAACACGACTTTGACATCGACCTCATGTGCCAGCTCAGGGTGCACACTTATGGTTTTTAATTTTTCAATATAAGCATGGTCGATTTCTTCTCCGATCATTTTGATCAGCCCTTGCTGTTTCAACGTTTCTTCAGAATCAACTGAAATCGACAGTTCATTTTCAATTGCATCTACTTCTTGAATGACTTGATCTGCTTCAAATGGAGGCAGCTGCCCGCCATCTTCACCATACACTTTATAGCCATTATATTCTGGTGGATTATGACTTGCTGTCACGACGATTCCAGCAAATGCATGCAGCTCACGAACCGCAAAGGAGAGCTCTGGTGTCGGACGCAATTCATCGAATACGTACGTTTGAATGCCTTGTGAAGCAAGTGTTTTGGCTGCTTCCATCGCAAATTCAGGCGATTTATGACGTGAATCATATGCAATGGCGACGCCTCTTTTTTTTGCATCCTCTCCATGTTTCGCAATATACGCAGCAAGACCTGCTGATGCTTTACGAACAGTGTACACATTCATTCGGTTCGTGCCTGCACCAATCTCACCGCGCATTCCTCCAGTGCCGAACTCAAGGTTTTTGTAGAAACAGTCTTCAAGTGCTTGATGATCATCTTGATGCGTCTCCAGCCATTCCCTTAGTTCAGTATCCAGGTGCTTCTCATTGATCCATCGCTCATAACTCGTCTTCCAACTCATGGTCGTCCTCCCCGGCTCTTATCATCAATAAAATAACATCTACTGTTATTTTATATGGAATCACCCTTTATGTCATGCTATATCATTGGCAGTTGGAAAAAATGCAGAATAAATAAAAAAAGCCGATACATGATCGGCTTTTCCTTTTATTCAGCATCAAGCGGTACGACTGCTTCATGGAATAATTGATCTAATTCTGTTTGATGTTTCTGTTTTGCTGCTTCATCCCAGCCAAAACGCTCTGCCATGTAATCAACAACAGGCTGTGCGTATTTTTTTGCCCAATTGATATTAAATAATAGGCTTCCTGTTCTTCTTAAAAAGAAATCGACAGGTGTTACAGCTAATTCTTCTTCGATCGCATAGACAAGCTCTGCCAGCACATATGCTGGAATGTTTCGTTTGTCTGCTTCCCCTTGAAGCTGCTCTACTCGTTTGTAGACACTGCTGACGTTTGAACCATATTTTTCAGCTAATTTTTGTGCAATCGGTTCTGTTAAACCAACAGATGCTCCTTCTGCTGTTTTCGCTTGAACAAAAGCTGCCATGTTTTTAGATCCGCCTACATGACCGCCTGAGATTGGCATATGCTTTGTTTTACATGGTCCGTAATCTTTGCCAGTCTCTTGTTTCAATCCATCACGTACGAGATCGACAATATGCTCAGCCATTTTGCGATAGCCTGTTAATTTACCACCAGCAATGGTGATTAAGCCTGAAGATGATGTCCACACTTCATCCTTACGAGAAATTTCTGAAGGATCTTTGCCCTCTTCATGAATGAGCGGACGAAGACCGGCCCAGTTGGACTCCACATCTTTTTCTGTAATATTGAGATCAGGGAACATGTACTGAATCGCTTGGATAACATAGTCACGATCGGCTTTTGTCATACGCGGATGCTCCAGCTGTTTTTTGTATACTGTATCTGTTGTTCCAACGTACGTTTTGCCTTCTCTTGGAATGGCAAAGACCATACGTTTATCAGGTGTGTCAAAGTAGATTGCTTGTTTTAATGGGAAGACCGATTGGTCGAATACTAAGTGAATTCCTTTTGTATGCTGTAAGTGTTTTCCTTCTTTTGAGTGGTCCTTGTCTCTAAGCTGATCTACCCATGGACCTGTCGCATTGACGATCTTCTTCGCATACACATCGTATGTTTTCTTCGTCATAACATCTTCAATGACAACACCAACCACTTTGCCTTTATCATAAATAAATTCTTTTACTTTCGCATAGTTGACCGCTTCCGCTCCGAATTTCACAGCCTCTTTCATCACTTCGATTGTGAGGCGTGCATCATCTGTACGATATTCAACATAGTAGCCGCCGCCTTTTAAGCCGTCCTTTTTGACAAGCGGTTCTTTTGCAAGTGTTTCTTTCGCACTTAGCATGCTTCTGCGTTCGCTATGCTTTACGCCAGCTAAAAAGTCATACACTCTCAGTCCAATAGAGGTTGAAAACTTCCCAAATGTCCCGCCTTTATGCATCGGAAGAAGCATCCATTCTGGCGTCGTGACATGAGGACCATTTTCGTATACGATGGCACGCTCTTTACCGACCTCTGCGACCATTTTCACTTCAAATTGTTTTAAATAACGAAGTCCGCCGTGCACTAGCTTCGTTGAGCGGCTAGACGTACCTGCTGCGAAATCCTGCATTTCTGCAAGACCGACACGCATTCCGCGTGAAGCCGCGTCAAGTGCTGTACCAGCACCTGTTATACCCCCACCAATGATAAACACATCATATGGTTTTTTTGTCATTTCCTGCAGCATTTGTTCTCTTTCTAAGCTAGAAAAAGTCATCTCTTGTTCCTCCCATGTTGTACGGTAAAGAAAAAGAGACCGCAAACACCCAAAGCGTATTTCTACACTTCGGTGCCTGCGGTCTCTCCAGTTCTCCAACCGTTCTATTAACTTACTTGAAGTATACCATACTTTTGGTTTATTTGAAAGCTTGAGCTGCTTTTACAGCCTTTTTCCACCCGCTGTATAACGAGTCACGGCTGTCCTCTTCCATTTTAGGGTCAAAGCGCTTGTCAAGATTCCATTGTTTTGCAATGTCTGAACGGTCGTTCCAGAAGCCAACTGCTATTCCCGCAAGATAGGCCGCACCGAGTGCCGTCGTTTCATTAATTTCTGGACGCTCTACTGGTACATCCAGCAAATCACTTTGGAAGCCCATTAAGAAATCATTCTTTACAGCTCCGCCATCTACACGCAAAGTTTTTAATGAGATGTTTGAATCCTTTTCCATCGCATCTAAAACATCCTTCGTTTGATAAGCAAGTGATTCTAACGTTGCACGGACAAAGTGCTCCTTAGAAGTACCGCGTGTTAATCCGAATACAGCGCCTCTGACATCACTGTCCCAGTATGGTGTGCCTAGACCAACGAATGCTGGAACGACATATACGCCCTCTGTTGACTCAACGCGCTCCGCATAGGCTTCGCTGTCTTTTGAGTCTTTAAACATTCTCAGTCCGTCGCGCAGCCACTGAATCGCTGAACCAGCTACGAAAATACTTCCTTCTAAAGCATATTCAACTTTACCGTCAATGCCCCATGCAATTGTCGTTAATAAACCATGATCCGACTTAATTGCTTTTTCCCCTGTATTCATCAACATGAAACATCCTGTACCATACGTGTTCTTTGCCATTCCTTCTTCAAAGCAAGCCTGACCGAATAGTGCAGACTGCTGGTCTCCCGCCGCTCCTGCAATCGGGATATTTCTGCCGAAGAAGTGATAGTCTGTTGTTTCACCATAGATGTGTGAAGATGGTTTTACCTCCGGAAGCATAGAAGCAGGTACGCCAAGGATATCAAGTAGTTCTTCATCCCATTTCAGATCGTAAATGTTGAACATTAACGTTCTTGACGCGTTGGAGTAATCTGTGACGTGTGATTGACCGCCTGTCATCTTCCAAATGAGCCATGTATCGATTGTGCCAAACAGCAAGTCGCCATTTTCTGCTTTCTCACGAGCACCTTCTACATTGTCTAAAATCCATTTTACTTTTGTCCCTGAGAAATAAGCATCAATGAGAAGACCTGTTTTATTTCTAAACGTTTCATTGTGTCCTTGCGCTTTTAACTCTTCACAAATGCCTGACGTTTGTCTAGACTGCCAAACAATTGCATTATAAACAGGTGCGCCTGTATGTTTATCCCAAACAACAGCTGTCTCACGCTGGTTCGTAATGCCGATACCGGCGATTTGATCTGCTTCAATGCCTGATTCAATTAAAGCAGTTGAAATGACGGATAGAACAGAGCTCCAAATTTCATTTGCGTTATGTTCTACCCAGCCTGGGTTCGGAAAATATTGATTAAATTCCTTCTGAGCTGTATGTGCAATTTTGCCTTCTTGATCAAATAAGATCGCTCTTGAGCTTGTTGTCCCTTGATCTAAAGCGAGAATATATTTTTCTTTTGCCATGGTGTTTTCCTCCCCTTACATACTTTCATTTACAGCATTTGTTTGATTTTTCGTAGAGACATAGAGTCCTAACAATACCACAACTAAAATAACGCTTACAATCCAAAAGGCTGGAGTGATGTTCGCTTTAAAGGCTGCATTATAGAAAACACCGCCAAATGCACCGCCTAAAATTGGACCAACGACCGGCACCCACGCATACTTCCAATTCGATGGACCTTTACCTGGAATCGGCAGAATCGCATGAGCAATTCTCGGACCTAAATCACGTGCAGGATTGATTGCATAACCAGTTGTTCCGCCTAATGAAAGACCAATTGCGACAATTAAGAAACCAACTATCAGCGGATTGATTCCGTCTGCGAATTTATTTGCACCAATCGCTAAGATTCCTAGAACCAATACAAATGTACCAATGACTTCACTAAGTACGTTTGCAAAAGTATGCGGAATCGCAGGACCAGTTGAGAATACACCCAGCTTTGCACCTGGATCGTCTGTTGCTTTCCAGTGCGGTAAGTAATGTAAAAAGACAATAATAGCTCCTAATAATGCGCCAAGCATTTGACCGGCAATATACATTGGTACATCAGCCCAAGGAAAACTTCCTTCTAACGCAAGCCCGATTGTCAGTGCAGGATTCAAATGCGCTCCGCTGATTCCACCTGTTGCATAAGCTGCTATGGCTACTGCAAATCCCCATCCGAAAGCGATTACAATCCAGCCGGACTGATATGCGAGCGATTTCTTTAAATTGACTGCCGCACATACACCGCCTCCAAAAATAATAAGCAGCATTGTACCTACGACTTCACCCCAAAATGGTGTCATGAAAATTCCTCCTCTGGTTCAGTTGCCATCCCCTATGAATGTGTAAAAAAGATAAAGAAAAAAGATCCACAACAAACATACTTTACATCAGGGTCATTTGTCACCTAGTAAAGCGCTGTTGTGGATCTCCGTTTCTCCATCACATGATATTAACTTAGTGCTATAGTATCAGAGGATGAAAACGTTGTCAATCAATTTTCACATTTTATCTTTTTCACTTTTGGAACGCTTTCCAAAGGGCTGTATTCGATGTTGTCACAGCTGTAGCACCTGCTTCAAGCGCTCTTTCTACATCTTCTTTTGTACGGATAAACCCGCCTGCAAATATTGGAATCCCAGCTCGCTCGCGCACTTCTGTAATGAGATCCGGCACGACCCCTGGCAATACTTCAATAAAATCTGGGCGATGTTTCCCTACGAACTCCATGCTTTTTTCCATGGCACTTGTATCAAGTAAAAACATTCGCTGAATGGCATATACCTTTTTTTGCTTGGCTTTTACTATGACAGAAGACCTAGTAGAAATAATTCCTGCCGGCTTCATTTCCTGACAAATAAATTCCGTTCCATACTCATCATGTTTGATCCCATGAATGAGATCGACATGGACAAACATTTTTTTATGATGGGCATTTGCCTCATTCATGATGCCCTTTAGCCGGCCTAAATGGACATCAAGTAAGACCCCATATGTAAATGGACTTTTTAAAAATTCCTCAAATTGCTTCATATTGCGAACAGCAGGTAGAATGGGTTGATCATGAAAACTCATATGCCGTCTCCTTCAAAGTGTATTGGTTCAGTCATCTCCTAACAGTAATAGAATCTCTTCTATTTTTCAATACACCTAGTGTATCCAATGCCGATTTTACTTAGCAGCGTATGTGCTTTTCCATAGAAAAAAGCAGAGAAATCTCTCTGCTCAGATTGTTGACAAAGGGCTAAAATGATGTTGATTTTAGCCCTTTGTCTTCTTTTCAGCGTGATAGAAAACCTTTGCAGTCTAGGAAGGACGAGCACTGGAGCGGAGCGAATTTGACATTCGTGAGCACCGGAGCGCAGACCTGCGGGCGAATGCGAGGGTTTGTCTACACGCTGAGCAGAGAAATCTCTCTGCTATAACTGTGCCATGCTTTCTTTAAGCGTGTTTATAATAAATGAGGCGTCTTCGTCTGTTATATTGAGCGGCGGTGCAAGCTGGACAACGTTATTATAGCCGGCAACCGTATCACCATTTTTCCCAATGATCAGTCCGCGTTTTTTACATTCTGCAATCAATTGACCGACAACCTGTGGATCAGCTGGTTTTTTGGACTGTTGATCCTGGACAAGCTCAATTCCAAACAGCAGGCCTTTTCCTCTGACATCACCGACAAATGGATGCTCTTTTAACTCTTGCAAACGTTCAAGCATGTCTTGCCCAAGCGTGTCAGACCGTTCTACTAATTTCTCGTTTTCCATGATCTCTAGGTTCGCAAGGGCAACCGCACAGGAAGCAGGGTGTCCGCCAAATGTATTCACATGGCGCAGCCTGTCATACGTATCTTCCCCTGCGTAGGCTTCATAGATTTCTCGTTTCACGCACGTTGCAGAAAGAGGTAAATAGCCGCTTGTGATCCCTTTTGCCATTGTGATGATGTCCGGCTTTACATCTTCATGCATAAAACCAAACCGCTTCCCTGTCCGGCCAAAGCCGCAGATGACTTCATCCACAATGAGAAGCGCTCCATGAGCCTCACAGATGTCTTTAACCTTCTTCAAATACCCTTTTGGCGGCATCAAGATACCGCCGCCTGTAATAATCGGCTCCATAATAACTCCAGCAATGGTCTCACTTAGTTCCCACGTCATGGCTTGATCGATTGCCGCTGCACTTGCCAAAGTTTCTTGATCCTCAGGATGACGATACATATCAGGCGGTGCGACATGGATAAAGCCTTGACCCAATGGTTCATATTTATATTTACGCTGCGCCTGCCCCGTTGCGGCAAGGGCAGCTGCTGTATTGCCGTGATACGACCGATACCTGGAGATGAACTTTGTTCTTGTGCTCTCTCCTTTTTGCGCATGATATTGTTTGGCGATCTTAAATGCGGCTTCATTGGCTTCAGAACCGCTGTTAGAAAAGAAGATGACATAGTCCCCTCCAAGCCATTCATTTAACTTTTCAGCCAATTGAATCGCTGGCACATGACTTTGCGTCAGCGGATAATAAGGCATTGTATTTAGCTGCTTATATGCCGCTTCTGCAAGCTCTTTTCTGCCATATCCGGCATTTACACACCAAAGACCTGACATCCCGTCTAAATAGCGATTCCCATGAATATCTGTCACCCATGCGCCTTCTGCCTCGTGAATAACCATGCTTTCATTTTCCTTGTTTGTCCCTTTCATATGATGCCAGATCAACTGATCATCTTTCGCCTGAAGATTTTGAGCCTGCTCATGTATTTTCATCTTCCCGCCCCCATGTATCCGTTTTCATCACTAAAGAAGCTTAGACCGGTTCAGCAGCACATTGCCTCTCCATTCATTATATGGATGAAAAGGGAGGCATATGAAACTGAAACTAGGTCGCCTGTAAGAGAGAACCAACCGTTACTTTCATTATAAAAAAGGGGCCGGGCTGATTACATTAGACAGATCGTCAACTGATTGAAAAGAACGATAAGACATTCTACTCGGGTGCCTTAGCAAATCTAACAAAAATCGTTAACGGCGATTTCCTTGCAGAAATTCATATGCAAGAATCGCAAATTCAAGCGCCTGTCGTTTCGGGGCCTGCATCATATCCTCGCCAAGCAATGCATGCAGTTTATCTAGTCTATGATAAAGGGTCTGCCTGACAATAAAGAGCTGGCTTGCAGTTTCCTTTTTAGAACCGTTTGTTTGTAAAAAGATATTCAGCGTTTGATAGAGTCTCCCGCTATTTTGCTTATCATATAAAAGCACAGGCTCCAAATACTCTTTCACCATACATTCAAGCAGTCCGCTTTCCTGCATGACAGGCATGAGACGGAGCATATGCAAATCTTGATAAAATGGGCTTTCCACCCGCTGGGGCATCACTTTCTTTAAATGCAGCACTTCTTTGGCTGCTTGAAAGCTTTTTCTCATATGCTGAAACTGCTCACAATATGGACCGATGCTAAAATTGATCACGGTTCCGCGTGGCTGCTCCCGATCATACAATTGTTTGATGTCGCTTGCAGCCTTCTCTGCACGCTCTTTCCAGTCCTCTTTCTTTCTCGTGTTCAATAAAATAAACAAGGTTTGTCCTTGATGCTCATACGGAATCAAATGGAAACCCGCACGCTGAAAGATGGAGCGGCACGATACGAGAAAATATAGATTTCCTGCGATTTCTTCGATTTGATGATGCTTTTGAAAGAGCATCACGACACAGCCGGTTGGCTTTTTCAATCCTTCTGTTTCTTCAAGATGCTCTAATATATCTCTTTCTGTATGCTCTTCTTGGAACCATTTTTGCAGCCATTCGTTCTCTTTGGTCTTCTTCAATTCTTCTGTATAAAGCTCTCTTAGCGTTTGCTGGGCCAGAGCATTTGCTCCTTTATCCATTACGAGCAGTTCAAATTCTGAGAGTGTGTTTGTTTGATGAATGAAAACAAGGTCTGCAAATGTCTGCTTGAGTGCAAGTACTTCTTTTTTGGTCACTTCGTATCCTTTTGGCAAGGAAGCATACTGTAAATAATTCATGACCAGCTCTTCGGTTTGTTTGGAGGAATCACATACAATAATCGGCTCCCCCTGAACAGGAATGAGTAAAAGAATGCCCCTTACGTGCTGATACACTTGATCCAAAATATCCATCTGCGGATGGGGAGTCAGCAAAAGCTCATTCAGCTTTGATGATAGTGCTTCTAGATCAGCCATCATTTGATACTGGCGTTCAATCATCATCGTATGGAGATGCTGTGTGATGTTGACGAATTTCACTTCTTTTGTAAACAAAATCAGCGGAAAATCTCTTTCTTCTGCATACACAATCAGCTCTTCCGGTACATCGAATCTGAGCGGAACAAATTCAATACACAAGCCTGCCGCACCAGAATCGATCAGCTGTTTTAAAAATGCTTGAAACACATCCAATTGATCATGGAAGCCTGCGGCTGTTGTTAGTATGAGCTCTCCCCCATTTAACAAATCTTCTACAGCAGGCACTTCTAACACATGAACCCATCTGACCTGCCGAAACAATCCCTTTTCTCCTGCTAACACTTTCGAATGGGCAAAATACTTTGTTTTCAACACATCACTCACTTGAAAATGAACATCTACATTCATTGATATGTCCCCCTTTGTTTTGCCGCCTATCCCCTATCCCAGAGGGTGCATAGATAAAATCCATAATAAAACGGGTAATGTCACGATGCTTAAAACGGTACTGAGAAATGTCGTGCTTGAGACAAACTCAGGCTTCGTTCGAAATTGTACAGCCATGAGCGTAGTATTTGCTGCTGTCGGCATGGCTGCAACTAAGATCATAATTTGTTTCACTAGATCATCTACCGGTAAAATGAGTGTAAAGCCAAATGCGATGAGTGGTGAGATAAACAGCTTCAGCAATACAGCATAAGAAATGTTGCGATAATCCACTTGCTTAAAAGAAATGACGGCGAGCTGCATACCTAAAATAAGCATAATCGTCGGTATGGCGGCATCTCCCACAAGCTGGACACCCGTCATCACCTCTTTAGGTAGTGAAAGATCCATCAGCTGAAATAATAGACCGAGGAGTGCCCCATAAGCAACCGGCATACGCAGCACTTTTTTCAGCACGACCTTTCCATCCCCTGCATCCTCTCCGCCCTTTGCTGCATAATACATACCGATCGTACTCATGACAAGCTGCTGCAGCACCATTAAAACGATGGCAATATCTAAACCAGCTGCTCCGAAGACAAGCAGGACAACAGGCGTGCCGTAATTCCCATTGTTCATAAATGCTGACGACAGAATCATGGCACAATACATTTCCTTCGAATAACCATAGATACGAGATAAAATAAAGACACATAAAACAAGTGAAAGACAAAGTCCGACGACAAAAATAGATAAGTACACATAGTCCATCGACACTTTGTTTTGATAAAAGGTTTCAAACGCAAGAAATGGTGACATTAAATATAAAGACATTGATGAGAGCGTATGTATGTCAAAACCAATGGCCTTCTGCCCAATATACCCGATAAGGAAAATACCGAACACTGGCAGTAAGACAAGTAAAAACTCCATGCTGCACCTACTTTTCTCTAGATGAATTCCTATTTTTTGTTTCCTCATAATCATACCACTGTTAAACAATAAAAAAGAAGCGCCCTTATGAAAGGTCGCTTCTGATTATTGACAAAGGGCTAAAATGTTCTTGATTTTAACCTTTTGTCTTCTTTTCAGCGTGATTGAAAACCTTTGCAGTCTAGAAAGGACGAGTACCGAAGCGGAGCGAATTTGACATTCGTGAGCATCGGAGCGCAGGCCTGACACCGAATGCGAGGGTTTGTCTACACGCTGAAGCACCCTTATGAAAGGCCGCTTCTCTCCTCATCCAAATAGAACACTTCCCACAAATGACCATCAAGATCCTGAAAGCTCCAACCGTACATGAACCCATGATCCTGCTTTTCCTTAAACGGTGACCCGCCTGCTGCCATCGCCTGCTCCACCAGCTCATCGACCTCTTTTCGTGAATCAACCCGCATAGAGACAATGACCTCGGATCCCTGCCTTGCATCCACCAATTGCTTCTCTGAGATGGTTTGAAAATGCTTATGGGTTAACAGCATGACCGTAATGGTATCACCAATGACCAAACAAGCTGCCTGATCATTCGTCAGCTGCTCTTGAAAGTCAAAACCCAGCTGCTCAAAAAAAGCCTTTGATTCCTTGACATGCTTTACCGGTAAATTGATATACAAATGTTTAGCTTGTCGCCCCATTTTCCTCTCCTTTTTGAACACATGATCTCGTTTCAGTATATTCAGATTTTGCTCGAGCATCCCTTTATCACATGAAAAAATAAGCTCTCCTCCTTCTTTAGCTTATGTTTACAATATATTATGATGAATCTTGAACAGGTGGCTACGAAAGCCTTAGCTCGTCCAGCTGCTATGTCATTTTAAAAAATGTCATCAAAAAGAAGCGCCTTGTGGTAGGCGCTTCCTTTCATTATTTCTTATATTCAATATGGTACACATCTCTTCTTCGGTCTTTGAGCTGACGTACCGTTCCATCTTGCCGCTGTCTTCTTAAAATTTCTAAATCGACATCGCCAACGACAACCATTTCTATATTCGGATTACACTCTCCTACAATCCCATCTCTTGCAAATTCAAAGTCAGATGGGGCAAAAATCGCTGATTGTGCATATTGGACATCCATATTTTCGGTTTGCGGAAGGTTTCCGACAGTTCCAGAGATGACGGTATAAATCTGATTTTCAACCGCTCTTGCCTGTGCACAATAACGCACTCTTAAATAACCTTGACGGTCTTCTGTACAGAACGGAGTAAAAATAATTTTTGCTCCTTTATCAGCTGCAATCCGAGCCAGCTCAGGAAATTCAATATCGTAGCAAATTTGGATCGCAATTTTACCACAGTCCGTATCAAATACCCGAACCTGATCACCTGCTGAAATCCCCCACCATTTTCTTTCATTCGGTGTGATATGGAGCTTATATTGCTTTTCAATCGTTCCATCACGTCTAAATAAATAAGCGATATTGTAGATTTTCCCTTCCTCTTCAACGAAATGGGATCCACCAATGATATTAATGTTGTACTTCACAGAAAGGTCTGTGAACAAATTAATGTAGTCCTCGGTATATTCCGTGATACGCTGCACTGCAAGACTTGGGGAGCGCTCCTCTAAATAAGACATGAGCTGCGTTGTAAAAATCTCTGGGAATACGGCAAAGTCAGCTGACGCATCTGATGCGACATCAACATAATACTCCACCTGATTCATGAATTCCTCAAAGGAATGAATTTGTTTCATCGCATATTGAATGACGCAAATACGAACTGGGAACGCCGATTTATAATATCTTTTCGATTGCGGACGATAATCGACATTGTTCCATTCCATTAACGTGGCATATGTGCTGGATGCCTTATCATCCGGCAAATAATTCGGATTAATCCGCATGAGGCTGAATTCATTTAACAGCTGAAAAGATAAAACAGGGTCATAAATTTGGTGAAGCATGACCTGCTCCACATATTGGCGAGGCGTCATTTCCTCTTGGTATTTATGATAATTCGGGATGCGTCCGCCAATAATGATACTTTTCAAATTTAATCTTCTTGCTAAGTCTTTTCTTGCTTCATATAAACGATGGCCAATTTTCATGCGGCGGTACTCAGGACTAACCATAACCTCAATTCCGTACATATTCATCCCATCTGGATTATGGTTTGTGATGTACCCATCATCTGTGATGTCCTGCCAAGTATGACGGTCATCGTATTCATCAAAGTTAATTAATAAACTTGAACAAGAGCCAATGATTTCCCCCTCAAATTCAGCACAAAACTGACCTTCTGGGAAATGCTCAAGATGGCTTTCAAGATGCTCTCGTTTCCATGGGTCCATGCCCGGAAAGCATACCTCCTGCAAGGCAATGATTCGGTCAATATCTTCTTCCCGGATATTACGGATCACCATTCTTTTTTCAAACCGCGTTAAATCGAGTTTTTCTGCCATGATGTTTTTGCCCCCTTACTGATCCTCTTTTTCAAGCTGATGGAATAGCTGGAGCAATTCGATTTCAGCCATGGATTCTAATCTCACATCATATTCTTCAAATTGCAGCGTGCTCGTCACTTTGTTTGGGACGATGACGCATTTCATGCCTGCCCGTTTGGCAGCCACTGATCCATTCACTGAATCCTCAAAAGCCACACAATCCTTTGGCTCTACACCTAAACAGCTTGCGGTTTGCAAATAAAGCTCTGGATGAGGTTTGACTTCTTCCACATCATCTGACGTGCGGATACATTCAAAGTAATCAAAAAGACCAATTTGCTTTAGGTGATCAGACACCCATTTATAGTCTGAGCTGGAAGCAAGTCCAATCTTGATTCCAAGCTCTTTTGCTGCCTGTAAATAAGCTTCTACGCCAGGTCGTGCTGATTCATCCTTCATTCTCTTTTGAAAACGAGAACGCCGGTCCGCTGTGAGTGCCTCATGATCGAGCGTCTTTCCTAGCTGTTTTTCCAAGTATTCAAACGGCTTAAAGCCTGCCTGCGTCCCGATGACGTTGCCCCAAACGGAAAGAGGCAGCTCTGACTCATGCTCCGCAAACATTTCTTGTAAAACTTCATATTCATGTGTTTCTGTATCTAAAATTAATCCGTCAAAATCAAATATAATCGCCTTTACCAACGAGGCCACTCCTTTTTTTTACGAAAGTCTTTAATATGATACTCAATGCTATCATATCGTGAATAAAATTGACTTTCAAAGATGAATGTCTGCTAAAATAATTATGTATAAAAGGAGCCTGTACCATTTTGTCAGGCTCCTACCCGTGTTCGGTTCATTCTGCAAGAGATCCAAGCGCTCCGATTCGTGGAGAAATAGGCAATGTTGAAAAAGAGCGGGTTTGGTATTACAGATCTAAAGGTTTCTCCGTTCCCTTAAAAATAGTATGTGCGGCAGCCTTGTAAGTTAACAAGGAAGTTCACACCAACTTTTACGCATTTTGAAGGCGGCGGCTGGCAAAATCGTCTAAATCAAACGGGAAAGAAAAGCCGCATGCATTGACCTGCTCACGGTTTCGCTCGAATAGCTCACGATCACACTTTGTAATATGGCGTTTAGGTTTTACAATAATGGTATGTAATAGCTGAAGTCCCGATAAAATACGAAAAGCATCGTCCATCGTTCCGTTATAAACCCCTTCAACAAAGGTTAGCGGGCGTTCTTTTTGGCGCGCAGCTGGGTCTTCACCGACAGCATGGGATAGAAGATCTTCAACATCCTTTGATATTTCTTCAATTGCCTGCTCTTGCAGGTCTGTAGCAGCTTTCATTATTCTCACGTGACATCTACCTCTCTGTCGTTATTTCTCCTTTCAGAATAGCACAGAAAAAAAGGCGTTCGCCAAGGTAAGTGTTTCCTATATATACCCAAAGAGAGGAACGGATATCATGAACATTCAAGGACACACGCTCTCGCTAAAAGTAGGTGAGCAGCATCAAGATACTTCACTGAGTCAGTTTTTAAAAACAGCCGTGTCGGCTTCAAAACCGATTATCCATTTTTGGATGGAGCATCAAAAAGTACGTTTAAATCAAAAGCCTGCCCATCAGGCGGCAAAAGTCAGTACAGGTGATCACATACTGATCGATTTATTTGAAACGGAAGATAGTGATGTGACGCCAGAATATGGTGAATTAGAGGTGCTATTTGAGGACGAGCACTTATTGATTGTACAAAAACCCGCTGGACGACCGACGCACCCGAATGAAAAGGGACAAATGGGCACACTGGCAAACCTTGTGGCCTTTCATTTTCAAGCAAATGGCGAGGAAAAGCGAGTGAGACATATTCACAGACTTGATCAAGACACAAGCGGCACGGTCATTTTTGCTAAACACAGATTAGCTCATGCTGTGCTTGATCAAATGCTTTCTAAAAAAGCGATCAGCCGAACCTACATCGCCATCGCAGAAGGACTTTTCAAGAAAAAGAAAGGCACTATTGATGCAGCGATTGGCCGTGACAAGCATCATGCCGTCAGACGAAGAATCTCTCCTACTGGTCAAAGTGCTGTCACTCACTTTCGGGTCATGGACAGTAATAAACGTCTGCAAATGACAGCCGTCAAGTTGCAACTAGAGACTGGAAGAACACATCAAATTCGAGTCCATCTTAGCAGTCTCGGGCACCCTTTAGCCGGAGATACACTTTATGGCGGAGCTCGTCATCATATCAACAGATGCGCTCTCCATGCCAAACAAGTAGACATGACACATCCTTTTACAGGTGAGCACCTGAGCATAGAAGCACCGCTTCCTCTAGATATGTCTCAGCTCATGGACGAAATCATCCATTAAAAAAAGAGCCTGCTGATCAAATGCAGGCTCTTTTTATTTAGACAGATGCTCTTTTTGCATAAATAATATACCGCTCTGGTGCATTGCCGACGAAATGAAATGGATAGCATGTCGTTAACACCAGCTCTTCCTTTTTATTCTGTAAAGTAATAATGGAAGTATCATGCTGATCCACGATTTTCGTATGTGTGATTTCATAAACAAACTCACCATACGGCACAGTGATTTTCAGCTGATCCCCAATATTCAGTTCACCTGTTCGGCGAAACACCGTGTCACGATGGCCAGATAGGACGATTTGTCCCTTCTGATCTGGGTAATAACTGCCTTTGTAATGCCCGACTCCTTTGGCAAGATCATCCGCATCTGTCCCTTCGACAATGGGAAGGTCTGCTTTTAATTTCGGAATCGTCAGGATGCCAGAGGCTTTCCCCACATCAGGAGAAAACTGCTTCTTTGACATCCCTTGATCGTCCGCTACCGCTTTCTTTGCATCTTCTAATGATTGTGCCGTTTGAAGGTGCGTAGAGGCGATTTGCCAAATTCCCCAGCCGAGCAAGACAATTCCTGCTGTCATCACAGTAAGTGCAAGCCACTTTTTCATGCTTAAACTCCTTTACCTGTTACATTTCTCTTAGATGATACGGTCATTAGCTTGCTGCTTTTTCTTCTTGTTTTGCTTTTTGAATGCGTCCCTCTTTTTGATACACAATGGAAGCTCCTTCAAAGCTCTTCACAAAAGCGACAGTAGCTTCTAAATCCTCTGGACCTGTTTCAGGATTTTTCCCAAGCCGTCCTATCGGTGCATATTTACTGCCAGTTGCAGTTGCCATAAAATTATTCACCGTGAGTGTATACGTTTGATCGAGCGCAACGGCTGAACCATCTGGAAGCTTTAAGTCGACTACTTTATATGTTACTGGATCATAGGAATATGAAAAGCCTGAAATGCTATAATCTGGTCCAAATTGAGGAGAAATTTGCGCTTCAATGATTTCAGCCAAGTCTTTCCCTTTAATCTCAAGTTTAACTAAAACGTTGCCAAAGGGCTGAATATTAAACAGATCTCCCCACGTAATCGGCCCTTTTTCAAGGTTTTGCCTGATCCCGCCGCCATTCATCATAGCAAAATCACTTTTCATAGAATATCTCATACCATCGGCAATCAAATTACCGAGCGGCGTGTCTCCATCATTTGAATAGCCGCCTTCCATTTTGACACCAGCTTCTCCAACTACCTCACTAATAATCGGCTCAACTTCTTTCCCGTAATGAGCCAAGATGCCGGCTGCTTCCTTGTCCTTTTCAATACCAGACTGGTCTACATACTGGATATTTGCACTCTTTTTGACAATATCCTTCGTTTTGCGGTCAAGTGTTACATTAACTTCGCCAATGGCCTTCCCATATTCAAAGGCTTGAACAATTAATTTCCCATTGACCTCTCCGTTTACGACTTCGTGATTATGCCCTGCAAAGATGACATCAATTTCATCATCGCCTTCTTTGGCAAGCTTCGCACTCTCTCCAGTGATGGTATCTCCATTTTGCGATGCTGTCATATGAGCTAAAACCGCAATGGCTTTGATCCCTTTTTCTTTTAATTCCTTCGCAGCTTCATTTACCGCTTTAACTTCATCTGTAAACTGAATGTCTTTAATCCCTTCTGGCATGACCATTCCTGCGGCTGACTTTGTCACAACACCGATAAATGCTACAGGGATTCCTTCGACATCCATGATTTCATAAGCAGGTAAAAGTGGTTTACCTGTATCCTTGTATTCACAGTTTGCACAAACGAGCGGAAAATTCTGTCCGTCATATCCCTTTGTGCCTTTAGGATGTTCTCCACCATTTATGATACGTAATAGCTCGTCCACCCCTTCATCAAATTCATGGTTGCCGACCGTGCCAACATCAAAGCCAATGTTCTCCATGAGTTCAACCGTTGGTTCATCTTGCAGAAGAGAAGATATTGGAGAGCTGCCGCCAATCATATCTCCAGCATGGACTGTGATCGTATTTTTGTTTGCTGCTTGTTTTTGTTTCATATAAGCCGCCACATAATCCATCCGTCCGTATGTTCCTTTATTGCCATCACCTTTCAGATCCAGTTCGTATTGTTGATCAATTTTCCCGTGTAAATCATTCATGCTTAAAATGGTTAATGGGACTTCCCCAGTTCCTTCTGCCGGCTGATAGCCAGCCTGTTCTGCTTCTTCTTTCGAAGCAAAAAAGATGCGTTTATCTACAGCGATTTCTTTCCAGCTGTCAGGCGATACGTACGTTTTCGCTGATGAATCACCGACGTATCGTGTCAGTCCTTTTTTCTGTTCACGTGCTCTAAATTCAAACGGCTGTTCCAGCAGCGGATCTGCTTCATTCCAAATGCCAAGCCCTTTTTCTTTCGCCTCTTTGACAGCTTTTTGGAACGTCTGATAATCCTTTTCATCTCCAACCGGCCAGATGAAATACGTAGGAGCATATCCTTTTTTCACAAGCTCTAAATTCGTATTGACCCCTTTTTTGGTTTTCACTTGAGCTAAAAGACGTCCATAGCCGTCCTTCGCTTCTGGACCAATCTTTAATGTGACTTTATCTCCGCTTGAAAGAAGTGTGTTTAAATAGTCCGCCGCCTTCTGTCCAAAATGCAGCTGGTTTTGATCTAATTCATTTTTTGGCTTATGGTACGTTTCCGGCGTGTCCATATTCACAAAGCGCACCTTTGTTGTACCAAGCACAGGCTTCTTTAAATGAATCGTATCTCCATCCACCACCCGGTCAACCGTTGCCTCGTACTCTTTCTTGATTTTTGGCGGCTTTGGCTGGCGTTTCAGCAGGCTGACATCACCCTTGTGTCGTGGAAGCACCTGCAGCGTATCATACCTGCTTAACACTCCTGTAAACTCATACCATTTCCCTGTCTTCACTTCATCAATGGTACTTGTATCCACCATCACTCTAAGGGTGGTGCTGTGATATTTTTTATCAATGATCACCACATTGTATCCACTGCCAGCCGGCTGCTCTGGTTTTGATTCAACATAGCCCTTGACCTTCACAAGTTTTCCTTCATGTTTACGTGCCTGATCCGTTTCTAGTTGTTTCACGGAGACTCGCTTCGGCTTTGGCAAGGCTTGATTCACACCATCGATCTTCAGGCGGTCTCGATCCGGCACAATTTCAATCAGTCCTTTATAAGACGTGATCTTCCCCGATACTGTCACCTTCATGCCCGCTTTTAGTTCTGGGAAGTTGTCAGGCTGTGCTGAATATATATTGATTCCAGCTGATTTGTCTTGAATGTACGTTGACAGTTTCCCATTGCCTATAGCAGATTGATCTGCTGTCACAATTCCGCTCACTGTCACTGTCTCTCCGATTAGCTGACGGGCGGCTTTCTTGATTTTCATTGGCTTCTTTTGGTTCCATACCGTTTCCTTCTTTTCAGACGCACTGGCTTGTTCTGCTGTGATCATGCCAGGCAGTAAAGTTTGCAGACTAAAGATCACCAAAACCAAACAGCAGATCATTCGAATGGATCGAACACGTTTCATTAGACCTCTCCCCTTCCGAGCTTCATCTCTCATAGTGTACTAAGTAAATATTGATGGTAGATGGATTTCTTGTAAATCTTATGTCTGCTAGCTCATTGGAAACGTAATAATCACCCGTGTCCCCTCGAAGCTTTTGCTTTCAAAACGAATGCTGCCGCCATGGCTTTCAATGATTTTAATCGTCATCATTAAACCAAGGCCAGTCCCTTTTTCTTTCGTTGTATAAAAAGGTTCACCCAGTTTCCCTATTTCGTCTTCTGGTATGCCCTTACCTTGGTCTTCAAAGATCAGCATCATCTGATTATGTTCCAATACGGATGTGACCTGAATAACACCTGTCACACCATCCATCGCTTCAATACCGTTTTTAAGAATGTTTAAGAAAACTTGTTTCAGTTCATTCGGTATACCTTGAATGTTTGGCAGCGACGGAGACAAATTCTTTTGAATAGACACGCCTTTTAAAACCGCTTGTGATTCAACGACCATGATCACTTCTTCGAGCAGAAGATTGACTTGTACCGGCTCAAATTTCACCGATTTGCTTCTAGAGAGCACAAGGAATTCATTAATAATGGCTTCAAGCCGATTAAATTCAGACATCATCACATCTGCATAATCCTTCTGATATTTCTTACTTTGAATCATCAGCTGTAAAAATCCCTTTAACGACGTCAGCGGGTTCCTTATCTCATGGGCGATGCCGGCTGCAAGCTGACCTACTGCGGACAGCATCTCTGACTTCATTAGCATCTTCTCTGACTGCTTTTGATTCGTAATATCCTCTGAAATCCGCATCACGGTAGACTGCATTTTGTCAGGATCATCAATTCGATGTAAAGAGACCCTCTCCCATCGTTCACGGCCTGATAAATCCTGAAAGTACAGCTCACCTGTCCAGCTGCCTTCTTTTAAGCAAACGTCCCATTGCTTTTCTAAATCATCACATTGACACAGCGAATGATAGACAGAAAAGATATCTTTGCCGATCAGGTCATATTCATGCTGCTGCACAAACTGGCAAAAACGCTGATTCACGCATTGGATGACTCCTTCCTCAGTTGCAACAACAATATGGATATGGCTATTATCCAGTGCTGTTACCGCTAGATGAAGTGACTGTTTGATTTTTGTCATTTCCGTCATTTTAATCCACGTCATCACCGCTCCCTCATGATCTTGGTCAAGGATAGGTGTGATGTGAACGGTGAATTGTTCTCCTTCATTCGTTTCAATTTCTCGTTCGATGACGCGCTTATCCGAGATAACGGATTGTATGTCATGATAGAGCGTTTCCTGCGTAAGTTTCTTAGCCATCGACTGAAAGGATTGCTGGTGCCTTATTTGAGCTGAAGTAAATAAAGAGGCAGCTGTAGGAGTGTAGTAGCGAATATTCATGTCTCGGTCCACAAACAACGTCGTAAGCTCCGGCTTGACAGAAGGTCTATACAGTTCTTCCCTTGTTACCCTTAAGTTGTTTATGATATTAATAAAATGATCGTGTTTTTTCTCAAGCTCCGCTATTTGCGTGTTTTTCGCTTTTAATTGAGCCCTTGCCTCCTGCTCTTTTTGTTTGACTTCATTTAGTTCATTTTCTAAGTCGACAATACGCTGTTGATAGACTGAATTCTGATCTGACATCCCATTTTCCCTGCTGTTCTTTTGATTTTTTCCTCTCTCATTCATTCGAATAAGAATGACGTATACTCCTTTAAAACGGCGATCAAAACTCTTTACAGTAAAATCCGCATACTGCTTTTTTCCTTTTTCCGAAATGAGAACATGCTGAAACACAACCTCTGTCTCGTCAGTCCATACCTTTTGAAAGGTTTGACTTAACATCTCTTTCAAATATTTAGGTGTCACATATTCGCATGATTGATCTGACACTTCTACATGGTCTAAGAAAGAATAGGCCCCATTTGACATTGCCAGGATCTTGTTACAATCATTAATGACTATACATGCATCATAATCCTCGCTTACATCCTTCATATATTGTGCAGCTCGTTTTTTTAACTCGGCATCACGAGCGTCATGTACCCAAGGGACACTAGGTGCAGGAACGTTGGAATGGGTGTAAATGTTCCACTTCTCATTGAACAATTGAAACAATCGAGGGATATTGGGGACAGTTTCATTTGGCCCTAAAATCAACACCCCTTGATCTTTTAAAGCATATTGGAATCGGGATAATACTCGTTTTTGCACTTCTGGCTCAAAGTACATCAGAACATTTCGGCAACTGATAAAATCGAGGTGGATAAATGGTGAATCAATCAATAAATTGTGAGGAGCAAAAACAATATGTTTTCTAAGCGACTGCTTCACAATAAAAGCGTCACCTTTCTTTTCGAAATATCGCGCCCGCCATTTTTCCGGTATGCTTGCCATAGATTCTCTCGAATAAAGACCTTTACTAGCTATTTGAATGGCTTTTCGGTTGATATCTGTCGCAAAGACTTGAAGTTCAATGGACACATCTCTTCGCTTCATTTCTTCTAAAAATAAAATTGTAAAAGAATAAGCTTCTTCCCCTGTCGAACATCCCGCAATCCAAATTCGGCATCGAGATTTCCCGTTGTTCATTGAATGGTCAATGATTGACGGTATCACCTTCTGTTCACATACTCGCAAAGCCTCCGTATCTCTAAAGAAAGTAGTCGTGCCGCTTAGGAGCTGAGCGTGCAGGCGATCAAGCTCATCTGGTTCTCTTTCTAATAAACGATCGTACTCTGATAATAATGACATCGGCTCGTTTGCAGTGCGCATACGCTTTTGAATGACAGAAAGCAGCCTTTTCTTTTCATAGGCTGAAAAGGCAATCCCTTTATACATTTCAAGACGTTCAATGATTCTTAGTAAAGCTGGATCCATCTCATCAGCATGCGGAACATTGATGATATTGGCCATATATGCCGCAAGAGTGGATGGATTTTTGAATGTGTGATGATACATACTGTCAAAACCACTCTCTACCTCACTGCACGATAAGGCTGTACCGCCTTGCTCAACCAACTGAAGCAACCCACTTCCCACACAATGACCTTTTTGAAAAAAGATCGCAAATGCCTCTTCCTTTTGAACACTGGCAAGTGACTTAAAAAGCGAGTTGACAGAGCATGCCTTGTTTGTTGGCAGCTGCTCAGATACATGAAGCCGGTGATCTTCCGTTAACGTCACAGCTGCATGCTGCGGACAAAAATAGATCGTCTTTTTCATGACTTTCTCACCATGTTTAATCGTTTTTGCCCGGTAGCCAATCGGTAAAACAAGTGCTTCCAAATCTGTTATACAATCGCCTGTCACATGATTTTGCACAACAATAAAAGAGGCATTTAAATCATGTGGTAATGATTGAAAAAAAGCCTCAAGATGATGCTGTTCAAACGGCGAAACACCGATGCCGATCACTGGTGTCTGCACATGTTCGTCTTCTATCAAACGATTAATGATTTTGTCCTGCATCTGGTACCCCCATGTTCATTCGTCTGATACTTTTTTTCGACAAAAAGAAAGAAAACCCTCTAATTGTAAATAATGTTTTTTGCATGAAATCGTGAAAACATCCTCACATTAAAACAGAGTGTATAAACAGAAGGAGGAATCTCAATGCAAAACGATCAGCAGCCAATGTTTCAAGGAAGCGCTCAGCAGCCTGAGCTCAACCATGGCGGGCATGAGTTATTCGATTTACATGAAATTTTAGCCGGCACGATTAATATTTTGGATCAATATATGATCTTGCGGCAATTTATTCAAGATCCTGCATTATCCGACATCATGGATCGACAATATCAATTCGTTTTATCCCAGTACAATGTCACTGTAGATTGTTTTTCTACAGGCCAAAAGCCTAGTGAAGAAACCGCTACTTATATGATGAAAGAACACACTCAAGTGACATACGGAATCAAACCTTCTCAGCCGAAGAAGCCGAACCAGTCACTACAGGATGTAAAAGACTTAGGCATCACAGGACACATGCTCAGCCTAGTCAAATCACACGCCGGGTTACTTTCAATGTCAGCATTAGAAGTAACAAACCCTGTTGTCAGACGTGTGCTTGCTGCGCAGATTCCGAACTTTATCGAAATGGCGTATGAAATTTTCTTGTATCAAAATAAGCATGGCTACTATCAAGTTCCTCAGCTTTCCAAACAAGACATGACCGCCATGACGTCAGCTTTTGCACAGCTTCAGGGGCAGGTTCAAATGCCTCCTAGTAAGGCCGATCAACAAAAGCCTCTTCATTAAGAAAAACGGCTGACCCCCTTCTTTGGTCAGCCGTTTTTTCTTTGGTACATGACTTTAAACTGATCTTCAAAATCTGTGAGCCTCTTCCCCGTCGCCTGTTCAAAGCCGCTAGCAAATTGGCCCGTTTTCGCAGTTTCCTCTATGATTTCATGTATGACGCCTCGTCCGCAAAGCTGCACCAGCTCATAGATCATATAATAGCTTTGTAAATATACATCTGTCTCATACGTCACCCGGGAATTCTGCCAGTCTTGATCAGAATGAAGAGATTGAAAAGGAATCACGTCGAAGCGTTCAGACGTAGCATTTAACACGTCATAGGCCGTCCATTCTGCTGTTCCTTCGTGGAACCAAAGCGGAAACATTCCTGGAGACACTTCATATGAATGGACCTTTTCATAGAAAACAAAATGAGCATACTCATGAATAAACAACGTATTGAAAAAGTATAAAGGCAGTGTCTCTTTCTTCAATAATGCTTCCCGTTTATCTGGATATAATCCTATCATTTGATCATGATCAGAGTAAAATCCAGTAATATGCTTGATCCCTGCCATTTGTTCGATCGACTCTTTATCATCAAAATAAATAACGTCTAAAGGTCTGTCAGCTTCAAATTGAAACACTGACGCTGTCCTCTTCTCTGCCTGTTTCAAAGCCTCTATTGTCAGATCAACAAAAGCTTCCTCTTCCTCTGCATAGTAGATTCGAATATGTTCATATACTTGCTTATTGAGTCCCTCCGTTATAATCGTTTTAGGAGAAGACTGCTGCTCTAAATATTGTCCTGTCAGCTGAAACGCAACATAAATCAAGTACGCGGTGAAAGCATAAAAAATCAGACCTGCTGCAATCATTCCGCCTACAAGTTTTTTATGAATCAATGACGGCTTGGCTTTCATTTGCTCCCCACCTGAATTCATCCTGCACCCTCTTTCTCTTTCTATGAAGAAACAAAGATCAACAAGAGGTGATATATTTTTTACTTTATGCAGTCAGGTACGCGAGGTGCGGTTCCAAACAAAAAAGCCGCATATGACATACGGCTTTTGTCGTAGCTATTTTGATTCAGGGAAGACACGTCTAACCGTTTCAGTAAATTCATCGAAGAATCCTGAAATTGGCTCTCCGCTTTTAATACGTTTTCCGTACCCTTGCATACGATCGACAAAGTCTGGATTAGCAGATACATACACGTTGTCGATTTGTTGATCCGTTGATTTGACTTTGTCTGAAATTTTCTTTTTCAGATCGTCCGTCACATCACCGCTTTTATTGCCTTCAAGCACAACGGCTACAAATGCATTTTTTCCAGTGACAAGCACGTTCGCTGTTTTCACTTCAGACATATTCGCTACAAGCTCTGACGCCTTATCTGCCACTTTGACCTTCTGAGGTGTTTGAACATCTGGCTGATCCTGTCTCATGTTGTCATTCTTATATGTGACATTTTCATATTGCCTTTTCATTGTTCCTCTACGCTCATCGCCTTGATTGTTCATTCCACACCCAGCGGTGATTAATGTTGGCACGAGCAGTAAAGATAGCATCCATTTCTTATTCATCAATTATTCCCTCCTTTTGCTCATAGGTTTTTCATCCAGCCGGCTTTTTATGCACACATCCTCTGTTTTCGTAAAATGAATTCATAATTCAGCTGGGTTTGGTCATCCTAAACATGATGAAGAATCATCACGACCAAATGGAGGGATTCGTTTGTTTAAAAAAAGAAAAGGTATGAGCACTGGCGCAATGATCGCAGTATCAACAGCTATCATTGCATTATTCTCCCCAGTTTTACGAAGAAGGCTGAAAAGCATGGCACAAATGAATATGTCTTCAATGATGACAGGCGCAAACCATCAGCACCAAAACTCATCTCGCCATGAGTCCCACTCACATAAAGAATCAAAAGGAACAGGTGAAGTTGGACAAATGATCAAGCAAGCATTCACAGCTGTCCAGCCAAATCAAACAAACCAGCACCAATCACCAACAAGAACCCATCAGCCAAGAGAGTCTTATGCGCAATCTCTTCACATTGATGAAAATGTGATGAATGTGATGGATGATGAATCAATCCAGCAAGTCATCAATGACATCGAGCACAAATAATAAAACAGGAGCCTTCATAAAAAGAGGCTCCTGTTTATTCTCCAGAAAAATGTTCTTTGACCATGAGACAAAAGGAAGGTAAAAATGAGATTTCGATTGTTGTGAGGAAGTCGTCATGATGCTCTAATATCAGCAAAAGCTCCTTTTCTTCCTTCCGATCTTTTTTTATCTCTACATGCTGCACTGTTTTAAAATCATATATGCCTAAAACGGATTCGGTCCTTTTTCGAACGACCTTTAAGGTAAATTCCCGCATAGCAAGCGACATGTCCACAACAAATCGCTCCTCCTGATTCTCGAATCGAAACGTCAAATCTTGATATTCAACCGGCATTTCTTTTTCAAATCCGGCATCTGGCATTTTTTCAAAAAAAGAAAGCCAGTCCGTTTGATCTGGAAAGCGTTTTCCTCGCATTTTCTTCAATTCCTCTTCATTAAAATTTTTATTAATTATCCTTTTTACCCTTTTCTTTTGCAACAAATTTTAGTAATTTTAAAAAGGTGATTCTATTTTGCTAAGAGACCTCTTTATTAATTTAACAATTCTTGTTACTTTCCATTATTTATTTATGCTTGTGTTTAAAGAGAATTTTCTAAAAAAAGAAGATACCTTGCTCAGACAAATATGCAAAGGCATGCTTTCTGGGTTACTCGGTGTCCTTTTAATGTTCTTCTCTATTAAAACAGGACCAGCGATCATCGATTTAAGACATATTCCCCTTATTTTAACGGCCTTTTATGGAGGCATCGTCCAAACAATGATTGCAGCCTTTGTTGTCATCATTGGCCGGTTATTAATTGAAGCCAACATCGCTTCTTCCATCAATATTTTTTCCATGATGTTTATCGCAGCTTCTTCTTTTTTGATTGCAGAGCGTCATATGAATCATGTTGTGAAAATGCTGTTATCCCTTACGATTGGTAATGTGATGGCCACAAGCCTGTTTATCATGGTCGTGCATGAGACATCATTTCAACTGCATTCTACTTATTGGATTTTCTCATATATTGCTGGATTGTTTAACTTTTATGTCATTGAGCATCAAACAAAAGCATATCAGCTGTTAAATTTGTATAAATTCCAAGCTCATTATGACTTTTTAACAGGTGTTTTAAATAAACGGAAGTTCGATGAGGTATTAAGTGATGCTTTTACTAAGAAGTTGAAGCAGCCTATCCATCAAATGTCCCTTATTTACCTAGACATCGATTACTTCAAAACCATTAATGATCAATATGGGCATCATGAGGGAGATATCGTTTTAAAAGAAATTGGTACAAGGCTGATTAAAAACACAAGAAGCTCTGATTATATTGGGCGGATTGGCGGTGAAGAATTCGCTGTCCTTCTACCAAACTGTACAATTGAAAAAACATGGCAGATTGCAGAACGCTTACGAAAAAAAATAGCAGATCAGCCGATTTATTTAAAAAACGGTCTGTCCATTCACACTACAGTATCAATCGGATGTGCTTATTCTCATGGAACTAGTGCAGACATTAAGCAATTACCGATTATAGCTGATCAGGAGCTCTATAAAGCGAAGGAGTCCGGCCGAAATCGAGTGAGCTTTTCAGAGAGAAAAAAAGACCATTTGACATAGGCATTTTCCTCAATTTGTTAGCGCTAATTATTTTTAAAAAAGTTTTCGTATAACAGTTGTTTTTTCCCGCAAACACTGGTAAAGTAAAGGTAATTATTTTTGTTCGTATCATCTTTAAGAAGAAAGTTTTGTAAGAGTTTTCGTCTTTGAAGTTTGTGTAAGAGCAAGAATAGTGAATTTAAGCGTTAAGATCGCTTTAGGAGGAAATTTCATGTTAGAAGGTAAAGTAAAATGGTTCAACTCTGAAAAAGGTTTCGGATTCATCGAAGTAGAAGGTCAAGACGATGTATTCGTTCACTTCTCTGCTATCCAAGGCGAAGGCTTCAAAACTTTAGAAGAAGGTCAATCAGTTTCTTTCGAAATCGTTGAAGGTAACCGTGGACCACAAGCTGCTAACGTTAACAAAGCGTAATTTAAGAGCATCTGCTCTTTTAGCACTTTATAGAGTGAAGGAAAACCGCCCGGCTTCTGCCGGCGGTTTTTTTGTTCCATAAAAAAGAGAACCTGATGAGAGGTTCTCTTTTTTATTTATCCTTCTGCTTTAGCTTCTGCAAAGCAGAACGATACATATCATCATTCATTTTAGTTTCTGGTTCTTCTTCTTTGACAGGTGGTTCTGGCTGTTTAAACTTTTGAAGCGCCTGTCTATAGAAATCGTCGCCAGACGCAGCATCATCTGTTTGAGAAGGCTCTGACGCTTTTTTTTCAACTTCAGGCTCTACAGGTCTCGCCACAGCTTCTGGCTCGCTATGCGGCACGTCAGGCTGATTGGAGACATCTTCTTTGATCTCTTCCTTATCGGCCGATGCGTGTCTGACATTGAACGCTACTAATCCAATAATGACTAGAACAGCAGCTACTAACGCTACAATAATCGTCGCCAAAAGAACCCTCTCCTTATCGCTTAAATGATGCAGTGACTGATGCTACACGTCTTCCTAGTGCTTTTCCAAGTTCAATGCCTTCAGTCGAAATCAATTCATCAGAATCGATCGGACATGTCACACCAGCTCCATAGTAAGAGCCGTATAAAGCATTCTCTGGAACATTTCCAGGAAGGCCGACAACAAGCATTCCTTGGTGGAACATTGGGGTAATCAAATTATGCATTGTCATTTCTAAACCGCCGTGTGTTGTAGCAGTTGTACAGAAAACAGCACCGACTTTATCGATTAGTTTTCCTTCTGCCCATAAGTAGCCAAGACGGTCAATCCATGTCTTTAACCCAGAACTAATGGTACCAAAGTGACCAGGGCAGCCCCAAATGATCGCATCCATTTGATCAAGCTTGCGAATGTCTGCATCTTTCACGTGATCAATGAATACTTCAGCTTGCTCTGTTTCACCTGCGCCTGCTGCAATCGCTTCTGCAAGTGCTTTTGTATGGTCACCTTCACTATCGTATACAACATAAATTTTCATGTACGGTCCCTCCACACTTATCTTGCATCTTGGTTTGCTTCCTTAGGTGCTGGAAGCAATGATATTTCTTGTTTCTCATGCTGCTGTTCTTTTCGCTTTTTATCCTTACGAACATCTCGCAGGAACAAGCTTAGAATGACACCAGCCGCACAGAATAATGTCACCCACATGTAAGCATCATTGATACCCATCACGTTTGAATCGATCTGTGCTTTCGTAAAGAGCTGGGTGGATACATATTTTTGAGCAGCTTCTGCTGTCATGCCCATATGATGCATCACATTCGATACAGCCGCCTGGAATGAATTCATAAAGAGCGGGTCGGCTGTATTTGTTTGATCCGCCATATTGGAATAATGGAATGTCGTCCGATTCGTATAAATCGTTGTGATCAAACTCGTCCCGATGGAACCGCTAATTTGTCTCAATGTATTAGACATCGCTGTACCATGGCTGTTTAAGTGCTGTGGTAATTGGTTCATCCCTGCTGTCATAACTGGCATCATAAGAAGTGACATACCAAATGCACGTACTGCATACATGAGCACAATGTGACTATAAGAAGTATCGATGGTCAGCTTTGTGAACTCATATGTCGTGACAACGGTAATGAGCATCCCCACAATCGCAAGCGGACGAGGTCCAAATTTATCAAACAAGATCCCTGATATCGGGGACATAATGAGCATCGCAAGTGCCCCTGGAAGCATTAATAGCCCAGATTGCAATGCCGTAAACCCAACGAGGTTTTGCAGATAAATCGGAAGTAAGAACATCCCTGTATATAAGGCAACCGTAATAATGATGTTAATAACACTTGATAATGAGAAAATGCTGTATTTAAATACGCGGAAATCAAGCATCGGATTATCAACTTTCAACTGTTGGAAAATAAAGAGAATAATCGCAATCGCACCAATAATAATCGTAGATAAGACGATCGGATCTGTCCAACCATCACTTCCTGCTTCACTCACTCCGTAAAGAAGGGAAGCAAAACCAACGATTGAAAGAATCGCACCAAGACTGTCCAGCTTGATTTTTTTAGGCTCTACAATATTTTTAAACATAAAGAAAGCCGCGATAATGACAATCGCACCGATTGGCACAAGTCCGTAAAACATAATACGCCAAGAATAATGTTCAATAATGTAGCCAGATAATGTTGGTCCTACTGCAGGAGCAAACATCATCGCAAGACCGAAAATCCCCATTCCTTTCCCTCTGTTTTCCGGAGGGAAAATAAAAAGGATTGTTGTCATGACGAGCGGCTGTAAAATACCGCCGCCGACAGCCTGAATCAAACGGCCGATGAGCATGGTTGAAAAGTTTGGCGCAATACCGCAAATAAATGTACCTAGTGTAAATGAGATCATGGCCACTAGGAATAAGCTACGCTGTCCAAAACGTGTGATTAAAAACGCAGACAACGGAATCAGCACACCGTTGACAAGCATGTAGCCTGTTGTCAGCCACTGAATCGTCGTTGCACTCACATTAAATTCTGTCATTAAATGGGGCATAGCTACGTTCAAAAGCGTTTGGTTTAAAATCGCTACGAACAAACCGGCCATTAAAATGATCAGTAAAGACAAGGAGCCTGCTCCCTGTTTTGTCGCTGCAGGTTGATTTGCCATCTCAGACAACCTCCTTTCATTTTTTGATATCAATCATCATTAAGATGAAATTTTGACAGAAGCATTCATACCTGGAAGTACTTTGTCTGATGGATTTTTAATTGAAATTTTCACTGCTACTTTTTGCGTTACTTTTGTATAGTTACCACTTGAATTTGTTGCTGGCAGCATATTGAATGTTGAGTTTGTCGCATAACCAATTTGTTCAACAGTTCCTTCAAATGTTGTATCAGGATCTCCATCTACAACGATGTCGACTTTATCGCCTTTTTCAATGTTTTTAATATCTGTTTCTTTAATATTTGCTGTGATGTAAAGCTTGCTTAAATCGATTGTTTCACCAAGAACTGTACCAGGCTGCACTTGTTGGTTGTTTTGGATTTCTTTTTTGACTAATGTGCCATCAGCCACTGCTTTAATGTTTGTTTTTGTTTGTCCTTCAACTTTTGCAACCGTGCTGTCTTTTTCCACTTCGTCACCTTCGTTGATATCCCAGCCTTTGATTTGTCCAGCTGCTGGTGCTGTGATTTGATACATGTCACCTGTCACTTTAGCCTCATCTGTTTTGACAAAGTTTGTGCTTTCGTAGTAGTAATAAGCACCTCCGGCAATAATGGCAAGAATTACAATAAGGCCAATAATGTTCGTTAGCAATAAACGCCCTCTGTTCATGTTTTGTTTCTCCTTTCATGTATAAAAATATAGTGTCATCTGCTTTAGCAAACTTAGAATGCCCATCATCTGACAGAATATGAAACAAGCTCAACAATCTGTCTTTTTCCCTTGATCTACCCCCGCCCGAAACATGGTGTGCAGCCCATTTATATTTATTGTTCAATTATGAGCAAGGAGCAGAAAAAGAAGAAAAGACGATCGGCATCTTTTTTGAAAAACTTATATTTAACAAGATTAAATATTAATAAATGAAAATTGAAATGTCAAAGAGAAAGTTTTACTTTTTTTCTGGTGATCCCTTCCTTCTCCACACAAAAAACCTTTCAGCCCTTATGCTGAAAGGTTTTTTCAAATGTGCTCGTTATGAATGAACTTCTTCCTGCTGAAAAAATTTTTTTAGTGCGAGAAAAACGTCTGATTTTTGCTTCAGAATATAATGCTTAAATTTCTCATCCTGAATATGCTTGTATGCTGACATTAACGTAGAATGCCGGTTGTATTGATTCACTTCACCATAGCAAAATAAATTGGCTTTTTTCATGATCTCAGAAACAAGTTTCACACACCGGGCGTTATCTGATGTCAAATTGTCACCATCAGAAAAATGAAAAGGATAAATATTATACCGCGACGGCGGGTATCGTTCGTCTATGAGCTCTAGTGCCTTTCGATAGACAGACGAGCAAATGGTCCCCCCGCTCTCCCCCCGAGAGAAGAAATGTTCTTCGTCTACCACCTTCGCCTCTGTATGGTGAGCAATGAATTCAATATCAACTGTCTCATACTTTGTCCGTAAGAAACGTGTCATCCAAAAGAAAAAACTTCTCGCCATATATTTTTCCCAAAGACCCATACTTCCGCTCGTATCCATCATCGCCAAAACGACGGCTTTCGACTCTGGTTTGGTCACTTCATTCCACGTTTTATACTTGATATCCTCCGGGTAGATGGGATAAAAGGAAGGACTCCCTGTCATCGCATTTCGTTTAAATGCCGAGAGCATCGTTCGTTTTTTGTGGATATTTCCTGTTAACCCGGTTTTGCGAATATCGTTAAACTCAATTTGTTCGACAATGATGTCGTCAAGCTCCTTTTGCTTGAGGTTTGGCAGCTCCAGTTCACGAAACAGTGCTTCCTCGAGATCCATTAATGAGACTTCTGCTTCGTAATAATCCTCACCAGCTTGATCTCCAGCGCCCTGCCCCTTTCCTTGACCCTGCTTACTGTCTGAGCCGTCACGCGCAACAACATCGCCCACCTCGCTGTCTCCATCCCCTTGACCCACATGTTTATTTTTGTCGTAGTTATACCGAATTTTATATTCATCTAATGAACGAATCGGAATTTTCACAACATCTTTTCCGTTCGACATGATGATGCTTTCTTCTGTGACAAGATCCGGCAAATTGTTTTTAATCGCCTCTTTGACTTTTTTCTGATGACGCTGCTGGTCGTCATAGCCTTTTCGATGGAGGGACCAGTCTTCCTGAGACACAATAAACTGACTTTTTTCTTGCCGGGACATCCATCCCCCTCCTCACATTTTTGCACAATTCTTCCTTTATCCTATGCTGATCGTCATCCAAGTTGACGATCATTTCTAAAAAAGACATTACCGGTGCTGATGCGCCAATAATGCCTCCTTCATTTATTAACGATTCAGAAGACTGCCTACATATTTTAAAAGTTCATTTGCACTTGTTGAATTATAGCCATGCTCATCAATCAATCTAGCCACTACTTCGTTGACCTTCTTCAGCTGCTGTTCATCCGGTGTCTTCGTCGATGTCGTAATTTTCACCACATCTTTTAGATCGGCAAACAACTTCTTCTGAATGGCCTCTCGCAATCTCTCATGAGAATTATAATCAAAGCGTTTTCCCTTTCTCGCATAAGCCGAAATACGAATCAGAATTTCTTCTCTAAATGCTTTTTTGGCGTTTTCAGAAATGCCAATCTGCTCCTCAATTGAACGCATGAGCTTTTCATCAGGATTCATTTCTTCACCCGTTAACGGATCACGCAGCTTGTTTTTATTGCAATAAGCCTCAACATTATCCAAGTAATTATCCATCAGCGTTTTCGCAGACTCCTCATAGGAATACACAAATGCCTTTTGCACTTCCTTCTTCGCAATATCATCATACTCTTTTCGCGCGACTGAGATGAAATTCAAATAACGTTCCCGGTCCTCGCTGGAGATAGATGGATGCTGATCAAGCCCTTCTTTTAAAGAGCGAAGGACATCCAGTGCATTGATCGATTCCATGTTCTTTCGAATGATGGTAGATGAAATTCGGTTGATTACATAACGCGGGTCAATTCCGCTCATCCCTTCATCATGAAATTCCTTTTTCATCTCATCAATGTCGACTGACTGGAAGCCTTCGACACTTTCTCCGTCATACAGACGCATTTTTTTCACCAAATCAATATCAGAACGCTTCGGCTCTTTCAATCTCGTCAAAATGGAGAACATTGCTGCTACCTTCAGCGTATGCGGGGCAATATGCACATCCGAGACATCACTTTCTGAAATCATTTTATGATAAATGCGTTCTTCTTCTGTGACCTTTAAATTATAAGGAATTGGCATCACAATAATTCTTGAATGCAAAGCCTCATTCTTTTTATTTGAAATAAATGATCGGTACTCGGTTTCATTCGTATGGGCGACGATCAATTCATCTGCACTAATTAAGGCGAATCTTCCTGCCTTAAAATTTCCTTCCTGCGTTAATGACAAGAGGTGCCATAGAAATTTCTCGTCACACTTTAACATCTCCTGAAACTCCATCATCCCTCGGTTTGCTTTATTGAGTTCTCCATCAAAGCGGTACGCACGGGGATCTGACTCTGATCCAAATTCGGCAATGGTTGAAAAATCGATGCTTCCTGTTAAATCGGCAATGTCCTGAGATTTCGGATCAGACGGACTAAAGGTACCAATGCCGGTCCGTTTATCCTCTGAGAAAAAGATCCGCTCGATCCTTACATCCTCAATTCTACCGCCATATTCCTCTTCCAGTCTCATCATGTTCAGAGGCGACAAATTCCCCTGCACACGAATCCCATATTCTCTATAGAAATCCTCCCGCAAATTTTGCGGAATAAGATGAAGCGGATCTTCATGCATAGGGCAGCCTTTGATCGCATAAACTGCGCCATGATCTGTCAGTGAATATTCTTCAAGTCCTCTTTTCAATCTAGTGACAAGCGTCGATTTCCCTCCGCTTACTGGTCCCATCAGTAATAAAATACGCTTCCTGACATCCAGCCGCTTTGCAGCAGGGTGAAAATATTCCTCCACTAATCTTTCGAGTGATTCCTCTAACCCAAACAGCTCCTGATCAAAAAATTTGTAGGTTCTGACCCCATTCTCCTCTTCAATCCCGCTGTCTTTAATCATATGATAAACGCGAGAATGAGCAGATTGAGCGACAAGTGGATTTTCCTTAATAATGTCTAAATAATCGCTGAATGTGCCTTCCCATTTGAGACGCTGCTCTTCTTCTCTGTGCTGTTCGATTTTCTTTAAAATATCCATATGAACCTCCTCTTTCAAGATTGAAGCTAGAAATCAGATACTGTTTTACAATCTATGCGGAGGCGTCCTATTACATGCTTTCGTTCTTCAAAATGACGAATTGGCAAACTGAATTGACAACCATCCGCAAGACCCTTCATAATAAAGGAAAAATAGGAGAAAAATGATTTTCTTCTCCTGCTTTTCAAGGTGAACTTCACATCATATGAAACAGGCAGCGAACGGAACAAAGGGATAAGGGGGAGCTTATATGAGAACGGTCATTATGATGGGCGTCATCATTACGTTTTTAGTATCCATTTTCACTGCTGGCTACGAAGGCAAGCCTGGGAAATGAAAAAAAGGATGTTCCATTTGCGGAACATCCTTTTTTCATTTAGTTCGTTGTTTTCAGCACTTGCATATTCACTGTATTCCCTGACACCTGAACCTTCGTAAAGTCTTGCGTATCGACCACAGGTGTGACGGCACGATTATCTAATGTGATGTCAGTAAAACGAGTAGAGAAGTTCGCACGGATGTCTTTTCGATAAATATCGTCAGTTACTGCTACCGTCGACAGTAGTTTCCACTTAGTCACAGCGCCAATGTTTGAGTTTTGAATTTCTGTAATAATGCGGCCGGTATAGCCAACATTATTTGTACCCCAGAACGTCGCTCTTGTATGCCCATTCAAATTTTTATAAATCGTCATTTGAACAGTACTTCCAGGTTTAAATCCCTTTGTATACGTAAAGTCGTTTTTTCCTTCGATATATGTCTCTTGATTATTTGCTCCTACTTTCATCGTAGGTTTCCACACATTATAGGTTGGACTGTATTGAAGCCCAATATCCGCTTCCTTTGAACCTGTGAATCCAGAATAAATATAAGCTGTACCATTTGACACACTCATTGCGGGAGGGAGCTGAATTTTTGTGACCAATATGGATCCGTTACTATTGATATAAGTACGCCCGCCAATCCCTTTTGATAGCTGCGCTGCTTCTATCTCCTGCGTCTGAGAGAGTCCTGGAATACTGACTGGAATCGTCCCCATTAAAATTGCTGAGCTGATGGCACTAGTGATCAGTAGCTTTTTCATCTCATTACTCCTCCTAATGGATTCATCATTTTTTGAAAACGTCATCACAATCTATCATACTACCTATTTTTTAACATGTCAAAAAAAGTATAATTAAGTCATATTTTTCATCTGTCTGTATCTTATCTCACATAAAAAAGCCGAGATCAGTATCTCGGCTCTTATCATGATCTTATATGAGATCGCGATATTGCTGCTGGCGAAGTGCTTCATATACAAGAATGGCTGCCGTATTCGACAGATTCAGGGAACGAACATGCTCTGTCATCGGTAAACGAAGACAACGATCCATATTCTGTTCAATCAAATCTTTTGGCAATCCACTTGTCTCTCTGCCAAAGACGAAGAAATAGTCTTCATCCAGCTGAGAGTAATCAAATGTCGTATGCGGCTTTTGACCAAATTTTGTGATATAGAAAAATTGCCCCTTCGGATGAGCCTCAAACAATTCATCAAGTGAATCATGATAGACCACATTGGCATATTTCCAATAATCGAGTCCTGCACGCTTCAGCATTTTGTCATCTGTCGAAAAACCAAGCGGACGAATCAGATGAAGGGTTGTATTTGTTGCTGCACATGTACGCGCAATATTTCCAGTATTAGCTGGAATTTCTGGTTGATATAAAACGACATGAAGTCCCAAAAAAGTTCACCTCTAATTTTCTTTTCCGCTCAACATTATACCACTAACTACCTTTCGCGGCATCGTCCAAAATGTGAAAAAACATATATCGAATAGCAGGTGTATAGGCGGTCGAATCCTCGTATGACCAATAACGCATGCGGCAGTCATACGTCTGTGCATTCACAAGAGGCATTCCGCCTTTGTCATGATCAACAACAATGGTTGTATGATTATACCTTCCATCACCTTCAAAATCGTAGCAAATGACATCTCCAATTTGAAGCTCGTGCGCTTCCTTTAGTTTCTTTGCTCTCAAACCCGCTTTCGAATTCGCTAAATAATTTTTCATCGCATGAGCCACCGTCCAGCTATAGCTCCACGTATGCGGACGCACCCACCAGCCAGACCCGCGGTTCGGATATCCTCTTGTTGGCGCATTCCCTGCTTTCAAACATTGTGAAATAAAATTTGTACAGTTATCTTCAAAATTTTTATAGGCTGGATTCCGCTTATTCCAGTATGTCTCCGCATACTGCACGGCTGCCCGCCGGTCATAGTGAAAAGCTCTGCCCAATTGTTCTTCGGTCTGAAAGCGCTCATCCATAAGCTCTTCCCTTTGCCGCTCTTCTAGCATCATCCGATCTTTGACAAGCATGTCGTTATAAAGAAATGCTTCTCTTTTTTCCACCTGTTCCTCTAAATAAAAAGAATCGTCTACATCCTTGCAGACATATGTGAGATGAGCAAGATACTGCACATGCTGAGCACCATCATCTTGAATGGATGAATCGAGAAGTTTTGTTTTTGCTTTCGCCTTCACAATTTCAACCTGTCTTCTAGCAAAAAGCTCTTTTTTCCGCTCTACTGCTTCCACATCAGACATAAGCTGCGGCTGCTTGATTGCACGGTCATTGATTAAATACGCCAGCCTGTCTTCTAAAGTTTTCTCTAATAATTGTTTCACACAGACACCACCAAACATTTTTTAAAATCTCTGTTTGGTTCATTCTATGTTCACAGGGATGCTATTTAGTATTTAAAGGTGTCTGCAGGAGCTCAATCCCTTTCACAATCTCCTCTTTCGCTTCTTCATCACTTTCCCGCTCAAGAGCCTTTTCCAGCTCTGGGAGCTGCTGATCATCGCCAATTTTCCCAATTGCCCAAGCAGCTGTTCCCCGAATGACCGGTCTTGGGTCCTTGTGCATCAGCTCAATTAACACTGGTAAGGCAGATGTATCTTTAAAATGAGTGAGTGCCAAAATTGCATTCCGCTGAATGGGCTTTTTCCCCCGCCATGAACCTGAAACATGACCGTATTTTTCCTTAAACTCACGATTGCTGATCGTCAGAAGCGGCTTTAACAGCGGCTTTGCAATTTCAGGATCCGGTTCCATTTCAGGATGCAGATGAAAATCTTTTCCTTTATTGATCGGGCAGACAGTTTGACACGTATCACACCCGTACAATCGATTTCCTATTTTCGAACGAAATTCGTCAGGTAAAAACCCTTTTGTCTGCGTTAAAAATGAAATGCACCGCTGAGAATTCAGCTGTCCAGGATTCACAAGCGCACCTGTTGGACACGAATCCACACATTTATTGCATGTTCCGCACTGGTCTTCAATTTTCTCATCCGGTTCAAACGGGACATTTGTGATCATTTCAGCCAAATACACATAGGATCCAAACTCTGGCGTGATAATCATACAGTTCTTTGCACTAAAACCAATGCCAGCACGTTCTGCTACAGCACGATCAGACAATTCTCCTGTGTCCACCATTGATTTTGTCCGTATATCAACATGTTTGCTCCGCAAAAATTCTTCGAGCATATCAAGCTTTTTTTTCAGCACGACATGATAATCTGTTCCCCATGAAGCTCGGCAAAAGATCCCCCGTCTCGCATCTTTTGTACTTCGAGGAGCATCTTTCATTTTGGAAGGATACGCGAGCGCTATCGCAACAATTGATTTGGCCTTCGGAAGCAGCAAAGAAGGGTTTGTCCGTTTTTCAATATCAGGCTCTTCAAAGCCTGACAAATACCCTAACGATTCATGTAAGATGAGACGGTCCTTTAATGAATCAAATGTATCGGCACTTGCAAATCGAATTTTATCGACACCAATTTCTTTCGCATATTGAATCAATTCTTCTTTTAATTCTCCAACATGAATCACCTTGCAAACCTCCTTTCTTTGTTTCTTCTGTTGTTTTGAGTATAATACGAGTGTATCATGACCGATTGGAGTGAGTCACTGTGAAGATACATATGGAAATTTCTCATCCTCAAAACCCGTCTATCCATGTTGGACAGATTGAATATTCGCATATTGAAGTTGGTACATCACCCCAAATGTTAAAAGGCCGCTTACGCCTGTTTCAAGAATCTTTATTTTTTGAATATGAAGATAAAGTATTAGAAGAAGTACCAGCCATCAAAGAATGGACGAATCTTTTAAAAGATGTTCCTTTCCTTCCACTTCTTTCTGATATCCAAAAGGAACAATTTATTGACTCGACCAATTCCGTACAGGATTTGTCGATATTTTTCTCACTAAAATATTTCTTACCCATCCTGACATTAGATGCCGATCGCATCAAAGGACCGCTTTCACTGACAAAACATGAGGCTGGTCACATCGAATGGCAGGACGGCGCAGGACTGAATGGATTATTTTCTCAAGCAAGTACAGCACATATTTCTCCAGACACAAAGAACATTCTTCAAATCATCCTTTTCCCTCCATCTATTTCCCGGGAAAAGAGTGAAGCTCTTATTCAATCCTTGACGAAGATGTTTGTACAAATACATGGCGGAGAAAGCAAATATGAACTCATTGAAAAAGCACTGTAGCCTGACAGTGCTTTTTCACATTATACTGACATAATAAAAAACGCAACACTTCGTTTATCTATGAAACGAAATACTGCGTTATAAACAAAATTATGTATTGGAGCGGGTGATGAGAATCGAACTCACGACATCAGCTTGGAAGGCTGAGGTTTTACCACTAAACTACACCCGCATCAATTTTTCAAAAGCAACGTCATCGCGTTGACTTTTATTATGTTACAACTTTCTTAACAATTCGTCAAGAGAATATGAAGATTTTTCGTCAAAAAAATTCATATTCTCCGTATATATTACGATAGTTATTTATCTAGCTGGATATAAAATAAGTATGCATGTGACTTATTTTTCAGCGCTTGCTTTGGATTCTTCTCAATCTCTTCAAATATAGTTGAACCCCCGTCTTTCCCCATCGCCGCTGTATACGCAATCAGAGCCTTTTCTCCAGAAGCAACTTTGACAGTTTCAGGTTGTGCAGAAAATACATAGTCACTTACTTTGAACGGAAAGTTTGATGTCGCTTTCGTCATCCCATCATTCTTTTTATCTGACCAAATACTAAATTGTGATTCATATGTATCTTTCTCATGATGTAATTGAAGAAGTACATTCACCGTTTGGTCGGTTCCATTCTGGTGTAAAGTAAAGGTAGCAGATGATGCTTCCTTATTCACTAATCGGCCATTTTTGTAATGGCTCCCGATAAACGTAATACTCTTGTTCTTCTTCGTTAATCCTTTCAGTGTCAGAGCCACCTTTTCATTAGTCGTTGCTGCTTCTAGTAAGTTTTTTTCTTTTTTTGAGAGTTTCATTTGTTCGATGGATACTTGGTTTTTAGTGGCAGGCTCTGTTTTTATTGTCGAAACCGTCTTTTCGGTTGTCGTCGTTTCTGCAGCCTTCTCGCCACATCCTGCTAATAGAAAAACTGCGAATAAAAGAATGCTCCATTTTTTAAACATTGTGATCCCCTTTGATGTTTTTTATTTCTTATTATACTAAAATTTGGTTTGTCATACAAAAAAAGATTAGGAGAATTCTCCTAATCTTTCGCTCTTTTCTGCTTTATTGCTGATAGGCATGCCACAATGAGAAAACTCGCAGCAAATATCACAATCATATAAATAAAAAAGTTTGGCTTGATCTGAAAAGTAAATGCGGACGAGCCTTCCATCTCAAAAGCGAGACTGTTAAATAATAAAGCATCATTCGTTTTTGATTGAAATAAATGATAGAACAGTACGCCGATTGTCAGCATCGGAAAGCCTAAGAACCCTAAAAAACCACCAACTATTGCGCCTTGTTTCATGGCCTGTACGTTCATGATCGTTGTCCTCCTATTCCACCAAGCAATAGCTGCTTCATAATGGATTTACCATCCCCCATAAACGGAAGAAGATAGAGTAATTGAATAAAATACGAGATTGAAAAAATGAAAAAGCCTGTCGAAACCGGATTTTCTTTTAGAAATAAAATGGTCACTATGATGCCTGCTGCGCCAATCACACCGGGAACGAGCGGTCCAAGCAGCGTGATCCACACCTGCTTTTTCTGAAACGGATCTAATACGGGTCTTACAAACTTCACTGACATCATATCACTCGCAAAAAAGCCTTGAGGACCATCTCGCCCTGCAAATTTTCGATGCGCATAGCCATGTGCCGCCTCATGTAAGGCAGTTCCGGTAATTAACCCGAAATAAATAATCGTAAAATAAATGGCAATGGCTGCAATCGATGGATCAGGAATGAATAAAAAAGCGAGCCCTGCCATGACCATGAAAAGCATCCAGAAAAAGATGATTTTACGCGTCACCATGAGCAAAGCCGTTCCAAAAATGTGAAGGAACGAGTGACCAGTACAATCAAATCGTTCCTTCATTTTGACTTGATACTGCTTGAAAAATTGACAGCAGGCTGTCACAATCCGATACGGTGAATGATAATGAATGGACAGCAAGTGATGCTGATTCAATCCCGTCATCAGCTGATAAAAGTCACGAGCAATCACCGACTCATCGACCTGAAATAAATCGGCGAGCTCTGCTGTAATACTCGCTTCTGTCCTTTTACCGTCCACTTTCGTTAACATATGATAGGCACTTTCATTGATCGGGAGTGTGCTTCCATACTGCGTATCCGTAAGATGCCTCTTTTGTAAGGTCACATACGGAGCTAGTTCCGGTACCCGCTCAATCTTTAGTTTATTGTTAAGAAGTTGAATCATGTGAATACCTCCATGAAAAACCTTTGTATATGGCAAAGATGAGCAGACCCTCAAATGCAGCGACAAGCAGCCATTGAAGCGTTTGACTCGATGCCCCTATGACATAGTTTCCAATAAAAACAATCGGAATCATGAGTAAAATAAGCGCTCCAAATGAAAATATGCCTGTGTAGGGATTGTTTCGATCAAGAGGAAGTAAAATACCTACTACATAAAAGAGCGCAGTGGCATTGCATAAGACAGCGGCACCAATCAACGCGTGCCAAATTTGATCAGGAAGCGTCAGCGTTGTCAGCATGAATAAAACAATTTGCAGTACACCAACAAGCAGAAGGCCGATAAACTTATACAAAGCCACTTCCCATGATCTCAGGCCAAATGTTTTATACATCCCCAGCATTCGTTTATCATTGCCAAACGAATTGAAGGCTGTTAATCCAGCAAGAGCACATAGAACAAAAAACGCTTCTTGTTCAAAGCGGAATCCAAATTGATAACGAACGAATAAGATCACAATGAGAAGAATAAGAAAGTTTAAAATGTTTTCTTCATTCCGTACCTGTGACTTCATTTCCTTCACAATAAGTGACCACTTTTTTGAAGAAGAGAATGGCAGCTTGTGTAAAAAGGTTAACGCTTTTTTCTCTGCCATAATCGGCATCATCGCAAGAGAAAGAAATGCGCCGCCTGCCGATAAAAGGATGAACAGAATCAAGATGGCATAATTCACCCCTTCAGGAGACATTCCTTGTGCCGCTAAGAAAAACGGTGCTGTAAAATACATCAAATGATAATCAAACTGTAGATATGATTGCTGAATTTGGCTAATATCAAAATGCGTCAATCCATACGCAACAACGAGTGCCAATAAAACAAATATCGCTGCAAATTTTTGCAACGGTAATTTTAATTTCAAAACGAGTAAATAAGTGATATTGTAAATAAACTGCAGGAGCATTAAGACAAAGAGCGACTGCAAAAGCACCATCAAAAAGAAAGTAAAGATAAAGAAAACACCTATTCCCTGGGCAATAAAATTAGGTAAAAGCAGAATACCAATAAAAAATAAAACAAGTCCTGTCACCACTGTCACCATCGGAATGAAGTATCCAAAACTTTTCTGAAAGGTAGAGAGCGGAAACCAGCTGAGCTGCATAGAAAACCGGTCTTGTTCAGGTGTTCTGACCTTGATCAAAACGAATAACAAGCTTGTAAAAATAGAGGTATTGATTGCCATTGAGACAACGAGTAATCCAAGGGAACGTTCATCTCCATTTAAAAAAGCCTTCATAAAGACACCTGTAAAGCTGTATCCGATAATGGCTCCCATTGTGACAGCAAACAAAAAGAATAAGACCACAATGATCCGCTTCGTTTGAGTATCAAATAGCTTATACATTTCCTGCTGCCACATTTTAAGCATCATTTTAGAAATGATTAATGATTTCATCAAAATGTGCACCCCTATCACTTAACATTGAAGCTTTCAGAAACACCTGTTCCAGTGTGCTTGATTGATACTTCTCCTTTAAGGCTGAGACTGTCCCTTCATCCATTTTATTTCCCTTAGAAATAATGGCGATTTTCTGGCACAGTTCTTCCGCTGAAAGCATATCATGCGTTGAAAGCAAGATCGCACCATGATGCTCGGCATACCGCTTCATCAGTTTCTTTGTGTTTATAACCGCTTCAATATCAAGTCCTCTAAAGGGCTCATCCATGATCACCAATTGACTATCAAGCATAAAGGCAGCAATCAGCTGTGTCTTTTTTTTCATCCCATGTGAATAGGTTTCGATCGGTCTTGATAAAGCCGAGTCCATATCAAACAGTTCAATTAGTTGATTTCTTCTGTGAATTGTTTTACATTCATACATAGAAGAAACAAACTCTAAATATTCAGCACCAGTCAATGCTTCAGGGAGCAGCAGGTCATCTGGAACATAGGCTACTTGTTTTTTAAAGGATGGTTCATCATTAGTGACGCCCTGCAAATGAATTTTTCCTTCTGTATGCTTAATGATGCCAAGTATACAGTTAATCATCGTTGTTTTACCCGAACCATTCGGTCCAGCAACAGCAACGATTTGATGAGGGTTGATCTTTAAATGAAAATCATTGACAGCAGTCACGTTATTTTTATACGTCTTGGTTAAATTCTCGATCGTAAACATATAACCTCCAAGTGTCTGCATATTCTTTAAAAACAGATCAGGCTAAACCGCCCGCCACAGACGGTTTAGCCCTGGTGTCTTATCTAAGAAGTAAAAAGATGAATCCTAAGTATAGCTACTTACATTCAATTTGGACTTTTAAGCCACTTTCCCACTGAACGGCTCCTGTAAAGCTACCCTTGCCGTTTGCGATACACCAAACTGCTGCTCCTAGAACGACTGTTGCTCCCAATCCAAGAAGGACAGCAACAAATACTAAGAACCAAGCTTGGTCCATAATAGCAGGTTCCATAGTGGAATAGTCAACTTGCGGCGCTGCATAAGTCATACTTTTCACCTCCCAGCTTATGATGATCGTATCATAGGCGTCACACGCCAAACATCTACAGAACATCCCATTTTTGACCGAACATACATTTGATTAAAATGTGACTTTTTATTCAATTATTCACTTTCATCTGTTTAAACCCTCTCTTATTTACTAGATTTTAACACCTCTTAAGAACCACAAAACCCATTTAATGTCATTTGCACCATCTTTTTTCTTCTCTTTTTCAAATAGTCCATATTTATCATCTATCATTTTTATTCTTTCTTTTTTGTGAGATAGAAAGAATTCCCCCGATATATCAGATATAAAAGTCCTGATTATATGTCGCAATAACATCAATTATGAAATATTTACTGATCATTCCGATAAAAGAGTGAGTATATTTTCCTTCTTCTCTTGACTCTGAAAATATGTATATACAAGAAAATCGATTGGGAAAAAAGCCCTTACCTTGTTCAGCAGTACACAACATATGACTCGCTCCTATTCTATGAAAAAAGGCAAAGCAGCCATCGCAGACTGCTTTGCTTTTTCATATTTATGAGGAACTAGCAGCAGAGGCTGCATCTGGAAAATGATTGTTCCCAATGATTTCACCAGCTGGCACAGAGAGTCCTGTATCCCCCGACCTCTTAAATGGAAGGAGCGGGAAAACAAGCTCTGCTAAATAATAAGCTTCTTCTAGGTGCGGGTAGCCAGAAAATATAAATGTATCAATGCCTAGAGACTTGTATTCTATGATACGATCTGCTACTGTTTGCGGATCTCCGACGAGTGCTGTTCCTGCACCGCCGCGTACTAAGCCAATGCCTGCCCAAAGATTTGGGCTAATTTCAAGTTTGTCTTTCCTCCCTTGATGCAATTCCACCATCCGTCTTTGACCTACTGAGTCCATCCCCTGTAAAACTTTTTGCGCCTCCTCAATTGTTTTCTGATCTAAATGACGAATCAGATGTTCCGCTGCCTGCCATGCCTCCTCTTCGATATCTCGCACGATCACATGAAGACGAATGCCAAACTTCACCGTTCTTCCTTCCTTTTCAGCCTGTTTCTTCACTTGTTCAATTTTCTCTTTTACTTGTGCAGGCGGTTCGCCCCAAGTTAAATAGACATCTGTATGCTTGGCGGCCGCTTGAATTCCTGCTGATGATGATCCGCCAAAAAAGACTGGTGGATGGGGGGTTTGAGCTGGCGGGAATAGCAGCCGGCCATTTTCCGCTTGTAGATGTTTGCCATGAAATTGTACATTTTCTCCTTTCAATAACCGCTTCCAAATCGTCAAAAATTCTTCTGTTGCCTCATAGCGTTCATCATGAGAAATAAATAACCCATCTCCTTCAAGCTCCTCTTTACTTCCCCCTGCTACCACATTAATCAGCAGCCTTCCACCTGAAAGACGATCTAATGTAGACGTCATTCTAGCAGCAACAGACGGCTGCATAAGCCCTGGTCTAAGAGCCACGAGAAACTTTAAATGAGTGGTTTCAGCAGCTAAAGCAGCTGCCGTCAGCCATGGATCTTCACATGATCTCCCAGTCGGCAGCAAGACCCCTGTATAACCAAGCTGATCAGCTGCTTGAGCAATCTGTTTAAAATATGGATAGTCTGCCTGTCTTGCCCCTTTTGCTGAACCTAAATAACGGCCGTCTCCATGTGTTGGAATAAACCATAAAATATTCATGACATCGCCCCCTGTTATTATTCACCTTGATAACTAGTGCGCCACTTGAGCAGACGCTTTTCTAACAGACGTACAAATGAATCTGTCAGCTTACCTACTACTGCAAAGATGATAATTCCGACAAACACTTTATCCGTTTGAGAGAATTGCCTTGCATCCATAATCATATAGCCGACGCCGCTGCTTGAACCCATTAACTCAGCTACCACTAAACCTAGCCAAGCAATTCCTAATGACAGCCTCACGCCCAGAAGAATATGCGGAAGAGCAGCCGGTAAAATCAGCTTTGTGATGCTTTGATACAGATTAAACTCTAAGGCGCGAGCCACATCAAACAGCTTATTATCTACACTGCGAATACCAAGAAAAGTATTAATATAAATCGGAAAAAAAGCCCCAAGTGCAATCAATAAAATTTTCGCCGTTTCATCAAAGCCAAACCAGAGGATGAATAAAGGGGTGACCGCTAAATGAGGAACGGTTCTCAGCATTTGCAAGGTCGGATCTACATACTGCTCTGTTTTTTTAGAAAACCCTACGCATACGCCCAGCATAAGACCTAAGCCTCCCCCAAGTAAAAATCCACATATTGCTCGATAAAGACTGATGTAAAGATGGCCAAACAGCTCACCAGAACGTATCAACTCTCGAAAGGATTCAGCAATCAAAACGGGCGAAGGCAATACAGTGGAAGAAACAATTTGAGAACCAGCTATAATCTGCCAAACCGCAATAAGTAGAACAGGTAATACCAGTCCCTTTAACTTATATAAAGAAGAAGCTTTTCTCCTTTTTCTCCTTTTTCTCTTTGACCGCTCAATTTTAGATGCTAAAGCCGGGTTCGAAATAGCTTTCATTCATCCATCTCCTCTTTCAGCATTTTTTCAATAAACGAATTATCTACAACCTGATTGACATCAATTTTCCGCTGGATCGCCTTTGTTTTATATTGAAAATCAGCGGTATGCTGCTGAGCATTGATGATCTTCTTCGAAATGGGCTTATTGAGTGGTTCCGTATTGTTTAATACTTGTGTGACGATCTTCTTATCTAAATTTTTTAAACGCGCATATAGAGTAACAGCCTCTTCTGGATGTGATTTCTGCCACTTCACCGCATGGTCATATACCTTTAAAGATTTCACCACTAGTTCAGGATGCTGATCAGCAAACTGAGTGCGAACAAGTGTGAAACCTGGAGAATATAAATCAGTCGCTTCCCCATTCACCAGCAGCTTTGCTCCTTTCTTGATCGTTTCAAGTGATAAGAACGGCTCCCAGATCGACCAAGCATCAACGGACCCATTTTCAAATGCTGATATCGCTTCATCTGGCTGAAGCTGAATGATCTGAACATCCTTCGCAGATAAACCTGCCTGATCTAATACTTTGTATAAAAAGTCAAAGCCACTGCTCCCTTTAGCGACAGCGATTTTTTTCCCTTTTAAGTCTTCTACTTTTTGAATCTTACTGTTCTTATTCACTAAAATACCGTTCGCTTTCAGCCCATCCTGAGATAAACCAATTTCCTTAAAATTAATACCTGCTGCCTGACCTGCTATGACAGGTGAGTTTCCAACTTGCGAGAAATCTAATTGATTTGCAGCAAGTCCTTCAAATTGGGGAGGACCACTTTGAAACTCCACCCACTTTACCTTCACTCCTTCTTTTTCAAATGATTGTTCAAACCACCCTTTTTCCTTTGCTAAAAGCAGCGGGCTCAAACTTTGCTGAATCCCAATCCGAATTTCTTTCACCTTGTTTTCCGAGCCGTCTGCTGCTTGACCACACCCTGCTAAAACAAGAAGAAGACTCAAAAAAATCACGATCATTTGTATCTTTTTCATGTGATTTCCCCTCCCTAAATCCCTGATCCATCAGTTAGTAACAATTCATCTGTTTTCTCAAATTCTGAAAGCACCTTTTGTCTTAAATGTTGAAAAGAGGTTGATGTTCTATCACGCGGAAAAGGCAGATTCACAGGAAGAATTTTATGGATTCGGCCAGGTCTCGCTTGTAAGAGCACAATTTCATTTCCTAAATAAATCGATTCATCAATATCATGAGTAACGAGCATCATCGTTGTTTTTTTCTCCTGCCAAATATCCAGCAGCACATCCTGCAAGTGTTTTCGTGTGAATGCATCCAGCGCACCAAATGGTTCATCAAGCAATAAGATCTCCGGATCACGAAGGAGTGCTCTCGCAATGGCAACCCGTTGCGACATTCCTCCTGAAAGCTCATGTGGATAGGCATGTTCAAATCCTTTTAATCGAACAATTTCAATCAATTCATCCACTTTGCGGCGTACATCCTGTTGTTTTAAATTGAAATTGGCCGCTATGTTTTCTTCGACTGACAGCCATGGAAACAGGCGGTGTTCCTGAAAGATAAAGCCCTGTTTCATTCCTGGTTTTGTGACCCGTCTCTCTCCTATCAAAATTTGTCCATCATACGATGTGTCGAGCCCGCCTATGATTTTTAGCAATGTACTTTTTCCGCATCCACTCGGACCTATCACTGTTACAAATTCACCTGGAATCATGCTCAATTTCAAGTCTTCAAGAACCCGAATGGACTGTTTGTCTTTCCAAAAGGATTTATCCGCAATATCAATTGAAATCGTCATTGAAACCCTCCACTCCTCTTGCCATCAGATAAATACACAGAAAGGCCCTTATCCCCAAAAAAGAGATAAGAGCCTTCGTGTTGTCCGATCAGCTAATCATATTGATTTGTTAGCACCATCCTAAATCATATTAATCCCATAAATCAACTCAAATTTATAAAATAGTTATTTTGTCCTTGTATGCTTTTCATCAATCCGATCGTAAATCGCTTCTATTCGTTCCTTGCTGCTGTAAATCTCATATTTGTTCCGCTCAATTAAGATGTCTAGTGTGATATCCATATGTTTTCTGTATTTTTTTCGTTTTTTCTTTTTTTCCATCTTCATCATCCTTTCTCATTCAAATAAAAAAAGGCTCTTCACTCATGCTTGAGTGATAGAGCCTTCGGTTGTCCGATCAGCCATTCTTGTTCGCGTTTTCAGTATGCTCATGTTAATACATACTATTCCTACCTGTCAACTATATTTATTGTTTTTTCAGATTTATCTAAAAAATGATTGACCGAGCAGTGAACAAGATTTATAGTCTTATTAAATATTTCTTATCAAAACAGTTGGTTTTATCTAACAAAAGGAGGATACACACATGTCAGAAGAACGTCCATTTCGTTTAGAAACAAAAGCCATTCACGCAGGTCAGGAGCTTGATTCAGCGACCTATTCAAGAGCCGTGCCTATTTACCAAACAAGCTCCTTTGGTTTTAGAGATAGTGAGCATGCCGCGAATTTATTCGGTCTTCAGGAACCGGGAAATATTTATTCACGTATTATGAACCCGACAAATGACGTATTTGAAAAGCGTATCGCAGAGCTTGAAGGTGGGATTGGTGCACTTGCTGTTTCTTCTGGGCAAGCAGCGACGACTTATTCTATTTTAAACATTGCAGGAGCCGGGGATGAAATCGTATCCTCAAGCAGTCTTTATGGAGGCACCTACAATTTATTTGCCCATACACTCAAAAAACTCGGAATTACAGTAAAATTCGTCGACTCATCCAACCTTGAAGAACTTGAAGCAGCGATCACAGACAAAACAAAGGCAGTGTATGCAGAGAGCATTGGGAATCCAAAAGGCGACATTTTACATATTGAAGCCATCTCAGCCATTGCACACAAGCATCATATCCCGCTTATTGTGGACAATACGCTCGCCAGCCCTTATTTATTAAGACCTATTGAGTTCGGTGCAGACATTGTCGTCCATTCAGCGACAAAATTTATTGGCGGTCATGGTACATCAATTGGCGGTGTCATCGTTGATAGCGGCCGATTCCCTTGGGCTGACAGCGATAAGTTCAAAGGGCTGACTGAACCAGATCCAAGTTATCACGGTCTGACATATACAGAAGCGATTGGAGAAGCGGCTTATATCACAAAAGCACGAGTACAGCTCTTACGTGATTTAGGGGCAGCTCTGTCGCCATTCAACTCATTTTTACTTCTGCAAGGCTTAGAAACATTACACCTTCGTCTTGAGCGGCATAGTGAAAATGCGTTGAAAACAGCACAGTTCTTACAGGATCATCCTCTTGTCGATTGGGTAAGCTATCCGGGCCTTGAAAGTCACGAATCCTATGAACTTGCTCAAACCTATTTACCAAAAGGACAAGGCGCAATCCTCACATTCGGTATCAAAGGTGGACGCGAAGCAGGTAAAAAGCTCATTGATTCTGTGAAACTTTTCTCCCATCTCGCAAACGTGGGTGATTCTAAATCTCTCATCATTCATCCTGCCAGCACAACGCATCAACAATTAAGCGAGGCAGAACAAAAAGCGACAGGTGTCACACCAGAGCTCATTCGTTTATCCGTTGGAACAGAAGCGATTGAAGATATTCTTGCAGATCTTGAACAGGCGATTACAAAAAGTCAGTCTGAATGACATAGAAAAAAGCACACGGCTGTGTGCTTTTTTCTTGTTTATTAATGATTGAGTAAGCGAATGTCTTGGAAAGGATAAAATACAAATGAGGTAGTTCCTTGAATATCACGCTTTGTAAAAAGACCTAAGCCGTTGCGGCTGTCCATTGAATTTTGGCGATTGTCCCCCATGACAAAGTACTTTCCTTTTGGAACAGTCAGAGGGCCAAAATCAGGTGTCAGCAAAGTACCATCTGCCGCTGCTTTCTTTTTGTTTGACGCTAAGTAAGGCTCTGCCACTTTTTTCCCATTAACATATAGTTGATCATTTTTCATTTCAATTTTATCACCAGGTAAACCAATCAATCGTTTGACATAATGAGTGCTGCGGTCTTCCCCATCAAGAACAATGATCTGTCCCCGTTTATAATCACCGAAATAATCAACCGTTTTATTCACAAACACCCGCTCTGTATCATGCAATGTCGGATACATAGAAGATCCTTTGACAATGTAAGGCGCGAATAAAAAGTTCCGAATGATAAAAACAGCAATAAATGCGATTAAGATGGCTTTGATCCAGCCCCATAATTCTGATTTCTTTTTTTGTGTTTTTGTATTTGTTGTCATAAGCTCCTCCTGAATTCCCCAAGGACGAAATGTGTGTCACCAGCTGCCAGCCGGCATCACACTTGTTTCTTCCTAAATATAAACATATTTTGCCAACAAATCAAGCAAAGAGAGAGAAAAAGGCAAGCACCTTTCTGTGCTTGCCCAAAACTCAGTTAGTTAGCAGAAGAATCCGCTTCTTTTTCTTTGTTTGCTTTACCATAGAAATAATCCGATGGATTCACTGGTTTGAAATCAGATAACTTATGGAATCGAAGAAGATCCCTATAGAGCACCTTATCTGAAAGACTTAACTGATTATCAACACGGGCTTTAATCGCCTCTGTCTTTTTATTTTGTTTCACCACTTTACCCGTTTTCGTATCATAAACGGTATTATCGACAAGTGTGTATTTCGGTGTCACATAGTTTCCATTACGGAAGGCAACAGTCTCATCATGCTTTTTAGAGAATAAGTCTGTTCCAAAATTCACGAATTCATTTGAATCGATACCTTGTAAGTGAAGAAGTGTTGGCATCACGTCGACTTCACCACCATACGTATGGTTCACGCCGCCCTTCTTACCAGGAATACGAATCATGAGCGGAACACGCTGGTTTTGTGCATTTTGATAAGGAGTGATTTCTTTCCCTTGAATTTCACTCATTGCACGGTTATGATTCTCAGAAATACCGTTATGGTCACCATACAATAAAATGACTGAGTCTTTATACATACCTGATTTTTTCAAGTCTTTGAAGAATTGCTCTAATGACTCATCTAAATATCTTGCTGTTTGGAAATAGTTATCGACTGTTTTATCGCCCGTTGTTGCCTTAGCGATTGTCGCATCTTTTTCATCTAAATTAAATGGATAGTGATTTGTCAGTGTCATTAAATGTGCATAAAATGGCTTTTTCATTGATTCTAGCATTGGGATTGATTCTTTGAAGAACGGTTTATCCTTCAGACCCATATTCACAAGGTTTTCTTCATCCATGTTGTAATAGGAAGCATCAAAGAATTGATCAATTCCCATATGTTTATAAATCGTGTCACGGTTCCAGAAAGATTTATAGTCCCCGTGAAGCACTGCACTCGTATAGCCTGCTTTTTGATCTAGGATGGCAGGTAGTGATTGGAAGGTATTTTCACCCTTTGTCACAAATGCTGCTCCCTCTGGCAAGCCAAACATACTATTATCCATCATCAGCTCAGCATCAGATGTCTTCCCTTGACCAGTCTGATGGAAGAAGTTATCGAAATACGTAAAGTCATCTTTCCCATGAGCCAGTTTGTTTAAAAATGGAGTCACTTCTTCTCCATTTAATTTGTAGTCAATTAAGAAAGACTGGAAGCTTTCTAAATGAATTTTAATAATGTTTTTACCTTTTGCTTTTCCAAAATACTCTGCATTTGGCTTCGCATAGTGAGAAGACGTATAGTTCACAACATCCGTTAAATCTTCACTGCTTGCATTTGCAACCTGCGTTGCGTTTTGTGCTGCTTGTACCCCGTCATAAATCGTATAATTGTAAACACCTAAGTATTTGACAACATACTTATGATCAAAGGTTCTCGTTAATAATTCTGGACGATCCTTTTCAGCCAAATGAAGGTTTACAAAGAACAGTCCAATACCTGCAGCTACAATCAGCAGTGCAAACGTCTTTTTCATTTGGAACTTCTTCACTTCCGGTCTCCAAATGACAATCGCAATCAAGATGATGATATCAAGGAAGTATAAAAGGTCATGCGGCTTAATGCTTGCTAACACACCGCCAGTCATGCCTCCCCCAAGATTTCCTGCCTGCTTCATTGTTGAGAAAGTCAAAAAGTCATCAAAGAAACGGTAATACGCTACATTTGCATATAAAAGTGCGGTCATAATAAAATCAATAACAATTAAAACAATGGCAGATTTACGCCCCTTTAAAAATAGAGCAAGTCCAAAAAACACAATGGCTGAACTAAATGGATTCAATAAGAGAAGCCCCTCTTGAAAAGAACCTTTCACTCCTAAATTAAAGTCCATTTTGTAGGCTGTGTATGATTTAGCCCAGAATAATAGGACAGCCAAAACAAAAAAGCTATATTTGTTCGCAAATATTTTTTTCATAAAACCTCTTCTTTCTTATCATCGTTCTGATATAAATGAAATCATAAAAAATTTACATTCATTTTGCAAATGTAAATCTTCTTCGTCAAGCATTCCGATGCTCTGTCTCCGCCGGATACATGCGCTCCTTTAATATAACGAACGAGAGGCATCATAAGTTTCAAAAAAAATACGAGTAAATAAAAGGAAAAATATCCATTTACATTAAATTTACGCACACTTCATGTTTTAGTGGATGAAGAAGGTTTTGTAAATCACTCAGTATTACTTTACTTTTTTCATCTATTCGTGTCAAAGTAATTATAAAGAAAAGGAAGAATCACCTAGGCTTTTCGACTCACTTACCCAAATTTATACAAAATTCGATCCATGCTTCTTTTATTGTGACTCAACCTTCATTAATCCATGTACCTCCTAAAAAAACAGTTTTAAACAAAAAAAGCTTGATTTCCCCTACTAATGTGCGGTGTGATTAAGAGGTAGATTTTGATCATATCATCCTTATGTTCATAACAAAAATATCGAGCTGGAGGACATCACATGAAGATTAACAAACAAATCAACACTTTTGAAGGAAGATTTTCAGAAGATATAGTCACTATCATTGCTGTTACAGGACCTTCTGGTGTAGGGGCAGGAAAAGCAGGACAGGCACCTCTTTGGACCGCTTCTATTCCACTAATTGCCTGGAAGGAAAACGGCCATATCACAAACGAAAATGTAAGACTTTGCTGGTTAACAGATGACGAAGGATTAAGGGAAAAGCAGTCACAATTACATAAAGAATCAATCGTTACACTTCAGGTTCGAAAAGGCGAAGGTGAATTCATGCTTGTATCTTTGATCAATACAGATACAAAGGATCAAGCACTTCAAGAAATTTTAGAACAAGCCCAAAAGCCTGTGTTTTACCATGATGATACACTTGGAACCTTTGAGCTAGTGAAAGGACTAGACTTATTTGAAAAGACGATCCAATGGAGCAATGAAGAGTGCCTTCTCTACTTCAACCTCGAAGAAGATGAAAAAATAAATGACTCACTTTCTACAGCAAAACAACTCATACCAGAACAAGCCAAATGGGATTCTTCTATTAAATCATTTGCCGCGAATCAGCTGATAGATCTAGCAAAGGATTGGCAGGAACAAGACGAATCAGCTGAAAAGCAAGAAGAACTCACACTGAATCAATTTATGAGCCGCATTTCACTTGAAAGCCTGCATGTTTACCCTGAGGGAGAGTTTGAAGTCTACTATCATGACGGTGATTTATTTTGGGGACATGTCATTATTATCACAGGAAATATAAATGGCACATTTCATGATGCACACATTGCAGGCTAACAGCTGGAGGGACATTAGATGGAGATCAAAGCTTTTCAAGAATTAAATCTAATTGGGAAAACGCCAGCCATTGCCAAAATAGGCGGGTTCCGTCCTGATCCAGCTGTACACAGCTGGTTTGCAGGCCATTTTTTCATCGATCCTCATCAGGGCTGGCCGACAGATCAAGATGGTTCCATGATTCCGATCTTACAAATTTATTTACCAGAAGTGCCAGGAGGAATGAACGGCTTCAATGAGTGTAAGCTGATTCAAATTTTCCTCAACCAGAAAGCACTTCCGATTGATATCACAAAAAACGGCGAAGGCTGGAAGCTCATTGAATATGCATCAATCGAAGGTTTAGAAGTAGCTGAGACTCCTGAAGAAGTGAGAGGACTCAAACCCTTTCAAATCCAATGGAACAAAAGTGAGCAAAGGGATTTCCCTTGCTGGGAAGAAGCATGGTCATATGTGGATCTAACAGAAGTAAACGAAAGTGAAGAAGCGACGGACCACTTTTTTAATCAATACACAAATTATTCGTTCACAAAAATCGGTGGATATGGGGCGTATATTCAATCCCCACCCCATCAACAACAAGGCGAATTCATGCTGCAAATCGCCTCAGAAGAAAAACCTCGTTTCATGATTGGTGATAACGGCACGATGTATTTCTATTATGACAAAGAATCAAAAGAATGGTTTATGCACTGGGATTGTTTTTAACGTTTATTGAATGAAACCTTGCCTTCTCCTAAGCGTAATGAATAATATGAAAGGAGGAAGCAAAATGGGATTCATTTTAGACATCTTTTCACTTGCTGTGTATATCCCTTTTCTACAAGTGGATGAAGAGGATATCTCAAGGAACGCAGCACATCTCAAAAAATATAGCTGGTTTAAAGCACTATTACATGATCAAACTTGCAGGGAGCTCATCATTTATGATCCCGGTGTCCGGCGTCTCATAGGCAGGTTTAAAACGGAGAAACTCCATAAGAAGCGATACAACTTAAGATGCGAACGTAAATTACTACAAGCATTACAACGCGCAATGTAAACTGAAACAACAAGAGCCGCACTTTCCTGTGGCTCTTGTTTTATCAATTGAATCGTTCCTTTTGAAGAAAACATTTGACGCCTGGACAACTCTCCCCGTATATTATGTATAAATCCATCTTTTTCAAAGAAAAGGGGGGCCTCACATGCGCTTGTTTAAGAACTGGAGAAAAAAGCAGCCTGCACAGCAAGTCACTTCAGAAAAGCAAGAAGACAGCATCCCAATCAACTTCTCCACACTTCCCTTTGGCACAGACACCGTCGATGATTTTTTGTTCAACCTAGACCTGACCTCCAAGCTCACAGATCCCTATAAAGAAACAGATACGAACAAGCTTACCTAGATCTTCGCAAATCCTCATCCAATACTGGATGATTTTTTTATACTCAATGAAAGGTGTATCCAATGAAAACATATTATATCGTCAGACACTGCCAAGCAGATGGACAATCTAAAGATGCAGCTTTAACGCCACAAGGCATCACTCAATCTCACGAACTGTCACAGTTTTTTTCCAGCATTCATCTCAATCAGATTATCTCAAGTCCTTATAAACGAGCGATCCAAACTACTGAGCCCCTTGCTCATGCAAAACAGCTCGAGATAAAAATCGATCAACGCCTCTCTGAACGTGTGTTAAGCAGTAAGCCAATAGACAATTGGTATGAGAAGCTAAAGCTTAGTTTTACAGACTTACATATGACCTGTGAAGGCGGAGAATCGAGCCAAGAAGCCATGAATCGTATTGTAGAAGCGCTCCACGAACAAATAAAATTAGAAAAAGATCATACCCTATTCATCACACATGGTAATATCATGAGCCTGCTTCTTAAACACGCCGATCCAACGATTGGATTCGAGGAATGGGAGAAACTAAGCAATCCAGATGTCTATATCCTGAAATATTTCAAACCAGATCATGTAGAAATAGAACGAATATGGCATAAATAAACGGCAGAATGAATTCTGCCGTTTCCTCATCTATTGTTGATAATAAAAAGCCTCTACCCACTCATACGGCTTCTTACGCTCCGCACACCATTTCATGAAGCCTCTTGTCTCCGTTTGCTGAAATTTCTTCCAGTCCGATAAAAGCTGATCATAATAGGCTGCTTGTTTTTCAACATTAGTACGAATCCTCTTATCTTCAATCAGCATCATGACATCTTCAATACCCTGAATTCGCTCTTGGTCTTTCTCATAGGTGCTTAAATAAAGATCTTCATGTATATGATGAAACGAATACCACAAGGCCGATAAATAGATTTCACAAATTTGAACAATCACACGCTGCTCCTTGCTGCCCCCAAGCTCTAGTGCCTTCAATAAATAGGGCAGCCCTTCTCCCTGATGTACAAACAAGCCCTGCCAGCGATATGGTCTCACATCCATTGGGTCAACCTTCTCCCATTTTTGTAGAACAGGCTGTATCACCCCAATTATCAATGGATACACAAGCAAATGATGACCATCCTCAAACCGTTCAATCTTCTCAAACAGCCAAGCAACAAATAAACGCTGTACTTCAAAATCGTTCTCTTTCATCTCTTCAATAAAGGCCTGAAGAACTTTTAGCGCATCTTTACGCAGGCCCTGTTCTTTTTTCACACAGTACTGTCTAAAAAGAGGATAATCATGTGAGCCCTCGTCTTCAATCATGGTCTGTAATATCGTATTCGTTTGCAATAACAACGCCGCCTCTTTACATCCAATCTTTTCTATGTTCATGAATGAATTGAATGTCTTTTTGATAATGCTCAAGGTGCCCCTCATGAATCATGTTTTGAAAAGCGATATCCCCTTCACTCGCTTTTCGTTTCATGTACTGACATAACCCTTTTAAACGCAACAGCACCATATCCAAATAATCTTCTGCTATTTCCTCCCCATAAGCTTCAAAAAACAGTTTCACTCTATGCTTTATATGGTCTGCATGTTCTGATGAATGATAGTTCGCGATATCTCCTGTTTTGGTGCGAAAAAACCTACTGATAGGTACACATGTATACAGAGTATATGCGATATCCCAAAGCCTTGGACCAGGAGCCGCTACATCAAAATCAATAATTCCTACTGGTTTTTCGTTATTGAAAATGATATTGTACATAGCAAAATCATTATGGCATACAACCTCTATGTTGTTAGGCGTATTGTCCATTAGTTCCCAATCGTCTGAAATGGGAAAATCACAAACAGCATCATGATACAGTCTAAGCATTCTCGCTATTTCTTTTAAGGCTTGGTGAGAGCACATGTATTCTTTTAAGGGATCATGGCCAGCTTCGCCTTCAATAAAAGACAAGATCTCTCTACCTTTTTCATCAACTCCTAAAAACTTTGGAGCATAGGAGAAATTCTTTTTTTCTAAATGCTTTAGCAGCTTTCGTATATTGATATTGTCTGACTTTACTTCTCGACGAACCGTATCTCCCGAACGATATACGTTCGAGATATTGCCACCTGTCAATAACTCTTCATGATCATTTTGTTTTTTCATAAATTCTCCCCTAAAATTGGATCACAATGATGATATCAACTAAAGATGCGTATTTACCCAAATATTTTTAGTTACTCAAAGGTTGTACACTGTTTTATGTGAATGTGCTGCCCCATTTTGTTTCCTTACATGGTTAAATATATCCTATCAAATGTTGCAAATCATCTAAAGATTATTCTGCTAAAAGAAGTACATGCTCATTATTTTCTAATAGTTTTCTATTTTTAATAACCACAAAAAAACGTTTACCACAAGGGTGAAACGTTAGGTTCACGGTAAAAACCAATCATGAAACTTTTAATAGATACCGATGGCCGGAGCTGAACCGGCAATCCGTGATAAATTATTCCTAAAAGGCAAGGTACACCCTCTTAAAGTAAAGTACCCGTTTATAAAATAAGAATCAAAGTTCTTCTTGATATATTTCTGATTTTATCGGTTTTAAACTCAAAGGTATTTTAAACTCATGAATACTTTCAATATGATTAAAAAAATGATCGATATCGTCATAATCCATTGACCATTCTTCTACCACCTTTAAATTTTTTAACTCGCTTGTTGGTTTAAATAAAAATTCACAGTGTAGTTGTTCCATGTGAGAATAATCATCTTCTTCATAAACTGTAAACTGACGTACAAGGTCAAAATGAAATAGTTCCTCTCCTGTAAAGTCATAGACACCACACTGAAATAAAATTTCTTTATCTTCTTCGCCCTCAACTGCCTCCTTTGAAAAAGCCTTAAATGTTTCCCAAACCTTTTTTATATCATCGATATCTTCACCAATGCTATCTTTAATATAACTTTCAGCATTTTTAACCGTAATCATGACAACACCTCTCCTATGTACAATTTATCTCATCCTTCTTCAATTATCCTGCCCTTTTAGTTTAATAATAAGGTAACCATCAATAAAGTAAAAGATAATCTCCTTCATATGTTCCTCGTAAGGCTTTAATTCAGAAATATTTATTCCTTGTACTGTTAGAACATTAAGAAACCCCTTAAATTTATTCATGTAATACTGAATAGAATGTAGTCTCAAATATTTTAACGTCGTGCCATTTAGCTAATTCCCCTTTCACCAGTGAACAGAACACGATTGGAAGCAATTTTGTCGTGTGAAAAATCAGCTAAAAACAAATAAAAAACGCCCTCCTACAATTTGTAGAAAGACGTTTTAAACGTTGATATTCCTTAATTCTTCTGTAATGAATGATAATAAAGAATATCTAAAACTAGATACCGGTGGCCGGGGTCGAACCGGCACTCCGTGAGGAACACGATTTTGAGTCGTGCGCGTCTGCCAATTCCGCCACACCGGCATGATTATAAAAGAGCGCATCTTATATTAAAAAAATGGTGCCGAGGGCCGGACTTGAACCGGCACGGTAGTCACCTACCGCAGGATTTTAAGTCCTGTGTGTCTGCCAATTCCACCACCCCGGCAGTCTTTTCAAAAAAGGCGACACCCGGATTTGAACCGGGGATAAAGGTTTTGCAGACCTCTGCCTTACCACTTGGCTATGCCGCCATTATTGGAGCGGAAGACGGGATTCGAACCCGCGACCCCCACCTTGGCAAGGTGGTGTTCTACCACTGAACTACTTCCGCACATCAACTGGGCTAGCTGGATTCGAACCAACGCATGACGGAGTCAAAGTCCGTTGCCTTACCGCTTGGCTATAGCCCAATAATAAAATGGGGCGATTGATGGGAATCGAACCCACGAGTGCCAGAGCCACAATCTGGTGCGTTAACCACTTCGCCACAACCGCCATAGATGTAATGAATTATAAAGTATAATTGGCAGGGGCAGTAGGAATCGAACCCACACCGGAGGTTTTGGAGACCTCTGTTCTACCGTTAAACTATGCCCCTATGAAAATAAAAAATGGTGGAGGGGGGCGGATTCGAACCGCCGAACCCGGAGGGAGCGGATTTACAGTCCGCCGCGTTTAGCCACTTCGCTACCCCTCCACATTTGAAAAACAGTGCCGGCAAGAGGACTTGAACCCCCAACCTACTGATTACAAGTCAGTTGCTCTACCAATTGAGCTACACCGGCAAATAGTGGTGGCTCGGGACGGAATCGAACCGCCGACACACGGATTTTCAGTCCGTTGCTCTACCAACTGAGCTACCGAGCCAAGTATTCTTTTGAAAAATGGCGGTCCGGACGGGACTCGAACCCGCGACCTCCTGCGTGACAGGCAGGCATTCTAACCAACTGAACTACCGGACCATTTTGGTTGCGGGGGCAGGATTTGAACCTGCGACCTTCGGGTTATGAGCCCGACGAGCTACCGAACTGCTCCACCCCGCGACGATATAAAAGATATGGTGGAGGATGACGGGCTCGAACCGCCGACCCTCTGCTTGTAAGGCAGATGCTCTCCCAGCTGAGCTAATCCTCCGAATAAAAAATGCTGGTATATATTCTATAAAAATGGTGACCCGTACGGGATTCGAACCCGTGTTACCGCCGTGAAAGGGCGGTGTCTTAACCGCTTGACCAACGGGCCCTTTATTATGTAAATTGTGGCGGAGAGCAAGGGATTCGAACCCTTGAGACGGGGTTACCGCCTACACGATTTCCAATCGTGCTCCTTCGGCCACTCGGACAGCTCTCCAAATTGGCTCCGCAGGTAGGATTCGAACCTACGACCGATCGGTTAACAGCCGATAGCTCTACCACTGAGCTACTGCGGAATGAAGAAAGCCTGGCGATGTCCTACTCTCACAGGGGGAGACCCCCAACTACCATCGGCGCTGAAGAGCTTAACTTCCGTGTTCGGTATGGGAACGGGTGTGACCTCTTCGCCATCATCACCAGACAATTTAGTGACAAAAGATATTATACTATGTATTGAAAATAAATCAAGAGATATTTTAAAAATGTTCTCTCAAAACTAGATAACAATGTTCATGCTTCACATTAGAATATAGGTTAAGTCCTCGATCTATTAGTATCTGTCAGCTCCACGTGTCACCACGCTTCCACCTCAGACCTATCAACCTGATCATCTTTCAGGGATCTTACTTCCTTGCGGAATGGGAAATCTCATCTTGAGGGGGGCTTCATGCTTAGATGCTTTCAGCACTTATCCCGTCCGCACATAGCTACCCAGCGATGCCCTTGGCAGAACAACTGGTACACCAGCGGTGCGTCCATCCCGGTCCTCTCGTACTAAGGACAGCTCCTCTCAAATTTCCTGCGCCCGCGACGGATAGGGACCGAACTGTCTCACGACGTTCTGAACCCAGCTCGCGTACCGCTTTAATGGGCGAACAGCCCAACCCTTGGGACCGACTACAGCCCCAGGATGCGATGAGCCGACATCGAGGTGCCAAACCTCCCCGTCGATGTGGACTCTTGGGGGAGATAAGCCTGTTATCCCCGGGGTAGCTTTTATCCGTTGAGCGATGGCCCTTCCATGCGGAACCACCGGATCACTAAGCCCGACTTTCGTCCCTGCTCGACTTGTAGGTCTCGCAGTCAAGCTCCCTTGTGCCTTTACACTCTGCGAATGATTTCCAACCATTCTGAGGGAACCTTTGGGCGCCTCCGTTACATTTTAGGAGGCGACCGCCCCAGTCAAACTGCCCACCTGACACTGTCTCCCTGCCCGATAAGGGCAGCGGGTTAGAAGGTCAATACAGCCAGGGTAGTATCCCACCGATGCCTCCACCGAAGCTAGCGCTCCGGTTTCCAAGGCTCCTACCTATCCTGTACAAGCTGTACCAACATTCAATATCAGGCTGCAGTAAAGCTCCACGGGGTCTTTCCGTCCTGTCGCGGGTAACCTGCATCTTCACAGGTACTATAATTTCACCGAGTCTCTCGTTGAGACAGTGCCCAGATCGTTGCGCCTTTCGTGCGGGTCGGAACTTACCCGACAAGGAATTTCGCTACCTTAGGACCGTTATAGTTACGGCCGCCGTTTACTGGGGCTTCAATTCGCACCTTCGCTTACGCTAAGCGCTCCTCTTAACCTTCCAGCACCGGGCAGGCGTCAGCCCCTATACTTCGCCTTACGGCTTCGCAGAGACCTGTGTTTTTGCTAAACAGTCGCCTGGGCCTATTCACTGCGGCTTCTCGGGGCTTTAACACCCTAAGAAGCACCCCTTCTCCCGAAGTTACGGGGTCATTTTGCCGAGTTCCTTAACGAGAGTTCTCTCGATCACCTTAGGATTCTCTCCTCGCCTACCTGTGTCGGTTTGCGGTACGGGCACCTCTCACCTCGCTAGAGGCTTTTCTTGGCAGTGTGGAATCAGGAACTTCGCTACTAAATTTCGCTCGCCATCACAGCTCAGCCTTTACGGGAAACGGATTTGCCTATTTCCCAGCCTAACTGCTTGGACGCGGATATCCAATACCGCGCTTACCCTATCCTCCTGCGTCCCCCCATTGCTCAAATGGTGAGGAGGTGGTACAGGAATATCAACCTGTTGTCCATCGCCTACGCCTTTCGGCCTCGGCTTAGGTCCCGACTAACCCTGAGCGGACGAGCCTTCCTCAGGAAACCTTAGGCATTCGGTGGACGGGATTCTCACCCGTCTTTCGCTACTCATACCGGCATTCTCACTTCTAAGCGCTCCACCAGTCCTTCCGGTCTGGCTTCACAGCCCTTAGAACGCTCTCCTACCACTGTTCGTAAGAACAGTCCGCAGCTTCGGTGATACGTTTAGCCCCGGTACATTTTCGGCGCAGAGTCACTCGACCAGTGAGCTATTACGCACTCTTTAAATGGTGGCTGCTTCTAAGCCAACATCCTGGTTGTCTAAGCAACTCCACATCCTTTTCCACTTAACGTATACTTTGGGACCTTAGCTGGCGGTCTGGGCTGTTTCCCTTTCGACTACGGATCTTATCACTCGCAGTCTGACTCCCAAGGATAAGTCATCGGCATTCGGAGTTTGACTGAATTCGGTAACCCGGTAGGGGCCCCTAGTCCAATCAGTGCTCTACCTCCGAGACTCTTACCTTGAGGCTAGCCCTAAAGCTATTTCGGAGAGAACCAGCTATCTCCAGGTTCGATTGGCATTTCACCCCTACCCACACCTCATCCCCGCACTTTTCAACGTGCGTGGGTTCGGGCCTCCATTCAGTGTTACCTGAACTTCACCCTGGACATGGGTAGATCACCTGGTTTCGGGTCTACGACCACGTACTCATGCGCCCTATTCAGACTCGCTTTCGCTGCGGCTCCGCATCTTCTGCTTAACCTTGCACGGGATCGTAACTCGCCGGTTCATTCTACAAAAGGCACGCCATCACCCGTTAACGGGCTCTGACTACTTGTAGGCACACGGTTTCAGGATCTATTTCACTCCCCTTCCGGGGTGCTTTTCACCTTTCCCTCACGGTACTGGTTCACTATCGGTCACTAGGGAGTATTTAGCCTTGGGAGATGGTCCTCCCGGATTCCGACGGAATTTCACGTGTTCCGCCGTACTCAGGATCCACTCTGGAGAGAACAACATTTCAGTTACAGGGCTGTTACCTTCTTTGGCGGGCCTTTCCAGACCTCTTCGCTTATATCGTTCCTTTGTAACTCCGTATAGAGTGTCCTACAACCCCAAGAGGCAAGCCTCTTGGTTTGGGCTGTTCCCGTTTCGCTCGCCGCTACTCAGGGAATCGCATTTGCTTTCTCTTCCTCCGGGTACTTAGATGTTTCAGTTCCCCGGGTATGCCTTCTCATACTCTATGTATTCAAGTATGGATACTACTCCATTACGAGCAGTGGGTTTCCCCATTCGGAAATCTCCGGATCAAAGCTTGCTTACAGCTCCCCGAAGCATATCGGTGTTCGTCCCGTCCTTCATCGGCTCCTAGTGCCAAGGCATCCACCGTGCGCCCTTTCTAACTTAACCATTTCTTACTTTAGAAAGAATCACTATGTGTGATGAACTTTGCATTGCATTCAATGTGAATGTATTACTTATTGTTATCTAGTTTTCAAAGAACAATCCTGTCTCGCTAGAGACATGTTTTGAAGGAATGATCCTTCAAAACTAAACAAGACGAAAACGTACGCTGCTCCATATATCCTTAGAAAGGAGGTGATCCAGCCGCACCTTCCGATACGGCTACCTTGTTACGACTTCACCCCAATCATCTGCCCCACCTTCGGCGGCTGGCTCCATAAAGGTTACCTCACCGACTTCGGGTGTTGCAAACTCTCGTGGTGTGACGGGCGGTGTGTACAAGGCCCGGGAACGTATTCACCGCGGCATGCTGATCCGCGATTACTAGCGATTCCAGCTTCACGCAGTCGAGTTGCAGACTGCGATCCGAACTGAGAACAGATTTATGGGATTGGCTAAACCTTGCGGTCTTGCAGCCCTTTGTTCTGTCCATTGTAGCACGTGTGTAGCCCAGGTCATAAGGGGCATGATGATTTGACGTCATCCCCACCTTCCTCCGGTTTGTCACCGGCAGTCACCTTAGAGTGCCCAACTGAATGCTGGCAACTAAGATCAAGGGTTGCGCTCGTTGCGGGACTTAACCCAACATCTCACGACACGAGCTGACGACAACCATGCACCACCTGTCACTCTGTCCCCGAAGGGAAAGCCCTATCTCTAGGGTTGTCAGAGGATGTCAAGACCTGGTAAGGTTCTTCGCGTTGCTTCGAATTAAACCACATGCTCCACCGCTTGTGCGGGCCCCCGTCAATTCCTTTGAGTTTCAGTCTTGCGACCGTACTCCCCAGGCGGAGTGCTTAATGCGTTAGCTGCAGCACTAAGGGGCGGAAACCCCCTAACACTTAGCACTCATCGTTTACGGCGTGGACTACCAGGGTATCTAATCCTGTTCGCTCCCCACGCTTTCGCTCCTCAGCGTCAGTTACAGACCAGAGAGTCGCCTTCGCCACTGGTGTTCCTCCACATCTCTACGCATTTCACCGCTACACGTGGAATTCCACTCTCCTCTTCTGCACTCAAGTTTCCCAGTTTCCAATGACCCTCCCCGGTTGAGCCGGGGGCTTTCACATCAGACTTAAGAAACCGCCTGCGAGCCCTTTACGCCCAATAATTCCGGACAACGCTTGCCACCTACGTATTACCGCGGCTGCTGGCACGTAGTTAGCCGTGGCTTTCTGGTTAGGTACCGTCAAGGTGCGAGCAGTTACTCTCGCACTTGTTCTTCCCTAACAACAGAGCTTTACGATCCGAAAACCTTCATCACTCACGCGGCGTTGCTCCGTCAGACTTTCGTCCATTGCGGAAGATTCCCTACTGCTGCCTCCCGTAGGAGTCTGGGCCGTGTCTCAGTCCCAGTGTGGCCGATCACCCTCTCAGGTCGGCTACGCATCGTCGCCTTGGTGAGCCATTACCCCACCAACTAGCTAATGCGCCGCGGGTCCATCTGTAAGTGACAGCCGAAACCGTCTTTCATCCTTGAACCATGCGGTTCAAGGAACTATCCGGTATTAGCTCCGGTTTCCCGGAGTTATCCCAGTCTTACAGGCAGGTTACCCACGTGTTACTCACCCGTCCGCCGCTAACATCCGGGAGCAAGCTCCCTTCTGTCCGCTCGACTTGCATGTATTAGGCACGCCGCCAGCGTTCGTCCTGAGCCAGGATCAAACTCTCCGAGGTATGCAGGATGCATATCACACATGCTTTGCTACACGATGTAGCGAACTTAGCATGTGATCATTTCCTGCCTCGTCAGCGTTTGACTGACTACCTATGAAGTATCATAGGATTTTTTTATAAAAACTCGAATTAACAGGTACGTTTTGTCTTGTTTAGTTTTCAAAGATCATGTTCGTTATCGCTCAGAGGCGACTTTCTTAATATAACATTTGAGCACCGTGTGCGTCAAGTGTTTTTTAGAATTTCTTTTTGTCAGCTTTTCTTTCAAAGCAACTCAGTTGCTCGTTAGCGACGTTTAATAATATACCATCATAATATTCATGCGTCAATATCTTTTTTCACAAAATATCCTCGATGATAGATTTTTTGTCCCTTTGTCTCAATCGGCTCCACTTGAACAATTCCTTTTTCCACAAAGAAATCAATCATCACGCTAAGGTCAGGTGTAAAATACTTTAGATCAGGGTGGGCAAGAAGCTCACCAAAAAGCCATATATCCTTCTGTTCCATGACATGACGCAAATGAGCGGCACCAATTTCTGCTTTTGAATGGATCAAAAAATCATTTGCTAAAAATAAAAGTTCTAAACGCTTATGCAGACTTTCATGACTTTCAATCAGTTCTGAATAAAGTTTGTATACTTCGGGCTCCATATGACGCACTTGGTTCCAAACGGTCACTTCTGGGTGGAAGCCTTTATCAATTACTTCAATACGTGCTAAGTGATGCAGGGCATGCACAATGGAATTATATGCATCAAGGAATTGATTTGACTCAAAAAATGCTTTTCCTTCTATATATCTGCGAATGAGCTTGCCATATTCTAAACCGATTTTGAGCTTGCGGTTTGAAAACGGGAATGTACTTAGTTCATCAATTAAGTTGAAAATATATTCATTTCGATCAAACAGGACTTTTCCATTCAAAATCCAATCGATGATTCGACGGTTAGTACCAAGGGTAATCCATTCCTTCAGTTGATCATCTGTGACAACGTTTAAAGAAGCTGTTTGGTGATCGGATTCATAGTGCTTGATAAATAACGGCTCTTCCGCTTCTTTTACGATGACTAAAAGTGCTGCATCAAAGTTATCCGTCTCAGAAGATACTTTATGTCTTCTTTCTACTATAATCACAGCTAATGTATCTGGATGGCTTGCTCTCTCTTGATAAATAGGACGGAGAAGATTTTCCATAGTGATTCCTCCAATACTCGGGTGTAAAGTTCTTCTCTAATGCTATGTATTTCTCCTCATAGAATCAAAATTCCTTCAATACATGAAAAAAGATCATTGAATCATTATAAGCAATTTATTCACAAAACTCTATAACTAATTCAAACGGAAAGGTAAAATGTGCTATATTGGAGACAAGGGGGACTAGGGATGGCGAAATACTCCAGTAAGATTAATAAAATCAGAACATTTGCACTTAGTTTGGTTTTTGTTGGCTTTCTGATCATGTATATCGGTGTGTTCTTCAAGGAATCGATCTGGCTGTCGACTTTCTTTATGCTGCTCGGCGTCTTATCGATTGGATTAAGTACAGCCGTTTACTTTTGGATTGGTATGCTTTCTACGAAGGCAGTACGTGTCGTTTGTCCAGGCTGTGAGAAGGAAACAAAAGTGCTTGGGCGTGTGGACATGTGCATGCATTGCAGGGAGCCGCTTACACTTGATCCAGCATTAGAAGGTAAAGAGTTTGATGAATCCTACAATCGAAAAAAGTCATAAAAATAAGCTGACCATTTAACCGGTCAGCTTTTTTCATTAATGATTTTCTTTTTTCGCACATTCTTGACAAGTTCCATAGATCTCCAAGCGATGATGACTAACTGTAAAGCCCGTCACATGGGATGCAAGCTGTTCAACTTCATCAAGGCCAGGATAGTGAAAGTCCACGATTTTTCCGCAGTTTTCACAAATCGCATGGTAGTGGTCAGATGTCGCAAAATCAAATCGGCTTGAGGAATCACCATACGTTAATTCCTTTACTAATCCAGATTCCCGGAAGACTCGTAAATTGTTGTAAACCGTTGCGACACTCATATTTGGAAATTTTCCTTCAAGTGCTTTATATATATCGTCTGCGGTTGGGTGAGTCATAGAATTTACGAGAAACTCCAAGATGGCATGGCGCTGCGGAGTAATTCGAACACCGGTTTCTTTTAGAGCATCTAAAGCGTCTTTTAGTTCGTGAGCAGCCATTTCATCATGCACCTCTCTTCAAAAATATTCTTATATTGTAATCTTTATAAATAGTGTACCCCCAGAGCCGAAACTTTGTCAATTACAATCCTCTTTTTTACCTATTCTTCTTTTAAAAAAAGACCGGCATGACTGCCGATCTCATCCTGTGAGGATATTAAGCGTGAGCTTTCAATTCCTCAAGCGCTTCCTCCACGTGGTCTTTTACCTTTACTTTTCGCCATTCTTTCACAAGCGTGCCTTCTTTATTAATAAGAAACGTTGAACGCTCGATCCCCATATATTCTTTGCCAAAATTCTTTTTCAGCTTCCATACGCCAAAGGCTTCAGACAATTTCTGTTTATCGTCTACAAGAAGCAGGAACGGCAAATCATGTTTTTCTTTAAACTTTTGGTGCTTGTCCTGACTGTCTGGGCTTACGCCGATAATGACAGCATCTAGTTCTGCAAAGCTTTGATGGCGGTCGCGGAAATCACATGCTTCTGTTGTACAGCCTGGTGTCATATCTTTTGGATAGAAATAAAGAACAATATGTTTTCCTTTAAAATCAGAAAGCTTTACTTTCTCCCCATTGTCACCGGTTAATTCAATGTCAGGTACTTGCTGCCCTACTTCGATTGTCATGACACAATCCCTCCAACCTATTTTTTAATTAGCCTATCCAATTTTGAGAGGATATTCAACTAAGGACGCTTGCATCGGCATGTTAAAATAATGATAGACGACGTGATACGTTGAGATAGGAGGCTATTTATGAAATTCACAGAATCAGAAAAATTACATCAAGAGGCGCTGGAGCACATTGTTGGAGGTGTCAACAGCCCGTCTCGTTCATATAAGGCAGTAGGCGGCGGTTCACCCGTTGCGATGGAAAGAGGAGAAGGCGCTTATTTTTGGGATGTTGACGGAAACCGCTATATCGACTATCTAGCAGCATACGGTCCAATTATTACAGGACACGCCCACCCGCATATTACAAAAGCCATCACGAAAGCGGCTGAAACAGGTGTCCTTTACGGAACACCAACGAAGCATGAAGTCACTTTTGCTAAAATGCTGAAGGAAGCCATGCCTGCTTTGGACAAAGTTCGTTTTGTCAACTCAGGTACAGAAGCGGTGATGACAACGATTCGAGTAGCTCGCGCATATACAGGCAGAACAAAAATTATTAAGTTTGCCGGATGCTATCACGGCCACTCTGATCTTGTACTAGTGGCAGCAGGCTCTGGTCCTTCCACTTTAGGAACACCTGATTCCGCGGGTGTACCAAAGAGTATCGCCAATGAAGTCATTACCGTTCCATTTAATGATATTGACAGCTATAAAGAAGCATTGGATCGCTGGGGCGATGAAGTAGCTGCTGTCCTTGTCGAGCCAATTGTCGGGAACTTCGGCATCGTGGAACCTAAGGACGGTTTCCTGCAGCAGGTCAATGACCTCACACATGAAAAAGGCGCACTGGTGATTTATGATGAAGTCATTACCGCTTTCCGCTTTATGTATGGCGGTGCACAGGACTTGCTTCAAGTAAAACCTGACCTTACTGCATTAGGAAAAATTATTGGCGGCGGACTTCCTATCGGTGCTTACGGCGGTAAAAAAGAAATTATGGAGCAAGTTGCTCCGCTTGGACCAGCCTATCAAGCTGGCACAATGGCAGGAAATCCTGCATCCATTCTTTCAGGTATTGCCTGCTTGGAAGTGTTAAAAGAAGATGGCGTTTACGAACGTCTTGATCAGCTTGGCGCTATGTTAGAAGAAGGCATTTTAACCCATGCCAAAAAGCATCAAGTAGATATTACAGTGAATCGCTTAAAAGGTGCTCTCACAATTTATTTCACAACAGAAACGATTGTGAACTACGAGCAGGCTGAAAATACGGATGGCGAAATGTTTGCCCGCTTCTTCAAATTAATGCTCGCGCAAGGCATTAACCTCGCTCCTTCTAAATATGAAGCTTGGTTCTTAACAATTGCACATACTGAAAAAGATATTTCCGAGACGCTGCAAGCAGTAGATCATGCGTTTGCACAGCTGAAACAATCATAATGAAGTCCAAAACAGGCGTAAAAACATGCGCCTGTTTTTTTATTGACCAGCTCTTGTTTGTCAAAAGCGTGCGAATCTGTTACATTTCTTCTCAATACCTTCTTTTGATGTTTTCATGAACTTTCAAAAATCACTTGAATATTTCGGAAGACCGCTGTATATTACTTAGTTGTTTCATCAAAATATGAATGATAAATGACGAGTGATCATCTATTATCGAAAAGAAAGGAATGCAGGGACAAAACCAATGAAACTTGGAGCCCGTATTTTAAAAACTGGTATTGCCATTGTACTCGCGCTTTACCTGGCAACATGGCTTGGGTTGCCAACGCCCGTCTTCGCGGGAATTGCAGCTGTATTTGCTATCCAGCCATCTATTTATCGATCTTTTTTAACTATTGTTGATCAAGTGCAAGCCAATATTATTGGAGCAGCACTTGCCATTACGTTCGGTCTGCTTTTTGGCACAGGACCAGTCATTATCGGTTTAACCGCCGTCATGGTTATCGCCATTAATTTAAAGCTGAAGATTGAACACACAATTCCAATTGCACTTGTAACCGTCATCGCGATTTTAGAAAGTGCAGGGGATCATTTCCTTTCCTTTGCCTTAATTAGAACAGCTACTGTGGTGTTAGGAGTTCTTTCTTCATTTTTAGTGAATTTAATCTTCCTGCCGCCAAAGTATGAAACAAAGCTTGTTCATCACATTATGGAAAATACGGAGGAGATTTTAAAATGGATCCGTCTGACCTCCAGACAGTCTACTGATCATTCCACTTTAAAGGATGACATCGATCAAATAAAAGAACGCATGATCAAATTAGATCACATTTACTTGTTATACAAAGAAGAACGAAGCTATTTAAAGAAAACCACCTATGTCAAATCAAGAAAGCTTGTTTTGTTCAGGCAGGCCATTATGGCATCAAATCGCGCGCTATATTTGCTGAAAAAGCTTCATAAATTAGAAAATGAGATTCATTTGATGCCAGAGCATTTCAGGGAAAGCCTAACGGATGAAATTGATTATTTACTGTATTGGCATGAGCGCACCTTGATGAAATTCGTCGGAAAAATGAAGCCGCAGGACGATGAATTTCAAAATGAATGCTCTCTTCGCCTTGAGACGTTAACGAAATCATTTATTCAGCATCAGCAAAACCAAGAAAACGACTTACTCGATTACAATATGCTGAATGTCATGTCCAGCATCATTGAGTACCGTGATGAATTAGAGCATTTAGATACATTGATTACAAGCTTCCAGACGTATCACCCAAAAGATAGTGAAATTGAGACAGAAGAAAAAGAAGCATAAACAGAAAAGACCGATTCCTAGAATCGGTCTTAAATTGTTGACAAAGAGCTAAAATGATCTTGATTTTATCTCTTTGTCTTCTTTTCAGCGTGCTCTGAAAACCTTTGCAGTCTAGGAAGAACGAGTACTGGAGCGGAGCGAATTGAGTATTCGTGAGCACCGGCACGCAGGACTGACACCGAATGCGAGGGTTTGTCAGTGCGCTGAGACCGATTCTGAGAATCGGTCTTATTTTATTTTCTTCATTTTAGGATCCAGTGTGTCTCTTAATCCATCCCCCATCAGGTTAAAGCCTAGAACCGTCAGCATGATTGCTATCCCTGGGAAGAATAATGTCCAAGGGGCTTGAACGAGATAAGGTCTCGCGTCGGCGAGCATTTTTCCCCATTCTGGACTTGGCGCCTGTGCACCCAATCCTAAAAAGCCTAAAGCCGCTGCCTCAATAATTGCCGTTCCGATCGCTAGCGTCGCCTGTACGATGACCGGCACCATACTATTTGGCAGAATGTGGCGCAGCACGATGCGGCGGTGTGACATCCCAACCGCCTTTGCTGCCAGCACGTATTCTTCTTGTTTAATACTCAGTACTTTTGAACGAACGAGCCGTCCAAAAGTTGGGACATTAATAATCGCAATGGCAATAAGGGCATTTTGTAAGGAGGGGCCTAGGATGGAGACAATAGCAATCGCTAAGAGAATGCTAGGAAAAGCAAGTAAAATATCAAACAATCTCGAGATCACAGCATCTAGCACTCTTCCGCCATAGCCAGCTATCAATCCAAGCAGTGTGCCTAAAATGACAGACCCGAGAACCGAGAAGAAACCGACCCATAAGGAAATCCGTGCTCCATGCACAACTCTTGAAAAGATATCTCTACCGAAATCATCTGTACCAAACCAGTGTGCAGCTGAGGGGTCACTAAATCGCTCACCAAGTGATTGTTCATTGATTCCATAAGGAGCAATGAGCGGTGCAAAGATCGCTAGGATGAGAAATAAAAAGACAATCACACTGCCAATGACCGCCAGCTTATGCTGAAAGAACTGTTTCATTGATTCAAGAATCAATGATTGAGGGCGTTCATCTTTTGGCTGAGGTGGGTCAAGCTCTTTTTGTGCTTCCATATTGTCACTCTCCTTCCCTAATATTTAATCCTTGGATCAATAACCGCATACAAGATGTCCACAATGAAATTGATCAGGACAAATATGAGCGCAACGACGAGAATGCCTGTTTGAATGACTGGGTAATCACGATAACTGATGGCGTCATATATATACCGGCCAATTCCCGGCCAAGCAAAAATGGTTTCTGTTAAAATCGCTCCACCAAGTAAGAGGCCTGTCTGAAGACCAATAATCGTCAAGATCGGAATGAGCGCATTTTTCAGACCATGCTGATAAATGATGAACAATGAACGTACCCCTTTTGCTTTTGCTGTTCGAATAAAATCTGAATGAAGCACTTCCAGCATACTTGCCCTTGTAATTCTCGCAATAATCGCTGCAGGGATTGTCGCGAGTGCTGTACTTGGTAAGATCAAATGCTTGATACTGTCAGCGAATTGATCAAACCGGCCTTGCAAAAGCGTGTCCAGTGTATGAATATACGTAATCGATTCGACTGGATTCCTTACGTTTTCTCGACCCGTTGTCGGCAAAACACCTAATTCGATCGAGAACAGCCACTGCCCCATTAAGCCTAACCAGAAAATTGGCATGGACACTCCGATGAGTGCAATAAACATTGCGGCATAATCAAAGAAAGAATGCTTAAACCAAGCACTAATGATTCCGGCATTCACTCCCACGACAATCGCCAGCACCATGGCAAAAAAGGTCAATTCTAACGTCGCAAATAAGTAAGGTTTCATTTCCTGGGCAATAGCCGCTCCTGTTCGAATGGAAGTTCCTAAATCCCCTTTTAAAAGTCCAAGCATATAATGACCGTATTGAACATACCATGGCTGATCTAAACCGAGCTGGATCGTTAATTGTTCTACTGCCTCTTTCGTTGCCCGCTGTCCTAAGATGACCTGCGCTGGATTTCCAGGTATAAAACGAATAATTGAAAACACGACCAATGTCATTCCGATCAGTACTGGGATGAGCATTCCTGCCCGCTTCATACAATAAGCAAACAAACAGCTTTCACCGCCTTCATCTTTGTTTGAATAAGGGAGATATAAGATCTCCCTTATTTGCTTATTCGAAATACACGTCAGTTAAAGCTTCTGAACCGGTTGGATGCGGCTGGTAGCCTTTTAAATCATTAGATGCGGCAAGCATTGGAATTGAATGCACCAATGGAATCCAAGGTGCTTCGTCATGAATGATTTCCTGTGCTTTTTTATACAGCTCATTTCGTTTCTTTTGATCTGTGTCTGTTTGCGCTTCAATGAGGATGTCATGCATTTTATCGTTTTCGAAGAATGTATAGTTGTTACCGCCAATGCTGTCTTTGTCCAGCAGTGTGTAAATGAAATTATCAGGATCGCCATTGTCTCCTGTCCAGCCTAATAAGAACACATCCGCTTCCCCTTTACTTGCTTTATCTAAATAGGTCGCCCAGTCATATGTCACAATTTCTGCTTTGACGCCGACTTTTTCAAAATTTGACTGAATGACTTCTGCTACCTTCATCCCATCTGGCATGTATGGACGTGGTACAGGCATTGCCCAAAGCTTGATGCGAAAGCCGTCAGGGAAGCCCGCTTCTTTTAATAGTTCTTTCGCTTTTTCTGGATCATACGGATATGGCTCAATGTCATCATTGTAGCCTTCTAAAGCTGGCGGCAATGGATTTTTTGCTGGCTCAGCAAGTCCGCCATAAAATGACTCAATAATCGATTCTTTATCAACCGCATAATTGAGTGCCTGACGAACGAGCTTGTTATCAAGCGGCTTTCTTGTGACGGTCAGACCGATATAGCCTACGTTCATCGATGGTCTTTCAATGAGCTGGAGTGCTTTGTCGGTTTTAATGCCATCTAAATCTGACGGATTCACGCCATCCATTAAGTCGATCTCGCCTGTTTTAAGGGCATTTAAACGAGCAGAGTTTTCTGGAATGGAGCGGAAGATGATTTGATTCAGCTTTGGTTTATCCTTCTGCCAATAATCCTCATTCTTTTCTAACACGATACGGTCGTTTTGCTTCCACTCTTTAAACTTGAATGGTCCTGTCCCCACCGGATTTTCTCTAAATGAATCACCGCTTTTTTCAACAGCCGCTGGACTGGCAATGCCAAATGGTGACATAGCGATGTTTTTAAGGAATGTCGCCTGCGGGCGCTTTAGCTGAAATTCAATTTCATGCTCGCCTTTGACGATGATGTCTTTAATGACATGCCCTTTATCTTTTTTATAGCCGCCAAACATGCCATAGTAAGGGAACTTTTCTGCGTCTCCATTCATCCAGCGGTCAAAGTTGAATTTCACTGCTTCTGCGTTAAAATCTGTGCCATCGTGAAATTTCACACCTTCTCTTAAGTAGAACGTGTATGATTTTCCGTCCTTTGCAACATCCCATTCTGTTGCGAGGCCAGGATGGATGGTCGTATCTTTCTCACCGTAATTCAAAAGCTTTTCAAATATATTCTCTGTGACCTTGAAGGTTTCACCTTCTGTCGTTGTGATTGGATCTAGTGAAGTGGAATCTCCCCCTCTGCCAAATACGAGGGTATCTTTTGTTGCCTTTTCTTCCGATGTCGGTGAAGACGAGCATCCCCCTAAAAAGAGCGCCAGTACCAGCACAAAAATGAAACTACTGAATAACCATGTCTTCTTCATTGTGTTCCTCCTTTTGATATAAATAACATGCAGCCGCATGTCCCGATTCCTTCTCATGCAAAGCAGGAACGGCTTTCAGGCATTTCTCCCATCTTTTTGGACACCTTTTGTAGAAAGGACAGCCGCCGCGTTCCGCCATTGTGGTCTCTTCTGCTGCCACATCTTGCGACTCTAGTACGTGATCCATATGTGGAATGGATTTCAGAAGCAGCGACGTATAGGGATGAAGCGGGCTGTGAAACACCTCTTCGGCAGGCCCCATCTCGACAATGCGCCCAGCATACATGACGGCGATCCGGTCGCTCATATATCTGACAACCCCAAGGTCGTGAGAAATAAATAGATACGTCAGAGAAAGCGTCTTTTGTAATTCAAGCATCAAATTCAAAATTTGCGCTTGAACGGATACATCTAAAGCCGAAACTGGTTCATCGGCAATGACAAGACTTGGGTGCGTAATGAGCGCTCTAGCAATGCCAATACGCTGCCTTTGTCCGCCGCTGAATTGGTGCGCATAACGTTCCCCGTAGGAAGGATCAAATCCAACAATGTGCAGCATCTCTTTAACCCGTTTCCGTCTTTCTGCTTTCGTCCCATGATGATGAACAATCAGCGGTTCCTCTAAAATATCTTTGATTTTCATTCTCGGATTTAAAGAAGCATAAGGATCTTGAAAGATCATTTGAATATCTTTTCTTAAGGAACGCATGTCTCGTTCTTTCAGAAGGGTGATCTCCTGCCCTTTTAATTGAATAGAGCCTGACGTCGGTTCAGTCAATCTCATCAAGCTTTTGCCAAGTGTTGATTTCCCGCAGCCTGATTCACCAACAATGCCAAGCGTTTCTCCTTCCTTCACGTGAAAGGAGACTTGATTTAAAGCCAAAGTCAATTGTTTATGTTTAGAAAAAAAAGCAGCTGTGTCATACCGTTTTGTCAGCTGATTCACTTGCAAAAGTGGGTGACTCAGTGTCTTCTCCTCCTTCCATTAGAAAACATGCCACGCGGTGATTCTGTTCAATAGATTGTAAGGCTGGATCTTTTTCAAGACATTGCGCCATTTGATATGGGCAGCGTGGTGCAAATTGACAGCCGGACCGGATGGCACCTGGCTTAGGCACATGACCTGCAATAGAGATGAGTTTTTCTTTTTTCTCTTTAAACGATGGAACTGAGGCGAAAAGACCTTTCGTGTAGGGATGCAGAGGTTTTTGAAAAATACGGTCAACGGTTCCTTCTTCTACAATTCGACCGGCATACATAATCATGACTCGCTGGCATATTTGCCGCACGACGCCTAGATCGTGGGTTATAAATAAAATAGCTGTGTCCATCTCTTCGTTCAGCTTTTTGAGTAGACGAAGGATTTGCGCTTGGATGGTGACATCAAGTGCAGTTGTCGGTTCATCAGCGATCATGAGTTTTGGGTGACAAAGCATTGCCATTGCAATCATCACACGCTGGCGCATACCGCCTGATAATTCATGTGGATATTTTTTCAGCAGCGATTCTGCTTGCTTCAACCCAACTGTTTGAAGCAGATCAATCGCCTTCGCTTTTGCTTCTTTTTGACCGATTGATTGATGTGTGAAAAGGGCTTCCGTCATTTGTTTGCCGATGGTCATTAATGGATTCAGAGAAGTCATGGGCTCTTGGAAAATCATCGAAATGTCATTTCCTCTTATCTCTCGCCACTGTTTCTCTGAAAGTGACAGCAGATTTTGCCCTTCGAAATGAACCTCGCCCGTTGTATCGGTTTGCTGATTCAGACCCATCAATGACATGCTTGTGATGCTTTTCCCGCAGCCAGATTCGCCCACAATTCCTAACGTTTCCCCTTTTTGTATCGAGAACGATATGTGATGGACGATGGGCACTTTTTGCTTTTTCTGCTGAAACGCAATGGACAGCTGTTTGACATCTAGCAGCACGTCTTGTTCTTTCACATATTCACCACCCCGTCATACTTTTTAAAATTGTATTGAGACAAGCTGGGAAATATGTCATGTTTTTGACAAGCATAAAAAAGCCTATCCGCTAGAATCGGATAGGCTTCTACTAATTTAATGTTTGAATGGTAAATAAATGACGATAGTGACTGTCTTGGTTCATTAATTCTTCGTGTGTTCCTTTTTCCACTATTTCGCCTTGTTCCATGACCACAATTTGGTCAGCGTGTGTAATGGTTGATAAGCGGTGTGCGACAATAAAAGTTGTGCGATCCTTCGCCAGCTTTTGCATCGCTTCTTGAATGTAATGCTCACTTTCTAAATCAAGTGCAGACGTTGCTTCATCTAAAATCAACAGCGGTGGATTTTTTAGAAATACCCTTGCAATCGAAATCCGCTGTTTTTGTCCGCCTGACAGCTTTACGCCCCGTTCTCCTACTTTCGTGTCATATCCTTCAGGAAGAGACATAATAAAATCATGCGCATTTGCCGCTTTTGCAGCCGACACGATTTTTTCAAAAGGTGCTTCAGGGTCACCAACCGCAATATTTTCTTTAATCGTGTCACTGAATAGGAATGTATCCTGCAGCACCATTCCGACTTGATTTCGAAGACTTCTTGCTTTGTACTCTTTTATATCAATGCCGTCAATTTCAAGTGACCCGTTTGTGACATCATAAAACCTTGGAATTAAGCTGACGAGTGTCGATTTTCCTCCGCCACTCATTCCTACAAGGGCAACCGTTTGTCCTTTTTCTACTTTTAAGGAGATATTGTGCAGAATCTCTTCCTGCGTGTGTTCATAACGAAACGACACATTTTTAAACTCGACCTCTCCTTTTAAATGATTGGCTTCTTTTGCATTCGGCCGGTCTGTGACCTCATATGGCTCATCAATAAACTCAAAGATCCGATCCATTGACGCAACGGACTGGGTTAACGTCGTAGATGAGTTAATGAGACGGCGAATCGGATTGTACATCCGGTCAATATAGCCGACAAAGGCGATCATGGTCCCGATCGACAGCGATCCGTTAATTACTGTGTAGCCCGCAAATGCAATGATTAACAGCGGCGCAATGTCGGTGATGGTATTGACGACAGCAAATGTTTTGGCGTTCCAATTCGTATGGTTGATTGCTTTGTTTAAGAAATTTTTGTTTTCATCATGAAAATTCTCTTGTTCATATTCTTCAATCGCAAAGCTGCGAATGACCGGCATTCCTTGTACCCGCTCATGCAGGTGTCCTTGCACTTCAGCCAGCGCCTGTGACCGCTCTTTTGTCAGCTTACGAAGCCGTCCGTAAAAATACTTTACTGCAAACGCGTATAGTGGAAAAATAATGACAGACACGATCGTGAGCTTCAGATCCAGTGTACACATAATGGCGATCACGATCAGTACAGTCATCATATCCAGCCAAATGTTCATGAGACCTGTGATAACAAATTCCTTTGTCTGCTCCACATCGTTGATCACTCTTGAAATAATTTCTCCTGTTCTCGTGTTGGCATAATAACGAAGACTTAGCTTTTGAATATGCGAGAACAGCTTCTCCCGAATATCAAACAATACTTTACTGCCTGTCCACTGCGCGTAGTATTGTCTATAGTATTCAACAGGCGGCCTCATCACTAAAAATAATACGAGCATGATTCCCATTATGATCAGTAGAGTTGATGTCTTTTCTTCAGGCGACCCCGAGCCTTGAATGACATCATCAATGACATACTTTAAAAGCAGAGGCAATGTTAACGGAATCGAGAATTTAATCATCCCGATGACCATTGTCAATGCAATCTGTTTTTTATACGGTGTTACAAAAGCCATGTAGCGTTTAATGACCCCCATGTAAATCTCCTTCCCAATCTATCAGTGCCTCTTATCCGTACGCAGTCAAAAACCTGTTAGCCTAAAAAGCCAAACAGGTTTTTTGATGCTCTTGCTTATTTTGTATAATGTAAAAAACGTTCATACCACATATCCACAAATTCAGGAGCAAACGGACCTTTCCGCTGGTGAATCCAATGCAGTAATGTATTTAGATGCTCTCTTAAGATGCTATCGATTTCTTTTGGATAATTCATCTGCCTCTTATGATCTGCATATTCGTCCTCATCCAAAATATTGTACGTCATGTCTGGAAAGACTTTGACGTCTAAATCGTAATCAATATACTTAATTGCCTCATCATCTGTCGCAAAAGGAGAGCTGATGTTGCAGTAGTAATATACCCCATCATCTCTAAGCATCCCAATTACATTAAACCATTGTTTTGCATGGAAATAGCAAATAGCCGGTTCTCTCGTCATCCAAGTACGGCCGTCGGATTCAGTCACCATTGTACGGTCGTTTGCACCAATGATACACAATTCCGTTGCTTTCAGAATGGTGGTTTCATTCCAAATCCTGTGGATCAAGCCATTATGTTTATAGCTTTGAATTTGGATGGTTTCTCCTTCCTTGGGATAGCCCATATTTTCTCCCCTACTTTCTATAACAAACAAACCTAACAGTCCAAAGACCTAATTTCCCAACTAAACATGTCTCTATTATATTATACCGTTACATCATTAAAAAATGAAATGAAAAAGCCATTCAACCCAATTGAACGGCACACTGATTTACATCACGCTAGAACTCTTTTCCATCTGTTTATATGAATTGATGACCTCTTCTGTCTGTTTTGTAAATAAGGTTTGCACTTTTTGCAGTTCCTCACGTTTCTGTTTGATCTGATCACAAAGCCTATGCCACTCTTCTTTTTTTTCATCCTGCAGCAATTGTTTTTCTGTTTCTAAGCATAGATCGAGTTCTCCCTGCACGTCGAGCAGCTGATCCATGAGCTGCATTTGTTCTTTTACAAGCTGATCGAAATCAGACATCTAACTCCTCCCTTTTCATCTAATCCACTTTTTGTATGTATACCATTTCTTGAAAGAAGGAGGAAATCCTTTGACTGTTTATGTAGAGGTTTTACAGGTTTTGTCGGATGGTGGTGCGAGGCAAAAAGAAAAGCACTTCATTCGTATATGAAGTGCTTTCCTTTGTTTCAGTGATTAGCTGTTTTGTTGTTTGTTTTGCTCAGCTTTTTGGTTGTATTTTTTTACATGCTGTGCGTCAGTCTCGCTAGCAAATTCAGTGCCGTATTGACCACCTTGTGCAGCAGCTTGGTTTTGTTTCTTCACTTGTTGTGCGTTTGTTTTGTTTTGTTGTTGATCCATCATTATCACCTCCACGCACATTAATTTGTGCAGAAGGTGTACATCCTATTCATGAATTTTTTAAACAAGCAAAGAACGTCCGCCATCGACAATAATCGTCTGGCCTCTAATCATGTCTGCTTTGCCTGATACAAGGAATTCCACGCTGTCGACCATGTCTTTAATTTCCACCATTCGGCCGGCAGGTGTGTTTTTCTTCGCATCTTCTAAAAGCTCTTCACGGTTCGGGAAGTGCTTAAGTGCATCTGTATCGATCGCGCCGCCTGATACAGCGTTGACGACGATATTTTTTTGTGAAAGCTCCACTGAAAGGTAACGTGTTAAAGCTTCTAGTGCTGCTTTTGATACACCGACTACTGTGTAATTTTCAAGGTAGCGGATAGAGCCAAGAGAGCTAATACTGACGATATGTCCGCCCCCGTTTTTCTCCATTAGTTTCGCCGCTTCTTGTCCGCAGAATAACAAAGCTTTCGCATTGATATTCATCGTCCAATCCCAATGATTTTCTTCAAGGTCCATAATTGGACGCTGAACCCCTGATGCCGCGTTGTTCACAAATACATCTAAACGGCCAAAGGTTTCATCGATTTGCTGAAACATGTCTTTGATTTTCTCAGGCTGGCCAACATTGGCTTTAACAACCAATGTTTTAACGCCCATCGCTTCAATTTCTTCCGCTGTTTCAAGTGCGGCTTTTTTGCTTCTCGCATAGTTAATGACAATGTCATATCCTTTTTCAGCGAGGCGAAGGGCCACTTCTTTCCCTACTCCTCTGCTGCTTCCTGTAATTAATGCACATTTACGTTGACTCATTATGGTTCATCTCCTGATTTGAATAGTTTTCGTTCATTCGCTTCACACTAATAGGAAAGTTCCTATTAGGAGGTTACATTCATGTATGTCGGACGCGATTTAAGCCAGCTTGGCATGATGTCCAAGGATCAATGGAAAGATACTGAGCTTGCTTACTTTCATCATGCTTTCCAACAAATTTTACCTTATTTGAACGAAGAAGGGCAATCTAAGTATCGAGAAATCATTTCTGAAATCGAAGACCGCGGGGGTCTGCACCGAAATGAAGCTGATTATACCCACGGTACAACGGTTAAATACGACTAGGCTGCTCAAGTGCCAGTTTCCAAATTTTTTGGTGTGAGACTGGCAAAGCATACGCCTCAAATTCTTCTGTTGTGACTTTTTTCAGCATCATGTCATCAGATACAGAGGTAACTCGTCCAAAGAAAACAGAAATATTCCAGATGAGGTGGGTAAATACATGCTGAATGGTGCCTTCTAAATCACCAAGCTCCGCTTGTACACCCGCCTCCTCTTTTAAGAAATCAATCAGCTGCTCTTTTTCCGTTTTTCTTCCCTTCATGGTTTCCACGTTAGGAAATTCCCATAAATTCGCAAGAAGGCCTGTACTTGGCCGCTTATGAATATATAGGTTGCCTGCGTCATCAAATAACACCGCTGCTGCCATTGATTTTGCAGTCGGCTTTTTCTTTTTGCTTTTCACTGGAAGCTCATGCTGAACGCCTTCCTCGAGTGCCGAGCAATGCATGTTCACAGGGCAAATGAGGCAGGCAGGGGATGTTGGAGTGCAAATAAGCGCACCAAGCTCCATCAGCCCTTGATTGAATTCTGACGGCTTTTCCCGGGAAATGAGCTGATCGACCGCAAATTCGAAAATATTTCTCGTTTTTGGTTTTGCAATATCATCCCATACGGACAAAATACGAGAAATGACCCTCATAACGTTGCCGTCTACCGCAGGATATGGCTTGTTATAGGCGATACTCAGCACTGCGCCGCTCGTATATGGGCCTACACCTTTGAGCTTTGAAAATTGCTCTTTCGTATTAGGGACAATGCCATCGTAGGATTCATATACTTCTTTCACAGCTGCCTGTAAATTACGCACTCTTGAGTAGTAGCCAAGACCTTCCCATGCTTTCATGACCTTTTCTTCATCAGCTAAAGCGAGATCCTTTACCGTTGGGAATTGCTCCATAAACCGGTTGAAGTACGGAATGACCGTATCCACTCTCGTTTGCTGAAGCATGACTTCTGATACCCAGACGCGGTATGGATCTTGATTTTCACGCCATGGCAATGTTCGTTGTTCTTTTTCATACCAATCAATTAAATCATGCTGAAAGCCCGCAATATCTTTGCGGTCCAGCTTTTCTTGAATGTCTTTCATATCTATACTCCTTCTCATTGGACCGAGGGCTAACGTTCTGAATAGAACCTTATTTGTTGTATACTGTTTGTAGATACGTTAACATGTTACATTAAATCGGGATAAAGCAAAAGTGATTTTGCACATAGTCTTGATTGGAGACGTATACTTTGTATGATTGTTCCTAAGCATGACAACTAGGAGGTAATCAATTGGACACTGGTACTCATGTAGTAATGGGCATTTCTCTTGGGGGACTTGCACTTTTAGATCCAGCCGTCAGCGCAGATCCACACATGGCACACGCCGTGATGATCGCGACCATCGCCGGCTCCCAAGCACCAGACATTGATACTGTGCTAAAACTAAAAAATAATGCGGTTTATATAAGAAATCACCGAGGATTTACACATTCCATTCCGGCTGTACTGTTTTGGTCATTGCTGATTCCGGCTGTGATTTTCCCATTTGTGCCGGGGGCGAATTTACTTCACCTTTGGTTATGGACACTATTAGCCGTTGTGCTTCATGTGTTTGTCGATATTTTCAATGCATACGGCACGCAGGCCATTCGTCCATTTTCGAAGAAGTGGGTAGCGCTAGGGATCATTAATACGTTTGATCCGTTTATCTTTTTTACACACCTTGTCGCCATAGTCGTTTGGGCGATTGGCGGACATCCCGGCTATACGTTTATTACGCTGTATGCGGTGATTTTCTGTTACTATATCGTCAGGGTCATTATGCAGCTACAAATTAAACGTCAACTGCGTGCACGATTCGATGAAATTGAAGAGATTATCATTTCGCCTACAATGAAGTTCAGACAATGGCGCATTGCCGTGAAATGTAAATCCTCTTTCCATGTTGGGCGCAGCATGAATGGAGAAGTCGTCATTTTAGACACCTTTAACCGAGTGCCGGTCCCTGATTCTGAAATTATGAAAATTGCCAAACAAGATGAAAACATTTCAGCCTTTCTCTCCTTCTCCCCTGTCTACCGGTGGGAAGTGGATAAATACAAGGATCATTATGAGGTGCGGTTCATTGATTTACGCTACCGCAGCAAAGGTCACTATCCTTTTGTCGCGATCTGCCATATTGACATGGATCATCAAATCAAAAATTCCTATACCGGCTGGATTTTCAGTGAAGAAAAACTGCAAAAAAAATTAAGACTCGGCTCTGTGTGAGCGAGTCTTTTTTTGTGCTTCACTCTTACAACTTCGTCATATATTCCACAATAAACTCCCAAAATCCAGGTCCTTCTTGGTAAATCAGCCGGTCTACTTTTTCGATAAGTTTGATATAGAGTTCTTGTTCGAGGTCTTCTCTTTCTTGATATGCCGTGTTTTGTAGTTTCTTTTTGATCATGGGTGTGAAGGTTTCAATGAGTTCTTCCATTTCTCCATTGGTCATTTTGTCTTCGTGCACGGACATCTCCCCCTGTTTCTTCTTTTAGTTTGTTGAGTGCTTTTTTGTGAATGTTTGAGATGTTTTGTCTTGTTTCGCCTAACTGATCGGCTATTTCTTTCATTGTTTGACCTTCGACATAGATTTGGGTTAGAACCATTTTTTGTTTTTCTGTGAGCTGCTGGTAGGCCTTGTACAATGTTTGATCTTGCAGATGTTCTCCTAAGTCTTGCTGATTGAAGAGCACGGCTTCATACGTATCTGTTTGAACAGGGTCTTTCACTTCTTGCGTATCAGGATGGTCGAGTATGAGCGGAAAACGCTGCTGTTTCTTTTTTACTCGTTTGTCAAAGTCGACTGAAAAGATGCGTATCATTGTGGAGATATACTTGATGATGCGGATTTTCTGATAGAACTGTTTGAACTCGGAATCTAGTTTTTTGGCATTTTCCTCGTTTGGCTCTTCCATGACTTGCCGGAGCAGCTGCTCGTTTTTCGGGTTGCTTAAAAACTGCTGAATGAGCGGGTGATCAATGATTTCCTTCCATTTTGCTTTCAATAACAGCCGATAATCCATGTGCATCCTCCCCTTTGTTCCCTCTACTAGCATTAAGTGGACAAAAGTTAAAAAAAGTAAACTTGGTGAAACGGGTCTAATGGTTCATTTTATCCCCCTCTGCTTTCCTTTTTCTTCTTTCATACCACTTATATAGAAGACGAGTATCCGCTGGGGGGTGAGACAAATGGAGACCTTTTTTTCAGAGGAATGGTTGAAGCAGCTCGGTCAGGCTGGCTTCCCTACCATTTTGACGGTTTACTTGCTGACACGCTTTGAACGAAAGTTTGATGAATTAAGCAAGCTCATCCAACGATTAGTCGCTGCTCAAAAAAATGATGAATCAGATTGACATCTGCTTGATTCGTTTCACCTTATGAAAACGAGGGCGAAATGAAAGGCCTTTTAGTCACCTCACACAATACGATGTTGAAAGGGGATTTTATCATGAGTGAAAAGCAAAATGGAATACCACAGCCGATTCGAGGAGAAAAAGGAGCAACGGTCAAAATTCCACGTAATCTCGAGCGGGACAGACAAAATCCAGATATGCTCACGCCGCCAGAAACCGATCATGGAACAGTCTCCAACCTGAAATATTCTTTTTCTGATACACACAATCGTTTAGAAAAAGGCGGCTACGCCCGTGAGGTAACAGTCCGCGAACTGCCGATCTCTAAAAGTCTTGCATCTGTCAATATGCGGCTAAAGCCTGGTGCGATTCGTGAGCTGCACTGGCATAAGGAAGCGGAATGGGCGTACATGATTTATGGGGAAGCCCGGATTACATCGGTTGATGCAGAGGGGCGCAATTTTACAGAGGATGTGACTGAGGGTGATTTGTGGTACTTCCCATCTGGCCTGCCGCACTCTATCCAAGCACTTGAACCGGGAGCTGAATTCTTGCTTGTGTTTGATGATGGGTCATTCTCAGAAAATAGTACGTTCCAAGTAACCGATTGGCTTGCCCATACGCCAGAGGAAGTCGTGCTTAAGAACTTCGGTATGACAAAAGAGCAGTTTGACAAGCTGCCAGAGAAAGAAAAGTATATTTTCCAAAAAGGAATTCCTGGTTCCCTTGAATGTGACAAGGTGAAAACAGAGCAAGGAGAAGTCCCGAATTCCTTTAAATATGAGCTGTTAAAACAGGAGCCGATTACGTCAAGCGGCGGACAAGTGTGGATTGCGGACTCTACCAATTTCAAAGCGTCTAAAACGATTGCATCCGCTCTTGTGAAAGTTGATCCAGGTGCCATTCGCGAGCTGCATTGGCATCCAAATACGGATGAATGGCAATATTTCATTTCTGGAAAAGCACGAATGACGGTATTTGCTTCTGATGGACATGCGAGAACTTTCAACTATCAGGCGGGAGACGTTGGATATGTCCCATTCGCGATGGGGCATTATGTAGAAAATACAGGCGACGAACCGCTTTATTTCTTAGAAATCTTTAAGAGCGATCATTATGCAGATATCTCACTTAATCAGTGGCTTGCGGTCACACCGAAACAGCTTGTTCTTGATCATTTAGATCAAGGCGAAGATTTCTTAAAACTGCTTGATACTGAAAAACATCCTGTGATCGCTGCACCTAAAAAAGAGGATTAACGTATGACTTCCTGCAAAAAGGCTGTCCTTTTTGCAGGTATCTTCATGTAAAGGAGTGTTGATTCACCTATGCAGCAATCTGTTCACGCTTTATGGCAAGGGCTGAAATGGTTCATGGCGGCGTCGGCTGTCTGTTACATATTTTTGTTGTTTTGTGTACTGTTCTTTCATTTAACTGGTGCTTTTTATCAATCGATTTTATCGATGCTTTTATTTATGGGCATCTATGTGGTACTTGGGATATCCTTTGAGCATGTGGAGCATATGCTCATGAGGGTTGTTAGAAAGTGCCGTTCCAAAAAACGCTCCATCGTTTTATATGCCATTTCAATGCATCTTTTGTTTATTTGGGGTGCTGTCTATTTATCAGATGAATTGGTGGGCGGCATTTTACTGTCTACTTCTGAGGAAATTCTCTTTGCCCTAAGCCTTTGGTTGTTTCATTTTTTGTTTGATTATGCGACGTTTTCGTTTGAGAAGGAAGCTTAGTGATTTGCTTCATATAATCGATCAGCCCTTGGAAGATAAAAAAACACCACTTATGATGAAAAGTGGTGTTTTTTGTGTTTCCTTCGTGCATATAGGATCGCACCGATCAAACTGACGAGTGAAATCAACGCGAGAATTCTGATATAAGGCGGATAGTAGGTTAGCACAATCTCGTTTTTGCCTTTTTCTATTGGAAAACCGATAAAGGCGTAATTGGCTTGTTCAATATCTGTCTGCTGTCCGTTTACTGTGAGCTCCCAGCCTTTTTCATATGGTACTGGCAAGATCATATAATCATCGCCGCGCTTGTTATCATATGAAATCGTAAAGCGGTTGTTTTCAAGCTTTACTTGCTGGCTGCCATTATCCTGTTTTTCTTTTTCATATGCCTTTTCTAGGATGCAGTAAGGCTCTTGGTACAGCTTTAGTTGATCGAGTTCATACGTCCCTTTTGGTACTCGAATGGAAAGGATTTTTTCCGCAGGGACTCGAATCGTCACTTCATTGACGCCTGTTTTGTAGATGGATGTATTGCTTTTTCGTGAGGTGATGTAGTTGTCAACGGATAACTGAAATCCTTCGTTCCGGTCTGTCCGCTTCACATAAAAGCTCACATACACATCTCCAGCGCGGGCCATATCATCTGGCAGCGTGATATTTAGGCCGCCTGTTTCTCCGTATACATCAAGCACGCCATGTTCGTATACGGCTTGTTCCGTATGAATCTTTGTATCCTTGACTCGATTTGGCGTGCGTTCAATTTCAGCGTTTCCTTTTTTGTCTAAAATCACACCTTGCAGCATTGCATGCTCTCTATCAAGTGCTGAGGCATCCTTTAAGGATTCTTCTGAATAAATCGTGCTTGTTGTTCTTGCAAATGGCAGCGGCCGTGTATTTTCATACACTTTATAATGCTCGCTTTCCAATATTGGCTTAAAATAAGCTGGTGGTGAGTAAGGCATCGTATTGTCTCTCATATAATACTTTCCGTAGGTCAGGCTGTATAAATTCACCCTGTCCCCCATTGTTGCATAACGGCTGACACTTTCACGTCCCATATCGATTTGCAGGTCATTCCAGTAGAAATTGAGCAAATGCTGATTCAATATACTTGAATACGCACTCATGCCTTGAAAGCCTTCAAATAACGGGGTATTGTTGCGCACGCCATTCATCCAATCAATCCGGGCAAGCGGATCTTTTGAAGAGCGGCTTTGAATCTGCTGAATGAGCTTCATTTGCTCATGTCCAGCATATGCCTCACTATTCAGATACGTATCTGATACGCTCTTAATATTGCTTCTTTCAGATAAGTAGCCCTGCTGATACACGCCTGCTGTCAGTAAGCTGACAACGATGAGCACAGCTGAAAAGAGACGAAGGTGCTGGCGTTTTTCCGCATGAATCACAAGGAAAAGCAAGCTGATCACAAGCAGTCCTATGGCTGTAAATACAACAACATCCATATTTCCCTTTGCTCGTTCTGATAAGATGACTGCGAGAAGAAACACGATCCAAGCGCCTAAGACCGCACGCTTTTTCCACTTCCACTCGATTTGCGAGAAATGCTTGATGGTGATGGCTACGGCCGCTCCAACTGTAAAGGCAAGAATGTATTCAAACCTGTACTGCGGTGCTGAAAAACCATTAAACACGCTCGCCATCTTTGGACTGTAGTGAAAAACAATGAGCAGAATGCTGATTGATGTAAACATAAAAAACCACCTGTTCCGGTAAAGCGGAACGAGGAACATACAAATGAGAAAGATCACAGGTAATAAATACACCCTGCTTGTAAACAGCAGATGATCATGCAGCTCGAACCAAGGAATGGCCTGTTCATACGGTGGTCTTATATTATTAAGAAATCCATAGACAGACGGGACAAAAAAGGCAGCACTGATTCCAAAGGATAACAGCGTAGAGACCGCCAGCGTCCAGAACACCTTCCACCCATTCTCCTCACTTCGAAGCTTGATGATATACCTGAAGACAAGATAGATCGCTAAAAAGATAAAATGAATATAAGCAAAGTAAAAATTGTTGATGAGCATCAGGCTGCACGCCGCAATAAACCAAGCCGGCTTACCTGTTTTGAAAATCCGTTCAACCCCTAGCACAAGCAGCGGGAGCCACATCATGCTGTCGGTGAAAAACTCCCAAAATGTTTGATGCCGAAAATACACAATAGACAATCCGTAAATTGCGGCTCCTGTTAATGCGCTCAGCCTATGCTGAACCATTGAAAGAAGCACACGGTAAGCGATGAAAAGAATGAGTGTCAGCTTGATCACACTCAGCCAAATGACGGCATTTGCCCAGAAATGAATGTCCGTTGACTGGATGACATGAAGCGCATTCATCAGCCAGACGACAGCGACTGTGACCATAAAGACAGTCGAGGTTGTGAAATAATAACCTAATTGCGTATATGTACCGCCGCCTAGACCGAATTGATAGGAATAAAAGAAGTTCCCTTTGACGTATTCATCGTAAAGCAGCTTTTTAAATGGGAGCATTTGTGAGATCCCGTCTCCATCTCCTGTCATATACCGGCCTTGCGTATATTCATATAAGAAAAAGGAGTGTCCTAATAAAGCGAGAATGAGGCACATCCCTAAGATTATCCATCTACGTTTCATCATCTAAATCCTTTCCACAAAAGATCCACTGTTCTTTGAAACAAAACAACCCAGCAAGCGATTCGTGCTTGCCGGTTATTTGACTCCACGTTATTTAAATAACTGCGTTAACACTCGGTCTTGTTCCTTTGAGCTTGTCTCTTGTTCCATCACATTTGATTCCTGGATTAAATAATGCGGCCTCTTTTTCGTTTCATAATAGATACGGCCAATATATTCTCCAATCACGCCTAGACTCAAAAGCTGGACACCTCCGAGGAACAGCACAGCCGATATTAAAGTAAAATAACCCGGCACCATAATGCCCGTTCTGACGATTTGAATAAAGGTGGCCACGATGTAAATCAATGAGAGAAATAAGATCAGTATGCCAGTATAAAAACAAATTCGCAGCGGGCGGTTGTTAAAAGAAATGACGCCATCTATGCCATAGTTAAATAATTTTTTCAGTGACCATTTTGTATCACCATGCTGTCTTTCTACATTTTCATAATAGATGACCTTTTCTTCAAACCCAATCCAGCAAAAAAGCCCTTTCGAAAAACGATTTCCCTCTTTCAGCTGAAGCAGTGCATCGATGGCTTGGCGTGAAATTAAACGGAAATCCCCGACGCCATCACGCAAGTCCACTTCTACTACCTTGTTCATCACCTTATAGTACATGGATGACAGGTAAGAGCGCAGCTTGCTGTCACCTTTACGATTCCGTTTGGCAATGACTTGATGGTAGCCTTCTTCATACCCTCTGACAAAGTCCTGAATTAAATACGTCGGGTGCTGCAGATCGGCGTCCATAATAATCGCAGCTGCTCCTTTTGCATGTTCAAGACCTGCCAAAATAGCGGCTTCCTTTCCAAAGTTACGCGAAAAGGATATATATTTGACCTTTGCACTTTTGCGAGAGAGCTCTCTCATGTATTGAAGCGTATTGTCTTTGCTTCCATCATTCACAAAGATGATTTCAAAGTCATAATGAAAATCGCGAAACTCTTCCTCGAGTGCCTCAAAGATTCGTCTGATGTTTTCACCTTCATTGTAAGAAGGAATTATCACAGAGAGCAATTCCCGTTCCATATCGCACCTTCTCTTCACTTTTTTCACATAGTCTGATATGTTCATTATTCCTTTTTTGTCAGAAAACGAAACCCTTTTTTATTATCCATAAATTACATGTCTCTTTAATCGTTTCATTATATCAGAGTTTTATTTCCAGTGATTTTCAGCAGGATGAATTTAATGTAATTTTAAGTTTAATCATTGTAAAAAGCCTGTAATTTCGATCACAGACTGGGTATTGTTTCATAAAGTTATTTGTTCATTTGTATATTTTCCTATTTATTGAAAAAGATGAATGGAAGTGAAAGGGCAGCCTTTTTAGTGAAGCAGCCCTCGATTGTTTTGTTGCAGATGCTCGTTTGCCTTTGATTGTTTATTTTGAAATAAATGAAGCTGCGCGCCATAGCTCTCGATCCACTCTTGGACAATTCGTTCTGTTGTTTCCTGTCCTTTATACTTGCGGCCAGCCTTTGCATAAGTCGTTTCAAAATCACTCCAAAGCAGCTCTACCCATGTACGTGCTTCGTCATATGTCAGCATATTGTTTTTTTCCATAAGTTGTTCTGTTAATCGCTCAAAGTATTGTTCCATGCTTGTTCCTCCTTCATCTAGCAGAAAGTGCCTTTTTAAAAAAACTTCTTTTTTCATATACTACCCTTACGTCTTCAAAAGACGCAAATGATTTGTATTGTTTGGAGGGAATCGATATGCGTAATAAAGCAAAAGGCTTTCCAAATCAGGTAAATCACAAGTTTGAAGGCGAACCAGGCGCTACAGATGCTTATGCGTCTAAACGGCCGAATGGTGAAACGAATACACGTCCACAGGAACGTATGAGGGCATCAGGGAAACGCTAATTTTTCCAAAGGGAGTGCTTGAGATATGAGTTCAAATGGGAAATCGTATATGGCAGACTTTGTTCAATTAAGGACAACCGCTTACCCTCAACCATGGGCAAATGCAAAGCATTCTGCCTCTCAGGTCAACGGAGAAACGCAGCAAACGCAGCACGACATCGTACTTCAGAACAACGTCCGTAAACAACGTTCGAAGTAAAGAAAAGGACTGATCTCTTGGGATCAGTCCTTTTGCGTCAGCATTGAAATCGGCAGGGCATCTTCATTATTTGGAGCCGATACTCTGTATCCCCACGCAAACACACCATTTAAATATTCCACATAAAACTCTTCTTCTGTGTCTTTGATTTGATAAGTCGTTTTCGTTTGAATCAAGGCTGGATCTAATAAATAGGCTTTCGCCATATCGATTTTTCGTTCTAAAACTGCGTATTCATTCACAATGCCAAGCTGCTCAGCCTTTCGTGCTTTTTCAGAAAGGGCGGCAATTTCCTGCTTCAATTCGTATTCTGTCATTTCACTATAGCGTTTTTCCATCTGTCATTCCCCTTTGTCTAAAACGTGATCAATTGTATCGAGATCAAAGCCTTTTCTGAATAAAAATTGCTTCACTTTCATCTTCTTTTCAAATGATCCGTCGTATCCTACCTTACGTTTTGCCTTCTCCAGCATATATAGGAGGGCTTCTTCTTCCTTTTCCTCTTCTTGTCCATCATAGGCTTCTTGAAGGGCTTTATCAATGATCTCAAACGAAAATCCCTTTCGCTGCAGCTGCAGCTTAATGCGCTGCTCGATCTCTTTTGCAGAACGATTTTTTTCTTTTTTAACAAGCTTGAGAACCTGCTTTACAGCTTCTTCGAGCTGTAAGTCATCAGGGTATTGCGATAGCGCCTGTTCAATCGTGTCATCGTCTATGCCTTTGAGCTTCAATTCTTTTTTTAGGACGGACGGTCCTTTGCTGTTCGTTTTGCGGTGGGTGCTGACATAGGCTTCTGCAAATTCAAGATCATTTACATACTTATAATGCTTTAATTTGTGTATAATTTCACTAATAGCAGGTGCCGGGATTTCTTTTTTCGTTAAATAATCGGTGACTTCTTTCACTGATCTCATACGGTAGGATAAATAATCAACGGCCTGCTGAAATCCTTTTTTCACCGAATCACCGAATTGAATCTCAATGATATCTGCTTCGTCCAGCTCTTTGCCTTTTTTCAAATCGTGCTGGACGAGCACATCTAAATCAACACTAAAGGCGTACTTTTCATCAAGAAAGATGTTGACCCGCTCTGTATTGTTTTTCTGAGCAGAAATTTTTGTAATATAGGGCATCCTGTGATCACTCCTTTTCCAAAACAGTCAGGATGTTTCTTCTGATTCAAAATCGTGAAAGATATAGGTATGTATATGAGAGGAGAGATGTCAATTGAATATCGCCATTACCGGAGGAACCGGTTTTATCGGCCAGCATGTTACAAAAGTCCTCGCTGCTGAGGGACATCATCTATATATTTTAACAAGAAATCCAAAGGAATCCGAACAAAATCATTTACATTATGTGCAGTGGCTGACCGAAGGTGCTGCGCCTGAGCATGAATTGCCTGCCATCGATGTATGGATTAACCTTGCTGGAAAATCCATTTTCACACGCTGGACAGACAAGGCAAAAGAAGGCATCCTCTCCAGCCGTCTCAAATCAACACAAGAGGTAAGACGCATTATAGAAGCGCAGGAATCAAAACCATCTGTGCTGATTCAAGCAAGTGCTGTCGGGATTTATGGCACATCTCAAACAGGAGATTTTACGGAGGAGTCACCTCCTGCAGATACTGATTTCTTAAGTCATACATCAAAACTTTGGGAGGCTGAGGGGCAAAAGATTGAAGCCCTCGGCATTCGTACGGTCTACACACGCTTTGGCGTCGTGTTAGGAGAAAAAGGCACACTGCCGCTGATGACACTTCCTTACAAGCTGTTTGCCGGCGGGACAATTGGCGCTGGCTCGCAATGGGTTTCATGGGTGCATGTTGAGGATGTAGCACATCTCATTGCCTATGCGATTCATAATGACGACCTCTCAGGCCCGCTCAATGTGACATCACCGAATCCTGTTCAAATGAAACAGCTTGGACAAACCATTGCTTCTGCCCTTCACCGTCCCCATTGGCTGAAGGTGCCATCGTTTGTGATCAAAACGGCACTCGGTGAAATGTCATTGCTTGTTTTAGAAGGCCAGCGTGCTCTGCCAAAAAAAGCACTGCTCTCTTCTTATGACTTTTTGCACCCTGAACTAAAAGAAGCGATTTTGCATTCTAAGGAATAAATGTTGTCAAAAACACCCATCCTATTAGAAATGATATGAGGGGGCGATTTTGATGAAGAAAAAAGAACACCAGCCAACTTCAAAGCTGAAAAAAACTCAGGAAGTCCTGTATCAGCAGGAATTCAAAAAAGCGGAAAGAGCAGCAGAAAAAAGAAACAAATAAGACGGATATTCCCCTCCAACAAGCACATAACTAAAGTGATCTTGTAAAGGAGGGAAAGGCTTTGAAAAAAGACCAACACAAAAAATCCAACCACGAGCTCGCAGCACAAGAGACGGATGGCGAATATGTTGAATTTTCCAAAGAACTTGCAGATCCGAATGACTTAAAAGCAATGGCACGTATGAAAGCAGCCGATCAGCGCGCCAAAAAACAATAAGTAAAAAAGCAGACCTTATTCAGCGGTCTGCTTTTCTTTTATTTGATTTCAGTAAGAAGACTTGATGCTTTCTGGCGTGATTTTTCCTCAGGCACCTCTTCTGGATAACCTATATGAAGGATCGCAGCAAACCGTTCGTTTTCCTTTAATCCCATGTCTTGTTGAAAGCCTTTATCGTATAAAATACGTCCGCTCTTCCATACCATACCGATTCCTTGATCCCATGCAAGCAGCTGGAGATTTTGAATGAGCGCGCTCACGGCGGCAAAATCATCATTTCTCACCACAGGGTTCTCGTCTTCTTTTAGTACGACAAGTAAAAGCGCTGGGACCTTAGAAAAGTAATCTCTGTATTGATTGATCTTTTCTTCTTTTGCATCTGGGTTGTTGCGCTGAAAGAACGCAATGAAGCGCTCTACAAAAGTGGCTTTGGCTTCATCCGTCACCGCATATAAAAAGCGCCACGGCTCCGTGATTTTATGGTTTGGTGCATAGACTGCATCCTCTAATAGCGGCTGAAGCTGTTCAATCGTCACCGGTGTGTCTTTGAATTTGCGAATCGATCGTCTATATCTGACAGCGTCTCGAACCGTTAACGCGTCTGTTTGTTGTTTCGTTTCTGGCATATATGTCATCCTCTCAATCAACCTTAATTGAAATTGATTCTCATTCACATTATAAACATCATCGCGTGCAGTTGCAAATCAAGTATCTCTCCTCCCCGTCTGCTAAATAGTTGTTTGACTTTTTCAAGTAATGTTACAATCATATTACGTTTTAAACAAATTTTGAGAAAAAAGCCAAGATGATGAAATGATTTTCAAGTATTCCCATTTTGTCTGATTCAGTTTTTTTGTCAAAAGGCTTTCAACCATGATTGGAAGGGAGGCTTCTGGATGGAATGAAAATTAATATTGGACAAATCATTAAACTCTATCGTTATAAACAAAATATGACCCAATCTGAATTGGCAGAAGGAATTTGTTCTGTCTCTCATTTAAGTAAAATTGAAAATGGCTCAAAGGAGGCCAATCAAGATACGATCAATCTGCTGCTTGAACGGCTTGGTATCAGCCAAGAAAAGCTGTCACAAAAGGCGCGTCATCTGCTATCACTTTTGGATGAGTTTCAAATGAATATGTACTTCTATGCTCTCGATCAGGCTGAACAAAATGCAGAAATGATCATTCAGCACGAGGAGCAGTTCTTTTCACTGGATTTAGGCATACAGTATCATTTGTCTTTATTTCAATTTTATTTATTAACGGAAAAACAGCCGCTTGCCTTAAAAACACACCGCGTGCTCAAAAAATTCGAAAAAACGTTTATTGAAACGGAAAAAGAAATTTTTGAATATCTAGACGGTATTCATCAAATTAAAATTGGTCAGCTTGAGGATGGGCTGAAAAAGCTTGAAAGCTGCTTTTCCTACGCCTCAGTTGAACAAAGTGATTTGTATTATCACTATGCAAAAGCACTCGGAAACATGGGACAGCTCGGTGACGCGCTTGAAGCGACACATCAAGCGATGGATTTATATAGACAAAAGAACAATTTCAAGCGGATTATTCACTGTACACTTATTCACGGCGTGATCTCACTTGAACTAAAAGCCTATCAAACTGCGAAGAAATATATAAAGGAAGTGATTTTGCACACTTCCCTTTACCCTGATGCCTATATTAAAATGTCCGCATATTTTTATTACGGGGTGCTCTTAAAACGTGAAGGTGATTTCTCTTCAGCTGTGCCTTATTTACTAGATTCACTCAATTACTTTAATCAAGAACAGATAGAAGACCGTTACTGTGAAACGCTATATGAAATTGCGACACTATATGCTGAATATGACCGCAAAAAGGCACTTCCCTACATACATGAGCTGTTAAAACAGCCTCGTATTCAGCCAAACTGTTTATATATGATCAAAATCTATAAATTGATGATTGAGGAAAATCCTCTTGATTTGAAAACCTATTTGATCGAAGCAGCCCTTCCTTACTTTGAACACAATGAGCTGCACAGTGAATATTTGTTTGCGCTTAGAACCTTGCTTACCTATGCAGGTGCTGAGCTTGATGATCAGGCCTATAAGTTCTACACAAAGAAGCTGCTAGATCATTTAACAGTATATCTTCCCTATTACAAAAAAGCATGACCTTCTGCCGATCGAAGGTCATGCTTTTTCTATTTATTAAATAGTCTTTTGCTGATCTGTGTCATGATGGTTCATCCGTTTGACAGAATGAATATACCGTCTTTTTGCAAAAAAATCGTACGCATGCTGTCCAAAGCCAAGCCAAATACTGAGCATGATGAATGGGACCGTTCCCCATAATGCAGGGATATGGCAAGCCATACGCAGCCAAGTATAGATCCCTGAATTCTTTTGATTTTTGGCTAGGGAAATAGACACGATTCGTTTTTCCGCCTTCTCTTCACTGATTTTATTCAGCCTGAGCAGCTGCGAGTGTCTAAAGGATTCAAAGTGAATCCGATTTTTCCAATCGAGTGATTTTAACAAATCAATCATTTTTGCACATGAAGGACTTTGTCCATCATAAAACACAAGCAGTCTCAGTGATTTGATGGAACGCTGTTCTCTTTTTTTCGATTCAGCGAGCTTCTTTTTTTCTTGATCGAGATAAATGATTTTTTTCATAAATTGATCGCCTGTCCTTTTCTGTCATTTTTTTAGTTCGTTCAAAGGAGATTACAACTAGATTACTATAGTTGCTGGGCCTCTTGTATTGGGAAAAAGCCAACCCTTGTGCGTTATATGAGCCTTTGGATAAGGGCAAAATCATTGATTTCATGGCATATATGAGGTTTTTCAACTAAAAGTGGTTGGGAAAATCGTGGTGCTTTGCGGTTTTCTGCGGTATTTGATAGAATTCTGCGGTTTTCTACACCTTTATGCGGTGGTTTTGTAGGTAAAACGCAAAAACAAGATAAAAAAAGACTACTTCCCATTGCGGCGAAGTAGTCTTTTGGTTTATATTTTTGCCAAAACTTCTACTATTTCTTTCTCAATATCTTTCCATAAGTAACGGTCTGTCGTATAGTGATGTGCGGCTTCTTTCGCAAATACTTGAAAAGCTTCTTCATAATCAGGTGCATCTTTGTCCGGTTTTTTCTCGTCCACAAAGCGCTGTGCTTCTGCTGAGCGAGGTCCCCATTTCCCCACTTCATTTCCGTCCTGATCAATGATGACGATAATCGGAATCGATCTTGCGGTCCCGTTCGTTAAATACTGATCCATCAGGTCTAGATTCTCATCCCGAATGAAATAGCGCGCATCAATGAGTGCTTCATTTGCAATACGCATGAAAATCGGGACATTGACCATTGCATCCCCGCACCAATCCGCTGTGATGACAAGTGCTCTGAGCTTTTTCTTTTGCAGCTTTTGAAGCAGCTCTTTTTCTTTTTGATGAATTGCGTACTGGTTGTACACCGTGAGTAGATTTTCCCGGTTTTTCTCCATGTTGTGTACATATGTACGTTCAGCTAATCCCTTTGTAAACCATTCATTTAATGTCATATGAACATCCCCCTTACCCTTCAACTTTACCACTTTTGCTATTCTTTTGTCTAAAAAAACCTTCACCTAGTGAAAGGTAAAGGTCTTTTGGTTTATCGACGCCGATTTCGATTTGGGTCCGTCCCAATCAGCTTGGTGACAAGCACCATTGTGACAGGCAGTGACGTATTTTTTTTATACGCTAAATATTTCCCGCGCCATTCAGGCTTATACTTCTGTTTAAACGACCGTAAACCGCTGAAGCTGTACATATATCTGACATTATTGAAAATAACACTCGCCAAACGCTCCGTGAGAAAGGACTGATGGAACGTCCCCACATTCGATAAAGGTGCCATTCCCATGTTAAACGATTTATAGCCTTTTTCTTTCGCCCATTGAAACAGGTGGATAAACAGCGCATCCATCATCCCGTTCGGTGCATCATGCATATGACGCATTAAATCGATGGAAATCTCCCCTTCTTGATACATCGGCATTAATGATACAAAGGAAATAATTTGCCCTTGTTCATCCTTTAGAATCGCAATCGGTGCTTTTTGAAGATAGTCTTCTTGAAAATAACCGAGCGAAAATCCTTTTTCTTTCTTCTTTCCGAGCCAGCTGTCAGAGATTTGTTTTAAAGTTGAGATCAACTCATTTGAAAAGGGAGGTTCCAGCATTTCAAAGGTGTAGCCTTCTCGTTCAAATTTATTCGCCACAGCTCGTAAATTTGATTTTTTCTTACCTGACAGAGTAAACGTTTCTAAATCGACCATGGCTTCTTCCCCAAGCTTAAAGAAGTGAAAGCCTAAGTCATGATAAAGAGCCATCCCTTCTCGTTCTACTTGATAAAAAGCGACGCGGTAGCCGGCTTTTTCTGTCTCCTGTAAAAACTCTTCAAGTACAAGCGGATAAGACGCCTCACGTCCAGATGGATCTCCGAGCACAATGACGCAGCGCCCAATTCGTCCAAACTGAAGCATCGCTTCTCCATCACTTGAGAAAAATAGTTTTTTGTCGCCTAAAAAGCCAAGATGACTGAGGGCATTTCCGCCCTTTTCTTCTAAAAACGTTTTTAATTTTTCCTCATCTGCTTTTTCTCCAATCGGAAATGCTTTCTTATTAAAAATCAATTTACTAATGAAGAAGAAAAGCGGGACACCGATGAGAGCAATCATGCTTGTCATCGTGATATGCCGTTCATTGTGAACGAGATAATCCTTACTCAAGAAATGCCCTATTTTTGTCCAAATATAGTTGCCAATGACATTATAGTTAAAGAGCACGAATAAATATCCAGCGGCAGCCGCCACAAACTGATTCAAAGAATAAGGTGCCTGCTGCTTCACAAATTGATTTCGAAGAGAGAAAAACACAGCCATGATGACTGGCAAAATAAAGATCAGACTGAGGTTAAACCCCTTTAACAAAGTAAACACAAAACCGCCTGCTAAGGAGATCATTGTCAGCACGTACGATCTTTTCGTTCTTTTATACACTTCAATGGACAAAATCATCAGAATGATTCCGAACATTAAGGAAAGACCATTAAATCCTGATAAAAGAAAGCGCGGAATGCTGGTAATCACACCTAATCGATCGACTGGAAGCACAACAGATGCCATGATGAGCAAGCCGCTTCCAAAGGTTAAAATCGATAAAGATCCGTACAATAACCGGATTAATAAAGCACGGTGCAAAACAATTAAGACGTTCGTTGTTTCAATGGCAGGTGCCATTTTCGGATTGCCTTCAAGACGTCTAAGCGTCGTGCCCGTTAAATCGTAAGCAGCTAGACAAAGCCCTAGGATAAACGGGAAGATTGAGTACACGAAGCGATACAAGACGAGCGCCGTCAGAACCATCTCTTTATCAAAACCAATGTACTGCATGCTCAGTAAAAAGATGAGGTCAAACGAGCCAAATCCGCCCGGAACCATACTGATTAAACCGCCAATTGATGCTATCGCAAATACACCTAATACAATTCGGACATCGACATTCATTCCCATAGAGACGACAGCCATATACATAACAAGTCCAGCTGCCAGCCATTCTAAAAACGATGCACCGATATAAGCGTAAATCGGATGCTTTAGTCCATTTTCACCGCTCTCAATCGAGCTTTTTCGAATGGAAGCCATGACGATATATATCGGTACAATACAGGCAAAGATAATGACAAATGCCCATAGCCACGGCTCCTGGCTGATAATACTTTCAACAGGAAGCACCCTGACCAAGATCAGATCACTGAAAATAGATAAGCCCAAAAGGACAGAGGAAGTCAAAAGGGCAATGCCTTTCAGCAGTTTTTTCGTATCTGTTATGTACTCCTTATAGAGAAGCGTTCTAAGCCCTGCTCCTGATAGACCGCCAAATCCAAGAACACTGTTAAAGGAGTTTGCAATCCAGGAAATGCGAATCGTTTTCCAGCCGCTGATCGGCATATTAAGGCTTTTTCGTAAAATAAAATCATATAAGGACATCGATAAAACCGCGACTAGTCCAAGAAAGACAAGAATAAACAAGTCCATTCGGTTCAAGCTGTCAATAATATAAAACGTCTTTTTAATGGAAAGTCCGCTTAGCTCCTGCTTCGCGACAAAGATCAAGACAAGGATAATCACGATCGGAAAAAGCATTTTTAAGATCGTCATACCCGTTTTTTTGTTCCACATGTTTTTCCCAACTTTCTAGGTTGCTTCAATTATTTCAACTGAACATTATTATACAACAAATACCACTTGATTCATGCAGTTTAACATTCAAAAGCTTGACGAACCTTTCAATTAGAAGTAAAAATCAGTAATATAAAGAAAAAGAGCCGCTTAAAGGAAGTGAACAAGCGTGGAATATAATATTCATGACACCACCGTATTAAAAGAAGAGATTCTATCTCCAGAGGAAAAAAAGACATGGGTTCTTTATATGAAAGTGCTCACAGCTGCAGGTCTTGGAGATGTTTCTGAATGGATGAAGCTTGATATGAGTATGCCTCAAATGAAGGTGCTCATGCTGCTCAATAACCATGGCTCTCTCAAAGTATCCGAAATCGCTGAAAAAATGGGCGCTTCTTTGTCCAATATGACAGGTCTGCTTGACCGGTTAGAACAGTCTAACTTTGTCGTGCGAAAGCACTCTGAGCGTGACCGGAGAATCATTGTCGTAGAGCTGACAGAGGAAGCGAAAAATATTTTCAGAAGTATTTATCAAAAAGGACACGAAAAAATCAAAAATTCCCTGCAACGGCTCAATGACGAGGAAAAAGAAAAAGTCAATGAAGGCCTTGCTATCTTAGAAAAAGCACTGCGTCCTGAACGCGGCTAACAAAAGAAAAGGAAAAAAGACGGTCACTTGGGGTCCGTCTTTTTTGTTTCTTCTTGTCGATCTGGGGTGAAAAGATTTTTACGAATGACTTCCCTATCATCCCATAAAAGATAGGCTAAGCCGATGATGAGAAAAAGGATACTGATCCACGTACCGCCAGGAAGCACTTCTTCAAGAAGCTGAAATTTACTGACCTCATCATCAAAGCTCGTTCTAAAAAAATGAATCTCAAAAAGAACATATTTCGCTATATAAAACAATGCCGCCATACAGATAAACATGGCGCCGACAATTCTTCTTCCAGACATGCGTTTACTCCTTTACTTCCAATGATTTCTTTTGATTAAATCCGTAATATGGGCAAGGTGATGCTTTGAATGCCAGACGTACATTCCCGTTGCATCATATAAGGACACTGTTTGTTGATCGGCAGGGTGATAATAAGAAGCGTTGAAGTCTTCCTCTGACATTCCCCGCAGTAAAGTGACCCACCTGCGATGTAGACTGCTGATCAAAGGCAGGGATAAACTGATGGGAGCCTTGCTGTCAGGAAGTGAGGCAAATCCCTCCTGATCATATGGACGTATGTCCGGTGTATCTTCTGTGAGAGCAAGTTTGAATCGTAAGTATGCATTTAGATGGCTGTCTGCTACGTGGTGAATGAGCTGACGAACAGTCCATCCTCCCGGCCGATAAGGTGTATCAAGCTGTGCATCTGTCAACGGTGCAGTCACCGCTTCATACTCTTCAGGGATTGCAGCCAGCTCATCAATCCATGCTTCCAGCTGTGCTCTCGTTTTTGTTTCTACCGGTTCATATAAGCCAATCGGATATTGTAATGACGTCATACGTTCTCTCCTCTCTCAAATCCTTCAAGCACAAATTTTCCAATCATCTTTCCTTGCTCAAGTGTTTGATGTGCCTTCTTCAAGTTAGCAGCATTGATCGGACTGAGAACCTTTGTTAAGGTATGCGTTATTTTTCCTTGCTCAAATAACTCACTCGCCTCTGTCAAAAGCTCATGCTGTTTGATCATGTCCGCTGTTTCATACATAGGACGTGTGAACATGAATTCCCATACAAATGCCGCACTTTTATTTTTGAGTAATTGAACGTCTAGGTTGTGCTTGTTCTCGACAATGGTACAGATCGTGCCTTGCGGTTTGATGGCTTCTGCCATGCCTTTGAAATGTCCATCTGTATCATTTAAGCATAAAATAAAATCCACTTCGCCGATTCCTTTTTCCTCGAGCTGCGCGAGAAGCGGCTGATGATGATCGATGATATGATCGGCACCTAATGACAGACACCACTCTTTTGTTTCTGGTCTTGATGCGGTTGCGATCACAGTTGCCTTCGCTAATTTGGCTAGTTGAATGGCAATTGAACCAACCCCGCCTGCACCACCAATGATCAGCAAGGTTGAGCCTTCTGCATTCCGCTTCATATGCATCCGGTCAAATAAAGCCTCATAAGCCGTGATTGTTGTAAGGGGCATCGCGGCTGCTTCTGCAAAGGATAGATTAGCTGGCTTTTTCGCCACAATACGCTCATCCACAAGCTGGTATTCACTATTCGAGCCTTGACGCGTAATATCTCCCGCATAGTAAACGTGATCGCCTGGCTGAAATAATGTACACGCTTCGCCCACTTCAACAACTGTACCGCTTGCATCATAGCCAAGAATTTTCAGTTTTTCTTCCTTCTGATCCTTCGGTGATCTCACCTTTGTATCAACTGGATTTACGGACACAGCCTCTATCTTCACCAGTACATCCCTGCCAGACGCTTTAGGCTTTTCAACCTCTTGATCCATCAGGCTTTGCTCATGCTCAATCGGTAAATACTCCAATAGTCCAACTGCTTTCACTCGCTCGCACTCCCTTTCTCCATTCTTTCTTTCCACATTTTATCATAATTTTCTGATGTTTATGGCTGGGTCAAACGAGTGATGGCACATTTATGACCTCTTCAGGGCCTTTCGCTCTCTCGCCATGTATGAAAGACGTGCCTTTTGCAAAGAAGGAACATAAGTGAACCAGCTGTTGGATTTAAAAAATAGCTGAACGTAGTAAAACTGAATGTGCTGAAGGAAAATGATGATCAATAGAAATAGAGTGAATGAGAGAGTAGTTAGATCTACTCTTCCCTGTATCCATTCATTGATCAAAAGAATCACAAAACCGACGATGAGGAGCTGTTCAACTCTTTGCACGAGCTGGCTAAAGACATGCCCGCGTTTTGATAGATCACCAGACTGGTGCTTTCTGATCCTTCTCGATTTGTAGAACCAAATAATACTTTCTGTTAGGTTATGAATCATAAAAAGAGCGATGAGGACGAGCAATAAAGGTGATGGGGTATAAAGGACTTGTGCAACGAACGGAAGCACTAAAAAATAACAGGCAATCAATGCGTGTCTGATTGATAAGAGAAATAGGTCTTTTTCTATGGATGTTTTCATCTGTTTCACCTCCATATGTACTACGTTTCATTTGCCGAAATGTTCCCCTTCGCTATCAAAAAAGGATGCCTCAAGAAGGCATCCTTTTCATGAATCAAACTTAAAAAGTAGCGCTTAGTACAACTGGACCTTGCGGAAGCTTGTTATCCTTTTTTGGTTCAAGGGTAACAGCCACGGTATCCCATGATTCGTTTGCTTCTTTTTCAGATAACGCATAGGTGACGGTTCCTTCCCCTTTGTTATCTGTTTTAAAAGCACCGGCTGGCACCGGCTGATCTCCTTTAATGAGCCACACTTGATAAACAGCAGATGAATCAAGTTGACCCTTTAAGCCGTCTGCACTCACAACAAGTTCTTTTTTGCCGTTATGCTCTATCACTGAGAAAGCACCTGTCGTTTTTGGTGATGTGGCAGAAGCCAGTGATTTTGTGGCAACAACCCTGACAGGTTCTTCCGCTTGTTCTTTTCCATTCGATAATAAATACACATTTCCAGCTGCTGAAATGAGAAGCAGTGCGGCAACGAGCGGTAAGAGCCACTGGTTTCGTTGCTTTTGCAGCGGTTTAATTTCGTTTGGCTCAGGTGCAGCCTTGAGCTCTTTTCTATCGCTATTGTTTTCTTCGACTGTCTCTTCTTCAAACACCTGGGATAAAATACGGTCTTTCATCCCTGCCGGAGGTGTTTGGTCTTCGGCTAGAAGTGGAATGTCAGACATGAGCGCTGTCAATTCTTCAAGCTCTTCTTTGCAAGCTGGGCAGTGCTTGATGTGCTCTTCAAATTGCATTTTTTCTTCTCCTTGTAAATGCCCGTTGAAATAATCAATCACTTGATGTTTACACTGAGTCATGCCTCTTCCTCCTTTCCTCCGCGAGACAGTTTCGATCGCAAATGCTTCAAAGACAATCGAACCCTTCCCTTTACCGTACCAATAGGGATGCCCAGCTTTTCAGCGATGCTCTTTTGTGTCATCCCTTTAAAATAGACATCTTCTATGATGATTTGCTGTTCTTTTGACAATGTAGATACTGCTTCACGTATGATCTGTTTTTCCTCTTTCCATTCCACTTCTTTTGATACATCTTCTTGATGATCGGCTAAATATTCAATATGCTCATCTTCCAAAGCCGTTTCATTCCGGTGCTTTCTTAAAAGATCAATGGCCGTGTTGCGTGACATCATGAATAACCACGAGGAGAATTTCCCTTTATCCGTATGATATTCTCCTATGCCGCGCCAGAGCTTGATAAAGACCTCTTGAAGCACTTCCTCCGCGAGCTCACGGTTGCCAGTCATTTTATAAATAAACGAATATAATACACGTTCATAGCGATCGTACAGCACTTCAAGCGAGGGCTTGTGACGATCATATTTGATCTTGTGATACAGCTCAAAATCTTTCAGTGTGTCCATGGTCATCTCCTTCCTTTTTCATGAGAAAGAGCATGCGCATCCATCATGAAATCCTTCACGTATTGCTTATCACTCGATTTACTGAAATAAGCCTACCTTGTACTTTACTCTTTTTTCAAGGAGAAAAAAAGAGCGCTAAAAAAGGAAGTGTGCTCCTCATGAGAATGTACTTACTTTACGACATAACAGACCATTTGGATCACTCATGGTACAAAAGTCAAGAATCCATGTGTGACCACTCTCTAATCAGTTGATCTCTCCATTCAATTGAGGTAGAACGCATTCTTTCCGCATGTCATAATAGGGTGTAAATTGGAGAAATTGGAGAAATTGGAGTGTCCATATATGATGGTGACGATAGTTCTTTTTTTATTAGCAGGTTTAGCAGAAATTGGTGGCGGCTATTTGGTGTGGCTTTGGCTCCGTGAAGCAAAGCCTGTCAGCTTCGGGATCGCCGGCAGCCTTATCCTAGTCGCATATGGCGTCATTCCGACCTTTCAGCAGTTCCCGACTTTCGGACGGGTTTATGCTGCCTATGGCGGTGTTTTTGTCATTCTTGCTGTATTCTGGGGCTGGTGGGTCGATCGAAAAACACCTGATCTATATGACTGGATGGGTGCTTTGATCTGTTTGGCTGGAGTCAGTGTGATGTTATTTGCGCCACGCAGTTAATTTCTAACATCAAAAAGGGCTAAAATGATGTTTATTTTAGCCCTTTGTCTTCTTTTCGAATCTTACATTCTAAATTGTGTTTCGTATAAACGACGGTACAGACCATCTATTTTGAGTAACTCTTCATGTTTTCCTTGCTCTTTTACGCCTTCTTTTGTGAGAACAATAATGCGGTCGGCATGCTGAATTGTCGCTAAACGATGAGCAATGATAAAGGTCGTTCGGCCTTCAGCCAGCTCTTCTAATGATGCTTGGATAAATGACTCTGTCTCAGTATCAAGCGAAGAGGTCGCCTCATCTAAAATGAAAATGGGCGGATTTTTCAAGAAAATACGTGCTATCGAGATACGCTGTTTTTGTCCTCCAGATAACATCATCCCACGCTCACCGATCATCGTATCAAGTCCTTTTGGCAAACTATTGACTAAGTCCGTCAGCTGAGCCTTCTCTACTGCCTGCCAAATCTCTTCTTCAGATGCATTTAGTTTTCCGTATAGGATGTTTTCACGTATCGTCCCATGGAATAAATAAATCTCCTGCTGCACGACACCAATTTGTGCGCGCAGCGATGCAAGTGTCATTTTTCGTGTGTCTATGCCATCAATTGTAATGCTCCCCTCCTGCCAATCATAAAAACGGGGAAGCAGATTGCAAAGGGTCGATTTCCCGGCACCAGATGGCCCGACGATGGCAATTTTCTCTCCTTGTTTGACCTCAAGATTGATGTCATGCAGCACAGGTTTGTTTGGTTCATATTGAAATGATACATGCTCAAAAGTGATATTCCCTTTTAACTGATGGACTTCGATTGCATCCTCATCATCCTTTTCATCTGGTGTTTGATCGATCAGTGATGCGAATCGTTTAAAGCCAGCTGCACCTTTTGGATACATTTCAATGACTGCATTGATTTGTTGAATGGGTCCTAAGAAAATACCTGTTAATAGGACGAATGAAACAAATTCACCATATGTCATATTTTTTTGCAGCACAAACCATGCACCGCACACGAGCCCAAATACGGTGACACTTTTAATGAGTAAATGACTCACTGCTGTATGCAGTGCCATCATTTGATATGTGGTCAGTTTTGTTTTTCTAAACTGCTCGTTATGCTCGATAAACCGATCCATTTCATGTGACTCATTCCCGAATGCTTTCACCACACGAATGCCGCTAATATTGTTTTCCACACGTGAATGGAATTGTCCAATGCTTGAAAACATTTTATCAAAAGCAGCAGACATTTTTTTCGTAAAGTAGACAGATAATCCGATCAGGAATGGAACGACAATAAATGTGAGAACCGCAAGCTGCCAGTTAATCGATAGCATGAGGCCAAACGCACCCGTTAATGTCATGATGGCGATAAATAAATCCTCTGGGCCGTGATGTGCCATCTCTCCAATATCCATTAAATCATTGGTCATGCGGGAAACGAGCTTTCCTGTTTTCTTTTGGTCAAAGAAACGGAAGGACATTCTCTGTACATGAGAGAATAGTTGATTCCTCATATCGGTCTCAATATTGATCCCCAGCTTATGGCCAAAATAAGTCACAACGTAATGCATGGTGGAACTGATGACATATAAAATGAGCAGCAAACTGCCCCAGAACCAAATGGCTTCCCAATCACCATTTGGCAGTAAATCGTCCATCACTTTACTGATGGCTAGCGGAAAGGATAGTTCGAGTAAGGCCGCTAGTACCGCACAGGAAAAATCTAATATAAACAGCCCCATATAGGGTTTGTAGTATGAAAAAAAACGTTTGAACAATTGACAGACCTCCTAATGATGAGATAAATCTGTCAATAAATCAGCAAACTTTTCAGCTTGATTCATGACTGCAATGGGATCATAAGGCCAAAAGAATTCTGCATCCAGTTGATAGGTCTGTTCCTTTTTGACAGCTTTTAAACTCTTCCAGATGGAATTATTTTTATCAAATGTCCCGCCATTGGATTCATCAATGAATATATAATCCCCTGCATATTTCGGAAGGGTTTCATAGGAGAGTACCTCATAGCCTGTTTTACTATTTAAAATTGTATCTTTTACCTCTTTTGGCGGATTCACTTTCAATTGTTGATATAGTGCTTGTCCACCTCGGTAAATTCCGTTCCCATACACAAACACATCATTTTTAAATGCGCCCATGATAGAAACTGTTTCATTCTCTTTTAATACAGATTTTACTTTTTTTCGAGCTGCTTCGATTCGTTTGTCAAAGGAGGCGAGAAACGCCTTTCCTTCCTCTTCTTTGTTTAACACCTTGGCCAAAGTTGTGATTTCTTCATGTGCGTCTTTGAATGAATTGTAAGGATATACGAGTGTTGGTGCTATTTTTTTATACACATCATAGACTTTTTCATCCTGTACTGCGGTGATAATTAGATCAGGCTTTAAGCTGAGTGCTTTTTCAGCTGAACGCTCGTCACTAATGTCCTCTATACCTTTGATCTTGTCCTTCAAGTGTACATTCTTTAAATCTTGAGTCGTTGCACCTACAGGGTGAACATCCAATGCAATTGCACTGCCTAAATATCCATCTATGAGAACGCGTTTTGGGTTTGCTGGAATGTCGATTTTTCCTTTAACAGTCTCAATGGTTTTCGTTTGCTGCTCTGTTTCTGCCGTTTTGGCTTCTTCTTTTTTGCCACAGGCTGACAATACCAGCATGAAGATGACAGCACATATCCAATATGTCTTTTTCATATGAGTATTCCTCCTTCATTTCTCCGATACAAATGAGAATAGTTATCAATTACTAGTCTCATGTATTCTACCAACCTCATACGAAGTGGTCTATGGAGGATTCTCGCAACTTACATATGGACAATTGTTGGATTGGCTGCCTCAGTCAATCGGGAGACAAAACGGTCAATCAAATGAAGAGCCCGCTCTCCTTCATCAAATCGAAAATCCTCTAGTTTTAATGGGTAGAAGGTTCCATTTTTCACAGCGGACAATTGACGAAGAACATCGCTTTCCTCCATCCGCTGATCCATTTGTTCATACCACCCATGTTCAACACCTACAATAAAAAACATGTGATCCGCCTCGTATTCTCTTAACCTTTCTAAAGGAATGACTGTATGTTGATTGGGGAGAAGAACTTCTTCTAGAATCGTCTTCGGAGGCTTTAAGTCAAGCGTTTCGTAAAGGTAGAAGGCACCTCTAGCATCATAGGACCACATGTACACTTTGTCATGTCCTCTCATTTCATAAATCGCGACTGTCTCTCCTTTTTCCCTAAAGGAAGATAGATCGTTTCTTGCCTTTTGACTCAGATGTTCGAAGCGTTTCACCCAATCTTTAGCCTCTTTCTCTCTTCCTAACAGGCGCCCTGTAGTTAAGACCTCTTGTACAACATGACCACCGGCATATGGCAGAACAAGGACAGGGGCAATTCGCTCCAACCGCTTGATCAACGCAGGCTTCGAATAAAAATAGTTAGGAATAATGATTAAATCTAGTTGAAGTGATTTGAATACGTCATCAGGCGTGTGTTCATCTATGACCAGCGTACCGGCCAGCTGATCTTTGAGTATATCTGAATGGAGAAAGGTATCTTGGTCAATGCAGACAGGGCGAATGCCTAGCGCGCCCAATAACCCGACAAATTGAAAAGCAGCAATTCGCTCTGGTCTTCGATTGTTTCGGAACTGACTAGGGGACCTTCCTGTCTTCTGCCTGAATTTCCTGCTGAAATATAAACTGTCTGTATAGCCCACTTGCCGCGCAATCATTTGAATTTGATCATCTGTTTGCAGAAGCCGTTTTTTTGCTTCATCTATTCGAATTTGTGCAATATAATCACTCACACTCTGTCCCATACTTTGTTTGAAAAAGGTCGAAAAATAACTCTCATGAAAACCCATCTTATGGGCTAAGTCTTTTCTCGTAAGCTTTTTTTCATAATGCTGCGCCATATACTGCAAAATCATTTCAATTGAATAATGCACCTTCTCAGCGTATGGCTTGGATTGACGGTGAAAAATGTGCATGATGTCCTCCAGCCTTTTCTCCTGTTCTCGGATGCACTGACTCACCTTCATTTGTTTGATGTAAGAAAACAGCACGGCAGAGCCTTTGACCATTGCTCCATTATCTGGCAGATCATCATAGCTCATCTTAAAAACCAATTCATTTTGCGCATCATTTGTCAGGATAAACTGATCAAATGTGATCGTATAAATCGCCACCTGTTCGTTGGATAAAGATTGGAGCATGACATTGATACCTGAGCGGATCAACATACTGTCTTTTGCGTTTAGCTGATATTGCAATCCTTCCATTTCAATTCTCACAGATCCGTCGCATGTCAAGAACATAGGGAAAGATGTATGCCAGGAGACTGTTTGTTTGACAGAAAGAGATCGCTCTTTACTTTCTTTCATGCGCAGAATGGTATGAGTACGGGTTGTCATTTTCTCTTTCTCCTTCCATATAAAAAAAGTGCTAAAATTTTAGCACTTCAATGTTTGACTGGATATTTATCAGCGAGCTCCAGCTGTTTGTAATTCTTTGTTTTTCTCCTTAAAGCGTTCATTATGAGAGGAAACGTATGCCACTTTTTCGGCTTCTGGTTCAATGTAAAGCTTTGCGCTATTCAGCGCATTGACTCCATCAACAAACGTACCAGCAATTAAGCGGACCTTGCTTTTATGTGTACACAAGTCGCCTACTGCGTAGACGCCCGGTAAATTGGTTTCCATTTTTTCATTGACCTCGATCAGTCCCCATTCACCTTGCTTGAGACCCCATTCTGATAGCACGCTTAAATCGCCTTTCATCCCGTGATTAACGATCACAGCATCTGTTTCGATTCGTTCTTTTTCACCTGTCTCTATGTTTTGAATGGTGACAGCATCAATTTTGTCACCTTGACCATGCAGTTCTGTCAGTTCATGCGGGGTTAAAATTCGTTTGCAAGTTGCCTTCATATTGGCGACGTTTTTCTCATGTCCGCCAAACATGTCACGGCGATGCACAACGGTGACACTTTCAGCAATTGGAGCAAGGGCATTGGCCCAGTCAACCGCTGAGTCGCCGCCTCCAGAAATCACAACCCGCTTCCCTGCAAATGTCTTGAGCTCCTGGACAGTGTAATAAAGGTTTGTCACTTCATAGCGGTCTGCATGCTCGATTTCAAGTTTCCGCTGAACTGGAATGCCGTGACCCATCGCTAATATGAGGGTCTTTGTCAAATGACGATCACCATTTTCAGCCGTCAGTAGGATATGATTATGTTCATCTCGCTCGAATGACGTGATTTTTTGATTCAGTGCAATCTCTGGTTCAAATGTTTTCGCCTGAGTTTCCAGCTGCTGTATCAGCTGTTCTCCTCTTGTTGGCGGCAAACCGCCGACATCCCAAATGACCTTTTCAGGATACAGAAGGATTTTCCCGCCAAGGCTTTCGTTGTACTCAAGTACCTTCGTCTTTAAGTCCCGCATCCCACTATAAAAGGCGGTGTACATGCCTGCTGGCCCGCCGCCAATAATGGTGACGTCAAACAATTCAAGCTGATCTGACATTTGAGTCCCTCCAGTTTTCCATCGAATGATCTATTTATCAGTGATATTGATTCTCATTATCATATGTATCTATTGTAGTCTACTCTAGTGAAGGGAATCAATAGCTTTCTGCAAAAAAAAGAACAGGACGAGCGCTCACTCGTCCTGTCATTCATCACACGATCGTTAAACCAAGGTCTTTTAATTCAAGAGAAACAAGTCTTGCAATCGCATCTGCGCCTTCTTTTGTAAAGTGCGTGCGATCCTCAATTCCTGTTGACAGCATAAAGTAAGAGGTCGTTTTCTCTATGCCGGAAATTTGATAAAACTGAAGACTTGCGGTATTTAAATCGACGAGAAGAACTTCTTCTTCATCGGCTAATTCTTTCATAGCGGCACAGTAATCAGGAAAATCGTTGATATATTCTCCGTCTTTTTCATGAAAACGGCCGACTGGAGTGAGTAAAAGTGGTGTTGCCCCTTTTGCCCTTGCTCCGTGAATATATTGAGACAGGTAGCTTTTATACGTCGTGAAAGGATCTGTATGGCGCTCGGGCTTCTCCTTAGAAGCATCATTGTGCCCCATTTGTGTGAAAAGCCAGTCTCCTGGCTGAATGTCAGCCAATATGTCATCAAGGCGTCCTTCTTCAATGAATGTTTTTGAGCTTCTTCCACCAATGGCACGATTGTCGACGTGAACGCCGTGCGCTGTATAGCGGTGTAAAAACTCTCCCCATCCTCCTTGAACAGGACGATCTGGATAAGATGAAACGGTCGAATCACCAGCTAAATAGATGGTTGTCATGTTCATACGCCTCCCTTTTTCATTGAGCCACTTCACCCGAGCGATACGGGCATCCTAGTGGCTGCTGAAAAGATATGAAACAATCAGCATCGCTATTTCAATTATTCTCTTTTTAATGATCAAAACCCTGCTTACCGGTAGATGTGAATGTGTTAAATATGCGGCGGAAGTTCTATTTTTGATTTCACTGCTTGATGTAACGCCTGAAGCATATAGCCAATTCCTTTATATGGAGCCAGCGGGTAATTCGCTTTTTGATGAGGATGTAATAAAGGGTCGATCACTTTACGATATTTCTTCCCACCTAGTACTACCAGTTCATCATATGCGAAAAGATTTTTTTGATGAAATTGCCGGCTCAGTTCTTCTCGTGTGATCTGCTTAGCATGCGGTATACCAAAAGCCACATCATAATTTTCATGTATGATATCATCTGCCTTTAAGAATCCGTGCTTCGCTGATAAGATCATCCAGTCTGAAAAGAACGTTTGAGCATAGCTTTTCGTACGCTGATGCAGGGGACTTAAATAAACAAGGTTCGCTGGCTGGCTTCCTGCCTCTGGATCGACGTCCCAAATTTTCTTCGCGCCACATGGAATAATACAAACTCGCTTCACTCAGGTTTTCTCCTTCCTTTTTCGATAGATCTGATACACGATACAGCCTAGCGCTGTGCCAAGTGTATTTAAAAGAATATCATCAATATCGCTGCTTCTTGTAATGATACCAGATTGCGAGAACATCCATTGGAGCACTTCGATCATGGTTGACAGGAGAAAGCCGCCAAGAAGCGCCTTTTGCCAGCGCATGGTTCGAAAGGCTTGATAAAGAAAAAAACCGAGTGGGACAAATAACAATATGTTCCCTGCTAAATTTAAAAAGACGAGATTTGGATAGCCGTGATGGTAGGCGTGAAGATTTTGATAAATGGACTGCAAAGGTATGAGATTCACACTCACCTGATCCCTTGGGGCGGAAAAACGATTTGGAAAGACCGTCAAATATAATAAAACATTCGTATAAATAAACAGGCAGGCAAGGATCAATTCTGTTCGTAAATAGATAAAACGATGTTGCTTTTTTGCCTGTCTGTATCTCATATGTAAATAGAGCGGGACGAGCAGGAGAAAATAAGCAATGGAAAACATAGCACTGGATGTCATACAGAGAGCTGCCCCTTTCTCACATGATGATGCTTGACCATATTTACAGCTTATTCAGGCTTGCCCGCATCTATTCATCACTTATTCTCACATTCAATGTAGAGAAAAACATATTGACAAATCGTCATTTTCTCGCTAAACTGAATGACATTCAGTCATTTAAGGTCGGTGATGATATGTCGAAACGAGAAAAGATTATGCTTGCTGCCATTGATGCGTTTAAAGAAAAAGGCATTGAAAAGACGACCATTTCGGATATTGTGAAAGCAGCAGGAGTAGCGCAAGGAACGTTTTATTTATATTTTCCTTCAAAGCTTTCCGTCATGCCTGCGATCGCTGAACATCTGATCGCTCAGATGGTGCCTGCGATCGAAAAGGAATTCACTCAGCATGCAGATGTCCTCGATCAAGCAGATGCGCTTGTTGAATTCATTTTTGCTTTTACAAGGCAATACCGTGATGTCCTTGCCCTCACCTACTCAGGCTTAGCCGCCACCGAGCATTTAAAGGAATGGGAAGATATTTATGAGCCGATTTACAAATGGGTCGCTGCTTTTCTAGAAAAAGCAAAGCAGGACAAACGAGTCCGTGCGAATTTGAACTGTCATTACGCGGCGAAATTCATTATCGGTTTACTCGAATCGTCTGCTGAGCAAATGTACTTATTTACGGAAACAGATACAGAAGAGGTTCTGATTCAAAAGCGAGAGGTAAAGCAATTTCTTCTTTACGCACTTGGCATAGAGACACCTTAACTTAGTACAGCACTTGCTGTACGCAGCGTGTAGACAAACCCTCGCATTCGTTGTCAGTCCTGCGCGCTGGTGCTCACGAATGTCAAATTCGCTCCGCAAAAGTAGCCGTCCTTCCTAGACTGCAAAGGTTTTCTATCACGCTGAAAAGAAGACAAAGGGCTAAAATAAAGTTCATTTTAGCCCTTTGTCGACATTCTGAATACAGCACTTGCTGTACACTCTTTTTTGGCTTTAAAATGACGAATCGTCAGTTTTGAGTTTTAGGAGGAAATACAATGAAAAAAAGCTGGATGTATGTTGCACTCACTTGTTTATTCGAATTACTTTGGGTGTTTGGTTTAAATAGAGCAGATGCGTTGTGGGAGTGGGCCATCATTATTTGCCTGATCCCGGTTGATTTTTATTTTTTAATGAAGGCCTGCGAAAAGCTGCCGACAGGGACCGTGTACGCCGTGTTTGCCGGAGTTGGAACGATTGGGACATCTTTGATGGATTATGCGCTGTTTGGCGGTTCATTTTCATTAGAAAAGCTCTTATTTATGGGCATTTTAATTCTCGGAATTATTGGACTGAAAGTGTCTGATGGAGATGCACATGAGCAGAAAGGAGAAGCGGTATAACATGGGCTGGTTTTTTGTACTGTTAGCCTCTGCCTGCGAAATCGGCGGGACCATTGGCCTCAATATGTTTAGTAAGAAAAAGCAAATCACGACAGGCATTTTATTTGTCGGCGGGTTTGCGTTATCCTTTTTGTTTTTATACGCCTCGTTCTCGTCCGTTCAAGTATCCGTCGCTTATACGGTCTGGATCGGGCTTGGAACGGCGGGCTCTGTCTTGTTTAATATGATTCTATTTAAAGAGCCGAAAAACATGATTCGTATACTCAGCCTGCTGCTGATTGTGATTGGTGTGGTTGGGCTGAAGTTGTTTGCGTAATAGAAAAAGTAATGGAATTGATTTTCCATTGCTTTTTAAGTTAATTTATATACTTTTGTTGGTACGCTTTAAATTGTTTTTCGTATTTTTGCAACTTTGCCCCATCCACTTTTGAATTTAATTTCGGTTTTCGCTTTCCAATCACCATCACATCTTTATCTACAATAGGACTTGATAAAAAGATGTATGGTGCAAAACGATCACACTTCGTATTTGGGAGGGTTACGGATAATCTGGCATATTCTTCTGTCGGGAATTGGTTCGAGATTTCAAGTTCCTTGAGTCCCTCTAATTCCGATATTGGCTCTAAAGACTCGTCCTTCACTTTTATATTTGATAAGCACAGATATTTTAAATTCTTGAGGTATCTTAAAGGTTGAAGCGTATTTAAATTTAATGAATTCCAAACCCCGCCTGACAATTGCAGCAATTCTAAACCAGTGTTTTTTTGCAAAGGGGCTATGTCATTCAACTTTGAAAAGTCTGTTATGGATAAAGATTTTAAAAACGTGTTTTTTGATAAATCCCATAAACTTTGTGCCTTTGTATTCCATTCAAGTGCCAATACCTCAACATCTTTAAGAGAACTTATGATTGATAAATCTTCTACTCTCAGTTCATGCACAAAGAGCATTTTGGGATTAACTAAACTCAAGATCGTATTGAATTCCTTTTGGTCCACTTTGTAAATCCACAATTTCGTCAGGTTAGAAAAAGATTTCAATTTTTCAATGTTTATTGTTTTCCCTGTAATTAACAACTCAGTGGAATTTTCATCTACATCGGCTAAATCATGAACAACTTCTGGTCGTTTATCATGATGAAAAATATATTGGGGGTCTTCTTTTCGCATGCTTTTACCTCCACACCTATAATTAAGGAATATCCAAATAAATTTTATCAGTATTTTGGAGTCAACACATTATGATCTTTAGCATTTTCTAATATTTCTTATGAAACAGTCATTGGAGACTATCTGCTAGGCAGCGGACTTCTACCAATTGATATGCTAATTTTAGTAGATAATAAAGTTAGTAAAACGCCTATATATAAACAAATAAAAGAACTCTAATTCGTATACGAATTAGAGTCCTCATGATATGACTGATTTTATTTTTAAACCTTAAATTCTTTCTCGTTTAATGGGTGTTTTGCTGCTCAAGCAATAGATCCATTGCGTAAATCGATTCGCCTTTCTCATCCAACAGAAAGTACACAATCAAAGGCTCTCCAAAAGCTGCTGTCCGCTGCGTGAACAAAACACATGTGAATTTTTCAATACCAACTGGCAGCTTTCTTTTTAATAAAGGGTGAAGAATAGGTGAAGCCCGAATTGTATCTACATCAACATCCCAACGTTCGTTTTTTAAAGTTGGATATTGCTCTGATAACAATTGGTGTAACATATCGGTCGTGAGCGCTGCTTTTCCATCGCATCCATCATTTATTATGTTGGTGTTATACATCCGACAGCTGTTCACCCTTTGAAGCGTTGATTCGTATTCCTTTTAAGACAAAGCGTTTCTGACCATCAAGTGTACAAGTGATCAATGTCAGTTCATTTTTCCCGCGATCCTTTAATACATCCACATCCGTCGGTTCTATCGTAGCAGAGCTGACAATTTTATATTCGTATGTTTCAGCTTGATGATGTAAGACGACTTTTTCTCCTTTAGGTACCTCTGGCAGCTGCCGGAAAAGCCGGTCGCCTCTATACCCTCTATGGCCTGCAATCGTGAAATTTCCTTCACCTGGCATTTGATGAGATTTGATTTGAGTCAATGCAATGCCTAAATTTTCTTTTGTTGTAACAGGAAGCACTTTTTCGTTTAAATCAATTGACGGGATCTCTAACTCCATCACATCTCGCAGGTCTTCTTCTGACACAGTTAAATGTGGAATAGAAGAAAGGGCATCACTTTCATTTTCTTCAATCATCTTTAATGCCTGTTCCATTGCTGCTGTCTCTTGAGAAGTTCGCCACTCATATAGAAAAGGAACGGAGATGAGCATCAGCCCCGTGACCACCAAAAAGCTTCCTAATAAGGTTCTTTTTTTCATCAATACACTCGTTCCTTCCTCTTACTGAATGGTTCTTCTTCTAAGAACAAGAAGAACAGTTCCAGAAGCTACTAGTAAAATCCCTGCATACATCAAGTAACGCAGCCATTCTTCTCCAGTCTTTGGCAGCTCTCCGTTTGAGTCATGAGGCGGATGTTGATCCCCTTTATCTGAAGCTGGAGGATTCGTGTGGTCCTCTTCATTCTTCACTGGTGCATTTTTCACAATCATTGTCTTGATCTCCACTTCGCCCATTTGAATTGTAAAAGCGAGCGGTTTCTTTAAAGCTACATAACCATCTGGTGCTTTTGTCTCTGTGAGTAGATACTCTCCAGGTTTAAGCCCTTTGACAATGGCTTCTCCGTCTTTTCCTGTTGTCACAGATTTTATGGTTTTCCCAGCTTTTGTACGAATGTCAAAGGCTGCCCCTTTTAAGGTTCTATCTGTCTGCTGGTCTACCTTTATGATACGCAGACTTCCTAAGATCAAGTGATTCTTCGCTGTTAATTGAAGCGGCTTCTGCTGATTTTTCTCAATTGTGAACAGGATCGGCTTATTATCCAATTCATAACCATGAGGTGCTTTCGTTTCAACGAATTGATATTCTCCCGGTTTTAGATCGTTGATGTGAAGCTTTCCTTTTTGGTCCGTTACAAGTGATTTCTTCAACGTTTTTCCTTCTTTACTCAGAAGAGCAAACTCTGCATTTTCCAGCGGATGTCCCTCATCATCGATTTTGGTCAGTTCCACTGCTCCCGGCGTCAGTTTGTTGATCATTTCTACTTTTGCTGGTTTGTCTTGACCTAAACGAATCGTAAATGAGACAGGTGTCTGATCCAATTCATAGCCGGCAATGCTTGCTGTTTCGACAAATCGATAGGTTCCTGGCTTCAGTTGATCGACTGTCAGTTGACCGTTTTTGTCTGTCTTTAAGTCTTTCTGAATACGCTGATCATGCTCATCCATCAGATCGAAGGTCACCCCAGCGAGCAACTGACCATCCTCTCCTTTTTTCTGAAGCTTCACAGCACTTGTCGTCCGAATATTTTCTTTTGTCACTTTCACCAGTTGATTTGGGTTGAAATCAATTTTAAATTCTACTGGTTCTGCATCTAGTTTATGTCCAAACGGAGCCTTCGTTTCAACCAATTGGTAAGCGCCTGGTTTCAAATCGTTGACAGTGATGATGCCTTTCTCGTTTGTTGTTAAACCTGACATCATTTCTTTGCCATCGTCATTGAAAAGTGTAAATTCTGCGCCTTTCAATCTTTCTTTTTCTTCCCCTATTTTTGTGAGTTCTACAGAACCTTTCTTGAGCTGATTGATTGCCTCCACTTGAATCAATTCTTTTTGACCTAATTCAACTTCAAAGACAAGTGGTTTCGTACTCAATTCATAGCCTTCAAGACTCTTTCTTTCAACAAATTGATAGGTTCCAGGTTTTAGTCCTGTGAAGGTGATCTTTCCATCCTGATTGGTTGTAATTCCTTCTCCTCCTGCCACTATCTTTCCTTTATCATCAGATAGATCAAAGACAACCCCTTCTAATGATTTCCCATCTTCGCCTTTTTTGTGGAGCAGCACTCCGCCTGTTTTGCGGCTATTTTCTTTTGTCACACTGACCAGCTTCTCAGGGTTAAATGGAATAGCAAAAGTGACAGGTGTTTCGTCAAGCTCGTGACCGAATGGCGCCTTCGTTTCAACAAACTGATAGGTTCCAGGCTTCAGATCGTTGACGATGATCTTCCCGTTCTGATCAGTGACAAGACCTGTTTTCATCTCTTTTCCATTTGCATCTATAAGCTTGAATTCTGCTCCTTCAAGCACATCATCCTTTTCACCGAGCTTCGTGAGCTGGACAGATCCAGTTTTGAGATCATTGATCACTTTGATTTCTGCCGGTGTTTTTTGTGCGATTTCGATGGTAAAAGGATAAGATTTATTTTTCTTTTGGTAACCATCAATACTCTCTGTCTCCACGAGCTGATATTTGCCCGGTTTGAGATTGTCGACCAAAATCTTCCCATCTTCATCTGTTGTCAAATCTTTACGTACGACTTTGTCATTTTGATCCAAGACTTCAAATTGAACACCTTGAAGCTTCTTGCCATCTTCCCCTTCTTTTTTCACTTCTAATGCACTTGTTTCATAGAAGTTCTTTTGCGAAATGACGACTGGTTCCTTTGGATCAAGTGGTACTTCAAATTTGATTGGCGTTTCATCTAATACATAACCATCGGGTGCTTTTGTTTCAATGAGCTGATACGTGCCCGGCCTTAGTTCGTTTATCGTGATCTTGCCATTTTCTCCTGTGACAAGCGAACCTTTTAGCTCATGCCCATCTTGATCTAAAAGCTTGAACTGTGCACCTTCTAGTCGCTCTCCGCCTTCACCTATTTTGCTCAATTCTGCTGAGCCTTTGATGATGTCATTTACTGCAGTTACAATTGTTGTTTCTGTTTGATTTTCTTTAATGGTGAACGGCCATTTTTGCTGATTTAATTGATAGCCTTTCGGTGCATTTGTCTCAACAAAATAATAGGAACCTGGCTCAAGATGTTTGAAAAGGATTTCTCCTTTTTCATCCGTTTTCAAATCGGTTTGGACGGTATCTCCAGATTCATTTTTCAGTTCAAATTCTGCATTCTCTAATGCTGCACCCGTCTCTTTGTCTTTTTTCGTTAACTTGACATGCTGGCGGATTTCTTGGTTTTGCACCGTCATGCTATTTCCTGTTTTCGCTTGATCTCCAGATTCGTAAGGCTGATCAATCGTTATATGGATCGGATCCTTGGTTTTAATATAACCATCAGGTGCTTTCTCTTCTGTCACGATATAATCACCATACAGAAGACGATCAAATCGAAGAGATCCTTCTTCATCTGTTGTCTTTGTACCAATGACGATGCCGCTCGCAGCATCTGTCAGAGAGAAGCTTGCTCCTTTTAGTGCTTTTCCAGTACTCGCATCTACCTTTTTAACGGTTAAAGCACCAATCGCTCCTGTGCCGTCCCCCATGCCAGCGGTGCGTTTGACCACAATTGAGGCTTCGGATTCCTTTTTAATTTCTTTTACATTTTCACCTCTAAACGTTACTTCGTTTTGAAGTGTACTTCCCACCTTATCTAAAATGAGAGATTGGTATTCTAAAATATATGGTCTCGTGATTTCTTCTTTAAATTTGATTTGAAAAGAATCTGGGTCGAATTCAAGGTCTAGTTCGTAATCCTTCCCTTTTTCCAGCTCTTCTGCTTTTGTCACTTGCCCCTTTTCATCTATTGTCGTCGAATAGAGATGAAATGAGTTTTCAATTATGGCTTGGTTACTGCTTGGATGGTCTATAATCGTCGCATCTTGGACTGTTGATTGACCAAAATTGATATTCACTTTCCAATCAATAACTTTCCCTTGTTGATTTCCTGATTTGCTCGTGTATTTCCCTCCATTTGGAATGGACACCACAGCATTCACATCTGATTCTTTTGTCTGTCCATCATAAAGGGTCGCTTTATTTTCGTAGGTTTTCTGTACTAAATCCATTCCTTCAACACTTGTTTGATACGTGATTTTGTATGGGGAATCAATGGCTTTTTTGAAAATGACTTCGAAGCCTGTTTCTCCCTTTTCATTTTCAAGGAATTTGATGTCATAATGTTCTTTCGCTAATACCTCTTTTTCTTCTGCTCCATTTTCCCCGCCTTGTAAATCAAGCGAATAGACGGTGATTGAATCTTTAAGCAAACGCTGATTTCCTTGAATGAAATCCTCGATTCTCGCCTCTTCTAGATGTTTCAAATTATAGTTCACACCGATATTCCATGTGATCTCTTTTTTCTTTGCATCATAAGTTCCGTTCTTAAAACCATTAGACTGCGTGTATGTGTCAGGCGTGAAGACAGATTGATTTTCCTTCGTCAAATCCTTGCCATCTTCATTTACCCATTCAAGCTTTACATGATTACGCAGATTCTTTTGGTCTTTATCTGCTCTTTTTTCATAATCAAAAGACGTTGTATATGTGACGATATGTTCTGTCTTAATCTCTTTCGTAAATTGAATATCAAATCCATTTTCATGTTCAATTATTAGGTAATCTGTGCCTTCTTCAAGCACTGAATTGCCTGTCGTCACTTTTAAACTATCTTTTTGCAACGTCAATCCTTCGTTTGTAAACGTATCTTTTAATATTAGATTGTTCATCGTTTGTTGATCTTTGTTGAAGGTGATACGCCATGGAATGGTCTTGGTCTTGTAATTCGGTGTTCCATGATTTTTCGTTAGGATTTGCTGGTCAATTCTTTGCTTCCCTTGTTTGCTCTCTTTGCCAGCTGTTACCGTATTGATGATCTCTTCAGCTTCAAAAACCCGCTCGGTTGCTTTTGTTTGATAGGTGATGAGATAAGCTGATTGAATATCTTGATTGAATTGCAAGGTAAACCCGTTTTGTTCATCCTTTTTTTGAGGTTGAACTACATAATTTTCAAACGCTTTTGTCCCTGCTTCGTTGCCATTTTGATCAATTGTGACTTCTTTGACTTGAAATGAATCAGAAATCAGCGCCTGTGTGCCATTAAAGTAGTCTTCTAACAAAGCATCCTTTTGAGCCAGCTTTTTTTCGTTATAGTTATATCGAATTTCCCAAGTAATCGTTTGTGTGACTGGATCGTAGTGAGCGGCTTTTTTATTTAAAGGACTGCCTCTTGTCACATTCACTGTGCCTTCTGCTGAACTGATCACTTTATCACCGGAAACTAGGGACGCTTTATTACGAAATGCAGACTGATCTTGATTTGTAATGTCCGTTTCATACATTAAACGGTAAGCTAGATGCACGTCATCTTTAAATTCAATCGTGAAATCTTGACCATCTGCTGTTTGGCCGATTGTGTAGTGGTTTTCGTCAATCAGCTGGCCAATCGATGTTTCTCCATTTAGCTTTGTATCAATACGATAAAGCTTGATTGAATCTTTTTTCAATGCCTGACCTTCTTGAATCGGATCTAATAGCTTCGCTTGTTTCACATCGTCTAAGTCCATATTAAAATCTACTGTCCATTGAATGGTTTCAGCATTGTAAGATCGATTTGGTTTTCCCTTTTTAGAGACGTTTGGACCATTTGGAATGTATTGAATCGGAATGGATACCGTATCCTTGCCTTCAATCGGGGTAATGATGACTTCTTTTTCTTCCGTGATGACTGTTTGTTGATCTAATTGCGTCCAAACTTGAAGTGTTCCATGGATATTTGAATATTGTTTAATAAAATCGGTGAACTCGATGGAGGCATTTCCGCTCTCATCTACAGAGAAATAACCAACAGTTGCCTGATTAAATTTCATCTCGAGACGATCGATTTTTTCGTAAATCACTAATTCCTCTGGAACCTTGAAATGGAATTCATCTCCGCCATTATAGCTATGCCCATTCGGGATGGCCCACTCATAGTTAATGGAAATCAGCGAGTTGATATCAGGTTTCTCAATTGAATTTCCTTCCGGATCTTCAAATATTAATTTCGCATCAGTGAGGAGATTTTCTTGTATCAGCGTTTGTTTTGTAACACTTTGCAGCCCTGCACGCTTAGACACGCTCACTTTGTTTTTTAGTAATTCATCTTCTTCGTTTTGTTTCGTTTGAGCGGCTTCTTGATTGTTAGAAGCTTTATCTTTCTCAGATGAGGTTGAGTCATCTTTTGGAAGGCTTTCTTCACCCTCATTTTGCTTTGTTTTCTCTTCTTGCTGAGTTATACTGGTGACATCGATGTCAATTGATCCTTCTAAATTTGGATCGATCTCAACATCTTCTTTAAATTTTACCGTCACTTCATTTTGTTTTGAAACGGTATACTCGCCAACAGGTATGTCACCTACAGTAATGGGTTCCTTCTGCTCCTTCTCTACCTGGATGGCTGAAGGAAGAGTGAGAACATACGGATATTGTTTTTTTAGATCAATTCCTTTTATTGACCAATGCACAGTGGCCTTTCTTACTTGCTGATCTTCCATGCTTGATAACTTATTGCCTTCGCTATCAGCAAACTCAATATCCCCATAAATATTTTCTTGAATTTCTTTTGCTTGTGCCCCTGCTAAAGGCAAGACTCCTAATATACTAGACTGTATGACTAGCACTGTAATGAGTGCCAGCGACAATATTCTTTTCAATACATCCACCCTTTTCTAAAATTAATTTTCAGCAATGATAAAAAATCAGTTGTATACTGTCCGATCAATCACTCCGCTTCTGATCAAATATTTTCTAAAAAATTGCACCTTACGACCCTATGAATAAAATGAGTTGATCAATCATGATAGTGGATTCAATAACTGGATTGGGGTCCATAGAAATGGGGAATAGTGAGAGGGATCATGAAAGAATAAATATGAATTTTTCTATTGATACTTGAATGAACAATAAACGATGTGTACATGCATATATAAGCATGTATTCACATATAGTTCGTTCATATGAAACAAGCATGTATCATATGGTATGTATGGTTAGACAGTTCAGCATCATATAGACCGCATTCCTTCTACTCCCTTTCATATGGTAATCAAAAATCTGTTGCATTTTATTCTTTCATTTACCGTTTCAACAGCAAAAAAATAAACAAAATATCTAAAATGATCCATTTTTATAGGATTCATGGCTTACTTATCACCTTTTAAAAGAAAAATATGGAGAATTAACGAATAATATTTGTTTTCGTCTAATTTTTTTCTCTTTTATCATGAAAAGTGAAGACAAAACGATTTAGCCTAAATATTAAAATCATTTTATGCCTATTTAGAAAATCAAATGTTCTTTAAGTGAACTTCATAATATAGAGGCAAGCCAAGGGAAGGAGTTAGTTGTTTAATGGAGCTCATTGATAATAAATCAAAGAGATGGATAAAAATTTTAAAACTGCTTGTATCAAAAGATAAGTGGTGGAGCCTTCAAGAAATATCGAATGAACAAATCGGTTCGGTTCGTGCCATTCAAAGCGATTTAGAACAAATGAAGTCGTTCCAAACAGAAAACGGAGAGCCGTTAATCCACATAAAGCCAAGACAAGGCATATCCATTTGTTATACACAGACGATACGAGTCGACTACTATATCAAAGAAATTCTAAAAGATACGATTGAAATTCGATTGATTGATGGCGTTTTCTTTGAACAAAACAGGTCTTTCTATGAATGGATGGACATACTGAATATCAGTAGATCCACATTGTATAACACCATTCATAAAATCAATTCGCTTCTTATCTCGTATGACATTGAGTTACGACCAGATAGTATGCAGTTCCATGGAAATGAGAAGGAGATTCGTCAATTTTTTGTGGAATTTTTGTTTGAAGTCTATGGAAGCAGGCTTTGGCCATTCGATGATATTCAAAAGCAAGATGCAGTTGATTTTTTACAAAAGCTATTTCAGGTGCTCGAAGTCAATCTACCTGATGTGGCGATAGATAAATTTTGCCTATGGCTCGCCGTTTCCATACACCGAGTGAGGAAAAATTTTTCAATACGACGCAATTATAGGTACTCAATGGATAAGAAAAAACAAACATCTACAGCTAAAGGTATCTATAATCAAATCAAAAACTTGGAAGAACACGTTTGCCAAATGACAAAGGACACTTTTGGTGTTACGTTGGATCGTCACGAATTTGTCTTTTTACTATTGATTGAACCAGCTATTGGCCATTATAAATCAATTGAAACTGTCGAAGAAAAATTGACGTTCTTTCAATCGCATACACCGCACCTCTTCGAAGCCATTCATTCCTTTATCAATCAACTGGAGTTGATATTTCATCAAGAGGTGGCTAATCGCAAGGCGATGACACTGATTCTTCTCCAATATTATGTGTATTCTAGGGAAATTACCGTAAGAGATGGATTCCTTTTCAAAAAGAAATCGAGGTATTTATCAGAGGTAAAAAAACAGCTTCCTTACTTCTATTCGAGGATTACTCATATCATCCAAGAGTTAAAAACAGACGATATACTTGCTTCTTTTGTGAAAAATGAACGAGAATTGATTCGTATCATTACTTCTAACTGGAGGGGTCTTGTTCATTTGGAAATGGATCGGAGAAACGTGTTGAACATTTTTGTCATTTCAACATTAGGTTATAATCATAGTTTGTTTATTGCGGATTTAATTAAATTAAGATTGCCTCCTCTCATTCATATTTTCACAAGTCCAGAAAATACATTAAATGAACAGACAATGGATCGACTTGGGATTGATATGATTGTGACCGATACTGAACTTCCTAATCAATTAGGACGGTCTACGCTGCTGATCAGCTCTTTTCCAACAAAGAAAGAAGTGGACAACTTGCACTCAAGATTGGTTGATATGACAAACTAAGATTCACCAAAAAAAAGCTGCTGAGGAGCTCTCTCAAGCAGCTTTTTGCTTCTGTATTAATGAAGCGCTATTTGTTCATTCATCAAATCAATAGCATAAAGCGATTGCTCATATTCATCTAATAGAAGGTAGACTTTGAGCGGTGCAGCAGTTTGATCTGTCTGCTGCGTGAATAGGACACAAGTGAATTTTTCGATTCCTTCTGGCAGCTTGCTTTTCAGAAAAGGATGAAGAATAGGAGAGATTCGAAGGGTATCAACATCTTGCAACCAAAGCTCATCTTGTAACGCAGGATAATGGTCAACCAAAAACTGACGAAACACTTCCAATGTACTCAAGTTAGATATCCTCACTTTCTTCTATTTATAGCTTTAAGCTTACCTAAAACAAACATGTTCAACTCACCCTATGATCTCAGTCCGCCTATTTTCGCATACTACTAGAGACACAATGTCATTTTTTCTTCTAAAAGATTTGTAGATCAACTTTACTGTCATGAGTTTTCCATATGTATGACGTTTACTATATGAAATACGAATTCCCACCGATGGACCTATGATCATATTCTTATCTGTTTCTTTCGTGATGAAACGACAACTTCCTTCTACAAAATTCCATTTTTATTCTAAAAAGAGGAAAATAGGACAAAAAAGAACAGCTGCTCACTGTTCTTTTAGAAGTTATGAAAGGTCTGTCAAAGAGAATACTTCGCCGCTCACTGCATCAACGCCATCATGACAGTCAAGCTTGCCGCATAAAACATATTGTTTTTGCACATCGTCATAGACATAGATGGGTGTAAGTTCGAGGCGTTCTCTCAATGTTTCAAAGGCTTCTTTCTGAGATATGGTGATTTCACTAGCTGATTGAGATGGATTGAGTATCCCGCATACTTGAAACATCTCTTTTTTATCTATGTAATTAATGGCTTCAAAAGTGCTGGCATCAATGAAGACCTTGATCTTATCCATAAATCCACAGCCTTCTTGCTCATTCGTTTTTAATATCGCTTCGATATAGCCATGATCACGGTGGAGTGTTTTAAGCACCCACTTCCCTGTATCCTTTGAATATTTTTGCGCCAAAAAGGTGCGAACCGCTTTGATACACTCAGCTTGCTCTTCTTTTGAGATCGGGAATGTATCTGGCGAAGGCTCCAGAGAGAAGGCTTGTTCAGCAGTAATGTCCTCGTTTATATTGATTTCCTTTTTTTCAAAGGCTTTGTTTAACGGTTCATTCCACTCCATGACCTGATTCATGTGTATACAATGTGTTTCTTCACGCCCAATTTCAAATGGTATCGTTCCTGTTCCATCGTTCTTGACATAAATTTCTTCTAACGCAAATATAGGGCGGATTCGATTCTGCTCGAAGGAGGGCCAATCAAACCGCTGCACTTGCTGCTGGGCTAAATTCTCGATCCTATCAATGGAAAGCACATATTCTTCAGCTCTTAGTCGTTTTTTTGCCATAAATGGCCCTCGATGTATAAAGTGAATGAGCTGCCCATGTTCATTCCATTTCACCTCGATTCTGCCTGAAGGCGTCACTTTCACACCATCTATTGCTTCTTCGAAAAAAAGTTCCCCTTTCTCCTTTTGTTGCAAGTGAAAATGCTCACCATCAATCGACCCTGTTTCTTGTTCAATCCATTGAATGGCATGAGCTGGATAAGGGCTTTTAAATGTGACACCATTCTTCGCGAAGGTTTTATCCATGACAAAAATAACTGTTTCAACCTGCCCTGTATTCAAATTCACGTCAATCACGGCTGTGCCGTCTGGGTTTAGATCATCGTCCTCTGGTTCAGCTTCATGGGTGGGAAACCATTCCATATTCAATGTATACACCGTTTCATTGAACATATTGACGTAACGATGAAAACTGTGCCTTTTTAGATAGTAAAGCTCTAAGCCAAATTTCGCCTTTGTCTGATCGATCAGTTGTTGAATGTTTGCATTCATTTTTTTCACCTCAAAATGATTCAGTCTTATGGAAGAACAAAGATGACGATAAAGCCGAAGATAACGATCGCTGTTAATAATCCTAAAACCATTGACACCATGTTTGTTTTCTTTGTAAAGCCTTTTAATTCATGCTCTTCAGTCGACCGGTCGATTTTTCTAAAGCGAAAAAGCATGCTTAAATTAATAAGGGCTAGAGTTACAAATAATAAGAAAATTAAAAGCGTAGGTTGTATGTTTAAGAATGGATTTGTTACATCTTGGAAGCTGAATGACTGAAGGAACATCAGACCACTTAATACTACTCTTGAAATATTTTCTGCCTTCTTTTCTTTCTCCCACTCTTCCCCCAATTTTTCTTTTTCATAAATGGCTATCTGCTCGAAAAGGGGAATGAAAGACTTTGTTGATCCTTTTTTAATAAAACCATAAATACTTAGAAAGAGCATAATAATTCCTAAACAAAGAAAGAAATGTGTAAATCGAATGTCAGACATTTGAATCAAGATAAAAAAAGCGACGATTATGATACCGGCTATTAAATTAGAAACGACTATTTGCTTTGACCTCATCTTTTTTAATGTAGCTTGTTCCATACAATACTCCTCCTCGTTTCAAATGTTTCTGTTAAGCGCTCTATCTCTATTACGATTTTATTGAAAAAATGTTTCAATATTTCCCCTTTCCATTGCAGAAATGGAAAGACGCCCATCATTCAATAGACGTCTCACCCTTCGTAATGAAATCATCACAGCATGTCTTGAGCAGCTGTTCTGTCTTTTATTTGCTCAGCTGCCAAACGTTTAAAATCCTCGACAGACAGCTGCTTTGAAGTCTTTTCTCCGTGCTGTCTAATATTTAGTGATTTTTCTTGCATTTCTTTATCGCCAATGACAGCGATATAAGGAATTTTTTGCAATTGTGCTTCTCTCATTTTATAGCCAAGTTTTTCATCCCGTTCATCGATTGTTGCTCTTATTCCGATACTTCTTAATTGCTGCTGCACCTTTAAGCAGTGATCAAGGTGAACAGTTGAGACTGGGATGATTTGTACTTGTACTGGTGCTAGCCATAATGGAAAGACACCCGCAAAATGCTCAATGAGAATGCCAAGGAAACGATCTAGAGAACCAAAAATGGCGCTGTGAATCACAACTGGCCGTACCTTTTCATTTTTTTCATTGATATATGTTAAATCAAATTTCTCAGGCATTTGAAAATCCAGCTGAATTGTGGCGCACTGATGGCTCCGCTGCAGGGCATCTTTAATATGAAAATCGATCTTCGGGCCATAAAATGCCCCATCTCCTTCATTTAGCTGGTAGTCGACCTTTAGACGATCAAGCACATTTTTTAGTGCTGTTTCGGATATTTCCCAAATAGCATCATCCCCTAAGGCTTTTTCTGGACGAGTGGATAGCTCGACTGAATACTCAAACCCAAATGTCCGATACACATGATCAACTAATTGGAAAATCCGTTTGATTTCAGCTTCGATTTGATCTTCTCTTAAAAAAATGTGAGCATCATCTTGGCAAAATGTCCTGACCCTGAACAATCCATTTAACGCTCCGCTAAATTCATGACGATGCACCTGACCAAACTCAGCCATTCTGATTGGAAGGTCTCTGTATGAATATAAGCTGTTTTTGAACATGAGCATATGCCCTGGACAGTTCATCGGTTTTAAAGCAAAGCTTGTATGGTCTACTTCTGAGAAATACATATTTTCATGATAATGATCCCAGTGCCCTGACTTTTCCCAAAGCTCTTGGTTCATCATAAACGGTGTACTCACTTCTTCGTATTGCGCTTTTCCTCGCACTTCTCTTGAAAAGGCCATTAATTCATTTCTGACAATCTGACCTTTTGGTAAATAAAACGGCATGCCTGGCGCTTCTTCTGAAAACATAAAGAGGGATAACTGTTTCCCTAATTTCCGGTGATCACGTTTATTTGCTTCTTCCATGAAATGAAGATAATCAGCTAGATGATTTGGATGCTGAAACGCTACACCATACACTCGCTGCAAGACATCCTGATTGCTATCTCCCCGCCAATAAGCCCCTGCAACACGTGTTAGTTTAAATGACTTTAAGTACCCTGTAGAAGGTACATGCGGCCCGCGGCATAAATCTACAAATTCTCCTTGCTGATAAACTGTGATGGCTTCTTGAGAGGGCAGATCTTTTAAAATATCCAGCTTATATGGATCATGTGCAAACAGCGCTTCAGCTTCTTTGTAAGAGACCTCTTTTCTTTGGATAGGATGATTCTCATTTATGATATTTTTCATCTCTTTTTCAATTTCTGCTAAATCCTCTACGCTTAATGTTTGATCGAGCTTCATATCATAGTAAAATCCATTTTCAATGACAGGTCCGATTCCCAGTGTGACATTGTCATATAACCTTTTCACAGCCTGGGCTAATACGTGTGCAGATGTATGGCGCAGCACTTCAACCCCTTCTTTTGAATCAAGTGTGACAATAGACAGCCCAACATCGCTGTTTAGCTTTTCACTTAAATCAACCATTTGATCATTGACCTTTCCCGCCACCGCTTTTTTTCTTAAGCTCGGACTAATATGGGAGGCAACATCTGCAACAGTCGTACCTGCTGGAAACTCCTTTATCTTTCCATCTGGAAATTGAATCTTCACCATGTTTTCTCTCATAAATGACACACCTTTCCTATTTTTTGAAATAAAAAAAACACACCCATCCCTCATAGAGGGACGAATGTGTAATCCGTGGTTCCACCCAAATTCCCATAACGCGTATTCGCTTTATGGCTCTGGTGCCGTAACGTGGCATTGACGGTATTGGATACTGCAATTTTCCCCAATACAGCTCAAAGGTGGTAAGACAGCTTTTCTGCGTTAGGAAGATTTCAGCGTGACTTCCCTCTCTGGTAACCGATAAAAGCTGCTCATGTCCTTTTCAAAGCAATGATCCTATATGAGTGTACAAAAAAACACACCCATCCCTCATAGAGGGACGAATGTGTGATCCGTGGTTCCACCCAAATTCCCATAACGCGTATTCGCTTTATGGCTCTGGTGCCGTAACGTGGCGTAGACGATATTGGATACTGTAATTTCCCCAATACAGCTCAAAGGTGGTAAGACAACTTTTCTGTGTTAGGAAGATTTCAGCGTGACTTCCCTCTCTGATAACCAGTAAAAATAGCTCATGTCCTTTTCTTCGCTTTTAATTTCTCCATATCTTACATGATGATGATGGATGATGTAAAGGATTATTTTGTGCAGTGATAACGAAATTCATTCTTTAAATGTAATATTGTGTGTATTCACTTGGGCTGTATTCAATTTCAAACGCAGGAGATAAGGCTCGTTTCACTTCTTCAGTGATTCGCTCTCCTTCTTGATTGAACTTTCTTTCCATGTCTACGCCATTTGGCTGCAAATCATCGGTTTCTTCGTCAAACCAGCGGCCATACTGTATATTCCAATTCCATAACTTTGAGAAAAGAGTATCACTCATTGGTACATCATCTCTTTCTAAATGACATTGACAATGCCCGCAATGAAAAGGTTCACTACCGTAATCTCCTTCAATTTTCACAAAAGGATGATCCTCAAACTCTCGGCAGCACACCCATTTTTTGAAGTGCTGACCGAACTCTGTCAGTTTAATCGAGTAATAACGCATGGAAGTTCGTTTTCCTTTCATGTCAAACATCCCTTGATCAATTAATGTCTTCAATCGATATTCAATAAAATCATCACCGATATACTGATCTAAATGACCAATGACTTCTCCTATTAAGCGTGGAGTGACGATATACTCCTCTTCTGGCGCGGACTGATGAAGCCGCTTAGCCATTTTCACTAAATAAGCATCAAATTCATCTTCTGGTACGATGATCACTTGTCCTTTTTGCCATATCCGCAGCGTATGATTTTCTTTAGCAAGTGAAACCCATTCGTTTTGTAATCTTTCTCTCTCTTCTTTTGTCACTGGGTGAATATGCGATTTACTCTCATACAAAATTTTAAATTTTTCAGATGCGATTTCTCCGGAATGTCGAAGGATCATTCTTCTTGTATTCGTATTGAACAGCTGATCAAATGCTGTCGTTATATTGATTACAGACAATTCAACCCTTTTCTCTTTTAATAAATAGACGGCATATCGCAAGCCAATTTGCTCATGTGCATTACTGCCTGTCCAGATGAGTATACGACTGCCAGCTTTTATTTCTTTTATTTGCTGAAGCATTCTATGCTGATCGTTGACCATGTCATCAAAATAGCCAAATTCATTTGACATCACGTTACGCAGCCACTCTATACGGTTCGCTTGTCCTTCATGTTCGTGTAAATGTAGAAGTGGCCCAATTGAATAAATATCATCAAAAGCGATGACATCATCTATTTGTTTTTGCTTCATTTCACGTATTGCTTGTTTTAAACTACCGGCAGCTGCCGCCCCAAATATGATATGTATCATCATCCGTCTCCCTTTATCTTACAGTTTATTTCATCTTCACCTATTCATGGTTCTTGCGTCAATTCTATTGAGTCAATTTCATTCAAAAGTATGACAATGAGATGATCAGGTATTTACAGAAGTAATAAAGCAGAAGTGAAGAGATAAAAATTTTTATAAAAAAAGCCCAGGAAATGGGCAAAGGAACTACCCTAAATAAGTAGTTCCCACAATACAAAACTAAATTTGTATGTTCACTAGTGAAATCGTTCATGTTACCTTACTTGCTCCATCACCTTCAAACTCTTCTGCTGAGAGATTCGATCAAACGCCACCATCAGAATGGTCATGAGTAAAGCGAGAAGAACCGTTCCAGCGCTGATCCAGCTTAGGTTCAATATAGATGTCCTGCTTAGTACAAGACCTCCTAAACCAGAGCCTAAAGCAAATCCGAATTGAATAAATGATGTATTGACACTTAATGCGATATCAGGAGATTTCGGTACAAGTGTGACAAGATATAGCTGCTGAGCTGGCGATGTGCTCCATGTTGCAATCATCCATATCATGATCACCGCCACCATGACCACGAGGTTCCCTGTCACAAATGCTAGCAGCATAAGCATGATGATTTGTAGAATAATTCCGGAGAAAATCGTGAATGTTGGGCCTTTTTTATCTGCTGCTACCCCTCCAAGACTGGAGCCCAAAAAGCTGCATATTCCCGCTAGTAATAAAATGCCACTGATTTCTGTAATGCTAAGGTTTGCTGATTCTTGCAGGAAGGGCGTTAAATAGGTAAATAAAGTGGAATATCCCCCAACATAGAATAGCGTCACTGCCACTGCCAGCAAAATTCTCTTATCTTTTAAAATTGATAACTGCATACCTAGCGTCACCGGTTCTTGTTCTTTCATAGAAGGGATGCGCCTATATACAACAATCAGCGGAATGAGCGTGATCAATCCAATGGCTGCAAATAATGCTTTCCATCCAATCATGCTGCTTAGAAATGTCCCGATTGGCACACCTAAAACCAAGGAACTGCTTAATCCCATTAAAATGATGCCAATGGCTGTTCCTCTGTTTTCTCGCTCGACAAGACGAGTAGCCACAGCCATTGCCACCACAATGGCCGTCCCTCCACTAATTCCTTGTAAAATCCTTGTCATCAGCACCATTTCAAACGAATGGCTGACACTTGTGAGGATATTACTTAAAGTAAAAATGATCAGCATCCATGATAATATTTTTCTGCGGTCGATATTGATGGTTAGTGCAATGACAATCGGTGCGCCGATTGCTGCTGAGAGCGCTAAGGATGTGACCAATAAACCAGCAGCTGATATCGTGACCTGTAAATCATCTGCGACCATTTGAATAATCCCTGTAATGATATATTCGATTGTTCCGATTAAGAAGGCTGCTAAAGCAAGTAAATAAACAACGGCTTTATTTTTCATCGTGAAGTTTCTCCTTTGGGCAATGTTTACACTTCATTTTTTATAGGAATTTGTATTTCAATGAGTCTTCCTTCTTCATTTTCAGACAATGGGTAATAAATCTCTCTGCCAGGCTGATCTTCTTTCACGCGATATCCGTTATTTTCGATCCATGTCGCCAGGTCAACACAAGCAGTTTGTGCAAATGGAGAATCTGAATGAAATAGGAGCGTCGCCATGGTTTCTTCAGCGGTAACGTGCGCATCGTAATTCCCTGAGGAAGAGAGCCCCTTAACGCTTTAGCGGAATACCCAACCTCAAATTCGAACTCACTTTCTTTAGCAAGTGATTCCCTCCACAGCACGATTTGTGGCTCAGAGTTCAATTCTTGCGGATGTTTATGTAACAAATGATGAAATGTTTCAAAGAATAATGGGATTTCGTCAACAGTTCCGTTGGATTGAAAAGACATGATGTGTTTGCTTTCAACCGATTTGATGATGACCTCCTGTTCTTTTTCCACACACCCCTCTCGTTTGATGAGGTGCATCCGCTCCTTAATACGCGCTAATTTCTGCTGTTCTCTCTCGATCAATTGCTGAATCTCACTCTCTTTCAAGAGAAACATGCCCTGAATCTGCTCAACAGAAATATCTTCACGAAGAAGCTGACCCATTTGCTTTAACGTAAAGCCTAATTCCTTGTACAGAAAAATTCGATTAACCTCAAGCAGCTGCTCAGCTGAGTAATACCGGTATCCAGAATCTTGATCGATCTGTTTAGGCTTTAATAAATCGATTTGGTCATAATACCTTAAGGTTTTGACAGGGACTTTACTTAACATAGAAAAATCGCCAATCTTGAACATCCTGATCTCCTCCGTTTTGTTGATCTGATCAAAGTATAAACCTTTCAGTAAAGGGGAAAGTCAATAGAAGATTTTAAAATACAATTTATTCGCATATAAAAAAGCCCTATTTCAAATAGGGCTCGTTGTTTGATGAACTTTATTTATCCTCAAGAATATGTTTAGCCGCTTCTAGTGCTGAAGCTGCTTTAGGCCATCCGATATAAAAACTAAGATGAGTGATGACTTCAATCAATTCGTTCTTCGTGACACCATTTTCTTTGGCAAGATGTAAATGGTATTCCAGCTGATTCAGGCTGCCCGTACTTACTAAAGCTGAGACTGTAATCATACTCCGATCTCTAAGAGAAAGTTCCTCCCTTCTCCACAAATCTCCAAAGAGAACTTTTTCTGAGTACTCAACAAATGCTGGAGCAAAATCTCCAAGAGTGAATTTTACAGTCGGCTTGATTGGTTGATGCATAGCTATTTCCCCTTTCAATCGTTCCGTTACTTGATCATCTGCGCAAGCCCTTCTCCAAAGGACCAATTTTCCAAGCCTGTCTCAATCAGCATAATGAATACATTTTCTTTTGATATATGGAGTTTGTTATACAACTGGTCAGCTATTTCCTTATATAATGATTGCTTCTGTCCCTCGGTTCTTCCTGAACCACATGTAATTTGGATATATAAAAGACGATGATCTCTTTCATGACGAACAAGATAATGGGGATCATAAAAAAATTCTTCTTTCTTATGTGAACTGAATACCTGAAAGTAGTCTTTTTTAGGAACTTGAAATTCTTTTATCAGAGCCTTCATGATCGTTTGGCTAATAGAAGTTAAGCTTTCTTTATCGTACTCATCTTCCATATAACTGACTTTTACAAATGGCATGTATGTCATCTCCCTTTTTCTGTCTCACTTCATTTTACATCCCAATACTCGTTTTATATAATTGAATAATATATAAAAATGCATTCATATATCGAATGGAGAATATTAGAAATGGACCTAAAAGAGTTAAAAGCATTTCAAGCCGTGATTCAGGAAGGGACCTTCTCAAAAGCCGCTCAAAAATTGAATTATGCACAGTCGACCATAACGAATCAGATTAAACGATTAGAAAAGGAATTAGGATTTCAATTGTTTGTAAGAGGATGGGAGGCTGAATTAACCCCTTCAGGACAATTGTTTGCCAAAGAGATTGATCAGTTGATACTCCATTGGCATTTTGTATTAGAGCAATCACAAAAACTCCAAAAAGAAGAAATCGGAACCTTGAATATAGGCGTCATAGAACCAATTGCTGTCTCTATTCTTCCTTCCGTCCTTCAAACATTCAGAAAGCAAAAACCGAATATCACATGCCACTTTATCATTGGTAATACAGATTTCCTTCACAAGCAGCTCCTCCAGGGGGAGATCGATTTTGCTATTGCAGGGGAACCTGTGATGAACACACTTCCGTTTGAGGAGTTGTACAAGGAGGAAATGTCTTTTATTATCGCAAAACAGCAGGCAGATCAAGTTGGAACGATTTCATTGATCAAGGATCTTTATGAACAGCCTCTGATCATAGGCGGAGAAAGTTGTTTATATTACATGAAATTACAAAAGGAACTTTCAAGAATAAATGTAGAACCGTTCACTTATACCGTCAGCCAGATTTCAGCCATTCCATCATTTCTAAAGGGATTTCCCTCTGTCGGCGTCGTCCTTTCCTCTACCCCATTGTCAGACGAGTTTGTGAAAGTTCCAATTGAAATGGAGGACCCTTTTATCCCGATAGGAATCTTAACTCATAAGGACCCCCATCTCTCTCTGGAAAACACCAAGCAGCTGCTGCTTAATCTATTTCGTCAAGAAGCGGAGCAATTCACATGCTCGTGATCTCGTATCAAAAACAAAAAACCTAGATTTCATACATCTAGGTTTTTTAATCTTTCAAGCCATTTCAAGATCGCTCCACTTTTAAAGAAATTGAATATGGCTCCCTCACTAAATCGCTCAGCTCTTACAACCCCCATGATGAGAGCAAGTACACACTGTGCATTTAAATTTGAAATGTCCACATGCTCCATATCGTTCGTTCCCCATTCAATGCCATTTTCTTTGAGGATTTCTCTATAGTGGGTAAGTTCCATTTCTTGATGCTGTTCTGCAAAGGCATAGACATCTTCAATAAAGCGTTGGACCGTTTCTGAATAGTTCACAAAAGGCATCTGGATTGGGCGTTCAGCTGTTCCATCATTTTCTTGATCGATCACCCATTCTCCGATATGATCCTCCTGAAGCATCGGTATGTATTTTGTCAAAATCTCAAATTGACTCATCGTTATCCTCCTCTATTTTTTTTAGAATGCTTTCAAGCCCGACAATAATAAAAGGAAACATTTTCAGGCCATGTATCGTGCATACAGGAGTGACATTAGTTCAGAAATTAAGCTGGAGCCTTCAAATAGATCGAAGGCTCCATTTCCAACTAAATTGCTTTAGCTAAAATCATAAATCGGTGTTGTTTTGCGTCAAAATAACCCTTTTGTTCAATGGTTTTATGAATGGTGTATAATTCATCCTTGAAATTACTTATTTCAAAACCTGGCACTTGCCAAGGAATTGCTTTTAGATAATACACCAATGCTCCGATATCATAAAATCTTAGAATGGGGAACTCTTCAGCACTTTTCAACACCTCAAAATGATTCTCCTGTATCTCTTTTAAAGCTAGCTTTAAGTTCCAATCAATAAATTCTTCATTTATTGGTACCCTTAGATTCTCATTAATCTCTATGCAATCGAGTCCACCGACTTGTTGAGTTAGAAAAATACCTTCTTTCGAGATAATTCTTCTCACCTCTTGAGATGAAAATGACTCATGTTGATTGATGATAAGATTAAATTTTCCAGTCTCAAACGGCAAATTTTCATCATTAGAAATTTGAACTACCTTAACTCCTAAAGGGGTTAATCGTTCTTTTGCGACAGGTACATTAGGTAAGTAACCTTCTGTAGCATAAACTGATGTTGGAAAAGGTCTTAATTTTGATAAAAACTCTCCACCACCTGTTCCCATGTCCAGCATTGATTTTGCACTTTGAACAAGAGAAGTAGCTATACTACCATATGACCATGAAAGCAACTCACTTTTCATTCTTCCCGTTTCAGATATGAATGAGAAATCCCACCCAACAAAAGGTGCATCTGCTTGTTTTATAAATGAAGAAAACTGTTTGTCATTCATCATAATCCCTCCAATTATCATTTTGCAGTTTTAATGATTAAATAATTGGTGGGCCTCTTACGAATATATAAAGTTGTTATATTTCATGTTCTTTTAGTCTCATATTTAATCACTCCCTTTAAAAATACTTAAAATTATATTTAAAGAGGACCTTGCCGAAGACCTTGTTTTTAACATTTATTTTATATTCATTCAGCTGATATTTGAGTGAAACAATAAAAAAATTTGTTTGAGAATCGAGAACTCATGATGGGTGTCTCATTATAGAGGACTAGGTGCAAGATAAGGAGGAAATACGAAATGGGAGCTTAGAAAAAAATAAAATAGATTGTTAGTTTTTTATTCATTTAGATGCTTTTACTCTCGCGCCAATTGTCAAAAGCTTGGTCTAGTGATATTTTCGCTCATTTAACTCCGAAAATGAAAGTTAGAACAGTAAAAAAGTTCAGCGATTGATTACATGGAATCAGAAGGTTAAGTAATCAAAAGGGCTAAAGACACCACACACTCAACATGCGGCGTATAAATCATCTAGCTCGTCAACTTTTTTCGACCTTCACAACCAGTATAAACTAAAATCTTAATAATCACGAAAAAGAATATACGTTCTCAAACCTTTAGATCAAATGTGGTCAATTATGTGGTCGGTGGTCAAAAAAAGCTATCCATAAGGACGGCCGGGTGTGAGTAATATAAGAAGAAGTTAATCATTGAAATATATACGAATTTTTTAAAACCCCGTTTCCGCGGGTAAACCGTATACTCTAATTATACACCACATTTAGATACCGAACAAATATTCGTTTATAATCTCAAGTGAGGTGGATGAAATGTAGAACGAAGAAAAGATCGAAATAGGTGGAAGATGAAATTCATCTTGCCAGAACATAATGAGGCATTAAGACAACTGCATCTTGCAAAAAAAATTGAGCGACTAGTTTTAAGCCCGGAACAATTGGAAGAGTTTGAATATACAATAGCGACTGCTATGAGCGAAGACTTGGCTCTGAATTTCGATCTATTTGATAATGGGTTTGTTCGTGAGATCACTGGGAAAGTCGGGTATGTGGATCATCTAAGAAAAGAATTCAGGGTTAAGGATGATCGTGGCGACACAAACTTTATACGGTTTGCAGATATTTTGAATGTAAAAACACCCTAACATTAGTCAGGGTGTTTTTATGTGCTTGTACATTATTCATGAGCAGGAGCAATTTTGGCTACTGGCGCACCACAAGTTAGCATGAATATGAACACAACGGTAGGATGAACAGCTGCACCCGCAAGACCAATAGCGCCTGCTACCGCCAACCAATCTCCCCTGTCTATTGATTTTTGTACATTCTTTAAAGTACCTCTAGCGATACCAGCTGCATCTTCAATACATCTCGTAACAGTGTTGCTTTGAGTGACAATTTCTTGATTCATTAATTTTGCAAAAGCGACCATTCCATCTTTCACTTCATCCGAATAAGGCGATTTTGCAAGCTCTTCCTCATTAATGACGAAGCCTTTTTCTTTTTCAGAAATGATAATCTTTGTGAAGATGTATTCAATTTCTTTTAAAGACGTCTCAATTTGCTCTTCTGTCAAACCTTCTAATCCCTTTGTGCTTTGCGTCTTTGCAGAAGCAGCTGGAGCAAAGGCAGTCACAGCTAGAACTAATGCTAACATTAAAAATATCAATCTTTTCATATTAACTCCCCCTTTTTTAACCAAAATTTACTTTATCATACTTTTATGTAAAATAAAGGTTTTTAAGAGAGAGTTAAAGTTTTCTTGCAAATATCGACATTTTGCGACACGTTAACCCCACATAAATAAAAGGAAGAATGATAGCGCCCAAGTAAGTATACCAAGCATTACAAAAAATTTAAGAAAACTTTCGTACTTTGTAAGAGGACGTTCCTTCTTTAATTTAGACAATCGCCAATGAAGAGCATAACCAGAGAACAAAAGAATTAATTGACCAATTTTTGATACGTCTTCTAATATATCTATACCATTCATTATAGTTCACCTCACATTAGAAAATAAATAAAGTAGACTTGTAGAGAGTCTACTTTTTTTAAAAATCACCCAAAGTATCCGTTTTCTGCAGTTTGAAAATCCGAGGAATTTATATGTACTGTAGCTGTGATCCCCATTAATAAGGTAAGGCTCAATATCGTAACTTTAAAGTGATTCATCAATTCCCTCCTCTTCTATTCAGCACAATTTAGACTTATTATCGCAGATAGCATATTCATTTTCCAACATTTATGTAAAAATAAGCAATAAGAAGCATGATACTTGCTAGATGGAACATTACTTTTGTTTCTTGTTTTGCGATATACCGAGAAAATATAACAATTTTGCTGATGAACATTTTGTATCTAATAAACACAAATACCCCCCTAACCTTCATGATTAGGGGGTGACTTATTTCATGAACCGTTTTACTGCATCCGCTGTTTTTGATCCATAATAGCCGTTAATCCCATTGTTTTTCGCGCCCTTATCAGGATGCGGCTAGGCCATTCATCTATTAAAATGACTGGTGATATTTATGCTCACGTAACACCAAAAATTAAAGTTAGAACAGCAAAAAAATTTGGCGATTACATAAAATTAGAAGGCTAAGTGGTCAAAATGTGGTCATATGAAGGTTTGTGGCTCTTTAACCCTTATTATTTAAGGGCTAAAGACACTACACACTCCACATGCGCCGTATGCGGGAACATATCAACTGGCTGCATGTATTCGATTTTGTAGTCTTTTGACATGTATTCAAGGTCTTTTGCTAGTGTGGATGGGTTGCAAGAGACGTAGACAAAGCGTTTTGGTTTGACTTGTTTGACGGTGTCTAAGAAGGTGCGCTCGCAGCCTGTTCTTGGCGGGTCGACGACGATGACGTCAGGACGGAAGCCTTCTTTGACCCATTTTGGCAGCCAATGTTCAGCTGTTCCTGTCACATAGGTCGCGTTTTTCATGCCGTGTTTTTTGGCATTTTTCTTAGCATCATCAATTGATTCTTTGATAACATCCATTCCTCTTACTTCTTTTGCGCCATCTGAGAGCCACATCCCAATGGTTCCAACGCCGCAATACGCATCGACAACCTTTTCTTTGCCAGTCAGTTTGGCCGCTTTTTTCGCTTCATCATAAAGCTTTAGCGTCTGCTTCGGATTCAATTGGAAGAAAGCACGTGCACTTAGTTCGAAAGAGACGTCTCCTAAAAATTCTTGGATGACCATATTGCCAGCTAGGTGAGATGTTTTATGGCCGAAGATGACTGATGTTTTTTCGCCATTGATATTATGCATAATGGACGTCACTTCAGGCAGACGTTTTTGAATGGCTTCGGCAATTTCTTTTTTCTTTGGAAATTCAGGTTTTGATGTGACAAGAACGACCTGTACTTCCCCTGTTTCAAAGCCGACACGCACGACAATCGAACGCACGTCGCCTTTTCTTGTCCGTTCATTGTAAACAGATACGCCGAACTTCTCTAAAATTTTGCGAACAACACCCGTTGTTTTGTTCGTTTTTGGATGCTGCACGATACATTCCTTGATCGGTACAAGCTTATGAGAATTCAGTCCGTAAAGTCCTGCAATGATGTCTCCGCTGTGAGAACGTCCTACTTGGAACTGACTTTTGTTTCGGTAATGCCACGGGTCTTCCATGCCGATCGTTGGCCTGATATCAAGCTTTTCAACCGATAGCTTTGTATGGCGCTCCATTGATTGAATGACAATATCACGCTTTTCATTTAGCTGCTGCTCATACGCCAAATGCTGAAGCTGACAGCCGCCGCACTCTTCGTATACTGGGCATGGCGGTTTGACTCGATGCTCAGAGCGCTTTCGCACTTTCCTGACCGTACCTTCTGCATATTTTGCTTGGACATTCGTTGCTTCAACCACCACTTCCTCACCTGGAAGCGCGCCTGGGACAAAGACCACTTGTTTTTTAAAATAACCGACCCCTTCTCCATTAATGCCAAGGCGTTTAATGGTAAGCGGGAACTGCTGTCCCTTTTGCAAAAGGGCACCTTGCTGTTTTTCTTTCACTTTATTCTCTCCGTTCTATTTAAACCATTGATAGGTTGTCTTCATTTTATTCCATCTCCTTAGTATATCACGTCTTGGACAAAGAGAGAAAATGCCTTTCATTTATTTATCTGTCTCAATGCTTCTCCATAAATATAAAGAAGCGTAGCTTAAATATGGGGTCCATTCCTTGCTTAGCGCTACCATCTCTTCTTTTGTCGGCTTTTCAGGCAGGTCGAAGTGCCGTTTGATTGCATTTTGAATGCCGATATCTGCCATTGGAAAGAGATTTGGTCTTCCAAGCCCATTCATGAGCACATTTTGAACCGTCCAAGGTCCAATCCCTCTAATCGGAAGCAGACGCTCTTCTACCTCCAGATCAGATAAATCGTGTAATTCCTCTAAACAAAGTGAGCCGCTCACAATTCGTTTCGATACATCGATGACATATTCTGCTTTTCGTTGACTAAATTGAAGCTTTCTCAAATCATCTGTTTCAAGAGAAGCGATGGTTTCTGGTAAAGGATCAAACCAAACACCTTCTATTTGCTCACCGTACGTATGGACAAATCGTTTCGTGAGCTCGTAAGCAAACGAAAGATTCAGCTGCTGATGAATGATGCATTTCATGAAACAATGATATAAATGAAAATCCAGCATGAGCGGCGTTCCGATATGCTCCTTAAAAATGGGCGCTAGATTGGTTTGAGAAAAGTGGTCTTGAATCATGTGTAATTGATGCTCCATGCCAAATATCCGTTTCACCTCAGAAAGAAGGGGTTCCTCTGGGCCGTTTGATCGCACCCGGAACATAGGCGCATCTATTGTTCCAGTAGCTTGAACGATGACCACATACGGTTTTTGCTCCAATCTGATCGGCACTTTGATTTCTCTTTGACTCAAATCGACTGCTTTTAATGGATCACTTGATAAGCGTCTAAGCACTTGATCGAAATGATACGGCGGCTCTATCACCAGCTGTTTTTCCCACATACATGTCCTCTTCCTTTCTGCCAACATACGCAGATGTAATTGTTTCATTTTGCATGAATGATTCTCTTTATTGAATACTTTTTAACATAAAGAGTACAAGAATTTATCAGTTATATCTTCCTTATTTGTGGTCATTCTCCTTTTGGATAGAAGAAAGTTTTTAGTCGAATTCAGCTAACATTCGACAGCAATCTTCAACATTTTAGGATCATTTTCCTTAAATTAGAAATAGAACCTCTGGGTGATATCTTCCTCCCTGAATATATTTGTATAATTATGACATATCAAGGAGGTGAACAAAGGAATTAGCGGATTAGGCAATCATTTGTTTTATCTTGCAAGAACATATTTACCTCATTGATAACCGGCTTCACCTAGTTTCACATTTTACAAAAAAGAAGACCCAAAATTAAAAAACAAAGGAGATCCGACCAATGAAAAAAACCATTCTTTCTGTTGCACTTGCCACTGCTGTTTCTTCGACACTGCCATTATTCGCTGACGCTGCTGAGTCAAAAACTTCAGCACCTGTTTCTACTACACTTCAGCAAACTGTCTTAAACAAAGCTGCTGCTGAAGGTAAAGCTGGCACTACAGCTAGCCCTAATGTTAACGTAAACTTTGATGTTCTTGGGATTGCCAATGCCATTGTAAACGCAGTAAACGCAAATGCAAACCGTTCTGGATTCGTGAAAAGCGTCATGGAAAGCACATTCTACGCTGCTGGCGGCAGATATAATGTCATGGTCTTTAACCTAAGCCAGAACTACGAAGACCGTTTTAACGGCGTCAAAACTTTCGCTACTGCTAATCTTGGTAATGTTGTTTACGGAATTTGGGTATTCGAAAGTGGTACATTTAAAAACAACGGCGATGGCGGCTGGGATAACTGGGCGTTTAGAGGCTGGTTTGACCGTCAAGATAAATTCGTTACGTTCCATCGTCCTTAATTCTCAGTTTTATCCATCAATCATACACGCACATTTAACCGATCTCTTTCTGAGATCGGCTTTTTTATGTAGAAAACGTATAAGTTCACCGGCGCTGCTTCATGATATAATGCAAGTCTGGAGGGGTGCACATGCTGAGAAAACTTGCAGTGACAAAAAACGGCGACTTGATTGAACATGCAACAATGCAGCAGCTTTCAAGCCCCGAAATCGCCTGGTATTGGATTGATTTTCATGCACCAACGGAAAAGGAAGCAGCGCTTTTGAAGGAATATTTTCAGTTCCATCCGCTTGCGATTGAGGATTGCTTCCATTATTTGCAGCGGCCGAAGCTTGATTTTTATGAGGGGTATTTATTTTTCGTGCTGCATGCCCTTAATCAAAAAACGCTGCGTTCTGAGGAAGTTGATCTGTTTGTTGGTGAAAACTATATCGTGACCTTTCATTTAAAGGAAGCGCCATACATTGAGCGTGTCATTCGAAAGCTCAAGGGGTCTGATAAAGAAAGAAACAGCGGACCTGAGCATATTGCCTACATGCTGATTGATCAGCTTGTTGATGATTATTTCCCTATTATTTATCAAATAGAGGACAGGCTGAATGAAATTGAGGATGAAGAAGGTCATAAAACGTATGGCACGTTGATGAACGAAGTATTCGGAATCCGATCCGATTTGCTCAAACTGCGAAGAACGATTATCCCGATGAGGGACCTTTTATATCGTATTGTGAACACAAATACGATGAAAAGCGATACAAACCGCCAAGCGTATTTTAATGATATTTACGATCATCTTTTGAAACTAACAGAGATCGTTGAGTCGAACCGGGACATGACAGCGGATTTACGAGACAGCTATCAGACGCTGAATTCCAACCGGATGAATGCGATTATGATGACATTGACCATTGTGTCGACCATTTTTATTCCACTGACCTTTATTGTTGGGGTGTACGGAATGAACTTTGACAACATGCCTGAATTACATTGGAAATACGGCTATTTTGGCGTGCTGATTTTCATGGGGCTGCTCGTCTCGGGAATGCTTTTATGGTTTAAACATAAAGGGTGGTTTAGGATTTTTAAATAATGTTTTGAGAGAAGTGCTTGGGAGGAAAATCATATGGAAAACTGGATTCCACTGAAAGACAAAGAATTAAAATTCGCCTGGAAGACTTTTGCGCGAGAGTTCAAATTTAAACCAAGCATCTCTCGCTTTCCCGCTTTTCAAGCACCCTCTCCTTACATCACATATGACATCTCTGCGTATTTTGAGGACTCTTCTCTTCTACATGCAGATGAAGATCTTGAAAAAAAGGCACTGCTCTCTTTTCAGGAGAATATCACCGGAACAGACGAATATATGCTGGCACTTGATTGGCAGCACGAATGCTACTGGATCACACCATATGGCTCGTTTGAAAAAGATGAATTTGGAGAATGGAAAGTTCCTGTTCTCCCTAATGGGGATTACTATTTCTTTTTATCAAAAGAAATGAATTGGGGCCTGCTAGGACATCCTTGGGAGCAAAGCATCACAATTTTCGGTGAGGGCTTGATTGACTCTTTTTCACGTCATCCCCCTCTTTTGTTTCAGCATAAAATCAGAGAAGGATAATCAAAAAGCCTGCAGGTCTTCTGCAGGCTTCTTTCTATAGCTGAGGCAGATGCCATACTTTTTCAAGCATGAGATCGTCTAGGCTTTTAAAGGAATATCCTTGTTTTTTCAGAGCGGTGATGGCATCATCCAGCGCTTCTGCATTGTCTCTTGAGACGGTATGAAGTAAGTAAATGGCACCTGGGTGCGCCTGCTTCATCATTTGATCATAAGCATACTGTTTTCCTTTTTGATGATGGATATGCCAGTCTACAAACGCTACTGACCAGAAAACAGTTTGGTAGCCGAGCTGTTTTATTTCTTTTAGTACCCTTTCACTGAACACACCGCGCGGCGGACGAAGGTAGAGGTTATCTTGCTTTCCTGTGATTTTGTACACAGCTTCATTGACACGGTCCAGTTCTTCTTTGATTTCTTTCGTACTTTTTGTTGTTAAATCTGGATGATGATAGGAATGGTTGCCAATGATATGACCTTCTTCTGCCATACGTTTGACAAGCCCGGGCTGGTCCTTTACAAAATGACCTGTCACAAAAAAGGTGCCTGGTACTTGATGTTTTTTCAGCACGTCTAAGATCTTGGGTGTGTACCCATTTTCATAGCCGTTGTCGAAGGTGAAATAAATCTCTTTCTTTTTCGTGTTGCCTAAATAGAAGGCATCATACTTTTTTAAGAGTGCCGTCAATTCTTTGCCCGCATCCGGCGGCCTGTGCTCTTTGCTTTTCGCAAATCCCCAGTGGATGGGCTTATTAGACACGGCTCCTGCTTCTGAAAGAGGCATGGAAACAAAAAGCGCACATAAACAGATCAGCATGAATTTTTTCATTTACGTCACTTCCCGGTTTTTCTTCTATTGTGCAGAATAAGACCGAGACTCATACACCGATTCACCTGCCAATTTAAAGAAAAAAGCCCGCATTGCGCGAGCTATTCTTCCTTCCAATCATTTTTAAACCGTTCATATTTCGCTTCCAGGTCGTCAATCATCTGGATCAGTCTGTCTATATCCTCAACGTCTGTTGATTCGGGATCTAATGAATCAATCACATTCATAAACATATCTAATCGGTTCTTTAAATAATCAACCTGCTGTTCTTTGCTGTCTGCTGCCTTGCCCATCGATACACTCCCTTTAGCGTTTGTTTATAGCTTATCTTTTTTTCCCTTGTAAATCAATTGTGTCCCTCTTGCGTATAACCGTGATGAGGCTTAAAATTAACTGTTGGCGGGTCTACGTTTGCCCGAATGAAAAGGAGATAGATACCATGAACCAAAAAACAGCACTTCGTCCGATCACACCTGCATACGACCCTTGGGAAGCCTATCTCGATGTGCAGGATTACGGAGAAATGAAGCTGACAAATATTGAATTTACAACTACAACATTGTGTAACATGAGATGTGAGCATTGTGCGGTCGGCTATACCTTACAGCCTAAAGACCCGAATGCGCTGCCGATAGATTTGTTACTTCGCCGTTTAGATGAAGTTCCGCTCCTGCGCTCACTCAGTATTACAGGCGGAGAGCCTATGCTTTCTCTTAAATCTGTACGGGAATATGTCGTTCCTTTATTAAAGTATGCCCATGAACGCGGCGTGCGTACACAAATCAATTCAAATTTAACCCTTGATTTGGCGCGCTATGAAGAAATTATTCCATACTTAGACGTCCTTCACATTTCACATAACTGGGGCACTGTTGAAGAGTTTGCAACAGTCGGTTTTGCTATGATGGATCGTAAACCAACCTTTGAGCAGCGCGAGAAATTATTTAACCGCATGATTGAAAATAGTCAGGCACTTGTCAAAGCAGGCGTAACCGTATCCGCTGAGACCATGCTGAATAAGCGCACGCTTCCATATATTGAGCACATCCACCGGCAGATCGTCGAGGAGATGAAATGCCAGCGCCACGAAGTTCACCCGATGTACCCAAGTGATTTCGCCAGCGCCCTTGAATCATTGACGCTTCCGCAAATGCGGGATGCGATTCATCAGCTGCTTGATATTCGTGATCAAAACACATGGATGCTGTTTGGCACCCTGCCATTTTATTCATGCAGCACAGACGAAGAAGACCAGCGCCTCCTCAATCGATTGCGCCAGGAGAAAAATGTCACAGTACGAAATGACCCTGACGGCCGTTCACGGTTGAATGTGAATATTTTTGATGGGAATATTATTGTGACAGACTTTGGCGATACACCGCCGCTTGGAAACATTGCAACTGATACTTTGCAATCAGCCTATACACGCTGGATGGACACGAAATTAGCAAAAGAGCTGAATTGTCATTGCCCAAGCGTGCAGTGCCTCGGTCCGAATGTTCTAGTGAAAAACAGCTATTATCAAGATGTTGATTTTACTTCTCGAACAGCCAGGGGGTAACCGATAGATGGACGATACATTTCTGACAGTGGTCAAAAATAAATACATTGAAATTCTCCTTGTTGGGCTCGTTCTTTGGCTTGCTGTCTTTATGATCAACAAAGCCCTTCAAATTTTCTTTAAACGAACTGAGTTTATAGAGGATAAAAAGAAGAAAACGATTGAGAGCTTGGTCAAATCGGTCACGAAATACACCGCTTCGATTTGCTTTGTGCTCTATGTCATTTCTCTTTTCTTTCATGACTTCGGGAAAATTCTTGCGGGTGCTGGTGTCGCTGGGATCGTCATCGGTTTTGGCGCCCAGACGCTCATTCGTGATATTTTAGCAGGCATTTTTCTCATCTATGAACGCCAGATTCATAAAGGGGATTATGTGACGGTGAATAACCTCTTTAATGGAACCATTGAAGAGATTGGTCTCCGCTCTCTGCAAATTAGAGAATGGAGCGGCAAGCTGTTAACCATTTCTAACGGGGATATCCGGCAAATCCAAAACTATAACATGCAATATATGCGGATTACGGAATCTGTGTTAATTAGCGCGAATCAAAACCCAGATATCGCCTTCCAAGCACTTGAATCAGCATGTGACAATTTAAATCAAATGCATCATGATTTACTTAAAAAAGATGAATTCCAAAACGCCATTGAACCCTTTCAAGTTCATGGAATTATGGGCTTGAATAAGCTGAATCGCGGGATTGAAATTACAGTTAAGGGAATGGTCGAAGACGAAAAATACTTTGAAGCCGCTCTCGCTGTGCGAAAAGAAATGATCAAGCAACTTCATCAGCATGATGTCAAATTGCTTGAGGATCTCGCTTATCCCCAGCCTGCAAAATAACCTCATTCTATATGGGGTTATTTTTTTATTTGTATTTTGTTAACCAGTTAATTATAATGTTATTTAGTTAACTAGTTAACAATAGAGAGGATGTATGGAATGACAAAAACAGAAGCAATTTCTTTCATCAAGGAGATGTATCAAGAGGTATTAACCAAGTTCGATACAAAAAAGGTGGAGACATATTTTTCACCTGACTATCAGCAAGTGACCGATGGGAAGGTGTCCACGCTTGATGAATTTAAAAAGCATCTATCCACATTAAAAGAAATGACAACACAGCTTGTGATCCCCGCCTTTCATGATGTGTTATTTGATGAAGAAACGCAGCAAGCGTGTTTTCGTTACACGGTACATGTTGACCTCGCAAGCGGAGACGGGGGTTTAATAGATGTCACAGCTCTTTTCACCTTATTAGATGGCAGGATCATTCGGTGCGACGAGCTGACTCGGGCTCACGAAAAACATGAAATGCTTGAACAGCTGGGGCACATTAGCTAACAATTCTCTTCATTTCAGCCCTCTTACTTCTATCCTCTTGACTGATTCATGTATAATAGATAGCAGAATGATTTCATGCAGCATGGGGACCCTCATACTGTGTATTTTCTAATTGAAAGAGAGTGAATAAGATGGGTCGTAAGTGGAACAACATTAAAGAAAAGAAAGCATCAAAGGATGCTAGTACAAGTCGTATTTACGCAAAATTCGGGCGTGAAATCTATGTGGCTGCCAAACAAGGTGAGCCAAACCCAGAATCAAACCAAGCACTTCGTTTTGTCCTAGAACGTGCAAAAACATATAGTGTCCCAAAACATATTGTGGACCGTGCCATTGAAAAAGCCAAAGGCGGTGCGGAAGAGAACTTCGATGAGCTGCGCTACGAAGGATTTGGTCCAAACGGATCAATGGTCATCGTTGATGCCCTCACCAATAACGTGAACCGGACAGCTTCAGATGTTCGAGCAGCATTTGGGAAAAACGGCGGAAACATGGGCGTAAGCGGCTCTGTTGCTTACATGTTTGACCAAACAGCTGTCATCGGTGTCGAAGGAAAAAGTGAAGAAGAAACACTTGAGCTTCTAATGGAAGCAGATGTTGATGTACGTGACATCATGGAAGAAGATGAAACGGTGATTGTGTACGCTGAACCAGATCAATTCCATCAAGTACAAGAAGCATTCAAACAAGCGGGTGTTGAAGAATTCACTGTCGCTGAAATCACAATGCTCCCGCAAAACGAAGTGACATTAGATGATGAATCTAAGGCACAATTTGAAAAGCTGATCGATGTTTTAGAAGAGCTTGAAGACGTGCAGCAGGTTTATCATAATGTGGATTTAGGGGAATAAAAAACTTAGCCATAGTAGTCGTTGAGTTCATTCAACTTCTACTATGGCTTTTTTATTTCCTCAAAAAATGTAATATATGTATAATATGTTAATGTCTACACTTTTCAAGGAGATGAGTTTCATTTTTAAAACATGGTGGTTTTCTTATTATGGATTTATGATCATCCCTTATCTTGGCCTATGTCTTATTTTCAACGACTTACCGATATTGACTAAAGTTATCTTCTTTCTTTTTATCATTTGGTATTTATATAACGTCTTTGACTTTTACAAAAATGAATTAAAAAGAAAAAAAGAGAAACCCTATTAGCAAAAAACAGTCATCTCCTCTGTTGATAAGAGGAGATGACTGTTTTAATTCATCCCTTGAAACCCAAACGTCAGGTGATCCTGAACTGGAATCCAAGCGCCGATTCCTTGTGAGGTCACGTTTTTCACGACGAGTTTTCGTTTATTTCCTTTTAGCACAAGGTACACTTCTCCGTAAGTAACCTTACCTTTTTCGTTAATCGCTGGTGCATAGGCATGAAGCGATGCTGCTTTTTTTGGAGAGACATGGTAAGACTGATCTCGTTTTGTTCCTGCACCAATTACGGTGTCAAACGCGAGGGGCAGCTTTGTTTTTTGAATCGCTTTTTGCATCATCAATGTTTTCACATCTTCTGGGCTTGGCACTTTTGCTGTGAGTCCGCCGCTTACTTTCACTTGCTGCTTTTGAACGTATTTTCCAATGGCTGTTTTATTGCCGCCTCTGTTATCAATATGGTTCGTATTCACTTTTTTGTATTCCCAATTGGCGACGGTTTCGTTTGAATCGTAGCTCAGCGCCCATCTCCCAAGGAAAATGGTCGCGCGGTATCCAACTGCTAATGGCGTCCCTGAAATGCTGGATTCGTTCAGCATTTTAATCAAATGAGTATTCTCAATCGGGACACTTGTTGTTTTGAACAATTCAGCCGTCAGCTCGCTCGGCTGAAGCAGCGGCTGATCCTGTGACGCGTTCGGATACGTATTCTCCTTTGAAATACTTGCGACAGAGGATGGCACTTTAAATGGCTTTGCCGCCTCCGCTGGAAAGCTGTATAGAAAACTTAAGGATAAGAGAACAACAAACATGATGCGGGGCATCTTTTTCATATCATCACTCTTTCTCATTCATTTTTCCATAGTATTTTCCCGAAAGACGTCCCTTATCCACAAAAGATTATAAAAGGAAAAATCCAATCGCCATAATAAAATAGGCAGCGAGTAATGTGGCGCCTTCAAACCAGTTTGTATCACCATCATTTGATAAAATGACCGTGAGCAGCACAGAGGATGCCATCGCAATGAGCTCTGGCAAGGAGAAAATGAGCGGCATCTGCTTATCAAAAAATAGCGAGCTGATGACAAGAATCGGCGCAACCATCATGGCAACCTGAAGTGTGGAGCCAAAGGCGATTTCTACTGCTACATCCATTTTGTTTTTATACGCCATGATGACAGCTGAGGCATGTTCTGCTGCGTTGCCGACGATGGCCACAATAATGACACCGATAAACAGCTCACTCCAGCCAAATTGTTCTCCTACCGTATCAAATGTATGAACAAGGCGCTCTGAAATGTACGCAACTGCGATTGTCGAAAGCAGCAAAATGACAGTGGCAAACTTGCCAGACCATTCAGGTGTTTCTTCTTCCGTCTCTGCTTCGCCTTCCATGCTCTCCAGCTTGGCAACATACACCCCGCGGTGGCTGACCAGTTTGAAATAGAGCGCCGCGACATAAAGCAAAATCATGACAATGCTAATCCCAATGCTTAAAACAAACTGTTTATTCTCTGCCATCTCCATCGAAAACACTTCTGGAATGACAAACGCTACAATAATGGCAAACATGAGCAAGCCTGAATTGTGCCTTGCATCATGGACATTAAATACTTGACGCTTATATTTTAATCCGCCAACGAAAAAAGACAAGCCAGCCACAAGCAGTAAATTTCCGATAACCGATCCTGTTAATGATGCAAGTACGATGGCCGTCAATCCTTGCTTTAAAGCAAAAAACGAAATGATTAACTCCACCGCATTCCCAAATGTAGCGTTTAAAAGTCCGCCAATTCTGGGCCCCGCAATGATGGCAAGACTTTCTGTGGCTCTTCCCATAAAACTAGCAAGACCAATAATGGCGATACAATAAACGGCAAACATGACGACCTGCGGGAAATGAAGAAAACTGCCAAGCACCGATAGCGGAACACCGATTGCGACAATCACAAGAAATAAACGATTCATACAGCCATTCTCCTTTACATATGTCTGACTGTTATTCTTTCGTGAGTGCCGGCATCATATACATTTTAGATTCGCGCGTGTGAGAAGGTGATATCAATACTTCCTTTCACGGACTGCACCATAGAGCAATGCTTCAATGCAAGGGTGATCACTTTATCGATTTGTTCATCAGATGTATTAATGTCTTCAAATAAGATATGTAAATGAATGCAGGAAATCTTGTTTACAGCTCCTGCCCTTGTCGTTTCAGGTGTGATCGTCAGCCCTTTATAGGATATTCGCTTTTTACGGCACACATGAAAGAGCATTTCTCCAAAGCAGCCTGCAATGGCTGAGGTGAACAATTGAGATGGACGGTACCCCATTTCTTCCGTTCCTGAAATAGGCAGTTGCCTGTCCTCATTATGTGCGATCCAATGATCCTTTTCGTATGTCAGCTTCATTCCTTTTCCACCTTTCTATTGAAACCCCTATGGTTCCATTGTACGATGAAAATATGAACTTGTAAGGAGCATCTTATGTCGAGAATTCACTTTATGATTTTAATTTTACTTGTATCCGTGTCTGGTTTTTCACAGGGTGCATTACTTCCTGTCATTTCCATTATTTTCGAACATGCCGGTACTTCTCCTACGTTAAACGGACTGCATGCCACAGGCTTATATCTCGGAGTACTGCTTGCGTCTCCTTTTATGGAAGCACCGCTTCGCCGGTTTGGATTTAAGCCGTTAATCGTCATTGGAGGCGCCGCTGTCTTTTTAAGCTTGTTTAGCTTTGTGTTTTTTGAATCTTATGTCGTCTGGTTCTTCCTCCGGCTTATGATCGGGATTGGTGACCATATGCTGCATTTCTCTACACAGACGTGGGTGACCTATGCTTCATCCTCGAGAAATCGCGGAAGAAACATTTCACTGTATGGATTATCGTTTGGACTCGGTTTTGCCGCCGGCCCTTTTTTAACGCCGCTCATTGAGATCAATCCAGCTTTGCCTTTTATTGTTTCTGGTGCCGTTAGTTTATGTATTTGGCTGCTTGTGTTTGTTTTAAAAAATACATATCCAGATACGGACGAAGTGCAAACGTCAGAGCAGACAAACAGTTTGAAGCGCTTCAAAAAGGCCTTTCAATTTGGCTGGGTCGCCTTTATGATGCCATTTTGCTATGGATTTTTAGAAACGACGCTTAATAGTAACTTCCCTGTATATGCGCTAAGAAGTGGTGTGACAGTAGAGGCAGTTGCGTTTATTTTACCTGCGTTTGCCATTGGGAGCATTGTCTTTCAGCTTCCTCTTGGGATGCTCAGTGACCGGTTTGGCAGACGCCGCATCATTTTATGTGTGACACTCGCTGGATCATTCTTTTTCCTTTTAGCAGGGATCTTCATTCAATCCGTTTTGGCTGTCGCCATTTGTTTCTTTATCGCCGGAATGGCTGTAGGCTCTACCTTCTCACTTGGCATCAGTTATATGACCGACTTATTGCCAAAGCATCTGCTTCCCGCCGGGAATTTGATGTGCGGGATGGCGTTTAGTGCCGGCAGTATTCTCGGGCCGGTACTCGGAGGATTCTTTGTGCAAATGTTTGAAGGTATGAATTTACTTTATCTTGTCAGTATCGTGATATTATTTGTGTTTTGCTGCGTTCGGTTTGGGAGAACGACGGCAGTGGTGGAAAGTCACTAAAATGGAGGGTCAATCGTTGTTTACCTATAACATCACAAATGAGTTGACTTTGGCATCTCTACAAATAGATGATGCGGACACACTATTTAGCCTTATTCAAAAAAATAAGGCTCATTTAGGGGAGTGGCTGCCTTGGGTTCATCACGGCAAAAGCATAGAAGCAGTCAAAACGTTTATTCAATCAACTCAAACCACCTACATTGAACAAAAAGGGTTGGAAGCTGGCATTCAGCTGAACGAGCAATTAATCGGTGTGCTCCGTCTGACGTTTGATCAACAAGTAGGCAATATCGGTTATTGGATTGATGAAGACGCTCAAGGACAAGGCATTGTGACAACCATCGTGAAATATATGACAGATACCTTTGCTCCTAAAGTCGATGGATTTGAAATTTTTTGTCCTGTTGGCCATGTCAGAAGTGAACGTGTAGCGATAAACGCAGGGTTTCAGCTTGATTCTCATTACCAGTCAAAACCTGATACAGCTTTTAACCTTAAGCGGTATATACGATTGTCGAAATAAAAACTCCCCTGCACCGCAGAGGAGTTTTTTCATTTAATGATAACCATTTTGCCCGTTCGCACTGCCGCTTGTTTTGTGCTTTGGCTGATGGCCTTTGTTTTGTTTCGTGTTGCTTCCGCCTTTTTTCGATTGTTTGGACATATGTGATTCCCCCATCCATCAAGATTGAACATGTTCGTTCTTCTTTAGGATGCCCAGATTTCTTCACACCTTGCCTGGTACGATTTTACGCTTATGTAAAAGCGCATTGAGCTCGCCGCCAAGGATAATCATGATGCCGGTTAAATAGAACCAGATCATTAAAATAATGATTCCCCCAATACTTCCGTACATCGCGCTGTAATTAGCAAACTCGCCTACGTAAAATGAGAACAGCATGCTGACCAAAATCCATCCAATCGATGCAAAAATGGCGCCTGGCAGAACAAATTTCAATTTCAGTCTGATGTTTGGGGCGAAATAGTACAAGGCTGTAAACACAATCAATAAAATCAGCGGGCTAATGATCCACCTCATGGCCGTCCAAATGGTGAGAAAGGCATCTGACTGCCCAACTAATTTAGCGACAAATAAGCCAAGTTCTTTTCCAAAGACAGGTAGCATTAAGGCAAAAATAATCGTAAGAACCATCGCTATGGTTAAGATGATTGATGTTAAACGTACGAGAATGAAGGAACGATTTTCCTCAACTTCGTAAGCATGGTTAAATGCTCTGACGACGGCATTAATCCCGTTAGATGCAGACCAAAGGGCGGCAATAATCCCGAATGACAACAATCCGCCGTTGCGGCTGTTCAGTGTCTCTTCGGCGATGGATTCAATCATCGAAAGCGCTCCTTCTGGCGCATAACCAGAGATGACGCTCAGGACATCCTTCGACGTCAGCGGCAAATATCCAACGAGTGTCAGCACGAAGATGAGAAACGGAAATAATGAAAGCAAAAAGAAGTAAGCAAGCTCAGCAGATTTTGCTGGTCCTTCATGCAGCAAAAAGCGTTCAATTAACGCTTTAATAAAACCCATACGCCTCATCTCCAATGATCAATCTTTCTATTTCGATCGAAAGTGATCCTTTGTTTCTTCAATAATCTCTAATACTTTTGGGGTTGTTTCCTTTAACTGATTGACTTGTTCATTTAAAAATGACAAATCATCTGAGACTGTTCGCATCAGCTGCTTCGTTTCTTCCATTTTTTCTTTCACGCAAGCAGAAATTCTGGCTGGCTCCTGACGGTATTCCGCCAGCTTTTCCTGACAGTCATCCCATTTGTCTTTAAGCGCAATTCTCGTTGGCCGATGAAATAATGTCAGCAGTGCGCCGCAAGCTGCTCCTATCACAGCTCCTCGAAGCATGATTTGATTTTTCTCTTCCATCTCGTCTGATCTCCTTTCAGTTAAAGGTGTTTCTCTTTCTTTACATACGTCAAAAAACGATCAATTCCTGTTTCAATTAAATCATGTACTTCCTCAAAGTTTCCAGTGTAATAAGGGTCTGGCACATCATCTCGATCATCGTCTTCAACAAAGTCAAGAAGACGGCCAATAAAGTGATGTTTCCCATAACCGGCTATACTGCGAAGTGCCCCTACATTTTCAGCATCCATCGCAATGATATAGTCGTATGCTGTGATGTCCTCATGTATGATTTGTCTTGCGGACATCCCTTCATAGCTGATCCCTTTTTCATCAAGCAGCTTTCGTGTTCCTTCATGCGGAGGACAGCCTTGATGCCAGCCGCCAATGCCTGCTGAATCAATGACAAAGTGCTCGCTTAGTCCTTCATCTTCTACTCGTTTTCTAAACATGGCCTCTGCCATCGGTGACCTACAAATATTGCCAAGACATACGAATAATACATGAATCATCCTTCATTCTCCTCCTATCTTTTCCCTAGAAACTGCTTTCGAAAACCTTTTCTCTATCATATCAAGCCCTTTTTCTTTTGAAAACTTTGCAAGAAAAACTCCCATCGGCATTGACACATTATACAAAAAAAGGGGACACTTTAGGAGAATTGCACAAATAAAGGGGGATACATATGGGATGGGTAGAACAGATTGTCAGCAATATCAATGATGTATTATGGGGACCGCCGCTTTTGTTTTTGATCGTGGGGACTGGGATTTACCTTACCTTTCGCGTACTCTTCATTCAAATTAGGCTGCTCCCCTATTCGCTGAAGCTTGCATTTTCAAAGCAAGACAAGACATCAGAAGGTGATATTTCTCACTTCCAAGCATTAATGACAGCTCTTGCTGCAACGGTTGGAACGGGAAATATTGTAGGGGTCGCCTCTGCTGTCATTGCCGGCGGACCAGGCGCTGTGTTTTGGATGTGGTTTGCAGCGTTCTTTGGAATGGCGACAAAATATGCTGAAGCTGTTCTCGCAGTGAAATACCGTGTCAAAAATGAAAAAGGTGAAATGTCCGGCGGGCCGATGTACTATTTGGAGCATGGCTTGAAGCAAAAATGGCTAGGGGTGCTGTTTGCTATTTTTGGTGCTGCGGCTGCCTTTGGAATTGGGAATCTCGTGCAGTCAAATTCGATTTCTGGTGTCATGAATTCAACCTTTCAGATTCCAACATGGATCACAGGCATTATTATTACGGCCTTTACTGCGCTCGTGATTTTAGGCGGGATTAAAAGCATTGGCCGGGTGACGGCTATTTTTGTACCGGTCATGGCTTTATTCTACGTCATTTGCGGGCTGATCATTCTTGTCATGAATGCGGATCTTGTCCCAAGTGCAGTCGGGCTCATTTTTACGGATGCATTTACAGGTCAAGCCGTTGCAGGCGGTGCGATCGGTACCGTAATCCGCTGGGGTGTGGCGAGAGGGGTATTTTCCAATGAAGCAGGTCTTGGTTCTGCACCAATCGCTGCAGCTGCTGCCAAAACAGATATGCCTGCTCGTCAAGCGCTTGTGTCAATGACGCAAGTATTTATTGATACGATGATTGTTTGTTCCATTACAGGGATCACAATTGTCATGGCCGATATGTACGTCACAGAAAAAAGTGATGCACTCACCTCGTTATCCTTTGCTCATTTCCTTGGACCAATCGGCTCAATCATTGTTGCAATCGGCTTACTTTTATTCGCTTATTCCACCATTATTGGCTGGTCCTATTACGGTGAAAAATGCTTTACATATTTGGCAAAAGATTCGTATGTGATGTATTATCGTGTTGTGTTTGTTATTGCTGTCTTTTTCGGTGCCGTGTTTAAGAATGATTTCGTCTGGGGCGTGGCGGATATGCTAAACGGACTGATGGCTGTTCCGAACTTAATCGGCCTTATCGGTTTATCAGGAGTTGTCGTGTTTGAATCTAAACGAATCATTGATAAGATCAAGCAGGAGAAAAAGGAGAAAAACATCTCCGTGTCGTCTTAATAGCCCTTTTATTCTTTTGCATTTCTGTTAAAATAGACATGTTATTCAACACATATGCAGGAAAGGACGTGCCGCCCTTGTCAGAGCAAAAAGCGGCTGAAGTCAATCAGCTGATTGAAGACATTTCGCAAAAGTTAAATATGCTGAACATTGGAGTCATCAAAGCCGAGGACTTCAGTCCAGACAAGTACGAAGATATTGAATTTCTACACCAAATGGTGATGAAAAAATCTTCATTCAGCCCAAGTGAAATGCAAGCCATCGCAAGCGAACTAAAAAACTTAAGAAAATAAACGTGCAAAGGAAACCAGATTGCGGTTTACGCCGCTTTCTTCCATCCATGCACAGAAAAAGCCAGCACCCCGCAAGGTGCTGGCTTTATTTATCCTGTCAAAAACTGCTTATTTTGCGAGCAGTTTTAATGATTCACGGTTAAATGCTGGAATGTCATCAGGTGTACGGCTTGTCACAAGCTGATCCTGACAAACAACAACTTCTTCATCTTTGAATTTGGCGCCTGCGTTTTCCATATCTACTTGAATGGATGTATAGCCAGTCGCGCCTCTGCCTTCCAGCGTCTTCGCTGTAATGAGCAATTGCGGTCCGTGACAGATCGCAAATACTGGTTTTTTCTCGTCCATAAATGCTCTTGTGAATTGGACATAGCGATCATCTGCACGCAGAATGTCTGGTGAGAAACCGCCAGGAATCAGTAGTGCATCGAAGTCTTCAGGCTTCACGTTATCAATGGACGCATCCACTCTCACTTCTGCTTCTCCTTGCTTCCCTTTCACTGTTTTACCTTTTTCGTTTTCAATTACTGTGATCTCATGGCCTGCATCTTTAAAGGCTTTTGCAGGCTCGGTGAATTCAACATCCTCAAAGTAATCTGTTAATACAACTGCAATTTTCTTACCCATGTAGAAACCCTCCTGCTTGATTATCGTTTACACTACACACTATACCCGGGTACATTGAAATCAAACATCCTATCCCGATCAGAAAACCCCTTATGATAAAAATAAGCATTTAGACTTATTTATATTTCCTCAACAAGGTAATTCGTATGATTTATGTTATCTTTACAATAATCTGCAAAAAATAACTACAAAAGTTAACGAAACATTTCTACAATAGGTATTGTGGTCAAAAAAATTAGAAAGGCGGAGATCAGGTGAAGAAGCAAACACATAGGTCTAAACGAAGGAAAAACCTGTCTATTCTGCTCACTTCCATTATGATGATTAGTCTCATTCTCCCAGCAGTACCTACTCATGCAGCAATAGAAAACGGCGATGCCGTAAAAGTCAGCATCTTAGCCACAACGGATGTTCATGCGAACATGATGAACTATGATTATTACAGCGACAAAGAAACAAATGAATTTGGTTTGGCAAAAACAGCCGAGCTAATTGAAAAGCACCGTTCACAAAATCCAAATACACTCCTTGTTGATAACGGAGACCTGATTCAAGGAACCCCTCTTGGAGAATACGTTTACAAAAATGAGAAAGACAGCATCATCAATCAAACAAAGGTTCACCCCATTATTCATACACTCAACAAACTAAAGTACGATGCAGGAACACTTGGCAATCATGAATTTAACTACGGATTATCATTTCTTGACGGTACTATTGCCGGGGCTAACTTCCCAATTGTCAATGCGAACGTCAAAAAGTTAAATGGAGAACACCGTTTTACGCCTTATGTGATTCAAGAAAAAACATTTAAAGACGCAAACGGAGCCTCACAAACTGTGAAAGTCGGTTACATAGGATTCGTTCCACCACAAATTATGACGTGGGATAAGAAGCATTTAGATGGACAAGTTCAAGTGCAGGATATCGTCGAATCTGCCAATGAAACCATTCCTGAAATGAAGGAAAAAGGAGCAGATATCATCGTCGCTCTTGCCCATACAGGAATTGAAAAAACCGCTTCGCCTAAAGGATCAGAAAATATGATCTTTGACCTTGCCACGAAAACGAAAGGCATTGATGCGATCGTGTCTGGCCACCAGCACGGCACATTCCCAAGCGCTGAATATAGCGGCGTTGACAAATTCGATGTCTCAAAAGGAACCATCAACGGCATTCCAGTCGTCATGTCTAAAAACTGGGGAAGCTACCTCGGCGTCATTGATTTAACATTAGAGCCTGACGGCAGCAACTGGAAAGTCACAGATGGAACAGGAAAGATTGAATCTGTTGCAGGAGTCACCTCTCAAAACAGCACTGTAAAAGATGCTATTCAAACGACGCATCAAAACACACTTGATTATGTAAGAAAGCCTGTCGGTAAAACAGAAGCAGACATTAACAGCTTTTTTGCTCAAGTGATGGATGACCCTTCTATTCAAATTGTGACGGATGCACAAAAATGGTATGCACAAGAAAAAATGAAGGATACGTCATACAAAAACTTACCGATTTTATCTGCAGGCGCCCCGTTTAAAGCCGGCGGCCGAAACGGTGTAAATTATTATACAAATATCGCAAAAGGTGATTTAGCGATTAAAAACATCGGCGATCTCTACCTTTACGATAACACCGTGCAAATTGTCAAACTGAAAGGCAGTGAAGTGAAAGACTGGCTCGAGATGTCTGCCGGACAGTTTAATCAGATCAAGCCAAACGATTCAAATGAACAGCCTATTTTAAACGAAGAATACCGCTCGTATAACTTTGATGTGATCGATGGTGTCACCTATCAAGTTGATGTGACGCAGCCTGCTAAGTACAGCACAACAGGCACTCTTGTCAATGCGAAGGCAAACCGCATCAAAAACCTGTCCTACAACGGGAAACCAGTCTCTGACAATCAAGAATTTTTAGTCGTGACAAACAACTATCGAGCTTCTGGCGGCGGTGGCTTCCCGCATCTGACACAAGATAAAGTGGTGCTTGCCTCAGCCGATGAGAACCGCCAAGTGCTGATGGATTATATTATCGAACAAAAAACCATCAACCCAAGTGCGGATCAAAACTGGTCCATTGCACCAATCAAAGGCGCAACAGTCACATTCGAATCTTCTCTTTTAGCTAAGCCGTTTGCTGAAAAATCTAGCAGTGTAGACTTTGTTCGTAACGCCAGCACAGATGGTCTTGGTGTGTACAAGCTAGCCTTTAAAGAGGATGGCACAACAGAACCGCCTGCATCAGACAACTGGAATTTAACGGTGATGCATACAAACGATACACACGCACACCTTGATGATGCGGCAAGACGTGCCACAAAGATTAAAGAAGTTCGGGCAGAAAGCAAGAACAACATTTTATTAGATGCTGGAGATGTCTTCTCTGGTGACCTATATTTCACAAAATGGCAAGGACTTGCCGACCTCAAACTGATGAACTTAATGAAATATGATGCCATGACGTTTGGTAATCATGAATTTGACAAAGGTCCTTCTGTTCTTCGTCAATTCCTGACAGGTGATGCATCAGATGTAGATGCGAAAAACCGTCACCAATTTGAAAAGCCTGCATTCCCGATTGTGTCATCAAACGTTGATGTCTCTAAGGAAAAACAATTGAGCGGCTTAGTGAAAAAGCCAGCCACATTTAAAGCTGGTGAGAAAAAAGAAGCTGGGATTTACCCATACATCCTGCTTGATGTAAACGGTGAAAAGGTGGCTGTATTTGGCTTAACCACTGAAGACACGGCCATTACATCCAGCAGCGGCCCTAACATTCAATTCAAGGATGCATACAAGAAAGCAAAGGAAACAGTCAACACCATTCAAACAGAAGAAAAAATCAATAAAATCATTGCTTTAACACACATTGGCTATAACCGTGACCTTGAGCTGGCTCAAAAAGTAGACGGTATTGATTTAATCATTGGCGGTCACACGCACACCCTTGTAGAAAAATTAAAGGTCGTCAATAAGAAAGAACCAACGATTGTCGCACAAGTAAAAGACTACGGACAATTCTTAGGAAAAGTAGACGTGGCCTTTAATCAAAAAGGAGTCGTACAGCCAAAGAAATCTTCTTTTGACCTCATCACCATAGATGACTCTGTCAAAGAAGATGCCGATGCAAAAGCGATCCTCGATCAGTACAAGGCAGATATTCAAGATTTAAAAACGGAAAAAGTCGGCTCTACTGATGTCCTCTTAGACGGACAACGAGAGCACGTCCGGGCGAAGGAAACGAACCTTGGGAACTTTATTGCTGACGGCATGCTGAAGAAAGCGCAGGAATCTGCTGGTGCTGATCTTGCCATCACAAACGGCGGCGGTATTCGAGGCAGCATTGAAAAAGGAGATATCACTTTAGGTGATATTTTAACGGTCATGCCATTCGGAAACACACTCTATGTTGCGGATTTAAAAGGCAGCCAAATAAAGAAAGCGCTCGAACAAGGGCTTTCAGGCATTGAGGAAGGCGGCGGCGCATTCCCTCATGTAGCCGGCATTGAATATACGTTTACACTGAGTAAACCAGCTGGCAGCAGACTCATTGATGTCAAACTGAAAGACAAAAACGGCAAACTAACAGACATTGATGATAAGAAAACATACCGCGTGGCAACAAACGCATTTGTCGGGACAGGCGGCGATGGCTACAGCGTCTTTACAGAAGCCTCTCACGGCGAAGACTTAGGCTATGTTGACTATGAAATCTTCAAAGAGCAAATTGAACAGGCAGACGGCGGGCATATTTCTCCTGTCATCGATCATCGAGTGAAAGAAGTGTTCCTTCCACGTGCGAAAGGAAAAGGCGCTTATGACATTCAAGATGATGAGAAATTCCAAACGTATGTGCAGCATACAAACAAAGCATTGCTCTATTTAGACAAAGCGAGCGAAGCGAAAAACGTTCAATTGTCACTATCAAAAGCACAGGTAACCGAGCTGAAGAAAAGAGAGCAAGATCCGAACGTCACTATTTATCATGACAAAGTGGGACTCGCATTACCGCTCTCTAACTTGTCCGAGAAAAACGCAGAAATATCGATGACAAAGACGGATAAGGTGAAAAATGCATTAACGAATACGTATGATTTCCAAATCAAACAAGATCAGAAAAAGGTTTCTACCTTTAAAGATCCTGTTACACTATCCTTTACATTAGATGAGCCTCAAAAGGCAAAGAAACCTGGTGTATATTATGTAGACCGCAAGAAAAATCGTTATGCCAAAACAAGTAATGGATCATTCGAAAATGGGGCCGTTTCAGGTCAAACTAAGCACTTCAGCGAATACACCGTACTCAACCAAAGCGGGGCAGTTGGAACAACGCCAGATCAAACTGGTGGAGACGGTGGAAGTTCAGCGCCAGGCGGAGGTACAGGTACAGATCCAAACCAAGATGGAACCGGACTCCCAGGCGGCACACTGCCGAATACAGCAACAATGATGTATACAGCTGTATTGATTGGCGTACTCATGCTTGCCTCAGGCGGTATCCTCTATTACTACCAGCGTAAGCGTACAAGAAAAAATGTATCATCTTAAAAGAAAAGGACAGAGCCTATGCTCTGTCCTTTTTTTCTCTTCTAGCAAAATCGACGAACCTGAAGCGGTCTAACCTGTGACGGCTTTCTGTGTATTGAAATAGACTCGTATCCTCTAAGAACACATAATTCTTTACCACGACGACATGGTCAAATCCCTTTAAATCAAGGTACTTGGCGTCCTCTTCTGTACATGGCTCTACCACAAATTCCTTTTGAGCATAGCTGATTGATACACCGAGTTCTCCTTCAATATACTCGTAGATTGATCCTTCGCATATGTCTTTAGACAATACTTCAACATGCTTTTGCAAAAAGTAGTCCTTGTCTAAAATCACTTCTTCCCCGCTAATATTGCGAGAGCGAATGACTTTCCAGACGTCCGTCTGTCCATCAATTTTCAGCTGAGACTGAATATACTGATCCGGTTTGATTAAACCAAATTCATGAACCGTTGTGACTGTCTTTCGGCCAAGCGTTTTGGAAAGCTCTTTAAAGCTGACAAGACCTGATACAGGGAACTGCATTTTCTCCCGATTCAGCAATACAGAGCCTTTCCCGCGGATTTTTTGGATATAGCCATTTTGCACAAGAATATTTAATGCCTTTCTCACCGTCTCCCGGGACGTGTCGTACATAATCGAAAGCTCATGCTCTGATGGGAGGATGCCTTTATCCTGCCATTCACCTTGTTCGATTCGTCTTGCTAGCTGATCATAAATCACTCGAAACTTATTCTCTTTCATTTTCCCTCCGCCCCATTTTCTAGCGTTTGGTTAAATGATAAACGATTGACTCATATGGGCGCAACGTAAATCCCTTGATATGTGCCGGCACATCCTCATAATTGGATAACAGCACTTGACACTCCATCTCATCAGCAGCCTGCACAAGCTCATCAGGAAGCGTAAAGTGCGCCTCACCTGCATAAAAGTGGTTGATCACGAGGAGCTTCTCATCCTTGCTTTCTCTAACATAAGCAAAAATCTTTGGATCTTCTGCTAGGAGTAAGGAGAAGCTGCCATATGTGATCACGTCAAGTTCTTTACGCAGTCTGCAAAGGGCTTGGTAATGATAGAAAATGGACGTCTGATCTTTTAATGAAGCCTCGACCGAAATGTCGTTATTGGCTGGCTCAATCCAAGGCGTTCCTGTTGAGAAACCTGCATTCTTCTCTGAATTCCACTGCATTGGTGTTCTCGCATTATCTCTTGACTTGACCTGTAAAATGGCGAGTGCTTCTTCCTTTGATTTTCCCTTTTCAAGCATGACTTCGTACATATTGAGTGATTCGATATCACGATAAGACGAAATGTCCTCAAAGCGAGGATTCTTCATGCCTATTTCCTCACCTTGATAAATATAAGGAGTCCCTTGCATGAGATGCATTGTGGTTGCCAGCATCTTCGCTGATTGCTGATGATACGTGTCATCATCACCATACCTTGAGACGATACGCGGCTGATCATGATTGCACCAGAACAGCGCATTCCAGCCGCCGCCCTCATGCATTTTCGTCTGCCATTCAGAAAGAATCGACTTCAATTCTTGAAAATCAAATGGTGCGATCGCCCACTTTTCACCGTTTGGATAATCCACCTTTAAATGATGGAAGTTAAACGTCATATCCAGCTCCTGCCGATCAGGTCTTGTATACCGAATACAGTCTGCGATATTCGTTGAAGACATTTCTCCCACTGTCATGCTATCGTATTTCGAAAAAACCTCCTGGTTCATTTCATGCAGAAATTCATGAATTCTTGGCCCGTCTGTATAGTACATGCGGCCGTCGCCTTGCACAGATTGTCCGGCATCATCTAAGAAACGCTGATCCTTTGAGATGTTGTTGATGACATCCAGCCTAAACCCATCAATTCCTTTTTCAAACCAAAAGTGCATGATGTCATATACTTTCCTGCGCACTTCATCCTTCTCCCAATTGAGATCCGCCTGAGTGACATCATATAAATGAAGATAATAATCTCCTGTTACTTCATCGAGTTCCCAGGCTGGACCGCCAAATTTCGACTGCCAATCATTCGGCGGAGATCCATCCGCTTTTGGCTCCTTCCAAATATAATAATCTCGATAAGGGTTATCCTTTGACTCACGCGAGGCTTGAAACCACTCATGGAAAATGGATGTATGGTTAACGGCTAGATCCATGATGACTCGTATTCCTCTCTCATGCGCTTCCTTCAGCATGCGTTCAAAATCTGTCATTGTGCCATACATCTCATGGATTTTTGTATAATCACTAATATCATAGCCGTTGTCATGCTGCGGGGACTCATACATTGGCGTCAGCCAAATACAATCCGCCCCAAGCTCTTTGATATAATCAAGCTTTTTCGTCACGCCATTGATATCACCTGTACCAGAGCCCGTTGTATCTAAAAAGCTCTTCGGATAAATTTGATAGACCACCGCTTTTTTCCACCATGGTTCATTTGTCTGCTGATTCAATTTCCTTCACCACCACTAGTTAAGTTCTTCTGAAAAATCCTTCTTCTTTTTTAGTTTTGCATATAAAAGAGTACCGATGAATGGGAGGATGAGTACAATCACCATTCCAATTGCAAATGCACCCCAATATTTCGGGATAATGGAGAAGATTCCTGGAATGCCTCCAACACCAACTGAACTTGCCAGCACCCCTTGAGAGGCGATAAACATACCGGCTAATCCTGAGCTGATCAGAGCAAAAATAAATGGGAATCGATAACGCAGGTTGACCCCAAACATGGCCGGTTCAGTAATTCCTAAATAAGCAGAAATACTTGATGTCAGTGAAAGTCCTTTTTGCTTTTCATCTTTTAAAACAAACATCATCGCAAGGGCAGCTGATCCTTGTGCGATATTGGACAGTGCAAGCATTGGCCAGAGGAACGTGCCGTGCAGCTTTGAGTTAATCAATTGAATATCAACAGCGAGGAACGTATGGTGCATTCCTGTAATGACTAATGCTGCATACAGTCCGCCGTATAATAGACCGCCAAGTGCTGCGAATTGCTGGAATACCGCTACAAGTCCAGATGTTAAAACATTACCGATTGCAAATGTAACAGGTCCAATGACGATGAATGATAAAAATCCAATGATTAATAACGTAATCGGTGCAACAACTAACAGCTGAATACTTTCAGGTGTCCGTTTTGTGATAAATAATTCGAGCTTTGCAAGTAAATAGGAGGCAACGAGTATCGGAAGAACCTGTCCTTGATAGCCTACCTTCTGCACTTCAAGTCCAAACAAGTTCCAAACAGGAATGTCACCGGTCTTCTCTGCCGCTCCATAGCCCCATGCGTTTAACAAGTCTGGATGTACGAGCATCAGACCGAGGACCATCCCTAAAAGTGGATTCCCCCCAAACCGCTTCACAGCTGACCAGCCAATTAATGCTGGCAGGAACGTGAAGGCAGTGCCAGCAATTAAGTTGATCATATTCGCTAAATCAGCCCATGCCGGGTACACATCCACAATCGATTTTTGATCGAAGAAAATATCAGGAGCTGTTAAAATATTATTAATCCCCATTAATAAACCGGCTGTGACGATAGCAGGAAGAATCGGTATAAAGATATCAGCGAGCGTTTTCACAGCACGCTGCAATGGATTCAATTTTTGATCAGAGGCACGCTTGACGTCCTCTTTTGTGGCTTCCCCAATTCCCGTCCTTTTGACCATTTCGGCATATACTCGATTGACGACCCCTTGGCCGATAACAACTTGGTATTGACCGTTCGCTGAGAAAGATCCCTTCACTTCATCAATTTGTTCAAGTGCTTTCTCATCCACCTTGCCTTCATCTTTCAGTACAAAGCGCAGCCTTGTTACACAATGTGTCGCTTGATCGATATTTTCTTTGCCGCCGATGGCTTTCACAATCTGATCTGCTGCTGCCTGATAATCAGCCATACTATCCCCTCCGAGATCGTTTTTTTATATAAGAAAAAAGAACCAAAAAACTTGTATATACATGTTTACTTCATATTTTATATTTGTATATACATGTAGTCAACAATAAAATGTAGCGCTTACATAAAAAAGCTCCCTCAATGTGCTCAGGGAGAGGCAGCGTGTCATCATCTTTTTTTATGCTCCGTTAATTTCTCGTAGACCTTATTTTTGTAAAAGGAGGAGGCTGGGCGGGCAAAAGTTTGACGCTTAGATGTAAGTTCATCCAGACGTTTTTGTTTTTCTTCACATATGAGAGACAGTTTCTTTCTTTCCTCTCCATCTATACTCGATTGAAGTAATTCTTTGACAGTCATAAGTTCTTTTTTCAGCGCTGTTTCTTCCCCAGCAAATCCGGCATTTTTCATAATGCGGTAGCCCATTCTAAGTTCTTCTGGTACATGAGCAGCGTCATCTTTTGGCAGAGGCTTCCCAAAGCCAGATAATCCTTCAAAAGCCCCATTATCCATCGCTTTTTTGATCCGTTCTTCTGATAATCTCTGCGCAAAATCCATAGCGTTTCTCCTTTCACCGCAAGTATGTGATTAAGCATAGCAAAAAAGCTGCCTCTCTCACAAGAGCCAACTTCAGCGTCTAGACAAACCGCATTCGGTGCTCATCCCTACTTCACTGAAAAGAGAAAAAGGGCTAAAATATTTTAGCCCTTTCTTGTTATTTCTTGTCGATTTTGAAAGTTGAGACCATTTGTGCTAAGTCGTCTGACATGTCAGAGAGCTGTTCAATCGCACTTGAAATTTGCTGCATGCCAGCACTTTGCTGTTCTGTTGCTGCCGCCACTTCTTGTGAGCTGGCTGCTTGTTCTTCCGATACCACCGAAATTTGTTCAATCGATGTAGAAATCGTTTGATATGCACGTTCTACCTGGTTGATGGATTCAAGCAAGTTGTTCGTTCTTCTTGCAAACTGAGACACGCCGTCGTAAATCACAGCGAAGTTTTGTGACGTGCCTTCCATTTGCTCACGTCCTTCTTCCACTGCTTTACTGCTTTCCTCTACGCTTTCAAGAACACGCTGGCTGTTTTCCTGTGTACCGATAACGAGGTCTGAAACAGTTTTAGCTGCATCTGCTGATTGCTCTGCTAATTTACGTACCTCATCTGCCACAACAGCAAACCCTTTTCCTTCTTCCCCAACACGTGCCGCTTCAATGGAAGCATTCAGTGCAAGAAGATTCGTTTGTGCTGAAATGTCCGTAATAATCGAGATCACACTTTCAATCTCCGTTGAATGGGATTGTAATTCTTCTGCTGCCTGCTTTGAGTTGGTCATCTTGTCATGTAACAAGTTCAGATGATCAAGCACATGGTTCACAAGTTTTTGACCAGATTCTGACTGCTCCTGTACGTCAGATGAAACAGATTTCATTTCATCGACTTCTTTTGTGACGCCTTCGATTTGAGTATCGATCTCTGCAACAGATCTCGTACAATCCGTAATATTTGCGACAGAATCATTGATTCCTTCACTCATATTCGTCATGGCTTCTGACACTTGCTGCGCACTTTGACTTGATTCGTTCGTCACCGTGCGAAGCTGTGAAGACATTTTTGATACTTCACTAGATGAGTGCGAGATCTTCGAAATGAGCTCTTTGATCCGCCCCTGCATCTTTTGGAAGGATGCGGCAAGCTGGCCGATCTCGTCTTTACTCTCAACTTCTACCATTCCAGTTAAATCACCGTCAGCAATTCGGTTCGCTGATTCCATCAATGAACGTGCTGGTTTCGCAATTCTTCTTCCCATGATAAAGGAGAAGAGCAATCCACCGATGAGCACAATAGCCGATGCAACCGTAATGTAGATTGTGAGCTTCTTCGTAGTGGCTGGAACAATTGATGCATCTAGATCAATCCCTAAAATCCCTGTCAGCTCACCGCCTGAATCTTTGATTGGCAAAAAGACTGATTTATGTGTTCCATATGAATCATGGTAAATATCACTTTTGACCATTTTATCTTCAGAAAGAGCTTGCTTCATCTCATCTGAAAATGCATAATCCTGGTCAAAATCATTGTCTTCCCCAGTTAATACGATAATTCTTTCTTTACCGCCTTTATTAGATAATACGTATAAGTTCTCAAGCGTATGATCTTTTTGAAGCTCTGTGAATTTCTTTTTGATATCGACATAAATGGGATCATCCTTCCCGCTAATGCTGAGCACGTTTCCATCGATGTTATCGATTTCTTTTTTGGCGGTATCAATATCTGTTGTTAATCGATAATCAAATTGCTTTAATAACTGGGATGATAAATCCTGGCTGACTAGATAAAATGTTAGAACGAATAATGCAACGGTTGCGAGTAATGTTACGGTAACGACTGACATGATTTTAGAGGATATCGTGTATCCTCCAAATTTCCTTTGTTTCGCCATTTTTTCCTACATCTCCACTCTCAGATTTGGTTTAAGCATGTACATTTTCAAATTGTCCACAAACAGATGCAATCACATCTTTTAAATAAGATACGATATGAGGGATATGCTCTGGTAACGTATAAGGTGAGATGACAAAAAACTTACTAACACTTAGATAGAATTCTTGACCTTCTTTTGAGTTAACAAGTAAAAACTTCGTTGTATCGCCAAAGAACATCTCGTCTCTTTTCTCTCCAAGCTTTTCAAACAACATTTTGTTCAATTCATTGTTTCGTTCAATTTCCATTGAAGTCGCTTCGCCAGAAATCTCTTCTTGAAAACGCGGTGAGCCGTCTAGGTAAATTCTAAATAATGTAGCCATTCCGACGTTGTCATCATTCACGACTTCTGCTTGCGGAATTTCCCTACTAAGTGCTTCTCTGAAGGCAAGGTTTACTTCTAAGAATTGACCGAGCAAGCGCTGGTAGCCTTCAATCCCAAACGTTAACAGCACACTCAGCATGCTGATTGAGCTTCCCATTCTTGAGCACTCAAGTGTATAACCCGTATGGTATTCCCCGTAGCCTCTATGGCCAACATATGGAGTCTCTTGTTCTTCCAGATCCAAACGCTTTAAGTCAGCAGCGTTTTTCACTAAGAATAAACTGGATGTGTAAGGTGTTTGGCCGAGCTTTTGAAAATCAAAGCACATCGAGTCTGCAAGAGAAAGATGCTGGAATTTCGCTTTGATTTCTTTTAGCATACGAAGAACACCGTCTGAGAATTGCAGCGGGTTTTCTGATACATCATACTCATTAAAGAAAGCAAAGAATCCACCCAGCGCCGAATCTGCATGAATATGCGGCACCTTCAGATCATACTTTTCAGCAATCGCTTCTGCTGTTTCACGTACCCCTTTTACATCATCAATTGCAATGGCATCTGTTGTTCCGGTTGTTGCCACAATATAAACGGGAATCCCGCCATCCTGTGCAACACGTTCCATTTGACAACGCAAATCTTCCATATCCATTGAATGATCTTTATTCGTCTTAATTCTGATTAAGTTGTTTGTGCCAAGTCCTGTTGCTTCCATTGACTTAAATAAGCTGTAATGTGCGGCATCAGAACAAAACGCATAAAGATTTTGCGGAACTCCTTTTCGCAGTGACTCCGGCGCTGCTTTGGCAATCGCTAAACGAAGTCCTGAAAAAATCGCTCCTTGACCTCCCCATGTTGTGTATCCCCCGCTCACGTTTGGATCATATCCGATGAGCTTAGACATCATTGAGACCACTCTGACCTCAGCTTCCGCACCTGCTGGTCCATAAACATCCCATAGGTTGTTTCCGTTTACCAGCATAGCTGTCAGCATGCCTAAAATTCCTGGTGTACTTGCCATTGGCAAAATGTTCGTGAAGAAATACTTGGTGTGGTATGGATGGTTATGTAAAAGCTTCAGTAATTCTTCATTCACAAGTTCCGCTTGCTGGCCGTTCATCGGAATTTGACTTGTTTCAGTGAGCTTTTTGTAAAAGTCCTCCCCACGATTCTTTTCACCTTTAAGGTGTGCACGGTTGGGATCCTTCAGGTCATCGACCCCTGAAATGATCTGCTCCATCAATTTGACGAGTTCTTTACGCTCTCCTGCATTTCCGTCCTCACTCGGAAACCAGTTCTGAACGAGGTTCTCTGCTCGTACAGTCATATACTATCAATCCTTTCAATGGAAGATTTCCTGTCACTGTCTATATCGACCCCAATTCAGAAGTTTATAGTCTCGATATGTTCACTTAAGTATATCTAGATAATTTGTTTACTTATTAAAATAAATGAAACCCTTAAAAAACACATTAAAAGCATTATGTTGACGAAACACAAAAATATATTGATATATCGTATGAGAGGAATTTTTATCCATCATATTGTTCCATTCCATTGTTCATTTTTTTTGCTTAACCTGCATAAACATTAATAAACAATGGAAAAACTCTCTAAATGACCATTGTAGAAACCAAATTAATTCTTTAGACTTATGCCTTTTTACCTGTTTTATTGATATAGCAACTGGAAAATTGCTGAATTTTCTGTCAATAATAGGTCGATTTTCATAAAAAGTTTTTCGATGGGCGAATATTTTCATTTTCTCTCCTTTTATTGCTCGGACAGGCTTGCAAAGGCGCTTCACCGGTTATGACTTTTCTATTTGTGCTTTTCGTGGTATATTCTAATGGTTCGTTTTCTTTCGTTCCGCCTCTTCCGTGTATCGGAGAAAAGGAGTGTTTATATGAAAACATTTATTCAAAAAAGAGGTCTCGGCTTCTTTCTGATTGCAGCCATCTTACTATGGCTCAAAACGTATTCAGCGTATTTAATCGAATTTAAACTTGGTATATCAAATGTGCTTCAGCATATTTTGCTTTTCGTGAATCCTATTAGCTCCAGCTTGTTCTTTCTTGGCTTTGCTTTATTGTTCAAGAAAAAATGGCAGCCTGCCGCTATCATTGTGATTCACTTTTTCATGTCTTTTTTACTATACGCAAACATCGTGTACTATCGATTCTTCAATGACTTTATCACGCTGCCTACAGTGATGCAGGCAGGAACGAATGGCGGACAATTAGGTGATAGTGCATTTTCACTCATGCGTTGGACTGATGTGTTTTACTTTATTGATACAATCATTTTGATCGTACTTGCAGTCCGCATGAAAAGGCAGCAGCAAACAAGTACAGCCACGACTGTACCTGTACAAAAGTCAAAATCGTTTAGACTCGTCCTTGTGTCCTCTGTTGTGATCTTTGTTTTAAACTTAGTTGCTGCAGAGATCGATCGCCCAGAGCTTTTATCAAGATCGTTCGACCGCAATTATTTAGTTAAATATTTAGGTGCTTATAACTTTACTGTGTTTGATGCCATTCAAAATGTGAAATCAAACAGCCAGCGTGCTCTCGCAAATTCAAATGACGTGACAGATGTAGAGAATTATTTAAAAGCGAACAGCGCTGATCCTAACCCGGCTTATTACGGGAAAGCGAAAGGCATGAACGTGATTACAATTTCTCTTGAATCTCTGCAAAACTTTGTCATTGATTATAAAGTGAATGGAAAAGAAGTAACGCCGTTCCTTAACTCATTGGCACACGACAACAAAACGTTTTACTTTGATAACTTCTTCCATCAAACAGGACAGGGAAAAACGTCTGATGCTGAATTTATGATGGATACTGGATTATTCCCATTATCACAGGGCTCTGTTTTTATTAACAAAGCGCAAAACACGTATCAAGCACTTCCTGGTATTTTGAAGAAGGATCAATATACGTCAGCCGAATTCCATGGCAATACGAAAACCTTCTGGAACCGTAATGAAATGTTTAAATCCTTTGGGTATGACAGATTTTACGATTCTGAATACTACGATATGAACGAGCAGGATACGAAGAACTACGGACTGAAAGACAAACCGTTCTTCAAAGAATCGATGCCAATGCTTAAAAACATGAAGCAGCCGTTTTATTCGAAATTCATTACCTTATCGAACCATTTCCCATTTGGAATGGACGAAGGTGACACTGATTTCGAACCTGGTGACTTCGGTGACTCTGTCGTCGATAACTACTTCCAATCGGCTCATTATTTAGATGAAGCGATTGAACAGTTCTTCAACGATTTGAAAAAGTCAGGTCTCTATGACAACACAGTCGTCATTATGTACGGAGATCATTACGGCATTTCTGAAAACCATAATGAAGCGATGGAAAAAGTGACAGGACAAAAAATTGGAGATTATGAAAATGCACAGCTCATGCGTGTGCCGCTCTTTATCCATGTACCTGGCGTAAAAGGTGGACAGATTCATAAATACTCTGGTGAAGTCGATGTCGCACCAACCCTTCTGCACCTGCTCGGCGATGATACGAAGAACTATTTAATGTCTGGTTCTGATATCTTATCGAAGAACTTTAAAGAGCTTGTGCCATTTAGAAACGGTGACTTCGTGTCTAAAGACTACACAAAAGTAGGCAATAACTATTACAGCAACAAAACAGGCGAGAAAATCGAGCCAACTGACAAGGCATCACAAGAAAATGAAACGGTGAAAAAGATGCTGGAGACATCTGATAAGATTGTCACCGAAGATTTACTCCGTTTCTACAAGCCTAAAGGCTTTACACCGATTGACCGCAACGACTATGACTATACAAAGAAAGTACAGGATGAAAAGGATTCCTCTTCCGCCAAAGATGAATCCAGCTCTTCTTCGAAATAATTTTCTCATGCTAAGAACCAGCCGATCCTTGATCAGCTGGTTCTTTTTACGTTTGATCATGATTACTCCGGGTATAGGAGAAGAAGGAGGGATTTATCATGAAGAAAACAGCAGCTTTTGTCGTGACTGCCTCGCTTGCTTCGTCCGCTTTATTCGGTTTCAGCCCTGCGGTCTCAGCACACGCCATGACCAAACCGGCAGCAGAACAATCCGTTCCTCAAGGTCCAAAAGCCGCGCTTACCAGCATTTATGAGCTGGCACATAAAGGACAAATGCCCTACTATGCTAAAGGATTGAAAATTGGCGTTCAAACCAAAAAAGACGTTCATCATAAGCTCGGAAATCCATATCCAGAAACAGGCCAAAGCAGCTTTGATCTCTATCATGCTGAAATGGGGAATCCCGGATTTGCTTTTCACTATGATGCAAAAGGCAAGATTGATGAAATCCGTTATTTCGGAACGAATGTAGAAAAAGAAACGAATATTGGTGGAATGACCCCTGCTCTACTAAAGAAACAGCTTGGATCAGCGGATTCAGTGAGCACCATCCCGCAAACAAAAGAGAAAAAATATGTGTATCGAACCGGTGATTATGAGCTCGAATTTATCGTTGGACATGATCCTGATATTAGCCAGCATGAACTCACCGTGCTGCATATCAACTTGATAAAAGCCAATTCTTAAATAAAAAAGCATCCTGAGCACATGCTTTGGATGCTTTTCTTTTATTATGATGCCACTTCTAATTGCGGCTTTCTTTTCAGTTTTCGTTTGAGGACTGGACCTGCTACATAATCAAGACCAAGTTTTCCGGCATTTCCTTTCGCTGCCATGATGAAGACTGCGATCAGAAGAAGCAGCGGGTTCACAGAGACGGTTCCAGCTAGTAAGAAAGAGACATTCATCACGCTTCCAAAAAAGGCTGCCGTTGTTGTGAATAATCCGACAATTAATCCTAGGCCTACTAAGATTTCACCCCACATGACCATGGCACTAAATAATCCGGCATTCGGCAAAGCGACATTTTCTAAAAACCATACATAGAATGGATACACAAGATGACCATCTTTGACGACAGGTTCAGATATCGCAAATTGCAAATAGCCTGATGCATCAAATCCACCTGTTAGTTTTCCAATACCAGATGTCAGCCAAGTCCATCCGATATAAAGTCTTGCTGCCAAAAGGATAACGGCTGCCCATACATTCGTTTGTAAGAATTTTGTAAACATGATGATGCCTCCTTTTAAATTATGTGAAATATTTCACATTTTCTTTATGATCTTATTATACTATGCTATTTCTTATTTGTGATCTTTTTCACATATATATTCACAAATTGTTCATGAATATCTAATTTATGCAAATCTCAAAAGTGTGTGCAGCTTGTAGAAATAAACTTTTGGAGTGTGACGCGTTTCATGGTTTTCAAACAACTCAACTGCTGTGTCAAAGTACGATAGGGATGAGGTATTGGTTAGTAGTGATGTGTACCTTTAAAGAACCAGAAGTAATACTCTAACAACCTGTCCGGTCAGTTAATATTTTAAAATAAGCTTTCGTCTGCTGTTCGAGAAAAAAATCCTTTACTAAGACCGTAGTCAGAGAAAATATAAGCCTCGAGCGGGTTTAATCAATTTCCTCCTCCCTTTATTATCAAAGTAAGTAACACGTCACAATTAACTAGAGAACATTAAGGGAGAGAAGACAATTGAATAAATTATGGCGTTTCATCGTGTATGTATGCGTTCTCGTTCTGGTTGTTGGAGGAACCGGAGCGATCGGTTTCATGAGCACGATGCAGGAGGCTATGTCGGTTTATGATAAGCCAGTTCCTGCTTCTCTACAAAGCATCCAAACTCCTACCTATGATTCGAAAAAGCCAACAGTGGTCGTTATTTTGGCGAATGAAGTAACCGAGGTGTTTGATTTTCTCGTACCATACGAAATGTTCTCCATGACGGGTTCGTACAATGTATTTGCGGCAGCTCCCAACAAAAACATAAAATCGTTGACGGGCGGGCTTGATGTCGTACCGCATTACTCTTTCGACGAGTTGGACAAATTGACAGGCAAAAGCCCGGATATAATTGTGATCCCTTTCATGCCGATTTTGGATGAAGCACAATACAAGCCCGTCCGCGATTGGATAAGGAAGCACTCCGGCAAGGAAACGATATTGTTGTCCATCTGCAATGGGGCGGAAAATTTGGCGGATACCGGCCTGCTGAACAGGAAATCTGCAGCAACACATTGGGGAGATATCGGCAGATTGGAAAAGAAATATACCGAGATTACTTGGAAAAGGGATCAGCGTTACGTGCATGACGGTAACATAGTCTCCTCCGCCGGCCTGACTTCGGGGATTGATGCCACACTGTATGTTATATCCCAGCAAATGGGAGATCCTGTAGCGGAGAAAGTGGCGAAGGAAATGAATTACCCTTCCTACGATTTTGTTCAGCATCCGCAAATGGAGCCTTTCACGGCCGGATTGAGCGATATCGTCTATATTTTGAACAATGCGTTTCAATGGAGCAAGGAAAAGAACGGAGTCCTGCTGTATGACGGTGCCGACGAGCTTATGTTATCCTCGGCTTTTGACACGTACGGGGCTTCTGGAACAACAACAACATTGACGATATCCAACAAACGCGAGCCGGTTGTTACTCGGCACGGTCTGAACCTGATCGCCCGATATCAAATAGAGGATGCTCCAAAACTCGACAAAATGATTTTTGTGGGACCGGACGTGAAGACGCGCGCTGCAGATGATATCCGAAACTGGAACGTGAACGGTGGAAAGGCTGAGCAGCTTTTCCTGCACAGTGATTCGCCAGAGCGGTTCGCGATGGAACCTGCGTTTGAAGATTTGGCGAAGCAAGAAGATATCTTGACGGCGAAATTCGCCGCCAAGCGGCTCGAGTACCGCGCCACAAGCCAGCTTAAGCTTAAAGGAGCACCATTTTCGTACGAAGCGTTCGGCATACCGATCGGTGTCGGCTTGTTGTCTATGTTCGTCGTATATTTGGTAGAAAGACGTTTCTTAAGGAAAAAAACTGTTCCACATAAAACAGGAAGCAAAAGAAACATCACAGTTTAGGAAGAAGAAACACAATCCATTTACAATTAAGAGTAAATGAGATTGATCATGCTTTGAAAGTTGCCATAATGGTTGATTACTATAAATTTAATTAAATTCCTGATAAAAAATGATCAAACTTTTTTATAAAACCAAAACTTAAATATGCTAGAGAAGAATCCATTTTGATCAAACTTTTTTCAAAAATGGGTTCTTCTAATTTATCGCAAAATAAGGGTTTATGAGGTATTTATGATTAAACTTTATTACAAAGCAACACCTTTCAAACTTTCCAATGAGTCAAAACTGAACAGGTCACACCAGAATTCATCTTATCTTGTTATTTCTCTTTTTGCTGCTTCATAGAGGTAAACTTTTCCCTTGCGAAAACCGTCTAAGTCATTTCAGACAGTAAAAAGGGGTTTAATTTTGTATGAAAACACTATTTCATTTTGCTTATTTACAGGCCATCTCATGTCTATTCCCCGTCATGATCTTTGCGGCGCTTGCCCTATCAAAGACGGTGTCTATTCCTTTTCTTCACCGGTATGATTTCATTCTACTGCTTTGCCTCGCAGCTCAAATCCTAATGCTTGCGCTGCGGCTGGAGACTTGGACGGAGCTAAAGGTCATTTGTCTATTTCATCTCATAGGAATCTGTTTGGAAGTGTATAAAGTACATATGGGCTCTTGGTCCTACCCAGAAGCAGCTTATACAAAAATATTCGGGGTTCCACTTTATAGCGGCTTTATGTATGCAAGTGTGGCTAGTTATATTTATCAGGCATTTTCACGGCTTCATATAAAAGTGACCGACTGGCCTCATCCATTTCTTTCAATTGGTATCAGTTTGTGCATTTATCTCAATTTCTTTACCCATCACTGGCTTTATGATGTCAGATGGTGGCTGACATGTCTGCTTGTTGTTGTGTTTTGGAAAACGTCGGTTTCGTTTCAGGTTGGTCCATCTTCCTTTCGAATGCCGCTTGTTGTTTCATTTTTCCTGATTGGCTTTTTCATTTGGATTGCCGAAAATGTCACCACCTTTTTAGGCGCATGGCAATATCCAAATCAGCAGCATACTTGGTCCATTGTTCATCTAGGGAAAATTAGTTCGTGGTTCTTACTCGTTGTGATCAGTATTGTGCTAGTGATCGAACAGCGTAAACAAAAAAACGTTCAGCCCGTTTGACCTGGCTGAACGCTTTTTTTAATCTCGATCGACTTCCTTGCGGAGATCATCTGCGACAAATTCTACATTCGTTCCAATGATAATTTGTACGGATGTTTTTCCAGAAGTCAGTACCCCTTTGGCACCTGCTTTTTTCAATGTAACTTCATTTAATAAATTTGTATCCTCTACTGTTAAGCGAAGACGTGTGGCACAATGATCAATCGTGGTGATATTGTCTTTGCCGCCAAGTCCCTCTACGAGCATACTTGCTCCTCCTGTTGTCACCGCATCATCCGCTGCGATATCTTCCATGTCATCATCTTCCCTGCCTGGTGTTTTGAGCTTTAATAGTTTAATGAGGAAATAGAAAACGACAAAGTACACGACGCCATAAATGATTCCTACTACAAGAAGCAAGATCGGCTTTTGCGCAATACCGAAGCTTAAGACGTAATCAATCGCACCTGCTGAAAAGGCAAATCCGCTATGAATCCCAAGGGTGTTCACAATAAAAAGCGAAAGCCCTGTTAAAATAGCATGGACACCATATAAAAGTGGAGATAAAAACATGAAAGAAAATTCAATTGGTTCAGTGATCCCTGTAATAAATGATGTAAGTGCCATCCCAATCATCAGACCAGCTGTTGCTTTTCGCTTCTCAGGTTTTGCAGTCACAACCATGGCTAGACATGCCGCTGGCAGACCAAACATCATCACTGGGAAGAATCCTGTCATAAAGACACCCGCGCTTGGATCTCCTTTAAAGAATCGCGCTAAATCCCCTGTTGCCCCGCTGAATTCCCCGAATTGAAACCAAAATAAGTTATTCAAAACATGGTGCAGTCCCAATGGAATAAGCAATCGGTTAAAGAAACCAAACAGCCCAGCACCTGTTGCACCGAGACTTAAAATCCATTCCCCTAGATCATTGATCACACTTTGAATCGGAGGCCATACATATCCGAAAACGGCTGCTAATAGAATGGTGAAAAGTGCCGTCATAATAGGCACAAGCCGCCTTCCGCTAAAGAAACCTAAGTATTCCGGCAGTTTCGTATCCTTAAATTTATTGTAAACATAACCTGCCAAAAGCCCGCACAAAATACCGCCCAATACCCCCATATTGTTGGTTGAGTTGATCGACGTTGTACCGGCTGACAAAATAAAATAAGAAATCGCACCTGATAATGCCGCTGCCCCATTTCCATCCTTTGAAATACCAATCGCTACACCCATTGCAAAAATTAAAGCCAAGTTCGCAAAAATTGCATTCCCTGCCTCATAAATAAACGGGATATTGAATACATCCTCACGCCCAATGGCCAAAATAATCCCTGCTGCTGGAAGTACAGCGATTGGAAGCATAAATGATTTTCCTAGCTTTTGAAAAAACTGAAACACCATCTGACTTCTCCCCCCTTTGTCATCATCATGACTAAATCGTTCATGATGTTCATAAAAAATATATCATATGCACGTCTAGTTATCTATACCAATTTGTCCACATCCATTTGAATTCCGCTCTTTACTCTTTTTGCGTAAAATGTGGTAAGCTATTGAATAGAATGAAGTTATAGAAAGCGGGAATGAACAGTGATTGTCAAACATGATCATGAGTTAGAAGCCTTAAAAAAAGTCGGTCGAATTGTCGCTTTGGCAAGAGAAGAAATGAAAAGCCAAGCGAAACCAGGCATGTCTACAAAAGAATTAGATTTGATTGGGAAAAAAATATTAGAAGAGCATGGGGCCAATTCAGCACCTGAAAAGGAATACGACTTCCCTGGTACCACTTGTATCAGCGTGAACGATGAAGTGGCACACGGTATCCCTAGTGAAAAAACCATTTTACAAGAGGGTGACCTCGTAAACATTGATATCTCAGCAGAGCTTGACGGATATTATTCCGATACAGGCATTTCATTTGTTTTAGGTACAGGTGATGCTCGTCTTGAAGCATTATGTAAGTGTGCGGAGGATGCGTTCCTAGAAGGATTAAAACATGCAAAAGCCGGTAAAAGACAAAACCAAATTGGCCGTGCGGTCTACAATACAGCGAAAGAACAAGGGTTTACCGTTATTAAAAACCTGACAGGACACGGCATTGGGAAAAACCTGCATGAAGCACCTAACCATATTTTGAACTACTATGATCCATTCGATAATGCTTTGTTTAAAAATGGCACAGTTATTGCCTTCGAGCCCTTCATTTCAACAAATGCTGAATCGATTTATCAGGCTGATGATGGCTGGACATTTAAAACACCAGATAAAAGTCTAGTCGCACAGATTGAACATACCATTGTGATCACTAAAGACGAACCGATTATTTTAACAAAGCTGTAAGCCAGCGGGTCCCTTCCTTTACTGGAGGGGATTTTTTCATGCCCGTTTCACGAATCTGTCACGACTAAACAAAAATGCCTGTGGTAAAATAGGCAAAGATATGCGAAAGGGGTCTTATTTGATATGTGGTTCATCATCATAGGTGTTATCTTTTTCATCGAAAGTATTATTTTAACGGTTGTAGGGATTAAGAAAAAACAATCCATGATGACCTATCTTGGTGTTATCATCATGATTATGACGGTCGGCATGATCCTCGTTACCCTCAACCCGCCAAATTCATAAATCAATATTTCCAGCATATACATGGATCATAGGCAGATAGAATCAGTTTTCATTTCTTGACACCTGCACACTTTTCACGTCCTTTTTTGAGATGTTACAATGCAGGCAGTTTCAATTGAAAGGAGTTTTCTATCATGCATTATGGTAGCAAAGGCTGGTATGTCGAAGAATTAAAGAAGCTTGGTGTGACTAAGCATGAAGGAAGAAAGCTTCAAAGCTTAAAAACATATTTCCTTGCAAATCTTCTTGAGCAAAAGAAACGCAGCTCATAAACGCTGAAAAGCCGTACATCTTAAGCTGATGTACGGCTTTTTTTAAATGTGCTGAATTCGTTTTTCTAAAGACTTCCTCACCACATCTGCTAAAGCTTCTACTTCAAGAACGGCTTTCAGTCTCTCTGGACTTGTTTGACGATATTTGACTTCATTGACCTCATGGACCGTAATTTGATGGGACGCTTTTTCTACGAGTACAAGCGATGCATCAGGCGGCACCATGCCTTCTTTCAGTACACGTAAATAAAAGCCTGTATACCCTGTTTTTTGCACTTCCTTTACGAGCTTCATGTTGCCATGCTTAACAGATAATTTCACACAAGGCTGTCTTGGCTGGCTCACCTCAACAAATGCATCTCCAAGCTGAAACACATCGCCAATATGCACATTCGTCTCGACTAGCTTGCGTACTGTTACATTCTCGCCAAAGGCAGCTTCCTGTAAAGGAATCCCTAAAAATTGCTCAAAGTAAGCATAATGATCGTACGGAAAGACGCAGACGGCTTTATCATAACCCCCATGATGAATCAAATCACCTTGGCCATCTCCCTCAAAATTGATCTGACTTAAATACACAGGCTCATGAATGCGCTTTTTGTTGATGGCTGTTTTGATTTCTTTTCCGTTCGCATAGGTGATGATAGGTTGTCCCACCTGGATTCCTTCTATGGCATATCTCTTCTGTCCCACGATGGCCATCTCCTTTGGTTGTCTACTGGCTTTTATTTTACATCGTTTGACAAACAAATCAAAGTCGAGGCGTGAAGATCAGATGCAGGCTATGGTACGATGTGAAAAAAGGAGAGATGACCATGGTTCATTATCACGCCATTGTAAAAGGACGTGTGCAAGGAGTCGGCTTTCGTTATTTTGTTCAGGGAGAAGCCGTCAATCGTGGAATGAAAGGCTGGGTACGCAACACAGATGAAGGTCATGTCGAGTTAAAGGTAGAAGGTGAGCAGCAGAAAGTGATTGATTTCTTAGAAACTGTCCGGAAAGGAAGTCCTTTTTCAAAAGTCACCGGCATGCACATGGAACCGCTCACCGAGCTGGCTCATTATAAGGTTTTTCGAATACGGTCATAAAAAACTAGCTATTTGTAAACATTATTCCTATTCATGATAGTTAGACGGAGCGTTCGTATTATATAGTTCAGCCAGAACTTTCTGGTTGAACTTTTTTTATTTAGATTTAATCTATCAGTAGCCAGGGTAGAACGTACGGGGGCGTAGGACATTGATTTCCGTCAAGTAAACAGTTTAACACCTACTTGTAGAGATATGTTTGAGGCTGGTTGGGACTTAGACCTCGTATAACATCGAATCGGTACAAGTCATGCATAAGATTAATTGGACTGGTTCGATATTGCCTCAAAATAGTCTAGAACTACCTTGCGGAATTCCAATGAAGCTTGCGTCATGTATCGGCTTGTATGCCATAATAAAGCGATATCACGTACAAGTTCATGATTCTCAACTTGCAAATATTTAATCTTTCCCCATGATATTTTTGCTGTGCTTGGTATGAAGGCAAGTCCAATTTCAGCTTCTACAAGACTGATCAAACGTGTAGGTTCATCGCCCTCATACACATATTTAAGGTCAATTCCAGCCGATTTGCATACAGAGTCTACTAAATCACGAGTGCCGTATCCTCTTTTCACACCGACAAAGCATTCATCCTTAAGTTCTGTTAAACATACGCTACTTCGGTCTGCCAGTCGATGCCCATTAGGAACTGCTACAAGAATGGGATCAACAAAGACAACTTGACATTCGATGTCTTCCCCTTGAAAAGGAGAGGACGACAAGCAAAAATCGACTTCGCCTCGATGTAAAAGCGTGACCATTTCCAGTGTGGTCAGCATTTGCACATGAAATTGGATATTAGGTCGTTTTTTACGAAACTCTCGCATAATCTGAGGCAAAGTGCTTGCTGTGGTTACCGCAAGCTTTAGTGTGCCAGATTCTGCTCTAGACAAATCGCTAATCTCTTGTTTTCCCTGTTCCAACTCAAACAAAGCCCTTTCCGCGCGACGAATGAATTTGTTGCCAAATTCATTTAATCGCAGTTTTCTGCCTGTGCGATCAAATAAAGGTACCCCTAAATCTTCTTCCAGACGCTGAATCGTTTTGCTTAGCGACGATTGCGTAACGTGGAGGCTTCGTGCAGCTTCGGTTACATGCTCTAATCGAGCTACCTCTAGAAAATATTGTAGTTGAAGGAGTTCCATTTCATTTTCTCTCCAATCATTCCTTTTGGTCAATGATATCATAACTTTAAATGCGTTGGAATGAATGTAAAATTCCAAGTAAGATATCAATGTAACAACTATAAAGGGGGAGAAAAAATGAATTCTCGTAGCAGATGGTTAATGATATCCGTTGGACTAGGAATATTATTAAACCCTTTAAATTCATCAATGATTTCTGTTGCTATTGCTAGGTTGCAACATGTGTATAGCATTGATTTTACTGCTGTTTCCTGGATTGTGTTTTCATTTTATATCGCTAGTGCTATCGCCCAACCTGTCATGGGGAAGGCTAGTGATTTATTCGGTCGGAGGAAGATATTTCTGGCGGGTCTTGTTGTATCCTTAGTTTCTTCTATTCTGGCTCCATTTTCTCCAAATTTCGGATGGCTAATTGTGTTCAGAATCTTACAATCAATCGGAACTAGTATGCTGATTGCAGTTGGAACAACTATAATACGCATTCATATTACTGAAAAGCAATCAGATGCTTTAGCAGGTTTATCAATTTTCCTATCCGGTGCAGCAGCTATAGGACCCTTTGCCGGAGGAGTACTTATTCAATGGTGGGACTGGCCAGCGATCTTCATCGTCAATACCCCGTTTGTAGTGGCGAGCTTTATATTAGCTTGGAAAATGATTCCTAACGATGGACCAGCCGCAACGGTTTCACGTGACATGTCGTTTCGAAAATTACTGGGTGTGATTGATGTGCCAGGAATTCTGCTCTTTGCGGTGGGTCTGATTGCCCTTCTAGTTGGCTTGCTGGCAGCGAAATCATCTGGGCATTTCTCTATGTGGAATATCGTTATTGTGCTAATCGGTCTCATTGCGGTGGGAATATTCGTACGACATGAGCTAAAAACAGTGTCGCCATTTATTCCTTTACGCACCTTCGCCAAATATCCAGAGATGACTTGGGTCAATATACAATACTTGCTAGTTAACTTACTTTATTATTCACTCTTTTTTGGGATTCCATCATACCTGCAAATGGTACGTCTTGTCAGTGAATTCCAGACAGGGATTCTTATGTTAACCTTGGGCTTGAGCTCGATTGTAGCTTCGCCAATAGCAGGGAAATGGGTCGATAAATCAGGACCCAGACCTGTATTGATTGTATCCTCATTACTGATGGTAGTAGGGGCAGTGTGGATCGTGACATGGACGCAAAGTTCACCAGTCATCAGTGTGTGTCTGGCGTTAGCCGCATTCGGTTTTAGCAATGGGCTAAACGCTGTTGGTATGCAGGCAGCTTTGTTTAAAAGCTCTCCAAAAGAAATTTCTGGTGTAGCATCTGGCCTATTTAATACATCAAGATACTTGGGAACAATTTTATCTTCACTCTTGACAGGTATCATTATGGGAGGTGCGTTCACCTTTACAGGATTCCGATTGCTGGGGGTTTTCCTAACGGTCATTGCATTGGTCTTAGTATTTATAAGTCTACGGCTCAGATATTCTGAGCAATTGGATGAACCGAGTACAAGCAATTCAAACAAAAAATAAAAATTGGAGTTGAATGTTATAACAACTGTTAATATCAAAGAATGGTCCTCATGGGATCAAACTTGGCAGGGAATGCAAAAGGATAAATAGCCCCAGGGTGAGAAAGTCATCCAGAAATGGAATGCGAGAGCGCAAACTTTCGCCCATTGTTGTAGTAAGGAAGAGATCTTTTGTGGGCATCATAAATAAAAAGGGATAGATATCTATCCCTTTTGTTTTAATCAATTTAAATGTTCAACATCATATGAGAGGATACATGTATTATGATAAAAGCCATCTTTTTATGGAATTACATATAGCTCTCGCTAGGCTTTTTCTGTCCTGTGATAGGGCTTGTCCTGATAAAAATAGTTTGGTTTCACAATGGTATTGTCGTAATGCTTGTGGAATATGTGGGTAGCAGCTGGTGATACTGGCGGAATCAGCCATGTCCAGTCCCCAGTCAGCTTGCGTTCAGCCTTTTCTTCCTGCTTTTCAAACTGCTTGAATTGATGTGCTGCTGTATGGTGATCGACAATGGTTACCCCTGCTTCGCGATAAGAATGGAGAACCGCCACGTTCAATTCGACAATGGCTTTATCCTTCCAAAGGGACGCATTCTTGGTTGTGTCCAGTCCTAAAAGAGAAGCGACTTTTTTCAGCATATTGTAGCGGTTTTCATCCGCTAGGTTGCGTGCGCCAATTTCTGTGCCCATGTACCAGCCATTAAACGGTGCAGCATTGTAATGAATACCGCCAATCTCTAATTTCATATCAGCAATAATCGGGACCGCATACCATTTTAGTCCCAAATCACGGAATCCATCATATTCAGGATGGGTGATCTCTACCTCTTGGACGATTTCTTTCGGAAGCTCATATAGAACAGGCGGCTGACCTTTTAGCTGAAACATGAGAGGCAGAATATCAAAATGTGTGCCCTCCCCTTTCCAGCCATGTTCTTCACATAATTTTGTTAATTCAAGAGATGCCTCGTCGCCGATGATGCCATATTCCGTTTCATAGCCTGCATAACGAACGAGCTGATGATTATAAATGACGACTTCCTTCTGTCTGTTTTTCTCTGGGGGAAAGATCGTAATGGACGGTTTGATTTTCCCGCCATTTGTCGCATACTCAATATGATGAAAGAGCGCCTCCTTCACCTCATCCTCTGTCTTTACATGCCGGCAGTCATGCACTTGCAGGGTCGACCAAAACAAACGGCCAATGCAGCGGTTACTGTTGCGCCATGCCATTTTCGCCCCGTGAGCTAATTCCTCTAGTGTATGCGTATAAATTCCTTCAGACTCAATTTCTTTTTTTATTTCATGCAGACGTGCTGCTTTCTCTTCATTTGACTTGTTTAATTCTTCATAGCATACAGAAATAAAAGCTTCTGCTTCATTCCACAACGCTTCTTGATTACTCAAACATACTCGCCTCACTTTAATACGAATATATCCATTGTAGCGGTTTCTATTGATAAATTCACTCGTTTCAAACCATTTTTTATCAAATCATCCGACCATTGTCCTTAGATCATAGATGAATCAATTCGTTTAAGGGTCTTTTGGAGCCAGCGGACATAGCCTTTTTCCCTTTCGATTGCCCTTGTCAGCACTAAGTAATGCCCAAATTGCGCTGAATGCAGTGATTCAGCAGAAGGGTCTTCCTCTGTCAAAGCGTGCAGCTTTTGTTCCAGCACATCTACTTTCTTGGTGCGCTCTAAAAGTTGATAGGCAAACAGGTCAGCCGCTTCTTTTTTGTCCATGGAGGAGATGAAAAAGGTTTTGAGCATGAATTCATCCTTTGTTGTTTCCGGAATCGGATCTTTTGTTCTTAACCACTGACGCAATTCTTCTTTTCCTGCCGCTGTGATTTGATAGACCTTCTTCTCCAGCTTTTTTCCTTGTATGTGAATATCAAATTCAATAAACCCTTCCTCTGTGAGACGCTTCAGCTCAGGGTAAATCTGACTGTGCTTCGCACTCCAAAACTGTCCAAGGGAATCCTTAAAATGTTTCGTGATATCATATCCCGTCAGCTCATGCTGATCCAGCAAGCCAAGAATGGCATATTTTAGTACTCTCATGATGGGCCTCCAACGCTTATTCTTTGACAATAGTATATCATAGACTTTAAAATAAACATGTAAATCACAACATGTTTGAAAAAACATCATTCTAATGAAAGAAGGAATAAACATGGATCAATTCGTTGGACTTCATATGATTTATACGTATGAAAATGGCTGGGAATATGAGATTTACATTAAAAACGATCACACCATTGATTACCGCATTCATAGCGGAATGGTTGGAGGACGCTGGGTCCGTGATCAAGAAGTAAATATTGTGAAGCTGACAAAAGGCGTATACAAAGTCTCTTGGACAGAACCAACTGGGACAGACGTCTCTCTGAACTTTATGCCTGAAGAAAAACGCATGCATGGCGTCATCTTCTTCCCGAAATGGGTGCATGAACGTCCAGACATCACCGTCTGCTATCAAAATGACTACATCGATCTCATGAAAGAATCTCGTGAAAAATACGAAACCTATCCGAAATATGTTGTCCCAGAATTTGCGGACATTACGTATATCCATCATGCAGGTGTGAATGACGAAACCATTATCGCAGAAGCACCATATGAAGGCATGACAGATGAAATAAGAGCTGGACGAAAATAAAAAAGCGGCACGCCAAGTGCCGCTTTAGATTGGTGAAAAAGGGCTAAAATGATCTTTATTTTAGCCTTTTTTTATTGAATGCCTAACGTCTTTTGAGGAAGCACGAAACGATAGACTGGCAGTTCATCACCTGTTTTTGAAGCAATAAACCCTGATGACATATAGCTGTCCTTTGATTCTGGTTCAAGGGCAAGTGAGAGCAAATTGGTTTGCGGCTGTGCCGTGACATATACCTTTGTTCCTTTTGGCAGCTGACGTTTCTTGTCAACGAGTTTTGTTTCAAGCTGAATATCTGTTTTGCTCTTTTCCTCTCGCTTTGTCACCTGATAGGCTTGTACCGGCACTTTCATGCCAGCCGGCAATGTGACACTTTTTAATCCTAATGTTCTGAGTTTCTTTTCTACTCCTTCATGCCCCGGAAGAATGAGATAAGCTGTCGGCCGTTCTCTTGTTAAGACAGGAACAGCATCGCTCGCACTGTGAAAGCGCACAGGAACTTGAGTCGTTTGTCCCTTCTCAATATCAACCATTTCCAGCGAGTCATTGACAGGTGCTTGGAAATCATCTTGAATGACCACTTGATCATCATCATTTGGCTGCAGTCCTTTTTTGACCAGCTTCAGCCGCTCCGTCACCATTTGCTGCTTCACCTGTTTCGCATGTTTCACCGTGGTCTCAATGATTTTTTCATGGGTGGCTACTTGCGCAGCGACGCGGCGGGCAAAATCCTCTCTTCCAATCCCAATCCCTCTGCTTTCTACAAGAAATGACAGGGCTGGCGAAAGTGCAAGGGCATTACGGCCAATTCGCGCATCCGTACCACCTTCATAGATGTCGATCTTTCCATCCTTTCCTCTTGTGTTTGTATAATACAAATCGTTAGAAAATCCTTTATTCGTCAGCGTTTCACGAACTCCGTTAACGTATAACTCATTTGAAGTCAGCCGGATGCTTTCAGGAATGTTTAAATTCTTCCCTGAAAGAATAAGCAAATCATGATATTTGAGAGCGCCTGATGAACCGATATTTTCAAACTGCTTTTGACCCACATCGTATTCATGGGCATCAATAACTACCTCTGGCGCATACCGATTAAATTCTTGATGCAGGGCTGCCAGTTCTGGAGATTCTAATGTCATATGATCACGGTTTCCGTCTAATCCGTTTGCCAGTCTGCGGTCAAACGCATAAGAACCATCAGGATTGATTCTTGGAACAATGATGATATTGACATGATTGAGTATACGCTCTCCTTCTTCACCTGCTAATCGTTTTGCAATGACGAGAGCAGATTCACCGGAGGCTGGTTCATTTCCGTGTATTTGTGCTTGGAGCCAGATGGTTGGCTTTTTTGAAAGTGGAGTAATGGAGCGATCCTTTGTAAAGTACAGGGCCGGAATGGACCTGCCTTCAATGGATGTTCCAATCTGTTTCTGAGTGGCATATGGGCTTTTGCGGACAATGTCTTTTAAGAAAGCTTGAAGCTCTTCTTGTGTCGTAAATGCTTCTCCTTTTTTCTGAAAGGCAGGGGTTTCAAACGTCTCGCCAGGCTTAGGGTATAGCTTTTTCACTGAAGCCGGCTGTTCATAACTCTTTCCATAATAAGGGGTTTCTGCATGAGCTGAAGCTGGGCTCACCATCGACAAACTGCCTGCCAAGAGGCATGCAGCAGCAAAAAGAATCGTGCCTTTTCGTTTGGACATGCTATCCTCTCCCTTCGTTGATTTGCATTATAAAGAAAAAAACAGAAAAAGTGTCAGTATTTTTCAAAAATAAATCTTTTGGAGGAACAGGAAGATCTTTGTCTAGGGCAAATGAATGGAGACTGCACGGCAATATGACCTAAAAAAAGTGCCTGCCCGCAGCAGACACTTTTTTATTTACCAGATGGAAATGGCCCCAATGAGAACCGCCACGACAGTCATAGCGACGACTGCCAGCACAGCCCATTTCATCCCAAATTTCTGATGCTGATCCAGTGATACGCCAACAAGTCCAACAAGTAAATGAGTCGATGGAACAAGTGGACTTAACATATGAATCGGCTGACCAATAATAGAGGCTCTGGCAATCTCAATTTTATCGACACCGTATGCTGCCGCTGTTTCTGATAGGATCGGCAGTACGCCATAAAAGTATGCATCATTCGGCATAAAGAAAGTAAAGATCCCGCTTGTTAATGCGACAATGACTGGAATAAAGCCGCCAAGCTGCTCTGGAATTGCAGATACAATCGAAATCGCCATTTCATCGACCATTTTCGTTCCAGTTAGAATACCTGTAAAAACACCTGCCGCAAAAATCATCGAGGCAATGGCTAAAACGTTTGTTGAGTGAGCGGCAATTCGCTCACGCTGCTGATCTAAGTTCGGATAGTTCACGATAATCGCCACACAGAAAGCAAGAACAAATAGAACAGTTAAGCTGACTTTACCTGATACAAGCAGCAGCACTAATAACAAAGTCAGCGCCAGGTTAAACCACCAAAGCTTCGGCCGTTTGATGTCATCTTGCAGTGCCGCTGCCATTTCATTTGCATGAATCGGCTGGTCAAGTTCAATCACACCAAGGCGTTTTCTTTCGGCTTTTCCAAGAAAATAAGCAACAATAATCATACTGAGAACCCCTGCACCAATGACTGGAATCATCGGTCCAAATAAAAGTGAAGGATCAACGCCAAGTGCACTCGCCGCTCTAGGTGTAGCTCCTCCCCATGGAATTGTATTCATAATTCCCATGCCAACCCCGGCAATACCCGCTAAAATAATTGGACGGATGCCAAGCAGCGTAAATAGTGGAAGCATCGCTGTTGTTGTAATCATATACGTTGTTGTTCCATCACCATCAAGTGCAACAAGCATCGTCAGGACAGCTGTTCCGACCACGATTTTTAATGGATCGCCTTTAACGATTTTTAAAATTTTCGCCACCATTGGATCAAATAAGCCCGCATCAATCATAATGCCAAAGTACAAAATCGCAAACATGATCATGACCGCTGTTGGTGCGACTTGCTGCACGCCTTTGACAATCATGTCTGAAATTTCAGTAAAATGAAAACCTGCAATAAGAGCAAATGCAATCGGTGTTAACACCAATGCCGTTAAAACAGACATACGTTTCGTCATAATCAAAACCATAAATACAATCATCATAAGAAATCCTAAGATTGCTAACATATTGTTCACCCCTTATGTTGTATACGCTTTCATTAATGTGTTGGTATCCCATTTCCAACCCTTTTTGTCATCATATCTGAGGTGAGAATTGAAGTAAATATTATGAATTTTAATTCTTTTTCGGTCGATAAATGCTTTTTGTTCATTTTGTTCAAACATTGAGCTTTTTGATTCCATGAAAAAAACAAAGGGTTTATTTTAGCCCTTTGTCTTCTTTTCAGCGTGATAGAAAACCTTTGAAGTCTAGGAAAGACGAGTACTGGAGCGGAGCGAATATGAGATTCGTGAGCACCGCACGCAGGAATGCGGGCGAATGCAAGGGTTTGTCTACACGCTGGAAGCGGTCTCACTCGACCGCTTGTTCTCCTTGTATCAATTGCTCATATTGCCTTAATTGATTTTCCATAAAGATCTTTGCCTCTTTGCTGTTCATATAACGACTTGTCCAGCCCTTTTGCTTTAATCGCTTTTTCCAGGACTTCGTTTTCGTCATTTTTTGAAGAAGCTGATCCCATTCACGAATGTCATGCTGACTCATTTGTTTAGGACCCATCACACCGCGCCAATGGGAAAAGATGAGCGGAATGCCCTGCTCTTTCCATGTCGGCACATCTTCAAATCCATCTAAGCGCTGGCTGGTTGTCGTCGCTACGAGCTTCAGCCTCTTTTTTTCATAATCATGACGAACCTCTGTAATGGTAGTCGTTGCTGCATCCACCTCATGGTCAATGAGTGCCTGAAATAAATCATCTGCACTGTCAAATTTCAAAAATTGAATGCGATAGGGATCAATCCCTGCCATTTCTGCTGCCCGGGCGAAGGAGATTTGATCATCATTTCCAAAGTCAGGGGCAAACCCAATTTTTAAGGAATCTGGTTTTTTCTTGAGGGCGTGTAACAGCTCCTTCCCATTTGCAAAAGGAGAATCCATCGGGACTGCGACGACCTGCCACTCTTCTGCAAGGATTGCCAGCGGTGTCACATCATTCATCGTCACGTTACTGCTGCCAAGTAAATTACGGCTTAACAATAAACTTGAATTTAAACTGATATAGTTGGCTTCCCGCTCCATCATGTATGTCCATCCTTTATCCACCGTTCCGCCTCTTTGATAAAGAATGTTCACAGGCCGGTTCACCAGCTTCTCTTGTTCAAGCACTGATTTCATCACCTGAGCCGTTTGGTCAAATCCCCCCTCTGGTACACCCGACACCACAATATATAAGGAGCTTTGCTGCAGGAAAGAGTCTCCGGCTTTTTTTTCATTAAAGGTGAGTGTCATACAAAGGCAGAGCACGATCACAAAAAGTATTCCTTTTTTCATCTTTTAAGACTCCGCTTGTTTGGCAGGGTAATATTTACGTTCAGGTCTGCCAATAATTCCGTATGCAAGCTCTGCCCGGCATTCCCCTGTTGTCACGAGATACTCTACATACCGTCTCGCAGTTGTACGTGATGCGCCCATCTTTTCCCCGAGTTCTTCTGCTGTAATTCCGCTATTCTCTGATGCCATCAATGTTTTCACTTTATCCAAGGTCAGTGAATTGATGCCTGTGGGGAGATCTCTGTCATCCCTTTGTTTTGGCTCTTCCTGCATCTGTCCAAAAAACAGATCGATCATCGTTTGATTGACTTCATCCTTTGAATTGATGATGTCTTTCTTCTCTTTATATTCGGTTAAAACTTGTGCAAACTTTTGTGCGGTCACCGGTTTGATTAAATAATGAACCACTCCGTAATGAAGCGCATCTCTTAAAAGCGTCGTTTCCGTTGCAGCCGTGATAATGATCACATCTACTTCAGGACAGCGTTCTCTTAAAAGCGGCAGCAGGTTTGTGCCGAGCTCATCAGGCATATACACATCAAGCAAAATGAGATCCACTTGTTCCCTTTGGAGCGCCTCCCACATATCTTTTGCACTCTTTGCCTTTCCAGCGACCTTAAATCCTTCTATCTTTTGTATATAAGATTCATGAATGGCAGCGATTCGAAAATCATCCTCCGCAATGAGTACCTTAATCACCATCTATTCCCCCTTTGTGCCTTTCGGTATGTATACAGTGAAGATGGCACCGCCTTCTTTTTGGTTCGCAACTTCAATCCAGCCCCCAAGCTCGTCCAATACTTCTTTCACATTCGCAAGCCCATAGCCTCGTCCTTCTCCCTTTGACGAATGGCCTCTTGTGAAAATCTGTGACAGTTCTTCTTCATTCACCCCATCACCTGAATCTGACACTTCTATGATAATATCAAACCCAATATCTGTGATGAACAGGTCAACCTCACGCTTCTCCTTATTTAATACAGCTTCAAAAGCATTGTCTACGAGATTGCCAATGATGGTGATAAAGTGAGATAAACTTAAATGAGCTGGGAGCGGCTCAAGTGAGCTATTTTCATCAATGTGGAAATGGACTTTCTTCTCAGATGCTTTCCCTAACTTGCCAAGTAAGATGGCTTGTATTTTAGGAGACCGAATCTGCTTCATGAGTAAATCGTGCTGACGGTTTTGCAGATGATATTCTTCTTTAATTAAGTCGATGGCTTCATCGACTTGCTTCAGCTCAAGCAGGCCTAAAATGGCGTACAGCTTATTTGAGAATTCGTGCGTTTGGGCCCTTAGGTCTTCTGAATATTGGCTGACCTCTGTTAATGTATCCAGCAGCTTCGTCAGCTCTGTTTTCTCTCTGAAGCTCACAATCCCTCCGAATACTCGATGATCCTGCATTACTTTTTTCACATTTAAGACATAGGTTTTATCATTGACGACGGTTTCGATGTTAGGTTCAATCGTCTCTGCCTTTAAATATAGAAGAAGTTTGGCATTTGGCAAGACTTGATCAATATGAAGAGGCAGCTTTGATGAGACGCGCAGCATGTGCTCAGCTGATGTATTCATCATCGTAATCGCGCCTTTCTGGTCAAACGCAATGATCCCTTCTTTTATAGCGAGCAGCATCGCTTCTCTTTCTCGATACAACGAAGCAATTTCATGCGGCTCAAGCCCTAATGTATCTTTGCGAATACTCTTCGTTAAAAAAATCGCACCGAATATGCCAGGCAAAAGCACGAGAAGGGCAATATAGCTAAGCTTCAATAGCTGATGAGCTGTCGCTTGATCAATTTCCTTTTTTAAAAATTCGACGGTGACTGTGCCGATAATTTCTTCATGCCCCTCTGTTTCTTTCATAATGGGTGCACTGCCTCTGACAACGGTTTCACCATTAGAATCATCAGTTGATATGGAGGTTCCTCCAAATAAGAGAGTACTTCTTCCTTCCGAAACACTGATGGTTTTTCCTACGTCCTCATGATTCGTATGAACAAGGACCTTTCCTTTTCGATTGGTAATGAAGATGGCATGAGCTCTTACTTGCTCCTTCATTTGCTCAAGCACTGCCTGTTCTTCATTTTGGGACGCTGATAGAGCCACCGATGCTTTAATGGGCGGCATATATGATATCGTTCTAGCGGTCTGCACCGCCAGCTGTTCAGCTTGTGCCTGCCTTTCTGATGTCTGCAGAAAACCAAAACAAATGGTTAATAATGCAATGACAACAAGCAAAAGCCCGATAATTAACCCCAAAATTTTCGTTTGTAAAGTGACTTTCCTTTTGCCCATTCTCACCGCTACAACCCCTAATTCAGTAGATTCACCGAATAGACTCTAAGAAAATGATATCATTTTTTCTTACTAAGTTAAGAGAAAATTCTTTCAAACAAAAAAGACGACTCAAAATCGAGTCGTCCCTGTATGCCTATTACGTGATCGATAAACCAGCACTCGCATAGCCTGCTACGGTATTCACTAAGGATAGACCTGTAGCTGATGCGGAGAATACAACAAGCAATCGTGTTTCAGGTGTGACTGGTACATTTAGACCAGTCGCAATACCGTTTGAAATAGCACCCAGTGTTAAAACTCCAGTTAAAGCTGGGGCTAATGTGACACTCGCTACTTGTGTGAAGCTGTTATTTGGTGTCGGTGAAGCGAATAGACTAGCCGTTACGGTAACACTCGTGCCAACTAAAGAAAGAGCTGCTGTTGTGCTGAAATAGCCGGCAAATGACGTGATTGTTCCAGCTCTTGGAACTGAGAACGCCATGTTGAGTAATGTACCCGCAGCGCCTGTTAAATCAATGATTCCGCCTACAATACTGACACCTGTCGCTGAGTTACCAAATCCGATCAAACTGGATGTTCCAACGAGTCCGCCTGCAATTGTTGTCAAGACGGCAGGTGTACCTGAAGCAAACGGAATGATCGCACTCGATCCTGTCACACCTGTTGGACCTGTTGCTCCGGTCGCTCCGGTACCTGTGACGCCGGTGGCTCCGGTTACTCCTGTGGCACCTGTTAAACCTGTGGCACCAGTGGCTCCGGTTACTCCCGTTGCTCCTGTTGCTCCGGTTACCCCAGTTGCACCTGTTAAACCCGTGGCGCCAGTGGCTCCGGTTGCTCCTGTTACTCCTGTGACGCCGGTGGCTCCGGTCGCTCCTGTACCCGTGACTCCCGTTGCTCCTGTATCACCCGTAACACCAGTGGCTCCGGTTACTCCCGTTGCTCCTGTTGCTCCGGTTACCCCAGTTGCACCTGTTAAACCCGTGGCGCCAGTGGCTCCGGTCGCTCCTGTTATTCCTGTGACGCCGGTGGCTCCGGTCGCTCCTGTACCCGTGACTCCCGTTGCTCCTGTATCACCCGTAACACCAGTGGCTCCGGTTACTCCCGTTGCTCCCGTTGCTCCTGTTGCTCCGGTTACCCCAGTTGCACCTGTTAAACCCGTGGCGCCAGTGGCTCCGGTCGCTCCTGTTACTCCTGTGACGCCGGTGGCTCCGGTCGCTCCTGTACCCGTGACTCCCGTTGCTCCTGTATCACCCGTTACCCCAGTTGCTCCGGTTACTCCTGTTGCTCCCGTTGCTCCTGTATCACCTGTTACCCCAGTTGCCCCGGTTACTCCTGTTGCTCCGGTAATACCTGCGGCGGCCAATAACGTATAGTCTGGGGACGTATCTGGTGTACCTGTTGGTGGTGTTGTATTCACAACATAGGTTCCACCTTCATATGTCACCACTTGACCTACTGGATAGGTTGGGGCTGTAGCTGGGTCAAACGCCAGGATGCCAGTTAATCCTACACCCGTTACTCCGGTGGCTCCAGTTGCTCCCGTTGCTCCCGTTGCTCCCGTTGCTCCCGTTGCTCCAGTAACACCTGTGACGCCGGTCGCTCCTGTATCTCCTGTGGCTCCGGTCACTCCTGTACCCGTGACTCCCGTTGCTCCTGTATCACCCGTTACACCAGTTGCTCCTGTGACGCCGGTGGCTCCGGTAACACCTGCGGCTGCTAATAACGTATAGTCTGGAGAAGTATCCGGTGTGCCTGTTGGCGGTGCTGTATTGACCAGATATGTTCCGCCTTCATATGTCACCACTTGACCTACTGGATAGGTTGGCGCTACTGCTGGATCAAACGCTGCGACTCCGGATAAACCGACTCCAGTCGCTCCAGTCACTCCTGTTGCCCCGGTTTCACCAGTTACCCCTGTTGCACCTGTTGGTCCTGTGACGCCGGTGGCACCAGTTTCTCCTGTCGCTCCTGTGACCCCTGTTGCACCTGTTTCACCGGTGGCTCCCGTACCAGTAGCTCCCGTTGGACCAATTTCCCCCGTCGCTCCCGTAACACCAGTGGCACCGGTTGGACCAATTTCTCCTGTTGCTCCTGTGACGCCAGTGACTCCGGTTGGACCAACCTCTCCCGTTGGTCCTGTCACTCCTGTTGCGCCGGTGGAACCCGTGACTCCTGTACCGGTTGCTCCTGTAACGCCAGTCGCTCCTGCAGCGGCCAATAACGTATAATCTGGTGACGTATCTGGTGTGCCTGTTGGTGGCGCCGTGTTAACAAGGTAGGTTCCTCCTTCATATGTCACCACTTGACCTACTGGATAAGTTGGCGCTACTGCTGGATCAAACGCTGCGACTCCGGATAAACCGACTCCAGTCGCTCCGGTCACTCCTGTTGCCCCTGTTTCACCAGTTACCCCAGTTAAACCTGTTGGTCCTGTGACGCCGGTTGCTCCTGTTTCACCTGTTGCACCGGTTGCTCCTGTACCAGTGGCGCCGGTTGGACCAATTTCCCCCGTTGCTCCTGTGACGCCAGTCGCTCCCGTTTCACCTGTGGCTCCGGTTGCTCCTGTGCCGGTGGCGCCGGTTGGACCAATTTCCCCCGTTGCTCCTGTGACGCCAGTCGCTCCCGTTTCACCTGTGGCTCCGGTTGCTCCTGTTCCAGTGGCGCCGGTTGGACCAATTTCCCCCGTTGCTCCTGTGACGCCGGTCGCTCCCGTTTCACCTGTTGCACCGGTTGCTCCTGTGCCGGTGGCGCCCGTAACTCCTGTCGCTCCTGCAGCAGCTAAAAGCGTATAATCTGGGGAAGTATCGGGTGTACCTGTTGGCGATGCTGTGTTTACAAGATACGTCTCGCCTTCATATGTCACCACTTGACCTACTGGATACCCTGGTGCCGCTGCCGCATCAAACGGAACAACTCCAGTTAGACCTACACCGGTAGCGCCGGTTGCCCCAGTCGGACCGGGATCTCCCGTAACACCTGTTGGTCCTGTACCTGTTGCTCCTGCAGCAGCTAAAAGCGTATAGTCCGGTGATGTATCAGGCGTCCCTAATGGCGGTGCTGAATTGACCACATACGTACTGCCATCGTATGTCACCACTTGCCCTACTGGGTAGGCTGGTGCTACTGCTGGATCAAATGCCAGAATGCCTGTTAAACCTACACCTGTTGGACCGATTGGACCTGCTGGACCTGCTGGGCCCGCTGGACCTGCTGGACCTGCTGCACCCGCCGGACCTGCTGGGCCTCTTCTTCCTCTCCCGCCTGGCGGACCTTGAATCACACAAACACAAGGATCTTTTCCGCAGCAAGGATTTTTCACTGGTTTTCCTGGCTTCCCTGATCTTCCTTTCTTACAACTATCACATTCCCAGCCATCATCCTTATACGCATCATACCAGCTTCCTTTTTGGTAGTGGTCTGTCGAATGAGTTGGATATGTCTTTCCGCATTGTCTACATCTTCTCATAGAATCACCCCCATCCATCGTATTCATCATGATTTAGAAAGGTGTATGTACACTTTTATTTTTTTATTAATCAAAAGACCTTGCACTTCATATACAAGGTCTTTCTTTCATTAAAGTCTCATCGTCATTTTTAAATCTTTTCCTACCATACTATAATCCATATCTTTTGGACGGATGGCTTCTTTTAATGTTTTCGTACCTTCTCCTTCAAAGAAAGTAGGTGCATCTTTCCCTCCAATTAATAATGGTGCCATATAAATAATGACTTCGTTCACAAGTGATGCTTCTAAAAAGGATGCACTCACACTTCCTCCCGCCTCCACAAGTACCGACATGACAGAACGCTTCTTCAGCATGCGTAACACATCATGGATGTCTGTCCGATTTTCTCCGCTTGTGATAAAGACCTGATGTCCTTTTTGCACCAGTTGATGGTATTTTTTTTGATCGTACTTGTTTGAGGTACAAATAATGGTTTCTGCCATATGATCGTTTAAACATTTCGCATGAAGCGGAATCCTTAAGGTGGAATCTAAAATGACACGAATGGGCTGTGTCACGAATGAATCTTTTACAATAAGACCTGCATCATCTTGAATAATGGTTTCGACGCCTGTTATCACAGCATCTGCTTCTTGACGTAATTGCTGCACTTCATTCCTCGCTTCTGTTCCCGTAATCCATTTGCTTTCTTGATGAGCTGTTGCAATTTTTCCGTCTAACGAAATGGCTGTTTTTAATATGACATATGGAAGATCTGATTGTATGGAATGAAAAAAAGGAAGATTTAAGCTGTCCGCTTCCCGTTTACATATCCCTTCTTCTACTTCTATCCCTGCTTGTTTCAACATCGTGACCCCTTTACCTGCTACAAGTGGATTTGGGTCATGAGTGGCAATGACCACACGTTTCACCCCGCTCTTTATAATGGCTTCTGAGCAAGGACCTGTTTTTCCATGATGCGAACAAGGTTCGAGCGTCACATATAGATGAGCTCCCTTCGCCTTTTCTCCTGCCATTTGCAGCGCATGAATTTCAGCATGCGGTTCGCCCGCCTTCATGTGAGCACCAATTCCGACGATCTCACCTTTTTTGACTACTACTGCCCCGACAAGCGGATTTGGTGAGGTTTGTCCTTTCATGACTTTTGCGTTGGCAATCGCTAGCTTCATATAAAAAACATCGTCTTTCATGTAAGTCTCCTTTCCTCTCTTTCAAGGGAAAGAACTCCTTCAGGAAATGAAGGAGTTCTATTCTCATGTGCTATATTTTTTCCATCCGTTTCTTTTCAGATCGATCATAGTAAGGCAAGGAATAAAAAAGTTTATAAGATGCTCGTTGTTTACAAAAACAGCATTTGCGACATTCATATTTATTAATGAGGAGCACATGCGGACAATTGAGTACAGACAGACCTTTTTTCATATGTTCCTTGCAAACACTTATCATGAGAATCCCCCGCTTACATTCTTTTTCTTAATGAGAGATTACTTCTTTCGGAAATTGTTCGAATAAGCGTAGTACTTCGGTATGCGTCCCATCTTCTCGAACGTGATAAATCCCGCCGTCGTATGAGCTTGCGTATACATCATTGCCTAATTGTCTGATGGCACTAATCCCATTTTTGGCAATTCTAATTGGGCCGGTGTTGACATCCAGCTCTGGATTCCACACTACGATATAGCCCCAATAATCGCCGCTTACAATATAGCCAGAGTCTGTGACTGTGACCGATTTAATCGAATACTGGTGTTCGTTATGCTGGTCTAAAATTCTTCCAGTATGCAAATCAAACAATCTCACATTCTTGTCACGGCTGACAATGGCGATACGATCTCGTTTACTATCAATAAAGACATCATTTAACAGCTCTGTCGCACCGATGTATTCCGCTTTTAAGGATAAACTCTTTTTATCTAAAAGACAGATGGTTCCTTCAACCGCTGCTGTGATGATATGATCTCCTTCTACCTTTAATGCTTTGACCGCACAATCGTGTGCTTTGGAACGGCCGATTTCCTTTAAGTGTTCTGTTGAAATGACATGGACATAACCGCCGTAAGTTCCAATATAAAATTGACGATCCTCCTCGTGGAAATACACGCTGTTGACCGGACCTGTGTTGAGATCAAACGAAACCATTTGCTGTAATGATTCATGAACAATATGCACCTGACTTGCATGGTCTCCCCACGCATAATAGCTTCCATCCCGTGCAACAGCTACTCCATTCGTTAAAACGCCCGTTGATTTAGCAATTTCCATTCCATTTTTTCTGAATTTTCCATCATCTGATGCGGTAATAATATCACCTGCATCAGTCAGCGCAATGTCATTGATAGATGGTGTCGCCATTTCGATCTCATCTGATATGACTTTGCCCTTTTCAATCGACCATTCACAATATGTTTTTCCAAAGCTGGCTCCTAGTATTGACTTCTCATCCTCTGTCCAGACAAGCGAGCGCTCCCACTGATATTTATGAGGCAGCAGCGTATCGACTAAATCACCGGTTTCATAATTCCACAGCTTAATTAAATGGTCGTAGCCTGCTGTCAGCAAGTAATTGCCGCTTGGAGAAAAATTCACGCGCTTGACACCCTGTAAATGGGCTTTGATGATTTTCTTCTCCTGTAAAGTCGCCGCATCGTAAATAATAACGGTGCCATCATCTCTGCCAAGTGCGAATACTTCTTTTTGATTGCTGCCGCTGATCGTATCCAGTTCATAATCAAACGGGCCGATTTCCCCTACAATTTCTCCGGTCTCATACAGCCATACAAGGACGTATCCATCATCACCTGTTGTGTAAGCTTTATCACCATGTATCCATACAGCTAATACATCTTTGCTATGGCCATGGAATTCTCTTAAAATAGCACCCGTTTCGATATCCCAGACTAAGCATCTTCTATCTCTGGATACCGATACAAGCAAAGTATCCTGTTTCGCAAAAGCGACGGCTTCTACATCATCCGCATGACCAAACAACGTGCGGATTCGTGTATTTGTGCCTGTATCATATAATTGAATGGTATAGTCTGACGATGCACTTGCTAAATACTTTCCGTTTTCAGAAAGAGATATTGAGTTAATGATATGCTCGTGACTGCCAATAAACGTTCCTTCTCCCGTCCCCCGGTTCCACTGATAAATACAGCGGTCATAGCCGCCAGTATAAACGATTTGGTCGTGCTGAGTTGATAAAACAGATGTAATTGGTCCTCTATGCATAGTTTTACACTCCCACCTTTATATGTTGTTTTTGACGAGTCACTAAACGAAAACCAGTAAATCGAAAAACGGGATCTGGGTGCTTCCCGTGTCTTCTTGCGACTCTGCATAAATCTCCACCTCTTGCGAAGGAGCCGCCTTTTAAAATGTAGTAGTCACTTCCGAGTGTTTCCGTTAAATCATCGACGACCTCGATGCCGCCTTCATATACGTGATATTTGGTGTTGACCCATTCCTCGACGTTGCCCCCCATATCATAAAGACCAAATAAGGATCTGCCCTTTTCGTAATGACGGACAGGCGTCGTTTTTTCAATATTTGATTCGTGTGTATTGCAGTAAGAAGGATCAAACTCATCTCCCCACGGGTATTGATTTCTCGTGTTTCCCCGGGCAGCATACTCCCATTCTTCTTCCGTAGGAATCGACACATCCATCCCCAGTTTCCCGCTCAGCCACTGACAGAACGAGAAGGCTTCCTCAATGTCCATGCCCCAAGCTGGATGATCTTTTCCCCCGCCAAGCTCTTCATTCGTTAAACTCTCCGGGTATGTCTGGCCTGTTTCATCACAATAGCTTTGATACAGTTCATTGCTGACGACCGTATCTGAGATAAAAAATTCGTTGATATACGACTGATAGGATGGAAATTCTTTGTACAGCCATTTTTGAAATTTTTTCTCACGGCCGTAGGTTGGATTGAGCAGCTTGTCCTTCCAGTATTCTGATGCCTTTTTCATATCTTCTTCATTACTTCCAATCGTTGCATAGCCGCTTGGAATTTGAATCCAATTGATATCAGGTTTCACGCTTTTCTCCCGCCTTCTTTCAATAAACTCGTCTATTGATTAATTAATTTCTTCTCATCGACCATATGTCCTGAGGCCGCTTTTGCCTTTAAATAGGCTTCATTGTAGAGAGAGGCTTCGACCGTATGATCAAACCGCAAAACAGGAAGACCGTAAGCTGCAATAGAATCGACTTTATCTGGATTGTTCGTTAGTAAATGCAATGGTTTCCCTTTGTTTAAATAGTGCAGAACTGCTGCTGCTTCCTCGTAATGCCGATCATCATCCCCGCAGCCGATCAGACGGTTGGCTTCAAAAGTATCCAGCTGCATTTCCTGTAATTTATACGTCAATGCTTTTGCCATCAGCCCAATAGACCGCCCTTCTTGATTGGCCATATACACAAGCATGCCTTTTCCGTAATCGGTGATTTTCTTCAGTGATAATGCAAGCTGTGGACCACAGTCACATTTCAGTGACCCAAACACATCACCTGTTTGGCAGACACTATGGATTCGCACAAGCGGCGGCCGTTCATTTTCAAAGTCGCCAAATAAGAGACAAGAGGAAAAGGTTTGCTGCGCGGTACTCATTTGGACAATCGATTCGATCGTTGGTTTTGTATCCCGTTCAACAGGTGCGAAGGCATACCACTTAAATGGCACTTCTTCATGTTGAATGGAAATTGGCAAATTCACAGGCCCCACGAGCAAATAGTGTTTTTCTTGAAAGGTAAAATGATGAATCATTGATTGTAATTCATCTACAAACTTGTTCATTTGTCTCCCCCCTATTCATCACTGCACCCATAGCGCAGTGATGGAGTGATGAATATGTGTACGCACTCCCTCTGCCTGTGTGCTCCCGCAGAAGGAAATGAATGTGCAGTGTCTCTCATCGCTTTAGACCTTGTCCATTTCCAGTACAAAGGAGCAGAAATCTTGGTTCATATGCTTTTCTGTCAGAGCAGCAAACACCCTTGATTGGCTGGCAGACGCTCTTTCTTAACTTGAACACCTCTGCTAGCTTTGAATCACTCACCTTTGTACTAGATTTTGACGGCAATGACATGATGCTGGCTTATTCCAGCCTTCGCTTGTAACGGTGATATGGATACAAGCTCCAGACCTGATGTACAAATTTTTTCGCCAAGCTGAGAATCTGAAAATGAAAAATGAAAACGACCATCTTCTCCGATTAATCCTGTTTTCCACTGTTCTCCCCAGACAACAAGTGAAAAGACACCGCCTTCATGAAGTAAAGAAGAGACCTGTTTTAAATAACGTTCATGGTCATCAGGATGTTGATGATGAAAGCAGCCATGATCTAAAATTAAATCAAACTGCATCCCGCGTCCCTGATCCATGGACCATGACATAAAATCTTGATGAACAAAGTGGACAGGAACTGTTTCTCTTTTCTGTAACCCTTCCCACTCCTCATGCTCATACAGATCGATACCGACATATGCGGAAAGCCCGCTTAAATGTTCAAGTGCACGGCCGTTGCCGCACCCGATATCCAGTACAGAAGCAAGTGCATTCTTTTCCCTTGAACGCCATGCCTTTAATGACATCACTGCTGCGTCTGTTAAGGATGGATCAGTGGACCACATATCTGTTCTTTGCTCATAATGCTCTTGGAATGCCATGCGCATCTTTTCTAAATACAATCCACTGTCTTCATGGTACAAAGCCTTTTTCATCATGAAACCTCCTTCAATTCACAATCGTCTTTTCGGGCAAAGGTGGTTTTCAAGCCAAAAACCTTATGTTAGAATGAGAGATGGATTTTTCAGGAAAATCTGTTTGTCTGAAAAAGGAGAGCAGCATCCCACATGTTCACTCTTCTTTTTCAGCATTCTTCCTCCTCATATGCAGCCGTTTGAAGGCCGCCTCGCCTCAGCTTGTTCTCTCTTTTTTTCATATGAGTTCACCTCCTTCACCGTTCGATCAACTCACACCCTTTATTGAAACCGCTTTCTCTTTTGTATAAGGACTTAACGCCTTTTGACTATCTCTTGCAAAGTGTTCATAGTAGAAAAACCAATCTACTGTTTAGAATGACTATCATTTTTTCTTCAGGTACATAATTCTTTGCTTTGTTTTAGCAGACACTTTTGTAACTTAAAGGCGCTTAGGCTTGGTTTCTGCCACCCCCTTTCACTAAATATGCTCCGAATAAACTCGCCAGAAATTTAACAACTAATTCCATAATGACTGGAATAAGCCAAATATATTGTTTTTAGTTTATTTTGTCAACAAATTATTTCCTAAACATTAAAATGAATTTTCCAATTGAAAATACAGGTATTTTTCGTGGTTTTTTGACCTTAAAACAATTATTTCTACACAAAAATACAATTTAAACCAATAGAACTAAGAAATTTATCTACTAAATTACACAAGTTTTTTATTTAATTTTAAATCAAAATAGAAAGATACAATAATTATTTCCCGAATGATTTTTTGTGATATTTCGACTATTTTTTCTGATTCCCCTTGTTTTTCTTTGGTATAGCGGCATTTTCAATTAGAGAGTTTACTATTTATTCCATACTTCCGTATTTGTTTTTTATCGTAAAAAAGATATATGTCTCTCCTTCAGACTTGGAGGCATGAAAAAAAGCCCCTTACAAAAGTAAGAGGCTTTTTCAGTTGGCGTTTACGCCCAGTTTTTCACTTTTTCATGATCTGTGACAAAGAGAAGCACTTTCCCTTCATCTAAATGTTCTTCAAATGTCTCAGCTTCTTCTTTGGTGAAACCAATTTCATGAATTTTATTGCGGAGTTCATCTCCCTTTTTACTAAAGATGTTCCCAACCGCATGTTTAAGTCCAACTTCTCTTGAGCCTATCGTATTGGCATCTGCATTATTTGCAATACGCTCTGTTCGATCATCGTCATGGGATAGAACATAAATGTCCTCTCTTGCAACACCGATCGATTTTAATTGCTCTACATCTCTTTGAAGTGTTTCATCATTTGAATACTCTCTTACAACAGGTTTCATTTTATATTCCTCCTTTAACGTCTTACGAATCTTTTACCCGTCACTTTTGACATTAAACCTTACAAGAGCACATCCAATTTGCTTAATGAACATACCATGCCTATCGACTTATTTTTGACAAAAAGCCTGTTGAAATGACTAAATTTTCTGAAATATCGTGTTCATTCCTGTTGATTTGTTGTACAATTCTTATACTGGAGGCTAGAAATGAGGGAGAGCTGATGTATTACTTTTCAGCGGAGCAGCAGTTTAATGCTTGGGTTGTCAGTGATTTGGTGAAACAGCTTTTTCAAAAGTGGAATCCTGAAGAAGCGAATACAAAGCCGCTTACATTGTTTGCCGAACAGCACTTTCGCATCTCCATTGATTATCTCTTTTCCATCATTATTAACATTGGAGATATCGAGTCAATTGATCAAGATCCACAAGACCTGTTGTCCTCATATTTGAATATCCTTTTTCCTTTTGTGACGCGCGATATGATGAAAGCCTCCATGCAAAATGCAAACGAATATTTGTTAAAAGAACGTGATGCGGATGTGTATCAGCTGTTTGGCTGTCTCCCGCCGCTCCTCTCTGTATCTTTTCAGAAAAAGTAGTCCCCTTCGATGAGATGGCGGCTGCTTTTTTGTGTGTGTTTTGAAAAGACCGTATGTTTTGAACGAAAAGAAGCATCATGTTAATGTAAATCTAGGCTGTAAGTGAAAGGGAGGATTTGACATGAGTCAACAAAAGCAAATTCAATTAGCTAAACGTCCAAAAGGATTACCTACAAAAGATGTTTTTCATTTTGAAACAGTAGATATACCTGTACCGCAAGATGGAGAGGTCTTGGTTCAAACGAAATATGTTTCTGTAGATCCTTATATGAGAGGACGAATGCAGGATACAAAATCCTATACACCTCCGTTCAAGCTAAATGAAGTGATTCAGGGCGGTGTCGTCGGAGAAGTCGTTGAGTCGAAATCGCCTCAATTTGAAAAGGGTGATTTTGTCCTTGGATTCCTTGGCTGGCAAGAATATTCCACTGCCAAAGCTGAATCTCTGACTAAAATTGATCCGTCCATTGCGCCATTGTCCTATTATTTAGGCATCTTGGGGATGCCAGGGCAAACCGCTTACTTTGGCCTGCTTGCGATTGGTCAGCCAAAAGAAGGCGAGACGGTTGTCATTTCTGGAGCCGCAGGTGCCGTTGGTTCCGTTGTGGGACAAATCGCTAAGATCAAAGGCGCACACGTCGTTGGAATTGCCGGATCTGATGATAAACTCGCTTATTTAAAAGAATTGGGCTTTGATGAAACGATTAATTATAAAACAACAAATGATTTAGATGATGCCATTGCAAAAGCCTGTCCTAACGGCGTTGATGTGTACTTTGACAATGTAGGCGGCGAGATTTCAGATGCGGTGATGAATCATTTAAACCGTTTTGCACGCATTCCAGTGTGCGGCGCCATTTCTTCTTATAATATTAGCGCAAGCGAGGACATCGGGCCGCGTGTGCAAACAAAACTCATCAAAACAAGCGCATTGATGCAAGGCTTCATCGTTGGCAACTATTCAGATCGTTTTGGAGAGGCAGCGAAGGATCTCGCACAATGGGTAAAAGAAGACAAACTCACATATAAAGAAACAATCATAGAAGGCTTTGACAAAATTCCTGACGCATTCCTTGGACTATTCAAAGGAGAAAATGTGGGAAAACAGCTTGTCAAAATTTCATAATAAAAAAGGACCCTGCCAATAATGGAGGGTCCTTTTCTTATGCCTGCTTGGGCGCAAGGTGCAGCTGGCCTTGCTTATACACAATTTCTTCAAGCGAAAGATTCAGCTTTTTCGCCATTTTTTTCAGCATTGATTGCTCTTGAGGTGTGACAAGGCTGATGACTGCGCCTTCTTTTCCTGCGCGTCCGGTTCTGCCTGAACGGTGAATGTATCCCTCTTCATTTGGCATATCTGCATGAATCACATATGGCAGATCATCAATATCGATTCCTCTTGCTGCAATATCTGTTGCAAGGAGGAGCGGGAATTCACGCTGTTCAAATGATTTCAAGATCACAGCACGTTCAGCTTTTTTTGCTTCACTATGAAGGACACCAAGGTCGACATGATGGTACGCTAATTTCTCTGCATAAATGCTTAAGTTCGTAATGTCACGCACAAAAACGAGCGCCTGCATGTCCTCAAGCCGTGATAGCTTTTGCAGCAGTTTCACTTTGTCACGCTGATCACATAACAGATAATAGTGACCCACTTTCTGCGCTTCTTCCTCGCTTCTAGCAATTTTCAATACTTCTGGTTCAGATGTCATTTCTTTGATCAGCTGAACGGTTTCTTCTTTCAACGTTGCAGAAAAACAAAGGATTTGTCTTTCTTTTAATGTGGACTTAATGATCCCTTGGATCGTTTTCATATGCTCTGGCACAAGAAGCTGATCTGCTTCGTCTAATACAATCGTTTTGACTTCGTGCATTTTCAGTTTCTTGATTTTGATTAATTCTTGTACTCGGCCCGGTGTCGCCACAACGATGTTCGGGTGTTTCTTTAGTTTTTCTTGCTGCTTCTTGATGTTCGCTCCACCAATCAAGGAAACCGCTTTGATGTCTGATCCTTGTTTGAACTCTTGCACGACATCAAAGATTTGCATCACAAGCTCTCTTGAAGGTGCCAAGATTAAGACTTGGGGATGCTTGATATTGACATCAATTTTATTTAAAAGCGGCAGTACATACGCAAGTGTCTTCCCCGTTCCAGTTGGCGATTCTGCGATCACATCACGCTTCTCCGTAATCCACTCTGCTGTTTTTTCTTGTATAGCTGTTGGTTTTTCGAAGCCAGCCGCTTGAAAATTTTCCTGAATAAATGGCTTTGCTTCTTTCAAAAATGCCCAATTTTCCGTCATGTCGATCTCCTTTATCCTCATTCAATCTATCCTTTAGTATCTCAAAATCAGCTTTGAAACGCAATTTTTCTTTTGATGCTTTTATCGAGCCGGACAGTTCGATATAATCATGAGAGGCACTAGCCGTTTTGAATCTATTTGAGGTGTAAAAAATGATATTATCTGTTAAAGATTTAAGTCATGGGTTTGGCGACAGAGCCATTTTCCACGAAGTGTCCTTCCGTTTATTAAAAGGCGAGCATGTCGGCTTAATCGGCGCCAACGGTGAAGGAAAGTCAACGTTTATGAATATTATTACTGGCAAGCTGGAGCCAGATGCAGGAAAAGTCGAATGGGCGAAAAATGTCCGTGTCGGCTACCTTGATCAGCATACCGTGCTAGAAAAAGGAAAAACGATCCGTGAAGTCCTTCAGGATGCATTCCATTATTTATTTTCAATGGAAGCTGCGATGAATGACATTTATGGCAAAATGGGTGAAGCCGATCCTGATGAGCTGGAAAAGCTGTTAGAGGAAGTTGGCGTCATTCAGGACGCATTGACAAACAATGATTTCTATATCATTGATTCTAAGGTCGAGGAGATTGCAAGAGGTCTTGGGTTAACGGATCTTGGGCTGGACCGTGATGTGACGGAGCTCAGCGGCGGTCAGCGTACGAAGGTGCTGCTAGCGAAATTGCTGTTAGAGAAGCCAGAAATTCTCCTTCTCGATGAGCCGACCAACTATTTGGATGAGCAGCATATTGAGTGGCTGAAGCGCTATTTACAGGAATATGAAAATGCGTTTATCCTCATTTCACATGATATTCCATTTTTAAACAGTGTTATTAACTTGATTTACCATGTTGAAAATCAAGAGCTCACGCGCTATGTTGGTGATTATGATCAATTTAAACAAGTGTACGAAGTCAAAAAGCAGCAGCTCGAAGCAGCCTATAAAAGGCAGCAGCAGGAAGTGGCTGAACTAAAGGATTTTGTTGCAAGAAACAAAGCACGTGTCAGCACAAGAAATATGGCGATGTCCCGTCAAAAGAAACTGGATAAGATGGATATGATTGAACTGGCGGCAGAAAAGCCAAAACCAGAATTCCACTTTAAACAGGCGCGTACGTCTGGGAAACTGATATTTGAAACGAAAGATTTGGTCATCGGTTATGATGAACCGCTCTCCCGCCCATTGAATTTGAAAATGGAACGCGGGCAAAAAATTGCGCTGTACGGTGCTAACGGTATCGGAAAAACGACGCTGCTCCGAAGTCTTCTTGGGGAAATCACACCTATTTCTGGTGAGGTGGAACGTGGAGAATTCTTGCATATTGGCTACTTTGAGCAAGAAGTAAAAGAGCAAAACAGCAATACTTGTATTGAAGAAGTATGGAGCACCTTCCCTTCTTACACGCAATACGAAGTCAGAGCCGCTCTTGCAAAATGCGGATTAACGACAAAACATATTGAAAGCCGTGTGTCTGTATTAAGCGGAGGAGAAAAAGCAAAGGTCCGTCTTTGCAAGCTGATCAACGAAGAAACCAACTTACTTGTTCTCGATGAGCCGACAAACCATTTAGATGTCGATGCAAAAGAAGAACTAAAACGCGCGTTAAAAGAATATAAAGGCAGCGTCTTATTGATTTCTCACGAACCTGAATTTTATCAAGATGTGGCAACCGAAACTTGGAATTGCGAATCTTGGACGACAAAAGTATTATAACGACAAAAAAGCCTTATATCTTTTGCAGATATAAGGCCTTTTTCTAATTAATGACCTGCTTGGATATTCACCAAATGCTTACGTCCAAGGAGCAGAATAATCATGCCTAGAAGAACAACAACAGCCCCGACATAATAAGGTGTACTTGCTGTATAGGATTCAGCGAGAACTCCGGCAATCCAAGGAGCAATCGCGCCCCCAATAAACCGTACAGCACTGTAAGAGGATGAAGCAATTGAACGTTCAACCGGTGCTGACCCCATCACAGCTGTTGTGAGCACTGTATTGATCATACCGAGAATTCCCCCAGCAATGACAATTCCGCAGATCACGACCACAACATGAGACGTCCATATCCCAATGCCGAATAAAATTACAGCAAACGAAGCAAACAGAACCACAAGTGAAGTCAATGTCCCAAGTTTGCGATGAATAACCGGTGCTGAGAAGACGGAGGTCACAGCTAAAAATAGCCCCCATCCAAAAAAGACATAACCGAGTCCATGCTCATCAAGATGGAGCACAAATGGCGAATACGCTAAAAGCACAAAGAAACCAAAATTGTATAAGAAAGCGGCAGATGCCATCGTTAAAAGTCCTTTATATTTTAATGCTCCGACAGCCTCAAATAGTTTCACTTTTTTCTTAGGCTTTTGCATAGGTGGTAGCATAAAGGTAATCGCTAAAAGTGCAATAAGCATTAATACGGCAACGCCAAAGAAAGGCCCGCGCCAAGAAATTGTTCCAAGCTCACCGCCAAGCAGCGGTCCAACCGATATCCCAAGACCTAATGCTGCCTCGTATAAAATAATGGCCTTTGCACTTCCTCCAACAGATACACCGACAATGACAGAGAGTGCAGTTGAAATAAATAAAGCATTCCCAATGCCCCATCCGCCTCTAAAGCCAATCAATTCATTAATCGTTGAAGAAGTACCTCCTAAAGCAGAAAAAACAATAATAAAAATGAGTCCTACTAATAATGTCCATTTCGCACCAATCCGGCTAGAAATAAAGCCGGTGAAAAACATCACAAAGCCGGTCACAAGTAAGTAGCTTGTAAATAAAAGAGACACCTGACTTGGAGATGCATGTAATTGCGATGCAATGGCTGGCAGAATCGGGTCCACGAGTCCTATTCCCATAAACGAAATCACACACGCAAAGGCAACAGCCCAAACGGCTTTTGGCTGCCTAAGCAGACTTGTACGCTGTTTCAACACTTCTTCTTCCTTCATTCCATCAGAACCTTTCCTTCAAATGTTGACAAAATAAAATAAACACGCAGAGGTGTTTATTTTTGTAATTGCTCAATTGCATGAGCCGCTCTTTCTTTCATCGCTTCAAGATCCTTTTTAAAGGATTGAATGGTTTCAAGCTTTTTTGAAATCAATTGATGCTGCACAGTCAGCTGCGCCTCAATATCTAACAGCTTCTCTAATCGTTCCTTTGGATCAAGCGACAGCAAGTAGCCTTCTTTATTCAGCTCTAGCTGCTTTCCGATTTCCATAAACGATTGAAGCTCCTGTAAAGAAAAGCCGAGTACCTCTTTTGCCTGCATCACTTTCTCTAGCTCTTCCATGTCGTCCTCTGAGTAAAGTCTGACTCCGCCCTCTGTCCGCTTTGGTGCTGATAATAAACCAATCTCTTCATAGAAACGAATCGTCCGTTTTGTTAGTCCGCTTCTTTTCGCCACTTGATCAATTTTCATCCATTCCATCACCAGTGCCTCCTGCTCATCAATTCATGTTTTATTATACACCTTTATAACCTTAACGTAAACGTCAAATTTTTAACCCTTGATTTCCTTTATGTTTTATCGCAGAATAAATAGTAATAATTACGATTTATAGGAGGTAATATATGCGTTCATTTCCATCTAAAGAAGAGCGGCACCAGCTATTCGGATCTGTACCGCCAAGTCTTGGCACAAAGCCTTGGCAAAAAGAGGACATGACGGACATTCAAAAAACAGAGCAGGACTTTTATTTTCATCTTGAACAAGTCGGGATCTGCCGCATGTCCTATCCGGTGCATATCGTATCTAAAACAGCACCACAGCACCAGACAACTACTGCTGAATTTTCACTGAGTACTTCCCTGCCAGCTCATCAAAAAGGCATTCATATGAGCCGTCTCACTGAACAGCTGCACTCGTTTTATGAGAGCAGCAAGCCGCTTGATGTGAATGCCCTAAAAGAATTGACGGCAGCGATCGCCCGGAAAATGAGTCAACCCTCTGCTTCCGTTCAAGTTTCCTTTCCATGGTACATGGAAAAACAGAGCCCAGTCACCGGGCAGTCAGGCTTGATGCATGCGACTGTCAAATATGACGTCCATTTTCATGAAAAGGACGGATGGACCTGTCACGTAGGCTGCGATGCACAGGTCACGACATTATGTCCTTGTTCCAAGGAAATCAGTGAATATGGTGCACATAATCAGCGCGGATCTGTTTCCATTCACGTAGAGTTGTTTGAACAAGCATCGCTTCCTGACGACATCAAGGCCGCTCTTTTACATATCATTGAGTCCAATGCGAGCGCACCGCTTTATCCCGTACTCAAAAGACCTGATGAAAAGAAAGTGACAGAAGAGGCTTATGAAAATCCGCGCTTTGTAGAAGATATCACAAGATTAATTGCCATTGAATTATATGAACAGCCATGGATTAAAGGCATTCAAGTTGAGTGCCGTAATGAGGAATCCATCCACCAGCATGATGCGTATGCCAAATGCTCCTATGAAAAAAACCTGTAGATCGCTCTACAGGTTTTTTATTTCCACTTTTTTATTCATTTAATTCTTCAATCATAAGAGATAGTTCTGTCCAGCGGTCCATTGCTTGTTCTAGTTCTTCCGCAACGGCTTTTTGTTCGTCCATCAGCTCTTGAATTTTCCCAAAATCACTGCCTGCCTCCGCAATGCCGGCATCGAGCTGCTGATGTTTTTCCTCTAATGCCTGTATCCGGTCTTCAATCCCGTCCCATTCAAGCTGGTCTTTATAAGAAAGTTTTTTTCTCTTTTTCGGCGCAGCTTCTACTTGTTTTTCAGCAGGCTTTGTCTCTGTCCGCTTCTGCTCTTTTTCCTGTTCCATATAATCGCTGTAAGCACCTTGGAAGTGTGAAATGCGGCCATTTCCTTCAAAGACAAGCAGACGGTGAACCACTCGGTCTAAGAAATAACGATCATGGGACACGGTGATGACGACGCCAGGGAACTGCTCTAAATAATCCTCTAAAATACTGAGGGTCTCTGTATCAAGGTCGTTCGTCGGCTCATCTAAAAAGAGAACATTCGGTTCTTCCATTAAGACCTTCAATAAATACAATCTGCGGCGTTCTCCCCCTGACAGCTTACGGATAAACGTCCGCTGCATCGACCTTGGGAAAAGGAAGCGCTCCAGCATCTGCTCTGCTGTGACAATGGCGCCATCAGACATCTTGACGATCTCAGCTGTTTCCTTGATATACTCAATGATGGTCAGCTCATCATTCATTTCCTTGTGATCCTGCGTGTAATAGCCAATACGAACGGTTTGTCCAATGGTCAATTGTCCTGAGGTCGGTTCGATTTTACCCGCTAAACAGTTCAGCAGAGTGGTTTTGCCGACTCCATTCGGTCCGATGAATCCGATACGATCACCCGGCACAACTAAATCTGTAAACCGCTCCACAAGGGTCTGGCCAGCAAATGAAATCGATAAGTCTTCTGCCTCGATCACTTGTTTTCCTAGGCGGTGCGAGCCGATGGCAAAATCAAGATCTCCCTTCGCATCAGGCCCTTTTTGGTCCTTCAGCTCTTCGACTCTGCCGATACGTGCTTTCTGCTTTGTCGTTCTTGCTTTTGCCCCTCGTCTCAGCCATGCAAGCTCTCGTCTAAGCAAGTTTTGACGCTTCGTTTCTTTCACCTGAGCTTCTGCTTCCCGCTCCGCTCTTTTTTCTAAGAAGACTTCATAATTTCCTTTATACGTATAAAGCTGTCCTTGATTTAACTCATAAATTCGATTGGCCACCCGGTTTAAGAAATAACGATCGTGCGTCACGAGAATGACAGCACCGCTATATTGGCTTAAATATCCTTCAAGCCATTCAATGGTGGCATTATCAAGGTGGTTGGTTGGCTCATCTAAAATCAGCAAACCTGCAGGCTGAATTAAATTTTTAGCAATGGCGACACGTTTCTTCTGTCCGCCTGATAATGCATGTACAGAGCGGCTCACATCTTTCACGCCAAGCTTTGTCAAAATCGTTTTGGCTGAAAGGTTCGCATCCCAAGCGTCTTCCTGATCCATTCGGTTTTGCATGCGCATCAGCGCCTCTTGTTTTGCCTCATTTTGCGGGTCATGCTCTAAATCGGCGAGTGCCTGTTCATACGCCTTCATCGTTTGAATCATTGGTGCCGTTCCAGAAAAAATGTAGTCAAGAATCGTTTCAGTTCCGCTCATTTCAGGATCTTGCTCAAGAAATTCGATATCAAGTGTCCCTGCTTTCGTGATATCACCTTCCTCAAACGATTCAAGTCCCGCGATGACTTTTAGAAGCGTTGACTTCCCTGTACCATTTGGTCCAATCAATCCGATGCGCTCCTTCGGTTCTATATGAAACGAAATATGATCAAACAGCGTTTTCTCGCCATAGGTTTTATATAATCCTTCAACATTCAATAAACTCATTTTATCAGCCCTTACATAGATTCTTCCTTTATTTTAAATCAGCCAGTAGCAGAAAACTAGTTTTAAAAAACCCGCTGCTGAAAAGAATGTTTCCTTTTGATGCTCGATACACTATGAAGAGGTGATCTAAAGATGATAACCATTAGCTTATGTATGATTGTGAAAAATGAAGAGGAAGTGCTGGCAGACTGTCTTTCTTCTGTTCAAGACATTGTCGATGAGATGATCATCGTTGATACGGGATCAACAGATCAAACGAAGGAGATCGCTCATTCTTTTTCAGCAAAGGTACTGGATTTTGAATGGGTGCAGCATTTTGCAAAAGCACGTAACTTTGCTTTCTCACATGCAGCGAAAGAGTATATTTTATGGCTCGATGCTGACGATGTTCTGCTTGAAGAAGACCGCCAAAAACTGCTTCAGCTCAAGCAGACACTTGATCCCTCGGTGGATGCCGTTTCGATGTTTTATCATGTGGGATTCGATGAAGACGGTCAGGTCAATTTCAAATATAGAAGAAATCGCCTTGTGAAGCGTTCGTTGAACTTTCAGTGGTATGGGGCCGTTCATGAGTTTCTTCAAGTGTATGGAAACATCCTTCCAGCAGATATCGCCGTCACACACCAAAAACGCAAGAAAACAACAGTTGGTGAGCCTGGGCGCAACTTGCGAATTTATGAAGACATGCTGGCAAAAGGAGAGGATATGACGCCCCGTGATCTCTTTTATTTTGCCAATGAATTAAGAGACAACGGACAGCATGTCAGGGCGATTCGCTTTTATCATGAATTTTTAAACACAAAACAGTGCTGGATTGAGGATGAAATTCGCACATGCCAATATTTAGCGGACTGCTATTATGCGGCAGGCTTTGAGGAAGCGGCCTTATCCTCATTATTGCGTTCCTTTTTATATGATCAGCCCCGGCCAGAATTTTGCTGCCGGATCGGGGATCATCTAAAAATACAAAATAAACATCAGGCAGCCATCTTTTGGTATGAGCAGGCACTGAAGGCTCCTGAAAACGAAACAGCCTTCACACTTACACAATATAAAACATGGTATCCTCACCTTCAGCTTTGCTACTGTTATTATCAGCTCGGCGATCTGGAGCAAGCCAAAACACATCACCTTGCCTCCTCCGCCCATTACCCGACTCATCCAAGTGTGCTGTACAATGAAAAAATATTTGCTGAACAAACATAGATCGTTTGACACCACATCCGCCTTCGATCTCCCGGCGGATGTCTCTTTTTATACACTTATTCGGTTGTGACGTTTAACACTTTAGTGATTTAAAGCGTTTTTCAACCAATTGACTAAATTGTCATTTGCGCATATACTAACATTCGTCTTACGAAAAGATTTATCCATTAGGAGGTCAACATGAGTTCTTTATTTCGAAAAAAATCTCTCGACCAGCTCATGCTTGAAAGTCAAACAAAGCGGCTCAGCCGTTCGTTGAATACGTTTGATTTAATCTTGCTTGGCATTGGCTGTGTGGTCGGGACTGGAATCTTTGTCATTACGGGGGTTGCTGCGGCAAATGATGCGGGACCTGCGATTATTATATCTTTTATTTTGGCTGCGATCGCATGCGCCCTTGCTGCTTTTTGCTACGCTGAATTCTCCTCATCCATTCCTGTGTCAGGAAGCGTCTATACGTATTCCTACGCAACACTTGGGGAATTTCTTGCCTTCTTAATGGGCTGGGATCTCATGCTGGAATATGTTATTGCGCTCTCTGCTGTAGCAAGTGGATGGTCGTCCTATTTTCAATCACTGCTCAGCGGATTTGGCCTGCACATACCGAAGGCTTTATCAGCTGCACCTGGAGCCGCTGACGGGGCCGTCTTTAACCTTCCAGGCGCACTCATTATTTTGCTCATCACCTTTATCGTCTCAAGAGGCGTCAAAGAAAGCACAAAGCTGAATAACATTATTGTGCTGATCAAAATTGCCATCGTCCTTCTCTTTATCATTTCAGGCTTTGCTTACGTCAAACCTGAGAACTGGACACCGTTTATGCCAATGGGCTTCCATGGCGTGATTGCTGGAGCGGCAACTGTCTTTTTTGCTTACCTTGGATTTGATGCAATCGCTAATGCATCCGAAGAAGTTAAAAACCCGCAAAAGGCGATGCCAATTGGAATCATCGGTGCGCTCGGTGTTTGTACGATTTTATATATCGGGGTTTCATTCGTCTTAACTGGCATGGTTCACTATACGAAGCTGAATGTCAGTGATCCTGTCGCATTTGCTCTTCAAGTGGTTGGCCTGAATAGTGTCGCTGGCATTATATCCGCAGGTGCTATTATCGGGATTACGACAGTGTTAATTGCACTTGTCTACGCTCAGGTTCGTTTAACCTTTGCCATGAGCCGAGATGGGCTCATGCCGAAAATCTTTTCAAACGTTCATCCGAAATCTAAGACACCGGTTGCCAACACTTGGCTGACAGGCGCTGTTGCGTCATGTATCGTTGGATTCGTCAACTTATCAACACTTGCTAATTTAGTCAGCATCGGTACACTTGCTGCCTTTACGGTGATCTCTATCGCTGTGATCGTACTCCGGAAAAAACATCCGAATATGAATACAGCTTTTAAAGTACCCTTTGTCCCTGTCCTTCCTATAATTAGTGCGGTCATTTGTATGATCTTGGCTTTCACACTGAAATGGGAAACATGGAGAGCCTTCCTCATCTGGATCGTCATCGGTGTTGTTGTCTATTTCACCTATGCAAGACGAAAAAGCCATCTCAATGAAACACATTAGAAAAGAGACACGGGGATTCCCGGTCTCTTTTTTTGTTTAAATCACACTGTTTTTGACTGAATTTGAGTCCACCATATCTGGATCTAACACGCTTGAAATCGGAATGACAAGCGGTGAACAATCTCCATTGTCCTCACCAAAACCTTGGTTCAATTTCATTGAGAGAAAATAATCAATCTGCTGATAAGGTCCTAGCGTCAGTGATGCACCCCGATCCATTGTATTGATTTTAAAAGCACCGACATTGACGACTGAGGGTGAGAATAACATCACACGTCACTTCCTTTGAATGGGTTTAGCTGCTGGCGAAAAAGAGGCAGGTGAGTCCACTTGATCTCGATCATCTACATGGCTTTTTGTACCGACAAAACCGCTGGCATCTCCAAAATTCTGTCCGTAACCCTGATTTTTTTTATCTGAGTTTTGCCACTCTGCTAACAAATTTTGTCCGACATTCACCGCCGACGCATTTTCAAAGGAATTAATTTTTAACATGAAAATATTAATATTGATATACGGAGTTGGTTGAACCACAGATAAACCTCCTTTTTATAGGTATATGCAAGCACCCATCAAGTATGTTAACGGGAGGTCTTCACATGGACTTCGAAAAAATGAAGCAGTGGATGGATATTGCCCAGCAAATGCATGGAGATGATTTTTGGAAAATGATCTTCGATGATGAGCAAAGATCCCCCTTTATGGCAAACGGTCCATCTCCATTTACATTCACACAGCAGGATCAGCGGGGATCAGATGCGTCGTTTCCTCCAATCGACATGGTGGAAACCCATGCAGAAATTCAATACTTAATTTACTTGCCTGGCTACCGAAAGGAAGATGTTCAGGTGTTATCATATGGTGAATATTTGGTTGTGAAAGGACAGCGTTTTTCCTTTTTTAACGAGCAGGACTTTCGCCAAAAACAAGGGAAGTATGGTCCGTTTGAAAAGAAAATCCGCCTTCCAGAGATGATACTCGGTCAAATGAATGCTGCCTTTAAAGACGGTGTACTTTACATCCGCCTGCAAAAAGATGAAGGAAAAGCGACGGCTATCATCATAGATGACGAATATTGATACTCACTGCGTCTATTTGATCACGATCATCAATTGTTTCAATTGGCAGGATCGTGATCACGCCATCAGCATTCTGTTCCCCAAAGCCATTGTTTCGTTTGATCGTACTGCAATGATTGCGAACAAACGTCGAGCCAAACGTCATAGATGATCCTGTGCCAATCGAATTCGTTTTCATATGAGCAATGTGAATCTGAGTAGGCAGCATATGCGTCTCCCCTTTCTTGTCATCTCTATAAGTATATATCAGATAGCTTTTCCATAGACTAGAGTAAGGCGGAAGAAAAGGTTGTGGTCTACTTGAAACATTTCATTCAATCACTCTTTAAAAAAACTGAATCCAATCCATCCCCATCTGTCATTGAGCTAGAAAAAAGACTCGCCGCTCTTGAGCAAAAAATGTCTGCACCAGCTGCTCCTGTCTCAGAGGATACACACATCCATATTGAATCCCTGCGCGTGGACAAAATTGATTATCATTTAGAATTTGGGGAGCTTTCTATTGACCAGCTTCAAGGCAGGCTCAATATTGGGGCAACCTATTACACACCAAAGGACACATGCATCAAAAAATCCACACAAACACCGAAGCCAAAAGAAACAAAAACACCGGTTGTCTCGATTCGATCAAAGCCTTCCTCTTCTTAATTCGCTCAGCTCTTCAGCACGACCGGCAGCCAGAAATAGACCGCAAGAACAATCACCACAATACTGATGATATTTAACCAAAAACCCGCCCTGACCATATCAGATATTTTCAGCACGTCCGCACTAAAGACAGCGGCGTTTGGCGGTGTGGAAATCGGCAGCATAAACGCACAGGAGGAAGCCAAAGCAGCCGCGGCCATTAACCCATATGGCTCGATTCCAATCGCAAGACCAAGCCCTACCGTTATCGGAATAATCATATTGGCAACAGCCGTATTAGACATAATTTCAGTCATAAGCAGAATCGCTCCCGTTAAAATAATCAACAGCATGATATACGAAAGCCCGTTTAAATGCCGTAAATTTTCTCCGATCCATCCTGTTAGATTGGTTTCTGCAAAGCCCGTAGCGAGCGAAAGCCCTCCTCCAAACAAAAGCAAAAGTCCCCACGGCAGTTCTTTCATATCCTGCCATTCTAATATTCTCTCTCCATTTGTTGCTGGGATGAGAAATAACAGCATGGCACCGAAAATGGCGATAGACGTATCAGATACGGTCATCCCTCCAAACAAAAAGAGCTTAAAAATCCATAAGAACGCCGTCATGAGAAAAACAACAAATACCCATTTCTCCTCTCTTTTCATTTTTCCTAAATCCTCTAATCCCTTTTGAATGAACGCTGCACTCATTTCACCTTTGTGTTCTACCTTGAACTGTACCCTCGTCAAATACAAAAATAAGAGAATAAGCAAAATCATCGCAACTGGAAAACCAAACAAAAACCATTCGAAAAACATAATCTCTCGATCTAGCAGTTTTTTTGACATCGCAGCAAACACCGCATTTGGCACAGATCCGACAAGTGTCGCCAAACCTCCAATTGACGCAGAATACGCTACTGACAATAAGATGCTTTTACTGAATCGATCAAGAGATGGACCAGATAAGATTTCATTTGTCTTGACCTCTTTAATCACTGCAAGTGCCACTGGCAGCATCATTAGTGCTGTCGCTGCATTCGAAATCCACATAGATAAAAATGCAGTCGCGATCATGACACCTAAGACAATGCGGTCACTTCTTGTGCCAATCACCCTTAAAATGTGTAAGGCCATTCTTCTATGTAATTTCCATTTTTCAATGGCAATTGCGATCATAAATCCTCCCATGTACATAAAGACGATCGGATCTCCATAAGACCTTGATGCCTGTTCCATAGAAAGTCCGCCAAGTGTCGGCAGCAAGATGATGGGCAATAAAGATGTAGCAGGAATGGGCAGTGCTTCAGTCACCCACCATGTGGCCGTCCAAGCTGTAATGCCCAAGACTACCCTCGCAGCATAAGTCAATTCATCTTCAGGTATGAGAAAAAAAACGAGCAAAAAGAGTGTCGGTCCAAGAACAAGTCCAATCAAATTCACCTTTTTATAAACGATAACAATTCCCCCTACTGAAAGCGCTTGTCATATTTTTTCTAACATTCGAGGATCTTTTAAGAAATCCTTTAAATCATAAGAAAAAATGAAGATATCTTTCATCATAAATAGCTGTTATTTTACTCCCTTTACCCAAACCATGACATGATCCCTTGGTCTATTTTCATAGGAGAAACTATACAAATCACGACCAATCACTGTAAAATATAGAGGATCTAATCAAAAAATTGAGGTGTTTTCATTGTATACGGATCAAAAAAAATCATTTTGGAAACAGAAAAAAGTCATCATCCCTCTCCTTAGCATCATCGTCGTTGCTGCTGCTTTCTTTTTCTTAAAAGATACTCTTTTCTCAAAAGAAAAAGAGGCTTTAAAAGCCGCTCAAAACTTTACGAAACATATGGAGAAGAAAGACTTTACGAAGCTGGCAGATGAGGTGACAAGTACATCTTTGAAAGCTAATGACTTTTCAAAAAAACAACTAGCCGAAAAATACGACAATATTTTCAACGGCATTGGTGCTTATGATCTGAACATTTCAAAGCTCAACGTTGAAAAACAGGACAAAGGAGATGGGTATCAATTCTCCTATGATGTAACGATGAAAACGTCTCTTGGCAAGCTGCATAAGCTGTCTTACAAGGGCATTCTCACCGAAGAAGATGACAAGTGGAAAGTGGACTGGAAACCAAATCTCATCTTCCCGCAAATGGAAAAAGGAGATACCATCAAGGTCAAATCTGACCCAGCTGTCCGCGGAAACATTGTCGACCGAAAAGGACGTACGCTCGCAGAAACAACTGGTGGAAACGCACTTGGCGTCATCCCAGGTAAGCTCGGAACAGGAGAAGAAAAAGAACGCAATATCAAAAAGATCAGCAAAGCTTTTGATATAGAGGAAGAACTCATCAACAATCAGCTGAAACAAGCATGGGTCACAGACGACACGTTTGTCCCGCTCAAATCGATGTTAAAACAAAAGCCAATTCCAAAGGACATAAATGGCGTTACCTATCAAACGAAGGAAATGCGCTACTATCCATATAACAAAGCCGCCGCCCATCTCACCGGATATGTCGGAAAAGCAAATGCGGATGATATCAAAAGAAATCCAGCATTAAAGGCGGATCAAATCATTGGCAAAACCGGCCTTGAATTCACATTTGACAAAAACTTACGCGGACAAGATGGCGGAAGCATTCTCATCGTCCATGATGAAACAGGCATTGAAGAAACATTGCAAAAATCAGCTCGAAAAGATGGAAAAACAGTGAAGCTGACGATTGATGCTTCTTTGCAGAAAAAAGCCTATGATCAACTGAAAGGTGAAAAAGGGGCCGTCACAATCATGAATCCATCAACAGGTGATCTATTAGCACTTGTCAGCACCCCTTCCTACGATGTCAATCTCATGACAAACGGGATTACACCTAAGCAATATCAGGCATACAGTGAAAATCCAGACCTTCCATTCCAAGCTCGATATGCGAGCCGGTATGCACCAGGCTCCACATTCAAAACCATTACAGCCGCCATTGGGCTGGAAACAGGTGTCACAAAGCCCGACAAAGTGCGTACCATTCATGGACTGAAATGGCAAAAGGATCAATCTTGGGGAAATTATCGCATCACACGTGTTCACGATAAAGAAAAAGTCAATATGGTCGATGCCCTTGTGTACTCAGACAATATTTATTTTGGACAGGAAGCACTCGAAATCGGCAAAGACACCTACGAGAAAAAAGTGAAAGCATTTGGATTTGGCGAAGACTTACACATGCCATTTACAATGAAGCCTGCACAAGTATCAAACGATGGTATTCAATCGGATATCTTACTGGCTGACTCGGCGTATGGCCAAGGCGAATTACTCATGTCACCGATTGAACAAGTACATGCCTATTCTCCATTTGCCACAGGAGGCAACCTTGTCTACCCTCGAGTGATTCAAGATGAAAAAACAGCATCACCAAAACAAATCATCAAAGAAGGCTCGGCAAACACAGTGAAAGACGCATTGACTAAGGTCGTGACCAGTCCAAACGGAACAGCCCACTCCTTACAAATCGAAGGAGCGGATATTGCCGCTAAAACGGGAACGGCAGAATTAAAAAGCAAACAAGGTGCAACAGACGGCACTGAAAATGGATTTTTACTTGCGTTTAATCCTAAAAAAGAAGATTACGTCCTCGTCGGCATGATCGAAGGGGTGAAAAACCGCGGCGGCAGTGGACTCGTCGTTCAAAAAATGAAGCCTGTCATTGCTTCTTTTTACAAATAACTCTTTAGAGACACAAGCTCAATCAAATGCTTGTGTCTCTTTTTTTCTAAATCATGACAATTTGCTATTGTTTTATAGTTCACCTTATGAATAAAATGAGAAGAATGCAAAAAACAGAAAACAGATAAATGAAGGGAGGAAGTCTCATTGGCCATTGCTGCTCGTACAAAGGATAAACCTCAACATTCTGTTACCGGCTCAACGGTTTATCCCATCTTATTGATTATTGGTATTTGTCATATGCTGAACGACACATTACAAGCCGTTATTCCTGCGATGTTCCCTATTTTGGAACGCTCAATGGGGCTGACCTTTACACAATTAGGGCTGATTGCTTTTACATTAAATATGGTCTCCTCCGTGATGCAGCCAGCTATTGGGTGGTACACAGATAAACGGCCGATGCCTTATGCACTTCCGATTGCTTTATTTTCAAGTGCTGTCGGTATATTCGGACTCGCGTTTGCTCCGTCGTTTGCCACCATTCTGCTTTGCGTTGTCTTTATCGGACTCGGCTCTGCGATCTTCCATCCAGAGGGCTCCCGTGTTGCCAACATGGCAGCTGGTCCAAGACGAGGACTTGCCCAGTCCATCTATCAAGTAGGCGGGAATACAGGTCAAGCCTTTGCTCCGCTTATCGCTGCATTAATGCTCGTCCCGCTCGGTCAGACAGGCGTGGCTTGGTTTACGATTGTTGGAATGTTGGCGGTTGGTTTCCTTCTTTATATTTCAAGATGGTACGCAGGAAGGCTTCAAACCATTCGGGCCGAAGCGAAAAAAGCTCCTGCAAAAGCTGTCAGATCTGATATTCATCGTAAATCAGCACTCATTGCACTTGGCATTATCGTCTTTCTCATCTTTGCCCGCTCTTGGTATGGAAATGCCATTTCGAATTTCTATGCGTTTTATGCGATTGAACAATACGGTTTGACGATTAAAGAATCACAGACTTATATCTTCTTATTTCTTATTCTAGGTGCAATTGGGACATTTTTAGGCGGGCCGCTTGCAGACCGCTTTGGCAAGAAAAACGTGATTTTAGTTTCCTTATTGGCATCCTTCCCGCTTGCCCTGCTGCTGCCATTTGCCGGACCGGTTTTTGCTTATGTTTTACTCGGACTGATTGGGCTCATTTTGACATCAAGCTTCTCTGTCACCGTGGTTTATGCCCAAGAACTATTTCCCGGGAAAATTGGCACAATGTCTGGTTTAACTGTTGGGCTTGCGTTTGGTATGGGTGCAATCGGATCGGTTGCCCTCGGCTCATTCATTGATGCCTTCGGCTTAACGCCTACCATGATCGGTGTTGCCTTTTTACCGATATTAGGCATCCTAGCCTTCTTACTTCCCAGCGACCAAACCATCTCCAAATGGAATGAATCATAAAAAGAAAACCGCTCAATAAATGAGCGGTTTTTCATCTCTCATAAAAATGCGTATCAGGAACATGCTTCTTCGCAATAAATCCTTGCTTAAATTCTGGAAATACCTTTTGCACCTGTTTAATCTTTTGATGAACCAAGTCGGCATACGGAATATACAAATGATCCACAAGCTTCTGTTCTTTCATATAGTAATACCAATTAAGGTTAAAGGTATTCTCGTCAATGATCGTGAAGGCAGAAAAATGATAGAACAAGAGTGGACATTCGTCGAGATACATATCTCCTTTTACAACTGAAAGCTTGTAGTTTTCAATGTTCCAAATCGCCGCATTGGCTCCTTTAGATGCAACGATATGAACCCCTTCAAAATCATCAACCCATCTTTCCACATACCGCTGATCTCCGTACGTCTTTTTTTCTGTATCCATTTCTACTGTACAATGGGCAAGACAGTTTTCTTTCCATTGCGTGACTGCCTGTTTGGCAACATCTGTGTTACGGCAGCCTACAAACCCAGTATTAAAGCGGCCAGACAACTCATAAAAATGATAGAACCGCTTGGAATTCATATGATCCGTCAAAAATAAATGAGCGCTTGGATTCTCTGCAAAAATCGCCTCTGGATCATGATAAAAATACAAATCCGTATCCAGATGGGCAAGATAATCTGCATCTGAGGAATCAAGAATTTTGAGCAGAAAAGCAGGCTTTAATGTCCAGCAATACTCATGAAACGTTCGATCTTCTTTTGCCTTTCGCAGCGTATCATCTTCAATGTCCTCAAGCTGTTCATATTGAACATGCGGATGAGGGAACTCCTTTAATACCTTATAAGCCAAAGGGTCTGCACATAAAACGGACAGCTTGAAGGCATGCGCGTTTTGTTCAAGCGAATGAATCAGCGCCAAAAGCTTAAAAACATGGGTATTCGACACAATGGTTGTAAAGTGATAAGACGCCATTTACAACACATCCACTTGGAACAAATCAACGCGCAACAGCTCTTTCGTCAGCCCTTGAATGGCTTCTACAAGCACCATGCAGCCATACTCCTCACGTGCAAGCTGCGCCGCTTCTGCCAGCTTTTTCAAAGGAACATGCTTGGCTGTCAGCATATCTTTTTTATCCCGCTTGATGCCTACATTCCGCTCTGTGATCAAATGAAGCAGCTCTAAAAAATAGGATAATAGGTCATCAAATGCTGGATTCTCGCGCAGCTGGCGAACTTCTTTCACAATATCATTTGTCACAGTGTGAGAAAACGGACCTGAGAAAGCCAAATGGACATCAATAGCATCAATATGATTGTACTTCTCACACATATACAAAATGTTGTATTTGATGTCATCAAATGACGTTAAATTACTTGGATGCTCTTGATGCACACTCATGATATCCTCTCGCAATTCAAAGGAGAGACCAAGCTGATTCAATCGAATCCCTAAATCATAATCCTCAAATCCGTACCGAACGATATTTTCATCAAACATCCCTAGTGCCATGACATGCTTACGTTTAACAGAGGAGTTATTTGTAATAAAAAATCGCCATGGCAGCTCATAAGAACCTAAATCATAGTGGTACGTTTCCAAAATGTCTTTCAGAATATCAATAAACTCAGACTGCAAATCGAAGCTTTTCTCTAAAAACGCACCATTTTCGACTTCTTCCAATGATAAAAGAGGTGTTTTGTCCTCCATTTTCCGTTTATACAGTCCTTGCTTTTTCAACCGCTTCATATGATCCTTATCAAACGCTTTGTAAAAATAGCGATAAATCCGCTTCCAGCACACACCGCAAATGACAAGATCCTCCCTGTCAGCATGAGCCTCTGCATGCTTTTGAATAAATCTCGGTTCTGCCAGCATATCACTGTCATGAAAAATGAGCAGATCTCCCTCCGCCTCGCGAATGGCATGATTACGCCCCTTTGCAATCCCTTGATTGACAGGAATACGCACCTTTTTAAATGGGAAGTTCACCTCAATATTCTCGAGCATTTCCATCGTGCCATCCGTTGAGCCATTATCGGCAACAATGACCTCAAATGGAATATCTGTTTCCTGAAGCGTTAATGAAAAAAGGCTTCCTTCTAAACGCTCTTTGGCATTATAGCTTGGAATAATGACGCTTACCTTTGGCTTTTCGTTCATGCGTCATCCTCCTCCCGTTTGGCATAGCCGTTAAACAGCGGATCGACCTGCTCCACAGATTCAATCACATGGCGAAGCACTTGCCGATAGGCTTCTTGGAAAAACGGCAGGTCATTTCGTCCTTTTTCATGAATTTGCTGCATCTCATCCTTGCTCACAATCCGAAAGCCGCTGTAATGATAGCAAATGAGCGGGTGCCCATCCTCCAGAAGAATACGTCCATTCTCCTCCCGATAAGAATGCTGCCCATAGTTCCAATGACCAATATTCACGCCTTTTGTCTCAATATCTTCTACTTTGTCAAACAGTCTCGGCATATGATCTAGATATCCTTGATCGCCAAACTTGCCTTCTCCCGGTGCATTTTTACATTCTTTTAAGCATTCTTCTTTCCACCAGCTGAGGCATTTTCGTCCGGCTTCATCTCCTTTAAAATGCAGAAAGCCTGAGTTATAGCGTCCTAAAAGCTTCTGAAGCATCTTCACTTCCTCTGCATCAAAGCTTGGAATGACAATATCCCCTCTCGAAATTAAAACAGAAGCATTCGGCTGATGTTGAAAAATAACCTGAGGGCTCTCATAAAAGAACAAATCCGCATCGAGATAGGTCACGCTCTCTGCCTGCTCCTGTTCAAATAACCACTCAATCCAAATCGGCTTTAAGGTCCAGCAATATTCCGATGCATCCCGTTCCTCTTTTTTCTCCAGCAGCTCTGGTGTTTCGAGCTCCCGTACATGAACAAGATCCACATGCGGAAAATTCATTTGATGAAGCAAATCAAATGCAGCATCATCCATGCATAACGTCTTGATGACAGCATCATCTTCTACTTGCTTCAACGATAAGAAAAACGCAATGGCTTGATAAAGTCTTCCACTTGAAAGAACCGTACAATATATGCTGTTCATCTTTTTACACCTCTATTTTTGAAAGAATTCGCGGTACCATTCAATCGTCTTCTCTAAGCCTTCATCAATGGAGTAATCAGGCTTCCAATCAAGCAGCTTTCTCGCTTTCTCTGCTGACAAATATTGATGCTTAATTTCATGTGTTCCTTGGTTGAGAATACGAGGCTTCAGTTCACTTCCCATTGCCTTTAAAATCTTATCCACAAGCTCAAGCACTGTCAGCTGAATTTCGTTACTAAAGTTAAAGGCTTCTCCCGCCAGCCCTTTTTCCTCCATCTTCTCAGCTAGCAGTAAATAAGCCTTCACTGCATCTTCAATGTAGAAATAATCACGAATAAATGTCCCGTCACTTCTAATTTCCGGCGCCTTTCCTTCTAACACAAGCTGAATGGTTTGCGGAATGATTCTGTTGAAATTCAAATCTCCGCCTCCATATAAATTACCGCAGCGTGTAATACAAACTGGAAGACCATATGTGTTGTAGTACGTATGAGAAATGAGATCTGCACAGCTCTTCGAAACATCATACGGATGTTTCCCGTTTAACGGCATGTCTTCATCGTATGGCAGCTGCTCTTGATCACCGTAGGCTTTGTCACTTGATGCCACGATCACTCGTTTGATCAGCGGCTGTCTTCTGCATGCCTCCAGTACATTCCATGTCCCTAAAATATTCGCTTCAAATGTAGAAACAGGATGTCTATTTGCGACCCCAACAATGGCTTGGGCAGCCAAATGGAAGACGGTGTCAATTTCATATTCTCCTAACGCACGTTCAATCGTCTGCATATCCTCTAATGCGCCTTGCACCACATTCATTTTTTCAAATTGACTGCCTTGATATAAATTCGATCGAGGCACCTGATCACGCACAAGTCCAGTCACGTTTGCCCCTTGATCAATCAATTCCTTAACGAGATAGCTCCCTAACAGCCCTGTACATCCAGTTACAAATACGTTCTTTCCATTCCAAAATCCGCTCATGCTGTCACCAAACCTTCCATGGTTGTTTTCCATCTGTCCACATGTCGTTTATTTCCTTCAGGTTTTTATACGTATCAATTGCTGTCCAAAATCCGTGATGCTCATAAACGGCAAGCTCTCCATCATCCGCCAGTTTTTGAAGAGGCTCCGCTTCAAACACGCATTGATCATCATCTGTCAAATAATCAAATACCTTTGGAGACAACACAAAAAATCCTCCATTGATCATCCCGATACTGTCTGTCTTCTCAGAGAAGGATTGTGCCATCCCGTTATACACCTTCAGTGTCCCGTACTGGGACTTCTTTTCAATGCCTGTGACAGTCGCAGCTGCTCCAAGATCCTGATGACGTTTCAGCAAATGAAACATATTGATATTGGCCAGTCCATCACCATACGTCATCATAAAGGTCTCATCACCAATGTAATCCTGTGCCTGCTTTAAACGTCCGCCTGTCATCGTATCTTCACCTGTATCTAAAAAGGTGATTTTCCAGTTCTCCTTTTTCCCTAAAAGCTTCATTTCTCCTGTCGCCATATCGAGCTGCATGCTGTGATGCTGCCAGTCGTAGTTCAGAAAGTACTCTTTGATCTTCTCTCCTTTATATCCAAGCAATAGGATAAATTCGTCTACACCGTAATACTGATAGATTTTCATAATATGCCATAGAATAGGCCGATCTCCGATCATAGCAAGTGGTTTAGGAAGCGCTTGTGTGACCTCACTCATTCTCGTTCCCTTTCCTCCGCAGAGAATGACTGCTTTCATCTTCTCCCCTCATCTCTCTATGAAGATTTTTTGATTAAAAACCCTATCTTTATGCGGAAAATCAGTACATGTACCCCCATACTTTGTCCGACATCAGGTTTTGAATCTACTCTATTCATATGTCGAAATGAGAGAGTGTGCCACCTAGCATTTAACTATTTTTACAAATAAAAAAAGAGCGAGATTCATATTCTCGCTCTTCCAAAGTTTAAATTGTATATTTTCAGGGTAGATGGTATGATAAACATGTGCATAACCAGCACAAACAGCCTCTTTCTACAAAGAGACTACTAGATTGAATGAATTCAAGTGGCAGCTTGTTTCATTCTCAATATGAATCACGGAGGTGAATTCCCTTGACACAAAACGTTCTTTGTGAAGTGAACTCTTGCCGTTTTTGGGCTGAAAACAGCTGTACCGCTTCTACCATTAAAATCGGTAAAAACACGATGACTGAAGTGACTCGCAATGCTGAAACTGATTGCGAAACATTTGAAACAAAATAATATTTTTCTCTGAGATGAAGGAACTGGCAGGTTCCTTCTTTTCTTTTACCATTCTATCAAGAATGATAATTATTATCAAGTGTTTTTCAATAAACATTTCTCGGGAAATAATGACACGATATTTCTCCATTCGTTGACGATTTTCACTCCTTTTTCTATACTCAACATATCCGAAGAAGAAAAAGTGGTGACCAATCAATGGATTTTACGATACGTTTTCTATCATTCTTTGTCGTGGAAATCGAAGGCAAAGATGAACAAGCAAATAAACGATTTAAACATTATCAAACACTAGATCAAGAGGAATTTGAACAAAGTGAGCTGAAGGACTTTTTAGACGGTGAACTGAAAAAAATCGTCAAACGAAAAGTGGACCGACACCCTAAATCTGAACAAGTACCGACCAAAATTGGCCGATTTATTGTAGAGCCTGGTCATGAGCTTGATTCAAATCCAAACTACAACCTATTTCATCAAACGAGATTTGCAGATACAAAAGAATTGTTTAATGAATGCAGTGAACAGTTTGTTCGCACATATTTAGATACAAGTGCTGTCAGAGGCGGCGTTTTTTTAGTTGCTTCTGCTGTTCCTAAAAAGTATTTCGATGATTCCTTTGTCTTTATTATGAAATGCGATTTCGAACAAAAAGTGGCTTCTATCGCTGATACATCTACCTTGATTAGAAAAGTCGAAATGGCTATTACGACAAAAAACATGAAATCGATTCAATACCCGTTTATGCCAGAAGAGGGAATGACTGAAGAAGCTGAAGTGAAAATTCACCAATCTTCACACGCTCGTTATTTTGAAGACTTTTTGAAGTTCGTCGAATACGGTGAATCCATGCCTGAAATCATGAAATCACAGGTTATGAATATGGTACAGGAACAGGTTTTTGAAACATTACAGGATGAAAGTGAAGAATTAAAGCAGTTTGAAGAGGATCTTGAAATATGGGAAGCGAGTGAAAAGCGAGAAATTAGAGAAACACTCGATACAGAGCAGGTCACACAAGCGGCCTCCCATATTGTTGAACAAACCCCTGATATCACAATGAAAATGCGTCTAGGCGAAACGGAAATCAAAGGTCTTCTAGCAGACTTTGGCCACTCGATCCATATTGCAAAGCTCAACAATCGATATGTCGTGCTCGTTGAAGCAGATCAAATCGTCTTCGAAAAAGGAAGCACACCTGTTGAGTTTCATAAACCAAATGGGTTAAAAGAGGTGGTCAGCCAGCTAACGCAAAAAGCCTATGATTCAGATCTAGAATAAAAAGACACGACTGCCTCTTGCATTCAGCGCATGAGGCAGTTTCTTTGTATAACGCTTGATTTATTAAGCTGGATCAGAAGTAACATGCAGCTCCCTGCCTCTTGCCCACATGCTGACAAGCAATAAGCTTATGATGAGCATCAGCCAAAAGACGCTGCTTGATCCAAAAAACTGAATCATCGTATACCCGCACAAGGGTCCTAAAGCTGCTCCCATATCTTGAACAAAGGAATAGCTTGCGAGGAAGCGGTTTTTATCTGTTTGAGCAGACGCTTTTTGAAAAGCAAGCGTATCCGTTAATGTCGTTAAGATTGTTGAGAGCAGCTGGATCAAAAGCAGCATCACAAGAAACCAGCCGCTTACCTTCAGCATGACCGCCAGAAAACTGAGACCTCCAAATGAAAGAAACATCCAGCAAAGCGTTCGTTCCTTCATCACAAGCCCATCAAACCATCTGCCCGTTTTCGGTGCGACAAATGGTTCCCACCCCCATCTGAGCGCTTGAATGATGCCACTTAAAGCCGAAGCTCCGATGACAAAGCCGAACAGAGCAAATTCACCATCACCGATCCTTGCTTCAATGACATGACTGAGTGTTGATGCGAATAACCCTTGTATCACAAGTGCGATCAGCATACCTGTCATTAATACTTTTACAACATCTCGTACAAGCCACCGCTGTTTGATGACTTGATACACCTGCACCTCTTCTCCCTTTTCAATCTCATCCAAAGAGACATAAAAAATGACCCCTAGTAATGTGAGTAAACCAAAAACAAGTGTCATGGACTGGAAGCCGATCAGGCTGGCGAATATTCCGCCAAATAACATGCCGAATAAACTGCCAAGCCGGTAAAGCCCATTATAAATGCCCGTATAATGCCCTTGAGAGCTTTCCTCCATCTCAGCAATTAATCTCATTCCACTCATACGCAATAACGTCCATGCCAGCCCCCAAGCGCAGCGGCAAATCAGCAGCAGCCAAAAACCGCTCACACCATAAAGCACTGTGGTCACTGATGCAATCAAAATAGCGATCAATACACCGGTCTTCATTGGGACAAACCGATAGAGCCACCAAACGACAGGTGTTAGCGGGATGCGGACGAATCGGTTAATGGACAGCAGCAGCCCGACCTCCCAAATAGATGATAAACCAACCTCTTTCCAATAGATTGGAAGAACAATATAAAGCATTGAATCCCCAATCAGTGCAAATGCTGTGATAAGTGATATTGACACCACTTGCTTTTGACGATGATCCATTTTCCCTTCCCCCTTCGCTATCTTTACAATAAGGGATGCCTTATAATAAATCTAATGAATGTTTTTGATTAAACCATCAAAATAATTGATAGGTGGTGTTAAAGTTGAATTTACATGCCCTTCGGATTTTTGCAAAGGTCGCAGAGACAAAAAGCGTTACACAAACAGCAGACGTGCTATCTTTGACACAGCCAGCTGTGACGGCTCAGCTTAGAAGCATTGAAAGTGAGATCGGTTTCCGTCTTTTTAAACGAAATGGCAGAGGCATTACACTTACGGAAATGGGGAAAATTCTATACCCTTATGCCCGGCAAGTGTTCGAGGCTGAAAAAGAAGTAGAATATCAGATCACACTTTTACAAAACGGAAAAAAGGGGCGGCTCCGCATCGCTTCTACCTATGTACCACTCAACTTTTTACTGCCAGATTGGCTTGCTGCTTTTAAAACATCTTCACCACAGACAGAAATTGAATTAAAAAGTGGAAACTCCGCTCAAGTTTTAGAGAGCCTGCTTCAATATGAATCAGATGTAGCCATCGCTGTGATCGAGGATTTGCACCATGAGGAGATTCTCACTTCTCATTTAACGAATTTAAGCTATGATTTTATTGTGCCGGCAGACCATCCGTTAAACGGAAAAACGGTCCCGCTGGAGCGCCTGAGTCAGGAGCCTTTTTTGATGCGTGAAGAAGGCAGTTCCACAAGAGATAAGCTCTTTTCTCTTTTTACCTCGAAAGGAATTAAAAAACCGACCGTTGATTTACAATTCAGCGGTGTTCATGAAGCGATTCAAATGATCAAAGCTGGATATGGCATCACACTTGTTCCCCGTGATGCGGTTCACGGCAGTCTCAAGCGGCAAGAAATTGGGCGCGTGTACATTGAAGGCATTGAGATCGTCAGACCGGTTGTTGTGTGCAAACGGGCGAATGATCTTGAAGAAAATAGAACCGTGGATGCCTTCCTGCAAATGAAAGGTATCGGTCCATTCACTACGCCTGCTGCCAATTAAAAAAGTGCCTGCTCCAAAAACAGGCACTTTTTTTATTCGGCTGGCTGCACGATGTCAAACGGTACAGCCTTTGAGGCTTTCACTAATTGTTCTGGTGTGATGAGGATTTCATTTCCCCATTCTCCTGCTCCAACCCCTAATATCTCTTCCTCTAATAATGAAGCTTCAATGATCGTGCGGAATCCTTCTGGCTGCCAGCAAAACGGCGGAATCGAACCAATTCGATAGCCCGTCACTTCAAGAACCTTCTCCGGTGAAGCCATTTTAATATTACGGGAGCCGGCCGCTTTCTTTAGTTTCCCTGACTTAATATGCTGGTCAGCGCCAACCATCACAAGCAGCTGCTCCCCTTCTCCTGTTTCAAAGATCAATGTTTTGATCATTTGTCTTTCACGAAAACCAAGGGCTGCCGCTACATTTGCTGCTCCTTTTTCTGTTTCGGCAGAAAATGTTTTGATCTCATATGGGATGCCATGTTTGTCCAAAAAGTCATGTGCTGGTAATTTTCTCAAGTGATTGAACCCCTTTCCTTACAATGTCCTTCATTTAGCTTATCACAATCTTCTCATCCTTAAGATGTATTTTTCAATGGAAAGCCTCTGAACCCTTCATCACCATGCTATACTAAACATGTTTTTGAAAAGGAGCCGGTTTAATATGGGAAACAAGTTTTGGTGTTATACAAGCAGTAAAAGCCTTCTCATGTTGAGTGATATTTTATTTGTCATGACGATCACGTTTGTCATTTATCAAGATACACAATCTGTTGCCTATGCGGCTGTCTTTCCACTGATCAGAACGATATGCCAGCTATTGGCTGGGCTTTTCTCTCCTGTTTTAACTGATTACTTTCAAGCTGGCCGCCTATTGAAATGGGTCCCGCTTTTACGTCTTGGGATGCTCATCGTGTTTACAGCCCAATTTCATTTCTTTCAGCAGCATATGGTCTGGCTGTTTAGTGCACTCATTTTGATTTCCCTCACAGGCGGGTTGATCAGTCCTTTGTTACAGGCCATCATGCCGATGCTTGTGCCAGCAAATCAGCTTGTGAAAGCAAACAGTACAGCGTCCATATTTCATCAAATGGTTCAAATCGCCGGCTATTCGTTCACTGGAATGCTCGTCCTATGGATCGGGCCATTTTATTTAATGTGGATCACTTGTGTCATGATTGTGTTGTCTTACCTATTTTTCATCCCTGTCTTTCCTCTTCTCAAGCAAGAAGAGACGGTTCGAAAAGCAAATAAGACGAACAGCTTCAAAGATGGCTGGACGATCATTTGGACAAATAAAACGGTGCGCACCCTGACCTTTATGGATGTTTGTGAAAATATTGCGGGTGCTGTATGGATCGGGGCAATTACGCTTGCCTTTGTCACACAAGATTTAAAGCAAGGTGAGGAATGGTGGGGCTTTATCAATGCCGCTTATTATATCGGCACCATTCTAGGCGGTCTCTTAGCTGCATGGATGAGTCAATTTATTCAAAAACAGCTTCTTCTCTTTATGGCAGCTGGGTCATTCATTTATGCAGTGCTGACTATTGTCTATTCACTGAACAGCCTGCCATGGCTTGCTTTGCTGCTTTGTATTTTGATGGGGCCTGCTTATCAAATTCGTGATGTTTCGCAGCAAACCATTCTTCAAACGGAAACACCTGTCCAAGATTTATCAAAGGTGTACTCGGCTCATTACGTCCTTTCTTCTGTATCTGTCGGTTTATCTATTTTCTTTGTTGGATTGATTGCGGATGCATATGGGGCGAGGTCTGTGTATTTGCTAGGCGGTCTGTTTGTGCTCGTCTGTTCTGGTATTGCCATCCTTTCTTTTATGAAGCAGAAAAAAGAGAGCAGCTGATTCATGCAGCGGCTCTTTTACTTTTCTTTTAACATCGTGAACATGTCACGGGCCATTGCTTCTAAAATATACACAACTGGCGTCTGTGTGGTGATATTGGCTCTGTGTACCCGCTCATCTGTGACGTAGTAGGCAATATTTAAATCTGAAATGCGCGAAATCGTGCAGTGCTGGTTATTCGTAATACTAATGATTGTGCTGCCTTCCCTTTTTAACTTTGAAATATGATCGATCGTAATACTGTTCTCCCCTGATACAGACAGCACAATGGTGACACTATTGTCTAAATACTGCATATTCATCGGGAAAAACGGATCATTGATGTAAAATGAAAATTTCTCAAGACTTGAAAAGTACCTCGCCCCATACTGCGCCAAAATGCCAGAACTGCCAGTCCCGATAAACAGCACATTTTTTGCCTCAGCAATGAGTTTCGCTGCCTCCTTAATTTTCCCCTCAAAGTCTCCCTTTAATGTTCGTTCAATAAATTCATATAGAAAGTGCTGTGTGCTTTTTAAAGAAGGTGTCTGCTCTGATTCTAAATACATTTTGAGCTTCACTTTAAACTCTGAAAAGCCTTCACAATTTACTTTTCGGCAAAAACGAAGGACAGACGAGGTGGAAATATGTGCAGCATCTGCAAGGTCTCGAATTCTCATGTACACGACCTTTTCACTGTTTTCCATGATATATCGATATAAAGCGCTTTCTAGTTCATTAAAGCTGGAAATGACCTCACTTGAAAACATCTGACTTCCCCTTTCTCCAACAACATGTCACAATGTGTTTCTTTTATGTAACAAATCTCTAAATAGGGCACCCTTGCCTAAAGACGCTGAAGTCATTTACGCATGAGATGCTCTCACGATAAGCTATAGATGTACAAAATAAAAAAGACTTTTCTCTATTATAACATTGCGCGTTACATTATTCGGAGGTGCAGAGCATGGCAAAAGGATTAAAGGTTGTCACAATTGGCGGAGGATCAAGCTATACACCAGAGCTTGTCGAAGGATTCATTAAACGGTACGATGAATTTCCGATTAGCGAGCTTTGGCTCGTTGATATTGAAGCGGGCAAAGAAAAGCTTGAGATCGTCGGAAATCTTGCAAAACGCATGGTCAAAAAAGCAGGACTTCCAATCGAGGTTCATTTAACATTAGATCGTAGAAAAGCGCTTGTAGATGCTGATTTTGTTACAACACAATTCCGTGTCGGACTTCTTGAAGCACGTATGAAGGATGAACGCATTCCTTTAAAATATGATGTCATTGGTCAAGAAACAAATGGTCCAGGGGGTCTATTCAAAGGACTTCGCACCATTCCTGTCATTCTTGATATTGTCAAAGATATTGAAGAGCTTTGCCCGAATGCATGGCTTGTGAATTTCACAAATCCAGCTGGTATGGTCACTGAAGCCGTACTTCGTTATTCAAACCATCGAAAAGTCGTTGGCTTATGCAACGTGCCAATCGGCATTCGCATGGGAATCGCCAAAGGGCTTGATGTCGACGCAAGCAGAGTCGAAGTCAGCTTTGCTGGATTAAACCATATGGTCTTTGGACTCAATGTATTCTTAGACGGCAAAAGCATCATGGATCAAGTGATCGAAGACATGGCGGATCCAAACTCCAGCATGTCGATGAACAACATTCAAGCGATTCCGTGGGATGCTGATTTCTTAAAAGGGCTTGGCGTTATTCCTTGTCCATATCACCGCTACTACTACAAAACAAGTGATATGCTGGCTGAGGAAAAGAAAGCAGCAGCAAACGAAGGAACTCGTGCAGAAGTCGTTCGCGCATTAGAAAATGATCTGTTCGAGCTTTACAAAGACCCTGATCTAGACATCAAGCCGCCGCAGCTTGAAAAACGAGGCGGTGCCTACTACAGTGATGCAGCTTGTAACTTAATTGCATCCATTTATAACGACAAGCATGACATTCAGCCTGTCAACACGATTAACAATGGCGCCATCAGTGACATTCCAAATGATTCTGCCGTTGAACTCAACTGCGTTATCACAAAAGACGGTCCTAAACCAATCGCTGTTGGTGAAATGCCGGTCGCTGTCAAAGGACTCATTTCTCAAATTAAATCCTTTGAACGTGTAGCTGCTGAAGCAGCTGTGACAGGCGATTACAACACAGCCCTTGTCGCAATGACCATCAACCCGCTTGTCCCATCAGATGCTGTTGCAAAAAGCATCCTAGATGAAATGCTAGAAGCACACAAAGAATATTTGCCACAGTTTTTTAATAAAGTAGAAGCATAAAAAAGAAGCCGCACTTTTCGAAAGTGCGGTTTTTCTTATTTGGCTGTAAATAGCCGGTCCATTTGTGGGCGATCATAATCTAATAGCCAGTGCTGTAATCCTTCATAGACTGGTCTTAAACGCTCTGGCTCTGCCGCGATGAGATCACAGCCTCGATCATCATATAAGTGAAAAATCATTTTTTTCGAGACATTCATTAGGTAAATTTCATAACCAAGCTTCCCCTTCAAGATTTGATTCGGCGTATAGAAGTCCTCCTGGCAGATCGCATGGAGAAGCGGACGCAATCGAATGTCTTGCAGCTGGCATTTGAGTGTAAATCTCTCTAATGTCAGTGAATCTTCTATTTCTGGACGTACATAAGTCAAAAGCTCGTGACGCAACCGCTTCCTTACTTGCCGATGCACATATTTTTGATAAACCAGGAGCTTACGCTTCGTTAATTCATGTTCATGTTCTGTATACACATCCGTTACAAGCAGCATTTCGTCTTCTAGATCAAAAACATATTTTACAATCTCAAAAGCACGATCTCCCGCTTTTTCTAATACAATCGATTCTTTTCCTAATGACCAATCTGCCAATTCAAACCGAAGCCCAATAGGCCACTCATAAAAAAGAGGCGGCGTGAGGGAAAGATGAGGAAAATGACTTTTTAAAAAGCTATTTGTTTGATCGCTCATGTCATGTCCTTCCATTGATTTTATTTCTTATTTTACCGTTGAAACATACAGGAAAACAATTGGAAATTAACTGTCATTTCTTATATGATAGAAAGAGATGGAGGTGTGACCAATTGAAAAAATGGTTTTTACAGGTGTTCCTCACCGCATTGATCACTATGTGGATACAGACTGGACTTGATCAGGCGAACATCATTCATATCACCAATGTATGGGTCGATGCCAGCAGCTGGATCCTGATCTTCTTTGTCATCTACGCACTTTTTGAATGGACAGCTCACGTCTTAGCAAAACAGAAAACCGCTCATCGCTGAACATCTCTTTTCATAGAGATGTTTTTTCCTGAAACTTTTCTTGCACAAGTTCATGAATGACGCCCATTCCTGCCTGACTTCCAGCTGCTGCTGCGAGAACTAACTGAGCAGGACCGCCTAAATTATCACCACATGCAAAGACACCACTGACGGTTGTACGTCCAAGAATATCTGTTTCAATCCCTGCATTCTTCGTCATTTGACAGCCAAGCTTTTCAGCAAATGGGGCTGACTGCTTGAATTCACTTGCGACAAAACCGCCTTCCCTTTTTACTGTCTCCCCATTTGCAAGCTGGAGAGAGCGCAGCTCACCATTGTCATGATCAATCGATACAATAGGCACATCAATGACTTGAATAGAATGCTCCGTCAGAAGTGACTTGTCCTCTTCAGCCAAACCGTGCCCATTCGTAAACACGATCAAATCCTTTGTCCAATTGGATATAAGCTTAGCCATATGCAAGGCTCTCTGATTCTCCGCAATAAGGGCAAGCGCTTTATCCTTTAATTCCCATCCATCACAGAAAGGGCAGCTAAACAACGTTTTTCCATACACATCATGAATTCCTTCGATCTCTGGCAATATATCCTGAAGTCCAGTTGCCAAGATGATTTTTTTCGCTTCGAATATATCCCCTTCATGTGTCAGTAACGTAAAGAATTCCTCTCGCTTTTGTATATCATTAATTCTACTTCGTTTGATTTGGATATTAGGGTATTTTTGAAGATCTGCCTCTCCCGCTTGTCTGATTTCAAACGGTGTCATTCCATCGTTTGTAATAAATCCATGTGATTCCTGAGTCACTCGATTTCTTGGCAGCTCGTCATCAAATACAATGACCTGCTTTCTGCCCCTACCCACAACAAGTGCTGCATTTAATCCGGCTGGCCCGCCTCCGATAATGGCGCAATCTAATAACATATCAATCTCTCCTTTATATTCAAGACTTTAAAGACTCTTAATATCTATAATTAGTTCAAAAAAATCACATCTTGAAAAATGGATTTTTTTCTGTCTGCTCAATTTGGTTCGCAATATCAATTAACCGTTTTTGACTTAACGTCTCCTGCATTTTCGTTTCCACATCCTGCATGACTTGTTCAATCAAACAGCCATCATGGGGCATGAAGGAGTCATGCTCTAAAGAGCAGCGAAATAAATTCGTTTGTCCTTCTACAGCCTGAATGACATCTAAAAACGAAATGTCTTCCTTTCGTTTGATAAGGGTGTATCCTCCCTTTGCACCAGGTGTTGATTCAATCAATCCCGCCTTCACAAGCTTTGTTAAAATTTTGGATAAATAGGTTGGTGAAAGATCTTGCATCTTAGCAAGTGGCTCAACGCCAATCGCTTTACCCTTTGGCGCAATAGTTAAAAACACCATCGTATGTAGCGCATAGTTGGTCGCTTTAGAATATTTCATAAGGAAGCTCCTTTCTATCTATTATAGACCTTTTATATCTGTAATTGATCATAGATGATTCAAGAGAAAAAAGCAAGTACTGTGGATCTGCTCCTCTTTTCATTCCACATTTCACATTTCCTTCCGATAATAGAAGTAAGCACGGAATAAAGTTTTGCTTGAAAACGAGAAGGAGTGAAGAAAAATGTCAGATCAACAGCACAATGCAGCACACGAAGAAGAAGAGGAATTTAACGTATACGACATGCTACCGCCCGCAGGTACAATCATCGGAGAAGCAACAGAAGAAGAAATGGAAGCCGCAGCAGCACTAGAAGTGAGACATGTCGCGTTCATGCGCCTTCAAGATATGTACATTCAATTTGACGGCTCGTCTTACAAAGACTTATTAAAAGACTTCCAAGAATTCGAATTGGATTCCACAAAATTCTGGAGAACCATTGCTAGACGTCTTCAAATTCCATACGAATGGCCAATCCGAATCGACCACGCAAACGGCCCTATTTATATTGGTGAAACTGAGGATAGCCGTGAGGTTGAGGAGAGTGCGGAGTAAGGAATGACGGGCCCCTTTTGGTAAGGGTTCTTTTCGTCTCCATCACAATAAATAAGCAATATGAGCGCTGTCACGCCCATATTGCTTATTCTCCTGTTATGTTAATTCTGGCCAAAATGCTTGATTTGCCACAATTAAGTCGTCTAAAATATCTTTTGCTACTTTTGCACTCGGCACCGTTTTCGATAATGTGATGGCCTGCCATAGTTTTTGATAGGACCCTTCTTCAAATGCTTCTACTACTAATTTTTCTACGCCAACTTGCTGCTCCATGAGACTTTTTTGAAATCTAGGAATTTCTCCAACTACTAATTTTTCTGGACCATTGCTGCCAACGATACAAGGAATTTCGACCATTGCTGTTGGGTCAAAGTTTCTAATGGCGCCATTGTTCTCTACAATCATCAGCATCCGTTCTTTTTTATTAAAAGCAATGGCTCTTGCCAAATCAACGATATAGGAAGCGTGCTCATCAATGGTCAGCTTTGTTTCCTTTGCAGTTCCTTTATCAATGATGGCCTGACACTCACTAAAAACAAAAGCTTCCCGTCCCTCCATGACTTCATTGGCACGTGTGAATTCTATATTGGAATGTGCTACTTCTTCATCTGGAAATAGATAGTATTTCAAATACGTATTAGGGACCGTTTTTGGATCAAGCGCTTGAATATCTTTGGCCTTTTTTAATGTGCTGTTCCAGCTCTTCTGCTGTTCTAGTTCAGATGTTCCATCTGTTGCATAACCATGCTGGCTTACATGCTTAATCACCTCAGGCATTAAGCTATTTCCTGATTTATCTCGAATATCTGTCCACCAGCCAAAGTGATTCAAACCATAGTAATCTACTTCTAGTTCTTTCCGTGAAGATAAGCCTAAATTTTTTGCAATTAATTCTTCGATGCCAATTGGCATATCACATATGTTTAAAATCTTAGAATTCGGTCTTAGCTTACGTGTTGCCTCAGCTACTATCGCTGCAGGGTTCGAATAGTTTAACATCCAAGCTTCAGGTGAGTATTTTTCCATATAATCGACAAGTTCTAATACACCTGGAATAGAACGCATTCCGTAAGCTATCCCGCCTGGACCGCATGTTTCCTGTCCGACGACTCCATGCTTCAATGGAATTTTCTCATCTAATTCACGCATTGCATATTTTCCGACACGAATATGTGCCATCACAAAATCGACTTGAGTAAACGCTTCTTCTGGGTCCGTGCTTGCCAGTAATTGCACTTCTGGTGCTCGTTCTTTTAACATAATCTCACATGCATCTGCAATCGTCTTTTGTCTAGCTTCATCATTATCATAGAGTTTAATTGTATGAATTGGGAACTCCTCTAAATAGTCTAACAGCATCAAAATGATTCCCGGTGTAAATGTACTTCCGCCTCCAGCGATGGTAATATTAAATCTTTTCATGATATCCAGCTCCTTTTTCAATCTAATGAAAGTTTAGTCTCAAAGGACTCTCTTACTTGCGGTACACTTAAGCCAACAATGATTTGAATGCTTTGACCACTCTTAGCCATGCCGTGTGCCAGTTTATTCTCTGTAAAGTAGTCCCTATCTTTCACCAAGCTAGGGTCAATCACTGTAATACGCAGACGCGTGGCACAGTTTGTCACATCTTTAATGTTTTCTTTACCGCCAAGGCCTTCTAAGAAATAAACGGCTTTCTCTTCATACTCTGATGCATAAACGGGTGATTCCTTTTTGTCATGACCTTTTTTATGACTCTCATAATCTTGTTTTGTATATAGCCTCGTCTCCTCCTCATCTTTTCGTCCTGGTAATGGAATATCAAATTTCACAATCATCCATCTAAATATGACAAAATACAATGCAGTAAAGAGAAGCCCAATCATCGCTTGGATCAGATAAATCCCTCCATGATTTGAGGAGAGCGGAATCCAGTTCAATGCAGCTATTTCAATCAGCCCGGAACCCATCATTCCGACAACACCAAACATATTCATGATTGTCACCATGGTCGCTCCAAGAAGTGCATGTATCACAAATAAATAAGGCGCGAGAAATAGAAACGTAAATTCAAGCGGTTCTGTAATTCCCGCAAATATGGCTGTCAATGTGGCGGGTAATACCAAAGCCAAAACCTTTTTTCTATTTTCCTTCGGTGTAGAAAAATACATGGCTAGAGCTATCCCTAAACAGCCGAACATCTTAATGTTCCCATGTAATAAAAATCCGTATGGATAAAGATCCTTCAAATCGGAAGTTGAGGACGCAAATTCATTTAAGTGAGCAATCCAATATGGTTTTAACCCTCCATTTACAGCCGCTGGACCAAACTCAAAAGGTGTATAAATAAAATGGTGAAGTCCTGTTGGAATTAACACCCTTTCCAAGAAATGAAACAGCCAGACACCAATATAACCAGACTGTGCCATGAACCCTTGGAGAGATTGAATCCCCTGCTGAACATAGGGCCATACAAAAGCAACGATAAAAGCAATAGGAATCATCACAAAGAATCCGATGATGACAACAAATACAAGCCCCTGGAAAATCCCAAGCATTTCAGGCAGCTTTTGATCATAAAAACGATTATGGATCCAAATGACGATTCCAGATATCATCACCGCACCAATGATACTTGTATCCAGCGTAGGTATACCCGCAATTTCTTTTACTCCCGCTACATTCTCAACACCTTGCGATAAATCAACACCAAAAGCAGACGGCCAAAGTGTCAAAATAGCATGAATATAATTGTTAAATACGAGATAAATCATCAAAGCTGCGAGCGTCGCACGGGCTTGCGCTTTTTTTGCAAGTGAGATAGGCAATCCAATCACAAAGGCTAATTCCATATGATTGAAAATCGTCCATCCTCCGCTTTCAATCAGTGTCCAAACCTTATACCACATCGTACCTTCTGCAGCCATTTCCCCCATAATCGCTGGATTCTTACATAAAGTCGCGAGGCCGACAACAATACCAAAAAACGCGAATAAAAGTACAGGAACTACCATAGCACTGCCAAACCGCTTGATTGCATTCATAAGCATTACCCCTTTGCTTGATCCATAACACCACTGTAAAGGCAGCGCTTACAAAAACCAATAGGTTTGACGTATTTAGAAATCAAGTTGTAACATTAGATTATATTTTCATAGGAAGAAAATATTTTCATGTTGGAGGGCACATCGCATGATACTGGACAAGCTGGTTAATGAATACTTCGAAGATTTAAATAAGAATGACCTACACATTATTAAAACGATCCATGATCATCTTGAAGAAATGAAGACAATGAAAATTCAGGACCTTGCCCGTTATGCTCATACTTCCATCTCATCCATCCATCGGCTTGCTAAGAAAATAGGGTTCGACGGCTATAGTGACTTAAAGTCTTATGTGAAATTAAATGCTTTCACTGAAGAGACAACACAAGATTTAATGCAGCTGCTTGATCAAGATATCCGGCAGACAAGAAAATATATGGAGCAGCTGGACTTTCATCAATTAAATCAACTGATAGATCGCGCACCGTATATTTATATTTATGGTACAGGAACTGCACAACTCGATTTGGCCAATGATGTACAGCGGCAGCTATGGTCACTGCATAAAAAATCTCAAGTATTACGAAGCAAGCGGGACTTAACAGATGGAATCATTGAATTTGGTGAGGATGACCTTTTATTTATCATTTCTTTATCGGGTGAATCGAAGAATTTAGATGAAATCATTCAATTGGTGAAAACGAGACATATCAAATTTATCAGCATGACCACATTAAGGAATAACCTCCTTGCACAAAATGCCATGTTTAACATCTATGTAAGCAGCACCCCGTTTCACTTATATAACAAAGTGGACAACTCCAGCTTTCTGCCATTTTACATTGTGGCAGATATTATCGTCAGAAAATATAGTGAGTGGAAAGTGAACCAATTGAATAATAGGACTTAAACATAACAGGTACCGTTTTGGAGAGAGATTCAATGTTGCTTCGCAAAAAAAAGAGAGACTCTTTTGTCTCTCTCAAAAAACACTGTATAACAGCGGATTTAATGAAATATATCTACTTGCGGCTGCCTTTTCCTATTCAGCAGTATAATGCCCAGCAAGCAGTTCATCAAACGAATCTGCTAATTTGAAATCCGTCTCATATTCTAGATCAAAGTAATGAACCGGCGGATGTTCCTTTGTTTCTCTGTAATCCAATGCAATCCACGTATGACCATCTCCACAAATGAGCACAAGTCCCTCAGGCAATTCCCATTCTTCTATTAAATAATCACTATCCATAATGCCTTCATTCTTGGCAATTCCTCTTAAATGATCAAATGACACATGATCCTCTGCCCATCCATTCGGTTGGTCCGTGGGAAAAGCGTTATGCAGGGTATACCCGCCATTTTGTTCGAGAATCAGTTTTTTATATGTATCCGGCAAGATGACGCCTAGCTTCTTTTCCGCTTTTGCAATGCCTTTCTCATTGATTTTCTTAAATGTTTCATCGCTTTCACTGTCTTTATCCCAAAATGGTTTCAAATAAAATACCTCCAATTGTTATTTCTATCTCATTTTACCATTTAAGAGAACTAGTTTAATAGTCCTATTTAATAAAAAAGAGAAGGGTTCGCCCCCTCCTCTTGTTGGTCATGATTGTTCTTGATTTCTCGCTTCAAATTCATCCAGCATGGCACGCACTTCATCTGTTGATGATGTATTCATTAATTGATTTCTTAAGAAACTCGCTCCTCTGAATCCTTTTACATAAATCTTAAAGAAACGGTGCAGTGCCTTGAATGGACGCAAGCCTAATGATGAGTATTGATCATGGAGATCAAGATGTAATCTTAAAAGACCAAGCAGTTCATCACTTGTATGCTCCTTCGGCTCTTTTTCAAAGGCAAATGGGTTATGGAAAATCCCGCGCCCAATCATCACTCCGTCCACTCCATACTGTTCAGCGAGCTTTAAGCCTGTTTGACGATCAGGAATATCACCATTGATTGTCAAAAGAGTATCAGGGGCTACTTCATCACGAAGTTTTTTAATCTCAGGAATGAGCTCCCAATGCGCATCCACCTGGCTCATTTCCTTTCTTGTACGAAGATGGATTGATAAATTCACAATATCTTGCTCCAAAATGTGTCTAAGCCATCCGCGCCATTCGTCGACCTCAGTAAAACCAAGTCTTGTTTTCACGCTGACAGGTAATCCCCCAGCTTTTGCCGCTTGAATCAGCTCTGCGGCAACGTCTGGACGAAGAATCAAGCCACTGCCCTTCCCGTTTTGCGTGACATTTGGAACAGGACAGCCCATATTAATATCAAGCCCCTGAAATCCTAATTCCGCCATTCCAATACTCATTTGTCTAAAGTTCTCAGGCTTGTCTCCCCAAATATGAGCAACAATCGGCTGCTCATCCTCTGTAAACGTTAAACGCCCCTTCACACTTTGAATGCCATCAGGATGGCAATAGCTCTCACTATTCGTAAACTCTGTAAAAAACACATCAGGTCTCGCCGCCTCACTCACAACATGACGAAACACAACATCTGTCACTTCTTCCATTGGTGCTAATATAAAAAATGGCCGTGGTAAATCACGCCAGAAATTTTTACTCATCTTTCATCCAATTCCTCTCATGACATAGCGCCTAAAGGGCATGTCCTTCTATAAAGTCTTTCAGCAATTTTTATCATTATATACTTTAATATGAACCGGGCAAAATTGCAAAAAAGGTCATTTGGTAATGAATTGTGGGGGGAAAATATTGATTCCACTTCCAAATATCATTTTTTAGTGCCGATTGAACATACAAAAATAAAAACACCCCAATATCGATGTTTTTCACGAAATCGGGATGTCTCAATACATTACTAATTAATCACAAGACTTGCTACACATTCCACATGTGAGGTATGCGGAAACATATCCACAGGCAGCACTTCCTCCGTCACATACCCGCCATCTTCAAGAATGCGCAAATCACGAGCAAGCGTCCCTGGGTTACAGGAGACGTAAACAACACGGTTTGGTTTCATTTTTAAAATCGTGTCAAGCAGTGCTTCGTCGCAGCCTTTTCTTGGCGGATCGACGACGAGGGTGTCTGCTTTGATGCCTTCTTTGTACCAGTTTGGGATGACGGTTTCTGCTTCGCCAACTGCGAATTCGACGTTATTGATTCCGTTTAAGGCAGCATTGCGTTTTGCATCTTCAATTGCTTCTGGAACAATTTCAACCCCATATACTCTGCCTGCTTTTTGTGCGAGAAATAAGGAAATCGTACCGATTCCGCAGTAGGCATCGATAACAGTTTCTTCGCCTTGCAGCTCGGCATATTCAAGCGCTTTGTCATAAAGCACCTTTGTTTGGGCTGGGTTCACTTGATAAAACGAGCGGGCTGAAATGGCAAATTTGATGTCGCCAATCGTGTCATAAATGTATTCTTCGCCCCATAAAATGGTTGTTTCGTCTCCGAAAATGACATTTGTTTTCTTTGAATTCACGTTTTGTACAATTGACCGAACGTGTGGGAAGCGTGCTATAATCTGCTCAATCACCTGCTGCTTTTGCGGAAAGTCAGCCGTTCTAGTAACAAACACAACCATCATTTCACCTGTTGCAATACCGTAGCGAACCATCACATGACGCAGCCAGCCTTTGTGCCGCTCTTCGTTATATGCTTTGATGCCAAACGCATTGCATATGTCTTTTACTGCCTGTACCACTTCGTCGTTTTCTGACTGCTGAATCAAACATTTTTCCATATCAATGATTTCATGGGTACGCTGCTGATAAAACCCTGCAACAAGTCCGCCTTCGCGTTCGCCAACTGGAACTTGTGCTTTGTTTCGGTAATTCCAGGGGTCTTCCATGCCGAGTACAGGATGAACTTTTACACGGCTCATATCAAGCTTGCCGATCCGCTCTAAAACGTCCTTAACTTGTTTCTGTTTAAATAGCAGCTGGCCTTCATAGCTCATATGCTGAATTTGACAGCCGCCGCACTGCTTGTAAATGGGACATGGCGCATCTTGCCTGTGCTGACTTTCCTTTGTCAGCTCCATGAGTCGTCCAAAAGCAAATCCTTTTTTGACTCGTGTGACTTTGATTTGCCCTTGTTCGTCAGGAAGGGCATTCGGTACAAAGACAGGGAATCCTTCAATTTTCGCTACACCTGCACCTTCATGCGTTAAGTCTTCGAAGGTTACATTGTAGTATTCATTCTTTTCAACAGGCGGTTTCATTTTCACCAATTTTATCACCTCATTTGCAAAGAAAAACTTGGCCGCCATAAGGAACCAAGTTCAGTCTTCACCCTATTTTTTCAGCTGTTTCTTTTGGCACAATAAATTCGATATGGCGATACAGGTTTTCAAATTCACCTGGCAGCATGCCGCCGTATTCACCATCTAAATTCAATTGCATTTTATCTTTTACATCTACCTTCACGCGATTCGCTTTTGCGTAGATGACATTGTTATCATGAATATGCTCGCCTCTGAGAGCAAGGCTGACCACTCGAATGGCTTCTGCTAAATTGACCTTCTTTAAAATAATTAGATCAAACATCCCATCATCTAAAATGGAATCTGGCGCTAGTTTTTCAAAGCCGCCTACTGAGTTTGTGAGTGAAACAAGGAACAGCATGATTTCTCCATGAAACAATTTGCCGTCATATTCAATTTCGACTTCTGTCGGGCGGATTGAAGGAAGCATCTCCATGCCTTTTAAATAATAAGCAAGCTGTCCAAGCATGGTCTTCAGTTTACTAGGCACCTCATAGGTGAGCTCTGTTAACCGGCCGCCGCCAGCAATATTAATAAAATAATGGCCATTGACTTTACCGATATCAAGCGGCTTCGCTACACCCTCAATAATGGCATCTGTCGCTTTCAAAACACCTTCTCGTGGAATTCCAAGTGCTCTTGCGAAATCATTTGTCGTTCCAACTGGAATAATTCCTAGTTTTGGTCTTTTTTCAAGCGGTGCTAGTCCGTTGACGACTTCATTGATCGTGCCGTCTCCACCTGCTGCTACAATTAAATCAAAATCTCTCTGTGCGGCTTTTTCTGCTGCTTGCGTGGCATCTCCTGCACATGTCGTCGCATGACAAGAAGTTTCATAGCCAGCTTGTTCAAATTTTTGCAAAACCTGCGGTAAATTCTTCTTGAAGAGTTCACGCCCAGATGTCGGATTGTATATAATTCGAGCACGTTTCATTCATCATCATCCTATATTCATTATGCAATCTATTTTCACCACTAACAACCTTTAATTATACTATGAGATTTGAAAATGGCAACAAAACAACCGCCTAATATGTAAAATCTCCAAGCACATTTCCCTCAGTAAGAAAGCATTCTGATAAGATAAAAGAAAACGCTGTAAAGGATGATATGCGATGAAAAAGCCTGTCTATTTTAATCATGACGGCGGTGTTGATGACCTCGTCTCTTTATTTCTTCTCCTTCAAATGGAACATCTGGAAGTCATCGGAATGTCTGTGATTCCTGCTGATTGTTATTTAGAGCCTGCGCTCAGTGCATCTCAAAAAATCATTGATCGATTCAGCCCTTATGAAATTGAAGTCGCTGCTTCAACTTCTAGAGGCGTCAATCCATTTCCGAAGGAGTGGCGTATGCATGCTTTCTATGTAGATGCTTTGCCAATTTTAAATGAAAAAGGCAATGTTGATACAAAGGTGTCCAAGCTGCCAGCACACCTTCATCTGATTGAAACAGTTAAGAAGGCAAAAGAACCTGTCACCCTGCTCTTTACTGGTCCGCTCACAGATCTTGCACGAGCTTTAGAAGAAGATCCTTCAATCTCTAACAAAATTGAGAAATTGGTGTGGATGGGCGGCACGTTCCTTGAAAAAGGCAATGTTGAAGAACCTGAGCATGACGGGACAGCAGAATGGAATGCATTTTGGGATCCTTATGCTGTGAGCACTGTCTTTCAGGAACCGTTTCCTATTGAAATGGTCGCACTTGAAAGTACAAATCAAGTCCCGCTTACACTTGATGTACGTCAGCGCTGGGCTTCTCTTCGTTCTCATATTGGAATAGATTTTATCGGACAGTGCTACGCCTTTTGTCCGCCGCTCATTCATCATGAAACCAATTCGACGTATTACTTATGGGACGTGCTGACAACAATTACTCTTGCTTCTACATCATTTACCCGTTCAAAAGAAGTGAATGCGATCGTTTATACCGAGACGCCAAAGCAAGGACGGACAGAAGAACATCCAGATGGAAAATCAATTCAAGTGATTGACCATGTCGATCGCGATGCCTTTTTCCACGCATTTGAAGAACTTATGAGAAAAGCTGTTTGCCAGATTTCAAAATAAAAAAAAGCCCCGCCAATGAGCGGGGCTTCCTCTTATTCTTCTTCTGCGTATTTATTCTTACGTTTAAACTTGCTTAACATTTCATACACGATTGGAACGATGACCAATGTGAGAAGTGTAGAACTTGTTAAACCGCCAATTACGGTAACACCAAGTCCTTTTGATACGATCTGGCTTCCGCCTTCAAATCCTAATGCGAGTGGCAGCAGTGCACCAATTGTCGCAAGTGCCGTCATTAAGATTGGACGTAATCTTGTTGCACCTGCTTCAAGTAACGCTTCTCTTGTTGACAGACCTTCTTGTTCTTTATGAATCACGCGGTCAATCAAGACAATGGCATTTGTTACAACGATACCGATCAGCATGAGCAATCCAATCATGGCATTTAAGCTGATGGTTTCTTTTGCTATAAACAATCCAGCGAGAGCGCCAATAACTGTAAATGGAAGTGAGAAGAGAATTGCAAATGGTGCAAGACCTCCGCCAAATGTGATGACGAGAACGAGATACACAATGGCAATCGCTGCAAGCATTGCAAGGCCAAGCTGTGTAAAGGACTCTTGGATATCCGCACTTACGCCGCCTGTGTCAATCGTTACGCCGGATTTCAGATCAAGCTTGTCAACTTTCTTCTGAACATCTTGTGTCACACTTGAGACGTCGTCTGTTGTCATGTCACCAGACACTTCTGCGTAGATTTTTCCATCACGTTTTGTCACCGTATTTGCTGTCGTCCCATCTTTTACTTTGACGACATCACCAATTCGGACTTCTTGCCCTGTTGGTGTAGTGATCTTTTTATTTTCTAAATCTTTTTTGCTCTTATATTCATCTTTTTCCGTTTGAAGCTTCACATCAAGTTCTTTGCCGTCCTCTGTGACTTTCGTCAGTGTTGTTTCACTATTTTGAGGTGCAATCGCTTGAGCGATTTGTGAAGCAGTTAGACCCAGTTTCGCCAGTTTTTCTTGATCTGCATTAAACGTATATTCGTCGTATTTCTCAGATAAGCTTGTGCTGACATTTTTCAGGTTTTTCTCATCTTTTAAGATGTTCTCAACATCTTTTACTGTGCCTTCAATATCGCTTGCTTTGTCACCGTACACATAGTACGTCACAGTATTGCTGGCGCCAGCAGATGAAAAGTCTTGTGATTTCCATTCCCCTTTAGACGCTTTGTCTTGCAGGGCTTTGACTACACGATCTTTTTCTTTATCAAAATTCGGTGTGTCCTCGTCATATTGTACGAAGAATAATGCACCGTTAGAGTTACCGCCAACACTTGCTGTCATGGCATTTGAAGAGCCAAGAGAATACTGAACTGTATTGACATGGTCACGTTTCATCAAATATTCTTCAGCTTTTTTCGTTTCATCAATTGCTTGCTCTCTCGTTTGTCCAGGTTCAGGTGTATATGTCACCATCGCGGTTTTCTCTGCTTCCTGTGGTAAGAAGCTGACACCAACAAGTGGTGCTAAGAATAAGCTTCCGACAAGCATAAGAATGGCAATTCCTGATGTGATCCATTTATGGTTGAGTGTCCAATTCAGTACACGTCTATAACCGCCAGCAAGCTTACTTGGTTTATGTTCTTTTACCTTTTTCGCTGTGCCGTACAGGTTCTTTTTAAATAGAGTGTGTGCCATCATTGGAACAATTGTAATGGCGACAAGCAGTGAAGCAAGTAACGCAAACACAATCGTTAAGGCAAATGGGATGAATAGTTCACCAATCATTCCACCTACTAATGCTAACGGTAAGAATACCGCAATTGTCACAATCGTTGAAGACATGATTGGGATAAACATTTCTTTTGTGGCTTCTCTGACTAGTGCCTTGCCTTTTAACGGTTCATCCTTTAACGCCATTCGTCGATAGATATTTTCTATGACCACTATCGAGTCATCGACAACACGCCCGATGGCGACGGTCATGGCACCAAGTGTCATGATATTTAGCGTGATATCCAGCTGATTTAATAGTAAGACAGCAATCAACAGAGATAACGGAATGGAGATGACCGAGATTAATGTTGATTTGATATCTCGCAGGAACAAGAGAATGATAATGATCGCAAAGATTGCTCCGATGATCGCCTTGTTCAGCATTGTGCTGACAGACTCTTTAATCGGCTCTGCTTGATCATATGTGGTGCTTACTTTGATTCCTTTGTTGTCTTTTTTGAATTTCTCAAGCTCTTTTGTCACTTCTTCTGCAACACTCACTGTGTTGGCATCAGAGCCTTTGACAATTTGCAGACCGATACTGTCTTTCCCATTCGTTCTAGAGATCGATTCTGCCTCTTTGACGACTTTAATATCTGCAATCTCAGACAGCTTGATCGTTGGCAGCTCTACAGATTGACTGCTTGCTGCACCTGTTTGCTGCTGTGCTGCTGCTTGCTGCTGACTTGCACTTCCCGCCTGCTGCTCGGCACCTTGCGCACCTGCGCTGCTAGATGGTGCTCCAGCTCCAGCGCTTCCCGCACCGCCGCCTGCACTTGGTGTGACTGGAATTCGCATGTTTTTCAAATCTTTGACGCTTAAAATATTGCCGTCCACGACAACTGATTTTTGTTTGTTGCCAAATGTGTATAGACCTAATGGTACATTCACATCAGAGCCTTTGATCATGTTTTGGACGGTTTCTTCATCTAAACCGTATTCTTTTAGTTTCTTTTCTTTAAACGAAAATTCAACTTCTTTGATTTGCTGTCCTGAAGCTTCCACAGAAGAGACGCCGTCTAATCCTTGAAGTGAAGGAACGAGGTCATTTTCTACTTTTTGTGTAAGGTCTTGTAATGATTCTTTATCACCTGAGACACTAAGGGCTAGGATTGGAATCGCATTAATACTAAAGCGTGCGATTTTAGGTTTTTCTGCATTTTCAGGGAAATCAATATTGCTAATCGCATCTTCAATTTCCTTTTTTGCTTCATCCATGTCTTTGCTGTAATCGTACTCGATTTGAATGGATGATGCATTTTCAAAAGAATTAGAAGTGACTACGCTGACCCCATTGAGGTTTTGAATTGACTTTTCAATTGGATCTGTCACCTTATCTGATACTTCGTCCGGCGTTGCGCCAGGGTACGTTGTAGAAACCGTAATGACTGGAGTGTTGATATTCGGGATTGATTCTTGTTTCATATTCAATCCGGCATATAGACCAGCAACTGTTACGATAATCGTCATGAGCCATACAGCGAACTTATTCTTTAATACAAAATTGATGATCGAATTCATTATATCCTCCATTTTCCTTTATGTATTGACTGACTGGTCATTCTATATCATAATAAACGGTGATATACAATGCCGTCAACCATTTCACTTGCGTTTGACGAAACATTCTAAAGCTGAAGGGGCCTTATTTCATGAACGAAAAAAAAGAAAAAATCATTAAAGCAAGCATCCAATTGTTTGCGAAAAAGGGTTTTTCTTCTACGACCATTCAGGAAATTGCAGATGAATGCGGAATATCAAAAGGCGCATTTTATTTACATTTCAAATCAAAAGAACAGCTTTTCAACCGAGCGTTTGAATATTATATCGACACTTCGATGCAAACAATCGAAACGATTCGAAAAGAGAATCAGCATCTCGCGCCGAGAGAGATCTTTCAGAAACAAATTGCTGAACAGTTTCAGCATTTTGCTGAGAACAAAGATTTTATCATTCTGATCCTCAGCGAGAACATTATTCCGGAAAACCAACAAATTAAAAAGTATTCAAAAACCGTGAAAAAGCAAATGAATGATGAAATTCAAATTTCCATCTTGACCACTTATGGACAGGAGATCGAACCATATATAACTGACCTGTCAGTCATGATTCAAGGAATTATCCAATCGTATGTGCAGGTTCTGCTTTTACAGGATCAAATGCAATTATCATTTGATGAGCTCTCATCCTTTATACTCGAACGGTTTGATGATTTGGTTCAAGGATTGCTTCGTTCTCAGACGAAGCCGATTTTGAAGCAAACCATTTGGGACGATGAAGCGCCGAGTGCTGCTTCCCTTCAAGAGGAGCTTCGTTTGTTAAAGCTGGAGCATCTGCTTTCTGATGATACCGTTGTATCCATTGAAGTGATTGAAGAAGAGCTGGCAAAAGCTGAACCTCGTAAGCCAGTCATCCAAGGAATGCTGACGAATTTAGAAAAGTGCGAGGACCCTGCTGTTCTAAGAGCAGTGGAACAATTGAGGCTGTTTCTTCAGTAACATAACGTGCTGTTTTTTGATTTAGCTCACCTTTCCCCCTTCGAATGTGCACTTTCGCTTATGCTTCATTATAAGAAAAGTATCTCTAAATTGATATACGGCTGTGGTCCGAATCTATAGTAAGACCCTGTCATTTCAAGCAAAAAAACCGCCTTTTTCATCAGGCGGTTTTTTTGCTATTTAGCGTTTTTTGATTTCTTCAAGGAGAATCTTGTTCACCATCGGTGGGTTAGCTTGGCCCTTCGATGCTTTCATGATTTGTCCGACTAAGAAACCAATCGCGCGGTCTTTACCATTTTTAAAGTCTTCAATGGATTGCGGGTTGTTATCAAGTGCTTCTGTGACAAGTTTGAGCAGTGCACCTTCGTCAGAAATTTGGACAAGTCCTTTTTCTTTGACGATTGTTTCTGCATCTCCCCCATTTTCGATGAGCTCTTTGAATACCTTTTTCGCAATCTTAGAGGAAATCGTTCCTTTTTCAATAAGCTTGATCATACCAGCCAGCCCTTGCGGCGTTAGCTTTGTATCTTCCAGCTCTTTTTGAGCAGAGTTTAAGTAAGCAGATACTTCACCCATGAGCCAGTTCGATGCTTGCTTCGCCTCTGCACCTTCTGAAATGGTCGCTTCAAAGAAATCAGACATTTCTTTCGTCAGCGTGAGTACCATTGCATCGTATGCAGGAAGGCCAAGCTCATCGATGTAGCGTTTGCGGCGCTCGTCTGGAAGCTCTGGGATGGATGCTCTTACGCGTTCTTTCCACTCGTCATCAATGTACAGCTCCACCAAATCCGGTTCTGGGAAGTAGCGGTAATCATCAGAGCCTTCTTTAACGCGCATGAGAATTGTCTTTTTAGACGCTTCGTCATAACGGCGTGTTTCCTGCTCGATCAAGCCGCCAGAAAGCAATACTTGCTCTTGACGCTTCTCTTCGAATTCAAGGCCTTTTTGTACGAAAGCAAATGAGTTTAAGTTTTTGAGCTCTGTCTTTGTACCAAACTCTTCACGGCCGATTGGGCGAAGAGAAATGTTGGCATCACAGCGAAGTGAGCCTTCTTCCATCTTACAGTCAGAAACGCCTGTATATTGAATAATGGATTTTAATTTTTCTAAGTAAGCATACGCTTCTTCTGGCGTGCGAATGTCTGGCTCAGATACGATTTCAACAAGTGGTGTTCCTTGACGGTTGAAATCGACGAGTGAGTAACCGTCGCCTGTGTGCGTTAGTTTCCCTGCATCCTCTTCCAAATGGAGACGCGTAATACCGATTCGTTTTGTTTTGCCTTCTACTTCAATTTCAATCCAGCCGTTTTCACCGATCGGTTTATCAAATTGAGAAATTTGATACGCCTTTGGGTTATCAGGATAGAAGTAGTTTTTACGGTCAAATTTAGTATCCGTTGCGATTTCACAGTTCAGCGCCATAGCCGCTTTCATCGCAAAGTTCACCGCTTCTTTGTTCAGTACAGGCAGTACGCCAGGATATCCAAGGTCGATGACACTTGTTTGCGTGTTGGCAGCTGCACCAAAAGGCGTCGGCGAGCTTGAGAAAATTTTCGATTGTGTTTTTAGCTCTACGTGGACTTCAAGTCCAATTACCGTTTCAAAGTTCATTCTGATTCACCCCTTACAGTTCAGGTTTTGCTTTATGATGATCTGTTGCTTGCTCAAAAGCGTGAGCCACGCGGTACACTGTTCCTTCGTCAAAGTGCTTACCGATGATTTGCAGTCCTAACGGAAGGCCATTTGCAAATCCACAAGGCACACTGATTCCTGGAACGCCTGCAAGGTTAACAGGGATCGTTAAAATATCGTTTGCGTACATAGTCAATGGATCGCTTGTCTTTTCACCAATGTTAAATGCAGGAGTTGGCGTTGTCGGTCCTACAATGACATCATACTTTTCGAAAACATCTTCAAAGTCTTTTTTGATCAATGTACGGACTTTTTGCGCTTTTTTATAGTACGCATCGTAATATCCTGAGCTTAGCGCGAATGTACCAAGCATGATGCGGCGCTTCACTTCGTCTCCGAAGCCTTCAGAACGAGTATTTTTGTATAAATCAATCAGGTTGTCTGCATTATCTGTACGGTAGCCATAGCGGATACCGTCAAAACGTGCAAGGTTTGCAGATGCTTCTGAAGAAGACAGTAAGTAGTAAGTCGCAAGCGCATATTTAGAATGCGGTAGAGACACTTCTTCCCACGTCGCACCAAGTCCTTCTAATACTTTTAACGCTTGAAGAACAGACTCTTTTGCTTCCTCGCCAACGCCTTCGCCAAGATATTCTTTCGGCACAGCGATTTTCAGACCTTTGATGTCGCCAGTTAATGAAGAAAGAAAATCTGGTACATCGACATTTGCACTTGTTGCGTCCATTTGATCGACACCAGCAATCGCTTGAAGAACATAAGCGTTGTCCTCTACATTGCGTGTAATCGGACCAATTTGATCTAATGATGAAGCAAATGCAATTAATCCGTATCTGGATACACGTCCATATGTCGGTTTAAGACCTACAACTCCGCAGAAAGATGCCGGCTGACGAATAGAACCGCCTGTATCTGATCCAAGTGAGAACGGTACTTCACCTGCTGCAACTGAAGCTGCTGATCCACCACTTGATCCGCCTGGAACGGTGTTTAAATTCCACGGGTTTTTCGTCGCTTTGAAGCCTGAGTTCTCCGTAGAAGATCCCATTGCGAATTCGTCCATATTTAATTTACCGATTGTGACTGCTTCTGCGTCTCTTAGCCGGTTCACAACGGTTGCATCATAAATTGGATCAAAGTTTTGCAGGATTTTACTTGAAGCTGTTGTACGCAAATCCTTTGTAACAATGTTATCTTTCACACCGATCGGCATACCGAACAATAGGCCAAGCTCGTCCTTTTCACCAACTGCCTCGTCCAATTCCTTTGCGTACGCACGTGCTTTTTCTTCGTCCAGTGCAAGGAATGCTTGTACTTTCCCGTCTACTTCATTGATTCGTTTATAAGACTCGTCCACTAAATCAGAAACAGACAGTTCCTTTTTATGTAAAAGCTCTTTTAATTCAGAAATTTTGTGATCAAACAGTGACATGTCTCGGGCCTCCTTTAGTCCAAAATTGATGGCACACGAATATAGCCGTCTTTATGATCAGGCGCGTTTTTGACGACTGCCTCAATGGAAAGACCTTTATTCGGAACATCTTCTCTCATGACGTTTTTCATTTTTAATACGTGTGTAGTAGGTTCAACGTTTTCCGTATCTACCTCGTTTAACTGCTCTGCAAATGAAATGATGCTATCAAGCTGTTCTGTAAACATCTCAGCTTCTTCTTCTGTAATCGCAAGCCTTGCTAAATGCGCAACGTGCTTGACTTCTTCTATTGAAATTCTTGACATGCAGGTTCACCTCCAAAAATGATGCGTGATCGTGGTCATGATCATAAGTCATATACACTTTATCATATCAAATTTTACTGTTCTAAAGCAACTTTACGCAGGTGCGGTAAAAGGTCCGTTCTCTTGAAACGTCTTTATGATCAAATCGATAAAAGAAATATTCATCAGGTGACTTTTTATTTTTCAGAAAATTTTTACTTTTTATTATTTTTGTAATCGCTTACATATTGATTCTTATCATCGATCGGTACATTTTTTCTTCAAAATGAAGAGGTTTAGGCAGGTTGATCACTTGGGAATACTCTGTTAGGTTAAGTAACCATAGCAGTGAGCAGGCAGTCAAACAAAAAAGCTGCCATCGCACTTCTGTATATTTTGATTGAGGTGATGTCAAATTAATACGAAAAAGGTGAGAACACAAAATGAGTATTGAAGTTACAATTTCCTTATCTATTTATTTTATCGGGATGCTTGCCATTGGCTGGTATGCATTCAGGAAAACACATGATTTAAATGATTATATGCTTGGTGGACGCGGGCTTGGTCCATTCGTTACAGCCCTTTCAGCAGGTGCTGCGGATATGAGCGGATGGATGCTGATGGGTGTGCCAGGTGAAATGTATAAAACAGGTTTATCGACAGCCTGGCTTGCAATTGGTTTAATCGTTGGTGCTTACTTGAACTACCTCATTCTTGCACCTCGTTTACGTTCTTATACAGAAATTGCGGATGATGCGATTACGATTCCTGATTTCTTTGATAAACGATTCAAAGGATCATCTTCTTTATTAAAAGCTGTTTCAGCCGTCATCATTTTAATTTTCTTTACGCTGTATACATCGTCTGGGATGGTATCAGGCGGACGTTTATTTGAGTCAGCATTCGGTGCTAACTACATGTTTGGACTGATCTTAACATCAAGTATTGTCATTTTGTATACATTGTTCGGCGGATTTTTGGCAGTGAGCTTAACGGACTTTGTCCAAGGGGCTATCATGTTTTTAGCATTAGTGCTCGTGCCGATCGTTGCCTTTACACAATTAGGCGGACCTGTTGCTACATTCCAAGATATTCAACAGATTGATCCTAAATTGCTAGATATTTTTAGAGGAACGAGCGTCATTGGCATTATTTCCTTCCTCGCTTGGGGACTAGGTTACTTTGGACAGCCGCATATTATCGTGCGCTTTATGGCCATTACGTCTGTTAAAGATTTAAAACCAGCACGCCGAATCGGAATGAGCTGGATGATTATTTCAGTGATTGGATCACTGTCTGTCGGTTTAGTGGGTGTTGCCTATGTTCATGAAACGGGCATGAACCTTGCTGACCCTGAAACCATCTTTATCGTCTTTTCTAAAGTATTGTTCCATCCATATATCACTGGATTTTTACTTTCTGCGATTTTAGCTGCGATTATGAGTTCAATTTCGTCTCAGCTGCTTGTCACAGCAAGTGCAATGACAGAGGATTTATACAGAACGTTCTTTAGAAAAACAGCTTCAGACAAAGAGCTTGTCATGATTGGCCGGATGTCTGTACTCGTTGTCGCTGTGATTGCCTTATGCCTTTCACTTAACCCAAGTGACACCATTCTTGATCTTGTCGGTTATGCATGGGCAGGATTTGGTTCTTCATTCGGTCCAGTCATCTTGCTTTGCCTATACTGGAAACGAATGAATCATCATGGTGCCCTAGTTGGGATGATCGTTGGTGCAGTTGTGGTTCTGACATGGATTACGACAGGTCTCAACCATGCCACAGGTATTTATGAAATGATTCCAGGCTTTACGCTAAGTGGATTAGCTGCCATTATTGTCAGCTTATTGACAAGTAAGCCGTCAAAAGCATCAAAACAGCTATTTCACAAAATGGAAGATCATCTTGAGGAAGAAACAAAATAAAGAATTGAAGAGTCATCTGCCCTATGCGGATGACTCTCTTTTTAAATAAAATAAAAAGCTTTTCTTTCTTCAGAAACTGAATAAAATAAGAGTTGTGCAGCCATATGGGCTGTGAGAAGATCATATACATGTTGTGAAACGTACATGAAGTGAAAGGAGCGATACGCATGTTTTGGACAATTGAATGGGATACAGTCTTAAAATTAGCCGTGGCCACCTTAATCGGGCTGATTATCGGGCTTGAACGAGAGCTGAAGAAAAAGCCCCTCGGCTTAAAAACGTGTATTGTCATTGCTGTCAGCTCCTGCGTCTTAACCATCATCAGCATTGATGCAGCCTACAATTTCCCTCGAGTCTCTAAGCTTCAAATGGACCCACTCAGGTTACCGGCGCAAATTATATCTGGTGTTGGTTTTATTGGAGCAGGTGTGATTCTTCGAAAAAGCAATGATGTCATCTCAGGTCTCACGACTTCTGCGATGATCTGGGGAGCAGCAGGACTTGGGGTTGCAACCGGTGCAGGATTTTATAAAGAAGCCTTCCTCAGTCTTTTCTTTATTCTGATTAGTGTCGAATTCCTGCCATGGCTCTTCCAGCGGATCGGACCGATTCGCCTGCAGGAAAAAGAAATCCGCATCAGAATGTCTCTTTCTGATCGAAACCGCATGACCGATATTTTAAAAGAAATGAAAGCCCTCAATATTCGCATTCATTCTGTACGAATTGATGATTTAAAAGAAAAAGACTATCCGATCATGGAAGTACGCGTACGTGTGCATAAAGACCGCTATACAACCGATGTCTACTTTGATATTAAAGATTTAGAAGGCGTCGTTGGCGTGAAGTGTGATACGGTGTAGTCATAAAAAAACCCCTTGCTGTTTAACACAGCAAGGGGTTTCTTTTATCGTGCCAGCTGTTGAAAGTCAAAAGGAGTAATGGGTGTTTTTTGCTCAATTTCCTTTCGAAAACATGACAGCATGGCTTTTTCGTCAGAAGTCAATGTTTGGAGATCAAATGCTTGATGTAAAAGCCCATAAATAAGCATATGACGCAGCATGAGAAAATCAGGGATTGTTGCCAGCCACGCGTCATCAAGCTCATTCTCCTGTCGATAGCCTTTTAGAAAATGACTCATAAATTCTGCCGTAAATTCAGCTTTATCATCATATGGAATCACTGGATACCAAAGAACATTATATAGCAAAATACTAATATCATTGATAAACCAGTGATATCCAATATCATCAAAATCGAATGCGATAATCTCTCCTTGATGATAATGAAAGTTCCCGTGATGCAAATCGGCATGCACCAGCCCATACACATCCTTCGAAATTCGGAGCTGGTGAAGCTTTTGCATCAGTTCATCTTTTCTTCGAAGCACAACCGTTTGATCAGATGGAATATATTGATCAAGCTTTAATTGCTCCTCTTCATACCACTCTTGACGCTTATAGAGAGGATCTTTTACTTGATATTGTTTTGTTATTTGATGCATTCGTCCTGTATAGGACCCTAACGCTTCAAACAGCTTCCCATTCCAATCTCCTTCATTCACTTTTCTCCCCGGTGCTTTTTCATACACACGGAGTAAAAATGCGCCTCCGGCTTGATCAGGAATGGTTTCAACGTCTTTTCCTCTTGCTGATGAAATCGGCTTTGCTACGGAAATACCATGATGAGACAGGAATCGAAGCCAGTCCATTTCTCCTAAAATATATGTGGGTGAGCGACGAATGGTATGGGTGATTTTTAATATATAATTCTCCCCATTCATTGCCTTATATTCATACACATAATTTTCTGCATCGGCTAGAAATGTCACTTGGTCAAGCTGAAAGTCATACAAGTGAGCCGCTTTCTTTAAGACTTTCTGTTCATCGTATCGTGCTTTTACTTCTTTATGCATGCTGATTCTCCTTTTATCGTCTTTTTAAATGTTCTTGACGGTAATCAGCATTATACGAGCATCAACATACCTGCCTTTCTTCTTGGTTTCTACTAATATTTTGACAAGAGTTTGGAAATCCCTCTTATTTAGTCATATATATGAACAGTCGGTTCTTTGTCCTCAGCATTTTTCGTGATCAGGGCTTCTTGTTGATCAGAAGATGTGATGTTGATTTCAATATTGGTACTCTTGTAGTAATCCATGACTTCTCCGGTTAAATATTGTGTGAAGGCTACGACTTCCGTTTTTCCATAGAACTGCATTGGAATTTCGATTTTCATTTTTTGCAGGTTGCCGTTTTTGTAAAAGCCTTTTCCTACAACACCAGTGTAATTCGGGAAGTAATCTTCTACCTTTGTCTTGAAGCGGTCAAATCGCTCTGAATCATCTTTGTAGCTGCTTTTCGCACTATCTGAAGGGAAGAATACATTCTCCTCTTTGATCGTATCCCAATTTCCGATATCAGCAGAGCCTGCTTTCACATCTGTTTTGGCGATAAAGTTACCTGGAACGATAGATGATTTTGGTGCTTGCTTATAAAGGGCAATCATGACAGGCACTTTTTGCAGTCCGTCCATTTGACGAATTCGCTTGATCACTTGTTCAGCGATTTTTTCACCCTCTGCCAAAAGTTTCTTTGAATTTTTCGATGAATCGATGGTCACCTCTTGCTGCGGGTCACCGATTTTTTCACGGTAATAATAAACCGAGTTCAGCGCAAGACCAATGACAACTCCGCCAAGCTGTAAGCTGTTTTTGTCTTTTCGGATTAAGTAATTATGCTCTAGCATTGAAGCTAAGTAAATTGGACTATTTTCATTTTTAGACTTTGTTGAACCTGAGTTTGGAAGAGCAGGATTTAAGCCCAGATTCTTAAAGTCTTTATCTTCTTTTTCTGCCTTTTTCAGATCACTGCCTGTTTTTTTGCGCGCCAGCCAGCTGAGAACGGTGTCCTCATCTAAATGCTGTCCTTCTTGGAAAAGATAGTCGTTTGTATTAAATGACTCTGTTGCAAGTCGCATGAGTCCTGTTTCAAATTCATCAATGTCCAAGCGTGTATTGAGACGCTCCGCTGTTAGACCTCTAGCAGCTCCTTGTTTAAACGGCAGCACCATTTTGTAATAGGAGTCTGAGATATTGTACATCGGGATGATGGCTGTTTCCTTTGTTTCCTTCGTTTCATCCGTTTTTTGTGTGACCTCTTCCTCTTCCTTTCCCCCAAAAGGTGCACACGCTGACAATACCAGTGTGAGCATTGTCAGCAGCAATAACAACTTTTTCAATAGAAAACACTCCTCTTATTTCTTTAGCTCCTCGAGCATTTTAGCTTCGTCCCAAATTTCAATATTGAGTTCTTCTGCCTTTGTCAGCTTACTTCCCGCTGCTTCTCCGGCAATGACTAGATCTGTTTTTTTACTCACACTGCCTGCCAGCTTTCCGCCTAATGCTTCGATCGCTGCTTTTGCATCGTTTCGAGCCATTTCTTCTAATTTTCCTGTCAGCACAATGGTTTTTCCTGCAAAGTAGGAATCACTTTCTTCTGCTTTTACCGGCTTTGGCCCTGTGTAGGTCATATTGACTCCGAGCTCTTTTAGTTCGTTCAGCAGATCGAGTATTTCTTCTTTCTCAAAGTACGTGACGACGGCATCAGCCATTTTTTCACCGATTTCGTCGACTTCAAGTAATTGTTCTTTCGTCGCTTGCTTTAATTGATCGATGTTTTCGAAATGCATCGCCAAGGTCTTTGCCGCTTTTGAACCAATAAATCGAATACCGAGTCCAAATAGTAAACGCTCAAGAGAGTTTTCTTTCGATTGTTCAATTGAACGCAGTAAATTGTCGACAGATTTTTCGCCCATTCGTTCAAGCTGAATGAGCTCTTCTTTCGTTAATCGATAAAGGTCGGACACACGAGAAACGAGCTGTTCCTTGAAGAGCTGTGTAATGACCCGCTCGCCAAGTCCATCAATATTCATTGCATTACGAGAAACGAAGTGAATGAGCCCCTCACGTATTTGGGCAGGACATTCTGGGTTGATGCATCGCAAGGCCACTTCGCCTTCGATTCGCACCAGCTCACTATGACACTCTGGACATTCAGTTGGCATGTGAAACGGCTTTTCTTCGCCTGTACGCTGATCAACAAGGACACCTGCGACTTCAGGAATAATATCCCCGGCTTTTTTCACAATCACTTGATCAAAATAGCGAATATCCTTTTCTTTGATCAAATCTTCATTATGAAGAGATGCACGCTGCACTGTCGTCCCTGCTACTTTGACAGGCTCAAGAATCGCTGTTGGTGTAATCACGCCTGTACGTCCGACACTTAGTTCAATATCAAGTAGCTTCGTTACGACCTCTTCAGCCGGAAACTTATACGCAACCGCCCAGCGCGGGCTTTTTGCCGTGAAGCCGAGTTCTTCCTGCTGAGCGAGTGAATCGACTTTAATAACGATTCCATCGATTTCATATGAAAAATCGGCACGCTTTATTTTTAATGTTTCAATGAGGTCGATGACTTCTTCGATCGTTTGGCACATTCTTCTTTCTTTGTTTGTTTTAAAGCCAAGTTCGTCGAGAAAATCAAGTCCTGCACTTTGCGTTTCAACACCAATTTCATCAAGCTCCGCTATACTGTAGACGAATATATCAAGGTTTCGTTTCGCTGCAATTTTCGTATCAAGCTGACGAAGTGAACCTGCAGCCGCATTACGCGGGTTTGCAAACGGCTCTTCTTCGTTTTGTATTCTTTTTTCATTTAATGCTTCAAAAGAAGGTTTTGGCATAAATGCCTCGCCTCTCACTTCAATCGACAGAGGGCGTTTGATTTTAAGCGGGATGGAACGAATCGTTTTGAGATTTTCAGTAATATCCTCACCCGTTGTTCCATCGCCGCGCGTCGCTCCTCGGACAAACACGCCATTTTCATAACGGAGAGAAACAGCGAGTCCATCAATTTTCAGCTCGACATTGTATGCGATATCGTCACCGACTGCTTGACGAACCCGGCGGTCAAAATCAAGAAGGTCCTGTTCATTAAACGCATTCCCAAGGCTGAGCATTGGTGTGCCGTGACGCACTTTTTGAAAGGCGTCTAAAACAGCACCGCCCACTCTTTGTGAAGGAGAATCCGCTGCTTTTAAGTCAGGGTGCTCTTCCTCCAAAGAGATCAGCTCACGCATCCGCGCATCATATTCAGCGTCAGGAACACTTGGACGATCAAGTGTATGATATTCGTAGTTGTATTGATTCAAAATCTGGTGCAGTTCCTCGATCCGGCGTTTCGCTGCTTCTTTATCCATCTGCTTCTTCCTTTCAATTCATCCGTTTTGTCAGTCCTATCAGTTTATTGCTTCTCGATTGGTGCAAATGCTGCGAGAAGACGCTTAATGCCTGTAGGGCTTGGGAACGCAATATCAAGCTCTGTGCTGTCTCCGCTGCCTTTCACACTCACAACCGTACCAACGCCCCATTTTTTATGGGCCGCTTTATCGCCCACAGCCCAGCCAATACTGCCACCGCCTGTGTTTTGAATGGTTTGTGTTTGCGGACGTGAGACAGGTCCCCGTCTTTGCGGTCTTTCTCTTGTTTGGCCAAACGGTGTTTTTGTTTCTTTTTTCTCATTTAGGTTGTCCAATAAATCGGCTGGTATTTCTCGAATAAATCTTGATTCAAGGTTCATGTTCGTCCGGCCGAAAAGTGTTCTCATTTTCGCACTTGATAAATAAAGCTCTTCTTCAGCCCGTGTGATGCCTACATAAGCGAGGCGGCGCTCTTCTTCCATCTCTGCATCTTCCATTAATGAACGGCTGTGCGGGAAGACACCCTCCTCCATTCCCATTAAGAAAACAACAGGGAATTCCAAACCTTTTGCGGCGTGAAGTGTCATTAAGATGACAGCATCCTGATCTTCTTCTTCATTTTCATCCAGCTTATCAATATCTGCGACGAGGGCAAGATCTGTCAGGAAGGTCACAAGTGACTTGTCTTCATTTTGTTCTTCAAAGTTCTTCGTGACGGATAAAAACTCGTCAATATTTTCTAAGCGGCTTTGTGCTTCAATCGTTTTTTCAAGCTTAAGCGCTTCACGATAGCCTGTTTTCTCTAAAATTTCTTCTGTTAATTCTGTGACAGATAAATAATCCTGCATGTTCGTCATTTGATCAATGAGCTGTTTGAACTCATCAAGCGCATTGGCTGCTCGTGCACTCAGTCCAATGAAATCCACCTGACCAAGTGCTTCAAACATAGACAGATCATTCATCTCCGCATATGCTGCAATTTTATCAACAGATGTCGCACCGATTCCGCGCTTTGGTACGTTGACAATTCGTGCAAAACTAATATCGTCATCTGGGTTTGCCACTAGGCGTAAGTATGCCAAGATGTCTTTGATCTCTTTTCTGTCATAGAACTTCGTGCCGCCGACAATGTTGTATTGAATGTTGGCTTTCATTAACGTTTCCTCTATGACACGAGACTGGGCATTTGTTCGGTAAAGGATCGCAAAATCGGATAATTTACGCTTTCCGCTTTGATGAAGCTGACGAATCTTTCCTGCGACAAATTGTCCCTCACCGAATTCATTATCTGCACGGTAATAGGCAATCTTCGCCCCTTCATCATTTTCTGTCCAAAGATTTTTCGGCTTTCGGTTTGCATTGTTTTGAATCACCGTATTTGCGGCATGCAAAATGCGTTTCGTCGATCTGTAATTTTGCTCAAGCAGAATCACTTCACTGGATGGATAATCTTTTTCAAAGGAGAGAATGTTTGTAATATCCGCTCCGCGCCAGCGATAAATAGACTGGTCCGAGTCACCGACAACACATATATTTTGAAAACGCTGCGCGAGCAGTTTCACAAGCATGTACTGCGCTCTGTTCGTATCCTGATACTCATCCACATGAATGTATTGGAATTTCCGCTGATAGTGCTCTAACACTTCAGGGATGCGCTCAAACAGACGAATTGTCATCATAATTAAATCATCAAAGTCGAGTGATTGGTTTTTGAGTAAACGCTTTTGATAATCTGTATAGACATCGCTCACCACTTGATCATAGAAATCACCGGCTGTTTTGGCGTATTCCTCTGCGTCAATGAGTTCGTTTTTTGCACTGCTGATCGATCCTAAAATGCTGCGTGGATCGAACTTTTTAGGATCGATGTTCCGTTCTTTTAAAATGTTTTTAATGACTGAAAGCTGATCAGATGTGTCTAAAATAGAGAAGTTGCGATTCACACCAATGCGGTCAATATCGCGTCTTAAAATACGGACACACATGCTGTGGAACGTAGAAATCCAGATGTCATCCGCGCCAGGTCCTAAAATAGCCTGGACACGTTCACGCATTTCACGTGCTGCTTTATTTGTAAATGTAATCGCTAAAATGTTCCACGGCGCCACATGCTTTTCTGCCATTAAGTAGGCAATTCGATGTGTGAGCACCCGTGTCTTCCCGCTTCCTGCTCCTGCCATCAACAGCAAAGGCCCGTCTGTTGCTTTGACCGCTTCCCTCTGCGCGTCATTCAGCCCTTCTAATAGATGATTCGATATTTCATTCATTCCATTCACCGCCAATTCGAACTTATGTTCTATTTTAACCCGTTTCATCTTATTTGACTATGATGACTTTTTGACTGCATCCACTGTCTTTAATGCTTCTTTGAAATTGTCATAAATGACGTTTCCTACAACCACGACGTCTGCATGCTGGGAGAAGTCTTTTGCCTGCTTAGCGTTCTCGATGCCGCCGCCATAAAAAAGAACTGTTTCATCAAGCACTGCTTTTGTTTCTTTGACAAGCTCTATGTCTCCAAGCGTTCCGCTGTATTCCAGATAAAAAATGGGCAGCTTCATCAAATGCTCTGCCACTCTTGCATATGCCCTGACGTCATCGATATCCAGCGCTGTATTTGCCTCTGTGAGCTTGGCCGCTTTACAATCTTCATTTAAGATGACATAGCCTTCAGGCACAATCTCTTCCATTGACATCAAATCACCGAATTCCTTCATCGCGTCCTTATGAAGCCCAACAATCCAGTCAGGATGAGAGCTGTTTAAAACGGTCGGGATGAAATACAGATCGAAGCCCGGCACAATCATCTCATGTGTTGAGATTTCGAGCACACAAGGAACTAGAAACCGGCGGACCTTTGACATCAATTGAAGCACATCGTCCTCTGTCACATTGTCACTGCCGCCAATCAATATGGCATCCGTCCCAGATTCGCAAATCGCTTCTAGCTGTTCATCGGAGATTTCTTTATTTGGATCGAGTTTAAAGACATGCTTCCACTCGGTAACATCATACATGAAAAACGTTCCTCCATTCGTTTCATTCCATTTAAATATTATAACAAAATCAAAGGCCGCAAAAAATGGGTAACCTCCTTCAGCTAAAAGTTTCATTCTTTTGAAAATGAGCGATTGTGACTTTAGATAAAATGGCTGGAGAATAGATGAAAAAATCCACTTGAAGAGGAGCTGAAAGAGGTTGATATTTTGGCACTTTGTCACATGCTATTATACAATAAAGGAATATTTTACTATAGATTTAAAAAAGATCTATTGAACAGAGGTGACTCTTTTGAAAAGAACGATTACATATGAACAAAGTATAGATATCGGATACATCTATATCACCCCGCAATCGGAGCGTTTGAAAATCAAAGAAACCATTGAATTAGATGTCAATGAATGTATCAATGTAGATATCGACAAAGAGGGCCGGGTGGCTGGCTTGGAGTTATTTGCAGAAGAATCCGAAGTGCTGCGGAATGCACCGGTTTATGAGGATCATCTTTCTTTACGTTTGACGGATCAGGAAGTTCTCTCAACCTATCATCTGTCAGGCATTGAATTCCAATTCTCGACACCTGATCACAAAGGGCTGATCGGTTTTACCATTGTCGATCCTCTTCGATATAACATCAAATGATAGACAAGAAAAAACCGTTTTGATCTTTCAAAACGGTTTTTTTCAAACTATTGTCTCGCTTCATTAAAATAATGGACGGATGTCATGGCCCCTTCGTCGACCATCTTGTTGTCTTGGATATCTAATGGATCTGGGTGGCCGGCTTTTTCAGGAACCTTTTCATCTGACCGGAACATGCTTGCCCATTTTTTCAGATGCTGTTTATTTTTTACGGCTAATAACACAGCTCCTCCAACCCCTAATCCTGCAAGTACATACGCATTTGGACGCTTATTCATGTATGTTCCCTCCCCTTATGATCTTATTTGTAAGTTACCCCGCCTTTTCATTTCTAAACGTCACAATATGTTGATGTGGTTTCTCTTTTTATGAAAAGTGGAATAACAACAGCAATGAAAGAGAAAAGAGGGGATCTTCATGACCACAACCTTAATGATCATCGGCACATTGCTAATCATTTTTTTGATTATCCCAATCATTCTATTGATCTGGATTTGGATGAGGGATGAAAAACAAGAAGAACATTCAGTTCTGCGAAATTATCCGGTCATTGGAAAGCTGCGGTTTATCTTTGAAAAAATAGGACCTGAGCTTCGCCAATATCTGTTTCTGAATGACCGAGAGGAGCTGCCCTTCTCAAGAAGAGAATACGAGCAGGCGGTCATGTCAGGAAAGTACAAAAGCCGGACGATGGGCTTTGGATCAAAACGTGATTTTGACAAGCCAGGCTATTACATTCGAAACGTCCTGTTTCCAAAGCAGCGAGATGAACTACGAATCGATCAATCTGAAAAAATCAAAACGAAAGTGTATCAAATTGATCAAGACAATTTACTGCGAAGAAGTGAACATTTCAAAGAAGTCGAAGCAAATCCTTATTTTCTCCATCAAGAGGATGTACAAGTCATTGGCGAACACACATGTCAAAAGCCTTTCCATGTGAAAGGACTGATCGGTCAATCCGCTATGAGCTACGGCTCCTTAGGCGACAGGGCCATTACAGCTTTATCCTCAGGATTAAAAATGGCCGGCGGTACGTGGATGAACACAGGTGAAGGCGGGCTTTCTCCTTATCACCTCAAAGGCGGCGCAGATATCATTTGTCAGATTGGGCCCGGTTTATTTGGCGTTAGAACAGAGGATGGCGCATTTTCCTTTGAAGAATTCAAGAAAAAAAGCGAGCACGAGGAAGTCAAAGCCTTTGAACTCAAGCTGGCACAAGGAGCAAAAACACGCGGCGGTCATATTGACGGCGAAAAAGTAACGGAAGAAATTGCGAATATCCGTAAATTACCGCCTCACCAATCCATTGACAGCCCAAACCGCTTTGAGATGTTCCACTCCATTCCTGACATGTTTGATTTCATTGAGGAGCTGCGGAGTATAGGCGGAAAGCCAGTTGGAATCAAACTTGTTGTCGGGCATAAAGAAAATATTGAAGAGCTTGCCAGCTATATGAAAAAAAGCGGGAAACACCCTGATTTCATTACAGTTGATGGCGGAGAAGGCGGTACAGGGGCGTCCTTTCATGAATTGGCGGATTCCGCAGGGCTGCCAATTTTCACGGCACTCCCTATGGTTCATCAAATTTTGAAAGAATACGGTGTCAGAGATCAGGTAAAGCTCTTTGCTTCTGGCAAGCTTCTATCGCCAGATAAAATTGCGATTGCCCTTTCAATGGGAGCTGACTTTGTGAATATTGCTAGAGGTCTCATGTTTTCAGTCGGATGCATTCGCGCCCAAGTCTGCCACACGAATATATGCCCAGTCGGGGTCGCCACGACTGATCCAAAGCTGCAAAAGGGTTTATCAATTGAAGAAAAAAAATACCGAGTGTGCAATTATATCCTGTCTCTTAGAGAAGGTTTGTTTAACTTATCCGCAGCTGCGGGAATAGAATCGCCTATTCATTTTAATGAAAAACATATTATTTTTAGACAAGAGAATGGCGAGACAAGCGAAGTGCCGATGTTCTCAGGCACACAGCCATCTGTCTAGCTTGAAAAGGTGCGGAAACGCACCTTTTTTTATTAACATTTTCGTATAAAGTTAGCAAACAGTAGAGTTTAAGAAAATCATCTCAAACGAAGATGACATCTCCTATGAATGAGAAAGATGGTTTATGGGCGAGCTAAATTAAAAAAACAGGGACAATTTATCAGTCCCTGCCCGCTTTTCATAAAAAAACTGCAAACAAGTCCATTTTTCGTGAAAAGGATTGTTTACAGTGAAAGCTGCATTATTTTGTTTCGTTATTTTCCTGCTGTTCGGCTACGCGGTCAAGTGCCATCGTATAGGCATCGTTGCCGTAGTTCAAGCAGCGTTTGACACGTGAGATGGTTGCAGTGCTTGCACCTGTTTCCGTCTCAATTTTATGATACGTGTTTCCCTCGCGAAGCATACGTGCTACTTCAAGACGCTGTGATAAAGATTGAATTTCATTGATGGTACACAAATCATCAAAGAATCGATAACATTCTTCCAGGTCTTTAAGGGATAAGATGGAGTTGAATAACTGATCTAAACTTTTGCCCCTTAATTTATCAATTTGCATCTTAATACATCTTCTCCTTTACTATTGCCACACCGCTTCGCACGATCTTCTTCTAAGAAAGCGGTATCTTTCCTGACTAATTTTTTTAAAACCTCAGCAATGAGCTTTGAACAGATCATGACAGGTTTGGTTCTACGCTGAAAATGCCGTCAGGTTCTTTCGTAAGCCGAAGCTTCTTTATCGTAAACAAATTCGACAAGTTCTGTCATTTTCCTTGTATGACAATCTGACAAACTTGTTTGCTTCCGGTATAAAGATGACTTCTGCTTGGTTAGGTCTTCTGCCCTAATATATAGACTTTGCGGAAAGCTCAGCGAGACCCACAAATATGCGCCCCGCCTTGCTCGATCATTCAAAATATGTTGGCCGGTCAGCGTAACCGACAGAATCATTTTACAATTAGAGTACTTCATTCGTCATGTCAAAGCCCTCTGCTTTGTCAACAGCTCCACATAAGATCATGATCACTTACATGGCAGTGAAGAGAACCATAGCTCACTTCTGCCCTATAACAGCAGTCAGAAATGCGGCAAAGATGATACAGCTCCACTCTGTTATATTTTAACGCATTATAGACGGAAAGAGTACAGTTTTTTTCATGACATCAAATATTCCTCTTGGCGTCACTCGAATATATGGCAAATGTGTACTTTGGAAAAAGACAAGTGTATCAATTGGGCAGTCAAATGGATAGCCGCGCTCAATGAGCAGCTCGCGTAATGTTTGTTCCTGCTGAAGAACAGTCTCAAATGGTTCAGCCGATGCACAGCCTGATAATTGCAACGGGATTTCATGCAAAATTTTCCCGTTCTCTGTGAGGACGATTCCCCCGCCAATTTCTTTCATCCGCTTATGTGCCAGCATCATATCCTCTTTATTTTTCCCGATCACTAAAATGTCACCCGTGAGCGAAAATGAGCTGACAAAGCCTTGCACTTTGTTTGCGAATCCTTTTAGCATCGTATTCACACGCCACTCGCCTTTTCGGTCAATCAGGCTAAAGAAGCTTTGATCATGATCACATGACAGCTGGTTGATTGAGTTATCAATTTCCACTGTATAAGGCTCCATGATGACGGCATTTCTCATCTTCACACCTAGCGGCATAGAGAATTGCAAATCACTCATCGTCAGATCATACCCCAAATCTAATGGAAGAAGCCCGCCATTTTCCCATTTTGTTTCTTGGAATTGATGCTGGTTCTCGCCATCTAATTTGAGGATAACCCCTTTAGATATGACCGTTTCAGGATTTGGGTTCATTGGATCATCTAAAATATTCAAAGAAGCCAGCCGTCCAGGACCGACAACGCCTAATAAGTCATCAATTTGATGGTATTTTGCAATGTTAAATGTCGCCATATTATACGCATCAATGATCGGCACGCCTTCTTCAAGGGCGATCGAAATCAAGCGGTTAATCATGCCTTCCTCATAAAAGTGAGGAGCAGCACCATCTGTTGTATAGAAAAAGTGGTCATAGTGTCTAAAATCACGCTCATGCAATTCTCTTAAAATATTCACTAAATCTGGGCGGATGGAAGAATGCCGCAATGAAACATGATAGCCAAGGGACAGGCGTTTTAACACATCGTCCGCATTCATCGCTTCATGATCACTGTCCGCGCCAAACAGCTTCATTTTTGTTAGCGTTTTCTCAGAAGCTCCGGGGAAATGCCCTTCAATTCGTTTTCTCTGCTTCTTCGTTTCTTGCATGCAATATAAAATGAGATCATCACCGTCCATCAATCTTGGCCAGCTTGTTAATTCGCCGCCTTGAAGGACGTCAGGATGATCAATCCATTCCTTCCGGTAGTTGACTGGCAGCATCTCATCTTCATATCTGACTTCCGTTTGAAGATCGTATCTGGACCACCAAAAATACTGAAATGGCTGCTTTTTTAATTCACATAGAGTGGAAAGCGCTTTCTTTTCATTGCTTTGCAAAAGAAGAAATAAGTTATCGCTGACCATTGTTGTTGTGCCAAATTGAGACACATATTCTGCAAGTGATTGGGGATTATAAATATGGAACGGGTGCGCGTGAGGCTCTATATACCCAGGCACAATGTATTTCCCTTCACAATCAATCACACGTTTAGCTGATTTATTTTGAGGAAGCTCTGCTCCGACATAAACAATTCGATCATCATGTATCCAAATATTTGCCTTCACCCATTGCTTCAAAAACGGGTTAAGCACGAGTCCATTCGTTAAAAGGAGTGTTGGAACTATTTTTGAGTCGACTACATCGATTTGTGTGCGGATGTCATTATTTCTCCAATTAAAAGTACGTTCGGACATTCACATACTCTCCTTCATTTGTATTAGCCCTATCGTAACATAACGAACCACGTTACGCATTAATGAAACGTTACAATTTCTTGAAATCACACTTAAAATAATTTAAAAAAGGAGATTCACCTTCAATGAAACCTAATCTCGGCTTAATGGAAGCGCTCATTAGAATTGCCTGCGGAATGACAATATGTACTGTAGCTGGATCCTTATATGCTAGAAAACCATGGAGTAAAATGCTGCTTTTCGGCATCATGTTTGGCGGTATGAAACTAGGATCTGGCATTCTTCGTTTTTGTCCAGTGACATATATGTGTGAGCAGCAGGACACACATAAAGAGAAGGCTGAGTAAGGCAGCCTTCTTTTTTTATGTTCATTTCATCTCATTCCGCTGCTTCACACCATTCGATCATTGTCCTTGCAATAATTTCTGCTGCTTCTATCACATGATCAATGTCGATAGATTCATTCGGAAAATGGGCAAGCTCTGTTGTTCCAGGTCCAAACACGATAATGGGAATACCTGCTGCCTGTGACAGTAATCCGCCGTCCGTTCCCCAAGGGGCGGCTTCGATCTTCGGCGGCTTCTTCATGACCGCTTCATATTGTTCCTTCAATAAACCTAAAAGCGGATGATCCGTATCGATTGAACCCGGAAGCCACCTTGCACCAAACCATTCGACCTCAACAGGATGTTCATGGAACCATTCATCTTTTTCTCCGAGTTCTGCCATCCAATTTTCTAGTTCCTTCTCTGCCTGTTCTACCGTTTCACCCGGCATCACCCCGAGCCTGCCTTCCATTGTGACAAGGTCTGCTACAGAGGATGGCCAATCACCACCTTGAATTTTCCCGATATTGATCGGAATCGGAATTGGGATATGCTGAAACAGCGGCTCCGTGATTCGCTGATTTCTTTCTTCTTCTAGTGCTGCTATATGTGAAAGGACAATCGTACTCTTTTCAATAGCAGAAACGCCGTGATATCTTGTTCCGCCATGAGCAGCCCTTCCTTTAATATGCAGTCTGAACCATTTAGATCCTTGCTGAATCGGAAAGATTTTCATATGACTTGGCTCTGGAATGATGGCTGCATCTGCTGTATATCCTTTCAGTATGGCTGCAAGGGTGCCTGCACCGCCGCTCTCTTCTTCGACAACACTATGAAACACGACATCTCCCTTCAGCGGAATCTGAAGCGCATGCAGTGCCTCAAGTGCAAAGAGTAAAGAAACGTTTCCACCTTTCATATCTGTTGCCCCGCGTCCATAAAGTCTCCCGTTTATGATATGCCCGCTGTAGGGCGGATATGTCCATTGTTTGTGATCTCCTGCTGGGACAACATCCACATGCCCATTTAATAAAATAGATTTGCCGCCGCCTTTTCCTTTCAATCGTCCGGCGACATTAGGACTTCCTTTAAAAGAACGCCTCGGGGAATAAAAATACGGGTGGTTCAGCAAGTCATCTCCGCCAATGTCCCATATGTCGACATCAAAGCCAATGGCAGAAAGTTTATTTGCTACGATTTGCTGTACTTCTTGCTCATTCCCTTGTGTGCTGTCACATTGCACCATTTGCTGAAGAAGCGTTACGGCTTCCTCCTTATGCTCTTTCATCCAGTTTCTGATACGTGTGGTTGGCTGCAAGTCAGTCATCCTTTCTACACAACAGATTTGACATCAGGCGCTAAAATGAGCGGCGCCTCTGTCGCCCTCATGACATCTTCCGGCTGAAACGGCGGCATGACTTCACGCAAAATGAGCAGCTGTGATTTGACCTCAATGACTGCCATATCTGTAATAATCAGATCCACACAAGACTTAGCTGTTAAAGGCAGCGTGCAGGCGGCTTTTATCTTAGATTGTCCGTGTTTATCAAGGTGGCTCATCACGACCACTACCTTTTTCGCTTTTTGCGCGAGTTCAATCGCTCCGCCCATACCCGGTACTCGTTTACCCGGTACAATCCAATTCGCAAGATCCCCCTGACTGCTGACTTCAAGTGCACCTAAAATCGTCATATCCAGCATCCCTTTGCGAATGATGCCAAAAGCGGTTGTGCTGTCCATATATGAGCCGCCTTTTGTTAATGTAATTGGGAAACCTCCGGCATTGCACAAATTCGGATCTTCTTCCCCTCGTGCTGGTGAAGCGCCTGCTCCCATAATGCCGTTTTCTGCATGCAGCCACACCTCGTAATGTGGTGGGATGTATTCAGCTGCAAGGGTTGGGATGCCGATCCCAAGATTGACGATCATCCCATCTTCAATTTCCTGTGCCGCACGTTTGGCTATGCGGTGTCTTAAATCGATGTCTCCCATGCCCATGTCCAGTTCACTCCTTTTGATTGCACGATCTGGTTCACAAATACGCCTGGCGTCACAATTTCCTCTGGATGAAGCCTGCCCACAGGCACAATCTCTTCTACTTCTGCAATGGTCCAGTCTCCTGCCATCGCCACAATCGGGTTTGTATTCCGTGCACTTTTATCAAAAATCAGGTTCCCTGCTTCATCTGCTTTGAGGGCATTCACAATCGCGATATCCGCGGTCAGTGCAGGCTCAAGAATATACTTCTTTCCATCCAGCTGAACCAATTGTTTCTCATCAAGATTGAGGCTATCCATGCCGACATCTGTCACAATGCCCGCTAAACCCATCCCCCCTGCCCTGATCTTTTCTGCTAGGATGCCCTGCGGGTAAAAAAGAACGTCTAGTGTATCTGCCTGCATTTTCTGCCCGGCAATTGGATTTGAGCCAATATGAGAGGCAATGATTTTCTTCACTCTTCCTTCTGTGATCAGCCTGCCAACACCGATTTGCGGGAAGCCTGCATCGTTTCCGATCAATGTCAGGTCTTTAATATTGGCTTCTAGGATGGCATCGATCAATGATGGCGGGGACCCCACACCGCCAAACCCGCCAAACATAATGGTCATTCCGTCTCTAAAATGCGTGATGACTTGATCTAAGTTCGCTGTTTTGTTCATCATCTTTCCTCCCTACATGGCAGATGGGAAAAACCCTCGATTGATGACTTCTTGCTCGACCTGCGTCATTGTCTGCCCGAATAAATGAATCAGTTCATCCATCTCCTGCTGCGTAATGGAAAGCGGCGGTGCGATCATGACCGCTGCACCTCCTACACCATCCTCTCCAGCGCTTGCTGGGTAAACAAGCAAACCATTTTGCTTGGCCGTCTCCACAACTAAATGTGTCATTTGAGCATGAGCAGGAAATGGTGTTTTCGATAATCGGTCTGCGACAAATTCAATGCCAATGAGCAGCCCCTTTCCTCTCACATCTCCTATGATGGAATGATTTGTTTGCAAATCCTTTAAAGCATTCATTAAATATCGGCCAGACAGATCAGCCCGTTCTGAAAGCTGGTGTTTTTTCATATATCGAATGACAGCCAGTGAGACGGCTGCTGAAAGCGGATTGCCGCTATAAGTGTGGCCTGCCATCACAGAGCCCGAACCGCTGAGAATCGGTGCAATCACATGATCCGCTGAGACAGCTGCCGCAATCGGTGAATAGCCGGCGCTCATGCCTTTTCCGAGTACCATAATATCTGGTACGACGCCCCAATGTTCCATGGCAAACATTTTCCCAGTTCGTCCAAAGCCTGTCATGACTTCATCTGCAATCATTAAAATATCGTTTTCCTCACAAACTCGCTTCATCGCCGCAAAATATCCATCTGGCGGAACAAGCGCCGCGCCCGCTGCTCCAACAATCGGCTCTGCAATAAAAGCCGCAATCCTCTCTTTTCCTATACGCTGGATGACGGTTTTAAATTCCTGTACATACCATTCGACCTGCTTGCTTTCTTCCTTTGGCAGCCACGAACGATAGCTGTATGGCGGAGACAGCACCGGGTGTTTTTCGAGCAGTGGTTCAAAGCGCTCTCTCCTTGCAATATGTCCTGACATCGACAGCGCACCGAGTGTGATGCCGTGATAACTCATCCATCTTGAGATGATGTGATTCTTCTCAGCCTTCCCCTGCTCCTGCCAATGCTGAATGGCTATTTTCATGGCGGTTTCTGTTGCCTCTGATCCGCTTCCGACAAAAAAAGACCAGTTCAGGTTCCCTGGGCAGAGTGTACTCAATTCATAGGCAAGTTCTTCTGCTGGTTCATTTGTGAATTGTGACCTGTACGTAAAGCTCACCTTTTCCGCTTGCTCTGTCATGGCATCAATGATGTCTCGTATGCCATGTCCAATACTCGCCGTGACAGCACCCGATGAGCCGTCTAAATATTTTTTCCCGTCCCGATCATATAAATAAATCCCCTCTCCTTTCACAGCCACAGGATAATGCTGATTCAACATTGGTTTGATTAAGTAATCCCGGGTCTCCACTTTGTCATTCCTCCCTCTCTCGTCAGCAGCTGCATCTTTCTTTTTTCATGAATCGCAAGAAAATTTTGTATACTTGTTATAAGATTAGCTTAATCAAGAGGGCAGTCATCCTCCATTCGCCACATGCCCGAATTTCACACGCATTTTTTATACATCGTGTATAAGAGTGTTCAAAAGGAGGTCATGAGTCTATGGCGATTCTCGTCAAAGATGCACTCTCGCTCGATATCATGAAGGAAACAAAGCTGCTTGCTGGGGAAAATGGACTAGACCGCCTCATTCAGTGGGTGACCATCGTGGAAATTATCGAAGATACTTCAAGGCTTTCAGAAGGGGAGCTGCTCGTCACAACCGGCTTTGGGCTTGCAGACAATCTAGAAAGGCGTGCCCGGCTTGAGGAGCTGATTCAATCTCAACGTCTATCGGCCATTGCGATTTATAAAGGCGTATACTTAACGGAAATTCCGGCATCACTGATCGAAGCTGCCAAAAACAGCGGCATTCCACTCATCGAGATTCCTTCACATGTCAACTTCTCAGACATTACAAAAGCCGTTCTAGAGCAAATCGTCAGCAGCCAGCTCCATCAGCTTAAATATTCTTCAGCCATTCACCAAAGACTAACCCATTTAAATGTCAGCAATAAAAATGTCACCCAAATTACAGATGAGCTGGCACATCTCACTTCGGCGAACATCGTTGTGCTTGATGTTTTTTTACAGCAAACAGCAGCTCATCTCATCAAAGATGAAGTGACGTACTCTCCTGCTTTTGGCTTTTTGACAGATCATGAACCAATCGAAACGACGCCTCTTCTCAAGCAGGCTGAGGAGAAAGGAAGGCTCGTTTATGACACGTGCGGTGCGTTTGTCCTCGCTGCATGCCCAGTAATTGCGATGGGCGATATTTTCGGATTTATTGTATCTTTAAAGAAAAAGGATGCGTGGCATCATCTCGACGCGATTGCCATCGAGCATGCCGGGGCGGTGTATGCGATTGAATGGCTGAAGCAAAAAGCCATTCAAGATACAGAAAACCAAATGCAAGGTCATTTGTTAGATGATATTTTGCAGCAGCAATACACAGAAGAAAGCTATGTGGTCGAACAGGCAACAAAGCTGCAATACGATATGAGCGATGAGCAGGTGGTCATCTACTTTCAATTTCAGCATCAGCACACACAGCTCGATCACCAAATGATGCAGCGCCTATCTCAATTACTCACGTCGATATTTGAACGCAGACATATTCCTTTTTTACTTAAGACAAGGCTCGATTCCATTTTTGTTCTTACACCAGCAGGAAAAAAAGCGTTTCAAGAAGCGGAGTGGTATCGTGCAGCAGAAGAGTGCCGAAGCACTTGGTCTTATTTTTTTCCCGTCCACCCGATTGTGATTGGCATTGGGAGAGCCTATGACCAGATCGGTCTCTTTTCAAAAAGCGCGAAGGAAGCGCAGTATGCAGCAAGGCTTCTTCCGCTTTTAAAGACAGACGAATGCATCATTCATTATCAAAAGCTCGGCTTATACGGGATGCTGCTTGAAATGAATGAAGCGGGTATGAATTTGCATGACTTTTACGTGGAGCTGTTAAGTCCCTTGCTTTATACGAAAAAACAGGGCGCTGACCTGATCCATACACTCGAAGTGTATTTGGCACACAATGAAAATATTCAAAAATCTGCGGGAGAATTGTTTATTCACAGGCATACATTAAGCTACCGGCTGAAACAAATTGAAACGAGAACAGGCTGCAGCCTCAAATCAACAGATGATCGGATGAAGCTGCAGCTCAGTATCATGGCGTACCGCCTATCTGGTCTGCTTGATCAGATGAGAACCATTTCATGATTCATTCGGCGTTTTCACCCATAGATTCATATCTTCAATTTTGTCAAAAATATAGCAGTTGTTTTGGAAACGCCCGGTATACGTATAGCCGAGCTGATAAAACACTTGGTTCATTCCATAGGACAGTGCACGTGCGAGAGAATAAAAGACATAGATGTGCATGGATTGAAGTTCTTTTTCGAGTGCTAGAATCAAATGATGCATGAATCCTAGTTTTCTGTATGATGGAAGGGTCGCACAATCTGTTAATTCCGCATGACCATACGGCGCATTGATTTCAGCGGATGCTGCACTCACAATGTGACCGTCATGTTCAACGGCATAAAAGACGGTCCCTTCCTCCATCACCTTTTGGATGTAATCTGGCTCATTCATTGGCGTAGGATACGTTTCAAAAACGGCATCATAGAGCTTTGCCAGCTTGTGAATATCCTGCGTATCCGCTTTCCGCATCACATACTCATCCTGCCACGTGCCTTGGTCTTTTTTGAGAGGCTTTTCCTGAATAGACGCAACAATTTCATCTTCCTTCAGCCAATACGGGCTGTTCATTCGATCCTCCGTCAGAAAGAGCGACATGCCGTACGCATCACTTCCAAGAAAATAATGAGAAAACACGCCTTCAAGCCGAAAGCCTTTTTCTAAAAAAAGAGGCATATGCTCACGCCTGACTTTCACAATGACCTTAGAAGCCTTGGAGTCTGCCGCTTCCTGAAGAACCGACTGAATCACATCCCGCACCCTGCCGCTGTAGTCATCCAAACGGATTCGCTCATTAAATGAATCAATACAGATCGAGGCAGAAAAACGCTTGTTCGCAAGTTCCTTCAATTGCACCATATACTCATCCTCTCTTATAAATCAGCTAATAAAAAAAATCCAAATGGAAAATGAAACAATGACGATACCAGAAAAAATCGACATGATCATATACCGAATGGCTGAGCCTTTTTTGGCTTTGTTTTGCTTTCTCGCTTCATACATGATGAGATTTGAGAACAGTATAAATAAAATAAGTAACACGATTGCAAATAGAATAATTCCTTGAATGACCATGCTGCCTCCTCATAAACTCGTCATCCCATACTACTTCTTCATATTCCGCCGGCATCCCTTCTCATGAACAAAAAACACCTTTCCATCTCATCAGATAGAAAGGTGTTTTGATTAAACGTTTTTCCCCGCAGCCTTCAGTGCACGGGCACCGATGTCACGGCGATAAAATAGACCTGGCTGTATGATTTCTTCAACCGCTTCATACACTCTTGATCTTGCCGCTTCAAATGTGTCGTCAAATGCGGTCACATTCGCTACACGTCCGCCATTTGTGACGAATTGATCGTTTTCTTTTTTTGTTCCTGCATGGAAGGTCACGACATCAGAGACAGTCGTTTGCAAGGCACCGATCGGTGTGCCTTTTGCATAGTCTTCTGGGTATCCTTCTGATGCAAGAACCACACTGACAGCCGCAGTGTCTTTCCACTGTAAGTCCACATCTTTTCCATCAAGAATATCGAGGAATACTTGGACTAAATCTGATTCAAGACGAGGGAGAACCACCTGCGTTTCAGGGTCGCCAAAGCGTGCATTGAATTCAATCACCTTTGAGCCTTCTGGTGTCAGCATTAAACCTGCATATAAAATGCCTGTAAATGGACGCCCTTCCTGCACCATCGCGCGAGCTGCCGGTTTCACAACATCTTCCACGGCTTTCTGAACCACTTCATCTGAAATTTGCGGAACTGGTGAATAAGCGCCCATTCCGCCAGTGTTCGGCCCTTTGTCATCTTCAAAGGCCCGTTTGTGATCCTGCGCAATCACCATCGGGTACACCTTTTCTCCGTTGACAAAGGCCATGAGTGAAAATTCTTCGCCTGTTAAAAATTCTTCGATGACAACAGATGCACTTGCATCGCCAAACTTTTCATCCTCTAAGAAATCATGCAGACAATCGACGGCCTCTTCCAGCGTCATGGCCACTGTGACGCCTTTTCCTGCGGCAAGCCCGTCTGCTTTAATGACAATCGGCGCACCCTTTTCTTCTACATATGCTTTTGCTTCTTCAAACGATGTAAAAGCAGCGTAAGCGGCTGTTGGGATATCGTAGTTCTTCATTAAGTCTTTTGCAAATTCCTTTGAGCCTTCAATGACCGCAGCTTTTGCATTCGGTCCAAATACTTTTAGACCTGCTTCTTCAAATGCATCAACGATACCTGCGATTAAAGGGACCTCTGGACCGACAATGGTTAAGCCGATTTCGTTTTCTTTTGCAAAACGAATTAACGCCTCATGATCGCCTTCGTCGATTGGTACAAGCTTCGCAGCATCTGTCATTCCATCATTGCCGGGTGCGACAAATACTTGGCTGACAAGTTCACTTTGATTCACTTTCCATGCGATGGTATGCTCTCTTCCGCCTCTGCCGATAATTAATACGTTCACACTGTCATCCCCTTAATGTTTGAAATGTCTAACGCCAGTGAAGACCATGGCGATGCCGTATTCATCTGCTTTTTGAATCGATTCTTCATCACGAATAGATCCGCCTGGCTGAATGATCGCTGTGACGCCTGCCTTTGCAGCAGCTTCCACTGTATCGCCCATTGGGAAGAATGCATCAGAGCCTAGTGCGCTTCCTTTTGCCTTTTCACCAGCTTGCTCAATTGCAATGTTAGCTGAGCCCACGCGGTTCATTTGACCAGCACCGATTCCTGCTGTCATTTGATCTTTCGCAAGGACAATAGCATTTGATTTCACATGCTTGACTACTTTCCAAGCAAGCTTTAAGTCTTTCCATTCGTCTTCTGTTGGTTCTCTTTTCGTTGGAATAGAAATCGTTGCTTCCTCTAAGCCGTACGTGTCAATATCCTGAACAAGCAGTCCGCCATGGACACTTGTCAGCTGCTTTTCCTTTTTCCCGAGATCCGCTTCTACATCTAATGTTAATAGACGAAGATTCTTTTTCGCTGTTAACACGTCAAGTGCTTCTTGGCTGAACGATGGGGCGATGACAATTTCTAAGAAAATCGTATGCAGCACCTCAGCCGTTTGTTTGTCTACTTCACGGTTAAGTGCCACAATGCCGCCAAAAATAGACGTCTCATCTGCTTTGAATGCTCGGTCAAATGCTTCTGCAATCGTTTCTCCTGTACCAACGCCGCACGGGTTCATATGCTTCACAGCAACAGCTGCTGGCTCCGTGAATTCACGTACAATTTGAAGAGCGGCATCTGCATCTTTGATATTGTTGTAGGAAAGTTCTTTTCCATGTAATTGCTTTGCAGTAGCCAAAGAACCTTTGGCTGGAAGAGCATTTTCATAGAAAGTCGCCGCTTGGTGCGGGTTTTCTCCATAACGAAGGGATTGTTTTTTCTCAAACGTGACAGTGAACTGTTCTGGCTCTGTTTCGCCCACAAAGTTTGTTAAGTAATCCGCAATCAGAGCATCGTAAGCAGCCGTATGACGGAATACCTTTGCAGCGAGCTCACGTTTTTTCTCGAGTGACACGCCGCCTTCTTTGATTTGCTGGATGACTGTATCATAGTCACGAGGATCGACAATCACTGTGACGTCTTGGTGGTTTTTTGATGCTGCACGAAGCATTCCCGGTCCGCCAATATCAATGTTTTCAATCGCTTCTTCATACGTCACATCGTCTTTTGAGATCGTCTCTTTGAATGGATAGAGATTCACGACAACAAGATCAATCGGCTGAATGCCATGCTTCTCAATCTGTGCCATATGCTCATCGTTTTCTCTCACTGCTAAAAGCCCGCCATGAATGTTCGGGTGAAGTGTTTTGAGTCGTCCGTCCATGATTTCAGGGAATCCAGTGACTTCTGAAATTCCAATGACATCAATGCCGTTCTCTTGAAGAAGCTTATGTGTACCTCCAGTTGAAATCACTTCAACGCCAAGTTCTGTTAATTCTTTCACAAAAGGTACAAGATTCGTTTTATCGGAAACACTGATTAATGCGCGTTTGATCGTCATGCCTTCGTCACCTCATTAAGATAATTCTAAAAGTGATTTGATCACTTTTGGATATAGTGTGTGTTCTAGTTCATGCATTCTTTTTTCAATCGATTCAAGCTCTTCCCCTTGTTCGATGTAAATCGACGCTTGGTCAATGATCGGACCTGTATCCATGCCTTCATCGACAAAATGGACGGTGATACCCGCCACTTTGACGCCTGCTTGATAGGCTTGTCCAATGGCATCCAGCCCTGGGAAGGCTGGCAGCAAGGACGGGTGGATATTGACAATTTTCCCTCTGAATGCTTCAAGTAATGTTGGACCAATCAGTCTCATATACCCAGCAAGGAAAATCCATTCCACTTCATGCAGCCTAAGCTGTTCAATGATCGTTTGTTCAAAAGCGGCTTTATTCGGAAAAGCCTTCGGGGTAAAGGCAAAGGAGGGAATGCCCTCTTTCTCAGCACGCTCCAGCACCTTTGCACCCGGTTTATCACAAATCACAATGGCGGCCTCTGCCTGCCACTGTTCTTTTTTTAATGTATCCATAATGGCTTGAAAATTCGTCCCGCTTCCAGAGGCGAAGATCGCAAACTTCTTCATGAGAGGCTTCCACCGCCGAATGTGACACCTTCTCCTTTTTGAACACGGCCGATGAGAAATGCTTTCTCTCCGTCTTCTTCAAGTCCTCTGATCACTTCGACAAGGTCATCTTCTTTTACCGCTAAGACAAAACCAATGCCCATATTAAACACGTTGAACATTTCTTCTGCCTTTAACTGTCCTTTTTCTTGAATAAAGGAGAAAATTGGCGGTACTGGCCATGAGCCGTTATCAATCTCAACGCCAAGCCCTTCAGGCAGCATACGCGGTAAATTTTCAATAAAGCCGCCGCCTGTCACATGTGCCATGCCGTCAATCTTGCCGGCTTTCACTTGTTTAAGAACAGGCTTCACATAAATTTTGGTCGGTTCAAGAAGCTCTTCTCCAAGCGGTCTTGTAAAAGGTTCATACGTTTGATGCAGATCCAGACCAGCGTCTTCCAGCAATACTTTACGAACAAGAGAGTACCCATTGCTATGAATTCCGCTTGAGCTGAGTCCAATAAGCAAGTGCCCCTCTTTGATGCTCTCTCCTGTCACAATTTCATCCTTTTCAACGACGCCTACTGAAAAACCAGCAATATCATATTCATCTTCTGTGTAAAGACCCGGCATCTCTGCTGTTTCTCCGCCGACAAGCGCTGAACCAGACTGCTCACAGCCGTCAGCCACACCTTTGACGATTGATTCAATTTTTATCGGATCTGCTTTACCAACTGCTAAGTAATCTAAGAAAAAGAGCGGCTCTGCCCCTTGTGCCAGCACATCGTTCACACACATTGCCACGGCATCAACACCGATCGTATCGTGTTGATCCATTAAAAAGGCAAGCTTTAATTTTGTTCCGACACCATCTGTTCCTGAGACAAGAACGGGCTTTTTGTATGGCAGCTCAGATAAATCAAACATACCGCCAAATCCGCCTAGAGCACCCATGACGCCTGCTCTTTTTGTACGTTCCACGTGTGTTTTCATTCGTTTGACGGCTTCGTATCCTGCTTCGATGTCGACACCGGCGTTTTTATATGCTTCTGACATCCCATTCACTCCTTTTAGCTGCTTCTCTTCCATTTATTTTCAGCAGAATGAAAGAGCAGCATATCAAATCATCTTGACTGCTGCTCCTTTATTCGATTATTTCGTCAGTGCTGTTTCCTTCACATGCGGAAGAACAGTATCTTCATAAATTTCAGTCGGGTATTTCCCAGTAAAGCATGCTAAGCATTGACCGCGCTGCGGATCATCATACTTTCTGCCAATCCCGTCCATTAAACCGTCTACAGATAAAAATGCAATGGAGTCTGCACCGATTTCCTGTCTAATTTCTTCCACTGAATGAGAAGAAGCAATCAGCTCTTCATGTGTGGACGTATCAATTCCATAAAAACACGGATGTGCAATTGGCGGTGAACTAATGCGGACATGGACTTCCGTCGCACCCGCTTCTCTTAGCATCGTCACAATGCGGCGGCTTGTTGTTCCGCGTACGATGGAATCATCCACCATCACGACACGCTTTCCTTCGACGACCCCGCGCACAGCAGACAGCTTCATGCGCACGCCCTGCTCACGCAATGCTTGAGACGGCTGGATAAAGGTTCTGCCGACATAACGGTTTTTAATTAAACCGAGCTCATATGGAATACCTGTTGCTTCGGCATATCCAATCGCTGCAGAAATACTCGAATCTGGTACACCTGTCACAACATCTGCTTCGACATGCGCTTCCTCAGCAAGCTTTTTGCCAAGGTTCTTTCTCGCACTATGCACGTTGATGCCGTTGATATTGCTGTCAGGTCTTGAGAAATAAATGTATTCCATGCTGCACATGCTGCGGTTAATATTCATGGAGAAGCGCTCAGATTTGAGGCCTTCATCATTAATGATCAGCATTTCGCCAGGCTCCACATCTCGTAAATACGTGGCGCCGACAACGTCAAATGCACATGTTTCAGAAGCAACGACATAAGCGTCCCCAAGCATACCAAGTGAAAGCGGACGTAAGCCGTTCGGATCAAGTGCCACAATCATTTCAGTTTCCGTCATAATTAAGAAAGCATATGCTCCTTTAAGCATGGACAGGGCATTTTTGATCTGCTCTTTCAATTCAATATAGCCGCTGCGCTTAATTAAATGAGCGAGCACTTCAGTGTCAGAAGATGTCTGAAATATACTCCCCTGGTTCTCTAGCTGCTGCTTTAATTGCGTTGCATTCACTAAGTTCCCATTATGAGCAAGGGCAAGACTGCCGTTGTTTTGCGAGCGGAAGAAGAGGGGCTGCACATTTTCAAAGCCGCCTCCGCCTGCTGTCGCATACCGGACATGTCCGATTGCACCTTTACCTTTCAAATCCTTTAGCTCACCGTTTTGAAAGACTTCCGTAATCAGTCCAAGGCCTTTATGTGCCGTCAGGTTTTCACCATCTGTTGCAATGATTCCCGCACCTTCTTGTCCTCGGTGCTGAAGACTATGCAATCCGTAATATGTGATTTGCGGGGCTTCTTCGTGTCCCCAAACCCCAAAGACGCCACACTCTTCGTTTAAGCCTCTGATTTCAGCAAGCATGGGATCGCTCCTTTCCATGCACGTTCAAGTTCGTTGACCGCTGCATGAATCCATTGTTGTCCTTCTTGATTTTTGACGGTGAATACACCATCATTTGTGACCGTTCCAACTTCTTTCGCATCTTTGACAGCCGCAGCAAATGCTTCGCGGTGCTCTGGTTTCACTGTGACAACAAAACGTGACTGTGTTTCACTAAATAATGAAGCTTCGCTGTTTAAATCCATTTGGATATGAGCGCCAAGACCGTCTGTTCCAAATGTACTTTCAGCAAGTGCGACACCAAGACCGCCTTCAGACACATCGTGTGCTGATTGAACAAGTCCGTTTTGAATCGCAGCAAGAAGGGCTTCCTGACGCGTGAGCTCTACATCCAAATCAATTTCCGGTGCTTTTCCGTAAATACGGCCTTCTGTCATCTTTTGAAGCTCACTGCCTGCGAATTCTTCCTTCGTCTCACCAATCACGAAAATTACATCACCAGCCTGCTGGAACGACTGTGTCGTAATATGAGCTGTATCTTCAACCAAACCAACCATCCCAATGACTGGTGTTGGGTAAATGGCTGTTCCATTTGATTCGTTATATAAAGAGACGTTACCACCGATAACTGGTGTGCTTAGCTTGCGGCACGCTTCGCTAATACCGTCAGCAGATTTTTCAATTTGCCAGAAAATTTCTGGTTTCTCTGGGTTACCGAAGTTTAAGTTATCTGTTACTGCAAGCGGACGAGCGCCTGAGCACACAATGTTACGTGCTGCTTCTGCGACTGCGATTTTCCCGCCGACCTCTGGATCAAGGTACAGATAACGTGCGTTACAATCGGTTGTCATCGCAAGGGCTTTTTTCGTTCCACGGATTCTTAAAACGCCCGCATCAGAGCCTGGTGCAACGACTGTATTTGTCCGAACCATGTAGTCATATTGATCATAAACCCATTCTTTACTTGCAATTGTTGGCTGCTGGAGAAGCTGCTTTAACGTGTCGGCTGCATCTGTGATAGCAGGTGCTTCAACTTTTGTTTCTAAAAACTCACGATAGTAGGCAGGCTCACTTGACGGCTTGTGATAAACCGGCGCTTCTTCTGCAAGCGCGTCAACAGGAAGCTCACATACCACTTCACCTTGGTGAAGTAAACGAAGCATTTTATCGTCTGTCACATGACCGACTGATACCGCTTCAAGATCGTATTTTTCAAAAATATCAATGATCTCTTGTTCACGGCCTTTTTCAATGACCAAAAGCATTCTCTCTTGAGATTCAGAAAGCATCATTTCGTATGCTGACATGCCTGTTTCACGCTGCGGGATGAGATCTAGATTCATCTCGATACCAGAACCTGCTTTACTCGCCATTTCCGCACTTGAGCTTGTTAAGCCAGCCGCTCCCATATCCTGAATCCCAACGAGTGCATCGTTTTTGATGACTTCAAGGCACGCTTCAAGCAGCAGTTTTTCCATGAACGGATCACCGACTTGAACAGCTGAGCGTTTTTCTTCTGATTCATCAGAAAATTCCTCAGACGCAAATGTTGCACCGTGAATTCCGTCACGTCCCGTTTTGGCACCAACGTACATGACCGTGTTGCCAACACCTTTGGCCTGCCCTTTTTTAATGTCCTCATGGTTGATTAGTCCAACACACATTGCATTCACGAGCGGGTTGCCTTCATAGCTTTGATCGAAATGAACCTCTCCGCCGACTGTTGGAATTCCGATACAGTTTCCATAGCCTGCGATCCCTGCCACTACTTCTTCAAACAAGTACTTCACGCGCGGTGAAGTCAGTTCACCAAAACGAAGAGAGTTTAATACAGCAATTGGACGCGCACCCATGGAGAATACATCACGGATAATTCCGCCGACACCTGTCGCCGCTCCTTGATACGGTTCAATCGCAGATGGATGGTTATGTGATTCGATTTTAAATACAACCGCTTGGTTGTCTCCAATATCAACGATTCCAGCGCCTTCCCCAGGACCTTGAAGAACGTGCTCTCCTTTTGTCGGGAATTTGCTTAAAACAGGCTTTGAGTTTTTATAACTGCAATGCTCTGACCACATGACAGAAAAAATGCCCGTTTCTGTGTAGTTTGGCAGCCTGCCAATAATGGATTCGATTAAAGCGAATTCTTCATCACTCAATCCCATTTGCTGATACAATTTCTCTTCTTTAATTTGCTTGTGACTTGGTTCAAGCAGTAGTGACATGAGTGTCCCTCCAATTTTTCACGATAGATTGAAACAATTTAAGTCCGTCTGCGCTGCCTAGTAATGAATCAACCGCGCGCTCAGGGTGTGGCATCATGCCGAGTACATTGCCCTCTTCATTCGTTACACCTGCAATTCGATTCACACTGCCGTTAATATCATCTCCGTAAGTGAAAGCGATTTGGCCGCGTTCAATGAGCTTCGCTAGAGTGTCTTCATCACAGTAGAAGTTGCCTTCACCGTGCGCTACAGGAATCGTAATGGATTCGCCTTTTTGATAACCGCTTGTAAATTGCGTTTCGTTGTTTTCTACAATGAGTTCAACTGGTCGACAGATAAACTTCAAGTCTTTATTTCGTCTCATCGCCCCCGGAAGAATGCCTAGCTCCTGAAGAATTTGGAACCCGTTACAAACACCAAGAACAGGTTTTCCTTCCTCAGCTGCTTTCTTCACCGCCGGCATGATGTTTGAGAAGCGGGCGATCGCACCACATCTTAAGTAATCCCCATAGGAGAAACCGCCTGGTACGAGTACACCGTCAAATCCGTCAAGACTCGTTTCGTCGTGCCATACATATTCAACTTGTTCACCTAACTCATCTTGAATCGCATGGTACATATCGATATCACAGTTAGAGCCAGGCAAGACGATCACTGCAAACTTCACTGTGCGACAACCTCCTCCACCTCATAGCGGTAATCTTCAATCACCGTGTTGGCAAGTAATTTTTCGCACATTTCTTTGACGACTGTGTCTAAATCACGATCTGATTTTTCAATGACAAGCTCCATGTATTTCCCGATACGGACATCCTTTACTTCCTGATAAGACATGCTGTGCAAAGCGTGCTGCACGGCACTTCCTTGTGGATCAAGAACGCTCTCTTTTAAGCTGACAAAAATTTTCACTTTATACATGTTTATGGCCTCCAAGTCTTTTGAAAATTTCTTCGTATGCATTCGTTAAGCCGCCCAGGTTTCGTCTGAAAACGTCTTTATCAAGCTTTTCGTTTGTATCTTTGTCCCAAAGCCTGCACGTATCAGGTGAAATCTCATCAGCTAGCAAAATACGATTCTCATGATCTATTCCGAATTCAAGCTTGAAATCAATTAAATTCACATGGCAATCTGAGAAGATTTGCTTTAACTCTTCATTCACTTGTCTTGTGATCTGTTTCATTTCCTCTACCTGCTCAGGTGTCGCTGCATGTAAAATGCGAATATGATCTTCTGTAATGAGCGGATCGCCGAGTGCATCATCTTTGTAGTAAAACTCAATCAAAGGTGTGTCCAGTTTCGTTCCCTCTGGAATGCCGAGGCGTTTTGACATACTGCCTGCCACTACATTTCGTACAACGACTTCAAGCGGAACAATCTGCACCTTTTGAATGAGCTGCTCTGTTTCAGAAAGGCGTTTTACAAAGTGATTGTTGACCCCTTTTTCATGCAGCATTTGAAAGATTAAGCTTGAAATCTCGTTGTTCAATCTGCCTTTGCCTTCGATTTCAGCTTTCTTTTCGCCGTTAAATGCTGTAGCTGAGTCTTTATATTCAACATATAAAATATGCTCGTCATCGGTCTGATAGATTCTTTTCGCTTTGCCTTCGTAGAGAAGTTCTTGTTTCACAGTCATTCAGGTTGGCCTCCTAATTTGAATGTTGGCAATTTTCAGGATTGGGCGCCTGGCGAGCAGGCGGCCCATTTCTTACGCAAGACCTAGACGTTCGAAAATCATATCGACATTTTTCAAATGATAGTTGTAATCGAAGCAGTCAGCGATTTGTTCAGGTGTTAAGCGTGACGTGATTTTTTCTTCTGCTTCTACTAATGAACGGAACGGCACTTGCTTCTCCCACGCTTCCATTGCCTTTGGCTGAACCGTGTCATATGCCTCTTCACGTGCCATGCCTGTATCAATTAGTGCAAGAAGAACGCGCTGTGAGTAAATTAAGCCAAGTGTGCGGTCCATGTTGCGTTTCATGTTCTCAGGGAAGACCGTCAAGTTTTTCACGATGTTTGAGAAACGGTTGAGCATATAGTTCAGTGCAATCGTGGCATCTGGTAAAATGATGCGCTCAGCAGATGAATGAGAAATATCACGCTCATGCCAAAGCGGTACATTTTCATAAGCTGTCAGCATATATCCTCGGATCACGCGGGCAATTCCCGTCATATTCTCAGAACCGATTGGGTTACGCTTATGCGGCATCGCTGATGATCCTTTTTGTCCTTTTGCGAAGAACTCTTCTACTTCACGTGTTTCACTCTTTTGAAGACCACGAATTTCAACAGCAAATTTCTCAATGCTCGTTGCCACTAAAGCAAGAGTAGCCATGTAATCTGCATGGCGGTCACGCTGCAAGGTTTGGGTTGAAATTGGTGCAGCTTTGATGCCAAGTTTCTCACACACATATTGCTCAACAAACGGGTCGATGTTCGCATATGTGCCAACAGCTCCAGAGATTTTGCCGTATTCAATGCCAGCTTTTGCTTGTTTAAAACGTTCTAGGTTACGCTTCATTTCTTCGTACCAAAGACCAAGCTTCAGGCCAAATGTTGTCGGTTCAGCGTGTACACCGTGTGTACGGCCCATCATGACGGTATATTTGTGCTCTTTTGCTTTTTCTTTTAGTATGTCAACAAATCTCTCAATGTCCTTGAGCAAGATATCATTCGCCTGTTTTAATAGATATGAAAGCGCCGTATCCACTACGTCTGTCGATGTTAATCCGTAATGAACCCACTTTCTTTCTTCTCCTAGAGATTCAGATACAGCACGCGTAAAGGCAACCACGTCGTGGCGCGTGTCTTGTTCAATCTCCAGAATACGTCCAATATCAAAGCTTGCATTTTTGCGCATTGTCACAACGTCTTCTTTCGGAATGACGCCAAGCTCTGCCCAAGCTTCACAAGCGAGAATTTCTACTTCAAGCCATGCATTAAATTTGTTTTCCTCTGTCCAGATTGCTGACATTTCTGGTCGTGCGTAACGTTCGATCATTTCCCGTTTCCTCCATCTCTTTCAGTCCATATCTTTGTGATGTTTGTCATCCATTCATCATCGAGCTGTTTCATAAACGTCATATGCCCCATTTTGCGGCCGGCTTTTACTTCATGCTTTCCATATAGATAAAGCTTCGCTTCTTTGAGAAGCTCAGGATGCTCTTTTGGAATGTCCACTTCATCGCCTAATAAATTCACCATCATCCCCTCTGATAAAAGGGCTGTACCGCCAAGCGGCAGACCACATATAGCGCGGACGTGCTGTTCAAACTGACTTGTCTCACATAAATCGAGCGTATAATGGCCAGAATTATGCGGGCGTGGTGCCAGTTCATTGACGAGCAGCTTTCCGTCATTTGTCAGGAACAGTTCTACAGCAAGAGTACCAACCAGCCCCAGCTTTTCAGCCAGTGTTGTTGCAAGTTCTTTCGCCTTCTCCTGAATGCGGTTCTCTACCCTTGCAGGCACAATGCTTTGGAACAAAATATTATGCTTATGAATGTTCTCAGCGACTGGAAATACGGCGATCTCTCCATGAACAGAACGAGTGACGATCACCGAAAGCTCCATTTGGAATGGAACCCAGCTTTCTAAAATACATGTTCCATGTGTGAGCAGTGCAGCAGCTTCCTTCAGCTGTCCTTTTTCTTTGATGACGTACTGTCCTTTTCCATCGTAGCCGCCTCTGCATGTTTTCAGCACGGCTGGCAAACCGAGCGCGTCCACGGCATCTTCCAGCTCTTTTTCATCATGAATGATGCGGTAAGGTGCTACTTCACAGCCTGCGTCTACAATCCCTTTTTTCTCGGTCTCACGATTTTGAGTTAAAAGGAGAAGGTCGCTTCCTTGTGGTAAATAGGCTTCTTCCTTGAGCTGATTCAGTGCATCATAATCAATATTTTCAAACTCATAAGTCACCACATCGCTGATTTCTGCCAGCTTTCGAATCGCTTCAAGGTCACTATATGCGGCTGTGATTTCTGTATCGGCAACCTGTCCGCAAGGAGATTGTGTGACCGGGTCTAGAACTGCTGCCCGGTACCCCATTTGCTTTGCGCTGACAGCCATATATCTGCCAAGCTGTCCGCCGCCAATGATACCGATGGTTGCGTTTGGAAAAATGGTCTGCTTAGCCAAGCTGATCACTGCTTTCTAGTACAGTCTGTTTTGTCTGCTCTCTTCTTTCTTCAAGGCGAGCTGCAATTGTTTCATCAAATGCTGAAATCATTTGTGCGGCAAGAAGGCCTGCATTTGTTGCACCGGCTTTGCCGATTGCTACTGTAGCAACTGGTACACCGCCTGGCATTTGAACGATGGATAATAAGGAATCCAGACCGTTTAGTGCTTTTGATTGTACAGGCACACCAATGACCGGCAGTGTCGTTTTTGCTGCGACCATCCCCGGTAAATGTGCTGCGCCTCCAGCACCGGCAATGATGACCTTTAGTCCTTTACCTCTTGCTTCAGTCGCATATTCAAACATCAAGTCAGGTGTCCGGTGTGCGGATACTACCTGTTTTTCGTACGGAATGTTTAATTCCTCTAAGATGTCGCACGCATTTTTCATTGTTTCCCAATCAGATGTACTTCCCATGATGACACCTACAAGCGGCTTCATTTTGTCCCCACCTTTAAGCTGATATTCGATTTTGTATCGTTTGACACGCTTCCCAAACCTAAGCAGCTTGTCAAACGCCGAACAAAAAGGCCCGATTTGCATTGCATTGTTAGGAAGCAACACAAACCGGGCCATGGTAAGCGCTGTTCGCTTTTGAATTGCCATGTCAGTTTTGTTCACTATCCTGCATAGTCCAGTCATTTACGGTAACTGGGTAGAAACTTATGGGCCATATTCCCAAGATTATATGAGGCTCGTGTTTTGATTTCATGTTTATCTTAACAACGGATGTTCATGATGTCAACGGATTTATCGAACAATCTATGAAGTCGTCGTTTTAATGTTCGGATTTAGACTATTTTTCCTTCGAATACGATTTTTTTCCCAATCGGAATGATCTGAATCGACCCATTTTCCTTCTTTTCTTGAAAAATCGGTTCCTCCATTCGTCGGACAGGCGAGTAGCCTTCCGCTGCCATCTGGGACAACACTTGATCAATCGTCATGTTGTCTTCCACATAGAATTTTTTCTTCTTTGGTTTTGCGGTCATTCTTTAATTCTCCTTTTCTTCACAGCCTTCACCCAGAAGCCGCCGTGAATCGATTTGGGCTCATATGAAATGATAAACGCCTTTGAATCCAGCGTCTTAATCGTTTCATATAATTGCAGTTCATATTTTCTCGGTGTTAAAATTTGCAATGCTGTCCGGTCTCCTTCAAGACCGCCTGCTACCCAGCTGGTGACACCATATCCTTTTTCTCTCAATTGTCTTGGGAGATCGACATCCAATTCTTTTGTGATCACGTTAACAGTTGTGTAGCCAAGTGCCAGCTTCTCTTCAATTTTCATCCCGACAATGATCCCCATTCCATAACCTAGGGCATACGCAATGACATTTTGTATTTGATCTAAGTTATCTAGAACGATACTTAACCCAATGACATAAATGAGCATTTCGATCGTACCCGCAAAAGCAGCTGCGTACCGTCTGCCTTTCATCGTTAAAATCAAACGCATGGTGGAAAAAGAAACATAGACAATATTAATCACTAAAATGATTAAAACCATGGTGAACGCATTGGATAAAAGTTGTTGAAGCACGATTCGAACCCCCTGCACTAAAAAATCAAATAAAGCACCCCATATTCTACTAGAGAACATACCTTGATACAATCAAATTTACGCGATCAAAACACATATATCTTTCGACAACAAGGGTGGTGTTTGTTACCAAGAGTTTACCCGTTTTTTTCTCTTCTCAACATGAAAACCCCCTTTTTCAAAAAAGGAGGTTTTCAGGTGTGTTTTATCCGAATCGAACAGGAACAAGTGATGGAATCAAATACTCCCCGACTATGCCCCAGAGCAGCGCGATGATGACAAGCTCAACCAATAAAAAGACCCAGCCTGCATACATCAAATCTCCACGTTCGGCATCATGCTCCGATTGAATCGAGCGAAAGAGCACGACCGCAATCAACTGAAGGCCGACAAACATCATCACGGATAATATGACGGTCACATATGGAATATTCAGCATGGCAAATACAAGCCAAAGGATGGATAAAACCAACACCGGCACAAGCGCAGCACCAAACTTCATGATCACTTCTTTCAGTGATATGTTTCCTTTTAGCATGTATTTTCCGAGCAGCCAGACAGTGAGCATCATCAATGTCAACACAATGAGTGTAAAGACTGCAACCCTCAAAAAGGCGTCACCAAAAGAATAATGAATGCCAAAGCCTAATAAACGGGTTTTTGACGCCTTTAATTGAACATAGTTGCCTAAAGCAAAAAACACACTGAATAACACAATCGAGATCCAGGCGTACTTCATACGCAATGTTTCCGCTTGATTGATGGCCTGACTCGGTGATTTTAACATCGCCAGTCCATATGAACCATAGCGTTTAAACGCGCCTCCTACACCTTGCAGCATACGCTGGATGGTTGAACGCTCATCATCTGCTGATTTTGAGGTTCTTCCACGTTTTGCAGCGCTGCGGCTGAGGCGGGATTGCCTTGTTTCTTGATCTATTGATGACTCTTCATTTTTCTTTTCAGATGTCCCCTGATCTTGATCTTTCTCTAACATCTCATATCAACTCCTATCCAATCCTTACAGGTTCAAGTGAATGAACTGTTCGGATGACTCCTCTTAAAGTAGCGGAGTCTCTCTATTCAGTCAAGATTCCTTGACGTTCATACGAATAGACGGATAAAAGCCAGCAGAGGTTTTAAAATGGAGAGAAAATAAGACAAAACAAAAAAGCTGACGGCCTCCATCAGCTTTTTATCAATGTTGAAATACATGGTCAACGATAGTGACTCCGCTTTCCTTGCTGAACTCGGAGATTCTCCTGATGAGCGGGGAACCGAGTCTTTTTGGTCGTATCGACCTGTGTAATATGGCCATTATGAATGGTGATGACTACTGATCCATAGTCGATCCCTTTTAAGGCAGATAAAATATAATTCAGCTTTTGTTCATCCATCGCTCATCCCCCTATTTTTGTTTTCGCTCTTTTAAATAGAGAACTTCATTTTCCAGCTCATGAATCGTGTAATGCATGAGCGCCTCCTGCTTTTCTTCATGCCCCCATAAAAGGAGCTTTTGAATCAGCACCTGCTTTTTTCGTTCAATCACCTGTCTAAGCCAGCGTGACAAAAGACATCTCCTCCCCTTTTGAATGTCTGCAAGAAAAAAAGGCACCCTGAAACCTTCTATTAAAAAAGGAAATCAAAGCGCCTTTGGTGATCCAATCAGCGAATTATGTCTTTTTATCATAAACACATAATTCCTATAAGTCAACTATGTTTTGATTTTTTTAACAAAAAAACAGCAGCCCCATGAGCTGCTGTTTCAGATGTTCAATTAATGATTTAAGAAAGCGAAATATAGAATAAAGATGACAAACAATCCGTACATGATTGGATGCACTTCTTTGGCTTTCCCTTTAAAGATCATCGTAATCGGGTAGAAAATAAAGCCAACCGCAATCCCTGTTGCAATACTGTATGTCAGTGGCATCATAATCATCGTTAAGAACGCTGGTACCGCAATTTCAAAACGATCCCATGCAATCTTTGCAAGCGGAGCGACCATCAGTGCACCGACAATAATTAAAGCAGGTGCTGTCACATTCGATGTAACGATGGATAAAAGTGGTGAGAAGAACATCGCAAGCAAGAAGAAAATGCCTGTGACGACCGCTGCAAAACCAGAACGTGCACCAGCAGCAACACCTGAGCTAGATTCAACATAAGATGTCGTTGTAGATGTCCCAAGAACAGAACCTACAACAATAGAAGAAGAATCCGCTAGCAGTGCTCTTCCTGCACGAGGCAGCTCATTATTTTTCATTAAACCAGCCTGTGTTGCCACAGCCACAAGTGTACCAGCTGTATCAAAGAACCCAACGAATAGGAACGTCAAAATCACGACAAGCATTTGGATGGAGAAAATTTCTGGCAAGTGAATCAAGGCTTGACCAAAGGTTGGAGACAAGCTTGGAATACTTCCCACAATTTGAGATGGTACTGGCACAAGACCAAAGATCATCCCAGCAATAGCTGTCACAAGCATCCCAATGAAGACACCTGCATTCACTCGAAGAACCATTAAAATGACCGTCACAACGATACCAAACACCGTTAACAAGACAGGACCACTATGAATGTTCCCAATCGAAACGAGCGTATTATCATTATTGGCGATAATGCCAGAGCCTTGAAGACCGACAAACGTAATGAACAAACCAATACCTGCACCAACCGCCAGCTTCAGCTCAGCCGGAATGGCATTGATGATTTTTTCACGGAAACCTGTTAAAGAAAGGGCTACGAAAATCAATCCTGAAACAAACACACCCGAAAGTGCTGCTTCCCATTTAATGCCCATGCCAAGCACAACCGAAAAGGCGAAGAACGCATTGAGACCCATACCTGGTGCAATCGCAATTGGATACCTGGCGATCAATCCCATCAGGATACACCCTGCAGCAGAAGCTAACGCCGTTGCTGTAAAGACAGCGCCCTGATCAATACGTAATTTATCTGGAAAATCCGGTACCGACACTAATGCAAGTGTGATCGGATTAACAAACAGAATGTAAGCCATCGACAAAAATGTGGTTAAACCACCGATGATTTCTCTGCGGTAATTCGTTCCTAACTCATCAAACTGAAAAAACTGTTTCAAGCCAACTGACTCCCTTCATGTCCTTTTGCTTTAGCCTGCCCCATTCACTAGTCAAATAAAAAACGCCCCAACAATTTTGGGACGCTTGACTACATATGTGAATTCAGACTGTGACATAAAACAAGAACAATGCATGATTTATATCAAACGAGTGTGAATTGACGTAGTCAAGCCATTTACGGTAGCTTGGTAGAAACTTGCGGGCCATATCCCCGCGATTATACGACTTCTATCTATTTGATTTCTGTGTCTATTGTACCAACTTCATTTTTAAAACACAATACGAAAAGCGAACATTTTTCAAAGAAATGTCCGCTTCATTCGTCTTATTACACGAATTTGGAAATTCACATCTATTTCTTTATACACCCTTCTCCTAAACCTTCTCTTTTGGCAAATACTGTTTCGGCTACACGGAAAAACTCTTTCACTGCCGGAGAAGCTTGGGTGAGTGAAGGACAGGCGAGCGCAACTTCACGATGATGAGAGACATTCAGCTGACGAATATGCACAAGCTGCTGCGTTTTTAAAAACAACTCCGGACCAATCGTGACGCCGAGTCCTTCCCCTACCATACGAGCAATGGTCGTACAATCATGAACTTCAAATAAAACAGCCGGCTTCATTTGCGCCTCCGAAAAAATATCCTCTACATGTGATTGATACATGCCAGTCGGCATAATAAATGGTTCACCCGCCAAATCCGTTATATCTACAATGGGCTGCTGTTCATATCGATGATTTGGGTGATAAGCGACGACCATCTCATCTTTCATAAGCGGCAGTAAATCAAAGGCTTCATCCGCATGGCCTTTCACAACAAATCCAACATCAATGATGCCAGAATCCAGCCACTCCAATATTTCTTCATACGTTCCCTCATAGAATTTAAATTCGATTTTTGGATGTTTTTTCTGATAGCTCACAAGCAGCTTAGGCAATAAACAGGCAGAGGCACTGGCAAATGTGCCGATCCGAATCAAACCTGTTTCAATATTTTTCGTTAACGCAATTTCTTGCTGGATTTTCTCCACTCTATTTAACACTTCTCTAATATGCGGGAGAAGCGTTTGACCAATGTCCGTCAGCATAATGCCCTTTTTTCGGTCGCGAATGAATAAAGACACACCCCACTCTGACTCTAAATTCGCCACTGCATGACTCACAGCTGACTGCGTCATATTTAATGCTTCAGCTGCTGCTGTAAAACTGCCAAGCTCCACAACTTTTGCGATAATATCAAAACGAACAAAGCTCATGAGTATTTACTCATCTCCTTCATGAAAAACATCAATTTTACTTATGTTAGCACGGAATTTAAACTAAAGACAACGTATCAACATGAAGGAAGGGTTCAAAATGAAAAACACATCTCATCAGCTATTGATCATTCTTTTAGCTGTCGGTTCATTTGTCACAGGCACGTCAGAATTCGTCGTGTCAGGCATTCTAGATATCATTGCTGTCGATTTACACATCTCCATTCCTGCTGCCGGACAGCTCATCACCGTCTATTCTCTTTTTTATGCAGTAGGCGCTCTCTTTTTAGTCATGGCAACGTCGAAACTGAACCGAAAAAAAGTTTTGTTAGCGGCTATTTTTGTGTTTATTTTAGGCAATATGCTCGCCTTTTTCAGCCATCATTTTGTGCTGCTCCTGCTATCTCGCGTCATCATGGCCATGAGCGGCGGCTTATATATTGTCGTTGCCACGAATTATGCAGCGCAGATCGCCCCGCCAGAAAAAAAGGGAAGTGCAATGGCGACGGTCATCACTGGATTCACCGTTTCACTCGTACTTGGTGTGCCGATTGGAACATTTCTATCAGGTCAAGTGGATTGGCACTATATTTTTCTCATCATTGCACTAGGTACTGCTTGTCTCTTCTTGCTTCTTTATCAATTGTTGCCACGCATAGAGGGACATTCTCATCTGCCATTAAAGCAGCAATTACACATTCTTCAAGACCGCAGGGTAATCAGCGGCCTAGCAACAACCGTCTTTTGGATCTTAGGCTACACGATGGTCTTTGCTTATATCTCTCCATTATTAAGACAGACCGCCGGCTTTTCACTTGAAATGACAAGCATTGCCTTGCTCGTCTTAGGAATTTCTGCTTTTATTGGCTCACGTTTTGGCGGATTCGCCGTCGATCAATGGGGACCAAACCGAACCATCTCGATCAGCATCATGATCCAGATGTTCGCTCTCTTTACCTTATTTTTTACTCAATTCTCTACAATTAGCGTCTTGATCACGCTTGCCATTTGGGGCATCGCTACATGGACAACAACACCAGCGAAGCAATTTTATCTAATCTCCCTTAAACCACAAGCATCAGAAACCGTGCTGAGCTTTAATACAGCGATTATGAACATCGGCATGATGCTCGGATCGTCTATGGGCGGCGTGATTATTCAGTATACAAATGTAACGAATTTAAGTTGGATTGGTGGGATAGCTAGTTTTGTGGCGTTGATGTTGATTCGGTATTCGTTCAATCGTCATCGACTGGTAGAACAACAGACAAAAAGCGAACATGTGTAATCATGTTCGCTCTCTTATTTATTGACTAGCTTTTGAAGTTTCTTTTTTGACTGGAATGGTTACCTTTATCTCTTTCTGTGGTGCCAACATGTTCAGTTCAGTCAAATCAAGATAAAGCCCATATTCTTTAAAAGAAAAATGGTTTAATGATAAAGTCTCTAAATTCTTATCATCAAATTCAAAGGTGGATTGCATGGAAGCTGTCTTTAAATTCGTCACCTTCGCATGGTTCCCCTTCAAGTAATATCCGCTTTCATAGTCTGCTTGTGGATCGGGCCATGATTTCATCTTTTCAACATCGCCTAATCCAATGAATTCACCTATATTCTCCATCACATCCTGATCTAATTCTTTTTGATCTACTCCAGTAAATTGATAATCAACAATCACAGAACGGTCTTTTTGCTCTATCTTAATGATTTTGATTCCGATGCCATGGTGTTTTGTTTTGAACTGAACAGGCAGCTTTGTCTTGAGAGGAATGATGTGGCTGTATTCTCGTTCGTATCTCACATCTGTGTAAAATGTCAATTCAGTCGCCTTTGGATTGATCGGCTGATTCAAAATTGTCAAATGATCTTTTCTAGTTTTGTCAGAAGTCAGTTGTTTTTTTCTTAAAACGGTTCCAATCTCAAGCTCATACTCATTCCCTAAATTATCCTTCATTCTATCAATACTAACACTATCATCTTTGGCAAAACCATTGTAATCAATGGCATATTGAATAGCAGAGCCATTCACTCCATTTTCTACCTTTACGTTTCTTATTTGATAACTTCCATTTAAAATAGACACGTCTTTTTGTCCCGCTAATAAAGTGGTTTTTTGCTTGACCACAGGTAACTTGAAGCGCCAATTCCCTACAATATCCCCAATCTTCGAAATAACAAGCGGTACTTGCTGACCTTGTTTGATCGTTTGTCCATTTGTATAGACTTCCGTCTGCCCAACATAGCGGCCATCTTTCATTTTTTTCAATCCCTGATTGTCGTAACTCGGTTGGAAAGTGTCATTTATACGATCGAAGTTGTTGACTATGAATGGTACAGAATCTTCCTTTGTATTCAAATTCTCCACAGTAAACGTATAAACAAGCCGCCCGGCATCATAGTACACACTGTTCACTTTCACAGTAACCCCTCTTGATTCAGCCCCCTCATTGACATGCTTCACCAACTCACTCTGAAAAAGAGACATTCCTACTTTATCGTGAAACATCATATATAACTGTCCAACAAACGGCACTCGAGCCATTGCTGTATTAAGAGAAGGAAAAAGGAAACCTGATGAAAAGTAAAGGACGATGAGAACGAGGACAGAGTATATTGGCGTTCTCCAGTTCCATTTGAACCAATGTCTTTTCTGTTCCGCTTTTACATCTCCTATTGCTTGGCGAATCGCAGAGGTTACTTCAACCATTGGTACATCAATCTCATCATAAAGCTTTTTCATTTCTTTTCGTTCCATCGACACTCTCCTCCTTCTCCAATGTTTGCTTTAATAGCTTTCTTGCTCGATACAAATGAGTTTTGACTGTTCCTTCGGGCACACCCATCTGTTCAGAAATCATTGAAATCGAATAATCTTGAAAATAAAATAGCTGAATCACGAGCTGATATTGCTCATCTAATACATCTAGTGCATTTTTTAAATCAAGCTTGTCTTCCAAAAAATCATGACGCTCAACGCTCTCGTGATGCTGTTCAAACGGAACAACATCTTGCTGCTTTTTCTTCATCGCAAAAATCGTATGAATCAAAATCCGCGTCAGCCAGCTAGAAAAATAAGCCGGCTCTTTTAAGCCAGATAGATGCTTAAACGCTTTAAATACCGTCTCTTGAACAGCATCTAACGAATCCTCTTTATTTCTTGTATAGAGAAAAGCCGTTTTATATAAACGCTCCTGATACATCAGCATTAATTTCTCAAATGCCGGGACATTCCCTTTTTGTGCTTTTTTAATTAGACGCACTTGCTTCATCTCACTCACACCTCCTACACCTGTTAGAGCAAGCTTTCTCTCAAACGGTTTCAACAAACGGAAATTTCTTTCACGTAGCATATGTCGGACAAAAATAGAAAAAGTGAAGAACGAGCAGCAAAGATCATGTCGAACATTTGATATAATGGAAAAAATATGTACAAAAAGGAGTATGCCGATTGTTTCTCTTTGAAGAACCCGCGTGTGCTAGCTGTCAGAAGAAGATAGAAGGTAACGAAGAAGTGTACGTCAAGCTCATCTATCCAAAGAGACGTGGAATGACAGAGGTAAAGGCTTGGCTGAGGAATGAAGGGGTTTTTTATTGTAAGGCATGTTATGGAAAAGCAACATAAAAACAAGCATTTCAATTAAAATGCTTGTTTTTACTTTCTACTTTTTTATTTCCGCTTACTACGAAGTTCAATGAGTGCTAGTTTATTGTCATTGAAAAAGAACTCTAGAATGATACCGTTTGATTGATCTTGATATTGTATACCTTTGCTATACCCTTCGACAAACCAGAGCTTCTTGAATTGCTCTCCATATGTTTGTATCACAGATGAATAATCTTCTCCTATTTTAACTCCCTTAGATGTTTGAAGAGTTTTCTGTTTTGACTGATTGTAAATAGATGTAACTCGATGATGTTGATCAACTGATACTACAAAATCTTGATTTTCTTTTTCCATATAGACACTCTGTTTAGGATGAGAGAATTGAGTATTCTCCGCAAAAGTATGATCTCCCTCAAATTTTTCACCGATCTTAAAATGACCTAACGATTCATTTATTAAAGATACAGAGTGAAAATTAAAAAACATAGCCACCCAAACAAATAGTGCGGTTCCTCCTAAAACAGAACCTACAATCACTAGCACTTTAGATTGAATGATTCCCTTTATAAATAAATAGATCACTAAAGATACGGCGATCATCACGATGACGATCATAATTAGAAAAATGCCCATTTCAATTATCCTCTTTTATCGAATTCGTTTGTGAATTATTCCCACAATCATATTCTCATATTACACCAAAGCATTACACAAAATCGACCAGTACAGGTATAATTTAAATAAAATTGCACAAGGAGAAAAATATGACTAGACGTGAACTGGTATTCCCGCAATCATTTCCAACAATACATACCGAAAGACTAATCTTAAAACAAGCGACGATCGAAGACGCTGAGGATATGCACATCTATTTATCCAATGAAACCGTGTGCCGCTACATGGGAATTGATGCTCATAAAACGATTGAAGACACAAAAGGAGAAATCCAGTGGTATGACAACATCTTCAAAGAACAAACAGGCATCCGCTGGGGCATTTCTTTAAAAGATGATCCTGCGATCGTCGGCAGCTGTGGATTTCTTAACTTGGAAAAACAGCACTGCCGCACGGAAATTGGCTATGAATTGCATCACGATCATTGGAGAAAAGGCATTATGAGCGAGGCGATTGCTGCGGTGTTACGATATGGGTTTCAGGAAATGAATCTGAATCGGATTGAAGCGATAATTGATCCAGCTAATACATCCTCTGTTCAATTATTGGAGAAGATTAAATTTGTACGAGAGGGTTTATTGAGGGAGTATGATCTTGGTCAAAATGGGTTTGATGATGTGTTTATGTATTCGATTTTGAAGAGGGATTACAAATAAAACAAATGAAAACTGATATTCATTTCATTCAAAAGCCGCAATCAGAATATGTTTCTTTTCACATTTATGAGCTCAATCCGACGATTGAAAAGCTTGTCCAGCAAGTGGAGCAATCAGCCCCCTTCTTCCTAGCGAAAGACCCTGAGAAAGAAAGCATGAAAAAAATCTATTATCACGACATTTTATATATTGAAAGTGTTGATAAAAAATCGTTTTTGTATACGACAGACGGGGTTTTTCTCATAAAGGAAAAGTTATTTGAACTTGAAGAACACCTTGAAGCGCATGATTATGTCAGAATCTCGAAATCGATGATTCTGAATATTGATTCTATCGCCTTCATTTCTCCTAAAACAAGTGGCCGTTTTGAAGCAAGCCTTAAAAATGAAGAAAAAGTAATGATTTCACGTTTTTATATTCAAGCATTAAAAGAGAAGCTTGGATTACGGAGGAAGTGAATAGAATGAAACGTTACATCATCAATCTTTTGATCACATTTTGTATGATCTTTACAGCCTTAGTGTTGATTTACTGTTTCACATTTGGATCGATGCCGATTTACATTTTAGAAGCGATCATTTCCAATTCCTTTTTTTCAAGCGCCCTGACTTTCTTGCTATACCCAAAACAAACATATAGCCATCAACGGATTCTTTTTCAACAAATCCTATATATTGTCCTTGTGATGTGTATGATAATGACAACTATCATTATCGTCAGCAGTGAAATCAGTCTCCTTTCGTTCATCGTGAATTTCCTTGTGGTCATGGCATTATTCTTTTTAATTAAGTACCTATTGTATAAAAAAGATCAGGCAACCGCTGCGGAAATCAATGACCTTTTACAGCAGCGAAAAAAACGAACTACATCTTAATATGCATCTTAGGGTTAAAAATTGACAGGTTAGGAAGATTTAATTGAGGCTTCTGCTTGATTCCACTACTCTGACATTAGAGGAGGAATCAACAATGAAACCAATGACAATCATTCGAAAAGCTGTGCTTCTACTGCTGTTTTCTTTAATTATTCCAACAAGTGCAGGTGTCTATATATCCATCAAAGAAGTGACCGATCCTATGACCATCTATATCATCAATGGCTGTGCCATGCTGGCTGGGTGTCTTTTTCTTCTATTGATTATTCAGAAAAGCCGTTTTCACTTGAAAGAAATAGGCTACCGAAAAGGGGCTCTCGGGATGTGGGTCATTCCCATCCTTATCATCGAGGCCATCCCGTTCATCGCTGGATTAAACACGGATTTATCCCTCTCTTCCTTTACGGCACTTTGCTTCTTCATGGTCTGTGTCGGTATTTTTGAAGAAGGTATTTTTCGCGGCATTCTGTTTCAATATTTAAAGCAAATCAATCTAAGCACCGCCATATGGGGTTCCGCCGTACTATTCAGTCTTGGTCATGCTGCGAATCTTTTAAGTGGAAAAAGCCTCACCTTAACCGTTGCTCAAATCCTATTCGCCTTCTTATTTGGATTCGTTGCAGCTGAAATTGTGGCACTCACAAACAGCCTGCAATGGGTCATCATATGGCACGCAGTGCATAATATCGTGGATCAAATGACAAATGGGCAAACATCTGTGGAATTGCAAATGCTTTTACTGTCAATTCAATGTGTCATTTTGCTTGTTCTTGCGGTGGTGTTGTGGAGAAAATTAAGAATAAAAAATTGAATGTTTAATCATGGTAGATAGGTAGAACAGGAGGAAAGAAATGACGAATTACAGGTGGATAGAAGACTGGTTTAAAAAGTGCGAAGAACTTGAAATAAAGCCTTGGGCATGGGATTTTAAACAAAGTTATATCAAAGAGTCGATAAAAGATATATCACCAATTAAGATCATGTTAGAGTATAAAATAGGTAAACTCAAAGCTACAGTTAAACCTCGTAGTAAGGCTGATTGTGATAAAGAACCTTTTCACATTTATCAATTACTATGGGGTACAGAGAATGACCCAGAGCTTGAATCAAAGCATCATTTAGATTATTATGATTTGGTCCGCGGCGAAACAATGAATTCGTTTTGGACAACTTATAAAAACAGTGTGATCAGCTCAGAAAATAAAGACGCTTTATACAATGAAATGGGCATTAACCCAAAAAAATCTCTTAAAGATCAATGTCATTTATTGATTTCTAATGAGAAATTCAAAGAGTTTAAACAGATCAAAGATAATATTGTAGCGTTTGAAAAATTCGCTACTTCTTCTCATTGTATTGGAAATTTCACTGTATTACCTCATTGGATGAATTCTGGTCGATACAGTTTCTCTCAAGATTATTGGGATGTGACATTACAATCATTCTTTGACTTTTTTAAACCATTAGGATGTTGGAAACAGTTCGTGGAACTATATTTCCTCGAACCTTATGTGAACAATGATGAAGAATGGACAGTGAGTGAATTTTGGGAAGGTCATTTTGAAGGAACCGGAAGTTACAATCGATTAAAACCTCAAGATGAACAAGAATTAAGTGAATATCTACATAAAGTCAATCTTAGGATTGAAGAACGGGGCAAATGGATTATTAAAAAAGTCTGTGAAGAATTGAAGTTACAGCACTTCAATTTTTATGATGAACTGAAAGATATGCGATTGCAATTTTCCAATGAAATGAAATAAATAGAAATGAGCGAGCTCAGTGCTTCGCTTTTTTATTTTCTAAAAAGAATTCCGAAAACAGAAAATTAGATCATAACAAAAAGCCGATATCCTAAGCGTCATATCAGCATCATGTTATCGAACTTATTGATTGATGTAATCCTCTTTCAGGATGATATATGTTTCTATACCATAAAACAGCTGCTTGTCTAAGCATCCCTTCTTTAATAAAACCATTTTTTAAAAGGACTTTTTTTAATACCTCGTTTGCTGGCTGACCTCCGCCTGAATTCTATTGATATCAATCTCTTCAAACAGAAATTTCACTAGTTTAGAAGACTGCTTCTGTTGCGATGCCCATATCCCTATGTTCCTCCGCCAAGAAATAGCCAATCGTCACCGCATTCATTTTTTGATTGAGGTCCGTTGTTTCGATTATGCCAGTTAGCATATGAGGCTTGTCCTTAAATATTTGCTATTAAATTTGGTATCAGAGGTTTGCTTTCTATTGGTGATGATAAGGAAATCAATGTAGTGGAAGTCCCATACTTCAAACTCTCATTTTCAAATAATTCAAGATCCTTTATGGATTCCGCTACTACTTTAATCAAATAATTGAATTCTCCGCTAATTCGGTGACATTCTACTACTTGTGAAGCACCCTTACAATAATCAACGAAATGATTGCATGTGTTGGTTCGGAACAGGATAAAAGCCACTATGGGTTTTCCAACTTTCTCATTTGAAACGACAGCACTATACCCCTTTATCACCCCCTGCTCTTCTAATCTTTTCACCCTTTCTGTAACTGCTGGTTGAGACAGCCCTATCAATCTTCCAAGGGAAGTCATTGACAACCTAGCATCTGACTGTAAACACTTTAATATATCTCTATCAATACTATCCATATAATGATTCCTCCATGTGATTAGATGATACTGACATTTCACCATAACTATTTAGAATAATATGCTCTACAAGTCATTATATTACAATTCATAACCAATATCATTGAATTTCCTTAATTTCAAAGTTAATTTTAGACCAATACCTTGATTATCACATGTAAAAATCAAATGCCCGTTAGTATAATTAATTTCATTAACGAATCGGGAGGACTTTTTACAAATGGATAATCATTTTAATTTAAATAAACCAAATCAAAAACCTTATACATCATCTTCAGAACGTCTACCTTGGACTGGTTTAATTGCACTAGCTATGGCCGGATTCATATGTGCTCTTACGGAAACAATACCAGCAGGCCTATTGATACCGATCAGTAAAGGACTTGATGTGTCAGAATCCCTAGCAGGTCAACTTGTTACGGCTTATGCTTTGGGCTCACTCATTGCAGCTATTCCAATTACAGCAGCAACACAAGGTTGGAATAGGAAACCATTGCTTCTTTTATGTATGACTGGATTCCTTGTATTTAATACGATTACAGCCCTTTCTTCTAGTCTGACTTTAACTCTAATAGTTCGTTTCTTTGCGGGTGTAACGGCGGGAATACTGTGGGGAATGACAGCGGGATATGCACGGCTGATGGCACCGAAGTCATTGAAAGGAAAAGCTATGGCTATAGCTATGATTGGTACTTCTTTTGCATTAGCATTTGGTCTACCAGTTGGGACATTTCTTGGCTCCCTTGTTGGTTGGAGAATTGTCTTTGGTATCATGTCATCACTAGCCGCATTATCAATTTTATGGATTTTTTGGAAAATCCCAGACTTCCCAGGACAAACTCCAGAAAAGCGAATGAGCCTATACAAGGTGTTTGTTACTCCTGGTGTTCGTCCCATTCTGTTTGTTGTATTGGCTTGGGTACTTTCTCATAATATACTTTATACTTACATTGCACCATATCTATCAGAAGCGGGTCTTTCCCAGCGGGTTGATTTGGTCTTACTCATTTTTGGCGTTACATCTTTAATTGGAATCTGGATGATAGGTGTATTCATTGAACGAATATTACGCACTTTGGTTTTAATGAGTCTTGCTGGGTTTGGATTGGCAACATTAGCGTTAGGTATTGGAATTAGTCAGCCTACTATCATTTATGTTGCTGTTGCTTTATGGGGGTTAACCTTTGGAGGGACAGCAACACTCACGCAGACAGCAATAGCAGATCATGCGAAACAAGGTGCTGATCTTGCTCAATCTATGCTTGTTACTGTTTGGAATCTGGCTATTGGCGGCGGGAGTGCAATTGGAGCTATTATGATGGAATCATTTGACGTAAGTTCTATTCCAGTGGTCATGTTATTCCTCATTGCACTTGGGTTACTAGTAGCATTTCGTTCAAATGTTTATGGATTTCCTTTGAAAACTAAAAAGAGCTAGAATCCCCTTATATCACTAGGTGGTTCCATCTTCATATCGGTTAATATACTTCTCTTCATTCACGATACGAGTTGAGATTTTTTCAAGATGCCTACGTTGCCGTTCCGTATAGTTTGACAGAATAAATAAGAGAAAAAACCTGCCTTCAGCGTGAATCACACTTTTGAAGCGCTCAGACTCATATCCGAACGCTTCTTCAATTTCATGTAAAATAGCTTTCATATTCACCTATACGAACAACAGAAGGTACAAGGTTTTCTTTTTTATTTCTTAAAATGCTTTTCCTCCGTTCTTTGATATTACAACATAGCACAAAAAGTCAAGTTTCTTAAAAATTATTTCCGCTATACTAAACTCGTAAGGCAAGGAGGTGCTCGGTTGTCCTATCAAGAACATGAGAAAACGATTCAAGAAACATTAAATTATATTGAACAGCATCTGAAAGATGATTTACCGCTTCAAACTCTAGCGAAACACGCTGGTTATTCTAGGTTTCACTTTCACCGTATGTTCAAAAAAGTGATTAAGAAATCCGTTGTGGATTATATAAGGGAACGACGGATGACCCAAGCGGCGAAGGATTTAATCCATACGGACCAAAGGGCGATTGATATCGCATTGCAGTATCGTTTTGGTTCACAGGAATCCTTCACTAGAGCCTTTAAGAAGATCTATGATATGTCACCCGCACGTTATCGGAGATTACTAAGGAATGTCATTGATAAGGAGGAAACGAATATGGCTGCAAATAAGAACACACCTACTGGCTGGATTATGACGGGAGAAACACCATCTGATTATGAAACAGGTTTGGATGACAGAATTGTACACAGTGGTACTACCTCAGCTTACCTGAAATCAAAGGATGAAAAAGCACGAGGATTCGCGACATTGATGCAGCAAATTAAGTCTGATCGTTACCGTGGAGAACGCCTTCAATTTTCTGCTTTTGTCAAAAGCGAAAATGTGAAAGGCTCAGCTGGTTTATGGATGAGAATCGACCATTCTTCAGGTGAAGTTCTTGCGTTTGACAATATGATGAACCGTCCCATTACAGGAACAAACAGCTGGAATCATTTTAGTGTAGTTCTAGATGTTCCAGTAAAAAGTGAAGTGATTGCGTTTGGCATATTACTACATGGTCAAGGTCACATTTGGATGGACGAACTTAGTTTTAAAACGGTAGATGAAAGTGTGCCAGTGACAGAACAAAACGCTGTGGATGATTTAGAGGATGAACCAGTGAATTTAAATTTTGAAGGCTAGCAGACTGAATTTAAGAGGAGGTTCATTGCCATGAAAAAAATTGGTGCGATTTTATTGTTCGCTATGAATTCACTCACCTTTATTTGTGGCCTTGGATTTTTATTTGGTGAAGAGGATTAAAAATGAAGATAGGCACCCAGAGGACAAAAAAAATCAATTAAAAAAGATATCTCTATCCCTATCTCTTTTTTGTAAACTTGGTATAATAGAAAAAATCAGAAAAATTAGAATGCGATGATAAGGAATAGTACTTGCCGAAATGTTTTCAGAAAGTTGCTGGTTGATGAGAAGCAATAACAAAAGGCAAGGAACTCACCTTAGAGTAGCCTTAGTGAAATGAAAAGGATTGATGTAGTTAAGGTCGGCACCCCACCGTTATATGGGAAGGATATAAGATCAAACAATCTGTATCCGAATAAGGGCATGATAATGTTTGTTTATCATGAAACAGGGGTGGTACCGCGTAAGAAGAAGTCTTTCGTCTCCAAGTTAAATCTTGGGGATGAAAGGCTTTTTTATATTCCAATTACAGGAGGAATCGATCATGTTTAACCACAAAAAATACGAAAAGAAATACTTTTTGCCACCGAACCTTACTTATGATTGGGTGAAGAAAGAAACATTAGAAAGTGCTCCGATATGGTGCAGTGTGGACTTACGGGATGGAAATCAAGCATTACCTATTCCTATGAACTTAGAAGAAAAATTGGAAATGTTTCAGTTACTAGTAGAGATCGGTTTTAAAGAAATTGAAATCGCATTTCCAGCTGCTTCTGATACAGAGTTTAGGTTTTTGCGGACACTGATTGATCATCATATGATTCCAGACGATGTCACGATTATGGTGATCACGCAAGCGAGAGAGCATATTATCCGCCGAACGTTCGAAGCCATTAAGGGGGTACCGAAAGCGATTGTTCATTTATATAATTCGACTTCAGAAGCGCAGCGCAGACAAGTATTTAAGAAAACAAAAGATGAAATTAAACAAATTGCCATTGATGGAGCTATTTTAGTAAAAGAACTTGCCGAAAAAACAACAAGTGATATTTATTTTCAATATAGTCCAGAAAGCTTTCCAGGAACAGAAGTTGATTATGCGTTAGATATTTGTAATAGTGTTTTAGATATTTGGAAACCGACACCAAATCATAAAGCAATCATCAATATTCCGACAACAGTTGAATATTCAATGCCTCATATCTTTGCAAGTCAGATTGAGTATATACACAAAAATCTGTCTTACCGAGACAGTGTGACATTATCTGTTCATCCTCATAATGACCGTGGCTCTGGGGTGAGTGATGCAGAATTTGGTGTTCTGGCTGGCGCAGAAAGAGTCGAAGGTACATTATTTGGTATCGGTGAACGTACAGGGAACGTTGACTTGATTACCTTGGCGATGAATATGTATTCACAAGGTTATGATCCAAAATTGAATTTCAATAACCTAGAAGCTATTCGTAAAAAATATGAAAAACTAACAAAAATCACTGTTCCTGAGAGGCAGCCCTATTCTGGGGAGATGGTTTTCACCGCATTCTCTGGGTCACATCAAGATGCGATATCTAAAGGGATGAAATATAGAAAAGAAAATAATATTGATAAATGGGACGTTCCGTATATCCCAGTAGATCCAGTTGACTTGGGGAGGAACTATCAAACGGATGTGATTCGAATCAATAGCCAGTCTGGAAAAGGCGGCATAGGCTATATACTAGAAACAAATTATGGCATTAAACTTCCTTATCAAATGAATGAAGCCATGGGATATGCAGCGAAAAAAGTATCTGATCAGACAAATAGGGAATTGTCTATCGAAGAAATATATCATGTTTTTGAAAAGCAGTATGTTGATTTTCACCCTCATTTCCAGCTGCTTGATTATCAATTTAATAAGGGAAATAAGCAGGAAGTCACCTTAACTTTGCTGAGAGATCAGCAACAAATTGACATACAAGGAACTGGCACTGGAAGTTTAGATGCCATCAGTAACGCGTTAAAAGCATATTTTCATCTCGAGTATGTTTTGGAAGTCTATGAACAGAATTCTTTGGGCAAGGATTCCGAAGCAAAAGCCTGTGCACAGATTGGAATTTCATCTCAAGGAAAAATGCATTGGGGTGCGGGAATTGATAAAGATATTATAGAAGCAACAGTGAAGGCCCTGGTGGTGGCAGTAAATAAACTAGAGGTTTGGATGTAGATGGAAAAAGATAAACTTGAAAAACATGAAGTGATGCAATATTTAAGAGAATATAACGAACAAGAAATCTTTTATCAACAATACCAACAGAAAAAGCATGACAATACATCATTGCAATTATTTTTGAAGGATTATGATAAACACAGTCTAATGCATAAACAAATATATATAGAAGAATTTTTGCTAAAAGGACAGAATGAATTTGAAAAGGAAGATACCATGTGGTTAGATCAGGAGAAAGATATCGAAGTGAGAAAGTATAGCCGTTTTATGCCCCAATTGTCGGCTATCCATGATTTCTTTGAGATGATCTATGTTCTGGAAAATGAGATGTATGTAGAAGTGGAAGGCAAAAAAATGGCTTTAAAATCAGGAGATATTGCCTTTATCCCACCTAACACAATACACAAGCCAATTGTAATGGAGAATACAATCGCCATGCAAATCATGATCCGTAAGAGTACTTTTCAAAAAGTGTTTTTTAAAATGTTAAAAGGAAATCATGTCATTTCAGAGTTCTTTTTGAATGCATTGTATATAAAAGAAAATAAAAATATTCTTATTTTCCATAGTCACTTGGATAAACATTTGCTAGACTGCTCTCTTCAACTTTTTACAGAAAATTACAATCGACTCCCTAGTTACCAGTTGATTATGAATAATTTGTTTGAGATATTATTATGTCTTTTATTAAGATTCAAACCAAGTCATATGAACGTCAATCATGTCAAACAATCTAGTGATATACGTATGATTCAAATGCTACAATATATTCAGCAATGTTGTGAGCATATTACCATCCAGGAGATGGCAGAGGAATTTAACCTTTCACAATCTTATCTGTCAAAATATATAGCTCGTAAGCTTGGCAAATCATTTCGTGAGATTCGACAAGAAATAAGAATGGAAAAAGCCTGCGAAATGCTCACTGGCAGCCATTTACAAGTAGATCATATTGCGGCAGCCGTTGGTTATCAAAATGCAGAACATTTCATTCGTTTATTTAAGAGAAAATATCACCTAACACCACATCAATATCGATTAAATAATAGATAATAAAGAGGAGAAATGATCATGTCCATCAAACAAGTAAAAGACTATTTTAAACAATATGATATGGATACTCGAATTCAAGAATTTTCAGTATCTAGTGCAACCGTAGACTTGGCTGCTTCTGCACTGGGCTGCGAACCTGAAAGAATCGCAAAAACCCTCTCCTTTCTAGTAAATGGACAAGCTATTTTAGTTGTGACCTCTGGCGATGCAAAAGTTGATAACAAAAAATTCAAGGAATATTTTAAAACAAAAGCTAAAATGCTTTCTCCTCATGAGGTTGTTGATTTGGTCGGTCATGAAATTGGGGGAGTATGTCCTTTCGCTACAAAGAATGGCGTTTCTGTTTATTTAGATATTTCACTAAAACGTTTTGAGACAGTCTATCCAGCCTGCGGGAGCAGTAACAGTGCTATTGAACTCACAATAAAACAATTAGAAAAACACTCCGGTTATTCACAATGGATTGATGTGTGTAAGGGATGGAATGATGAATGAACACATGAAGACGGAAGGAAAAAGTGCAGTTAAAAATAAAAAAGAGCTAGAAACCCTTGATACACAAAGGTTTCTAGCTCTTTTACAATTATTCCCACTCTATTGTAGCAGGCGGCTTACTCGTAATATCATACACCACGCGGTTAATATGCTTCACTTCATTCACGATACGAGTCGAGATCTTCTCAAGTACATCCCAAGGGATTCTTGCCCAGTCACTCGTCATACCATCAATAGAAGTAACAGCACGGATACCGATTGTGTAGTCGTATGTTCTTGCGTCACCCATAACACCTACGCTGCGGATGTCTGGGAGAACCGTGAAGTATTGCCAGATGTCGCGCTCAAGTCCGAAGTTGGCAATTTCTTCGCGTAGAATCGCATCAGATTCACGGACGATTTCTAGTTTTTCTTCAGAAATTTCACCTAGTACACGGATACCTAGTCCTGGACCTGGGAATGGCTGTCTCCAGACGATGTCATCAGGAATGCCAAGCTCTGAACCTAAGGCACGGACTTCATCCTTGAATAGCGTATTGAGTGGCTCAATCAATTCGAACTGCATGTCTTCTGGAAGACCGCCTACGTTGTGGTGAGATTTGATTGTTTGCGCTGTTGCTGTTCCGCTCTCAATGATGTCTGTGTAAAGTGTTCCTTGTGCTAAGTAGTCGATTCCTTTTAGCTTGTCCGCTTCGTCATCGAATACATAGATGAATTCGTTACCGATGATCTTACGTTTTTGCTCAGGATCAGACACACCTTTTAGCTTGTTTAAGAAACGATCTTTTGCATCTACTTTAATCACGTTCATGTTGAAACCTTCGCTAAATGTTTTCATAACCCCTTCTGCTTCGCCTTTGCGAAGAAGACCGTGGTCAACGAAAATACATGTCAGCTGATCGCCGATGGCTTTGTGGATCAATACCGCCACAACAGATGAATCGACACCGCCGCTTAGTGCGCACAATACTTGCTTGTCGCCTACTGTTTCACGGATTTTCTGCATTTCGATTTCAATGAAGTTTTCCATTGACCATTTGCCATCGCAATCACACACACCGAAGACAAAGTTTTTCAATAGGTCATTTCCGTACTCAGAGTGACGAACCTCTGGGTGGAACTGAACGCCATAGAAATTCTTCTCAGCTAAGCTCATCGCTGAGTTTGGACAATGTGCACTTGTTGCATCGACTGTAAAGCCCTCTGGTACTTCAACTACGAGGTCACCATGGCTCATCCAAACGACTTGATCCGTTGGAAGGTCTTTGAATAAAGCAGGTGTTCCGTTAATATGAATATCTGCTTTTCCATATTCACGCTGGCTTGCCGCTTCTACTTTCCCACCTAAATAGTGAGTCATGAGCTGCATGCCATAGCAAATGCCTAGAACCGGAATGTCTAGATCAAAAATCTTTTCATCACAGCGGAAAGATCCTTCATCATAAACACTGTTTGGTCCACCAGAAAGGATGATTCCTTTAGGCGCCATTTCTTTAATTTCTTCAGCAGTTAAAGTGTGCGGATGAAGCTCACTGTACACACCAAATTCACGAATACGGCGTGTGATCAACTGATTGTACTGACTGCCGAAATCGAGAACCAAAATCATTTCATTTACTAAATTTGTCATGGTGTCACCTCTATGTCCAATATAGTTTTTTATAAACGCACAGAAAAAATGAGAGGAGAAAACCTGCTCTCAGTGTGAATCACGCTTTTGAAGCGCCCAGACTCACATCCGAACGCTTCAATTTCATGTATTTTAGAAGGTTTTAATATTCACCTATTCTAACAACAGGAAGGTACGCGGTCAAGACTATCTCCTGTTTATTAAATTTTCCCATAACTTTGCCGACTGCTGCCAAAGCGCCGACGAATCCTCTCGCCGATAAAGCGCACGTTCATAGAGCTGCGTCAGCTCTGACATGTAATGATCTCCATCCTTCTCATCGATCAAAGAAGCGAATTCTCTTAGCGTCATACCTGGCTTTTTCTCAATTCCCCTGCGCCCTAGCTGCTTTAATAGAGCCGCATATGCATAGAAGAATGCTTCATCCTCCGGCAGACGTTTCACCTTTCTTACAATAAAGAATGGCAGCCATCTTGTTCTGAATCGATAAAGCATCCAGCTGATGAATCCAAGCAGGACAATAGCTCCTGCCGCATAACCTGCAACCCAACCAACATGTACCATATTTGGCTTTGCCTTCGCTGTTTGTTCCTTTGGTTGTGCCGGCTGCTCTGTCTCCTGCTGCTGCGGCTGGTCTTGCTGCTTTTCTTCACTTGCATCAGAACTAGACTGATTTTCTTCTTCCTTTTGATCATCTGTTTGATCACTTGAAACGGATTCATTTGTAAATGTCTCTGGGTTTGTAAATCCTTTTGTCGGTTCAAAGGTGACCCAGCCTCTGTTTGGAAAATAAACCTCTACCCATGAATGCGCATTGTTATTGGTTACTTCATACACATTGTTTCCATCCATTTGTGTTTCATATAACTGGCCAGACGTATACCCTTTCACCCATCTCGCCGGAATGCCGATCGAACGAAGCATCACGATCATAGAGGTTGAAAAATTATCACAGTAGCCAATCATCGTATCAAATAAAAATTGATCCACATAATCTTCATTACGACCAGGCACAGCGACATTTTGCGTTTCATATGAAAACTTGGCAGATCCTAAATAATCCTCGATCGCTTTCGCTTTATCATACATATTGTCCTTCGTTTCCGTTAAGCTGTTTGCCAAAGTTTTCACACGCTCTGGGAGTGAGGATGGAAGCTGCAAGTATTCACGGCCAACCTGCTCATTCACCTGCTTCTTTGTCGGTACTTTGATTCTCTGTAAATCCTCTAGGATAAATGTAGGGGATAAAAAGCTGACTTGATAGTTCCCTAAATTTTTGGGAGGGTTTTGCATAGACGGGACAATTTTCTCCGTTTTGCCCATGATTTGCAGCGGAATGTTTTCCATTGGCGTCAGCATGATCGTTCCAATAGGATACACAGCATGATTAAATCGATAGTCCGATTCTATATCAACTCTCGTTTCATGCACCTCTGTTTTCACACGCTCGGTAAACCACCGATTCGGCACAGATTCGTCCTTTAGCCGAGTAGGCTTCGTATCATTTGACGCATCCTCCCAGCCCTTTCCTGTGTAAATACTTTTTGTTTCTACACGAAAATAAGTCGGCTCCTTTCCACTCCATTTAAAGACAGGTGTGCGGTCCTCACTAAACGGTCCGCCAAGCGCCGAATCATCTGCACTATATCCCACCTTATTCTGCCCGGCTGTCCCATCTTGATTCGTGACCGCCTTAAAAAACGGGACAGGATCGGGCCATTTCGGATCAGACTTTGGCAAAGAAGCACCGAGTGACGCTGATAGAAGGACGAGCGCCAGCATGGGGAAAAACCACTTTAGACGCGCTTTCTGAGACACTCGAACGCCCTCAGCTGAACGCAGTCGATCGAAATACAGCAATCCAAGCAAACAAAAGCCAAATACCATAATACGAACGATCGCAAAGGTCGCATCATATGGCGTAAACGTATCAAGAATTGTGACATACACAATCGTCATGAGTAAAAAGAAAAAGATACGCTGCTGATAGACCACCCAATAATGAAGCAAGTAGACAAGCAGCCACAGCAAAATATAAAACAACAATGTGCGGAAAGACGGATACATGTCACTCCACATGCCCATGCTCATTAATGTGATATTATCCTTAATATCAGCAAACAAAGCAGACGGATAGCCTGGCGCTGATTGATAAAAGATCAAATATAAGGCGAGCAAAATCAGTCCAGCACAAATAGGAAACGTCACATACCACTTCAGACGAAAGAACGTAAACAAACACGTAAGCCCGATAAAAATGATGAAATAAGACGTATGGCTCGTCTCTGTAAAATCTTGAAGTGGACGAAGCCACTCCCATAGCAGCAGAAAAGCTACAGCATAATAGATGAACAATTCAAAACGGCTTTGCCGCAGATGCGTATGCAGCATAAATGTTTGTCACCTCACAGTTCTTTCGTGCAGCCGGTCTTCAAATAAAAGGGTGATGCGTATTCCAGAGGCCTTGAGCCGGTCTGCAAGCTGTTTTTCGTTTGTCGTCAAACGGTCAACGGCTTTCTTCACTAAAAGCACGGTGATGTTCTTTCTATTTCGATTTCCAAAGAGACTTGCCGCAAGCTCCTCCTGCAGCTGACCTGTGACGACATATTTTCCTGAATGCTGATACTCACTCGCTGCTAACGGTTTATATTCTAGTGCGCGGGAAGGCTGATGCTGCACTCTTGTTAAATAATAAAGCATGTCCTGTAAATGAAGTTCTCCTTGATCGACTCGAAAGGCATGCTGATCTCCTAGTGGGACAAGACCTGACGGCACTCCTTTTTTCACAGCCGTTTGAAGAACAGATGCTGTAATAGAGACAACTGTTTCATAAACAGCTTGATCAGTAAAATCAGCAAACACGACAAGGTCCTTTGCTTGATTCTGTTCAAATTCCTTCGTCATCAACTGGCCTCTTCTGGCCGTCGTCTTCCAATCCACCCAAGCAAACCGGTCTCCTTGCTGGTATTCCCGTACGCCTGTTGTCACATGGGTCGGTTCATTTAACCACGAGTGAACCGCTTTGCCTCCATTTTCACTCAGTGACTCAGCAGGCTCTACAGGGATATCCAGCACTTTTGGGTAGACAAGCAGCTTTTTCTCTAGCGGAATGATGATTTCTTTTTCAACAAACCCAAACATATCACCCGTTTTGATTCTAACTGCTGTCAAATGATGCTCTCCCCGCGGAATATCGTTCAATTGATAAGAAAATCTCCATGTTTTGCGAAACCAAGGAAACAGCATTTGCTTCATTTCAATCTGTTCCTGTAAATGAAAGGTGTCTGGCGGAGCATCCTCTATCATGACGTAAACGTACGGAAATGGATGTGTCCGCTTGATTTCAAGGTCAACGGACAGCACATCCCCCGCCTTCAAGCGGGTTTGCTGTAATGTTCTCTTGGCTGTCGCGCGAAGCGGTACGAGCGCAAACAGCAATGCATACAAAGCATATGGTAAAAATGCATAAAAAAGGAACCAGCTCACAAACCCTCCCTGAAACATGGCATAACAAAAGGCTGCCGCAGTGAGAATGATGAGCATCATCACCCGTAACCATAATGAAACTGCTAAACGATGACGTGACTTCATTGAGTCATCGACTTTTGAACTGGCACGCCAATTTGCTCTAGCATTTGTCGCAGCAGTGTCTCCGCCTTCTTCCCTTCATATGTCGCTTCTGATGTCAAAATCATACGATGCGGTAATGTATAAGGCACCAAATACTGTACATCATCAGGAATCACATAATCGCGCTGATTCAAAAGCGCATACGCCTGTGCCGCTTTCATCAAGGCGATCGATCCCCTTGGACTGACACCTAGATAAACAGATGGGTGTTTACGCGTCGCTTGAGCAATTTCAACAATATATTCTTTAATGGATGCATCCACATGAATGGTTTGAACAGCCTGCTGCAACGCATGGATATGTTCCTTTGTCATGACAGCTTGGAGCGTATCAATCGGGGATTGCTTCTCCTGCAAGTTGAGCACCTCCAGCTCCTCGAGCATAGTCGGATATCCCATCTGCAGCTTGAATAAAAACCGGTCCATTTGCGCTTCTGGCAGCGGATAAGTCCCTTCATATTCCACTGGATTTTGCGTCGCCATGACGAAAAATGGATCCGCAAGCGGCATCGTTTCTCCGTCCACTGTGACACTGCCTTCCTCCATCGCTTCAAGTAATGCTGATTGTGTTTTAGGAGAGGTCCGGTTGATCTCATCAGCTAAAATAATCTGCCCCATGATCGGTCCTTGCCTAAATTCAAATTCATTCGTCTTTTTATTGTAAATCGACACGCCTGTTACATCTGAAGGCAAAAGGTCAGGAGTGAATTGGATTCTCTTAAACTCACAGCCAATGGATTTTGCCAAAGCACGAACCATCATCGTCTTCCCTACACCAGGCACATCCTCTAGCAGCACATGCCCCTTCGCCAAAATCGCAACAAGGCTTAATATCGCAATGTCTTTTTTCCCAACCATGACTTTATTGATGTTATCTACGATTTTTTGTAAATCTGAATGCATCGGTTCTTCAAATGCCATCCTGATCCTCCTATCACGTTTCTGTCAAATTTCATATAGTCTAACTTTACCATACAACACGCATTTGCATATAACATCAGCACGTATAAAAAAGAAGCCTTCTCACGATGGAAAAGACTTCTTCTCTTCTTTCGGCTCACTTGCTGGCTCCATATGAACATGAGAGTGTAAAATATCATGCTCCTGTTTCAATCTGCGTTCAATTTCATCTGCAATATCATGGCTTTCTGCAATGTTCAAGTTGGGCTCGACCTCAACCACTACATCCACATGGACTGTACTTCCAAGATAACGCGCTTTAATATCCTTTAAATCGCCCACTCCTGGTGTTGCTTCAATGGTCTCTTTATATTTAGACATATCTTTGATATGAAAACCGTCTGTTAACGAATGAGAGGCATCTCTGAAAATTTCCCACGCAGTTTTACAAATAATTAAGCCAATGACAAACGCTGCAAGCGTATCAATCCATGCCAGCTGAAATTGAGAAGCCATAATTCCTACAAATGTTCCAATACTCACATACGCATCTGATTTATTATCAGCAGCTGCCGCATGAAGTGCCTGGCTATTGATCCGTTTGGACAGATTGCGGTTATAAATATACACACCGTACATCACAACAGCACTTCCTGCTGCCGTCCAAGCCGCGATCATATCCGGCGTTTGATGCTCAGATGAGAAGAGCGACTTCCCTGCACTCAGCAAAACCTGAAGCCCAACAAGCATCATGATAAAGGAAGCCACAAGAGACGCAATATTTTCCGCTCTAAAATGACCGTATGGATGATCTTCATCAGGCGGCTTTTGAGAAATACGCAGCCCAATCAACACAGCAAGGGATGCAATAATATCCGTCGTGTTATTCAATCCATCTGCAGAAAGAGCCTCTGAATGAAACACGTATCCAATAATGAGTTTGACCGCAGATAAGATCACATAGGCAATGATGCTGACCCAAGCACCCGTTTCACCTTGTCTTAATTCGTTATAGCGCTCCATGTCGAACCGCGCCTCCTCACACATCACTTTTCTATTATTTATCTTACAAAGCAAAGCCCGTGTGGGTCTACAGCAACATGATTCGCTTATGTCAGCAAAATAGGATAAATAGAAATGTGTTGACCTAAGTAAACTTATTTTTACAAGGTCAAATGACCTCAAGACCTACTCCTATCAACCTTTTTCCAATTCTCTTCGAAATGGACATATCGTCAAATCTCTCTCCTTGGGGAAATTATCAGAATAATTTTATTTTGTGACACAACTTCCCCACCCCCTTTTTTATGTTATTTTAAGAATCATCCGAAGGAAAAGAGGGAACATAATCTCTCAAATCCTTTATACTTTTTAACATCATGTTAAGAGGTTTGAAATGTCAGTTTGATAACCTGTCCAATGCTGAATGACAATTCAGTGTGATAAAATTTAAAATATTCTAAAAACAAATTCTCTATTCATGAGAAATGTTTGGAGGTAAAGAAATGTCCAACATGACAAACGGTCTTCAAAAAAACCTTAAAACAAGACATATTTCGATGATCTCCATTGCTGGGGTCATTGGGGCAGGGCTATTTGTTGGTAGCGGCGCTGTCATTCATTCTGCAGGGCCTGGATCCATTCTTTCCTATTCTTTTGCCGGACTTCTGGTGATCTTTATTATGAGAATGCTCGGAGAAATGGCATGTGCCTATCCGACAAGCGGTTCTTTCTCACAATATGCGAGCGATGCTATCGGTCCATGGGCCGGTTTTACAATCGGCTGGCTTTACTGGTTCTTCTGGGTGATAGTCATTGCCATCGAAGCCATTGCTGGTGCTGCCATTATTCAATATTGGTATGGAGATGCACCTGTTTGGCTCACAAGTCTTATCCTCACAATCCTCTTAACATTAACAAATATCTTTTCTGTTAAATCTTTTGGCGAATTTGAATATTGGTTTTCATTGATTAAAGTCGTCAGCATCATTCTCTTTCTACTCATTGGTTTTGCATTTATCTTTGGTTTTGGAGGTCATCATACTTCAGGTCTTGCCAATCTAACAGGGAACGGCGGTTTCCTTCCAAATGGATTCAGCTCTGTGTTACTCGGAATCGTCGTCGTCATCTTTTCCTTCATGGGAACGGAGATTGTGGCCATAGCGGCTGGTGAATCAGCAGACCCAGTCAAATCTGTGACGACAGCCACACGCTCTGTTGTATGGCGTATTATCGTATTCTATGTCGGATCAATTGCTGTCGTTGTCACCTTGCTTCCGTGGAATTCCGCAAGTATTTTAACAAGCCCGTTCGTTGCGGTATTAGAATACATCGGTGTTCCATCAGCCGCTCAAGTCATGAACGTTATTGTCTTAACAGCTGTTCTATCTTGTTTAAACTCCGGATTGTACACAACGTCCAGAATGCTTTATTCATTAGCAGAAAGAGGCGAAGCGCCGAAACGCTTTATGAAAATCAGCAAACGTGGTGTTCCTGTAGCGGCTACAGTCGCAGGTACCTTCTTTTCCTACATTGCCGTCATGATGAACTACTTTTATCCTGAAACCATCTTTTTGTTCTTAGTCAACGCATCTGGTGCCATTGCCCTTCTTGTTTACTTGGTCATTGCCGTTTCACAATTAAGAATGCGACGCAAAATCGAAAAAGAAAATCCAGAACAGCTCAAAATCAAAATGTGGCTGTTCCCATACCTCACGTACTTTACCATTTTGGTCATTTGCGCCATCTTGGCATCGATGCTGTTTATCGAATCCATGCGGCCACAGCTCATTTTGACGAGCATCATTACCTTTGGCGTACTGGCTGCTTATTTCATCTTTAAACCGAATAAAAAAGTGCCTGCAAATGCGGCGCTTGAAAATAAACACCCGTAATTCTCCCGCTGAAAAGCGGGTTTTTTTATTTTATTCACCTATTTGGATGTCCGCACTTATACTGTATCAAATTGAATTTAAGTGAGGATTAGTCAACATGAACCTAGAAAAATTTGTTGACGAGCTTCCAATTCCAGAAGTCGCGGAGCCCGTCAAAAAGAACCCAAGACAAACGTATTATGAAATTGCTATGGAGGAGGTATTCTTAAAAGTTCATAGAGACCTACCGCCAACCAAGCTATGGACCTATAATGGCAGCTTGCCTGGACCAACCATTAAAGCTAATCGAAATGAAAAGGTCAAAGTGAAATGGATGAACAAATTGCCATTGAAACATTTTCTGCCTGTCGATCACACCATCCACTCCGGTCATCACGATGAACCAGAGGTGAAAACAGTCGTTCATCTGCATGGCGGCGTCACACCAGCAAGCAGTGACGGCTACCCAGAGGCCTGGTTTTCACGGGACTTTGAAGCAACCGGTCCTTTTTTTGAAAGAGAGACTTACGTCTACCCAAATCATCAGCAATCCTGCACATTATGGTATCACGATCATGCGATGGCATTGACACGACTAAATGTGTACGCCGGTTTAGCTGGGTTTTATTTGATCTCAGATGCATTTGAAAAGTCTTTAGAGCTTCCGAAAGATGACTATGACATTCCTTTAATGATTATGGACCGTACGTTTCAGGAGGATGGCTCACTGTTTTATCCTAGCAGACCAAACGATACGCCAGAGGACAGTGACATACCAGACCCATCCATCGTGCCCTTTTTTTGTGGAGAAACGATCTTAGTCAATGGAAAAGTATGGCCATATTTAGAAGTAGAGCCGCGAAAATACCGTTTTCGTATTTTAAATGCGTCCAATACTAGAACTTACGAGCTGCATCTAGATAATGACGCTACAATCTTGCAAATTGGTTCCGATGGGGGCTTTTTGCCAAGACCCGTTCGCCATCAATCCTTTAGCATCGCGCCTGCTGAACGTTTCGATGTCATCATCGACTTTTCAGCTTACGAAAACAAAACGATCACTCTCAAAAATACAGCCGGCTGCGGACAGGATGTGAATCCTGAAACAGATGCGAACATTATGCAATTCAAAGTCACACGTCCGCTAAAAGGGAGAGTACCTAAAACATTACGTCCGATTTTCAAACCGCTGCCACCGCTTCGGCCAAGTCGAGCTGATAGAGAGCGTACACTCACACTTACCGGCACACAGGATAAATACGGCCGCCCTATCCTATTGCTCGATAACCAATTTTGGAATGACCCTGTCACAGAAAATCCTCGTCTTGGCAGTCTAGAGGTTTGGTCTATTGTCAATCCAACCAGAGGAACACACCCTATTCATTTGCATCTTGTTCAATTTAGGGTTTTAGACAGAAGACCATTTGATACAGAAGTCTATCAATCGACAGGAGAAATCGTGTATACCGGACCAAACGAAGCGCCTCCTTTACATGAACAAGGCTACAAGGACACCATTCAGGCGCATGCAGGTGAAGTCATTCGGATCGTTGCTCGATTTGTTCCATACAGCGGCCGGTATGTGTGGCATTGTCATATTTTAGAACATGAAGATTATGACATGATGAGGCCGATGGATATCATTCAGTAAAAATGAAACCACTCTTCCGCTAAATGCGTAGAACTTATGAAACTGCTAATTACAAAGGGGCTAACGGACATCCATTCATTAGCCCTTTTATGATCCATTTCAACATGGAAAAATAAATCGCATGAATCATTCCTTTGAAGAGCGTTCCATACTTAAAAAGTTGACGCAGCAAACCGATAATACTACTATATACCCATTACATCTATCAAAAGGCACATAAGCCATAATGAACGAACAAATGGAAAATTGCGATAACAAACGGAGGAGTTCAATTTGAATGAAGAAAAAGAAACTTGCCAGGTCAAACAAGAAACAGCGGCAGGTAACAGAGAGAAGCTTTCAATTCATGAGAACGAGAGCATTCGGTCAAACATTGAACAACTAACCATTGAACTCAGTGAACAAAAAGAATTCAACCACTTCATATTAGATGAAAAACAAAAGGCCATCAGCACATTATCTTCCCTCATCACAAAAGGCGATTGTGATGAAGACTTAAAGACTCATTTTGAACAAGCATTACATATTGGACTTTCTGTCATAGAAATTATGGAGATTATTAAACACTGTACAAAGGTTGCTGGCTTCCCTCACTCCATTAATGCCCTGTTTATCTTTCAAAACTTATTAGATGAAAACAAATAAAACAGAGAAAACGAGATGTCATCAGTCCTCTCGTTTTTTTATGTTCACTCATATTACTCTTTTTCTTTTTCTCTGTCACATAAGCAAAATATGAAAATAGCACTCTTATCACTGTTTAAAAGCTGATTTTCTTCCTATAAACTCACCAATTCTCCAGCATTTCAAGTGACAAAATAAAAAAACGTCCAGTTATATAAATAACTGAACGTTTCCTTTATCGATTGACAGTGAAATTGTTAATGATTCCGCCATCCTTCTCCCAAGCGGCTTCCACTGTTTTCTTCTTCATATTGTATTCAAAGATCGTTCTTACCTTCGCTTTTCGTCCAGTGTCATCCTTTAATTCTTTTGCGTTTTTTGCAACACCTAAGAAATAAACAGACGACCCGTCCGTAGAAAATTGCGGCTGTGCAGCACTTAAAATATGAACATCCTGACTGTTTTTAACGAGTGTCGTCGTTTTTCCTGTTTCTACATCAAGCATTTTAATAGAGGATATTTCTTTTTCTTTACGAACCTTTACTTCTGTATAAATCAATTTCTTATGATCTGGAGAAAATGAGATATCATTGATCGTTTGTGAGATGCGTGCAATGCGTTTCCCCTTCTCACCTGTTTGAAGGGTGATCTTCATGGTTGTTGGTTCAGGATCTCTGCCCTTTTCATTCGCCTCATCGGTTTTTTGATAATCTTCTTTTAAAGAATAATGCTGGATCGCCAAATCATTTGAAGTCGGATCATATGCAAAAGAACTCACCGTATCGTCCTTGCTTTTTTCTGGATACAGCTCCTTCATTTTGTGTGTTTTCAAATCAAAAGACGCGACATAAAATTGCTCTCCAGACTCCTTGTTATACCTAAGAAATAACTTCTTCCCATCACCAGACAGCCTCATACTGTCGATGGAATCATCACTCGTAAACAGTGTTTTTTCTTCTTCAGATTTCACCTTTAATTCCCGAATACTCACCTTTTGCGTATTTTCATCTGTATACGTGTAATATAAAACCTGTTTCGTAGAATCATAAGCAATCGAAGGATATGCTGTCAGTTTCTCCGTATGAAGTGCCCGATCATGCAAGTAATAAGTATTGTTTAACTTTTGATCTGTAAATGAAACGAGCAATTCGTCTTTTGCATCTTGGTTTGTTTTGACTTTCCCTGCATGTTTTGCCTCTTGCCCCGGCTTCATCATGAAGAAAATAACTGCCGCAATCACTGCGACGCCAACGACTGTGATGATCCACCATGTTGATTTTTTCATTCTTTCAGACCCTCTCTACAAGAAAAGAAGCCAGAAAATGAACTTTTCCCGCTTCTTTGCATGCCTATGTATTAATAAGTGTAATGCCCTTTTACGACACCTTTACTTGTTTTATACCCAAGTGCTTTGAATGCTTTTGGACTTACGTCTAGTACAGCATTTGGCATTCTGCCTACATCATATTTATATACTGTAATCACTTTATGTGGTTTCGCTTTTGTTGTCACTCTTAGTTTTGTACCTTTTTTCGGTACGTCAAAGCCCATTTTAGTTGCTGCATCCCAATGACCGAGTTTTTTTCCATCTGCGCCTTTTTTGCCGACACCATTATACCAAGTAATATTGCCGCTTACTTTTTTTGCACTTGCTCCATGTGAGAAACTGAATGCTAAAAATAAACTAGCTACTGTTACGATTGTCGTGATAAGCTTTTTATTCATTAAGAAATCCTCCGTTTTTGGTTTCTGCACTTATTATACATGAAGATGAACCCAGTTATTTTACAGACACATTACAATTCAAATACAAGTTGACCACTTTATGACCGATTACGTTCATAAATACTGCCAAAATCAGCTAGAACATTGTAAGCAGCTCCCCTCTTTCATTTTATATAATGAAGGTGAATTAAATTTAAGGGGGAATTTTCATGAAAAAGTGGTTCACTGTTTTGATTGTAAGTTTGGCCTTCGTTTTGATGTTTTCAAGCCTTCCTGCCTCAGCGGCTAGTCCTCGTCACGGCGCCATTGTGACACAAACGGATGAAGCCAAATGGTCAGGTATCTCTGCCGATATTGTCCTGCCGAAAACAGCCACCATTAAAAACGGCTATGCGGACTGGTATCTCGGTCTCGGCTCTGCCGTTGTAGAGAGCGGTATTTCAAAAACGTCTTCTGGCTATAAGGTCTTTCTGGGCAGCGGCTCACAAGGCGGCAGTAAATACTGGAACAGCGAATACGATTCAAGTATTAAAGATGGCGCACGCGTCAACTTAAAGCTTATTAACAATGGTGATGGTACGGTGTCACTATATGTCAATGGGAAATTGCGCTATAAGCAGCCTGTTTACAACCCTAGCCGTCTGAAAAACCTTGATGTTGTCAAAATGGTACACGGCGTACAGGATAATGGAACAAACAGCTATTCACAAGCAAGCTTTTCGAATGTACAGCTTCGTGCAAATACATCAGGAAGTGTTTATAAAAATTGGGATGGGTCAATCAAATCATCGCTTTTACGTAAAAATTTAGAATCCGGTGCCGCAGCTCCTAAATTTACCGTCATTTCTTCTATCCCATTAAGTACAAGCCTTTCAGCACAATAAGAATAAAGCGCCCGGTAGAGGGTGCTTTTTATTGTTCACAGCTTATCAACACTTCTCTTTTAATCAAAACAAGGATTCGTGGTAACATAAGCATACATACTTCGAAGAAAAAAGGAGATCGAACGTGAAAAAAAGTCTACTTGTTTTCATGAGTCTAGCTGTAATTCTCTGTATCCTAGCAGCTTGCTCAAATACGACGAAAGAACAAAAAACAGAAACGAAGACACTTCCAACAATTAATGAACGCATTCAAAAGGAAACGAAAGAAGTGATGGAGCAGTCTAAACTCATCAAAGACACTGACATCACCGTGGATCAAAAGAAAAAAATCATTTCTTTAAACGTAACAGCTTCCTCTGATACCAATAGTGATTACGCTGAAGTCATCGGTTTAAACTTTGCCAAAACGCTGGCCATTGGAGCATCAACTGAAAAAGAAAACAATCTGCATAAACCGGAAAATGACAGCCTCGGCGCCCTCTATTCCTTTTATGACCTAAACATCACCGTGAAACAAGAAAACGGCAAAGTGCTGGCAAAAGGAAAGAAAACAACAAATGAAACAAAAATCACTTGGGAAAGAGCCCAATAACTGTTTGATGGATTTTTTTATAACTAAAAAAGCTTGTAGAGAAGCAATCTACAAGCTTTTTTTAATGTTCATCTCGGTTAAATCGTCTCTCATAACATCGACCAGTGCGTGAATATCTGAGTGAGCCCTTGATGCTAAACGTACCAGCAAATCCTCTAAATACTCATACAAATGACGATCTCTCATTATATACTCCTCATATAACGGAATGACAAAGAAATAGAGCAAATCAGCGAATTCAAGTGCAGCGTCATCTTCATCCTCATCGTCTAACGCCTCTCCGACACTTTGAATCAACCAATTCAAATCTTCTTTCTTTTCAATCGGAACATACATCAGCTGATGAATATAATCCGTATCCTTCGTTTGTAAAATCCGCTCCGCTGTTTCTTTTGATAGCGCACCAATCTCTGTAGAAGAAATATTCACAACCGTTAATTCGCCCTCTGATCTTACTAGATTCATTTGCAGCAAGTTTTGGTCCATCTCGACTCACTCCCCATTCTCAGATACCTTTATTATAAGGAATTGATCTGATCTTTTATGGAAATAGTGGATTTTTTTATGTAATTTTAAAGAAAATGTGACAGTATGATCTATGAAATCTCATATCTCTCAAAACAACAAAAGCACTCTTGAACATCAGAGTGCTTTTCTCATACTTCTTCTAATCTTTCTTTCATCGCCTCAGCCATTTCCACTTCACCCTCTGCTTCCAGCTGTTCAATGATGCGGGCATAATCCCTTTCGTGGCGATTTTGGCTTAATTTAAAAGCAGCCTGAACTTCATCTATAATGATTTTGAAGCCTACAATGCCTTTCATTTGCTTCTCTAACAGTTCCTCAGACAACGTATCCCATAGCATCGGCTGTTCTCTGTGACTTTCGTATGTCTCCAGCATTGTGGTTAATTCCTTAACCAGTTCCGATTTTTCAAGCAGTTCCGCCTTTCCATAAACATGAACAGCCTGGTAATTCCATGTTGGTACTGCTTCTTTTTCATACCATGAAGAAGATATGTAGGCATGCGGCCCTTGAAAGATGACGAGCGTCTTCTCGCTCTCTTCAAACGTTTTCCACTGAGGATTCCCAATCGCCATATGCCCCGAGATCACATACGAATCTCCAACTTGATGAAAACTCACTGGAATATGTGTCGCAATGGGCTTTTCATTCATTGTCGTCACAACTGTAGCAAATGAATGAGATTGAATAAATGATTTGATTTTCTCCATATCTTTCACTCGAAAAAATGATGGGATATGCATGTACCCTTCCTCCTTTTTGATCAGCTCAATGTTTTGGTCATAATGAAATCCATTTGCTCTTCGTCCCCTATGAGAAAGGCGTGCCCCCCTGTTCGAACAAACCCAAGCTTTTGATAGAAAGCGATGGCCGCTCTATTGTGCTCCCACACCCCAAGCCAAACATCCCGTTTATGATGATTTTTCGCAATTTCAATGGCTTGATCGATTAAATATCTGCCTAACCCTTGCTTTTGAAAGGACTGCTTGATATAAATTCTTTCAATCTCTAACGCGTCATTGCCCATCTCTTCTGATTGGGCATCATTCATATTGATCTTCAAATAACCAACTACTTCCCCATTCACTTGAACAAAATAAAACTGTGATGAAGGGTGCTGTAATTCCTTTAAAAGCTGGTTTAGGTGAAAAGCTGTCTTCACGTAAGCTTCGATATGTTCCACTTTGTTTTGATCCAGAAAGGTTTCTTTAAACGTATCGGTTCCAATTTTCTGAAGCTCCTTTACATGTTGTTCATTACACCGAATGAAAGTGACGGTCATAAATTCGTCCCTCCTTATTAATTAGTAGTCCCTCTTTATCCCTTTTTTCACATCTTCCCAGTCCTTTTCTATATTCTTTCGCACCCTGAGAAGATACTCATAAATCTGTTCCGCTTCTTCCTTAGAAAACCCATCCAGCGCCACTTGATTCGAATAATCATGTTCTCGTTTAATCATTGGGTAGACCGCTTCCCCTTTTTCAGTTGGAAACAGCTTTTTGATTTTTTTATTCACACGATCATTCTTTTTCTCAATAAACCCATGCAGTTCTAGCTTTTTGATAGCCCGAGCAGCCGTAGTTCGATCCACCTTAATCATTTCCGCCAGCTTTTCCTGAATGATACCAGGCTCCTCACAAATACGCACAAGATATAAATACTGCCCCTTCGTTAAATCGTACTCTTTAAATTCAATATTACTTATGGAATCAAGTGCGCGAGCTATCACACCGATCTCCCGCAATATTTCTTTCATGTATTTCAACTCCCTTTGTTGTATTTACAACAATTAACTATAGCTAATATAACTGATAAAAGTTGTATTTGCAACAAAAACCCACTCCTTAATCGGAAGTGGGTTTTCAACTCTTTCCTTATTTATCACGCTTCTTCGATCCAAACAATCCAAACACGACAGCCAGTGCAACAATAATCGCCACCCACGTAGTGAAGCCCATATGATCACCGCTTTTCTTTTTAAAATACCATATCGGTAAAGACCCATGAAATCACTTGCTCATATTTTAACGATTGAGAAGCAGTAAGGGTTTCAATTCATCATCCCTGATACTTTTTATTGCATGTGACCAAAATCATGAAGACATAACAAAAACCCCTATATTTCAAGGGGTTTTCGAGGGTGTTTACATCATTCCGCCCATTCAACAAGTTATAGAATAGAAAAAAATAGAATAATAGAATCATTGATATATTAAGGTTTTCCTCTTCCTTTTAAAATAATTTAAAATCGAAGAAAAAAAGACTATGAGCAAAAATATGAGCATTTTTATGAGCAATGGGTAAGGAGTTTTTCCTTACCCATTTTATCTACAGTAACCATTATTAAGCGTATTTTTTACGCTCTTTCATTTATTACATTTATTTGGAGTGAATTAAAACAAAATAATCTTTCTAAAGCCTGCAACAGCAAGGTCTTTATTTCATACTTAAAAATGAAATAAATATGGTTCTAAATGTTTCGTGGTTAAACTGTGGTCAAACTTTCCTTCAACTATTAGTTAACCAAAGAACGATAGCAACATTTTGTACGAGTAAATGTTTTTTGCAAAGGAATTAAGTTATCCGGAAACTAATTAAATTTCTTCAAAAGGAGTGTAATAATCTTGAGCCAACCCAAGAACACCCTTTATATTGTTTGGCCGCGAATCAAAAAAAGCCTAAACAATACGACTTGGTGCATAGCTTTACTGCTCCTATTAGTTAATTAGGAAATAAAACTTCATGGAAGTCTTGATACATGTTGGGAAGAAAGCGAATACAAACTTCCCATTCAGTTAAACTACAACTACCAATAAACCCTTAATTTTTTAAGTTTTTTTAAATAAGTTCTTTTTTCTCACCCCAATTAATAACCATATTATTGGAAAATGTTTTTATTAAGCTAAATGGGGGTGCTTTAATTGTTAAATAGCCACCAGTTCAATGGCGGATTTCAACCATCATTTCCGATGCAATCGAACCCAATTTACCTCAATCAAGGTGATGACATGCATAAAATTATATACTCAGTAAAAGGAGAGGTAAACGGAGATTCAGTATTTGCTTCTGGTACGGCGTCTACATCAGTAAATCACGAAAAATTTATAGGTTCTTTGTTGTTTCAAGAGATACCACCTTCTTTTGATCCCGCGGTAACTGGTTTTTCAATTCTTTCCATAAGTTGTGGAGGGTTTGCAGAGGAGATAGAGGGGGCTCTAAGTATGCTTTCCCTTAGTGGTGGAAATCATGAAGGTTTTAGAAGTTATACAATCCAAGACCCTAGGGGTAAAATTGTTGGAGCTTTAGTATCAATACTAAAAATGCGTAACATAGGAGAAAATTTGTATAAGGCAGACGTTACTATTTGTGGCACTTACAAAGGACCAACTAATTTTGTATCAATAGGCGGATATCAAATCTTAATGAAGCAAAAATCACCTGGAAGAATTGGAGGACAATATAAACAAAGGATTGTAAATACTGATCAAGAGGAATATATAATTTATGCATCAACAGAGTATGTTTACAACAATAATAAAACGCTTCCTTTTCCTACAGTTTGGACGGTTGAATATCAAAATGCCAATAAGCAGTTAACCCAAGATCAGAAATTGGCAGTAGTACTGAATAGTAAAGTAACTGTCCAACCTTATCAAAAATAATAAAAAAATGGTCTGAAATTCTTAAAGCACTCTAAACCGGCAGGAACTTTCTTATCCTAGAATTTTCCTGTCGGTTTATTTAATTTTAAATTTAAACCGCCTTACTATTTTATCCTAGATTAATAAATTTAGTTTCAATTTCTCTCCACTTATTACCGGTCCTTGTAAAAATCCCACCGCTTTCCTGAACAGGCAAAACTCTTTCTTTGTAAATTTGCTCATATTTTACTTCACATTGGTTCACCGCTTCATCCTTATCTTCATTTATAAAGATATGTACCCTCCCATCAACCCAAATATCATCCATATCATATCGATGCTGTATAGAAGAACATTCTTGTGGATGCGGGACACATTCTGTTCCCTGATAGGTACAAGGATTAAATGTTGCCAAAATACGTTTCGATAACGAATCATCTATTTGAAAAACTGCATCTCTATACCTTAAGCAAAGTTCAATTAGGGTGCTTTTATTGTCAGGGTAAAGTTCTATATGTGCCTTAACAATATATAAATGTAAATGTGCCGCATAAAGAAATGCACCAGCCACTTCTATGAGATCTCTTCTTGGAAAACCTCCTAATTGATTAATTAAAATAATTACTTGTTCATAGATAAAATTTAACTTCTGTTCATCTTTTGTCGAAACATACATAACAAGAACACTTCTAATTTTATCAACATCAGATAAAAATTTTTCAAAAAAAGCTTGATCAATTGATTGCCTTACTGGAGTACAAATTTCACTTATTGCTTGGTGAAACAACTCTACATAATTTATATCTCCTTTCCCCCAAATATCATTTATCGTATTTAAAAAAACATCTGATTTAACCGAAGCTACTAACCCCTCTGCTGCTTCTTTAGATAGCTCCTTCCATGTCCAACCTTCTTTTACATATGGCTGTATTTTTTTAATATATTCCATTGTAATTAAAACACCTCTTTGCAAATGTTTAAAAGCCAACATGATTATTATCGATTGTTTTTCTACCAATTGTTCCACTTTTACTTTCAACCAACCTTAATCGTAAATCCGTCAGTGACCATTTATTTTATCTTTATCCTAGCATATTAAAAAGCTTTCTCCCCTCCACAACCTCTTATAAAGTAATGGCATTTGTTTTTATTTAAAACTGTGACATCTTAGCTTAGTGATGATTTACCTTTAATAAACAATTCCGTTTCATTATATTCTGATTGATCATACTCATTTTTTAAAATTCTCGCACCTGATAGAGAAGGACCATTGTAAATATATTCTGCTTTAGTGGATATAAAGCTAAGATGCTCAATGCTACCAGAAAAGACCCCCTGGCTGTATTCACCCTGGATTCGATGGTCTCCACTATGTGTAATCGTCATGCTGTAATCTTTAGCACTTGGTGGACTCAATGCAGAACCTCCTTTAGCACCCACCAAATAAACATGTGAAGTATATAAATTTTCTGCTTTTTTTTCCACATTTACTAAAGAAGCTAATTTATGATATTCAATATCGTCTAAACCTGTACAACTACGGGTGGCAAAAAAATTCCCACCTGAAAGCTTTAGAATACTATCACCTTCTTGACTAAAAGTTGCTGCATCACAAACAGTACAGATAAAGGACTTAAGTGTTAAAATAGGGACAAGAGCAGGCTTAAACTGTATATCTACAGTGAATTCATTATTATCAAAAATAATCTTTCCAGTACCATTAATTAAATTATCTGATATACGGGCTGTTACATAATATTCAAAATTTATTTTCACAAAGAATTCTCTCCTCTTATAATGGATTACATCTAAAAATAAAAATGTATTAAACAATTCTATTTTTCCTATATCCTAATGCCTTATTCATGATTTTTCTTCTTCAAGATATACAGCGTCTCCAAAAATTGGGGGATGTTGCAAGACAAAAATTCTAAGGTTAAATTGACTATGTAAAAATTCGAATGTGTTGGAAATATTCTCTTGTAGGCATAAAAAAGACCCTTTCCATAGAAGTGAAAAGAGTCTTAAAAACGTTGTTAATTAACATTTTGAGAACTAAGGTGCACGACGAGTGCCATTAAATCCTTCCCGGAAGACCATTTAATGTTATTGCCCATCGAAGGTACAAACCAACAAAAGGTCTTTTACCAAAGTCGAAGTTTACATACAAGAAAGAACAGGATGTTTATATCTGCCCGAACGGGCAGGAATTAGCTTATCGTACAACAACAAGGGAAGGTTACCGTGAATATAAGTCTAATCCTAAAAAGTGTGCCGAATGTCCGTTTCTACAAGAGTGTACAAGGTCAAAGACCACTCAAAAAGTGGTAACCCGGCTTGGTGGGAAGAGCACAAGGAAAAGGTTCGCCTAAACAGACTTTCAGCTTCAGGAAAAAAACTTTATAAATTTAGAAAAGAGAAAGTAGAGCGAAGCTTCGCAGATTCAAAAGAACTGCATGGGCTGCCCTTATAAGCAAAGCAATTACTATTTTGCTATCTCCATATTTATTCTCCTTATTTATACCTAATATCCTCTAATGAATAAAAAAAGGAGCTTGTCCAAGTTGACTGGCCCCTTTTTATTGTTATTTTGAATCTTCGCGTTTAATTAAATCATTTAAATCGAAATTTTCCGTTATTACTCTCGGTCCAGAAGGTTGTGGTTTAGGTGGTGGTGTTTGACTACTCGTATTATTGTTATTCATTTTCATCTGTTCTCCTTTATTTAATTTATTTAACTCTGTTATCACTTCATCTAGTTGTTGAATTTCCACTTTATTTACCTTATCATCCTTGAAGGAGAATTGAAAAGGAAGGACCGTAAACAGCGCTAAGAAAAGAGCAATAACTGTCGCATACCCTGCATACCTTAAATAAGTAACCTTCAACTTGTTCATATTAACATTTTGAGTTGTACACTCTTTGTAATAATTACATAGCATTTTATTTATTTCATCTGAAATTAATTCTGATTTAGCGCCTTCATTTTTAAAGAAAGTTTCATAGTTAGTTTCATAGTAATCTATTATTTTGTTTGTATCATTTTGGAATGTTGTAGGATCCGGTAAATAGTGATAAGTATAATTGTAATAAGCTTTAAAAACCAGGTATCCGCAAAATACAATTGATAATATAAATAAAATATAAACAACGAAAAAGACTATTCCCCAACCATTCAGGTCAATATCTTTTATATTTTTAAAGTAATAGATAACTAGTCCAACTAAAAGAGTCAGTACTCCAATAGGGATAGTGACCCTACTATTTAACTTTTCCTTTTGTTCGATTTCGTAATAATACATTTCTTTAAAAAGTTCTAAATTTCCATTATTAATAGATAACTCCTCCCTCTCTATAATAACAGGACTATATTAATCTAAATGGATATCAATATCCTGTCTAATTCTTATATTCCTATGAATAAAGTTATTCGAATCAAGTAATTGAGATACTTCGTCATATATATTTTTTTCTCTTTTTGGATCTCTAAAAGTAATAATTATACAAAAATCCTGTGAAAGATCCATTCTATCTAGTTCTGCCTGATTCTCGATGAATTCACGATACAGACCCTCGACCTTCAAGTACCACTTTTTGGGTGAAAGTAAAAATTTCTCCTTTTTACCTTGGGTCAATTCAGATAAATCAACTGCAAACTTTTTGTTTGGATAATATTTGTCACCATATTGAAGTAACACTTTTTCCGATCTTGCGAACTCTTCTGTACCGATATTTCTCCTTTTACTATAGATACTTGAAGTTAGCAGATTTTGGCCACCTGTTCTACCAATTGGATTTCTAATAGTAGCTATTTTAGTATCTCGGCTCGTCTTCTCATCATATGTACCTAATGCAACTTCTATATTAGACTGACAATACTCTGGCCCTTGATTAACTGCTAGGATTGGTGAATTAACTAATGTTAAAAAGATCTGGCCATAGAAAATACCCTCTTCATTAATCATAGATTGCGGGTAAGGAATATCTAATATTTCTATAAAGTCCCCTTTACTCAAAGTATCTCTTAAAATAAGAGTAATTTCGTGGGGATCATTGTATAATATTTCTGCAGCCTTACCCGGAATACCAAATCCGAGTTGGTTAATTTTTTCATTATTTGGTAAATCTACTTCCGTTGGATATTTGGCTGAATGTATCATTAGTGCCTTAAGTAATACTGGATCAAATTCTTCTCCAATACGATTGTTTAAATCAGCTGCTATTGCTGTAACTCTTGGTGTAGAAAAACTAGTCCCTATATCTTTAGCAATATTACCATTTACATCGAAAGAATTAACACCATTGGGTACTGGCCTATTATTATCAACACTACAATTCCCACCATAATGGACTAACTCTGGTTTAATAATATTTGAGGGGCCAGGGCCAACTCTACTAAACGGAGAAAGGTGATTATTCTCTGCAATATCAGACTCAGTTTTGGATTGAGCTATCGATCCAACGGTTAATGCTCTAATTGAGTCAGCACCTCTTGCAATTCTACTAACTGGTAATCCATCAAGAAAATTTCTACAATTCCCAGCAGACTTTATTATTAAAATATCATTTTCATCTTGAATATTGTCTAACGCAGTTCCAAACTCTGAAAATTCCGCATTTTTTATATCGATATGACTCCCTATTGATAAGTTCCAAATCTTTATGGCACTTCCATACTCTTCGACCACTTCTCTAATATTGTCGATTAACTCTGCTTCAGAAATTGATTCTAAGTTTGCGTTTGGAAAAACTGCGGCATCTAATAATCTAAAACCGGTTACCCCTGTTAATTCTTTTCTCTCTAAAATATCTCCAAAATTAATTATGCCAGCAACAAAAGTACCGTGTGCTGGATTTAACAGCTTCTCAGGATAATTAGTATACCTAGATAGTTTCCACGCCTTAAGTGATGGTATATCTGCAATTCCGGAATCCAATACCCCAACTATCGGATATTCCGTTCCGTCATCAGGTTCAGGCATGCTCAGAGTCTCCTGACTAAAAAAATCATCTTGAACCACTTCTAACATAGGCATTGGTTCAACGGACTTGAGAGGGCTAAAATCATTAAATAAATTAACAGTATCAAGAGAGTCTGTTTTTACTTCATGAATATATAAGTTCTCCGCATACTTAACTGATTTTATTAACTCGATGTGAGAATTATTTTTTATTAGTTCTTTAAAGTTTCGTAATACCAATTCATTTAATTGATAATTATTAAAATCGAAAAATCTTATCTTTAATAAGTATTTTCCATCCTTTTGGGGTTGAATATTGTCTAATGTAATAATTGGATCATATGAGTCAATTTTATCAATTCCCGAAATTGCCTTTTCATTTCGTTCAACTTGTTTTAGTTTATTATCTACTGCTTTTAATTGCTCGATATTGTCTACCCTAATGAATAATTCCTGGTCATCCGATATTCCGATTACGCGATTGTCTTGTTTATTAGATAAAAACAATTCCTTTAATTCTTTTCGGTGACTTTTTGCGATGGCATCTTCATTCATTTTTGCTTTAATAACAGTCGGGGTACCTTTATATTTATTAAGTTTCCCTTCTATTTTTGGGAAGGTATCTTGTAAATCATCTAATAACAGAGTAGATTTTTTCAGTAACTCTTCACCATTCAATACCCATTTAGGAGGATTTCCCCCACCCCCCTCTGTTAAACGATCATCCACATTCTCTCTCTTTTCAAATATTCGTATCGGAAGATTTTTCTTTTTTTCCACCATCATCTTCTCCCTTGTTATTAAGTATGTTTCTTACTTGCCTCTGTGATATTCCTAACGTTTTTGATACGTCAATCTGAGATACACCATTTTCATTTAAGAACCTAACCAATGAAACTTGATCAAGAGGTAAGCTTCGACTTAAATGAATTTGATATAATAAATTTGAATAACTCAAGGTATTTTCATCTGCCAAGACACTTCTTCTCATCGCATTGATACATATTACCTTTATTTCTGATGGAGAAATACCTTCTAATAATTTGGTGAGTACCCCAACTTTTTTAGTATCATTAGTAAAGTTGTTGACCATATTCAATGTAAAGAGTTCTAAAAGCTCCAAAATTTCAGTCTGTGATGGTTTAGGAACTTCTATTGTATTTGAGAATCTTCGCCAAACAGCAGGATCCAAGAGTTTTTCATGATTAGTTGCAGCAATTAGTATACTATTTTTGTTAAATTTGTCAATGTTTTGCAAAAGGCTATTTACGACTCTTTTTAGCTCACCAACTTCGTGTTCATCATTTCTTGCTTTTGCAATCGCATCAAATTCATCTAGAAACAAAATACAAGGTCTAGCTTGTGCATATTCAAATATTTTTCTTATATTTTTCGCAGTGCTTCCTAGTAGTGATGAAACTAACCCATCTAATTTTGCTGTTACTAACGGAAGTCCTATTTGCTTTGAAATATAATGGGCGATACTAGTCTTTCCACAACCTGGAGGACCATAAAGTAGGAGGGATTCAGGCAGATTTAACCCTAAGTCAATAAACTTATCCCTCTTCTTAATATTTTGGATGTATGATTCTAGTTTTATTTTTGTAGTATTAGGTAATATTAACTCTTCACTAAAATCATCTGGCATTGTTATTTCTACCATATCTAACCTGCTATCGGTATCAACTGGTTTTGCCATAAACTCATCTAAGAAAACAGGATGAGCTCCTTTATTATTAAGGATGTTTAATATTCTCTCTGCAAATTTATCCTCTCCCTGAGATTGGAGCTTTTCAGATACTAATTTTGCATAACTCCGTACTTTTTCTGGATTCTTTTCGAGACCCCCTTCAATTATTTTTAATATTTCAGTTTTCATATACACAAAATTCCAACTCCTACCTATACTTTGTTTTACTAATATATATTACCATTATCGTACAATTTATGCACGAATTCAATAAACTTGTGTACGATTTTAATCATTTTTTTATCAAAATTCAAGTTATTATGTCATTTTTATTATTTACAGATACTTAAATCCAAAATCACAAAACAATTACTTGAATTTTTTTTAAATTTCTTGTAGCCCAAAATAGACCCCGTGCATATTTCTTTGGCTTTCTTTACGATCATACACTGGAGGTGAATTCAGATTCACTATGTTGTTCGTATATTTCGTTCATTCTTACTTGTATAATATTTACTTGTCCACGATATGCTTCTGGCCAGCTATCTTTCTGAAAAGAATTCTGACCTGCCTTCAAACTCAATCTCCATAATTGCTTTAAACAATTCTTAAATTCCTCATTGTTATTAATTAACCATGAAATGGTGGGATCAATTTTTCTCTTCTCTAGCTTTAATTGTTCTGGCAATAGCTTTTCCAATTTAATTAACCGTTGACGAATTTTCATGACTCTTCCACTCCTAATTGCTTTTCGATTTCTTTAATACGTTCATCAAGTTCTCCTACTTCCATTGCTTTTATAATACTATTTGATAGCGTTGCAATTACTCTAGCCCGTTCAATGCTCGATGGCTCTTGCTGCAAAAGTTCATTAATTACTCTAGCTAGTAGGCGTCTAACGTCCTTAGGTTGTTTTAATCGGATATTCCCTTTTGGCATACTCATATTTTTTTCGCTCCCTTAGAAAGATGTATTACCAATGGTAGAGACTCTATTTTTTTATACAAAAGTGTATGTTTATTACCCTTTTAATATAGTTATTTAATTATTGCTGACAAGCGTTCTTCTCCAGAGTCCTTTTACTCTTGTTACGAATTATACGGATTAAACGAAGTTAATAGCTATAAAGTTGGTATAATAGGTTTTTCTCTACTGTTAAGACAACGAACCTTTTAAGAACCAAGTACGAACTTTAAAGGGATTTTCCTGTTTTTCAATAAAGTTCGTACTTTAATCCGTTTTTATTTCGTTGCGTAAAATCAACTTGAACCCTTTATAAACTCAACTTTTCTATATTGATTCGTTAAATTCGTAAATTCCGTAGAATTTAATCGAGAAGCGTTATTTTTTGAAAAGTTTTTTTAGCTCCAGACGGCTTTTCTTTACTCACCTGAATAAATCCATTTGAATGTAGGTCTTTGAAAATCATGTCAAGTTCCGTTTTGGAAATATTGCCTTTAAAAAAGTCCCGACTCACTTCGGTTCTGGTCATACCACCTTTACCAGCCTCTTTACGTTTTTTCAACTCTTCAAGCAGCCTTTTTGCCCTTGGATGATCAAGCACCGCCTCATTGCCAAAAATAAAGCGAGCTGACTTAAAGCAATAGTTCCAAACGCTGAGAGCAGCTTTTAAGTGAGTAACCGTAATAGTCTTCGATTGATCCAACAAGGCATAAATACATGCCAAGCGCATTGTTTGAGCTTCTGCTCGACTTGTTACCGCTCCTATCAAGCCTCCTACACCTGTTGACAACGCTTCATATATTTCGTGCCAGTACAGCTCCGCTTCTTCATCTCTCTTTATCTCCCCTGCATAAGAAGCCAACTCTGCTGCTCGTAAGTTAGAAGAAGAAATAGAGAACGGTCCCAAGAATGGTTAAGTGTCTATGCTCAAAATTCGAAAGTAAGCAGCGTTAGAGCACGAAGCAAGGAAATGAAACATTTTGTATCAGTATGGGGGCCTTATCCATTAAAAAAAATAACCAGACAGATTTATCATAGGCGATTAATCGAACTATCTGAAAAGTACAGTCGTAATTATTTAAGTGGAATACACGCTTGTGGTCGAATGATATTTAATCATGCAGTGGCTATGGGGCTTATAAAAATAAATCCCACTGAAAATATTCAATTGCCCAAATATCAAGCAAAGGTAGAAGAGATTGAAAGCCAAGATGAGGAAATAAAATTTTTAGAAAAAGGAGAGTTAGCCCGATTCTTGAAGCTTACTGATTCAGAAGGGCTAGAAATGGATTCTTTAGTATTTACGACTCTTTCCTTTACAGGTTTACGTATAGGGGAATTGCTTGCACTTAAATGGGCTGACTTTGATGAAGATAAAGGCACACTACGTGTCACTAAGACTTTGTACAACCCAAGAAACAATATAAAAGAGTATGAATTACTCACACCAAAAACATTTTGCTCAATTCGTACCATCCGGATTGATGAAAATTTGGTTAAGATGCTGAAACGCCATAAACTCAAGCAAAAAGAAATAAAATTACGAAAAGGCTCTATTTATGTAGATAATCAGTTTATTTTCGCTCGGGATGATGGACATCCACAATTAAGGAAAGTTGTAGAAACCAGATTAAAGCGTTTATTAAAGAAAACAGGAATAGAAAAAAATATTACTCCCCATTCTTTTAGGCATACCCATACATCCCTTTGATTGAAGCAGGAGTAGGAGTAAAGGAGATTCAACAACGTTTGGGACATACGGATATAAACACAACAATGAATATTTACGCTCATATGACCGCTAATATGGAAGAAAAGGCCTCCCACCAGTTCAGTAAACTGATGAAAGACCTTCTCTGATAAGATGGTTTTTGTGAAAAAAGTGAGCATTTTTTGCTTACTATGAGCAAAAGTATGAGCATTTATCTTTATTCCACTTAAAAACCCCTATATATCAAGGCTTTATGATGTTGATTACATCATTCCGCCCATTCCACCCATGCCGCCCATATCTGGCATTCCGCCGCCTGAGCCGCCTTCTTCTGGTTTGTCAGCAACGACTGCTTCAGTTGTTAGAAGCATTGCTGCTACAGAAGCTGCGTTTTGAAGTGCAGAGCGAGTTACTTTTGTTGGGTCAACGATTCCTTTTTCGATCATGTTTACCCATTCGTTTGTTGCTGCGTTGAAGCCTACGCCAATTTCTTCGTTTTTCAAGCGCTCAACGATAACGGATCCTTCAAGACCAGCGTTGTGAGCAATTTGACGAATTGGCTCTTCAAGAGAACGTAGAACGATGTTTACACCTGTTTGAACGTCACCATCAGCTTCAATTGAAGCGACTTTGTTGTATACATTCACAAGTGCTGTACCACCACCGGATACGATACCTTCTTCAACTGCTGCGCGAGTTGAGTTCAGTGCATCCTCGATGCGTAGTTTACGCTCTTTTAGTTCTGTTTCAGTTGCAGCACCAACTTTGATGACAGCGACGCCGCCAGCTAGTTTTGCAAGACGTTCTTGTAATTTTTCTTTATCGAATTCAGAAGTTGTTTCTTCTACTTGTGCACGGATTTGGTTCACACGTGCTGCAATTTGAGCGGAATCTCCTGAACCTTCAACGATTGTTGTGTTTTCTTTTGTCACAACGACTTTAGACGCGCGGCCAAGCTGACCGATTTCAGTTGATTTCAGGTCAAGTCCTAGATCTTCTGTGATTAATTCTCCGCCAGTTAGAACAGAGATGTCTTCAAGCATTGCTTTACGACGATCACCGAATCCAGGTGCTTTTACTGCTACTGCGTTGAATGTACCACGAAGTTTGTTCACAACAAGAGTTGCAAGTGCTTCGCCTTCTACATCTTCAGCAATAAGCAATAATGGTTTTCCTTGTTGTACAACTTGCTCAAGTACAGGAAGGATTTCTTGAATGTTTGTGATTTTTTTATCAGTGATTAAGATGTAAGGATTTTCAAGAACTGCTTCCATCTTATCAGAATCTGTCACCATGTATGGTGAAGCATATCCGCGGTCAAACTGCATACCTTCAACCACTTCTAGCTCAGTTGTGAAACCTTTAGATTCTTCGATTGTGATAACTCCGTCGTTGCCTACGCGCTCCATCGCTTCAGCGATTAGGCTGCCGACTTCTTCGTCTGCTGCAGAAATAGCCGCAACTTGAGCAATTGATTCTTTACCTTCGATTGGTTTAGAAATCTCGTGCAAGCCTTCAAGTGCTACTTTCACTGCTTCTTCGATCCCTTTACGAACGCCAACAGGGTTTGCACCAGCTGTTACGTTTTTAAGACCTTCACGGATCATCGCTTGAGCTAGAACTGTTGCAGTCGTTGTACCGTCACCAGCTACGTCGTTAGTTTTGCTTGCAACTTCAGCCACAAGTTTTGCACCCATGTTTTCAAATGCATCTTCTAATTCGATTTCTTTTGCAATCGTTACACCATCATTTGTGATAAGTGGAGAACCGAATTTTTTCTCAAGAACCACGTTACGTCCTTTTGGTCCTAAAGTTACTTTTACAGCATCTGCAAGTGCATCTACACCACGTAACATCGCACGACGTGCTTCTTCACTGAACTTAATATCTTTTGCCATAATAACGAAACCTCCTCAGTCTTTTTAGAAAATATATCTCAATGCTTTTTTATGTGATTAACCAATAACAGCTAAAATGTCGCTCTCACGAAGGATTAAATATTCTTTTCCTTCATATTTCACTTCAGTGCCTGCATATTTTGAGAAGATAATGCGGTCGCCTGTGCTTACTTCTAACGCAACGCGCTCACCACTTTCAAGTACACGCCCTGAACCTGCTGCAACAATTTTACCTTCTTGCGGTTTTTCTTTTGCAGAATCCGGTAAAACAATACCGCTAGCGGTTTTTTCCTCAGATTCAACGAGTTCAATGATTACGCGATCGCCTAATGGCTTTAACATAAGAAACAACCTCCTCAATTTTTATATGTAGTCTTTTTTAGCACTCATCACCAGTGAGTGCTAACACATTTATTATAATAAAGAATGTCTTCTGCAATTTCAAGTGAAAACCTTTAAAAATTTTTACGCTTTCACGATCTTTTTGAATCTCAGATTCTTTCCTTTTCATCGAAAAAGAAGACTTGTGTTACAATAAATTTAGTTCTTTTAGTAAAGGGGTTTTCGTTACTTGAAAAAACAATATTGGTACATCATCTTAACCTATATATTGGTACAGGTATCTGCGTTTCCTTATTTTCTCATAATGAAATGGCTGGGATTCATTCAATCACCGATGACTCAAACAGAGCTTTCAAAATTATCAGGAACGTGGACAATCATCAGTTTCTGTATCGGATTGATCATTATTCTGCTCATCCTTCGAACCGTCCCAAAAGCTTCACTGCGAAATGAAGCACCTGCTTCAATCGGTTCTGCTATCGCATGGATCATTGGCGGTTTCTTTCTTTCTCTCTTTGCACAATCGATTGCAGGCGTGATTGAACAATATGCATTCGGCATTGGCCGTGAGTCAGAAAATACGCAAACCATTTTATCCATTATGGATGCCGTTCCTTGGCTTGTGATCGTCATCGCCCTGATTGGTCCGATCTTAGAGGAAATCATTTTCCGTAAAATCATCTTTGGTGTGATTTATGAAAAAACGAATTTCTTCATTGGGGCACTTGCCAGTTCAGTGGTTTTCGCTGCTGTACACAATGATTTTCCCCATATCTTGCTCTATACTGCAATGGGCTTTACCTTTGCCTTTTTATATGCGAAAACAAAACGAATCATTGTCCCAATCGGCGCTCATATGCTGATGAACTCACTTGTCGTTCTTGTGCAGATTGAGCCAGTGAAAAAAATGATTGAAGAACAATCTCAAACCATGCAAATGATTATTGGAGGCTTTTTCTCATGAGAAACCCAGTCGTATGGGGCATCATTTATTTTGCCGTAGGTGTCGCTTTCACCTATATGGCCATTCAAAACCCAGGTGACATGTGGTCATTTTACAGCATTTTGCTGATGGTGTTTGCGGCCTATAATATCAATATCGCGCTTAAAATGTTTGCCTTCTCTGTCAAACTCAAAAAACAGCAGCAAAAATAAATCAAAAACCATTTTCCGCGTTTGGAAAATGGTTTTTTTATGGAGGATGTAACTTCATGGAACATGAAAAACTTCGTTTCTTCAATGATCAGCATGAAACCATTGGAGCTGCCGCTCGTTCAGATGTCCACGCCCAAGGTCTTTGGCATGAAACATTTCATTTCTGGCTTCTTAAAAAGGAGCTTGGCACCTTGTATCTCTATTTTCAGCTAAGGAGTCCTGCAAAAAAGGATTTTCCTTCACTGTTTGATATCACCGCAGCAGGTCACCTTCTCGCAGATGAACAGCCTTCTGATGGCTTAAGAGAGGTAGAAGAAGAACTTGGTCTTTCTATCCTTTTTGAGGACCTTACTTATACAGGAATCATAAAAGATGAAATTCACCTGCCTTCTTTCATCGACCGTGAGTTCTGCCATGTGTATCTTTATATGAATGAAGAAAAGCACATGGAAGTTCATCTACAGAAAGAAGAAGTCGCTGGTCTGTACAGAGCAAAGCTGCTTGATGCACAGCAGCTTTTAACAGGATCATGTGAAAGAATTCGTATCGAGGGCTTTATAGTTGATGCAAACGGAGAACGACGTGAGGAAAGCATCGAAGTGGGTATTCATAATTTTGTCCCGCATGAGCCTGCCTATTATGAGCACCTCTTTCACACGATCAATCAATTTCTTACACAATAGAAAAAGCATCGTGATCCCTTATTGGATCATGATGCTTTTTTATGAAACATAATGTTTTTCTTTCTCCTCTGTTTGCTGCATTTTGCGATAGGTCACTCTTGAAATGATAATGCTCACTTCGTATAAAACGAGCATTGGCAAGGTGACCATGAGGTGAGAAACAAGCTCTGGCGGTGTAATGAGTGCGGCAATGACAAGAAGGACAAAATAGGCATACTTCCGTATTTTTGATAAAAACATCGGTGTGATGATGCCGAGTCTGGTGAGAAACATCAACACGACGGGCATCTGAAACAAAAAGCCAAATGGAAGTGTTAGCTGCATTAGAAATGTAAAATACTCATGAATCCCAATGACTTGCTCTACATTTAAATCATTCGACATTCGCATCATAAAATCGACGACAAACGGAAATAAAATAAAGTAAGAGAAAGCCACACCGCTCAAAAATAAAAGCAGTGCAATCGGAATGTAAGCAAGTGTCACCTTTCTTTCTTTTTCATATAAGCCAGGACTCACAAACGCCCACAGCTGATATAAAATAACGGGACACGTCAAAACCAAAGCAATGACAAATGCGAACTGCATAAACACGTACAGTGGATCTGTAAGCTTAAATGCGTTCAGCGTCAGTGTTGCCGCTTCATCGGTATTTTGTAAATACACAATGACCGGCTTAGCGAGAAAAAAACCAGCCACCATAAAGGCGACAAAAAACATCGCAATGATCACTAGGCGTTTTCGCAGTTCCACAATATGCTCCATAAGCGGCATATCTTTGACATTCATGAAGCTCATCCTATTCTACTGATCTTCTTTTTTCTTTTTTTCTTCCTGATCATCAGCTAAGCCTTTTGTGGCATTTTTGAATTCACGTAATGTATCTCCTGCTGCTCTTCCTAATTCAGGAAGCTTTTTCGGCCCAAAAATAATGAGCGCTACAATCGCAATCAGAATCAAACTCCCAGGACCGATCGGACCCATTTGCTCCACCCCCTTTACCCCTTTTCGTCAGTCCTCCTGCGTAACAGAGTAATGCTTTAAGAAATACACAAGAGACTGAAGTTCAACCGCCAAATCTATATGATGAATTCGAATGTGTTCCGGCACATTCAATCGAGCCGGCGTAAAGTTAAGGATTCCTTTGATGCCAAGGGCAATCAAACGATCTGTAATGGATTGAGCTGCTACGGCAGGTACTGTCAAAATTGCAACAGGGATATCTCCTACCTCTTGAACATGCTCTTCAAGCTTATCCAAATCATAGACAGGCACGCCGCCTATCTCACTTCCTATTTTACTCTCATTGACGTCAAAAGCCATTGAAATTTTTGTATTATTATTTTTTATGAAATTATAGTGTAAAAAAGCAGTCCCTAAATTCCCGACACCGATGAGCATGACATTGGTCATTTCATCTTGGTCAAGGGTCTTTCTGAAGAAGGTCAAGAGATAATCGACATTATAGCCATACCCTTTCTTCCCAAGTGCACCAAAGTACGAAAAATCTCGGCGAATGGTAGCAGAATCCACTTTGACTGCATCACTAAGCTCAGCTGATGACACCCTTTGTTTTCCTGATGCATGCAAATTTTTTAAAAAACGGTAGTAAAGCGGCAAACGTTTGGCTGTCGCTTGTGGAATTTTTGACTGATCTATATTCATATAAGGTCCTCCAACTTAAATATCAGATGCTCTGTGAAAATCACCGTTTTTCCCGCCTGTCTTTTCAATTAGATAGGTTGGACCGATGATCATGCCTTTATCAATCGCTTTGCACATATCGTAAACGGTCAGTGCACATACTGAAGCAGAAGTGAGCGCTTCCATCTCCACACCCGTACTTCCTTTTGTTTTCACCTGTACTTGTATGTTCAGGATGTGCGCATTTCCGTCTTCCTCCCAATTAAAGGAGATATCCACGCCTTTTAGTGCAAGCGGATGACACATTGGAATGATGGTAGATGTTTGCTTTGCTGCCATGATGCCAGCAACCTGTGCAACAGACAGCACATCCCCTTTTCCAATTTCATGCTGTTGTATTTTATGAAACACTTCTTTTATCATACGAACACTTGAAACAGCAACGGCGGTTCTCACTGTAGACGATTTGTCACTAATGTCGACCATCTTTGCTCTTCCCTGTTCGTTAAAGTGGCTAAATTGACTCATCTTTCAACGCTCCCTCACTCAAATGATACACTATTTTTTCCTATCTGTCTTTCATTTGAATATGGCGATTGTATGTAACATTTGCCGGTTTACTGCTGATAAGCTACACTTAACATATTATAGCAGAGGTGAAGTTACATGATGATTCTACAAGTGAATCAGCTGTCCAAATCGTTTGGCGCTGATACCGTTTTAACGAATATAAAATTGGAAGTCAAAGCAAGGGATCGAATTGCCATTGTAGGTCGTAACGGCGCAGGCAAATCCACGCTTTTGAAAATCATTGCCGGTCAAATGTCTTACGAGCAAGGTGAGATCATCAAACCAAAAGACCTATCGATCGGCTATTTAGCACAGCATACCGATGTGACGTCTACACGTACGCTAAAAGACGAATTATTATCGGTTTTTGATCATTTAAAAGAGATGGAACAAGAGATGAGAACCATTGAGGAGAAAATGGCTTCTTCCACAGGTTCTGAGCTGGAAGCCCTGATGAAAACCTATGACAGGCTTCAGCAGGAATTTAAAGATCAAGGCGGCTATCAATATGAAGCAGATGTCCGCTCCATTCTTCATGGACTCGGCTTTAGTCATTTTGAAGATGAGACAACCGTCCAATCTTTAAGCGGCGGCCAGAAAACCCGTTTAGCACTTGGAAAGCTCTTGTTAATGAAACCAGAACTCTTAATTCTGGATGAGCCGACAAACCATTTAGATATTGATACCTTATCATGGCTTGAGCAGTATTTGCAAAATTATACAGGTGCCATTCTCATCGTGTCCCATGACCGCTATTTCTTAGACAAAGTCGTAAACCACGTCTATGAAGTCTCAAGAACTTCGATGAAAAAGTTTGCAGGGAACTATAGTAAGTATCTGGATCTGAAAGCAGAGCAGCTCGAGCGGGATATGAAACTATACGAAAAGCAGCAAGAAGAGATCTCAAAGCTCCAGGATTTCGTGGACCGCAACCTGGCAAGAGCCTCCACCACAAAGCGCGCTCAAAGCAGACGCAAACAGCTCGAACGGATGGATCGTTTAGATAAGCCTTTAGGAGATGAAAAATCTGCAAACTTTCATTTTGATATTACGAGACAAAGCGGCAATGATGTACTGAAGGTACATGATCTCGATATTAGTTATGATGAAAAAACACCGCTCCTATCCTCTCTTTCTTTTCAGATTAAACGCGAGGATAGTGTGGCACTCATTGGTCCTAACGGGATCGGGAAATCAACCCTTTTAAAAACGTTAACGAACACATTAACACCAGTAAAAGGCGACATCACTTTTGGATCTCATGTCACGATCGGCTACTATGACCAAGAGCAAGCCAAACTGACATCCTCGAAAAAAGTGCTAAATGAGCTTTGGGATGATTATCCTCATATGAATGAAAAAGAAATTCGGACATGTTTAGGAAATTTCCTCTTTTCAGGGGATGACGTTTTAAAGCCTGTCCATGCATTAAGCGGTGGAGAAAAAGCACGCCTTGCGCTGGCAAAGCTGATGCTTCAAAAAGCCAATTTCCTTATTCTCGATGAACCTACAAACCATCTGGACTTAGATAGTAAGGAAATTTTAGAGAATGCACTGATCGATTATCCAGGAACCATCTTATTTGTTTCGCATGATCGTTATTTCATCAATCGTCTGGCAACGAAAGTATTTGAGCTGTCGCCTACAGAAACTAAAGAATATCTCGGTGATTATGACTACTACCTCGAAAAGAAAAATGAACAACTAGAGCTGAAGGCACTTCAAGAAAATGAACCGGTTAAAAAACAAACTGCCCAGCCAGCAGAAACAACAAAGCTTTCTTATGCGGAAGAAAAAGAACTGAAAAAGAAAGAAAGACAAAAGCAGCGCAGGATTGAAGAAATTGAAAAACGGATTGCTGTCATTGAAGACAAGCTCGGTGAAAATGAAGAGCTGTTATGTGATCCTGATATTTTTCAAGATCACGAGAAGGTCCAAGCCATTCAAACAGAAAATGATACGCTCAATCAAGAGTTAGAATCACTTTTTGCGGAGTGGGAAGAGCTGTCAGATTCTTAAAGAGTGCCCTAAAGGGTACTCTTTTTTCTTTCAATGAAAATTTATTATCCACAACGATACCCACAATAACTTCTTGATTATTCTTAAACACTTTAGACTTATCCACTTTATCCACAGTGTTTTAATCACATATCCACAAAAAAGGTCGTATTTATACACATCCTCTTCACTTTAAAACAAAATTTTCTAACAATTGTGGATATTTAGCGTTTACATGTGAATAAATCGCTTTCATAGAAAAATAAAAAACCCCTGTAATCCACAGGAGTTTTATTTATATGAGACTAGCGGCAATCCTGGCTGGCCATTCATCGCCATATCGCCTCTGATTCCTTTTTCAAACGCAATGGTTCCAGCGGCAGCGATCATGGCTGCATTGTCTGTACAAAGTGATAATGGCGGAATAATAACCTTCACGTCTGGCAGTTTCGTGAATGCTGATGTTAAAGCTTCTCTTAGTCCTTTATTGGCAGCGACTCCTCCAGCTAGAACAACCTGCTTCACACCATAGGCTTCTGCTGCTTTCAATGTTTTCCCAACAAGCACCTCAATGACACTTGCTTGAAAACTTGCGGCTAAATTCTCTGGGGCAATCGTTTCTCCCTTTTGTGACGCATTGTGTAACGTGTTGATCACAGCTGATTTTAAACCACTGAAGCTAAAGTGATAAGACCCTTCTTCAAGCCATGCACGAGGAAGCTTAATTGTCGGCTCTCCTTCATGTGCTAACCGATCAATATGAGGTCCGCCTGGGTAAGGGAGACCCATCGTCCGGGCCACTTTATCGTAGGCTTCTCCAGCTGCATCATCTAATGTTTCTCCGATGACCTCAAAAGATCCGTGCTCCTTCATTAAAACAAGCTCAGTATGTCCGCCAGAGACAACAAGAGCTAAACATGGAAACTCCAATTCATCAACAAGCTGGTTGGCATAAATATGCCCTGCAATATGATGAACACCAACAAGAGGAATTTGATGGGCAAAGCTCAGTGCCTTTGCTGCATTGACGCCAATCAGCAGGGCACCGACGAGGCCAGGTCCTTCCGTAACAGCAATCGCATCCAAATCCTTAAAGCTCATACCCGCCTGTGTCATCACTTCTTCTAATACGATGGTGACTTGCTCCACGTGATGCCTCGAAGCAATTTCAGGTACAACACCGCCAAATCGTTTATGACTGTCTATTTGCGAGGCCACTACATTCGCCACGATTTTCTTTCCATTTTTCACAATGGACGCAGCTGTTTCATCACAGCTTGTTTCTATTCCTAATATGAATCGATCTGTTTGTTCACTCATTTATATTCACCCACATGACTAACGCATCTTCTCCATTATCCGTATAATAATTCTTTCGAATAGAAGCTGGTCTGAAACCGAGCTTTTCATAGAGGGATTGTGCTGGTGTATTCGAAACCCGCACCTCTAAAGAAAGATGATCTGTCTTTTTTTCTTTGCAAAATTCCATGACATATCGAAGCAATGCTTCCCCGTAGCCTTTTCCTCTATGCTCAGGGAGAATCGCAATGTTCGTAATTTGTGCATCGTCCATGACAATCCAGACCCCGCAATATCCAACAGGCTGCTGATCTTCTTCGATGAGGAAATAATGGCTGTATTGGTTATGAAGAATCTCATAGACAAACGATTCCTTTTTCCAAGGCGCTGTAAACGAATGCACTTCAATCGTATACACCTCTGGAATGTCCGCTACTGTCATTTGTCGTATTTCTGCTATGTTAAGGTTATTTTTGTCCTTCAAGCCATTTCACTTCCGCTTCTGCCAAACGAATATAGTTAGGAACAAGCTGATGAACATCTTCAGCAGGACGATCTGCACCTAAAAATGCAAGCACTGAAGGTCTTGGGTTATGAAATGTCCCCTCTGCCAGTACAGCCGTTTCTCCTAAAATGGAGCGAATGCTCTCTTCATGAAGGTGCACATCTTGTCCAAGAAATAGAACAGGCTTTCCTGTCTGCTTCAGCTCTTGAAGCCAATCCGTGAGCAGGATATTTTGATCTGGTTCGACCTCTTTGATCAACCCTTTTTCAAACGTATATAGCCCAGTATAAACTTGTCCTCTTCTCGCATCAAATAGAGGTGAGATATACCCATCAAAATATTGGCCATTTGCCGCAAGCGCTTCTAAACTCGAAACAGCCGATATCGGGATAGACAGCGTCCACGCAAGTGTTTTTCCTATGGTAACACCAATTCTGACGCCAGTGTAAGATCCAGGTCCTTTTGCCACAACGATTTTACTTAGTTCGCTTGGTGCTACACCACATTCTTTCATCAATGCTTCAACAGTGGGCATCGCTCGGACGGAATGGTTCTTTTTTAAATACGTAATGCTCTCGCCAATCACAGTGAGATCTCTTACAAGAGCAATTCCTAGTGTATGGTTTGATGTATCAATGGCCAGTATGGTCAAATTCTTTCATCTCCTTACAAAGGGACTCATAACGCTCCCCTTTTGCATCAAACGTGAGATGCCGTTCTTCTTCACGTTCTGTTCTCAGCATTTCAATTTTTAAATAGGAAGAAGGCAATTGAGGTTCAATCAGATGTGCCCATTCAACCAAGCATACACCTTCACCCTCAAAATATTCTTCGAGTCCGATGTCTTCTTCCGCATCTTCCATGCGGTACACGTCCATATGGTAAAGTGGCAGTCTGCCATCAGTATATTCTTTAATAATTGTAAAGGTGGGGCTGTTGACGATACGGGTAATTCCTAAGCCTTCCGCAAAACCTTTTGAAAAAGTGGTTTTGCCTGCGCCTAAATCTCCTTCTAATGTCAATACATCGCCTGGCATCACAAGTTTGGCCAAAGCAGTGGCAATTCGTTTCGTCTCATCCGCACCTTTTGTTGTCCATGTTAATTTCACCGTTGATGTCACCTCATTTCTTAAAATGATTATATCCTTTTTTCATTAACATCGTTTGTTGATCATTGTCTTTTAACATAACACTAGCTGCTTGATCATCCTTGACTTGTCCAATACGTGTGATCTGAATGCCTTCTTTTTGACATTGAGATTCAAAGCTTTCCCAATCAGATTCTGGTATCGTACCAGTTAAAACAAAGTCTTCTCCCCCAAATAACACCCATTCATGCCAGTCTTTGCGCAGCACCTGTAAATCTGGATGAATTGGAAGCTTATCAGCTTCTATCTCGATCCTCACACCGCTCGCTTCGGCTATCTCATTCAACTCACTCGCTAATCCATCACTCACATCATTCAAGGTGACCCGCGGGAAACTTGAACAAATGTGACCAGCAGCAATATGAGGCTGAGGCATTTTGTGACGCTTAAGAAAGAAATCAGCGTCGACCGCCTTAGAAGGGACTGCTTCGTTCATTAAGATTGATAACCCAGCAGCCGACGAACCGAGTTCACCTGTGACAAAGACGACGTCTCCAGTTTGAGCACTGTGACGATAACAAGCCGTTCCCTTTGACACCTCACCAATGACCGTCACGGTAATGACAAAGTCACTGCGGGTGGCTACTGTATCTCCACCAATCAAATCCATACGATAGGTGTCAGCCAACGCTTTCATTCCCTCATAAAGAGCCGTGACGATTGTTTCATCACCATGAGGCGGGATTGCAATTGAAACAAGATAATACTTTGGGGTGCCTCCCATTGCAGCAATATCACTGACATTGACTGCCAGTGCCTTAAAGCCAACTTCATAAGGTGTGGAAAAGTCAAAACGAAAATGAACATGCTCCACCATTGTATCAACACAAACGACCTCTTCACAATGTGAATGAGGTTGATAAACACTTGCATCATCACCGATGCCCATGATCAAAGAGCGCTGATATGTATCTTTTGGTGTGATTCGGCGAATAAGATCAAATTCATCCATAAAAAGACAGCCCCTTCTTGCAATCAATTGGTTAAGTAGACATGATGTCAAACACAGTTAGTATTAGTGTAGCGAATATAAGTCTCAGTTCCAACTAAAAATGATATAAAGAAAGCCTGGTGTGTAAAAACCAGGCTGGGTTGAAGTAATCTATCTATTCTTTCATATAGTGTAGCCAAACACAAATCATTTCATTGCATCGTGGGTACTTGTAGAAAGAAAAAGACATAAAAAAAAACGAAACTATACGTTTTCGTTTACAAGTTATAAAAATGGCGGTCCGGACGGGACTCGAACCCGCGACCTCCTGCGTGACAGGCAGGCATTCTAACCAACTGAACTACCGGACCATTTTGGTTGCGGGGGCAGGATTTGAACCTGCGACCTTCGGGTTATGAGCCCGACGAGCTACCGAACTGCTCCACCCCGCGATGATATAAATATTACAAGCTTGGCGGCGTCCTACTCTCACAGGGGGAAACCCCCAACTACCATCGGCGCTGAAGAGCTTAACTTCCGTGTTCGGTATGGGAACGGGTGTGACCTCTTCGCTATCGCCACCAAACCTGATGGAGAGAATGTTCTCTCAAAACTAGATAACAATGTTCATGCTTCACAATAGAATATAGGTTAAGTCCTCGATCTATTAGTATCTGTCAGCTCCACGTGTCACCACGCTTCCACCTCAGACCTATCAACCTGATCATCTTTCAGGGATCTTACTTCCTTGCGGAATGGGAAATCTCATCTTGAGGGGGGCTTCATGCTTAGATGCTTTCAGCACTTATCCCGTCCGCACATAGCTACCCAGCGATGCCCTTGGCAGAACAACTGGTACACCAGCGGTGCGTCCATCCCGGTCCTCTCGTACTAAGGACAGCTCCTCTCAAATTTCCTGCGCCCGCGACGGATAGGGACCGAACTGTCTCACGACGTTCTGAACCCAGCTCGCGTACCGCTTTAATGGGCGAACAGCCCAACCCTTGGGACCGACTACAGCCCCAGGATGCGATGAGCCGACATCGAGGTGCCAAACCTCCCCGTCGATGTGGACTCTTGGGGGAGATAAGCCTGTTATCCCCGGGGTAGCTTTTATCCGTTGAGCGATGGCCCTTCCATGCGGAACCACCGGATCACTAAGCCCGACTTTCGTCCCTGCTCGACTTGTAGGTCTCGCAGTCAAGCTCCCTTGTGCCTTTACACTCTGCGAATGATTTCCAACCATTCTGAGGGAACCTTTGGGCGCCTCCGTTACATTTTAGGAGGCGACCGCCCCAGTCAAACTGCCCACCTGACACTGTCTCCCTGCCCGATAAGGGCAGCGGGTTAGAAGGTCAATACAGCCAGGGTAGTATCCCACCGATGCCTCCACCGAAGCTAGCGCTCCGGTTTCCAAGGCTCCTACCTATCCTGTACAAGCTGTACCAACATTCAATATCAGGCTGCAGTAAAGCTCCACGGGGTCTTTCCGTCCTGTCGCGGGTAACCTGCATCTTCACAGGTACTATAATTTCACCGAGTCTCTCGTTGAGACAGTGCCCAGATCGTTGCGCCTTTCGTGCGGGTCGGAACTTACCCGACAAGGAATTTCGCTACCTTAGGACCGTTATAGTTACGGCCGCCGTTTACTGGGGCTTCAATTCGCACCTTCGCTTACGCTAAGCGCTCCTCTTAACCTTCCAGCACCGGGCAGGCGTCAGCCCCTATACTTCGCCTTACGGCTTCGCAGAGACCTGTGTTTTTGCTAAACAGTCGCCTGGGCCTATTCACTGCGGCTTCTCGGGGCTTTAACACCCTAAGAAGCACCCCTTCTCCCGAAGTTACGGGGTCATTTTGCCGAGTTCCTTAACGAGAGTTCTCTCGATCACCTTAGGATTCTCTCCTCGCCTACCTGTGTCGGTTTGCGGTACGGGCACCTCTCACCTCGCTAGAGGCTTTTCTTGGCAGTGTGGAATCAGGAACTTCGCTACTAAATTTCGCTCGCCATCACAGCTCAGCCTTTACGGGAAACGGATTTGCCTATTTCCCAGCCTAACTGCTTGGACGCGGATATCCAATACCGCGCTTACCCTATCCTCCTGCGTCCCCCCATTGCTCAAATGGTGAGGAGGTGGTACAGGAATATCAACCTGTTGTCCATCGCCTACGCCTTTCGGCCTCGGCTTAGGTCCCGACTAACCCTGAGCGGACGAGCCTTCCTCAGGAAACCTTAGGCATTCGGTGGACGGGATTCTCACCCGTCTTTCGCTACTCATACCGGCATTCTCACTTCTAAGCGCTCCACCAGTCCTTCCGGTCTGGCTTCACAGCCCTTAGAACGCTCTCCTACCACTGTTCGTAAGAACAGTCCGCAGCTTCGGTGATACGTTTAGCCCCGGTACATTTTCGGCGCAGAGTCACTCGACCAGTGAGCTATTACGCACTCTTTAAATGGTGGCTGCTTCTAAGCCAACATCCTGGTTGTCTAAGCAACTCCACATCCTTTTCCACTTAACGTATACTTTGGGACCTTAGCTGGCGGTCTGGGCTGTTTCCCTTTCGACTACGGATCTTATCACTCGCAGTCTGACTCCCAAGGATAAGTCATCGGCATTCGGAGTTTGACTGAATTCGGTAACCCGGTAGGGGCCCCTAGTCCAATCAGTGCTCTACCTCCGAGACTCTTACCTTGAGGCTAGCCCTAAAGCTATTTCGGAGAGAACCAGCTATCTCCAGGTTCGATTGGCATTTCACCCCTACCCACACCTCATCCCCGCACTTTTCAACGTGCGTGGGTTCGGGCCTCCATTCAGTGTTACCTGAACTTCACCCTGGACATGGGTAGATCACCTGGTTTCGGGTCTACGACCACGTACTCATGCGCCCTATTCAGACTCGCTTTCGCTGCGGCTCCGCATCTTCTGCTTAACCTTGCACGGGATCGTAACTCGCCGGTTCATTCTACAAAAGGCACGCCATCACCCGTTAACGGGCTCTGACTACTTGTAGGCACACGGTTTCAGGATCTATTTCACTCCCCTTCCGGGGTGCTTTTCACCTTTCCCTCACGGTACTGGTTCACTATCGGTCACTAGGGAGTATTTAGCCTTGGGAGATGGTCCTCCCGGATTCCGACGGAATTTCACGTGTTCCGCCGTACTCAGGATCCACTCTGGAGAGAACAACATTTCAGTTACAGGGCTGTTACCTTCTTTGGCGGGCCTTTCCAGACCTCTTCGCTTATATCGTTCCTTTGTAACTCCGTATAGAGTGTCCTACAACCCCAAGAGGCAAGCCTCTTGGTTTGGGCTGTTCCCGTTTCGCTCGCCGCTACTCAGGGAATCGCATTTGCTTTCTCTTCCTCCGGGTACTTAGATGTTTCAGTTCCCCGGGTATGCCTTCTCATACTCTATGTATTCAAGTATGGATACTACTCCATTACGAGCAGTGGGTTTCCCCATTCGGAAATCTCCGGATCAAAGCTTGCTTACAGCTCCCCGAAGCATATCGGTGTTCGTCCCGTCCTTCATCGGCTCCTAGTGCCAAGGCATCCACCGTGCGCCCTTTCTAACTTAACCATTTCTTACTTTAGAAAGAATCACTATGTGTGATGAACTTTGCATTGCATTCAATGTGAATGTATTACTTATTGTTATCTAGTTTTCAAAGAACAATCCTGTCTCGCTAGAGACATGTTTTGAAGGAATGATCCTTCAAAACTAAACAAGACGAAAACGCACGCTGCTCCATATATCCTTAGAAAGGAGGTGATCCAGCCGCACCTTCCGATACGGCTACCTTGTTACGACTTCACCCCAATCATCTGCCCCACCTTCGGCGGCTGGCTCCATAAAGGTTACCTCACCGACTTCGGGTGTTGCAAACTCTCGTGGTGTGACGGGCGGTGTGTACAAGGCCCGGGAACGTATTCACCGCGGCATGCTGATCCGCGATTACTAGCGATTCCAGCTTCACGCAGTCGAGTTGCAGACTGCGATCCGAACTGAGAACAGATTTATGGGATTGGCTAAACCTTGCGGTCTTGCAGCCCTTTGTTCTGTCCATTGTAGCACGTGTGTAGCCCAGGTCATAAGGGGCATGATGATTTGACGTCATCCCCACCTTCCTCCGGTTTGTCACCGGCAGTCACCTTAGAGTGCCCAACTGAATGCTGGCAACTAAGATCAAGGGTTGCGCTCGTTGCGGGACTTAACCCAACATCTCACGACACGAGCTGACGACAACCATGCACCACCTGTCACTCTGTCCCCGAAGGGAAAGCCCTATCTCTAGGGTTGTCAGAGGATGTCAAGACCTGGTAAGGTTCTTCGCGTTGCTTCGAATTAAACCACATGCTCCACCGCTTGTGCGGGCCCCCGTCAATTCCTTTGAGTTTCAGTCTTGCGACCGTACTCCCCAGGCGGAGTGCTTAATGCGTTAGCTGCAGCACTAAGGGGCGGAAACCCCCTAACACTTAGCACTCATCGTTTACGGCGTGGACTACCAGGGTATCTAATCCTGTTCGCTCCCCACGCTTTCGCTCCTCAGCGTCAGTTACAGACCAGAGAGTCGCCTTCGCCACTGGTGTTCCTCCACATCTCTACGCATTTCACCGCTACACGTGGAATTCCACTCTCCTCTTCTGCACTCAAGTTTCCCAGTTTCCAATGACCCTCCCCGGTTGAGCCGGGGGCTTTCACATCAGACTTAAGAAACCGCCTGCGAGCCCTTTACGCCCAATAATTCCGGACAACGCTTGCCACCTACGTATTACCGCGGCTGCTGGCACGTAGTTAGCCGTGGCTTTCTGGTTAGGTACCGTCAAGGTGCGAGCAGTTACTCTCGCACTTGTTCTTCCCTAACAACAGAGCTTTACGATCCGAAAACCTTCATCACTCACGCGGCGTTGCTCCGTCAGACTTTCGTCCATTGCGGAAGATTCCCTACTGCTGCCTCCCGTAGGAGTCTGGGCCGTGTCTCAGTCCCAGTGTGGCCGATCACCCTCTCAGGTCGGCTACGCATCGTCGCCTTGGTGAGCCATTACCCCACCAACTAGCTAATGCGCCGCGGGTCCATCTGTAAGTGACAGCCGAAACCGTCTTTCATCCTTGAACCATGCGGTTCAAGGAACTATCCGGTATTAGCTCCGGTTTCCCGGAGTTATCCCAGTCTTACAGGCAGGTTACCCACGTGTTACTCACCCGTCCGCCGCTAACATCCGGGAGCAAGCTCCCTTCTGTCCGCTCGACTTGCATGTATTAGGCACGCCGCCAGCGTTCGTCCTGAGCCAGGATCAAACTCTCCGAGGTATGCAGGATGCATATCACACATGCTTCGCTACACGATGTAGCGAACTTAGCATGTGATCATTTCCTGCCTCGTCAGCGTTTGACTGACTACCTATGAAGTATCATAGGATTTTTTTATAAAAACTCGAATTAACAGGTACGTTTTGTCTTGTTTAGTTTTCAAAGATCATGTTCAAAATGGAGCGGGTGATGAGAATCGAACTCACGACATCAGCTTGGAAGGCTGAGGTTTTACCACTAAACTACACCCGCGTGGTTTGTATTGGCGCGCCCGAGAGGAGTCGAACCCCTAACCTTTTGATCCGTAGTCAAACGCTCTATCCAATTGAGCTACGGGCGCTTAATCAGGCGACTTAATTATCTTAACATATCGTTTTTATTAAGTCAACATCTTTTTGAAATTTGTTTGCCGCATCCGTGAACATCTGTGTTTCAAATACGTCATCAGCGACGAATAAAAATATACCATGGATCACATAAAAGGGTCAATACATTTTTCTAAAAAAGTTTCATGTTTTTTTAAAATTGATTTTTTCTTAGATCAATAGACATGTAATAGCCCTATTTTCTTCTCTTTCTTCATAATTCCAATGATTCTTAAATAAAATCTTTCTAAATACAAAGGAGGACAAAACATGGCCACATAGAATTTTTATTTATTGGAAAATTCTTAATATTTTTCCAAGCATTTAAAGGAGGTAGGAGATGATGAAAAAGTTTATCGCTTTTCAGATCATGATCGCTTTGGTGATAGGAGCTCTTATCGGCCATTTCTTCCCTGACGTCGGAATGGCTCTGCGGCCAATTGGAGATGGATTCATCAGGCTGATTAAAATGATCGTTGTTCCAATCGTTTTCTCTACCATTGTTATTGGTGCAGCCGGCAGCGGCGGCATGAAGAAAATGGGCAGCCTTGGATTAAAGACGATCATTTGGTTTGAGGTCATCACAACCATCGTTCTTGGGATCGGGCTGTTATTGGCAAATGGTCTAAAGCCTGGCGTTGGTCTCGATTTCTCTAAATTAGCTAAGAAAGATATTGGGGAATTAGATGGTTATACTGAGAAGGTCGTTGACTTTAAACAAATGGTATTAGATATCATTCCAACCAATATCGTCGATGTTATGGCTCAGAATGATTTACTTGCTGTTATTTTCTTCGCCATATTATTTGGTGTAGCGGCAAGCGGCATCGGTAAAGCATCTGCTCCTGTTCTCACCTTCTTTGAATCAGTGGCACAAATCATGTTTAAGCTCACACAGATGGTGATGGTAACAGCACCTATTGGGGTTCTTGCATTAATGGCTGCATCTGTCGGCCAATATGGCATTGTTTTATTAATCCCAATGATGAAGCTTGTCGGGACTGTTTTTTTAGGATTATTCATTATTCTCTTTGCTTTATTCCCTCTGGTCGCACTGATCTTCCGTTTTAACTACTTCGAAGTATTAAAAATGATTTGGGATTTGTTCCTTGTTGCCTTCTCTACTACGAGTACTGAAACTGTCCTTCCTCAATTGATGGAACGAATGGAGAAATACGGGTGTCCAAAAAGAATCGTTTCCTTCGTGATTCCATCTGGCCTTTCTCTCAATTGTGATGGATCAAGTTTATATTTATCAGTTGCATGCGTATTCCTTGCACAAGCGTTTGGTGTCGACATGAGTCTGTCACAGCAGCTTTTAATGATGCTTGTTCTTGTGTTAACGAGTAAAGGGATTGCAGCTGTGCCATCCGGTTCACTCGTTGTTCTTTTGGCTACCGCTCATGCAGTCGGTCTTCCTGCAGAAGGCGTTGCCATTATAGCCGGTGTTGACCGAATTATGGATATGGCACGAACAGGCGTGAATGTTCCAGGGCATGCCGTTGCTTGTATTGTCGTATCTAAATGGGAAAAAGTATTCCGTGAGTCAGCTTGGGAAGTTCCAAAAGCAGGTAAAGAAACAAAAGGGATGTAATGTTTCAGTGTGATAGAAAACCTTTGCAGTGTAGGAAGGGCGAGTACCGGAGTGGAGCGAATTTGACATTCGTGAGCACCGGAGCGCAGACCTGACACCGAATGCGAGGGTTTGTCTACACGCTGGAAGGAAAGGGGTCGCCCTTTCCTTTTTTATGCTAAAAACGTTTGCTTTAGTACGGCTTTTCCTCGAGGATGCAGCTGCACTTCTGCATATGCCCCATTAATCAGCGTCATTTGCGGCGGGACATGTCCACAATCTATATCATAAAAAATGGGGATTTGTAGTTCCTTTTGTAATTCTTCATATACATCCTGATACTGATACCCTTCAACAGGTACATCTACTGCACTTCGCCCAAACAACATACCTGAACAGTGATCAAACCACCCTGCTAGTTTTAATTGAACAAGCGATCTCTTCACACTTGCAGCATTTAATTCGCAGTTTTCGAAATACCAAAGAATTGGTTCATCTTTTATGAATGTTTTCTGAAAAGTTTTGACGTCCCCATAAGGTGTCCCTGCTAAATGACGTATGACATCAATGCAACCACCCATCAGTCTTCCCTTTACTATTTTTTCTTGTTGATCAACCGTATGCCATGCGGTAGGTTCTGTTAAATGAAAAACATGTTTAATCGGATCGTCACGCTGCCATTCCTTTTGATACATAGATGAAGAAAACTGACTGATGTCCATTTCGCCCTTTGTTGAAAGCACTTCTTCCCACATGACAGTCGTTTGATCAAGTTCTTCTCCCTGAAGATCTACTAAGTTCGGTCCATGTGCAGTGGCAATGCCTGTTTTTAATGTCAACGCGAGCAGGAGTGCACTCGTATCTGAGTAACCTAGAATCCACTTTTTTTGCATGGATGAGAAATCGAGGTGCTCTAACACTTCCATAAGCAGCTGTCCTCCCCATGGCGGGATGATGTGATCAATCTCATCACATGTCATCATGTACTGAAGTTCGTTTGCTCGTTCTATCGCAGGGGCAGATTTTGCCTTTTCCTGCTGCCAGACCGTCTCTCCACATATGACATCATAGCCTCTATTTTTCATTCGTTCACATGAAAGCTTAAACATATCATGTAAAGTTGGCTGTACACCTGAGGAAGGTGCAGTGACGCCAATTGTTTGTCCTTTTTGCAAATGCGGAAATTGTATCACTCTGCTTCCCTCCAATCTCTATCTCTCTTACCCTATCCATTTTAGAGAAAATGCCCCTTTTATAAGGGACATTTCTTTTTATTCTTTTTGGCGCAGTACAGTATAGACTCCTGCAAAGATACATAGAATCCCAATGAATGAGCGTATCCCCATCTCTTCACCTAAAAGCAGCCAGCCAAGAGCTGCCCCTACGATCGGTTGAAAGAAGAAGAACAAACCACCGCTCGAGGCATCCATCAATTGAAGCCCTCTATTCCACAAAAAGAATGCAAGAGCTGTTGAGATGATGCCTAGATAGAGAATACCGCCCCAAATCTCCGGTCTTGCCAACTGCTCCACATCTAGGTGAGGTAAACGAAATAAAACAGGTGGTGTTAAGACAATGAATGCAATGATGATCGCATATGTGGTCGTCACCACTTGAGGGTACTTTCCTGGAACTCGTTTAAGCAAAACAGACATGAGTGCCCATGTAAAAGCAGCGATGACGAGTGAGAGACCGCCAATAAATTCATCTGTTTGCACTGCAACTGGTCCAATCATAAGCCATACACCTGCTGTAGCAAGCAGGATGGATGCGCATTTTCTAACAGTCATGGCTTCTTTTAATAGAAAGAACGCAAACAGCACCATAAAAGCAGGGGTCGCAGATGTAATCACAGCCCCCATTTGTGCAGATGTATACATGGTGCCGATTTCTTGGGTCACAATTGATAGGAAATTTCCGATCAATCCGATCATTACAACAAGCGGAATATCTTTTTTATCTAATCGAAAGGAATAGCCCAAGCGCCATATAGTACACACAAGCACAATTCCAGCTACAGCATATCTCATCCATACGAGCTCAAGCGGCGGAACCACCGCTACTGTTACTTTGACAACAACGTACATGCCGCCCCAAATACTTGCAGCGATTGCTAGGTAAAGGGCGCCTATATATTTTTCATTCATCTTTTCCCCTCCGTTACTGGATATATTGATCGCCATATCCACAAACGGAGATCACTCTCCGTTATGGACGGAGGGTGTTTGGTACATCATGTTCAAATAAAGGCTTCCATTGCATTGTCGTCACCTCATTTGTTTTTATTTTCAGACTACTTTATAACAAATTCTGGTTGACTTCAATCCTTTTTTGTCACCATTTTTCTTCATATAATAGAAGATAAACGGGTCTTGACATGCTGAATTCGTTTTCATATAGTAATTAAAACTATAGATCGTCATGCAGAGAAGGAGTAGAGGTCGTTGGATATTGAAGCAAGGAAACATATTCCCCGCACGGAACATGAACCATTTCTCGAGGGAATAAAAGATTGTGTGCCAACCCTGCTTGGTTATATGAGTATCGGGTTTGCCTTTGGAATTGTTGGAATTAGTGCACAGTTGAGCTTATGGGACATTGCACTTCTAGCAATCTTTATTTATGCAGGTGCTTCACAGTTCATTATCTGTGCACTGCTTGTCACGGGAAGTCCCCTTTCCGCTATTATTCTCACTACATTTATTGTGAATCTGCGTCATTTATTACTCAGCCTGACGCTGGCTCCTCATTTTACACGCTACTCTTTAAAACAAAATATCGGATTCGGTCTCTTGCTGACTGATGAATCCTTTGGCGTAGCCATGAATAAATTAGCTCAGCATGGAAAGCTGAATAACCGGTGGATGCACGGACTGAACATAACGGCTTATTTATGCTGGATTGCGGCCTGCATACTTGGCGGCATTTTTGGACACTGGATTTCAAATCCTGAAGCGCTTGGTCTTGATTTTGCTTTATCAGCGATGTTTGCTGCACTGCTAGTCCTTTCGTTACAGACAGTTCCCAAAAATAAGTTAACTCATCGCCTGTCACTTGTTTTGTATATGGTCATTGCCATGTTTGTTCTGCTTCATTTCGTTCCTTCACACGTGGCTGTTCTGTTAGCCACCATGATTGTCGCAACCATTGGGGTGGTGACAGATAAATGATCAGCAGCTTTATGTTATGGCTCATTGTGGGTTGTATGATCGTCACCATCATTCCAAGAGTCGTACCCTTTATATTTGTACGAAGTATTCAGCTGCCTGAAGTGGTGCTGAAATGGTTATCGTTTATTCCTATTTGTATCTTTACAGCTTTGATTGCAGAGCATCTCTTCATCCATACAACAACAGGCACAGGCGTCACTATTCATTGGATGTATCTTGCTGTCTTGACTCCCACTGTACTCATCGCTGTTTGGACAAAAAGCTTGTCACTTACTGTTCTTGTCGGCGTCATGCTGATGGGCACTGCTAGATGGTTTTTCTAAAAAACAAAGCTTAACCACATGTGGTTAAGCTTTGTTTCATTTGACGATTCCGTATACAAATCCATCATAACCTTTTTCACCAACAGTTTGAATCGCTGTTGCCTCTATTCTCGGTTCTTGTTTGAGTAAATCAAAAAATTCACGAGTTCCTTGCACTCGTTCATCCCCACTAGAGTCATGAAGGACTGCTCCATTTCTGATGACATTGTCCGCAATAATGACTGTTCCCTTTTTTGAGAAATCTAACGCCCACTTTAGATATTTCGGATTGTTTGGTTTATCTGCGTCAATGAAAATCAAATCGAATGGAAGCGCAGCCCTCTCTTTTAACTGAGATAACGTATCTAATGCCTTTCCTTGTAAAATGCTCACTCGTTCCGATAAGCCCGCTCTGCTGATGTTTTGCTGTGCGATTTGTACATGATGGCTGTCAGCCTCTAATGTGATGAGTTCTCCATCCTCTTCAAGAGCACGCGCAAGCCAAATAGTACTGTATCCACCAAGTGTCCCGATTTCTAAAATGCGCTTTGCATTCTTCGTTTTTGCTAATAAATAAAGCATTTTCCCTTGGGCTGGTGACACATCAATTGCTGGCAGACCTGCTTGCTTATTATGAGTAAGGGCTTGCTCCAATACGTCATCTTTAGGAATCAATTTGTCTGTGATATACTCGTCAACTTTCTTCCACACGTGCTCCATTTCATCCATCTCCCTTGATCATGTCTTCTATCTCAAGTCTACATGATGATCGTGAGAGCGTATAATCAATTCTTTTCACACATCTATTCATTTTTTTGATGAAAGACATGTGATGATGAATACATGGAGCAACGCACTGGTTTCGGATCTACTCGTTCAGCTTATTTTTGACATCGCCTTTTTTATCTTGAAGTTTTCCTTTTGCTTGATCCTTTTTCCCTTCTGCTTTCAGGTTTTGATGATCCGTTGCTTCCCCAAGCTTTTCTTTGACTTGCCCTTTGACTTGATTTGTTTTTCCTTTCGCTTTATCCATATGTCCTTTTTCTTCACTCATTTGTTCCACCTCCACGTTTGATACTATTCATTTAGCCTTTTTGAGAGATACAAAACATCTGAGTGTGCGATGTACACGTTTCAGGTATGATAAACATACTGGAAAGAAGGGTGGGTGTTCATCAATGATCATCTCTGAAAAAATATTCACAGTTCGTGGGCTGACCTATCATATTCGATCCGCTTCAATGGCCGATGCTAAACAGTTATCAGCTCTCAGACTGAAAATCGATGGTGAAACAGAATATTTAGACCGTGAACCAGGCGAAGCCTTTCTTGATGAAAAAGCATTTGAGGCTTTGATTCAAGAGGATACCAAGCAAAGCCGGCATTTATTTTTGGTCGCTGCTATTGAAGGAAAGATTGTCGGTTTTTCAAGATGCGAGGGCCATTCACTCAAACGCTTTGCTCACAAAGTGACATTTGGCGTCGCCATCCAGAAAGATGCTTGGGGCTATTACATTGGGAAAGAGCTTTTAGCTGCTTCAATTGACTGGGCAGATCAGCAGGGCATTCAGAAGATGTCTCTTCATGTGCTTGAAACGAACAAAAAAGCCATCCGGTTATATGAGAACCATGGCTTTTTGATTGAAGGTGTATTAAAAAACGATAAACGGCTGAGTGACGGATTATATTATGATACTGTTGTGATGGGCAGGCAGCGGCCAAGTTCCTGACCGCTTACATCACATAGCCCCATATCATCGAAATCGCACTGTATATCAGAAGCACCCCCATCACATACTGGAACGGTCTTTCATAAGCAGTCAAAAAGCGCTTATACAAAGAGCCAAATAAGCTCCAGCTGAATGTACCGAGAAAGCCAATAAGTGCGAGAATCAGCGTCCATATGACATACTGCATATTAGATTGTCCATATGGCAAAACAAATGTTGAAATCACAGTCAATCCATACAAGATCGCTTTTGGGTTAATAAATTGCAGCATCATACCAGGGATAAAATGATTGTAGCGATCAAGTGTTTCGTCATCACCGCCTTTACTTTTCATGATTTTGACCGCTAAATAAATCATGTATGCGGCTCCGATGAACGCCATGACCCAGCCTATTTTCGGCATCACTTGATAAAGAATGATATTAAAGAAGCAGCTCAAACACAAAATAACGAGAAATCCGATACCCACACCTAAACAAAATCGAAATGTTTGCTTGACCCCATATTTATTCGTAAAGACCATGGCCATGATGTTGTTTGGCCCTGGGGTAAAGCTGCTAACAAAAGCATAGATCAACATAGATACAATCAAGATGCCGCCTCCCTTATACGTTATTTAGACTTTAATTACTTTATTACGTATATTACGTTTTATTGTAACGTTCGGTCTTTATAAAGTAAATAGAGAAAGGAGCTTTTTTCATGGAAGACGTACAATCGATTATTTCTAAAAACGTGAGGCTTCTTAGAGATCAAAAAAAATTAAGCCTCGAAAAGATGGCAGAATTAACTGGTGTCAGCAAGACGATGATTGGGCAAATTGAAAGAGGAGAATCAACCCCTACCATCACGACTTTGTGGAAAATCGCCAACGGATTAAAAGTATCTTTTAGTGAGCTCATTTACGCACCACAGCCTGAAATCAAGGTGGTACGCAAGGAGGATGCGCAGGTTTTAACTGAGGACGACGGCCGTTATCGCGTATACACGACTTTTCCTTTCGATGACCGAGGGAAATTTGAAATGTACCGAGTAGAAATTGACCGAGGTGGGTCGCTGCGTGCGAGTGAACACATTGGGGGAACAGAGGAATTGATCACTGTTTTTGAAGGAGTCCTTGATTTATCCATTGGTGATGAACAATACACCTTAAAAGCCGGAGACTCTATTCGTTTTAAAGCGGATCGGACGCACACGTATAAACAATCCGGAGAACAAATGGTACGGATGCAAATGATTCTTTATTATCCTCAAGAAAAAAGCTGACAGGCTTGTCCACCTGTCAGCTTTCCATTTGTTTAATTAAATCCTGGATCGCGTACAACCGTTCCAGTAAATGTGACTCTATATTTTCCTAATCCTAACTCTTCAATAGATGTTCGTTTTAAAATACCGACCCAGCCATCCTGTGCATATACAATACTGTCTGGGATGTTTGATGTCGTATATGTTCTTGTTTCTGAGACAGTTCGACTCGCTTGAACTGTTACTTCACTGTTTGTTTGCTCCTTTGCTTCCACTGGAGCAGTTGTGACCCCAGCACCCGTTAAGACAATTGCTCCAACCAAAACAGAAGATATGACCTTTTTCACAAAAAAATCCCTCCCTTTTTTGTTGAACGTATAAACTATACCATAATTTAGAACTTTTGTAAGTTTATTTTTTCATTTTTTTGAAAATTATGATATCATTGTCTTATGCTGGATAGAGTGTGTTACATACTTCTATGCTTTTATCCTCATCTCAATCTAGTGAAACAATTGTGAACGGAGGTGATTTCATGAAAAAATGGCTCATCTGTTTTCAAATTGTTTTCCTCTTCACCTTGGCGATCACACCAATTGCTTCTGCTGCTAAATGTCCTACAGTAAAACCATGTATCACTGATCCTTAAGCATAAGAAAAGGCCGATCAAGCCTATTCACTTGATCGGCCTTTTTATTTATTTTTGCTCTGCTTCCCAGCGGGCAACCTCTTCTCTTACTTTAGGAGCCACTTCTTTTCCAAATAGCTCAATGGCTTTTAGCACTTGATCATGCGGCATTGAACCAACCGGTACATGAAGCATAAAACGTGTGATGCCTACATTTTTTCTAAGATGAATGACTTTCTCTGCCACCGTATCTGCATCTCCTACATATAGCGCACCTTCTAAAGTTCTCGCTGCGTCAAACGTAGAACGAGTATAAGGTCCCCAGCCTCGCTCTCTAGCTAATGTGTTCATCACATGCTGTGTGGATGGGAAAAATTGATCTGCTGCCAGCTCTGTTTCTGCCGCAACAAATCCATGAGAATGTGATGCTACAGTTAATTTTTCAGGGTCATGCCCAGCGTGCACTGCCGCTTGCTTGTACAGCTGAACGAGCGGTGCGAACTGTCTTGGACTTCCGCCAATGATGGCAAGTACAAGCGGTAATCCTAATAATCCAGCACGTACGACGGATTCACGGTTTCCTCCACTGCCGATCCAGATCGGAAGCGGATCTTGAACAGGTCTTGGGTATACCCCAACATCCTGAATGGCTGGGCGATGCTTGCCGCTCCATGTAACACGCTCTGACTGCTGCAACTTCAACAGCAAATCAAGCTTTTCTTCAAATAATTCTTCATAGTCATCAAGGTCATAGCCAAAGAGCGGGAATGATTCAATAAATGAACCACGGCCTGCCATAATTTCTGCACGTCCGTTTGATAGTCCATCTAGCGTTGCAAAATCCTGAAATACACGTACAGGATCTGCTGATGAAAGGACTGTCACTGCACTTGTCAGACGAATATTTTTTGTTTGTGTTGCTGCAGCCGCTAAGACGACAGCTGGATTCGATGCGGCGAAATCCTCACGGTGATGCTCACCTACGCCAAATACATCGAGACCGACTTGATCTGCTAAAATAATTTCTTCTACTACTTCTCGAATACGCTGCGCGTGACTGACTGTTTTTCCTGTTTGAAAATCAGGTGTTGTTTCGACAAATGTACTAATTCCTAGTTCCATGATTGGAACCCCCTATCTTATAAATATGTCACAAATTCAGAAACTGGCTTTCTATAACCTCTCGCTTGTCTGCTCTCTACTTTTTCTTTTCCAAGTGTAATCATTAACACAGGAACCAAATCTGATTGAATGTTTAATACCTTTTTCATTGCTTCGGGATCAAAACCGATCATCGGGCAAGTATCCCAGCCTTTATTTTTAGCGGCAAGCATGAACAGCATGGCAGATAAGGAAGCATTGCGGATCGCCTCTTCCTTCTGGAAATCTGCCCCTCTCTGCTCATAAAAGCTCATGGTCTCTCTGACCATTTCTTCATATTGCTGCGTATTTAAAATGCCTAGCATTTTCAGGCCTTCATATATATCCCCTGCGTGCTCATAAGCGTTTGGATCTCCAAGTACGATGATCGCTGCTGAAGCAGAGTGCACTTTATATTGTCCAAATGCCGCTTCTCTTACTTGTTCTTTCAGCTCTTCTGTTTGGACGACAACATATTGTGTGTGCTGTAAGTTAAAAGCAGATGGTGCCAGCTTGACCTCTTCAAATATGCTGTTAAGCTCTTCTCTCGAAATCGAGATATTTGGCAAAAAATTTGATGCGGATCGTCTTTCACGTACCAATGTATCAAAGCTGAGTGTCATCTTGTTTCCCCTTTTCGCGAAGTTGTTTTGCACCTAAACCGATTTGTTTTAGTAATTCAATCAGCTGCTCTTTTTCTTCTTTTTCAATAAAGGATAGATTTTGCGAAATGACCTCTGTGTGTTTAGGGAAAATGTCGTCAAACAATTGCTTCCCTTTTTCCGTAAGCTGTACATGGAATACCCGCTTATCTGAAGGCGCACATTGCCTTTTCACCAGTTCTTGTTTTTCTAGCTTGTTCACGACATATGTCATGCTGCCACTTGGGATTGACAAGATGTCGCTGATTTTTTGAACAGGCTGAGGTCCTTTACTGTAGAGCAATTCAAGGATCTGAAAGTTTTCAAATCCGATATCATAACGTTCAATGTCTTTTTGGATATTTGTAAAAAGGGCTTGATAGGCTTTCATCCATACGCGGAATAGCCTTAAATCTAATTCATGATCATGCTGCACCATGGCAACTACTCCTTTTTCAAGAAATCCTAAAACTAGGATAAATTTATCCTAACACTAGGATATTTTCTTGTCAATGAGTTTGTTTCATGAAAAAAAGACCACCTTGGTTCAGTGGTCCTCTTCTTTTAAGGTGAAATGCATTTCAGCAATTTGTTTATATTGATGTACTTCCTGTAATGAAAACTTGGATTCCAGATCCGCCGGCGAAAAGAGAGGAATTCCTCTTCCAATGATGACAGGTACGATTTGAAGAAAAAGCTCATCCACCAATCTTTCTTTTATGAAAGATTGAAGCAGTCCCCCGCCGCCGACAATCCAAATATTACGGCCTGTTTCATTCTTTAATTTTTTCACAAATGATAAGACATCTTCGCGAATGATATGGGTTCCTTCCAGACTGTCTTGTAACGTACGTGACATGATATAACATGTCTTTCCTTCATAAGGAAACTCATCTGGTGACAGCTGAAGAACTTGTTCATATGTATTGCGCCCCATGATCAGTGTATCGACTGACGCATAAAAGGTGTCGTAGCTCGTTTCATCTTCACCCTCTGTCCCTATTAGCCAATCGAGCCGGTGATCCTCTCTCGCTAAATATCCATCGATACTCATCGCCCCATAAAAAAGCAGTTTCCTTTTCTCACTCAATCCCACCACTCCCTTACTTCAAATAAGAACATATATTCTATTTTATCAAAAAGGAAAGACAAAGACTACATAACTTTCTCCCTTTTTACGATTCCTGTTCCACCTTGACGAGAAGCTCGTATAATTTATGCGCGAGCTTGCCGGCATCAATGGTCATTTCTTCATGAATCCATTCCTCGAGTACCCCCACGACACCAGACACGACAAAAGAGGCCTCTATTTGTTCATTCTCTGTAATAGGACGCTGATCAAGCTGCCACTCTTTCATGATTTTTTCTTTGAAAAAGGCTTTGAATTGATTGGTCGTTGGGCCATTTGGTTTTACAAATAACGTCAACATATACTGATTCTCTTTTAAGTATTCAGTCGTTTTGTTTAAAAAGGAAAGCATATCAAGAGGATCCTGACTTGGAAAGGTTTCATCATATAACCCACCGAGCTGATCGAATAGTTCTTTCTCAAGCTGTTCATATAAATCAAACACATCTTGATAGTGCAAATAAAAGGTTCCCCTGCCTAAATCCGCTTTCCTTGATAGCTCTGATACCGTAATCTGCTGGACTTCCTTTTCCTTTAACAGCTCAAGGAAGCTTTCCCGAATGGCTCTTTTTGTTTTGATTGTTCGTCTGTCCTTCATGAAATCCCCTCCGTTTTTGAACAATCAGGCGTTAACTGTCTAATTATGAACAGGTTATCATCCATTGCCGATGTTCGATCTCTTTACTTCTTATTATAATCAACACATGTTCAATAATATATATCTGTTCAAAAAAGGAGGCCATCATATGCTTCATTTCAGACTTGCCAGAGAGGATGAACTGCCTCAAGTGGCAGAGTTGTTAGATGATTCGTTTCAGGACTATTCATTTTTTGACTTATTATGTGAAAAGGTCTCAAAGCGCTCTGCTTTCGCTCGTCAGCTGCATTTGGTCAATACAAAGGTGTATTTTCAGCATCAAATCTGTTTTGTCGGGGTTGAGAACGAGAAGGTTGTGTCTGCTGCCCTTTTAAAGCATCCGCATCTTCCTGAACCAGGCGTCATGAATTATGTATTGTCAGGTGGGTTAAAGCTGCTCTTCACTGGCGGTATATCGGCCATTCAGCATGTGTTCCGTGTTTTAAAGGAGGCAAAAAAAGCGTGTTCTTCCTTAAAGCAGCCTTACTGGTATTTAGAAGCACTTGTCGTGGCAAAAGACCAGCAAGGAAAAAAACTCGGAAGCCGCATGTTAAAGCAATGCCTTTTTCCCTTTATCGCCCGGCAAGGCGGCGGACTGTTCACACTGATTACACACAACGAGGCCAATCGTCATTTCTACCGGAAAAATGGCTGGATGGAGTTTGATGAAAGGGTATTGCGCGGAAAGGAAATATCCTTGGAAAGCTGGAGCTATAAAACCGTGATTAAATAAGGTATCCTCTTCAGGTGATGATATAATAGAGTCAGTTCAATCAATGATCATACTTGGAGGAGAGACTGATGATACGACGACTTGATCATATCGTGTTGACTGTACAACATATGGAGGACACCATTCGCTTTTATACAAACGTATTAGGAATGAAGGAAGAAACTTTTGGTGAAGGCCGTAAAGCGCTTCGTTTTGGTTTACAGAAGATCAACCTTCATGAAGCTGGTCATGAATTTGAGCCAAAAGCGGCTCATCCTCTTCCTGGATCTCATGATTTGTGCTTTATCACCGATTTAGACATGGACAGTTTGCTGCTGCACCTCCGGAAGCAAGTGGTCCCCATTGAAGAGGGGCCGGTCAGACGCACCGGTACATTAGGTCCAATTGAATCTGTTTATATCCGTGATCCTGATCTGAATTTAATTGAAATCTCTCGATATATAGAGGAGGGTGATCCGTCATGACTCGTATATTTTTGAGACCGATTGAAGAGCAAGATTATCCTGGTATTCAAAGAGGGTGTCAGCATGCAGAAACACTTCATATGACTGGCACACGCAAAACGTTCACACTAGAAGAAATTCGATCCGCCTATACCCGTTTTTTGCAAGATGACAGCAGACGAGATTTCGCCATTTGTCTGCTGGATACGAAAGAGATGATTGGGGATGCGGCGATTGTGGACATTGATCCAATCAATCATACGGCAAGCTTCCGCATTGCGCTTCACGGGCCGGAGCATTTTCAAAAAGGCTATGGCACTGAAGCTGTTCGGATGGTCCAAGCATTTGCCTTTGACACATTAGAACTCAACCGTCTTGAGCTTGAAGTCTTTTCCCACAATCCAAGAGCCTTTCGAAGCTATGAGAAAGCCGGATTTCAATATGAAGGAAAAAGACGCCAAGCGCTCTATTTCAACGGTACATACTCAGATGTCATCATCATGGGCATCCTTCGTGAAGAATATAAAAACATGATGAATACAGATGCTCCTGCTTAAGAAGGGTCATCTTTTTTAAAAAATTGAATCCCAGTGACGATGATTAAACAAATGATGGAAGAGAGAACGATAGAGACGCTTGATAGACTGAGCGCCATGCCTTCCCATCTACCAATAAAGAGACTGACAATCAATAAAACCAAACCAAATAAAATCAAGCATATAGGGACAATGAACCCCGCATGACGCTGCCGGCTTCTTTTCCCTGCCCACCATGAGAGACACAAAATAACGATTGTAAAAATAGCTGTTTGCAGCCAGAACATGTGATATCAACTCCCTTTCTCTTTTTGATCCCATGACAATGGAGGTACTTCAAATGAACATTAGACCCATCGAGCAAAAAGACAATCCCTATATCGCAGCGATTATCCGCCAGTCACTAGAATCAGCGAATCTAGCAATTGAAGGAACAGCCTACACTGACCCCCAACTTGACCAGCTTTTCGAATATTATCAATCATTGACTCATGCAGCCTATTGGATTGCTGAAGAGCATGGTGAGATTGTGGGTGGTGTAGGGATTGCTCCATTCACAAATGGAGTATGTGAATTACAAAAGCTTTATTTAAGTCCAAAAGCACAAGGAAAAGGTGCGGGCAAAAAACTGATGGATACGGCGCTGGAATATGCCTCTACATACTACGAAGCGTGTTATTTAGAAACCCGCCGGGAATTAACAGCGGCTATAGGCCTTTATCAGCGATATGGCTTTTCTCTTCTTTCAGAACCGCTTGAAGGCTCCGAGCATTCTGCAATGGATGCTTGGTATCTCAAGACCTTCTCATCATGAACCATAAAACAATCGATAGGTTTTGAGCCTCTGAAAGCCTAACTTTTCTGCTAGTTTGATTGAAGCTAGGTGATAGACATCGCAATCCCAATGCGGTGTCCTCTTTTTTTCATGACAGATGCTGAGCATATGCTGAGCTGCCAGCAGCGCCAAACCTTTTCCTCGATAAGTCTCATCTGTCCAAATATCTATCTCTGCACGATCCTCACTTGAAAAAATAGAGACACACTCACTCACCACGTTCTCTCCATCTAAAATGGCAATCCCGATTCCCTTTGATAGAAAGCGAGCTGTTTCACCCCAATAGACTTCGTAATAGCTGGGAGGAAAAGCCCTGCTTCCAGTCATCACCTGCTCATTTGTCCGCTCTACTCTATAGCCTGGATAAGGCGCAGAGACATGAGAATGTGCCTGTGAATAAACGTACGCATGTCTTTCCATCTCATTCAAATGTGACCCAAGACATTTTTTCATCATCGCATCTGTTGATGGATTTGCTGAAAATATGGTGAATCGGGCATTTTGTCTTTTCTGCCTTTCGTACACATCCACAATGAAGGCTGAACAGCGTAACAGCTCCGCTTCACTCCTTCCTGCCACATAATAAATGCCGCATGAAGCTTCGAGAAAATATACAAGCGGATGCGCTTCATCATCTACATAAAGATGCCCTTGTATGATGCCATCCATGACCACATCTACAAACACTGGATATGCCGGATCGATCTGCCTAATTCCTTTTTTCATTGATGGTATCTTTTGCCGCTCCAAGAGTTGCATGATTTTTCCTCCTTTCCTTCCATTATAAAGAAAAAGTTGCTGACATACAGGACTCTTTTTAGCATAAGGAATACTTCTGCATCAATGGCGGAATTTTAAAAAAGAGACCTTAGTTAAAAGGTCTCTTACTTCTGCATGACATTATTCTGCCGCTGCCTCTTCTGTCACTTTTCCCTTCCAAATCAGGGTTAAGCCTAATCCAAGAAATAAGACAACACCTGCGAATAGAAATGGGAAGTGAATATTTTGGTCGAATAAAATGCCGCCAAGTGCCGGCCCGAAAATCGTACCTAGGCTTGTGTAGGTAGAGTTCATTCCTGCGACAAATCCTTGCTGGTTGCCAGCGATTTTAGATAAGAAGGTCGTTAATGCCGGACGCAATAAATCAAACGCAAGGAAAATGACACATGTGACAATTAAGACAACCAAAAAGCCTGACACAACGGTTGAAACGAAAGCAAGGACAGCCCCGATAATCAGACATAGCTGAATGACTCTTTTTTCTCCTAGGGTATTTACCAGTTTACCAAACACAAGTACTTGGATGATGACTGCCACAATCGAGCTGACGGTAATGATCACGGCAATATCTTTTGGACCAAATCCAAACTTATGATTTGTGAACAAGCTAAAGACTGTTTCATATGCAGATAATCCAAATGCGAGGACAAATACAATGATAAAGGCGATGAGGTAGCTTGGATGAATCGATTTTTTCAAATCTTTAAAGAAAGTCGATTCTTTCACTTCATTCATTTGCTTCTCTCGCTCTTCTTTTGTTAAAGGCTCCTTCAGCATAAACATAGACGAAATGACGGCAATAAACGCAATCCCTGCTGCAAAGAAGAATGGCAGGCGTACGCCGTATTCTGCAATAAACCCGCCAATTCCCGGGCCAATGATAAAACCAGTACTAATGGCCGCAGAAACATAGCCCATCGCCTTTGATCTTTCCTGAACGGTCGTAATATCTGCGACATACGCAGTGACAGCAGGCATGATAAATGCCGCACTAATTCCGCCTAGAAGCCTTGCAACATAAAGAACGTACACGTGTGTTCCAAGACCAAAAACGAGTTCTGATAACGCGAAGAGGAACAGCCCAGACACAATCATAATCTTTCTTCCGTAGCGGTCTACCCATCTCCCTGCAATCGGTGATGCGATGAGCTGAGCAACGGCAAATGCCGCCACAAGATATCCCATCGTACTCCCTGTTAGATGCATCACATTCATGAATAGCGGCATGACAGGAATAATGAGACCAATGCCTAAAAACGCAATAAATATATTACTTAATAGAATAACGAGTACAGCTTTTTGCTCACGAATCGGTTTTTGCATGATGTTTGTTTCCCCTTTACTGACTCACTTGTTACTCATGATGGTTGATTCCGTGAATAAACAATGAGATCGCCTCTTTTTGTAACTCTTTCTTCTGCTCAATGGTGTCATTTTTATATAACACGTCTAATCCATAAAAAACGGAAAGTAATATTTTCACTTTTGACTCCACATGCTGGATCGACCAGCTGCCATCTTCATTTCCCTCAAGTAAGATATCTCTCATCACATCATCAAAATCGACATCAATCTTGTTCAGCCGTTCCATGACTTCGTCTGATGTAAAGGCGCTGGCACAAAATTCCTCACTTGCTCTCATTAATGGGTAGTTAATCCCTATTTGACTGAGCAGCTCTGCAAATCCGGCAAGCTTATCAATAGCTCGGTTCAGTGTTTTCTTTTCCTCATGCCACGTTTCCAACATCAAACGATGATCCTCTTCCATAATATGAAGAAACAAAAACTCTTTTCCTTTGAAATGATGATAGAGATTGCCTTTACTCACCTCAGCAGCCTCTAAAATATCGCGTACGGATGTTTCTGAATAACCTTTTTTCGCGAATAAATCACGAGAAGCGGTGACGATTTTTTGCTTCGTCTTCTCACTCTTTCCAGCCCCGCTTTGTGTACTTGTCATGTGTCACAATCCCTTTCTACCCTACATTTCTTAATGTAAAAAAATAAAACCGACCAGTTGGTTTATTTTTTCATTATAAATGGATTTTCCTCATAATACAATGAAAAAGGCATCGATTCATAAGGCGTAATTCATGTGAAAACAAACAAAACAGTCATCTGCGTTATCACTAAAAAGGACTTATACGCATCTTTCTTCTGCGGCCTTTTCATGACTGCCTTGACCTACTACGTGTTCATCATTCATTTAATTTCCCTTTATATTTAACTTCACTTAAATATAAAGATTGCCTATAATAGAATAGAGGTGATGTCATTGGATGAGGAAATTATTCATTACAGTAAAAAAATCATTGAATACTCGAATGCTCTAGGCTCAATTTATGTAGAAGAGTATCAGCGATTTTTAAAACATGAGTATGCAGATTTATCAGCCAAACAAGAGCTGACGCTTGAGTTGCTGCGTACGAAAACGAGAACAATCAATGAATTAGCTGATTACTTTTCGATTTCTGCCAGCGCAGCTAGCCAGCTTGTATCAAGGCTTGAGCAGCTCGGCTATGTCACACGAGAAATTAATCCGCATAACCGAAGAGAAATCATTGTTGATTGTGCTCAAAAGGGCCATGACTATCACAAGAATACAGAAGACATTCAATTGCATCTAATTCAAAAATATTATGCAAAGCTTCCAAAAGAAGATTTAAAAACATTACTATCTCTATACGAAAAAATCTATCAGATTGCGAAAGAAGCGCCTTAATACGGTGTTTCTCTCCCTAACATTTAAGTTAACTAAACTATTAAGGGGCTGAAAATATGAGAAGCATTCATTTACAAGATGGCCGGCACATCGGTTTGACTCAATACGGTGATCTTGAGGGGTTTCCAATTTTCTTTTTTCATGGAACACCTGGATCAAGAGTGATGTTTTTAGATGATGATCCAATCTCTCAAAAGCTCGGCATTCGTCTCATCTGTTTGGATCGACCTGGATTTGGTTTATCCACCCCTCTACCTGATCGCACAATTTTAGACTGGGCAAAAGACGTGCAGGAAGTGGCAGATGATCTTGGCATTCAACATTTTTCAGTGATGGGTGTATCTGGAGGCGGTGCATTCGCTGCTGGTTGTGCCTATCAATTGCCGGATCGCGTCCTTTCAGCCGCTCTGATCTCAAGTACAAGCCCTTTTCAGGGCGGAAAACCGCCGAAAAGCATGCTGAAAGAAAATAAATTAGCCTTTTTCCTTAGTAAGAGGTTTCCTTGGCTATTGAAAGCAAGCTATCGTTCCCAGAAAAAAATGATTGAGAACAAACCAGAGAAATTTAAGAAGCTGGCCAAAAACGGGAACAAGCATTTACATCCGTGGGATCGGCAATTCCTTCAAACCGATGAGCAGTTAGAAATGATGATGACACATTTACACGAAGCGACTCGTCAATCGGTGGATGAATGTATTCGTGAACCCATTTTACTTTCGAAGCCATGGGCCTTCGATATGAAAGATATTCAAATCCCTGTTGATGTCTGGCATGGAAAAGAAGATAAGATGGCTCCATTTGTAGAAATAGAAAAAATAGCTCGGGCGATTCCAAACGTCAAATCCCATTATATAAATCAAGCAGGGCACTTTCTTACTGATGTAGACGATATTTGGCGAGATATTTTACTCTCTCTAAAGGAGCGTGCTGAACATCAGAAACATGCATAAAAAAAGACCCAATATGACTCGGGTCTTTTTCTTCATTAATATTGTTCATAATACCTCTGCACTTTATCTGGATCCTTTGTCTTCGTCAGTGCCAGCATGAGCAGAATACGTGCTTTTTGCGGGTTTAATGAATCAGACGACACAAAGTGATGTTCATCATCCGTTTTTTCATGGGTGACAATTCCATTACCCGTACGGCTTGATCGCACGAGAACCACATCTTTTTTCACTGCATCTGTTGCTCCTTTGATGGCTTCTGTTGACATCGTTCCATTTCCTGCTGCGGCTACAACAATCCCTTTTGCTCCTGCTTTTACTGCAGCATCATACATGTATTTTTGATCATTTTGATAGCCGTATAAAATATCAACTTGTGGCAATTCTTTTATCTTCGATACATCAAAATCGCTTTCAGTCGTATGTTTTCTTGTCGGTTCGTTATAAAAGGACACCACTTCACCAGTAACTACTCCGATGTATCCTTGCTCAAGTGACTTGAAGGCATCAGTTGTGGTTGTGTTTGTTTTCGTAACAAAACGAGCTGATGCAATTCGATCATTTAATGTGACCATGACCCCTTTGCCCTTCGCTTCTTTGGTGGATGCAATTTTCACCGCCTGATACAAGTTAAGCGGGCCATCTGCACTGATAGCCGATGCTGGTCTCATTGAGCCAACAACCACAACAGGCTTATCACTTTTGACCACCAGATTTAAAAAGTAAGCTGTTTCTTCAAGTGTATCTGTTCCATGCGTGATGACAATGCCATCCACTTGATCATCTTTTAATAGCTCATTGACTCGTTTGGCTAATTTTAAAAGAAGAGCGTCATCAACATTTTCACTTCCAACATTCGCAACCTGCTCACCAGTGACATTTGCAATATCCTTCAGCTGTGGAACTGAAGCAATGACTTTATCGATGCCAAGTGCACCAGATTTATAGCCCGTCGTATCTGTATCACTGTCTGAACTGCCAGCAATCGTCCCGCCTGTGGCTAATACCTTAATATTTGATAAGGACTTATTCCCTGTTTCAACCGCATTGTTTTTCTCTTTTGTTTCACTGGATACGTTTTCTTTTTCGCTTTGACTATTCTCTTGAGTGCCTGTGTTCGCACAAGCTGCTGTCACTAGTAATAAAACAGAAAGAAGGACAGCACCTAACCATTTTGTCATGTTCATTGGATCATCTCTTTTCCTCATTTGATGGATTTCATGGCTAAATCTCTTTCTATAGGCTTTACTTTATACCATACCTTCATTCATCGGCATGAGGCTAAAGATATAGAACCAAATAAAGGTAAAAAGGGCATTATATTAAGAGTTTCTTCAATTCTTAATACCTAAATTTGCTGTAATTAAATTGAGTATTGACGGTTGCGTATTTAAAAAATAACCGATGCTTGACACTGAATTTATGATAAAATATAGTAAATTTTACAAAAAAGGAGTATACATTTTGCATTCACTTCTACCCTTTCACAAAATCCTTATCACACTATTCATCAGCTCTACTTTACTCGGCTTGTTTGTATGCTTATTTCCACTTATTCAAGCTGAGCCTGCGTTTTTGATATTTTATATTCCTATCTTTTTTGTTTATTATTTCGTCTTTGCGGTTCCTTTGCAGTTATTGTTTTCTTTACAGCCAAAGGCTTTTCACCCTCTTTATTTAGCTGCTTATTTACTGATTGCATTGGTTGTCATGCTTTTTTTCGTTGATGGTATTGGGAGCCCGGCGTCTTTACCCATCATCATCATGAGCAGTCTTATCTACTGGACCTGTGATTCTTTGTTTTATCAAAGAATGTATGAAAAAACCACATAATGCGCAGGACGTACAAGCTCCTGTTCTATATAGAGACGAAGGGTATATATCTTGTTACATACCTCCTATCCTTGACCACACAGTCAATCATGCCAAAAAAAATCACTGAGGATATCTACCTCAGTGATGGGAATCGTTATTTCTTCATTGAACCTGCGTGTGAAAAGATTAGATCTTTCAATTCAAATTCGAATGTCTTTCCGTCCACAATACCGACTGTTTTTTCACTGTCATAAAGCTCAAGCATACAAGCAGCCATTTCTTTTGATGTATGATATTTCTTGAAATTGCCTTCATATTCAAATTCGTCTACATCCAATGAGCGCTTTGCAAATTCTGATTCTGTCGCGGATGGCGCTAAAACTTTTGCCTTTAATTTGGCACCTTTTTCTTTCAATTCTAGGGCCAGTCCTTCTGTAAAGGCGCTCACGTAAAACTTCGTTGCTGAATAGGTGACGGCATTGCCAACGACTGTATAGCCTGCTCGTGAAGAAATGTTAATGAGCTGAGCTCCCTCTACTTGCTCATAATCACGAACAAATAAGGTGGATAGAATCGTTAATGCTTCTATATTCAGATGAAGCATATCCCCAATTTTACTTAAATCTTGTTCTCCTATAGAACCAAAATGACCAAACCCTGCATTATTAATGAACGTATCCAGTTCATAATCTGACAATGATTCATAAAATGAATACACTTGCTCTATGTTTGTTAAATCAACTGACTGTATGACTACTGTGATATCGGGATATTGATCATGAATCTTTTTCTTCAATTCTTGGAGTTTATTGAGCCGGCGTGCAGCTAATATAAGATTTTTCCCTCGTGCTGCAAAGGCGAGAGCCGCCTCATATCCAATACCTGAGCTTGCTCCTGTAATGACTGTATAGCCCATTTTATATCCCCCTATTCGCGTCTTCTAACTGGTTAAATTATAACGACAGCGTTTCGCTCAAGTCAATTTTGAAGAGAGTCAAAGGGCATCATGTCAACTTAGATACAGCTCCTCAGTTACTTCCTTTTGAATCATTTTGGAGGATGTCATGCTGAGATTTTTTTGTTAATTTTTGAAAAACCAATTGATAGGAATGTTCGATTAACTCCTCTACAAATGAGGATGGAATGTCTGCATCAAGGTAAATGGAATTCCAATGAGTCTTATTCATATAGTAGCCAGGGATAATTCCTTCATGCATCTCTCTTAGTTCTTCAGCACGAAGAGGATCACATTTTAATGTGATGACAGGCTTTCGATTCGCATCTCCCCCCATCATAGCAAACATCTTTCCGCCAATATGATAACGATCTGCCTGCCACTCAGGTTGATAATCATGGGTTGTTCCTTTTAAGGAAAGACAAAATGCCTGCAGCTGTTCTTTTTTCATTTCATTAGCTCCTTTTTTAGAAATCATCTATTTTTTCTATTATATCGACAATGAGGAAAGATATCTGACGCTTTTTTTCAGAAACAATAAGAAAAGCACAGGCCCTTTGTCTCCTGTGCTTTTGAATCACACTGCTTTTTTTATTCAAACGCCTTCTTTAGCTGATCCCCCATCAAATGCCAAGCTTCTTCAGCTATGGCTAAATCTCCGGCGTGCGTGAAGCCGTGTGGAACTCCTTTAAATTGTTTATACGTGACGTCTATCCCAGCTTCTTTTAACTTGGCAGCATATTGCTCAGCTTCTTCAGCCAGCGAATCCTTCTCTGCTGTGATGACGAGAGCTGGAGGCATTTGTGCCAAGGATGAACGATCTGCAAAAACCGGAGAAACGAGCGGATTGCGCGGATCTTGGCCTTGCAGATAGAAGGAATTAAAGAGTCTCGCCAATTCAACTGGAATCGCTTCATCAAACGCTGGCTTTTGTGCTGGATCAGTGGCTAGATCAAGCGGCGGATAATCAAGCACCTGATAAACAATTGGGAGTGTATTTCCTTTTTGAATATTCAATAGACAAGCAGCCGTTGCCAAATTTCCTCCTGCACTATGTCCGCCAACGGCTAATGCATTCCGATCGATTTGAAGCTCGTCAGGGTGTTCATACAGCCACTTCAGTACATCGTAGCATTCATGAAGAGCCGCTGGGAAAGGGTGCTCAGGAGCAAGCTGATACTCGACATTGACCACGATACATTGCGCCCGGTCTGCAATGACTGGACACCATGGATTATCCATTTCAGCACTGCCCATGATAAATCCGCCACCATGTAAATTCACAAAAACAGGAAGTGGCTGCTTTGATGTGTTCACTGGCTTAAACACCCACACCTTTGTTTCGCCAGCACTTGTTGGAATGTCATATTCCATTTTGTTCACATCAGGAGGATTTACTGGCTTTAGTTCCGATTGACTTGCTAATGAACCTTCAGATGGCTGGCGTAATGAAGCAGCGATTTTGATTTGTTCTTCTAAGTTCATGATCTCAGACTCCTATCTTATTCATTTCTTCTTAACTCATTCGTTCCTTTTTCCTCTTTTCCTTCTACTGAATCAGCGGCACCTTACTGGATTAATCAAAATAAAAAAGAGAAGACATTGAAGAAGGTATACGTTTATTAGCTAAAACTAATCAATAAAGCTAAGTAACACACTGAATTTAACACACGATACTAAGAGAATGAAAAAAGAAGAAAACGAGTTTTCCATGTTCAATGTAAAACGGGAAAACTCGTTTTTATATTACGCAGAAAACCTATAAAAATATCAATCTGTAACTGCAAACCAAGTTTCTTTGAGCAATTCACAGAAAGATTGAATGGTTGGTCCTTCTGAACGACTTTTTAAATATACGACAGATGTTTCAATTGGTTTTTCACAATAATGCAAAGGGATAAGAATACCCTCTGCTAATTCCTCTTTAATCATATTTTCACCAAGCAAGGCGATTCCGGTTTTATTTAAAACTGCCCGCCTAATCGTTTCATCACTTCCCCCGCATTCAATGATAGAAGATGGACGGGTGTTAATTTCAGAAAAACACTGCTCTGTAATTGAGCTAAAACCGCAATGTTCATGATAAGCGAGAAACGGAAAGGATTCTATAACCTCTTCTTTAGAGCGATTTTTGGTAAGATCGGCGGAGACAACCAACACCGCCTTTTCCCTTTCTAAAACAAACTTTTCTAATTCTGAGGAATCAACTTCCCCTGCAACAATCCCAATATCTGCTTCATTATTTAAAATTTTATCGACAGCTATAAGGCTGTTTGCTGGCATGAGGCGCAGCTTAACTTGTTTATGCAATTTTGTATAAGAACTAAGCAGTAGGGAAAGGTGATTCGTACAATAATATTCTGAAGCTGTAATAGTTAGACTTCCGGAAGGACCATTTAACTCTTCCATGTCTCTTTCCATATATTCCATTAATTCAAATAATCTATCTGTATGCTGCTTTAATTTTTTTCCAGCAGGCGTCAAAAACGTTTTTTTTCCAATACGGGTGAATAGAGAATGGTTTAGTTCCCTTTCTAATACTTGAATTTGCAAAGTAATAGTGGGTTGAGTATATTTTAAGATCTTTGCAGCTTTGGTCATATTCAATTCATTGGCTACTACTTGAAAAGTTTTTAGATTTCTGAGTTCCATTTAACCTTCATCTCACTATCTATATTTTTTATAGCCTACAAAAGCTCCTAACCAAAAGTATATAAAGTAATCATCTTTCTCATAGGATATAAGGTTAACCATATAACCCCATAGACAAGATGATCTGAAGCGAATAGCAATCAAATCATTATATCAAAAATTTTAACGGGAGAATCTAAAAGTTTGATACGAATCATTCATTTTTTATTGGTAACTATTGAATCGCCTGATTTAATATACCAATAAAAAACCAAATCATCTCCTTACTCTTAAGGTTATGATATATCGCTAAAGTTTTCTAATGCATACTATTAAATTAATTAATTTTTAGCTTTTTTCATCCTGTGATAGATTTGATAAAGAGCAGAACGAAGTAAGGGAAAGGGAGAATATTATGTATCCATTTAAAATATTAAATCATGAAGATATCAAAGCTATTCTTGATATGAAAAATGTAATCGATATCGTAGAAAAAGCTTACGTCTTAAAAGAAAATAAAGAAGCTTCTTTATTCCCAATGGTGTTTCACGAGTTCGAACCTGGTAAAGCGGACATGGATATTAAATCAGGAGAATTGTCAGGAGCAGGCATTTTCGGTTTAAAACTTGTTTCCTGGTTCGGGGACAACCCTTCTAAAGGCCTTCCTGCTGTTGTTGGTACTGTCTTAGTTCTTGACAGCCGTACAGGCCTTCCAATCGGTATCTTGAGCGGTGAGTATATGACCATGATGCGCACCGGAGCAGCTGGTGGAATTGGAGCTAAATATTTAGCAAGAAAAGATTCAGAAGAATTGCTTATGGTAGGATCAGGTCATGTTGCAGCTTATCAAATCTTAGCTGTTTTAATGACAATGAACCATATCAAAAGAGTTCGAGTGTATAATGCTCATTCATTTGACCGAGCTGGTCAGTTTTGTGCAGACATCAAAGGCAAGTTAAAAGAGCTGTTAGCTCAAACTAAAGAACAAAACCCGGAAGTTTATGAAGAAATGCTTCAAAAGATAGAGATTGAGTATACGCCGGTTAATGATATTGAAACAGCTACGAGAAATGCAGATATTATTATTACAGCTACTCCAGCACGCCAACCAATTATTCTAAAAGAATGGGTAATGCCAGGTACTCATTTTTCATGTGTGGGTGCAGACATGGCAGGAAAACAGGAAATTGATGAAAATATTTTAACTGATGCTCGCATATTCGTTGATGACCATGAACAGTCTGTTACGGTAGGAGAATTTGAAACTGCATTCAAAAAAGGCATCATCGCAAAAGATAGCATCATTTCGGAAATTGGAGGAGTGATTACAAATCAAGCACCAGGACGCATTTCTCCAGAAGATATCACTGTTTTCGACAGTACAGGCATCTCTCTTCAAGATCTATTGACAGCGAGCTATGTTCTAGAACAGGCAGAAGAAAAACAAATTGGGATGTCGACAAAGCTGTAACTGATCGCTAGCCTTTTAAATAAGCAGATTTTAGAAAGTATTCTTTACCAAAAGACTACGTATCAAAAAATAAATAATACTTACAGAGGAGTTAATAGGATGAATATAAAAACATTTGCTGTAGAACATTGGATGAATTTATACGAGCAAGAGGCCGTTTATAATATCGCGGAAACATGTGTTGAATCTTTCACTGTAAATGAGTTGATTGGAATCGACGGCACAAATCCGGCGGATTTTTTCAATGAAGTCGGAAAGAAAAAATTAACATACGGACATATTGAAGGATCTCCAGAGTTTAAAAGCTTAGTATCTGGCCTGTATGAGACAGTTGAAGCTGATAATGTACTTGTCATGAATGGAGCAATTGGTGCAAACTTCTTAGTGCTCTATTCTCTTATTGAGCCAGGAGATCATGTAATTGCTGTACACCCAACATACCAGCAGTTATATGATGTGCCTGCTTCATTTGGCGCGAATGTAGATCTGCTGCCATTGAGACCAGAAAATAACTTCCTGCCGGATCTAAACGAATTAAAGTCTCTGATTAACGAAAAAACAAAATTGATTATTATCAACAATCCGAATAATCCTTCAGGTGCTATTATTGAGAGAGAAATGCTTGAAGAAATTGTAGAAATTGCACGCTCAAGTGATGCTTACTTGCTGTGCGACGAAGTATACAGAAACCTATTACAGGAAGATAACCTTGTTGTGCCATCTGTTGCTGATTTATATGAAAAAGGAATCAGTACATCAAGTATGTCAAAAGTATTTTCATTAGCCGGCTTGCGCCTTGGCTGGATTGCAGGTCCAAGTGATGTGATCGCTGAATGCATAAAACACCGTGATTACACAACAATCAGCTGTGGTGTGCTTGACGATATGTTAGCCGTTCATGCTCTTAAAAACTACGACAAAGTCCTAGGGAGAAGCCGCAAAATTATCAAAGATAATCTGGCTATTTTAGATGAGTGGGTTCAAAACGAACCTTCAATCTCCTACGTAAAACCACGTGCAGGCACAACATCTATGCTGAAATACGATTACCCTATTTCATCAGAAGAATTTTGCGTTGACCTATTTAAAACGAATGGCACATTCTTAACGCCAGGTTCTTGCTTTGATATGGAAGGTTACGTTCGTATCGGTTACGCATGTTCAACAGATGTATTAAAAGCAGGTCTTGAGAAATTCTCTGAATATTTGCGTACCCTTAAAGTAAATAGCTGATTAAAAACCATTAAGATAAATATTTGGAATATCTGATCGTACAAAAAACCGAACTGCCAATAATGGTTAGTTCGGTTTTTTTTGTAAAGTTAAAAGATATTTAAAAATCTCATCTTGTCAGATTATCTCACATCATTAATTTCAATAGTTACCATAAATAAGTTAAAATTTTCAGTTAATTATTTTCGTGTTATTCTACACCTGCAACAGAGGAAAGGTAGAGGTGTAAAAAGCTTAAGGGGGGAGATTTTATGAGCAACAACTGGAGTTCCTTAGTTGAGAACATGAGTGATTATTTAGCACCTAGCATGGCCAAAGATCATCCAAACTTACCTGTGGTAAAAGAAGAAGGTTGTTATTACTACGGGCTGGATGGGAAAGCCTATTTAGATTTTACTTCCGGAATTGCAGTAGCTAATACAGGACATCGCCATCCTAAAATCGTACAAAGTATCAAGGATGCAGCAGATCATTTAACTCATGGCCCTTCGGGAGTCATTATGTATGAATCCATTTTAAAGCTGGCCAAATCTCTAGGTGAAATTCTGCCAGGAGATTTAAATTGTTTTTTCTTTGCCAATAGTGGCGCTGAAGCAATTGAGGGAGCTTTAAAATTGGCTAAATATGCAACAAAGAGACCTTATGCTATTTCTTTTACGGGGTGCTTTCATGGCCGTTCTTTAGGTGCTTTAAGCGTATCAACATCAAAAAGTAAATATAGAAAATATATAAATCCGTCTCACCTGACTTATCATCTGCCTTACGCTAATATGCAGGCATGCCCCGAAGGTAAAGACCCAGAAACTTTCTGCATTAACGAATTAGAAAAACATTTTGAAGAATTATTTAAACACCAAGTGACACCTGAAGAAGTAGCCTGCGTCATATTAGAACCTGTATTGGGAGAAGGCGGCTACATCATCCCTCCTAAAGGGTGGCTGAAAAAGATCCGCGAAATATGCGATCAGCATGGTATACTGCTTATTTTTGATGAAGTACAAACTGGCTTTGGACGCACAGGAGAGTGGTTTGCTGCTCAGACATTTGAAGTCACCCCAGACATTATGGCTATCGCTAAAGGAATAGCTTCTGGTCTACCTTTAAGTGCCACAGTAGCTTCAAAAGAACTGATGAGCAAATGGCCTGCTGGAAGTCATGGAACAACGTTCGGTGGAAATCCAATTGCCTGTTCGGTAGCGTTGACCACTCTTGAAATAATGAAAGAAGAAAGATTACTAGATAATGCAAAAGTGGTTGGTCAATATGCTGCTGAAAAACTAAAACAAATGAAAAAAAATCACCCGGTCATTGGAGAGATACGCTCGGTAGGCTTAATGATTGGAATTGAAATGATAAACCCAAAAACAAAAAAACCCGATGGAAGCGCCGTCATGAAGATTTTAGATTATTCCCTTGAGCAGGGAGTTCTCTTTTACTTATGCGGTAACGAAGGAGAAGTGATTAGAATGATCCCTCCTCTGACCGTCACAAAAGAACAGATTGACGATGGGCTTTCAAAATTAGAAAAGGCATTGCACCAATTTGAGAAAGAATTTTAAGTAGAAGCCGTTTCGAGTATTCACCGCTATTCTATGTACGACTCTTTTTTTCATATTTAATGATATCATTATTTGATGAAAGACTAATTTATTGAAAAAAAGCACTGCGACGCTATGTCCTCAGTGCTTTTCATTTCTCTTATGATACTTGCTGTTCTACCTTCACTCGTTTAATGAAGAAAGCAATAATCAATCCAATGACGGTCATGATCACGGCAAAGATAAATGCATGCTGGACACCATTTGTAAAGGCGAGCAGCTGATTCACCGGATTTGCGGGATCAGATACATTTTCCATAAAGCTGCGAGCTCCTGATGAAAGGATCGAGATACCGATCGCAGTACCAATGGCTCCTGACACTTGCTGCAAAGTATTCATAATCGCTGTACCATGCGGATATAGCTCTGGCGGAAGCTGATTTAATCCATTGGTTTGAGCAGGCATCATGATCATTGCGATTCCGATCATTAAGGTAATATGAAGGGTTACAATGAAACCAATTGACGTATTGACACTTAGATTCGTAAAGCCAAACATCGTCGCTGCGACAATGACAAGACCTGGAATGACAAGCCATTTTGGACCAAACTTATCAAATAGACCACCCATGATTGGAGAGAGCAGTCCGTTGATAATTCCACCTGGCAACAGCATTAAACCTGCTGTAAATGTAGAAAGCGCCAAGGACGTTTGCAGATACAATGGCAAAATCATCATAGCAGACAGCATTACCATCATACACACTAAAATCAGAAGTAAACCAATGACAAACATCGGATATTTAAACGGGCTTAAGTTCAGCATTGGTTCTTTCATGTTCAACTGTCTTAAAGAGAACACGAGAATCCCTATGACACCAACTACAATTGCAACGATGACATGCATACTGCTCCAGCCGCCCCCTTCACCGGCACTGCTAAAGCCATATACTATTCCACCGAAACCAATGGTTGAAAGCACAATCGATAAGATGTCGATTTTCGGTCTTGTTGGTTCTGTAATATTTTGCATAAAGATAAAACCAAAGACAAGTGCAGCCATTAATAAAGGAAGTGAAATCCAGAAAATCCAATGCCAAGTCAACGATTTCAAAATAAGACCAGAGACTGTCGGGCCGACAGCTGGTGCAAACATAATCACAAGACCAATAATCCCCATTGATCGGCCTCGTTTATGAGGCGGGATGATGACCAAAATCGTATTAAACATCAATGGCAGAAGCAATGCTGTACCGACTGCCTGCACGACACGTGCTACCATTAAAATACTAAAGACCGGGGCAACCGCCGCAATAAATGTTCCGATGATCGAAAAGACGAGCGACGTAATGAAAAGCTGTCTTGTTGTAAACCATTGAAGAATGAGTCCTGAAATCGGTACGAGAATACCAAGTGTTAATAAATATCCTGTTGTCAGCCACTGAGCAGTCGTCGCTTCAATTCCAAAGTCTAACGTTAAACTTCTCAGCGCCATGTTTAATGCCGTTTCACTGAACAGACCAATAAATCCAGCTGTGATAAAAGAAATAATAATGGGCAGCGTTCGAATTTCAGAAGCTGCTGCTTGCTGTTTGTTCATATTAAGTTGGCTCCTTTTCTTTTTCAATTTAGATGAACCTTAGGAAGTCAGGGTGGTCAGAAATGAGCCACTTTCATGTCTATTGAAAGACGGATAAAATCTGTTTTTCTGCAGCAAATCGAGCAATTTTGTCGATCGAATAGCCAGATTCATGTATATAAAACATGAGCTCAGGCGTCATTGGAGAAGACATACATAACGTTGTCAGTTCTATATCCTGTATATTCGCTTCTCCCTTTTCTCTCGCTTCTTCAAGCAATTCACGAATGATTTGTCTGAGTGATTGACTGTAATGACTATCATACACTTTACTTGTCTGCTCTAAATTCCCAGAGATTGTGAGCATCCGAATCCAGTCTAAATGGTGACCGACGATCAGATGAATTTCTTCGAGAACATAGCGTAATCGTTCACGGACCGGCTGATCACTTATTTTGCTCAAGTAAAGATGCAAAGCTGGGATCAGCTGTTCAAATCTCTCCCCAAGGATAGAAAGGCATAGATCACTTTTATTGGCGTAGCGGCGGTATAGAGTGCCCTGTCCAACACCAGCTGTTTTCGCAATTTTATGCATGCTGACATTTTCTACACCAAATTCTTGAAACAAGGAGAATGCGATCTCTTCAATTTCCTCACCAATATCCTTTTCCACGATACACACCTTCTTTACCTTCATCCACATGACACTCATCTCTATGTGTTAAATCAAAACACTTTAGGTTTTTCTTAGGACAATTGTCCCGATATTATCTTACGGACAACTGTCCGCATTGTCAATCATTATTTTTTTCTTTCAATTCTATTAAATGATGCACACAGTTTATCATTATTTAGACCGATTTTCCCTTTTGAAAGAATCATGTATGATCAATAAAGAAAGCGCTTCCATAAAAGGAGAGGAGAATGCGAATATGTACCGTATGAAACGAATGTTGATGCTGGTTGTCACTGGATTAGTCTTGAGTTTGTCCACATTTACTGCGGGTGCCTCGGCACAAACGGGTGGATCGTTTTATGAACCTTTTAATAACTATAATACGGGGTTATGGCAAAAAGCCGATGGATACTCGAATGGAAACATGTTTAACTGTACGTGGCGTGCAAATAATGTGTCGATGACCTCAGCAGGTGAAATGCGTTTATCTCTCACAAGTCCCTCCTATAACAAGTTTGACTGCGGAGAAAACCGCTCCGTTCAAACGTACGGCTATGGGCTATATGAAGTCAACATGAAGCCCGCCAAAAATGTGGGGATCGTCTCTTCTTTCTTCACTTATACGGGACCGACTGATGGCACGCCTTGGGATGAGATTGACATTGAATTTCTAGGAAAAGATACGACAAAGGTACAGTTTAACTACTATACCAATGGTGTAGGAAATCATGAAAAGATCGTCAACCTTGGTTTCGATGCAGCGAACTCTTATCACACGTATGCATTTGACTGGCAGCCAAACTCCATCAAATGGTATGTCGATGGACAATTAAAGCATACCGCCACCACACAAATTCCTCAAACACCAGGGAAAATTATGATGAACCTGTGGAATGGTGCAGGTGTCGATGAATGGCTTGGTTCCTACAACGGTGTTACACCACTCCACGCACATTATAACTGGGTGCGTTACACAAAAAGATAACTCTATCAAAAAAACCTGTGACTTGTCACAGGTTTTTCTTCGTTTAATTTGAACTAGTTTTCAGCTGATGAGCGAGTTTTTTCTCATGATTGTGGATAATATCTTCATAACTTTCTATTTTGAAATCCAATCGTTTAATGGTCTCTTCGATTTCCTTTTGTTTTTGGACGAGTCTTTCTCGTTCATTGACCAAAATGTTTTTTCGCGAAGATAACGTATGATCATCATCCTCAAAAAATAAGGCTGTATATTCTCTAAGCGCATCAATCGAGAGCCCAGCATTTCTCATACATTTGATAAATTCAATCCATTGAAGATCATCCGCTGTATAATCACGAATCCCATGATCGTCACGTTTGATTTCTCTAATCAAACCAATATTTTCGTAATATCTAAGTGTCGCAGTGGATAAATCGAGCTGTTTTGCTGCTTGTGCTATTTTCATTGTGCCCTCCCTCTTTCTCTTACCTTCCGATCTCCCTTTCCTCATCATCTCCATTTTAAAAAAGAAAGCAAGATGCTTTTGGCTCAATTCTTGATTCAAGAATGTTGAATTCGTTATTACAGAAGGTTTTCTGTTGACTTATAGTTCACTTTAAGAAGTACAGTATAGAAGAAAGAATCGAATCTTATTTTTGAAAGGATGATCAAGAATGTGTCAGACGCACCAATCAAATGTTTTAAGTGTTTCACACGCAAAAGCGAATTTTGAACGGACGACCATTGAACGAAGAGCACTTCGTCCACATGATATTTTAATTGATATTCAATTTAGCGGGATCTGTCATTCAGATATCCACAGCGCTTTTGATGAATGGGGCGGCGGTATTTTCCCAATGGTTCCTGGTCATGAGATTACTGGGGTCGTTGCAGCTGTAGGGGATGATGTGACGAAGTTTCAGATCGGTGACCGTGTAGGTGTTGGCTGCTTTGTGGATTCCTGCGGCACCTGTGAATATTGTCAAAATGGAGACGAGCAGTATTGCACAAAAGGAGTCGTCCAAACGTATAACAGCCGTGACTATGACGGGGAACCGACTTATGGCGGCTACAGTCAAAAAATTGTCGTGACTGAACGATTTGTCGTCAGCATTCCTGAACAACTGCCTCTTGATGCCGCAAGCCCTCTTCTCTGTGCTGGCATTACAACTTATTCTCCATTAAAGCACTGGAAGGCAGGCCCTGGCAAAAAGGTTGCTATCGTCGGAATGGGCGGACTCGGCCATGTTGCCATTCAATTCGCACGCGCACTTGGTGCTGAAGTAACGGTTTTAAGCCGCTCTTTGAATAAAAAAGAAGAAGCACTATCATTTGGCGCAAAAGACTATTTTGCTACAAGTGATCCTGAAACGTTTCAGACACTAGCCGGTCAGTATGACCTCATTCTCAATACGGTCTCTGCCAACATTAATGTGGATGCCTATCTGTCCTTACTCCGTGTAGATGGAACCTTGGTAAACGTCGGTGCACCGCCTAAGCCGGATCAATTCCACGTCTTTTCATTAATTTCCGGCCGTCGCAGCATTGCTGGTTCACTCGTTGGCGGCATCCAAGAAACACAAGAAATGCTCGATTTCGCAGCTGCTCACAACATCGCACCACAAATTGAGGTGATTAACGCGAATCAAGTTGATGAAGCGTATGAGCGGGTGCTGAAAAGTGATGTGCGTTACCGGTTTGTGATTGATATTGCTACGTTGTGATTGAGATTCTTTGAAATGACGATGTTTGGTTGCTTTATGGCTGACCGATGAGAATTCTATGATTTTTGATCAAACGTCTAAAAGCCACTTCTCTATTGAGTCGTGGCTTTTTAATGGATCGCTATATGCTAACTTCTTTTTCTTTATGATGACCTCGCATAAATGTAACAACCATACTGGACAAGCTAACCAAAAAACCTAAAATTGAAATCAAAATAGTCATTCCCCCGTTTGGAATAAAAAAGCCTATAGGGATTAAGACAAAGAATGAGAACACGATAAAACATTGATAGATTCCAGATATCAATCTAACCACAATATGATCAAAAAACGACATCACCAGAGGAGGAATAAACAAGAAAACGACCATCCCTAGTGACAGCATGAAGGGTAATGGGTCATCTAACGAAATCGTGTTCTTCCCAGTTGAATCCTTTGCGGCGATGAACAATACTGCAATCGCCATGAGGAGCGTTGAAAAAATGAATAAGAATCGTTTTAACATTTCGATATCCCCTTATTTGATCTTACATTTTATAATAAAATATACCAAAATAAACTAAATATTCAAAGGCTATTTTTTACGTTCAGGATTCTGTTTAGAAGAAAATAAAATAATTTATGGAAATTCCGCATATTGTCAAACCAGTATGTTATACTAAACTAACCTTTGAAGCATGAAATTTTGACGAATACCTTGTACCATCTCCCTACTTGTACGTTGAGTAGGGTTTTTTCATGCAAAAAAACAGGCTCTCGGTAGAGAACCTGTTTTAAAAAGAATGAAGATTAAGCAATTTTTTGAACGTTAGCAGCTTGAGCTCCACGAGAACCTTGCTCTACGTCAAATGATACTTTTTGACCTTCGTCTAAAGATTTGAATCCGTCGCCTTGGATAGCTGAGAAATGTACGAATACATCGTCGCCTTCTTCACGTTCGATAAATCCAAAACCTTTTTCTGCGTTAAACCATTTTACTGTACCTTGTTCCATGATTGTTGCCTCCTCGTGCGTTTACCACACAATGTATTATACTATCCTTGCCCAAAGTACCCTCAAGACGAAAAGTCAATCTTCATACTATCCTTTACGCCGAACAAAAATAATTACTTTTCATTATAGCATGAATCGGTAATAATTGCAATTTGTTGATTAGAAAACAGTACTCCTCTTTGTAGCGAGTCTCTTTGTGCATAAAATCGTTTTTTCATCACTTACAGATAGCTGTATCTAAATTCTTTCTAAAATCGACTTAACAAAGTCTGTTTTTCCCTCTGCATATTTGTGTTTGTCATTTTTATTTACACTTGATAGGTTCAGTTTAAGCTGTTGGTACTCACTTCTTACTAGTTCGTTACTTCTCAGGTAATCTCTAAAATTTATTTGTTCAAGTAGATATCTATTGCCCGTTTGATACATATGGATTTGGTGTGTACGTGGTTCTCCTTTGCTGAAATAGTGTCTTTCAGGCAACACATTGGTTCCTCTATATGAATAACCAAGCCCTTGCAAAGCTGTTATGCAATGTTCTCCGTCAACAAAATGATTGATTTCAATTGCAATATCAATAATTGGCTTTGCACTCAAACCATTTATTGCTGTACTTCCAATATGGTGTACATTCACTATGTACTGACCGATAACTTCTATTATTCGTTTCTTTTCACTTTCAAATTCTTTGACCCATTCAATAGACCAAGGTACTAAAAAAACTTCCCCTCTTGGTAATCCAAGCATTTACTCAACCCCACTTTATAATTTTGTTGTTTATTGGGATTATACGTCACATACGTAGAGAATACCTTACTAATACTAATAGTTGTGTAGGATTTAGAAATATAACCTTTTAAACGTTATTAGTATGATTGGACTGCATTATATAAAAATATTATTCTCAAACAAAAAATCCACTCACTTAAGATGAGTGGACAATCATTTAGATAAAACTTGCTAAACATTTTCCGACTCAAGTCTATTTAACCAATTATCGACTAATGAGTTAAATACATCGGGTTGTTCAATCTGAAGATTGTGACCACCCATATCAAGCACCGCAAAAGTGGCTCTTGGATAATCTTCGATGAGCCGCCATGCATCGTGGTATCCGACTACATTGTCCTGGCGCCCTGTGATAATGAGCGTTGGATACTTAAGTTCAGATGAAATATCGAAGGTAAAACCATAACCATTTTGTTGAATGTTGTTGATGAAGTCATGGTTTGTTTGTTTAGAAGGAAGTAAAATTTCATCTCGAAACCTCTCCCATTCCGTTTTTCTTTGCACAACTATCATAGAGTAAAATTCATCTGCCTCTTCTGAAGACAATTGTGATATGAAGCTGCTGTCACTTTTTAAAACCGTCGCCTCTGGTACGAGTCTTTTATCGAATTCTGGTATAGTCATTGGCGCCACAAGCAGTAATCCACGAACAGTTTCCTGACGTGAACGAACGATGCCTCTGGCTATGTACCCTCCATATGAATAACCACAAACAATAAACTGTTCATCAGGGATAACCTCGTCCAAAAGACGCAATATCGCTTCTAGCATATCATCAGAGTTCTGAATTGACGGATGTGGCTTTGAACGTCCCATACCTGGTAAATCTATGTATATTCTCTTCCAACCGCTTCGTTTTTCGAATACCGGTTCCAATGCATGTAACATTACCTGATGGTCAAGTGTCCAACCATGCAAGATCACGATTGGATACCCTTCTCCAATGACTTTATGGTAAATTGACATGTTTTTATTTCCCCTTTCTTACTCTTCAATATTTTATCACAATTTTAGAAAAATTCTTTTTTCACTAAACTTTTTATCATCGTAAACTGTCATATATAACTGTTCAAACTAATTAGAAAGCACAAAAAAACCAAAGATCTACAACCTTTGATTTCTTGATGCGGCCGAGAGGACTTGAACCTCCACGGGTTATTCACCCACTAGGCCCTCAACCTAGCGCGTCTGCCATTCCGCCACGACCGCGTGTATGATGTGCTCATATATTCATAAGTGCACTGTTTGAAAAAACAATGCGGGTGAAGGGACTTGAACCCCCACGTCATAAAGACACTAGATCCTAAGTCTAGCGCGTCTGCCAATTCCGCCACACCCGCGTGACAATGGTGAGCCATGAAGGACTCGAACCTTCGACCCTCTGATTAAAAGTCAGATGCTCTACCAACTGAGCTAATGGCTCATCTGCTATGCAGAAAAACATATATAAAAAATGGCTGGGCTAGCTGGATTCGAACCAACGCATGACGGAGTCAAAGTCCGTTGCCTTACCGCTTGGCTATAGCCCAACGAATCAAAAAACAAAACATGACCCGTACGGGATTCGAACCCGTGTTACCGCCGTGAAAGGGCGGTGTCTTAACCGCTTGACCAACGGGCCATACAATAATGGCGGAGAAGGAGGGATTTGAACCCTCGCGCCGCTCGCGCGACCTACACCCTTAGCAGGGGCGCCTCTTCAGCCACTTGAGTACTTCTCCATTATGGCTCCGCAGGTAGGACTCGAACCTACGACCGATCGGTTAACAGCCGATAGCTCTACCACTGAGCTACTGCGGAATAATAAGACATGTTTCATTATATCTATGCCAGAAAAATGTGTCAAGAATTTTTAAGTGTTTCATTCCTGTCTCATTAGCGACGGCTTTTATAATTTAACATATACTAATATAACAGTCAAGCCTTTCTTCCTTCCTTTTTGTTTTCTGTTTAGACATGACAGAAAGACCCCGACCTCTAACTGAAAGACCAAGGCCTTCTTGCTGCTGTGATCCCTATGAGTTTATGATAGCTTATACTTCCGCATCCACTTGTAAAAGGTGCTTCTTGGCACCCCTGCTGACTTCGCTGCTTCTGACACATGACCTTTCGTTTTGTGCAGTGCTTCTATCACCGTTTGCTTTTGAATGCGTTCCCTTAGCGTGAGTTCTTTTGGATTCTCGGTATATTCTGGTAGATGCAGCTTCTGCTTTTTCTGATCCATCGCCTCTAAAACCGCCGCATATTGCGATTCACCAATCCAACCTCCTTTAGGAAACAGTACCCTTATATGTTCAAACAGATTAAAAAGCTCTCGTATGTTTCCTGGCCAGTGGTACGCTTCTAGCTTACGAAAAAATGATTCAGGAAATGTCGCATTCCATTGGTGTTTCCTTTGGTAATAACGATATAAATCAACAATGTCTTCTTTTCTTTCTCTAAGCGGCGGAATGTTGATTGGATAGACATGAAGACGGTAATACAAATCTTCACGTATTTTTCCTTCCTTCAGCAGTTCGTTCATATTCCGGTGTGTCGCTGTTATGATTCTAATATCCAAAGGGATTTCGTGTGTCCCGCCGAGCGGTACGACTTTTCTTTCTTCAATGACCCTAAGAAGCGCCACTTGCATCGCATAAGGGATTTCGCCAATTTCGTCTAAAAAGAGCGTTCCTTTCTGCGCCTGTTCAAATTTCCCCTTTGCTCCATGACGTTTTGCCCCTGTAAAAGCTCCTTCAGCATAACCAAATAGTTCACTTTCCAACAGGCTTTCTGGTATGGCTCCACAATTAACGGCAATAAACGGTCCTTTATGTCTTTCACTAGCTAAGTGAATCGCTCGAGCGGCCAGTTCTTTCCCTGTACCTGTTTCTCCCCAAATATATACATTTACATCTGTTTGTGCCGCTCGTTTCAATTCGCTGAGTGTCTGCTGAAATACTGTACTTGTTCCAGATTCCCCGGGAAATTGAGGAAAAGAAACGGTGATATGTCTCTTCTCTGCTTCTTCAAGAGAAAAAGCCATCCCAAGCAGCTTTCCGTCTTGTTCTGACTGAATGATCTGCTTGTCCCTTGTAACAAATGTCTCGTCCATGAGCAGCTCAACATCCATTCCGTACCAGTCTGAAAACCGATCTCTAATCGGTTTGCTTGCCGAAACAATCTGCTTTTTCTCATTACAGATAACATACGGCTCGTCCGCTTCCACCTGCTGGAGACAATGACTGACCAGCTCCATCTCTTTCCTTTTTTGCTGGACCTGAATTTCTCTCTCTATAGCATATGCAACTGTTGAAGCCATCCCAAGCATAAAAGGATGCCTTTGATCCGCCATACAGGAGATATCAATGACTCCTATGATCGTGCCGTCTGCATCACGAATAGGGGCCGCTGAACAACTCCAATGATGGGAAGCGACTGAAAAATGCTCAGTTCCGTTGATCGCTACAGCTTCCCCAATGACCAGTGCCGTTCCAATAGCGTTCGTCCCCACATCGGCTTCGGTCCAGCGCGCGCCCTCCATAAAATTTATTTTTTTCGCTTCTACCAGCGTCCTTTGGCTTCCTGTCAAACTCAGCACATAGCCATCTGCATCGATGAGTAAAGCCATCATGTCCGATTCTTTTAATTGCTCACTAATTTTATTTAAGTAAGGAAGAGCGGCATTTAGGAATAGTGAGTACTTCTGTTTTTGAATACTGAATAATTCCTTTTCTAACAACGACTGTCCTTTATCTAAATACGGGTTCACATTTGCCTGTTTACATCTGTGCCATGACTCCATCACTCTCTTATCCAGACGAGACCTATCAAGTAAACCTTCACGAACAAAACGTTTCCAAGTATTTAAATAACAAGGCGTCGGATTCATTCCATCCTCTCCTCTGGGGGCTTTTTATCCATTATAGATAATTATAAAAGCGCTTTCAATTATTGACTAACCCAGGAAAATTCATTCGGATAAAATGTTTCTCTATCAGCAGTGCACCGCTCGTCCATTTGTTTGCAGCAAGGCTTCGTGTATCGCCTCAGAGAGTGTCGGATGTGCCGCAATAAATTGCTCTAATGTATCAGCTGTCAACTCTGTATGCATCATCACTGCCGCTTGTCCAATTAGTTCTGTTGCATTTGGCCCGATAATTGATACACCTAAAATTTCTTGATATTGCGGTTCGACAATGACCTTTACTTGACCAGCTGGCTGATTTAAAATGAGTGCTTTTCCATTAGCAGAAAAAGCGAATTTCCCTATCCGAATCTCCCCATATTGTTTTCTAGCACTCTCTTCACTTAAACCGATACTCGCGATTTCTGGAGACGTGTAGATGCACCTTGGAATCACTTGTTCATTGACCTTTACATCTTCACCTGATGCATGTGATGCCGCAATCGTTCCTTCATGAAAAGCAGCATGAGCAAGCTGAACACCGCCTGTCACATCACCGCACGCATAGATATGCGGAAGATTGGTTTGCATATGCTCATTGACGAAGATCCCGTTTCTATCAAATTCAATGCCGACCTGTTCAAGATTCAGCTCTCCCAGCCTCGGCTTTCTGCCAATGGCGACTAAACAATGATCGGCCTTGATGTCACAGCGCTCTCCATGATCCTTCTCAACCACCACTTTTTTTGAGATTGCATCAAGCTGTTTGACTGTTGCTGATGTCAAAATCTCCACACCAGCTTTTTGAAGCTGATCGTGAAGACAGTTAGCGGTATCGTGATCTTCTTCAGGTAAAATGTGTGCTGCCTGTTCAACCATGACAACCTTTGATCCCATTCTGCTAAAGATGCTTGCAAACTCACAGCCGATCACCCCTCCGCCAATGATACAAAGCGAATCTGGTATTGAAGGGAGCGTCATGGCATCCTTACTATCAATGATCCACTCCCTGTCAAATGGGGCGAAAGGCAAAGCAGCAGGTTCTGATCCTGAAGCAATAATGATTTGTTTTGCTTGAATGATTTCAGATGTCCCTTCACTTTCTATCAATAGCTCATGTGCCGAAAGAAATGATGCTTTCCCATTTAACACGCTGATTTTGTTTTTATTCATCAAATAACGAACGCCATCAGTCAGCTGTTTGACGACTGACCGCTTCCGCTTTTGAACGGCATCCCAATGAATGATAGGCTCCTTCCCTGGAAGCTCAATTCCAAAATGACCAGCTGATTTCACATGCTCGTACATATCAGCGCTTTGTAAAAGTGCTTTCGTTGGGATACAGCCTTCATTCAGGCAGGTACCTCCTAACAGGCCTTGGTCGATTAGTACAACCTCTCTGTCAAAACGGGCGGCTGTTATTGCCGCCACATATCCTGCTGGCCCGCCTCCTATAATGACAAGCGTCATTCATTTCACCTGCTTCCTATAAAAGAATGGATACTGGATTTTCTAAATACGCTTTAACAGTTGATAAAAATTGTGATGCCGGCGCCCCGTCCAGCACGCGATGGTCAAATGTCAGACTGAGTGGCAGGATCGTCCCTTTACATAATTCATTCCCCTGATAAACAGGCATTTGATCCGCTTTTCCAACGCCAAGAATACCTGCTTCCGGCGGATTCAAAATCGGGGTGAAATGTTCCACACCATAAGCACCTAGGTTAGTGATTGTAAAGGTAGAGCCTTCAATTTCATCGTGGAGAAGTTTGCCTTCACGTGCTTTTTTGCCATACGATTTGATACTCTTCGCCAGCTCAATAAGTGAAAGCTTTTCCGCATGCCGAATAACAGGCACTGCCAGCCCATGATCTAAAGCAGCAGCGATTCCAAGATGTACATGCTCAAAAGTTTCGACTCTATCATGTTGATATTGACTGTTCATTGCAGGGTGCTTTTGCAGAGAAAGAATCACTGCTTTGGCTACAAAATCGGTCATGGTTAATTTCATATCGTGTTGTGCTCCAGCTGTTTCGTTCAACTCAGACTGTAAAGCTGTAAGTTTTGTCACATCCGCTTTCATCGTTATTGTTAATTGTGCACTTGTTTGCAGGCTTTCCATCATTCGCGAGGCAATGGTTTTCCGCATCATGCTGACTGGCTGATGCTTTGTTGGTTCATTGTGTTGTTTTTCTTTTTCATCAGGAAGTGCCCGAAGCACATCCGCTTTCGTGATTCTCCCATCTGGACCTGTTCCCACTAGTGTATGAATATCCAAATTAGCACTTTGAGCAATCTTACGTGCAACAGGGGAGATTTTTATTCTCTCTTTCTTTTGTTTTGGCGGCAGGTCTTTTTCTTTCTTTTCCTCGACCTGTTCATTTCCTTCACCGATATAGCAGATGACCGTGCCAGGCGGTACACCTTCTCCCTCAGACACTTTTATATCCAATATAGTTCCTTCTGCAGGTGATTCGATCTCCATTTCAATTTTTTCAGAGTTGATGCTTGCAATGCTTTCCCCTTTATTCACGGTCTCTCCGATCTCTTTATTCCAGACAGATACCGTTCCTTCTTTCATTGACATGCCCAATTTCGGCATCACAACCTCGACAGCCATCTCCCTCTCTCCTTTCTTTAGTTCAAGATCTTGTCATGACTTTTTCCAACCATCTCTAAGACAGTGTTCACAACCTTATCAGGTGTCGGCAAATATATATCTTCAAGCGGTGGTGAAAATGGGACCGGTGTATGAGGAGCCGTCACTTTTTTGATTGGAGCGTCGAGTAAATCGAAGCCTTTATCCGCAACCAGAGAAGAAATATCTGCGGCAATTCCGCACCTCGGATTTGCTTCATCCACAATGACAAGCCGATTCGTTTTCTCTACTGAAGTCAGAATGGCCTCTTCATCGAGCGGTGACAAGCTTCTAGGATCAATCACCTCGGCTTCTATTCCTTGGGCAGCTAATTGTTCTGCTGCTTCGAGTGCTGTATGAACTTGTTTGCCTACTGCAAAAATGGTCACATCTGAGCCTTCTCTTTTCACATCTGCTTTGCCAAGCGGCAGCGTGTAATATCGCTCCGGAACATCTCCTGTAATATTGTAAAGCGTTTTGTCTTCAAAAAAGATGACAGGGTCCTGATCCTCGATGGCTGCTAGTAGCAATCCTTTGGCATCGTATGGTGAAGAAGGCACCACCACTTTCAATCCAGGGATGCTTGTAAATAGCGCATACAAGCTTTGCGAATGCTGAGCAGCTGCTCTAAAACCCGCTCCATGTGTCGTTCTGATCGTGATTGGCACCTCTGCTTTTCCGCCAAACATGTATCGAAATTTAGCCCCTTGATTCAGCACTTGGTCCAGACAGGTGCCGATAAAATCATTAAACATGAGTTCTGCAATTGGCCTTAGCCCTGTGGAAGCAGCTGCCATGGCCGCACCTACATAGCCAGCTTCACTAATCGGTGTGTCAAGGACTCGCTCACGTCCAAACTCCTGAACGATTCCTTTCGTTACACCGAGCACGCCGCCCCATGCTTCATCATCTTGTAAGTGATCTACATGAGCGCCTCCAGCAACATCTTCCCCCATTAAAATGACATCCTCGTCTCTTCTCATGGCAAGCTTAATCGCTTCATTCAATGCACTAGACATGCTGATTTCTCTTGTCATTTTCCTCTCCTCCTTCTGATTTATTGATACGAAACATACACGTCGGTCAATAATTCGGTCTGATCTGGATATTCACTTTCTTCACTGAATTGAACGGCTTCATCTATCGCTTCAGTTACTGCCGCTTCAATATTTGATAGCTCTCCATTCGTCAGCAGCTGCTGCTTGATCAATTCATTTTTAAAAAGAGTGATCGCATCCCTCTCTTCTTGATGTTCTGTTTTTTCTTGATTGGTTTTGTAACGCTGGGCGTCTCCTTCGAAATGGCCATAATTCCGATATGTCATGCATTCAATCAATGTCGGACCTTCTCCATTTTTCGCTCGTTCAATTGCTTGTTCTGCGGCTTGATAAACGGCCATCACATCTTTTCCGTCTACTTGAATCCCAGGAATGTTATAACCGGCCGCTCGATCGACGATTGATTTGCAGCTTGAAGCATAGGAAAATGGTGTCGCTTCTCCGTACCCATTGTTTTCTGCGATGAAAATGACGGGCAGTTTCCAGATGGCCGCGAGATTGATTCCTTCGTGGAAAGTCCCTTGATTGTTTGCACCATCCCCAAAAAAGCAAACGCTTACATTTTCTGTCTTTTTATATTTGGCTGTGAGGGCTGCCCCGCACGCAAGAGGAAAGCCCCCTCCAACAATTCCGTTGGCACCAAGCATTCCTTTATCAAAATCTGCAATGTGCATGGATCCGCCTTTGCCTTTACAAAGACCTGTGGCTTTTCCATAGATTTCTGCCATCATTCCTTTTAGATCACAGCCCTTCGCTATACAATGGCCGTGGCCGCGGTGGGTACTTGTAATACTGTCTTTTTCATTCAGATGTGCACAGACTCCTACGGCAACAGCTTCTTCGCCAGCATAAAGATGGACAAACCCCGGCAAGATTCCTTTTGTAAAAAGCGCGTGTACTCGATCTTCAAATTGACGGATTTCCTGCATTTTTTGATACATCCATACGGCTTTTTCTTTAGACAATGCCATTTCCATTTGGTAAAACCTCCTATCCTTTTTTGCTTGCACTTCTATATAAGCAAAAATCGTGCCAACATGAAGATACATGAACACTTTGGCTTTGACCGAATCAAACCGATGAAAAAAGAGACAAAATGAGACATGCGTCTCTTTTTGTCTCCATATGTCCACACATCTAATGGAACAAAAAAGCATCCCCATAGAGGAATGCTTATCACAATGAATCGGTTGTGCTCTGCCACTTTAATTTCCCTTTGCAGACGCCGCATACATAACGAGAGGTATCAAACCGTCTTTTCCTGATAAAAGACCGGCCGCATCCTGTGCAAATGTATTCATGGCGTTTCCCCGCACGCCGCTTCTTTTGTACAGTCTTAAGCGGTGTACAAAAACGCGGGGCTTCTACTTGTTTTAATAACGCTTTAAAATCACGGTCGCGATGCTGATAGCCCTTTCCCTCAAGATGCAGATGATAATGACACAGCTCATGCTTGATGATCCCGATTAATTCTTCTCGTCCATGCTCCTCTAGGTATCGGCGGTTCAGTTCAATATTGTGTGTACCAAGTAAATATCGCCCGCCTGTCGTTTTTAACCGGTCATTAAAAACAGCCTGATGGCGGAATGTCTTGCCAAAGAACTGCTGGGAAATGTGCTCTGTTAACTGCTGTAACTCTCTCTCGTTCAATCAAGATCGTTCCTTTCTATAAAAACCTCGAACGGGACAATTTCCCCTATGCATACATTGAAGATACACCCACTGTTTCGATCAAAGGAGGAATGGGCGATGCCCAACTGGCTGAAAAATCAGATGCAGAAGGCATTTTATGAGAAAAATCATTATCAAATCAAATTGCTGAATCAATGCTGGTACTTCTATAGAAAAAAACATTCAGTCACATCAAGGCACACCCCATCCTAAGGTGCGCCTCGTTTTTTGTTTACTCTGGTTTCAACATGGAGAGGGCGACGCGGCCTTTTGCCTGGTCAACGGAGTCCACCCATACGGTCACAATGTCACCAACTGATACAACGTCAAGCGGATGCTTCACAAAACGATTGCTTAGTTTGGAAATATGCACAAGCCCATCCTGCTTTACGCCAATATCAACGAATGCGCCGAAGTCTACGACGTTTCTTACCGTACCTTGCAGCTCCATTCCTTGCTTCAAGTCTTCCAATTTCAATACATCTGTTTTGAGCAGCGGCTTTGGTACTTCATCCCGCGGATCACGCTCAGGTCTTGTGAGCTGATCGATGATATCTTGAAGTGTAATTGTCCCAATATCTAGCTGTTCTGCTGCTTCGTCCAGTTTCACTTCAGCAATTTTCTCTTTTAACTGCTCTGTGCCAAGATCGTCTGGCGTCATGTTGATCATGCGTAAAAACTGTGTTGTTTCTTTATAGCTCTCTGGGTGAATGCCTGTACGGTCAAGCGGATCTTGTCCGTCTGTAATGCGCAAGAAACCGATACACTGCTCATATGTTTTAGCACCGAGCCTTGGAATATCCTTCAATTCTTTTCTGCTTGTGAATCTCCCAATCTCTTCGCGTCTTTTGATGATATTCCCAGCGACGGCTTTTGAAAGGCCTGATACATATTGCAGCAGCGCCTGTGAGGCGGTATTGACGTTTACACCAACTTGGTTGACGACTGTTTCTACCACAAAGGTTAACGAGCTGTTTAATTGCTTCTGGCTGACGTCATGCTGGTATTGGCCCACACCAACAGACTTCGGATCAATTTTCACGAGTTCTGCTAAAGGATCTTGTAATCTTCTAGCGATTGAGATGGCGCTTCGTTCTTCGACTTGCAGATCTGGAAACTCTTCTCGCGCAAGTGCAGATGCGGAGTATACACTTGCTCCTGCTTCATTCACGATCAAATAGGACACCGGCTGATCCAGCTCTTGAATCAAGTCTGCAATAAATTGTTCAGTCTCTCTTGAGGCTGTTCCGTTTCCAATCGCAATGACTTCGATGTTGGATGATTGAATGATCTCTTTGACTTTTTGTTTCGCTTCCGCTTTTTTCTGTACAGGCGGATGCGGGTAAATGACGCCAATATGATGGACTTTTCCTGTATCATCCACGACGGCTAATTTGCAGCCTGTCCGAAATGCGGGATCGACTCCAAGTACACGCTTCCCTTTCATCGGCGGTTGAAGCAGCAGTTTTCTTAAGTTTTCAGCAAAAATATGAATCGCTTGTTCCTCTGCTTTTTCTGTCAGCTCTTTTCGTATTTCTCGTTCGATGGAAGGCTGAATGAGACGTTTATATGCATCATCGATTGCTGCTTCAATAAACGGTCTCGCCGTCGTCTGTTTGCCTTTTAGAACTTGTTTGTCGAGATAGAAGCGAATATTTTCAGCAGGTGGTTCGATGGCTGCCTTTAAAATGCCTTCTTTCTCTCCGCGGTTGACCGCTAATATACGGTGCGGGACAATCTTTTTGATTGGCTCTTGATAATCGTAATACATTTCATAGACGTTTTTCTCATCGCTTTCGACGTCTTTTCCTGATGTGACCAGACTGCCCTTTTGGTACGTTTCACTGCGAATCCATTTTCGCATATCGGGATCATCTGCCAGCTGTTCAGCAATGATGTGCTGCGCACCCTCAAGTGCCTCTTCTACATTTGCCACTTCTTTTTCTTCGCTAATAAAAGCAGCTGCTTTCTTCTTGATCTGATCGCTTGGCAGCGTGAGTAAATATTCTGCCAGCGGCTCCAGCCCTTTTGCTTTGGCTACATTCGCCTTTGTTTTGCGCTTTTGTTTGAATGGCCGGTATAAATCTTCGACCTCTTGCAGTTTATGAGCTTGTTCAATTTTCTGTTTTAATTCATCGGTTAGTTTGTCTTGTTCAGCAATTAAGCGAATGACTTCTTCTTTTCGGTTCGTGACATTTTGGATATATGTATAGCGCTCTGAAATGGTTTGAATTTGCACCTCATCCAGTGAGCCTGTCTGCTCTTTCCGATAACGGGCAATAAACGGGACGGTGTTGCCATCCTCTAAAAGCTTGATCACACTTTCAATTTGTTTCGTTGAAAGCTTTAATTCTGTCGCAATTTGTTTCAATAAAAAGTCAGATGTCTTCATACTTTGCATCCTCTCACTGTGTCTTCTCTTTTAGTGTATCAAAAAAACCGGCAAAACAGAAAAAAGGTCAGCTATTTTACGTGAGCTGACCAAGTACATAGGTGAGATCGTCCTTTTTGTCTTGTGTGTATGTTTCAAGCTGTTTGGCGATGTCTTCAACTGAATGTCCATGCTTTAAACACATGCGCATGTTTGGCACATTCAGTCCGTCTGAATACATAATGAATATCGATCCTTTTTCGTAGGAATAGGTGTATGTTTTATATTTTCTAGGTTTCCCTGATAAGTATCCTGATGTCGGAAGTGGATAGATATAGTCGCCAGAAGGTGCATTCAAGATAAAACGAATATTACCAACCGAACAATAGGTAAATTGCTGCTGGGAAAAATTCACCTTTAAGATCGCAGCTGTGGCACCGCGTTTATTTTTCATGGCCTGATTGCATCTGTCGATGAGGGTCGCCACATCCTCATGTCCATATTCTTCGACAATTTCGCTGACTAAAGAAGATGATTCATTGGCGTACTGGCCGCTGCCTAATCCGTCTGCTACAGCACAAATTAGTTCTTCATCATCTGCTTTAATAAAAAAACTGTCCCCGCAGCATGGTTTTCCTTCTTTATTCGATTGATAGATAATTGCGTTTACATGCTCATGCTGTTCAATCTGTTTCATTACCCTAGCTCCATAGACGCATCTTCTGATAATGCATCTCGCAGTTTTTTCACTGCCTTCCGCTGCAGTCTCGATACATGCATTTGGGATATGCCAAGTAAATCGCCTGTCTCTTTCTGACTCTTATTTTGCAAGTAAGTCAGATTGATAATCTCTTTTTCTCTATCCGACAGCACATGAAGCACACTCTCAAGCATCATTTTTTGGTTCACACGTTCGTAGCCTTCTTCCTGTGAGCCGACAACGTCTAAAATCGTCACAGTACTTCCTTCAGAATCAGCCTCTACGCCTTGGTCAACAGACAGTGCTTGATAGCTTTTGCCCATCTCCATGGTTTCAAGTACTTCTTCTTCTGTTACATCTAGGTATTCTGCAATTTCTTGGACTTTAGGTGATTTCTGTGTCTCTGTTGTCAAATGATCGACTGCCATTTTGATTCTTGGTCCAAGCTCTTTGATCCGCCTTGGTACATGGACACTCCATGTCTTATCTCGTAAAAAGCGTTTGATTTCCCCGATGATGGTTGGAATAGCAAAGGCTTCAAATGATTTACCGACGAGCGGGTCGTATCGTTTAATAGCGCCAAGTAAACCAATCATTCCAACTTGTCTGAGATCCTCATGAAAGCTTTTTCCTTTAGAATATTTTTTCGCCAGCATATCAACCAAGTTTGTATAGCATTCGACCAGCGTGAGCTGCGCCTGCTCGTCTTGATTGGTTTGATAGCTTTGGATGAGGCGATCTACTTCATCTTTAGTTAGTTTCATAGTTTTGGATGGTTGTGTCATGGTCAACTCGCTCCCTGTTTAAAAACTTTGTCATCGCCACGGTAACTCCGGAGTTTGCTTGCACCTCGACTTCATCCATCAATGTTTGCATTAAGTATAAACCAAGACCTCCTTCTGCCAATTGATCCACCGTATGAGCAGATGTGTACGGTCCCAAGTCTTCCTGTTTTTGCTTAAAGTCAAAGCTACCGCCTTTGTCAGCGACAATGATTTCTAGACGATCCTCGTAGACAAGAAAGCGAACAGCTACCTCTCCATCTTCGCCGTTTTCACCTTTGTAGGCATGCTGAACTGCATTTGTGCAGGCCTCACTGACGGCAATCTTTAAGTCTTCAATCTCTTCATAGGCATAGCCCATTCGGCTCGCTACACCTGAAAGAGTCAAACGAATGATGCCTACATATTCTGGTTTTGCCGGTATTTTCATCTCGATTAGATCTACTGATTCGTTCATTGTACCCCACCCTCTGACTTTGCAGAAATGTCAATGATGTCCTTTAATCCAGTGATTTCAAACAACCTTACAAGCCGTTCTGACAAGTTCTCAAGCTTTAATGTTCCACCTGCTTTTTGAGCCGCTTTAAACAGCCCAACGAATACACCTAAACCTGTACTATCCATATACGTAACATCCTTTAGACAGATTTCAAGATGCTCTCCCGCCTCTGCTTTAGGCATGAGCGTTTCTCTTAGCTGAGGAGCGGAGTACACATCGATTTCTCCGCTGACACTGATTTTCGTTTTTTGATCTATTTGATGCTCTTTTACAGACATATTCATTATGCATTCACCTCGAAATTCTTGTTTCCTAAAGTTTTATATACCCGCATGTTCACTTTCTAAACCTTTCTTTTGAGAACAAGTAATGTAAAGTCATCGTGCAGCTGAAAATCCTGCAGTTTGAGTAAGCTGGCGTAGATGGCATCCACCATTTCTTGAGCTGAGTAGGATAGGTGCTCTGATATGAGTGCTTTGATGTCCTCCCGCTCTAGGAAACCCTCCTCTGACTTGGATTCTGTGACCCCATCAGAGAATAAGATCACCATGTCTCCTATGTCTAAATGCTTCTCATACTGTCTGTAATCAAAGTCTGGTGCAATCCCAAGGACAAGCCCTTTCGCTTCTAAATCGTAAAATTTGTCCTCTTTTTTGCAATAGAAAAAGCCCGGCTCATGACCAGCCGATGCATATTTAAACTCATGCGTTTCTTTATTATAGCTGCCATAGAACATTGTGATAAACATACTTGGGTCTACATTTTGCTCGACAACACGATTCAGGGTTTTCAGCACCTTTGTTGGGCCACTCCCTGACTCTGGTAAGGAATCCATCGCATATTTAATCATCGACATACAGAGCGCAGCCGGGATTCCCTTTCCAATGACATCTGCGATCGCGATATTGATTGTATCGTGATCCGTTACAAAGTGGTAATAATCTCCACTCATCTGTTTTGCCGGTACACTAATCGCACCAATATCAAAGGTATCTCCTTCTGGAATTTTCGTTTCCAGAAGGGTTTGCTGAACATTTGCAGCAATTTCGATTTCAGATTTTATTTCTTGCTGGATGCCTCTGAGTGTTAAATGTTCTTGGTAGGCAAGTCCGTACCCAATCATGACTTCAATTAAGAAGTCTAGTGAATGAAAAACATCTTCCGGCAAATCAGGGTAAAGCTCCTGAATCACTTTTCGGTGAACACTCACTATTTCTTCAGGAGGTATTTGATGCTCAATGGTTTTACGGCTAAATTTTTGAGCTTGATAAAGCGATGTTTCAGTTAAATCACTGATATAACGACTGAGCAGCTGATGGTACCGCTGCTCCATTACCTCCTTAAAATCCATGGTTTCCCTCCTAGCGAAGCCACTTAACAGCTTGTATCTCCGTTCCTTGTTCTGGTGCAGAGTCTAATTTAAATTCATCCATCAGTCTTCTGACACCCGGAAGACCTGCTCCGAGTCCGCCTGATGTTGAAAATCCGTCTTCCATTACTTTACGTATATCCATGATACCCGGCCCCTCATCGGCTGCGATGACTTTGAGTCCACGCTTTCCGCGCTCCATCACTTCGTCTATACAAATCTGACCTTTACCAGCGTATAAATAGATGTTTCGAGCTAATTCTGAAATGGCCGTCGTAATTCTTGCTTGGTCAACTGTTCCAAATCCAAGTTCTTTTGCAACATTGCGCCCCAATTGTCTTGCTGCGACTATGTCCCATTCCGTCAATATTCTTACACAGGATTGGTCTTTCATATCTATTCCCCCAATTCCCGCTTCAGTGTCTCAAGCCCTTGTTCAAGATCTAGTGCTGTCTGAATTTCTTCAAGCGATATTCCAAGTTCAATCAGCGTCACAGCGACTGCCGGCTGTATTCCTGTTAATACAACTTTTGCCCCCATGAGCTTGGACATCGTGATGACATCGCCTAATACCTTTGCAATAAAGGAATCAATCATGTCGACGGATGTGAGGTCAATGACAACACCGTTTGCTCCTGTTTCATGAATTTTATTCAGCAAGTCTTCTTGAAAGTGGAGAGCCGTCTGATCATCAAGCTCCCACTGTATTGAAATCAGAAGACAGTTATATAGTTTTAAGATTGGAATCTTCGGGTGATTTCTCACTAGGTTATCCCTCCAATGAAACAATTTTTCGATTTGTCATTTCCAAAGCAGTTTGAATTCCTTTTTGAAGGGTATTCTTTGTTGTAACTTGCGATAAATCAATTCCAAGGTTCACAATGGTTTGGGCTATTTCTGGGCGAATACCGACAAGCAAACACTTCGCACCTACTAATCTCACAGCCTCAGACGCTTGAATGATATGGTGGGCTACCATTGTATCAACAACAGGGACACCCGTAATATCAATTAAGACGACCTGTGAGCGATGTTTGACGACACCATTGAGCAGGTTCTCCATAATTTTTTTCGCACGATCTGTATCAATTGTTCCAACAAGCGGCATGACGGTGATGTGCTCAAATACAGGGATCAGCGGGGCAGAAAGTTCCTGCAGCGCAATTTTTTGAAGGCTGACTGTTTTCTCCCATGAGATGGAATACTGGTTTAAGATCTCGTTATGAATTGGTGTGATGAATTGGTCGATTTGCCAGATGAGGTCATGACTTTCTTCTGTTGTATCTTTGTCATCGTTCATTTTTTGATATAAATGTGTACGGATTTCAGTTAGACCATTTGCCAGTAACTTAAGTGATATACCCATTTGAACAATGTTTAAAGCAAGAGTTTGCACTTTTTCTTCAAAATCCTCATTATACCCCTCTGAAAGAGATGTAATGATTAGTTGAACATATTCCGAACAGATGGTTTCATACATTTTGTCGTTCAGCATCATGTCCGTTTCTTTTTCTCCGAGTCGTCTAAAAATGTCCGTCCACTCTTTTTGTAATTCCTCTTGATGCTCCCTTGCGAAAGCTAACACGATATGATTCGACATGTTTTACCCCCTACGTACATAAACAGCACTTCTTTTATTCTTTCTTCATTATAACGTTAATAAAAATTGAACACAAAAAAAAGTTGCTCTCAAGAGAGCAACCAAATCTCACCATATTAAAAATCAATAAGAGCCAAACTAACTTGTAAGGCTTCATCAACCTTCTCCATCATCTCATCATCAAGATGTGTGATTTTATCTGTCAATCTTTGTTTATCGATTGTACGAATCTGCTCCAAGAGAATGACAGAATCTCGTTCAAAGCCGTAGCGCTTTGCATCAATTTCGACGTGAGTCGGTAATTTCGCTTTTTGTATTTGGGCTGTTATGGCTGCAACGATAGCAGTCGGGCTGAAGCGATTTCCAATGTCATTTTGAATCACCAATACTGGGCGAACCCCGCCCTGCTCGGAGCCAACAACAGGAGATAAATCAGCAAAGTAAACATCACCGCGTTTAACAATCAAATGTTTAACCCCCGCTGACTAATCGCTCAACTGTATTCTCAGCCTCAAATTCTGCGTATTGTGCCTCTGAAGAGATATTCAGATTAATTTTCGCCATCTCCATGTAGCCGCGTCTCATCGATTCACGATTTTGTCGAATATTACGTTCACGAATATACGTTTTTGTCGCTCGGTAGATCAATTCATTTCTTGTTACCTTATCCTGCTCTGCTACTCGTTCGATTTCAGACATCAAAGCCTCCGGTAGTCGAATCTTCATTTCGTTTGTTGCGCTGGATTCAGACAAAAAACATACACCTCCACAAAACTTACGGATACCGTTTCGATCCATTCCAAGACTAATCATACCATTATTCAATGCGCAAGCAAAGCTGTTTTTTCATGATTTCTTATTAGAACATGAAGCGGCTGTTCACCCGTAAATCAAAGATGATAATGGAGTTCCTCTTTCACATTATACGCTTTTTTCCGAAAATCATACGGTATTTCCAAAATCTCTAAAAAAGGGAGAATGTTTACCCCTTCTTTGTAGAATAAAAAGGAACGATGTCAGTTTGACGATCGTTCCTGTGAAAGCTGTTTAGAAAAAGCTTGGCCCGCCTTGAAGCAGCGGATTCCGCACATGCACCCTTTTGCCGTCCTCTATATATACTCTTGGAACGCGGTGTCCAATGGAGCATGTGACTTCATAGTTAATGGTTTCAAGCCTTTTTGCAATTTCATCGACTGATACCATTTCTTCACCTTGTCCACCAATCAAAACGACTGGCTCCCCTACTGGAAGGTTCTCTTTCAGTTCAACCATGAATTGATCCATACATACCCTTCCGGCAATCTTCCGGCGCTTTCCGCCAACAAGTACTTCCGTGCCTGCCAGCTTCCGAATCCACCCGTCTGCATAGCCGACTGGTACCGTACCGATCCACATATCTTGATTAGCTGTATACGTCGCCCCATAGCTGACACTCTCACCCTTTTGAATGAGCTTTACATGGGCAAGCTTTGTATGAAGCGACATGGCTTCTTCCAGCTTGAAAGGAAGTTCATCTTTGATTTCCTCTGACGGTGACAGCCCGTACATACTGATGCCGAAGCGAACCATATTAAATAACACTTCTTTAAACCTTAATCCTGCTGCACTATTGGCACAATGAACAAGCAGTTTTTCCGTATGAAGCGGCTGAAGCAGGGTTTGAAAGGTGTCGACCTGCCGATCAAAATAGTTCTCATCCTTTTCATCCGCGGTCGCAAAGTGAGTAAATACTCCTTCCAGCTGTAAATAAGAATGCTCGCTGACAAGCTTCTTTACTTCATTCACTTGCTCTAACGTTTTCACACCTAAACGGTTCATTCCGCTGTCTATTTTCAAATGAAAACGAATGGGTTGTCCCATCTGCCCTTTCACCATATCGACGACTTCCCTCAGCCACCTGGTGGAGTAAGCGGTCATAATTACATTGTATCGAACAGCGGTTTTGACATACTCCGGCGGCACTGCGCCGAGTATAAGAATCGGTGCTTTGATCCCTTTATTTCTTAAAGAAATGGCCTCATCTAAAAAGGCTACAGCTAACAAGTCTGCTCCTGCTTTGAGGGCAGCTCTTGCCACTTCTATATCTCCATGTCCATATGCATTGGCTTTCACAACAGCCATCAGTTGAACATTTTGACCGATATGATCTTTCATATGTGAAACATTGTGCTTGATTGCTGTTAAATTAATTTCTGCCCATGTGTCTCTATAAAAGGCATTTGTGTCCATCAGTCACACTTCCCTATTGAATGATTCAATCCCCTCATATGATACTAAAAATCAAGAATAATGTGAAACAAATCAAAGAAAATCAGCCCTTGCACAGGGCTGATGCTTCATTTATCAAGGCTTTCCGCCTAAGAACTTCATTTATTTAGCTGACTGGCCTTCTACACTCTTTGCGACCATCAACAGCTCTTCCTTCGATAAATCACTTGAGGAAATTAAGTAGTCAACTCCGTCAGAGGTCCATGAGAGGGATTGATCTGTCAGAACCCCTACTGTCATACCAAGATCGACCGGCTCGCCGTTCATCGTGACAGGCGTAGATGCTTCCGCTACTCTCGCTTTTTCCTGGATGAGTGTGAAGGATTTCTTGCCGCCGTACGTAATCACATAACGCTTCCCAGCATCTGTTGTCATTTCTTTCTCTTCCATCTTCTTCACGCCTTCTGGCATATCAACTGGTGTTTTCACCGCAAAGCTGTCAGATGGGTCTGCACTTGTGGCAACATCCATTTGAGAGAGTGTCATATTTTTCTTCTCATCAAATGCATCTTTGTCAAAGGATTTATTGAATTCAAAGTGAGAGAATTCCACTTTCACCATTGGCTTTTTGTCGCTATCCAGCACTTTTACACTGGCAGGCGCCATTGTTTTCTTATGAAAGGTAATCTCTTGGGTAGGCAGCATTTGATTGTGCTGATAATTGGTCTTCGTTTCGAATACATACTTTGACTCTTTCGCTTTGAACTGAGCTGCACTGTCATTCTTAATGTCCTTCACGAGTGATTCGAATAAATAGACTTGACTGCTATTATTCGGCCAATCGCTATGGAAACGGAAGCTCTTGTTCAATGAAGGTGTCAGCACAAACACACCATTGCCGTTTCTTAAAATGACTTGACTCTGATCCTTTTTCGGATTTTCTAAATAGACACGGTAAAGCTCCGGCTTTTTGTACCAAATTTCTACCTGGTACTCCTGCGGGTCATTTCCTGTCTCAATGGTCATTTTTGCTTTGGCTTTGTATGATGTCATTTCCTCTGCCTTTTTGTTTAAATCTCCAACGATATCCTGCTGAGATTTTTGACCGCATGCGGAGAGAATCAGTACAAAAAGGATTCCCGTTACAAGCAAAACAAAGCTTTTTCTCACCCTTTTCAACCCCTTCGTTAATTGTGTTAAAAGGAAGAAACCGCTTGTTTGACTTTAACAGTACGCCTCAAGAGTTAACTGCGTACCGCGAACCATCAAAGCCTGTTAGCAACTCGCCCTTCCTTATCGCACTACCCAATATATGAAGGGGGGACAAACAATATGCAGACTAGCTTGACAACCTTTCAATTAAAACTTGTGCAGCAGCATATTCCTTTGTATGAGTAATGGACACATGAACCTGATCTCCCTCCGCTTTCTCGCTTTTGATGAAGGGTTTTCCCTTATCGTCTTTTTGAATGTCTATGTCATGAAAGCTTAAATGCTGACCGATTCCGGTTCCGTATGCTTTAGCGAAAGCTTCCTTTGCCGCAAAACGTCCTGCCAAAAATTCCAGCTGTCTTTTTTCACTGAGTGTACGAAAGACATCCTGTTCACTTAAAGTCAAAATTCGTTCTGGTAAACGGGGCTGTCTGCTGAGCACTCGCGATAGCCTGTCGATCTCTACAATATCAATGCCTATTCCTTTGATCATGAGGTACCTCCTATGATACTCGTACTAATTTGAGTGTTCGCTTCATAAACGTGTTACTATAAACTTACCAATATCTAGTCAAAAAGGGGTTTGTTATGTTTATTCGAACGGAGAGCTTTCAACAATTTATTAGATCGTATCCAATCGTAACAGCGATCCTCGCTTTACAAATCGGCCTGTGGCTTATATTTGCGATTCCTATCCCTATTATACAGCTTGGACAGGATCATCTCGTCGGTTTCAACTATGGTGTAGCGGCTGGGGAATGGTGGCGGCTCGTCACACCTATTTTTCTCCACGGAAGTCTCACGCATATTTTATTTAATTCTATGTCCCTTTTCTTATTCGCCCCAGCACTTGAACATTTGCTCGGGAAGGTTCGATTTTTAATCATTTATCTTGGAGCAGGGTTCATTGGCAATCTCGGGACCTATTGGGTGGAGCCTTTAGAGTATGTACACGTTGGCGCTTCTGGTGCGATCTTTGGTTTATTTGGAGTGTATCTATACCTCGTCCTCTTTAAACCACACATGATGGACCGCGGCAATTCACAAGTGATTTTAACGATTCTGGCTGTTTCTGTCATCATGACCTTCGTCAATTCGAACATCAATATCATGGCTCACTTATTTGGATTGATCGGCGGTATGATTCTAGCACCTATTACTCTGCTTTTCCATTCGAAAAAAAGACGCTATTAATCTCATAAAAAATGTCGATCCCTCCTTGAGCTGGAGCTGATCGACATTTTTCGTTTAAGACGATTGATTTTTTTCATACGAATACCAATCAAATACACGTGCAGCATCTTCTTCCTCAAGGTGATGCACACCAAAGGAATCAAGCAGCGCGGAGGATTTTACAAAGGTGTGAATACTTGCGACCCGGCCTTTCTTTTGGAAAAAGGATTGCGTCATCGTATAGTTTTGCATTCGTTTTCTCAAGACAATGCCAGTGGTCTTGCCAATGCCTCTTGATGTCAGTTGAATCAATGAATCTTTGATTGTATATCCTGATTGTTTATAAGCTAAATAGCCAAAGAATAGAGCAAGTGGTAACGGAATGAGTCCTAAATACCCCCATGGCGGAAAGCGCACCGACAGGATAACACCTACAAGTAACGGCACAAAGCCATATGAGATCAGGTAGCGTTTGAGTGAACGCTTTGGCACCTTTTTCAGCTCTGTTTCTGGTGCAACATGATAATGATCCGTGAATTGGGACAGCAATTCATTTATTTTTTTCTTCCGAATGAGCGGAAATAAGACGGAAGAGGTTTCTTTCTCTGTAATCGAACCTCCTGCACTAACAAGCATCACTGTCGCAAAGCCAAAAGGCTCACGGATAATATTCTCTTTGATTTTCACTGCTTGAATTCTCGCAAGTGGAATGGTCATTTGATGTCTCTCGATGAGACCTCTTGTAATGATGATGTCATTCCCTTTTCGTTTTGCAGCAAAATTCGCATACTGAAGCGCTGTTACCCCAACACTCAGGATCCACGCGATCAATACGGCAAGAAATATCAAAATCGCATAAATTTCAACGCTCGCATGACTTAAAAAAGAGAACTTCTTGAAGAACCCGTCCAAAGGGAGAATTTCATCTATTTGCGTGTAGATGGCAAGACACCCAGATATAATGACCCCGATACCGCTTGAAGTGGTCGCAGCCAAAAGCAATTCTGGCACACCCATACGATAGGAGACATTGATTTCTTCCTGCACAGGTTTCTGGGCAGCCAAATGGCCATGCAGATCTCCTGCTTCATCCGTCATTTCTTCTTCCTGCAAGCTTTTCTTCCGGTTGAAAATCGACTGCTTTAATTGTTCCGCTTCTGCTTTTGTAATCGCGGTCAGGCTCACTTCTGGACCATCCGTACCGCCTGCCGTTTCGATTTGAACCCGCACTAAACCGAAAATCCGTTGGAAAATACCTTCACTTGTATTGACTGTTTGAATTCGTTCTAACGAGATATATTTTTTCTTTTTCGTGATTACACCCGATTCCACACGAAATTCATCGTCTTCCATCCGGTAGGTGAATCGTCTCCATTCTAAAATGGTATATACGGCTTTCCATAAAAGAAGCACACCAAGAATGATAAATGCATAAAAGCGAATGCTCGAATTCGAGTTCACAAAAATCAACACGAAAAAAGGGATAATGAAGTTTTTAATCATGGATACAGCATCTGATATAAAATCAATGAACATCGAGATAGGATGTACACGTTTTGGTTCAGACATCATCTTCCGTCACCCTTGCTAAACGAGATATGTAATCACGAAGCTCATCTGCCTCTTCTAATTCTAGCGCCGGTATATCATGAACTGTGGCAGCAGTCGAAATTTGAACAGAGGCCAAACGATAGCGCCTTAAAAGCGGTCCTTGTGATGTATCAACATGCTGTACACGAACCATCGGCACAATGACACGTGTGACGCGAAAGAGTCCATGCTGTATTTCAATTTCATTTTCAAATACTTCGTAGCGCCAGATGTGATGGCGGATTTTTGGTATGAGCCAAATGCCAAAGATGACCTGTAAGACCCATAAACCAGAAAGAATCGCTCCAATCCAATATGGCCATTGAAAATAGTAGCTAGCAACAAATACCCCAATGATGATGAGTAAGAAAATCAATGAGATAATTCCATTTTGAAGACGCCATACCTTTAAACCATTTAGACTAATTTGACGTTGCGGCTGTTTTCTCACATTCTTCCCCCATTCTCTTACTTTTCTATCAATATATTACGTAACAAAGCCTAAAAAGTTTCAATTTTAGCCTGTTAAAAAAAGCGAACCCTGCAAAGGATTCGCTCTTGTATATTAGTTGTTATAAGATTTCTTTTGACGACGATCGTTAGAAGAACGATTGCGGTCATTTGAAGAACGCTTTTTATCACCATAAGATGAACGGCTGTTCTTGCCTTTTCCACGGTAGCCTCCGCCACCGCCGCCGTCTCTGCGTTTAGAAGAGCTGCGGTTGTTACGATGACGTTTTGAAATCATTGGTGCTTCATCTGTCAAACGAACAGGCGTTGCATCCGGCTCTTTTGTCATCATTTTGATAGCAGCTGCAACTACTGTTACAGAATCATGATCTTCCAGCAATTCAGCAGCAGCTGTCATGTAGAAGTTCAAGTTGTTTTCACTGATGATCGTGCGTAGACGGTCAACTGTTACTTGCTGTTGTCCTTCAATTGCCTCATCAAGTGTAGGTTCTTTCATACGATCCATTTTACGTTTAGTCGTTTGCTCAATCGCACGAAGCATATCTTTTTCACGTGGTGTGATGAATGTCATCGCCATACCTGTACGTCCAGCACGTCCAGTACGTCCAATACGGTGTACGTAGCTTTCTGGATCTTGCGGCACGTCGAAGTTATACACGTGTGTGACGCCTGAGATATCAAGTCCACGTGCTGCAACGTCTGTTGCGACAAGCACATCGATTGAACCTTCTTTGAATTTACGAAGCGCAACCATACGTTTTGCTTGAGTCAGGTCACCATGAATTCCTTCAGCTGTATAACCTCTAAGGTTAAGTGCTTCAGTCAATTCGTCAACACGGCGTTTCGTACGGCCGAAGACAATTGAAAGCTCAGGTGATTGAATGTCAAGAAGACGAGTCAATGTATCAAACTTCTTACGCTCGTGGATATCCAAGTAGAACTGTTGGATGTTAGAGACTGTCATTTCTTTCGCTTTAACTTTTACGTGTTCTGGGTTTGTCATGAAACGCTCTGCAATGCGCTTAATTGGTGCAGGCATTGTCGCAGAGAATAAAAGTGTTTGGTGTTCACTTGGTACATTTGAAAGGATCGCTTCAATGTCTTCGATGAAACCCATGTTTAGCATTTCGTCTGCTTCATCTAGCACAACTGTTTCAACATTTTGAAGACGCATTGTACGACGGTTAATGTGATCGAGTAAACGTCCTGGAGTCCCTACGATGATATGAGGATTTTTCTTGAGCGAACGGATTTGACGGCCGATATCTTGTCCACCGTAAATCGGAAGTACGCGTGCACGCTTGTCTTGGCCAATTTTGTATAGCTCTTCAGATACTTGAATCGCTAATTCTCTTGTTGGCGCAATGATAATCGCTTGGATATTTGGAGACGCTGGGTCGATTTTTTCTACAAGAGGAATACCAAATGCTGCAGTTTTTCCTGTACCTGTTTGTGCTTGTCCGATGACATCTTTATTTTGAAGACCGAGAGGAATCGTTTCTGCTTGAATCGGTGTTGCTTCTTCAAACCCCATGCGGTTAATAGCCTTCATGAGACTTTCGCTTAATTGAAAATCTTGAAACGTTATAGTCAATTTATTCAAACTCCTTCTAATTGCTGTTTCAGTAATCTCGTGAATGATCATTAAAAACTGCCCTTTTCTGAAAGGACAGGTCCATTATATACAAAGCCCGAATTACCCTACCTTATATCTTACCATTACACTATTTGTTTTTCAACAAGACAGAAATGGATATATCTACTGCTCGACAATGACAGATTCACCTTCACTTTGGTCTCCGTCCATCCATTTCCACTTTTCAAACAGTTGGATTTTTCCATTATCCAGCTGCTTAGGAGTGGAATCGCAAGACCCGCTTCTCATGCTGCCGTCCTTGCTTACATGATGGTATCTAAAATGAAGTGTTCCATCCTCATTCACAGTTCCTACAAGTACGCCAGATACAATACTGCCGCCTTGATATGTGCCCGTTAATATATTCCCGTCTTGACGATATTGAAATATGGTTCCTGCTGATACTTCTCCGTTACTCGAATTAGACTGCGGGATAAAGGTTTTTCCGTCATATTGAAACAACCGAATCAACCACCTTTTCTTTCCTATTGTACCATAGGCCTGTCACTCATTCGACAAAAATGATGCAAATTTTAACAAGTGGGATTCAATTTATATTAGTTTAGCCACATTTTAGCTTTTCTATATATTAAATTGCTTTTTTTAGAAAATGTTCTACTTTCTCAAACAATTGCTGGGCACATGGCTCATGGCAAACATGATGTTTACAATCCGGCAAATAAAACATTTCTTTCTGGCGAGACGGGACTTTATGATAAATAAATTCTGCACTTGAAGCAGGCACAATCCCGTCGCTTTCACCTTGAACAATTAACACAGGCAGATGAAGCTTCTCAAGCGAATTCTTCGTTTGCTTTACCAGCTTCATAAATTCTATCGCAGCTGACAGCGGCGTGCTTGTGAGCTTATGGCGATATCGATCATATAAAGGGTTTGTATCAACGATCCCTGACAGGGACTCCTTTACCATCTGCCGTGTGTCTTGCATCATTTGTTTTGGGTTCACATATTTGGCCGCAGCACTTAAAAGGACAAGGCGGGCAACTGGGTACTTCGCCGCTAAGTAAGAAGCAATCATTCCGCCCATAGAAAAGCCGACCAAATACACGGTGTCACAAGTCCGATAAAGGGATAGAAGTTCGAGTTCAGCTGTCGCTATCCATTCTTGATAAAGAATGCCTTTTAACTGCAGCTCATCCCCATGCCCCGGAAGCGTGACAGACTGCACATTCCAATCTGCCGCCTGTTTTAAATATTGCGCCAGCGGTTCTACTTCATAAGGGGCACCAGTAAAACCGTGAATACATAAACAGCCAATCATTCTGTCACCTTCTCACTTTTATAGTGCAGTAATGACTTCTTCCAATCGCATACCGCGTGAGGCTTTGACAAGCACAACATCGTCAGGACCTGCCACTTCAGCTAGTTTTTTCTTTAGATCCTCTTTGTCCATAAAGGAAAATACGTGCTCAGCCCCGAATGATTTTTTCGCTCCTTCAGCAATGAATGCACCTAGGCGGCCATACGTCATGACATGATCAATAAATTCTGGCTTAATGTAACGGCCAAGTTCATAATGATACGTTTCTTCTTCGCTGCCCATTTCGAGCATATCTCCAAGTACAAGAATACGATTGGCGAAGCCGTCCATATCCCCCACAAGATCAATGGCCGCTTTCATAGAAGTAGGACTTGCATTATACGCATCATTGATGACAGTGATTCCTTTGTCTGTTTTAAACAGCTCAAGACGCATCCCTGTCAACTTCGTTTGCATCAGTCCTTGGGCAATTTGTCTTTCATTCAGCCCAAAATGCTGGCCTATTGCAATAGCAGCAAGTGCATTCTTCACATTATGTTTCCCTAATACAGGAATGAGAAAACCCTGGGCATACCCTTCTACTTGAAATTCTGTTCCTTCTGCAAGCTGATTGATGTGCGTTACCTTGATATCACAGTCCTCTGCTTCTCCAAAGGTTTTTACACGCTGAGAAAGTGAACTTGATCTTTCTCGAAGCAAAGGCTCATCACCTAGGTAATAAAAGATGCCGTCTTCTTTTAAGCCTTTTACGATCTCATATTTTGCATCGGCAATGGCTTCTCTTGATCCTAAATCTTGCATATGAGATTCTCCGATATTTGTGATGACTGCTGCATCCGGCTCAGCGAGGTCTGATAAAAATTCGATTTCGCCTTTTGCACTCATCCCCATCTCCAAAACCGCAATATCAGTTCCTTCTGGCATTGCGAGAATGGTGAGCGGAAGACCGATATGATTATTAAAGTTACCGTCTGTTTTATGAACTTGATACGCTGTTTGCAGGACGGAATGAATCATGTCTTTTGTTGTGGTTTTCCCATTACTTCCTGTAATACCGACAACACGAGGGTTTTCTTCTTTTAAGTATGATTTCGCCAGCTGTTGAAGCGCAGCTAGTGTATCCTCTACAAGAATAACAGGAACGCCTTCTGGCGGATTGGCTTCTTTTTGATTCCATAGAACAGCTGATGCTCCAAGCTCTACTGCTTTTGAAGCAAATGTGTGACCGTTAAAATGTTCTCCAATAAGCGGGATAAACAGTGCGCCGTCTGATACTTTTCGTGTATCTGTTGTCACTCCGTGAATCTGCTCTTCGCCAAAAGCTTGATTAGATAGGGTTCCACCAGCCATTTGGGCGATTTGTTTCACTGTACGTTTGATCATGATTTTTCGCCTCTCTTTCTCATTTCACGTTTGAAGGAAAAGAGACACTACCTAAGGATAGTGTCTGCTTGCTGCTCACATTAAAAAGTTGTTTTAATGGTTTGTTTTTCTTGATGGCGTTCAATTGCAAGTGACACCAGCTTTTCAATCAACTCTGGATACTCTACACCAGTGTGCTTCCAAAGTAATGGGAACATACTAAAAGGTGTGAATCCAGGCATTGTATTCACTTCATTGATCAACACTTCACCTTTTTCTGTAAGGAAGAAGTCTGCACGTACGAGACCAGATCCATCAAGGGCTTTAAATGCCTTAATCGCCATGTCATGAATCGTCTTATATTCATCCTCTGACACACTCGCAGGAATGATCAAATCTGTATCGCCATCTTCATATTTTGCTTTGTAATCATAAAAATCTGTTTTAGGTGCAATCTCACCAACGACAGAGCATTTTGGCTCATCATTGCCTAATACACCAATCTCAATTTCTCTTCCAACAACGCCTTCTTCTACGACCACACGACGATCATATTGGAAAGCGAGGTCGAATGCAGTCTGCAGCTCTTCTTTGCTGCGGCATTTGCTAATTCCAACACTTGATCCCATGTTGGCAGGTTTCACAAAGCATGGATAGCCAAGTACTTGTTCCACTTGTTCTAAGCTTTCTGTTGTCGCTTTCTCAAAGTCTTTTTTATTGAAGGAAAGGTGCTTTGCTTGTGCAAGTCCTGCTTGTGCAAAAACATCTTTCATCATGACTTTATCCATACCCGCAGCAGACGCGAGAACGCCGTTGCCGACATACGGGATATTTAACAGTTCAAGTAATCCTTGCATTGTGCCATCTTCTCCATTTGGTCCGTGCAGCAACGGGAAGACAACATCAATTTTCTCATCAACCGTTGCAGGCTGTGGAAACATGCTTTCATTTAAAGAAGTTGGTAAAAACGTCTTTGCGTTCTGTTCAAATTGAAGCATTTTGACGTTTGATACTGGTTCAGTGAGTTTTTCTCCTCTTAACCATTCACCCTCTTCTGTAATATAAATTGGATGTATATCGAACTTCTCAGTGTTAAGTGCTTTTGTAACTGCAAGGGCTGTTTGCAGTGATACATTATGTTCAGCTGACTTTCCGCCGTAAATCAATCCTAAACTTATTTTCAATGGATACTCCCCCCACTAAAATTCATCTTTACTATCTTATCACTTTCAAGCAAAAATGCTCTAATTAATTTTTGTTGTTACGTAATTGAAATGATTTGTAAAGGTTGTAAGCGCCTCCCGAGCATTTGTATGTCATTCGCCTTTATTTTATATTAAAATGACATTGAAAAGGAGTTGTGACAAATTGAAAAAAATCACAAGTACTGAACAATTCAATGAAATTATTCAATCAGACAAAGAAGTGATCGTTAAATTCTTTGCAACATGGTGTCCTGACTGCACAAGAATGGACATGTTCATTCCAGACATCCTAGAAGCTTATGCTCACCATGAATGGTTTGAAATAAATAAAGATGATTTCCCTGAATTAGCGGAAACGTATCAGGTAATGGGTATTCCAAGCCTGTTAATTTTCAAAAATGGTGAAAAAACAGGTCATTTACACAGTGCAAACGCAAAATCGCCTGAAGAAGTGACAGAGTTTCTTCAAGAGCACGTTTCTTAATTGAAGGACATCAGCAAACTTTTGCTGATGTCTTTTTTCTTTTTAAATCTCTTCATAAGACGAGCTTCGCAGCAAAAACGTTTCAAATTGATGTTTTCCCTTACGACAAGTCATGACAAAATTATTTCCTGGGAAAGAATGCAGCGTCGATACAGCATGGAATATGTCGGTTACGTGAATTTTCTGAATTGAATCTTTACTTCTGACATTTGTCTTTGTATAATGGAGTTGCTAATTGAAAATGATTATCAATTTCATCTGTGTGAAATCCTATAGACGGTCATTCTAATAAAGGAGCGATAAGTCACATGTCTAAGAAGAAGATCAAAACCTATCAGCAATTGATTGAAGAGAACAAAAAGGCGATCATGCGCGATCCTCAAATGATGGAAAGTATATACGAAACCATCGACAAAAAACACCAGAAGCAGCTTGCAGCTGCTGGGCGTGAATCATAACTACAAGAGGAGCAGTCATCACTGGCTGCTCTTTTGTCTGCCTCAATAAAATAAAAAAGCCGATAAAATCTGTTATTCGATTTTATCGGCTTTTGTTTTAATGTGATTTCGCTACACGGTCCTGCTTCATTCCTAAATAAATGAGCATATATGTGAGATAACCCATTGTCATCGTTAAACCACCGAAGAAAAATTGAGAAAAGACTGGTTCCTCAAATGTTGTAACGGCAGCAAGAATGATCCAGCTCGCATATAAATAAACCATGAACCATTTCATGTTTCTTTTAAGTGTATACAGAAAGAGAAGACCCGCTAACGAAAAGATCCCTAGCGCTAGTCTGAAATAAACAAGATGATCAAACTGGAAGGCAAAAGACACAAACGAAAACGACAGCAGCAACAAAATTGGTAAAGCCGTAATGAAATTTTTCACGATAGTGCCACCTCCATGACTCCTTCTTATTATAAGACAAAATCAGCCGGTTATCGTGAAATACAGACTCGTTTTCACAAAGATGTCACGAATTTTTCTTGTTATTTGACACAATTTTTACACATTTACATCACGTTTCCAAAAAAGAATCCAAGCCGATCCAACAAAGAAAACAAAATGCGCCCCTACTATAAATAGAGAAAACAAAAGGCTCATCCCATGAAAAGGCGGCGGTCCTTGAAAGCTGTACTGAGTAAAGTCCGTATTCGCAAAAAGGAGGATTTTTCCCCACTGATTTTCTAAAAGAGACATGATCGGTACAAGTGATTTCGCCGCATATAAAACAAAAAACGAGGTCACAAGTGCAACAAGACTGTTTCTAAACAAACTGGAACACATAAAAGCAAAGCTTGCCATCATGACCACTTCCACCCACTGAGATCCAATGACGGCAAACGTATGCTGAAATAATTGCCCCGTTCTTTCATCAAAATCAGTACCGAAGAAAATAAGACCAAATAGAAAAGCTAACACATAATAAAAAACAAATAAATAAATGACTGTCAGTAAAAGTGTGATGTATTTTGACAGAAAAATGTGCAGTCTTGTTTTTGGCCTGATCAATAAAAACTTGATCGTCCTTTTTTGAAACTCTGTTGAGATCAAGGTCGCGCCAATAACGACAGCAAGCACCTGTAAAATAAACACGACATTCGTGGAATAAGCAAAATAGTTTGCGACTGTGTCTTGTCCACCAAAGCTTGATATGACTCGTTTCAAGGTGAGAGCCATTGCTAGTTGAAATACAACGATCAACCCAAGAGCAATGAATGTGATTTTTTTCCTCATAATTTTCTTATGCTCATTCTTGATGAGGTTCAGCATCTGTCTTCCCGCCTTCCGTCCATTTCATAAACGCCTCTTCAATTGATTGCTTTTGAGGCGTCATTTCAAGTACATCAAACCCCGCCAGCACAAGCTGTTTGTTCAGTTCTGGCACACGTTCTTTGTTCAGTTGAAGCAGTACGCGCGCTCCGTCTCGTTCATATGTATACTCCTGTGCGTCAAGCCATGAAACCGCCTTTTCTATTGGCTGAATATTCATCAGCACCTGCTCTTTCCCTTCCATATCACGGAGATGAGAGCTAGCTTTGATCTGCCCCTTTTGAATGATGATCATGCGGTCACATAGTTCCTCTACCTCATGCAATAAATGCGTCGCAAATAACACCGAGGTTCCTTCTTCCTTTACGAGCATTTGCAAGTGCTCCCGGAATTCCTTCATGCCTGCAGGGTCTAGTCCATTTGTCGGTTCGTCTAAAATGAGCAGGTTTGGCCGATGCAAAATAGCTTGTGCAATCCCAAGCCTTTGTTTCATCCCTAGCGAATACGTCTTGACTTTCTGATGAATGGCATCCTCCAGACGAACTCTTTCCACTACTTCCTGAATGCGTTCCTCCGTCACCCCGTCGTGCATCGCTGCATACATTTCAAGGTTTTCAAAGCCTGTTAAATACGAATAAAATTCTGGGTTTTCTATGATTGCACCAACAGATGACATCGCCTGGAGAAAGTCCTCATCTTGTGAATATCCATTGATCATGATGCGGCCATTGTTTTTTTTCATCAAGCCAACGATCAATCGAATCAAGGTTGTTTTTCCAGACCCGTTGGGGCCAAGTAATCCGACAATTTCTCCCCGCCCAATGTCTATAGAAATATCCTGCAAGATCATTTTCCGGCCAATTTGTTTATCGACTTTCTCTACTTTTAAAACAGCAGACTGCAAAGTGGTTCCTCCTTCTGATGTAAAGCCTATGGCGGCAGTTACGACCGCTCATCCTGTAAAAAGTATATCACGCGAGACAAACCAATCCATGAAAAAAAGGACTGATCCAGTCAGCCCTTCTTGCTTATTACAGTGATAAGTTAGGTGTCGGCGCTTCTTTTTCATGTTTCTTTTCGGTTTCAGAAACAATTACCGCACATGCTGCGTCACCTGTAATATTCACTACGGTCCTCGCCATATCTAATAAGCGGTCTATGCCAAGGATCAGCGCTATTCCCTCAACAGGAAGGTTCACGGAATTTAAAACCATGGCCAGCATGATGAGCCCTACCCCTGGCACGCCTGCTGTACCGATACTTGCTAATACAGCCGTTAACACAACAGTCAGCATTTGAACAAACGTCAGTTCAACCCCATATACTTGAGCGATAAAAATGGTCGCAACACCTTGCATAATGGCCGTGCCATCCATATTGATGGTTGCACCCAGCGGCTGCACAAAGCTTGAAATCGGCTCTGGTACCTTTAAACGCTTTTGCGCTGTTTCCATTGATACCGGCAGCACTGCGTTACTGCTTGATGTACTAAATGCAACAACCATCGCCGGAGAAAAACCTTTAAAGAATTCCATCGGATTTCGTTTAGCTAAGATCGCAACGGTTGATCCATATGTCAGGAAAAAATGCAGGATGAGCGCAATTAACACGACCGAGAAGTAAAGTCCCATCGCTTTCATGGCATCCAGCCCCTGACTGCCGATTGCGGTTGCAATCAAACCGAATGTCCCGTACGGTGCAAATTTCATCACAACACCGACAAGATACATCATTAATTCATTTCCTTGTTCAAACAGCTTTAGCAAGCCTTCTGTTTTTTTACCGAGCATGGCGATGCCAAGACCTAAAAATACACAGAAGACGATAATTTGAAGCATATCTCCTTCAACTAACGATTGGACTGGATTGGTTGGAATAATGTTGAGTAGTGTTTCTGCCATTGATGGGGCTTCCTCTGCGGAATAATCAGCTGCTTTTGTATCAAAATTGCCGAAAGCCCCCGGCTTGATTAATACAGCTAATGAAATGCCAATGATGATGGCAAAAGTCGTAGTGAGCAGGAAGTAAGTAATGGTTTTTGCGCCGATTCTGCCTAGCTTTTTCGGATCGCCAAGGCCTGCTACGCCGAGCGTGATCGAAAAGAATACAATGGGCACAACCAGCATTTTAATCAGGTTTAAGAAGATTTGACCTAGAGGTGTAAATAAATAAGGATTTAACACTTTGAATACATTTGGAGCAAAAAGGTTAAGCAGCAATCCTGTGATGGCACCTACAAACAAGGCAATAATAATTTTCGTCGCCAGCTTCAATAAAATCTCCCCTTCCTCGTCAAAAAGCCCACGAGAGAGTCTTCTCGTGGGCCTGCGTGTCCATACGTGTACCACTGTCTACTCTCTTCACGCTGATGAGGTTAGCTGACGGGTTAGGACGAAGAGATGTCCTTTTTTCTCAGATAAGAAAAATTCACCCCAAAAACTTGGGTCCCCCATTCCTTTAGAAGGATTAAGCGTGTGGTAATATGATATTTTCATACCATTTATACCTTATTTTTAGAAAATTGTAAACAGGTTCATATGAACTTTTTAATTACTTTCTTCCCTATTTGTGACCTCAAGAATATCTAAAATAAACACAAAGATTGGAATACCGATAATAAGTCCCCAAATGCCAATATAGTGTTCAGAGAAGATCAGCACAATAAACGTGAAGAAAATAGGGAGTTCTGTTTTAGCTGACATGAGCTTCGGATTTAAGAAATAAGCTTCAATGGCATGGATAATCACGATCACCAGCACAATATAGAGGACATACATTCCGCCTCCAAGTGTATACGCAATGATGCTGAGTGGAATAAGAGAGATAACCACACCCGCTACTGGGATTAAGCCTAGCAAAAAGACCATGACCGCTAAGCCAAATAACTGCGGGAAACCCATAATGCCTAGCGCAATTGTCGTTAGCACACAATTAACGGTTGCAATAATAAACTGTGCTTCGAGTACTTTTCCAAACGTTCGGGAAAATTTACGTCCAAAGAAGGCAATTTCATGATAGAACACGGAGATTTTACTCGTTTTGAACTTGTTCATAAATTGAATGAGGCGTTCCTTTTCGAACAGGAAGAACATGCTTAATATTAAGGACATAATGACCTGGATACTGAACGTGCTGAAATCAGTTAAGTATGTATAGAGGAAATTAAACCCTTTCTCAAAGAAAGCTGATATTTTGAAATCACCAAATACGTTCGTGATGACGTCAAAGAAGGGTAAATCTTGTGGATGATCTGCGATTTTCTTTCCTAAATGGAATAGCTGCTCCACCTGTTTGGCGATGATTGGTACAAAAACGAAACCGCCAAATGTCAAACCACCAGCCAGAAGAATATACAAAATAGTAATGACCGATTTCTGTCCTATTTTCAGGAAGCGATTTAAAAAGCCTCTAATGACCTCTTCTAACCGATTCATCAAAAAGGTGAAAATGAAGGTCAGAAGAATTAAATTCATCATTCCTCTTAATAGATATAATGCTGTAGCTAATACTACAAATACTAAAAACCGCTTAACACCGGGTTTTTCGAACAATTTTAAAAATGCCGCCATTACGTTACACACCTGCCAGGACTAAAGTCTATTTTTCATCTTATCTGATATACATTATATCGGATCTTTCTGTAAATTATATAATAAAAGGTCAACGAGGTCCTACGATTCGTAGTCATTTTATTGATTTTTCTTTTTTACACAAGAAAAAACCGAACCTATGTAGAACATAAGGTTTCGGTTTTTGGTTGTTTTTATACTAAACAGCCTGCTTCATATTCCGCATTTCCTGAAGTGCTGTTTTGCTCTTCGATTCGTCAAATTCACCTTCACTCTTCGCGACAACAATTGTTGCGATTCCATTACCAATGAGGTTTGTGATGGCTCTTCCTTCGCTCATGAAGCGGTCAACACCAAGCAGCAGTGCAAGCCCCTCTAGCGGAATAACCTGTAGTGCTGCAAGTGTAGAGGCAAGCACGATAAATCCGCTTCCTGTCACCCCAGCAGCTCCCTTTGATGTCAGCATCAGAACAAGGATAATCGTGATCTGCTGACCGATGGACAGGTCTACACCGAACACTTGCGCCAAGAAGACGACGGCCATCGATAAATAGATTGAAGTTCCGTCTAGATTAAAGGAATAGCCTGTTGGAATAACAAGACCAACAACAGATTTAGAGCAGCCGTAGCGTTCCATTTTATCCATCATTCTTGGCAGCACAGATTCTGAAGAGCTTGTGCCAAGAACAATCAAAATTTCATCCTTGATGAATCGCAGATAACTGAACAGACTAAAACCATACATTCTACAAATGATGTTCAGTACAACGAAGATGAACAGGAACATTGTCATATAAACGGAGAGCATCAGACTTGCCAGCGGTTTAATTGATGCCAGCCCAAAGTGTCCAATTGTATAAGCCATTGCTCCAAATGCACCAAGCGGCGCTGCACGCATGATATATCCAATGATTTTAAAGAAAACGAGTGAAAGCTTATCAAGCCATTCGATGATGCCTTTCCCCTTCTCGCCAAGTGCAGCGAGCGCAACACCGAATAAAATAGAGAAGAATAAGACCTGTAAAATATCACCCTTTGCGAAAGCATCTACCATGTTAGATGGAACGATGTGTGTGACAAATTCCATCCAGTCGATGCCCTGTCCGCCATTTTGGGTATATTGTGAGACATCCCCTTTTTCAAGCTTGCTATAGTCAAGACCTGCACCTGGCTTCATGATATTCACAACAAAAAGACCGATGACCAGAGCAAGTGTCGTGACGACTTCAAAATAAATAAATGCTTTTCCCCCAACTTTTCCAACCTTTTTCATATCCCCCATCTTGGCAATACCAAGAACAATGGTTAAGAAAATAATTGGTGCAATGACCATTTTAACGGCATTGATAAAGGTATCACCAAGCGGCTTCATTTCTTTTCCGACGTTTGGCCACACCATCCCGACAATGATCCCGATGATGACAGCTGCAATCACCTGAAATGTCAGGTTCTTCAAAAGCCTTTTCATAAAAAATCAACTCCCTCACCCTTTGATGTAAACGCTTAACTATTATCTGTAGGTAAATGATAGCGATTTCATCAAAGACTGTGAAGCTTATGGACATATCGTACATTTTGGTCTTTTTGGTCTCTTAGTCAGAATGTACGATATATTTATTCACGGGTCGTCCTACCCCGCCATATTGCATATCTAATTTCAGCTCGCCTTCTTTTACGAGGAAGTCTAAATACCGGCGTGCCGTGACACGGGCAATGCCGAGTGCATTGGCAACTTCCTCTGCAGACTGTGCGCCTTCCTGCAAGCCCATATACGCTTTAATTTCGTTCATCGTATGCACATTCAGCCCTTTAGGAAGCCAAGTATCTTCCTGTTTAACAGCAGGCTTTCGTATGATATCATCGAGCATCTCCTGAGAAAATTCCGCGGCGGTTCGAATTTTTGATTTAAACGCCTTATAGCTTTCAAGAGATTCTTTCATTCGTTCAAACTTGAAAGGTTTAATAATATAATCCCGCGCACCATTTTGAAGCATGATGCCGATGGTCTCTTTGTCCTTCGCTGCTGAAATCACAATCACATCCACCTGCATCTTCTGTTTTCTGATGTCTTGCAGCGTTTTGACGCCATCCTTTTTTGGCATATACACATCAAGTACCACGAGATCTGGACGAGTCTCTTTAATCAACTGGATGCCCTGCTCCCCATTTCCTGCGACAGCTGCTACTTGAAAGCCAGGAACACTCATAATGAATTCTTTATTCACTTCTTGCACCATCGGGTCATCTTCAATTAACAGCACCTTAATCTGAGTCATCTGTCTCTCTCCTCTATGGTCATTGGGAATTCGATTGAGAAGGTGGTACCAATGCCGATGCTTGATGTGACTTCTACATTTCCCATCCCTTTGTCGATAATCGTTTTTACAATATACAGGCCATAGCCTGTTCCGCCCTCTTTGCCGTGTGTGAAGCCTTTATCGAAAAGATAAGGAATTAGTTCCTCTTCGATTCCGGAGCCATTGTCTTCAATTAAAATCGCGAGGACATCCTCCGTTTGATCGATGCTAATGGAAATGACTTTTGTGTCTCTTTCTACAGTATCATACGAAGCAAAGGCGTTCTCAATGAGATTTCCGAGCAGCTTTGTCATATCATGCTGATCAAGCCGCTCAGGGAAATGACGGAGACTGCTATGTTCATCTACTTCGACCTTGATGCCAAGCTCCTTGCCCCTTCTGATTTTACTCATCAATAATCCTGCGACCGCATCATGCTGAATGACGCGATGAAGAAAGTCCGTCACATGTTCCTGCTCCTCTGTCGTTTGAAAGGCTAGATCGAGCGCCTGATCGGCTTTACCAAGCTGAATCAGCCCGGCAATCGTATGGAGCTTATTCATATGTTCATGGTTTTGCACCCGCAAACCGTCCACAAAGTTTTTAACCCCTGTGAGCTCTTCCGCCAATTTTGCCGCTTCCGTCCGGTCCTGAAAAATGGCGACCGCTCCGATGATCTTCTTTTTCATCACAATCGGAATCCGGCTGCTCATGATCCGCTTTCCGCTCATATGAATTTCTTCATTGTAGACGGGTTCTGCGCGATCGATGATCTCAGGAAGTCGTGTATCAGAGAGCACACCCCAAATATTCTGGCCCACGACATCACCTGTCACGCCAAAAATCTGCTTCGCTTTCTCATTAAAAATGGTGATCATGTGCTGATTATCAATGGCGATGACCCCTTCATTAATAGAGTGAAAGGTTGCAGTACGTTCCTCTAGCATTCTAACAATCTCATGCGGCTCCAGCTTAAACATTTGCTGTTTAATATGGCGGGCGAGCAAAAATGAACCTACAAGCCCAAAGCTGAGCGTCAGCAGGAGAATCATGAGGATATCTCGCTTCATTTCTCCTAATATATCTGCCATACTTGGCAGGGTTCTTCCTACAAGCACAACCCCTGTTTGATTAAATTGATCATCCTTCACTGGATAAAAAGCTCTGATGGCTGTTCCAAGCTCTCCCTCTGCTTCTGAGAAATAAATATGCTCTGCAAAAGCCGGCTCTTCATCTGTTCCTTCTGAGCGCTGGCCAATCCTTGTTTTTACTGGATGCGTTAATCTCACATGATCCATATCCATCACGACAATATAGTCAGCGTCTTGAATAATCCGAATTTCTTCGATTGCATGCTGTAATCGATCACGTTCCTTTGTCTGATCAGCTAACGCCTGCTTCACCTCATTCATTTCTGCCACAGTTCTCGCCGTGTTCATGAGTCTCTTTCGAAGCTCCCGTTCCTCTGTTTGCTGAATTCCCCCAACAAGGACAATCCCTCCGATTAAAAGGGCGAAAATGACAACGAAATATGTGAGGATGGTAAGCTTCCATCTAATAGATAATTGTTGTAATTTCAATCGATTTCTCATCATTTTTTCACCTGTATCTTTACGAATTCTTCCTCTGTCAAGTATGCTTGACATAAGGGGGATCTGACGCATGAAGAATTTACTCGCTTATACGCTATTACTCATGATCGGTTTTGTAACCGCTTTATACTTTGGCTTTTATCATATGATGCCAAAATCAGCGACAATCTTTGATGATGAACAAACCGGACTGAAGGACCAGCTTGTGTTCAAATTCAGTCATGTCGTGGCAGACAATACACCTAAAGGACTTGCTGCAAAGAAATTTGCTGAGCTTGTGCACGAAAAATCGGATGGAAAGATCAGCATTCAAATTTTCTCCAACGGGAGCCTTTATTCTGATATTGAAGAAATTAATGCACTCAAAGAGAATCAAGTTCAATTTATCGCTCCGTCTACCTCGAAGCTCGGCATGCTGTCTCCTGAGTGGCTGGCACTTGATCTTCCCTTTGCTTTTTCAAATTACAACGCGGTTCAAGAAGGCCTGCACGGTGCAATTGGCCAAAGGTTGTTTGGCACGCTGCAAAAAGATGGATTAAAGGGAATGGCTTATTGGACAAATGGCTTTAAGCAAATCACCTCAAATAAAGGACCCATCAAACAGCCGGCTGATTTAAAAAACCAGTCTCTCCGCATTATGCAAAGCGACATGATTGAAAAACAATTTAAACTTCTTGGTGCAAAGCCCTATCAGGAATCATTTAATTCAACGTTTCAGCTATTAGAAACCAAAAAAGTAGACGGTGAAGAAAATACCATTTCAAATATTTATTCAAAAAAATTCTATCATATACAAGACTATATGACGATCAGCAATCACGGGTATTTAGGCTATGTGGTCTTAACAGATCAATCCTTCTTTGACCGACAGACACCCGAAACGAAACGAATTTTACTTGAAGCCATGGAAGAAACAACAGCTTGGAATGAAAAGCATGCAGAACAGATGAACAAAGATCAGCTGGAGGACATTAAACGTGAATCGCCGATTGCCATTCATGAATTGACGCCAGCTGAAAGACAAAAATGGATGAAAGCCCTTGATCCTTTGTATGACGAAGCCGAAAAAACGATTGGCTCCACCCTCATCAAACAGATCCGCGAACTTCGTGCACGTTATGAACACTCACCTATTCATGCTTATCAGGAAGAGGATGAGAGCAAATAAAAAAATCCCTTTGATAAGGGATTTTTTTATGCGCCGGACTCACTCTGTTCTTGCTCGGTGAGCTCTTCTAATCTTGTTAAAATTCTTCGCTTTCGGTATTGCATCATGCCTGTTTCGGCAATTCCTTTTAATTGTGAGCGGTTCGAAACGGCACCAAACAAAATCCCAGCGATGGGCACAAGCTGAAACAGTTTCTTCCAGCCAAACGAATCTCGGTAATTATAGACAACCTCACGCCACCCTTGGATTTGGGAAATCATGTTTTCATGCTTCCCTTCAGATGCATGATAGCTTTTCAGCTCTTTTAGAATCGATTTCTTTCCAACGACATCCGCAGAGTTCAACTGCAAGCATTTAATGATGAAGACCCGCTCCTCTTTGTTTTTAGGATCATAGCCATAGGTGACGGCAATATCCTGTAATGTTTTCAGAGAGAGACCGAGTACCGCAGGAATATCAGCGGCTAGTGTAAACATTCCGCCAACACCAGTTGTCGCCCCTTGTACCGTCGCGAGATTTGTTCTGTTTTTCCCCATATGCTCACTAATGGCATCCATCATTTCGATCGGAGCCTTTCCAATATCTTCTATGCGCTGAATGGATTCATCGGCACACTTCTTTTGAAATTGATGAATGATGCCTTTTTCCGAAGTCAAATAGGCACCGCCGGATTGAATGTAATGGCCCATTTCGTCTAACAGTACACCGATTTTTTTCTGAATAAAAGCAGGCGTCAGCTTGTCCAGCATTTGAAATGGAAGACGGCTGAGTTTCTCCCAAAACCATACCTTTTGCTGGTCTTTCTCCCACTTTTCAATCTCCTTTAATTGTGCTTTTAGCCATTCTCTTTCCTCCATGTCATATGCCTCCTTAGATGCCGCTGAAGTATTTGTCTGTTATTATACACAATCCTTGTCCATCATACGTATAGAACATTGAAGCGGTTCCGAAAGGTTTTAATCTTTTTCAAAACGGTTATTGCTTAATAAACAAACAAAAGAGGAGTGATCAACATGTTAGGATTTCTAATTTCATTGGTTGTGGCGATTGTCATCGGTCTCATTGGGAGTGCACTCGCTGGAGGCAGTGTACCAGGAGGATGGATCGGTTCAATGATTGCCGGGCTTGTAGGCGCTTGGATTGGTCATGGATTACTTGGAACGTGGGGTCCTAGTCTGGCAGGCTTTGCGATCATTCCAGCGATCTTAGGAGCAGCAATCTTTGTCATTATTTTAAGCCTGATCTTCCGCAGCGTAGGATCAAGGGTATCTTAAAAAAACGAATAACAGAGGAAGCAGTAGGGACACCGTCTAAGGGGCGGTGTTTTTTATGTTGGCGCGTTGACAAGGTATCTATTTTTTTCACTTACATATGATAAACAAACCTATTAGTTCAGATAGTTGACTTTTCATGAAGATGGGCATATGATGATTAAAAATTGCATGAAGGAAACTTTTTGTGCCCAAGCAAAACTTTGTAGAATCTAGGTGATGACATATGACAAACAAATACATCGAGGCACAAGCACACATGTCAGCGGCAGCTGAGCGTGCACTTGAAGGAAAGGTCAAAGGATTTAGAAGGCTTCTTCCTTTTCTAGGCCCTGCTTTTATCGCTGCCATTGCATATATTGATCCAGGGAATTTTGCCACCAACATTGCCGCTGGCTCCAAATATGGATATCTCCTCTTATGGGTCATTCTCATATCAAATCTTATGGCTTTGCTCATCCAATCCTTGTCCGCAAAGCTTGGAATAGCAACAGGTAAAAACTTACCTGAAATCGCACGTGAAGAGTTTCCAAAACCTGTATCCATCGGTTTATGGATTCAGGGCGAACTCGTCATTATAGCCACAGATTTAGCTGAGTTTATTGGAGCGGCACTTGGTTTATACTTGCTCTTTCGGATTCCTTTGCTTGAAGCATCTATTATTGCAGCCATTGGATCATTTGCGATTTTAGAATTGCAAAGACGGGGATATCGCGCATTAGAAGCTGGCATTACCGGCATGCTCTTCGTTGTCGTGATCGCTTTCGCCGTGCAAACCTTTGTCGCCAAGCCAGATATGGCAAGTGTCGCAGGCGGGCTTTTCATTCCAAAATTTGATGGCACAGATAGTGTACTGCTTGCAGCTGGAATTTTAGGTGCCACTGTGATGCCGCACGCGATCTATTTACATTCAGCATTAACCCAAAGAAGAGTCGTCGGCAGAACAGAAAAGGAGAAAAAACAGATTTTTCGCTTTGAGTTTTTCGATATCCTCATTGCGATGTTAGTTGCTGGAGCCATCAATGCCAGTATGTTGATTGTGGCAGCCGCCTTATTTTATAAAAACGGTCTCTTTGTTGAAGATCTGGATGTTGCGTTCCAGCATTTTAGCACACTTGCAGGTCCTGTATCAGCTATCTTATTTGGTGTAGGCCTGCTTGTAGCCGGACTATCCAGCTCTTCTGTCGGTACATTGTCAGGCGATATCATTATGCAGGGTTTTATTCAATACCGCATTCCACTGTATGTCCGCCGGCTGATTACCATGATTCCTCCTATTGTGATCATTGCATCTGGGGTGAATCCGACATCAGCACTTGTGATGAGCCAAGTGGTCTTATCATTTGGTATTGCCTTTGCTTTAATTCCGCTCATTTTATTTACAAGTAAAAAACGAATTATGGGCGAATTGACGAATGCCCGCTGGGTGACAGGAATATCTTGGGTGATAGCAGCTCTTGTTGTCGCACTCAATCTCTTTTTAATTGTAGATACGTTTATGTAAAAGACAGTCGTGGTGCTGTCTTTTTCTTTTCATATGGTTATGGTAAAATTCCCCTGAGAGGATGTGGGCACATGTTTTTTTATCAAGATCAAGAGATATCCATGCGGTTGCTTGAGCCAAGAGACGCAAGAAGTCTATATTTGCTCATCCAGCGGTCAAGAGAGCATTTACGTGAATGGATGCTTTGGGTGGATTCAACACAGACAGAGGAAGACAGCATGGCATTCATTCAAGGCGCAATGCAGCAAGCCTTGCAGAACAACGGTTTTCAAGCGGGCATCTGGTCGCATGGAGAGCTTGTCGGGATCATTGGCACCCACCAAATTCATTGGATCAACAGGACTGTTTCAATTGGCTATTGGCTCGGAGAAGGCTATCAAGGAAAAGGCATCATGACAAAAGCATGCAAAGCAGTCATTCAATATTTATTTGAAGAATGTGGACTGCACCGCATTGAAATCAGGGCTGCTGTCGATAACCAGAAGAGCAGACGCATCGCAGAACGATTATCCTTTTCGCTTGAAGGCATTTTGAGAGAATGTGAATGGCTGGGCGACCGCTTTACGGATCATTGTGTATACGCGCTCTTGCAGCCTGAATATATCAAAGAAAAAACGCATTCTATGAATCAACCCACTTAATTGTGTCGATTGCATGAATTATTTTACAAAGTGAAGCTTTGTGGTATCCGTTGCGATCAGCATCTGATAAAATAGAAGGAAAAATCGAGGTATGAAGTATGTCTCTTATTATTTTATTTTACTTATGGATCGTCCCTTTATTATTTGGCATTTTCTTCTCATTCTTAACAAAGAAAGCCACCTACAAACGCCGCTTTGTCCCATCATATAGCATGGCAGGACTCAGCATCGTTTTTCTCATTCTGGCACTTGTCTTTTCAGCCAGCCATTTTCTATTCATTTGCGGTATGTTCGTATTTGCCACAACCCTTGTCGGCACAAGCATCCCTTTATTTTTAGCCTTTACAAAAACACCATCATAAACAAAAACCACCTTTTTGCAATGGAAAGGTGGTTTCTTTTTTATTGATTTGGCATTCTGTAAGTCACGGTGGCATCTTGATTGGCTTCAATTGTTTTCACAATGTCTTGTAGGATCTCTGACGCTCGATCATTTGAGTCATACTTGCCGAGAGTCTTTACCCAAGTATCGCCTCCTGCGATCATTCCTTCAATCTTTTTGCCGGTTACTGAGACTTCGTGGACATGAACGAAACTTTGCTGGTTTTGTGCGAAAATCCATAGCATGGTTATAACTCCTTTTATTGTTTGATTGAATGTCGTTAGCCCTTTTCAATACAGCTAAAAAATGTGCTATGTTACACTTCCCCTATTCTTTTGTTAATAACTCTTTTCGAATAGCATGTGTCTCAATATCTGCAAACCTTACGGGTATTGGTAATCTACTGTTTTTATCAACAAGTTTCATAATAATTTTTGTAGTTGTATCTAAATCAATCCAATTCCCACATGAAATAAAAATAGGCTTAACATTCACTCTGGTTCTGAGCGCTCTTCCATATATTTCGTTATTTATAATAATATCTGTGTATGCATTTGTTTTATTTTGGGGCATGGTAAAATCTATACCATTAATTTTCAAATAACTTTTTGCGACTCCAATGGTAGGTTTATTTAAGAAGAAAGACGCCTGTGTAGCAATGCCCATGTGTCTATAATGTAAATAACCATTTCCATCAAACATATAGACGTCTACTTGTTTCGTCAGTTTTTTTACTGCATCTTTAATTAATGGCATTTCACGAAAAGCAAGAAAACCTGCTATATAAGGAATCCTTATTTCTCCATGGCTATGCACTTTTTCTATGATTTTTTTTTCTATCAAATCATAGACGACGATACAACAAACACCGCTCGTTTTTCCATGCATATCAAAATAAGCTACATCTACACCTGCAATAAACCTTATGTTCTCAAGTTGAAAATTATTTTTCAATTGCACTTTAGGCAAGAGCGCTTTTTGTTCACTTTTAAATTTTTCTAATAAATCATTTATTTCATCATTATGCATAAGATCCACACGATTAGCTGTTGAATTTTTCGGCATATTTCAAATCGGATTCATTAGGTTCTGCCTTTTTCTCTACAATATTTCCACTTTCATCATACTTTATATAAGTCATCTCTCGACCAGCAACACATTCAGATTCATACTTTTTATTTCCATTTTCAAAAAACTCAACTTGATAGCCGTCGGCTGCATTTTTACTCATATGACCTATTTTCTTAACATTTCCATTTGAATAGAATTCAACATACTTTCCTTGTTTAACTCCTTGTTCAACATAGAAATAACTCTCAATATTCCCATTTTCATATATATCATATGCTAATCCCGTAAACAGCTCTTCTTTACCATCCTCGGTAATTTCCACTATTGCTAGTTCGTAAGGGCCTCCATATTCTAAACATTCTTCAAACTCAGTGCCATTCTCTAAAATAAAATCTTTTTGCAATATATCATTTAACATTTTTAGGAACCTCCGTGATAATTTTAGATCCATCTGTAAGATAAGCACAATGAGGACACCTTGGAAACATCATTCCAGCCGGTTTCACTCTACTCTGACCTGTCCTAACAACATTCAAAATAAAATTATCCAAACTAGCACCTGGATTAGCCTTTAAGGCCTTATTCAAGGCGATCACTTCTGCATGTGACCCCGCACCTTTTGTATATGTGTATGAATCTATAACCTCTTTTGGCATTCTATCATATTTGGCATTTATTAAGGGATGGAAATCTGGTAACTTTCCATCATAATCATTTATTGCATACGAATATTTTCCAGTCTGCTTATCATAAACTCCAGCAAAGGCAGGACCCATTTTCTTCTTGCTAATGCCAGTTTCTTTTAATTTATTTAGTTCTTTCACCGTTTCTCCGCGTAAATTAATTCTTTCATTTAATTCTTTTGAATCGATCTTTCCATATTTATTTCTCAAATAATCAATTCGACTTTTCGTGTTCTCTTTAACCCCCATCTTCCCATGAAACCCTTTCGCCCCAAACGGCAAAAGCATTCCTAGCGCCGCATTCATACTTGCTTCCTGCTGTTCTTTCGAGATCTTATTTCCAAACATATCGCGGCCTGTGATTGCTTCGCTGAAGCCGTTGGTGGCGGTGAGGCCATATAAACCTTTTTGAGATGTTTTCAGGGCGTCAAAGGATTTTTGTGATGTCTTGTAAATGTCGACTGCTCTTACTGCGGCTGATGTGGCTTGGGTGGTTTTATAGACAGCCTTTCCGCCTTTGAAAATGCGGCCTGCCCAGCCGACGATTGGGATGTAACCTGCTGCTGCCATGCCGCCTGCGGCGACTCGCTGGCCTGCGGTGAGTTCCTCGCCCGTGATTGGATCAACGCCTGTTGCGGCACGTTTTGCATCGTTCACGCCGGTCAGTTCATTGACGATATTTCCACCGTAATCGAGCGCTTTTTCATACCAAGGACGGTTGGCGAGGGCTTCTTGTTCTTTTGCAATCTCGCGGGCTTCTTCTTGTTCTTTTTTGATTTTCAGATATTCAGAAGTTTGCTTTTCAATATCGCTTTTTGCCTTGTAGATTTCGCTATTTTGATACGCTTTCTTATCAAAATTCATAGGCGAAATCGCTTTTCCATCATTTGTCGCATTCATCATTTCAGCGTACAATGCCATTGTAGCTTGCTGCTCTGTCTCTGACAAAGCATATTCATCTTTTAAATTTTGATCAAGCTCTCTTAAATCTTTGACTGTCTTTTTTCGTTCATCTTCCGCATCTTCTATTTTTTCATCAAAGGTTTGACTATCAAATACTTCTAGAGAAATGAGATCATCAATGTCTTGAAAAATCGTTTTGAGTGCCTTTTTTTGATCCTTTACAATGCTTTTGGCATTCTTGATGCCCATATGTACTGCGTTGTCTAAAAAGTGTTCTTCTACAAAGGTATCGCCGCCAAAGCTCGTATCATCAAGTGTCCCAGAAACACCGTCATGAAAGGCTTTTTGCTTATCAATGAAGCTGATAAACATGTCTACATTTCCGGCGAGCTCTTTATAAAAGCTTTTAATGTTATCGGCACCTTTCCCAGTGAAGTCGTCACCAAGATTGGCAACACCTTGTAATGCCTTTTTTAAATCTACCATTTGTTCACGGAGTTCCTGATAGTGTTTTGCTCTTGTGTCCATGGCACTTGTTAGTGCTTTTGCATCAAGTATCTTCCCCAGAAGAAGTCACTCCCTCCATTATTGATCATAAAGTCTATTTTACCTTTCTCAGCGAATTGGAAAAATAGGCTTTAAGTTACAAAAATAATTAGGAAATAAAACAAGTGATAATTGAAATGTTTTTCCTTTCATCACAAAAAAGTCAGTCCTCTTTTGAGAGGACCGACTACATTTTGTTTAGAAAAAGCGTTTTAAACTTTTCTTGAGTGGAGGGATATCCAGCTCGCCTTTTTCAAAGAATTTTTTCAGTAAGTACTTACTAAAACCGGCTGCTTGTGTGTACGTAATTTTTCCAGGTAACGGCGGTTCATTGGTGACAGCAACATCAATAATGACAGGTTTATCTGATTGAAGAGCTGTATCAAAGGCTGGAGCTAGTTCTTCATGTGATGACACGGAGATTCCTTTGCCGCCACATGCTTCTGCAAACTTAGCAAAATCAATATCTTCCAGCTCTATACCATAATTGATGTTTCCTTTTACTTGTTGTTCATATTCAATCATTCCAAGATTGTTGTTGTTTAAAATCACCACAACGATTGGCAGTTTATATTTGACCGCTGTCACAAAGTCTTGCATAACCATTGTGAAGCCACCATCGCCACAGACAGCAATCGCTTGGCGATTCGGTTCATTTAACTTAGCAGAGATAGCACCAGGCAAACCACAGCCCATTGTGGCAAGCCAGCTGGAGATGATGAAATCCTGCTGTTTCATTTCAAAATGGCGTGCCATCCATACGGTCACATTCCCTACATCAACAGAAAGAATGGCGTCGTCTTCTACTGCTTCTTCTAATCTAGCAATGACTTGCTGAGGTTTAAGCGGTGATGTGGCAACGGATTTTTCCTTATCCATTTCTTCTCGCCATTTCATCATATGCTCAGTACAAGCTTCAAGGAAACCACGCTGCTCTTTATATTCAATGTAGGAGGTCAGTTCATGCAAACCACTCTTGCTGTCACTCACGATTCCTACGTCTACCGGATATCTTTTACCGATTTGATCTGGTTTAATATCCAGTTGAATGGCAGGTGTGTCCTCTGGTAAGTAGTCTCTATATGGAAAGGAAGTTCCAAGCATAATTAAGAGATCACACTCTTCCATCGCTTCATATGCTGGCTTCGTTCCGATTTGACCTAGGTTTCCTAAAAAATATGGGTGCCTGTCTGGCACAACACCTTTTGCAGGAAGTGTGATGACAATAGGCGCAGCAGCCTTTTCTGCAAATGAAAGAAGCTCTTCTTTTGCATTTCGTAATCCTTTACCTGCTAATATGACTGGCTTCTTCGCATTGTTAATTAGCTGTGCTGCCTTTAGCAGTTGATCTTTCTTTGGCCGAACTTCTCCCTCAACATAAAGAGGAGATGTATAAACAGGCTTGCGCTTAATTTTTTGAGAAAATAAGTCATCCGATACGGTGAGAACTGCCACACCTTTGTGAGTATAAGCTGCTTTAATGGCTTGATTCAATAAATCTGGCAGAGCTTCTGCTGTTTGTACCTGCTGATTAAAGACAGCGACGTCGTCAAACATCCGCTCTAATTTGATTTCTTGAAAGGCGTCTCTCCCTACTTCCGTTGACGCAACCTGCCCTGCAATTGCTAAAACGGGTGCGCCATCTGCTTTTGCATCGTATAGTCCATTTAATAAGTGAACAGCACCCGGGCCAGCGATGGATAAGCAGACACCGAGCTTACCTGTTAGTTTGGCATCAGCCGCCGCTGAAAGTGCCGCCACTTCTTCATGTCTCGTTTGTATAAATTGTATTTGGCTTGATTCATGCCTAAGCTCTTCAATTAATTCGTTTATGCTGTCGCCGGGCATTCCATAGATATGTTTTACGCCCCACTCTTCCAGTAGCGCTGTTACTTCTTTTCCTGCGGTTCTTTGCGGCATGTGAGAAAACTCCTTTTTTCTTACTCCATACCACCGCACCCTTTTGATCAAACGTTTCAACTTGCTGCTACTTTTTAAAATGATATGGAAGGGTGGCGACCACAATATCCCGCTTCCATAACAGACGGAATCTTAATAAAAAGGCAGATTGGTTATGCAAGATCGTGTGCCATCTTTTTTTCGGGATAAATTGAGGTACGAGCACCATCACTTTATATTGATGCGCATTTGCTTTTGCCTCAACCGTTTCAAGGAATTTATCGAGCGGATGAATAAGGCTTCGATAAGACGAATGCAGCATCACAAGCCGCACACCGCTGTTCAGTTTTTCCCAATCTGCTTCAATTTTCTTATCTTTTTCTTTATCAAAGGATACATGAACTGCTATGACTTGCTCTGATAAGGATTTTGCATATTGAACAGATTGCTCAACGACACGTGTTACACCGGCAATTGGCACAATGACCACATTCCCTTTAATCTCAACAGGCTCTGCTTCATTCATTAAACGCAGTTGTTCTCCGACAGACAAGTAATGCTTTTTAATGGAATGAAAGATGAATAGCACAATTGGCATGAAAACAAATACTGGCCATACAAGATGAAACTTGGTCAAAATAAGAATCATGAGAACCGTGAAGGAAATCAGTGCTCCGACTATATTAATAGGCATTTTCGTTTTCCAGCCCTGCGGTTTTTCACGAATCCATTTCACACACATACCTGTCTGTGACAAGGTAAATGGAATAAATACACCGACAGCATATAGCGGGATAAGGTGTTCCGTTTTCCCATCAAACAACCAAATGAGCAGCATGGAAGCTACACCTAAAAAGATAATGCCATTAGAGTAACCGAGACGATCCCCTCTTACTGTAAACATGCGCGGCATATATTTATCCTTTGCTAAGTTGACCGCCAATAAAGGAAAGGCGGAGAAGCCGGTGTTTGCCGCTAATATCAAGATTAAAGCTGTGACAGCCTGAATGACATAATAGAAAAATGTACGTCCAAATGTATCTGATGCAATTTGTGATACAACTGTTTCTTCTGGCTTTGGTGAGATGCCAAAACCAAACGCAAGCAATGTCACGCCAACAAATAATACAGCTAGTAAGCCACCCATCATCAATAATGTTCTCGCTGCATTTTGTGCAGCTGGTTTTTTAAAGGATGGAATGGTATTTGAAATGGCTTCTACTCCAGTCAGTGCAGAACAGCCAGACGAAAATGCTTTTAATAAAAGAAATAATGTAATGCCAGGTACGTGTGTACCTATTGCAGTATGCTCAGGTGCTGGAGGAACGCCTCCTGTTAATAATTTAAAGCCCCCGACTCCAATTAATATAAGGAGTGATATGACAAACAAGTATACGGGATAAGCCAAAATAGATGCTGATTCTGTCAATCCACGAAGGTTGAGCACCATAATCAAGATGACCAATACAATTGAAATCAGCACATGATATGGATATAGTGCCGGAAAAGCTGATGTGATGGCATCGGTACCCGCTGATATGCTCACTGCTACAGTCAAAATATAATCTACAAGCAATGATCCGCCAGCGATCAGTCCTGGCTTTTCACCTAAGTTTCGGCTAGAGACGACATAGGCCCCCCCGCCTTCTGGATAAGCATAAATAATCTGGCGGTAAGATAGAATTAACGCCATTAAAAGAATTAATACACAACCTGCAATCGGGAGTGAGTACCAAAATGCTGCTGCACTAACGACTGAAAGAACAATCAAGATTTGTTCTGTACCGTATGCAACAGATGACAATGCGTCTGATGACAATAATGCCAACGCTTTGATTTTTGATAGTTTTTGTTCTCCTGCTGCCTGTGATTTTAATGGTTTCCCAATTAAAATACGCTTCATCAAACTGTACATGTGATGCCCGCTCCTTTAGTGTCAAACGATTTAAGTTACAAAAGATGGATCGCCAAAAAGACACAGAGGCAATAGAATGCCCCTGCGTCTATTGTTTAGATCACAGGTTGGTCTTTGCTCTCTTTAACGCTTACGAGGTTAGCTGACGGATTCGGGCGCATGAGACTTTGCCCTACCTAAAAAGGATTCACCCCACGTGGTGTCCTGCACCACTAATGGTTCCCCCGCTCATCGAAATGATTCAGCGATTGGTCTTTTATAAAAGAGATCATACTCCCGTTTGACACCAAAGTAAAGACATTTTTTCAAGGTCTTTTGATCGTTTATCTATCAGTCTTTTTGCGGTTTTTTCGTACGAAATAAATAATCATTCCGACCACAAAAATAATTAGCACAGCGATACATGCAAAATAAATCCAAGAATCACCGACGCCTTGCTTTTCACCTTTTTTGAGATCATTTGTTGTGCTGCTGACCGTTTGATGATTAGAGAACATGTCTTTGTTTTTGCTCTCGATGGCAACTGTTGCCGTTTCCGTATTTGTTTGCAGGAAATGAAGCACTTCATGTGAAAGATCAGCGTCAGCTGCTTTCATTCCTGAAAAGACGGTCATTGTTTGCTCTTTATTCCATACAGATGGCTGCGCCCATACAATACGAGCAGTCGTTTCGTTGATCATGCCAAAGGAGGATACATCATACTGATCCTTTGTCACAGGAACGATGAGATCGTCTGCCTTTTCTTTTAAAAGAGAGAACGTTTGAATGCCACCGATGAAAATAAGAGAGTGATTTTTCAATTGATCATTTGTCACATTTGATGCTTTGATCAATTGATATTGAGCAGTTTCCGGCTGACTAAATGATTCTGTCAGCATCGCCATTTGATTGATCGTTTCTTGCTTGATTTGATTTGGCATGATGATTAATGTTTTTCCTTGCTGCGTTTTTGATGTGAAAGGAAGCGGCCATGCAGCTAAATCCGGTGTATCACTAGCTGTCCCTTCTGGTATTTGAAGAGAGCTATTCTTATCAATGTAAATCCAGCTTTCTTCATCCGTATGTCTGCAGGACTCCATGTTTTTAAAGCCTGTAGTGACAAATTGCAAATCAATATATTCATTCTTTTGGAGCACTTGTGAATCTACTGGAATTGACACATGATAGAATCCATTCTCATCTTTGTTTCCTAGTTTTGTTAACGGTACATCGTGTGGTTCATTATTAATCATGACTGTTAAGCGTTCCGCTTTGTTCGCTGTATCAGTTTTTTTAAATGATAGATTTAACTTTGCACCAGATTTTTGATTAGCGATCAATGCTTTCGGATAATAGTAATGATCCGATGCCGTCTTTTTGGTTCCAACCGTTACATCATCACCACCAAAATCTTTTAAACGAATTTGATGAGATGGTTTTGATGCTTTAGCAGTAACCTTTTGAAGCAGCAAATCTGTCCCAGTGAGCTGATCGGTCAGTTCTGGTTGAGTCAGGACATTGATTTTTTCAGCAATTGTCTTCGGCTGTTCAGCAGTGACAAATAAAATGGGCTGTTCTTTTTTCTTCCCTGTCAGTGTTCTCACTGCTAACGTGAGCTGGTTGCTTGCTGTTTTCATTTTCGCAGCTTGCTCGATCGATTTCACTCGTCCCTCCCAATTTCCTTTCGCTCCAACAGCAATCGTTGGATGCGCGATTTGCTTGAGGTCCTTTTCTTGGACGATTTTGAGGTCTGCTTGGCGGTCTTTGTTTTTCAACGTACGGTATACTTTCACAGCCGCTTCTAATTCAGCTGCTTCCGGTGAATTTGGAATCACAATATCTGTTTGTTCTTTCTGATCACCTGTTTGAATGAAAGGTGAAGGGAAGCTGTCTAACGTCACGTCTGTCGTTTGAGTTCCTTTGAAATCCAGCTCACTTTCAGGATATACTTTCAGCCAATTGGCAGGTGTCTCTTGGTTGATACACACACCTTCTTTTAACACGCCATAAAATGCGAGCTGAATCCGATGAAAACCTTTTTTCAATTGCGATTTGTTCAATTTGATTTGAATCGATTTCTTTTGGTTTTTCCCTGATACGGGAATGGTCTTTTCAATCTCTCCATCAATCATGACTGTGAACGATGATGGCGAAATGAGTAATGGTGATGCCTCTATATTCAATGTAAGGGTGCTAGACTCTACTTTTTCTTTCTCTATTTGATAGGAAAATTCAGTGCGGTCTTCTTGTCCATACAAGGTCACTACATCTTCTGATAATGCTTGCGTTTCTGTTTGACTTCCTTTTGATGAGCGAATCCAGTCATCTTTCACTTGTACTCGATTTGATTGCGCCAGTGCTTGCCCCGCCATGAAAAAAGGCTGAATGGCAAGGGATATCACCAATATAAAAATCATCCATTTTACCGATTTCAATTTGTCACCCGCTTTTCTTTTGTTGTTGATCGTAACGCTCGGTTTTGTACCATTTTACTTCTTGTTTGAATAAACGGCTCTTTGTCTCTACAAATAAAGAGTACACGACTAGCGCAATCCATACTTGAGAATAAGTGAAGTACATGAGCGCCACAATGAGTATATTTTGTTTGGTGAGCTCTGTTTTCTCAATGCTTAATGTAATCATCACTTCTGTTAGAAAGAGGAAGAAGGCCAATCCCCACAGGATCAGTGCAACAGCTCCTACAGATAAGTGAAGGTCAACAAATAGGTTCACGATAAAGATCCCATTTGAGAGCAGGACACCGAAGAAAAATAAGAAATACGTAAAGAAGAAATAAAACAAATCGAAAATCATTCGTTTTCGTTTCAGCTTCATAAACTGCTTTAAAAATTTGAGTACAACATATTGATTGCCTCGTGCCCAGCGTGTTCTTTGCCGCCACCAGACTTTCCACGTCTCAGGCTCTTGTTCCCAAGTGATCGCTGCCGGGAAAAATCGAATGACATAGCCAAGGTTATAGACACGAATCGTTAATTCGGTGTCCTCAGCCAGCGCATGAACATCCCAGCCGCCAAGTTCTTCTAAAATGTGCCGGCGGATGGCGAAGTTGGTGCCTGGTATTGTCGCAATGCCAAACCACTTCCATCTTCCGCCCTGCGCCATCCATTGGAAGCAGATGGTCTCAATATTAATAAATTTGGTCAGGAGATTTTTGGCTGCATTGATGACCCTGAATTTCCCGACAACAGCGCCTGCCTTTGGGTCGTTCAATAAACCAAGAACCAAGTGATAGACAGCCTTTTGTTCAGGCATGTTATCTGCATCGTATACGCAGATGACTTCTCCTGTTGAAGCCTTTAAGCCTTCATTCAATGCAGTGGATTTTCCCTTTCCGGCAAATGGCGGCTTTGTTTCAATCATATGGACATGATCATATTGCTCACTGAATGACCTCACGATGTCCCCTGTGCCATCAGAGGAATTGTCATTAATCACAATGATTTCAAGGAGATGTTTAGGGTAGGATAGCTGGACCATTGCTTTTAGCGTTTGTCGGATGACAACTTCTTCATTATGAGCAGGAATTAGAATGCTGACGGACGGCAGCTCTTTCCCCTGTTTCGTCCATTCAGGCAGCACTTTTTCGTATGTCAGGTAGTGCTGAAAGCCGCCCTGCATGAGAAACATGTGGTATAGGAGCATGATCCAAATCAATATTAATGAAAGATAAAATAAGACATCAGCCACCTAATTTTCTCTCCTTAAAAATTCGTTTTTTCATTGTCAGTCTTAAATACAATGTGTAAAAAGCAAATGCCGCAATAAACAGCATCACCACGACTGTGAGAATTCGCAGCATATTTTCCATGCCGCTTCGTTTGACTGTTTTGGTTTCTGCTCTATTGGATTGTTCTACTTGAATATGTCCATTCCCTGATGTTTTGATCTGCACATGTGATGTTTGGACCGTCTGTTTTGTTTTCTTTAAATCCAGCCATTCACTAGAAGGAATTGCATCCATCTGCGTCATCAGATTTTGCAGTCCATCTATTCCTGATTCCACATCATAGGACAGCCCGATTGCGGCTGATTGAAGATGCTGGATGGATTGAATCTTTTGCTCTGTTAAAATATTTGAACCTTCTTGGTCAGATGCTGGCTCTACTGATTGCTGAGGATATAAGGTCATGCCGTGAAGCATAGCGGGCTTCGTCACCAGCGGCGGAGCACCGGCTGTTTTCCACGTATGATCCGACAACTGTACCTGTCCAAACAGACTGGACATATGCCTAGATATCACTTCGTAGCCTTGTTGGGATATGGCATCACGCGGTACTTCGAATGCCAGTGGATATAGACCTTGCTGCGCAAGAAGGTCAATGCCCTTTGTGATTTTTTCTTCTGTATAGATGATTTCTTGCTGCTGATTCGATCTCGTATAAGCATGGAAGTCTTTTTCATTCGAAAAATGGCTTTCACTTTGCTTCTTCTCGGCTTTTTTTGGGTCATTTGATGTAATGGACTGATCATTCTTTGCATCCCAGAACTCAAAGTCCTGACCAGAATCCTCCGTTCGGTACGTACGGCTAAATCCATGAAGAATGATGCTGGCTCCATTGCTTTGCAATTGTTTTAACACTTTTACGAGCTGCGGACGGTCACTCAGTGTCACTTCATCACCTGTTGTTCGATCCACCCATACAGGGGTTACCGCTATCAGAAACGGAATATGCCGAGTGGATACGTATTGTCCAAGCTCAAGCAGCTTCTTCTCGTCAGAGACAGGACTGATGTTCCCAAACCTTAAGTACTTTGTGGTCAGCTGATGAGAAGAAGACAGGCGTTTTTCCAGCACTTCTGCAAGCAGCTCGTTCTGCTGCACGACATTTAAAATTCCAATATAGTCGGCACCTTCCTTTGTTTGGATCACAAATGGAAGATCAGCTTCATGCTTCTTCAATAAAAATTCACTTTGCAAGTCGGCCCCTTGAACCGTTAACGCACTGATACTTTTCTCTAGCTGACGGTAAGATTGATCATCTGTATATTTGATTTGACTCGTGTGATCTTGTTTGTGAAAAGTAAGATTGGAGAATGGGCGAAGCTGTTCCGCATTGTATCCAATGGCTATTACCTTCTGTGCTTCATTCATCATACGAACGGTCTGCTTCGGTAAGGTTCTCTTTATTTCCCCTAGGTAGATGACTTGCTGAAATTCACTGATCTTCTTTTCAGCCAAATGTTCATCAGATACAATCGTCAGCTGTTTGGAAAAATGTCCGGCGAGTAGATCCAGCATATGCACTGCTGGTGTCGCTTCCCCCGATTCTGTCGAATAAACGATCAGGGTATCTGGCTTGGCAAGTGCGTCGGCTGAAGCCATGTATTTAAAAGAAAGAATCAAAAAAAGAGCAAGCAGCAAACAGCATTTCATCAAAGAATTAAAGTTCATTCATCATCATCTCTTTTTCTAGTTCTTCTAAAAATTGCTCTGGCGTACGATAATCCGAACTGCTTGTTAAATGACAGACATGAAAAGTCAGGGTGACTTCACGACCGTTTAACAGCACATGCTTTTGCAATTTATCTTTTAGCTTCTCAAGGACGACAGAGACATTCTCTTCTGGTGTGTGAGTAAGCAGCAAGCCTATTCGTTCTTCGGATAATCGAAATTTCTTATCCGTTTCTCTGACACTTTCGCGAATCTTGATACTTAATTGCTGAAATAGGTGCTGCATTTCTTTTTCTCCATATAACGATTTGAATTCCGCTGCATAATGGATATGAAGAAGGATAAAAACGAATGGCTGTTTGTAACGTTCTGCCCGTTTCATTTCCTCGGATAATTCCAGCTTCATCCGATCTGCATTGTCAAATCCAGTTGTCGAGTCAATCGCCACAAATTGTTTCATCGCCTGCTTTTGTTGTTCAATGGTGTGACGCATCGTCTTGATCCGCTCATGCAAGCTTCCTGCTGAAATCGCGAAAAAGAGAAGGGCTACGCCCCAAACCACCACATCCTGCAATGTTCGATTGGAAAAGAAAGGATTTGTGTGGCCAAGCTCTGTAAAGAACATAGCACTTCCTATAAAGAACAACATCAGCAAGGTAAAAATTAATGCTGGTAAGATGCCAAATAAAATCCCGCATCCTAACACGACAAAAGTCAGTGTGATCATCAAAAAGCTCTCTGCATCATGCAAGCCAAGGTAGCTCATAAACAAAATAAGACCTGCAAACGTGAGGAGCAGAGAATAATATAAACGATACGTATTACTGAATAACCGATTCATTAAAAAGCTCCCTTTCTGCAATGAGAGGCAATAAGTTGTCAAATGAGTGTGTGTCTTTTTCGTTCATGTATCCTCCATAATAATCCTTGAGAGGATCTTGAATTTGTAATTCTTTCATGCGGTCATAAACCTCTTTTGCGAATTCCGGTTCGTTTCGTTTAAGAGCATACAAGATGACCAATGCATATACAGAAGGCGATTCATACGTCACTGATGGCTGCAATGTGCTAAGTTTATATCTACCGTACAGTTTTCCTTCTTTCTTAAAAGTCGTTTTTAGCCATTTCATGATCGCGGACGTACTCACCTTTGCACGATCAGCATGTAGAGCCGTATAGAGCTGATCAATCATATTGATTTCTTGATCAAATGAATAGGCTTTTTTCTTTATGTCATAGGATTTAGGAAAGAATCCTTTTTTTCTCGGTGCTTGTTTTAGAATGGTCAATTGGTTACTCGTCATTTGTTTCGTGAATATTTTGAGGGATTCCAATTCTTTGATTGCTTTTGGGTCTAAATATGAGAGTGTGATTGTGTGTGAAGTTCGGTTTGTTGATGCATCATAATAATCGGACAAGATGCCTCTATACATATTCTTGTCTTTTAACGCTTGTGCGATTTCTTTTGCTGTGGTTTGATATGCTGCATTCTTCCATAAACGATCTGCCTTTTGAAGTGCCGCCACTACCCGTAAGTCATCAACTAGAGCATTGGCCTTACTTTTTTGATCAGATTCGATTTGCCAGCTGAGAAGGTGATCTTCTAATAAAAATTGATCTTGCAGGACACCAAATTGTTGGTCAAAAGAATTTTGGTCTTTTTTTCGAACAAGATAATCCATCCAAAGTCCAAGCGATTCAGATAAGTAGATGTGCTCCTCTGCTAATGAAGTGCGAATCATGCCTTGATCTGTCATGAGGTGATGAGTGATAAAATATTCTCCAGGCAATACAGGCTGTGGAGATACTGGATCAGCTGATTCCTTCTGCTGTTCCCAGGTACATCCGCCTAATAAAAAAACAATGAGTAAAACAATAGCCGTGCGATGTATGGCTGTAACCATTCGTGTCCCCTTTCAACTCCCGTTCTCTTAGCATCTAACGATTTATTATAGAGTGTTTTTGTTAAAATTTAAATAAATATTTTATACCAAATTACGAGTCTTTTTGCATACATATTCCCATTTTCAGAAAAACCATATGCCGATATACTTGATTACACAGAAAAACCCATGCATTTCAACATGGGTTTATACACTACTATTGATCTAATTTTAATTTCTTTAATTGCTCAGCCAGTGCGTTATTGATTGGTTCTTCCACTTTCTTTTGTTTCTTCATATATTTAGACACATCGTGCTTACTGGCTTTCTTTTGATTGGATTGTGATTTGCGTTTTTCGAAAACAGAAAGTTTTTCTCTATGGCCGCACACACAAGCAAAGATTTTACCATCACCTTCTCCGCGCAGCTCGAGCTTTTTATGACAGTTCGGGCAGCGTGCGTTTGTTTTCTTCGCTACATTTTTACGGTGGCCGCATTCTCGGTCTTGGCACACGAGCATTGTGCCATGTTTTCCGTTCACTTTCAGCATAAGTTTTCCGCAGTCAGGACAATGGGTGCCAGTGACATTGTCATGCTTAAAGGTTTGGTTCGTTTGTTTGATTTCAGATACGGCTTGTTTTGCATAGGACTTCATTTCACTCATGAATTGAGAAGCCTTCAGCTGTCCTTTTGCGATTTTAGAAAGCTTTTGTTCCCATTCCGCTGTTAACGCAGGAGATTTTAAGTCTTCAGGCACTAAGGAAAGCAGCTGTTTCCCTTTCGATGTGATGAAAATGTCTTTGCCCTTTTTCTCGATTAAGAAGCTGTTGAACAGTTTTTCAATAATATCGGCTCTTGTGGCCACTGTTCCTAGTCCGCCTGTTTCACCGAGGGTTTTCACTAAGTCCTTTTCCTGATTCTGCATAAATGCCGCTGGGTTCTCCATAGCAGATAGCAGAGTTGCTTCATTAAAACGGGCAGGAGGTTTGGTTTCTCCATTTGTTTCTTTCAGCTGGCGTACTTCAAGTGACTGCCCTTCTGAAAGCAGCGGCAGATGCTGATCTGCTTCGGCTGATTCCTCGTCTTCATAGGAATCATCATACACGACTTTCCAGCCGGCTGATTGTACGGTTTTTCCTTTTGCCGTGAAGGTTTCACTGCCTATCTTGGCAAACACCGTTGTTTCCTCGTATTCAAAAGGATTCATGAGGACAGCAAGGAATCGTTTGGCAATTAGGTCATATAATTTACGCTCTTTATCACTTAGTGCACCAGGATAAAGCTCTTCCTCGGTTGGAATGATCGCATGGTGATCTGACACTTTTGCATCGTTGACGAAGCCTTTGTGCGCTTTCACGCCTGATTGTAAAATGCGGTTCACATGCTGTGCGTACGGTCTAACGTTCATTCCTTTTAAACGATCTTTTAATGTAGGAACGATATCCGCTGAAATAAATCGTGAATCTGTACGCGGATATGTCACAAGCTTATGCTGCTCATACAATCGCTGAAGCGTAGACAAGGTTTCTTTTGCTGAGAAGCCGTAGCGTTTATGTGCATCACGCTGCAATTCAGTCAGGTCATACAGCCCTGGAGCAAAAGCTTTTTTCGCTGTTTTTTTCAATGCATCGATCACTGCTGGTTTTCCTTTGCAGCCTGCCAAACGCTCTTTTATGACATTCTCTTGGAATGTGCGGTTTTGCTTTGTTTTGGCATCCTGCCATGTCAACGTAAGCCCATCTACTTGTGCAGTCATTCCATAGAACGGCTTCGGCTGAAATTGCTGAATGTCTTCTTCTCGTTTGGCGATCATGGCAATCGTTGGTGTTTGTACCCGTCCGCAGGAAAGCTGTGCATTGAACTTGGTCGTCAGCGCTCTTGTTGCGTTGATCCCTACAATCCAGTCTGCCTCTGCACGTGCAACCGCCGAGCGATACAGATTATCATATTCTCTGCCATCTTTTAATCGTTTGAAGCCTTCTTGGATGGCTTTGTCCGTAACAGATGAGATCCATAGTCGTTTCAGTGGCTTTTTCACATGCGCTTTTTCAAGAATCCATCTTGCGACTAGCTCCCCTTCACGTCCAGCATCTGTTGCGATGACAATGTCTTTTACATCTTTTCTTGCAAGCTGCGCTTTCACTGCTTGGAATTGCTTTCCTGTCTTTTTCATGACGACAAGCTTGAGCGGCTCTGGAATGATCGGTAAATCCTCTAAACGCCAGGATTGAAATTCTTTTCCGTAGCCTTCTGGATCAGCCAGTGTGACCAAATGGCCAAGCGCCCACGTCACAATGTATTGGTCTCCTTCTAAAAAACCATTTCCTTTTTTATGACACTTCAGTACACGTGCTAAGTCACGTCCTACTGAAGGTTTCTCTGCTAATACAACTGTTTTTGACACTAGATTTCACATCTCTTTCTTCTATCCATCCTTTTATTATAGCAGACGTGGAGATGCGGTTCTAATGACGGATTATTTCTTCAATCGCTTGATGATTTCGTTGGTGATTTCTTGTGTTTGATAGGCTCCGCCGATGTCTGCTGTTAAAAAGCCGTCTGCTGTGACTGACTCGATGATTTCGAGCAGGTGTGTGCCCAGTTCTTCTTCTCCGAAATGATCAAGCATGAGTTTAGCCGTCCAAATTTGACCGATTGGGTTGGCAATCCCTTTTCCTGCAATGTCTGGGGCTGATCCGTGTACAGGCTCAAACATGGACGGATATTTGCCATTCACATTGATGTTGGCAGCAGGCGCTACGCCAATACTTCCCATAATGGCGGCTCCAAGATCAGTCAAAATATCGCCAAATAAATTACTGGCGACAATCACATCGAATTTCTCAGGTCTTGTTACAAAGAAGGCTGAGAGTGCATCAATGTGCTGTGAGTCTGCTGTCACCTCTGGATAATCCTTTGCTACGTCTTGAAACACTTCATCCCAAAATGGCATTGTATGAACGATTCCATTCGATTTGGTTGCACTTGTCACATGCTTTCTTCTCTTTTTTGCTAATTGAAAGGCAAAACGCATGGCTCGCTCTGTCCCTTTTCTGGAGAAAACAGCATTTTGAATGGCAAGCTGATCTTCTCCTTGATAGATACGGCCCCCAATTTCACTATATTCACCTTCACCGTTTTCTCTTACAACAAGAAGATCGAAATCCTTTGGCTGAGCAAGCGGTGAGCGAATGCCGCTCAGCTGTTTTGCAGGTCTAACGTTGATCACCTGCTCAAATTCACGTCTAATTTTAATGAGCAATCCCCAAAGTGATACATGATCCGGCACTAAATTGGCATCTCCGACGGCCCCTAAGAAAATGCTGTCAAAGGCTTTTAGTTGTTCCAATCCATCCTTTGGCATCATTTCGCCATGCTCTAAATAATATTCACAGCTCCACGGAAAATCCTGAAAGGTGAAAGACAGACCGCCATGCACCTCTGATATCGCTTTCAAAACTCGGATGGCTTCAGGCACAACTTCCTTTCCAACTCCGTCTCCTGGTATCGCTGCAATTGAAACATGCTTCATTGATTTTTCCCCCTTTGTCATCGGTCGACCGTCGACCGTTTAATTTGAGTTTACTAAAGAGTGCCTGTTCTTACAATGGACAAAAGACGCTTTTTGATCAAAGCGCCTTTTTATCCTGCACCAGTATCGGGGACTTCTGTTTCTTTCTTCCCGCACCTTTTTTATCTGAAAGCAGCAAACCTCCTAAGGTCAGTACCGTTCCTAGTGCCGACATGAAGGTCAGACTCTCGTGAAGAACGATCATTGAAATGATCATCGTGATAATGGGCACTCCATAAATATACACACTTGATTTCACCACACCGATCGTCTTCACGGAAAAGCTCCATGTCAGAAAACAAATAGCTGATGCAAAGACGCCTAAAAACAGCAAGTGGAAGGCAAACGATGGATTCGTGAACCGCTCCCAGTCTAAACGAATCTTAAAATGCCAGATCAGCGGAATCATCCATAGCAGCCCGTAAAAGAAGACACGTCTTGTCACCTGAATAATATGGTAGCCATATTGATTGATCATTTTCGATAAAATGGAATAAAATGCCCAGACGATGGTAGCCATAAATGCTAAAGCATCACCGAGCGGATTCAATTGGAACGTCGTCATCCCATTAAAGCTAATCAGTACAATTCCTATCATCGCGATGAAAAAGCCTATAAAAAAGCGGCTGTGCAGCGGCTCATCTTTTAATAAAAAATAAGACAATAGAAAAGAGAAAAATGGGACAACGGAGCTGATGACACCTGCATTCGAAGCGAACGTATAGGTAAGTGCAACATTTTCCAAAAAATAGTATAAGACCACACCGCATAACCCTGCGAGCGCAAACATCCCTTCATGCTTTCTACGCTGTACCTTCATGGTGACTGGATAAATGATCATCAGGGTAAGGTACCCAAGGAAAAAACGAAAAAATAAAATCTCTGTTGGAGAAAAAGCCGTTAATAATATTTTGGTTGATATAAAGGTAGATCCCCATAAAAAAATGGTGAACATGGCTGCTAGATGACCAAGAAGCTGTTTATTTTTCATTTTGCTGTTACCTGCTTTTCAAAAATTTGCTGATACTGCCCTGGCGTAAGCCCAATAAATTCCGAAAAGAAATGAGTCAAATGACTTTGATCAGAAAATCCAGCGGCAGCAGCTACATCTATTGGCTTCATTCCTTGGGCGAGTAGTTCCTTCGCATAGTTCACCCTGATTGTCTGTAAATAACGATACGGCGTAATTCCTCTGAACTTTGTAAAAGCACGCAGCAATGAATATTTGTTCATGGACACGAGCTCACCTAAGTCATCTAACGATATATTTTCCGTGAGATGTGTTTCAATATATTGCTGTACGTCTTGGACTTTTTGTTCATTGGCATTGGCATTGGCTGCTGATGCTTTTTCCTCTGGTATATCAGAATAGGTTTCGATCAACTGCTTCATCAAAAAGTAAAAGGCTTCCTGTTTATTCAAAGCAGGAGCTTCTTCTGTGATCATTTGATGAAGATCATATAATTGCTTTGCTAGTTCACTTTGTGAAACCACAGGGGCTTTAAAATGCGGCTTGTGCTGAAAGATCTTCTCCAGCAACTCTGGTTCAATATTTAAGCTGCGATAATCTAGCGGCTTGTGATCAAATTGTTCACATCCGTGATTATCGTACGGATTGAAAAGAAGGATATCTCCTTTTCCAATGATGTATTCTTGATTTTGGCAGAACATACGTCTTTGACCGCCTTCAATAAATCCAATCACATAGTATGTATGAAAATGTTTTGGGAACTTTTTGATGATGGCATGAAAGCGATACGCCTCTATTTGCAAGTCCTGGTCAAAATGGACTGTTCGTTCCTCTAATGTTCTCATGTCGATCCCCTCTTTTCACTGAACTCATCATTAGTGTAGCACACCCTTTTTCTCTTGGATTGTACGATATTGACTTTTCGATGCAGGCTTGCCTAGAGGGAAAAACTTGGATAACATGAGACAAAAGATGATGTACAAAAGAGGGAATGATGGGATGAATTCATTCGAGATGGAAAGACCAACACCGTATCACATGCAATTTTATGAACAGCTGAAGCAAATGATTTTTGATGGCCAGTTTCAGCCAGGAGAGCGCATCAATGAAACACAGCTTGCCAAGCAATTTGGCGTAAGCCGTTCACCTGTAAGAGAGGCGATGAGGCTGTTAGAAAAAGACGAGCTTTTAATCGCGGATCATCGATCAGGCTATTCCGTCTATACGTTAACAGAAAAAGATGTCGAGGAGCTCTATCAAATTCGGGTTGCCTTAGAAACACTTGCTGTTGAGCTTGCCTGTAAGGAAGCCACGCAAAGAGAAATGGATGAAATTGAGCAGGTTCTCACGGAGGCGGACGAAGCGATCAAGCAGGAGCTGCCATCTAAAGAGATCGTCCAGTTACATGAATCCTTTCACCAAAAAATCATTTTGGCGAGTCACAATGACCGTTTATCCAAACAATTGAATCACGTGAATGCACTCATTCACTATTGTCGCATCTTCCATTTTAGCGGCGGCACTCGTGCTGAAACCATTCAAAGAGAGCATGCAGCGATCTATTCTGAAATAAAAAAGCGCCGCTCCACAGAAGCGGTTCAAGCAATGACGGAGCATTTATTACATGATGTGATGCACTTAAAGCAAGTACTCTCTGAAACAAACAAACAGTAAAGGACTTTTCCCATTTTTTAAGCAATCCATGAACATATTTTGAATTTTTCGTAGATTTCAGCATGCCCAGACGATCTTTCGTTTATATTAGAAGATGAGAAACTAGCTTTTATACAGGAGGATTTGTATATGCATACAAGTATTAGCCGTCTGCGACAGGCGGGTTTTATTGAGGGTATGTCTCTTTTAACCCTTCTTTTAATTGCCATGCCTCTAAAATATTTTGCGGATATTCCGATGGCAGTCACCATTGTAGGCTCTCTTCATGGCGCATTGTTTGTCATCTATATGCTCATTTTGGCATATGTGACATTTAAAGTTCGCTGGCATTTGAAATGGTCCATCGCCGGTTTTTTTGCGGCATTCATTCCTTTCGGCAATTTCGCCTACGATAAGGTGCTCCGCCAATATGATACAAAAGCTTAATAGAAAAAGCGTTCCTTTTAGGAACGCTTTTTTATATTGATGCATATTTCACAATGGCTGCTTGACGCGTCATATCGTGATATGCCACCCATAATTCATCACCAGGCAAGACGCTGGTGATTGGATCGATTGGCTGTTTCACTTCATACATCATGCCATTTCTCTCAACTTGAATGATCGCTAATGGCAGATTGCCGATGACGCCAGCAAAATCGACATTGGTCACTTTTGCACTTCCTTGTTTCTCTTGCATGAGGCTCATTTCTCTATCCAGCTCTTCTTTCTTTGTCTGGATCGTGATTTGAGTGCCCACTGCGACCTGCATATGATCAGGGATGAACTGGCTGACCGTTTTGGTGATGGACTGATCTCCGTTCGACACTGTCACATCCAGCTGAATAGGCTTTTGTTCATGGATGGCAATTGAATATTGCTTCACACGCTGGATGGTTCCTGTTAACGTCACATCTTTCCCCGATCGATTTCGAACTTCATAGCCATAGGCAGCCATTTTCAGCTGGCCATTGATGTCGACGAGATCGGCTTTTTCTCCTGTTCTAAATTCAAAACCAGCGGCTTGAATCATTGGAATGATATACGTTTTCTGATCTAATTCAAATGTGAGTGATAAGACGGTGCCTCGTCCTACGGTTCCATATGATTCTATATTTCTTAAAACAGCGCCTTTGATGAACTTTGGCTCACTTGGCTGCGAGAAGTCACCCTCTTTTAAAAGCATTGCCTTTTGCTTCTTCGGATCATAGTGAATGGCAATAGGCTGGCCTGGCTGTGGTATCTGGGTGTAGGATACAACCGTTTTAACCGTCTTTTCTATACTTTGCCCTTCATATTCAAATTGAAGCCGCATGCTGACAACTGGCTGTTCGTTGATGTAAGTGCCCGTTTCTTTAACAGACACAATATAGGCTTGTAATGTGACACTGTCCTTTATCTTGTTCCTTCTCACCAGTCTCAAAATCGGCGGCAGGAAGATGGCTAGTACAAATAATAACAGCGGGATCAAGATCCATATCGCCCAGTTGAGAATGAGCGGTCCGCCTTTCATGACATATTGCATAAAGGTGTCAAATGATGTTTGGTGAGCAGGGCTTGCGTTTTCAATTGAGATGACCTTTTGCAAAGGAAATTCCTTTAGCTCTTTGCTTTTCGTCTCAAATGCACCCGTTAATTGATTGTCAAATGAATAATAGAGCCAATCGCTCTTCACATTTTTATTGAAAGAGAGCCCTTCTCTTTGTAAAGATTCATATGAAAACGACTGCAAAAGCTTGCTGGCAGACACCGCCTTATTCGTGTGATGGTTATAAATATAACCCGTCAGTTTGCCTTTTGCTTCGTCCTTTGCTGTAGAGCCTGCAATCAACACTTCTTCCTCATTAAGCTGGTACACATACGTTTGGTAAATTGGTTTTGGTGTTGGAACGACTTCTCCAAGTCTTCCTTCTGCATTCACTTTCCTTGCCCTTTTTGGATATTCCGATTCCACGGCGACAGCAAAGTTTTGTGATGATCCGATCGTTTTTTGCAGCCTCTGCTCAACTGTATCTTCCACAAGGCTGAACGGTTCAGCGTTTTTGGAGACATATACCCCAAGCTGATGCTTCTCGTTTGAGATTCCACTGACATACGCCTTCTGGTCATTTTTCAAAGTTACTTCAAATATAGGAATTGGCGTCTGTCCTCTAAAGGAATTCATGACAACATCCATGGAGACGGGTCTTGCTGGCAGCTTTAGCTCGTTCAGATTGTGCACATGAAACTGACCGTTCTTTAGCTCACCGATGACTGCAGCGGCACCGTCCATTTCTCCTGTAAATACAAGACGTCCATTCCATTGGTATGTATTCGTTTTTAAAAATGAGGGAATCTGCAGGTTATTTTGAACGAGCTCTTTCTTTTCTCCGCTTGGTGTTAATTTCTCAATCAACAGCTGCCCGTCTTTATTTTTTAAAGCCAGCAAGAGATTGTTTCCTTGAATGGATGGCAGCATTTCATTAAACGAATCACTTTCTGTGGTCCATTCACTCATTCTTTTTCCTGATTGAGGATCAACCATTGCAAAATGGAGCTGCTGGTCTTTTGATACAGCACTCACCACTCGTTTGCCTTCATCAAATGTGAACATTCCTTTGACGTTATTCTCTGTTACTTTCCCATCTGACAAATCATCTTGATAATGATTCCACACCAAGACACTGAGAATGATTGCTGGAATAAAGAAGACAATATATCTGAGGAAGATGACTGGTATTCTTTTCACTTGATCGCTTCCTTTCATGAGGTTCCTTTAACTTATACGTCAGTACAGCGAAAATGTTTCACGCTAGAAGAATACCATCAAAGCCTCTGAAATCCATATTTTACAAACTTTGTTGTTTACGATAAAATCCAATCAGATTCAAAAAAGGAGTTCTCTCATTGGATAAGCTATCATCAATCATTCTAGCGGCGTGGCTGCGTGTCCCTCGCTGGCTCAAGCAATGGGTACTCGTATCCATTTCCATTTTCTTTTTTTATATGTGTTTTGTAAAGGGGCTGACTAGCTGGCACACCTTGCCGCCTAGCACTTTGCTCTCATGTGTGATAGGTTCCTTCATCATTTGGCTGATGTGGCTTAAGGGTCAAAAAAATAAGTGAAAAGAGGAAAAAGATGAAAAAATTAATTCTATATTTTGCGATCTCTTTTGTTCTGCAATTCGTTTGGTTTGGTCTTGTGCACCCAAATAGAGGCGTGACACTGCTGGATATGTTCATGTTTTCTATTTTGTTTGCAGTGATGTTCTTTTTTATTGAACGGATTTGGCGGTATCAGAAGAAAGGACAAAGGAAATGATCATGAAGCCCGCTTTATTCACTCTGATCATCTGTGCATTCATTGGTCTGCTACTAGGGTCGAACCCTTTTGGAGCGGACGCGATGCGATTGGTTTCTATCTCCATCTTCCCTTTTCTTGGGCTCATTGGTTTTGGGGTCCTCTTGTTTAACCAAATGAAAAAGGCTGCCAAATAGATGGCAGCCTGTTACTTACTCTTTTCATGCAAATAAATAATCAATGTTTAATCTCCGTTACGGAGTGTATGAATTAAGATTCGATCATATCAGTGTGTCATATGTGTTCCGAGTGAACCTACGTTTGAAAGTAAACGCCATGGAAGTTCTGGATAACAAGACAACGAAAGCCCTACCTCTCATTCGTCCTTACGGCTCCGAAGCCGTGCCAGTGTGAATTGTAAATCAAAACGTCTTTTTTCCATTCTTCCGCTTATATAGGGGGGCGGGTGCAGAAGGAAAAGAATAAGTTTGTTCGCTTTGACAGCGTCTCGTTCTTATCAAGTAGAAGCTCTATTGCTTCTCATTGTGTCATAGAAAAAAGAAAGTTTACTTTCTTTATTTATTTGCTTATTTCAACACTTAATATCAAACTATAACACATTCCCCCTGATTACGCAAGTGTTAAAGTGATAATTCTGCTGGTGTACGGCTTCCTTCATTCATATAACGAATGGAGGTTGGATCAATTTTCAGAATCACTAGATTCGGGTCATCTTTTCCTTTAAACCATTTCTCCATCTCATCAGACCAAAGGCGGTCGATCAGTTCCGGATCATCGGTTAATGTTGCGGTACCTGCAATTTCTGCATAAGTATCACCAAATCCTTCGCCTGAATATCCAATGAGAATATGAACATTTGGATTTTTTTCAATTTCATCTGCTTTATGTGTTTCTTTACTCGTTGGTGTATATAACGTCAGATCTTCATGGAAAAACGTCATGTAGCGAGTATGCGGCTTATCCTGTTCAACAGTCGCCAATGTTCCGACCTTTTGTTCATCTAATAGGTTTAATACCTTCTGTTTTAATTCTTCTTGAGACATATCATTTCACTCCTTCAAAATTTCATCCGTATTCTTAGGTTTCCACGACGGCCCATTCATTAAACAAAGAAATGTGTTTTTCATAAAAAGAGACCTTCTGGCTGATGCTATAGAAAACAGGTTCAATGAAGGGAGAAGTTGAACATGCATCATGAAACGATGTTCCATTTGAGTTCACTTGTCATTGCGGCAGTTGTTGTGGGCATTATCGTATGGTCTGTCACATCTGTGCAGAAGAATCGCAAGAAATACTAAAAACACCGCCCAATCAAAGCTGGGCGGTGCCGCGTAGATCATGTATTCATAAAGGAACCGCCATTGACGTGAAGTGTCTGTCCTGTCATATAAGACGATTCGTCAGAAGCCAGCAGCACAAAGCAGCCGACATGCTCTACAGGCTGTCCTGGTCTTCCCATCGGGGTTTCTGCCCCGAAGCTTTCCACACTGTCTTCATCAAATGTAGATGGAATGAGCGGTGTCCAAATTGGACCTGGCGCTACACCGTTTACCCGAATCCCATCTTTCACAAGCGATTGTGCCATAGAACGCGTAAAGCCGTTAATGGCTCCTTTTGTCGCTGTATAATCAATCAGCACTGGATTACCTCGATATGGGTTAATTGACGTTGTGTTAATGATGGAGCTTCCCGGTTTCAAATAATCCAATGCCTTTTTCGTAAAATAAAAATAGGAATAGAAGTTTGTTCTAAAGGTTTGGTGAAGCTGTTCACTTGAAATATCTTGAATACGTTCTTGTGGATGCTGTTCAGCCGCATTATTTACTAAAATATCTAATTGTCCAAAGGCTTCAACTGTTTTTTCTACTGCTTTCTCGCAAAAGGCTTCGTCACCGACATCTCCTGCAATCGTTAAGCATTTGACGCCTTCCTGTTCTACACGTTTTTGCGTATCTTCTGCATCCTCATGTTCATTTAAATACACAATGGCGACATGTGCTCCTTCTTTTGCATAGGCAACAGATACTGCCCGTCCGATTCCACTATCTCCGCCTGTAATCAGTGCCACTTTTCCTTTTAGCTTGCCAGAACCTTGATATGATTCATCCTCAAAGATCGGCGCTGGATTCATTTCTCTTTCACTGCCTGGCTGCTGATCCTGCGTTTGGCGCGGAATGCCATTTGTTAAATATTCACGTAAATCCATGTGTAAGCTCCTCCTTGATTTGTTGATGTATCCTTTCATTACCACCTCATTTTTCCACTCAAACATCATGAAGCTGTACAGATGTGTTCCGAAATCAGCATGTTTGAAGAGGAGAAAAATCGGTTACATGATCATCAAAAAGGAGCGTTCTCACATGCTGTCTACCCTTTCAAAAACCTTTAGCAGACCAAAAGGCTGGCTCGGAAGCATCGCTGGATTCATTATGGCAAATGAAAATAAAGCATTGAATCAGTGGGCCATCCGCCACTTAGATCTGACAGATGGCGAAAACATTTTGGAGATTGGCTATGGACCCGGCTACAGCATTAAACATATGCTCAAGCATTATCAAGATCTTCACATTGATGGGCTGGATGCTTCTTCAACCATGCAGGAGCAAGCACAGTCCCGCGTCAGCAAACGAGCAAAAGACAAACAGGTCCGATTGTATGTCGGAAAAATCGAGAAAACACGCCTTCCCGGAGAGCAGTATGACAAAGTGCTGTCTGTTAACAATTTTACAATTTGGGATGATCCAAAGACGGGCTTACTCAATCTTTACCACACCTTGAAACCAGGCGGAACACTCGTTATTGTCATGCAGCCAAGAGAAAAAGGAGCTGACGCCAACCGGACAAAAGAGATGGGTGAAAGCATATTAAATGACATGCAGTTTGCAGGGTTTGACCAATTTTCTATTGAGTATGAAGAAATTCGTCCTACCCTTGCTGTCTGTGTCACAGCAAAAAAGCCGAGAAGCGACTAAGCTCTCGGCCTTTTTCTTACCACTTTGCCTCTTTGACAAATTGATAGAAAAGCTGATGTAATTTCTGTTCAATGTGTTCCTTTGTCCCTTGTCCATAAAGCGCCATGCTTTCTTCACTTTCAATGATGGATGAACTGATCAGACTAAACATTTCTGACCCTTCCTTGCCAAGCTCTTGCGGCGCCAGCATCATGAGCATTCGTGACATCTGCTGCTGCCCGCCATCCATGCTTTTAACCTCGTATGCTTGATCAAGATCATAAATATGAAAGATTGGTTCCTTGATGAATGCATGCTTTAAATGATAAAGAGCAAATTCAGTACCAGGTATGCCTAAGCCGCCTTGCTGTTCACGTTCCAAAAGGCCGCTCGCTACATCATCCGCATGTGTGATAAGCCCTTCCTCTTCAAGCTGACGAAGCAGCTGCCTGATGGTTTCATCATGCTTCGGCATCGTCTTTCTTTTTTCAATGGTAAAACGGGACAGGATGCTACGAATCACAAACATATAATTCGTCACCTGCTCTGCAACCGTCATCATATTAACGGTTTCTTGCACCAATTCTTTGGGAGATTCTTTTGTTCTTTTTTTCTCGATGATATAAGGAATCTTCCGTTTAATATGAGCCTTCACACGCATGGCATCATCCTCGTTTAGGAGGGGACTGACCATAATGTAATCGATATGCTCATATGGTATCGGAACGGTCGAAACAATCATGTCATAGCTCGATGCATCGATTTCCTTTAGCTCTATCAAGGAGGATAGATCGAATTTGGCGATCTCCGGCAATTCTTTTTTCAACCGGGAGGCGAGCATTTTTGAGGAACCGATTCCGCTTGAGCAAACAACAAGCGCATGAATTTTTGTTTCTTCTTTTTTGATTTCAAGCACTGAGCCAAAGTGAAGCACAATAAAGGCAATTTCATCCTCTGGAAATTCAATCTCAGGAAAGAAGCGCTCGACTCCTTCTTCAATCGCCATAAACAGCAAAAAGTAGTCTTTTTTAATTTGTTGTGTGAGCGGATTATAGATTCTCATCTTTTCCTTTAGACGGTTCATGGCAGGTTCGAGATGAGACACTAGTCCCTCATACAATGAATCATTTTCATTGAGATGATAACCGGTTTTATTTGAAATAAAATCAATGAGCTTTTTCGTTCTCAGCGCGATATCCAGCTCGATTTCATCAATACGGTATTCTGCCCCAAAGCTGCGATTTGCACTGCGAAGGTGGATGGTCATATATCCGACCTCCGCTTCTGGGATCTCCACATTAAACATGCGTTCAAGCGCTCTTGCCATTCGGAGTGATGATTCAAATTCCTTCGTCCGCTTTAATTCCAGCAGCTCTTCCTCTTCCATTCGAATGGTTTCCCCAAGCTGAATACGTTCGATGGCATAGGTTAAGTGAACAACAAGTGCAATATAGGCACTATCAGATAAGGAGAGTGACAGCCGATCCTTCAAATGAAAGAGCAGTCTTTCCACCTTAAGCAGCTGACCTCTGCTGACAACGCCAAACACCTTTTCCGTTGCTTTCGTTCGATGTTTGATATTCATTTCAATCGTTTCTAAAAACAATTGAATGTCGAGCCGGTCGACAATGAGATTGCCCACAATTTTCCGTTTTGCTTCCTCCGGCCCTTTTAATTCAATGCCGTACCCGCGCTTGCGGATAAGCTGCAAACCGTATGGAGCAATCCACTCCGTCAGTTCATCTAAATCATAGCTGATCGTCGCATTTGTTACCTGCAAGTCAGCTGCAAGTGTGTATAATTTCACCGGTTCCTTCGCTTCAAGCAGCGCACATAGGATTAAGAGCTTTCGTTCATCCGAGCTATATTCAATTTGATCCTCACTTGACATATGAGCAAGAAGCCGCTGTTTATCCTCCTGTTCGCCAACTGCCTTTAAGCCTTTTCCCGGCTGTTTATCTAATGAAAGATGATAATCTTTCAAAATTGGTTTAATAGACTTTAATTCTCTATGGATCGTTCTTGTACTCACCTGAACAGAATCGGCTATCTCACGAATGGTGACATAACGATTTTGCTGAATGATGTATTTAATGACTTTCTGTTCTCGTGCCGTTATGTACATGAAATGCCTCCTTCTGTATAAATAGGTCTATTGTCACACCTTAATATAAAACGCTTTCAACGAGCGATGCAATCTTAAGTTGATCTGAATTTGGCACAGCGGCTGTGACAAAATATAAACAAGGGATCATTAGACGCTTCTCCAAAATGACGGTCCATAATCCTTTTGATGAAATTGTACCTTTTGTTCATGAAAATGCAGTGAACCACCGGCTTTTAAAGAATAAGTCGGATTGTACACTGGAGAGCCAAAGCAATAATCGATTGTGCCTTCTTCCGGACGGAACATGACGGTTCGCATCGTTCCAAACAGCTCCTCATAATTGTGCACAGTTAGACCATAAGGATATTCTGTCTGAAATAGCTTCACAAGAGAATCATTTGATCGTTGTTCTTTTAAAGCCTCCATTAACATATCGTATCTGACAATAGAATGATGTTTGGTCATCCCTTTTGCTGTTTGATCAGCTACCGGATGATTCGTTGCGGCAATATAACCTGTCTCCGGTCTTCTCACCCTTTTTTGACCATCGATGATTTCAATCACAGCCGCCTCTCCTTTTCGATCCGCAAGCATGATGTGAACATTTGAGGCAACGGGCATTTCCTGGATTGAGCGAATGGCTTCCTCTACCGTTTGGCAGGATTCCAGAACAGAGCGAATCACATGATACACCTGCAAACCGGCGACTGCTGGAGGCTTTAAACCGGGTTCATTGCCAACCGGCGGACCGCAAGCGGAGAAAGTCACAGCAAGACCATGCTCATTCATTCCATCAGATCTGCCAAACAACAGCAGCGACGAACCTGTATGACATGCCGATTCTTTTACATGTGTGGTCACAAGACGCATATCATCAAAAATCGGGGAGAAATCATAGTTACGAAGCATGACCGTTTGTTGACCGGCTGCCATATTCCCCTGCCTCACACAATGGGAACAGCCTGGCTGAAGATACGATGAATAGAAAAAGGTCAAATAACGCTCATCTAATTGCATTTCATCACAAAACCCAGCAATTTCTTCATCTAATTGAGGAAGAAAAGGACGGATCAGCTGCTTCGTTTCCTTCACAGCCTGTTGTGTTACCGGTTCTGTTCGAATATATTGTGTCTGCAGCAGCGGGTTCTCCTTCAGCCAGAGAGCCTGCTGTTTTCCTACTTCATAAGCTGTTCCTGTCATCTTTTGAAAAAACGCATTGATCTCCTCCATGCCTGCACACCTCTTTCGCCTTCGTTTCTTTTATCATATCGAAACCGTCATTTATTGAAAAGGATGAAAAAAACTGCAATCCCACCGGATTACAGCTGTTTACAGTATTGTTGATACAATGCTTCTGCCATTGCATCATACCCCTTAGGATTTGGATGAAATTGATCAATCGATAAGTAAGCTCTTTCATGCCCTTCAAACGCTTTGTATACATCCACAACTTCTACATGTGGATTCACAGCAAGCAAACGAAGTTGTTGATTATATTGCTGAAGCCACCGCCCGGCTATTGGTATTTGTGGAAAAGGATTATATAAATTCATGAGATATACGCAATAGGCCTCATGCTGCCCTCTTTTGATCTGAGCAATTTCTTGAATCATCTTGTTAAAATTCGCCTGGCAATGCATGACCGCTTGCAGTAGTTTCTTTTCATCTTCACCTTCTTCATACTGCTGAACAGCTTGAACAAGGTCATTCGCGCAGCCTGTAATGGTGATGATGTCAGCAGCTGCAATGGCACGTCTCACCTCAGACCTTTTAAAGAGCTGTAAAATCTCATCAGTCGTTAACCCTGACTTTGCAAATACAGACAGCTCGACCGGTGCATGCGTCTTTTTTTCAAGCATCCATCGAAACCGCTGAGTAAATCCTCCGCCAAATAAACGTGCCCCCACCCCAACTGTTAAGGAATCCCCAATCGCAACATAGGATCGTCCCACTCTTATCCCTCACTCTCTCCTGCCTTCTCTTATATATACGAATTTGGAGATCAGATGCTTGTAGCAGATGACTTAGGGGCATCCATCTTTTTTTGAGCTGCAGCGCCTTTACAAACTCTTTACTTGCGGTATTGAACGATTTTTTGTTCAATAAGAGTAGGTTTTTGCGCTGAAATCTGCGTGTTTAAGTGTTCCAGAAAAATTTACAAACTTTTTATCTTGATTTCGAGACTTTATATCTTGACTTCAAACTACAATGTGATTACAATGAAAATATCAGTTTTTATGTAACTGTGCTTGTTACATCTTTTTCATAGCATTCCAATATGATTAAAGATGCCACATATTCAGCGTACCTTTGGGATACGCTAAAAAAATAACCGAAACAGAAAGGATTGAATGAACATGGCAAAAGTTTTATACATCACTGCACATCCGCATGATGAAACAGTTTCTTACAGTATGGCTACTGCTAAGGCATTTATCGAATCTTATAAGGAAGCAAACCCAAGTGACGAGGTTGTACATATCGATTTGTACAAAGAAAACATTCCTCACATTGATGCAGATGTATTCGCTGGCTGGGGCAAACTTCAATCTGGTGCTGGCTTCGATACACTTTCAGCTGAAGAGCAAGCAAAAGTTGCTCGCCTAAACGAATTAAGTGATCAATTCGTTTCTGCTGACAAATATGTATTTGTTTCACCACTTTGGAACTTCTCATTCCCACCAGTTCTTAAAGCATACATCGACTCTGTTGCTGTAGCTGGTAAAACATTCAAATACACTGAGCAAGGTCCTGTTGGTTTATTAACAGACAAAAAAGCTCTTCACATCCAAGCACGTGGTGGATACTACACTGAAGGTCCTGCTGCTGAACTTGAAGCAGGTCACCGTTACCTTGGTACAATTGCGAACTTCTTCGGAATTCCTTCTTTCGAAGGTCTTATCGTTGAAGGTCACAATGCTGAGCCTGCGAAAGCAGAGCAAATTAAAGCAGATGCAATCGAACGTGCAAAAGCTTTAGGAAAAACTTTCTAATAACTGCACGCAAAAAAGCCAATGATCTTGACGGTCATTGGCTTTTTATTTGTTCAGAAAAGCCTAATTCTCTCGAAATATCACTGGCGGCTTTTTTCACCTGTCGAATTAAGTAAGGCAGACGTTCTTTTTGATAGCCCGCTTCAAATCCTGCAATGCTAATACCTGCTGCCACTTCCCCCAGATGATTGAAAATAGGGGCTCCAATCGCTGCTGTATAGTTTTCAAGCTCAGAATAGCTTAACGTATATCCCCGCGCATTTGATTCTTCGAGCATGTTTCTTAGAACCTCTTTATCTGTAATAGTCCCAATTCCGATCTTATCCAGCTCAATTGAGTCAATATAGGCAAGTCTTTCGCCCTCTGGCAAAAAGGAAAGAATACTTCTCGCACAGGCACCCGCATATAGGGGAGAACGTCTACCGACGGCGGTGTAGAGACGAACAGGCTGCGTACCTTCTATCTTTTCGACGTAAATGGCTTCGTCACCCTCGCGAACAATGAGCTGTACAGCTTCTCCCACTTCATCACGTAAGCTTTCCATAAATGGTCTCGCAATCCTCCGAATATCAAGGCGGTCCGCCACAAGCTGACCATATTCAAGGAACATCAAGCCTAATCGATAAGCACCTGCATCTTGCTTTTCTAACAGCCCCATATCGGCTAAAGAGGTCACCATGCGATGGACAGATGTTTTCGGCATACCGGAAAGCTCGATCATTTCATTTAATGTTAATTGATCGTGAGCAATAAACAGCCGCAAAATCTCCATAGATTTCACAACCGTTTTATTTGTGTTTTGCATCTTCTTCACCTTTTCTAAACGAGAATGCTTCCAGCTTGATTCTTGCGGCCAGCTCCTTCAGTTCTGCTTCTTGCTTAAATAACGCCAGCTCTGCATCCCGATGATCTATTTGTTCAAAATACAGCTTTGCTCCAGGCATCGCCTGTGCAATAAGCGGCAAATCTACAGTCGCTACTTCTCCAATACGCGGGTATCCGCCTGTCGTTTGCCGATCTGCCAGCAGAATAATCGGCTGGCCATCGGGAGGAATTTGAATGGATCCAAAGGCGACAGCCTCTGAAATCAATTCCAGTTTTTCTTTTAAATGAACCGGCTTCCCCTTCAGCCGGCAGCCCATACGATCTGATTGGGGTGTGACCTGATAAGGCTTCTCAAAAAATGCAGTTTGAGATGTTTCTTGAAAATGAGAAAGATGCCTCCCTGCCAGCACACGAATCACTGGCGATTTCCGCAGCGGCAAAAAATAATCGTGACTCACTGTCCAATCTGGTGCGCCGTATCCCGACTGATTCACTTTATTTTTTAGCCTATCAAACAAATGATTGGCTACGAGAGACGGCTCTCCAATGGGCAGAACGTCGCATTTTTCAAGAGGACGCCCATTCAGTCCACCGATCCCTGCTCTTACATAGGTGCTTTTGCTCTGCATGACTGGCTCCACATCAAATCCACCTGCCACAGCAAGATAAACGCGGCAGCCTCTCTTACAAAGACCAAAGGTGATCGTGCTTCCTGATCGGACAAAGAGCGGCTTCCATAAAGATGCCCGCTCTCCGTCAATATCAATCTCTACATCAGCACCAGTGACTGCAATGAGCTGATCCTTCTCACATGTGAGCACAGGCCCCGGCCCCATCAACGTGACTTCCAGCACGGCTTCGTTTTCTTGGTTGCCAGTGAGAATGTTGGCGATTCTAAGTGAGAGCGGGTCCATGCCGCCGCTCGTTAAGACGCCATACTTTTGATAGCCTTGCCGCCCTTTATCTTGAATGGTTGTGTACATCCCTGGTTTGATGACATGAATACTCAAAGCTCTGCCTCCTTCATGCTGAAAAATTCCTTTTCAGACATTTGGACAAATCTGACCTCGTCCCCTGCTTTCAATAGACTCGGAATTTCCTCGTCTGGGCGAAAAAGCGGCAGCGGGGTTTGTCCAATGAGCTGCCAACCCCCTGGTGTGGAAATTGGATAAACGCCTGTCTGCTTTCCCGCAATACCCACAGACCCTTTTGGAATCGACATTCTTGGTGTTTGTCTGCGCGGAGCTGCAATTTTTTCAGAAAGTCCGCCTAAAAACGGGAACCCGGGGGCAAACCCAATCATATAGACAAGATACTTACCGGCAGTGTGAATACGCACGACTTCCTCTGGAGTTAAACCATTGATACGAGCAACCTCTTCTAGATCAGGGCCCAGCGCTCCCCCGTAACAGACTGGAATGTCAACGATGCGGCGCTTTACTTGAACTCCCTCCTGCCATTTGTCTTCAAGAAGTTGTTCAATATAGCCTTTGACCCATTCATACGGAGACAGGTCATGTTGTTGAAGCTGGGCCGATTGATGAACGGTATAAGGCTCGTAAAAAACAGTCACGTTTGTAAAGGCTTGAACGGCTTCTACATACCCATCAAATGGGTGCTGTTCAATACATGCAAACAGCCGCTCAACACGTTCATGTATCTCCTCACGTATGTCAGCTCCAGCTTGGATGACGATCGCTGCATCTCCCAGCGGGTGGAAGGTGATGGAATCTTTTATCGTTGAAAAAGCCACTTGAGGACACCTCTCTTTCTACAGTACACCGAGCTTTTGATCTCTTCGATCTGTAATGAACATATGCCCGGGTGCATGAGTAATCGCAATGTCGGGTTTTGTGTGCATGACAATGGCTTGCGGTGTCACACCACATGCCCAAAACACCGGAACTTCTCCTTCTTTGATCACAGACGGTTCTCCAAAGTCAGGCTGACCTACATCGGAAATGCCAATCATTGCTGGGTCCCCGATATGGATCGGGCCGCCATGGACTGACGGAAATCGAGACGTCACTTGAACACTTCTTGTGACCTGATGCGCCGGAATGGGTCTCATGCTGACCACCATCGGACCATGAAAAACTCCTGCTTTTTCACAAGGTATATTCGTTTGAAACATAGGTACGTTATGACCGTCTTCGATATGGCGAACAGGAATGTCATTCAACATAAGCGCGTGCTCAAACGTAAAACTGCATCCAATGAGAAAGGCAACCATATCATCCTCCCAATAAGCAGAGATATCTGTGACCTCTTCTTCAAGAATCCCTTTTCGGTAAATACGGTACTTAGGAAAGTCCGTACGAATATCCGCTTGAGGCGCCGACCGTCTTGGCACTGGATCACCCGGGTCCAGTACATCAAGCAAGGGACATGCAGCTGGATTACGCTGACAAAATAAAAGAAAATCAAAGGCCAGTTCCTTTTTGACAATCATTAAATTGGCTTGAGCAAACCCCTCAGCAAAGCCAGCCGTTGGGCCTGTGATCTTTTTTTCGCGAATCAATTCTCTCATCTGTGATGGCTCATATGTTTGATAGACATTCATCTGAATCAACTCCATAGTTTTGGGATTTCATTGATGATGGTATAGCCGCCCATCATCGTCATGATGACCACAACAAATGCACCTGACACTGTCAAAAAGAATGGATGGCGATAATCGCCGACAATGTCTTTCTTATAGGCCGCAACGAGTAATGTGCCAAGGGCGAGCGGCAAAATCAATGCATTGATCGCTCCAACTAATATCAAGATGTTCACTGGTCTTCCGATCGTAATAAAACAAATGGTCGAGAGGGCAATAAAACCGATGATGATACCACGCTGGTTTTGTTCAATTTTTGGCGAGAAGGTTTTAAAGAAGGAAACAGATGTATATGCTGCTCCAATGACGGATGTAATCGCCGCAGCCCACATAATAATCCCAAACATTTTATATCCGATATTTCCTGAAGCTAATTGAAAAACAGAGGCAGGCGGGTTGGATGGATCAATTTGCAAGCCTTTTGCGACAACTCCTAATGTGGCAAGAAAAAGTGCTACACGCATGACAGATGTAATTAAGACACCGAAAATAGAGCTTTTCGTCACTTGCGGCAGTGCTTCCTTCCCCTTAATACCTGCATCCAGCAAGCGATGCCCGCCAGCAAAGACGATATAGCCGCCTACTGTTCCGCCCACAAGTGTCACAATGGATAAAATATCAATCGTCTCTGGGACAAATGTTCTCACGGCTGCTTCCCCAACTGGCGGAGCTGTTGAAATCGCCACATACAGCATCAGGCCAATCATCACAAAGCCTGCTACTTGTGTGAAACGGTCCATCGCTTTCCCAGCCTCTTTGATCACAAAGATGAGAATGGCAATCACAGCGCTGATCCCTGCGCCAATTCGCGGATCGACGCCGAAAATCACCTGAAAACCGAGACCAGCCCCTGCGATATTTCCGATGTTAAAGGCAAGTCCTCCAATGACAATCAAAAAGGCCAGCACATACCCGAGACCCGGAAGTACCATATTTGCAATATCCTGACCTCGTTTTTCTGAGACGGCAATGATGCGCCATACATTTGTTTGTGCAAAAATATCTAATAAAATTGAGATCAAAATGACAAACCCAAAGCTAGCCGCAAGCTGCTGTGTGAAGACGGTCGTTTGTGTTAAAAATCCCGGTCCAATCGCGGACGTCGCCATTAAAAAGGCAGCGCCCATCAGCATAGACCGATTCCCCTTTGGTGCCTTCATGTGTTTGACTTTCTCTGTTTTCATGCTGTTTCCCCCTTTGATGACGATTTTTATTGAAAGGCCTTGAGATGAATACCGGCTTCTTTTAGCTTCGCTGTAATGGTTTTCGCAAATTGAAGCGCATGGCTGCCGTCTCCGTGAATGCAGACCGTATCTGCTTTGAGCTCGATATCTTCTCCTTGAACTGTACGAACCTTGCCTTCTCGCACCATACGAACAACCTGCTGGACGGCCCGTTCATCCTCTTCAATGAGTGCATGTGGTTCGCGGCGGGATGTCAGCGTCCCGTCTGTTTGATACGTCCGATCAGAAAACACTTCATGTGCCACTTGAAGACCTATTCGTTCACCTGCTAATGCAAGTTCACTGCCTGACAGACCAAATAACACAAGGTTTGGGTCCACATCATACACAGCTTTCGCAATTGATTCAGATAATTCAGTATTTTTAGCCGCCATGTTGTAGAGGGCGCCGTGTGGTTTGACATGCTGCATCGTGCCGCCTTCGGCCTTGAGAAAGGCTGATAGAGCGCCAATTTGATAGATGACAAGATCATAGGCTTCCTCTGCGGAGATAGCCATTGGACGTCTGCCAAAGCCGGCCAAATCTTGCAAACCTGGATGTGCACCAATTTTGACCCCTTTACCCAGTGCCATTCTGACCGTCTTTCTCATAACGGTTGGATCTCCTGCATGAAAACCGCAAGCAATGTTGGCTGAGGTGACATATTCTAAGATTTGTTCGTCTGCACCGATTGTGTATTGACCAAAGCTTTCTCCCAAATCACAGTTGATATCCACTTGATACATAGAACCCCTCCTTGTTGTTCCGAAATGCGGAATATAAAGTCCGAATATTCGAATTTATATTGATTATACCAACTTTGGATAGACTGCACATGAAATTGGCAGAAAACATAACAATAGAACTAGAGAAAACAAAAAAAGCGAGAGGCAAAGTCCTCTCACTTTTTCTTGTATGAAATGCATTCTATTTAGACAGCACCCAATGTTGGATAGCTTTTGCAACGCCATGTTCTGTATTAGGAGCTGTAATCCAATCAGCGGCCTCTTTCACCACTTCCTGCGCATTTCCCATGGCAATGCCTAATCCGGCCTCTTGAATCATCGCCATATCATTGAGACTGTCGCCAAGTGACATGACGTTATCCATCGTACAGCCAATGCGTTCTGCTACTTTTGCAAGAGCTGCCGCTTTGTTAATGCCGGCTGCATTGACTTCGATATTCGTTGGACTTGAGTTTGTGATTTCTAGATGCTTATTTGTTTTCAATGTATTGAGGACTTCCTCACGAACGTCATCATCATGAATATCAAAGCCAAATTTCAGCCATTCATGGTCATGAATTCGTTCTGGGAATTCACCTCTCCACACCTTATCCACAGTCGAAGCCCAGTAATCGGTTTCGTACCTATTTTTTAAATCCCACATCATTTGGACGTGATCAGGATGCAGCAGATCTCGTTCGATCAGCTGGAAGTTTGAATCCCAGATCTCACTTCCGTTTGCTGTCACAAGGTAAGAAGATAACTTGAGCGGCTCAACCAGCTCTCGGCATGTCATCAGTGTCCGTCCTGTGCTAATGACTACATGGACCCCTTTTGCTTCAGCTTCTTTAATCGCTTGTTTATTTTCCTCTGGAATGATGTGCTCACTGTTTAACAGCGTACCATCCATATCAATGGCAATCAATCGGATGTCTTTCTTATGAGCTTGTGTTGACAAATTGAGTACCCCACTTTGTATCGATTTTTGAAACTATCTTTATTTTAATATAAAGATGAAGCTGGCACAAAGGGACGAGTTTGATCCCATAGAAAAAAGACCTTGTGACAGGTCTTTTCACAGGTGCTTAGCGTTCACACGCAATGCCGTCTTTATCGCGGTCAAGCCGCATATTTTTTTGATAAAGTGCTTTTGATACATAAGGCTTGTACTTTGTTTTTCCGCCTTTGTTTTTCGTGTTTTTGCTTTTTGCTACGCCGCCTTTATATACTTTGTTCAGCGCTTTGCAGTTTTTGTAAGACTTGACCGTTTTTGCATCTGCTGTGTGGGTGTCGACTTGTGTAAAGCTTAGTAAAAGACCTAAAGACAAGACAGCTACCATGATTTTTTTCAACATGTAAAATCCCCCTATTTTTTCTAATTTTACATTTTTATCATATGTCACCACTTTTTTGTTTTTCAAGACTATTGAGCTAATTATTTTGATTTTTTTGGTATGAAATACACCTTATATCCTATATGGTACAATGAGTGGGAAACCTTTCCGTTTTTGACACGTATATGAAGAGAGGAGTTTTTCACATGAAAATGAAATATACCATTCTATATGTAAACGATGTTGAGGCAAGTATTCATTTCTATCAACATGTTCTTGGTTTCCCTATAAAATTGAGGGTTGAATCTTATGTTGAGTTTGACACTGGAGATGTGACGTTATCGATTAATTCACGCCAGGATGTCAAAGAGGCCCTCGGATTGCCTGTCCCAGAAGCAAATCAAGCGTCTCAAACGTTTGAGATTGGCTTTGTTGTGGATGATGTGGATCAAACAATTGCTTCAATGAAAGATAAAGGGGTTCCGATCATCAAGGAACCCGCAAAAAAACCATGGGGTCAAACAGTCGCTTATGTGTCTGATCCTGATGGTCATTTCATTGAAATATGTGATGCGATCTCCTAATTGTTTTTGAAGGGAGTGAACCAAAATGAGAAAAAAACATGTTTTTTTCGTCGGTGTTTGCTCAATGATTGTGATTTGCAGCGCTTTTAATAAGAACAATAAGTGATGTATTCAAGAGTAACGACAGATACCTTCCTAGTACTAACTACCAATGTGGAATGAAAAGACATTTTGTTATTGTCTATGCTTCTCACTTTCTCTGCACTTTACACAAAAATGTGTAAATCATACTTAAAGCCTTTCAAAATATATAAGTAAAAATAAACCTTAAAATAACCTTAAAATTGAAAATATGGGTTTAAAGAACAATTTATTTATTGTATATTTTACTTATAAATTTGAAGGGAGATTTTAGTATGATAAATAAACAAACGTTTAAAACTGTTTTATGTTCTACACTTTTAATTACTGGTATTGGATTTTCTCAGCAAGCTTTTGCTGCAGAATCAAATTCTTTAGAAAAAGAGGCAATAAAACAACACAAAATATCAGGAATGAGCGATAAAGAAATTACTGAATTAATTAAAACCGCTAAAGAAGATCGTAAATTCGCTGAAACTAAAGGGGACGAATTATACAAAAAAGATCAAAAAGAGTTCAAACAGCTTGAAACTTCAGGACAAATTGACAAACTTTACCCTAAATATAAAGTAGAGAAAAATAAAATATCTGCTTTATCTACAAAAAAATCTATGGGCACAAAGGGAGATGTATTAGTTAGTTATGAAATTAACTCTGGAAGCGCCTCAATAGGAGTTGGACATGCAGCAATTGTTGCCCAAAACAGCTCAAATACTGTAGAATCTTGGGCTAAAAGTTATAGCCCAAAGAAGCAAGATGGCGTGAGAAAATACCCGAATACATGGAATACGAAGAAAAAAGTTTATGGTTTATGGGTTAAAGGTTCTTCTAACGCTAAATATATTGGAGCAGCTAAATATGCAGAAAAACAAGCCTCAAATAAAAAACCTTATAACTGGAATTTTTTAAACAAAAACACTACTAAAAGTTTCTATTGTTCACAACTTGCATGGAGAGCATGGAAGAATCAAGGCATAGATATTGATAATATCAAATGGGATACTATTGTCACTCCAATGGAACTTGTAAAGTCAAATAATACTAAGATTTTTAAACATAACAAATAAAATAATTAACTCAAAACAATCGTATTCCTTATACGGTTGTTTTAGTCTTTAAGGAGATGTCTATAAATGTTTAGTAAACGTATCTTTTTAAGTATATTTGTTATTTTAATTTTATCAGCGTGCACAGCCAATAATTCAGAAAATAACCCAAAAGAGAAAAAATTCACCAAAATGAATGATACATCATTTATTATTTCTCTGTCCAATACATTAAAATCCGGTACTGAAATAATTTACTTTGATAGTAAAGGAAATAGTATAAAAGATAGTTTATTGAATTCTGGTTATAGTATTATATCCAGCACACAAAGCAAGGATAACATTTATTTTAATAGCAGTCGAAGTAATGATTATTTTACCATAAATAAAAAATCAGGTTTACTAAAAGAAGGTAATTTAAAAAGTATGTCAAAAACAACAGAAGATGAAGGGTCTTTCTTTATTAATGCTAGCAACTCATACGTTTTTAAAGATATAAATATCGGTTATACTGATAAAGGGTATGAGAGCGAATTTATTTATTGGACAGACAACAACGATGATAAAAAACAACATATAAAGTTAAAGGGGATGCTCAACTCTGCAAGGTTAATAGATGGGAAATTTTATATACTCTCCAACTATGACGATGAATACTTATCTATAAAAGTTCTTGATCCAAATAACAATAAAATTATTTTGGATAAACGTATTCCAAATAAACAGATTTATTTTATTGAAGGTAACGAAAAAGATGCATTTAAAGAGTTAGACTCTGATACAATAGCTTTAGCCCTAACCGATACGGTTAACCAAAATGAAGAATCTAAAATTTTATTAATTAATAAGTCTAATTTAAAAATAAAAAAAGAAATTACAATTAATCAAAAATCTTTCTCTCCAACACAAATTGAATTACTCCATGATGGTAATATTGCTATCCCATCCTCTGAGGGCAAAGTATTAATCTATGATAAAAATTTTAAGTTAATAAAATCTTTTGATATGAAAGATACAAAAGAAGAACAATATCTCCAAAACATTCAATATTCTAAAGATAATATGTATGCTTTTTTCAAGTATCCTACTCAAAAAAAACAAAATGTGATAGGACATGTAGATATATATGATATAAAGAAGGGAACATTAACTAATTCCATCGATATCCACTCAAAAAAAGATTGGGAAACGGGACGACTTGAATTAATTCAGTAATAAGGGGGATAACCTAGTGGGATCTATTGTTTTATTAATTGTTTTTGTTTTGCCCATATTGTCGATTCTAATTGGAATATTAGGTACACGTATCTTTAGAAACATATGGATTTCTCCTCTTGTTTCTCTTGTCTTAAGTTTGGTGTTTTGGTTTACTTTAGCAGAAGGAAACTTTTCTTTTTTATTTTGGGTAGTTTGTTACACTGTTATTTCCATAATCTCTTCTGTTATAACATTTATCATAATTAAAAAATCCCCTTAATCAAGAGGACTGGAAATCATCCGGTCCTCTTTGATTTACAAACGATAACGCGCAATGTCCTGATTCAACCGCATGCTAAGTTCATTGAGCCTTTCTGCTGCTTTTGTCACATTAGAGATGGCTGTTACTTGTTCATCTGTGGATGCAGTGATTTCTTCGATCGCCGCTCCGTTTTCTTGAGAAACATACGGTCATTTTGCTCCATCAATGTATTCAGCTCTTTTACCATAGCGTTTGTTTCAACGATGGTTTGTGAAATCAATGTAGAGATAGCATTGATTTCATTTTCTGTTGCATGCACCGCTTCATCTAACTCGGCAAAACGATCCATTTTGCTCGACATGATGCCGGCTGTTGCAGCCATTTCTTCTTTAATGCCTTGGGTCATTTGCTGAATTTAAACAGACAGCTGGCTGCGTCGGTCTTTTATGTTTTGATGTAAACACTTGTTAAAAGGAGTTAGTCGTATGGCTGTTTTTATTTTATTCATTGTATTTGGCTTTCCCATTATCTCTGTGCTGATTGGTATTTTCGGTACGCTCCTTTTGAAGAATGTTTGGATGCCTACTTTGATTGTGCTGTTAGCGAGCATGATCTTCATGTTCACCTATATTGGCGGGAATGAATCCTTTCTCATTTGGGTTATTGTCTATACCGTCTTTACATTCTTTGCTGGGTGGATTACAAAGCGGCTCAAGTAAAAAAGAACAGTTTCCACTGTTCTTTTTTTGAATCATATATCCGCACACCATAGTTCAATTTCAATTTTTAGCTCAGGCCATCCTAAAGCTGATACATAAGCAACCGTCATTGATGGGTAAGCTGTTTTGAAGATCGTATCCCACTGAGGATATAGATGGTCCCAGTCGATTTCTTCTGTTGCCCATATATTGACCTTGATCACATGTTCTTCATTCAATCCCTCTGATTCAAGGATTTTTTTGATATTTTCAAACGTATTCGTTACTTGGTCGTTTAAGCTTGATGGGATCTGCCCATCTATATCTGTCCCTACCTGACCCGATGTAACAAATAATCCCGCACCCTTTGGCACCCTTGTAATATGACTGTAGTTACCAACAGGTTTCGGCATACTTTCTGGGTTTTTTCTCGTGATTTTTTCCATGTTATGTCCCTCACTCACGTTTATTTTTCTGCTAGTTTCTTCGTTTTGTAGACAGACTTCACCAATTTCTATCTACCTTCAAAGAAAACAGCAGTAGAGTATCCATAGCCACAAGGTAAGAACATCAATATCTTCTTTTTCATGACTGAAACACTCCTTTTGTTTGCGTGAGCAAGGTTTTGATTAACTTCATAGTACCACATAGTCAAAATGAATTATAGACGATAACGCGCAATGTCCTGATTCAACCGCATGCTAAGTTCATTGAGTCTTTCTGCTGCTTTTGCCACATTAGAGATGGCTGTCACTTGTTCGTCTGTGGATGCAGTGATTTCTTCGATCGCCGCTGCGTTTTCTTGAGAAACATGTGCTGCGCCGTGCATGGCTTTTGTGATAAGGTCGTTTTGCTCCAGCAGTGTATTCAGCTCTTTTGCCATCGCGTTTGTTTCAACGATGGTTTGTGAAATCAATGTAGAGATGGCATTGAATTCGTGTTCTGTTGCATGCACCGCTTCATCCAGCTCGGCAAAACGATCCATTGTGTTAGACATGATACCAGCTGTTGTTGTCGTTTCTTCTTTAATGCCTTGAATCATTTGCTGAATTTGAACGGCTGATTGTTTTGTCTGCTCAGCTAAATTCCGCACTTCACTCGCCACAACTGAGAAGCCTTTGCCGTGCTCTCCTGCACGTGCTGCTTCAATGCTGGCATTCAGTGCCAGTAAATTGGTCTCATTTGAAATGCTTTCAATCGTATCTGTGATTTGAGAAATATCCTGTACTTTTGTACTTAACTGCTCGATTCCCGCTCTAATGCCTTGAGACGCTTGAATCGATTGTTCATTCGATTGTTTTAATTGCTGTACGATTTGCTGGCCCTGCTGTGATGATTGACTCGATTGGTCGGAAATCCGTTTAATTTGATCACTCTGTTCTTTGACATTCTCAATAGATTGATTAAACTGGGTCATTTGTTGATTGGCTACTTCAAGATCAGATGCTTGATGAAGTGTTCCAGTCGAAATGTCTCCGATGGCTCGTCCAATTTCTTCACTGCTGGCTGAGGTTTCTTCAGATATCGCCGATAAATCTGTCGCTGATTCCACAAGCTGACTGCTCGTTTCCTGTAAACCGCTCACCAGTGTTCTAAGCTCTCCTGACATATGGTTAAAGCCTTTTGCCAGCTGGCCGATTTCATCCGTTGTTTCTTTTAAGCTCGTGCGTTCAATATTCCCCGCCGCAATTTCCTTTGAAGCAGCAGTGACTTGCTTCAGCAGTCTGACTTTTCCTCTGGCAGCTAAATAAAAGACGCCTAAACTCAGAAGGGCGACACCCGCTGTAATGAGAATAATATAGAGCTTCATCTGCTCTAATTCTTTATAAAATTCGTCCTGGAAGACAGCGATGCCTACACTCCAATTCCACGGTGTAAACTGGCTCATATAGGCAAGCTTTTCCTTTTCTTCGCCGGTTGCATCGTCCTTATCCATATAGGTCACATAGTGTGCATCCTCATCTTTTGCATTCGCACCGGCGACCATTTTTTGACGATTGGTCGTGTTATCTGGAATGACGCCGATGTCGTTGACCGGATGGACCTGGGTTGAGTAGTCAGTGCCATATGCGATCAGATAGCCTTTATTTTTATAGATAAAGTCTGATTTTTGAGATTGGTATCCCTTCCCGTTGTCATTTTTGGGTCCGCTCAAGTAAAGGCGGGCCTGTTCTTGCGCCTGCTCAAGCGTCAGTTCTTTTTTCTCCACACGGTCATTCAACTGTTCAAGTGTGGCCATTGCTCCGCTGACGATGTGCTTTAAATCTGCTTTCCCTGCATCAATTAATACATGTTTCGCTAACAAATATCCCGTTGTTCCAACAAGTCCACCCGTTAAAATCGTGATCACGATAATGGCAGACATTAATTGAAAAAAGACACTTCTTGACGCAAACGCTTTCTTTTTCATGTACAAATTCCCCCTTACTTTATATATCGTCAAGCAGGGAAAAGTATTAAAAAAGTCATAGAAAAAAATCCCTTTCGCACGTTGGAAAGGGATGTTCAAATTATCGAGTTGCTTCTTTAAGAATGGCTTGATAAAGATCGTCTGTTGGCGAGAGTCCACATACCTCTTCCAGCACACCTTCAATGCCTTTTTCTTTTCGTAATGCCTGCAGACGAACAGCTTCTTCGTCTTCAGTAAAGTCGTAAGCCAAAGCTGCCACGATGCCTTTAATTAAATAATGTGGCTGTTTGATCTTTTTCGCTGGACCGATTAAACGGTCATCTGCTCCGAGCTTTCTAAGTGGAGAGCGTGCGACACGCGTGACTTCATCAGAGATAAAGGCATTTTCAAATCGTTTAATGATTTTTTGAATATACACATCATGTTCTTCTTTTTGAAAGCCATATGTGTCGATTAAATAACTGCCTGTTTCGTGAAGTGCACCTTCGACCACTTGACGAATCTCTTGTGTATCGACAGCTTCTTTAATCGTTTGCACACCTTTCTCGTACCCGACATAAGCAGCTAGTGCATGTCCTGTGTTGACAGTAAAGAGCTTACGCTCAATAAATGGCGTCAAATCTTGTACAAAGGTCGCTCCGTCAATTTGAGGAACGTCTCCAATAAAGCCTGTCTCATCAATCACCCACTCGAAAAATGGCTCGACTGATACTTTCAATATGTCCTCATGGTGCTGAATTGGGACAATGCGATCAACCGCAGCGTTTGGAAAACCAACTGTGTGTGACAGCGCTTCTTGTTCATCAGCTGTTAAATGAGAGAAAACGGCTTTCTTTAAATGAGAGCTGCCGCCAATCATATTTTCACATGCCACAATGTTGATGATATGATCAGGCTTTTTCTGTTTTAAACCTTCAGCAATCGACGAAGCAATGATGTTCAAAATGGCTGGTCCAACAGCTGTTGTAACGAGATCAGCTGTTGCAATCGCCTCTATTAAAGCAGCTGGATCTTTTGCGGAATTGATGGCTGACACAGGACCGACTACTTCTTGCTGCTGCCCTGGTGCTGCGAGTTCAACCGTGTATTCTCCTTTTTCATTCAGCTCGTTGATGACCGCTTCATTTACATCGGTAAAAACGAGCTCAAATCCTGATGCTTTTAACAAAGATCCGATAAACCCTCTGCCAATATTTCCTGCTCCAAAATGAAGTGCCTTCATGTTAGTTCACCTCGTTAAAGATGGCGATCAGTTCATCCTGATCCTTTGCATGAAGGATACGCTCTACGTTTTCTTCTTCTGAACAGACAATCGCAATTTGAGAAAGAATATCGAGATGCTCATTGTTTTTACCAGCGATGCCAAATACAACTTTAGCAATATTCCCCTCGCCGTATTCAACGCCGTCTGGAATTTGGATAATGGAAATCCCTGAATGAAGGACAGCCGCTTTCGCATCCTCTGTTCCATGAGGAATGGCAATTCCGTTGCCCATAAATGTAGAAGAAATATTTTCTCTTTCAAACATTTTGTCCACATAATCACTTGTGACATAACCGTTTGCCACTAAGACTTCGCCTGCTTTTTTAATGGCTTCTTCTTTAGAGCCCGCTTGTTCGTTTAGAAAAATATTGTCTTTTGAAAGTACTTGTTTCATGAGAGATCACACACCTTTTTTAGAATAGAAAATCAGAAAACAACCAAAACGGGGAGTTCAATTAGGAAAAATTGGACTCAACCCGTTTCGTCATGTTATTTTTTCAATTTCTCAATCAGCTCATCGTATTTCGGACTGTTTAAGAAATTATCAACTGAAATATGCACAGCTCCTGGCAGTTTTGCCTTCGCTCTATCTGTTAAATCTTTATGAGTAAAGACTACATCGGCATCATCTGGAATGTTGCTGATGGATGTATTTGTCACATCAATATCAAGTTCTGCCTTTTTGACTTTATTCTTTAAAACGGATGCGCCCATCGCACTTGAGCCCATTCCTGCATCACAGGCAAAGATGATTTTGTTCACGTCATCTGGATTGATCTCATCTGGAGATGCTGCTTGCTCGCTTGCTTCAGCACCTTCTTTTTGTGCTGTAAGAGCAGCTGCTGCTGCACTTTTCTTGCCTTTCATGTCTTGCATTTTTTCTGTTGCTGCTGTTAAATCTTCATCCACTGCTTTAGACGCTTTCAAAATGACAGAAGCGACAAGGAATGATACGACCGCTGCCACGACAACACCTGCTAGAACGGCAAGATGGCCGCCTTTTGGTGACATGAGCATAAGAGCGATGATACTTCCTGGTGACGGTACAGCCTTTAGGCCCGCATTTAACAGTGTAAAAGTTAAAACGCCGCTTGCTCCCCCAGCAATTACCGCTAAAATGAGCTTTGGCTTCATTAAGATGTATGGGAAGTAAATCTCATGGATTCCCCCTAAGAATTGAATGACAATCGCACCCGGTGCAGACTGCTTTGCTGTCCCTCTTCCAAAGAACATGTAGGCCAGAAGAACACCGAGACCTGGTCCTGGGTTTGTTTCAAGCAAGAACAGAACGGATTGCCCTGTCTTCGCCGCTTGCTCCACCCCTAATGGACCTAAAATCCCTTGGTTAATCGCATTGTTTAAGAACAATACTTTTGCTGGTTCAATGAAGATACTTGCCAGCGGAAGTAAATGTGCATTGACAATGATATCTACACCTGCCGCAAGGGCTTTATTTAAACCTAGAACCACTGGGCCAATGGCGTAGAAAGCAATGGCGACTAAAATGGCACCAAGAATACCTGCACTAAAATTATTAATCAGCATTTCAAAACCTGATCTGATTCGGTCTTTAAACAGCTGGTCGATTTTCTTAATGAGATAACCGCCAAGCGGTCCCATGATCATCGCACCTAAAAACATTGGGATGTCCGAACCGACAATAACCCCAATCGTAGCGGTGGCACCGAGTACCCCGCCTCGATGGTCATATACGAGCTTCCCGCCTGTGTAACCGATTAAGAGCGGCAGCAAGTAGTTGATCATTGGACCAACGAGTGTATTTAATTGTTCATTTGGAAAATAACCACTTGGAATGAACAATGCGGTGATGAGTCCCCAAGCGATAAACGCTCCAATATTCGGCATGATCATACCGCTTAAATAGCTTCCAAAGCGCTGTACTTTTACGCGAAATCCGCTTTTTTCCTGCATCTATGAAAACTCCTTTCTTCTCTCCCTTTATTTAGGGCTTTATAGGTCAAAAGATATAAGAACAAGATTCAGTGAAGCCCTTATGCCTATCGTAAAACGCTTTCACTTTCTCTTCAATTGAAACTAAATGTCACTTTGTCACATCGTATGTGACAAAATTGAAAAATGATGTGAATTCTCTGTCAGATCTCAACATATAATGGGTGGAAAGCTTGATATGCCGTTGTTTTCACGCAAAATTCATGGGAATTTCACAACTTTCAAATGGTCTCTTCTTGTTTCCTCTTCTTAAATCGAATAGTCTTATAATTGATCAAACCTATTCAATTAAGAAATGTCTGCGCAGACATGACACAGAAAAAGTGAACCATCTTGCTGTTTGTTTCGTTTACCTTTTAGAGAGGGCGGTACAATAGAAGGAGCGGTTTTTTCTGTGACTCACAGTTTACTGCCGCTTTCTTTCTGATACATGAGACATTTTCATAGGTAGAAAGGCGGTTATTCACCTTGTTTAAAAAGAGTCAGTGGCTTCTGCTCCTTATGGTCATGTTCGCTTTTTTCATTCCAAAGGAAGCATTTGCTCATGCATATGTCGTGAGCTCGAACCCAGCCGCAAATGAAGAGCTGGATCAGCAGCCTCCTTCAGTCTCGATCACATTTAGTGAAGGAATTGAGAGCGGGTTTCATGCCATTAAGGTGCTAAATGCAAAAGGTGATCGTGTGGATAAAGGAGATACGGTCATTAAAGATCAAAAGATCATGGAAGCGGCTTTAAAAAAGAATTTACCTAAAGGGATTTACACCATTCAGTGGAATGCGGTATCAGCGGATGGACACTCTGTCTCTGGCATGATTCCGTTTAGTATTGGAAAAGCGGCTGGCGGTTTTGACCAATTAGAGCAAGGTCAGACGGATGAATCCATTGATGTGGCTTCAACTATTGATAAAGCCTTTCTTTATACGTCATTCAGCTTATTCCTTGGCACCATTTTGTTTGGACTGCTTTGGTTCAGGGCAGCGATTTCACCTGTATTGGCGAAACGAATGAAGCGGCTTTTGACATTGTCATTGATCATGATGGGCGGAGCACTTGTGTTCCAGCTGCCGATTCAGACAAAATCAGCGGCAGACGTGTCCTTTTTTGGGGCATTTCAGCCTTCGCTTTTACAAGAAACGATTGCGTCCACTTCTGGCGGTAGTCTGTGGATGATGCTTATGGCGTCATTTGTACTTCTCACCATCTGGACAATTGTGGCGATGAGAAAAGGGGACTTCTCTTCTTTTCGTGTTTGGCTGTTTCCACTGCTTCTCTTCACAGTGCTGCTTTGGCTGAAAGCACAAATCGGACATCCAGCCGCAACAGACAATAAAATACTCACAACATCACTTGATTTCATCCATCTCGTCTCTGCTTCGATTTGGGTCGGTGGTTTAACAGCCATTGTCCTTCTTTTGATGAAGAAACTGCCAAATGAAGATGAGCCGCTCATACGGAATACGCTAGCAGCATTTCATCCTTGGGCACTGCTCTCTGTTGGACTTATTGTGTTTTCAGGATTTGTGAATGCCATCTTTATTTTGCAATCGTTTGATGCTCTTTTCCAATCAGCATACGGACGCACCTTTTTAATCAAGCTTGGTTTATTTATCATCATGGGCCTGCTTGGACTTATGCATTACTTGATGCTGAGATGGGAAAAAAAGCAGAAACGCAGCTTTTCCTTACGAGCTGAATGGATGATCGGGATCGCCATTTTGTTATTAACGGCTGTCTTTACTAATATTCCGAGCCCTCCTTCGCCTGCACCTGAGCCTTTCTTTGGCGCCAATCAGGTCGAGCATCGTGACATTGTGTCCTTGAGCATTACCCCGAATGCCCCGGGGAAAAACTCATTCGAGGTGGCATTTACAAAGAAGAATGGCGAAACGATCACTGATATTCAATCTGTGACAGCCAAGATTCATAAGGTAGCTTTATTCGGTGATGAGACACCAAGTGAATTTCAGCTGAAACGATTAAAAAATGGTCATTTCTCTGCTGAAAATCTCTTATTAAATGAAAAAGGCACATGGAAAATTGAAATCCATGCGTTAACTGGTTCTTTTGAGAATATCGATACCACCTTTATTAGAAGAAACTAAAAGGAGTTCATCACATATGAAAAAATACGTTAAAGCTTTATTACCAATGCTTCTCGCTTCATTTTTATTGGCGATTCCTGTGAGTGCGCACGTAACAGTCAAGCCTGATACGTCTGCGACAAATGCTTGGGAGACCTATACATTAAAGGTTCCTTCTGAAAGTGACAGTCCAACGACTAAGGTTGTCGTGACAATTCCTAAAGGCGTAGAATTCCAGCAATATGAGCCTGTACCTGGCTGGAAAACGTCAACTGAAGAGAAAGATGGCAAGGTGACAAGAGTGACTTGGGAAGCAACAGGTAAAGGTGTGCTTGCTGGACAATTCCAGCAATTCGTTTTTGTAGCGAAAAACCCTGAAAAAGCTGGTGAAGCTGCATGGGATGCGTATCAATATTATAAGGATGGAACGGTCGTTGAATGGACTGGCGATAAAGATGCTGATAAACCTCATTCCATCACAAACATTGTGGCATCTAATACCGTAACGGATTCACATGGTCAAGAAAAACCAAAAGAAGAGAAGGCCTCTGAAACAGCCTCTGCTTCTTCATCACCACTTGTCCTTGGTCTGTCCATTGCTGCTCTAGTCGTGGCGCTGATTGCACTTGGACTTGCTTTTAGAAAAAAATAAAAGCTGTATGAGCGATCGTTTTCTTAGAAACGATCGCTTTTTCTTCCTTTACACATTTAAAATCAATTATTTTCCATTTTCCCAACTTGTTATTACCAATATAGGATTGAATAGGATAAATGCACATGCCATAATGAGACAGATGACCACATAGGAGGCTATGAGATGAACCATGTAATCATTTTTGCTCATCCCCAGCAAAGCTTAAATCAAACCTTATTAGATCTTGTTGTGAGCACTCTATTGAACAATGGTCATAAAGTGACTGTTCGTGATGTCTATGCCCTAGGTTTTTCGCCAGAGCTCACCATTGCAGAAAAGGCTGCGATCAAATGCGGTGATGTCCCGATCGCCATTCAAAGAGAGCAGAAGCTGATTCAGCAAGCGGATGTGCTGACGTTTATTTTTCCAATATGGTGGACAGGCTTGCCGGCTATGCTAAAAGGGTATGTAGAGCGCGTCTTTTCTGAGGGCTTTGCTTATCAGAAGAATGAGCATGGAGTGATTGAAAATTTACTTCGGCACAAAAAAGGGGTCATTATCAACACGCACGATGCCCCGAGGAATTTCCTTGATTCCAATATGAGCTACTCCTCCTCTCATCACATGACAACGGATACAGAAGTCTTTAACCTTATTGGGGTTCAGCCTGTCGAACGGCTTTTGTTCAGCAGTATGGAACAGGCATCTGCAGATTACATACATGAAATTCTGAAAGAAACGAAAGAAACGGTGGACCAGCTTTTCCCGCCCGCTGTATAACATAAAAAAGACTGCTGAGATTCCTCAGACAGTCTTTTTCACGTTTATTCGTCTAAACCAATAGATACATATTTTGTTTCTAAATATGGTTCGATTCCTTCGATTCCGCCTTCTCGCCCTATTCCGCTCTCTTTCATACCGCCGAACGGTGCTTGGACAGCTGATGGACCGCCATCATTCCAGCCAATAATTCCATAATCGAGATGTTCGGAAATGTAGAGCCCGTTCCGATAATTTTCTGTAAAGAAATAAGCTGCAAGGCCAAAAGGTGTATCGTTGGCTAATTCAATTGCCTCGTCTAACGTTTTGAATGTCGTAATCGGCGCCACTGGACCAAAGGTCTCTTCATGCATAATGTTCATTGAAGTGTCCACATGTGTAAGAACCGTTGGCTGGACAAAATAATATGATTTGTCATCGTCGAAATGCGTATCACCGCCAACAAGAACTTTCGCCCCTTTATCCACTGCATCTTGAATTTGGCCGACAATTTTATCAAAGCCGCGCTTGTTGATAATTGGACCGATAGATGTGCCCTCTTCAAAGCCATTTCCCACTTTCAGCTTTTCTACTTCTTTGCTGAACCTTTGCGCAAATGCTTCATGAATGTCTTCATGCACAATTAAGCGGTTGGCACAGACACAGGTTTGTCCTGCATTCCGGAACTTAGACGCCACTGCTTGTTTGACAGCTAGTTCAAGATTTGCGTCCTTGTCTACGATGAGCGGGGCATGACCGCCAAGCTCCATTGATACATGTTTGACTGTGCTGGCACTGTTTTTGATCAAATGCTTTCCGACGGGCGTTGAGCCTGTAAACGTGATTTTTCGAATCAATGGACTATCTGTGAAGATTTCACCCACTTCTTTGCCATCTCCGACAACCCATTGCAGTGCATCCTCTGGAATGCCAGCTTCATGACCCAATTTTACTAGTTCAATAGCTGTCAAAGGCGTATCTTCGGCAGGTTTTACAATAAACGTACAGCCTGCTGCAAGCGCTGGGGCTGCCTTTCTCGTAATCATCGCCGCAGGGAAATTCCACGGAGTAATGGCAGCAACAGGACCAACTGGCTGTTTTGTGACGAAAAGGCGTTTGCTTGTCGTATGTGATGGGATGGTTCTGCCGTAGATTCGCTTTGCTTCCTCCGCGTACCATTCAATATAACCAGCCGCATAGACGATTTCCCCTAATGCTTCTTGATACGGCTTCCCGTTTTCTTCTGTAATGATTTTCGCAAGCCTTTCTTTATGTTCAATCATCAGATCAAACCACTTGCGAATGATATTGGCACGCTCATGCGCTGACGTTTTCGCCCATGATTTAAATGCTTTGTGTGAGCGGGAAATTGCGTCTTCGATCTGTTCTTTTGTATGCTGAGCAACTGAAGCAATTTCTTCTCCTGTTGCAGGATTATACACTTTGAGTTCGTTTGTCATGCTCTACCGTCTCCTTCGTTCTTGGATTCATTACATATAGTATATACCCAATGAGTACCCAACCTAAAAGCAAAATCCATTCAGCTGGCCATGATAAGGAGGCCGGCATTCCTGGAAAGTAAAATGAAAGAAAAAGAAGACTCAGTCCAATGGCTAGAACGCCTGTCGTCCGCCAATATTTAATGCGGTATGGACGCTCAAGCTCGGCTTCTATTTTGCGAAGTCTCATAAAGGCGATGGACACAATTAAGTACCCGACGATGATTCCGACACCGCCCGCATTCACAATCCACACGAGGGCAGGACGGCCTAATAATGGAGCAAAAAAGGCCAATGCCCCAAGAAACAAAATCGCATTTGTCGGTGTCTTATACTTTGGATGAATATACGCAAACCATTTGGAAATCATGCCTCTTTCCGCCATAGCGTATAAGATACGGCTTGCACCGATAATAAAGGCATTCCAGCTCGTCACAATCCCTGCTACACCGCCAATAACCAGCACTGTTCCAAATGCTTGATGACCGAGAAGCTGAACCATGGCATCTGCTGTCGCTAATGAAGAGGCTTCAAGCTGTCCTTTTGACATTCCAGCAGCTACCCCAAAGACAATAAGCAGATAAAAAACGACCGCGCTTACGATAGAAATAATCAAGATTCTCCCAATGATTTTCTTTGGTGCATGAATTTCCGCTGCTACTTGTGGAATGACATCAAACCCAACGAATAAAAAGGGAATCATGACTAATACCGCCATGAGACCGCCAACCCCGCCTTGAAACATCGGCTCAAGGTTTGCAAAATCTCCATTAAATGTTGCGCCGCCTAAAAGGAGAAAACCTGTCAGAATAATTGCCACAGTGAACACGGACTGGAAAATGGCGGCAGGCTTAGCCCCAATGTAATTCAGTGCTGTTAAAAACAATGCACCGCCAGATCCAATCAATACCCACGTGAAATACACGTCCCATCCACCAATATTCCATAGAAAGCCAGCATGCTTTGTTGGAATCACATAATCAATGACGGTCGGCAAGGCAACAGCTTCAAACGTAATCACGGACACATAACCAAACAATACGCCCCATGCTGAGACGAACGCTGCTTTCATCCCAAATGCCCGATGGACAAAAACGAGCCCTCCTCCTGTCTCTGGAATTGCAGATGAAAGCTCGGCATACGTGAGTCCAATAAAGATCACGAGAATGCCTCCTATCACAAAGGCAATCACACTGCCTAAAAAGCCAGCTGTTAAAATCCAATCTCCCGAAAGTACAACCCAGCCCCAGCCAAGCATTGCACCAATGGATAAAAACAGCACGTCTGACTGCGACATCGTTTTTGCCATTTGTTGTTTTTGCATACAACCATCCCCCTTTGTTGTTTAGCGTGCTTTGAAGGCGTCCTCGATGATCCCTAGTCCTTCGTGAAGCAGCTCATCTGTGATGACAAGTGGTGTTAAAAAGCGAATGATATTCCCATTAATCCCTGCCGTTAAAAGAAGCAGCCCGTGCTCATTTGCATATGCTGCAATCGCTGCGGCTGTTTTCTTATCCGGTGTACGTGTTGTTTGATCTTCTACAATTTCAATGGCCGCCATTGCCCCTAATCGGCGTACTTCCCCAATGAATGGATACGCTGTTCTCCATTCATTGGCTTTGTCCTCAATGACTTGTCCAATGTGTTCAGAACGTTGATTCAATTGTTCAGTTTCAATGATATCAAGAACAGCCATTGCTGCTACACAGCCTAACGGACTTCCTGCATATGTTCCCCCGAGCTCCCCTGGATCTGCCGCATCAAGCATTTCTTTTCTGCCAACGACACCACTCAGCGGTAAGCCAGCTGCAAGAGATTTTGACACAGTAATTAAGTCCGGCACCACATCAAAGTGCTCAATTGCAAAGTATTTCCCTGTTCTCGCAAAACCGGTTTGGATTTCATCGGCAACAAAGACAATCCCGTGCTGCTGACAAAATGATGCAACGTGCTGAACGAAACGCTTCGATGGCACAATGAATCCGCCCTCCCCTTGGACTGGTTCCATGACCACACAAGCAACAGTTTCTGGTGCAACGGCTGCGACGAAGAATTGATTGAATTGATCAATGATGTACTCGTCGTACGCGGCATCACTTAATCCTTCAGGCTTTTGATAGTAATAAGGGTACGGTGCTTGGTACACCTCAGATGCGAATGGTCCGAAGCCAAATTTATATGGCTTGACCTTGCTCGTCATGCTCATTGTCATATTCGTTCTGCCGTGAAAACCTCTTGTAAACGACACAACGGCCTGTCTTTTCGTATATTTACGGGCTATTTTCACGGCATTTTCAACAGCTTCTGCACCTGAATTAAGGAAAATGGCTTTCTTATCATGGTCTCCTGGTGTGAGGCGGCAAAGCTTCTCTGCCAATTCGATATACGATTCGTACATCATCACGTTAAAACCTGGATGAATCAGGCTCTCTGCCTGAGCTTTGACCGCTTCCACCACTTTTGGATGTGAATGTCCTACGTTTAATGTGCCAATGGCGCCTGCAAAATCGATAAATCGCTTCCCATCAATATCGAACAGCTCGGCTCCTTTCCCCTTCGCTGCAAGATGACGGTTGCCATTACTCACGCCTCTTGCGACGTATTGATCTCTTTTCCCCTGCCATTCTTCAGTTGAAAAACGGTTTGTTGTCGTTTGACTCATTGTCATCCATCCCCTTTATATCCTTTTTTATTATTCTGAATATTTTTTGGTATGATAGAAAGTACCAATATCATTTTTTTCATGGTACCAGAGAGGATGGAATGGTGAGATGCTGACAATTCAACTAGATCAAACAGGGCAAAACGGATATATTTATCATCAAATTTATATGAAAATCAAAGAAGAAATCTTAAATCGCAACTTGCAGCCACACGATCAATTACCGTCCAAACGAGAGTTAGCCGATACATTAAACGTCAGCGTTAATTCAGTGAATGGCGCCTATCAGCAGCTGCTTGCCGAGGGGTATTTATACTCGGTTGAGCGCAAAGGTTTTTTCGTGGAGTCACTAGAAACGTTTCATGAATCTGGTCAGCTAAAACCCTCTTCTCTTCCTGTAGATTTAAAGGAAGAACCGATTGCACGAGACGACTGGTATTCTTTTTCACATATCTCCGTCGATACAGCGAACTTCCCATTTAAAAGCTGGCTAAAAAGCGAACAAAAGGCGATCCATCTCCACCAAGATGCCTTCGGTGAGCTTCCGCATCCACAAGGTGTGTATGAGCTCAGGGAAACGATTGCCCGGCTGATCGGACTTGCGAGAGGAGTCAAATGCTATCCAGAACAGCTCATTTTAAGTGCAGGCACACAGTCACTGATCCATTCGTTATCAAGCATTCTTCCAGCCGATCAAGTATACGGGCTAGAAAACCCTGGCTACCGCCGGCTCTATCAAATGCTGAAAAACAATCATCATCAAATTGAAACGATTGGCATTGATCAAAAAGGTGTGCGGATGAACGACATTTATAAGAAACAGCCGAATGTGTTGATCATCACCCCTTCACATCAATTTCCAACAGGGGTGATTATGCCGATTTCCCGGCGCATTCAGCTGTTAAACTGGGCAGCTGATCAGCCAGATCGTTATATCATTGAGGATGATTATGACAGTGAATTTAAATATGGCACAGACAGCATTCCAGCGCTGCAAAGTCTCGATCGATATGACAAAGTCATTTATATGGGCACCTTTTCAAAATCATTGCTGCCCGGCTTGCGGCTAAGCTATATGGTGCTGCCTCAGCATTTATTGAGACGCTATAAAGAAGAACAGCATTTTTTCATTCAAACTGCTAATCTTTTTACACAATACACCCTTCTTCATTTTATAAAAGATGGGGCGTATCAACGGCATATTAAACGAATGAATGGTTTATATGAGGAAAAACGGAAGCAGCTCATTGAAGAGCTCAATATGGTTTTTTCTGACAATGTGCGGATTATTGGAGAAAATGCCGGGCTTCATTTTATCGCAGAGTTCCGTTCAAACCGGACGCAGCATGAGATTTTACAGCGAGCGAAAGAAAGGAAGCTGAAAATGTACGGTATGGATCGTTTTACCCTTGATGAGCAATTGCCGGGGCATCAGCCAGGCTTTATCCCGCTCGTCCTCGGCTTCTCACATATGAGGCGAGAGGATATTCAGCCGGCAGTGAAACGGCTGTATGACGCCATTTTTGGGAAATAAAACAGCCAGCTGCTCTTCATAGACAGCTGGCTTACCACCGCTTTTTATCTACAGCTAGAATCGATGACATGAGTCCAGGAAAAGCGGTCTCGATGTCTTCTTTTCTTAAAGAATAGTAACGGTGCTTCCCGTCAATTCTCACTTTCACGACGCCTGCCTCCCTCAGCACTTTGAAGTGATGGGAAAGTGTGGATTTGGCAATATTCATCTCATACGTGCCGCATGTCCTCTCCCCCGCTTCTGCCAAGCAGCGGACAATTTCTAACCGGATTGGATCAGCCAATGCGTGCAGCACAGAAATCAGTCTCATATCTTCTTTGTTTGGATGGTTTGGATTCGTCATACGATAAATGTATCGTATTTTGTGCCAACATACAATCTCATTCACCTAAAACTCATGAACTGACTAGGCATGTAACGATTTAACTTCATTCACGTCCATTACTTAAGAAACGCTGTATTGAAGGGAAGGAACCTTTTTTGATACGTAACATATGGTTTAGTTTATTGCTCTTGCTGCTCACGTCTTCCTTATGCGCCTGCCAGTCAGTCCAATATCATTCCCAGTCAAAACCACCTAGTGCGGAAGAGTTATTAGCTATGGATCAGCAGGCAGATTTATTTCAATGGGAAGGAACCGTGTATGAAACAAATGTAGATTGGACGACATCCTTACACGTCACAAAACATCAGCAAGTAGGTGTCATTCAGAAAACAGCCGCCAAAAATTTTGAACATGGTACAGCTTCTAGGCTGCAAAAAGGGACCGCTATTTACTCTGTGAAGGAGAGAGAAGACCTTTTGGTCGTTGAACTTCACGGCAAAACAAAAATATATGTCGCACATGCGGAAGGGTAAAGTACCTGTCATACAGACGGGTATTTTTTTAAGTTCATTTTCTTGTCTTAAGGCATTGGTTTTGTTATGATAGCCAAAGTGACCACTCGGTTTCCATTGTGACCATATGGTTTTGCCGATTCGGAAAGGACTTAAGAAGATGAACGAAAAGCAAGAAGAGATTTTGCGGGTTTCGAAGAAATTGTTTTCTCAAAAAGGCTATATGAGTGTCTCCATGCAGTCAATTGCCGATGCCTGTAAAATATCCAAAGCGTCTATTTATAAACTGTTTGATTCAAAGGAAGCTCTTCTATTAGAACTGATTAAATACAATCAGCGCAAAATGAGAGAGATTTCCCGCATCATTCATTCAGAAACGACGCTGTCCAAAAAGGAAAAATTCACAAAGAAAATCAAGCTTGAGCTTGAAGAGTTTAAAGAGAATCATAAATTTTTGAACATGCTGTCCTTTGAAGCTTTTTCTCAGCATTCGCCCATTGTCATTAAGCATTTACGTGAAACACGCTCCATTATCATGCAGCGGCACAGAGACATTATTTTAAGTACATATGGTGAATCTGTCGCTCCATATGTCTGGGATTTAGTGATTGTTCTCAATGGATTAATGAGAGAATTCATCTTAATGCTGGCGATTGAGCAAAAAAACATCCAATTAGAAATTGCTGCCGAAATGATCATCGGTGTAATGGATCGTGTATCGAAAAAGCCTTGTTCCATTGAACCTGTGTTAACAGACGAGCTGATGAACTCTTATTTGCTTTCCTCACAGGACGAATATGACGAAGAAAAACTTGTCAATTCGTACTTAACAAAGATCAAACAAGAGCTTCACTCATGGCCAAACGGAGAAGAAAAAAATGATCTCCTCTCTGCGTATGAGCTGCTCAATCAGGAATTATCAAAGGACCAACCGAGAACCTTTTTAATCAGCTCACTGCTCGATTATTTAGGCAAAAACAGCGTTTTATCACAAAACGTGTCACAGCTGAAAAGCATCATTTTATAGATAAAGAAGGGATAACATGAACCAATCAACAACATCTTACAATCGATCTGTGATTGTTGGGATTTTTCTCGTTGGGGCATTCGTCGCGATATTAAACCAAACGCTTCTTATTCCAGCGATCCCACATATCATGGAGGACTTCAATATTGAGGTCAGCAAAGGACAGTGGCTTACAACAGCCTTTATGCTGACAAACGGGATTCTCATCCCGATTACGGCTTTCTTAATTGAGAAATTTTCGAGCCGTTCTTTAGTTTTAACGGCACTTAGCATCTTTACAGCCGGTACAATTCTTGCTTCATTTGCTACGAATTTCCCGGTGTTACTTGCAGCGCGTATCGTACAGGCAGCCGGTGCAGGGATTTTAATGCCGCTGATGCAAACGATCTTTTTAACCATTTTCCCAAAAGAAAAACGTGGGCAGGCAATGGGCATGGTCGGACTTGTCATTTCGTTCGCACCAGCGCTTGGACCAACACTTGGCGGCTGGATTGTCGATTCCTTCAGCTGGAAGGCTCTGTTCTATATTGTTCTGCCAATCGGTATCATCGACCTTATTCTTGCTTTCTTCTTAATGAAAAATGTCACACAGCAGCGAGAGACACGTATTGATGTCTTATCTGTCATCTTGTCGTCCTTCGGTTTCGGCGGATTGCTTTACGGATTTTCTAGTGTCGGCACGTATGGATGGATGAGTGCGACTGTTCTCATTTCGCTGATTGTCGGCGCCGTGAGCTTGTTCTTCTTTATCCTGCGCCAGTCGAACTTAACAAGACCGATGCTTGAGTTTGGCGTATTTAAATTTGCTATCTTTAGCTTAACAACCTTCCTTGGAATGCTTGTCTTTGCTTTATTAATTGGTACAGAGACAATTCTGCCGCTTTATACGCAGAATGTCAGAGGGCTGTCTGCACTTGATACAGGGCTGATCTTATTGCCAGGTGCTCTCTTTATGGGATTCCTGTCACCAATTATCGGACGGATTTTTGATAAAGTCGGCGGAAGAGGGCTCGCATTAGGCGGATTTACGATCCTCACCGTTACCACCCTGCCATTTATGCTGCTCACCCTTGATTCATCGATCGCTCTCATTACGGTCGCCTATACGCTTCGCTTAATCGGGGTTGGGATGATCATGATGCCGCTGACAACGGCAGGTATTAACGCATTACCGCCTCATTTGATCCCGCATGGGACAGCGATGAATAACACGATGAGACAAATAGGCGGTTCCATTGGAACGGCTGTGCTTGTTTCCATCATGAGCAGCTCTGCTGCAAATGCAGAATTGGCCAATCCATTAAAATCAGCCGTTCATGGAATGAATACGTCATTTTTCATTTCTGGTCTGATTGCGGTCATTGGACTCATCCTCTCCTTTTTCTTAAAGGCAAAACGTGATAACAAAGTGATGAAGCAGGAGATATCTTCCTCCTCCTCTTCTTCATAAGAAAAAGAGCTCGGCATATGGCCGGCTCTTTTTTCATATCATCATACAACATCGTCCTCTCTGTAAATACATTTGTATTTCTAGAAAAGAAAAACCTTGATAATTTAAAGAAAAGAGTTGATAATAGGAACTATTCAATTTGTGAGAAAATTTTTACTATAGGAGATGTATGCATTGAAGGTCGTGAAATTTGGTGGCAGTTCACTTGCATCTGGCAAGCAGCTGCAAAAGGTATTTGACATTGTAACAGCAGATCCAGCTCGAAAAGCAGTCGTTGTTTCCGCACCAGGAAAACGGCATTCAACGGATACGAAGGTCACCGATCTATTAATTAGCTGTGGTGAACAATATTTACGTTTAGGTGAAGCACATGATTTAAAGGAAGCCGTCATCGAGAGGTATGCCTCAATAGCGGATGAACTCGGATTAGGTCAAGACATTATCGATACCATCAGGCAAGATCTAGACACATTATTACAGGCTGATTCATCCCGCCCTGAGTGCTATCTTGATGCCATTAAAGCAAGCGGTGAAGACAATAACGCTAAGCTCATTGCCGCCTATTTCCGCCACCAGGGTGTGGAAGCTCATTATGTGAATCCAAAGGAAGCTGGTTTGTTTGTGAGCGATGAGCCTGGTCAAGCGCAAGTCCTGCCGGAGTCATATGATCATTTGTACAAATTAAGAGAGCGCTCTGGCATTATTATATTCCCTGGCTTTTTTGGCTTTAGCCTAGCAGGAGACATCGTCACCTTTTCGCGAAGCGGCTCCGATATTACCGGCTCCATTTTGGCGAACGGTCTAAAGGCAGATGTGTATGAAAACTTTACAGATGTGGATGCTGTCTATGCTGTCAATCCAACGATCGTTCATGAACCGAAAGAGATTACAGAGCTGACATACCGGGAAATGCGCGAGCTGTCTTATGCTGGTTTTTCTGTTTTTCATGATGAAGCACTCATTCCAGCCTTCCGTGCAGGCATTCCGGTTCAGATTAAAAACACCAATAATCCTTCGGCAAAAGGCACAAAAATTGTGAATCAGCGCGATCATACAAATGGACCGGTTGTTGGAATCGCCTCAGACAATGGATTTTGCAGCATTTACATTAGTAAATATTTGATGAACAGAGAAGTCGGTTTTGGACGTAAGGTGCTGCAAACACTAGAGGAATATGGGCTTACGTATGAGCATGTTCCTTCTGGCATTGATGATATGACCATTATTTTACGTCAGGATCAGCTGGAGGAGCAGCATATTGAAGAAGAGCTGCTAGACCGCTTAAAGCTCGTGCTTGATGCAGATGAGGTCGTTTTAGAGCGGAATCTCTCGCTGATTATGGTTGTAGGAGAAGCGATGCGTCATAATGTTGGCACAACAGCAAGAGCGGCAAAGGCGCTGTCAAAAGCGAAGGTCAATATCGAAATGATCAACCAAGGTTCTTCAGAGGTCAGCATGATGTTTGGCGTCAAAGCGGCTCAAGAAAAAGAAGCTGTTCAAGCCTTATATGAGGAATTTTTCTCTATGTCTACTGTCCCTGTCTCCCTTTAATCAGCAGGCTGCCAGATCTTAAGATCCGGCAGTCTTTTTTCCTCTCGCCGATTCGAGTTCTCTGCGCATTAAAGTGTATCTATTTCTCGTTTGATTTTGTATGATAGAGACAAATCAACTATCCGTTCCGACCTATGATCGGAGCTACAAGGAGTCCTAAAACAATGCCTCGTCAACAACTATTAAAACAGTTTCGCAATTTTCATGATGCTTCTACTAGTATTTTAAACATGATGAGTCAATTCATTGGTGTGAATACACTGTTTATCGCTAAAAATGATCAAAACACCAATCAAATTGTAAAAGTGTTAAATCATGACGAGCAGCTTCTTGAAGAAGGGGAAGAACTTCCTTATGAAAAGACATTTTGCAAGCTGACGGTCGACCATCAGGCTACACTTGTGATCCCTGACATTTCGAAAGATGACCGTTTTAAATACTTAGAGGTCACGAAAAATCTTCAAGGCGGCTCGTTCATTGGGGTTCCCATTGATTTCACAGATGGGACGAACTACGGAACGATTTGCGGACTTGATGTGAGACCAAATCATTTCACAGAAGAGCATGTGTATATGTTTGAAACGATGGCTTCTTTATTAAGCTACGTTCTCGAGCTAGACCGTGCCAACAGGCAGATTCAGCAATTGTCTGTACCGATCGTACCAGTTGTTGACGGTGTCGCCGTGCTTCCTCTGCTTGGTGATATTGAAGAGACACGTGCTCAGCATATTTTGGAAACCATTTTACAGGAAAGCTACAGGCTGTCGCTCTCTCATTTGGTTATTGATGTATCGGGAACAAAAAGCCTGAATGAACAGAGCATTCAATATTTGGTCAGCTACGCACAAACGCTGAGACTTTTAGGAATTTCAGCAGTTTTAACAGGCATTAAACAAGACCTTGCTTTAAGTGCGATTCAATCCAATATATCGTTTAAAGACATCACCATCCGAAAAGATTTACCGCAGGCACTTGCTCATATTGGGTTAACGTTTACCAAAAATGAATAAGTGGTGATTCACCAAAAAGGGCTAAAATGAACTTCATTTTAGCCCTTTTCTTCTGGAAACGGCAGTCGAATGGTAAATGTCGTTCCATTGTTTTTTTCACTTTTCATATCAATATGCCCTTCATGTAAGTCCACAAGCTGCTTCACGATGGACAAGCCCAATCCGTATTCTCCATACGGTGTATTCGTTCTTGAGATATCCGCTTTATAAAAACGTTCCCATATGTGTTTGACTTCATCTGGCGCAATGCCAATGCCTGTGTCTTCCACTTCAATGATCGTCTCTTGATTTCCTTGTTTTCCTCTTAAGTAAATACGACCGCCTTCTGTGAATTGAATCGCGTTCTTTGTGATATTGACAAGCATTTGAATGAGCCTGTCATAATCCGCATAAACCTTTAGCTTGGGATCAACATCCACGATCAGCTGATTGTTTTTCTCTTCGGCGATTCGGCTCAGCTGCTCTTTCATCACTTCAAATGTGTCAATGAGTGGATAGTGAAATTTCTGAAGGGTAATTTGATTCGATCTAATTTTCTCATAATCCATATTTTCATTGACGAGGCGCAGCATACGTTTTGTCTCGTCAGTAATTAAGGAATAGCATTTCTCTTTCTCTTCTGCTGACACATCCGCTGTGTTCAGCCATTCCACCAGTCCTCGAATGGTAGTCAGCGGAGTTTTCAATTCGTGAGACACATCTGCGATGAATTGGCGTCTGCGCTTTTCGAGCCGGTCAATTTCCTCTCTTGATTGCTGAAGACGCTTGGCCATCATATTAAAATCCTCACCAAGTGTGCCAATTTCATCAAGGTGTTTGTTTTCAAGCTTGATGTTGTAATCACCTTGCGCAATCTTTTCAGTCGCCTCTCTCAACTTTTTGATGCGGTTCACATGAAATTTAGACAAGAACAGGCTGAGAATAAAGGTGATCGTCAGTGCCACAAATACGATGATATACAGATAACGATTCATTTGGGCGATAAGCTGTTCAGCGCCTTGAATCGGGGCAATAAGGACGACTCCACCCTTTAGCTTTCCATCCTCCATGACAGGGAGTGCCACAAGTGATGCCTCTTGATCAAGGCGGCGTGAATCACTTCGCTTGTCAATGATTTGCTCTCCTTTTGAGAGTTTGGCCCATAAATCCTTTGTCAATAATACTTCATGCGGCGGCATCTCTTGCTGCTGAGAGAGAATATCTCCTTTTTCATCAAACACGAAAAAACGAATTTGCCTCGTCGAAAGAATATCTTCAAATGGACGCAGACGAAAGGTCATCTCGCTTTTAGGAAGTCGTTTATAATCTTGCAAGATTTCATTCCCATAGGAGCTCATTTCATTCACTCTGTTTTGATAAGCAATATCTTTCACAAAATGAGATAAAAGGGTGCTGATAATGACAATGGCGATGAGCAATAACCCAAGATGACTGATCAGCAGCTGATAAAAATATTTAATCTTCATCGAACTTATACCCTACGCCCCATACTGTATACAAAAAGGGCTTAGGACCGTCCCCAATTTTTTGACGCAGCCGTTTAATATGAACATCTACCGTTCGTTCATCTCCATAAAATTGATATCCCCAAATTTGCTCAAGCAATTGTTCTCGTGAAAATACTTGCCGAGGATGCTGAATAAAAAAGCACAACAGATCGTATTCCTTCGGTGTGAGGTTCTCTATTCGCTCTCCATCCAGGAAAACTTCCCTCGTTTTCTTATCCAACTGAAAATGTGCTGTCTTCAGCCGTTCACCCTCATTCACCTTTTCTTGAGTCGTTGTATGAGCAAAGCGTCGTTTCACCGCTCTAATTCTTGCCATCAAGGTGAGTGGGCTAAAAGGCTTGGTCACATAATCATCTGCCCCAAGATCAAAACCAAGCACTTGATCAGATTCGGTTTCCTTTGCTGTCAGCATGATAATCGGAACATCACTGATCTGACGCACCTTTTGACAAATGGTCAGACCATCTATCGAAGGAAGCATGACATCTAAGATGAGCAGATCCCAATCCTCCTCTTGCTGAAAGCGATTCAGTCCTTCTAATCCATCATGAACGAATTCAGCTTGAAATCCCTCTCGTTGAAAAAACATATCCGTCATTGTACAAACACTCTGATTATCTTCAATCATTAATATTTTCATCATCAGCCTCCGCTGCTGCCATTGTTTTTCTTTATGTAGCTTTATTTTACATCTTCCCTCTCAAATCTCAATTGGATTCCACTGTTTTCATGAACTTATCATCGTTTGGTCATCTTTTATTCATACTTTTTGAAAGAACTAATACTGCGGTGAATCACATGAGTTTTTTTATGATGGAATTGCAGAAGATGGTCAAGATGTTAGTTGAAGTTATAATTCAACATTACTTTACAACATATCAAGATGAGGACAGTGTCATTTATGGTTCTTTAACTCATGAGGAAGTCTCATATATTTAGATAAAGAACTTCCTGACAGTTTATGATAGATCTATTTAAAAAAGCTCATCTCTATTGATGAGCTTTTTTATCATGCCAGCAACTTCAAATACGCAGCGTCGTTTCCCTCTTCAACAGCCTGTAAAATCTGCTGTGCTTGTGATGCGCTTGTGATGCTGCTTAACTTTTGTATGATATCTTCTTTCGATAACGCACAGCCTGGTGCTCCCTGAGGTACATCAACTCGCTTACTGATGTTGGTGCCGTCAAGTAAAGTGAGCTTTACAATCGTAAAGCGTCCTTTTGGAACAGCATCGGGATGGGGCTCTATCGTTTGATCATATCCTCTGCTCACCCGCTTCATCCATATCCGCATGTCTGATGGAATGTTTTTTTTCGTAAAGGCATCCAGCGTAAGCGTCTGTCCAAACACTGAAAGTGCGATGACGTATTCGACACTGAATCGTCCTTCTTCCCCGGTTAAAGGTGTCCGCTCAATAAGCGCTGCATCTCCGCCTGGCGGGAATATGACATCAACCTGTTTTACCTGCTCCGGCAAGAAAGACCGCTCTTTCATTAAGGATTGGATCGCATCTGCCGCATGGTGGGCTGCTGAGCAGAATGGATATACTTTGAACCACAGCCCCGGCGAAACGATACGCCATGTAGAACCATAGCCCTCTAGCAAACGGCTTTTCGCACGCTCCAGATCTCCATAGAGTGAAAAGAAACCAAGCGCGCCATCAAGAACCGAGTCATTTCCGCCAAAACCTGAACAAGCTAATTCCATAGACCAAACGGCTGTTTTAGCAGCTAAGCCGGCTTGTAATGGTTTCATATCAGAGCCAAACTGCTTTCGCATTCCGGCTGATTGCGCTCCGGCAAAGCCGATTGCTTTCGTCAGTTCTTCTCCTGTGACCTGCTTCAAATAGCCAATCGCACATACTGCCGCAATGGCACCGAGTGTCCCCGTATTATGCCAGCCCCGCTCATAATGCGCCTTGCCGATGGATTCGCCAAGTCTTGCCATCACTTCAACACCTATGATGTAGGCAGCTAAAAACCGTTCGCCATACCCTTTGCCGTCTGTCAGCTGTGATAGCAGCGCCGGAATGATGACCGCACTTGGGTGTCCTCTCACATCTGAGTGCACATCATCATAATCAAGGGCATGGATGAGGTAGCCGTTCAGCATTGCTGCGGATTGGCGACTCACCTTCCTCCCTTGTCCCATGACAGGAATCTGAGCGGCTCCGCCTTCCTGTTCAACAAGCTGCATCAGCTTCTGAATCCCTTCATCCTCTTTCGCAGCAAGCGCTGATGCCGCAGCATCCAACAGGCCATTTCTAGCCATTTGAATGGCCCGTTCATCTTGCAGCGGATCAGCAGAAAGCACTGCCTCTGCCAACTGTTTTGTTAATTCCATGATCGAGACTCCAATGCCCGAACGGCAAGCTCAGCAAAGAAAGCAGCAGCAACCGGAAGTGCGTCTTCATTTAAAGTAAACGCAGGGTGATGCCATTCCTTCGTACCACTGGTCCCCATCCATACAAAAAAGCCTGGAATGCGTTCTTGATAAAGGGCAAAATCTTCTCCGCCCGGTGACTGCTCTGCCTGCACAACATGTAAGTCAAGCGAGCCCGCTGTTTCTTCTACTACCTTTGTCAGACCCTCATCATTCATGACAGAAGGCAAATACGGATGCCATCTCACTTCAGCCTCTGCTCCAAATCCCTCTGCAATCCCGCTGACGATTTGTTTCATAAGCTCTGGAATCATCGCTCTTACCTCAGGCTCAAACGTCCGCACCGTTCCTTCCATCTCGACACGGTCGGGTATGACATTCCATGATGTACCGCCCTGAATGCGTGTGATGCTGACAACCGCATGATGCAAGGAGCTGATGCGGCGGCTGACGATTTGCTGAAGGGCACTTGTGATCTGCCCGCTGATGGCAATGGGGTCCACCGTGTGATTTGGAATCCCGGCATGACCTCCCGTTCCTTTAATATCGATTTCAAACCGATCCACACTCGCCATCAATGCTTTTTCTCTAATGCCAATCGTGCCAACTGGCAGGTCAGGTTTGTTGTGCATACCGAAAATCGCATCGACTCCATCTAAAACGCCTGCCTCTATGACGTGTTTCGCTCCTTGAGCAACTTCCTCAGCCGGCTGGAACAAAATACGGACCGTGCCTTTGATTTCGTGTTTCCGCTCCTTTAATAAAAGAGCCGCCCCAAAAATAGAAGCTGTATGGAAATCATGACCGCATGCATGCATTTTGCCCGGTACCTTTGAAGAAAATGGTTCGCCAGATGCTTCTTCAATCGGAAGTGCGTCAATATCGGCTCTCAGAGCAATCACCGGTCCTTCTTGTTCTCCTTTGATTTCACAGACAACGCCTGTTTGCAGGGCTGGGATATCAAGTACTGTGATCCCTTCCTCTTCTAACCAGCGGCGCAGTTTCTTTGTCGTTTCATATTCTTCAAACGCCAGCTCTGGATGCTCATGAAGCGCTCGGCGAATGTTGATTAAACGTTTGTTTAAAGCTTCATTTCCTATTGATTTCACTGTCAATCACCCCTCTAAAGAATAAAAAGCAGCTTATGCTTCTTCAGCCGCTGCTTCTTTTTGGATAAATCGTTTCGTCCGTTCATTCTTCGTTTCATCAAATAGCTCAGTTGGCGTGCCCTGCTCAATAATATGACCATCTGCCATGAAAATCACATGGTCTGCCACTTCTCTTGCAAACGCCATTTCATGTGTAACGATGATCATCGTTGTTTCTTGAATCGCAATGGATTTAATGACTTGAAGCACACCTGAGACAAGCTCTGGATCAAGCGCTGACGTTGGTTCATCCAGCAAAATCGCATGTGGATCAACCGCTAACGCGCGGGCAATCCCAATCCGCTGCTGCTGCCCGCCAGATAATGTGACTGGATAGCTGTCAGCCTTTTGCTCTAACCCTACCTGCTTCAGCAGTTTCATACCGATTTCATTCGCCTGCTGCTTTGTCATTTTTTTCGTCACAAGCAACGATTCTGTAATGTTTTGTAGTGCTGTCTTGTTTTTAAATAAATTATAGTTTTGAAACACCATAGCCGTTTGTTGACGTAGGTGATGGGCTTCTTTACGTGAATATTTAGACGCATCGAGCTTCGCACCGCCAATTTCAATCGTGCCTTCATCTGGTGTTTCTAATAAATTTAAGCAGCGCAGCAAGGTGGATTTACCGGAGCCAGAAGGTCCGATAATGGCCACAACCTGCCCTTTTTGCACGTCGAGATTGATTCCGTCTAAGACGACAAGGTCGCCGAATGATTTCTTCAAATTGGTGAGCTTGATCATGTCCACACCTCCTTAATTCCGGTAAGGTTTGCTGATTTTTCGTTCAAATAGGTCTTGCAGGAAGCTATAAATAATCGTCAGCACCCAATATACAATCCCTACGGCTAAATAGGTTTCAAAGTATTTATAGTTCGCCGATGCAATCATCTTCCCTTGTGCAAACATTTCTGCCACACCAATGGTAAAGGCAAGAGATGTTTCTTTTAAAAGACCAATAAAGGTATTCCCCGTCGCTGGAATCGCATTTCTAATGGCCTGCGGGAAAATAATTCTGACGTAAGACTGCCATCTTGTCATACCGACAGATAAGCATGCCTCAAGCTGCCCTTCATCCACTGAGTTCAGAGCCGCTCTGAAAATTTCTGCTAAGTATGCTGAGTTTTTAATACTTAATCCGATAATGACCGCTGTTAAAGCATCCATTGAGGTCATCGCAGGGAATAGCTGCGGGAGACCAAAATAAATGAGAAAGAGCTGAACCAAGGTTGGAACCGCTCTGAAGAAAGAAATATACAGCTTGGCAAATTGGTATAAAACAGGTATCCGGTTTTTCGTAATAAGAGCGAATACCACACCAATGATAATGGCAAATACCATGGAGACAATCGCCATGAAGATCGTTATCGGCAAGTATTGAAGCAGTGTCGGAAAAACCGTCACCATATACTGCCAATCAATTTTGTTCATGTCTGCTCTTCACCGCCGCTGTTGTTATTTTTTAATTGGCACTGTGACATCGTCTTTGAAATATTTCTCAGACAATTTCTTAAGTGTCCCGTCTTCTCTTAATTCTTTGATGGCTTTGTTAAATTCTTCTCTTAGTTTGTCATGCTTTTTATCTTTCGCAAATGGGTAGCCTACTTCTTCATACACAATTGGGTTGCCTACGATTTTCAGCGGCAGACCTGTTTTTTCAATTTGAGCAAGTAATACACTGCGTCCGTTGACATAAGCATCTACGCGGCCATTTGCCACTTCATTTAATACGCCGTCTTGCGTTTCATATGTTTTAATCTTAATTTTCTTATCTGGGTCTTTGCTCTCTAAGTTTTTAGCATGGTTAGAGCCAAGAACCGCCGCCACTGTTTTTCCTTTTAAATCATCAAGACCTTTGATGTCGTTGTTGTCTTTTTTTACGATGATTTGTGTTCCTGCGTATGCGTACGTATCTGTAAAGTTAAATGTTTGTTTACGCTCGTCTGTAATGGCAACTTGGTTTGACACCGTATCGAGCTTACCAGATGTCAGCTGTCCCATTAGTCCGCTGAATTCGCTCAGCTGCCAGTCTAGTTTGTAGCCAAGCTTTTTCGCAATGGCTTCTGTTACTTCAACATCGAATCCGACAAGCTTGCCATTGTCTTTATAAGCGAATGGATAGCTTTGTCCAGTAGCGCCTACTTTTAATACTTTTTCGTCTTTGCCTTCACTTTGATTGTTACCACCGCAAGCTGCTAAAACTGCCAGCATTGCTGCAAAAAGAACGACTAGCCACTTTTTGTTTTTCATGTTCGAAAACCCTTCTTTCGTCTTATGGTTGTGTGATATCTGATCTTAATTGTTTTTTTAAATAAATCGTGATATGACCTTTGCCTAAATCCTTTTCTCCTGCTCTGACATAGCCTTTGCGCTCATACATTTCTACGAGCCACGGGTGCTTATCAGCTGTACCGAGTGACACGTACGGTACCTTTAGTGTATCCCTTAGTACTTCGGTTTCAACCCATTCCAGCAAGGCAGAACCTGTCCCTTTTTTGGCGGCTGGTTCTGAGGCAAACCACCAGATGTGAGGGACGCCGAACGGTCCTGGCTGCTCTCCCCAAGGCATACGGAGTGATAAGGTGGATAGAAGCTCTCCGTTTTCTTCCATCACATAGCAAAGATTCTTTTGTACATTATTCTGAACGAGAGCGAAATCGGCATGTGCTGCTTGGAACTGAATGCCGAGCTCACGAATTGGCTCATAGGCTCTTGTTGTTAGTTCAAGCAGCGCCTCTATATCTGCCTCTGTTGCCAGACGAAACGTGTATCCCAACGTTAGTCACCTCACCTTATGTCGTGTAGCGATTTTTTGGCTCTGTTAGTCCGAGATTTTCTCGTAAGGTTTGTCCTGTGTAATCGGTTTTGAATAAGCCTCGTTCCTGAAGGATTGGGACGACGCGGTCTACAAACACATCCAGTCCTTCTGGCAAGAGCGGCGGCATGACATTAAAGCCGTCTGCTGCTTCTTCATTCAGCCATGTTTCCATCACGTCTGCCAGCTGCTCCGGCGTTCCAATGAAAATATTATGACCGCGTGAGCCGGCAACTGATTGATAGAGCTGGCGAATGGTCAGGTTATCCTTTCTCGCCATATTCATCACGAGATCAAAACGGCTTTTCACCGCATTTGACGTGCTCGGATCAATCTCTGGAAGCGGTCCGTCTAACGGATACTGAGACAGATCAATCCCGCCTAAGTAATTTTGCAGAATGCTCAGTCCAATCTCAGGAACAATCAGCTCCTGTAATTCTTCATATTTTGCTCGGGCTTCTTCCTTTGTCTCAGCAATGATCGGGAAGATACCCGGCATGATGCTGACGTCCTCTCTAGCACGGCCCGCAGCCTCTACTTTCCCCTTCAAGCTTTGATAAAATTCCTTCGCTTTTTCGAGATCGTTTTGTGCAGTGAAAATGAGCTCTGCTGTTTTTGCTGCAAGCTTTTGACCATCTTCGGAAGATCCTGCTTGAATGATCACGGGCTGCCCTTGCGGCGTGCGTGATACGTTGAGAGGCCCCCTGACTGAGAAGAACTCACCTTTATGCTGGAGCTCATGAAGCTTACTAGATTCGAAGAATTCTCCTGTTTCCTTGTTTCTGACAAGGGCGTCTTCCTCCCAAGAATCCCAGAGACCTTTGACGACTTCGACGAACTCTTCTGCCCGCTCATATCGTTTATGGTGTGCTAAATGCTCTTCTCCGCTAAAATTTTTCGCTGTTTCTTCAATAGAAGATGTGACCACATTCCATGCCGCTCTTCCGCCTGATAAATGATCAAGGGAGGCAAACTGTCTTGCAATATGGAAAGGCTCACTGTATGTAGTGGAAGCTGTTGCTGCTAAACCAATCGTTGAAGTAGACTCAGCAATCGATGAAAGCAGCGTGAGCGGTTCAAATCTCGTTAATACGTTCGGATGAGAGGTTTGATTAATGGATAAACTGTCAGCTAAAAAGAGCAAATCCAGCTTTCCTTCCTCTGCCTTTTTCGCTAATTGTTTAAAATAATCTAGGTTCATGGCTGCGTCTGGTACTGCATTCGGATGTCTCCAAGAGGCAACGTGATGTCCAGTTCCTGCGATGAATACGCCTAGCTTGAGCTTCCTTTTCGGCTGTGACACTTGTTCTTCATCCTTTCTATATCCTACATGTATCAAACAGAAGTCCTTAGAAGATACATTTTTCTGATTGAATTAATCGGTTTTATTAATAAAAAAAGGGCAAATGTTGCGAAAAATGAAAAATAATTATTACTATATGCCCTTTTTACAGGATTGTCAACCGCCTTCTGAACCTCCAAAATAAGGGATTTCAAACGCTCATGATGGCGTATCAATCTCAATATTTCCGATGAGCCGGTCTGTGGTATGTGTCAACAATTGACTGCGTTCCAGCATGTTGTGAGCGATGACAGAATGAGTGGAATTTGCGGTGCGGACGGCAATCGCTTTTTGAGGAGATAGATTGATGATGTTATTGCGCAGCACACGAGCTGAGGAAGCCTGGTCAATAAAGATCGCTGTCGGCTGTCCGATCGATCGATTTAAATAGAAGCGGTTATCTCCAATTTGTGGTGAACCATTTTTAATATACATCACCACATATAAGGATGTTTCTTCAAAGGAATTGTCTTTAATTTCTAATGCCCCTGTCGTGCTACTGTATACAGCGTAGTTTTGATAGTTTTTAAAGCGATTCTGCCAGATGAAAGCCTTTGCATTTTCGGTGACACTGATCGTATAGGAAGAATCTAGCTCCGGGTGTCCTTCTTGAATAAAGTGGTTGCCGTTGATCCCTGTTTCCCCTTCCTGCACCCAGATTCCTCTGCTGAATTCTTTGAATTGATTGTGCTGAATAAGGATATTCGTTCCTCTCACCACGGCCGCATCGATAACAGAATAGACCGTATTGTTTGAAAAGACGACACTATCCGATTGATAGATACGCAGGGAGGCGCTCCTTTTTCCGGTATTCGTTCCTGATTCAATATGGTTTCCTTCTATTAGAATACGATTCGCCATATAAACGGACACAGCCGCATCTTCAAAAAGACTAATCTTATTACCTGTAATGTGAACACTGTCTCCCCTCACATCAATCCCTTTTTCAAACCCCTCAATCATATTGCCAATAATAATCACATTGTTTTCGGTTTGACCAAGTGAGACGCCTAAGCTCGTAATCCCTGCTTTTGTAACCCCTCCTCCCACTGCACGAATCATATTGTTGGCAATGATCGTTTCGGTGGAGAAGCCATAGGAGATACTGCTATCTGTATGATTGCCTTCAATGATCACACCATAACCGTTAAAGTTATAGATTGAGCTCGCAGCCCCTCCTCTGACGATGTTGTTTCGAATCTGAATATTCAGCGGTTCTTCCATATTAACGGCATTTTCTCCATAGCCTTCAATATCAATGCCCATTCTTGGCTCGACCCCATTTACTCCTGCTCTTTCCAAGAGACAGTCCTCCACAATGACCCCATCACAGCCTGTAATCGAAATGTTGTTGCGCCTCGAATCTGTGATGGTGCAGCCGGAAATATCAATAGATGCAGCAGGCGAGTACGGTTCACCCTCTGTCAATAAACCATGGGGACTGACAATAATGCCGTCTCCCGTACAATTTTTGATTTGGACATGATTCACCTCGACATGGGAGGCACCTTCAATGCACACCCCAAAGCCCCATTCATGGGTTTTTCGTTCAGAGGGGAGCGGCTTGTATACATGCTCATGACGATCCCCTTCAATACGTCCGCCTCGGATGGTCACATTCTGAACCTTTCCTATATAAAAGGCTGCATACCCCCATGAATCATTTGGTTTTACCTTTATCACAGCGTCTGAAGCCATCTCAATGCATATATGACTTGGCACCCGTATACCTGCACCTCGGAAAGGAAAAAATGAATCACCTCTGTACACCGCATCTATTAAATATGTGCCGCTCGGCAGCCAGACATGGGAATACCCTTGTGCTTTTGTCCATTCTAAACATTCATTGAGCTTGGCTGTGCAATCCGTTTTCCCGTCAGCAATCACGCCAAAATCTAGTACATTGACAACAGGTTTTTTTAGATCAGCTTCATTCAATTCCCCCAACCTAAATCACTCCTTTTCACACATGTTCTCTCGTCATTCTATGCATGTGGTAAAGGTTTGCTTGTACATTGATTCAAATTTTAAATAAATTCTTCCGGAATAACTTTCCGATAATTTTTACTTCAATGAATTTTTCAATTTTTTGAGTCTTTAAGCCTATTAAACTAACATTTTCCTGTTTTAGAATAGTTTTATATTGACACAAGAACTATACAAGAATATCATTTTTCTCATATCTCTTTTTTTAAGAAAGGATCTATGCCATGTCTACAATTGACCACGATAAAATTGTTAAAAGTGTTCCTCAAAAAGGGTTTTTTGGACATCCTAAAGGACTTTACACACTGTTTTTCACTGAATTTTGGGAGCGTTTCTCCTATTATGGCATGCGTGCACTGCTTATTTATTATATGTACACAGAGGTGACAAAAGGCGGTCTAGGCTTTGACCAGACGACAGCCAATTCGATCATGTCGGTCTACGGTGCGCTTGTCTATATGTCAGGAGTTATTGGCGGATGGCTCGCCGACCGGGTATTTGGTTCGTCCAGTACGGTGTTTTATGGCGGAGTTTTCATTATGCTTGGCCACGTGATTTTGGCTTTGCCAAGCGGAGCAACAGCGCTCTTTATTAGTATGGGACTGATTATTATTGGGACAGGTCTTCTTAAGCCAAACGTTTCAAACATTGTTGGCGACCTGTATACAAAAACAGACCCGCGCAGGGACTCTGGATTTAGTATTTTCTACATGGGGATCAACATGGGTGGCTTTATCTCCCCATTAATTGTCGGAACACTCGGTCAAAAAGTGAATTTCCACCTCGGGTTCTCACTCGCTGCCGTTGGGATGCTTGTTGGACTCATTACATTTGTGGTCACAAAAAAACCGAACCTTGGTCTTGCCGGCACTTATGTGACAAATCCATTATCAGCTGCCGAGCGTAAGAACTTCAAAATTTACGGATCATTGGTTGTGATTTTGCTCGCAGTTTTTGCTGTCATTGGCATTCAAACAGGCGCACTCACAATTAATCTATTCACTTGGTTTGTCAGTGCCCTTGGTGTACTCATTCCGATTGTTTATTTCATTGTCATGTATTTCAGTAAAAAGACGAGTGCAGTGGAGCAATCCAGGGTTCTCGCTTATATTCCATTGTTCCTTGCTGCCGTGATGTTCTGGGCGATTCAAGAACAAGGCTCAAACATTTTAGCGACATATGCAGATCAACGAACAAACTTGAATTTTCTTGGGATGACACTAGCGTCTTCATGGTTCCAATCATTGAACCCAATCTTTATTGTGCTGCTGTCTCCAGTGTTTGCTTGGTTATGGGTCAGACTTGGGAAGAAACAGCCGTCTACCCCGATTAAATTCTCACTCGGCCTTCTGTTTGCGGGGTTATCCTTCATCATCATGATCATTCCTGCATACATGTCCGGTCCGAACACACTTGTGAGCCCATTATGGCTCGTTCTGAGCTTCTTCCTCGTTGTGATCGGAGAGCTCTGCTTATCACCAGTTGGACTGTCAGCGACAACAAAGCTGGCACCTGCTGCCTTCTCAGCGCAAACGATGAGCCTTTGGTTCCTTTCAAATGCGATGGCACAGGCGATCAATGCGCAAGTAGTCAAACTGTTTGATAAAGTGCCAGAAACCGTCTATTTCGGTATCATCGGATTGCTGGCCATCGTTTTATGCGTTGTAATGCTATTACTGACACCAGTGATTAAGAAAGCGATGAAAGGCGTTCATTAATAAAAAACTGGACATGAGTACATCATGTCCAGTTTTTCACTTTATTGATGATCAGTCTTCATATAGAAATTTTATATCTTACTGCATGATTCATTCGTTTTCATTGGTACTGTCTCATTTATTTCGATGTTAAAATAATTCACGGCATTGTGATAACAAATATCTTTGACTATTTTTCCTATAAATTCGTAATCCCTTGGAAGCTCACCATTTTCTATCCAAGTCCCAAATAAATTACATAAAATTCTTCTGAAATATTCATGGCGAGGGAACGATAAAAAGCTTCTGGAGTCTGTAAGCATACCTACGAAAGTGCTAAGCAAACCTATATTAGATAATGTTTTCATTTGATCTAGCATGCCGTCTTTTTGATCATTAAACCACCACCCAGATCCAAATTGAATTTTTGCTCTGGCATCAGAAGATTGAAAATTCCCTATAGTAGAGGCCACAATCGCATTATGAACGGGATTTAAATTATAGATAATGGTTTTAGGTAAAAGGTTATCTTTGTCTAATTCATTCAAAAAACCATTTAAATGTCTTGCTAGGTGGAAGTCAGACATAGAGTCGTACCCACTATCTTTTCCCGTTAACTTGAACATTCGTGTGTTATTATTCCTTAAAGCACCTATGTGTAATTGCATGGTCCAATGAAGAGAATGATATTTTTTACTCAGGTGAAGAAGAGTGTTTGTTTTAAATTTATTGATATCCTCTTGGGATAGTGTTTTTCCTTGCAGCGCACGTACAAATATAGAAGATACTTCTTGTTCAGTAGCTGGTGAAAATGGAAATATTTCAAAACCATGATCAGACATTCTGCATCCATTCGCGTGAAAATAATCAATTCGTGAATGTAATGAAGCGATAAAGTTTTCATATGTTAAAACAACGCCGTTGATTGACTCACCTAATTTTTCTATATAATTCACAAAATTTGATTGTTCAATATTTAAAGCTTGATCCGGTCTAAATGTAGGCAGGACCCTAGTAGTAATTCCTACATCTTTACGTATGATTTGATGAATTTTTAAAGTATCGATTGGATCATCAGTCGTACATACAACTTTTACATTAAATTTTTCTAAAATTCCATTTGTGGACATGTTCCTTTCATTTAATCTCTCATTACAGATATCCCAAACTTTATGTGCATTTTTTTCTGAGAACAACTCATTTATATTGAAATAACGACTTAATTCTAAATGTGACCAATGATAAAGAGGGTTTCCTATTGTATATGGAACCGTTTGGGCCCAAGCTAAGAATTTTTCCTTGTCACTTGCATTCCCCGTGATCAATCTTTCTTCTACACCAAACCACCGCATAGCCCTCCATTTATAGTGGTCTCCATTAAGCCAAATATCAGTCATATTTTCATATTTTTTGTTAGCAGCAATGTCATCAGCCATTAAATGCGTATGAAAATCATAGATTGGCATATTTTTCGCGTAATCATGATAAAGAACTTTTGAACTTTCGTGATTAAGCATCATATCTTCGCTTAGGAATGTAGACAATATAGTCACCTCTATACTTATGTTTAGAAAATCTCAATTAAATGAAATAAGGTGTTATTAACAAAAATAACACCTCACTTTTTTAGATCTTACTTAATTCAATCTCCGTATTTACATAGATTGCGTCTCGTTGTGCAATTAAGCATAGTTCTGCGGCTTTAAAAGTATGCTCTTGAGTCATAGCATTTTCAGTATCGTTTAAACAATCTAAAATAAGTTCACCAAAGTAAGGGAAACCTACTTCTCCATTTAGAGAAAAATGTTGCTCTGTCTGTTGATTTACTAAGTATAAATGGTCTCCTATTTTATCCCTTGCTATGTCTACGTATTTGCGAATTTCAATATACCCGTCTGTTCCAAGAATGAATGTGCGCCCATCCCCCCAAGTGCTAAGGCCATCAGGAGTCAGCCAGTCTACTCTAAAATAGTTTGTAGCCCCATTATCCGCAATTAAAGTAGCATCGCCGAAGTCTTCCAATTCTGGATACTGATGATGTTTGTAATTGCCCACTTTACTATGTACAACTTTTGCATCTTTTGCGCCAGAATAGTAAAGGAATTGTTCAATTTGGTGACTACCAATATCACATAGAATACCTCCATAATACTCCTTTTCAAAAAACCAGCTTGGTCTGCTTTCTACATTACTACGATGTGGGCCAGTTCCAAGAACTTGTACCACTTTTCCAATGGCTCCTTGTTCAATCAGTTGACCAGCAAATACGGCACTTTCCACGTGCAAACGTTCACTATAATAAACAGCCCATTTAAGCCCCGTTTCAGCTGTTTTTTTACGAGCAAGCTCCAATTGTTCCAACGTTGTAAAAGGTGATTTATCCGTAAAGTAATGCTTACCATGATCTAAAACACGCAGCCCTAAATCACAGCGTTTAGATGTAATGGCTGCGCCTGCCACGAGCCTTACATCTGGATCTTCGAGAATTTCTTTCTCACTTTTGGCTGCCTGTACCTCCGGATAAGCCTTACAAAATTCTTGTACTTTTTTCTGATCATGATCATAAACCCATTTTAATGTAGCCCCAGCCTCAGTTAATCCATTGCACATTGCATAGATGTGTCCATGATCAAGACCTATAGCTGCCATTACGAATTGTCCTTCTGTAACGACAGGGGCACTTTTTCCCTTAGGAGCATAATTCATTCCATCACTTTTCTGCATGATTGTTCCTCCTCTAGCAAGCTTCCAGTTTATTTTTAATAACTTAATAACGTTAGACTCATAGTTTCTCGTAATTTCCTCCAACGGTTATCGTATCGTCTGAAAAATTTTCTACACTGCTTTGTTTTTCATAAAAATGCTTAACGTTCGCAAGCATTCCTTCACGTGTATAAAAAGGATCGTCTGCTAAAAGAGGAAGCTTCACATGAACACCTTGGTTTGCAGATTTATAGATGGCTGTAATAAGTTCTAGTGTTTTTCTTCCTTCTGTTCCATCAATTAAAAGCTTCTGGTTACCCTTGATAGCCATTAAAAAATTATTTATTTGTCCTTTATGCCCTTCAAATAGCAATTCCGGATACTGATTAAAAGCTTCCTGAATACGATTTTCTAAATCCTCATCATTTTTCTCTTGAGGAAACCCATTTTCTTTAGCTATATGAGCATTTACTTTCCATGGGACAGATACTCTAGCTTTTTCACCTTGAAAAATCAGTTGTTGTTCTTCTCCATGATGAACAACAGAACTGGTTACTTGTGCTAAGCTGCCATTTCCATAGCGAAGTACCGCAATAGAAAGGTCTTCAACCTCTGCATTATCATGCAAGGTATTACTAGTTGCTGCAAAAATGTCAGTCGGCAATCCTAACATCCATTGCAACATATCAATATGATGGACAGCATGATTAAGTGTACAACCTCCACCTTCTTTTTCCCATGTACCGCGCCACCATAAATCATAGTAACTATGACCACGCCACCAAAAAGAATCAACTTGAGTATGAGCGATTTTTCCAATGAGGTTTTGATCAAGGACATGTTTTAATCTCATAATGGGCGTCATAAACCTGTTTTGAGCAACAACGGATAAAAGCTTTTGGCTTTCAATAGATGCTTTTATCATTTCGTCACATTCTTTTAGAGAAGAAGCCATAGGTTTTTCTACTAAGACATGTTTGCCTGCTTTAAGAAAATCGATGGCAATGGTTGCGTGCATATAAGGAGGTGTACAAATGGAAACGGCATCAATCGTAGGATCATTCAATAACTCTTGGTAGTTAGCGACAACTCGTGCTTCTAGGTTATATTTTGTTGCTGCAGACATTGCTTTTTCAGGATAAATATCAGCTAAAGCTACAATTTTACTGATTTCAGGCATTGCAAGATAAGCCTCGATATGGGCAGTTGCAATAGATCCAGTTCCTATAATTGCGATGTTGGTCATATCAATCTTTCCCTTCTGCAAGAAGATAAATTTTCACTTCTAATAATGAGATAGCGCTTTCAAAAAACTGAATGATTCACCTAACTGATAGATCAGAGTACCGTTCGTTCTATTAATATTCTAGTTATACTAGTATGGTAGAACAAAAACATTATAACTCAATCTTTTTGAATTTTGTATAGTTTTTTGAATTTTCTTTTTAATATCCCTCACTTTTATGATTGATCATGGCTTACATAGTTAGAATCATCAAGAGTTATATAAATGCTCACAGGGTAATATTCAGAAAAATTAAATTAGTGTCTACCATTCTAATGCACTTGTATGGTAGTATGTTAGAGAAAGGAGATTAGAATAATGAATATCGATTTTAAAAACCAAAACCTCTCTACGAGGGAACAAGTTTACAATATGCTAAAAGATCAAATATTAAGCCTGAAGCTTCCACCTGGGACAAATATTTCTGAAAAAGAAATATCCATTCAATTTAATGTTAGTCGAACTCCTGTAAGAGAAAGCTTTTTAAAATTATCTCAAGAAGGATTATTAAGTATCTACCCTCAACGAGGTACATTTGTTTCTTTAATTGATTTGAACCTTGTGGAGGAAGCACGGTTTATGCGAGAACATCTCGAGAAGGCCGTGATTAGACTAGCCTGTCAGGAACCTTCTGAAGAGTTGATTAATGATTTAGATATGAATTTAAGTATGCAAAAAATTTGCGTTAAGAAAAAAGATTATAAAAAAATGTTTGAATTAGATGAGGAGTTTCATAGAACTATTTTCAAACGGTGTAAAAAAGAAAAAACATGGTTAGTTATTCAACAGATGAATGTACACTTTAATAGGAGTCGCATGTTAAGGCTAGTAACAGATTATAATTGGGATAATATTCTTTCTCAACATGTAAATATCTTCAAAGCTATACAAGATCAAGATGCTGATAAAGCTGAAACAATCATGGAAGAGCATTTGAAAATTGCACTTGTTGATAAAGAATTATTGAAGAAAGAATATCCAAATTATTTTAAATAAAAATAGGTTGTTACTTATATTTTAGGGGTGATGGTAGATGAGGATGACATTTAGATGGTTTGGCGAAGGAAACGACACAATCACACTGGAACAAATAAAGCAGATTCCAGGAGTGGAAGGAATTGTTTGGGCACTGCATGATGTGCCCGCAGGAGAAGAGTGGCCATTAGAAAGAATTGTAGAAATGAAAAAATTAGCTGATAAACATAACCTTCATATTGAAGTGGTTGAAAGCGTGAATGTTCATGAAGACATTAAGCTCGGACTTCCAACTAGAGATCGATACATAGAAAATTATAAGAAAACAATTCAGAAGCTAGCAAAGGTCGGTGTTAAAGTCATATGTTATAACTTTATGCCTGTATTTGATTGGATCCGTACAGACTTAAATAAAACACTTCCTGATGGCTCTACAGCTCTATTTTATGAACATAGTCGAATTAAAGATATTGATCCGAAAGACTTAGTAAATAAAATTAGTGAGAACTCCAGTTTAACCATGCCAGGTTGGGAACCAGAGCGGTTAAATCACCTCCACCACCTTTTTGAAGCCTACAGAAATGTAACAGACGATGATTTATGGGACAACTTGAAATATTTTTTAGATCAGGTTATTCCAATTGCAGAACTTCATGATATTAAAATGGCTATTCATCCTGACGATCCACCTTGGCCTGTCTTTGGTCTACCGCGAATAGTAACTAACCAAAAAAACATCAGAAAAATTTTACAACTAAATAATAGCCCACATCATTGTATAACGCTCTGTACAGGATCTTTAGGAGCAAACTTAGAAAATGATTTAGTTTCTATGATTCACGAATTTATTGATAGAATCCCATTTACTCATATAAGAAATGTACGTGTATATGATAACGGGGACTTTGTTGAAACATCGCATCGATCAAAAGATGGATCAGTAGATGTTTCAGCTATTATACACGCTTATTATGAAAGCGGATTCAAAGGTTATTGTAGACCCGATCACGGAAGACACATTTGGGATGAACAATGCAGGCCTGGATATGGTCTTTATGATAGAGCACTTGGAATTATGTATTTGTGGGGAGCTTGGGATGCTTTACAAAATAAACATTCTGTATGAAAAGAAGCAAAGGAGGAAGCTACATGGTAAACATACAAGAAAATAAAAATTTAGCTGGTAAAGTAGCTGTCATAACAGGAGGAAGTGGCGTACTTTGCAGCGCCATGGCAAAGGAACTTGCTAGACATGGCGTGTCTGTTGCCATTTTAAATAGAACAGTCGAAAAAGGTGAAAAGGTAGCCGAAGAAATTAACCTTATGGGCGGGAAAGCGATTGCGATTAAATGTGATGTTCTGAATAAAGAGAGTGTTGAACAAGCCGAGAAGATTGTAACAGAGGAATTAGGCAATTGTACAATATTGATAAATGGAGCTGGTGGTAACCACTCCAGTGCAAATACAACCAATGAAATATTTCAAACAGAAGACCTTACTAATCCTAAGGTAAATACTTTTTTTCATTTAAGTACAGATAGTGTACAAAATGTATTTGATTTAAATTTTATGGGGACTTTTATTCCTACACAAATTTTCACTAAAAATATGGTTCATCGAAAGGGAGCAGTTGTCATCAACATGTCATCTATGAGTGCCCCTTCTCCAATGACCAAAGTGCCTGCTTATAGCGCGGCAAAAGCAGCAATTGAAAATTTCACCAAATGGTTAGCTGTTCATATGGCCGAGGCAGGAATTAGAGTAAATGCCATAGCACCGGGCTTCTTTTTAACCTCACAAAATAAAAACCTTCTCCTAACTGAAGAAGGAGATTATACAGAGAGGTCTCATAAGATTATTTCGAACACACCAATGAGAAGGTTTGGTACGCCAGAAGATCTTCTTGGTACCCTATTATGGCTTGTTGATGATCATATGTCAGCATTTGTTACCGGCGTGACCATTCCTGTTGATGGAGGTTTTATGGCGTATTCAGGTGTTTAATATTTTTATTTTTTTCCTTGTCATACATCTTTATTTTATATGTTTTTTTAAATTTATAAGTAGGCTTGGAAAGGAGAAATAAGAATGCAGACTGAGAACAGGAAACTAACACTCAAAAATTATATTGGTTATGGAACAATGGATTTATTTGGAGGGGGAGCATTCGCTATCATAGGCGCATGGATGTTATATTTTTTTATTACATACTGTGGTCTTACCCCTGTTGAAGCAGGATCTATTATTGCAATTGCTCGTATTATTGATGCGATAGCAAGCCCAATTATGGGCCATATCACTGACAATTTTGGTCGTACAAAACTTGGGAAAAAATTTGGACGACGCAGGTTCTTTTTACTAATTGGAAGCCCTTTGATGGTTATTTATTCTCTTCTTTGGATTTCTGATATGAATTACTGGTACTATTTAACGGTTTATATTTTGTTAGAATTCCTTGCAGCAATGGTATTAATTCCATTTGAAACACTTGGAGCTGAAATGACGAATGATTTTAATGCACGGACCAAGCTCTCAACAATAAGATTAATCTACTCAGGACTAGGAACATTTTTAGCTACCTTTATTCCAGGCAGATTATTCGAAATATTCGGAAAAGATTCACCTCAAGTTTTTCTTTACAATGGAATTATCTTCACCTTTATTTTTATGGCTGCATTATTAATTACACATAGAACAACATGGGAACGTAAAATAGAAGAAGACATGATAGAACCTGATGGTGTAGAAAAAGTACCTGCTATAGAATCCATAAAAAAAGTCATCATTGACTTAACATCTACTTTTAGAATTAGAAGTTTCCGTCAGCACCTCACGATGTATATTTGTTCGTTTACTGCCATGGATATTTTAAACGCTGTCTTTGTCTACTTTGTTGTGTTTTCTTTAAATAAAGATGCAGTGCTCGCAGCCGATTTATTATCTATTGGTTCATTACTTCAAATGGTATGTACCATATTGTTTGGTTGGCTCGTGATTAAAATAGGTCCTGCGCCATCTTTGAAAATATCTTATACTGCTATTATTACATGTATCAGTGGTTATATATTTTTATACTTCACACAACCAACTTATATGATTATAGCGCTGTATGCTTTCTCTGTTATTTTAGGCATCGGAAAGAGTGGATTATATTATATACCATGGAATATTTACACTTTCATTCCTGATGTAGATGAAATGGTCACTCGTAAAAGAAGAGAAGGAATATTTGCAGGTATTATGACTTTTACACGCAAGAGTACTACAGCTTTAGCCACATTCTTGGTAGGAGTTATTTTACAGGAAAGTGGATTCATTGCAAGTGCGACGACACAGTCTACGACAGCAATAAATGGGATTGTAGGTATTCTGTTTTTCGGAACTGTAGGGCTAGTCGGTATTAGTTTAGTTATTTCATTTAAATTTAAATTATCTAAGAAAACGCACTCCATTATGATTAATGAAATTAATAGGTTAAAGAATAATGGTTCAATGGAACAGGCTGATGATGAAACAAGAAGTGTTTTGAAAGCGCTAACAGGATGGGATTACGAGAAGCTTTGGGGTAATAATAACGTAGGATATCAGAATAAGCGCCAAAATTTTGAACAACAAGATTTTAAACAGCAGGATATGAACTAACTTTTGTTGTTAGTTGAGAACTTACAGAATCACTTCAAAAAAAACACCTTCAGATTGATATCAGAGGTGTTTTTAAATATCTTAAATTTAGTGTTTTTTGATTTTAAAACCGGATCTCGTCATCTCCATGGATTTGCAGCTTCAGTGGCTCACTTTGTGCCTGATGCTTTTTCAAATAGCGATGATAGACAACATATCCAATGATCATGAGCGGTACGCCGACATATAGCCCGATGCGCTGCTCTTGATCAAAGGCAAGGCTAACCAACACGATGGTATTTAGTGTGATCGCAATGATTGGCAGCACCGGATAAAGAGGCGTTTTAAATTTTAAGTTTTCCAGCTTTCCGCCTGCTTTCAAATATTTTCTACGGAAAAGAAGCTGTGATAATGTAATCGTGATCCAGCCTGTCTGGGCACTCATTCCGGCAATGGACACGATCCAGGCAAATACCGTTTTCTCTGCAAAAAAACCGGATAACAGCGAAATCCCTGTAAACAGGAACGTGAGCAGTAAGGCATTCATCGGAATACCGCGCTGATTGACGCGTCTAAATGCTTTTCCTGCCATTCCTTCCTTCGATAAGGAATACAGCATTCTTGTCGATGCATACAAGCCAGAGTTTGCAACAGATAATAAAGCAATAATAATGACAAAGTTCATGATGTCTGCCGCAAAAGGAATGCCCGTTCTCTCAAACACAGTAACAAATGGACTTTGCAGCACACTGGCTTCCTTCCAAGGCACCATACCGGCTAAGACGAAAATAGATAAGACGAAAAAGACAAGTGTACGCCATACGGTTTGATGAATCGAACGAGGAACGGTTTTCTCGGGGTTTTCACTTTCTCCTGCCGCAATACCGATCAGCTCTGTTCCCTGAAACGAAAAATTCACCGTAATCATCGTGACCACAACGGCAAGCAGGCCATTTGGAAACAGCCCATCATTCACAAAATGGCTGAAGTAAGGGGCGGGTTCACCGCTCGTTGTATCAATAAACCCAAACATCGCCGCTCCGCCTACGCCAATAAAGAGTAAAATTGCAATAATTTTAATGGTAGAAAAGAAAAATTCCGACTCCCCGAACGCTTTTGCTGACCGGGCATTTAATAAGAAAAGACAGAGTCCGAATATGAGACACCAAATCCACACATCTACTTGCGGCAGCCAGCGCCTCATCAGCTGTCCTGCTGATAAGAACTCAAGGGCGACCGTTGCCGCCCAGCCGAGCCAATAAATCCAGCCGACAGCAAAACCCGCTGCCGGGCTGACAAATTTCGTCGCATACGTATGAAACGACCCCGACACAGGAAGTGCAACCGACAGCTCCCCAAGACACAGCATGGTTAAATACATGATCAATCCGCCCACAATATATGAAAGAACAGCTCCGACTGGCCCTGCTTGTCCAATCGTATAGCCCGTTCCTAAGAAAAAGCCTGTCCCAATGACACCGCCAAGTGAAATCATAAATAAATGGCGGGAGGTCATCGCCCTTTTCAATTGTTCAGGCTGATTTTGTCCAACATCCACAATGATGCCCTCCTTCTTCTAAGATGCTCTGTTATCAAAACATGTCTCCATGTGATTCATTCCATTTTCAAAACAACCTACTAATTATACATCTTTTATAATAAATATGCTTCCTTCTATGGTCACTGTCTCAAAGTCTTTATTTTAGTAATGTTCGCACAAATAAACTGAATGGCTTTTTAGGTTTGAAAGAAATGGGTTGCGGGCATAAAGTTGGTGAGATTCGCTCAAGCTAGTTTCAAATGCTTTACTTTTAGGTTGCTTCTCTGTAAGATCATATGTTGTAAATACCAACAAGAAAAGTGGGGAATAAAATGAAAAAAATGTTCTTTGCCATTATTTTAGGCGCTTGTGTTGCATTGATCACGGCATGTGGATCTGGTGCAAGCGACAACGCGAATAAACAATCTGGGTCTAAGGAATCAGGAGACCTTTGGAAATCCATTCAGGATAAAGGTGTATTAACCATTGGAACTGAGGGTACTTATGCTCCTTTCACTTTCCATGACAAAAAGACAGATAAATTAACTGGCTACGATGTAGAAGTCATCACTGAAGTAGCAAAACGCCTTGACTTAAAACCTGAATTCAAAGAAACACAATGGGACAGTATGTTTGCTGGACTGAATGCAAAACGTTTTGACGTGGTAGCGAACCAAGTTGGGAAAACTGGCCGTGAAAATCAATACGATTTCTCTGATAAATACACGACATCTCAAGCTATTGTTGTGACAAAATCAGATAATAACGACATCAAGAAACTATCTGATGTTAAAGGCAAAAAAGCAGCACAATCGTTAACAAGTAACTACAACAAACTAGCAACAGATGCTGGTGCTAAGATCGAAGGCGTTGAAGGTCTAGCACAATCCATTCAATTGATTCAGCAAGGACGTGCTGATCTGACGTTTAATGACAAATTGGCTGTATTGAATTACTTGAAAACAAGCGGTAACAAAAACCTAAAAGTTGCATTTGAAACAGGAGATCCTCAAGAAACTTATTTCGCATTCAGAAAAGGCAGCGGCGAAGTCGTTGACAAAGTGAATGGCGCATTAAAAGAAATGAAAAAAGACGGTACACTCGCTAAGATTTCTAAGAAATGGTTTGGTGAAGATGTTACAAAATAACATCCTAGGAGTCGTCATTCCTTGGGATCTTCTTCAGCAATCTTTTTGGCCAATGGTGATGCAGGGGATTTATTATACAATTCCCCTCGCCATCATTGCCTTTATTATTGGTATTTTTATCGCGCTTGTGACAGCTCTTGCGAGAATGTCTAAAATTAAAGCCCTCAGATGGATTTTCTCCATCTATGTGTCGGCCGTTCGCGGAACGCCGCTTTTTGTGCAATTGTTTATTATTTTCTATTTCTTTCCGACATTTAATATCACACTGGATCCATATCCAAGTGCCATTATTGCTTTTTCTTTAAACGTAGGTGCGTATGCGTCGGAAATTATCCGTGCATCCGTCCTGTCTGTTCCAAAAGGACAATGGGAAGCAGGTTATTCCATTGGGATGACACATCGCAAAACGCTCGTCCGCGTGATTTTACCGCAGGCTGTGCGTGTATCGATTCCACCGCTGTCTAATTCATTCATTAGCTTGGTGAAGGATACATCCCTTGCCTCCCAGATTCTCGTGGCAGAGATGTTCCGTAAATCACAGGAAATTGCTGCGGCGAACTTGGATCAGATCTTGTTTATTTATATGGAAGCAGCCCTCATCTATTGGGTATTCTGCTTTATTCTATCGCTCGTTCAGCATCAAATTGAAAAACGACTTGATCGATATGTCGCAAGGTAAGGAGGGAACGACATGCTAACAGTCAAAGGTCTCAAGAAATCCTTTGGTGAAAATGAGATTTTAAAGTCGATTGATTTTTCGATCAACAAAGGGCAGGTTGTGGCCATTCTCGGTCCATCTGGATCTGGGAAAACAACGATGCTTCGCTGTTTAAATGCACTTGAAATACCAAATGGCGGCTCCTTTACCTTCGATGATTTCTCGATTGATTTTTCGAAAAAAAATAAATCAGCTGATCTGCTAAAGCTACGCCGGAAATCAGGAATGGTATTTCAGGATTATCACCTGTTTCCTCACCGTACAGTGCTTGAAAATGTCATGGAAGGTCCTGTCCAGGTGCAGCGCCGTCCAAAGGAAATGGTTCGAAAAGAAGCCATTCAGCTCTTGCAAAAGGTCGGTCTTGAGGATAAAAAAGACCTGTATCCATTTCAGCTCTCAGGCGGTCAAAAGCAGCGTGTCGGGATTGCCCGTGCACTTGCCATTCAGCCAGAGCTTATGCTTTTTGATGAACCAACCTCTGCGCTTGACCCTGAGCTTGTCGGGGAAGTTTTAAAGGTCATGAAGGATCTAGCGAAGGAAGGCTGGACCATGGCGGTTGTCACACATGAAATCAAGTTTGCCCAAGAAGTAGCAGACGAAGTGATTTTTATTGATGGCGGCGTCATTGTCGAACAAGGTCCTCCGGAGGAAATCTTCAAACGACCAAAGGAAGAACGTACAAAACAATTCTTAAACCGGATTTTGAATCCAGTATGATGAAAAAAGGCTGTTCTCACGTGGTGAGGACAGCCTTTTTTATCTAGTAAGCGAATTTCAATCTTTAAACTGATTGCTCTGGCAAACACAGAGCGCTTTTCTACATCGCACCGTTCGGCGTGCGACTGCGGGGACCCGACAGCTGACGACCAGTTCCAGATTTCCTGCCACACAAAAGGGCCGCCTTCTATCTGTCAGCTTCAGATTATGTGAAGCTGTTGCGGCTCTTGATCGGCTAGGCAAAAACAGGGCGTTTATTTCACCTCAATTAAAAGGGAAAGGTGAAACAAAGTGGAATTAGAAGGAATGTAGGTGATTGATAATAAACACCTTTGGCGTTCTTAAGATGTACGCAATTAATTATACAATTATTCTTGCATCTATCACCATGTTGTACCCCAATTTCCCCAAGCACCTACCTTAAAAAACATTCTACTCCTGAAACACTTGCTTGATACAAAGATTAAAGAAAGTATTGACTCTGTTGAAAAAATGCAAAAAAAGAGTAGGTTTTTTAGCCTACAAATAGGAGGTTTTAATGAATGAGCAATCGAAATTTGGAAGAAAAACGTTTAGCGCGTGCAAAACGGAACCAAGAGAAAAGAGATAAAGAGTTAGAAGAAAAACGTACATTAAAAAAGCAAAAACAACAAAACCTCATAGTGTTGGACCTTCTAAAAAAACAGAAAATGGAAAAAGAAAAGATTAGATAGATATAACCAAAGAGTTTGGAAAGGATAGAGAGAGAATGATGGAGAAAATCAGCCAGTTCAAACATATCATATAGATGATCTTGAGAAATGAAGATTACCATAGTTGCAGACAGACCGAACTTTGATTTTTATGCTTATCAAACATATTTAGTAAAATCATTCATACTAAGGAGCCCTGCGAATTTCCAATTATGTGCAGATGAAGCGGCTGCTTGACCGCCTGACAAGCACAAAGCGCTTTTTTCCATCGTTCCGATTGGCGCATTTCAACCGGGCACAGAATCTCTGAACACACAAAAAGCCGGCTGCTTTCTGCCAGCTCCGGATCATACGCTACTGATACGACTACTGATCGCAGAGCGCTTAGCAGATCGGCTGGGTGCTCTAATGATGCTAACTTACACTACGAAAAAACCCCGTTACTTATATTTATTTGTCTCTCTCCCTGTTTAGCCAAATCCTTATTGTGTGTCACGATGATAATCGTCTTTCCCACTCGATGGAGATCAGTTAACAAATCAAATATGATTTGTTCGCTTTCTTCATCTAAAGAGCCAGTAGGCTCATCAGCAAGAATGCATTCTGGATCATTAATTAAAGCTCTTGCTGTTGCCACTCTCTGAGCTTCACCCCCAGAAAGCTCCTTAGGATATGCCTTTGCTTTATTTTCCAAACCGACGTAACGAAGCATTTCTATAATGTGTTTTTCTTGCTTTTCTTTAGACAAATTACTATTCCATAGTGGAATCTTAACGTTTTCAAATACGTTTTTTTCATCTACCAGCGGATAGTTTTGTAAAATGATACCTATTCTATTTTTCCTAAAATCAGCTAATTGTTTATAGTTTTTATTTGTCAAATCATGATTTCTATAAGAGTAAGAGCCACTCGTTGGCTTATCTAAACCAGCAATAATGTTTAATAAAGTAGTTTTTCCACTTCCACTTCTGCCTGTAATCATGACAAGTTCATTCTCTTTAATAGTTAAATTAACATCCGTTAAAACCCTGTTTGTTTGTTTCCCTGGATTAAATTCTTTAGACATATTTTTAAACGTTATCAGATCCATTATTCTCTTCCCTTCAGCAGCATTTGTATCGGCATTTTTCTAAACCTAAAATAAATCGGAGCAGTGATGATCAAACTAAACACAAGGGAAAGGACAATACCACCTACATAATAAGATGGATCTAAGGCTCCTAATATGAATGAGACACCAAATGCTATTAATCCAAATGAAATCAGACTAAGAAGCAGTACTTCACTGAAAATGAAAGCGAATATATGCGCCATTGTTAGACCTGATATAAGGTAAATCGCATATTTTTTCATATTTAATTTCAGCTTTGCCCGCAATACAAAATAAATGGTCGCTAGTGAAAATAACGATAAAGTCACTGTCAGCAAGATCAAAATTTGTTGATTTTGTTCCATCATGCTCGACAAAACAACAATACCTGTTGTATTCGCTCCAAGAATCGCAAAATCTGTAAAATCAGCTTCTTTTCCAAGCTGATTGACTTCTTTAGTGATGGCCAGGCTATCTTTTGGTGTAACTATGAACCCATTAATACTGTGAAGTAATACCTTCCACTGGAAATCATAGAATTCTTTATCTTTCCGTTCAATTTGGTCAAAGTGCATCATCGGCAAGACCATATATCTGTCTAAATATACTTGGGAATCTTGCCCTATTGTTGTATAAGTATTTTTCTCCAAAAAACCAGTCACACGTACGTCCAACTTCTTGAATAAGTATTCGACGGTTATCTTGTCGCCGACATTGTATAACCCTTTATAGCTTGATCCCAAAAGAACAGGGATATCTTTATTCTCTTTATATTCAAAGGCTGTGTCAGGAAGTAACTCACCTTCTGAAAGTTTTATATCTAGTAACTCCATCGCGTGTTTATTCATTTGCACAGCTTTAATCGTTTCATACATTTGATGGTCTGTTTCTGATTCATAAGGTTCTATAATACTATTTTCTTCAAAACCAGCTAATAAAGATTGAGGACCATTAAAATTGAGGATGCCTACTGGTTGTTGTGTAATATTAAGAAATTGAAACTTTTTGGCGGAATCAAGTTTTTCATATAATACACGGAGCTTATCTACATTGAATGGACTACTTAAAAATGCTTCTTCTTTTTCATCTCGCAATTCATCATCAACTTGATACACGTTTTGATTTTCAAAAGGCCGCATAAAACTTTTAGCATGCGTTTCAGATTTTTGATAGTTTAAAAACAGTATCGTCATAAAAAAAGAAAGCACTATCAGCTCCAGAATGACCAAAAATGCAATGGTTTTTCTGGATACTATACTTTCCCAACATTCTTTTAACAGCAACATACATTTTTACCTCAGTCGTTTTATAATATTTTTGTATGATTTATTTTTAAACGCCACCAAGAAACTTCCTACCCCAAAAGCCGTGGCGATTATATAGCTTAAAATGATTATATTGATTTGTGCAGCTGAAAATGGAAGAATAAGTTTTCCTGTAAGCAGGCCCAACAAATAAAATAATTGTGAAGCTACAAAGTACTGTAAAATCAGACTTTTTAAAATTTCTTTTTGTTGGAATCCGATAAGTTGTTGAATCGTAATCAACATGGTCTTTCGGTGTATCCAATATACAGAGATAAAACTTGATGTAAGGGCTATTACACAAAGGAGAATATAAAAGACAAATTGATTTTGCTTATCTGTACCCATTACACGATTTAAACCCTTCTTCTCCTTATCTTTAATGTTGATTGCTGTTTTTTTATCAAACATGTTGTGTAATTGATTCTTCATGTTTTTCATGCTTGAATAATCGTCTATTACATAATAATTCATGCTTTCTTCCTTTGATTCTTCTAGGGCATCAATATTAATAAGCGTTTGCTGATCAAGAGGCGTAGGTTTCTCTAAACCCATACGGCCAATGATCCGATATTTCTCACCTTCATAAAGAAAATATTCTCTATCTTTAATAGCTTTTCCTACAACAGCAACTTTTTTATGATTATAAAAGTCACTCGAATTAAAGAATCTTCCTTCTAAAATGGGGGGGTCTTCAATTGGACCTTTTGTAAAAAAGCCTCTGACTTTTGTATCACCATCAGAGGCTTCTTTGAATATGGTATAATCCTTTTGATCATCAAAACGGTTCCAATTGAAGGGTTCTTTTGTTGAAATTTCCACGTAAACGCTGACATTACTATACAAAGAGTTTGAAATTCTCTCTACCCGTTGTTGATCAGTTAAATAGTGGCTGTATAAAGCCACTATGAAACTAATAACGAAAAAGGGAATGCATAAATACATAAGGATTGCTACTCTTTGTTTCATGTAAACCCACCTTCAATTATAGAACCCAAGATTAATTGCCCCAGTAAGTTTTAGCTTTTCCACCTTGGCACCAACCAGATTTGGCAATTGTCTTACCAGTTCCCCAGACTCGTCCACTACTCGTGATAACACCACTTAATGGCCATCTTTTTTCATACCTTGCTGTGGTATAGTGTTTTTTTCCTTTCCATTTCGTGATCCCTACTGCTCTATGCCGATTCATACGGTCATTCAATTCTCTGTAGCCCTTATGGGACTGAGGCTTACTTGCTGCGAGCGTAGCAAAGCCTTGCTGTACAACCCCTATATCTTCATCCCAACCTAAATGTTCCGTTGCGGAAGCATTGGAAGGTAAAACACTGCTTCCTATTAATCCAGCGAAAGCAACAACCGACAAAATAAAAGATTTTCTTTTCATTACGCCACTCCTCTTAATTAGTAAATGATTACTTTTTTGTAATAATCTATATTAATATTATCACCTTTCTATCAATAGTCAACTATTGCGCAATGCACATATACCTATAATTTTAATCTTGTTAAATTACCCAGGAACCCTACTTACGTGGAAAATAATATATATATTTTACAATATAGTTAATTAATAGTATAAAGTCAATTTATAAAAGATGCTATAGAGCTACGTGTACTTGCTGATTTATAAGACTGATATGGTTATGATCTGACAACTGACAGCCGGTCCCGAACTCCCCTCAATGGAAATCGAGTGCTTAAAAGGGGAAAAAGCTGTCGAGAAAATCTCGACAGCCTTTTTTTATATCTCTTTTTGCAGGCGAAGCGCCAGTAAATCTTGCAGGAGCAGCCTTGCTCCCTCTGGACTGATGACCACACCACCAGATAGCACCTTATTGGAACACGTCACTTGCCCTGTTACGATACAAGGTTTGTCCTGCCAATACGGCTTCATCACTATTTGATCTTCTTCTCGATAAATCTCCATAAAATCTTGCGGATGAATGTTCAACCGTTTTCTCATCTCTGTCGGAAGAACAATTCTCCCAAATTTATCTATATATTTAACATAATCGTTATTTAACAAATTGCCCCCTCCTGCATTACTAGATATGATATAGACAATTCCCTCTATATGAAGGGATTAAGCGATCAAATCGGTTAATCTGCAGGCTGTTCCAGTGACTAAATACGCTTCCCATATATGATATATCTGTTTGGTGCAGGACCAATATAGGAAAAAGGGTAACATGTGGTGAGGATAAGTTCTTCCTTTTCCTGTTGTAACGTAATAATTGTTTGATCATCTTTCTTCACTATCTTTGTTTTCTCGATTTCATAGACAAAACGTCCATATGAAAGCTCAATAATCAGTTGATCTCCCTTCACAAGTTCTCCTGTTCGTCTAAACACCGTATCACGGTGCCCTGATAGAACGATTTGTCCGTGCTCGTTTGGAAAATAACTCTCGTGAAAGTGACCAACGCCTTTTGCTAAATCATCTGCATCTGTTCCTTCTACAATCGGTAACTCAGCTTTTAGCTTTGGGATGTGCAAAAGCCCAATCGCTTCACCAGTCTGCGGCGCAAAAGGGGAATCTGCTTTCCCCTTTTGCTGAATGGCTGCTTGTGCAGACTGAAATGACTGACCTACTTCTTTTTGTCCATCAACGATATTCAAATATCCTACAATCGCAAGCCAAAGCCCTGCTATGATCAATATCGCTGAGATGAATTTTTGAAACATGACTGGTTATCCGTTTCTTTTTCTTCTGTTCCAGATGATAAGGGCTGCACCTATTAATACGAGTGCAAAACCTGCTAGTAAAAGGTTGTACATCGCAGTTGCAGTATTCGGAAGATGATGACCAGGTGTCTCCGTTTCTGAACTAGAAGGCGTATCTGGATTTGCTGGCACCTCTGGCTTATGCGGTGGTTCTACAGTTGTTGAGTTTTCAGGGTTGTCTGGATCGTCTACATTCTCACCACTTACGACTGCGATGTTTTGAATGGTTTTCCCTTCAGATCCTTTGGAAACCTTCGCCTCAAATGTGACTGTATGCCAGTCTGTATCTTTGATATCGCCAAATTGACCAGTTACTGTGCCTTTTGTGAAATTTCCATTGTCGTCATCTTTTGCATCTGTCGCGGCTTGTCCATCCACTTTTAGTGAACCTTCTACATATTGAAGACCTTCTGGCAGTTTATCTGCGATGACTAGATCTTTGATGACACTGTCTTCTACACTATTTTTTGTTTTGATGGTGTAAAGGAGCGTGTCGCCTGCCTGTACTTGTTTTTCGTCTGTATTGCCTTTTGCTTTTTTAGAAATCTCGGATGTTTTTTCTGATTCAAGCTTTGGATCTCTTGGATCAATTTTTGTTTCGGTTGTTGGCTCTTCTGGCGGCGTGTTTTCGCCTGTTACTTTCGCTGTGTTTTGAATACTTTTACCTGATTGGCCTTTTGCGACTTTCGCTTCAAAGGTCACTGTATGCCAGTCCGTATCTTTGATATCGCCAAATTGACCGGTTACTGTGCCTTTTGTGTAGTCTCCGTTATCGTCATCTTTTGCATCTGTTGCGGCTTGTCCATCTACTTTTAGTGAACCTTCTACATATTCAAGACCTTCTGGTAGTTTATCTGCGATGACTAGATCTTTGATGACACTGTCTTCTACACTATTTTTTGTTTTGATGGTGTAAAGGAGCGTGTCGCCTGCCTGTACTTGTTTTTCATCTGTATTGCCTTCTGCTTTTTGAGAGATTTCAGATGTTTTTTCTGATTCAAGCTTTGGATCTCTTGGATCAATTTTTGTTTCGGTTGATGGCTCTTCTGGCGGCGTGTTTTCGCCTGTTACTTTCGCTGTGTTTTGAATGCTTTTACCTGATTGGCCTTTTGCAACTTTCGCTTCAAAGGTCACTGTATGCCATTCTGTATCTTTGATATCGCCAAATTGACCGGTTACTGTGCCTTTTGTGTAGTCTCCGTTATCGTCATCTTTTGCATCTGTTGCGGCTTGTCCATCTACTTTTAGTGAACCTTCGACATATTGAAGACCTTCTGGTAATTCATCAGAAATCACGAGATTGTTGACGATGCTGTCTTCTTCAAGATTCTTTGTTTTGATCGTATAAAGAAGGGTATCGCCGACCTGTGGTATCTTTTTATCTGTGTTGCCCTCAGCCTTTTTTTGAATGTCCGCTGATTTTTCTGATGTTAGTTTTGGGTCACGAGGATAAATTTTTGTTTCGGTTGATGGCTCTTCTGGCGGTGTGTTTTCGCCTGTGACGCTAGCTGTGTTTTGAATGTCTTGACCAGCCTGGCCCTTTTCAACTGTTACTTCAAACGTCACGTTGTGCCAGTCCGTATCCTTCACATCACCAAAAGATCCTGTAACCTTTCCATCTGTGTAGTCTCCGCTATCATCGTCTTTTACGTCCGTGACGGATTCTCCATCAATTTGCAGGGATCCAGTGACATACTTCAGTCCTTTTGGTAATTGATCTGAAATGACTAAATCTTTAATCAAACTGTCTTCTATCGTATTCTTTGTTTTAATCGTATAAAGAAGGGTATCGCCTACTTCTGGATGTTTCTCATCTTTGTTACCTTCTGCTTTTTTCTGCAAGACCGCTGATTTTTCTGATTCAAGCTTTGGATCTCGCGGATAGATTTCTGTTTTTGTTGTCGGTTTCTCTGGTGGTGTGTTGCCCCCTGTGACATTGGCTGTATTTTGAATGTCTTTGCCTGATTGTCCTTTTTCAACCGTCACTTCAAACGTCACTGTATGCCAATCTGTATCCTTAATGTCGCCAAATTGTCCTGAAATGGCTCCGTTTGTAAAGTCTCCGTTATCGTCATCCTTTGCGTCTGTGACTGTATCTCCATCCACCTGTAGTGAATTCGGTACATACGCCAATCCTTCCGGCAGTTCATCTGAGATCACTAAGTTTTCAACGAGACTGTCTTCTTTCGTATTCTTTGTTTTAATTGTATAAAGAAGAGTGTCACCAACCTCTGGATGCTTCTCATCTGTGTTACCATCTGCTTTTTTCTGTAAGACAGCTGATTTTTCTGATGTTAGCTTCGGGTCACGAGGATAGATTTCTGTTTTTGTTGTCGGTTTCTCTGGTGGTGTGTTACCGCCTGTGACACTCGCTGTATTTTGAATGTCTTTGCCTGCCTGGCCTTTGTTAACCGTCACTTCGAACGTCACTGTATGCCACTTCGCATCTTTCACTTCACCGAACGTTCCAGTAACAGTGCCGTCTGTTATATCTCCGTTGTCATCATCTTTTGTATCCGTGACTGGGTTTCCATCTACCTGAAGTGAATTTGGTACATATGATAATCCTTGAGGTAAATTATCAGAAATGACAAGATCTTCAATGAAGCTATCTTCAACAGCATTACGGGCTTGGATGGTATAAAGCAATGTGTCGCCTACTTCTGGATGCTTCTCATCTGTGTTGCCCTCTGCTTTTTTCTGCAAGACCGCCGATTTTTCTGATTCAAGTTTTGGATCTCGAGGATAGATTTCTATATCTGTTGTTGGATTGCCTGGTGGTGTGTTCTCCCCTTTTACATTGGCAGTATTTTTAATATCCTTGCCTGCCTGACCTTTTCCTACTGTCGCTTCAAATGTCACAGTGTGCCAATCGGTATCTTTCACGTCACCTACTTGTCCTGCAACAGTGCCGTTTGTATAATCACCTTTGTCTTGATCTTTTGCATCTGTTACACTGGCACCATCTACCTTAAGTGAGCCTGCAACATAGCTTAAACTGCTTGGAAGCTGATCTGAAATGATTAGATTTTTAAGAATGCCGTATTGTACTGTATTTTTGGCTCTAATTGTATAAAGAAGGGTATCGCCTACTTCTGGATGCTTCTCATCTGTGTTGCCCTCTGCTTTTTTCTGTAAGATAACTGATTTTTCTGATTCAAGCTCTGGTGGATATGGATCAAATTCTGGTTTTACACGTGAAGCTAGGTCGTAAGATAATGTATCACCTACAGTGCCCATATATGTTGTACTTAATGTTTTCGCATCAAGTGTAAAAAGAGTGGAATGACCAATGGATTCATTTAATCCTGACTGTAATAGCATTTGTCCATTTGGCAAAAAGCTAATTCCCCGAACGCCTCCGTCAATCGTTTTACCATCCGCATTTTTAATTGGAATGACACGAATGACCTCTGCTGTATCAGGGTTCATTTGTGCAATGGCACCACTGCCATTGGATGCGAACCAAAGATAACCGTCCTTATCAACGACAAGGTCTCCGCCAACGCCAGACCCAATCTCATAGCCTACGATTTTTTTGGCCGTTTTTTTACCCGTAACTAAATCGTACGTTCCAAGGAAATACTCACCATTAGAAGCATAAGAATATATATATTTATCTTGATACACAACGGCATTAGTAGCACCTTCAGGTAATTTGGTTACGATCTCTGCCTGCCCTGAGGTCGCATTTATTTTATATAGACTAGGGCTACCGATATTATCTGCAGTTGCATATACAACATTTTCTCGATCACTTACAGCAACACCATTCACTGCACCTACATCGATTCCTTTCACCTGTACACTAGCTTTTACGTTTGTTGGGTTATTTCCATCAAGCTGCTGAAGAACCAGCGGTCTACTCCCAAACATATAGGAATCCGTATTGTTCACAACAACCGTCCCCGCGGCTTTCGTAACAGCTGGTGAGACCGTTAATAAATTTCCAATAATCAGCACCAAAATAAGAAATAACTGACTTGTTCTTTTCAATATATTCATTTTTTGACCTCCCCTTTTTCTTGCTTTATATCGTAATGGTATGTACCAGTTCACCTCCCACACTTTGGTAAAGAATATCAGTAACATTTCAAAAGTAACAACATGACTAAATGACTAATTTCGACAAAAATAGACCTTTAGTAACAGGTGCCTCTCAGCGTTTGATTTGCATATGTTTTTTCCAATAAAATGATCTTTTTTTATCGTAAACCTCCATATTTTCCAACAGGTCTAATGACATAGTTTACATACAATCTCTTCTATCTAAAGATAATTATTCTTTAATTGGTTTAGATTATTTTTTTGTCAAAATATATTGAATTTTTTTCTTTTTCTTTTAAAAGGAGGGAATTAATGGCTTGGTTTGGTAAAAAAAACAATTCGAAAGTCTTGCTGTTTGTTTTGATGTTTTGAACCTTTACAAATCAAAAAAATTCTTTTTGGAGTAAGCGATTACAATTGAGCAAAGCCATTTAAAGGGGTGTGAGAGTATGTTACGATGGAAATCGAGTGTTTAAGAAAGAAGGGAATGCTTTTGAAGCGGGAACATCTTTTACGTTGGTTTTTTTATTTTGTTGGATTGATCGTACTAGCTTTTGGACTATCGCTGACAGTGAAAGGGAAGATCCTTGGGATTGGTCCCTGGGACGCTTTCCACTACGGACTGTTTCAGCATTTTGGACTCACAATTGGACAATGGTCCATTATCATTGGTGCACTTATTGTGACACTGACTTCTATTTTCACGAAATCATTTCCAAAGATCGGCGCTTTACTGAATATGGTGCTGATTGGTGTGTTTATTGATTTCTTTAATGCGATATTACCTGCACCACATGGGTATTTACCGGCTTTATATGTATTTATTACAGGTGTTGTAGTTTCTGGATACGGTGTTGGCATTTATGTCTCAGCCAATCTTGGCGCTGGGCCAAGGGATTCATTAATGCTGCTCATCTCAGCGAAAACGGGACTGAACGTACAGTGGGTTCGAAATGGCATTGAGTTAACAGTGCTTTTATTTGCATGGATGCTCAAAGGACCGATTGGCATTGGAACGATTTTGACTGCGATCTTCACAGGTCTTGTCCTTCGTTTTTCCTTGCCGCAATCGACACGACTCCTGCAGCTGCTCATTACAAAAACAGCAGAGAAACCTGTTCAAACCCTTACTAGATGAGAACAAGCCATTCTATAATCAGAATGGCTTTTCTTGTGTTAAAATAAAAAAACAGAATATTCACACATAGGAGTTGGAGATCTCATGCAGCTTTTCCACTATCATTACTGGACACCATTTGTTGAAGAGACAGAACAAGCGTATCGTTCGCTGGGCTTTGAGGTAAAAGGACGTTTCACAAAGGATGGTTCCTTTCATCCCCCGCTCACATGGGATGATTTTAGAGATAAGCAGCCGACCTTTCGAATCATCGAAATGAGAAAAGGTCAGATCAATATCACATTCGGATATAGTAAAAAAGTCTTGTTTGATCACATCGGCTTTCTTGTCTCAAACGAAGAATATGATCAGCTGCTTGCACAAGCTAAAGAATTAAAGTGGCCTGTCCAAGAAGGGGAACGGAGAACGTTTCTTTCGACACCTCTTCGTTTAAGGCTTGAATTACAGCGGCGTACAGATGTCATTGAAACTGGAAACGATGCGCTGCATGCTGTGACAATTGCTGCTGCTGATTTGTCGCAGACGCCTAAAGTCGATCAACTGCTATCACCTTTGAATCAGCTCATTCACTGGCAAAGAGGAGAACGCCTTTCCCTGCTTGATGTGGTCATGACGGATATTGATAAAATGGAGACAATTGATCCGAATGGTGTACACATTATGAAACAGACATAAAAGCAGTGAGGCTCGCTGTCTTTTTTACATTAATGGACCCTTTTGCACGTCACTCTCCAATGGTACAATGAATGTAAAAAATTAGAGGTTCGTTATGAAGATATTTGCTATCCAATTACAACACTTAGATGAAATCAATGCACAACAACAAATAGAGCGTTTGAAGCTCTTTGTGTCATCTGAAAAGCGTGCAGCGGCTGATCGCTTTCGTTTTTTGATCGATGCCAGAAGAACCTTGTTAGGTGAGGTGCTGGTTCGTCAAACGATCCATGATATGTACGATCTGCCTATGAATCAGATCGTTTTTGAAACTGAGGGAAATGGCAAGCCTGTCGTCCGGCAGCTTCCTTCTTTTCATTTTAATCTATCTCATTCTGGCGATTGGGTCGTTTGCGCAGTAGATGATGCACCTGTTGGCATTGATATTGAGGAAATCAAACCTATTGATCTGGCGATTGCCAAGCGATTTTTTTCAGCGGATGAGTATCAGGATTTACTCTCACAACCGGCAGAGCGACAGGAAGCCTATTTCTTTCATCTATGGTCAATGAAGGAGGCCTTTATCAAACTGACTGGAAAAGGATTATCCTATGGTCTTTCGTCCTTTACAGCCCGTCTTTCAGAGAATGGACAGGCTACGTTGACATTACCCGATCATGAAACGCCTTGCTTTGTTCAAACATATTCAATTGATCCTGCCTACCAAATGGCGGTATGCACACGAAAGCCTGCTGCGGCTGATAGCGTTGAAAGACTCACTTGCAGTGATGTACTGTCCCGCCTTTAATAACGCGTAATTTGCTGAAATACCGTCTTTAATAGATCGACTCCGCGTGTGATCTGCTCTTCTTTCACCTGCCAGATGTTTAGCTGAAAAATCGGGTCCTTTTGATAGGCCTTCAGGTAATGGCGGTCAATTGGCTGAATGGAAACAGATGCCTTTTTCAGCTGCTGAATGAGCTGGTTCATGGGAATCGACCGGTCGACACGTACATGTGTATGGGTAGCCGGCTCCTGTTCTCCCAGCTGATAAGCGCCCTGATCATTTTTTAAACTTGCTACGAGCTGCTTAGAGCGATTTCGATAGCTCGCCCGCATTCTGTCTCTATGCCGCTCAAACATCCCGCTTTTTAAATATATTTCTAAAGCTGCCTGAGACAGCATGGAGCTGTCGATATCAATGAGCCGTTTGTGTTCACTAAAAGGAGTAATCAGTTCTTCAGGTAAGACGACCGCTCCTGTTCGAAGCCCTGGAAAAATGATTTTAGAAAAGCTTTTCAAATAAATAACCTTTCCTGCCTGATCGTATGAATAAATAGGGTCTCTTTTTGTATCAAATTCTAAATCTGCTAAATAATCATCCTCAACAATGTAGACATCATATTTCTCGGCAAGGGCTGCTATCGCTCTTTTTTCTTGCTTTGATAAACTCGTTCCAAGCGGGTTTTGAAATCGTGGCATCGTATAGAAAAAACGAATCTCCTCTTCTCGAAAGATACGCTCTAATTCGATCAGATCGATCCCTTTTTCCGTCCGCTGAATCCCGAGCACAGGCAATTGATTTTTCTCTAAATATTGGAGATATAAGTGATAACCCGGCTGTTCGACTAGTATGGTTTGTTTTCCATTCGGAAAAGGGATAGTGCTTAAAATGGATAACGCGAGCTGAATACCAGAGGTCATGACGATCTGTTCTGGTTGAGCAAACACTTGATAATCCATTAATCGCTTTGAAATGACTGGCAGCAGAGATGGTAAGCCGTTGGCTGTGCCGTAAATAAATAAGTCATTTTGATACAAATCGATCGCTTGGTTGATGCAGTGCTGAAAATCGACATACGGAAACACAACGGGATCAGGTGCAGAGGAAGCAAAATCAATCCATGTGCCGTCCTGCTTACCTGCTGATTGCTTCGTTTTCACGACATAATAGCCGCTTCTTTCTACAGAATACAGCAGATGTTCACGCTCCAATGTGTCTAGCGCTTTGATGACAGTGCTTTTACTCACTGCATATTGAGCCGCTAAGTGGCGAATGGAGGGAATTTTCATTCCAGCGCTGTACTCCCCTGAATTCATTTTTTCTTTTAAACTCAAGACAAGCTGATCATATTTCCTCACGCCTTTTCCTCCTTGTACCGGTACAGATATCATGTTCTCTTATTGTACACGTTAGATGATCCGATTACGATAGAAGAACAGAACCGGTCAATTCATTTGAAGCATGCATGCTCATGTAAGGAGTCACGTTATGAATATTTCAAAACAAAAAGCGTATGCTGCCGCGATCGCATACGCCTCTATCATTGGTTTTTCCTTTTTATTTGTCAAAATAGCATTAGAATCAGCAAACCCAATCGATTTATTGGCACACCGCTTTACTGTTTCTTTTGCAGCCGCTCTATTGCTGTATCCATTTTTACGAAAGAAGAATCGCATATCCATTCAATGGCGTGATCTCATATATATCGTACCGTTTTCCTTGCTTTATCCTGTTTTGTTCTTTGCTTTTCAAGTGTGGGGATTGATGTATACATCTTCTTCAGAGGCTGGCATCATTCAAGCGACGATTCCCATTTTGACGATGCTGCTGGCAGCCTGGTTTTTAAAGGAACGTGCGACATGGATACAAGTGCTGTTTACCCTTCTTTCTGTGTGCGGTGTGATGCTTCTCTTTGTCATGAAGGGAATTGATGTCCAGCATTCTCACTTCATCGGCTATGTGCTGATTTTACTTTCAGCCTTGTCATCCAGTGCATATAGTGTGTTTGCCAGAGTAATTACAAAACGATTCCATGTGATCGAACTCACCTTTGTGATGACCTTCTTTGGCTTTGTCTTTTTCAATGCCGCTGCGCTTATCCGGCATTCGATCAATGGCTCATTGCCGGAGTTTTTCAGCCCATTTACAGAAGCATCCTTTGTATGGTCGATGCTCTTTTTAGGTATTCTTTCATCGCTTCTCACGGCTTATTTATCAAACTATGCACTCTCTCAGCTTGAAGCGGCAAAGGTCAGCATCTTTAACAATTTATCCGCGTTTATCACGGTCGCCGCCGGGGTTCTCATTTTACACGAAACGATTGATTGGTATCATCTCCTCGGAGGGGTGCTGGTCATTGGCGGGGTGATTGGCGGGAATGTGGTAAAGAAACAGCATTCATAAGAAAAAGCGGCCTCTATAAAGAGAGCCGCTTTCTTTTTTAATGTCTGATCAATTGCTGCTTGGCTGCAAGCTCAATCACATGTCTCATCTGCTCTGCAAATGGCTCGGGATGTGTGTTGATGTACATGTGGCCTCCATCGAAATCGGTGCGTTCGATGGTTTTTGCCCATTTTAGCCAGCCGCTTGCATCCTTCATGCATTTCTCATCTTGCTTTCCATTGAATAAATAAACAGGTGTGTCGATGATCGATTGATCTGTGTGCTGAAAGGTTTCTAGTGCCCTGTAGTCTGCACGCAAGGATGGTGTAAAGTAATCCATCATTGGTTTGTTTTCTAGTAATTCCTTTGGAATCCCGCCCATTTCGGCAATATGCTGTACAAATGCGTCATTGGATAAATGCGTCAGCATCTGCCGTTTTGTTTGCGGGGGCTGAATGGCTGAGATCACCACTGCTGCGGGATAAATCCCTTCCTTTTCTAGCAGCTGGGTTAGTCTGTATACCACAAGTCCGCCCATTGAATGTCCGAACAGAATAAATGGGCGATTCAATTTGTTCATGAGCCCTTCTTTATACAGCTCTGCCAGTTTGTCAATGCTTGATTCAAGCGGCATGAGATTGGTGCCGTGCCCTGGGGGCTCTGCTGCTGTGACTTCGGCCATGTCTTTTAGCTGTTCAAAGAGCGGACGGTATGAGGCGGAATATCCGCCGGCAAAAGGAAAACAAATAAGCTGAATGAGATCTGATTTTTTTTCAAAGGTTTTAAATAACTGATTCATACGTCTTTACCCCTTTATAATCGTTTGAAGAATCCGTGCCAGTTCATCTGCCTGCGGTCTTTTCATCATGGTGACATGGTCGCCTTTGATGTGGTAATACGAGCACGATCCTTTCGTATAAGCCTCCCAGTCTGCGAACTTCTTCTGGAAATCGCTTGCGTGATCACTGCTTTGGACAATATAAAATGGCACAGGGAATGGTTCTTTTTCTAATTCAATGGCTTGTGACATGATCGTATTATGCGTTTGCATTTGCAAATATTTATCTAAATATTGATCATTCATGAATTGATGAACAACTTCATCCTTTTCTGCTTCTTTGAGTATTCTCTGCTTCACTTCTTGGAAGCTCAATCCTTGTAAAGCTTCTGGCTGAATGCCGACCAGATTCCCCATTCCAAGGACAAGTGCGAGCATTTTCACTTCTTCTTCGTTCATATCGGCATGAAGTGCCTGATCTGCCTCATCTCTTAGCACTGGCACCGTATCTAAAACGATGAGTCCTTTCGGTGCTTTTCCTGCATGAGAGAGCCGCTGATTCATTCCGTAGGCAAGATGACCGCCCATTGAATGCCCTGCGAGATAGTCGATGCCCGGACGGTAGAAAGTTTCAATAGCTTCAATAAAAAGGGTCACAAGCTCCGTGTAATGGAGAAATTGCGGCTCTTCATCCTCATATAGGCCAGGAGACTGCAAGGCGTACACAGCACCTTGATGTGTCATGAGCTTAGCAACATCAATATAGCCCATCACCGTTCCACCAGCAGGCGGTGCAAAGAATATTCTTGGTTCGGCTGGATCACCTTTTTTCAGCTCGATCACGTAGTCCTTCGGAGACCTTTCGACGTTCTCAGCGGCTTCTGGTACTCCGTCCAAATGTGCGGCTAATTGCGCAGGCGCAGGGTGCATAAAAATCCATTTTGGATCAACACGAACACCTTTTTCTTTTAATTTGGCGACAGCCTGAATACTCATAATGGAATCGCCGCCCAGATCAAAGAAGGAGTCATGCATACCTACTTGCTTCACACCAAGCACTTCCTTGAAAGCTGCGACAATCCGCTCCTCCGTTTCGGTGACCGGTTTGTCGTCATCTTGGGAAAGGGAGATTGTTTCTGTTGGCTCTGGCAGTGCTTTTTGATCAACCTTCCCGTTCGTTGTCACCGGCATTTCATCCAGTACGACAAAGTAACTTGGAATCATATAGCCTGGCAGGCTTTCCTGCAAAAAGGCTTTCCAGCCCGGAAGAGGATTGTCTCCGTTTGTCACTAGGTAGGCTGCCAGCCTTTTTGAGCTGCCATACGTTTTGGCGATGACTGTACATTCTTTGACTTGTGGATGCTTGAGCAGTGCTGTTTCAATTTCTCCGCATTCAATTCGGTAGCCTCTAATTTTCACTAGATGATCTTTTCGCCCGAGGTATTCAATGGTGCCATCTGACCGCCATGTACCAAGGTCGCCTGAGCGATACAGCTTGTCTCCCTTTAGTTCAGGAAAAGGATTGTCAATAAACCGCTCCTTTGTCCGCTCTGGATCATGAAGGTAGCCTTTAGCAAGGCCAGTTCCACCGATATAAATTTCTCCTTTGACGCCTGCTGGTACTGGGGTGAGCGCATCGTCTAGTATGACAACAGTTGAGTTCGACACCGGCACACCAATGGGAACTGATTTTGCGCCTGCTGGCACGTGTGTGACTTGATGTGTGGTGGCTAAGGTCGTGTTTTCTGTTGGCCCGTAAGCATTGACGAGCACACCTTCCATATGCGGCAGTGCCTTTCGTGCATGCTCACTAGACATGGCTTCCCCGCCAACAAGTAATGTGCGGTAGCCTGCCACACTTTTTGGATCATGCTCCACCAATCGATTAAATAAAGCGGTTGGCAGACAGTTGGCTGTGACTTGATGCGTTTTGATGAACTGTGTTAATTCGTCCATATTCAGTGCTGCATATTTTGGGAGCAGAATCAGCTGACCGCCATTCAGCAGCATTCCCCATAATTCAAATGTAAAGGCATCAAAAGCATAGTTTGAGAGCTGAAGCATTTTGTCATCTGGACCGAGCTTTATATAATTTGTTTCTCTAACCAAGCGGACAACTCCTGCATGAGGAAGCATTACGCCTTTTGGTGTACCTGTTGAGCCTGATGTGTAATTAACATAGGCTATCTGGTCTTCACCTGTGATCGATGATTCTCTTTGATACACTGCATTTGTTTCTGGTATTGGCTTGTCCATGACGATCTTTGTACATGTAAAGTCTACTAGACGGTCTGCAAAATGAGACTGGGTGATGATCACATCGCTTTGCGTATCACGAACGATGAGACGGATGCGTGCATCAGGATATTCAGGTGACATCGGAACATATGCAGCACCAGATTTGATGATTCCTAGTACCGACACAATCATGTCAAAGGAGCGATCAAAAAGCATCGGGACAAGGGAGCCTGGTCCAATTCCTTTTGACTGCAAGTAAGCAGCAAGCTTTGTCGCCTTCTTATCCAAGGCTTCATACGTCATATGCTCATCCATATAGGACAGGGCAATACGATGCGGATCACGCTGCACCTGTTCTTCAAACAATTCTTGAAGCGTACGCTTTGGATAAGACGTATCCGTTTGATTTTTCCCTATAATCATGGCCGCCTGTTCCGCTTTGTCCATTAAGCAATAATCAGTAAATGTACGCTCAGGCTGAGCCGTCATGCCGTCTAGCACATGGAGATAATAGTTCATATAACGATGGATGGTCTCTTGATCAAATAAATCCGTATTGTATTCCACATGAATCGACAGCTGCTCTTCCTGTTCAAATACATGCAGGGTGAGATCAAATTTAGATACTGTATGATGGACCATCACATGTTCACTTGTCAGCCCTTTAAGGTTTATATCAAGCGAATTGGTGACATACCCCATGGCCGCCTGAAAAATAGGTGACCGGCTTAAATCTCGATCTAACGAAAGGTCATCGACAAGCTTATCAAATGGATAATGCTGATGTTCAAACGCTTTTAATGTCATCTCTTTCACGTTTTCCAAGAGATCGGCGAACGTCTCTGCTGTTGAGACGTCCTGTCTCAGCGCAAGTGTATTCACAAACATCCCAACGAGCTGCTCTGATTGATTGGCATCCCGGCCTGCAATAGGCGATCCAACAATGATATCTGTCTGTCCGGACAGCTTGTGAAGCAGGACGTAGTACGCAGACAGCATCGTCATGAACAGTGTCGTGCCCTGCTGCTTGGACAAAGCCTGCAAGCGGCGGATAAGCGGTTCATCCAATACGATTTGCTCTGTAGCACCGTTAAATGTTTGAACCGGCGGACGAGGGCGATCAAACGGCAGATCCAGCACTGGAAGTTCACCTTGTAACGTATTGAGCCAATAGGTTTTGTCTGCTTGATGATGCTTTAATTGTTCATTTTCCCAATGTACATAATCTGTCCATTCGATTTCTAAGGCTGGGAGCTGCGGCGTTTCATCTGCAAGCAGCGCGTCATATGCCACTTCTAATTCCTGAATGAGCAGGCTGAGTGACCATGCATCTGAAATGATGTGATGCTGCGCGCAAAGGAGATAATACTCCTCCTTGCCCATATCTACTATCGTCCACTGCGCAAGAGGCCCTCTTTCTAAATCATAGACGCGTTCTGCCTCTTGCTGAATGAGCTGCTTCAGTCTTCTCGCTCTTGTTTTTTCATTAAATAACGAGAAATTTGCCACAGTCACAGATGGCGGAAGGTCTTCTCGAATGAGTTGGACCGGCTTGCCGCCAAGTGATTCGAATGTTGCCCGAAGTGCTTCATGCCGCTTTGTTAAAAGGCCAATCGCTTTTGTTAATGCTTGAATGTGTAATGATCCTGTCAGCTTCCAAGCACCTAATATATTGTAATGATGGCTCTTTTCTAATGTGGATAAGAACCAAATGCGCTTCTGGGCATGTGACAGCTCATAGCTTGTTTTCTTTTCAAGCTTTGGAATTTTGGCTTCCTGAACGGCTGGCGCCCCTTTGATGTCATCAATCATTTGCGCCAGATGTGCCAGATGTTTGCTTTCAAATAATATTTTTAAAGGTGCCTTCATTGAAAATTCATGATTGATCCGAGAAATGGTTTGAGTCGCTTTTAGTGAATGTCCGCCAAGGTCGAAGAATTGATCCTCTTTGTAGACGCGATCCACATCTAAAATGTCCTCCCATATGACGGCAAGAAGCTGCTCTGTCTTCGTTTCTGGCAATTGCTTTTCAAGGCTTTGTACGTTTTTGCCATGGTTCAATTTGAGAGCTTCATGATCAATTGAGCCATCTTGCTTTTTCGGTATTTCCTGTACTTGCTGAATGTCCCATTTACCTTCTGCGATGCTCTTGATCTCTTCAACATGCACTTCTTTGCCAGGCTGAACAGTGTAAAAAAGCTTTTTTTCAAAGACCGGTATTGGAGCTGGCTGAAGATACCCGGCGATGTCTGGGTTTGCTCCGTCCAATCCGATAAATAGATGCGCTTCATTCAGCCGAACACCTAGACATAATGAATGGAGACCTTGCTTCTTTCCAATCAATTGAAATCCCTTGCGAACGGTGAGAGCTGCTCCGGTATGCCCCTTAGACAAACCGAGATTATCCCACATACTGAAGTTCAAAGAAATTGCTCGTCTTCCTTGTTGAAAGGTGAGAGCGTGGGCGAGTCCATCTAAAAAGCTGTTGGCCGCAGAGTATGCCCCAAATGTCGTGCCGCCAAAAAAGCCATTGACCGATCCAAAAAAGACAAGCGGTATTGTCGGATCATACTTAAAGGCTTCCTGCAGCACCCATGCCCCGTCTGCTTTCCCTGACATTTCTTTTGTGAAATCCTCTTCTGACGTATGAGCCAGTGTATACTTGTCCGCCTGCTGAAAATGCTCAGACACATTGCCAGCACCGGCCAAATGCAGCACACCTCGGATCGATTGTCCAAAATGCTTTTCTGCTTCATAAATCGCCTGTTCGACGTCAAATGAGTTGGTCACATCCGCTTGGACATAAATGACGTCACCAAAACCTTTTAACTGTGAGAAGGCTTCTTTCTTTTCCAAGCTGCCTTCCAGAGATGTCCGTCCAATCAAGACGAGCTTTAAGCCAAATTGGAGCATCTGCTTAGACAGCTCAAACCCAATCCCGCCAAGTCCTCCAGTCAATAAATAAAGACCTTCATATTCTAAAAACCCTTCTGTTTGAAATGATTCCATCATGTTGACTTTTTCCAGCTTTGGTACGAATCTGTCCCCATTTCGGTAAGACACTTCTGCTTTTATATGAATCACAGACAATTCATCCGCAATATGCTTGGCATCCTGTTCTACATTCTCCGCTTCAATATCAAGGTGAGACACCTCTGCTCCTTCCCATTCTTGCGGAATGGTTTTTAATAGACCTACAAGCGGCGTTTTCTCCACATGAAGATCGTCTTCAGGCTGCACAAATTGACCACCTTTTGTCACAACGACAAAACGGATGGGCTCTTTATTTGCTTGTCTCAATGCTTGATACAAGTACAAAATGGATTGATTGGTGCTGGCATGCAGCTCTTTGAAATGCGCAGGATCAACGATGTCTTCTCTGTCTGACACATTCCACAGATGGAGCATGCGCCTGGTCTTTAGTTCATCTGCTTCAAGTGCTGCAATGAGCCTGACGTAATCTCCCTTGATTCTCGGGTTTATCTGATACATCCCTTTAGACAGACGCAAAAATTCATGCCCTTTTCTCACAGAAATATATGGCTGATTCTTTTGCTCAAATTGGGCGTAAAGCGATTGATAAAGTCCTTTTTCATCTTCGAAAACGAGGACATGTTCAGCAAAAGGCTGAGTTGGACCGATATTCTCCTTAGCCCAAATGCGTTTAAAAAACCAATCTGGGAGTGTTTGTTCATTTTCAGAAGCAAGATCCAGTGCCTGTTCAATGTCACGGAAGGCTCCATCTTTTAGTGCTGCGCCTAACTGAGCACGCTGGATTTTCCCACTCTCCGTTTTCGGAAATTGATCTTTTTTCACCGGAATGATGTGATCAGGCTCTATGCCGATTTTTCGAATGATGGCCTCTCTAATCTGTTGAATCATTGTGATTTGTTCCTCTATTGAATCCCTTTGTGAGACAAAAAAGACAGCAAGCGTGTCGTTGCTTGATTCGGGATTATAAATGCCGTACGCAGCGGCAAAGGTGACTTCAACCCCGTCCACCTCTTCTACAACCGCTTCAATTTCGTAATTCAAATAGTTTGCGCCGTTGATAACAATGATGTCTTTTTCTCGACCTGTCAGAACGAGACGCCCTTCGTGAATAAAGCCTAAATCCCCCGTGTGAAACCAGCCGTTTTCCGCAAATACTTCTTGATTGGCTTCCTCATTTTGATAGTAGCCCATCATAATTGTTGGACTCTTCACCTGCAAGCGCCCAACCTGATCTTCTGGCAGCACCTCGTGATGCTCATCTACAATTCGAATCCATACAGACGGAATCGGTGTGCCGACTTCTGTAAACGTCATCTTGTTCGGATGATCGTGCGTCACATATTCGATCTCACTTGTTAATGAATTTTGATCAATCGTCAGCTGGCCATCCTGTTCACCGTTCCGCATAAATTTCTTTGACTGAACAATGGCTGAGGATGTTTCTGACATGCCGTAAGCAGGTACCATCGCATGATTGCTTAATCCGTGCTGATCCATGATGTGCATGAAGCGCTGTGTGACTTTCGGGACAACTGCTTCGGCTGCATTCATGATATAAGTCAGAGTAGACAGGTCCCAGCTCCCTTTACGAATGTCCTCCTCATATTCATTCATCATGGCAAAAGCAAAGTTTGGCGCCCATGTCCTTGTCACACCGTATGTTTCTACCCAATCGAGCCACACCATCGGCCGCTCGATAAATTGATCGATGGATGGACTAATCTGCTGGCAGCCAAGGTAGACGTCATGTACATGAAACATAACAATTCCACCAACATGATCAAGCGGCATCCAGTTAAGCGACACATCCTCATGTGTAAAGCCGTTTACCTGCTCAAAAGCTATAATTCTAGATAAAATGCTTTGATGATGATGACGGATACACTTTGGCACACCCGTACTTCCTGAAGACAGCAGCTGCAGCACAGGCTCATCCGGCTCCGGCTCATAATGCTGTTCATCTGGTTCATACGCCAGCAATGTTTCAATTGTTAAGATAGGCATGATCTTTGCTTCAAATGTCTCACGCAGCCCAGCAATGTCCTCAGCATTTGCTTCATTCGTAATAATGAAAGGTTCATTTTGCAGCTGAAACACGCCCTTCAGCTTATTCACACCTTGATTCATTTCATCATAAACAGGCGACACAGAGACCGGGGTCGGAATGATTCCTCCGAGAATACAGCCCCAGAACACCGTGATAAAATCTTGATGATCTTTCAATTGAAGTAACACTTGATCACCGTTTGTCAGTCCTGCTGCCCTTAAACCGGACAGAACCCGTTCAGCGCTTGTTAGTAATTCAGGATAGGTTTGGGTCAACGTATGCCCGTCTTCTTTCAAATAAGTCACCCCGCGGTCTGGTGACATAAAAGCTGCTCGAATCAGCACCTCTGTCAGTGTGACAGGTGTGCCTGGCTTTTTGATCACATCTCCGCCATACACAAGTGCAGGCGGCTTCTCATGTACAGATGATTGCTTTGTCTCGCTCGCTTCATTTTTCGAAAGCGATCCGTTCCCTTGAGTACGCTGTCGATTAGGAAACAGATCATCTAAGTGATAAGGCGTTTGTTTTTCTGACTGACTTTCAATGAAAGCGGCCGCTTCCTCTACTCCATCTATAGCTTTGGTGCGCTCTTCTATCTTTCTTAATTCCTCTTGATCTATGATTTCAATTGAAAGCAGTGCCTCTGTGTCGACTGCTCCACTTTCTGTCTTTGGCAAAGAAGGTAATAAGATGAGAGCGGCTGGAACTTCATGAGGGTGAAGTGGACCTTTCATCAGATCCTCCCTTGTCAGCGAAGGCATCTTCGCCTGTGCAAATAGCACAAGCGATAGACTGCCTTCTTGATTTTTCTTCGGAATGATGGCACATTCCTTAAGCGGAAAATGAAGCATCATGACTTGCTCTAATGCTTTGAGATCCATCCGTTTTCCGTTGATTCTGACGATATGATTTGCTGCATGTCCTTTTCGTCTACTCACTAACATCGTTCTTCTCCTCCTACATCCAATCCAAAATCTGAATCTTATTTTTTTCAGTCCAAACGCCGACATCCCCTGTCGGATAGAGGTATTCGCCAGTTTGATGTTTGAATGGATGCGGAATTTTATGCGTCTCCATCCAATCGGCAAGCTCCCCGCAAAGTGCTTTGATATCCTTTGCGCCGATAAAAATATCTCCAGGGAATCCTATCGGCATGAGCTGATGCTCTTCGCTCAGGACATATATTTCCGTCTCACAGGAAGGATCATGCACACCTGAATAGACCTCTTCTTGATCTGGGTACAGCACACTGACTTGTGCGTTTTTCGCCCAATCGGTGATTATCCGCTCTTTTTCTTCATTCGTCACGATTGTGAAGGAAGAAAGGGGTGTCTCCATTTGTTCTGTCATCGCTTCAAGTGTGTGGATCAGCTGCTGCATCAACGATTGTATTTGCTTTTCTGTATATTGATTGAGGCGATATGTGACCCGAAGCTCCAGCGTATCTCCCGGAACTGCCACAAGGGTCAGGTCATAGTTCGTTTCTTCATGACTCGCAATGTCTACAATACGCACTCCGTATGGCTCGATAGATTCAATCGGATAGTTTTCAAACACGACAATGCTGTTAAACAATGAATCTCCATTCGGGATGTGGGTCAGCTGCTGAATATCTGGCAGTACGGTATATTCGAATTCCCGCATCTGAAAAACTGTGTCCTGCGTATGTGCCAGCAGCTTGGAAATGGTCCACTCTGGCGTGATCGGCAAACGGAGCGGCAATGTGTTAATAAAGAGCCCTGTCATGCTTTCAACCTGTGGTAAATCCGCCGGCCGTCCTGATACTGTCACTCCGAACACGACATCATCAGATCCTGAATGAAGATGCAAAAGCAGCCCCCATGCTGTCTGAATCAGGGTGCTCATTGTCACCTTCTGCTTGCCTGTCATCTTTTCGAGTTTCTCCTGCATCTCGGGCGTTAGTTTGATACTTAGCTGATCAACACCTGCATCTTCATCTAAAGCATGCCCATCGTCTCCTGGAAGTGGCGTGGCCTCCTCTACTCCTGACATATAATGTTTCCAGAACGCTAGCGCCTTCTCTTGATCCTGCTTTTGCAGCCACTCGATAAAATCTTTATATGGACGGACAGCAGGAAGATCCACCTCCCGTTCATCCACAAGAGAGCGGTACAAAGAAAAGGATTCTTCAATAAAGCTGAACAAGCTCCAACCATCGATTAAAATATGATGAAAGCTAAAAACAAACGTGCATGTGTTTTCATCACGATGGAATAAAGCAATACGAATCAGCGGTTCATCCGTATCTTCTAGTTTGAAATCCTTTAAACGATCTGTTTGCAAATATTGCTCGATGGCTTCCTTCTGATCCGTTTCACTCAGGTGGCGCACATCGTGCTGAGTGAGGTGAATGCTTCCTTCTGATTGAATCAACTGAACAGGCTCCTTTAGCCCTTCCCAAGCAAATGTTGTCCGCAAAATCGAATGACGTTCCACAAGCAGATTCCAGGCTTTTTCATAGGCTGCACCGTCCGTTAAGCCTTCGAGCGTCATATGCACTTGACCAAAATACGCCTGTGACGCTTGATCTAATAAAGCATGAAACAGCATCCCTTGCTGCATTGGAGATAGTGGATACACATCCACTACATTGTCTGGGAGATCATCGATTTGCTTTTGCGTCAGCTGAACCATTGGAAAATCAGATGGCGTAAAACCGCCTTTTGTTTCTACACAATGCGTCAGAATATCCTCCATTTTTTCTTTGAATCGTTCAGGTAACAGGCGCACCTCTTCATACTGAAGCAGTTCACGATTGATCATAAAATTCATCTGAAGCTGACCGTTCACAACATATCCGTACACATCGATCAAATGCTGTCTTTCTGCTTTTGGATCATGTACATGTCCATTTCGTTCATCAGCTATATAAAGGTGTGTCTCACCGTCTATTTGATCTAACTGTCCAAGGTAATTAAAGCTCATCTGCGGCGCTGCCTTTTTGAGTAAACGAGATGCTGTCATGTATTGAAGTAAGCCATAGCCTATTCCCTTTTGCGGCACAGCTCTTAAGGTTTCTTTGACATCTTTGATTTGTCTCTCAACATCGGTTTGAATAAAAGGAATAAAAATAGGATAAGAGCTTGTAAACCATCCGACTGTTCGTGACAAATCCATCTGTTCAAATAAATCCTCGCGTCCGTGCCCTTCTAACGTAATAAGCAGCGGCTTTCCAACGGCTTGCGTGAGTCCTGATAAAAGTAAATCGTTTACCTCTGTTCGATACGCTTGAGATGCCTGTCTTAGTAAAATATCTGTTTGATCCTTCGTTAATTGAATAGACAGGATCTCTGCATGTTCTTCTATATTGAAAAGCGCAGGTGTTTGAAAAGGAGAACCCTCTTCCTCTTGACTGATGATATTTTGCCAAAAAGGAACCTGCTCTTGTAATTGATCGGTTTGTGCATATTCATAAAGAGCCTCTGCCCACTGCTGATAGGACGCAGTTTTCTTTGCAAGCGCGATTTCCTGCCCTGCCGCAAGCTGCTTCAGTCCATTTAATAGGTCTTCCTGTATGATGCGCCATGAGATTCCATCCATCACAAGATGATGGGCAGCGATAAAGAGTTCAGACATACCATCACTTGTGTGAAAAAGAACGGCTTTGATGACTTCCCCTCGCTCTAATGACAACATTCCTTGACAAGCGGCGGTCTCCATGCGGATTTGTTCCAGCGCTTCCTCCTGAGAAACACTCGTCAGATCAAAGAAGGTGACACAAGGGGTGATGCCGGGCGCACGAGTGGTTTGAATCCACGAGCCATCTGCTGCTTTTGTATAAATCGCTCTCAGCATATCGTGATGATCGACAATTTTTGAGAGAACCTGTGTCAGCTGCTTGAGCTGTATGGATTGCTTGAATTCCATATGCGCAGATAAATTCCAGTAATCTTGGTTTATCAATGATTGCTCAAAGAACCATGATTGGATCGGAAGTAGACGAACTGCTCCTGTGACAGGCGACTGATCATAGAACGCAGCAGCATCTGACTTTTTCATAGCAAGTGCCAGTTGTGAAATCGTCTGTTTTTCAAATACATCTCTCGGCTGAATGACGTAGCCTTCCTGTGCTAAGCGCGCCACCATTTGTATGACAATAATCGAATCTCCGCCAAGCTCAAAGTAGTTATCATGTACGCCAATCGAAGGAGCGCCGAGCAGCTGAGTCCACACTTTTTCCAGTACACGTTCTTCCTCACTGAGTGCCTTGTCAGCCGGTTTGTCCACTTCTTCCTGTCTCCACTCTGGCGGCGGGAGACGTTTTTGGTCTACCTTGCCATTTGCCGTGAGCGGGAGTTCCTCCAGCTCTATTAATAGGCTTGGCACCATATAATCTGGCAGTATTTCTTTTAATTGATGGCGAATGTCTTGCGTGGTCACGCTGCCCTTTTGGACAAAATAACCGATCAATCGCTTGTGGCCACTCTCATGCTGGTGCGGAATGACTGCACATTCTATGATGTCTTCAAAGCGCAGCATAGCGGCTTCAATTTCCCCGCATTCGACGCGGTGTCCGCGAATTTTCACCTGATGATCGATTCTTCCTAGGCAGTCGATGATGCCGTTTGGCAGCCAGCGGCCCATATCGCCAGTTTTATATAAACGCGCTCCTTCTTGGAAAGGATGCGGGATAAATGATTGTGATGTTTTTTCTTCATCTCCAAGGTAACCGAGTGCAAGCCCTGTACCGCCTACGTAAATCTCTCCAATGACACCTTGCGGAACCGGCTGCAGCTGGTCGTCTAGTACATAAGCTTGTGAATACGCAATTGGCTGACCGATAGGAACCGCCACCTGCCCCTCATCCACTGCCCGAATGTGATGCACACAGGAGAACGTCGTATTCTCAGTTGGTCCATAGCCGTTTAAAAGGCCTTCAGGTAAATACGGCAGCGCTTTACGGATATGAGCAGCTGACAAAGCATCACCACCGACCAATAAGGCATTGAATCCAGATAAAGCTTCTGGATGTTCCTCTGTTAATCGGTTAAACAGCGGCACTGTCAGAAATCCTGTTGTGATCTTGTAAGATGTCAGCGTGTCAGCCAGCGTATCCATTGATAAAATCGTATTTCGATCGGTCAGTATCAGCCTTCCTCCGTTGAGCAGGGCTCCCCATATTTCATACGTAAAGGCATCAAAGGAAAAGCTAGCGATTTGTAAAATACGCGTATGTTCATCAAGGGTGACATAATCTGTTTCACATACAAGCCGGATGACCGCTTGATGCGGAATCAAAACCCCTTTTGGCTGACCGGTTGATCCTGATGTGTAATTGATATAAGCGAGTCCATCAGGTTTGAGGGCAGCAGGTTGGAGTTCTCCCTCCGATAAAAACTCTTCATATCCCTGATCAAGACAAATGAGCTCGGTTTGACTGATCGAGACTTGTTTCAGCCATTCATTTTTTGTTAGTAACAGCTGAATACCTGTATCCCTCAGCATATAATCAATTCGTGCATCTGGATATTCAGGATCAATTGGGACATAGGCCCCGCCTGCTTTCACAATCGCCAGCACCCCAAAAATCATTTCAGGCGACCTGTCGATCAGCAGCCCTACTGGTTCATGCGGCTTCACTCCTCGCTGCTGCAGATAAGCGGCAAGCCGATTGACTTTCTCTTGTAACTCCTGATACGTCCACTGGTCTTCCCCAGATTCGAGGGCGATCGCATGAGGTGTCTTTTTCACCTGTGCTTCAAACCGTTCTGTGATGAGAAGCGGGCCTGCTGGTTGTTCTGTTTTGCCGCTCCATTCATAGAGCAGCTTCTGCTTCTCTTTCTCTGGCAGATAATTCATTTGTCTGATCGGCTGTGCTGGATTTTCACAAATACACGCAAGCAGCTGTTCGTAGTAACGAAGGAACCGTTCCATCGTGTCGTCAGAAAATAAGTCTGCATCATACTCTAGTTTTAATTGAAGACCTTCCGCCCCTTCAAAAACAAACAGGGATAGATCAAACTTGGCCGTATCGTTATCTTCAATGGCTAAAATGGATGTCGCCTCACCCATCGGTGATGCTTCAAGAGGCAGGTTTTGCAGAACGAACATGACCTGAAACAGCGGCTGCTTCCCAGCCTCACGTACAATATTCAGTTCATCTACGACCATCTCAAACGGCACATCTTGATGTGCATAGGCACCCATTGTTGTTTCCTTCACTCGCTCTAATAGCTCTGTGAAAGCCGGATTCCCGCTATGATCGATCCGAAGTGCCAGCGTATTCACGAAAAATCCGATGAGCTCCTCCATCTCCGTCCGATTTCTCCCGGCAATGACGGATCCAATGACAAACTCATCCTGTGAAGACAATCGATGCAGCAAGGTAGAGAAAGCCGAAAGTAATGTCATATAAAGGGTGCTATCTGTTTTCTTAGAAAGAACCGCCAGCTGTTCTGATAACGGCTTCGACAAGCGGTATTTTTTCGTTTTTCCCCTATAGGATTGAACGGCCGGACGCGTGTAGTCATACGGCAGCATCAACTCTTCCACAGGTACCGCAAATTGCTCCTTCCAATAGGAAAGCTGCTTCTGAAGTGTTTCTCCCGTCAAATACTCCTTCTGCCATAGTGCGTAATCTGCATATTGAATTGGCAGTGGTGAGAGATCAGGCTCCCTCCCCTCGATCATCGCTGTATACCATTCGGATAGCTCCCTTGCGGCAATGCCAATCGACCAGCCGTCTGACACGATGTGGTGAATGGACATCAGCAACAAATGATCTGTTTCTGACAGCCGAATTAATTTCGCGCGAAAAAGCGCATCTTGCTCTAAGCGGAAAGGTGTGCCAGCTTCTCTTTTCGCCCATTCAGCCGCCTTTTGTTCTTTTTCTTCCTGTGATACCAGTTCTGATACATCTACCACCTCAAGCGCTGGAAGAGTCATATGCTCATGTATGATCTGTACCGGTTCATCGCCGTTCATCGCAAAGGATGTTCTGAGCGATTCATGCCTTTGCACCATTTGCTGCAGGCTGTGCTGAAGCACCTTTACATCTAAAGGTCCATTCATCCGAAAGGAAATCGTATTATTGTATAATGGCAGATCGGGCTGTAATTGATAGAGAAACCACTGTCTTTGCTGAGCATAGGACATCGGAAGCTCCTGCCCCTTTTCTATTTTCCGTATCGGAATTGCTTCATCGGCTTCGGCATTTAAATCAATCCAGTCCGCTAACTCTCCAAGTCTCGTATGCTCAAAAAGAACGGCGAGCGGCACGTCAAATCCCGTTTTCTGCCTAACAGCTGACAGCATTTGCGTTGCCTTGAGCGAATGACCTCCGAGTAAAAAGAAGTGATCACCACAGCTGATGTTTGAAACATCAAGCAGTTCGGACCAAATGTGTGCCAAGAGTTTTTCCGTCTCAGTTTGAGGTGCTCTGTCCTCTGAACCCTGTCCACTTTCCTCTATTAATTCATTGAAATGCACTTCGTCCGGCATCCCATCCTCTGTTTCTTTCCAGTATTCTTCAGGATAGAGATGTACGGAACATTCCCCAGATAGACGAGACTGTATACACGTATAAATGGACTGATACAGCCTTTCTTCAATAGCCGTTGTTTGATCAGTCTTGAAAAAGACATATACGGCCTGTTCTGTTTGAATATCCCCCTGTATCATTTCTTGAATATCCTGCTTCGACCGATCCAACCCGATATAAATGAGAGGAGCATCTGTCATCAAGCATGCAAGCATTGTTTGAATGCCCGCCCGCTTTGGAATCGGGAGGTAGCCTCTTTCTTTTAGCATGCCTTTGATCATTGTGCCTTCACTCATTCCCGTCTCATCCCACATGCTAAAGCTAAAGCAATACGGCTTTACTGTAGAGGTGAGCCTCTGATAATGAGCAAATTGTTCAACGAACTCATTGGCCGCGCAATAAGCGCCAACGGTCATCCCGCCCTTTAACGTTCGAGCTGACGAGCTAGAAAGGAATAAGACATTCTGCCGTTTAGAAGCTGCTTCATGTAGCGCAATCGTGCCATATACCTTCGCTTCGTACATCGCATGTAATGACACAGACGTCATGTCACGAAGCAGCTCTTCTTGAATGATGCCAGCGAAATGAATAACGCCATGCAGCCTTTTGCCTAAAGCTGCCTCCTGTTTTGAGATCAAGGCTTCAATGGCTTTTGCGTCAGCGATGTCCACCTTTTCATAAAGAACTGTGCCGCCGCGCTTTTCCGCTAGTTTCTCAAGTGAAATTAATACATCTTGCTGCTCCACAGATAAAGCCTCTCTCGCCTTTCTTCCAACCAGCACAAGATGCGCTTGATAGGATGTCAGCAGGTGCTCACTCAGCAACCGCCCAATACCGCCAAGCCCGCCTGTTATCACGTAAAGCCCGGATGATTCAAACGGCGGCTTCTTCCTCCTTTGTTCTTTTTCCAGATGAAGCGGCGTTAAAAGAGGAGTATAACGAACACCTTCGCGATAAGCGGCGATATGATGGCTTGTGTCATGTGTAAGTTCTGTCATGATCGATGATGCATGAGAACGGCCAGCATCCGGTTCTGCCAGAGAAAAATCAAGACACCGCACCTTGATAAACGGCCATTCATGCTGAACAGCTGTCATCAATCCTGCTGTCGTTGCTTTCTCCACATCATGTGTTTGATCTTCCGGCAAATTCATCGCATGAGCAGAGACAAAGGTGATCTCTACCGGCTCCTCATAGGCAGCGATTGCTTTTGTTACATATAATGCACTCATGCTGCCAGTTTTCTGCGCTTCTTTCGCCATCGCTGCATGAAGTGTGTCTTCTTGAGTTGTGTAGTTCCAAAGGTGAATGATTTGTTTCACCGAAACGCCATACGAACGGAGCGTCTCAAAGAGTTGTTCGTAGTCAGACGGCCGATTCGGGTGGATGATGAAGTGTGTATGTGTGAGTTGTGTGAATGCTTGACCCGGTTCAACCGTAATAAAGGTTTGTTCATTGCTTGAAAGGGATCTCAATTGATCTGCCAGTCCTAATGTATCTGCAAAGATCACCGTGTTCCCTAATGTTTGTTTTTGAGCTTCATGGAGCGGAGCAGGTATCCACTTCTTTTGTAAACTCCAATCAGGCAAGGTGTGTTCATTTTCAAGTCTGATGTCCAGCTCCTTGATGATTTCATCGAATTCGCCTTCCTGCCATCGCTTCTTGAGCTGTGCCCTCTCTATTTTTCCAGAGCTTGTTTTCGGAAAGGCATGCTTCTGGACAGGGATCACGCGCGATGCAGATAGCCCCATTTTTGTTGCAATATGGGGTTTGATATTTTGACTTGCCCTCATGATATAAGAAGGTTCATACAGCTTCGGTGTAAAAAAGAGAATCAGCTCGTCGGATGCAGATGCTTCCATCCGAGCGGAACAAGCGGCGACAAAGCTCGTTTCGACGCCGGGTACTTCCTCTGTAATGACTTCAATTTCATAGTTGTGATAATTTTTCCCGTTGATGATGATCATGTCTTTTTCTCTACCGGTTAATGTCAGCCTTCCTTCGTGCAGGAAACCTAAATCCCCCGTGTGGAACCAGCCGTCTGTTTGAAAAACTTCTTGATTCGCTTCGTCATTCTTGTAATAGCCCTTCATTGTCGTCGGCCCTTTAATTTGCACACTGCCAATATGATCTTCGGGAAGAAGCTCATGCTGATGGTTAACGATACGAATCGTAATACCCGGAATTGGTCTTCCCAGCTCTGTAAAGCTGACGGTTCCTGTCTCCCGTGCCTCCGCTGGTCTTAGCTGCTCTGTGAGTGATGTTTCCTCAAAGGTTAGAACCCCGCTGCTTTCATCTCCCCGCTCTATCGCAAAAGAGAAGACAACGGCTGAAGAGATTTCAGACATGCCGAATGCCGGTCTAATGACGTCTCCCTTTAAGCCGTGCGGAGCCAGCAAGTGTAAAAATCGGTGAATCGTCTTCGGTACGACCGCTTCTGCCCCATTGATCATACAGGTCATAGCAGAAAGATCCCAAGATCCTGACGAGATGTCTTTCTCATAATCATTGATCATCGCAAATGCGAAGTTAGGCGCCCATGTCTTCGTTGCACGGTAGCGGTCCATCCAGTCAAGCCAGCGCAGCGGCTGAGCGATAAAATCATCTGTTCTTGCCCGAACCTGCTCACAGCCCGTGTACACATTGACAAGGTGAAACATCACAATACCGCCAATATGATCTAAGGGCATCCAGTCTAACGACACATCCTTTTGTGTAAACCCGTTGGCTGCCACTGTTCCTTTGACATTCGCCAGTACGCTTCGATGAGAATGTTCTACGCATTTGGGCATCCCTGTGCTTCCAGACGTTAAGATAAAAAAGACTGAATCATCCGGTGACGCTGGATAAGCTTCTATATCTCTTTCTAAAGAAAGCATCGGCTCAACGGCTGCGACACGTAACTTGTCTGTATGCCACAATAAAGCTAAGCCTTGCACCTCATCAACCAGCGAGTCATCTGTTAAAATGAGCGGATGCTCCAGCAGGTTCCACGCATGATGAAGCTTCTTCACAGAGGCATTCATTTCCCGATAGGTCGGTGCAGCGGACACTAGTGTTGGAACAAATCCTCCCAACACACACGCCCAAAAGGCTGTTACCATCGCATGATTGGATGAAAACTGAAAGAATACAGGATCACCCGGTTCAAGTCCTAAAGCCCTCAAACCTGTCAGAACCCGCTCGGCGTCCTCCTTTAACTGCGCGTAGGATTGTGTGAGTTCATTTTCACTATTGACGATATAAGTCAGACCATTTTTCGTTTTTGCCGCCTCTGTTAAGGCGTCCTGCAAGGTTTGGGCTCCTGCCTTAACATCTAGATCCCCTCCATAGGAAAGGGCGGGCGGCATGTCCGCTAAAGCAGGGGAAGCCGTTTGCGTCTGTATCGATTCAGCTGCGGCCTCCTGCTCCATGTGATTGTCGAGAAATAAATGAGAGAGGTGATATGGCCGCGGTCGAATGGTTTTTTCACGAGAAAAAACAGCGAAGCGTTCGATTTCGTTGGTTTGTAAAATCGTTCTCTGTACATCTTGTAAAATCGTATCCATTGATTCATGTACATTTGATTTATTTATAATTGATGGTTTCATATGAGTTCCTTTCCTTTTTTGTCAGGCAGGGCTGCCAATATGCACCCCTGCCTGAACTAAAGTTTACAAAACGGCTTCTCTATTTTTTTGATTCACGATCTTTTGGATCAGCTGGGCATTTTGGGCTGCACATTCTTTGTTTTTGAACATGTCAGCGTGTTGACCGTAGCCTTGATAATAGCGATAAGCACCGGTCGTCGCCTTTTCCCAATGATCCATCCAGTCTGGAATCTCAATTTGCTCTTTTGATTGGATGAAATCAATATCTGCTTGTATCTTTCCTTGATTCACCCCCTTAACAAATGTTTCATAATAGGCCCGCGTTTTTTGAGCAAGCGCTTCTTGAACGAGCTCTTCTTGGGCAAGTTCACTTTGCTTTGATTGATGAACAATCGCTTGGATATCGTCCTCGATGGATCGTCCTTCTAAATCACTTTCTCCAATTTTCTTATAGGAATCGATCATGATGACCTTATCCACCGTCCGTCCTGCTTGTTCAAGCGATTGAACGAGATCAAAGGCCAGATAGCACCCGCCAGAGTAACCCATCAAAGTCAGAGGCCCTTCAGGCTGAAGATGCTGAATATGCTGAACGTATTGCGTCATGCGGTGATCAGCTTCAATAAAATCAAAGGCGATCAAACGAACGCTATCGAGCGTTTTGGCGGCTTCCTGATAGATAAAGCCATAGCCCGGTAATGGCGGAAGAGCAAAGACTGTTGGCGTTTGAGATTCATTGAATACAAGATAGCCGGCAGCTTCATGATCCTGCTGTTGAATATAACGGCTGATGGCTTCAATTGTAGGTGTCTCAAACAACAAGTGAATAGGCACCTGAACATCGAATTCCTTCGACACCTTTGATAAAAGCGACATCGCTTTTAAAGAATGTCCTCCAAGCTCAAAGAAATGGTCATCTGTACTGATATCATCTCGTTCAAGCACTTCACGCCACATGACAAGCAGCTTTTGTTCTACCTCATTTGCCGGAAGCTTCACATGGCGGTTTCCTTGAGGCGCTTCTGGCTTTGGCAGCTGACGTTTATCAACTTTTCCATTTGGTGTCAGCGGCATTTTCTCAAGTCTGATCAGCTCATGAGGCTGCATGTAAGCCGGAAGTTTCTCCTTCAGCCCTGACTTGATCACATCAACTTTGTCCTTCCACTTCTCCTCACATGTCATATAGGCGAGCAGTCTTGTATGCTGCGAGCCATGCTGATCCGTTATAAGGGCAGCTTGCTTTACGCCTGGATGCATGAGAAGGTGGGCTTCAATTTCTGTCAGCTCAATTCGGTGGCCGCGAATTTTCACCTGATCGTCCACTCTGCCTGCATACTCAATCAGACCGTCTGCTCGAAAATAAGCCAAATCTCCCGTACGATACAGCCTTTGTCCCGCAGCAAATGGATGTGTGATAAAGGCTTCTTTTGTCAGATCAGGACGATTCAAATACCCCTTCGCAAGCCCTTTGCCGCTGAGACAAAGTTCTCCGACCATTCCAATCGGCTGAAGCTGTCCTTGCTGGCTCAATATATAAGCACCCGTTTGGTTAATCGGCTTTCCGATTGGAATAGAATGCGCTTCTATCGGCGGAGCTTCATCTACAGGATAATAGGTGGCAAAAACGGTTGATTCGGTTGGGCCGTAGACATTGATTAGTCTGCCTTTTCCCATGACATCAAAGGCTTTTCTCACATGCTGTACAGATGCACGCTCCCCTCCGAATAACACCTTGCGCACACTGTGCATCCAATCGGTTTCTTCATCAACGAGAAGATTAAATAAAGCAGTTGGAACAAACATGACAGAAATGCTTTCTCTTTTAATGAGCTCCGTCAGCTCATGCATATCTAAAATGGTGTCTTTTTTCGGCAGGACAAGCTTTGCCCCATTTAAAAGCGCACCATATACATCAAAGGTAAAGCCATCAAATACGCTGTTGGATAGCGACAGCAGTGTGTCTGTTTCTGAAATGGTTAAGTAGTTCGTATTTTTGACCACCCGGGCAATATTGGAATGGGTTGTCATGATGCCTTTTGGCTGACCCGTTGTACCTGATGTATACATGATATATGCCGTATCGTGTAAACCTGCTTCTAGCGGCAGATTCTCTGAGCTCATAAGTGAAATTTCCTGATCATCTGCAAACAGATACGTACCAGTAAACCCGAGTCCCTTCGCCTGACCAATAAAGGATGAGTGAGTCAGGAGATGCGTCGCTCCGCTGTCTTTAAGCATGTATTGAATGCGGCTTTCTGGATAATCAGGATCAATTGGCACATAGGCTGCGCCTGCTTTTAAAACAGCAAGCAGACTGACAATGAGTTCAGGTGTTCGATCGGCTAAAATGGCGATGACCGTTCGATGTTCAGCCCCATTTTTTTGCAAATGCCTTGCCAATCGATTGGCCTGTTCATTCAGCTCGGCATATGTCATCGTTTGCTCTTCTGCTGATAGTGCCACTGCATTTGGCTGTTTGCCCACATTATGCTCAAACCATTTCGATAAATATAATTGGTCATGCTCAAGCTCAGGTGCATTCCATTCCTCAAGAATCTGCTGTTTTTCCTGCTTCGTGACGAGCGGGAGTGTATGAACCGATTGATCGGGATGCTTGACCGCCTCATTTATCAATAGACTGAGCTGTTCCTTTAACTTGTGAACAAATTGAGGATCAAACGCTCTTTTGTTAAAGGCCAGCTTCAATAGCAATTCTTCTCCAGGCGATGCGAGCAGATTGAGATCATAGTTTGATTTTTCATAGACATTCATGTTCTCCACCGTGAACCCTAACCGTGCCTCTTGCTCGTCCTTCTTTGCGGCTGGGACATTTTCAAACACGACAATATGATCAATGAGCTGCTGCTGACCTGTCTTTGCCTGAATATCATAAATGGGAATATATTGGTGCGGCTCGGCTGCCAGAGACTGCTGCTGTGTTTCTGACAGGAGTGCACGAAATGTCATGTGCTCTGTCAGCTGAATTCTTCTTGGTATGACATTGATGAACAATCCAACCATCCTGTCAACGCCAGCCAAGTCTGCCGGGCGTCCTGACACAACTGTTCCAAACAGCACATCATTTGACCGCTGATACCTGCTCAGCAGAACCGACCAAACGGATTGAAGCGCACTGCTTAACGTCGCATTTTGCTGCAGCGCTAACTCTGACAAAGCAGCCGTTTCTTCTTTGCTCATGGACCATTCAATTTCGCCTAATTCATGTTCATTCGTTTGTTTTCGCTGTTCTTTAAAGGTTGATTGTCCATCAAACCCTGCTAATGATTGCTGCCAATATTGAAGTGATGCTTGTTTATCTTGTTTTTCCAGCCACTTTATATATTCTTTATATGGTTTGACCGGTTCTAGCTTATAAGGAACGTCATGTAAAAGTGCATGGTAAATCGCAAACAACTCCTGCACCACAAGTCCAAAGCACCAGCCATCCAGAAGGATATGATGATAGCTCCATATCCAGCGATAGCTGGCAGAACCCGTTTGGAAAACAGATGCCCGCATGAGAGAATCCTTCGAGAGGTCAAATCCTCTCAGCTGATCCCTTTGTTTGAATTTCTCGATACGTTCAAGCTGTTCGTCTTCAGAAAGATCTTGCAAGTCCACAACATCAAGTGTAAAAGGACGCTCCTTTAGCACAACTTGGACAGGGCGCTTTACTTTTTCGTGGAGAAACACGGTACGAAAAATATCGTACCGCTCCACGATGATATTCATGCTTTTCTCAAGTAAGTTATGATGCAGTGTGCCCTTAACGTTCATATCCATTTGCTCTACATAGAAGCCCTTTTCTTGATGATGGAGGGTATGAAACAGCATTCCTTCTTGCATCGGTGACAGATAATACATGTCTTGAACTTGATCCCTTTTAAATTGACTCATCTATTTCATCCTCCCTTCCTATTTTTATGACTGATCTCGTGTGTTGTTAAGTCAATTTCTCCTCAAGCATGTCAAAAATGTCGTCCATTTCATCCATTTCAAGGTCAGCCGCAGAGAAGTCACTTGGCGTAAATTCCCGTTCGTGCTGCGCTAAGCAATGGGTGATGATGGATTGGATTTTTTCCTTCAACAATGCCATGAACTGCTGTATCGTCTGTTCTTCATATTCACTTGCACAATAGGAGCAAGACAAAATGAATCGATTGTGTTGAACAAGACCACTAAGGTTCAGCTTATAAACAGCTTCCGAATCAGGGCTTGCCTGTCGTCCCATATCATGGATGGACGGCCCAAAGAGTTCTGTCGTCACTTCCTGATCAATCTGTCCAAGATAGTTCAAGCTGATTTCAGGATGTACGTGGTGTCCTGACGGTTCAGTGGCTGTCATGTATTTTAAAATCCCATAGCCAATCCCTTTATTTGGCACACGGCGCAGCATTTCTTTCGTTTCTTTAATAGCTTCAGCTATGGTCTGATCTGGCTTCGCTTCAAGAACAACTGGATACATACTCGTAAACCAGCCAATTGTGCGAGAGACATCCAGCCCTGATAAAATATCCTCTCTTCCATGACCTTCAAGCTGCACATGTACATGGGACTCACCTGTCCACTCTTGGACAGCAAGACCAAGAGCACATAAAAGAATATCGTTCATTTCCGTTGTGTACGGCAGATGAATATCGGTCAAAAGATGCTCAGTTTCTGTTTCTGTCAGCTGCATTTGAACCGATTTGGTTTCGGCAACTCTTCTTTTCGTCACTTCATGATCAACAGGTAATGCGGTTAATGGTTTGCTTTCAATTTCTGCCCAATACTCCCGCTGACTTTTTAATGGCTGTGACTGTGCATAACGTTCAATGGCCTCTGCCCATTCTTTAAAGGAATGAGTTTTCAGCGGCAGGACAAGGGCTTGTCCCTGAGATGCCTGCTGATATAGAGACATAAAGTCCTCTAGTAAAATTCGGCATGAGACACCGTCAATAACTAAATGGTGTGTCACGATGAGTAAATGATCGCCATCTTCCGCATGGAAACAAATCACTTTCATCAATGGACCTGTTTCGAGGTTCAGCTGACGCTGATACTCATTGGCAAATGTGGAAATTGCCTTTTTCACATCGTGCTCTTTTGAGACATCATGAGAAATAATCGCTATCGGTTCCGGTAGCTCCCGCTGGTTGTATTGCAGGATGCCGCTATGTTCCTGCTTGTATACCATACGCAGTGCATCATGATGTGAAAGTAGTTTTTGCATGACTTGTTCTGTAATGGAAAGGTCAAATCCATTTGGCGCATGAAGCATCATCGAGAGATTCCAATGGTGCTGATCGCTGAATGCTCGTTCAAAGAACCAGTGCTGAATCGGTGTTAAAATGACTTCTCCTTCGACAGATGATTGGTCGGCTGTGAGAAGATCGGCTTCCTCGATATATGGGCGCAGCTCCGCAATCGTCGGGTACTGGAATAGAAGTTTCATATCGAGCTTCCAGCCTGCTTGCGTGAGTCTGCTTGCCATTTGGATACCTTTAATCGAATCTCCGCCAAGGAAGAAGAAGTGATCGTGAATACCGACTTGGCTGACGCCAAGGACATCTTCCCAAATGCCGCAAAGCAGTGTTTCAACTTCGTCTCTTGGTGCTTCGTATATCGTTTGGTTCGCTTCGATATCAGGAGCTGGCAATGCTTTCAGATCAACTTTTCCATTTGCCGTCATTGGAAATTGGTCTAGCTTGATGATCCATGATGGCACCATGTATTCAGGCAACGTTCGTTTTAGGCTTTCTTTTAAGTCTTCTGCATCAGTATCGTTCTCTGTGATCACGTAAGCGGCAAGGGCGTCCTGATCACTCGCATCTTTGACCGTTGTCACGACGGCTTCTTTCACCGAATCCAGCGTCAGAAGCTGGGCTTCAATTTCTGACAGCTCAATACGGAAGCCGCGGATATTGACCTGATGGTCTATTCTGCCGAGGTAAATCAGCTCGCCACCCTCTGTCCATTTCACTAAATCGCCTGTGCGGTACATGCGCTCGCCTGGATAGAATGGATCTGGGACAAATCGTTTGGCTGTTTCCTCTGGAAGATTCCAATAGCCTCTTGCCAGTCCTTTTCCTGCAATCACGAGCTCACCCGGTACGCCTGGCGGCGACAGGTCATATAACGAACCCATAATGTAAAAACGAGTATTGGCAATGGCTGTTCCAATCGGAAGCGTGCCTTGTTCTGGATCGATCATTCCGCTTGTCGCTACGACCGTATTTTCAGTTGGACCGTAGTTATTGACGAGTTGATATGGAACTGGCTTCACCTGTTTCAGCTTGTCTCCGCCTGTTAGTAAGTAACGTAGAGAATGGTTGTCCATTGACATAAACTGCTCACAAAGCTGTGTTGGCAGGAAGGCAATGGTGATGCCTTCTTCATTGAAATACGCATTGAGCTTGATCATATCGAGGCGAATTGCTTCGTCGATGATATGCAGCTCTGCGCCAGCGATCCACGTCGGGAACATCTCCCAAATGGAGGCGTCAAAGCCAAAGCCTGCATATTTCGCAGTTCGATCCTCGTGCGTCACTTGGAACGCATCATTGTGCCAGAATGCAAGATTCACAAGAGACTGGTGCTCGACCATGACACCCTTCGGCTGTCCCGTCGTCCCAGACGTGTAAATCATGTAGGCAAGATCCGTTGGTTTGATCTGAACCTGAATCTCGTGAGCTTCTCCCTCTACCGCATCTTCTATGAACAGGATATGACCTGTGAATGAAGGTGGTGCAGTAAGTCCTTTCTGCATCAGAAGTACCTCTGCCCCGCAGTCTTCCAGCATGTATGCAATACGCTGCGCTGGATAATCTGCATCAATCGGAACAAATGCCGCACCTGACTTGAGAACGCCAAGGACAGCAGCTGTCATGTCAAGAGATGGGCGGGTGAGAATGCCGACGCGGTCTCCTGGTTTTGTGCCGCTTGCGATGAGCCTTGAAGCGACTACATTCGCCCGGCTGTTCAGCTCTTTATACGTCCAGCTCGTTCCGCAGAAGGTCGCCGCTTTTTGATGCGGTGCTCCTTGTGCCTTCGCCTCAATCAGGGCATGAACGGTTTGATCTGACGGGACGTCTAGGACAGGTCCTGACCATTCATTGATCAGCTCTCGTTTTTCCTCTTCAGTTATGAGAGATAGCGCTGAAATCGGCTGATTCAGCTTAGTCACCATATCGTCTATGATTTTTTCAATATATCGGCTCCAGCGCTGAATGGTGCTCTTTTTAAACAGAGCCGCTGCATACTCAAAGCGCAAGCCCACTTGATCATTTTCTTCAAATACACCAAGCGTTATATCAAATTTTGCATGAACGGTATCTTGCTGCTTTTGTGACAGCTTGAGTCCATTCAAATCCGGTAACGTCAGGTCACGGTCATCTGTAGTCAGCATGACACTAAACAATGGATTGCGGCTCGTGTCTTTCGAAAGATCTAACTGAGCCACCAATTCCTCAAACGGAAATTCTTGATGTTCATAGGCTGATAGGCTGCGATCTTTCATTTTTTCAAGCAGCTGTGCTGTCGTGTCTTCTGGCTGCACTTCGTTTCGAAGAGCAAGCGTATTGACAAACATGCCTGGAACTCGTTCGATTGAAGCATGCGTACGTCCTGCGGTTACAGCGCCTATGACGATATCTGTCTGCCCAGTTAATTTCGAAAGGAAAATGGCAAATGCTGTTTGCATCACCATGTTCAAGCTCACACCTTTTTCCGCCATGAGCGTTTTGATAGATTGCACCTTTTCAGCAGACAACCATCTATCGACTCGCCCTCCTTCAAATGACTGAACTTGAGGACGCGGAAAATCAAGGGGCAGCGCTAAGTCTTCTGGCGGCTGTGCATATTGCTCCAGCCAATACTGCCGCTGCTTCTCAAGGAGCGCCTGCTGATTTTCTTCCTGCTGCCATACCGCAAAATCCTTGTAATGCAGCTGAACTGGCGGTAACGTCTTTTTCTCATACAGCTCTGCCAGTTCTTGAATAAGCAGGCTACGTGTGACACCGTCTGCAATGATATGGTGCATATCCATCATGAATACATATTTCTCATCAGAAAGCTTCGCCACTTTTGCTCTCATTAATGGTGCTTGATGTAGTGAGAATGGTGTAATGAATGACTCGATGACAGACTGCTCCTGATCGCCCTCGATTTCATCAACCTCTAATGTAAACGGCACTTGGCGATAGACTTTTTGAACGGGTACGCCGTCAATTTCTACAAACGCTGTCCGCAACGATTCATGTCTGTCGATCAAGGCTTGAAGCGCTGCTTCTAGCTGCTTCACATCAAGGCTGCCTTCCATCATTAAAACGGCTGGCATATGATAAGTGACTGCTTCTGGATGCAGCTGCTGCAGTACATACATCCGCTTTTGAGCAGAAGAGACGGGATAGAAATCTTGCTTTTCCGCCGGCTGAATGGATGTAACCACCGAAGAATCCGTTTCGTCCAAGTAGGCAGCCATCGCTCGTATGGTTGGTTTTTCAAAAAGAACTTTGAGCGGCACATGCTTGTTCAGCTTTGCTTGCACCTTCGAAATGAGCACCATCCCCTTGAGGGAATGACCTCCCAACTCAAAGAAGTGGTCAAGAACACCCATTTGTTCCACCCCTAGGACTTCTGACCAAATGTCACACAGCGTCCGCTCAAGTTCCGTTTCTGGTGCCACATGCGCCGTACGATTCATATGCACTTCATGCGGGAGCGGCAAAGACTTCGCATCCACCTTTCCGTTTTGGGTAAGTGGAATGTGATCGACTTTCACAAAGTACGTTGGAATCATATAATCCGGCAGTGTCTCCGCAAGATTTTCTCTAAACGTCAGTGTTCCAATGTGTTCAGGCGCTGTGTAATAGAGTGCAAGCTCCGGCAAACCGGACAGGTGCAGAACTTTCACATAGACTTCTTGAATAGATGCCAGAGCACGTGCGGCATGCTCAATTTCCTGTTTCTCAATGCGATAGCCGCGGATTTTCACTTGATCATCGACTCTTCCAAGAAACTCAATATCTCCATTTGCATGCTGTCTGACCAAATCCCCTGTTCGATACATTCGCTCTTGAGGGTCATATGGATTTTCAAGAAAACGTTCCGCTGTTAACTCAGGCTGATTCAAATATCCTCTCGACACGCCTTCCCCAGATATATAAAGCTCTCCCGGCGCGCCATAAGGGACAAGACGCTGCTGCTGATTGCATACGAGTGCTCTTGTGTGAGCAATTGGCTGTCCGATCAAAGATCGTTCCTTCAGAGCGTCCAGCTCTTGCGGTGTGATCAGCTTGGTCACTGTACCAATGGTTGTCTCAGTCGGACCGTAATGGTTCATTACTGCCACGCATGGATGCTGCTTCATAAATGTTTCAACATCCTCAGGAATGATCGGTTCTCCTCCAAGTACCACTAGGCGTAAAGCGTTAAATGAATGTTCTTTAGAATCTGCCATCATATGAAATAAGGATGGTGTCATTTTGATATAAGTCAGCTCTTGTTCATCAATCAAACGCATCAGACGTACAGGGTCTGTATACACCTCTTCACGAGGAACATAAAGTGTCCCCCCTGCTTTTAAAACAGGGAAAATGCTTGTGTAACCAAGATCATATGCATAAGAAGAAAGCAGTGCTGTCCGATCACATTCTTGCAATGTCACCTCATTTGTCAGCCAGTTGACATAGTGTGATAGATTACGATGCGTGAGCTGTACTCCCTTCGGCTTCCCTGTTGTCCCAGATGTGTAAATCACATAAGCGAGCTGATCGACCGATACTTCTGGCAGTTCTAGTGAATAGCTTTGTTGCACTGCTTGTTCAACCTGCACCACTTGAATCGACTTGCGATTTTGATAGGAATCAGCAAGAGACTCATTTGTTACGATGACTTGTGCACCTGAATCCTCTAATGTGTAGCGGATTCGTTCAGCCGGAAAAGCTGGATCAATCGGGACAAACGCTCCTCCTGCTTTCATCACACCAAGCATGGAGACGATCACATAGACAGAGCGGTCAAGAATCAGTGCCACAGTTTTTTCTTTCTCTACGCCTCGTTTCTTAAGTTCACAGCTAAGTGCATGTGACATGTCTTCCAGCTCACGGTAGGTGAGTTTTCTTTGATCATCCATGACGGCAATAGCATCCGGTGTTTCCTTAGCCTGACGTGAAAATTGGACATGGAATGGCTCATGACGATTCGTTGGCCCTTCGGCTTTTTTCTCCAGACGCTCTATTTGTTCATGCTGATCCAGTATACAGAGCAAGCCGATCTGTTCCTCTGGATGACGAACCGCCTCACGAATAATCGCTAGGAGGTGAGTTCCGAACCGGCGGACGGTCTCTTCTTTAAATAACGCCGCTGCATAGTCAAAGCTCAGTTTTAATGCTCCCTCGCGTTCAAATGCTTCTAAAGATAAATCAAATTTGACCGAGTGATGCTGAATGGCATAAGGCGAAATGTTCAGATCGCCGAGCTTTAACGCTGGAACCTCCATGTTCTGCATGTTAAATGACACGCTAAAAAGCGGGCTCCGAGTTGTATCACGGTCTAACGGAAGATGTGCAATTAACTCTTCGAGTGGATAACTTTGATGTGCAAAAGCGTCAACACTTGTTTCTTTTATTTCTTCAAGCAGCTGCAAAAATGTTTTGGTTTGTTCTGGTTTTCCGCGCAATGCAATGGTGTTAATAAACATCCCCGGCATGTCCTGGATATCAGGGTGTGTCCGTCCCGCAACAGGCGAACCCACAATGATATCTTCCTGACCGCTATAGGAGGCAAGCAGCACTTGAAAGGCGGATAACAAGAACATATACATGGTCGTATCGGTTTTCTGAAGCAGTTCATAAATGCGCTGAGTCGTTGCTTGATCACAGCCAAACATGAATCGTTCTCCAGAAAAATCACGTTCTGCTGGACGCGGATAATCAGTTGGCAGCTCTAAAACCGGTAAATCTCCTTCAAATTGCTTCAGCCAATATGCTTCATGCTCCTTCAGTTTCTCCGTTTCTTCTTCACTTAGCTGCCAGACAGCGTAATCTTTATAATGAATGGCTCTTTCAGCAAGAGCTTCTCCATCATAAGCCTTCGCCAAATCTTGAATGAACGTCTTCATGGAGCTGCCATCTGTAATGAGATGATGTGCTTCCAAAACGAGAAGATGACGATTCTCACTGACCTTTAGCAGCTGAGCTCGTAAAAGGGGTGCCGCTGTTAAATCAAATGGCGATTGACGTTCAGCAAGAAATGCCTCAGCCTCTTCTTCCTTGATGTCATGAACAGGAAGGTCAAATGCTGACCATTCATGCACCCTTTGGACAATGTCTTCCCCATTCATATGAAAACTCGTTCTTAAGATTTCATGCGTTTGGATTAACTGATTAAATGCTGATTTGAGACGCTCATATTCGAGTGTTCCTTCAAGCGTTAAGACGATTGGAATATGATAATTCGTGCTGTCAGGTTCAAGTGTCTGCAAAATGTATAAACGGCGCTGAGCTGGTGATACCGGATATTCGCCCGCCTGCTCTGCTGGTAAAATAGGATGTCCAGCATCTTCTTGACCTTCCTGATCGATGTAAGCCGCTAATGAGCGAATCGTCGGCTTCTCAAAAATCATTTGAATCGGCACTTCCTTTTGAAGCGCTTCTTGAACCTTCGCAGACATCATCATCGCCTTGAGCGAGTGCCCGCCAGCCATGAAGAAATGCTCGTCTATCCCAATCGTTTTTCCAAGAAGCTCCTCCCAAATGTCAGCGAGTACCTTTTCTGTCTCGGTCTCAGGCGGCATGATTTTGATCTCTTCGCGATGCACTTCGTCCGGCTTTGGTAAAGCTTTTCGATCTACCTTCCCGTTCGTTGTCAGTGCAAAGGTATCCAGCTTCATCACATAGTGCGGCACCATATAAGCTGGCAGCTTTTGATTGAATACATCTCGCACCTCTTCTTCTGCGAGTCTCCCTGTGAAGTAGGCGATGATTTCCTTTTCTTCTGAAGAAAGCTGCTGAACAAGTACAACCGCATCATCGATACCCGTTTCTTGGCGAAGCACCGTTTCAATTTCTCCAAGCTCAATACGGAAGCCTCGAATTTTCACCTGATCATCTGCACGGCCAAGGAATTCGATCTGACCATCCGCACCATATCTAGCCAAGTCACCTGTTCGATACATCCGTCCTGACGGCTTAAAAGGATCTGCCATGAATACTTGATCAGTCAAATCTGGACGTTTGATGTACCCTCTTGAAACACCGTCCCCGCCTACATACAGCTCTCCTGGCGCTCCAATTGGCTGAAGTCTCTGATAGTCATCTAAAATATAAGCTGACGTATGATTGATCGGCTGACCAATTGGGATCGGACCCGTTTCATCTCCTCTTACTTCGTAAATGGTCGAGATGGTTGTATTTTCTGTTGGACCATAGACATTCAGCAAGGTAAGTGATGGATGATGCTTTTTCACAAGCTCCGCACTTTTCTCATTGATCACATCACCGCCGGTGAATAATGTTTTTAACCCTTTGAACATTTGCGGCCGCTGCTGAGCGAGCTGATTAAATAAACCAGTCGTTAAAAAGAGCGCCGTGATTTGATGTGTTTGGATAAATTGTTCGAATCGGTGTATATCCAATAAAGTATCACGGTCAACAGGATAAAGCGTCGCCCCATTCAGAAGCGTAGTGAAGATTTCAAGGGTAATCGCATCAAAGCTGACAGCTCCTGTATGCGCCATACGATCCGACGTGTTCAAGCCCAATTTCTCCTGAGAGCATGCTAACCTCACAATATGCTGATGCTCAATTTGCACTCCTTTGGGCCGTCCAGTTGATCCCGATGTGAACATGATATATGCCAATTGAGATGGAGACGTCTCGACGACTGAAAACTCCGCTTGTGAGTGATGAGTCATGCCGGTCACATGAATTGCTTTGATGCTTTCATCAACCGGCGGCTGGCTGTCAGCATAAAGCAAAATGGCTACGCCACTGTCTTCAAGCATCCAACGGATTCTCTCCTCAGGCTGAGCTGGATCAATCGGCACATAGGCAGCCCCTGCGTGTAAAATGGCTAAAATGGCGATCACCGCATCTGCTGATCGGTTCATATACACCGCGACAGCATCCCCCGGCTGAACGCCGTTTTCTACAAGGATGCTGGCTAAACGACGGATTTCTTGTCCAAGCTCTTCGTATGTGAATGTTCGTTCGCCTTCGACTAATGCCAGGTGGTTTGGCTGCGCTTTGATACGTTCATTGAGCAGCTCGGGAATGGACAGGTGCTTCGGATAATCTCTCTCCGTCTGATTCCACGCTGCAATCTGCTGCTTTTCTTCTTCTGTGATACATGTCACTTCATGAAGATACATGTCAGGATTTTGAATGATTTGCTTTATGAGATTGGTCAGATGTTTCGATATATTTTCAATGACTTTTTCTTCAAACGCCACCGCATTGTATTTGATTTTCAATGTCCACGTTTCACCCGGATAGACAAGAAGATTCAGATCGAAATTCGTTTGTTCAAATCCGTCCTTTACATCAATGGCAAAACCGAGACGTGCAGACATGGTGTCACCAGACAGCTCCTGATCTAAAGGATAGTTTTCAAACCCAACCAAATGATCAAAGAGCTTTCCTCCAGCAGCTGTTTTCTGCTGAATGTCATAAAGCGGCATAAAATCATAGTTTTCCGCTTCCAGTGCATGCTGCTGAACCTTTTGAAACAGCTGTTTGAAGGTCTGTTCCTGATCCAATGTCACCCGAACAGGTATCGTATTGATAAACAGCCCTGCCATTCGCTCAATTCCAGACACACTTGGAGGTCTGCCCGATACGACTGTTCCGAATGTGACATCATCTGCTGCATGATAGGTGCTTAAAAGAACGGACCAGACAGCCTGAAAAAGGTTCGGTGCTGTCACTTGGCATTGTCTTGCCGCATCTTGAATGGCTTGTACCGTTTGTGCATCCCATGTAAACGTCCATTCCTGATGGTCATATTGTCCGTTCGCCTCTTTTTGCTGCAGCAGCCCTTGGTGCTGAACAGCGCCATCCAGCCGCTCCTTCCAATAGTCTTCCGCTTCTTGTTTGTTTTGCTTTCCAAGCCACTGGATATAGTCCGCATAAGGCTTACCTTGTGAGCGATCCGGGGTTCGGTCGTTCCGATAAGATTCATAGTAATGAAACAGTTTTTTCATCAAAACACCCATGGACCAACCATCCATGATGATGTGATGGTTGCTCCAAATCAGGTGCCAGTTTGTTTCATTTAATTGAAAAACAGCGACTTTCAACAACAGATCATTCGTTAAGTGAAATCCTTGCTTTCTCACTTGCTTTTTATATTGATCCAATACCTTTTTCTGCTCTTGATCATTCAGATGAGATAGATCTTCTCTATACACATCTAAATGACGTTCAGCCAGTACAACCTGACGAGGCTTTTGTAATTGCTGATAGACAAAGGCTGTACGCAGAATGTCATATGTCCGTACGAGTTCATTGAGGCTCTTTTCAAAAAGATCGAGATCAAAATCTCCGCTTATTCCAAGCTCAAGCTGTGTGAAATAAGAGGAGGAATCAGGGTCTAGCATGGCATGATACAGCATGCCCTCTTGCATTGGTGTTAAAGGATATACCTTTTGAATTTTCTGCTTGCTCATAAGTCCACCTCTTCATTTTGCTTAAAATAGATCCATTAGCTTTTCAAGTTCATCCATGGTAAGATCCTCATCCCCCACATCACTAGGTGTGATCTGACTCTCATCCTGTGATAGACAATGTGAGATCAATGTCTTCACATTCTTTTCTAGGAGTTCCTTGAACTGTTCCATCGTCCGCTCTTCGAATTCAAGGTGATGATAGGAAATCGTCACATGGAGCATTGCTTGTTCTACGAAACCAACAATATCTAGCGCATGAGGTTTCTCGGATTCAGGGCTCAGCGATTGTCCTGCATGCCATGCAGAGCGTCTCATTTCACCGCCACCGATCTGTTCATCAAACTGGCCAAGATAGTTAAAGCTGATATCTGGTGTGACTTGAAAATCAATATCGTCCTTCATCTTGTCAGGCGTTAAGTATTTTAAAACGCCATAGCCGATCCCCTTGTTCGGAATGTGTCTGAGTTCCTCTTTTAAATGCTTGATTTGATAAGAAAGATCGTCTGCATGCGACATATCCAGTAACACAGGATACATGCTAGTAAACCAGCCGATGGTCCGTGACACGTTAACCGCAGGGAGGATGTCCTCTCTCCCGTGCCCTTCAAGATGAATAAAGTGCCTGTCTTCACCTGTCCACTCTTTCATGGACAATCCTAATGCCGTCAGCAAAATATCATTGATTTCTGTTTGGTAGGCTTCATGTACATCCGTCAGCAGCCTGTGCGTTTCCTCTTCAGACAATGTAAAACGAATGGTTTCTGTATGAAGCATTCGTTGATCCTCCGTGACATGATCCTTTTGAAGCGGAGGAACGGAATGCGCAAGTACCTTTTTCCAATACTCTCTTTCCGATAGCAGCTCATCTGACACAGCATATTCAGTCAGCTTCTGGGCATATTCTTGGAAGGAGTGTGTTTTTTCAGGGAGGGTAAGAGTTTCCCCGCGCTTCGACTGTTCATAAAGAGCCATGAAATCTTCAAGGAAAATGCGCCATGACACCCCATCAATGACAAGATGGTGTATAGCAAGCAATAAATGATCCCCTTGATCCGTTCGGAAAATAGCAGATCTCACTAAAGGCCCGTCTGCTAGCGATATACTCGCCTGCACTTCATTTGCCAGCTTTTCTACCTGCCTGATTTGCTGCGACAGCTCTCCTTTTACTTCCACCACGTCAATTGCCACATTGTTTTCCTCGATTCCTCGATGACGCTGGATGACGCGCCCTTCTTCGAGCGGATACACCAGTCGCAAGGCATCATGATGAATCATGAGCTGTTCCAGTACTTGCTGAACGACTTCCTCATCCAAACCATTTGGTGCTTGGAGCATAACCGATTGGTTCCAATGATGCTGATTCGTAAAGTTCCGTTCAAAGAACCAGCGTTGAATCGGTGTTAAAATGACTTCTCCTTCGACAGGTGATTGGTCGGCTGTGAGAAGATCGGCTTCCTCGATATATGGGCGGAGCTCCGCAATCGTTGGGTACTGGAATAGAAGTTTCATATCGAGCTTCCAGCCTGCTTGCGTGAGTCTGCTTGCCATTTGGATGCCTTTAATCGAATCTCCTCCAAGGAAGAAGAAGTGATCGTGAATACCGACTTGGCTGACGCCAAGGACATCTTCCCAAATGCCGCAAAGCAGCGTTTCAACTTCATCTCTTGGTGCTTCGTATACCGTTTGGTTCGCTTCGATATCAGGAGCTGGCAATGCTTTCAGATCAACTTTTCCATTTGCCGTCATTGGAAATTGGTCTAGCTTGATGATCCATGATGGCACCATGTATTCAGGCAACGTTCGTTTTAGGCTTTCTTTTAAGTCTTCTGCATCAGTATCGTTCTCCGTTATCACGTAAGCGGCAAGGGCGTCCTGATCACTCGCATCTTTGACTGTTGTCACGACGGCTTCTTTCACCGAATCCAGCGTCAGAAGCTGGGCTTCAATTTCTGACAGCTCAATACGGAAGCCGCGGATGTTGACCTGATGGTCTATTCTGCCGAGATAGATCAGCTCGCCATCCTCTGTCCATTTCACTAAATCGCCTGTGCGGTACATGCGCTCGCCTGGATAAAATGGATCTGGGACAAATCGTTTATCTGTTTCCTCTGGAAGATTCCAGTAGCCTCTTGCCAGTCCTTTTCCTGCAATTACGAGCTCGCCCGGTACGCCTGCCGGCGATAGGTCATATAACGAACCCATAATGTAAAAACGAGTATTGGCAATCGCTGTTCCAATCGGAAGCGTGCTTTGTTCTGGGTCGATGACTCCACTTGTCGCTACAACCGTATTTTCAGTTGGACCGTAGTTATTGACGAGTTGATATGGTACTGGCTTCACCTGTTTCAGCTTGTCTCCACCTGTTAGTAAATAGCGTAGAGAATGGTTGTCCATTGACATAAACTGCTCGCATAACTGCGTTGGCAGGAAGGCAATCGTGATCCCTTCTTCATTGAAATACGCATTAAGCTTGATCATATCGAGACGAATTGCTTCGTCGATAATGTGCAGCTCTGCGCCGGCGATCCACGTCGGGAACATCTCCCAAATGGAGGCGTCAAAGCCAAAGCCGGCATATTTCGCAGTTCGATCCTTGTTCGTCACTTGGAACGCATCATTGTGCCAGAATGCAAGATTCACAAGAGACTGGTGTTCGACCATGACACCCTTCGGCTGTCCCGTCGTCCCAGATGTGTAAATCATGTAGGCAAGGTCTGTTGGCTTCACATGAATCTGAATCTCGTGAGCTTCTCCCTCTACCGCATCTTCTATGAACAGGACATGACCTGTGAATGAAGGTGGTGCAGTGAGTCCTTTCTGCATCAGAAGTACCTCTGCCCCGCAGTCTTCCAGCATGTACGCAATACGCTGCGCTGGATAATCCGCATCAATTGGAACGAATGCCGCACCAGCCTTGAGAACGCCGAGGACAGCAGCTGTCATATCAAGAGATGGACGGGTGAGAATGCCGACGCGGTCTCCTGGTTTTGTGCCGTTTGCGATGAGCCTTGAAGCGACTACATTCGCCCGGCTGTTCAACTCTTTATACGTCCAGCTCTTTCCACAGAATGTCGCCGCTTTTTGATGCGGTGCTCCTTGTGCCTTCGCCTCAATCAGGGCATGAACGGTTTGATCTGACGGGACGTCTAGGACAGGTCCTGACCATTCGTTCAGCTGTTTTTGCTGCTGCTGCGGTGACAATAATTTCATTTGATCTAAAGATTGATCTGGCGCTGACACCATTTGTTCCAGCAAATGAAGGAAATATTCTTTCCACTTTTCAATTGACGTCTTTTGAAAGATAGAACAATTAAAATCAAACACGAGCTCAATTTGATCTGCGGATTCGTTTCCAGTTAAGGTCAAATCAAATTTGGCGATATTCTCCTCGAATGGCTGTGGAACAACGTGAAGCCCATCCATCGATAAATCACGAATATCCGCATTTTCCATTGAGAAGACCACATCAAAAATTGGATGACGGCTTGTGTCTCGAACCGTTTGCACCTGATCTACCAATTCTTCAAATGGGTACAGCTGATGCTCGTTTGCCTCTAACACAAGCTGATGGACATTTGACGCAAATTCAGCAGCAGTCTGATGTCCTGCTGGTCTTGTTCTAAGTGCCAGCGTGTTCACAAACATGCCAATCACAGATTGAATATCAGGATGGGTTCTACCCACAACCGGAGAACCAATGATGATATCCTCTTGTCTTGAAAGCTTGCTTAAAAGAATACTGTAGCCAGCAAGCAGGACTGTATAGGTCGTACTGTTGAGCGTTCTAACGAGTTCGTCCAATTTTGATTTAAGCGAACCTTCAATTGTAAATGAGACACGATCTCCAGCGAATGTTTGCACTTTTGGCCTTGGCAGGTCTTCCGGCAGTGCCAGTACAGGCAGCTCTCCTTGTAATTGATCCAGCCAGAATGCCTCTTCATCTGCTTTTTGCGCAGCAGATGCCTCACTTTTTGACCAAACTGCATAATCCTTATATTGAACAGGCAATTCCTCTAGTTTGTCTCCTCGATACAGGGCTGAAAGCTCCTCAATTAAAATGCCAACAGACGCCCCATCTGAAATGATATGATGCATATCAATCAGTAAATAATGGACATTTACGGAGACGGAAACTAGACCTATTCTGAGTAAAGGCGCTTTTTCTACATCAAATGGCCTGATAAAGTCATTCATCAATTGCTGTATGTCTCGGCCGTTCTGTTCAATTTTTTCAATGTTTATTGAGACATTTGTTTCAATACGTTGAACAGGTTCATTCTGAACAAAATCAAAGCTCGTTCGGAACGCTTCATGACGTTGGACTAGCTGATCAATTGCCTTTTCAAATCGTTTTTCATCAAAGACGCCTTCTAGCTTTAAGGCCGCCGGCATATGGTAGCTTTGCTCCGCATCAGTCATTTTCTCCAAAACAAACAGTCTTTTTTGAGCAGATGTCACTGGATAATAGGCCGCCTCTTTGGCAACTTCCACTCGCTTGATCTCCGTTTGATCCGCTTGATCTACCGCAAGCGCGAACGCTTCTAATGTTGGGGATTCAAATAAAGATTTCAAAGTGAGCTCCACCTGCATCTCTTCATACAACCTGTTCAGCATTTTCATGCCGCGCAGCGAATGGCCCCCGCATTCAAAGAAATGATCGTGTTTGCCGATTCGCGGTACTTCAAGAACTTCCTCCCAAATGTTCGCCAGCAGACGCTCTGTTTCTGATTGAGGAGAGGTGTATTCATTTGCCCCTTGCTCACTAAGATCAGGTGCCGGCAGCGCCCGCCTATCGACCTTGCCGTTATTCGTTAAAGGAAGCTCCTCTAATTGCATGAAAAATGCCGGCAGCATATACACGGGCAGTTCACGTCCTGCTTGCTCGCGCAAATCAGTTAATGAGACAGATCCTTCTGCTGTGAAATACGCACATAACGTGTCATTCGGAGCAGCAATCACGATAGCTTCCTTCACCTGAGGATGCTGCAGCAGTTGATGTTCAATTTCCCCAAGCTCGATACGCTGTCCGCGAATCTTCACTTGATGATCGATCCGTCCAATGAATTCAATATCTCCATTTGACAGCCAGCGTGCAAGATCGCCCGTTTTATACATGATCTCTCCAGGGCGGAAAGGATTTTTGACAAACTTTTCGCTCGTTAGTTCTGGCTGCTTATAATATCCTTTCACAAGTCCATCACCAGCGACACATAGCTCTCCTGCCACGCCCGGCGGCTGTACATGTCCAAATTCATCTACAATATAAACAGCCGTTTGACTCACTGGCTTTCCGATTGGGATGGATAACGCCTTCTTCTCAATGTGGTTCACAGGATAATATGTGGTGAAAATTGTGCTCTCAGAAGGGCCGTACATATGAACAAGCTTGTCTTTCCCCACTGTCTCAAGTGCAGTCACCACATGAGGCACGGAAGCACGTTCCCCGCCAAACAGCACTTTTCTTACGTTCTTCAGGCTGTCTTTTTTCATATCGATGAGTAAGTGAAAAAGAGCTGTCGTGATCATTAAAATACTGACTTTTTCCTTCTCAATCGCTCCAGAAAGCTCATTCATGTTTAAAATATGGTCCTTTGGCAGAACAATGAGTTTTGCTCCGTTCAATAAAGCACCAAACACATCAAACATAAAAGCATCAAATACATAGTTTGAGATGCTCATCACCGTATCTTCATGGTGAATGGTGAGATAATTCGATTGCTTCACCGTTCTCAAAATGTTCCGGTGTGTCACCATATTTCCTTTAGGTTTACCGGTTGTACCAGATGTATAGGTCAAATTCGCCAAGTCCTCAGGTAAAATATGAGCATCTATTGGGCTGTCTGACTGCTGAGCAATCGCTTGATTTTCTGTTTCTATGATGATTCCCTCAAATGCAGTGAGCACCGAGCGATGGCGCAGCACTTGATGTGTCAGTAAGAATTGTGCACCGCTGTCTGTTAAAAAGTGCTTCACGCGCTCATCAGGGAAATCGGGATCAATTGGTACATAGACTCCGCCCGCCTTAAGCACAGCCAGAACAGAGAGCACCATTTCATTGGATCGTTCAAAGAATAAGGCTGCTTTCATTCCTTTTTCAAAACCATTTTCACGCAAATAATGAGCCAGCTGATTCACTCGGTCATTCAGCTCTTGATAAGAAAGGACCACATCTTCACATTGCAATGCAGGCTGATGACCATGCTGCTGCACCTGTTCTTCAAACTGCGTCACAATGGTTTCTTCTGCTGGATAAGGCGCAGGTAACGGATTCCACCTATTTAGCTGAGCTTCTGCTTCTTGTTCAGACAGTAAGCGATAGGATTGAATAGCTTCCTGCGGCGTTTGAACCATTTGCTCCAGCAGATAAACATAATGTTTGAGCATCTGCTCTGCTGTACTTCGTTTAAATAGCGCCGTACTGTAATCGAGTACAAAGGATAAACCTTGATCTGACTCCATCGCTTGCAGTGTTAAATCAAATTTCGCAATATGGAAATTGGTTTCTTCAACCTCGACCTGCATATCCCCAATACGCTGGGCTGTTGAATGACCCGGCGCAAGTGTAAAGACGGTATCAAACAATGGATGACGGCTAAAATCTCTTGGCACATTCAGTTTTTCAAGCAGCCGCTCAAACGGATATTGCTGATGCTCAAATGCATGCATCGTCTTTTCCTTTACTTGCTCAATCAACTGAGACATGGTTCCATTCGGATCTACCTCTGACCGCAAAGCAAGTGTCTGGACAAACATACCGATCATGTCATTCAAATCTGTATGCACACGCCCTGCTGCCGGTGTTCCGACCACAAATTCCTTTTGACCCGTATATTTCGCAAGCAATGTATAGTAAGCCGAAAGCAGCACCGTATACAGTGTCGTGTGATGGTTTGCTGCAATCTCCTGTAATTGATTCTTTAACGCCTCATCGATTTCTTTGATGACACGATCACCTGCGAAAGACTGGACAGCTGGACGCTGATAATCGGTCAGCAGCTGTAAAGCAGGGATATCCCCCGAAAATTCTTGCAGCCAGAATGCCTCTTCTTTTTGAAAGCCTTGATGCTCTTGCCAAACAGCATAATCTTGATATTGAAGCTTTAATGGTGCTTTCACCGATCCCTCGTAAGCATCTGACAGCTCGCGCAGCATTAAATCGATCGAAAGACCATCTGAAATCAGATGATGCATATCGAAAAAGAGCAAATGCTCCTGATCATGCAATGACTGCAATCCTATTCGAAGAAGTGGCGCACACTCAAGATCAAAAGGTCTGACAAAGTGCTGCATGTTTTCTTCCATCGTACCACCTGTCAGCTGTTCTATTTCAAAGAAAACGGATGAAGCGATCCGCTGACGAGGGACACCTTTTATCGTATGAAAAGAAGTACGCAGCATATCATGACGTGAGATCAGTCTGTCAAAGGCTTCAGTCAGCTTCTCAAGCTGCAGAGCTCCTTTTAACCTCACAACAGCAGGCATATGATAGGCAGTGCTTTGCTCCAATTGACTCACCATATAGACGCGCTGCTGTGGAGGCGATAACGGATAATGATCTGCAGCCGGCGCTTTTGGTATCTCCGTTGCAGTAGACTTTTCTGCTTGCTCAATATAAGCAGCAAGTGCAGCAATCGTCTGCTGTTCAAATAAAACAGAGAGCGGCACCTCCACTTGAAAGTCTCGCTGAACCTTTGTAAGTACAGTCATCGCTTTGAGCGAATGCCCGCCTCGATCGAAGAAAGAATCATATACACCAATCTTCTCTTGATCAAGAATGTCTTCCCACAAATGAACAAGCTTCGTTTCTATATCGTTTCTAGGTGCCGTATAAACAGCATGAACCGCTCTATCACCTTTTAAGGCAGCAAGTGCACGACGGTCGACTTTGCCGCTGACTGTGAGTGGAAAAGCATCGAGTTCTTTGAAATAAAGCGGCATCATGTAAGCTGGGAGCTGATGTTTGATAGCCGCTTGCAGCATATCAACAGACACACCATCATGACGAGCTTGATAGTAAGCACTTAACGCCTTTTCCCCATCCGCTTCATCAACTACTAGCACGACAGCCTTATCAATTCCATCTACCTGCTCCATCACCGCTTCAATCTCACCTGTTTCTATGCGGTAACCCCTTATTTTCACTTGATCGTCCATTCTGCCAAGATAATCAATCGTGCCATCTGGAAGCCATCTGACTAGATCCCCTGTTCGATACATCCGCTCATTCGGAGAAAACGGATCTGCCGTGAATACCTTCTTCGTCAATTCAGGCTGATTCACATAGCCTCGCCCAACACCTATACCGGCAATGCAAAGTTCTCCTGCAGCCCCTGGCACCTGTAATTGATCATGTTCATTTAAAATATAAATACGATGATGACCAAGCGGTTTTCCAATCGACACATAGCGCTGTTCAGTTGATTCGCTCAGCTCACTGAGATTCAGGCGATGAACTGCCGCATCCACACACGTCTCAGTTGGACCATACACATTCCATAGAGTAAAATCAGGCTGACTCATACGAACCGCTTCGATAAGTGAACGTGCTGCTTTCGCAGGCAGCGCTTCTCCCCCAATCAACATGTGCGTCAATGACAGACCGTCCAAATCCGCTGCAAGTAAAAGCTGCACATGCGCCGGAGTTCCATCTGCCGCTTCAATTTGATGTTTTCTGTAATAAGCCGCTAGCTGCATGCCATTTCTCGTCGTTTCTCGTGGGATGATATGAAGCGTATGTCCAAATAAAAGGGCAGCAAATATTTGTTTCACCGATGCATCGAAATGGAATGGGGCTAGAAGCGCCATTTGAAGCTCATTCGCCCCTTGATACATCTCATGATGCAAAGCATGGACCAAATGATGAAGCTGAAGATGCTCAATCATGACGCCCTTCGGCTTTCCAGTCGTACCCGATGTATAAATCATGTAGGCTAAATCTTCGGGCGCCGTCTGATCGAGAAGCTCAGGCAGCCGTCCATCATCTAATAATAGTTGCTGCTGCACGATCAATTTTTCCGAGAGGGCTGGGTACTCTTGAATGAACGATTCCTCTGTTAACACGATAGAAGCACCTGAATCCTCCACAATAAATTGAATGCGCTCCTCAGGTAATGCTGGATCTATTGGTACATATGCCCCGCCAGCCTTTAGTATGCCGAAGACTGCTACCATGGCATCTACCTTCCGCTCCATCAAAACAGCAACAGGCACATCACGTGAGATACCTTTCATTTGTAGAAAACGTGCAAGCTTTTCTGCCTGTTGTTGCAGCTCTCCATAAGTAATTGTTCCATTTTCTGCTACAACGGCTGTTCGATCTGCATATTTGTTGGCTGTCTCATCAAACATGTGATGAACCGGTTTTGCTGCTGGTCTTTCAAACGGTTCTCCCTCAGATAATTGCAGCAGTTCCTCTTGTTCACCTGCTGAAAGTAAAGGCAGTGTCCCGATCAGCTGATCAGGCTGAGTGACCGCCGCTTCTAGTAAAATCAAGAATCGATCAAACATCTTACTCATTTCTTCTTCTGTGAATACATCTGTACGGTAATCCAAATCAATGGTCAATGTATCAGTATCCCAGCGGTCTTTCACATGTATTGAAATATCATTCATTCCGCTCCCGCTAAAAATCGGTTCAGTAATGAACGACAGGTTCTCTTTTTTCTGCCACTGCATGACCTGATATTCTAAAGAAATATCAAAAAGGCGTCCTGTAAACCCTTCTCTTTCCCGCAAATCATTCATGAGCAGATTGTAAGGGTATTTTTGGTGTCGCAAGATCTTCATTTGATCCGCCATGACCTGCTTTACGAAATCAACAAACGATTGCGACCCTTGAACAGATGCACGCATTGGAATCGTCGATACAAACATCCCAATCATCTTTTTCTCTTTGGCATTCGTCCGGTTACCCATAAAGGTTCCAAGAACGACATCCTCCATACCGCTAAAACGATGTAAGTAAATATAGACAGTGGACATAAACATCGAAAGCATACTGACTTTCTGTTCTTCACAAAAGACACGAAGCTTCTCCTTTAAAGAATCTGGAACATCCCCTGAAAATCGCTCCGCATGTAAACTCATCTCATATCCCTTATGCGGTTTTAAAGATGCGAAGTCTGGAATATGAGCAAATTGCTCATTCCAAAAAGCTTGATCTTTTTGAAAACGTTTAGAAGATTCATAGGTCTGCTCACTCATAATGTGATCAACGAAGGAAATCTCCTCAACTGGCGAGATGTCTACTCCTTGCAGCATGTCATGATATAAATCAATAATGCGATTTCCCATTAAAATGATAGAAATCCCATCCGCGACAATATGATGTGCTTTACAGAACAGCCAGCACTCTTGATCACTGATTTGAAATACCGTAAATTCAATCAAGGGGCTGTCAATCAATGGCATCGGCTCACGAATTTGCTCGTTCGCCCAAGCCCTTACTTCCTCTTCACTCCAGCCCTTTTCCATTCGAATCGGCTGTTTTTCATAAGGTTTGATATATTGAACAGGCTCCTCCTCTTCATCTCGATACACGAGTCTCAGCCGAAGAGAGTCAGTTTGTCGAATGTACGCTTGAAGCACATCGACGACCAAAGAAGGATTGAGACCAGATGCTGATCTCAACCTGGCGAATCCACCCAAATTAGAAATACTTGTACCTGGATAAAATCTTTCCGTGTAGAATACTCGCTTTTGCGCATGTGTTAAGGGGTAATAAACTGTATTCATTTTCATCCTCCGCCTCTTCTATGTTTTCTCCACCAATTTCACCCTGCACCCTCTATATCAAAAGAACCAAGTCTATTTCATTAAAATAGACGCTTTAACAGAAAAGGAGCCCACCCCGAATAAAACGGAGGGACTCCCATTTTGATTCGGTAGCCTGCCGACCTTAGCAAAAAAAGAATCATTTACCTTAGGACATGGCTTTGCGTCTCTATGTTTCCATAGATTTGCCTTTTTCTTCTTTTAGATATTTTCTATTTACGTCCACTTTATATGAAAATATTGTTTTTTTCACCGAAAAATGGGTGTAAAGATTCATGCGTTATACCGAAGGGTTTACATGATAATTGACGATATTTACCGAAAATAACTAATAATAGTTGCGTTCAACCGAAAATAATCGACTAAATACCGCAAAAATTTCATATTTTCCCTTAAATATTGAAAATATGGCCGAAAATCTAGGATAGAGGTCTCCTTTCGTTTCCCGCAAATTCTTAAATCTTAAGAACTACATTCCCTAAAAAAATGAATTTTTTTACTGTAAAAACAACAAAAAAAAGAGCTGCCATTTCAAATGACAACTCCTTGTTTCTTCATTATATTTACATCACCTTAGACAGACCAATCGTTTTCTCAATAATGAGCAGCGCAATGATAGAAATGATAATAAATATGACAGATATCGCATTGACACTTGGATCAAAGGTCTGCTCAATGTAATTAAAGGTCCTGACCGGAATTGTGATGGTTTGAGGTGAGGAAACGAACAAACTGATCGATATTTCTCCAAATGACGTCACAGCTGAAAACACCCCGCCTGCAATGATTCCCGGCTTAATCAAAGGCAATGTGACTCGAAAAAACGTGCGAATGGGTCCTGCGCCTAGATTCATTGAAGCCAGCTCAAGACGCGGATCTAAATTCGAAACACTCACACCTACCGTTCGAACCACATAGGGAAAACCAATGATGACGTGACCAATGACGAGCGCCCACAAAGACCCTGTAAAGCCCATAGCCGTAAACAAGTAAAGCATAGCAATCCCTAACACCACTTGAGGAATCATGAGAGGTGACAGAATGAAAGCTTGGACAGCCTCCTTTCCCTTAAAGGAAAGCCTTGCTAAAGCATACGAAGCCATTGTCCCTAAAAGAACCGTGAGAGGCGTCACAATGAAAAGCAGAATCACACTGATCCGAAGCGATTCCATCCATTCTGGATTTGACACGACCTCATGAAACCAGCGAACAGAGAACGAAGTCGGTGGAAATTCAGGAAAGGCATTTGGACTAAAAGCAGATAGGACGATCACAAGAACAGGAATGGTTAAAAAAAGATAAACCAATGACCCAGCAGTCCAAATCAGGATAGAAAGCAAGCGGTCACCTATTGACTTTTTACGCATGCATCCTCGCCTCCCAACGCTTCAATAAATAGCTTAGTAGACTGACCACCACAAGCACACAAACCAATAATGTAAAGGACATAGCTGCAGCAAGAGGCAGGTTATACACCTGCATCACCTGCTGATAAATTGACAGCGGCAGCAGCGGCTGCATCCGTCCGCCGACTAACAGCGGGGTGATATAGCTTCCTGCTGCCAGTGAGAAGACGATGATCGCGCCTGTCACCATGCCTGGAATGGTCAGTGGTAAGGTGACATGAAAAAAGGTTCGAATCCGGCCAGCCCCAAGACTCATAGAAGCCGGTTTTAAATGACGATCCATATCGGTTAAACTTGTTGCGATCGGCAGTACTGCAAATGGCAGCATGACCTGGACATATGCAATAATGACCGCATTCATATTCCACAGCATCGAGAGCGGCTTCTCAATCACATGTAAATCTAGTAACATGCCATTGATCAGACCATTTTGCGAAAGAAGAACAATCCATGCAAACGTCCGAATCACAACACTTGTCAAAAGCGGCGACACAAGTAAGATATAGAAAAATGCGCGCAGACGCGGATTAGGTGCCTTGACAAGCACGTATGCTGCTGGGTATGCCATCAATAAACAAATCACCGTTGTCTGTAAAGCCACCCACACAGTACTTCCAATCGCCTTTACATATGCATCTGTCGTGAACACATGAATATATTGAGAAAAGCTATACGTTTGTAATGTATTCATCATCGAATCGACATCGCGAAAACTGAGAACGAGCATCATCACAAGCGGAGCTAGTAAAAATACAACAAGAAACAAACAGGCTGGCAGCAGCATAAACCAATGAAATCGTTGATTCTTTTTCTTGATTCGCATCACGTATGCACCTTCGAATCTAAGAAAACGATATCTTCAGGCTGCCAATGGATATGGACGGTTTCTCCAACTCCAGGCAGCTCGGGAAATGCAGCATCAGAAGCATGGACAATGATTTCACCATTATCAAGCCCCACAACCAAACGTAATGAATGCCCAATATAACTCACATCTGACAGCACGCCAGATACATGGTTTGGCTGAACTTCCTTCTGCTCAGAAGAGATGCTGATTCTTTCAGGACGCAGCATAAGCAGTTGCTTTTCCCTTTTCTCTTGATGTGCCGCAGCCTGCAACTGAAGATGCTGACCGTTTGAATGGGTTACATGCGGAACCGTAAATGCAGCATCAGCTTCATTGTACACAGCCTCAAAGATATTCACCTGTCCGATGAATTCAGCTACAAATCGATTGTTTGGCTGGCGGTACACCTCTAAAGGCGTCCCAATCTGCTGAATTCTACCCTCTCCTAAAATTCCAACTCGATCAGAAAGGCTTAAGGCCTCCTCTTGATCATGTGTCACAAGAATGGTTGTAATCCCAACATTTCTTTGAATATTTCGCAGCTCTGTCTGCATGTTTTTTCTTAGTTTGGCATCTAGGTTGCTGAGCGGTTCATCAAGAAGGAGAACAGACGGCTGAATCGCCAGTGCTCTTGCTATCGCTACCCGCTGCTGCTGACCACCGCTTAATTGGTGGGGCATCCGTTTCGCAAATGCTTCTAATTGAACAAGAGACAAGCTTTCCATCACCTTCTCTTTGATTTCCGCCTTCTTTTTCTTTTGAACCTTAAGCCCGTACGCCACATTATCAAATACAGTCAGATGCGGAAAGAGTGCATAGCTTTGAAAGACCATACCTGTTTTTCTTTGGTAAGGCGGCAAAGCTGTCACATCCTGATCACCAATATAGACGACGCCTTTTGTTGGTTCTAAAAAACCGCCAATGATGTTTAATAACGTTGATTTCCCGCAGCCGCTAGGACCGAGAAGGGAGAAAAACTCTCCCTCATTCACAGTAAGACTGACATCGTTGAGAGCAATCTGCTCACCGAAGTGCTGACTGATGTGTTCTAAATGAATTCCACTCATGCGATCACCTATTTTCCTCCGCCTAATACTTCGTTCCATCGATTTGTCCAATTGCCAAGCTCAGAGGTTGCTGTTTCATAATCTACCCAAGTCAGCTTGCTGTAATAATTTTCTCCAACTTTCACTTTCCCCTTAATCTTGTCATTGTATTTCACATCAGAATTCGACATGCCATAATAAGATTTTTCAGAGAAAGCCTCCTGAGCTTCTTTTCCACTCAAGTAGTTTAATAGTTTGTATGCCGCTTCTTCGTGCTGATTTCCCTTCGTTAAAGCCCAGCTCGCTACAGCTGCAACAGCGCCTTCTTTCGGATATGAGAAACCAATATCCATTCCTTCTTCTTCAAGTGCAAATACTCGCCCGTCCCAATACGGAACAGCTGCGACATCCCCACGTTCTAACAAGGTTTGAATCGATCCTGGGTTATCCGGAAAAGCAGCGACATGACCTTTTAGTTGCGCGAGACTTTTAAATGCTTTATCAATATCCTTAGGATTTGATTCTGTTCCCCCTTGTGCATGAACAAGTGCAGAGAAAAATTGCAAACCAGCTGAATAAGTCGGAGATGAAATGGCTACCTTCCCTTTCAGCTGACTGCTCCATAGATCAGTCCAGCTGTTTGGTTCCTGCTTGACGAGGTCTTTTCTATAAGCAATTCCAAGCTGCCCCATACTAAAGCCTGCTGCATATTGTTTTCCATTCACAGTCAGCTTCTTTTGGACAGAACGGTAAAGCTTTTTGACATTCGGCGCTTGATCTTCATCGATAGGCGCAAGAACGTTTGCTGCAATACCTCTTTGAATCGTGTCAGGCTGTAAGATTAGTAAGTCATATGGTGGATTTTTCCCATTTGACGCTTTTAATTTTGTAAACCATTCAGAATCCGCTCCAGAGACGGTCTGCACTTTAATTCCCGTATCTTTTTCAAACTTTTCAAGGATTGGTTTGATATTCTTTTCCCAATCGCCTCCATATACGCCAACAATCACAGTCTGCTGCTGTTTGCCTTGATCCTTTCCATTTCCACCACAAGCGGTCAGCAGTACAACGATGGATAGGATACCTGCAACAATAGCGATTAATCTTCTTTTCATGATTCATTTCCCCCTTTTTGTCCATTCATTTGACGAAGTGCTTGAGTAATGTCTTCCTTTGTTAACGGCTCATTTCTATGACTGAAATATTGATGAACTGCATGTTTATAGTGCGTACGTTCATTAGCCGGATAGGAACGCAGCTGAACGGCTAGCTCACTGCTGGCTTCGTCCGTCCATACTTTCTCATAAGCTGCTCTTTGTTCTCCGAAATCCCACACATCAGTAGCTGCAGGATCACCAGCCTTTTCACGCACCTTGCTCGTCTGCTCCTCATCAATCTTCCATTCATTTTGCTCTAAATACACTTGAACACCATATTGCTGCAGCGCTCTTTCTTCACTTAATAGACCAGCTTCCACTTCCTGAAGGACTTTTTCTTTCTTTCTGGCAAATGGATTCCCCCAGCCGCCTCCACTTGGTGAAATCAATTGAACGATATCGCCTTTTTCAAGTCGCAGAACATCTATTTTGGGCTGGTCTTGTTTCTCACCGTTAGCTGTGATCAGCTTGACCTCACCAACCGCTCCTGCTCGGCCGCCCATTAAACCCCAAGGCTGAAACTTCATCCGTTCCATTCCTCGTGCTGTCACCATCGATTCAGGCTTCATCATTTCAAATTCCAAACCAATCGCATGTCCGCCTCGATTTTCACCAGCTCCACCTGTATTCGGCAGAAGCTCATATCGGTGAACATGAATATCAATATGCTGTTCCAAACTCTCAATTGGGGTATTCTTCAAAAAGCCTGACGAATGATCAATACCGTCAACTCCATCAGTACCATTTTGAGCACCGCCGCCTCCGCCTAATGGTTCGACAACGGACATTTTCCTGCCACCCGTTTGATCATAAGGTACAGAGAGAACCACAATGGCAGATTGACCTGCACCTGCTGCCGGTACTGCTTCAGGCAGCAGCTTACCAATCGCACCTAGCACGACATTGTACAGCCTCATCGTAATCGAATGACGAATCCCGACAGAGGCTGGATATTCTGGATGCACCAGCGTTCCTTTAGGAGAGATCACATCGATTGGATACGTTATTCCACCATTAATCGGTATAAAAGGATCCTTACTAATGATGTAATTAATCAACCCTTGATAAAGAAAGGAATGCTTCTGACCATTGGTAACAAGGTTAAAGGCTGTTTTTACTTGCGGGTCACACTCAGAAAAATCGAGCGTCAGCCGTTTGCCTTTGATCGTTAGCTTGATTTTCAACCGAATAGGGACGTCTGAAATCATATCATCATCTAAATAATCAGCAAATTCACTCGTTCCATCCGGTATAGCTTCAATGACCTTTCCAGCACGATCCTCGGCTTGCTTCAGCAAGTCTATCATTCCTTGTTTCACTTCGTTTTTTCCAAATTTCTCAATCATTTCTTTTAACCGAATATCTGCTGTATTCACTGCAGCAATCATCGCATTGATATCACCATCGTTTAGATGACTAGCGCGGCTGTTAGCTCTCAAAAAAGTACGTACGACCTGATTCTCTTTCCCACCTTCATAAATTTTTACTGGCGGAATTCTTAATCCTTCTTGATGAACATCCGTTGCTGTCGGTGAAATACTCGAAGGCACAAGGCCACCCACATCACTGACATGAACAAAAGACCAAGCATAGCTTACGATTTCACCATCTACAAAAATCGGCTTAATGATATGGACATCTGGCAGGTGAGTCGCCAAACCATCTGTCGTATAAGGATCATTAGTGATGATAATGTCTCCTGGCTGCATCTGTCCGCTTTCTTCAATTGCTTTTTTTAGACTCAGCCCTAAAAAGATCGTCACACCCACTGTCTTCGGATAAACAAAGAAATCTCCAGAAGGTGTGGCTAGTGCTGTCGCAAAGTCAGCAGATTCTTTGACGAAGGTCGTAAACGACGTCCGTTCAATGACATGCCCCATACCTGATGCAATCGCATTAAAATAACTGCGCATCATCTCAAGCTTTGCTGGGTCAGTTCTCATGTAAAGCCGCCTCCTTTGAAATCACTAAGTTACCTGATGGATCAATACTGCCTGTCCAGTTTGGCAAAATTAATGTTGTCGTATCATCCTGCTCAATCACGGCAGGCCCATTTACAATAGAACCTACTGACAGCGTATCCCGATTATAAACCGATGCTTCGTATTCTTTTTCTTCTATAAAAATTCGTCTATATTCATTTGGTTTCAAAGACTGTCCCATGCTTTCTTGAACAGGTGAAAAAGGCAGCGGAGGCGTCTCACCTATGACTCGAACGCGTAAATGAGTAAACTCGATTTTTGCCTGATCATCCCTATGACCATATTGACGCTGATGCAATTTGTGAAAGGCTTCAATAAGTTGGTGGATGTCTTGTTCTTGCTTTAACCAATCAATCGATAATGGCAATTCAATCTCAAATGCCTGCCCTTGATATCGTGCGTCTGCTAATAAGAGAATGGATGTCTGATTGATATGCTGAATGTTCTGCTGGCTGACCCAATCAGTCGCTTTTCGTGACAGCTTCTCATAATCTTGTTTTAGTTGGTTGATCGAATAGTCTTGTAAACATATTTTCTTCGACAGCACCGCATCATGGATAAAATCAGCTGTTAAAGCACCTAACGCACATAATGTACCAGGACTTGGAGGAACAACTACATTTTTCGCATGAATTTCTCTTGCAAGGAAATTCGCCACAACCGGTCCTGCTCCGCCAAACGCCAGCAAACTAAAATCTCTAGGGTCAAATCCTTGCTGCTCCATCACATTGCTTAATTCTGTGTACATATTGGCTACGGCTACTTGAATGAGCTGGTCAGCCGCCTCTTCAAGCGTTTTGTTGAGCTGATCAGCAATTGGCTGAAAGGCCTTTTTCGCCGCAGACAGTTGTAAATGTAAATGTCCTCCGGCAAAACGTTCTTGATTGAGATAACCGCATATGAGAAACGCATCAGTTAAAGCTGCTTTTTCTCCCTTTCCATACGAAGCTGGTCCCGGGTTTGAGCCAACTGATTCCGGCCCCGCTTTGAGAAGTCCGCCCTGATCAATCCATGCTACCGAACCTCCTCCTGCTCCTATTGAATACATCGCAACAGATGGAAGAATGATTGGGAAGCCTGAAAGCTGATTGGATTGAGCCATTGTAGGCTGTCCATTTTGAATGATTGAGATATCTGCACTCGTCCCCCCAACATCAAAAGTGATCAGATTGGGTTCACTCGCTGATGCTGCAATTCTCGCCGCACCGATGACACCAGCTGCCGGACCAGAAAAGAGAGTCTTAACAGGCGAGGTTGCCGCACTTTCTGCATCCATTAAACCACCATTTGATTGTGTAATGTATGGAGAAATTGGTACACCTTCTTCCTTCAAACGGCTTTTCAATGTTTGCAAATACTGTTTCACCTTTGGCTGAATGTACAAATTAACAACAGACATCACTGTACGCTCGTATTCCCTCATTTGAGGCCATAATTCAGATGAGGTGAGGACTTCTAACTGTGGATAATGATGATTGATATAGGCTTTTGCCTGTAATTCATGAACTGGGTTTTGATAACTATGTAAAAATGAAATGACGATACCTGCTAGCTTTTTAGATATAACATGCTGGACCGCATCATCTAATTGCTGCAGATGGAGAGGTTTTTTGATCGTACCATCGTGTATCAACCTTTCAGAGATTGGATATACATGCTTCCGTGGTATCAATGGTTCTGGCAAACGAGAATTGAAGTCATAAGGAACGGGTAGTCGTAAACGTTGAAGTGACAATATATCTTGAAATCCTTCTGTCACAAAAAGGGCTAAATCTGCTCCTTTTCGCTGTAATAATGTATTCAGACCGATTGTCATTCCGTGAACGAGGTATTGGATGTTGGATAAATCAACACCTCTTTTTTTTAGAAGATTTAACCCATTGATAATTCCTTGGGCTGGGTCATCAGTCACTGTAGGCGTTTTGAGTTCAGTCAGCTCCCCTGTTGCTTCATTTATCAGCGATAAATCAGTAAATGTTCCGCCTATGTCTATTCCGAGCCGGTATGAGACATCCGCCATTTGTACTTCCCTCCTACAATGTAATTAGAATCATATTTTGATAAATTACGACATTTTTTGATATTTGACTCCATATTATTAAAGCAGATCGGTCTAGTCAATTTTATTTTTTTGAAATTTCTGTGTGTTAAATTCTTGAAATTAGCCAAAAAAGCAGTGATAAAGCCATTTTGGATGAGCATATTCGTTTTCTGACCCACAAAATTAAAATTTTTATGAATTTCTACAAAAATGAAAAGCAAGAAATCAGGTAAAAACTGTTTTTTGAATTTTAAAAGACGTTTTTTCAAAACCAGGAGAAATTGGTAAGTAATTCTGCTATACTTCTGTTTACAAAATACGCAAACAAGAAAGAGAGCCAGCATCTATGAAACTTCTTAAAATGATTCTCTTGCTTTTATTGATTGTCATTGGTGTAGCAACAGGCTATATCCAGCTAGAGCAAGGGAAACAAGAGACAGCGAATTCATCTTATGACAAAACCATTCATTTTCCATCAGACCGCTATCCAGAAACAGCCAAGCACATAGAAGAAGCCATTGATGAAGGTCATTCGTCCATTTGTACAATTGACCGTAAACATAGTGATGAGCAGAGAGATCGATCACTACATGGCATTCCAACAAAGCGCGGGTATGATCGGGACGAATGGCCAATGGCGATGTGCAAAGAAGGAGGCAGTGGAGCTTCTGTCAAATATGTACGCCCTTCTGATAATAGAGGCGCAGGCTCGTGGGTTAGTCATCAATTATCGGATGATCCTGACGGCACAAGAATTCAATTTATCATCGATTAGCCGCCTTTCCCTTTTCTATATTAAAAAAACTTTCACATGACTGCTTGCAGGTATTTTAAACACTTTTTTCATGCCGATAATCCTTAAGGAGGGATATCCTACCTTATACCTAAAGGAGTCAAAAATCATGAAGAAAAAGGGAAAACTGAGGCTAGGCGCCAAAATTTTGCTGATCTTTTTAAGTGTCCTCATCATCTTTTCTGCGGTTGTTGGTTATGTTGTGAATCGCGAAATGACAGAAAATATTAAGCAAATGGCAACTGAAAAAGCAAAAGGTGACTTAAAACTAGGCTACGCCTACCTAAATGAAAAAGTGTCAGGCTCGTGGCAGATTAAAGAAGACAAGCTATTCAAAGGAAATACGCAAATCAATGATCATGACACATTGGTTGACCAATTAGCCGAATATACCGGTGATACCATCACGATTTTTCAAGGAAATACCCGTGTTGCTACGAATGTCATGTTAAACGGGAAACGAGCTGTAGGTACTGAAGTCTCTCCTGAAGTGAAGACCACTGTTTTAGACAAAGGAGAAAATTATTACGGGACAGCAAATGTTGCTGGGAAAGACTATCAAACGGCTTATATGCCAATCAAAAATGAAGCAGGCGAAACAATTGGTATTTTTTATACTGGCGCTAATCAAAGCATGATTTCACAAATGCTTCAGTCATTCTATATACAATTTGTCATCGTCCTTTTGTTAAGTCTGATCGTTTCAGTCATCATTATTTCTATTTTCACTAAGCGGATTCAGGTACGTCTCAAGCATTTGGCTTCTGCCATTAAGAGTGCAGGCGAAGGTCATTTAACCATCAATGTGACGGATACTGCCGGAGATGAATTGTCTGATCTGGCTGGACATTTCAATAAGATGCGTGAAAAACTAAATCAAACCATTCTAAATGTCATGAACACGTCTGAATTAGTGGCCACATCCTCTGAACAGCTGTCAGCTAGCGCAGAAGAAACGAGTGCAGCATCAGAAAAAATCACCCACACGATCCAAGAAGTGGCACAATCTTCAGAAGAACAGTCCGCTCAAATGACAGCTAGTGAGCACAAGATGATTCAAGTATCAAACGAGCTGGCAAACATCACTGAAAATGCCGGACAAATGGCTTCAAGAAGTCACTTCGCACAAGAAATTGCCCAAAAAGGTGTACACAATATCGGTGAAGTTCATTCACAAATGACATCTATTGCAAAATCAATTGAAGAAAACGGTACAGCAATTCAAGCATTGGAAACACGTTCAACTGAAATTGATCATATTTCCAAAGTCATTACAGATATCGCCAGCCAGACAAACCTGCTAGCTCTTAATGCAGCAATTGAAGCAGCACGGGCAGGTGAGCATGGAAAAGGGTTTGCTGTTGTCGCAGACGAAGTGAGAAAGCTCGCTGAAGAATCTCAAGCATCATCAAACATGATTTCCCATCTCATTTCTGAAATACAAAAAGAGATGACTCATTCGACGAATGCCATCAAACAAGTAAGAGAAGAAGCAGCTCAAGGGGCTGTCCTTATCTCTCATACAGAAGAATCTTTTCATGATATCCAGCAGTCCATGAGAGAAATGGCAGATGGCATTAAGCATTTATCGAGTGCATCACAAAAAATCGCAGCTTATACTAACGATGCGAAACAGTCTTTTGCGTCTATTACAGAAGGCGTTAAACGAACGAGTGAACATTCACAGCAAGTAGCAGGTTTAACAGAAGAACAATTTGCTGCAATGGAAGAAGTAACAGCTTCATCAGAAGCACTTGCCCATTTAGCAGGAGATTTAAAAGCAATGGTCTCGCAATTTCACATCTAGATCCCACAACAAATAGCGCAAGACGGCTGCAATCGTCTTGCTGCCTAACTTTCTCCTCAAGAATGACTCTTTCAACCATTTACGTTTCAACGAAAATCCATGAATAAAGGAGTTTTTTATATGAATCTCTTAAATCAAACCTATTCTCTATCTATCTCCTACCACCAAATCACGGTATACACCGGAAGCGAAACACCACCTATCATTGATTGGACAGATGAGGACATTCTTCAAGGATTCGCAACTGGAGATCAAGGAGTTTCCTTTGAAGGAATCAATAATGGAAAGGCGTCTATTATTGTGACATTAAATAGCGATGAGCCCCAAGTCTCTATTGATAGAGCTATAACAGTGCCCTTTACGCATACAAGGGATCAAGTTTATATCACAAGCGTCATGGCTCATGTACTGTCTTTCCCCATTCCAAAAGGAGACTATCAGCTTACCTGCTATACCTCACAGCAGCCTGATCAAGATGTTTATTATGTAAATTTCCAAACAGTGTAGATTACGACTGATCGTATAAATCAAGCCACTTTTCCGCATAGTCTACCGATTCTCTCACTGGCAATAAATATGAACTGGCAAGTCCGATTTGATTGTGCTGATGGAGGCCTCCTGATTGCAGAAAATCACGGCCAATCTGTTCAAATAGTTCTTCTCTTGTGATGATATCTTGGTACTCTTTCCATACTCTCCACCCATTTTCTAAAATAGGGGCTCCTCTTGTCATGAGGTCCTGCTGGGGGATTCGGTATTCAGCTAGATGAAAAGCTGTCATGCTTTCAAATGTTGTACCAAGCAGCAGCACTTGAGCATGAAGATCATACATGCGACCAAGAGGCGAATGCTCTCCTAATCCAAAGGAAAGTGCATGGTGTTTCAGAATTTCATGTTTTCTTTTCCCCCAGGCTGTGAATGAAAAATGGGGATGGTTGCTTCTCGCCACGCCTGGGTATTTCCAAAATGTTTCCGCTACCTTTCCCATTGCTGTTGGCGTCGTGTAAGCTGGATCAAATGCAGGCATTGTTTCTTTGATCGATTTCCACCATGAATAAGGAACAGGCGGATCAATCCAATCGGCAGGATCAGAAAGCTCTAACGTTTGTGCCGGCATAATGAGTGTCCCCTCTTCTGTTAAGGTTTCCATCAATGCTTGTATGACGGCTACAGCGCCTCCGTTTACCCAGCCGATGGATGATAAAGATGAGTGAACACATAAAATCATGCCCTTTTTCACACCAAGTTGTTCCAAGTCTGCTTTGATTGTTTCCTTTGTCATCGGTTCAGCTTGATTTTCGATTAATTTTTGCATCGTTCCTTTTCCTCCTGCGTCTCTTCGATTATTGATGAATGAGACGTTTAACCGCAATAGACAGTTTGTAATTTGCGTAATTTGTCAGCTCCGTTAAAAACTGATCAAGCTCATCATGACTCGAGAAATGTCCTTCAGCCATATAACAGCCCTCACCACTTATTTTGAACAAATTCTTGATTTCTTCCTTTTCATAAAGAAACGACAGAAGTGGTTCATGATGATGACTCCGGGTATAGAGCTGCAAAAATGTTTGAATCGTCTTTTGCGTCTGCCAATCAATTGAAATGGTATATGCTTCGATCACGCCTTCTTCTTCTAGCTTTAACACCCGATTTGCAACAGCTTGGCCGGTTAAATGAACTTTTTCACCTAGAGCTTTCATCGTTAATCGGCTATTCTTTGATAGTTCTTTTAAAATATTCATATCTGTTTGGTCTAGCATTGGCTCACCTCTTTCAAAAATCAAGCCCTTCCGATAAAAGACTTTCATGATCCTCTGTCACATAGAACTCTTTTAATATACTGTAAACTTAATCAGAAAAAAAGGAGGCCTTTTTATGAAAATTACACTCATTCGCAATGCTACTTTATACCTTCACTATGGTCATTCAACTTTTTTAATCGATCCCTTTTTGGCAGCAAAAGGAACATATCCACCGTTCCCTCATACAGCCAATCAACATTTGAACAACCCTATTGTGGAGCTTCCTGTAAATATAGATTTAGACAGTCTGTTACACCCAGATGCTGTCTTACTCTCTCATTTACATGTGGACCACTTTGACGACGAGGCCAAAAGGAAATTAGCTCAAGATGGGCCAATTTATACTCAATCGGAGAAGGATCGAAAAGAAGTTGAAGAAGCTGGATTTCAGCATGTCACATGCATTGAAGATGAAATGGACATTTGCGGCGTTCATATTAAACGTACAGGTGGACAGCATGGGACGGGAGAAACGGCGAAGCGAATGGGGCAGGTGAGCGGTTTTGTTTTCTCTCACCCTGATGAACCTACCCTTTATATTGCAGGTGATACCATTTGGTGTGATGAACCGAAAGAGGTTGTGAATACATGCAAGCCAGACGTCATTGTGGTCAATAGCGGAGCTGCTCAATTTTTAGAAGGCGATCCGATTACCATGACTAAGGAAGAAATTTTAGACATTCACCGTTCTCAGCCAAAAGCTCAAATTGTCGCCTGTCATCTTGAAGCTGTGAATCATTGCTTGTTAACAAGAGCTGCTTTGGAAGCTTACATTCAAGAGCATCATGCAGATCAAGCCATTTTTGTCCCTCAAGATGGGGAAAGTCTCACCTTCTGATCACAATAAAAAACCGGCACCTCGCTGCCGGTTTTATCATTATTATGGGCGATGGTGCTGTGGTTTTTTCAGCAATGGAACAAATCCGTTCTTTTTCAAATGATTGTAATGCTCATCCATTCGTTTCGTGATGTGTGTGCCTTGTTCCTTTGTTAACACGCCATACTGTACATATTTCTCAATGACTGCTTTTCGTTTAGAAAGAATTTGCTGCTCAAGGATTTCAATTTGTTTTTGTTGTTCTGCTGTTAATTTCACTTGGTGTGTCACCGGGCGCTTTTCCATTTGAGGTGTTTCTCCATGAGCCGTTTCTATCTGAAAACCAAATAACAGCATCATCGACAAGATGATCAAACCACTTATTTTTTTCATCATTGTTGTTCCCTCCTTTATTCGCCTTTATTTTGCGCTCATTTTCCTTTTTTATACATTATTTTAACACGCTAATTGCTTATAATATTCTTACTTTTTCACTTTTCTTCTGAAAACGTTGTCCTATCAGAAAAAGCGTGCTATGTTTTGTTTTGTATAAAAAATAGAGGAGGATTCTTAAATGAGTCGTTTTTATCATAAAAAATCTATATGGATCATGCTTGTTGTATCTGCTTGCATCCTTATCATGTCTGCTTGCAGTCAATCAGGCTCATCTCAATCTGGAGACACAAAGTGGGATGAGATTAAAAAGAAAGGAAAAATCGTGGTTGCAACTTCAGGCACCCTTTATCCAACTTCTTATCATGATACTTCTAATGGCAAAGATCGATTAACTGGCTATGAAGTAGAAGTTGTCAAAGAAGCGTTTAAACGTCTTGATGTGAAAGTAGAATTTAAAGAAATGGGTTATGACGGGATGCTGAGCGCCATTAATTCTGGTCAAGTGGATGCCGCTGCAAATGATATCGACATCACAGATGACAGAAAAGACAAGTTTGCCTTTTCAACCCCTTATAAGTATTCCTACGGAACGGCTATCGTACGGAAAGATGATTTATCTGGCATTAAAACTTTAAAAGATTTAAAAGGAAAGAAAGCAGCAGGTGCTGCCACGACGATTTACATGGATGTCGCTCGTAAGTACGGTGCAAAGGAAGTCATTTATGATAATGCGACAAACGAGCAATACTTAAAGGATGTTGCAAACGGCCGAACAGATGTCATTTTAAATGATTATTACTTGCAGACACTGGCTCTTGCTGCATTTCCTAAATTAAATATTACGATTCACCCTGACTTGAAATACATGCCGAATGAACAAGGATTTGTCATGAAGAAGGACAACAAAGAGCTTCAAAAAGAATTGAATCGTGTATTAAGCGACATGAAAAAAGACGGAACAATGAAAAAGATTTCTGAGAAATTCTTTAATCATGCAGACGTCTCAAAGAAAATTGATGCTGATGTCGAAGATGTCGACATTTCCAAATAAGGAGCCGCAATCGTGGGAGATATTCATTTAGAATATATATTTAATCCTGCACTGGCAAAGGCGTCATTTCCGTTTGTCATGAAAGGCATCTGGCTGACGCTGCTCATTTCCTTTGTGAGCATGTTTTTTGGTACCATTCTTGGTTTTTTTATCGCTCTTGCCAGGATGGCGAATTCATGGGTTCTTAAGCTGCCTGCACGGCTGTATATCTCATTCATGCGAGGCGTGCCCATTCTGGTGATTTTGTTTATTCTTTATTTTGGGTTCCCTTATATCGGCATTGAGTTTACAGCAGTCACTGCCGCCATTATTGGGTTCAGCTTCAATAGTGCTGCCTATATTGCAGAAATTAATCGGGCGGCCCTCTCCTCTGTTCCAAGTGGACAGGTGGAAGCCGCTAAATCATTAGGTCTCAGCTATTGGCAAACGATGCGCGGTGTCATTTTGCCTCAATCCGTCCGCATCGCCTTGCCGCCATTGACCAATGTCATGCTTGATTTAATCAAAGCTTCCTCACTGGCAGCGATGATTACTGTACCAGAGCTCTTCCAGCAAGCAAAAATTGTAGGCGGACGAGAATTTGATTATATGACCATGTATATTTTGGTCGCACTCATTTACTGGGGCATTTGCAGTGTCGTCTCATTGCTTCAGGACTTTTTAGAAAAACGCTATGCGAAATATCTGTAGCAAAAAAAGAGCGGATCTCATGGATCTGCTCTTTTCAGCATGATAGAAAACCTTTGCAGCCCTAAGCACCGGAGCGCAGACCTGCGGGCGAATGCGAGGGTTTGTTCTACACGATAATTAATGAATAAGCCATAACCACACATATAATCCGAGTAAAGTGAGGATCAAGGTTGGGATGGTCAGGATGATTCCGGCTTTCATGTAAGCCCCCCAAGAGATATGAACGCCTTTTTTCTTTAAGACATGAAGCCACAGCAATGTCGCCAATGAGCCGATTGGGGTCATTTTCGGTCCAAGGTTGGAGCCGATAACATTGGCATAAATCAGCCCGTCTCTCATGACACCTGCTGTATCTGTATGTCCAATGGCAATCGCATCAATTAAAACAGTCGGCAGATTGTTCATCACAGAGGACAGCACTGCGGCAAGTACACCCATAAACATCGTTCCTGCAAGCAAGCCATGTGATGCCCCTTGCTCGATCCATGCCGCCAATATTTCAGTAAGGCCAACATTTTTCAATCCATATACGACGACATACATACCGATCGAGAAAAACACAATGGACCACGGCGCTTCTTTGATCACTCGCTTTGTCGCCACTTGCGGACTTCTTCTCGCCAGCCACAAGAAAGCAAGGGCAATCCCGCCTACAATAATAGACACTGGAACACCGATCAGCTCGCCCGCAAAATAACCAACAAGCAGACAGCCGAGCACATACCAAGACAAACGGAACATACGGATATCTCGAATAGCTGATGCCGGCTCTTTCGCCTGTGACAGATCGTAGGTTTTTGGGATAAGTTTTCGGTAAAACACATACAGAACCAGCATGCTCGCTCCAAGCGACACAAGGTTTGGCACGAACATATTCGCTGTATATTCTAGAAAACCAATATGAAAATAGTCGGCTGATACGATATTGACCAGGTTACTAATGACAAATGGCAAGGAGGTTGTATCTGCAATAAAGCCGCTTGCCATCACAAAAGGTAGCACCATGCGCTCATCCAGCTTCAACGCTCTCACGACAGATAAGACGATTGGGGTCAAAATCAGTGCCGCTCCATCGTTTGCAAAAAAAGCAGCCACAACAGCGCCGAGCAATGTTAAATAAATAAACATGCGGACACCGTTGCCTCTTGCAGCTTTTGCCATATGCAGTGCAGCCCACTCAAAAAAACCGATCTCATCTAAAATTAACGAAATGATAATAATACCAATAAAAGCAAAGGTGGCGTTCCATACAATTTGCGTAACTTCCCATACATCGCCTAGATGAACGACGCCAAAGGCAAGCGCAAGAATGGCACCCCCACATGCTGACCATCCTATGGTGACACTTCCTGGCTGCCAAATGACAAGGACGAGGGTCATGATGAAAATCAAAATGGCTAAGGTGACTGAACCCAAAGGTGGCCCCCCTTTCATTTTTCTCATAAAATCTTTATCTATCATACAACGAAATACATCAGTTGTATGCCATTTTCGCATTTCACATGAAAATCCGCAGGTGATCCGTGCACCTGCGGATTCCATCATATATTATTGATCTTTTTTCATCAGCATCAATTCAATAAATAACTCACATCGCTGGCTAAAATGACTTAAGTCGATCGACGTCATGTCAAAAATTTGTTTCATTCGATAGTTTAATGTATTTTGATGAATAAACAACTGCTCCGCTGCTGGCTTTAGCTTGCAGTTATTCAATAAGTAGACTTCAAGCGTTTTTAAAAACGAAGTTTGACTTTCGCGGTCTTTTTCCTTCAAACGTAACAAATCTGGATTGAAGTCGTTTTTCTTTTTTTGATGGCTGTAAATGGAGTCTAAAAACCGGAAGACCCCTAAATTCTCATAATCATATGGAATCAGGTCTTGTCCTCCAACAATTTTCACTGCCTTGACGACCTCTATCGCTTCAAATCGACTTGTACTCATTTTCATGACATCACGATACTCTCTTCCCATTCCGATATACAAAGGGGAGGGATGTGCATGCGTTTTCGATTGCAGATGTGCGATGACATCAGCGGCAGTCGCTTTCGGTGAGTGCCGATCTGACAGGCTGCCTAATATAACCACGATATCTGCTTGAACCGAATAGACGTGATTCACTTTATCCTCTAGCTGCAAATACGTTCGAATGACATCCTTCACATCTTCTGCCGTCTCACTTTTGTTATCGGCAGCGTGCACGACCATAACGGTAAATACGGCTGGCAGTGGAATGCTTAAGTTCTCAGCCTCCCATTTCAGCTCTTCTTCTGTATAAAAATGATCATCCATGACCTTTTTGAAAAACTCTTCAATCTTGCCTTCCTTTTTCTCAAGCTGTTTCTTATTCTTATAAATCACTTTTCCAACCTGAAAGGAAGCTTCGTGTAAAAATTGCAGCTCTTCCTGAGTGAGGGAGTCCTCAATGTCCTGCACCCAAATAAAGCCTACCACCTCTTGTTTATGCTTGGCGCTCACAGCCACCCGCCGATTAAATCCGAGCTCGTCATGACCGCTCACATAAAAAGGCTTTGATTCCGCGAAAAGCCGCTCGATTACCCCTGTTTTCTTTAACCAATCGACCACAGACCCCGGACATTCCTTGGAGAAAATTGTTTGCTGATTGACTGGGTCAAACTGCTGAATGCTGTAAGAATTATAAGCAAGGAGCTGACACTCTGTGCTTTCTAAAATGACTGGCTTCTTTAAATATCCGCTAATAAATGCAATTAATTTATCGACATCAAAAAATGTATGAAGCTTTTCTAATATCTCTTCCATCCCGATTGCTCCCTGATTAAGTGATACATTTATCATACTTCTTTCCAGTCAGATTTGTATAGAAACAAGTCGCAGACAGGCAAAAAAAGCATGAACCCATCAGTGCAGGTTCATGCTTTTTCCATATTAAAACATTTCACTAATCGTTTTTGCCTGCATGTGCAGAGCTAGGTAATCTGGACCGCCTGCTTTTGAATCCGTTCCTGACATTTTGAAGCCGCCGAATGGGTGGTAACCAACGATGGCACCTGTGCAGTTACGGTTAAAGTAAAGGTTCCCCACATGGAACTCCTGCTTCGCACGGTTGATGTGATCACGATTATTCGTAATGACAGCTCCTGTTAAACCGTATTCTGTGTTATTGGCTACCTCAAGTGCTTCATCAAAGCTTGAGACTTTCGAGAAAGCCAACACTGGTCCAAAGATTTCTTCTTGCATTAAACGAGAAGTCGGCTCAAGATCTGCAAAAATGGTCGGGTGGATAAAGTATCCTTCTGAATCATCACTCGTTCCGCCAGTGACTAAGCGGCCTTCCTGTTTGCCAACCTCGATATAATCCGTGATCTTGTCAAAGGACGCTTGATCAATGACAGGTCCCATGTAGACATCCGCAGAAAGCGGATTGGCTGTTGTTTTCGTTTCTGTGATTTCCTTCACTCGCTCAACCACTTGGTCATACAGCTTCTCATGGACGACTGCCCGCGATCCAGCTGAACATTTTTGACCTGAAAACCCGAAGGCTGATGTGAAAATGGCATTAGCCGCTAATTCAACATCTGCATCCGCATCAACAACTACTGTATCCTTACCGCCCATTTCAGCAATGACACGTTTTAAATGCTGCTGGCCCGGTTGCACTTTTGCCGCGCGTTCAAAGATACGAGTCCCTACTTCTCTTGATCCAGTAAATGTAATCAGACTTGTTTTCGGATGATCTACTAAGTAATCCCCAACTTCTGCTCCGCTTCCTGGTACAAAGTTGACAACACCCTTTGGAAGACCGGCTTGCTCAAGCTCTTCCACAAAACGGGCTGCAATGACAGGCGTCGCACTAGCTGGTTTTAAAACAACTGTATTCCCAGTGACGATTGGCGCTACTGTTGTTCCTGCCATGATGGCAAATAAGAAGTTCCACGGCGGAATGACGAGCGTCACGCCAGTTGGTGTGTACACATATTGATTGCGTTCCCCTTCGCGGCTGTTCACTGGTTTGCCTTTCGCCAGCTCCAGCATTTGACGAGCGTAATACTCTAGGAAATCAATCGCTTCTGCTGTATCTGCATCCGCTTCATTCCAAGGCTTACCTGCTTCTTTTACAAGAAGGGCTGAATACTCATGCTTTTTACGGCGAATGCTTGCCGCAGCACGGAATAATACGCCTGCTCTTTCTTCAGGAGACGTATAGCGCCATGTTTCAAATGCTTTCGCTGCTGCTTGAACCGCTTGTTCTGCCTCTTCCTTCCCGGCCTTTGATACAGTTCCAACCACTTCATCCTTTTTCGCTGGATTGATCGAAACAATCTTGTCCTTCGTTTCAATTCTTTCTCCATTAATCACGAGCGGATAGGTTTGACCAAGTGATTCTGTTACTTTAGCTAATGCTTGTTCAAACGCTTTGCGGTTTTCTTCCTGGCTAAAATCCGTGAATGGTTCATGCTTGTAAGGTGTTGTCATTTTTGTCACGCTCCCGTTTCAAATTATTTTTTCGTCATCCCTTTTAAAGCAAAGGCAATGTTTGCCGGCCGTTCTGCAAGACGTCTCATGTAGTAGCCATACCACTCTCGTCCATACGGCGTATAGACCCTCATTTGATAGCCTTCTTGCACAAGTGCTTGCTGCGTTTCTGATCTCATGCCGTACAGCATTTGAAATTCGAACTGACTTGTCTGTATATTGTGTTTTTTCACAATATTTTTCGTGAACTCAATCATTCGATCGTCATGTGTCGCAATGGCTGTATAGTTCCCTGAGAGCAATTGCTTTTCGATCAGCTTTTGATAATTCTGATCGACGTCTTTTTTGTTTGGATACGCCACTTCGGCGGATTCCTTATAGGCACCCTTTACAAGTCTTAAAAATGGCTGCAGCTTATTTAGGTCATCAAGATCCTTTTCTGTTCTGTACAAATACGCCTGCAAGACCGTACTGACATACTCATATTGAGATTTCATCTCTTTAAAAATGTCCAGCGTTTTTTGACAGCGCTGTTCATCCTCCATATCGATTGTCACCATGATACGGTGCTTCTCTGCCGTATCTAAAATCCTTTTCATATTGCGATACACAAGGTCATCGTCAATATCCAGGCCAAGTGATGTCATTTTGAGTGACACGTGAGAATTGAGTCCCGTCTCTGCAATCCGCTGAATAGTTTGAATACACTCAGTCGTCCGTTCATTTGCAATCTCTGCCTTTGTGACAAACTCACCAAGGTGATCAACTGTCACAGCCATTCCTTGGTCATTTAATCGTTTGATGACAGGGATGGCACTCTCAAAGTCCTTCCCTCCGATGATTTTCTTAGATGCAACAGCACTTCCCCAATTACGAGCAATATGGTTCAAGAGACTGCTCTTTGACAAAAACAAGAAGAAATTTCTTGTGACCGACTCCATAAAGGGCACCTCCCACTCTTTGTAAGCTATGTCTTTATTGTAAGGCTCATAAGCTGTCCGCTACAATATTTGAAGATGACAAAAATTCTGACTTTTTTTGTGGTTTTATCACAATAACAGATAAAAAAGAGCCTGCCGCGATCCGGCTGGCTCTTCCCTGCTTACGCCCACACCTCATCAAGGGTAGACTGCAGCAGCTCATTTAATTCTTGCATCAGGTTGTCTTTCGGCTGATTGTAGCTTTTCACCAATTCATCAAATCGCGCGAGCTCTTTGTCGATAAATGGATGGACATAAGCGAGGCGGTTTTCTATATCCATTTCTTCGCCGTCCATTTTACGTTTGAGCAGCTCATGGATTTCCGCTAAAAGCGGTCCTTCCTCCACTAGTTCCTCGAGCAGTTCATGAAAGTCCATCGGCGGAACCGTCCGGTAGCGTTCAATCCACTGACAGGCAAGCAGCGGACGAAGCACATAGAAATACTTCTTGATTCGCACCTGCTCTCCTCGTAAATGCCTGCTTTCATTCCGCTTCGCCATATTGAGGTAATGATACATCAATGCTGCAGGATAAAACGCTTGATCTTTTAATTCTCTTAGCTGCTTTGCCAACGAGAAGGATTCAGCATAGATGATGTCAGAAGACAGCCATTCCATGATGGACGGATTCGATTTATTGAATAAGCGAAGTGCCTTTCTAAGCTCCCAGCCGCTGATATCAAGCATGTCATCAATCGGCCGTTCAATGACATCACGATGCTCTTCCATCGCCCAATACCATTCTTTTCGAGGCACATATAAAAAACGAACATCGTAATCACTATCAGTCGAAGGGAATCCCCATGCTCTGCTGCCTGATTCGACCGCGAGGCAAATCTTGACGTCATACGTTTCTTCGATGATTTTCAGCTCTGCCTTGATTCTCTCTCTCATCAACCATCAACTCTTTCTATAGAAATCTGCATGACTTCATCACGATTTGGTAAAATACGAATAAGACATATATGAAAAAGGAGTTGGATCTCATGTCTATATCTCGCATCATGAAATGGATCACCGGGATTTTTGAAGCCTGTCTTGCCATCCCTGTCATCGGAGGACTATTTATTATTAGCAATGGCTATTCACCGCTCATGGTCATGCTTATTCTGCATATTATCACACTCGTCTTATCGAAGCGAGACCAAGGACCAATGATTGGCAGCATCATTGGGATTATCACATCCTGCCTCGCCTGGATTCCGATACTCGGATTCATCCTGCATATCATCACAGCTCTTGCCCTCATTATCACAGCGTTAGTGCCTGATGAAAAAACGAGGCAGAATACGAGTTATTAAAAAAGAGGCCCTCCTAGAGCGGCCTCTTTGTTCTTTTATTTGAGCAAATGCTTTTGTAAGAAGGCGAGCTTCTCTGTTTGAAACGCCGGGATAAATTCGTGTCCAAAATAGCGATATATCTTCAGGTCTTTATCTGCTTCTAAATGGTTGTATGCCGCAAACACAGTAGATGGCGGGGTTATTTTGTCAATCAGCCCGATCGCCATCAATGTTGGCTGTTTCACCCATCCAGCTAAATTGATTAAATCAAAATAGCTTAATGTCTCAAATGCCTTTTCCTCCACTTCTGGATCACTGTTTCTTCGAAAGTATGAATTGATTTCTAAATAAGGCTGCTCCAATGCAACGTCCACTGCACGCTCGAAGTTCGATAAATAAGGGTAATCTGCTGCTACGACCTTCGGAATGTCTGAAAGGGCTGCGGCGGCTACCGCTAATGCACCTCCTTGGCTTCCACCAATCACGCCGATTCGGTGTTCATCTACTTCGGGGAAGGATTGAACCACTTCGAGTGCACGGACGGCATCTAAATAAACGCCGCGATAATAGTAAGTCTCCTTGGATAAAATACCTTTTGTCATCCATCCCAAAGCGTGACCGCCTGGTGTCACTGACGTATCTTCACTGCCGCCTTGACCGCGGACGAGCATACCAAATGTCGCATAGCCATGCAGCGCCCAGTTGACAATGTCGTGAATGCCGCCATCATAGCTGGCATTATAGCCATGAAAACGAACGAGCGCTGGATGCGGACCTGATTGATCTGGTACCGCGTACCAGCCTTCAATTCGAGAATGCCCAAAGCTTTGATACGTCAGGCGGTACACCTTGACCCCTTTCACTGGATAGTCATAAGGTTCAAGCGCTGGATCTGCCTTCACTTGACGCAGTTCTTCAAGCGATGCCTTCCAAAAGTCTGAGAAATCAGGACGTGCTGTTTTCTTTGGTTTATATTTTTTTAGATCTTCTAATGATAAATCGAACAATTGCATATCCTACTATTCCCCTTTGTTTTATTAGTTATATATATCATACCACTCATTTCTTGATTGAGAAAGTCATTTAACAAAACCTTCTGACATTTCTATTGGCAAAGATGATGGAAACCTTTATGATAAAGAAACTGACCATAAAGACTAGATGTTCTCAGACAGAATCATCCTTTACAATATATTCATGAAGATGATCGATCGTTCATGAATTTTCACATGACATATAGCGAAAAAAGGAGGAATCCCTATGAAAATCGCCCTTGTCCAAATGGACGTACAAATTGGAGAACCTGAATTGAACTTTAAAAAAGCAGAAGCTTTCTTAGAAGAAGCAATTCACGAGCAGCCTGACCTGATCATTTTACCTGAAATGTGGAATACCGGCTACGCCCTTGAACAAGCCGATCAACTTGCGGATGTAAACGGTGAACGCACAAAACAACTTTTCTCTTCCTTTGCACGCAAGCACCAAGTACATCTCATCGCAGGCAGTGTCTTAAATAAGCGAACAGAAGATGAAAACATCACCAACACGATGTATGTCTTTAACCGCCAAGGTGAGCTTCTGTTAGATTATGATAAAATTCACTTGTTCCGTCTAATGGATGAGCACAACTATTTAACCGCTGGTGATCAGCTTGGTTTATTTGACTATAGTGAAGATGTGAAAATTGGCGCGATGATCTGCTATGACCTCCGCTTCCCGCAGCTTTCTAGAACACTTGTGAACAAAGGGGCGAAGATCCTCGTCAATACAGCGCAATGGCCGTCAGCCAGAGTGGATCATTGGCGCAGCCTGCTCATTGCAAGAGCGATTGAAAACCAGTCATTTATGATTGCTGTAAACAGAACAGGCACAAGCAGAGACACAGAATTCCCTGGACACTCCATGGTGATTGACCCACTCGGCCGCATACTGCTTGAAACACGCGATGACGAAGACATTTATTATGCGGAAATTGATCTTCATCTAGTGGATGAAGTCAGGCAGCAAATTCCGGTTATGACGGATCAGCGTCTGGACTTATATTAAAAAGCAGGGTGCTCCCCTGCTTTCAGCGTGTAGACAAACCCTCGCATTCTTTGTCAGGTCTGCGCTCCGGTACTCACGAATGTCCAATTCGCTCCGTTCCGGTGCTCGTCCTTCCTAGACTGCAAAGGTTTTCTATCACGCTGAAAAGAAGACAAAGGGCTAAAATCTAGATCATTTTAGCCCTTTGTCACCAATCTTAAAGCAGGGTGCTCCCCTGCTTTTTGCGTTTAATTAAACGTTTGTTTAAGCTTTCCCTTGATTCTGATATAGGTCCATGAAGGCTTGAGCGGCTTTCGTTAAATACCTTTCTTCCACATATGCAAACACAAGTGTGCGGGTTGGGCATGAATCAATGTTTAAATAAGTGACTTGGTTCCTATCCTCTTGTGCCACCATTTTCGGCACAACGGTCACCCCTAGTTCGTTTTTGACCAATGCCTGTGCTGTTTGAATATGACTTGTTTCAAAAGCCACTTTTGGCTGAAAACCGTGATGAAGACACAGTTCTGTGACCACTTGCCGAAAACCGTATCCCTCTTTCAACAAAATAAATGGGATACCTTCAAGAAGCTGAAAGGGAACGATTTCGTGACCGGTCTCTTTTTGCCCTGCTTGCTCAATGATCTCGTTCAATGCCTCTGATAACCAGGGCTGAGCAGCTTGCGGAACTGCAAGAAGGAGCGGCTCGGTCAGCATTTGTTTCGTTTTCAATGATTCGTGCTCGACAGGCATCGATAAAATAGCCAAATCCAGCTTTCCAGCCAATAGAAGTTTTTCGAGCTCACGTGGAGACTCTTCTATCAGTTGAACGTGAACATGAGGATACGTTTGACAAAAAGTTTTTAATAAACCGGGCAAGACATATCCCCCTGTCACTGCTGGCGCTCCAATGTTCAGCTCTTTCCCGATTTCATAAGCTGCTTCTTCCATTTCACGCAGCAAATCATCTCTTTCCTTCAAAATATTCTCAGCCCTTTTAATGAATCGTCTCCCTTGAGGTGTGGGCGTTACTTGTCCATATTTTCGAATAAATAGTGGTGTGTCTAATTCCTCTTCCAGCTTCTTTATTTGCTGGCTTAGAGAAGGCTGTGCAATGTGAAGTTGATCCGCTGCTTTTGTAAAACTTTGCTGCCGGTACACTTCAATGACATATTCCATCATTCGTATATCCACTTTCATCACCTCATAGGTTTTAACTATTCATGCCATATCTTTTATGTCTTAGACAAATAACAGAAGGAATTCTACGATAAAGAGACCACAAAGGGGGAAAAGAAATGAATCCATATGCTAAAGCAGAGAACCAATTCTCACAAAATGCCGAGAACTATCGAGATTCACCTATATTTGCTGCTGGAGAAGAGCTGGAATGGATGAAAACAACAGCAAATGCGAAGGGACATGAGCATTTACTTGATATTGGCTGTGCGGCAGGACATACCGTTTTTTCCTTTTCAGACGTTATCTCTAAAGGGATCGGCATAGATGTCACACAAAAAATGATCGAGGTTGCAGCAGCACTTGCGGAAGAACGCCAACTGAACCACATTACTTTTGAGCAGGCAGCCGCAGAAGCATTGCCCTTCTCTAATGAATCATTTGATTTAGTGACGTGCCGATTTGCCGCTCACCATTTTCCAGACCTTCCGGCAGCCATGTCTGAAATCAGCCGAGTCTTAAAAAAAGGCGGCCAATTTCTGCTCGTCGATCATTATGCACCTGAAAACACTGAACAGGATTCATTTATTAATCACTTAAATAGACTGAGAGACCCTTCTCATGTGCGAGAAAGCTCGTTATCAGAATGGAAAGAGCTTTTCGCAGCAAACCAATTGACTCAAAACGAGATTCGTTACTGGGATCTGCACATTGATTATCAGGACTGGATTATACGTGGACGCACACCAGAGAACGTTCAAAAGGAAATCATTTCCCACCTTCAAGCCGCAGACCCTGACACAAAGCAGCTGTTTCAGCTTCAATTCGATGCACAGCATCAGCCCATTTCTTTCTGTTTAAAAGCTGCATTGCTTCAAGGAATCAAGCATTAAACTGATAGAAAAAGTCTACCATCGTCGGTAGACTTTTTATTTCAAATATACATCTTCACAGGTATTGCTTTTTACGTTCGTGACACGTCCCTTCTCACGACAAGGAGGGCTACATCATGTCTCTATTATATGATAAATGAACGGAGATAGGTTAGGCATTTTAGATTCTCTGAATAAAAAAGAACCTACCCTCTTTGGAATAAGTTCTTTACTGCAAACGTAACTTACGGTGCAATATCCTCTAATACTTTCTCGCGCGTTTCTATCATTTTAAAAGCAAGAATTGCTCCCACTACAGTCACACTTGCAAAAAGAATAAAAATAGTTGAAACACCGCTTACCTCTAAAATAAAACCTATCATAATAGGAGCGATCGCTGAGGCCAGCCTAAGCCACGCTGTAGCAAATGCCGTTCCAATCACCCTCATACGTGTTGGATAAATTTCAGGTGTATATAGATAGAGAAGAACTGTAATTGTTCCCATCATTCCGTAAGCAGCAGACCCTAAATAGATGACGCTTTCTGGAGAAGTCGCTCCGCTGATCCATAAAGCCGTTAATAAAACACCTGTTAATACAAATGCAATGGTTGCCCAGCGCTTCCGTCCTACTTTATCAATTAAAAATGCACAAGCGAATACCCCTATGGTCTGTAAAATATTTGTGAGAGATGCTGCCCTTAATGAATCTCCGACTGGCAAATGGTAAACAGTATTATAAAGACTCGGTAACCAGTTATTTAAACCATTCGATACAAAGTAGGCAGAAAACCATAGTCCCCATACGATCAATGTTCTCTTACGGTAAAAAGTTGAAAATAGCTCTTTCCAGTCGCCCTTTTCAGTACTGCTGGATACTTGATTTGCGACAGGCATTCGTTTGTCAGTACTAGCTTCAATTTCTTCAATAATTCTTTCGGCTTCATCTAACCTGCCTTTCGAAATAAGCCACCTTGGCGATTCACGCAGCATGAAAAAGAATACAAAGACGATTAAACCTCCAATGCCTCCAATCAAGAACATCCATTTCCACCCAAAGCTAGGTACGACAAATGCGCCAATTTGAGCTGAGATCATTAATCCTAATGGAAAAATCATCTCATAAAGCATAAAAAATCTACCTCTTCCTTGGGCTCTAGACAACTCATTAATATATGAGGCTGCTACCGGCACCTCTCCTCCAACTCCAATTCCTTGTATAAAACGGAAAATAAAAAGGGCCATAAAATTACCTGAAAATACACATGCGATACTCATAATAGACATGAGGAACACCGTCCACTTTGCACTAAATACACGGCCGCGCCTTTCTGCTAACCATCCAAAGAAAATAGCACCAATCGCTTGTCCGATATAACCAGACCCAATAAGAAGGCCAATTTGAGCAGGTGACAAATTCCACATTCCGATGAGAACCGGGAGAACAAACGCTAAAGATAGCGCATCAAAAGCATCAAAAAAGGTAGCAGATCCCATAATGATCCGAGGTTTTAAATGCCACCTCGAAAAAGGTACACTTTCCATCCTAGTCAATAGTTGTGAAGCTCTATCAACAACTTGCCCACCGTGAGAATTTGAATTTCCGCTGAGTTCTAACGTCATAGTATCTCCTCCTTATTAGAGGAAATGATGCAAAAGTACATGCCGAAGATCGCTAAAGAAATCGCTTACATTTTAAATCAAGAGAAATTCTGTAGCGTTCATACGAGTTTTCAGCATCTATCAATTCTTTTTTGGCGTTCCAGTGGTGCCACGATCTATATAATACATAGGGAAGATATGCTCCATCGCTTCTAACTGTTCTCCTTCCAATAACTGTGTTAGTAAAGAAACAGCTTTTCTTCCCATTCCAACTAAATCAACATGAACAGAAGATAAAGAAGGGGTTAGAAAACTTGCAATAGGCACATCATCAGCACCAACGACAGACAAATCATGAGGTATTGACACATTTGCGTTATCTGCCGCTTTCATGACCCCCATCGCCAAAAAATCTGAAGAGCAAACAACTCCAGTCATGTGCTGGTTTCCTTGAAGAAATTGAGAAACCACTTCTACTACTTTTCCCCCATCAAATTCATCTAACTCAAACACAAGCTCTTTGTTCATTGTTAATCCTAAACTTTTCAGTGTACGCTCGTACCCCTTGTAATACCTCACACTATGCATCGAACTCATTGGACCATTCACCAGCCCAATGGTTCGATGACCTTTATCAAATAAGGCCGTTACAGATTGACAAACACCTTCTTCATCATCTGGCCTGACACATGGAAATGGAGAATCCTCTAAGTAACTTCCGACAACGATAATGGGAATAGCCAAACTTTTTAACCAATCCATGCTCAATTCTTCATTTCTTGGAGAAAATAAAATGGCACCATCTACAGCCTGCGTCTCAAGTAATCGCTGCTGTTGTACAGATGTAAATGACATCAGCATATTGAATTCGGTCTCATCTAATTCCTTCGCTATTCCATCTAAAATCGTTGAAAAAAATGGATTATTCAAAATATATGAACCGCGAGGAACCACTACAGCGATATTCCCAGTCTTTCTTTTAACGAGCCCTCTCGCTCCTAAATTAGGACGGTAGCCTAACTCATCAATCACTTGTTTGATTCTTTCAGCCGTTTGAGCACCTACTCCTGGTTTACCACTTAATACTCGGGAAACAGAGGCTATAGATACTCCTGCTTTCAATGCGACATCTTTAATACTTACTGACACATTTCATACCTCCGGGAGTCTGTTGTTTTATACTCTATTATAACCTGACTCACCTTCATCATGAAATCAATGGTCTGTTATCTACTGACGTTTTCCTTAAGCAAACCAACACTTTGAAGGCCCTGACGAATCTCTTCTTTTTCCTTTTGAGTTAAAGGTAATACCGGCTTCCTCGCAAGCGAACTGCTGATCAAACCTCTCTGGAACATCGCTTCCTTCATTCGCAGATGAGAGGTAGAGGAAGGTTCATCCATTTTATACACAGCATGCTTTAATTCAAAGATTCTATCGTACACTTTATTAGCCGCTGCAAGGTCTTGTTCTTTCACACATTTGACAAGTTCAGCGATCAAATCCGGCACAAAACAGCCGAAACCGACAAGCGCCCCATCAATCCCTTGAACTAATGTTGGCAATAAATATTCATCGTGACATGTGAGCAACGATACATCTGGTGCATGCTTTTTTAGTGCGCGCACATCGACTTCATATTGTGCCATGTCCCTTTGACCAATTTTAAATGAGACAACGTTTGGAATCTCGGACATTTCTAATAATTGACTGGTTGTATAAGAGGTTTTTGTCCATGTTGGATATTGATGGACGATGATTGAAATGTCAATTGCTTCTGCAACATCTTTAAAGAATTGGACAGGTGATTCAGGCTGCATACCGAATCTCAGCCATGAATGCGGCGGCATGAGAAGAATACCTTCTCCGCCAGCTTCTTGAACTGCTTTTGCATGCTGGATCGCTTCAATTGTCCCTTCAGCTGAAACCCCAGAAATGACAGGTACCTCTCCCTTTAATTCGTCGGCTGCAATGCGCACAGCCTCAGCTCGTTCATGTGGCAGCAAAGTCATAATCTCGCCAGTATGTCCATTGACAACAATCCCGTTAATCCCTTCGTGCTCCGCCACCCAGCGAACAAGCTTACGAAAAGCAAATTCATCAATTGAATAGTCATCTTTAAAAGGAATTAAGACTGCCGGGAATACACCGCTCCATTTTTTTTTATTTTTCATCAACAAATTCCTCCCCATTCGATTATAGTAAACGTTTACGGTAAGCGTTTACGTAAACAATCATAGAATGTCATCAACAAAGATGTCAACACTGTTTTTTTAACATTATAATAATTCAAAAAACTATTATGGAATTTTAGATACTATTTTATTTTTTCAAAAAAGAAAAAGATCTATATCAAAAACCTCATCATCATGAACTGATTGAAGTAGGATCACCGCTTTTCCCAACCGGCCATACACCAAATAAAGGATAAAAATATTTTGATTGTCAAAACATCATCATATGTACAAAGAGGAAAGGAATCAATAGAAAAAAGTCTACCCTAAACGGTAGACTTTTTTTATTTCGAATATAAATCCCAGCCAAGCTTGAGTGTGTCCACAATATAATTGGCGACTTCCTCAGCCTCTAAATGATCTGTTTCCACTCTGGAGTTATGAAGAGAATAAATTTCCCGGCGTTCTTCAAACAGCTCTTTCATCTCATCAAGCGTCCGGTTGTGAAGAACAGGGCGATTTTCGATTAAAATATCCAGCCGCTGCTTCCAATTCTCCCAAGACAGGTCTAGGAAAAGAACGGTACAATGCTTCAAGCAGGCGCGTTTGATTTCTTCCTGTTTGAATGCACCGCCTCCAAGGGAAACGATCTTGAGCTGTGTATGTTCACATAAATCGACGATATAATCCTTTTCAGCCTGCCTGAAGAATGCTTCTCCTTTTTGCTGAAACATCTCTGGAATCGTCATGTTGTACTTTTTCTCAATCTCCTGATCGACATCAATAAAATCTCTATATAGCTTTTTGGCAACCAGCTGCCCAATGGTTGTTTTTCCAACACCCATAAAGCCAATGAGGACAATATTCCGCTGTCTTACAGGAATTTCTCTATTGATTTTCATGGTCGTGACACGTCCTCCCTACGACAAGGAATGCTACATAATGTTTCTATTATATGATAAATGGAGCGCGAAAAGATAGACCATCTTAAAAATTGTGTTTAACGACGTAGCCGAGCTGTTCAGAGAGCCTCTGTGCTTGTTCTTTCACTTTTTGCTGCAACTGGGGAATGACTTCTTCAGTAAACCGATGGGTTGGACCAGATATGGATAAACAAGCTTTCACTTCCCCATGAATATTAAAGATTGGTGCGGCTACTGCCGCAGATCCTACCTCTCGTTCATCGATACTGCAAGAAGTATACGTGTCAAGAATATGTTTACGTTCCTTTTTCCAGTCGTCTCCCATCACATGATCAGCCTCAGCCGCAAATACTTTTTGTTGAAATTTTTCACTTTGAAATGCCAATAATACCTTTCCGCCTGCACCTGCGTATAATGGCAGCTTCTCACCAATCTTGACAAGATGCCGAATCGATTGCAGCCCTTCCGCTTGTTCAATACAAACCCTGCTTGTTGAATCGAGTACATACAGGTTGACGGTTTCCTTTGTTTCATCACGAAGTGCGTACATGAGTGGTTTAGCCAGTTCTCTCAATTGAATGGACTTCCCTGCAATGTATCCGAGAAGATAAAGCCTTTGACCCAATCGGTATTTCATTGTTTCTTGATTCTTTTCCACAAAATGATTCATTTCAAGTGCCTTGAGCAGTCTCGTTGTCGTAGACATTGCTAAATTCATCTCTTTTGAAATATCCGTTAGCGTCAGCTCTTGACGTTCTTCACTAAAACAAGAAAGAATATCCAAAGCGCGCTGAACCGTACGCAGTCCTGATTCTTCTTTTGACTTCTTATCAGCCATGTTCACTTTCTCCTTTTCCCTTTGATTTCTTATCGACATAAACGATCGATTTTGCTATAATCCATTTTAAATGTTCCACTAAAAGAAAACAAATTCTACTAGACGGAATAAAATCAATTGAAGATGTTTGATGGAGGAGATATTTGAATGTACCTGGTCGTTTTTACACTTCTGATTAGCTTATATATTGTTCATCAACTATTTCCTGCTCCCATACTCTCCTACTTTGTTGGTCTGCTGGCCGCTATCTCGCTCACCATTTCTTTTAAGAAAGCCAGTGGGCTTTATTTGAAAACAGGTGCTGTGTTTCTCATCATTGGTTTGTTCTTATTCTTCTTATCCGGCCAGCCATTGCATACGTTTGTTCTTCACTTTCATTCCATGCTAGGCTTGCTTTCTTTATTTTTCATGCTGCCTTTTATTCATTCTCTCATACATGTTGGACATTTCGATACACAATTAAATAAACTGCTCACACTGCATACAACGAGTCCAAACCAGCTTTATCGCAAGAGTTCATTTGTCACTCATATTCTTGGCATGTTTTTAAATATCGCGACGATCCCCTTACTATATACATCACTCAAACCGTCGCTGGAATCCCTAAAAAAACAGGTGCAGCAACATCTTTATACACGCAACCTCTTAAGGTCATATGCATTATGTTTAAGCTGGAGTCCTGTTGAAGTGCTAGTCAGCGTCACCATTGACGCAACCAAACTAAAATATTATCAAATTGCACCCATTACTTTTGGTTTAATGATCGTGGTGCTGGCGGCAGATTGGATGCTTTTTTCTCGGCAAAGCAAACGATTACCAAACATCATTCAGTCAGCACAAACAAACTCCAACCCTCATCGAATTAAGCGAAAAACCCTTCAGCTCGCTTTCATGCTGCTTAGTTTTATGACAGCCGTCTCACTTGTCGATGCATGGATTGGAAAAGGCTATTTATTCGCTGTTGTGCTGACAATTATTCCATTTGCTCTATTATTCTCATCTGTTATCAAAAAAAGAAAACAATATATAGCGGTCTCTGTGCCTCATTGGAAAGAAAGAACCAATCAGCTCTCCAACTATATGTGTCTATTTTTAAGTGCCGGCTTCTTTGTCGATATGCTGCTTGCCGCAAACAGTATGCAGCCGATTCAAGCATTTATTGTCAGTATAGCAGACCATGCCATTTGGGTTTATTGTGTCATCGGGTTGTATTTTCTGATCACCGCTCTTTGCGGTTTTCACCCGCTCGTCTCGCTTGCTTTATTAGTCAGCATGATGACACCTGTCATTCATGAACTGCCTGCTCTTCCCATCGCTATCATGCTGATCGTTGCTGGCACATCAACTGTTATGTTTAGCCCTTTTAATGTTTCTGTCTCCTTATTGGCAGATTTGATGAAGGTCAACCCTTACCGTATCACTCGGTGGAATATTTGGTTTGCTGGCTTTTATATCAGCATGGGTATCGCATGTGCAACAGTTATCACCGTTATTTTTTATTCATAAAAAAAGAGAACTCGTCTTGATATGAGTTCTCTTTTGCTTTCCCACTACGGTTTCAATTGAATACGTTCAATTTTACCTACGATGAAAATGTACGACAATGCCCCGCCTAATGCGACTAAACTGACGAATAAAATTCCCCCGTTGTAAGAGCCTGTCGCCGACACGATGAATCCGATAATCAGCGGAGTGATGATCCCAGCTAAATTAGCAAAAAAGTTAAATACGCCGCCAGCAAGCCCAACCATTTCCCTCGGTGCCACCTCGGACAGCATCGTCCAAGAGATATTAGACAGTCCTTGCGCAAATGAAGCGATGGATAAAATGGTCAGCACAAGCGGGATATTCGTTGTAAAGTTTGCTAAAACAATGGTACTCGTCATCAGCAAGCCAACCACTACCGGCAGCTTTCTCGCTACATTCACTGATACGCCCTTTTTAAGCAGCCAATCAGACACATAACCTCCAAACAAGACCCCAAAAAATGCAGCAATATAAGGAAGAGAAGCAGCAAAACCTACCTTGAGAAATGCCATGTTTTTCGCCTCTGCCAAATAGGTCGGAAACCACGTTAAAAAGAAAAAAAGTGTAGACGCAACAGAGAATTGGCCAATATAGAGCCCGATCAACTTACGATATTTCAGAAGGGCTGCAAAGTCTGCCCATTTCAGCTTCTCCTGTGATGCGACTGTCAGCCCTTCGCCTTGCCGGATTAATTCTAACTCATCTTCATTTATCTTCGGATGCTCTTTCGGTTCGTGATAATACTTGTACCAAAAGAAAGCAAATATGATACCGAGCGCACCTGCCGTAATAAAGACGGTTCTCCAATCGAAAGTCGTCATGATCCAAAAAAGAAGAGGTGTCGCAAATGCAAGACCCACATACTCTCCAGCTGTGTATACTCCTGTTGCAAAAGCCCGTTCCCGCCTTGGAAACCATGTAGTGACAATACGATTATTTGCAGGAAATGCGGGAGATTCTGTAATTCCAATAAACAAACGGCAGCCGAATAAAAAGGCAAAGCTATTCGCAAACGCCTGTAAGCCTGTAAAAATAGACCAGGTAACGAGTGATATCCCATACGTTACCTTTGAGCCAAATTTATCGAGAATAAAACCGCCTGGTATTTGCATCGCTGTATATGTCCAGCTAAATGCCGAAAAAATCAGACCTAATAAGGCAGGATTTAATTGCAATGAAGATTGAATAGCAGGCGCAACAATGGATACACTGGCTCGATCAATATAATTAATAGCGGTAATAAAAAACAACAGAATCAATATGCCAAAACGGGCTTTCGTTGGTTTCACATATGCGGGCTGCAATTCATTCCCCTTCAGTTCTGAATGCACTTTCATAACCATCCTCCTTTGTTTCCGCAGCGTGCGGTTCGGTTGAACGTCTTAAATAACCCCTTTTTCTTCTAACTGCTTACACTCTTCTTCTGTTAAGCCAAGCATATTTGTTAAAATCTCATAATTATGTTCGCCTAAATCAGGTGCAATGTGACGGATACTTCCAGGTGTTTTTTCAAACTTCGGAATGATCCCAGGCACCTTCACTTTTCCAAGTCGAGGGTGATGCAATTCGACGATATTCTCTCTTGCTTTAAATTGTGGATGTTCAAAAATATCCCGAATACTTAAGATCGGGCTCACAGGGACACCGTGAGTATCTAGAATTTCTAATACGTCATCCCTTGTTTTCGACGCGATCCATTGCGAAACAATCGCATCCATTTCTTTGTTATGCTTCAGCCTGGATGCATTAACCGCGAATTTTTCATTCTCTAATAAATCTAATCGATTCATCGCCTCAGCCAATCGATTGAAGGTCGAATCTGTACTTGTTACAAGAACCAAATAATGCCCATCCTTTGTCTCATAGGTACCAGCAGGGCTTGAATGACCGCTTAGCCCCGGTGAACGCTCACGCACCTTCCCAAGCTTGTCATATTCTGCAACCAAAAACTCTAACATACGAAACACAGATTCATAGAGGGCCAAATCCACCATTTGCCCCGTTCCTTCTGGATGTGTATCCCTGTAATACATCGCTGTCACAGTAGCAAATGCCACATAGATGCCAGCAATATAATCAGTTAGAGAAAAGGAAGGGCTGACTGGATGCCGGTCTGGAAACCCTTGAATATATGTAAAGCCGCTAAACGCCGTCGCTGGCGTTCCAAATCCGGCCTTGTCCTTAAACGGGCCCGTTTGACCATAACCCGATACACGAATCATAATTAAACGAGGGTTGATTTCTTTTAACACATCATACCCAACGCCCCATTTTTCGAGTGTTCCAGGACGGAAATTTTCGATCAGTACATCGACCTGAGCTGCAAGCTTTTTAAAAATGTCTTTTGCTTCGTCTTTGTGCAGATCCAGTGTAAGGGATTTTTTATTCCGTGAGAGACCTGACCATCTAAGTGGTTCCCCATCTGCAAAAGGGCCGACATGCCGCAGCGTATCGCCTTTACCAGGAATCTCGACTTTGATGACTTCTGCTCCAAAATCTCCTAGAAGCACCGCGCCATAGGGTGCAGCGATCATTGTAGAGACGTCTAATATTTTTATTCCTTCGAGCGGTGTATTCATATTCATTGCTTGACTCCCTTTCATTCAAGTGATGAAGGGCTAAAATCATTTCTAATTTAGCCCTTTTCATCTTTCTGATTGACCCGTAAGGCCCTGATGATTCAAAAGCAGGGCTCACCGGTGCAGGTTTTTAATCCTTCGGAAGCTGCCCTTGCGGCGTGTAGAGCCAAATGAGCCATAAAGGTTCATCGCCTGTATTCACATGCTGGTGCGGGACACCGTCTGGAATGAACATGAAATCATTTTGTTTAAAGGGCTGCCTTTCTCCATCACAAATGACTTCGCCGGACCCTTTAATCACAAAATCAAATTCCTCTGAACCCGGGTGATTGTGCACTGAACTTGCTTCCCCTGGTTCAAAAATGGTGAGACCCGCCATCATATGCTCTGATCCAACGGTATCTGGTGTAATCGTTTGAAATACCTTTCGAATCATTTGCTCCTCTGGACGATCTAAGCCTAACCATAATGGGTTCCCATCTTGAAACGGATTCAATACTTTAATTTTCATTGTTGATTCCTCCCTAGTAATGTTTAGTTCACACTGACATGTGAGCGTTTTGTATTTGGTGAATAAATGTCATTAATATTCCAATGTCCATCCGTAGGAACAGGATCATTTTTCATCGCTACATCAATGACGCAAGGCTCCTGAGAGGCAATGGCTTCAGCCAAGGCTTCTTTGAATTCAGACGCAGAAGTGATTTTAATCCCCTTCATTCCATAACCTCTCGCAATGGCAGCAAAATCCGGAGAATAGCTTTCTCCACCTTTTCTAAAAACAGTGCCGTACGTTGTTTCATAGTGCGCCATTTGCAAGCCGGCTATTGTGCCAAACGCACTGTTATTCATCACAATCCACACAACAGGAATGTTTTCTTCAACGGCTGTTGCGAGAACGGATGGATTTTGACCGAATCCGCCGTCTCCAACGAGTGACACAACGACACGGTCAGGCTGGGCAATCTTTGCTCCAAGTGCAGCGGGAGCGCCAAATCCCATCGTCGCAAAACCACCTGGCGTTAAAATGGTCCCAGGAGTCAATACAGGAAATTGCTGTCCTACCCCATTTTTATTCCAGCCAACATCGGTTGTAATGAAAGCATCTGACGGTAATACTTCCCGCACTTCCTGCAAAATACGCTGCGGTTTCATTGGGAAAGACTCGTCTTGAATATTCGTCAAATTGCTCTTCTGAAATTCCTCACGATAAGCCGCAATGTCCTTTTTCAATTCAGGGCGATCGATACCTTCTGGCAACCTTTCTTTCGCCACGCGATTGAGTACGGTCAAAGCTTGCTTAAGATCGGCTACCGCTCCAATTTCAACAGGGTAGTTCCGGCCAATTTCATTCGGATCGATGTCAATATGAATGAGCTTGGTTGATTGGAAATTGAACGTATACTCCGATTCCCACGAGCTCGCATCAGCTTCAGCAAAACGGGTGCCTAAAGCCAATATATAGTCCGCCTCTTTGCACTGATCATTAATAAATTTTGTCCCCCAAAATCCTGTCATTCCAAGGGTCATTGGGTGATCATCCGGCATGGCTCCTTTCCCCATCAAAGAGTGAGCAACAGGGATACTTAGATGGTCAGAAAATGCCTTTAATTCTTCAGCTGCATCAGCTAACAAAATGCCTCCCCCTACATATAAGAGCGGCCTTTCTGCCTGCAGCAATCGGTCTAATATCCGATTGGCCGTTTGATCATCAATAGAAGGTTTTTCAATGGTGTGTGTATGATGGTTCATTTGTTCAAACAGGGACACATCTAGGTCTTTTGAGAACACGTCCATCGGAACAGAAATAAGCACCGGGCCAGGTCGGCCGCTTTCAGCTAACTGAAATGCTTTTGATAAAATCTCTGGAAATAATTCTGGAATATCGACTCGCCATGCTCTTTTCACAAACGGCCGGTAAATTTCGTATTGAGAGGCATCGGAATGAAGATTGATCTCTTGGTGTGGGTGCTTTCCGTAGTAATGACTTGGAACATCTCCTGCAATGACAACCATCGGAATGGAATCAAGTGCTGCATTCGCCACACCTGTTGCCGCATTGGTGAGTCCAGGACCTAGATGACTGAGAACAACAGCCGTCTGTTTCTTTGCTCGCGCATAACCATCTGCTGCATGTGCTGCTATCTGTTCATGCCTGACATTTACAAATTGAATCGAGCTTTTTTCAAGCGCTGATAAAAAAGCAATATTCGTATGACCACAGAGACCGAAAATATGCTCGACTCCCCGATTTTCTAAGTACTGAATAACCTGTGTAGAAATATTCTTCTTCATGTTTCTCTCCTCTCACGTTGCAGCTATGAATTGCTACTCACTTATTCTTTGAAAACACAATAGATAGAACATTGCTCAAATCCTGTATCGCGACTTGCCCGGGAGCTGAGCTTTCTTTCCCTACAGCAAAGGTCATGACAGATCCAAAAAGTCCGCCAACCATTCTTGTAAAAGCCCCGTATTCCCCCATTGCCATCGAAATCACGGGAATTGACAGCTGCTTTTTCGCATAGCTGGTCGCTGAGAGCAGTGTTAATGCATCGTCATAGGAATGCGGCATCACTGCGATCTTTGCGATGTCGGCGCCGACTGATTCTGCATTGACGAGTAGCTGCACGAGACGATCTATCTCAGGGGTGCGATAGAAATCGTGATACGACACAATCAAGGTGACGCCATTTCTTTTAGCCGCCTGACTGACTTGCTGTATATGTGCCACATCCTGCATCAATTCATAATCAACGGCATCCACAAGCTGTGTGGAACAAAGCTCAGCAAGCAAAGAAACTTTCTCAGTTTCGGAGAGTGATATACTTTCGCCGCCCTCCTTTTCAGAGCGAATGGTGAATAAAAATGGGATGCCCTTTGCCTTTTCTACCATTCCCTTAAGGGTTTCTATCACTTGTTCCTTGTCATGAAGGTGATGAAAAAAATCTGCCCGCCACTCGATTACATCAGGTTTCCTCTCTGTTAACACCTCGACCTCATGAAACAATTCTTTCTTTGTTTGTCCGATGAGCGGCGTACAAATCATTGGTTGACCGCCTGTCTGCACACTTTTTACTTTTTGCTGAAATGCATTCACATCCCTCCGCCCCTTTCACAGACCATTTGGGAGCACGACCATTTTGGTTTCGGTCATCTCCTCGATGGCGAAACGCGGACCCTCTCTTCCAAGACCACTTCGCTTAATCCCACCATAAGGCCAATGATCCAGTCTAAAATTCGATGTCCCATTGATGACAACACCGCCAGTTTCAAGTTCTTTTGCTGCGTGTAATGCCACATCCAGCTGATTCGTAAAGATCCCTGCCTGCAAACCATATCGACTATCGTTTGCTTCTTTGATTGCCTCCTCCAGCTCCTCATAAGGGAGAACGCTGACAACTGGGCCGAACACTTCCTCACAGACAACCTTGGCCTGTTTCGGAGGGTTTAACAAAATAGCTGGTGTGATGCTCGCTCCATTTCTTTTTCCCCCATATAAAAGCTCAGCCCCCATACTCTCTGCCTCTTGTATCCATGCCTCAACACGCTGCGCGGCCTGGACATCAACCATACAGCCGATATCACTCTCACTAGACAGCGGATCTCCAACGACAAGCTGCTCTACTTTTTGTTTTAATACTTCAGTAAACGACGGCATGATTTGCTGGTGGACATAAATTCTTTGAACAGAAATACAGCTTTGACCGGAATTACTAAAACCTGTTTTGGCACAAAGGGATGCGGCTTGTTCAATATCTGCATCGTGATGAACAATCGTCGCGCCATTCCCTCCAAGTTCGAGCAGTACCTTCTTTAATCCCGCAGAGGTTGTAATATGTTCGCCTCCGGCAGCCCCGCCGGTAAAAGAGATGAGATTCGTTCTTTCATCAGTGACTAACTGTTTCCCAGCCTCGACCCCGCCAATCACAAGCTGCAAACCAGCCTCAGGAAACCCTGCTTCGAGAAGAAGTTTGACAAACGCTGTGGCAACAGCTGATGTTTGCGGTGCGGGCTTCAAAATTATGACATTCCCTCCCGCAAAGGCCGGACCGACTTTGTGACAAATTAAGTTGAGCGGTGCATTAAAAGGAGTAATCGCTAGCACAACTCCGACTGGTACTTTAAATGTCATGGCCATTGCTCCCTGTCCACGCGATGATACATTGCCAGGAATGGTCTCACCTATTAATCGATTCGCTTCTTCCGCCGACTGCGCCAGCGTCTCGATTGATCGCGAAACTTCATCTCTTGTATTTTTAAGTGGTTTGCCTAGTTCCAGCGAAATCAGTTTTGCAAAATGGTCTTTTTGTTCTTCAAGTAAGATGGCTGCTTTTGTTAGAAGCTTTGAGCGTTCGATTGCCGATATTCCCGCTATTTGTTTTTTAGCATGCTGCGCACTAGAAAGTGCCTGTTCTATGTCTTCTGATGAGGCGAGATAGGATGTACCGATTATTTCTCCTGAGTAAGGATTGATGATATCAGTTTTGACACGATCGGTATCCAGCCACTCGCCGTTTATATATGACAACGCTTTGAAACCACTCAAATTTTTTCTCCCTCCTTCAAGTACCGCGTTCCATGCCCTGCATAACGAACCAATCTTTCTTCATTCGGACAAGGTCCCTTCACGAGGGCTCCCTTTGTCAGCTCCTCATATGCATGCGCCACGATGCCCATTCCTCTGGATAAGGAAAAAATGCCTTTTGCTGCTTCTGCCGGAATGTTTAATTCACATTGGATGGCAGCAGATACACCATCTATATTCATTGTGATTTTCTTCCCTTTCAGCTGTTCAAGCTCATGTCTAATCGCTTCGGCTAACCGTAAATATGTCCCGCTGATAAGACCTTGCTGGACATATGTGTGACTCAGCTCATATAGACGTCTCACCCTCGGATCATCATCATGAAGCTGATGTCCGATTCCCGGGATTTTTTCCTTGCGAGTTAACCATGTTTGGCACACTTGCTTTGCCGCAGACTGTACATCCTTTTGATCATCGTAGATCGCTTTGGCTTCGTATAACATACGCATGGCCTTCTCTCCGGCTCCGCCATGAATGTCACCTAATAGATTCATCCCTGTTGCAACAGAGGAATTAAACGAAATGCCGCAAGTCACCGCCATTCTGGCTGCTGCAATAGATGGCGCCCTTGGTCCATGGTCCGCACCTGCGACAAGAACACTTTCAAAAAGAGCTGCTTTTGAATCATCCAATAATTCACCAACAAGCAGTAAATAGAGCATTTGTGGATACGACAATTCACCAATCAGTTCTTCAATCGGATATCCTCGAAGTTCAATTGAATTTTTTTGAATATGACTAATCTCAGTCTCCCACCAAGCGCCTCCCTCTTTGTAAATTTCCAGTGCACTTCGATTTTTCATTGTGTCCATCATTCCTTTAGCTTCTTATTTGGAGGTGAATCACCTCTTTATTCCATTCAGTGGAATCTAATTTCACTTTTCGGAATGTGGTTTCATTGTAAGCGCATTCTTTTTCTTCGTCAATCATTTTTTCTGAAAATACTGTCAATAGAAATGAAATTAAGTGAATCGAACTAATTATGCTTGCTTTTTTTGATCAAAAAAACCGATATTTAGTGAAATGGACTTAAGTATATCGTTCTACTAATTTAATGAAATTTTGGTTATTTTGTCAAACCCACTTGAAATTCGACATAAAAAAACCTCTCCATCTGGAGAGGTCTCTGATTATTGACAAAGGGCTAAAATGATCTTTATTTTAGCCCTTTGTCTTCTTTTCAGCGTAATAGAAAACCTTTGCAGCCCTAGGAAAGGACGAGTACCGGAGCGGAGCGAATTTGACATTCGTGAGTACCGGCGCGCAGACCTGACACCGAATGCGAAGGTTTGTCTACACGCTGAAACCTCTCCATCTTCTGGAGAGGTCTCTTTTTTATTTCCACCAATCATCAAACATAGAAGCGGGTACTTGGCGTTTATGCTCTGATTGAACATAGCGCTTTTCAATCGCTTCTGCTGCTTGATCTGACACTGGTTTGCCTTCTAAGTAATCATCAATTTCATTGTACGTAATGCCGAGTTCTGTTTCATCCGTTTGCTGAGGTTTGTCGTCCAGCAGATCGGCTGTTGGTTTCTTTAAATACAGGCGTTCCGGTGCTTCTAGCGCTTCGAGTAGCGCCCGGCCTTGGCGTTTTGTCAAGCCTGTGAGCGGAAGAACATCTGCACCGCCATCACCATACTTCGTGAAGAAGCCGGTTACTGCTTCAGCTGCATGATCTGTACCGATGACAAGCAATCCTTCCTCACCGCCGACAGCATATTGCGCGATCATTCTCATACGTGCTTTGACATTCCCTTTATTAAAGTCAGACAATGGGCCGCCTGTTTCTTTTTGATATTGATCACTGAATGCTGATACGGCAGGTGCAATATCATATTTCCACGACTTGTCTGGCTGAATAAATGATAGAGCAAGCTGTGCATCATCTTCATCCTGCTGCACACCATGCGGAAGGCGTACCGCAATAAAGACTGCATCCTCTTTTCCTTCTTGACGAAGCTCACTGATAGCAAGCTGTGCAAGACGTCCGGCAAGCGTTGAATCCTGCCCGCCGCTAATGCCGAGTACAAATCCTTTTGCCCCGGTTTTTTTCAAGTATTCCTTTAGAAATCCAACCCGTTTTTCGATCTCCTGCTTTGGGTCAATTGAGGGCTGCACATGCAACTCTTGGCTGATCTTTTTCTGCAAACTCATACACTTTTCCTCCTAAGCATCCTCTACATGAAGAGAACAGGTTTTACACACAATTCATTGATTTAACAACGTTTTTTGAATCTCCATTATACCATGTTTTCATCAAGAACATTTTGTTAGACGTTCCCCTATTTCTTAGATATCAAACATTCACAAGTGAAAAAGACCATGTCTTTATGGACTGGTCCTTTTCTTTTTTAATCGATTTCTACCCGTATAGATGTACAGCTTGAACCATTACACTTCCCAATATCAGCAGGACAAGCGGACACGGCCACAATGAGATCCATTTCAGCCCTCAGGCGAATGTAGTCACCTGGCAGCGATTTTGGCAGCTCGACAGACAGCTTTCCTTTTTCATCAATGACTGTATTCATAAAGGCATTAAAAGGATAGTACATATCCTCCTTTGGAATTCCAAAAGGCTCAAAGGCCGTCCGCAAATTGTCGTAGCATGTATGCATGACCTCTAAGTGCGTCCGTCCGTATAAAAGCTGATACATCTCTTGCCGGCAGGCGGGCATGTATAAATCATGGCATTCTACTGTATCTTCAATGATCGTAAACATCGGTTTATATAAATTAGAATAGAGCTTATCGCCTTTTTTTACTTTGGACGAGAACAAACTGTCCATCGTCGCACCTTGGTCAAATTTTTCATAAAAATCCTTTTCATGATAGGCCATTACATCTGCTACTTGCTGGCCTTCAATATCAACCACTCGCATACATTGGCCTTTCCCTAAACGAAAGCCGAGTCTACCCTTTGGCAAAATGACGTATTCTCCGTTCATCACATGCACTCCTTTCCATGACAGTATGCCCAAAATGTCCCCTTGATCATGTATAAAAAAAAGACGCGGTCACAAGCTAATGTCATTGAAATAGAAAGGTGTTGCACTTGCATTGAAAGAAGAACAATCTTTATCTTGGTGGCAGCTTTCTCTCATCGGAGTCGGCTGTACAATTGGCACTGGGTTCTTCCTTGGTTCCAGCATCGCCATTACAAAATCCGGTTATTCCGTCTGCATCTCCTTTTTGCTTGCTGCGGTCGGAACGTATCTCGTTTTTAAACATTTGGCTGCGATGACAGCCGATAATCCTGATAAAGGGTCATTTTGTTCCTATGCTCGTAAAGCATATGGACGCTGGGCAGGATTTAGTAATGGCTGGGTGTATTGGTTTGCAGAAATGCTGATTACAGGAAGTCAGTTAACCGCCATTTCTCTATTTACCCGTCACTGGTTTCCTTCTGTTCCGCTTTGGGTGTTTTCTGCAATTTATTCCGCTCTTGCTCTGCTCGTCATTATCATTGGGCTTTCTTCTTTTCAAAAGACAGAAAATGTTCTGGCGGTACTGAAAACAGCGGCGATTTTTCTATTTATGATTCTTGCGGTGCTTGTATTATTCGGCATTTTGACAGAACATAAACCGACCCTTCATCTGCCTAATAAGGATCACGAATGGATGCCTCTTGGTCCGCTTGGTCTTTGGAATGGTTTGATTTATGCGTTTTATGCTTTTGGGGGGATTGAAGTCATGGGGCTGATGGCGGTTCATTTAAAGGACCCGAAAGATGCAGCAAAGGCTGGACGTGTCATGCTGATCATTCTAGCAGTCATCTATATCGTCTCAATCGGACTTGCTCTCTTGCTTGTCCCAGTGACAGCCTTTAATGAGAACAGCAGTCCATTTATTACTTCATTAGAGCCGTTTCATTTATCGATCTTTCTTCATATCTTTAATGGCATTTTCATCATTGCCGGTTTTTCAACATTGGTTGCCTCTCTCTATGCAGTCACAACGCTGCTCGGCACAATGTCAGAGCATCAGGATGCACCTGCTTGCTTTAAACAAAAAGATCCATCGCATGTGAGATGGTCTTCGATTATCTTAACTGCTGCTGGCTTAATTGTCTCGATTTTGCTTGCACTCTTTTTGTCCAAACACATCTACGAGCATCTCACAACAGCAGCCGGTCTTACTTTGCTGTATACATGGATCTTTATTCTGTTCTCAAGTAAAAAGCTATCCAAGCCATCCACTCGCCAAACGTGTGAAATGATTCTTGCGCTGCTCTTAATTGGAGCCGCCGTTTCAGGCACATTAACAGAGGCAAGCGGACGACCTGGCTTTTTTATCAGCCTTGGGATCATTGCAGTGATTGCCGTCATGGTGCTATTTATGAGGAAAAAGTGGAAACAGGATCAGACCGCATCATAATTTCATCATGTTTTTTAATGCAGTAAATGGACATTTGGCGGAGGCTGGTTTCTCCGCCTCTTCATCTGGGAGAAAGTACTGCTTCCATTCATGATTGGTCGGATCCCCGTACCATTTTAATGATGGATGAACACTGACCTCATCATATGCTTTGAGCCGCTTGCGAACGAGCTGGCTCATTTTTTGTCCAAACTTGGTCGATCCATTCAATTTCTCAAACACCCATCTAGGCTGAAATGCCATCATGACATAAGGGAAGTGGCGGCTTTTTCTGAGCTTGTGAGCAGGTGTGGAACACAAAATAAAATAAGCTTCACCATGGAAGCAATACTCCCACTCATGATGATGAGTATCTAGCGGAATCTCCTCAGGCCATGGTTCTTCATCTTTATGATGCAGCCGTTGAAGCAGCGACCAAAAATGCTGCTCAAACTCTTCAAGCGAACTTTCCTTTAAATCCTGCGGTGTTTCAAAAAAACAGATAAATGAAGCATATTGACCGGTTTCTTTCGCACAGCCTTTGTATTCTCTAAGCAGCTGGGCTAATTCATCCACTGCTTCCTCTTCCCTCGGGTCACCAACAAACCCATAGCGTAAATGATCGAGAAAAAATCCCTGTCTCCCGGGTACACAAGGGAATGTATCTGCTTCATCTCCGACCATCTCGCCAAATTGTTTGAAAGCATCCTGCTTCCATTCTTCTAGTGATCGTAGATTTTGATCAAGGCAACTTTTTGCATACAGCTGGGCCATTTCCTTCCACCTCGTTTTAGCGTCTTCTCCACAGCCTATGAGGTGGAAATGGCTGTGGTGACTGTCCTTCCACGACTTTCCTTGCGGATGACAAGATGGGGTCTCCATTCAAATTGAGTAGGTATTTGTTTCTTTTATTCTATTATGTGATGAACCTAGCGTAAGTTAATAGAGCGCCTTTCGTTATTTCTACGATTGGCTCTTCATCAAAAAGACGGAATCCAGCACCCAATAAATAAGGGCTGCGCAGAAGCTAAACAAATAAACTTTATAGCTGATGAACACAACAAGTCCATAATCAATCCATAAAGCCAAAGCCGAGCAAACCACCCAGGCCGCAATAAAATAAATCAATAAGTCACGGCTTCGAAACCTTTTAGGATGCCGGTGTAAAACAAGCTGAATTGGTACAGCAAAAATGACATAAGCAAGCAAAATGAACAGACTGGTCATCTCCACATAACTGAAGCCCGCTTCAGATGGCATAAATAAAAACGTATAAACAAATGTTGCTGTGATGACTGATAAAATCAACATACACAAATAATTAAATACTGGCAGAAACATACGCATAGCAGAAGCTCCTTCAAGCCATTTTCTATTCCACCATTATTCAAGAATGTGTTATGTCTGTCAATCCTTACAAAAAAAAACAGACTGTATGTATCAGTCTGTTTTTCTACCCAATCAACGCCATAATCCCTTGATACCCAAAATAGACGCCGAATCCAAGTAAAGATAGTCCTGCAAGAACGGATAAGCCATGTAACACACGTTCACTTAAATAACGCCTAAACGAACTAGCTAGCAGTGCCATGCTGAAATCCCAGATCAGCATGCCAATAAAAATAGCCATACTGTACATGAGCATTTGGGAAGCTCCATACTTTTCGATCGTATTGGCTAAGATGCTGCCGTAGATGCCAAGCCAAAACAAAATACTGAGCGGATTAGATAAAGAAATGAAAAATCCGGTCATGAACGAATGGCCAACTGATGTGTTTCCGCTATCCTTTTTCGGACTCTCCTGTAAATTGATTTTACGCAGACTTTCAATACCGGTATAGGTCAGAACGAAAAAGCCGAACAGCCACAAAAAGGTTTTTACAAGAGGTGCAGTCAAAAGCTGGGCGACACCAAAATAGATGAGAAGCATATAGACAATATCCGCAGCCATAGCCCCCACACCAAAAATCCACGCATGCCAAAATCCACTTTTAATACCTCTGTCGATTTGGGCTGCATTGACTGGCCCAACAGGCGCTGAAAGCGACAACCCTAAAAAGATATAACCAAAAAACACCGCCACATAGACGTCCTCCTTTTGATGCTGACTTGTACATGTTATTCAAACTTTCTGCGTTTTAGTACAAGTCCTTTGTCATCATTTCAGGTGGACCAGCCGCTGGGTCATTCGCTTAGCGATCTGCTTTCAGTTCCGTCTGCTGCGCGTGTACCGTTTCTTTTTTCTTAGAACGATTCATTTGAATCGCAGCTGTAAACAGAAGTACAGCTAAGAAAGCAAATACAAAGACGGCACTTGCCGCTCCTGCCCATTCCAGACTAAATCCAATCAAAAAGGACAAGCAGGCTCCGCCTAAGCTCGCGGCTGCAATAAAATAACTCGTCGCCTCATCGATGGCATTTTCAATCATTAGCGCTGATGCTGTCAGTGCGATTGGGAACATGCCAGCTGCGCAAAGGCCGATGAAAAAGATGAGAATCAGCTGCGCAGTAATGTGGGTTGTCAGAGCGAATATCACAAGCAGCAAAATCATCAGTGATGCGCTTAGCTTTAAAAAACGCAGCGGGTGCAGCTGATCAGCTTTTCTCGCAATCACAGTCCTGCCAATGACGATCGCTGTCCAGAAAGTAGAGACCGCAAAGAGGCCCCAATTTTCTCCCCCCTTTTCCAGCATGATCGACGGCAAAAAGTTCGCAAAGTTCGTTTCAATCCCTGCGTAGAAAAAGGCAAAACAAATCATAATGACCACGATCATTCGATTATTTCGATCAAGAAGCAAGGACGGTTTCCTCATCCCTCCTGTGGAAGGAGCATCCATCTGTCCATGAGGCAGTTTGTTCATAAAAACAAGCCATAGCATGAGGAAAAATGTCAGCGCACCCACCTGAAATAAAAACACATACTGCCATGTCTGCTCTGTGACAGTCAGCAAAATCACTAGCGGAAATAACAGTGCACCTAATCCAAAAAAGACCTCCATGATACTGATTCGCTTTGCACTATTAGCCATCGAAATGACATACGCACCGGCTGTTGTCTCAAGACTGCCTGCGCCGCTCCCAAGAAAAAAACCTGCCAGCACAAGCGTCGTCCAGCCCGGCACCAACAGCCCCAGCAGAAGTGAGCCAATCATCAGCAAAAGACCCATCGTCAGCACAGCGCCATAGCCTCTTTTTCTCACTAGAATGGGGGATAGCAGAACACCTGTCAAAAAACCAATAAACTGAAAAAAAATTAAAGATGATAATTCCCCAGGACCCTTATCATAACTCGACAGCAAATAAGGCGTTAAGCTGCCAAAGAACACATGAATGGTCCCAATAAAAAAATAAAAGACACAGCCAAAATAAAATACCTTTTTCATCTTTTCACTTCCTCTAAAAAGGAGCGGAGTCATGACATCCTCCGCTCCACCTCTTTAATATGCCTGAGCAGAGACAACTGCCTCTTCCCTCTCAAAGCATGTATTGAGCGCAGCCTGCGCGCGATAACCATCTTCAAAATCAGCGACCTTCATATGAGTTGGGTATGGATCAGTATTCACCCAATGCATCAGCTGATCGCGGAATGTATCGGACCATCCGTAAAATTCATTCGGCGGATCTGTCAGCAAGGTTTGCGGCATTTGATGACGCTCCACACACAATCCATCACTGATCTCATATTCGTTTTTCATGTTCGTATGGTATTTGAATACCTTGTCATGACCAACGACTTCTACACTAAATCCACATTCCTCAGGCTGCGTACTTTTGGATGTCACCAAATGAAAGAACACTTGATTCTCCATCTGCCCGAAAATTTCGGTATGATCATCCACTTGTACCTTTTTCTCTTCTTTTTCCTTTACACGTGTCAGCATCTTGGTGTTAAGTGATTCTTTCTTCATTTCACTGCCAAATAAGTACCACAGCATATCAATCAAATGAATGCCAAGATCTCCTAGCGCACCGCTCGTACGCAGACTTTCTCCGCTGTCTCTCCATGAAAATGTCTTTCTTCTGAGGGCACTGTTTTTCTTAAAATGAGTTCTGACGGTCAAAATACGGCCTAATTCTCCGTTGGCAATCAAGTTCTTCAATATATTCACAAAGGATAAATAACGATAGTTAAAGCCCATACTGGCTTGAACTTGGAACTGTTTGGCTGTCTCTACCATTTCCTTCGCTTCCTTCAGCGACACAGCCATCGGTTTTTCACATAAAATCGGCTGTCCTGCTCTTAGCGACTGAAGGGCATGGTCCTTATGACAAAAATTAGGGGAAGCAATGATCAACCCATCAGATGCATCTGCAAGTGTCTCGATACTTGAATACACACGTCCGCCGTACTGTTTAATGAATCCCTGTGCGACCGACTCATGCAAATCATAGACACCGGATAATTCTGCACCTTTGATCGTTGATAATGCTCTTGCATGTGCTTTTGCAATATTCCCTGCTCCAACAATTCCAATTTTCTTCATGAATGTGCCTCCTCATGTTTATACATCACTGTTTTCAGAGTTTCATAGATTCCTTTTGCATACCCATGATGACAAATTTGGTGATGGTGCCGTTTGGCTTCGCCTGTCGCATTTTGGACAAGGAAACCGTGCGTGACGGATTGAAGCATCCGCAAATCGTTCCCACTATCACCAAACGCAAAGCCTTGATCTTTCGATAGATCATATTGGTTCAGCATAAAGCGGACAATTTCATCCTTCCCTGTTCCTACTGGTAAAAAATCGACATCATAGCAATCCGCAGGATCTCCTGCAAGCGGGTTGCATTTGTTGATGTTGACCGCCACACCCCGCTCTTTAGCCAGTGTTTGAATAAATGATAGATGATGAAGATCCGTCCGTTCATCCTGCTCTTGATAATAGAAATTCTTTTTATACCCTGAGCTGCCCAGCTGCGTTTGCGGTCTAAGGGAAATGCCCTTTTCTCGGACAGTTTCCAGGATGTCTTCGATTTTTTCATCTGAAAAGCCCTGTGCATCCAGCCGCTTCATCCACTCTGCATCTGGCTGTCCAAAATGAACATCCGACGTATATACAATCTCAGTCCCTAAGTTCGACGCAATGAAATGCGGGAATTGATGAAACCCGCCTTTTTCCATTTTGCTCGTGACAGAATCGAGGCTGCTTCCCGTCACCCAGCCCAGCAAAAGCTGTCCCGCTTCACTCTTTTCTGCTACAAAGGCTTCCAGCCGCTTGACATCCTCTCTCTGCTCCTCTGTCATTTCGTGAGAATAATACGTTTCATCAAAATCACAGAAGACGATCCACTGCGGATTCTTCGGCTGATTCAGCAGTTTTTTATTGAATGGAAGACTTGATAACATGATGAACCCCCTCGATGACCTTCTCCTGATCTTGCAGCGGCATTCCTGGGTAAAGTGGCAAGTGAAGTAATTGCTGCGCTGCCTTTTCCGTGTGCGGTAGTGTTGTTTGTCTATACTTTTGAGAAACAAGATTTGTTTGATGCTGATGCGATAGGATCGGGTAATAGACATCCGTCTCTATGCCCATTTCCAGCAATTTCGCTGCCAGTTCATCTCGCTCTCCCTTCAGTACTCTAATCGGGAATAGATGCCATACATGATCATCCGTCAGCTTCGGAAGCTTCATGTATCCTTCATCCTCAAGCGTTTGCAGCTGGTCAATATATCGCTTGGCTAAGTAAAAACGTTTAAAGTTTTGCAGTCCTAAATACTTCATTCGTTCGAGTCCGATTGCTGCCTGCAAATTATCAATTTTGGAATTAAAGCCGTAGTCGCTGCGTTTGACATTTTTCTTTTCAGCTTCAAAGCCGTGATAGCTGATCTCCATGCATTTTTCCGCTAAGGCCTCATCGTTTGTAGCGATGGCGCCTGCCTTTCCGCAGACCCCAAGGTTTTTGTATGGATTAAAGCTGAGAACAAGTCCATCTCCATAAGCACCAAGGCCACTGCTGCCAATCGCTTGACAGCCATCTTCAATGATTTTCAGCCCATGCTGTTTCGCAATCGCCGAAATAGCCTTCATATCCGCTTGCTTTCCATATAAATGAACCGGTAGAATGCATACCGTTTTATCTGTGATATGCTTCTCTATTTCACTCGCTGCGAGGCAGTAGGTTTCTGGATCGATATCGGCATATACCGGAACAGCCCCAATGGCAAGCACTGCATTTTCTGTTGCAGCAAAGCTGTTGGCTGGCAAAATCACCTCGTCTCCCGGATGGACGCCTGCCGATATGAGACTGATCATCAAGGCATCTGTTCCACTTGACGTGGCTATGACATATTTTTTCCCTAAGTACTCAGCAATCGCCTTTTCAAAGGTCGGAATATATGGCCCTGAAGTAAAACGGCCAGAGCTCAATACTTCCTTCAACACCAGCATAATATCATCGATTTCATCCTCTGAAATCAGTTTATCAACCGGCAGAAACGGTATCTTTTTTTCCTTATTTTGTTTATAATGGAAGAGAATTTTTTCCAAACCTGTGCGTTCTATATCTTGCTCAAGGAACGTCACCAGCTTTTCATTTGCTAGATGCTTTTCAACTGAATCGGCTTTTACTTGAACACCTTGATTGATCATATCCAGCAAAGGAAGATAATCCTTGCTTTTACCTGATATCTTCGTCAATATTTGCATTCCATTCCCTCCAATTAATCAATTCCTTTTGTTAATATTTAACTTGTTTCACATTGTAAATGATGTTATCGATTTCAGAACAATAACTTTGTGTAAAGGATTTGTTAATATGTGTACAATTTATGAAATTGCCAAACGCTGCGGGGTTTCAACCACCACCGTTTCCAGAGTGCTAAACCATCACCCATATGTGTCAGAAGAAAAGCGGCAGCTCATCTTACAGGTGATGAAAGAAATGGAATATACACCGAGTTCAGCAGCCCGCACACTAAGGTCACATCAGACAAAAACCATTGCTGTGTCTGTCCCAGCTGTGGACCATCCTTTTTTTGCACAATTGATTAAAGGCATTTCAAAAGAAGCCCTTGATCAAGGATATAAAGCCATCGTGCTTCAGACGTTTTATCAAGAAGCATTAGAGCTTGAAGGACTTCAATTATTAAAAAGAAGAGAAGTAGATGGGGTTATATTGGGGGCGTTAGAAAATACGTGGGAGAAAATTGAGCCATTTTTAACGAACGGCCCCATCGTCATGGCAAATGAATATCATCAAACAGCAAACATCCCGATTATTGGATACGATGAACGGGAAGCTGCCTATAAAGCGGTGGACTACTTGATTCGGTCGGGGCGAAAATCGATTGGGTTTTGCTTTGATACAGAAAGCAGTGAAGCGCAGAAACAAAGAAAACAGGGCTATCTTGATGCACTCTCTACTCACGGTTTGCCGCTGCAAGATGATTGGCTGTTTGGAGAGGCTTTTACAATTGAAGACGGCTTTCGCTTAATGGAGGTCATTCATCATATGACGGATGCGCCTGATGCCATTTTCACCGGCAATGATCAAGTTGCAGCAGGGCTCATTAAACAGGCCATTTCATATGGCTATCAAATCCCCGAGGATCTAGCGGTCATCGGCTATGACAACCAAGACATATGCGAAGTGACAGCTCCAACGATCACCACGATTGACATACCGATCGTAGAGCTTGGCCAGCGGTCAGTACAGCAAATGATCTCGCTTCTGCAAGACCAAAAACCATTACAGCGCGAACATATCCAGCTGCCTACCCGGCTCGTGACAAGAGAATCTACATAAAGAAAAAAGACTGAGATCTCTCTCAGTCTTTTTTAATCTATCAACCTATAAAAATTGAGCAAGAATGAATGTCCATATACATACAATGCCGAGCAGAATGAAGCTGTACTTCACGGTCTTTTTGAAGAGCTCAGATTCTTTCCCTGTTTCTCCAACAGCTGCTGTAGCGATAGCGATAGATTGTGGAGAAATTAATTTCGCCATCACACCACCGGTCGTGTTCGCCCCAATTAACAAACCTGCCTGTGAGCCGATTTGAGAAGCAGTGACCGCTTGAAGGTTACCGAATAAGGCGTTGTTACTCACGACAGACCCCGTAATAAACACACCGATCCAGCCCAGCACCGGGCTGACAAGCGGGAACAAATCGCCTGTTTTGGCAAGAGCAAGTCCAATCGCAGAACTTAGTCCAGCAAAGTTCGCCAGGTTGGCAAAGCCCATCACAAAACAAATGGTAAGAACGGGGAGCCAAAGCTCTTTCACCGCTGCTTTTAAGCAGGCAGCGCCTTCTGTTAATGTAATATGTCTGCTAAACAACCCTGTCAGCATCACCGCAATCAGAATGGCAGTACCCGTTGCACTGATGACATCAATTTTAAAGATCGCATCAATAGGTGTTTCCGTTTGTGCAATTGGTGGTAATTTCACAATTTGCTGATGTAAAAATGGCATTTTCACTAAAATGGTCGTCCAGTTAAGCGGTCCTCCTACAGCAAACAATGCTTTAAATGCTGGCAGGCTCCATATCGTAATAACAGCAGTTAAAATATAGAACGGAGACCATGCTTTCAGTATTTCAACGCCGCGATACGTTTGTTTCTGTTCAATATCTGGCGCTCCTTCTTCTCGATAAATGTGTTTTGGCTGCCATTTCCGAAGAAATAAAGCCAAAATTCCCATACTTGCTAAGGCAGAAATAATATTGGCAAGCTCAGGACCCATCGTCACCATTGTAACAGCTTGCAAAATGGTATAGGTTCCACTCACAACAAGCAAGGCTGGCAGAGTTTCTTTGATTCCTTTGAATCCATCTACAATCAGAATGAGTAGGAACGGAATACAGAATGAAATAAACGGAATCGTATATACAAGGGTTTGAGATAACGCAAGCGGCGTCATATTGCCCATTTGCGCCCCTGTAATCACTGGGATTCCTACAGCACCAAATGCACCAGATGCAGCATTGGCAATTAAGCAGAGCATCGCAGCTTTCAGCGGTTTAAACCCAAGCTCTGTTAAGAGAGCGGCACTGATCGCAATCGGTACACCAAACCCAGCAGCACCTTCTAAAAATGCGTTAAAGCTAAAACCTATTAATAAGAGCTGAAGACGTTGATCTTGAGAGATTCCTGCAATACTAGAACGAATGACATCGAACTTACCAGATTTCACGGCAATTTTATAGAGCCATACCGCCATGATCACGATATATCCAATCGGCCACAGCCCATTAGATATACCGAGCAGCACAGCAGATAATGCCTTTTCAACTGGCATATGGAAGAAGAAAACAGCTGTTACAAAACTGACGATTAAGGTAAAACAAGCGGCTAAAACACCTTTTAACTTAAAAACGGTTAATGCAAGTAGGAAAAACAAGATTGGGAGCATTGCCACCAATGCACTGACGAATTCATTACCAAACGGATCATATATTTGCTGCCACATAGTGATTCATCCTTTTCTGCTCAGATAGGTTGCTTTTGATTGATTAAAAATGAGGAGCCAAAATCTCTTTTAACACATTCACACTGTGTGCAAATTTTTCTTTCTCTGTATCATCCAGAGCAAGCTCCATCACTTCTGTTGCACCATTTCGATTCACAAGGGCTGGTACACCAATGTAGACATCTTCTGCTCCGTACTCACCATCCAAGTAAGTGCTGACCGTTAAAATGCTGTTTTCATTGTGCAGGATCGCTCTTGTAATGCGGGCTAAACTCATTGCTACGCCGTAGTAAGTGGCGCCTTTTTTCTCAATGATTTGGTAAGCGGCATGACGGACATTTTCCATGATTTCATCTAAGTCTTCTTGTTTGTATTGATCATTTCTCTTCATTAATTCTGTAATTGGTACACTTCCGATATTCGCATGACTCCAAACCGCAAGCTCAGTATCCCCATGTTCGCCAATGATGTACGCATGCACATTGTGTGCCGCTGCTTCAAAATACTCACTGAGCATGTATCTAAATCTTGCCGTATCAAGCGTCGTACCACTGCCAATCACTCGTTCTTTTGGAAGTCCACTGAATTTCCAAGTCGCATATGTCAAAATATCCACTGGGTTCGTAGCAACTAAGAAAATACCATCGAAGCCGCTTTTCATCACATTGTCTACAATGCCTTTAAATATATTTAAATTTTTCTCAACAAGGTCAAGTCTCGTTTCACCTGGCTTTTGGTTTGCGCCAGCACAGATACATACAATGTCTGCATCCTTACAATCCTCATAATCTCCATACCAAGTATTCACAGGATGCGGGGCAAATGCTTTTCCGTGGTTTAAATCCATCACGTCACCCATTGCTTTGTCTTGATTCAAATCGATAACAACCAATTCATCTGTGATCGCTTGATTTATTAATGTAAAGGCATAACTGCTGCCGACGAAACCTGCTCCAATAAGGGCTACTTTGTTTACTTTTTCGTTTGTCATTTATCTCATCCTCCTGAGTAAAACTAGGCTGTTTTTATTATGTGAAGTATTTCACATTCTTATTGTGCAACACTTCACAAACTTTTGCAAGGGGGTTGCTCAAAAAAAATATGTAGCGAATTTGTGAACACATTTATTGTGCTTTCAAAGCGCTGGTTCCATACATATTTCCACAAGAAAAAAGCTGCCAAACGCTCTTCGGCAGCTTCATACATGTTTAATAAGGGCCCCAGTTGATCATGACCCCAATACAAATAAATACAAGACCAATGACAAACCAAATGAGGGCAAGCGGCACCATAAAACGCAGCCACTTTACATAAGGAATACCACTTGCAGCAAGCACAGCCATCAACACACCAGAAGTCGGATTGATACAGTTGACCACCCCTTCACCAAGCATTACTGCTTCTACAGCTACCTGTCTTGTGATGCCCATTAAATCAGCGAGCGGCGCAAGAATCGGGATAAAGACTACGGCTTCTCCTGATCCTGATGAAATCAAAAAGTGAAGAAGCGCACTCGCAATATACATCCCGATCGCACCAGCAATTGGACTAAATCCTGTCAGCATACTCGCCAAGCCGTTGACCACTGTATCAAGCAGCTTCCCATTTTCTAAAATGACCGAAATACAGCGTGCCATCCCAACAATAAGTGCGCCGTATACAAGACTTTGACAGCCGACAATAAACGTTTTCGCAATGTCATTGGTAGCTAATCCGCCAAGCAGTCCAGCTACAATTGCCATAAAAATGAACACACCGGCCATTTCCTTATCGGTCCAGCCAAGCTGAAGTGCGCCATATAAGAACCCTCCAAGTGACAATCCGCACACCGCTAAAATCAGCTTATGTCTGCCAGTGAATGCAGGCTTGTCCACAGATTCCGCATCTGCTCCGCCAAGCCCTTTAGCAGGAAACCATTGATCGCCAAGAATGCTTCCCTTGTCTTTATTCTTCAGACGTCTTGTATATAAATAGATGTACACAATACTAGAAATAAGAAAACAAAGATAAATGATGACACGCAGGCCAATGCCAGAAAAGATCGGCAGCTCTGCGATCGTTTGTGATAAACCCAATGGAGATGGAGATAAAATCGTTGCATTAAACCCTGCGTAACAGCCGATGTAGATGACAGCCGCTCCTGCTACAGCATCCCATTTCAAGGATCGTGCCACAATGATGCCAATTGGAATAAATCCAATAACAGAGTTCACGACAATTCCGGTCGTTCCAAGGACTGAAAATAATCCCCCAACAATACAAATAAACAATAATTGCTTCGTTTGAAACCGGCTGATGACATGGTGAATCATCCCGTTAATAGCACCTGTCTTCTCCAAAATGGCAATGGTTCCGCCTGTAAATAGAATCAGAAAAATAATAGAAGCGGACCCTACCATTCCTTCTTGTATCGCAGTGAAAAAGCCAACTGGACTCACTGGTGATTGATCAATGCGGTGATAGCTGCCAGGAACGGCCGTTGTGATCTCCCCAGATGTCTTTCGATCAAACTCACCTGCTGGTACAAAATACGTTGCTATCGTACAAATCAGTGCAATCATAAATAAGAGAACATACGCATCCGGCATTTGAAGTTTTCGTTTCTGTTTCTCTGGTGCTGATACTGTCGCTGTTTTCATGTGTCAAAACCCCTTTGTCCCGATCGGAATTTCACTTAATTTTCAGAATAATCAAATGATGTGTTATATTATAAACACTGTTGATATTTAAGATCAATATTATTTCACTAAAATAATGTTTTGGCAGATTATCTGTCAGCAAGGAGGCTCTTCATGACAACTTTGACAAACGAAATGAAACAAACCGTGACAGACATCTTCGAACACTTGCATGCCCACCCAGAAATCAGCTGGGAAGAAACAGAAACGACTGCTTATATTGAAGGTATATTGAAAAAATTAGGCTGCAAAACTCAAACATTTGACGACTGTACAGGGGTGATCGGTGAAATTGGAGAAGGCGCACCAGTGGTCGCTGTGAGAGCCGATATTGATGCACTTTGGCAGGAAGTAGATGGAGAGTTTCAAGCCAATCATTCATGTGGCCACGATGCACACATGACAATGGCTCTTGGCACCTTTATGGCATTAAAGGAAAAAGAACGCCCAAACGGCACAATTCGTTTCATCTTTCAGCCTGCCGAGGAAAGAGGCGGCGGTGCGCTGAAAATGATTGAAAAAGGTGTGCTGGCAGATGTCGATTACTTATATGGCGTACATGTGCGCCCAATTCAAGAAACATTAAACGGACGCTGCGCTCCTGCTATTTTGCACGGATCAAGTAATCATTATGTCGGCACCATTATCGGCGAGGAAGCGCACGGTGCACGTCCTCACCTTGGCATCAACGTAATAGAAGTGGCTTCAACCCTCGTGCAGAGACTCGCGCATATCCATGTCGATCCACGAGTCGCCCATTCTGTGAAAATGACCAATTTACATGCTGGCGGGGGCAGCTCAAACATCATCCCAGGCAAAGCTTCTTTTACATTAGATGTAAGGGCGCAAACAAACGAAGTAATGGATGAACTAGAAAAAGAAATTGAAAGAGCAGTTCATTCTGTAGCGGATGCCTTTGGTGCTTCCATTACACTTTCAACAGACCATCGTCTGCCTGCCGCTACGTTAAATGAGGAAGCTGTCCAGATCATGTCTCATGCGATTGAACAGGTTTTAGGCCAAGAGCAGCTTGATCCCCCAATCGTCACAACAGGTGGAGAAGACTTTCACTTTTATGCAGCAAAGCTTCCGCATATCAAATCTACGATGCTCGGTTTAGGCTGTGATTTAAAGCCAGGTCTTCATCATCCGTACATGACCTTTGACCGCTCTGCAATCTTTACCGGCATTGAGATTTTGACTGAAGCTGTCTATCAAACGCTCCAGCAGCATTCATCATAAAATGAAAAAGCCACCCGCCTTCTCTTCAGGACGGGTGGTCGCTTTATATTATGCATTCAAATCTGCCATGGCTGGAACGTTGATTTCTTTCACACAAGATACCCTTGATAAGTGAATCACACATCTAGCAAGCTCCACAATATCCTGAACAGGGATTCTCGTTTCATCATATAGAGTAATGGCCTTTTCGGCTCCCTCTTCATACGGAACCTCTGCCGCCAGCTCTCCTGGATTGATACAGGTAACAGATATTTTATCTTTTCTCACATGCTCTCTCAGCGCATTCACAATTCCGCGCAGGCCAAATTTAGATGCAACAAACGAGACTTGCGGCAGGTTTGTATGATCGAGTCCAGCCGTTGAGCCAATCACGATGATTTTCCCATTCTCCGATTTCCTTACGTGCGGAAGCAGTGCCTGGATGTACGTAATGGTTGAGGTGACATTCACATTAATTAAGTGCGCAATATCCTCTGGCTGATCGTGATCAAAGGAATAATCGTCTTCAAAGCCTCGTTTTTCCCATAAACCGACGTTATAAATAAGTACATCAATCGTCTTGTTCTCCAGTGCTTCGAGCATATAAGGGATATGTGTTTGGCTTGATAAGTCGATTTTCAGCCAAATTCTATGTACACCGTCATCTATGCTCAAACTGCTTGGTTCACTTCGCGACACAATCCAAACTGTATCTCCACTTGAAGGAAGACCCTTTACAAAAGCATCTCCTAATCCTTGACTTGCACCGAATATGATATAGTTTTTACTCATAGCTCCTCCTTCTATGGCACAGAAACTGAAAGCGTTTTATACCTATATCATACAGATTCTAAGAGACCACCGCCTCTTTTATGCTTATCTTCACTTATTGATGGGCACGGCTACTGGATTTCCTTTAATTCCACTGGTAATGCACGTGCCTCTATAAAGCTTTTGATCATTTCTGTGAAAAGTTCTTTTTTCTCAAAAGTAAATGTATGTCCAATACCGGGAACGATGACGCCTGCTGCCTTTGGATGTGAATTTGTTATTTTTTTTGCTGACCGTGTCATAATGCCTTTTTCTTTTTCTCCCACTGTGACAAGAATGCGTGCCTTTGCTTGCTGAAACGTGTCTGGGAGCCTGTAATGGAGGTTTTCTTGAAACATCGTAAGAAGGGTTTTCTTCTGCAGATGTTTCGATTCCGCCGCATAATGAGGCAGTACATGTTGCGGGAGCCCCATCTTTTCGGCTTGGAGCTGGATAAACCAATCTTTCTTTAATAATGGATACGTCAGTGGCAAGAGCGGTCTCACCATGAAATGGAGCCATGGCAGAGGCATCACGAGGGCGCTATTGATGACAGCGATGTCTACGATATCTGGCTCTCTTGATAACACATCAACGGCAATCTGTGCACCTAAAGAAAATCCAATCAGAATCACTTGACGGCCATTCGCGTTTTCCTTGATCCATGAGATGACTTCTTGGGCGCTTTCATTCATTGAAAATATCTGTTCTTTTGCTCTTGTCCCATGTCCAATGAGATCAGGGGCAAAGCATTCATACGTGTCCTTAAATATTTCAACCTGCTCCTGCCACATCCAGCTGCTTACTCCTCCACCATGCAGAAAAATCATGATTGACCTATCCATCATTGACGACAACTCCATCCTTCTATATAAGAAAAAAGCAGCCGCTTTTTGAGCAGACTGCTTTTTCCACATGCTCCCTTCTATTATAAGGGAACCATTACATCATTGACTATTTTTTCAAATCTTCAATGGAGTTTACGTTCTTCATATATTTCGGAACAACTAGCCCCATTCGAAGGCCTTTCATACTTGTACCAAGGTCGTCATATTTTCCTTTAAACTTCGCTGCATACGTTTTATGCGTATTTGGCAGCCAAGCGGATAATGATGCATCCGCACTTCCGGTTGCAATTGCTGTCCACATTGGACCTGCTTCAACCTGAGTCAAAGTCACATTAAACCCGAGTTCACGCAATACTTCTGCCGCAACATTGGTACTTGCAATCTCACTATCCCAGGCAACGTAGGCAAGATTGATTTTTCCACCATTCGACTTTTTCACGCCTTTTGTCCATTTCGCTACTTGGTCTTTATGTTTTTTCACATATTTTATGGCAGCATCCTTTGGTTTCACACCATCTTGAATATCAATCATGACTTCGCCCATGTCATCTTGAGACCATTTAAACTGACTAAGCATTTTGGCTGCTTCCGGCTGATCCTTTGCAAAGCCTTTACGTGAAATCGTATGAATTTCTTCCGCTTCACCGTAAGATTTTTTTGGATCATCTAAATATTTTAAATCATAGCGGGAAAACATCCAGTGTGGATTCCAGCCAGTGATGATGATTGGCTTTTTACGGTCGTAAGATTTTTTGAGTGTTGCTGTCATAGCTGCACTTGATGCAGACACAACCGTCCAATCCTCTAAGCCGTAATCCTTTTTCGCTTGATCTGTCAGTGCCATAATCCCTGAACCTGGATCGATTCCGATAATAGTTTTATTCACCTGCTGTGCTGCACTCGCATTTGAATCTGTCTGCGCACCGCAAGCGGCTAGTAAAAAGACAAGCAGGGCGGTCATCCCAATGTAGAGAGATTTTTTCCACATTAAGCATTCCCCCTGGTTTTTTTCGTTTTAATGTTTTGTGTAATACGGTCAAGTGTAATCGCCACAATAACAATGGCAATACCTGCTTCAAAACCAATACCTGTTTTCAGCTGGGTTACCGCACTATATACTTCTGAACCAAGTCCTGGTGCACCCACCATTGCTGCAATAACGACCATTGATAGAGCCAGCATGATACTTTGGTTAATACCAGCTAAGATGGTTTTTGTTGCAAGTGGAAGCTGAACTTTGAATAAACGCTGGAATGTCGTCGAACCAAATGCTTCTGTTGCTTCAATTAAATCAGCTGGTACTTGTTTAATACCGAGAATGGTCATACGGATCGTTGGCGGCATAGAGAAGATAACCGATGCCACAACCCCAGGAACAACCCCAATATTAAAGAAGAAAATCGCTGGTAATAGATAAACGAATGCAGGCATTGTCTGCATTAAATCTAAAATAGGTGTCACAATTTTACGCACAGTTTCCTTCTGTGATGCCCAAATACCGATCGGAACCCCGATCACAATAGAAATGACCACAGCGGTCAAAACGAGCGCAAGTGTTTGAAGCATTGGATGCCAGTAGCCTAAATAGTCGATCAGTAAAAATCCAATAAGTGTGAAAAGAGCAACTCCTCTTGTACTGATCCACCAAGCAATGCCGGCAAAAATAAGAGTTAAAATAATGGATGGAATGACGCCAAGTGCAGCCACAATCCCATTTACTGTTCCTGCTAATCCATTTGTGATGCCATCAAAGAAACCACCAAACGTTAATGTTAACCAGTCAACAAATTGATCGATATATTCCGCAAACGGAATTCTAGGTAAATCACTCATACTAAACATCTTATTCTACCTCCTGTGCAGAAGGCTCTTGTGCTTTAATTTCCTCTAGCTTGTTAGAAGACATGTTGATATACTCATCATTTCCTGATAATGCACCAATCAATGCACCTCGGACCACAATGCCCTTCATTCTGTTTTTCTCATCGACAACGGCAATCGGAATGTTCGCATCAGACACCGCATCAAAGATCTCTGTCAAATACGTAGATTCCAACACTGTCGTAAATTCTTTATCAAGAACCGTTTCAAGCGACGCTCCCGTTTCTGCTGCTTTCTTCGCTGCTTGGGCAGAAATGACACCTAATAAATGCTTTTTCTTATCTACCGCATAGATAGACGATATCCCTAGGTTTTTCATGAGCGTAAGCGCAACACGTGCCCCTTTGTCAATCTGAACTGTTTCTGCACGTTTCATAATATGACCAGCGGTTAATACTTTAGAAAGGTCAACATCTTCAACGAAACGTTCAACATATTCATTCGATGGGTTCATTAGAATTTCTTCTGGTGTTCCGATTTGAACGATATTTCCGTCCTTCATGAGCACAATGCGGTCGCCAATACGAAGCGCCTCATCTAAATCATGGGTAATGAAAATGATCGTTTTTCCTACAGATGTATGAAGCTCAAGCAATTCATCCTGCATATCTTTACGAATTAATGGGTCTAGTGCGCTGAATGCTTCATCCATTAATAAAATGTCAGGGTCATTTGCTAACGCACGTGCCAATCCAACACGCTGTTGCATCCCACCACTTAATTGATTTGGGTATTGCTCTTCAAAGCCTTCAAGTCCAACAAGCTTTAAAGATTCAAGCGCTTTTGGTCTGCGCTCTTCTTTATCTACACCTTGCAATTCAAGACCATACTCTGTGTTCTCAAGAATTGTACGGTGCGGGAACAATGCGAAGTTTTGGAAAACCATGCTGATCTTTTTCCGTCTGACTTCACGCAATTGATCCTTTGACATATTTGTTATCATATCCCCATCAATATAAATTTCACCGGAGGTTGGTTCGATTAACCTGTTTAGCATCCGCACAAGTGTGGACTTTCCGCTCCCTGATAGCCCCATGATGACAAATATCTCGCCGTCATAAACATCAAAATTTGCTCGATTGACACCAACTGTTGCGCCGGTCTCTTTTAGGATCTCTCTTTTTGTTTTCCCGTTTTCAAGCATTTGAGATGCTTTTTTAGCATTTTTACCGAAAATTTTAGATACATTATTTATCTTGATTTTGATATTTCTCTCTTCAGAATTCATATTTTCCCTCCAAATTAGCATCTTTATAACCGTAACATAAGCGTTATGATGCGAACAATCTTTAGAATTCGCTTATTTCCCCACAATATGTATGAATTCCATATAGAGGTCTGGTCATTAGAGTTTATACGCCGTATTACTCGTAAATCCTATAGAATGCTTCATAAACTACATATTTTACGGGGTATTTCCTCTCACCAGACAATATTTTACTGGAAATTCCTAATTGTGCTAAAAAACAAGTCGAATCCTCGTCATAGCAGTTTTTTTGAATCATGGGCGAACCATTCCCCTGAACATGATTTACCCGAAAATGGTCACATAAAAACCTTTTTTCTCAAATTTTATTTAAATTCACAAAAAAACTGCCTGCAACTTTAGTTACAGACAGCTCGTTTTTTTAGGACTCTAGGGCAGCCCGCTTAATATTATCTTGAAGCTCAAGCATACGTTTTGTTCCATCTTCACGTAATCGCTTGTTCTCTTCTTCGATCTGTTTCGTCTCTTTCATCCCTTGTACAATTGTATTAAAGGAAGATTCGATCGTTTCAATGTCGATGCTTGGACGGCCGGATAATTTGGCAATCTCCACACTTTGACTTGAAATGTTTTCAGCATTTCGTTTCAGCATTTCATTTGTTCTTCTATCCAGCTCACTCATGGAATCAGCGACAAGCTTTTGTCTCTTCGCTGTCACAGCTTGAATGATCCCATTTTTGAAGATTGGAATGGTGATAATGAAGGCAGAGTTGATTTTACCGATTAATTTTGTATTCCCACGCTGAAGCAAACGGATTTGCGGTGCCGTTTGAAGCGCGACCATTCTTGCCATATCAAGGTCATATACACGCTCTTCAAGCGCTTGAATCCCATTACGAAGCGTATCAAGTTCCATTTGTGCCAGCTGGTTTCCACTAGCTGCTTTTTCTTCATATGAAGGAACCAATTGCTTTAATTCTTCAATTTTCATTTGACCGGCTACGACATACTTTTCAAGCTCCATGTAGTATTGAATGTTATGCTCATACATTTCTTCAAGCGTCACAGTCGATTTGGTCATTTCATCTTTATATTTACTGATTTCTACATTAATTTTTTCAATCTCAGCACCGAGCGTTTGATATTTACTAAAAATCTTTTCAATCATGCTGCCGCCGCGTTTAAAGATTTTTGACAACAAACCACCCTTCGGCTCGTCAAAATCATTTTTATCAAAGCGATCCATAATCTTACCAAGCTGCGTCAGCATTGTTCCTGAGTCAGTGACGCTTGTTGAACGCATCATTGAAAGGATACGATCAGAGAACTTAGAGATTTCAACGGCTGGCTGTTTTCCGTATTCAAGAAGCTCAAGCTGATTTTTTGCATCGATCTGTCTCGCAATATTTTGCACTTCTGGTTCGTTTCGAAGCTGAACGCGAATATCGTCTGCCTTCTCAATCGTGATTTCCTCTTTATCAATTGAAATGATGTCATTTCCGTTTGTATTTGTCATAAGCTTTGATCTCCTTATCGGTTTTTAATGGATTGAAATAACTTTCTAACGATGGACGGCTCTTTAAACTCCTGGTTCATGACCATCTCATCAAGCCAATGGGTATCAAATAATTGGTCATCGATATACCGTTCGATACACTGATATCCCGCCGGATGATATACGAAGAGATCCACACCCATTTCATTTAGGAAAATCAGGGCGGCCGCATCAGAACGAGTCAGCTCCCCATTATATTCCGTATGGTATAAAATCACTTTCGGTACGATTTGTGCATAATCAAAGGTTTGAATCAGTTCAATGAGATCCTGGCTCAAATGCAGAATCTGCTTGAATAAATAAATGCGGACATCTAATTCGGTTTCATTGCCTTCTTTTAATAGCTTCGGATGCTGACAGATTCGAGATATCGCCTCTGCTATCGCACGCTGCGCGCCCTCATATAGATGAGAAAACTGCCACACATTGCTTTTCATTAATAATTCAGGATCAATCTCTCCAGTAGCAGAAAGTGCATGCTGATAATGAAATTGATAATTCGAAGTCACTTCTTTTGTAAAAGGAAAATGGCGAATGGTCTTCGTCTCTTTCCCCTCCATTAACGTGTAAATGCGATCCCAGTATTCACGCTTGTCTCGTGTGACACCCATCATTTTCGCAAAAAGATTCGGAATCTGTATCGTGTCCCGGTCTGCTTTGAAATTCGGGCGGATAAAGGATCGTTCCTTTGCAATTAAAAACAGCTCATCATACGTTGTCTTCAGCGTAATAGAATGAGGAGTATGATCTCTGAATTGCCACGGCTTATACAGCATTGAATCTTCCGTGTGAAGCACCTCTTCAAGCTCTCTTGTCGAGCGGTACGCCACCGTTGATTTCCTCTCAGGCTTTTCAGTAGGGAACGGCTCAAGCTTTGAAGTCCCCGGGTACTGATCAATAAAAGTCAGCTTTTCTTCTGGATCTAATTCGCGAAACGAATCCACGCCTTCTGGATGAAATAGCACAACATCACAGCCAATCAGCATGACATAGTAAAGAAAATAAAGCTGACTTTTATTCGCCTCTCCATACCAAATGACAGCCGGCATTTTTTCTTCTATATTGACTTCCTTCAGCCATGGACCTAGATGGTTATTTGAAAACTTCACGACATCCAGCAAGACCCGGCGGAAATCAGGATGCTGAAATCCACCCTCATGCAGCTGCTTGAAATGCTCAAACACCTTGATCAATGAAAGACGGATATGCCGGTTCATCACAGGGTTTGGATGGCGTACAATCAGCTGTTCACCATCTAAAAAAGCCACAAAGCGATTCACGGACAATCCCTTTTCTTCTTGGTTAATCAAATGAATACGCTGCAACGCTTGAAAATGCTCTGGCTCAATATGACGATTGAGCGTTTCACTTAAAATATGCATGCCGTCTGTTTCGTATAATTCATGTAAATAAATAAAATAATCGGTTGCATCATGCGGAGTTCCAAGGACCCGGGCGGCGAGACGCGGCAAGGACAACGTATGCTCGTCCTTTACATAACCGTCTCTTTCAGGGAGCGGCTTTTTCAGCACGTTTTTCCAGGCTTCCTGCTCCGCCCGTGTTTGGGTGACATTGATTTCTTTATAACTCACGCCGCTCCTTCCTTTCTCCTATATTTTCTAGAAAGCTACTACTATCATATCATTCAGCCTTCTACTTCTGCTATCGAATCGAAGGCTTTTTTGCGTTCGTCATCTGCTCAATGACAGAAGCGGTGATTTCATCCGCTGCGGCCATGCCAAAGGCTGCTGTCGGCTCAAGTCCTGGGTCAAAGTCGAGAACTTCTCCATGCCTTGGGGCAAAGCCCTTATCTGATTGACGAATGAGCCCCGCATCTAACAGGGAATCACCCGCACCATAGACGTATTCAAGCTTCAGCCTGTCCTTTAGAAAAGCAACAGCATCCCACTTATTAAGCGGCTGTGGAATAAAATAAAGCTTTCGTCCCTGAAGAGAAACCTGCCAGCCTCTTTCCTCGCCCCACAACTTTAATTCAGCAAGTGGAATGTGAGATAGATACTCATCTTTCATAATCAAATAAAGAAATCTTCCCTCTGCTGTACGAGTACGCTTCACCCAAGCCGCAACCGGAAGTTCGGAGATCGCCCTCAGCATCTCTCTGACTGGCATACACTCCCTAAGTCTCTCATCAACAATGGCCTGCCAATCCTCAAGCGGCTTGCCATGGTGAAGAATACAGCCCCCGTTTGTTGTGACAGCATACTCCGGTTGAAGCTCTTGTTGAAAGAAGGTGATCCGTTCATACTGTGCAGTCGTTCTTGTCGTCACTGGAATGAACCAGCCTGATTGATGAATCGTCTGCAAGGATCTTTTCGTTTCAACAGACATATAGGAAAGCGGCCGTTCGTCCAGCACCTCAACTAAATCATACTCTCCTTCATACGCATACTGGTCAAGCACTCGATGTGAGTAAATCAGCGTTCGGTCTAAATCACTGGCAAATGCATATGTCTTCATGACGTTTGCTCCAGCGGGCGAATTAACCCGCAGCACGTGTAGGACATATTGGCATATTCAATGACAGGAACGCCTCTGTCCTCAGCCAAAAGCAAAATATGCTTCAGCTTTTCCTGAGATCCAGGCTGAATCAAGATTTTCCACGGGATTCTTCTAAGCAGCACGCGGGTCGTCTCACCAACACCCGGCTTAATCAAATGTGTATTTTTAATTTGAAACTCCTGACCGATTGCTTCAATGGATGCCATTCCGCGCCAATCTGCCGGCGTCCCTTGCGTAAGTATGGTTTCTGCTTTCTCTTGTACATTTGGGCCGAGGCTGGAAAATGCTTCTTCAATCGTATCCACATACAGATTGGACACATCCTCATCAAGCAGCTCTTTATAATACTTTGCCCCATGGAAATCATCGGCATTGATCCAGCGGTTGTTTAGTACCGTACGACTGACAAGCCCTGATACCGTCGAATTCAGGCAGGCACTTGGAATGAGAAAGTCCTCTCTCGTTCCATATACATGTGTACAATAGCCAGGGTCAGCCAGCACAGCCAGCTCACTCGAAAGACGCACGCCATACTTTTTTTCAAAATCAATCACAGCTTTTTCGAGCTCTTTCGAAATCGCACCTTTTCCAGTCCATCCATCGATAAAAGCAATTTCAAAGCCCGGATGTTCTTTCAGCATATAATGCAGTGCATTCTCGTCTATTCCGCGGTCGCGAATAATAGAGATGCTGTAATGAGGCAGATCGATACCATATGTCTTTCGAATATATCGTTTGATTAGCACCCCGATCGGTGTTCCTGCACGCGCCAAGCTGCAAAGCACGGTTTTGAAGCCTCGCTTCTTCACAATCTGTTCTGCTACAACAGCTACTGCTTCGGCTACCTTTTCCTTACTTTCTTCAAGAGATTGATAGAATAAAGTCATATAAGATTCAGTTGGTTTATATTCAATTGGCAGCATTTCTGAATAATGCGCACCACTCTGAATGGAACGCTCCCGCTCTTCTGTACTTTTCTCCATCTCAATAGAGGATAAATCTTTGAGTAAGAAGGTTACATCCTGCTCTGGATAGCTTCCCATCTTTGTATACACGTTAGCCATTCACCTTCACCTCGTCTGATAAAGTCACAATATGCACATGCTTCACATGCCGCTCGGCAAATAAATGAATAAGCGGAAGCAATGCCTCCTGAGAGACCTTTTTCTCAAAAAAGAGAAATACATCATCATATTCACCTTTTGGAATGTTGTACACGTAGTGCTGAATTCGGGCATCTTCTGGATTCATAAAGGTAAACCCATTTTGAACAGCGTATCCATCCTTTTCGACTGGGTGAATAGGACTTCTCGTTGTTGAATGAAAGCGAACGCCTTCACCCATATGTGTAGACAGTCTCATCGGTACATACATAAGCTCACCTGTCCCTAAGCAGAGTGTTTGCTTTCCTTTGCGTTCCTGCCACAGCTTCAATCCCGCTTCAGCAGCTGCTTGGTCGAGTGCTTCCGTATCTGCTGCGTTTAAACCAAAACGGCCCGTTTCATGTATATATGGCGAATGACCAGCCGAATTTGCTGCATGAGAAAGTGAATACGGCACTTGCTTAAAGAAAGATTGAAGAGAATGAAAAGAGAGACTTGGCCGCTTCTCTTGCTCCCCAATCTCATACGAATAAGCTGGTTCATCGAGCGTTTTGCCTCTAAAGACCATCTGCCCTTTTAATAAAGACAATGATGTGATGTGAATTCCGAGCTCCTCTTCAAGCTGGCACATGGCTTTCTCATGCTCCTCCGTCCGCCAGTCCAAAATGGAAAGAATGGTATAAGAATGCCGCGGGTACTTTGCATGAAGGTCACGAATGATGTTGATATTTGTACGGCCTGTCGTGACTTCATCATCTACTAACACGATGGGGCGGTCTGTGCGAAGTAATGCTTCATCTGCATAACAAAGCTGGTCTGTTGCATGCGAATGTTCTTCTTCAAATACCAATGACGGGTCAAGACCCAGCAGCTGTTCACGTGTCGTATGAATGTAAGATGCGCCTTCTAGCACATCATACACACCATGTCCAAGGGCTGTTGCCGTTTCCGCAAAGCCGATGACGACAGGCTCATTGCCAGCTGCTAGCTTTTCTTTTTTGAGTGTTTCATAGGCTGCCGTTAACACCGCGTGATCATCCGTCTTGAGTGCCTCTACAAGAAAATCTTGGTACGGAGGCGTCTGTCCCGTTTGCTCTTTGGCATATGCCATCGCTAAAAGACCCGAGACAAGGAGCGGTTTCACTGGATGAACAGGAATATGCTTTCCAAGCACCTTACTAACGAATAAAAAGGCTCTTTTTTTGTTCACCCTTGCTGCCATCTCAAAAAGATGCTCTTTCTCCAGCTGGAGCACCCCTTCTTTGAGGTCAAGCTCAACCTCCATATGTTCCAAGATGTTCAGCGTATGCCGCTTCTGATTCTGTGAGTATGTCGATATAGCTTCTATTTTCATGAAACACCCCGTAAATGTCTGACTTAATTAAAATGTGCTCTGCCCACCTGTAATGCGGCTTCGTTTCATTCATCTTATTAGAATAGGCACTCTTCATTACGCCAACTGTGCCGTCAGCATGATCTAAAATACTTAATGCATCCAAGTATTCTTCCTTTGTCACAACGTACATGCTTTGAACTGGCTTGAGATGTGTTGGATGGATCACTGTCTTCCCATGTATGCCATTGGCTACATCGAGTCTTGTCTCCTTGAGTAGACCTTGTACGTCATCGAATTCAGAGAAGGACAGCTCACCGCCCTTAGAAAGCGCACGGATGAATGGTTTTTGTTCCTTTCGTGCAGGGCCAAAATGCTCCCATACTGCACCTGATACAACAAAGGAACGGCCAAAATAATTGATCATATCTGTGATCAAATCAGCAATCAATCTGATTTCATAGATGGTGGTGTCACGGTCACGGCGAATGCCATATAAGCCGCAAAGATCCGTTGCCCCAATACGAATATTCAAAATATATTCTTCATCATTCAGCATGATCTGCTTTAACTCTGACAGCACCGTATATCTTGTATCTTTTTCTAATAAATCGGGTGTTTCCAAAATGGGCATACCGTACAGCTTTGTCTTCGTTTGTGCTGAAACCTGTTTCAAGCTGTCCAAATAATCCTTCGCATTATGAATAGAACACTTTGGAAATACAAAACCCGTCAATAAATGAAGAGATGAACCAAGCAAATCTGCCATTTTGAGCAGCTGCTTCGGTGAACGAACCCGAATAAATAAAAGCGGCAATTGTTCAGCCGTTTCAGGCGTATGCGTCAATTTGTCCGACAGTTTGGCGAGTTGTACCACTAGATTCTGCTCAGCCATTTCCACTTCTTGATCACCGATGGCATCCTCTAAACAAAATACAACAGAGCAAAGCGCTTCATATTTCTGCGACAGCAGCATGTCTGCTATATCCTGTCTTGTTGCAGGCATATACAAAGTAGCACCTAATGCATGCGCAAGTACGTGCCTTGGCGTCATCAAATGCATCGTCCCCGGCCGTTTGAAAAAAATATCGTGCTGCCTCGCCTCTGATAAAAACTGAAAATACCGCATGCTGTGCCACCTCCTGTTGTTGAGAGAAAATCGAACAAATGACTTGATGATTCAAAAAAGGATGGAGCCGCTAATCAACTCCATTCCTTTTTGATCTTCCTATTCTTCTTTTGAAGCCGCAGCTTCGTTTGTTACACCTTGATGTTTCTTCTTATTGATTTTATGAACAATAAACGTTCCGATAAATGCTAGGATAATAATCGCAAAGAATACAAGATGCGGGATTTCAATGTGAGCAGCACTCAAGCCCATTTTGATCGCAATGATCCCGATAAGAATAAACGCTGTATTCTCGAGCTCTGGGATACGGTCAATAAGAACAAGGAACAACTGTGCCACTGTACGCATCATGAGAATTCCAAGCATTCCGCCTAATAGAAGAATCCATACTTCCTCAGATACAGCGAATGCTGCAAGAATACTATCAACCGAGAAGGCAAGGTCCATAATTTCTACAGAGATAACGGTTGCCCAGAATATACCAAATACCCGAATCAACCAGCCTTCTTTTTTCAATTCCTTCGCTTCATCATCGCCATCACCTAACCAGAAGTGCTTAATGACAAGCCATGCTAGGTAAGCAGCTCCAAGAACCTTAATCCACCAGAATTTAATAAGCAGCATCCCTACGCCAATGAATAGAAAACGGAAGAAATAAGCGCCAATTAATCCGTAGGTTAATGCCTTTTTACGCTGCTTTTCCGGTAAATGTTTCACCATCACAGCTAATACAAGTGCGTTATCTGCTGATAACAATCCTTCAAGCACGACAAGCGTCCCAATAAGCCCCCAAGAGACAGGGTCTGTTAACACCTCTGCCCACATATGCCAATCAAAAAACGAGGCATATGTATCCAACATATGTTTCAAAATGTCCAACTGGTTTTCCTCCTATAAGTGTAGAAGCATCAGCAGGCTTTCGCCTGCTGCTATTCTTGATCGCTGTTTCTTTCTCACTTTGGAAAAGGCCCTCATATGAGTTTTTGACAGCACCTCTTGAATTGATTTGTTTCTCTTATTTACACTTCTAACCCATAATTTTGACAAAGAGCTGCAAGTCCGCCAGAGAATCCGCTTCCGATCGCGTTAAACTTCCAATCACTTCCGTGTCGGTACAATTCACATACCACAACAGCTGTTTCAATTGAGAAGTCTTCGCCTAAATCGAAGCGAATCAATTCTTCCCCGCCCTCTTCATTTACAACACGAACAAATGCATTAGAGACTTGTCCAAAATTTTGGCTACGCGTCTCTGCATCATGGATCGTAACTGTAATTCCGATACGATCAATGTTAGCAGGAATTTTCGAGAAATCAACGAGAATTTGCTCGTCATCTCCATCTCCTTCACCCGTCCGGTTATCACCTGTATGAGTGACACTGCCGCTTGGATGTTGAAGGTTATTATAGAACACAAAATCTGTATCTTGCTGACAACGATTGTTTGCATCCACCAAGAAAGCCGAAGCGTCCAAATCAAATTCGGCTCCGCCAGAATATTTATTCGTATCCCAGCCAAGACCGATCATCACTTTCGTCAGCCCTGGGTTGGTTTTAGTTAAATCGACACGTTGTCCTTTTGAAAGCTGAATCGCCATATTCGTATCTCTCCTGTCTTTGAAAATAGGAAACTATCGTTATCCGATATCTAAGCCGAAGTCCGTTGCAATGCGTGCAAGACCGCCTTGATAGCCTGATCCGACAGCTGAGAATTTCCATTCCCCGCCATGACGGTATAATTCACCTACAATAATGGCTGTCTCAATTGAGAAATCCTCTGCCAAATCGTAGCGAATAAGTTCTTCATTCGAAGCCGCATTTAAAATACGTACATATGCGTTAGACACTTGTCCGAAGTTTTGACTGCGCGCTTCTGCATCATGAATGGTAATGACAAATGAAATCTTCTCAATACTTGCTGGTACAGCTGCAAGGTCAACATTGACCTGCTCGTCATCTCCGTCCCCTTCACCAGTGCGGTTATCGCCTGTATGTACGACACTGCCGCCTCCGCCAGTTGTTTGGTTGTAAAAGACAAAGTCAGATGGAGAGCTTGCTTTACCTGCTGCATCTAAAAGGAATACACTTGCGTCTAGATCAAAGTCATGTCCGCCGTCATACTTATTGACGTCCCAGCCAAGACCAACGACTACTTTTGTTAAACCCGGATTCGTTTTTGTTAAATCAATTTTTTGACCTTTCGCTAAAGAAATTCCCACTAGGAACCTCTCCCTTCTGTTTAAATGTAGTTTCTCGTAATATCGGCAAGCTTCGCATCATTTGTACCATTTCCAAGAGCCGCAAACTTCCACTCATTCTCTTGACGGTAAAGTTCTCCGACGATTAACGATGTTTTTCCTGCATAGTCATCTTTTAAATTATATTTCACTAATTCTTGATTGTTTGAACGATCAACGATGCGAATGTAAGCATTTTGAATCATACCAAAGTGTTGGTTTCTTCTAAGGGCATCATAAATGTTCACGACAAACACCAATTTATTCACATTACCCGGCACCTTGCTCAAGTTGACGAGGACTTGTTCATCATCTCCGTCTCCTTCACCAGTCAGGTTGTCACCTGTATGCTCAACACTGCCGCATTTGCTTTTTAGGTTGCCAAAATAAATCAAATCTTTATTTTCCGTAAACTTATCATTTTTCAGCATGAGCACTGAAGCATCACAATCAACATCAGCGCCGCCTCCGCCGCCAAACAGCTTTCCTAAAAACCCGCCGCCTTGTGATACAGGGTCCCAGCCAAGTCCAACAAGAATATTCGTTAGCCCTGCTTTCCCTTTTGTTAAATCAATACGTTGACCTTTTTCTAATGTAATCGCCAAATCAATCACTCCTCCAGCATAATAAAAATCTATTTATTAAGCGATGGACCCTATTAAAATCATCATACATGAAAATTCGACAAAATTCATGAAATGACATTGGAGCCTCTTACTCTTTTTTCTATTTACTAGTATATACGATCTATGTTCAAGATAGGTTTCAAACACTTTATATTTTTTTAAAGAAAGATGCATATTGAAAATAGTTCATGTCGTAAATGAAGTGTTTCATGTGAAACATTGTCGAAAGTTCCCGGTGAGCAGCTCTTGCTGATAAGGAGCGTAAGATGTGGTTTCATATGTTGATATAGAAAAGATAAAAGCATGTGTTCAAAGGATAAACCCTTTCGTTTCCTTCCACCCATTGATTTCTTTATACTTATATTCAGCATGTTGTTGAAAGGATGTTGATGATGCCATCACTTCATATATTAGATCAAGTCGCCATTCCTAAAGGTCAGTCTGCGCAGGAGACATTGATTCATACAACGCAGCTGGCTCAGCTGGCTGAAACGCTTGGGTATGAGCGCTATTGGTTCGCTGAACACCACAGCACAAGGGGGCTCGCTAGTACAGCGCCTGAAATATTAATGGCTCATATTGCGGCTCATACATCGACCTTGCGTACCGGATCTGGCGGCATTTTACTTCCTCAGTACAGTCCTTTTAAAGTAGCAGAGGTCACGCGGCAGCTTGAAGCCCTTTATCCTGGACGGATTGAGATCGGAGTCGGCAAATCCCCGGGCGGGATCGAAAGGACGAGACTCGCTTTGACGGACAGCGTGCATAAAGATCTGTCTCAGTTTGACCGCCAGCTGAAGGATCTTCTTTTTTACTTATCAGATAGCCTGCCTTCTGGTCATCCGCATGCAGGTGTGAAAGCTGCTCCGCTTGTTGATGCTCATCCGCCGGTTTGGCTGCTTGGACTAGGAGAAAATAGTGCCATACAGGCGGCGGAGCTTGGAATCAACTATATTTTTGGCCACTTTATTCATCCTGCACGCGGCAAACAAGCATTTGAGACGTATCGATCACACTTTTCTCCATCTGTCTTTTCTAGGCAGCCACAATCTATGTTTGCCGTCTTTGTCATCTGCGGTGAAACAGATGAAGAAGCAGACCGGATCGCCAGCAGTACAGATTTATGGCTGCTGCGTGTTGAAAAAGGACTGGACAGCCGCGTTCCTTCTATAGAAGAAGCAAATGCCTATCACTACACCACGCAGGAGAAGGAAAAAGTGCTGCAAAACCGCCAGCGGATGATTGTCGGCTCAAAGAAAACGGTGAAAGAACAATTACAGACCTTGATGGACCGCTATCAAACGGATGACATCATGATTCTCAACAATTCCTTTGATCCAATTGAAAAACAGCGTTCCTTCAAGCGAATAGCAGAATTATTTTGAAGCCAGCTTTCTAGGCTTCTTTTTTACATTGTCATAAAAAATGGGAAATGTAACATCAAGATGTCAAAATCCTTCCGTCTGTCATCTGATCGCAAATGTGTCTTCTAATCGTTAGCGAACTGTAAACGCATAAGAGGTGTACCTTTTATATAGTAGAGGTACATATTCAAAGAACGGTTTACGACGCTGAGAAAGAAGGAGATGACAGGACATGAAAAAGAGACTCGATTGGGTAGATGCAGCTAAAGGAATCGGCATTCTGCTCGTGGTCATGGCGCATGTGCCCATTCCAGATTCGCTCAAGCAATTCATTTACTCTTTTCATATGCCGCTTTTCTTTTTACTATCAGGTATGATGTTTCGATCATCCTCATCCCCTGCTCTGTCATTTATTCAGAAAAAAGCCAAAAGCTTACTCTTGCCCTATCTCTATTTCTCCATCATTACGTATGTATTTTGGTTCTCCGTTACTCGTTTTTTCGCATTCAAGGGACAAACGGATATTGACCCTTTCGTTCCGTTTACAGGAATTTTCATATCCAATGCAGATGAAGCAAGGCTCACACATAACCCAGCGATTTGGTTTTTAACGACGCTCTTTTTAGTGGAAATATTATTTTTCTTTATGCATCGTCTGACAAAAGGAAAACCCGCTGCCGTGATCTTGCTGACTGTTCTTTGCGGCGGTGCTGGATATGCTACTACCTTGCTTTTAGATCAAAGTCTTCCTTGGAATGCCAATGTTGCCTTGACGGCTGTTGTGTTTTATTCAATTGGTTTTTTAGCAAAGCAGTGGTTTGTGGAATTAAAAACAGATCCAACCCTTCTTTTATGTACAGGTCTGCTTGTGCTGACGGCTTACATGCAAAGCTTTAATTCACGGATCGATATGCGCGTCAACGACTACGGTGATCTCTTTATTTTCTATGCATGTGCTCTGCTCGGTTCAGCCGCCGTGATTTATTTAAGCTTTAAATTGAAAACATCCCCTATTTTGACGTATCTAGGACGTAATTCTATTGTCATTCTTGTCTTGCAGTTTGCCGGCATCGATATCATGAAAGCATTTGTTTTTTATGGACTTGGTATCAATATTGCTGATACAGCGCAGCTCTCTTGGACACTTTTTTACACGATCGGCACATTGCTGCTCATGGTGCCATGTATCTCCTTCCTGAGCAAGTATCCGATGCTGCTCGGCAAACCAGCCAAAGCCGCACAACGCTACGAACAAAAAACATCCGCTGGCTGAACAGGCGGATGTTTTTTGTATTAATCATTGATTTGAGAAGGATAAAGTGTCATTCCACCATCCACAAATAAGGTGGTTCCTGTGATATACGCCGCTTCCTTAGAAACGAGGAATGCAGCAGCGGACCCAATCTCCTTCGGTTCACCGAAGGTTCTCATCGGAATTTTCTCAAGCTGCTTTTGTTTTTTCTGTTCATCCTGCAAATCATCATTTGATTCGGTTGCCATGGTACCTGGCGCAATCGCATTGATTCGAATACCTGCTTCTGCATAATCAAGAGCCAGCGTCTTCGTCATCATATTCATTCCGCCCTTTGAAGTGGAATAATGAACATTGAACGGGCGCGGAATTTCCTGATGGACACTGGAAATATTTAAAATAGACCCTTTGATGTCATGCTCCATCATATAGGCGAGCGCAGCCTTTGCACCTAAAAATGCGCCTGTTATGTTCACATCGATGACGTTTTGCCATTGCTCCAGCGTCATCTCATGCGGCAGCGCTTCTTCGCCGTTGAAGCCTGAATTATTGACGAATACATCTACTGTACCGAAATGCTCCAGTGCTGTATCCATGATAGCTTGGATACCTTCCTCTTTGGAGACGTCTGCGTGCACTTTCACCGCCCCACCTCCGTGCTGCTGAATGGCTTTTACGGTCTCTTCAGCTCCATCTTCATCGCCTTTATAGTTTACAACCACATTCATTTCCTCTTGTCCAAACCGCAATGCGATCGCTTGTCCAATTCCTTTTGAAGAGCCTGTAACAATGGCTGTTTTCCCTTTTAAATCTTGATACATCTTTATTTCCTCCATTCACGTGCTTCATCTTGTTGATACACAATGGTTACCCATTTTGGAAAAAACAAAAACACAACCCTCTGCATTCGTACTCTAAGAGGATTGTGCGTTTCATCAAGCTAAAAGGTGTTATAGACATTTTCACACGTTTCGGCGGTTGGCTGATAAAAGCAATGCGACTTATACCTCGCCACAAACGGCTGATTGTACCAAGTCGCCGGACAATTGCCAGGCGGTTTAAAATACCAAAGGCTGAATTTTGCCGGCCAAAAACGTTCTCCGTTAATATTTCTCCGCGCAAGTGTTTTTTCAGTTTCTCGTGCTCGTTGATAAAAGTACCCATGCGTGACCGCTTCGAATGCATGCTCCTGATAAATCATTTGTGGAATCGTACGCAGCCCTTTAAAGTCAGAACAGTTGGCACGCAGCCGATTGATGCCCACATTTCCTACGAGCAGCATCCCTTGCTTCCCTTCACCTTCTGCCTCCGCTCTCAGCAGTCTGGCCATTAAATCAATATCAGAGCTTGTCGCTCTTACCACTGCCATACATCCACCTCCAGTTCGTTTCTCTTTTATTTTATGTAGCGTTTCTGTGTAGATGACTGCCATTTTGACATGAAAAAGCACGTTCAGTGTCGGCAGCCTGTCTAAATTTGCTGGACATGTGTCTTGCTGTCAACAACACACAAACCAAGTGATCATCCACATAGCAGGAAAAAATATTCATTACTATATACTCATTTACAAGTCATAAAAATCCTTCTAATTGCGACATCATCTTCAAAAACAGTCATTTGAACCTATTCAATAATCCGACTCAAAACCTTAAAATATAAAATGTTGAGTTTCTACAGGAGATATCAAATAATAAATTACAAGTTTCTCCTCTCAACTTAGTGTCATTTTTACTACTTGAAGCCAATCAACCTCGGAAACGCACTGAGGTATTGACAGTACTTTCGCTTCATTCTACAGTAAAAAACATACAGTATTTTTCTTTTTGTGCAAAAAGAACGATATGAACTACAGCTTTTCAATGAAATTCACCATAAACCCGAGGAGGAAAACACGACATGTTTAAAAAGAAATTATCCCTGTTTCTTCTGATCTTGTGTGTAACTGTTGTCGCTGCCGCTTGTAGTGGTGGTAAAGACAAAACAGCTGCGAAAGAAAACGATACCAAAAAATCTCTTGATGCAGCAGAAGTAAAGGTAGAAAGTGCTGAGTACACATTACCACCTCAATACGATACATCTGTACAGGATGATCAGTATGTACTAAAAGTGAATGTATCTGTAAAAAATATCAGCAAAGAGCCTCTCAATGTTGATAAAAGCAACTTCACACTTTACCAAGATGACGCACAAGTATCTACGATCTCTCCAGATGACTACAATGAAGTATTATCTTCAAGCTCTTTAAATGCAGACAAAGTAACAAAAGGCGGTCTATTCTTTGTTGTTGACAAAGACAAAGACTATCAGCTTGTTTACACAGAGCCAGGCAGTGGATCGAAAAAAGATGACAAAACACTAGAATTCGATATTAAAGGAAAAGACTTAATGAAAAAAGCAGATACACTACAAGCATCTGCAAAAGCTCTTTCTTCTTATATTGATGTGATGATTTTTGGTAAGAAAAACGACGATTTCGAAAAACTAACAGGTGATAACAAATCAACTGTTGTGAATGAATTCGATAAATCATTCAAACAAGGTTACATCACTTCATCAGGTATTTCTTCTAGCTCAGCGAAAGACGAAAACCTTGATAAGCTTTTAAAAGCAGTGAAAGAAACATTAGCTGAAAAATCAAAAGTATCAACAAAAACAAAAGCGATCAGTGGTGATAAAGCTGTCGTGACTGTGACTCTTACACCGATTGATGCAAGCCCGCTTGTCGATCGTTTGAAAGAGAAAGCGACTGAGTTCTACAGCAAAAACCGTTCAGCATCTTATGATGATGCACAGAAATATCTACTTTCTATCTATCCAGATGAATTTAAAAAATTAGGACCATCATCTTCTGAAGAAACAGTAGAAGTGAACATGAAGAAAAATGATATCGACCAATGGAAACTTGATTTGAACGACTACAAAACAAGCTCATTAGTTGAGAAATTCATCAAGAACTAAAGAAAAACCCCCGATTCCGGGGGTTTCAGATTGTTGACAAAGGGCTAAAATGATCTTTATTTTAGCCCTTTGTCTTCCTTTCAGCATGATAGAAAACCTTTGCAGTCTAGGAAGGGCGAGTACCGGAGCGGAGCGAATTTGACATTCGTGAGCACCGGAGCGCAGACCTGACAAAGAATGCGAGGGTTTGTCTACACGCTGAAACCCCCGATCCCGGGGGTTTTTTTAATATGATGAACACAAGCGTATTGGTTGCGGCGTATATCAACATTTCTTATTTTAAGGGTGGGAGTCAATGCTAAAGTCTAATCAAAACATCACCTACACGGGTGATGAAATGTTAGAGGTATTAAAAGAAATGAATTTGATTCTTTTGTCTTTGCATAACATGGGTTCTTATTATAGTGAAAAATTTCATCAGTATGGTGAGGAAGCATATAGAGGAGAATATGAAACAGAAACCACACGATTTATAGATGAGTGGGAGGTCACTCAAAGACTCGCTAAAGTACGAAAGATACTATCTTCGAAATTTGATAGTACTTTAGGAATTGACGATATGGATGACATTGAAAGAGCATTGGAAGACATCAAGTACTGGACAAAACCCAATGACAAGCCAAATCCATAGACATTTGATTCACTAGCAAACGAGTTCACAAGCAGGGGAATCTCTTTATAAGGAATTCCCCTTTTCAGCTTCATATTCTTTAATGATCTCAATTGGATCAACCGCATTTTCCTCTTGTACGTATTCTTCAACATAAGGAGTTGTTAATTTCTCAAACCTTTGCTCCTCGTCTACTAAAGCAACATAGACATCATATCCTTCATAATCAGACGGAAATAATGTTGAAGTAGAACAACCGGTTTCTAAAGCCTTGTCTATTGCATTTCTTAGTTCTAATAAGCCTTTCCTATTTCCCAAAATAAAGGCTTCAAAATGGTGTGTTTGCTGAGCATATATATTACATAGTCCTAACACATCATCGTCATCTGTTTGATAAGGCATATCCAATCCCCATCTTTAGTAAAAATAGGATGATTATGTCATTTCCTCTTCCATTATGCCATAACAATTCTATCCCGAGCCTTTTTTATATGAATCTCCGAATATAAAAAAACTTGTAGAAAAAATCTACAAGCTTTCCTTTCTTTATTTCGCAAGCATCCATTTTTCTTTCATAAACAAGCTTCTGACGATGACAAACAGGATAACGACTGCCAAGGCTGAGGAGCCGAGTGTCAGAGTGACAGCCACCGGATCGATGATACCAAACATCAGTTGCTTACAAAGCGCATGAATATTAAGGAATGGGACCGCAAAGTAATACGTATCTAGCTGCGTAGCACCTGCTCTCATAGTAAAGAACATTGGGATCACACCTAGTGTAATGATCATGGACATGTACGACTGTGCTTCTTTGACTGAGCCCGAAATGACGCTGAGCAGCAATTCAATCATGGATACCATGAAGGAGAAGATGATTAACGCCGCAAACATGACGCCGATAATGCTCCACATTTGATCACCAAAGTTTAGAGCCTGCTTCAGCTTTTCTGTAAAGAGCAAAGTGGATAGAAGCAGCATACCGATCGCCACAATCCCACTTAAAATACCAAACATAGAGACAGCGAGCCATTTTCCGATGAGAATCTGGAGTCTGCTGGCAGGTGTCAGGAACAACGCTTCAATGGATTTTCGGTCTTTTTCACCTGCTACAATATCAAGCGCAGCCGGCAAAGCTCCTGAGATGACGGAGGTCACCAAAATCATCGGAAGAAGAATCGACAACAGCATAGCGGTCACTCCGTTTTCCCCTTCATCCCCTTCTTCTACATCAACGGACTGCACTTCAAACGGATGAATAACGGACGTATCGATTTGATCCGCTGCTAATCGCTTTTCGACCACTTGGTTTTGATATTGCTCCAGCAATGATTGCAGCATTTGAACAGTGATGACCGAATCATCATCTGTCGTATATCCATGGATTTTAATAGCGAATGGCTTTTGTTGTTTGAGCATATCGCCTGCCTCTTTCGGCATTTCAAGGTAAGCATTTGCCTCTCCATCTTTGACCGCTTGCTGCGGATCATCAAATGTTTCAAGGTTTAGGTTTTTGACCTCTTTGATCATTTGGTTCATTTCGGCTGGAAGCTGTTCATTGATGGCGACTGTATAGGCTTCATCCCCTGGATCTGCAATCATGCTTTCATAAAAGAACACCAGTCCAAGCATGGTCAAAAGAGGAATCAGCACGGTTAAGAGCAACGTTTTTCGATCTCTCAGCGCATCTGTCATTTCTTTCAAAAAGACGGTTTTCCACATTATGAAATCCCCCTAGCGAGCTTCGACATAAAGATATAGTTCAAGTCATCACTTTGTTCCTGAGTATATAATTCTGAAAGTGTCCCTTTGTACACAAGCTCTCCTTGATGAATCATCATGACACTGTCACAAAGCTGGCTGACTTCTTCCATGATGTGGCTTGAAAAGAGGATCGTTTTATTTTGCTGCTTGAGCTGATGGATAAAATCTCTGAAAATATTACTCGACGTGATATCTAAGCCTGTTGTCGGCTCATCAAATAAGATAATGTCAGGATCATGAATTAACGTTCTGGCAATCGCCACCTTTTGTTTCATCCCTCTTGAGAATCCTTTCACCTTGCGATCCATATATTGTCTCATTCCAAAACGCTTTGCCAAATCCTCTATTCTTGCTTTGATTTCATGCTGATCTAAGCCATACAATTTGCCAAAGTATTCAAGGTTTTCTCGTGCCGTCAAACGATCGTAAAGCCCCGTCTCACCGCCAAACAAGACACCAATTCGCTTTTTCACTTCCGTTGATTCTTTCACCGTATCAAAGCCTGCGACAGTGACTGACCCGTGCGTAGGCTCTAATAATGTGGCTACGGCGCGCAATAATGTCGTTTTTCCTGCACCATTTTCTCCTAGGATGCCAACGACTTCCCCTTCCTTCACGGAGAACGTCATGTGTTTCATCGCTTTCACGACTTTTTTCTTATCTTTAAACCAGCAGCTGCAATCGCTGAGAGTAATCATTTGGTTCGCCCCTTTCAACTTTACTTTCTAAGTCTATGATAGAAAAAATAATGCCTGCCTGATATAAAAATGTCGCGAAACGTCCTTTTTCTGTCTTGAAATGATCTATTTCAAAAAAACAAATGGTAAAATAGACAAATAATAAGAAGAGTCATAGGTGATTTTTATGATAAAAGTAGGTCTCGTCGATGATTACCGAGTAGATTTAGAAAAGCTGCACGCCATTGTGGGCAGAATGGAGGCTGTGAACATTGTCTTTGTCACGCAGTCAGCAGAGGATGCATATGAGAAGGTCAAACAAGGAGACATTGATCTGTTGTTCGCTGACATTGAAATGCCTGGAATGTCCGGCTATGAATTAGCGGACCTCATTCACTCTCACGCACTGAATGTCGATGTGGTCTTTGTGACAGGAAACAGTGGATATGCGGTCCATGCGTTTGATTTGAATGTACATGATTATATTATGAAGCCCTACCAAGCTGATCGAATTGCCAAATGCTTAGAGCGCTATATGTCCACCAAGCAGGAGAAAAGCATTCATGGACGGCTTCTCATTAAACAGCAGTCAGATATTCATGTGCTGCAGAAAAAGGATGTCATTTTTGTTGAGCGAACGGGCCGGTCAACAACTATCGTGACAACATCAGGAGAAATCCAGACATATCAAACTTTAAACGAGTTAAAGGGTGATCTGGCTGAAAAGGATTTTATCCGCTCCCATCGATCGTTTATCATCAATATTCATTACATTAAGAATTTCTCGGCGTATGCTAAAAATTCGTTTATCGTGTCTTTTGAAGGGACAGATAAAAAAGCCATGATGACCAAGCAGCAATTAGAATTCTTTAAGAAATACTATTTTTAAGGAGAACGAACGTGAACGCTTTCTATCTTGGATTTCGCATTTATGCCCTCATATGGCTGGGTCTTGCGTTTCATGCAGCTGCTGAAGCTTTCCTGCCGCTATCATCAATTGTGTTGTGGATTCTTACCTTTTGCGCGATGTGTGTTTATACATTCTTCATGTACAAAAGATTTTTACCTCATACGAGTGGTTATGTGATATTAGGTGCTTTTATACTCATCACCTGTGCAGGCTTTTTGCTGTTTTTAACGCAAGAGAATGGGCTGAGCTGTCTTTTAGTAATCATCATGATGGTGACAGTCGATAACCTCTCATTGAAGGTGATGCAGACAGAGAAACAGTTAAATGGACGGCTTCAAGAGCTTATAAACGCAGAAGCTAGAACCAACGAATTACTTCTTGAGCTGCGGAGTAAACATCATGAAACAGCCAGACATTTAAATGCCTTTTCGGCGTCGAACGACGAGTATGAGATCAAAGATTTGATTCAGCAATACGTCAAACATTTCCCATGGATGAAAGGAGAAAATGCATATTTAGCCTCTACCCTTCACCTCTTTTTGGAGCGGGCTGAGAAAGAGAACATTGCACTTTCACTAGACCTTCAAGCTCCCTTTTCATCGCTTCCCTTTTCAAAGGCGGATCAGGTTAGTTTTACTGGCAACCTGCTTGATAATGCCCTAGATGCAGCGATTGAAGCAAAGAAAGCTGGAAAAGAGGGCAGCATTTCGGTCACAACCTCTATTCGGAGCGGGCTATTTTTAATCCATTGTGAAAACAGCACAAAGGGTATGGAAAAACATGTGTTAGATCATTTATTCAAAACTTTTGGCCGCTCGACAAAAGGCGGCGATCATCAAGGCATGGGGACGTATATCATTCATCAGCTTGTTGAAAAGGCAGACGGTACACTGGATTTCACTTACCGTTCTCCAAATTTACGGCTCGTCTTCAAAATCCCTCTTACAATGTCATAAAAAAAAGGTGCATAGCTGCACCTTTTTTTCGTGTTAAGAGAAAATCTTGTCGATTTGATTAATTTCCTCTTCAGTTAGTTGAACATCGTTTGTTTTTAAATTTTGCAGCACTTGGTCTGCTCGTTTTGCCCCTGGAATAATAGCATCAATACCATCCTGAGCTAAGAGCCAAGCGAGTGCGACGTGTGCCGTTTCTGCATTCTTTGATTGGGCAATCGCCTTCAGCTTGTCTACTTTTTCGAGATTTGAAAGGAATGCATCACCTTGGAAAAGCGGGTCTTTTGCCCGAATATCATCAAATGTCGCATCCTTTGTAAATTTCCCAGTCAACAAGCCTGATGCCAATGGGAAATAAGGAATAAAGGAAATACCATGCTCGACGCAGTATGGAAGAAGATCCTGCTCCGCCTGACGTTTCAGCAGAGAATACTCCGACTGAAGCACGTCTAAGTAGCCATCTCGGTTAAAGGCTTGAAGCTGTTCAAAATCAAGGTTGGATGCACCGATCGCCTTGATTTTCCCTTCATCCTTCAATTCCTTTAATGTGCCTGCTACTTCCTCGAGCGGCGTTCGCCCATCCGGGAAATGCATATAGTACAAGTCAATATAATCTGTTTGCAGTCGTTTCAGGCTATTTTCGACCTGCTCTCTTAAGAAATCACGACTGTTATCAAGTTCAATTTGCCCGTTTACTTCCTTATGAGCTCCTTTTGTCGCAAGGACAAGCTTTTCTCTGCCGCCTCTTTTGGCAATGATCTCACCGATTAATTCCTCTGAACGGCCCAGCCCATAAATAAAAGCAGAATCTAAGAAATTGACACCTTGATCAAGAGCCGTCTCCACAAGCTCCCGTCCAGCATCCTCACTAAGATTCGGGAATAAATTATGTCCACCTACTGCATTCGTACCAAGCCCTATCGGATTCACCTGTAATTCAGTTCGTCCAAGCGTTACCTTTTTCAAAAGCTCATCTCCCTTATCTACGTAATCATCCTTATTTTCCCATGAATCAATTCCAACATTCAAGTATCCCGCTCTCTGAAAATCAACCTGCAGGTGGACGCCGAGAAAATAGTAGATGCGTATGATGAAGATAGACTAAAGCGAAAAGGAGATCTTGTTATGACCATTCAAATTGTCATCATTATCATTATTCTGCTTTTAAGAACAGGCAAGGAAAAAGAAATCCGCCCCTTCAGGCTTCTCATAGGGCCGCTCATTTTATTAGGCACTCTCTCTTATTCCTTTACCCAGCATATTGAAATCACGGCGATGAGCCTGCTTGTGATGACTGGCTTTGCATTCGCAGGTTTTGCAATCGGGCTTTGGAGAGGTAAACTATACAAAGTAACATATGATCAACAGTCGGGACGTATCACCGCCGCCAGCTCACTCTATGGAACACTTTTTTTCATCGGAATCATTCTTATCCGGATGACAGTAGGTTCAGTTGTACAGGATGGCGGTCATTCCCTGATCATTTTCGCAAATGGCCTGACATTCCTTCCAATTGGCAGTATGATCGGATTACGTTTTATTCTTTTAAAAAGATATATGAACATCAAGGCATCTGCTGCTATTTAACTGACAGACAGGAGTTTTTGATATGAACCTTCAGCAGCCACTCAAGCTTTTAGGTCAAATAAGGCGAAAATTCGTATTAGGCCTTGTATTGACCTATATGTATATTCAAATGTATGAGCCCCTTTCAATAGGCGAATTGGTGTTTCGCACCTTCGTCTATTTAGTGTTTCTCCTTTGTCTTTTTCCAAAAAGCAAGCTGTCACCTAAAAAGCAAATTTCTATGCTCCTCTCGATGTGGATTCTGACACATCTCTTGTGGATGGTGACAGGTCAGATTCAAGACAGTATTGGGCTGACCTTTTTTATGATTGGCTTTATCGCTTTTCGTTTTTCAGAGGCGCATCATCCCTATCTATTTGCTATCATCTTTTTCACTAGTGGGGTCAGTTATTATGTAAATGATTTTTCTTGGAACATGGTGATCACTCTCCCGCTATTCCAGCTGCTTGTGTATACACTTGTCTTGATCTCTAGAATGCGCCGGCGTGAACAGGAATTAAAGGATGAACACTTCGGAGAACTGCAATTGGTTCACAAGGAATTATCAGATGCCCATGAACAATTAAAAAAGGCGCATATAGAGCTTGAAGAAGCGACCGTTCAGTCACTCCAATTTGCTGTGCTGGAGGAGCGGAGCAGAATTGCACGTGACCTGCATGACAGCATCGGTCACCAATTAACCTCAATGATTGTCCAGCTGCAGTCTTTGCCCTATCGTTTAAAACAGGAAGAACCAGAGCAGATGGCGCAGACGTTTCAGGAGCTGATCAATATTTCTAAAAATTGTCTCACCGAAGTTCGTTCTGTGGTTCATCATATGGCGTCAGATGATGCAGGTCTCGGACTTGCCGGACTTCGCAGTCTCATCAAGCAAGGAGAGATATCAGGAGAGCTAGATATTCAGTTTCATACAGAGCAGCTTACGTATAAAAAATGGCCGCTCTCCGTATCTGAACTGCTTTACCGCATTTTACAAGAAGCGATCACCAATACAATTCGCCATGCCAAGGCGACCGCGATGACCATTACACTCTATAACCACCAGCATGAGCTGATGATGAACATTGAAGACGATGGAAATTTGACCAGCGAAAAAGATATTTCATTTGGATTTGGACTGTCAGGCATGAAAGCACGGTGTGACGCAGCAGGCGGTTCCCTCAAGACGTCCATACGCGAGCCGCACGGCTTTTGTATCCATGTTCAAATTCCTATCAAGGAGGACTCTGAGACATGACAACCCCTATTAAGATTGGCATTATTGATGATCAGCCGCTGATCCGCCAAGGATTTCGTTATATTGCAAGCGCTCAAGAGGATATTGACGTCATATGGGAGGCGTCAGACGGTCAGGAGGCGGTTGAGCTTTGCTTGACCAACAAACCCGACGTACTGCTCATGGATGTACAAATGCCTGGAATGGATGGCATCACGGCAACAGAGCACATTTTAAAAAAGCACCCAGATGTAAAAGTTGTGATTCTCACGACCTTTGATACGGAAGAATACGTCTTTGACGGGATTCGTGCAGGGGCAGTCGGTTATTTGCTGAAGGATACAATGCCTGAGGAATTAATTCAGGCCATCCGCACCGCCTTTGCTGGTGAATCTGTCTTTCGAACGGCAGCCTCTGAGCACATGATGGCACGAGCTCTTCAGCAAGCAAATGATACATATCACACTCATCTGCTTCACGAATCATTTACAGAACGTGAACGCGATGTTTTACAGCAAATGGCCTATGGTTTAAAGAATGAAGACATCGCTGATCAATTATTTATCAGCAAAAGTACAGTAAAAACGCATGTGCACCGTATATTACAAAAGCTCAATGCACAAGACCGCACACAGGCTGTCGTCTTCGCCATCCGGCACCGCCTCGTCAAATAAAAAACTACCTTTATTTCAAGATTTTTATACAAAAAACATTTAAAACCCAAAACAAATCTATAAATCAATACTTATTAACCAGTATATTATGCTTATTTAATTCCTTATTTTATAGGTAATTGTGTTAAAAACTATTAAAAATAGGGACTAAAACCTATTCCTCATCATGAATGAATTTCGATAGAATGAATAGTGCAAATCGTCATTAGGATATTTTCCCCTTTAACACCCGAATATACCATTCTATCTGTTTCTTTTTTCATAGTCAGATAGCGGGAATGAAATGACGAAAGAAAAGCAAAGGAGCATCAACTGTGAATCTTAAAAAAATAAGTGCCCTTCTCATGATTTCATTCGTGATGATCATCTCTGCAGCCTGCCAGAGCTCAGCCAAATCAACAGACACTGACCAAAAGTCAACGAAAACAGCAGAGGTAAAAGTCAATAGCTACGAATATACGTTACCAGAAGACTCAACAACTACCCTGAGAGACAATGAATTGGTACTAAAAGTCAACCTAACGATCACAAACAAAGGTGACAAAGCCCTTTCATTATATAACTCTGACTTCTCCCTTTATCAGGACGATGCCAAAGTATCTGATTTAAAATTCTACGGCAGTAAAGACCGTCTTGACCTTGGTTCACTGAACAAAGGCAAGTCACTTTCAGGAGCTCTTTATTTCCTAGTAGACAAAGGGAAAAAATATCAGTTCGTGTATCAGGACAGCATCAAGAAAAACAGTGATTCCATCCAAATCGATCTAGATGGAAACAAAATACTCGATTCAGCAAAAAAGCTGGATAACCCAGCAAAAGCGTTATCAGCATATACCGATATTATTGTTTTTGACAAAAAGAACGATCAATTCGCAGATTTAACGGGTGACAACCAATCGGATGTCGTCAATAAATACCATGAAATGTTTGTTAAAGACTTCAAAAGAAGTGCAGGAATATACGGTAATGAAGTGAGTGACCGTGATATTCTGTCGATGTACAAACGCATTCAAAACACTATGAAGGATAAAGCCAAAGTAGAAACAAGTGTAAAAACCATCTCTGATGACGAAGCAAAGGTTGTCGCTCAAGTAACAGGCATTGATGCTTCTAACTTAAAAGACAAACTAGACAAGAAAAGAGACGAGTTTTACAACGGAAAGATCCGTTCTAAAGAAGAATTGTATAAAAAAAGCTTAAACATGTACGCATCTGAATTCGAAAAGCTTCCTCCCGTCTCCAGCCCAACTGAATATGAAGTGAAAATGAAACGTAATGGGGATGGTCAATGGAAAATCGACCTAAACGATTATAATACAGAGCAGTACATGAGTGGTTTTATTAAAACAAGATAATCTAAAAAAAAAGACGCTGGCCTCTTAAGATGCCGCGTCTTTTTTAGATTATACTGTCGCTTCTTGCTCTTCTTTCACCGCTTTTTCGATATCTTTAAAACGGCTCGATACAGTCGACGCACTAATGCCATACTTCTTCGCTACTTGTGCTTGAGAAAGCGGAGCATCGCTTGCAAGTGAATGAATATAGTATTCGATTCCTGCAGCAAATGACGCTGCTTTACGGATCACAGGTGATTTCTGATCACAGTAGGCTTTCCAAACCGTTAAAGCACCATCTGTCAGGCTTTGGTCACCGTGCTCCTTCATTCCGTCTTCAATCAGCTTAGCTGTTTCCAGCTGGACGTCACTTGCCCAGTCCATACGATCTGCTGATAGACCTGCATCGCCTTCTGTTTGAGCAGGTGTTTCTGATTCTTCTACTTCTTGCTTCGCAAACATACACTTCAGCACATCAGGGAATGATTCTCTCATAAATGTGCTGCGCGCTCCTCCATTTGCTTCATATGCGTCAACAAGCTGGCGGACCTGAAGAAGAAGAGTATCTGTGAACTCTTTCGCAAACATCGTATACTGAATGAAAAACTCTGCTTTTTCTTCAAATTGAACAGGAAAACCAAGTACGAGACTTCCCTTTTCAGGCAGTACCGTTTGATCCGGTTTTACATCTACTTCAACCTTCTCAGCTGTTACCATATCTTCAAAGTAAAGAGACTCGTCCGTTTTTTCATTTAATAAAAGCAAAGATGGTTCCATGTCTGTCCAAGATTGGACCACTTGTCTTGTTTTCGGACGGGTAATATCTTCTGCTTTCTTTGTCAGGAATTCTTGGAAAATGGTTTCTTTCTGATCAGTTAATGGACGGAAGAAGATGCCCCATACACTCAAATGAAAAACTGAGATTTGTTGCGTTTCTTTATCCATATCTGCAAGGAAAGAAAACTCATTAATGAATTGATTGATCGCTCTTTGATGTTTAGAAAAAGCATAATTCATTAAATCCTTTTGAACTTGTACAGCTTCCTTAAACACAAGCTCAGACGTTTGTTCTCCGCCTGATTTTTGACCACAGCAATGTTTATATTTTTTTCCGCTTCCGCATGGGCAGAGCGCATTTCGTTTAATTTTTCCCAAAATAAAACCTCCGACATTCTAGTCTAACCTCACTATTTTAACAAACGATTGCACAGGAGGGTTTTATTTTCAAGAAAAAAGAAAAATCAGAATGATCAGTTAAATGATAAAGACACCTGAAGATCAAGACAGATCATAGGAAAAGCAGACTTTCTCTGTTTATTTTCTCCAATCATACCAACAGATTTTCCTCAGCTCATTTCTTCGAATAACTGCTTTGCTTCAAAATAAAAGATTTGAACGAATTTTTTTGTATTGACTCTGCCCGTTGATCCTGCGGGAGAAGATGTCTTCTGCATTTCTTTCATTCTTTGGCTGACATCGGTAAAATCGAAAAACTTCGACGCGTAGTGCTCGAACTTAGGATTTGAGAAATCTGTTAATCCAAGTGAGGCAAAATGATTCAAGGAATGATGAATAGATCGTCTAATCCGCTGCTCCGCCGCTTTCACTTCCCGCATCACCTCTACATCGGTTGCACCATGATCCAGCTTTCTTTCTGCGGTTTTGATAAACAGCTGCTTTAGCGGCGGGAAATTGACCTCATGAGAATTGGCTGACTGAGTTTCATGTAAATAGAGAAGTATCTCCAGTAAATCCTTAGAGCCGTTCTCACCGACAATTCCCAGCTCAGATAAGAGGAATTCCCCAGCCTCTTTCATCGTTCTTCTCTTCGCTCCAGCACCGGCACCTTGAGAAAACACAGGCTCTAATGGCAGTACGTGGCGAAGGGAGGCTTGTATATCATAAATCGATTTTTCCAGTTTGATACGCTCCATGACTTTTCGAATCACACTGACGATTTCAATGCGATTGACGGGCTTATGAATATAATATTCAATCCCTAGTTCATAGGCTTCTGCCATCATCTCTTTCGCCTCTACTTGGGAAATCATAATGACCTTGCCTTTGAATTCAGGATGAATATGGCGGATGGTTTGAATGCCATCTCTAGCAGGCATTAAAAGATCAATCAAAAGGATGTCTACTTTCTTGAGGTTCAGTGAATGTGCCTCTAATCCAACTCCGTCACCCGCTTCATCTACGACCTCTCCCAAATCCTCATCCTCTATGATTTGACCTAAAATCGAGCGTATTGCACGATCATCATCTGCAATGAAGAATCGCATACACTCACCCTCTCTGTATTAAATTTTGTATAGGAAGGACAAGCAGAAAAGCTGTCCCTTTTGTTTCTTTTGGTTCGATTTGAATATGACCGCCTAGCTCTTGAACCAGCTCTCTCACATAGGATAAGCCTATCCCAGTAGACGGTGTTCCAAATGCATCAAATTTGGAGGTATAGCCTGGATCAAACACAATCTCTCTCATTTTTTTAGGAATCCCCGGTCCATCATCTTCAATCCGAATCTCTATTTTATCATGACTTCCTTTCAATTCGAGTGAGATCATGCCGGTATCCTTTATAGCTTCCACTGCATTGGCCATTAAATTATTAATCAGCGATAAGAAAATAAACACATGATAATCATGTAGATGAATGCCCCTTATATCAGAGGTAAAGGAGATGTTTTTCCCAAGAGATAGAGCATACTTCTCTTGAATACGGATCACAATTTGAACGAGTTCTTCCGCCTTCATGTAATCTTGCATATTTTCCTTCGAAATCAGCTTTGAAAGCCCAGCATAAATACGCTGATTGTCCTTTTTCACTTCATGAATTTCTCCTGCGAGCTTTAACAGCTCCTGACTCACTTTTTGCCCTGCTTCGTGTTCATGCAGCAGACGATAAAGCCGGTATGATTCCTGCGTAATATGCTCTGTATGTTTTAATGTTTTCTTTAAGTGCACCGTTTCTTCATATAAATTCGAAATGACCATCATCATATGCTCATTTTGTTTCATGATCTGCTTCTCTCTTGATTGCGCCTCATACAGCTTCATCATATTAAAAAAACTGATCACCACAAAGCTGTGAGCAAACGCAATGAGGACCATATCGCTCAGCTTTGATAAAGTCATCGTTGTATCAAACACTAGAAATTGTACAAACAGCTCGACAAAATCAGCAACTAATTCGATCATCAGACCGATGATCCCAATGAAAATAGAGCGCTGTTTAAAGCGACCCGTACGGACGGCAAAAAACAGGAACGCATACGTGAAATAGAAAAAGAAGCTTGGGAATTGCTGATAAAATGATGAAGCCAGATCAGCATTCTGCTGAACCAAATCTAGGCCTACCCGAAAAAGCACAATGGCTGCGCCTGTTAAAAATCCTGGCAATAGCGGTCTAGATTTTCTTAAGAGTAATAAACAAAAGAAAAACGCAGGCGCACCAAAGCTGATGCGAAACGTCTCATTCACAGGATAAAACTTCAGCTCTCCTGCAAGCGGCACAATGACCATCATAAAAATTAAAATGAATGCGTCCTTTTTGACAAGCTGATTTAAACTCAAATGACTGACATCCCTTCCCCTGTTTGCATAGCCACAGTATACAAGGAGACTCTTTTCTCCACAATGTGCAAAAAAATAATTTTCACCGCTCTTTTTATCTCCAAAATCCTTTTTTATGACTATTCTCCGGGGCAGCAAGGTGACCTTTCAGCTATTCAGTGTTTTGATCATTGACGACAATAATAGGAATTGTTTAGACAAAAGTCGACAGACTGATTTTTATTTGTAAGTTTTTCTGTAGATTTACGTCAGATTGTGTAGTTTCCAAGATAAATTGAATGAATAATTTTAGTGAAACTAGATGTAAGCGTTTTCTTAATTTTCACTAAAAACCCTTTTTGTTTTTCCGCCGACAATGCCTTCATTTGTACATATATTTAGGTGTAAAGGAGTGGTGCAAGCAGCGCATGACAAGTTCTTTGAAGATGTGTAACATGTTTTCGTGCCTATTTGATCGCATTTTTTGTCATCCGCCAATTCAATAGGGTACTTTTTGATTTTTGATTGGAGGAATCGTATGAAAACAGCAATTTCTAATAATACACAACACGCATGCCAGTCTTCTGTTGATCAATGGGCAGAAGAAATACGTCCGTATTACAAGAACGGGCAGAATGCTGGCTACATTCCAGCACTCGGAAAAGTGAATTCCTCTCAACTTGGTATCAGCGTGATAGGCCCAGATGGATCATCTGTACGATATGGTGATTGGGACGTTCCCTTTACCCTGCAAAGTATCTCAAAAGTCATCAGCTTTATAGCTGCCTGTTTAGGAAGAGGCGTACCTTACGTCTTGGATCGGGTAGATGTAGAGCCAACTGGTGATGCATTTAATTCCATCTACCGTCTTGAGATGCATAAACCAGGGAAGCCCTTTAATCCAATGATTAATGCTGGAGCTATTACCGTATCCTCCATCCTTCCCGGAAAGACTTCTACAGAAAAGCTAGCATATATTTTCGATTTAATCGAAAACTTAATAGGTAAGCGTCCTTCTGTTAATGAAGAGGTTTATCAATCAGAATGGGCAACTGCGCATCGCAACCGGGCACTTGCTTATTATTTAAAAGAAACCAATTATTTAGAATCGGATGTCGAGGACACGTTAGAAGTGTATTTAAAGCAATGTTCCATCGAGGTCACAACAGAGGACATCGCCTTGATTGGACTGATTATATCAAGTGATGGCTACCATCCCTTTAAACAAGTCCAAGTCATCCCAAAGGATATCGCCAGACTAACAAAGGCATTGATGCTGACATGCGGCATGTATAATGCGTCTGGGAATTTTGCTGCTTTCGTAGGCGTTCCAGCCAAAAGTGGTGTGTCTGGAGGAATTATGGCTTGCGTTCCGCCAAGCGCAAGAAGAGAGTTCCCGTTTCAGACAGGCTGTGGTATTGGCATTTACGGTCCTGCCATTGACGATTGTGGAAATAGTATTACCGGTGTCATGATGCTGAAAAAGCTCGCTAAAGAGTGGGATCTCAGTATTTTTTAAAAAGAACAGTGATGAATTCGAAGAGGTGATGTTATGAACGAAAAAGCTTTGCTATCTTATTTAACACATACAAATGATTTTATTTGGACTTATATTGTGATTGCTCTGTTACTTGGTGTTGGGGTGTACTTCACATATAGAACACGCTTCCTGCAAGTGAGAATGATCAAAGAAATGCTGCGTGTCCTGAAAGAAGGAAGAAAAGAAAAAGAGGGAATATCACCGTTCCAAGCATTTGCGATCAGTATGGCAGCACGCGTAGGAACAGGGAATATCACAGGGATTGCCATCGCTATTGCCATTGGTGGCCCTGGTGCCATCTTTTGGATGTGGATCGTAGCCATTATCGGATCTGCTTCAAGTTTCGTTGAAAGTACACTAGCTCAAGTATATAAAGTAAAAGACAAAACAGGCTTCCGAGGTGGACCTGCTTATTACATGGAAAAAGGGTTAAACAAGCGCTGGATGGGGATTTTATTTGCGATCCTGATTACGATTTCTTTTGGAATCGTCTTTAACGCGGTTCAATCCAATACGATCACTGTCGCTTTTAAAAATTCCTTTGGTTTAGACCGTTTAACCGTCGGTATTGTGATGGCAGTCATTTTTGCAGCGATCATTTTCAAAGGTATCCAAGCGATTGCAAAGGCTTCTGAATACATTGTTGTTGTGCTTGCAGTTGCTTACATCGGTATTGCGTTCTTTGTCATTGTCACAAATATCACGGAACTTCCTGGTGTCATCAGCACGATTGTGAAACACGCCTTCGGGTTTGAACAGTTCGCTGGCGGTACGCTGGGCGGTGCTTTATTACAAGGGATTAAACGCGGTCTCTTCTCGAATGAGGCTGGTATGGGTAGTGCACCTAACGCAGCAGCAACGGCTGTCACGAGCCACCCTGTTAAACAAGGATTAATCCAAGCATTCGGCGTGTTAACAGATACGTTAATTATTTGTACAAGCACAGCCTTCCTTGTTCTGTTTTCTGATGCGTATAAAACAACAAATTTGCAAGGAATTGAATTAACACAGGCTTCTCTCAGTCAGCACATTGGACCATGGGCATCTGGATTCCTTGCCATCATGATTTTCCTATTCGCGTTTAGTACATTGATTGGTAACTATTACTATGGGGAAACGAACATTGAATTCCTTGGAGCGAACAAAATTTGGCTTAACATCTATCGAATTGCCGTTATTGGAATGGTTCTGTTCGGTGCGGTTGCCACTGTTCCTCTTGTTTGGGGTCTAGCCGATCTCTTTATGGGACTCATGGTCATCGTCAACCTCATCGCTATTACCATGCTGTCTAAGGTCGCCTTCGCAGCACTGAAGGATTACACGAGACAGAAAAAAGAAGGCAAAGATCCTGTTTTCTATAAAAATGCCGTTCCAAACAATGAGAAAATTGAATGCTGGGACGACGAACCTGCTGCATTGAAAAAGAATCAAATTGGATAAATCAAAAAAAGCTCTGGTCCTCTGATCAGAGCTTTTTTCTTTATGTCAAGAATTCGAGTATGAGTTTGTTGACGACTTCTGGTTTTTCATGATTGATCCAATGAGAGGCATCATCGACAAAGATCAGCTGGCCATTTGGACAGATCTTAATCGTTTCCTTCGCCAGCTTTCTGCTTAAAAATTTGTCCTCCATCCCCCAGATCATGCGAACAGGAACGAGAATTCGTTTTGAAATTGGCTTTTCAAAGCCGCCTTTTTTAATGGCTCGGTACCAATTCAGCATTGAGGTCAAGGCGCCTGGCTGCGTCCAAGCGAGCTTGTAGCTTGAGACATCTTCCTTCGTGAACAAATGTGGTCTTGCAGTCAGCCCAATGGCTTCATCCAGCTTTTGAAAGTGATTTTCTTGAAGTGCTGCCTCTGGAACATTTGGGAGCTGAAAAAAAGCGATATAAGAGCTTTTCTTCCACTGCGGCGGATAAAAAGGAAGAACCCTCATCATCACCCGCGGATGCGGCATATTCACAATGATTAATTTCTCGACATATTGAGAACGGGTCGAAGCCAAATGCCAAGCAACAGCCCCGCCCCAGTCATGTCCTCCGACAATCGCCTTTTGGTTCGGGCTCAGCGTCTTGATCAAACCCACAATATCATCTCTCAATTTATCTAATACGTAGGATTCGACTCCTTCTGGCTTGTCACTTAGGTGGTAGCCTCTTTGATCAGGAACGACAACACGATAGCCCGCCTTAGCCAAGGGGATGATTTGATTTTTCCAGCCGTACCAAAACTCAGGAAACCCGTGGAGCAGTACAAGCAGCGGGCCATTTTCCGGTCCAGCCATTGCTGTATGAAGTGTTATACCATTTGTTTGGATTGATTGAAACTCAATTTGTTCCATTCCTTTGCCACCCTTCTCCTTGTCCTTTTATTCTTCCAACATAGCATATTTTCCATTTTTCAGAAAATAAAAACACTCACAAAAAAACCTTCACACTGGTGAAGGTCTTAGTCTATTTCATATAATTCAGAACCCAGATTAACCCGTTTTTCCGGTCCTGTACTTGTCCGTGAAGTGCGCCAAAGAAGGTATCCTGTAATTCAACCAGTACATCTCCATCAGCTTCCAGTGCTTCATAGACAGCCTTTAGTTCTTCTTCATTGTCAAACTGCATGATCAATCTGAGATTCTCTGGCTTTGGCGTGCGTCCAAACGTATCTGAAAAATGAAGCAGCGATTCCCCAAGATGCAATTCAGCATGCAGGACACGGTCTTGATGTTCATTTAAGATTTGAATATCCCCACCAAAAATCCCTTGATAATATTGAAGAGATTCTTTCACATCTTCTACAACAATATAAGGACTAACACTAATCATATCCCTCATCCTCCTCTTGTTCCGTCCATTATCTCTTTTATAGCTTATCCCAAATCGTATGAAAAAAGGCACAAATCGTCAACGGATTTGCACCTTTTTCTCATGAAGATTTCGCTAATTCACTGTGTTTGTTTGAATACGCTGCGTACATGACGACGCCGATTAACAGCCAAACCCCAAAGTAAAGCCATGTCCTGCCTGGTAAGTTGAGCATAAGGAACAAGCAGCAGCCCATTGATATAATCGGCAGAACCGGCACAAAAGGAACCCTGAAGCCCCTCTCAAGCTGCTGATGTGTCTTTCTCAAAATAAGCACAGATAAACTGACCATGGCAAACGTTAATAACGCACCGATATTCGCTAAGTTGGACAGATCCTTCAAATCAATAAAGCCTGAAATAACAGCTGTCATTCCGCCAATCATCCATATGCTAGCAACAGGCGTATCGCTTTTGTTTGTTTTTGAAAACACTTTAGGCAAAAGTCCGTCTCGGCCCATCGCATAGGCAATTCGAGTTGCCGCATAATTATTGGCGAAAATCACAGCCATCAATCCAATGACCGCACCAACAGAAATAATACCAGCCACGCTATTTTGATGTACACTTTGCAGGACATAGGACATAGCTTCTGTAACATTAAGCTTTGTATAATGCACCATGCCTGTCATGACCAAACAAACGACAATGTAAATGACCGTACAAATAAGTAATGAACCTATGATCCCAATTGGCAGGTTCCGCTGCGGATTTTTCACCTCTTCTGCTGAAGCAGAAATCGCATCAAATCCTAAAAAGGCAAAAAATACAGCAGCAGCACCGGCAATAACGCCTTCTGCGCCAAACGGCATAAATGGCTGCCAATTGGCTGGCTGTACATAAAAGCCGCCTACTACAATGAAAAGAACAATAATACCGAGTTTCACAAACACCATGATATTATTAAATTTTTTACTTTCCTTCGTTCCTCTAGATAAGATCCACGCAATCAGTAAAGCAATGATAATCGCCGGCAGATTCATATACCCGCCTTGCTCTGGCCCCGCTAAGAATTGATGCGGAATCGAAATTCCAAATCCCTCAAGCAGGCTGTTGAAATAACTCGACCAGCCGCTGGCGACAGCTGAAGCTGTCAGCATATAAACAGATAATAAGGTCCAGCCCATCAAATGGCCTACAAGCTCGCCCATGGTTGTATATGAATAAATGTATGCACTGCCGAATACAGGGAGCGCTGACGCCATTTCTGCATAGCAAAGTGCTGCCAAACTGCACACAATGGCTGCAATCGCAAAAGAGAAAATGACAGCCGGTCCAGCATCCTTAGCTGCTGTAATTCCAGTTAATACCATAACCCCTGTACCAATCACCGCCCCTATACCAAGAAGCGTGAGATCAAGCCCGCCCAGCGTTTTCTTTACCTTTTGCTGTCTGCTCTGTTCCAACAAATCGTGAATGTGTTTCTTACGAAGAATATGTCGCAAACCCTTTCCCTCCAAAACGTTAGAAAAACAAAAAATCATTCAAATTTCATTATAGCAGAATAGGTACTAAGCATTCACAACCAATTCACGTAAATCTTTCTTCATGATTTTACCAAGCTTGTTTTTTGGCAGTTCACTGATGAAATGAATGGATGGCACTTTGTAATCTGCCAAACGTTCCTGACAATAGTTCACCACATCTTCTTCGCAGAAATCTGCGGATTCGTCTTTTATGATATATGCACTTGGTACTTCACCATATAATTCGTCCGGCACCCCGATGACAGCTGATTCAATCACACCCGGAATTTGTTCAATGACTTCTTCTACTTGATCTGGGTAGATATTATCTCCGCCGTATAAAATCACATCTTTGTATCTGCCTGTGATAAATAGAAAACCGTCTTCGTCTAGATAGCCTGCATCTCCCATATGGAACCATCCATCTTTGAGTACCTTCGCAGTTGCGTCAGGCTGATGATAATAGCCTAAGAAATAAAACGGACTTCTCATGACGACTTCGCCAATTTCTCCAGCTGGCAGTGTTTCCTCTGTCTCAGGATGAACGATTTTCACTTCTACATCTGGATCCACTTTACCAGCAGAGCCCATTTTATCCTCGCCCATCGCAGGATGCCACGCACTGACAACCCATGCTTCCGTGCTTCCGTAGCCATGCATCATCTGAATGCCTGCTTCTTTGTAGTCCTTAATCAAACGGACCGGCACCTTCGTACCGCCAGAAATCGCAATTTCAAAGGATGAAAGATCATACGAACCACGCTTCATTTCTTCCAACATGTACGTATAAGCTGAAGGGAAAGCCATCATGAACGTAATTCTTTCTTTTTCAATTGTTTCTAAAATGCGCTTCGGTGTTGCCTCATGTAAGAAAACAAGCGTATACCCTTCAATCGCAGCGGCGATCAGGTGATTAATTGAACTCATATGATACAGAGGGTGACTCGCTAAGTACCGCTTTCCTTTCAAGTCAAATCCTCGATTCCCACGTCTTGTTAAAAATTGATAGATTCGTCCATGTCCAACCATACAGCCTTTTGGATTACCCGTTGTCCCAGAGGTAAATAAGATCATCGCTAGATCCTCCTCTGATACCTCTTCTGCAAGATCACTGCCATCATTTGAAGCCAATATATCTTCAAACAGCTGCGTTGTTTTTGCATTCACACCAGATTCTACCATGAGACAGTTGTCTAAAGACACATCCACCGCAGCAATAATGTCACGGAATTCTCGGTCAAAGAATAAAGCCTTTGGCTCTGCTTTTTTCAAAATCCCTTCCAGCTCAAAAGAAGTAAGCTGCCAGCTAAGCGGAACTGCGACTGCACCTGCTTTAATGGCTGCCAGCATAATCGTTGAAAAGTGATGATGGTTTTGACAAATAAAGCAAACGCGATCGCCTTTTCGAATTCCTTTTTGATGTAAGTAATGAGCGAGCTGGTCGATGCGTTTTGCATATTCTTCAAATGTATAAGACACACCTCCGCCAGTTACCGCCTCAATTTGTGAAGAGCGTTCCATTCTGTCGTTTAGTAATGCCTGTAAAGTATTCAATATCTTCATCTCCAAACGTTTGATTTCCAATAGCCAATTTCCAGCGAATTGGGTTGGCAGATTTTATCTCATTCACATTCTAAAATAAAAACAGCTGAAAGTAAAATCATTTCATTTTGGAATTGTTCTTTTTATTAATTGATAATATAGGTAATTTTATAGCCGTCTTCCATTTTGGTTTAAATCATGATGATTATTATGATAAGATAGACCTAGTAATTGATCGGAAAATGCGAATGCAATAGGAAAAGAGGTATGGAGAATGCAACATTTCGAGCTAGAGGCAAGTTTGTTAGACCATGCACTGACAAAGTATTTAAAGGCGACGAAACAATTAGATGAAGAAAATATTCCGAAAAACGTCACGAATGTTAAAGGATTTATTTTACGTATCATCTACCGCCATCAATCATGTACTGTGAAAAATATTCTTCAGGAAGTTTCATTATCTCCCTCTGCAACAACCACCGCTCTCAATCACTTAGAAGACGAAGGGCTGATTATCCGCTCTCGAAATAATAATGACCGCCGTACTGTATGGATTGAACTCTCTGAATTGGGTGAACAAATTGCTAAACAAATGATCGACAATCGCCAGCTGCTTGTGAATCAATTGTTCAACCACCTTTCAGAGGAAGATAAAAAAACATTTTTTGAATTAATCGAAAAAATGATGGACGAGCACACATTAAAGGCTTAGGAATACTCCTAAGCCTTTAGATTTTTGACAAAGGGCTAAAAGCCCTTTGTCTTCTTTTCAGCGTCATAGAAAACCTTTGCAGCCCTAGGAAGGACGAGTACTGGAGCGGAGCGAATTAAACATTCGTGAGCACCGGCACGCAGACCTGACACCGAATGCGAGGGTTTGTCTATACGTCCTAAGCCTTCTTTTTATGGCTTTAAGACGACCTTTATACAATCATCCTGTTTGTCATTGAAGATGTGGTACGCATGAGCAGCTTCATCTAATGGCAATTTGTGTGTGATAATGGCTCTTGGATCGATTTCACCGCTTGTCACTTTTTGATAGAGTTTTGACATGTATCCTCGAGCAGGGGCTTGGCCCATTTTCAAGGTGACGTTTCTTGCGAAAAAAGCACCTAATGGGAACATATTGTACAGGCCGCCGTACACACCCGTCATCTGCACTGTTCCGCACTTGCGAACGGCTTTTGTGGCAATTTGAATGGGTCCGATCGTTCCGCCTTGCAGCTTGAGCTTTTGCTCAATTTTTTCAAGCGGCGACTTCTTCCCGTCCATTCCCACACAATCAATCACAACATCGGCCCCGCCCTTGGTGAGCTCCTTTAACGTTTCTCCCATGTCGGGATCTTCTGTAAAGTCAAAAACCTCCACGCCGCTCATCCGTTTTGCATGCCGCAGGCGGTAATCGATGTAATCCACAGCTATCACACGTTCCGCCCCTTTTTGCCAAGCAAATTGCTGTGCCATTAACCCAACAGGTCCGCAGCCTAGCACGATGACCGTATCGCCTTTTTTCACACCTGCGTGCTCTACGCTCCAATAGGCGGTTGGCAGGACATCTGATAAGAACAGTAATTGTTCATCCTCCAGCTCACAATCCTCTGGGATCTTAAACGGGGTGTAATTTCCAAAAGGTACGCGTAAATACTCTGCCTGTCCTCCGGGATAATTCCCATATTTCTCGCTATAGCCAAAAAGTCCACCCGAGTCGTAGTGCGGGTTTGAGTTGTCGCATTGGCTTTCTAAGTGATGATCGCAATATTGGCATTTACCACATGCAACTGTAAATGGAATGACGACACGGTCTCCCTTTTTTACAGCTGTGACATCCGGGCCAACTTCCTCCACAATCCCCATTGGTTCATGCCCAATCACATAGCCGATTGGAAGCGGGAAATTCCCCTGATACAAATGTAAATCTGATCCACAAATTGATGTCGATGTTATCCGTATAATCACATCTTCTCGATCTTGAATCGACGGTGCATCTACTTTTTTCACTGCAATGCTATTTTTCCCTTGATAAGTAACGGCTCTCACATGCATTTCCTCCTTTAGCTCAAGTCATCTTTACATAGCTTCACCTTGAATGAATGCTTCATTCATCAAATGAGAAATTTATGTGGAGGAGGCAAAAAACAAAAAAAGCCTGTCGATTGTTTCGACAGACTCATAATGTTGTGTAACGCGTTACACACTTATTCCTTTTCGACAAAAAACAAATCATATTGAGTTGAAGTCTCCCGATTGAACATGAAATTCCCTTCTTGAATAAAATAGGGACATATACTTTGTCTTGGAGATTCTTCAAACTGCTCATACACCTGCTCAATTTCTCCTGGTAGCAGCAAAACCAACATTTTATTTGAATGAGACATAAATTCATAAGAGTGAATCGTATCAGGCGGGATATAGGCAAAGTCACCCGGCATCAAGCAAATATCTTCTCCATTCAAATGAAGGTTCATTTTCCCTTCAACACAATAGAGCGCTTCAGTATGAACTTGATGATAATGCGGCGGGAAATATTTCTCCTTCGCTCCTTCAATCACAAAATGACTGAATCCGCCCCCTGTTGTTTCTACTGTTGCAATCAGCTCATGAATCTGACCATCAATGATGTATTGCTTCCCTTCACCAGCCTCTAATACATAAGGCTGCACCTTTTGAGGGAGCTGACTATGAAATAAAACGGAGGGCCTCGTTGTATTGGACAGTTCTCTGATTCCATGCATCAGGATGATATCGCTTTCTTTTTCAGCCTGCTGAAAACTGGCTGCATCGAAAGCATGATTCATCATAGAACATTCATTCTGAAAAAGCCTCTTCCCAATTTGCTGATAGACATCTGTCATTTTTCCGCCCAGCGTATATGAAATAAATCTTGTTTTATGACTATGCATTCTGTAGCCATGAATCGTTTTGGGCGGGATATGAATATAATCAAAGGCAGTTACCATGTATTTTTTACCGTCCAGCATCACTTCAAGCTTTCCTTCCAGCACAAAAATGGTTTCAAATAAGTGCTCATGACAGTGCAGCGGGAAATAAGCTCCTTTCCCACCTGTGATTAAGGCAAGCTCAAACAGCTGATTCGTTTGATTTGCTTCTGCCAGCATTTGAACAAGCTGATTCTCCAGCCCATACAGTTTTCCTGAACCAGACATGGTATAAAAAGAGGTACCTTCGGATTGCTTGATCGATTGCGGTTGCTCCGACATCCCATCACTCCTCATGACGAATTGACTATCTATATTATATAGACCAATTGATATAATAGATAGACAATATGCGAGAGATTTTACTCTTCTCGCATAAATAAGTGTCTAAGGTAACTTTTTACGTGTTCTAAAGGGGTCGTTTGTTTGAGTGCAGTGGTCATCGATAGACCACCGATTACCATTGAGTGAAGGAGAGAAGCCAGCTCATCCGCTTTGTTTTCTTCATACCCGCTGTTCATTAGCTTTTCTTTTACAAGCTCCTGCCAGCGGATCATTTCTTGTTTGCATGCGGCATGGAGCTGCGTGTTTTCCGGCATTGACTCTGCCGCCAGCAAGACAATTGGAATCCCTCTTTCACTTTCTTTCTCCATAAATCCTCGAATGATGTTTGTCATAAAACGATCGATGGCGATATACGGATCATCCGAATAAGCAAAGCCTTCTTCAATTTGATTGATGACCTTTTGACTAATGTATTCAACAGATGCAATGGCCAGCTCTTCTTTTCCATTTGGAAAGTAATAATAAAGAGAGCCTTTAGGTGTGCCGCTCTCTCTGATAATTTGATTCAATCCTGTCGCATGGTATCCCTGTTTACGTAAAAGAAGTGCTGCCGTTTGAATGATTTTATCCTTCGTACTCACGTGTGACACTCTTTTCCCTCCATAGACCAAAGTCGCTTATCATGCGTTATCGATTTAATTGACTAGTTCCTTTCCAAATCGAGGATGTCTCCATTTCCGCCGCAAGCCTGAGCAGCCAGTCCTCTTTCCCTTTAGGCGCTGTCACCTGTACCCCTAAAGGCATGCCCGCGCTAGTGAGATGAACAGGTACACTCATTGATGGCTGACCTGTTAAGTTGGCAAGCTGTGTAAATGGGGTGTAGGTCAAGCTCTTGAGGAACATATCATAAATAAGATCCTGCTGCGCTTGCATTGAAAGAGATGACACACGTAAAAGTTCGGCTGTTTCCTGATCTGAATGCATAAGCTCACCAACCTTTGGAGCTGAATAGGCAGTAGCTGGTGTCACATAGAGATCGTAGGTTTGATGAAATGACGCCATTTGTGCAGCAGCCCGATCCCACGCATCAAGACTTTCTGTATAAGCAGCTGCGGTCACATTCTTGCCAGCCTCCGCCAGCACCCATGCCACGATGTCCGTTTCCTCCGGCTTTACTGGACGCCCTAAGGAACGAGCCAAGGAAGTGAATAACGCAGACATTTCTCCACTGTTCATCACGTAATATTGCTGCATGAGATGAACCCCATCAATTTCCGGCTTGGCTTCTTCTACTTGATGACCTTGCTCACTCAGCCATTTCACTGTTTGCTGAACCGCCTGCTTCGCTTCCTCACTGACCTTCGTGCCAACTGGAGATTCTACACTGTAAGCAATTCGCATAGAAGATGTACGTTTCACCAGATCCTCTTGGTAACTGCCCTCGTATAACGGAGTTTGGAAAGCAGCTTCGGGCTGAATGACTTGAAGAAGATCAAGAAGGGCTGCACTGTCCCGCACGGTTTTTGTGAGTGTAAAGTCGATGGAAGCCCCTTGCCACTGCCTTCCTGCGCCTGGGCCTACCGGCGTTCTTCCCCGCGTAGGCTTAAGACCGAACAAACCGGTAAAGGAGGCTGGAATCCGAATGGAACCACCGCCATCACTTGCTCCCCCAGCAGGTACAATGCCGCTTGCAACAGCTGCTGCTGTCCCGCCGCTTGAGCCGCCTGGAGAATAGTCCGTATTCCAAGGATTTCTCGTTGGCCCATGTAACGCAGGTTCCGTCACATTTCTTAAACCGAATTCCGGTGTATTTGTATGCCCAATCATGAGAAAACCAGCCTGCTTCAATCGATCAACAAAGTGCGAATCCGAGTTGGCTTTTACATCCTTTAACAGCAAAGCGCCTGCTGTCAGCGGTTCGTTTTTAATCCCTTGTGATATATTTTTCAGCACAAACGGAACGCCTGCAAATGGCTGATACTCATGTAACTCCTTGATATCTTTTAAAACTTGATCTTGTCTCGTCTGTATCACAGCGTTTAGTTCTGGATTGACCTCATTCAATCTATTAAATGCAGCCTGCATAAGCTCCTCGGGCGTTACCTGCCTATTCCGCACAAGTGCTGCTAAGCCAGTCGCATCATATGTCATATACTCTTTTACGTTCATCAGCATGTCCTTCTTTCTCTTATCTTGATGTCTCTATTGTCTACTAGAATTCTATGAATTTCAATTTCAGGTTACTAGTAAAAATAACTTTCTCAACAAGACGACAATTCTACTATCCCATCCCTCTGCTTTCTCCGATATAATAGAGAAAAAAAGACCGAGATCATCGGATGAGAGGAGCCACGCCTTGAAAAGGAAAATATTGATCGTCATCGCGTTTCTTCTTGCGCTGACAACTGCTTTGCCCTTCCATTCGCAGGCAGCTGCACCGTCAAAAGAAACAGATGTTATCATCGTCTATAAAAATCAAAAAGGGAAACAAACAGCTATTGAGGAAAGTGAGAAAGTGAACGCACAGTACATACATCTTCCCGCGGTCGCTGTGACAGCAGATGAACAAGCGGTCACCTCACTCAAAAAAGACCCAAACATCGCTTACGTCTCAAAAAACGTAAAGGTTAAACTCGCAGCTTCTACTGTGAAGAAAACAGCCGCTGCTACTAATCAGGATGCATTGGTACAAAAATCTTACAACCTGCAAAAACTCAATATAAAACAAGCAATAAAAGAAGGCGTCACTGGTAAAAATGTAAAAGTAGCCGTTTTAGATACTGGCATTTTCTCACACGAGGATTTAAAGGTAGCCGGCGGTAAATCATTCGTGAACTACACATCCTCTTATAAAGATGATGAAGGACATGGCACACATGTCGCCGGCACGATTGGTGCGCTTAATAACGATTATGGAACAGTTGGCGTCGCTTCTGGTGTGAAGCTGTATGCTGTGAAAGTGTTAGATAAAACGGGAGAAGGCGATCTATATAGTCTGCTTCGAGGCATCGATTGGGCGATTACCAACAAGATGGACATTATTAATTTAAGTTTAGGCTTTGAAGACAATATCCCCATCTTGCGTTCAGCAGTGGATGAAGCCTATAAAAAAGGACTACTTGTAGTCGCTGCAAGCGGAAATGATGGGAAAAAGAATCATATTAGCTACCCTGCCGCTTACAATAGCGTCATTGCCGTATCTGCAACGACTGACAAAGACAAACTCGCGTCTATCTCGAATACAGGGAAAGGGATTGAATTTTCTGCCCCTGGCCAGAACGTCATCAGCACTTATTTAAAAAATGAATATTGGTATGCAACGGGTACATCACAAGCTGCACCGCATGTCACAGGAATGCTGGCACTGTTAAAGCAGCTTCATCCGAAGAAAACAAATGCACAGCTTCGCACTTTATTGCGCAGCTATACAGTGGATCTTGGTGCAAAAGGGAGGGATCCACAATTCGGCTATGGCCGCGTGCAATATGTGCCGCAATCCTCCTTTTTAAAGGCTGCTGCCAGTGCTGTTAAAAAAGCCGAAACATCTAAAAAGCAGGAAGATGTCAATCAAGCCAAAACAAGAATTGGCCGGCTCACTGCAAGCAAACAAAAAACAGCACTCACAGAACGGGTGAAGAAAGTCCAAGCAGCCATTGATATCCGCTCGGCACGTGCAAAGGTCAAAACAGCCGAAAAAAACAAAACACAGGGCGCTATTAAAAGTGCTCAAACGGCCATCAAAAAACTAAACAAAGGCAAAGAAAAAACAAGCCTGCAAAACCGGCTCGACAAAGTCAAAAAACAAGTCGCTTATCAAAAGAAAGTGACAGACGCTAAACAAAAGGTCAAAAAAGCGGAAGCGAAACGAACAAAGAAAACAAAAGCAGCGGCCCAAAGCGCTGTCAAACAGCTAAAAGCCTCCAAAACAAAAACCAATTTACAAAAACGATTAAACCGTATTAAGGTTTAACAAAAAAACGATTCCTTTCAGCGAGGAATCGTTTTTTCTATTTCAACATCGGCTCAAACAAACTGTGATGATATTTTCCTTCGGCATCTGCCCTCACTTGATCGAGAATGCTTTCTAACGAAGCCATCACGCCCTTTAATGCCCGATGCACCGAACCGTGTTCAAAATCCGCTAAACTCTCCGGCAATTCATCTTCATCCAGCACAAAGACATCACCATTCGGAAGAACGAGGAGATCAATAATGAGGTCTTCAAACATGACCAGCTGGCCGTTGAATTGAGTGTCTCCCACCATATTAAGATAAGACCCTAGTTCCTTTCCTTGATCATCTCTCCAGAAATATATGTTGTAAGGACGATCCTTCCAATAATAAGCGGTCGTATAGCTCCCTTTTGGAATGGTCAGAGTACCATCACCTGCCCTCATCGTAAACGGGTCTTCAATCTTGTGAAACAGCACAGCCTGCTGCTTCTGTGCGTCTAACAGCTGACAGGTATGTTCCACAACTTTTTGATCGTATTTGATTTTTCTCTCGATGACTTCATCCCAACGATCCGCATGCTGCGAAAACAATATGCACAACTCCCTCTAACACTCGTTTCTTTCTAGTATACACCGATTTTTTTTGAAGAAATAAAGGATTGCGCTTTTACTTCTGGAAGATGAATAATGAGGTGAAAAGAAATGAACGGAATCACGATTCTTGAAAACTTTACACAGCTTGGACAAATTATCCTCATGATTTGCGGCTTTGCCCTTTATTGGCAGCTAGTGAAAACGAAGAGAGAACGAAAGCTGTCTCCTTATGAGCGCATGTTAAAATTCTTTGTCATGTTCGGTTTCATCTCATGGGGGGTATCATATTGGGCGCTGGCACTATGGGCGTAAATTGAAAAAAGGAAGAGCTGCCCATGGACGTAAGCTCTTCCTTTTGCTGCACGTTATATTATGAACCTGCTGGCTGTTCTTTCTTGATCACATATTGATAGCTCTTGACATGCGTCCCACTCGAGCTCACAAAATCTTTATCAAGCGCACGCTCAAAGCCCATTCTTTCATATAGGCGAATGGCGGCCTGCATTTTATCAGATGTATGCAGATACAGGACATTTTCGCCCCATGATTGCGTTAGTTCAATACTTTTACGCAGCAAGGACTCTGCAATTCCTTTTCCCCTCACATCGGGATCTACTCCTAAAAACCGGACGATGGCTGATGTAATGCCCATTTCTGGATTGTCATATGCTTGCTCTGATGAACGGAACATTTGAAGCGTCCCCACAACCTTGCCATCAAGCTCCGCCACCAGCATCAGCTCCATGTTCGGATTATCTACAGCTGCTGCAAGCGCGGCAGAATAATCTTGCCAGCCTTCCTCTGTAAATTGAGGCGCATACTGTGCATAGGATTTGATCAGCACGCTCCTGATGGCCTCATGATCTTCTTTGACTGCTTGACGAATGATTAGCTCTTGCTGCTTCATGTCAGCACCTCCTGCTCTCTATTAGTGGATATACGTATCATGCAATCACTGCATGTGATAGCCTTACTCTTTTCTCTACTCATTCAATGTAAAGAGTCTCATTCGAAAGATCAATCATTTTGCACGGAAACATCTTTGAAAATTTTTCATTGAAAAGGAACGCTTGATTCATTATGCTGTGTTGAGGAAGTATACGAGGAGTGTTGTCATCATATGAGTTCTTTATCTTATCCCCAAGAATCGAAAAAAAATCGATTTCTCCTTGCCGCATTGCTTGGATCTTTAACAGCCCTTGCTCCGCTGGCAATGGATATGTATTTACCTGCATTGCCTCATATTGCTCGTGATTTTGAGGCAAGTACGGCGTTGTCCCAATTAAGTCTCATGGCTTGTCTCATTGGACTGGCGCTTGGCCAGCTGATTGCAGGCCCGATCAGCGATACGATCGGCAGAAGAAAACCGCTGATGATTGGCTTGATTATCTTTATAGCTGCTTCACTTCTTTGTACAGTAGTCACATCGATTTGGACATTCATTCTTCTTAGATTGATTCAAGGACTTGCTGGTTCAGCAGGCATTGTCATTGCACGAGCTATCGTGCGAGATCATTATGAAGGGGCAGAAATGACGAAATTCTTCGCACTTCTGATGTTAGTCAACGGGGTGGCTCCGGCAGCAGCACCTATTGCGGGCGGACAGATTTTACGCTTCACGACATGGCAGGGGGTATTTGTCCTACTCGGAATTCTCGGGGCATTGATGCTGCTGAGATCCATCTTTTCACTGCAAGAAAGCTTACCTGCGGAGCGTAGACAGACCGGGGGCTTTCAACAGATTGCAAGCGCGATGAAAATTTTAGCCAGTGATCGTCTCTTTGTTGGATATGCACTCTCACAAGGTCTTGTATTCGCAGCGATGTTTGCGTATATTTCAGGTTCACCGTTTGTGCTCCAGGATATTTTTAACCTTTCTCCACAAGGCTTTAGTGCAGCATTTGCGGTAAATAGTCTTGGAATCATCACGGCTGGACAAGTATTTGCCCGAGTCGCTGCGAAAATCGGTGAAGAGAAAGTCCTTCGCATTGGATTGCTGACAGCTGCATTAGGGGGAGTGACTTTATTTTTCATGATCTCGATTGATGCAGGATTGTACGGTATTCTCATTCCGCTGTTTTTTGTGGTATCAAGCGTTGGAATTGTCGGCACCTCTGCACCGTCTCTTGCGATGCAGCATCACGGGGCACATGCAGGAAGTGCTGCTGCACTGATCGGTGTGGCGCAAATGCTGCTAGGCGCTTGCATGACACCTCTTGTCGGACTAGCCGGAAGCCAAACGGCCTTTCCAATGGGTCTGATCATTATGCTTTGTGATCTAGGCGCACTTTGCTGTTATTTCTTCTTTGTGGCCCGAGCGAAAAAAAGACCCGCATAAGCGGGTTTCAGACTGTTGACAAAGGGCTAAAATGATCTTGATTTTAGCTCTTTGTCTTTTTTCATTTATTATGGCTTACTCCAATTGATGGTGCGGAACACGTTGCTCTGGTCATTGTTGTGATATGCATCTAGATCAAAGCCTGATATGCCAAAACCAATTGCCATGACAATTCCTCCGGCAACGGTGAAGATGATTCCCCATTTGATGACTTGCTTTTTTAAATCGTTCACATTCATACTCTCACGACCTTCTTTTTAAACATTCCCATGAATGCCTTAGTGGTTTGAATAGTTATTTGCACAAATAGCTTTGTCAAATACGCCGTGGCTATGCCGCTTAATAATCCGACACCTAATAAAAAAATACCAACGCCAATCTGCGTCACCACCACATGTAAACCGTCCTGAAAGATAAATGGAGAACCAATGATGCTCCAAAAACCTCCTAGCAGACCAACCAGCGTCACTGTACCTGTCACGAGTGGAATACACCAAATCACCATATACACAGAAAGAATCAACAGAAAGACTGTTGCTAGAATACTGCCCCATAACGGAAAGCCTAAAATGAGAATGGAGAGTCTTGTGGCTTTTTCTCCAAACGTCGGCACCTGAACGGTTTTTATTCCTTGTTCCTTCATAATCCCTTCAGCGATCATAGCAGGCTGCCCGACTTGTTGAACCGCTTCCTGTTCACTGTAGCCATCTTCCTGATAATCCTCAATCATTTCATCGTAGTATTCGATAAACCGATCACTATCTTTGTCGCCTAGAAGATGCAGATGCTTCTTTAGGCTGCTTAAAAATTCTTTTTTATTCATTGCCCTGTCCTCCAGAAATAAAGTCGTAAATCGCCATCACCTGATCCCATTCCTCTAAAAACTGCGCCATATGCTCCCGCCCGCTTTCTGTCATGCGGTAGTATTTTCTTAATCGACTGTTATGTTCCTGGGAATAGGTCTCCACATAATTGTTTTGCTCTAAACGCTTTAAAATCGGATACAATGTCGATTCTGAAATCTCAATACAACGGGACATATCTTTAATGATTTGATAACCATAGGAATCGCCTTTCTTTAATACCGCCAGTACACAAAATTCCAGTAATCCTTTTTTTAATTGTGCATTCATGTTTACAACTCCTAACTCTTTATACTATACATTACATAGTATTGTGTGACAAGAGGTATAGAGAATAAAAAAAGACCCTTTTTAGGGTCTTTTAGCTCTTTGTCTTCTTTTCATTTTTATATATTCACAAATCCTTCTCCGAACACATCGCGCACGTCATGGACAACCACAAATGCGTCTCGATCAATTTTCTTAATAATTTTCTTGAGGCGCATGAGCTCTTGCTTTTGAATGACTGCGTAAAGAATTTCCTTCGATTCCTTTGAATAATGACCGCGTCCGTTTAAAATCGTTACGCCTCGGTCCAAGGTGTGATTGATTTCTTCCGCAATATCATCTTTGCATGAAGAAATAATCGTCACTGCCTTTTTCGTGTTAAGTCCTTCTATCACGAAGTCCATCACCTTTGTCGCCACGTACAGCATCACAATGGTAAACATTAATTTTTCCGCACCAATAATAAAGTAGGAAGCAAATACAACGATCAGATCAAAGAACAAGATGGCATAGCTCACGTTCCAGTCTAAATACTTGTTGGCAATTCTTCCGAGAATGGCAGAGCCCGCCGTTGTTCCACCTGCTCTTAGCACTAGACCAATCCCAATACCGATGATAATTCCTGCAAAAATCGCTCCAATGATCAATTCATGAACATTCACGACCCATGTTGTGGTCAAGTGTAAAAATAGAGAGTTACTTGCGACGGCAACCACCGTATAAATCGTGGTCTTCTTGTCCAAGTATTTATATCCCACAAGTAATAAGATCGCATTCAACACAAGGTTCGTCAGCCACGGTGCAATCTCAAACAAATAATAAAAAATGATGGACAGCCCCGTTACGCCGCCTTCACCAAATTCAAGCGGAATGACAAACATGTTCACTGCTGCGGCAAATAAAAAAGAACCAACTAAAATCATCGCTATATCTTTTACACATTTTTTCAATTCTTCTTTCCTCCTTTTTTAAGCATATAAAAAACCCTCTTTCTGCACGAAAGAAGACAGTCGTTGGACAACATAAAAATCAAAAGACAGCGCCTTTTGATGAAGCTTTCTGAAATCAATCTTTCCATAATATATATCTCTTTTTAGAGGCTGTCAATGACTTGGTTTTCTATTATTTTGACTGCATTTTTATGCATCAAAACCCGCATGTTTTCAGGGTTTTCGCGCCCTAATATGCTTTTTCCTCTCCTTGACAAAAACGCTTTAGTCATTTAAACTACTGCCTCATATCATACCCATCAAATCCGATCTAAAAAGGAGGCTGTTTGATTCCGATGAATCCTATTCAAAGCCGTTTACAGGCTCACGCACCTTTGATTTTAGACGGTGCATTAGCAACAGAGCTTGAACGAAAGGGCTGTAACTTAAATGACAGTTTATGGTCAGCCAAAATACTTATTGAACAGCCACAATTGATTCAGCAAGTACACTTGGACTACTTCCAATCAGGTGCTGACTGCGCCACAACCGCCAGCTACCAAACAACGATTGAAGGCTTTGCTGAAAAAGGCTATACAAAAGAAGAAGCGCTTGAACTCATGAAACGCTCTGTCACTTTAGCGAAAGAGGCACGCGATCTTTTTTGGCAGGATGAAGCGCGTCGTGAAGGGCGGACAAAACCATTTGTCGCTGGATCTGTGGGGCCATTCGGCGCTTATTTGTCTGATGGTTCAGAATATAAGGGAAATTACGGACTCTCTGAGCAGGCTCTCATTGATTTTCACAGACCAAGAATTCAGGCATTAGTAGAAGCGGGAGCAGATATCCTTGCATGTGAAACGATTCCTTGTTTGATTGAAGCAACAGCCATCGCAAAGCTGCTGCGGGATGAATTCAGCGGGGTATCAGCTTGGATCACATTCAGCGCAAAGGATGGCCTGCACATTAGTGAAGGTGACTCCATACGGGAATGTGTACAGGCGCTTGAGCCTTATGAACAAATTGCTGCTGTCGGCGTGAACTGTACGCCGCCGCAATTTATCACTTCTCTCATTCAAGAGATGAAAAAAGGAACAAGCAAACCGATTGTGGTGTATCCAAACTCAGGTGAAGTATATGATCCTGAAGAAAAGGTATGGAGCGGTGATACGTCACATCTTACTTTTGGCGAATGTGCGTATCAATGGTACAAAGACGGAGCGCATATCATCGGCGGCTGCTGCCGCACGACTCCAGAAGATATCAATGACATCTTAAAACGAACCACATCATGAATCATCACACACACTTCTAAGCAAAAGGGCGGGAAGACATGGAACAAGCAAAAGATCAGTCACAACAATATCAACGAAAAATGACGAGCCGGCACCTGTTCATGCTTTCTCTAGGCGGCGTCATTGGGACAGGGCTCTTTTTAAGCTCTGGGTATACCATTAATCAGGCTGGACCTGCGGGAACCATTCTTGCCTATCTTGTGGGGGCATTAATTGTCTACCTCGTGATGCTTTGTTTAGGTGAGCTGTCTGTCGCTATGCCGGTCACAGGGGCTTTTCATACGTACGCAACAAAATACATTGGACCTGGTACAGGCTATACGGTCGCTTGGCTATACTGGCTGACATGGACAGTGGCTCTCGGTTCGGAATTTACAGCGGCAGGATTATTAATGCAGCGCTGGTTTCCAGACACTTCGGTTTGGATGTGGAGTGGTGTTTTTGCTCTTCTCATCTTTTTACTGAATGCATTTACAGTCAAATTTTTTGCAGAATCAGAGTTTTGGTTTTCCAGTATTAAAGTGATGGCTATTATTCTCTTTATTATTCTTGGTGGAGCAGCAATGTTTGGTTTGATTCCATTAAAGGGCGGTGAGGCCGCTCCGTTCTTTTCTAATTTCACTGGCGAAGGCGGACTTTTCCCAAACGGCTTTTTACCCATTTTAATGACGATGCTTGCTGTCAATTTTGCTTTTTCAGGGACGGAGTTGATTGGGATTGCTGCGGGTGAAAGCGTCAATCCTGACGAGACCATCCCAAGAGCCATTCGCACAACCGTCCTGCGTCTCGTCCTGTTTTTCGTTGGAACGATCGTTGTTTTGGCTGGCTTGATTCCAGTAGAAGAAGCCGGGGTGATCAAAAGCCCATTTGTCGTGGTATTTGATCGTATCGGAATTCCTTATGCTGCAGATTTCATGAATTTTGTCATCCTGACCGCGATCTTATCTGCCGCAAACTCAGGATTATACGCGTCATCTCGTATGCTTTGGTCGCTTTCTGAAGAACGGACACTTCCTAAAAAACTGGCGAAACTGACATCAAAAGGAATTCCTTTGAATGCACTCATTTTAAGTATGATCGGTGGTATTCTTTCATTGCTATCCAGTGTGATCGCACCAGAAACAGTATACCTTGTACTTGTGTCAATCTCCGGACTGGCCGTTGTGGTTGTATGGATGGGAATTGCTGCCTCACAGTTGATGTTTCGGAAAAGATTTTTACAGGAAGGCGGACAGCTTCATGATTTATCCTTTCGAACCCCGCTCTATCCAGTGGTTCCGATTGCTGCCTTCCTCCTATGTCTTGCATCTGTCATTGGCATTGCCTTTGACCCAAATCAGCGGATTGCCCTCATCTGCGGTATTCCTTTCATTGCGCTCTGCTATGCTGCCTATTATGCGACAGCTTGGATTCAGAAAAAACGAGAAAAACCTGGTGTATAAACATCAGGTTTTTTCTATATAAAGCCGCTGACAAAAAAGGATATCACTAGTAAAATAAGCACACTTTGGTATATGATAGGAATCTATGATTTTCAGGATGAACCAAGGGAGTTGTCGTGAATATGGAAATGACCATTACAAGAGCATTAAGTGAACTGAAAATGTTAGATAAAAGAATCAACCGAACCGTTGATGACGCCGTACTTGGTGGATTGATGATCGGGAAACATATACAGCACGGATTTCAGAATCAAGAAGAAGTTGAAAAAAAGGCGAAGGCTGATGATCAATCGATTCAAGCTTTAATCAAACGCCGGAATGCCATCAAATCAGCCATCGTTGTATCAAATGCAACCACAATGATTGATGTGGCAGGTGTCCGTATGACGGTGGCAGAGGCGATTGAACGTAAGACGTCGATAGACTACGATATTCGTTATTTACGGAAAATGAAACAAGTGTACAAAGAGCTGGTCGACAAAGCAGAACAAACGAATGAAGATGTGAAAAGGAGACTTGATCAGCATTTAGAAACCTTGTTTGGGAAAGATGGAAAGACACAAGCGGCTGCCAACCAAGAGATCGTGAAGTCTTTTCTAGCTGAAAATGAGGCAGTGATCATCGATCCGCTTCGCCTTCGAGTAAAAATTGAACAGCTTTCGAAAGAAATTGAAGATTTCCAAATGGAAGTTGATTTTTCCTTGTCTGAAAGCAATACACTGACGAAAATACAGATCGATTAATTGATTTTGTTAGTGAGCCGAAAATCGATAGAACTAAACACCTCCGAGGGAAAGGTCATTCCCTCCTCATCTGATGATCATCTTAGGATGATCCTTGATAAAAGCTCAAAGCTGAACGTTCAAGGATCAAAGTTCAAGTGTAAAAGTTCTTATCCATCAAAGCTTAAGATTAAAAGTTAAACGCTCGATCGAATCTGGGAGTAACGGCTGATGAGTGTTTGTTTATTGACTCTTTCGGTTGCCGCCCAGCAGGTTTGCTAACAAAAAGAAAAGGATGTCACCTGATGACATCCTTTTTTTCTATGAGATTAGTAACGTGATGTATACGCCAAATGGTACACACTTGTGACATTTGAAGATAGTTTGATGTCGTTTGACGTGAACGTCACTGGAACGATATCGTAGTAATGTGTTGACCAGCCTGCATTATTGTATGATTGGTAGCCTGCACCTGCAGGAACTTGAAACGTGAGTGAAAACTGTCCATTCTCGTCTGTTGAGCCTGTCGCTGTTTGAGCATATGATTTGATTGCTGCTTCAAAATAAAGCTGGATCGGCTGATTAGGCATGAGGTTTCCGCTTGCATCTTTTAGTGTCCCTTTAAACGTAGCTGGATAATAAGATCCCACGCGATATTTACTGCCATAGCCGTAATTCACTATCCCACTATCGGCCGCTGTGACACTTGTTACTTGTACGGATGCTGGTACTGCACCTGTTTCTTCAGCATGTGCAAAGCTTGGGAATACGAGAAGCAATGATAGAAAGAAAGCAAACATGATTTTTTTCATCGATAAATCCTCCTTTTATTTCCTACTATATTACTATCGACAGGAATTGGTATTTTTCCAGTATAAAACAAAAGAACTTCCCTTTTTTTAGAAAGGGAAGTTCTTCTTTTATTTTTTCACAACCACTTTTACTGCTTTGCTTTCTCTTTTTCTCACATCTGAAGCGGTCACATACAAAACCGTTTTGGCTTTTTGTGGTTTAATTTGGGCAGTAAATGCGCCCTTGCTATTGGTTTTGACTGTTTTGATGACTTTCTTTGATTTGTTTTTCACTTTAATGGTCAAGCCTGCACCCGCAGTCCCTTTGACCGCTTTACTTTTGACTGTTACTTTGCTCACTTTCGGCTTAGCTGGTGCTTTGCCTTTTTTCACGACGGTTTTGAGCGTCGTTGCGGCCTTTCCTTTTGAAATTTTAATGTGAAGGACCTTGTTTTTGTTCTGATGTTTAATCTTCACACTAAAGGTTCCTTTTTTGCCTGCTGTGCCTTTTCCAAGCAGGGTTTTTCCTCTATACACAGAAATAGCAGCGCCAGCTTTTGCTTTACCTGTCACCTTTTGATGCTGATCCTCCACTTTGCTCACAGATGCATTCAATTCGACAGCACTTAATGCAGCAAATGCATTCAGTCTGCCGTGTCCTGTCATCCAATCGACACCTGGAATTTTCGGATCAACAATTGGTTCATCGTTTTCATCATAGAAAACGTCGTCTTTTCCATCAATAGATTTAAATGAGATGTCATCTGCTGTACTTTGCAAAAGATTTCTCACTTGATTTGGCTTCAAGGATGGATTTTTAGAAAGCAGTAATCCTGCTGCTGCTGCCACATATGGTGTCGCCATTGAAGTCCCGCTAAGGTATGAGACGTTCCCATCAGGCATTAAGCTCGGAATATCAGAACCTGGTGCTGACATGCTCAGTCCTTTGCCATAACTTGAGAACTCAGCGGCAATATCCATACGGTTGCTTGCGCCAACCGCCATTGCGTATTTTGACGTCGCAGGGTAACCCATTTCTGGTACGCCATCATTTCCACTTGCCACGACGACTAGTACATTTCTTTGTGCAGCATAATTCATTGCATATTCAATCACTCTGCTGTAGTAGCCGCCAAGGCTCATGTTGATCACCTTTGCACCTTTGTCCACTGCATGCTTGATGCCAAGTGCAATATGCTCTGTATCTCCAAATCCATAAGCATCCAGCACCTTCACTGGAATGATACCCGTATGTTGGTTGAGACCTGCCATTGAGTAATGGTTATCGGATTTTGCGGCAATGATGCCTGCCACATGCGTACCGTGTCCATTGTCATCAATCGCATCTTTGTTGCGTCCAATGAGATTCGCACCTAAGTCTGTACGAACAGTCCCGCTTAAATCTGTCAAACGGCTGTCTACACCTGTATCCACAACAGCAATTAATGTTTGCTTCATTTTGCTTGTGCCAATTAGTGTATTCATTTGTTCAAATTTGACGTCAGCGCCTTTTTTCCCACTGTTTTGCGCACTGTTTTTCAGCGGCCACTGATAATCATACTGCGCGTCGTTGCTTAGCGCACGATAGGTTTGAACAGGCTCTGCAAATTCAACATTCGGCATGCTGGAGAGCTTTCTTGCCGTGCTCTTGATGGCCGCTTTGCCTGCTTTTAGTGTCTTTCCAGCTGATTCTTGCCCTGCTGGTACATCATAGACATACATGCCTTTGAATAAAGGACTGACTGACTGTGATGTCACACGGTTTTCTTGGATACCGTAGCTTTTCATCTTCTTTTTCGCAGATTGAAGTGTTTGGCCATCCTTTAATTTAAAAATGATCTTATTCGTTTTAACCTTCTCTTCTTTTACAAGCTTTTGTTTCTCTAATACATAACCAGCTGATTTTCCTTCAAGCTGATCAATGCCAATTTTTTGACTGACAGCTTCTAATTCCTTTTTTAAATATGCCGGACTTGCTTCTTTGAGCATATCAAAAAGGGAACCGATCGCCTGCTGTTCTTTTTCTGTTACGATATGACCGCTAAATGCACCATTTTTCTCTACGTTACTTAGCAGTGTTTTTAATGTGAGCAGATGGTTGTATACCTTTTGCTGCTCTTTTTGATGTTTGATGAGCTTCGATTTGAGAAACGGTTTTGTTTTTTGGAGCAGACGCGAAAGCTTCCGACCTTCTGCTGTTTCATTGAATCGTTTATCTTCGATTGTACGAATCGATTGAAGAATTTCACGCCCGTACTTTTTCTCAATAATGATGATTTCAGGCTCATCTTCTTCAGGGAAAACGGGTTCAGAAGGCGGAAGGTTAGCTCCTTTATATCCGATTGTATATGCTGCATCCTCTTCCTCATCACGGCTGTCTTCCTCTGACCCTAAATAGAGCACTTTGACATAATAGGGACCTGACCATGCGTGCGGGAAGTTGATCTCTGTCTCTCCGCTTGCTGTGTCCACGCGATACCTTGAATAGGTGTCATCCTTCATCGCTCTGTCCTTACTTGGATAGACCGATACGGACAGCACTTGTTTACTTTTCACAGAAATTTGCATATGTGTATGTTTTGCCACTTCTTGTGCAGATGGCGTGATTTGATACCATGTCTCTTCCTTTTCATTCTGTAATGTACCTGAGATGACTTCACCATTTTTTAACCCAATGGCTTCATTGACACTTGTTCCATGACTGGCAGCTGCTGCCTCGTATCCAGGTAATGCTGCCATACATAGAATGATGGCCATGAGTACGACCACACAGGATTTGACCTGCTTTTTGAACATGAAAAGACCCCCTTATCTTTTATGATACCTTGGAAGAATATCACAGAAATACATTTAGTAGAATCTGTTTTTTATATAATTAAACTCGTTTTAAGCTAGGATTTGAGATATTCAGTCAGCAAGACGGGTAGCTTCATAAACTTTTTGCCATTTCAAACGGAAAATGATGCTATTTAACCATGCTGAAAAGTACATTACAATCAACTTGTAAGCGCTTAACAAACAAGAGAGAAGGGATCAGCTTGTTCCAAAAAGATCATGTTTTCACACAAGTAAACGGACGATCAAAGAATGAGATTTTACAATACATTTCCGAGAAAGCTGAAGACCTTCAGATTACAAACGATCAGCCGGGGCTATTAGCAGATTTGTTGACACGCGAAGACGAAGTCTCAACAGGACTTCAACAAGGCTTCGCCATTCCACATACAAAAAGCTCCGCTGTAAAAACGGCTTCACTTCTTTTTTTAGAACTTGAACAACCCATTGAATGGGGAAGCTTCGATGATTTGCCCACAAGCTATTTATTTACACTGCTTGTTCCACTAGAAGAAGCAAATGTCACACATCTGAAATTACTGTCAGGTATTGCGACAAGCCTAATGGAACCTGCTTTTATCGAAAAGATTCAACCAGGTCAAACAGCTGATTACTATTACGAAGTCATTGAACAACAATTGAAAGAGGGGATTACACAATGAAAATTGTCGGTGTCACTTCATGTCCAGCAGGGTTAGCTCATACACCAATGGCAGCAAAAGCGTTAGAAAATGCGGGTAAACAGCTCGGACACGAGATCAAAATCGAACAGCAAGGGATTATGGGACAGGTGAACGGCATTACAGCAGAAGAAGCACAGCAGGCAGACCTCTGCATCATTGCCTCAAATCAGCATATCAACGATGCAGAACGCTTCTCAGGCATTCCCACTGTACGTGTCGAAATCGGACGTGCCTTAAAAAATGCTGAACAAATTATCACCAAAGCCGTAGCACTTGTAGAAAAGAAAAAATCTGAATCTCAATAAACATGAGCAATGCCATATAGAAAGGAGCAAAGAAAATGAAAGCAAAATTAAAAGTCATTGAAGGCCATCTCATGACCGGTATTTCTTATATTCTTCCGGTAATCATCGGTGCTTCACTTATCGTTGGTTTAGCAAAATTGGTCGGGTTAGGGTTTGGTGTTTCAGATTTAAACACCTATAAGGATGCTGGCGGCATACTGCACGGTGCCTATTTAATGGAGCAGGTTGGCTGGACAGGCATTGGCTTAATGAACGTCCTGCTCGCTGGATTTATCGCCTATTCCATTGCAGATAAATCAGGTCTTGCGGCTGGTTTTATCGGCGGTGCCCTTGCCAGCTCAACAAATGCCGGATTTATAGGTGCCGTCATTGCAGGCTTCTTCGCAGGATATGTTGCTCTTTTTGTGAAAAGAAAAATTCAAATTCAAGGCTCTGCAGCTGGGCTCGTCCCTCTGCTCATCCTGCCGCTGATTACCGTTGGCTTAACCGGACTTCTAATGTCAGTTCTTCTAGGCGGACCATTAGGCGCTTTGAACACGGCATTAATTGAATGGATTAAAGGCATGGTCGCTGATGGAACAAGCACACTCGCGCTCGCTCTCATTTTAGGTGCGATGATTGGCTTCGATCTTGGCGGACCGGTGAATAAATCAGCGTGGATGGCTGGTAACGCGCTCTTCCTATCAGGCGTCTACCTCCCTGCCATTCTTGTCAATATTGCGATTGTCATTCCACCGCTTGGATACGGGCTTGCGACATTGATTCGAAAACGCAACTTCTCTCCAACCTTTAGAGAAGCCGGACGAGGCGGACTTGTTATGGGCATTATCGGTATTACGGAAGGGGCGATCCCTTTTACCCTCGTCAATCCTTTGAAATTGATTCCGCTCAATGTTGTCGCATGTGCTGTTGGAAGCGGGGTTGCTGCATTATTAGGAGTTCATGACATCATGCCGCCAATTGGCGGGCTATACGGCTTCTTCTCAGTCGGAAACTGGTGGGCTTATTTAATCGGAGCCCTTACTGGCGCACTCGTCATCGGTATTGGCGCCAACCTGCTTGTGAATTTCTCTGAGAAAAAAGAGCCAAAAACGCCGGAACATGATCAGAAGCAAAAAGAAGAAGACGATTTTGACCTTGTGCTAGAAGGATAATTTGAACGAAGAAAGGTGTCGTTGATCAATGACTGTCAATGTACATGTGATTCCACATACTCACTGGGACCGGGAATGGTATTTCACCACCTCCCGCTCCCGTATCTACTTAATGAAAAGCGTAATGGACATTTTAGATACCCTTGAAACAGACGAAAGGTTCCATTACTTCATGCTCGATGCCCAGGCTTCCTTATTAGATGATTATTTGAAATGGCGTCCAGAGGATGAGAATCGAATCAAGAAGCTCGTCACAGCGAAACGTCTCATCATCGGCCCATGGTATACCCAAACCGACCAGCTCGTCATTTCAGGTGAATCGATTGTGCGGAACCTGCAATATGGAATTGAACGCTGTCAGCAGTTCGGCCACGTGATGAAAGTCGGCTATGTCCCTGATTCCTTCGGTCAATCCGCGCAAATGCCTCAAATTTATCGCGGCTTCGGTATTGTCGATACAGCATTTTGGCGCGGTGTTTCTGACCATATGACGAATCATACTGAATTCAATTGGCGCGGCGCTGACGGCAGTGAAGTCTTTGCTGTGAACCTGCCATTTGGCTACTACTACGGCGGAAATATTCCTGAGAAAGATGAGGACCTACAAGCCTTTTTATCTGAAAAAATTGGTGCGCTGCAAGCAAAGGCCACCACAAAGAATGTCTATTTCCCAAATGGCTTTGACCAGGCACCGATCCGTAAAAACCTGCCTGACTTATTAGAAAAAGCCAATGAGCTTGACGAGCATCACTATCAAATCAGTAGTTTAGAAGATTATATTGCAGCCGTGAAAAAAGAGCGGACATCTTTTGAGACGTTACAAGGAGAGCTTATTCACGCGAAGCATATGCGGATTCACAAATCGATCTTTTCAACACGAGCTGATTTAAAAATCTTAAACAATCAAATTGAAAACTATCTCGTCAATGTGATGGAGCCAATCTTAACGATCAGCTATTCACTCGGACATGACTACCCTCATGACACGGTTCGTGATATTTGGTACCTCATGTTTGAAAATGCAGCGCATGACAGCATTGGCGGCTGTAATAGTGACACGACAAACCAAGATGTCTTCTTCCGCTACAAACAGGCAAAGGAAATCGCCGAGAATCTTGTAGACTTACACATGCGTCTCATCGCTATTCGACTGCAAACAGAGCAGGAAATCACGTTCACGTTGTTCAATACACTGCCTTCAAAGCGTTCTGAAGTCATTGAAGTCGAGACGTTTATCACGGAACGTCCATTTACGCTAAAGGATGCAAATGGACGAACGCTTCAGTACACAGTGAAAAGTAAAACCGATGTCACAGATTATGTGCTGGCACAGCAAATTTCTCTTAATCCAAGTAAAGAAGTGTACATGCCAAAGCAAGTATGGAAAGCCGTGCTGCTGATTGAAGCCATCGATTTACCGTCAGTTGGTTATACACAGGTCAGCATGGTCTTCGATGAATCAAGCGAATCTCTATGGGAACAAACAGAAGGACGCGTGATCGAAAATAAGCATTACCGCATTGCGGCAAATGACAACGGATCACTGGACATCACAGACAAACAAACAGGAAAGACCTTCTCTGAGCAAATGATCTTTGAAGACAACGGAGACGATGGGGATTCTTACAACTATTCACCACCGCGTGAGGATCTGTATGTGTCATCAAAAGATCTTTCATCAGCGGACATCTCAGTGTCTAAAAGCGGTCTGCAAGAGGAGCTGACCATCAAGCTTCAGCTCACTGTCCCTTATGACCTAGAGGCGCGCTCTCAGCAATCGGCTGCGACTTCACTTCCGATCACAGCGAAGGTGGCATTAAACAAAAACGATGCTGTCATCCGTTTTCATGTAGATGTCGATAACCATGCATTAGATCACCGCCTTCGTGTTCTTTTTGATACAGGCATTGCATCAAACGTATCACTAAGCGATCAACAGTTTGGTACAATCGAACGCTCAACAGAGCTCACGCAAGAGCTTGAATGGTGGAACAATGAACATTGGGAAGAAAAACCGATCACCATTGAACCGATGCAATCCTTTGTCGCACTTCGTGATGAAGCATATGGTGCCGCACTGTTGACCGACTGCGTGAGAGAATACCAAATCACAGGAGAAGGTTACACAACGATTGCGTATACGCTCTTCCGCTGTTTCGGAAAAATGGGGAAAGAAAATCTCCTTTATCGTCCAGGACGCGCATCTGGGGAAAAAATTGTGGAAACACCTGACGCTCAGCTGCAAGGTGCATTGTCATTCTCATTTGGTATGCACTATAGCAAGGATGCAGTCAGCGAGGGACACTTAGCGCAGCTTGCCAAACGGTATACAACCCCTGTCCAATGCTACGAGCGCGCAGATTTTTTAAACGGTCGTTTAATTTTCTCTTTCCGAGATGAAAAAGAAGACTTACAATCTACTTATAGCCTGCTTGACATCGAGACAGATGGAGCCATTCTAAGCGCTCTGAAAAAAGAGGAGCATGGAACAGGCATTGTTATTCGTCTCTTCAATCCATATTTAACGCGTCAAACAGCCGCTTCAATCAATAGTTCATCTCTACAACACGGAGAAACAGCGAATTTAGGCGAAACACCTGAAGGACATATACTCAAAGCACAGCATGGATCATTACACATTGAACCGCTCACACCTTGTCAGGTACAAACCTACATTGTAAAGAAAAAATGAACATGTAGGGGCGGGATCCATTTGGATTCCGCCCCTCTTTAATGGAGGGCATTGATCATGAGAATTGGAGGCATTGAAGCAGGCGGAACGAAATTTGTCTGCGGCTACGGAACAACAGACGGAACGATTGAACACATGACTTCCTTTGCAACAGGAAATCCAGATGAAACATGCCGGCAAGTGATCGATTATTTTACAAAGCATCCTGTCGATGCAATTGGAATTGGGGCATTCGGTCCTGTCGATGTGAAAGAGCAAAGCCCAAGCTATGGGACGATTTTAGACACACCAAAAACGGCCTGGCGTCAATTCCCTTTCCTCTCTACCTTAAAACAAGCCCTCGGGATCCCGATGAAGCTTGATACCGATGTAAACTGTGCAGCACTCGGGGAAGCTCGTTTTTCAACTGAAGCAGAAAAACCTGCCTCCTTGATCTATATCACCGTTGGGACTGGAATAGGCGGCGGTGCCTATATTGAACATCGCCTCATTCACGGATTGCTGCATCCAGAAATGGGTCATATCACGGTTCAGCGCCATCCTCACGACACATACGGAGGCTGCTGCCCTATACATCATGACTGTTTAGAGGGACTGGCATCTGGACCTGCCATAGAAGGACGCTATCATACACTGGCACCGATGCTGCCAGAGGATCATCCTGCCTGGTCACTTCATGCTTACTATCTCGGGCAGATGACTGCTAACCTGCTGCTCACCCTTTCACCAGAACGCATCATTTTAGGTGGAGGCGTAATGAAACAGCAAGCTATGCTGCCACTTATTCTTGATGAAACAGACAAGCGGCTTCGCGGCTATTTGCAGCTGCCAAAGCCTTTACATGAAATTATCACAAAACCATCCTTTGATGGATTATCTGGTTTAATGGGCGCCATCGCTCTTGGAACGGATGCCTTACAGGCGCAAGGAGCCGCGCAATGATGATGACGGCAGATCCTCGAACCTATCAGCTGATTCAGCGGCTATTTGAAACGAAGGGGTTCGTGAAGCTGGAGGAGCTCACTGCCTCTTTTCGCTTATCTGACCGCTCTATCCGCAATTTAATCAAGGAAGCAAATGAGTATTTAAAGGAAGCTGGAGCCATGATTAAAACGATTCGCGGAAAGGGATATACTCTTTTAACGAGTGACCAAGACGCTTTCTTACTTTGGCTTCATCAACAAAAACTTCCTGCCCGCTCTCTTGTCCCCGTCATGCCAGAAGAGCGTGTACGATTTATAATGAGAAAGCTGCTGCTTCAATCAGATTACTTAAAAATTGACCAGCTGGCTGAAGAACTGTTTATCAGCCGCATGACGGTCAGCAGTGATTTGAAAAAAGGACGAGAGATGTTAGCCCGTTACGGCATGACCCTTGTATCAAAGCCTGGATTTGGTTTAAAGATTGAAGGAGACGAGCTGCAAAAAAGAACGTGCTATGCAGACTTACTTCTTGAAGAAGAGCCTGCTCTCTCTCATATCACCGAGCGGGAGCAGCTCCATTTTCCTGATATTTCTCTTGAAACCATTCGATCTATTGTGTTGACGAACCTGCATCAAGAGTCATTGCTCATTAAAGACATTGCCTTAAAAAATTTAGTCATTCACTTAGCCATTGCGATTCAGCAAACACGAAAAAACCAGCGGGTATCCGCTAGTACTGTCCGCACACAAAGATCACCAGTTTTAATGAGAATTGCACAAAAAATCATACAGCAGGTGAGTGACACTTTTTATGTGACCTTATCAGAGGATGAAACAGATTACTTAGTCATGCATCTATTGGCAAATCAAACGTGGAAAGAAGCCGCCCAGCATCAAACGACAGTGGAAGTTCAACAGGCGGTTACAGTCTTTCTACAGCACATTGAAAAAACAAGCGGCCATCGTTTTGCTGATGACAGCATTCTGCAGCAAGACTTGATGCTTCATATGAAGCCGCTATTAAATCGAATCCAATATGGCGTATCCTTACAAAATCCGCTTTTGCATGAGATCAAAGCGTCCTATCCTTACCCGTTTGATTTGGCTGTCAGCGGACTCAATGCCTTACAGCTGGTGCGTACACCAAATGAAGACGAGGCCGCATATGTTGCCTTGCATATCGCTGCTTCATTTGAAAGAAGTCAGCTCGACACCTCGCAAAAAAAGAAAGCCATTATCGTGTGCGGGTCTGGACTAGGGACGGCAAGGCTCCTTGAAATTAAATTGAAGTCAGCCTTTCAGCACGAGCTTGACATCGTTGAGCTCTATTCCTATCAGGATTATCTCATGAGCTCCTCTTTGCCGTGTGACGTCATCATCACAACTGTTCCACTCACATCAAAGGGGAAACCAGTCATTCAGGTCAGTGCCTTTTTTGAACAGCATGATATACAGCGTGTGAATGAAGTCATTCATTTATTAAATGGACACGGGGCACCCTCAAAAGAGCTGATGGCGTTTTTTCAAGAGCGATTGACTTTAATGAATGCTGACCTAAGCAGCAAGGATGAGGTATTAAATATATTATGCAGCCGTTTAGAGGCGCATCAGCTAGTATCGTCTTCATTTCGGCCTTCGGTGCTTGAGCGTGAGCAAATGTCGTCTACCTATCTTGGCAGCGGTATTGCAATGCCGCATCCGCTCATCACAAATGAAGGGACTTCCTCTGTAGCCATCGCACACTTAAAACAGCCGATTGACTGGCAGGGAGACCAAGTATCAATTGTCTTTTTATTAGCGATTCATAAGGATGACGCTGCCTGCATGAACCAATTCTTTGAACAGGCCGTCGATTTACTAGACAATCCAGACCGCATTCGCGCCCTCAAGCAAGCCAAAACATTTGATGAGCTGATGGATGCGTTGTTCCATTAAGATCAAATAAAAGGCCGCCCAGTTCATGAGGCGGCTTTTGTGTTATTTAGATATACGTAACATCAATCGTAGATGATATTTTTTCCTTCTTCACTTAATTTTTTTAAGGAGCTTAGCATATGATTGATTTCTTCATCGGAATGTCTTTCCCATGAACCTAATTCTGCGACTATTTTCAACGGAGATTTCGATCGATAAGAACGTGTTGGGTTGCCGGGAAATCTTTTTTCCGTCACATTTGGATCATTTTCAAACTCGCCTAACGGTTCTACAATATAAATTCTTTCTTTTGCATCAGACCTAGCTAATTCAGCACCCCATTTGGCTGCGTTTAGTGTTCCGGTGAAATAAATATGGTTCGATTTTTTATCCTGATAATTGGATAAATGCAGCGGTTCAAGCAGATCCCCAATCTTCAATTCCGCTTTTGTCCCATGAAAAAATGGCCCAGGATCTAACACCTTTTGCTTGTCATTCATACAGCCACACCCCTTATCATTTTTGACTTGCGTATAACAGTATACGGCTAGATATGGGGGGAAAACAGTCTATAAATTTCATTAAATTCGGGGTATAATGATAGTAGAGAGTTAGATGTGAACGGACATAAATACTGTAAATAAAAATGGGAATTTCGCATTCACACCAACAATGACGAAAACAAGAATACCTTCCACAGCTGACAGAGTCACAATCACTCCATGGTTCATTGGATATTCCTTCGCAATTAATTTCTGTCCTATATAATTCAAACCATAAAAAATGAAAAACAATAGGAAGAACATATAAAGAATCGTCATCATATAAACAACCCCTTTCTTATAATGGATATTTAACCAATTTTTACAATATATCATCAGACTATCATGTTAGAACAACTCGAACAATATGATCTTGCCAATAAAGTGAACAAAAAAAAGCCAAACACCCGCATAAGGTGATTGGCTTTTTTATCGTTATTTCCCGATGTTGTCTCCATTTTGCTGTATCAAGGTTTCATACCAATAAGAGCTCTTTTTGCGAATTCTCTTGAGGTCTTTTAGGTCAAATTCGTCGCGATTGACGTAGATGAACCCGTAGCGCTTGGAGCATCCTTGGTGTGTGCTGATTAAGTCGATAGCTGACCACGGGCAGTATCCGAATACCTCGACGCCATCTGTGATCGCCCATTTGATTTGTTCGATATGCTTTTCTAAATAATCAATTCGATAATCATCTTGGATTGAACCATCTTCTTCTAACTTGTCGAAAGCACCCAGTCCGTTTTCCGTGATAATAAGCGGCAGCTGATAGCGGTCATAAATCTCGCGCATCGTTGAACGGAAGCCGACAGGGTCAATCTCCCAGCCAAACGCATTTTTGCTTAAGAATGGGTTGTTACCGCCTTTGTAGACGCCATCTTCACCGGATTTCAAATGCTGATCTCCGCCGCGTGCAAATTCGTCGTTGCCATCTCCTTTACTCGCTTCAACCGTTTGAGAGGTATAGTAGTTAAAGGCAATAAAGTCTGGCTTCGCGCTTTTCAAAATATCCATATCTCCCTCTTCGATGACAGGAAGAATGTCTTTTTCTTTCATGTACGCCCAAGCAAGGTTGTTATAACGCCCGAACACCGCCATATCAAGATAAAGCCAGTTGCGGATCGCATTGTAATTCGCCGCAGCAAGCACATCTTCAGGCTTTGGAGAAGCCGGATAAATGAGCGCGATGTTTGGCGCTGGTCCAATTTTCGCTTCAGGCAGCATTTGATGACAGAGCGTCATGGCTTTTGCCTGTGCAACGAGCATATGGTGATTCTGCTGATACAGTTCTTTTTTTGGATTTTCTAAATTTGGATCAAGTGTACCAAGCGCTGATCCATGTAAGATCATCATGTTTTGTTCATTAATGGTCAGCCAATATTTCACCTTCTGACCATACTCCTTGAATAGCACCTCTGCATAGCGTTCAAACGCATCCACTGTCCCGCGGTTAGACCACCCGCCCTTTACTTGAAGCGCATGAGGCAGATCAAAATGATACATTGTCACGATTGGTTCAATGTCATAGCGGCGCAATTCATCGATGAGTGAATGATAGAATTCAATCCCCTTTTGATTGATCTCCCCATCTCCATCTGGAATGATCCGTGTCCATGCAATGGAAAAGCGATAAGCCTTCAAGCCCATTTCTGCAAACATCTTCACGTCCTCTTTATAGCGGTGATAGTGATCGCTTGCGACTTTAAAATCCGTTGTACCTTCAGGATAACTGGCTCTCATGTCAATGACAGAAGGCCCTTTGCCATCCTCATTCCACGCACCTTCTACTTGATAGGCGGAAGTCGATCCGCCCCAGAAAAAGTCCTTTGGAAATGGTGCTAGTGTTGAATATCTCATAATTTCTTCCTCCTCATAATTAAACTAGATGTAAAAATGACTGGCCCGGAGCAATTTGCTTCTCCTCTGTTTCAATAATATCGCTAAACTCACCGGAATTGGTAATAATCACTGGTGTTGTGACTAACAAACCGGCTGCTTGGATAGCTTCAATATCAAACTCAGCAAGCAGTTCACCTTCTGTTACGGTTTGCCCCTGAGTAACCTTCGGGGTAAAATGCTTTCCGCCTAATTGTACGGTATCCAGCCCAATGTGAATGAGTACTTCTGCTCCGCTTTCAGAGGTAAGACCGTACGCATGTCCAGTTGGGAACACCGTTGTCACGACTCCTGACACTGGTGCAAACAGCTTGCCTTCTGATGGAATGATGGCTGCGCCCTTTCCTAGTGCTCCAGATGAGAATGCTTTATCCTGTACTTCCTCAAGCTTGATGACCTCTCCCTTTAAAGGACTTTTCACATGAGCGGCTTTGACTCCATGTTCGTTTTCAATAACTGGCACAGTACCTGCTGCCGGCGTTTCATCTTCATCTACCGGATCTTTAAATCCAATCAAATAGGTTAGGATGATAGAAAGGACGAACGAGACCGAGATTCCGATGATGAACCCTGTAAAGCCTTGACCGTAGAAGATCGGAAGTGTCAGTAAACTTGGAAGACCTGACGCAATCGCAATACTTTGTGAATAACCGATGATTGCACCACCGACTCCGGCAGAGATAACAGCTGCAATAAATGGTTTTTTCAAACGAAGCGTGACCCCGTATACAGCTGGCTCTGTGATCCCAAACACGGCAGAAACTGCTGTTGATCCAGCCAAGGATTTCAGCTTTTTATTCTTTGTTTTCAGCATAACACCGATGGAAGCACCTGCTTGTGAGAATACAGCTGGCGCAGTTGCCGGCTTGATATGATCTTTCCCATGGACTGCGATATTATTTAAAATCACTGGCACAAGTCCCCAATGGATACCGAAGATGACAAGAATCTGCCAAGCCATCGCAATTAAAGCACCTGCAAGTGTAGGACTAAAGGAGAATACTTTCAGCAAAACAGCTGCAATGCCATTCCCTGCATACACACCAAATGGTCCAAATACGATGAGTGTCAGCGGAACAACCGTGACAAGTAAAATGAGTGGTGTAATAAAGTTTTTGACACTTTCATGAATGACTTTGTTAAAGAAACGTTCGATATATCCCATGACAAACACTGCCAAAATGATTGGGATGACCGTAGATGTATAAGACATTAAGACGACTGGAATTCCGAAGAAGGTCACATCTCCGCCGCCTTTTGACAATTCTTGAATAGTTGGGTAAATCAGTGCACCTGCAATCGTCACAGCGACAAACGGATTCGCTTTAAACTTCCTGGCAGAAGTGAATGCGAGCAATAATGGCAGGAAGTAGAACAAGCTGTCAGACGCAGCAAATAAAATTTGATACGACGTATCTTCAGGAGATAACCATTTTGCATTGATGCAAATGCCTAAGAGACCTTTTAAAATACCTGCACCCGCCATGACACCGAGAAGTGGTGTGAAAATCCCTGATACAATGTCGACGAATTTTCCGAAAAGGCTTGTGCTCTCTTCACCTGATTTTGCAGATGAAGCAGAGGAATCCTCTAATAGATTCGTAAACTCTCCAATTTCTCGATAAACCTCTGGTACGGTATTGCCAATGACCACTTGAAACTGGCCGCCGCTTTCCATGACTGTGACGACACCATTTAACTTTTCAATGGCCGCTTTATCTGCTTTTGATCTGTCATTTAAAGTGAAGCGAAGTCTTGTGGCGCAATGCACCAATGAATGAACGTTTTTCTCTGTGCCAATGTGTTTGATAATGTCTTCTGCTAATTGACGATGACTCATACAAAAACCCCCTTTTTTTGAAAAAAATACGTTTTTGGGCAAAATAAAAACCTAAACGGGCACCAAAAATAGTCGCAGCTTGCTGTTGCGCTTTTTCAGTGAACGTTTAGGTTTTGCCTGCCGAACAGTCACAATCCTCTAAGACGATCATTGTGAAACCGTATTCTTTTATGTTTATGAGCAAATAGTACCACTCACCTTTTCTCATGTCAACGCTTTCTTTTAAAATCTATCATTATTTTTCTCGTTTGATCAGTCGATTCAAATGAATTGATAGATACAGCATCTCCTCTGATGTGAGATCTCGGTGATAGGTTTGATAGACATATTCTGCGATTTTCTTTGCGCAATCGTATGCTTTCGGATATTTCACTTTGATCAGCTGATATAAGTCCTGATCTTCGCTGACAAGCAGTGTTTCATTAATCAAACGCTGAACGAAAAAGCGCAAATGCGTGAGAAAACGATAAAAGTTGAGTGAGTCTTCATCAAATTCCATGTTGAGATGATATTTCACAATGGTGAGAATAGCATTGACTTCCTTTGTAATATTGACCGTCGTATTCATATCCTCATTGAGCTCTGCGTTAATGATATGCATCGCAATAAATCCTGCTTCATCCTCAGGCAGTTCAATATGAAGACGCTCTTCAATCATCTCAAGACAGTCCTTTGCCACAAGAAATTCATCTTTGTATAAGCGTTTAATCTCCCAAATCAGCGAATTCTCAATCAGATGATTTTTCTTCAACCGTTCGATGGCGTAATGAATATGGTCTGCCAGCGATACATGCAGACTTTCATTTAATCTTCGGTTCAGCTTTGTATGTGCATATTGGATCATTTCCTCCGTCACCTTGACCACATCATACGGAACCTCTTGAAGCAGCATTTTCATCCGCTCGTGAACGGAATGATCCTCTAGGCGGAAGACTTTATCAATTAACGCTTCGTCCACCGGGTCGCCGGGACGTCGCTTGAAAGCAATGCCTCTGCCCATGACGACGATTTCTTTCCCTTGTTCATCTATGACACTAATGACATTATTGTTTAGAACCTTTTGAATCTGCATTTCCAAACACCTCCGTCTATCACCAACAACTTTACTCAAAATATGCTCTCATCTTAACACAACTGTCAAATCACTTGGTGTTTTTATCTGACTTTTGCAATATAATTCATAAATTATTCTACCTCATCATTACTGGTCTGATCGTGCATCAGCCTGCATACATTACTCCAGAGGAGGTGACCTTCTATGAAGGCTTTTTTCTGGTCTGCATCATTTTTATTCTTTCTCATGTTCACCCTCATCATTCTAGGCATCGTGTTCTGGCTGAGTGGACAAGGCTTAAGTCAGCTTTGGAGATATGTGCTCATTTCACTTGTCACAGCTGCCGTTTTGCGCGGCGTCACCACTTGGCTGAAGCAGCATGTGATGCATCATTCATCCAAATAAAAACGGCTGCCCGCAATGTTCAGGCAGCCGTTTCTTTATTCTTTGGTTGCCGCAGCTTCTTTCTGAGAAGCACGCAGCTCATCATTAATTTTTTTCGCATCTTCTAAAAATTCTGTTTCATATCCACTTTTGAGTGCCCACATATAAAATAGCAGAGCAACCACTGTAATCAGTGCCATGTCCCAGCCATAATGAATGACGTTATAGCCCCCGAATTTGTCACTGCCAAGGCAGGAAATCGTCATCATCACAAGCAGGTACACAACCATCCAAGCACCCGCCTTAAAGTTGCGGCCGAAGCCTTTCCACTTCGCTTTTGCTTGATAGTAAAAATAGATAGGGAGACCGATGAGAATAATGAACAGCACCTGACCTGTTAACGGCCATCTTGCCCAATACAGCGTCAATGAGGCAAAGATAAAACCGAGAGGAGCAATGATGCTGAGTCCTTTTATTCGAAGCGGTCGATATAAATCTGTCCCTGTCTTTCTCAGCGTCATGACGGTCACTGGTCCAGTCAAATAAGAAATGAGCGTTGCGACAGAGATAATTTCAGCAAGTACACCCCAGCCTCTAAATAAAAACAGAAAGATAAACGATACGGCTAAGTTAAAAAACATTGCTGGACGAGGCACGCCGTAAATAGGGTGCAGACGGCCAAGCACACTTGGCATGTATTTGTTTTTTTCCATTCCATAAATCATACGAGACGTCGTTGCGGTATACGTAATGCCTGTACCAGAAGGTGACACAAATGCATCCGCATATAAAATCAGAACAAGCCAGTTAATCCCAAGCGCAATGGCAAGGTCCGCAAATGGCGAGTTAAAATTCAAATGGCTCCATCCATTCACAATCATAGATGGATCAACAGCACCGATAAAGGCGACTTGTAAAAGGACATAAATCACAGTTGCAATAAAAATCGATCCGACAATGGCGATTGGAATCGACCGGCCTGGATTTTTTGCCTCACCGGCCATATTAATCGGGCTTTGGAAGCCATTGAAGGCAAACACAATCCCTGATGTCGCAACAGCCGTCAGCACACTCGCCCAGCCGTTAGGAGCAATACTTGTTCCAGAAGTAAAATTCTCACTATGAAAACCTACGAATAAGAGCGCACCAATTGTTAATCCTGGAATGACAATTTTAAACACGGTAATGAATGTATTCGCTTTTGAAAATAACCCAACTGTCCAATAATTCAGCAGAAAGTAAATCACAAGAAGCACACTGGCAACCATAAGCCCTTCTGTCGTCAACACCCCTTTTGTAACCAAATGGGTTGTCCACTTTGCCCACTCCCAAGGCCACGAGCTCATGTACTGGACAGAAGCAACCGCCTCAACAGGAATGACAGAAACGATGGCAATCCAGTTCGCCCAAGCTGCAATAAACCCAATAAAAGATCCGTGTGAATATTGCGTATATTTCACCATTCCGCCTGCCTCTGGAAACATCGATCCGAGTTCACTATAAGACAAAGCGATAAATAAAATCACAACCATCCCAATCAGCCAGGATAAAATAGCAGCAGGGCCGGCGATTTGAGCCGCTCGCCAAGCACCGAAGAGCCATCCTGAACCAATGATTGAGCCAAGACCTACCATCATTAAAGCGAAAGTTCCCATCCTACGATGCAAATGATTCATGTTCATAACACCTTTCGATTAAAATACAGAGCATGTGTCAAGCAAGCATCTCTCTTTCAAAGCAGCTCACTTTTCATTTCACTGGCAAATATTTCTTCTAATGAACCTTTACCCTTGTTCATTTTTTCGCCTGTTATATTATCTCTCAATTCTTCATTTTCTGAAATAGTCGAACATGCTTATTTCAAAAGAAAGCGCTTTTTTAACTGTTCAATCTATTAGACTGAATAACTACCTTTACCCTTATTTTGAAAAAAACAAAACAAAAAAGATAGAGGAAATGACTTCCTCTCCCTTCTAAACCCCGCCATGTATAGAAAAAAAGGATAGAGGGGGGTTCCCTCTATCCTTGTGAAATCGCTTGTTCTTTTTCAATGACAGCTAGTCTTTCTTGAACTTCCTCTTCAGATAAATTGTGCTGTTTCACATACAGGTTCCGTTCGCTTGTGCGGCATTCATGACTGCAGCTGCGCATATACTTATGCTCACTCTCTTCAGTGGCAATCATCTTGCGGTTACATGCAGGATTCGCACAGTTCACATAACGCTCGCAAGGCTCACCAGTGAAGAAATCTTTTCCGACAACCACATGCTCTGTTTGATTCACTGGTACTGTTAAGCGATTATCAAACACATAGCATTGACCGTCCCATAGCTTTCCTTGTACTTCTGGGTCTTTTCCGTAAGTGACAATTCCGCCGTCAAGCTGAGAGACATCTTCAAAGCCTTCACGCTTTAACCAGCCGGAGAATTTTTCACAGCGTACGCCGCCTGTGCAATACGTCAGGATTTTTTTCCCTTCAAGAATCTCTTTATTGTCACGAATCCACTCAGGTAATTCACGGAATGTCTCAATATCAGGACGGACTGCCCCTCTGAAGTGACCCACATCAAACTCGTAATCATTACGTGCATCAATCACAACAGTATCAGGTGATTGCATTTGCTCGTAAAATTCGACCGGGCTAAGATGTTTCCCCGTTAATTCTAACGGATTCACGTCATCCTCAAGGCTAAGGTTCACTAATTCATTCCGATGGCGGACGTGCATTTTCTTAAATGCATGACCATCTGCTTCGTCAATTTTGATCGGCATAGACGCAAAGCGTGGATCTTCTTTTAACGCTTGCATGTACTTGTCCGTTTGCTCAATGGTTCCAGAAACCGTTCCGTTCAAGCCTTCTGCTGACACGAGGATACGGCCTAACAAACCAAGCTCCTTACAGAATGCTAAATGCTCTGCTGTAAACGTCTCTGGATCCTCAATGGGGACATATTGATAGTAAAGTAAAACGCGATATTGTTTTTCCATCTATATAAACACCTCTTAAATTTAATCAAAACATACCGTTCTTTATCATACAGGAAATACATACCTAAAGGCAATGTCGGCGGCTTAATTCCATAAAACGGAAGGGCCTTTCTTCTCATATTTATTTGACAGAACTTTCTGTAAAATGAGATGATTTATGAATAATATGATGTAGTAAAGGAGCAATGATGATCCATGATCCAGCCAGAGGATATTGTCAGAAGCGGTCCTAACCAATTTATTTCTCAAAAGGGAATATATCATGAACTAGATTCCCTTGTATCTGCTTTTCAGTCACCTGCTGTGGTGACAGGATATGATTCATACCAAGCTTTTTCACAATACACAAAGCTGCCGGCCGAGTGGCCTGTCATTCAGCACAAAGGATACAGTTCACCCAATGCGGTCACACGGATCGCAGAAGAGCTTAACGAATCAGATGTGATTATCGGCATCGGAGGCGGGACGATTTTAGATACCGCCAAATCAGTTGCAGACGCTCTTCAAATCGAAGTTATCATGGTACCAACGATTCCCGGCACCTGTGCTGCTTCTACACCACTCAGCGTCATTTATGATGAAAAGGGCAATTTCATGAGAGTAGATTATCATAAACGATCCAGCTACCTCACCGTAATTGATCATACATTTTTGCTTTCCTCTCCTCTTTCCTACCTTCAAAGCGGAATTGGTGATACGCTCGCAAAATGGTATGAAGCGGAAGCGATTATTCGTAACACAAAAAGCGCCTTGCCGCTCATGGTGCATGCTGCATTAAAGCAGGCGGTATATATTCGAGACATTCTTCTTTCTCATAGTGAAGAAGCGGTGAACAGCTTAAAAACAGGTCAATTTTCACAAGCATTTGCAGATGTGACAGATACGATTATTACGTTAGCCGGAACAGTCGGAGGCTATGGGGGACGTTATGGAAGAATGGCAGGAGCCCATGCCGTTCATAATGGATTGACATTTATTGAAGAAACGCATCATGTGTTACATGGACAAAAAGTGGCTTATGGCATCCTTGTCCAGCTTGCCGCAGAAAACCGAATGTCCGAGGTAGAGGAATTACTTGAACTCTACCAAACACTCGGATTACCTAAAAATATGCGCGATCTTGGTATTACAACTCAGCTGGACGAGGCGGCACTTACAGTGGCAAACCATGCTGCACGTAAAGATGAAACCTTTTGTTTGATTGGAGACTATGATAAAGAAAAGATTATCGACGCCATTCAAATCATTGAGACCTTTCAACCTCAAAAAATATCTACACATGAAGGCAAATAAAAAAGCACAGGCATCGTACCTGTGCTTTTCTTTCGATTAAAAATTAAAGTTATCTGGATCTGGACCTGTGCGCTCATCTTCATTGAGCTGATCAATGACACCCATCTCACGTGTGGACAGCTCGAAATCGAAGACTTGTGTGTTTTCGATGATTCGGCTCTTCGTCACAGATTTTGGAATGGTGATAATGCCATGCTGCAAGTCCCAGCGAAGAATCACTTGCGCTACTGACTTGTCATGTTTTTTCGCGATATCCTGAAGAACAGGATGGTTTAGAAGCTTCCCGCTTCCTAATGGCGACCACGCCTCTACATGAATTCCTTTCGATTTGCAGTAGTCTCGTAAAGGCTCCTGCGTCAGCTTCGGATGCAGCTCGATTTGATTCACCAACGGCACAACTTCTGCCTCTTCCAATAAATCCTCTAAATGATGCTGATGGAAATTACACACTCCGATCGCTCGAACGCGTCCATCCTTATATAGTTTTTCTAGCGCTTTCCATGTTTCTTTATATTTGCCTTCAACAGGCCAATGAATTAAATAAAGGTCTAATACATCTAGTCCCAGCTTGTTCATACTTGTTTCAAAGGCTTCGAGTGCTGATTCATAGCCTTGATCATTATTCCAGACCTTTGTCGTAATGAATAGATCATCGCGAGAGATGCCTGATTGCTGAATGGCTTTGCCTACCCCTTCTTCATTTTGATAGGCTGCTGCTGTATCAATGCTGCGGTAGCCCGCTTCAAGAGCGTCTTTGACGGCATTTACAGCCTCATCCCCATCTTTTACCTGCCATACACCAAAGCCTAGCTTCGGCATTTTTACTCCGTTTGCTAATGTGACTGTATCTGTTAATCCACTCATCAAACAAACCTCCGCTTCCTTTTTACTTACCAAGCACTATACCCGAATTTTCTATTGATCATGCATGACATTCTGACTGAGTTATTTGATATATTTTCCCATATCAACTTGATTGGCGTCAACGATTTGATATTCGCTGGTTTGATCTTTTGTTTTAGAAAAATCATATATCTCTAAAAAGCTTTGATCATAAAAGACAAATCCATAAATTTCTTTTTCGTTCTCATACACTCTAATCCAATAAGACTCTTTTGAGGCTTTTTTAACCTCATTCGTTTTCTTTAATTTCACACCTGAAAATTCCTTCAGCAGCTTTTGAATATCCTCTTTCTTTTCCACCATAACACGCTCATTATCATGCTCAATTTGAATCGAAGTCACCTTGTTATGATCAATTGAGGCCACATCATCAAAAGAGTATGTTTTTGCATTGATTAGAAAATAAATACCAATTCCTAATAAAATAATGACGACTAAACCAATCATCCACTTTTTCAACCTAACTCCTCCTTCTATTCACACCACACCTATAAAAACAACGAAGTCCAATCATCCTCCTCAGAGAATACCTGAATTCCGTGCTGTTTGAGCAAGGCGGATGTCACACCATCTCCAGCTTTTGTTCTGCCGTTAAAATCTCCGCGATAAATCATCCGGCTGCCGCAGGAGGGACTGTACTCTTTTAACACAACCGCTGTCGCTTTCAGAGACTGAATCTGCTCCAGCGCCACTTTCGCACCTTTTACATACATCTCTGTGACATCAGTTCCATGTACATCAATCACGGAGGCGAGGCCCTTTAATACATCATGTCCGTCTCCGCCAATGATTTCTGCGGGAGGTCTTGGCGTGGAGAAGCCGCCAAGGAGCTCAGGACAAACCGTGACTGCCTTTCCCTTTTGAACAAGCTCTTCAATACGCTGATCTAATCGATGGCTGCCATTATAACGAACCTTCAACCCAGCAAGACAAGCACTGACGACAATCATGTATGTTCCTCACTTTTTTTGCTGACTTTAAAATAAATAAATACAGGCAAGAAACATATCATATTCACTAAAAAGGGCAGAGCACAATACAAAGCAGCAGCCCAAATTGATCCTTCAACTCCTGTGATGCCAAAAAAGTAAACAAATAATAGCAAGCTGACAAACAATCCCACGAATGGCATGATGAATGCGTATTTTTTATAATTTTCTATCATTTCTTTCTCCAATGAGGCTCCCTCCCTTTCATCATGGCCAAGAACAACGTTAATATATGTTAATTTTACCATAAAAAAACCGAAACCATCATCTCCTTTTATGAGATGGTTTCGATCTTTTATCTATATCTTTTCTTTCCAAGCCTTTAAGAAACGCTCAATCACTTGTAATTCATCTTCATGAAACTGCTGAAGAAATTCTAAATAGGACGTGACTGCATTTTCATGTAACTCATCATGCAGCGCAGCCAATTGCTGCCCTTCCTCTGTCAAAGAATAATAGACAGATTTCTTATCCCCTTGCCGGTGACAATAGTCCACCATGCCTTTTTCAATTAGTTTTTTCACGGCCTTTGTAATTGCTGGCTTTGATAGTTTCAGTTGTTGAGATAGAAATGTATTATTTGATTCGTTTGGATTGGCTTGAATCATGGATAAAATGTGAAGCTGTGTGAGTGTCCATTCTTGTTTGAGTGTATCAGTCGTGGTAATCAGTGGGTCTGTTGGATCATTCCGTCTCTTTTCCCTATGCATAATCAGATCTTGAATCGCTTTTAATACAATCTGCTCTTTTGTTTCCATCTGAACCTCCACTCTTAACTGGTTAATAAAATGGTACTAATAATTAAGAAAGGAGTCAAAAGAAATGTCGACGTGAGTAAAATAATAGGTCAACAGACCCAAAAATTACATATGTACTTTTTTACTAGATTCCCCTCATCCTGTCACATGCTATAATCATGGGGATGTCATCCAATTTATCATAATGAAAAGGTGAGCTAAATGAAACCCGAACAACAAATGGCCATCCGCCAATTAGAAGAAAAGATACACCTGTTTTCTTCTGCTGTGAACGGAACCTTTCTCGCAACTGACGATTTCGTTCTATCCAATACTCATATATCGACTGACACGTTCAATTTGCTCTTACCCACATCAGCTCAAATCCAAGATCCGAAAAAAGTGAAAGCAGCCATTGAACACATGCGGTCACAGAAACTCATCTTCAGCACATGGATCGATCACCATTTACTCCATCCTGATTGGGCTGACTTATTGAAGGAATATGAGCTTCAAGATGTCGAACGCAATACCATCATGATGCTTGAGCATACAGGTGATATTGATCCAGTCACACCCTCATCACTTACAATCAAGGAAGTACTTGATGAGCAGACACTCTTTGATTACAAACATATCTTTATTGAACTATTCAAAGGGTCGACTGAGGCCGCCGCCTTAGAAGTTTATTTCCAGCGTTTTTCGATTGAAGCATTACACTCAAAAGCCCGCATGTTCGTGGGATATGAACACCATAAGCCGGTCACAACAGGCTTATTATTCGAGACAAACGACAGCTACGGTATTTATGATGTCATAACAAGGGCAGAACACCGCGGAAAAGGACTTGGCAGTGACATGTTTCATTACCTTCTAACCCAGACAGAGAATAAACAAAAGTGTGTCATCTTACAAGCATCAGCGGACGGCAAAAATATTTACCAACGTGCCGGCTTCCAACCAATCAGCGAAATGGCCGTTTTTGAATAGAATGGTATTTTGAATTTGAAATGAACATAAAAAAGCTGCCTATCTTTAGGCAGCAATAGATTGTTGACAAAGGGCTAAAATGATCTTGATTTTAGCCCTTTGTCTTCTATTCAGCGTGATGCTGACGATCCATATAAAGCGGCGGTCTCTTAAGCGAAATCACCGCACAGCTAAAGGCAATCAGTACAAACACAGCACCGAATTTAGCCAGATCAACAGATGAACCGGTCATCGTAAACATGACTCCGCCAACCGCTGATCCAATCGAAATGCCGATTTGCAAGGCCGATGTATTTAAGCTCTGCTGAATATCCGACGTGACCGGATCTGTTTGAATCAAATAGCTCTGCAAAGCAGGCGTCAATGCCCAGCTGAGCGCACCCCAAAGGACAACCATCACCATAAAGAGCGCGAACACACCCGCTGTATAAGGAATGGTAAACATGACAACCGCAAACGCTATTGTCACAAGCAAAATGGCTTTCCCTGAACCCAGTTTGTCACTCAGCCAGCCGCCAAACCCATTCCCGCCTATAGACGCAAGCCCGAAGACCAAATAACAAATACTAATCCAAAACGGGGTCATATGCAGAACTTCCATCAGAAATGGCGTGAAATAAGAATAAAGCATATAATGTCCTGCAAGCATAAACAAACTAATCAGGTGTGCACTAAAAATTTTCGGATGCCCTAAAGAACGAATCTGCTCTCTAAGAGGCGTCACTTTTTCAACAGGCATTTTTTCCAATAGAAAATAGATCAGCACCATCGATATGGCAGAAAGAATACTGATTCCTAAAAACATCACTCTCCAGCCAAAGCTCTCTGTAATGAAAATACCGATGGGTACACCGAGAACAAGTGAAGAACTAATTCCTATAAAAATCAGCCCTAAAGCCTTCGCGCGATGCGCTGGTTCCACTAATTTGGCAGTGATCGTCAAAGATAACACCACCACAAGCGCTGTGCTCATTGCGATCAATACCCGTGAGATCATCACAAGGGCAAAGGTCGAGCTAAAATAAGTGAACACATTTCCTAATGTAAACACCAATAACGCGATTAAATAAAGACGCTTTCGTTCGATTTTGGCTGTTGCAGTCAGCAGCACAGGTGCTGAAATGGCATACACAATCGCAAATACCGTAATGAGCTGCCCCGCTGTTGCCAGAGACACATTCAAATCCTCTGCAAGGCTTGGCAGAATACCCCCAACCACAAGCTCAACTAATCCAACCGCAAATGTAGAAACGGCTAATAAATATACTCTCCAGTTCATGTCTAACATCCCTTCTCTATATCATCGCTTTCACTTTTGATACAGGGTGCAGACAAACAAAAAAACCCTGATTACAAAAAAGGAAAGCGCGCTTTTGTAATCAGGATTTATCGGATCCTGGTAGAAACCCTCAAACCATATTATTGAGGTTATACAAGTCTATTTTTTTCTTCAAATATATTAGCATAGCCTTTCATAACTCGCAAGCTGTAAAAATAGAAAAATACTGCCATTCCAATCCTTAAGCAAAAGGAGCCAAAAAGGGAATCAGAACAACTTGCTTTCTCCCCCATTTACAGGTAAACTGATGAAAAATCAACGAACAAGGATCAACGTAGATCTGGAATAGTAGCTTGAATCGATCTTTAACAGAGAGGGAACGGTGCTGAGAAGTTCCTACTGACATCTTCAAGTGAACCTGCCGATTTAGTTCTGTTTCATACAGCGGTTCATACCGTTATCATGATTGAGTGTAAAGCTGTGCTTTAAATTAGGGTGGTACCACCAGGAATGGTCCCTAACTTAAAGTACAGCTTTTTTAATTTTTAAAAAGGAGGAACCTGCAATGTCAAAGAAACAATTTGTTGAGAAAATTACAAGCATGGAAGACGACTTTGCCCAATGGTATACAGATGTTGTCACAAAGGCGCGGCTCGTCGATTATTCAAGCGTGAGAGGCAGTATGATCATTCAGCCGTACGGCTTTAAAATCTGGGAGAATATTCGCGACGAACTTGACCGCCAGATTAAAGAAACGGGTCATGAGAATGTCTATATGCCGCTCTTTATCCCAGAGAGCCTGCTGCAGCAGGAAAAGGATCATATCGAAGGCTTTGCTCCTGAAGTGGCGTGGGTCACACATGGCGGTGAATCCGAATTACAAGAAAGGCTCTGCGTCAGACCAACCTCTGAAGTGCTGTTCGCTGAGCATTATAAAAACATTATTCATTCCTACCGCGATTTACCAAAGCTATATAACCAATGGGCCAATGTCGTCCGCTGGGAAAAGACAACACGTCCCTTCCTTAGAACCCTTGAATTCCTATGGCAGGAAGGACACACGTGCCATGAGACTGAGCAAGAAGCGATTGAAGAAACAGAAAGAATGCTTCACACTTACGCTTCTCTTTGCGAAGATCTCCTTGCCATTCCTGTCATTAAAGGGAGAAAAACAGAGAAAGAAAAATTCGCCGGCGCCCGCTTCACCTATACAGTCGAAAGCTTGATGCATGATGGAAAAGCGCTCCAAACTGCCACTTCTCATTTCTTCGGGAACGGATTTGCAAAGGCGTTTGGCATTGAATTTTTAAACCGTGAAGGAAAACTAGAGCATGTCCAACAGACTTCATGGGGCTTCACAACAAGAATTATCGGCGCTATGATCATGGTGCATGGCGACGACAGAGGGCTTGTCCTCCCGCCAAATATTGCGCCAACCCAAGTGCGTATCGTGCCAATCGCTTCTCATAAAGAAGGTGTCCTCGATCATGCCTATGAATTAAAGGATCGACTCGCCCGCATCGCACGCGCTGACATCGATGCAAGCGATAAACAGCCTGGCTGGAAATTCAACGAGTGTGAAATGCAGGGAATTCCGCTACGTGTAGAAGTAGGACCAAAGGATATCGAAAAAGGACAGGTGATGCTCGCACGACGAGACACTGGTGAAAAGCAAGCCGTCACATTAGATGCCCTTGAACAAACCATCACAGCAATGCTTGAAGACATTCAGCGGACCATGTACGAAAAGGCGAAGGAACGATTACATGAAAAAACATCACAAGCCCTCACAATCGAAGACATTGAGCAAATTCTTGCAGAAGAAAACCGATTGATTAAAGCCATGTGGTGCGGTGACGAAGCCTGTGAAAACGATATTAAAGAAAGAACAGGTGCGACCTCACGCTGTATCCCATTTGAACAGGAAACCATTTCTGACACATGTGTCTGCTGCGGAAAGCCTGCATCTGATATGGTGTTCTGGGCGAAAGCCTATTAAGAATATGAACGATAAAGAAGCATCTCAGGATGCTTCTTTTTTTGTTAAAAAGACCCAAACACCCATTGACCTCACCTGCATGATCCCCTATAATTCATATTAATATAATCGGTTTTTAAGACTTTAACTGGAGTGGTGATATATGAAACGCTGGCCCTCATTCTTTGCCGAACGCTGTCCTAAATGTAGAACAGCATTAGAAGTCTCAAAGTCCAATGCCCTGCAAGGCAAAGTCGTGAAAACATGTCCCAACCTTCATTATCAAAAAGAGTACCACCCCGCACTAGAAACGTATATCGAGCACGATGACGTCAAATAAAAAAGACCAACACGTTTGCTCTGTTGGTCTTTTCTTTATAAAATATCCAGCCAAATTTTGATCGCTGTCGCTGTAATCATTATAGCAAGAGCCCATTGCAAATAGACGGCATTGATTTTCTGACCGACCTTAGCACCAAGCGGAGCGGCTGCCAAACTTGCGGCCATCAGCACAATCGCAGGAAGAAGCATGACTTGACCCGTCAATACCTTTCCAGTCGATGCGCCTATCGCAGAAAGAAACGTAATCGCAAGTGATGACGCAATTGTCATTCGAACAGGAATTTTTAAAATAGACAGCATGACAGGTACTAAAATAAATGCACCGCCTGCGCCTAATACCCCGGAAACACTGCCAATTACAAAGGCAATACCTGATGCCAGTCCTTTATGAAAAGTGACTTCACCCTCTGCGTCTGCACGCTGTCCTTTTTTCGGAATCAGCATGAGAATAACCGCCACAATGGCAAGTAATCCATAGACGAGGTTCATCCCTTTCTCTGGCATAAAATGTGATACATAACTGCCTAATAAGCTGCCCGCCAATATACTGCTTCCCATATATAAAATCAGCGAGCGATGTAAATATCCGCTTTTCCGATACGCCAGTACACCACCCAGCGTCGAAAAAAGCACTTGAATGGCGCCAATCCCTGAAACCTCGTGTGCTGATAATGCCATCACACCGAGAAGAGGCGGGATATAAAGCAGCATGGGATAGTTGATCACAGATCCGCCGATCCCCACCATTCCTGATAAGAAGGAACCAATACATCCGATGATAAAAAGTGTAATCAAAAACGCAAAATCCACGCTGGTCTCCTCCTTTGCAAAAGGAAAAGGGGATCTTCAGCAGATACCCCTACATCCTTTAGGACCCTTTTCTCATCCAGAACTTCAGCACGTGACCTTCTTCTGTCTGCGTGATCAATTCATGTCCGCTTGACTTCGCCCATGCAGCTAAATCAGCTTTAGCCCCTTTATCTGTTGCATGTATTTCTAAAACTTGACCTTCCGTCAAGTCGTTCATTTTTTTCTTCGTTCGAATAATCGGCATTGGACATGCAAGTCCTGTTACGTCTAATAGTTGATCAGATGTCATTTGATCGTTCCTCTTTTCTTATTTTATTGAACATTACCGAATCGCACAACGGTTTGGACCAATTTCCATTTCCCGCTGCTCTTCATCGTCTGGAGTCAATTTCCCCATATTGGTATACCGAATGTCTTGATAGGCGTTTGGCTGTGCAGGAAGATTCTTCGTGACCATTTGTCTAAATACATCTTCATCTTCAATGTTCAGTCCATGATTTTCTTCAAATAGAACGCCAAGTTCCTTCCAAACGCTTCCGTCTTCATTCACTTCTTCCATGACCATGAAATGCGCAGGTAAAACAATTAATTCTTTCGAAAGCGCCATATATCGGTCATAAAGTGTTTCTCTCAAATCACCTACCCAGTCCTCCGCCAGTCCAGCGAGATCAGGTCTTCCGATAGAATCAACGAACAGAATATCACCTGAAAGAAGAAATTGATTGTCTACGATAAAAGATGTTGAGCCGATCGTATGTCCCGGGGAATAAAGAGGGTGAATGTCAATGGAAGACGTCCCAATTGTTATCCGCTGTCCTTCTTCAAGATGTTTGTACTCAAAGGTCACCTCTTCTGCATCTTTTGGCGGCAGCCAGTATGCAGCTCCTGTCTGATCAGCTAGTTTTTTCCCACCAGAAATATGATCCGCATGAAGGTGAGTATCCAACACATGCGTTACCGAAACATCATGCTTCTTCGCAAAATTGATATAGACCTCCGTCATTCTAGCTGCATCCACAACCGCAGCTTCTCCATTGGACATGATCATATAGGACAGACACCCTTTGCCCATCCGTACAAATTGATACAGCTCTCCACCGCCGCTTAAATCACCAATCTTCACTGGCTCGACATGCTCACTCCATGCCTTCATACCACCTTGTAAATAACTGACCGTTCTGCCCGCCTCTGACAGCATCTCCGCCACCATAATAGAGGAGCCCTCTTTGGCACACACAACGAGCACTTCTCGGTCTGTTGGTACTTTCTCGACCATATCCTCTACGCCATCGAGAAGCTCAAAGTAAGGCACATTGACATAATCAACGGCTTTTCCTTCAATCTTCCAGTCCTGCACATCTGATTCGTTTCGTACATCTAACAAAAAGATGGGCTCTTTGTTGATAATCTTTTTTGTTAACTGTTCTGCTGTCATTGCTTTTACAGACATCGTTTTATTCAGCTCCTATTTTTCAATCTCTCCTGTCCAGCTGTTCATGCCTGGCACTATATTCACTAATTGTTGAAATCCTTTTTCTTTTAACTTTTGCGCGGCTAATTCACTTCTTCTGCCTGAATGACAGATGAGGTAAATAAGCGTATCCTGGCTCAATTCTTCTGCACGGTGTTCGACTTCTCCAAGAGGGATGTGAACAGCTCCTGGAATATGCCCCGCCTCGTATTCATCCAGTTCTCGTACATCTAAAATAAACAAAGATTGATCTTCTTTTACCTTCTGTTGGAACGTATTCAAAGGCATTTCCGAAATCATTGACTCCCCTTCTTTCTCTTGCACTCCACCCTTACGAATCAAATGATGAAGCACCTGTCCTTCTACTTTTGTTCCTAAAAATTCGTGGCCCGCACTTTTTGACCATGCCGCTAGATCCGCTGCTGATCCTTTATCGGTAGCTTGCACCTCAAGCACGTCTCCTGGTAATAGCTCATTCATTTGTTTTTTTGTTTTCACAATCGGCATCGGACATGCCAATCCTTTTGCATCTAAAATGACAGTTGGTTGCTGCACGTGATGTCCTCCTTTATATAGGGGTGGGGGTATATTTTATACATACTTAATGCCAAGCATTCATGCCACCCTTGATATTCGTAATTTGTGTAAATCCTTGCTTCTTCAATATTTTAGCTGCCTGCATACTTCTCATCCCGCTTTGGCATATCACATAGACCTCTTTGTCTTTCGCAAGCTGATTTGCTCGTTCTTTTACCTCAGGTAATGGGATGTTGCGAAATCCTTTAATATGGTTTGTTTGAAATTCTACAGGAGACCGAACGTCAATCAGTTGTTGATGCTGCCTACGCAATTGAGGTTTCATATCGGCTGCATCCATTTGTTTTACACCCTTTACAGGAAGAAAACGGCTCACCAGCAAACCAATGACGATGATGATCAAAAGTGTTTGAATCATGTGTTAACACCTCACTAGATAAATAAATTCACATTCCCAATTTCAGCCTCAGCTAAATACGCCGCCACACCAGCATATTGAATATCATCTAATAATTCTTTCTCCTGCAGCCCTAAAAGATCCATCGTCATTGTACATGCCACGAGGTTAATCTCCTGTTCCTTCGCCATATCAATGAGCTGCGGCAAAGTCATGGCATTGTGCTTTTTGATCACGTGCTTAATCATCTTTGGGCCCATTCCAGCAAAATTCATCTTTGAAATGCCCATTCGATCAGCCCCGCGCGGCATCATCTTGCCAAACATTTTTTCTAAAAAACCTTTTTTCATTGGCACCATCTCATCCTTGCGCAAGGCATTCAGCCCCCAAAACGTATGAAAAATCGTCACCTCATGATCATAGGCTGCTGCTCCATTGGCAATAATGTAAGCCGCCATCGCTTTATCATAATCTCCACTAAATAGCACAATCGTCGTTCGTTTTTTCTGTTCTTCCATTCTGCTCCTCCTTTTTCAATTACCCTTGGGGGTATATATAAAATAAAAAATATATACATATACCGGTAAGGGTATATTATAACAAGTAAAAAAATCCGTCAACCTCCAAGGCTGAAGAATTTCTTACCGGCTTTTCACCAATAGCTCAACCGCTTCTTTCACAAGACCCTCCGTATCCTTCCCTTGTTCAAGACTTTCGCGGACACATTGCTCAAGATTTGTACTCACAATTACACCCATTGCACGATCAATGGCATTGCGTGATGCAGACAGCTGCGTCACCACCTCGCGGCAATCCTTTCCCTGCTCCATCATCGCAAGAACCCCTTTAATCTGGCCTTCAATGCGGCGAAGACGGTTCTTCATCTGTTGATTATATTCCATGAACAAGTACCCCTTTCTATTAAATTCCTATGAACAGATAGTATACCCTAAGAGGTATTTAGTCAAACGACTTGTCCTTCTCTTTTGTAGAGAACGTATGTGAAAATAATTGCACATTCCACCATTTATTGATAAAAAGAAAATAATCAACGAACGAGAAATCATTGAAAGAAAAGAGGACAGCCCATGACTTTACAGCATTATATTGGATCAAACAAAGAACTGCCGCTTGGTACCATTGGTCAAAATCCAACCTATAAACCATTCTCTGAACTCAATATCAACATCTTTGATAAAAAACAAAAAAAGCCAAAAACCTATCAAAAAGAAGAACTTTTGATAGAAGTATTTGAAACAGAAGAGGATTTCGAAGGCATTCACATTGATTATTTAGATCCTTTCTATGAAACGGTAAGAAACAAATTCACACATCCTTTTGTTTATGAATTGGACATCATTCATTCTCTTCGTGCACTTTTTAAATTCATTGAAAAAGAGCTTTCAAAAGGAGAAACCATCGAAATCTATTCTTGTCTAAATGAACTCGAAACGAAAGAAAAGGATGATCAATTGGATGTAGAAATTGACCTAAGCAAAAAACGGTTTGGAAAACATATCTATTTTAAAGACATCAATGAACTGATTGATATGTTTGAGTTAGAAAACTTACAATATGTGTTGGTGAAGAAATAGACCTCCTGCGGTAAAAGTATAGAGAAAAGGAGACACTATCATGAACTTGACATGTGAATCTAAAAATTTTGATGATTATTTATGTGAACTAGCTGAAGTTGATTATTCTCATCCTCTTATTCGAGCAAAATCAAATGAACTTTTCAACCCTTTGCAGACAGAAATAGAAAAAGCAAAAGCAGCCTCTGAGTTTGTTCGAGATGAAATTCCCCATACATGGGATATCCAATCCAAACGAGTGACTTGTCATGCATCTGAGGTATTAACTTATAAAGAGGGAATTTGCTATGCAAAGTCCAACCTATTAGCTGCTCTATTGCGCTCACAAGGAATACCCACAGGTTTCTGTTACCAGCGGTTAATGTTGTTCGATACGCCAGATAAAGGATATTGTATTCACGCATTAAATGCTGTATTTTTTCATTCACTTAATAAATGGATTCGATTAGACTCTCGCGGCAACAAAACAGGAATTGATGCTCAATTCTCACTTGATCATGAAAGATTAGCTTTTCATACTCAACAAGAATTAGATGAAGTCGACTATCCTTTGATATATGTTAAACCACATCCAAAAACAATGAGCGTTTTAAAAGAACATACAGATGCTATTGAGATGTATAAACACCATTTACCAGAAACGTTATAGGCTTGGGGGGCAAATAGACTTCGACAAAGCCAAACGTGAAAATAAACCAGTGCTTATCAGCATCGGTTATGCCCACTTGTCGCTGACGGCATAGGATCTATTTTATATTTAATGGCCATAATAACTTCATCCAAATGAAACCTAGCCTTCAATTAAACGTTTCAACTTAAGCTCCGTATCAGTATCCTCAACTGGAGTATAGACACTGCATCTTAAATCAGTATCCCCATACACTTGTAATGAAGTGAGGTTAAACAACATTTTACCTGCCTTAGCATGACGAAATTCAATTAATACTTCAGGCGCATAGCTGATCTCATTTTCATTCCAAATTTTACGAAACTCAGGATATGCCTGCTCCATTTCTTCTATAAATTGCTCATACCAGTCATCAGCTACATACTGTCCATAATACGTTCTAAATATGGCAATATATCCTCTAACAAAATGCTCCCAATTCACGGCTAGACTTTTAAATTCCTTTCTTGCGAATAGTAAGCGTATGATATTCCTTTCTGACGGGATGATTTGTTCAAAGTCCAAAAATACATTAGCTGCTGCTTGATTCCACCCAACAATTTGACTTCTTCTATCAGATATAATCGTTGGGCAATAACGAAGCTCCTGCAACATTTTCACTAAAGCCGGACTGATTTCCTTCTCATTCTCAATGATAAAGGATTGTTTCACTCCTTCCTCTAACGCTAAAGCGTACAAATATCTCCTTTCATCGTTATTTAATTGTAATGCTCGAGAAATCGCATCTAATACCGAAGTAGATACTTTTATATCTCTGCCTTGCTCTAACCATGTATACCAAGTAAGACTCACACCGGCTAGTTGAGCCACTTCTTCTCTTCTTAGTCCTGGTGTTCTTCTGCGGGTTCCTACAGGTAAACCAACCATTTGAGGAGTGATTTTCGAACGTTGATTCTTTAGAAATTCTGATAAAGCTTGAAGTCTAGTTTCAGGTTTCATGAAGATCTCCCTTTAAAATATTATTAATTATACTAGGATAAACAACAACTTGTAATAGGATAACACAATGGCTAAAGTTAATAAAAACAAGGAGGGAATGATCATGAAAAGAGTTGTCATTACTGGAATGGGAGTTATTTCTCCACTGGGAAATGATGTGAATAGCTTTTGGAATCAACTAATAAAAGGACAATCGGGAATATCTTTCATTGATTCTTTTGATACAACTGATTATAAAACAAAAATAGCTGGAATCGTTCGTGATTTCGATGCAGATAAAATATTGGGAAGAAAAGAAGCAAAACGATTAGATCGTTTTAGTCAGTTTGCCTTAGCAGCAGCCGAACAAGCATTAGAAAATTCACAATTACAGTTAGATCAAGTTGATCTTGAACGTTTAGGCGTATATGTTGGTTCAGGAATCGGGGGAATCCAATCGCTTGTTGATCAAGTGAATGTATTAGATAAACGAGGCCCCTCAAGAGTAAGCCCCAGCCTTGTCCCCATGATGATTTCAAATGCAGCTGCGGCCCAAATCAGCATAAGATTAGGGGCACAAGGGCCATCATTGTCACCAGTCACAGCTTGTTCTATTGGGAACACCTCTATTGGTGAAGCTTTCAATGCGATCCGAAATGATGATGCAGATATTATATTTGCCGGTGGAGCAGAAGCTGCCATCTCACAAATATCTTTGGCCAGTTTTGGAAACGCACATGCACTATCTACTAGAAACCAAGAGCCAAGCCTAGCCAGCCGTCCATTCGATACAGATAGAGATGGTTTTGTGATGAGTGAAGGCGCGGGTATCTTAGTATTAGAATCATTAGAAAACGCAATTCTTAGAGATGCACCGATATTATGTGAAGTAGTGGGATACGGAGCTAGTTCAGATGCTCATCATATGGTAGCATCACACCCAGAAGGTAAGGGTGCCTACTTAGCCATGAAAAAAGCATTGAGAAGTGCAAACATATCAACAGATGAAATTGATGTTATTAGTGCTCATGCAACAAGTACACAAGTAGGTGATCGTTCAGAAGTTCTAGCAATTAAGAAATTATTTGGTGATCGTTCAGGTGAAATTCCAACAACGGCAAACAAGTCAATGACTGGGCACATGTTTGGTGCTGCCGGCGGAGTAGAAGCCATTGCTTTAGTGGAAAGTTTGAGACGAGGAATGATTCCGCCAACTATTAATGTAGAGAATCAAGATCCAGACTGCAATTTAGATGTTGTATTAGAAGCGAGGGAGCTTCCATTGAAATATGGGCTATCCAATTCTTTTGGTTTTGGAGGACATAATTCAGCCATCTTATTAAAACATTACGATTGATGTAGCTATCAAGGGTTTATAGCCCTTGATTTTTTCATTTTTGGAATACCTCACAGACAAATGATGACGGTCAACAGCAATCTGATATATTAAATAGAGAAAAGAGAATACTAAAAAACATATAGAAAGGAAGGTGATCCCATGCCAAACAACCAAACACCCAATCCACTCATCCATGAAAAATCACCGTATCTCCTTCAGCACGCTCACAACCCAGTACACTGGTACCCGTGGGGGCAAGAAGCCTTCGATAAAGCCAAACGTGAAAATAAACCTGTGCTTGTCAGTATCGGTTACGCCACTTGCCATTGGTGCCACGTCATGGCACACGAAAGCTTTGAAGATCAACAAGTCGCTGACATCTTAAATGAGCATTTTATTTCGATCAAAGTCGATCGTGAGGAGCGTCCAGACATCGACTCTATGTATATGTCTGTTTGTCAGATGATGACGGGGCAAGGCGGCTGGCCGTTGAACGTGTTTGTCACGCCGGATCAAAAGCCTTTTTATGCGGGAACGTACTTTCCAAAGAGAAGTGCATACGGGCGCCCTGGCTTCATCGAGGCACTGACACAATTGCTGGATGCGTACCATAACGACCGAGATCATATTGAATCATTGGCAGAGAAAGCGACAAATAATCTGCGGATTAAAGCAGCAGGGCAGACAGAAAATACGCTGTCTCAAGAGGCAATTCACAAAGCCTATTATCAGCTCATGAGCAGCTTTGATACGCTGTATGGTGGATTTGGTTCCGCGCCGAAATTTCCTGCACCTCATATGCTCTCATTTCTGATGCGCTATTACGAATGGACAGGGCAGGAGAATGCGCTGTATGCAGTCACGAAAACGTTAGATGGGATGGCAAATGGCGGTATATATGACCATATTGGTTCCGGTTTTTCTCGTTATTCGACGGATGAAAAATGGCTTGTGCCGCATTTTGAAAAAATGCTGTATGATAACGCGCTGCTGATGGAAGCTTACACAGAAGCGTATCAGCTCACTTCAAAACCTGAGTATGAAAAGCTTGTCCAACGTCTGATTCAATTTATTAAACAAGATATGATGAATCCAGGCGGCTCATTTTATTCAGCGATAGATGCAGATTCTGAAGGGAAAGAAGGACAATATTACGTCTGGTCAAAGGATGAAATTATCACTCATTTAGGGGAGGAGCTTGGCGCTTTATTTTGCGAAGTCTATCACATCACAGAAGAGGGGAACTTTGAAGGGGAAAACATCCCTCATACCATTTCCACCTCTTTTGAGGACATCAAGGCCTCTTTTTCGATCGACGATAAAACCCTTCAGTCAAAGCTGCAAGAAGCCCGGCATATTTTACAATCAGTCAGACAGCAGCGACCTGCACCGCTTGTCGATGACAAGGTGCTCACATCTTGGAATGCGCTGATGATCGCAGCTCTCGCCAAAGCAGGAAAGGTCTTTGATGCAGAGGAAGCGATCCATATGGCGAAGCAGGCGATGTCTTTTCTAGAAACACATCTTATTCAACATGAGCGGCTCATGGTCCGCTACAGAGAAGGTGACGTGAAGCATCTTGGCTTTATCGAGGATTATGCACATATGCTAAAAGCCTATATGTCTTTATACGAAGCGACCTTTGAATCAGATTGGCTGGAAAAAGCCACAGCCATTGCTGAGAACATGTTTGAGCTGTTTTGGGACAAGGAAAAAGGGGGCTTTTTCTTCTCAGGATCAGATGCGGAAGCGCTCCTCGTTCGAGAAAAAGAAGTGTACGACGGTGCCATGCCTTCTGGTAACAGCACCGCACTCCACCAGCTTCTGAAGCTAAGCAGAATGACTGGACGTCAAGACTGGCTGAAAACATTAGAACAGATGTTCAAAGCCTTTTATGTCGATGTCTCTTCCTACCCAAGCGGACACACAGCGTTTCTGCAAGGGCTCTTGAGTCAATATGCGGCAAAAAGAGAAATCATCATTCTTGGGAAAAACGGCGACCCTCAAAAAGAACAGCTTTTACAGGCGCTTCAAAAACGCTTCGTGCCATTTGATATCATATTGACTGCCGAAACAGGGAAAGAATTAGCGAAGCTCGCGCCCTTTACAAAAGATTACAAAACAATCGATAGCAAAACCACCGTGTATATTTGTGAAAACTACAGCTGCCGCCAGCCAATCACCAATATCGACGAAGTGATGGAACAGTTATTCCACGATTAAGTTTGTCATATGATGACTATGAGAAGACAAAATGAGGACAAACAGATAAAAAACATGTCAATCCGCTAACAAATTGTCTGTACGGTTTTATTTTTCCTAAAAAACGGTTAGAATGCGCACTAGACGTTCTCATACCGAAGGGAGAGAAAATGATGAACAAGGTTTCATACACACTCATCGCTTGTTTGTTATCTGTTGGACTTGCAGCCTGCTCGTCAAACGATGCCAAACAAGATAAGCAAAACGATTCAGCCAAAAACAAGGAAACAACACAGGCTGATCAAAAAGAGCAGCAAAAGCAAATGGAAGAAATGCAAAAGAAATTAGACGCACAAAAAATCGATGATCAAAAGATCGTTGCGACCGTCAACAAAGACAAAATCACAGGCAGTGAATACAATAGCGCCTTATCTACTATCCAAGGCCAGCTTCAGCAGTCCGGGCAAGACCCAACTTCTAAAGAAGGCGAGAAAGTAGTCAAGAAACAAACCATTGATGCGCTCGTAGGCCAAGAGCTCATCCTGCAAGATGCTGAGAAGAAGGGCTTCAAAGCCTCTGACAAAGAAGTAGATAAGCAGCTAAAGGAAGAAAAGAAACAGTTTAAAGACAACGCTCAATTCGAAGAAGCACTGAAAAAGAGCGGACTTACATTGGATCAGCTGAAAAGTGACATTGCCGACAGCATCAAGTACAGCCAATATGTCGACAAACAAATCAAATCAGCCTCCGTCTCTGAGAAAGACGTCAAAGCGTACTATGACCAATACGCAGACCAAATGAAAAAACAAAAGCAAAAAGCACCAGAATACAAAGAGGTTAAATCACAAATTAAAAAACAGCTAGAATCTCAAGAAAAGCAGAAAGAAGTACAAAAAGAAATTGAAAAGCTAAAGAAATCTGCGAAAATTAATGTGTCTCTGTAACAGCTAAGAAAAAATCCGCCATTGTGCGGATTTTTTTGTTACTTCACGAACCATTTTTCCAAATTTATGACAAAAGCCTCATCATAAACGTCTCTTCCATCCGATATGATGGGAGTACAAAAGAAAGCGCTAACAATTCTTTTGTCTCTGAAAAGGTACAGGATCAAAAGCCATTCTCGTACTTTTGCTTCAGTCAATCGGACATCTACAAAAGGAGGATCTTTATGTTCAAATGGTTTAAACCTGCTCCGCATATCGACAGGCTTGATGATGCCAAAACAGACGAGACCTATAAGCGGCTGCGGCTGCAAGTCTTTCTAGGCATCTTTATCGGGTATGCGGGCTACTATTTGCTGCGCAAAAATTTCGCTTTTGCCATTCCATATCTACAGGAAGAGGGGTTCACGAAAAGTGAATTAGGCTTTGTACTCGCAGCCGTATCCATTGCTTATGGCTTTAGTAAATTCATCATGGGGATGATCTCAGACCGCTGTAACCCCAGATACTTTTTAGCTGCCGGACTCTTTTTATCAGCTCTTATCAATATCCTATTTGTCTCATTTCCGTGGGTCACATCCAGTGTATGGATCATGTTTTTATTCATGTTCTTAAACGGCTGGTTTCAAGGCATGGGGTGGCCGCCATGCGGACGTACGATGGCGCACTGGTTTTCGGTTAGTGAACGTGGTACGAAAATGTCCATTTGGAATGTCGCTCACAATATCGGCGGGGGGATTCTTGCACCGCTTATCACATTAGGAATTGTGCTGTTTGCGACGTGGAAAAGTATCTTTTTCTTCCCTGCCATCATTGCCATTATCGTCTCCTTCGTGATCATTCTTCTCGTACGGGATACCCCGCAATCCACTGGTCTTCCGCCAATCGAGGAATATCGAAATGACTATCCGGCACAAAAATATGAGGATCAAGAAAAAGAATTAACAGTGAAAGAGATTTTATTTAAATATGTACTCAACAATAAATTCCTATGGTATATCGCCATTGCCAACGTGTTTGTGTACTTTGTCCGTTACGGTGTTGTTGACTGGGCGCCGACCTACTTAACAGAAGCGAAGGGCTTTTCACCAGAGCATTCACGCTGGTCTTATTTTCTTTATGAATATGCAGGCATTCCCGGTACATTATTGTGCGGATGGATCAGTGACCGCTTCTTTAGAAGCCGCCGCGCACCAGCTGGCGTCATCTTTATGGTCGGGGTGTTAATTGCTGTTCTCGTTTACTGGCTAAATCCTGCTGGCAATCCAATGGTCGATAACATTGCCCTTATCAGCATCGGCTTTTTGATTTACGGACCGGTCATGCTCATTGGACTTCAAGCCATTGATCTCGCTCCGAAAAAAGCAGCTGGCACTGCTGCCGGACTGACAGGCTTCTTCGGCTACATTGGCGGCTCTGCTTTTGCCAATGCCATGATGGGTGTCGTCGTCGACCACTATGACTGGACAGGAGGCTTCATTTTACTGGTTGGTTCCTGTGTGCTTGCGATTGTTTTCCTTGCGATGACATGGAATACAGGAAAACGCGTAGAGCAAGCTTAATGAAAATCACATAAAAGATTCATATCCGCCCAACATGCTCTTTACATCTATTTCTTATGATGAAGGCAGTTACCGTAAAAGGAGGATAAAATATGAAGAAAAGTAGATTACTTGCTTTCGTGTTGCTCTCTTTTGCTTTACTGTCTTTTGCGTGGGTGCCGGCCACCATATCGGCTCATGAACATCTTTTATCTCCAGATCGCATCTTAACCGTTGCACACCGCGGAGCATCAGGGTATGCACCAGAGCATACCCTGGCTTCCTATAAACTCGCCACAAAGATGAATGCAGATTACCTCGAACTCGATCTTCAAATGACAAAGGATGGACATCTCATCGTGATGCACGACGAAACCGTTGACCGGACCACAAACGGAACAGGGTGGGTCAAAGACCTCACACTTGCCGAAATCAAACAGCTTGATGCGGGTACATGGTTTAACGAAGCCAATCCCGACAGACAAAATGCCCACTATATCGGACAGAGAGTCCTTACATTAGATGAGGTGCTGCGCTATTTCGGAAAACGAGAGAATTATTATATTGAAACAAAAAAACCAGACCTTTATCCGCAAATGGAAGAAAAACTATTGGCCACCTTAAAGAAACATCATCTTCTTGGGAAACACACAAGAAAAGGGCAGGTTATCATACAATCCTTTAGTCAAGACAGCCTGCTAAAGCTGCAGAAATTAGCTCCGCGCCTTCCAAAAGTACAGCTATTAGACAGAGCCCAAATGACAGCCATCACAGACGATCAGCTCGACTTTATTAAAACGTACGCCGTGGGAGTCGGACCGAATTTTAGAGCTTTAACACCTGAAAACGTCCAGCAGGTCAGAAGCCACGGACTGCTCCTTCATCCATATACGGTCAACAGCGAAGCAGACATGACACGTCTTCTGCAATACGGCGTCACCGGTCTTTTCACCAACTATCCAGATGTCTTTCAGCGTGTCAAATCTTCTCTGTAAACGACAAAAGCCTCGCGGTCCACTCCGCAAGGCTTTTGATTATTTCACCGTTTGATCAGAAGAAGCTGTTTCAATCGGTTTCCGTTTCCCAATTCCAAATACAAAAAAGCTAAGCGCCACTAAAATCAAGAACCCAATTGCTACAATAAGAGAAATACGCGTATCCTGATTAATGAGCATAAACACAAGTACCATTACTAAGAATCCGATTGTAAGATAGTTAGAAAACGGTGCTAGCGGCATCTTGAACGGATGCTGATCAAGCGCTGCTCCCTTCGCCTTTCTGAAGCCAATATGACTAATCAAAATGACAAACCAAGGCACCATCCCAGGAAGAACACTCGCACTATACACATAGACGAAAATGTTTGGCGGAGAAACATAATTCAGAACAACTCCTATCGCTAGACCAATCAGCACAGCGAATGTCCCAAAATACGGTACACCATTCTTCGAAATTTTTGTAAAGAAAGCAGGCGCCTGGCCATTCACACCTAATGTATAAAGCATACGGCCCGCACTGAAAATACCACTATTACAGCCTGACATCGCTGCTGTAATCACAACAAAGTTAATAATACCAGCCGCTGCTGTAATTCCGATCTTCGCAAACGTCGCCACAAATGGACTACCAAGCGTATTCAGCTGATCCCATGGATACACAGTCACAATGACAAAGATCGCACCAATATAGAAAATCAAAATACGCCAGATGATACTTTTGATAGCATTGGTCAGCGTCTTTTCTGGATTTTGTGCTTCACCTGCTGTAATCCCAATCAGCTCAACACCCTGGTAGGCAGCAATGACGAGCGACAATGCAAACAAGAACCCGGTAAATCCACCTGTAAAGAACCCGCCGTGAGCCCACAGATTAGACAGGCCGATAGGCGTCCCGCCATTTCCAAATCCGAAGAAAATAATGCCTAGACCTGCAACAATCATCAAGATAATCGTCACAATTTTAATCATCGCAAACCAAAATTCAAATTCACCGAACGACTTAACCGAAATCAAGTTGGCCGCTCCTAAAATGATCATCGCAATTAACCCTGGAATCCACGCAGGCAGCTCTGGGAACCAATATTTCATATAAGCCCCAACAGCAATAATTTCAGACATTCCGACAATGACCCACTGGAACCAGTTACTCCAAGCCGTCATATACCCTGCAAGCGGATGAATATATTGATGCCCGAATGTAGCAAACGACCCTGTACTCGGCTCAAGATATAACATTTCTCCCATCGCTCGCATAATAAAAAAGATAAAAATACCACACACTGCGTACGCTAGAAGAACCGATGGACCTGTCCATTGAATGGCCTTCGCTGACCCCATAAATAAGCCAACACCGATTGTGCCGCCAAGAGCAATCATTTGAATATGGCGGGCACTTAACCCTCTCTTTAATTCCTTTTGAGCCACTTTTCTTCCCCCTCATCAACAAACAACATAAAAAATAAAAATCAGAATTTTCATTCTGATTGAGAAACATCAATCTTTCGATGTATATTATCATAATAAATCTACCCTTAAAAAACAATTGTTTTTTTGAGGAAAACACCGTTATTATAATATTCAGATATTTAAACTCCTTAAATTTTGTTATTTCCATATAAAGAAGTAGGAACCTTGTATAACTAAATATATTTTTAAAACACGACCTTCTTCTACTAATGAAGACCGAACAACGATAATCAAAAAGACATAATCAAATGACTATGCCTTTCAATCATATTCTCATAATATATCTAAAACACCGTACGCTTAATGAAGACTCTACTGCTTTTTATCTTTTTTTTCTCTAGTAAGAATCTTTATTGTAAATAAGGAGACTAAGCCAATTAATATCAACACGACCTCCATCGTACCGGAAATATGACTAAACTTCAAAAAGGCAATAAGTAGAATAACCATTCCAACACCTAGATAAAAGATTAAATTATTATTTTTTTTTGATGAATTCGACATACACTAAATCTCCTTTTTTGTATATTTAAATAAATACAGTTAAAGATTTATATATACAAATGACAGCAACAATCACAATTATTTGTACATTTGGTTTCTTCTCAACATATCTTAACCACAGACTAATAACAACTAAACCTAGATAAAAGAACGGATTAAAGAAGATATTCGTTGAGAAATTTTCTGCTGTCAAATTATTTGCGTTTGATAACACAATAGTGTCTAACACTTGGTTTACATTTAAAATGAGATTAAATAAACTAGCTATTAAAAAGCTTTTCATCATATTTATTCTAATGTTCATCATGACAGAGCTAATATGAATGAGTAAAGAAACAATCACAACATCTATTAATGATGCTAAAATTAATAGTATAATTGTCATTAAAATCACCGTATTATCCCCTACATTGATAGATGATTTTTTTAATAAGGGGGCAGAAATAGCATCTGTAATGTAAAGCGACACGATGAAATGAATGAAGATAATGACGCTCCAAATGACTAGTAAATTAAGCTTTTCTTTTTTTAACATGTCCATCTCCCTATAAACAAAAGAAGTTCACTATAATAAGTATTCAACCACTGCAGCTAATAACAATAAAGCTGTCCCATAAATAAAGTATCGGATGACTGTATAAATATCTCTCCAAAAATCAAATCTGTGATCAAAAACCAAATATTTCAAAAATAAACCAACTGGATAAATACCGATTTTAAAGAAAAAATAAATTGCAGGAAGTTCAATCACTCCATGCAAAATATGATAAAGAATGTATCCTATATCATGCCCTAACAATAGAGCTCCCTTCATTGTCACTCCAAGCAGATATGCATTTGAAGCGATGAGAAAGGTGGTGAGCAAGCCTGCTGTAACGACACCAACGACAAGAACCATACAGTATAAAAAATTGTTAGTAAAATAAAGAAACACACTATCCTCTACATACATGACATCCGAGGGTGCTTTTTTAGTTAATATAAAACCAATAACACCGAATACTACATGAAGGAATATAAATGATAGAGTAGAGACTGCTGAAAGTCTAACTTTAATTTTATTGATGAACAATTTCTTCATACTGCTCCTCTAAATAAAAAACCTTATCACATATTCCTCTTAATGTTTCAATTTGATGTGTTGAGAATATAATTGAACATTGTTTGCTCGCAAGTTCTTTAAATTTTTCAATGATCACTTTTTGACTTTTCTCATCAATACCTGTAAGTGGCTCATCTAATAATAAATAGTGAATATCTTCATTGATGAGTGCGGCACAAAGCGCCAATTTTTGTTTCATTCCGTGAGAATAATGTTTGATCAACTTATCCTTATTTGGATATAGAGTATAGTCCTTTAAAATACTATGAATCTTTGCAACATCTTTTTTCTTAGAAACAGATTGTATAAATACAAGGTATTCATATCCTGTTAAGTATTCATATGATCTAGGTACGTCAGGCACAAACACTACATTTTCCTCGGCTCCTTTCACGATATCACCACTATGTAACTCATAAATCCCAGCTAAACATTTTAATAATGTCGATTTACCCGAGCCATTAGAACCAACTACAGCAACAATTTCGCCTGGTATTAACTCTAAATTGATCCTTTCAAAGATCAAACTGTTTCCATAACTAAAAGATGCTTTCTTAATTTGCATTTTTCATTACATCCTTCACCTTGGTATTTCTCAAATAAAAGATCGCAACGACGAGAATTGAAATTTGGATCACGATTAACGTCACTATGTACTTTCCTAATTGAAATGGCATCTCCATACTAAAAATTTCCATGATAAATATAAAGGAAAGTAAAATAGAGATTATGTACAAATAAACATTTTCAAATACGACTGCCTTACTTGAGTTTCCTATTTCATAATCACTCTCTGGATTTATTTTCGGAAAGAGTATGGCACCAATCGTAGCAGCTAGCCCCATATTGATAAATACAAAAACAATTAAAAGAGCAACGCCAGTAATGAATGAATAAGGAATATGTAAGATAACCATAGTTATGACACTAAAGATTACTGGAATCCCAGATAAAATCAAATAGATATATACTTTCTGAACCAAGATTTCATTTAAAGAAATATTCCATGCAGTAGTTGGTGGCAATGCAAAAAATTCAATATCAGGGCTAATCACCTTTTTTAGATAATCTGTTATGAAATTTGAGAAAGCCACAGCGATAAATATGATGGATAACAGAATATAGGAATCATTCCCTTTTAATAATAAACTAACCAATGCCGGAACTATCGCTAAGGCACCTACATGTAGGACATATAAATATTTCAAAAACCTGAGTTTATTGTAGTAAGTTCTTTTTATAAGTAAGATATCTTTGTTAAAGAATACCCATTTTTTAAACCCCACCTTATGCTGAACAACAGTTTCCTTTGCATTTAATTCTTCTTTACCAATTTTTCGAAACACCTTATGATGGTGAAACACCATAGACAAAATAAATAAAACTAAACAGGCAATTAATAGTTCAGTCAAGATGTTGAATAGATCAAATTGAAATTGATTATAGACTTGTATAATCTCCGATTTAAAATAATGGAAAATGGCTAACAGTACGATATACGCAGTAAAACATACTAAAATGAGCTTGAATAACCGTATATTTTGGCTAATACCTTTTTGAAAGTAGCTTCTATAAAAATGATAAGAAGAAAAGTTCATCACTGTTATAATGATGATTATCACTAATAACACAAAATAAATAATGTTTAATTTATTTTCAAACATATACATAGGAAGGAAAAAAATCAAGGAGAATTTAAAGACAGTTTTTCCGAAAAAATAAAAATAAATATGCCGATAAATTTTTCTAAATGATTCTGTTCTATCCACAATTACATTTTGATGTACCGTGTAAATCAAATAATTTTTTATAGGAAAATCTCTCGCATCTATAATTGCTAAGATGCAACATAACGTACTTATAAGGGTCATGTCTAATATACGAGCTTTTAAAACAAAAAATAAACCTATGCCTATTGCAGGGTAAATGATGAAAAATCTTAAAGATAGAAATAAATATGTAGCATGACCTAGCCATTGCGGTAATGATGCTTCATCTATTTTCTTCCTAAGATACATTTTTTCAAATAGTAAAGCTAATCTCATAATATCACCTAATGTAGTGTATTGGGGGAGAAGACAAAGCTTAGTAGTTAATAACTGCTTTTCTTCCCTGTGCCTTTGCTATTGCTTTTAAAGCACCGATTGCTCCAGCTAGAGCAAGTCCTACACCTGTGGCTGCGCCAACAATACCAATAATAGATGCAATTGTTCCGCCTGCCATAATAAGGTCTGCAATTTTTTCAGCTGTACTTAGTTCAATACCAAGCTTCGCTACTAAAAAGTTCTGATTAATACTCATAAAAGCAACAGAAGTTACAGCTACCGTTGCGATTAATGACATAAAACCTAATCCAAATAATTTTTTACGTGTTGATAAGCTCATAGGTATTCCCCTTTTCTTTGATTATTTTCTCCCCCTTATTTATATTTTGTCATTTAAATTGTATAATTTCAACATTAAATACAATTTATATTATAATTAGTAAATTAATACTATTACACTATATCTATCAATGAAAATGAAAATAAGAATAAAGACCGTTCTTGAAATAGGAGGTATTGCAGAAAATAAACCTAAAGACCCTGAAATCATTTCGTCGAAAAGACTGGCTACACATTATTAATTCTAGTATTTACTACTAGGTACAGCTCAAAGCCTTTTATAACACCTAAAAAAGTTGTAACACAGATTAGTTAATTTCAATCAGTTTCATAAGGTAGTTCATACCAAAAAAAGCTCGTAGAGAATCTTTGTTGCTCTACGAGCTAAGACCGCTCACACGGTCTTCTTAAGTTAAAACTGTAAATTCATTGGGACATCTGGCAATACCTAATCCTCCACCCTATTGGTTGTAGGTTTCTTTATATTCATTTCCTCAAATCGAATTCCATCTGTCCATACCGTTCCCTTGCCGCTGAGCAGGATACCAAAATGAATAGATTCACTTTGAGAAGGGAAATCTAAAACGATCACATATTGATTCCATTCCGCAGAGCCTGTCACAAATCGATTCAGAATATTATCAAACTGCACCGTATCACCCTTTACGTCATCGACTCGCATCCAAATTCCTGCAGATGACACATCCCAACTGCCTCAACTGCTGCTCATCATCAAATGCGACTCCAAATAAGAAATCACCTCTTGCGTCACCCGACTATACATCATCTTCCTCACATCTTCTTGATCATAAAACAAATCAGCACCCTTCTTTTGATCAAAATTGCGATATTTCATCTGTTCAACTCAAACAGAAGCTGAGGAGGAAAGACGCTAACATGAACGCTCGATGTTCGATAGAAAACCCCTCACACCATCTGCTATTTCCTTAGATTTCGTATGATGCAAATAATGGCCACCTTTGAAAGTAACAACTTTTCCGTGTTCTACATTTTTCAGAAGATCTTCATGCATTGGTTTCCAGCTTGGTGTTTCTTCCTCCGTTTCATCCGCTATGTAGAAAACAACGGGGAGATTCTTAGGTAAATGTAAGCGTTGAGCGTTTTTAAAATTATTCGTGATGTTTTCTGCCTCGCTAGCTTGGCTTTCATCCAAGAAATTTCGGAAGGTCAGCATTTTAATCTGATCTTTCGTTTGATCATCCACGTTAGGCATCACGAGTTGATCTGGATTCATTTTCACTATCAATCTGTAAAAACCGGATTGATGAAGCAGCTGCAAGCTGGAAACCGGCAATTCATCCGTTTCCTGCTTCGGAACACTATTATCAATTCCAACAAATGCTTTCACTTCTTTTTCATGTTGATTTACATATTCTAGTCCATAAATGCCAAAAATCGAATGCCCCATCAACGTATACCTTTTAATGTTGAGCTTCTGCAAACATTCATGAATCTCATCTACAATGTTTTGACTTGTGCGTACTTTATCTGTATCGTCACTTAAACCATATCCAAATGGTTCAATCACTACGACTCTATAATATGGTGATAATTCATTTACTAGCGGCATAAAATCCAGCACGGGTGAAGCAGTTCCATAGCCCGGAAGAAGTACAATCGTTTCTTTCCCATCGCCTTGAATGAGCACATTCATCTGCTTCCCGTCCACCAAGACCTTTTGCCCGTAGGCTTCTATTTTCCCCTTCTCCCTTTCATTACTAATGAGGTTTACAAAATAAACAGTAGCTAGAAAAACAACCATGACCGTGATAAGAGTACATATAGATATCAACATGATTCTCAATATTTTTTTCATTGGTTTTTCTCTTCCCTTCATGATGAAGAACTCTAGCTTACATCCAGCGATGAATTAATATTTCCTTTCACAATAGATGATACCGATTGTATTTGCGCAAACACTTGATACATACATAAACGTAATCGCTATATAAAACCATTCTCTTGGAGATGAGAATTGAGGGACCGAAGCTTGGATAACAGCAACCAATATATAGGCTATGGCAATACCTATAATAGAAAAACTTCCTGCTTTCGCTAAAATAAATTGACCTCGTTCATCATGTTTATATTCACGACTTTTCTTAAATTGAAAGGCCGTGCTTATAACAGAAAGGATAATCAAAGAATAAAGAATGATCGTCGTCATCATTATTGTTCCTCCTTGTCGACCTCTTGAAATACATCATACAAATCAACTTCAAATGTTCTAGCAATTTGAAATGCTAGTTTTAAAGACAAAGAATATTTACCATTTTCAATCGCTGCCACTGTTTGACGAGTCACACCTAACTTCTCTGCCAAATCCTTTTGTGTCCAGTCTTTTTCAGCGCGTAACACCTTGATTCTATTTTTAATCTCCATTTCAAATTCCTTTCTTGAAGGATACTTTACTTAACATAATGTTAAAAATAATTAACATTATGTTAAGTAATCATAACCTATTTTCAAATGTATGTCAATTTCCCATGATTCAAAAAAAGAAGAATCATCCATTTTGAAAGCCCTGCCTCAAAATGAATGATTCTCGGTAAATGATATGATCATCTGAATTAAAAAACTTTCCTCTGGTAAATCGCAGTAGAAAGCCCCCAAGACAGCAGGTAGAAAAGCATAATCAGCACAGCTGACCCCGTATATAACATAGGGATCGATAAATTCATAATAAAATCAGTGATCCCACTGAATTGCTCTGCTAAATAGAAAACAACAGGTGGTCCCATAGCAGATAATACGATAAAGCCAATAATCACTGCCGTTGTGATATAACCGGGCTTTAAGATATAAAACAATGGAAAAGTACACGCCGCGAACAATAAAAACAACCCGCTGCCAATCGCAATATCTGACAGCGAAAACAGCTTCCCAAACACAAATAATGCAGCACTTGTCAGCACGATCGCAATACTCATATAGAAAATGGCGCCAAGATAACGTGATGCGATAATTTCTTTACGTGTATAAGGCAAGGAGTTTAATAGAATATTCGTTTCTGCCTTTTCATCATACGCATATGTGTTAAATGGAATGAAGACACTAGCAACTAGAAACGTCAATACTGGATGGACATCCATGAATATAAAAAATAAGATAAACGGAATAAAAATAAGTAACTGCTTCTTTTGCAAAATCACATCACGCTTAATTAAATGAAACATGCGCAACCCCGCCTTTCAAATAAAACATGATATCCTCAAGCGACGCCGGTTCAATCACAACAGCATCCCCAAAAATAAGTTTTACTTCATCAATCCGATCCGTTAATGCTTCAAACCCGGCTGCTGTACGCTGGATATGGACAAAGGCCTTTTCTGTGTCTCGATCCAATAACTCCAGGCTTCCTTTCACAAGCGCATAACTTTCTGCCACTTCATGAATCGACTGTTGAAACACCAATCTTCCATTTTGTATAAACGCAATATAATCCGCAATCCGGTCTAAATCAGTCGTCACATGCGTCGAGAAAAAGATCGTCCGATTTCCATCAATCATCAATTCTTGTAACGTGCTGAGCAGCTCTCTTCTAAAAACCGGATCTAAACCAGCAGTTGGCTCATCCATGATAATCAGCTCTGCATGATGTGACAGCGCAATCGCAAGTGACGCCTTCATCTGCATCCCTTTTGAGAATGTTTTGATCGCTTTATGAAGCGGCAGACCAAACTGCTCAATATATTGATCAAAAAGCCGGTCATCCCAACGTTTATAGGCAGGTGCTACAATTCGTTTGATGTCCTTTAAATTCAATCCTGGGAAAAAAACGTTAGCATCGTAAACAAAACCGATTCGTTCCTTAATCTCTTTTTCATGAGTATGATAATCCAATCCAAAAACCTTGATGTCACCTGAATCGGGTTTTAACAAATTCATGATCATTTTAATGGTGGTCGACTTACCCGCTCCATTCTCTCCAATAAACCCTGTAACAAATCCTTTCTTAACCTGTAAATCGAGATTCTGAACTGAAAAATCCTTGAATCGTTTCGAAACTCCTTTGAATTCAATCACATGCTCCACTCATCTCACTCCTCATATAAGAACTTTAATAACTGCTGCAATTCATCAAAAGATAATCCTAATTCTTTCCCGTTTGTGACAACCGCTCCAAGCTGTTCCTCGATCACCTTCAATTTCTTCTCTCTCATCACTTCTACATTTTGTTCCGCAACAAATGATCCCTTGCCTACAATTGAATAAATAAATCCCGCCTTCTCTAACTCTTCATACGCTCGCTTCGTTGTAATCACGCTAATTTGTAGATCCTTCGCCAGCTTTCGAATAGACGGCAGTGCTGCGCCTTCTGCAAGCTCACCCGTTAAAATCATCGATTTGATTTGATTCGTAATTTGCTCATAGATGGGCTCCTTAGAATGGTTTGAAATCGTAATTTGCATATAAAAACCTCTTTTTTCACATAGTTAGAACAAAATATTGTATATACACTATATATACATTATATACACACTAAAAGAATAATCAACCATTTTAAAAAATGTTCTCCTCATTTTTTAAAAATAAAAAACCGCACAGCCCAAAAGCCATACGGTTCTTTAACAAAATGCTTTATTTCCAATATACCCATTTTCCCATAAGCCACTCCACAGGACCTCTTCTCCATTTTTTCAAATAGAGATAGCTGATGAACAGCTGTGCTGTGTACAGTCCGACAGCAAGCAACAGTCCAAACATTGACCCCAATTGTCCAAATAAACCAAGTCCATAAGAATAGAAAATCGTTGTACAAATAATCGACTGTGCTAAATAGTTTGATAGAGACAAACGGCCAAGCCCTGCAAGCAGACGTTTGAGACCTTGTGCTGCCTTCGAATAGTAGAAAATAAGAAAGGCTTGAATATACCCGATTGTCAGCACATAGGCACCAAGCGTAATCACGAATTCACTCCAAGGAGCATCAATGAACGTCGCACATTTTAACGCGAGTCCAATCACAATCATCAAGACCCAGCCTTTACGATAGGCCATTCCTCGATCTTCTTCAGTCAGATGTCCTTTTTTCCCAATCGCCATTCCAAGCAATGCAAAAGGACCAACCATCATTGTACCGTAAAGAAACCCTAGTATAGGCATAAACGTAATGGTCACGATTGCCATAATAATGGTCACAATCATCATATCGTCTTCAACCGTAATCCGGCTGAGCAAAATATCCCCATAAGCACCTTTGGCATACACATCGGTTAATAATTCATCAGTCCCATAAACAAGTTTCATCGTGTATGGCACAACGACTAATGACAACGCACCTAACACACCCGACCAAATAAGCATTGTTTTGATCCGACTGCTCAAAAACATCATCAAGAAAAACATACAAGCTCCATAATAAAGAAGAATGTCACCATTCCAAATAAAGATGTAATGCAACATCCCAAGCACAATCAGACCAAAACCACGGCGAACGACAATGGCATTCGTATTTAGCCCCTTGGCCTTCGTCGATTCAATCAGCTTGATAAAAGAATACCCAAACAAAAAGGAAAAGATCGGATAAAAAGACCCCTGGAACAAAATTTCCGTCACATATACACCGAATTCCTGCCCCCAAAAACTCGAATCAAACATTTTCTCAAAATCATAATCATATTGAAAATTAAGCATATTCACAATCAAAATACCTAATAAACTAAAACCACGTAAACTATCAATAAATTCAACCCTAGATCCCTTCAACTCGACAGCTCCTTCGGACAATATAAAGATAAAGCATATTTATCCTACCACACTTTTAAAAAATTGGTTCATATCCCCATGTGAAAAGGTGTGTTTTAAGGTAAATTTAATAAAAAAACCTAGAATCTATATTCTAGGTATCATACTGAATACTTATGACTTTCTTCTTCCCGCAGCACACGCTTCAAATAAAACAACATTCCCAAACCGAATAAAATCAACGCCATTTCCCAGTCTGCAGAAATCGGCAACCTTTTCAGCATTATTAAAATCAGCAAAACCGCTCCAACACCTGCGAAAAAAATGACGTTTCTTTTTAATTCTTTGTTTGATTGAAACAACACTCTCTCCTCCACTTATCCAATTGAATGTTTTTCTAACTTTTTCAAAATTCTTTCCCAGCCGGTATCTCCCATTTTCCGATCTATTAACTGCCCCTGTTGATCTATGAGACAAAAGCTAGGTAATCCTTGAATCTTATACTTTGCAACAATCTCATAATCCTGATCCAATACAATAGGAGCGGTCATATTCTTTTCCTCTGCATACTCTGAAACAACATCTGCCGATTTTTCCTCTTCTGTATATGGAACATGGACAAAGGTTAAATGAATACCCAGCTCATTCATACGTTGTAGGATATGATTGGTTAATTCTTCACAATGAGGACAGCTGACTGACCAAAAATAAAGAAGCTGATGCTGTCCCTTAGGTACACTCCTTTGATCTGAAGGGCAAATCCAAGGAAGATGCTCAGGCCAGTTGAGTTTCTGCGTTCCCACTATTCATCCCCCTTATCTTTTAGCTGAAAGGCGATGATTTTTCCTAATGCTTCCTCTGCAGCAAAAGGAGTAACGCTGCCTGTTGGATTTTCTTGTTCTTGTTTTAAGCACTCGTACATGTTTTTTTCAATTTTTGATGGATCAATCCAAGAGATACACCATGATGCCCAGAAACAAGTAGGTCCCTCATAACGTTTAGCCAGTTGCAGAAGGAAGGGCAAACTGGGCTGACCAATCCTCATGAGTGACATTGCAGCGGCCATTCTTGTATCTTCTTCGTCACTTTCTAATAGCCGAGCTAGCGGTTCTGCTGCGTCCCCCGCATCTGCTCCAAATTCACCAAGTACAGCTGCTGCAATGTTCCGCAGAGAGCCTTTTTCTTTTAAAGCCTCAACAAGGACGGGCACTGCATCTTTTCCATATTTTCTTAAATCTCCTATTGCTTGAACGATCGTTACTTCATTTGTATTGGCCAATTGTTGAACTGATTGAGACAGCTTATTTTCTGGTTTCATTTACAATCAACTCCTCTTTTTAATGAACCGCACGGTATCGATAACAAAGCACATAAAATCCAGCTCCAGCCACTAGGGATACAATTGTAGTCAACAAGCCATCAGTGATGAGATGAATGCTAATCATGACCATAGCACTGATCACAAACGCAAATAGCAATGATCGATAATAGGCGGCCAAAGCAAAACTCCTTTCTCTTCTCAGAGGCTGCATAAAGGCAAAGAGCCGTATGGCCAAAAACCATATATAAACTCCTCCACCAAATAAGGTCCAATACAAAACATCCTGAATCTCAACCAAATAAAGAGAAATCAAGTAGAAAGCATACAGCCAAAAGGTTTGAAACACTTCTAACAGAATGATTTTTTGATATAAAGCACCTGGAAAAAGGTAGAGCACTCCTGTTTGTGCGTGTCTTACAATCCCTGCATAATATGAACTAAAAAGAACGGATGCCGCCATGACGATCAAGAATAGATTCAGCCAATCTGAAAAATAAGTAAAGACAACATAGTAAGTACCAATTAACAGCATAGTAGATAGTACATGGAAAATCATATACTTTTTTATCAGCAATAATTCAATCCAAAGAAAAGCCCAGCTCCCCGTTAATGCCGGAAGTCCCCACCATGTCCTGCTCTTTTTTTGACCGATTGGACTTGATTGAATATGTTTCCCCTCAAATTCCTCCCAAAATACTGCTTCTTTGACTAAAGACTCCTTCATTTCTAAACGATGACTAGCCTTGTACATCATCATGAAAGATAGAAACATCACTCCAATAAAAATGAAGACAGAAAGAATGGAGAACTCTTCGATCATACGTCCAACTTGAAACATCAAAGAATCAGCAATGTTCATCAATGAAGGCTGTTTCATCACCAATTGATTCAAAACAAGTAGTGCAAAGCTGAAAAACATCAAGACAAAACCGAGTAAGAGCAAACGCTTGTATACTCGAATGGTTCTAGCACAAGAAACCGCAATCATCCAAGTTTCGACCAAACATAACAGCCCTGTCAGAATGAGTGATTTTCCAAGCAGAAACGGGTACTGCTGCGTCATAAAAAACAGGAGTAGATCGGCAGCTACAGCAGAGAAAATGAGAAGAGCCCCTCTCCAGAAAATGTGATACATCCACACACTGATAACAACCGTCCATAAAGAAACGCCATTTCCATATAACCAAATGATATCGTTCATTTGGCTAGGCAGCCGGTTCGTAAACAAACCAACCCCCGTATAAAGAACAAACAAACAGATAATGATCCATCCAGCTGTACCCGTATTCCAATCACCCATACTTGAAACTGCACTTAGCTGAAAACCAATTGCCGCTATGAAAAGAAGTAAGATCAGAAAAGGCATTTTCTTTTCTTGATTTTTACTGATCAAGCGCCTTTGAGATTTCATCCATAAAAGGGAGAGTGTATTATTCACTTGACCACTCCCCCAAAAGTTGAATAACTTCTGCCCTCCACTCAACCTGTTCTTCCTTTAATTGAGGAACATCCATACTCTTCATGATGGCACCATCTCGAATCAATACAACCCTGCTAGCCTTATCAAGGACAAACTCCAGACTATGAGTCGACACGAAGATCGACCCACCTTGACTACTTTTTTGTCTCAGCCAATCCGACAGCCACTGTTTTGATGGAATATCTAACCCGACAGTCGGTTCATCTAATATAAAAAGGGAGGCATCTTGAACAATGGCTCCTGCTAAGACGACACGCTGCTTTTGGCCTCTTGAAAGCCTTCCACACAGTTCATTCATCTTCTTTTCCATATGTACTTCTTTCAACGCTTCATATACCTTTTCCCTGATCTGTTTTAAGCCTTTATGATATCCACGAGCACGGAATTGAACATGTTCAGCAGCCGTTAAATCTGGATACAAATACGGCTGATCAGGAATAAGAGCTACTTGTTTTTAGACATGGGCATGACCAGGCGGCAAACCCTCTATGAGAATTTCCCCTCCATCTGGTTTATATAGACCCGTTAAACATCGAATCGTTGTCGTCTTCCCGGCACCATTAGGCCCAAGCAGTGCCACAACCTCACCTGCTTCGATGGAAAATGAAAGATCCTCTATCCCATCACCATTGCTATATCGTTTGCTTACATTCTGAACCTCCATGAATGGCATCAAATCTCTCCTTTTGATTAGAGTGATGTATGCTTATCTATGGTGTGTTAAAAATCAAAAACGAATGTCATTAGACCCACTAATCATTAACCCTAATATTACCATATAGAGAATAACAAGGTAATAGGAATGAGGTAATCTATTCTATATACAACGGGAAATGTACAAAAAAAAGATTGGGTTGCAGCATCCCAATCTTTTATCTATTCACCCAAAACCATCTCCTGACACGCCCAAGCATCCACCTCTACCTTTAAAGCAGGGGAAGCCAATGCTACTACATAAATCATCGTCATACAAGGCAGGTGCGTGCCCAAAAACTGCCCCATAATTTGTTTCCTGCTCTCAGCATCGAACTCTCCTACGAGATAAAATACTAATTTCGTTATATCTTCCACAGCCATATCTGCCGCTTCTACGTTTCGCTTCACATTCTCTAACGCTAGTTCGAGCTGCTCCAACGGGCTCTCGGGAATTGTCCCATCCGCTTCCATCCCCACTTGACCTGATAGGGTTAACCACCGCTGAGGTCCTGTTGTTTCTATTTGATGGGTATATGGGGCGACTGGCGGATGAATGGTCTCAGGATTACGTGATGTTCTCATTGATAAAAACCCCTTTTCTGAAAATACAGTCAATTTTTATCATCATATCAAACTTTCTACCATATTCAGATTTTTATGCTCATGGTAATCCTGAAGAAACAATCGCAACAGCCTGCTATAATTCTTGTTTTCTAAAAAGAAACCATCCAATGAGAAAAAAGAAAACAATCAATACCGATACACCTAGATAGCTAGTAAGTGCCTGATCCGAATAAGTCCCCTTATGAATCATCTCTTCGGCTGCACTTGTCACGCCTTTAGGCGCAAACTTCCCTAATGTCTCTTCATAAAATGAAGGAACGGTAAACAGAATAAGGTTGATCAAAAGCGACACACCGCCAGCTGTGACAGAACGTTGAAAGAACGCCGAAGCACAAATGGTCGATACCACAATAAGCAATAAATTTGGGTAATAAAGAAGTGTTCCTTTTAACACATTGACCCAATCCACATGCCCAAATTGAATATCCACATAATAAACAGAGACAAGCACCGCCAATACCAAACTAAACAAAGTCAAACAGGCATAGGCACATATTTTTGATACATAATAATTCGTTCGACTGATCGGTTTCACCATAATCATCGCAGTCACTCCAGAGGCACGCTCTCCTGCGATCGTCCCCATCACGATCATAATCAGGATAAACACACCTAGCGAATCAAATTTACTCAATGCACTCGCCAAAGCCTCTCCTGCACTAGGCTCTGGTATATAAAATGTAGACCCTTCAGGTAAATTAGCTGATTTCGATAGAAGATCCGGCAGCATTTTAAGCGTAATAGGCTGTGTAATCATTAAAATCGTAAAAATGATAGGAACAAATAAGATTTTATAGCTAGTGAATAACTCCCTAAATTCCTTTTTCAACATCATCATGCATTCACAACCTTCATGAAAATATCTTCAAGCGTCAGCTTAGATAGTCGATAATGGAGGAGAACACCGCCAGCTTCAGTGATGAGACGAGGCAGCTCCTTCAATGCCGTTTGTTGATCTTTGATTCGCACCTGATAAGCGTTTTCTGTCTCAATGCAATCTTCCACCCAATGCCGCTCTTTTAGCAAAGCCACTAATTTCGTATTCTGTTGTTCTAATTGAAATTCAAACACTGGCTGGATATAGTCTTCTTTAATCTGTTTCATGGAAGAAGACATCTCAATTTTGCCGCTGTCGATCATGATAATATGATCCGCCACCCGCTCAATATCATCTAAAATATGGGTCGACATAAAGATCAGCATCTCATGCTTTAGACGCTCAATCAACGTCAGGACGTCTTTTCTTCCCATGGGATCAAGTGCAGACACAGGTTCATCCAAGATGAGAACCTTCGGGCTGTTGATAAGTGCCTGCGCAATGGCAAGCCTCTGCTTCATGCCTCCGCTATAGCTGCCAATGGCACGATCCTTCGCCTCATACACACCACAAAGCTTCAACAGCTCCTCTGTTTTGGAGCGAATGATGTTTTTCTCTAAATGAAATAACCCGCTAACCCAATGCATCCACTCCTGCCCCGTCATATCCTGATAAAATGCAGGATGCTGCGGACAATACCCAATCACATGACTGATTTGGTCCATCTCCTTTGTGACATCCAAACCAGCCACCTTCACGACCCCAGAAGTAGGACGAGCAAGCCCCGTCAAAATCCGGATCGTCGTTGTCTTCCCCGCTCCATTGGCTCCTAAAAAGCCAACACATCCAACCTCCCCAACAGAAAACGAAACATCTTTTAAAACTTCATTCGGGCCATACGATTTCGTCAGCCCATAACACTCCAACATATTCAAGCAAATCCCCCCCTTTTAAGATGATTTACGACCAAAAATCAAATACACAATAGGACCGACACTCGCCACAAACACGATCACCAACGCCCAAACCCATTTCACCTCTCCTCTGATTCTCGATGGGTCTCTTTTCAACAAATCAAACAAACCAATCACCATCAAAATCGCTTGCAGCAAAATAAGAGGTAATATCATCTTCATATCCATCCACGCCACTCCCTTTTCAAACGCCAATTTGTTTTGGTATTACTTCTTTTGACGACATGAAGAGAGGATTCGTTCAAACGGATTTTATTTTTATCGATCGAATGATCTATAAGATATAAAAAAGCCCAGTGAAGGTTAGTTCACTGGGCTTGCTTGTTATTCTCATGATGAACCTCACAAAATTTTTTCCATCTTCTTTCCCTTCGCTAACTCATCAATCAGCTTATCCAGATAACGAATGTTTTTCATGGTTTCTTCCTCAATGCCCTCTACCCGAACACCACAAATGACGCCTTTGATTAAGCTGCGGGAAGGATGAAGCTCAGGAGCCTCAGCAAAAAAGGTTTCCATGTCTATCTGTTTATCTACCTGTTTCTGCAGCTCTTCTGCACTGTACCCTGTTAACCAACAAATAATCGTATCGACTTCAGACTTCGTTCGTCCCTTTCTCTCTGCCTTTGCGATATAAAGAGGATAGACTTTTGCAAAGCTCATTGTGTAAACTTTATGTTTGGTCATGTGTCTGCTCTCTTTCTTTGTTAAATATTAACCTGTCATGCTTTCTCAAGGGCATATGCTAAAGTAATAAAAAGGTATTTAAATGAAAATGTCGAATTAAAGCAGTATAAGTGTTGGTGCTCACTTAGCTTTATACAAGTTTGAAATACTTGCAAAATTCCTTGTTGCCGCCCTTTTGATAAAAACGAATAGTATGGATAAATCGTGTTGTCAGAAGTGTTTCTACTGAATAATACGTCCCTAGCCTTTCTACTAAAACAAAAAATAGCACTCTCGGTAAAAACGACCACCAAATAGCTCTTCATATGTATATTTACAATCAAGATTCCAACTATAAAAATGGTAACATGTAATGGCTGGATATAACTATTCATTTGGAGATGGATTTGTTTAAATTGCTAGCATTCAATTACCTCTAAATATTAAAGATCCGTTTTTTTAATAATCGTATTTATAAGTTGGACATTGTTGATTTATTAAAAGTAAGTAAATTCTCAAGGAGGAAAAACCATGATAAACTTTGTAGAGAAATGTTTAAAAATGCCTCATTCGATTCAAGTTGGTTATTATGAAGTTGATAATGCTAAGATTTTTGTAGCTATTTATGAAAATGGTGATAAATATTTTGATTTTACTCAAGAAACATTTGTACGAGAAAATTTGAATAAGTTAACAGAAGAAAAATTTATTGAGTTACCTCGCGCAATTGTTAACGAATCAAAATTTAATATAGGGGATACGGTACTTACTGGCTCTGTATTAGATGATGGAAGACGTGTGATTAAAGATACAAGTTTATTCAGTGCTTTAGATCGCACGCGTAAAGGAGAAACAAGAATTGAAGGATTCCCACCAATTATAGGGTCTAAATCTTTAGCTAATTTATTGATGGAAATTAACCCTAATTATTTAGAACAAATAATGCCTTTTGAAGTAGCACAATTTAATGGAACAACTGGAAAATGGTATAACGCACACACTATTACGATAATCTGTGATTTATACATGGAAGCTGAAAAACAAGACTTAATTTCAACTAATCAAAAGCATGTATTAGAAAAAGCTAAGATTCTTTTACGTGCCTTAGCTAAAGTTGGAATTACAGCCTTAATTGATGAGGCTACAAATTATCAAGAAGTCCGTGGTAAAGATGAATTACAAATTCTATTAGAACAGTTCATTGCAGAAGAATTACGGCCTTATTCAAGAGAATTCCGAAGTGAGTATTTTGAACAAATTTTCCGTCTTTATAATTTGCGTTATGATCCCACAACATCCAAAAGACCCTTGTATTTTTCAAAGTTCACTCGGAAGTATGTGTACGACTTGCTTCCTCCAAATGTTTGGGATGAAATCGATAAACAAAACCCTCTATTACAAACAGATAAATACTACAGTAAGCGAAAACATCACATCCATCGATATTTATCTGAAGAAAAAGGTATTCGATTTTTAAGAGAACACCTTGAAAGTCTCATCCCTGTTATGAAACTATCCTCAGACATGGAAGATTTCAAAGAAAAATTCGAACTAGTGTTTAACGATAAAATTAAAAAGATAAAACAAATGCAAGAACAATACCAATTGACACTAGACGATATTCAAATCTGATAAAAGCTTGTTTAAATTCTTTTCAAACGAGTAAACTTCCCCATGAATAAAAGTTTTGAATTCTAACCATGGCTTATAAACTGAACCAATTTCTGTTCCTCAACCTTCTATTTGATATAAAAACACCCCTTTAGATTATATTAATCTAAAGGGGTAAAACGGTGCAACTTTATTAAAACCGGTATAACTTTATTTTAAACAAGACATTTTTTATAAACACTATAGTTTTATTCCAAAGCTACATCAAAAATCCGATTTTATTTAATTCCTACTCCACCGTCACACTCTTCGCAAGGTTACGTGGTTTATCCACATCACACCCGCGGTGAAGTGCTGCGTAGTAAGCGATCAGCTGTAATGGGACAACAGATGCAAGTGGTGCAAGTGCTGGGTGTACAGCTGGAAGGACGAAACGGTCGCCTTCGTCTTCTAGGCCTTTTAATGAGATGACACATGGGTTTGCTCCGCGTGCGACGACTTCTTTGACGTTACCGCGAATGCTGAGGTTCACGTGCTCTTGTGTTGCAAGGGCAATGACCGGTGTGCCTTCTTCAATTAAAGCAATTGTGCCGTGTTTGAGTTCTCCGCCAGCAAAGCCTTCTGCTTGGATGTAAGAGATCTCTTTTAGCTTCAGTGAACCTTCAAGGCACACATAGTAGTCAAGTCCTCTTCCGATAAAGAATGCGTTACGTGTCACTGTGAAGAAGTCACGAGCGATTTGTTCCATTTCATCCTTTTGATCCACAAGGGCTTCCATTGCGTTTGCTACAATCCCAAGCTCTTTCACAAGATCAAAGTCAAGAGATTGACCGTTTAATTCAGCTGCAACTGAAGCAAGGATTGCAAGTACAGCGATTTGTGCTGTGTAGGCTTTTGTTGAAGCCACTGCAATTTCTGGTCCTGCATGAAGAAGCAATGTGAAGTCCGCTTCACGAGAAAGCGTAGATCCTGGTACGTTTGTGATCGTTAATGCTTTATGACCAAGCTCTTTAACTTGAACAAGTACAGCGCGGCTGTCCGCAGTCTCCCCAGATTGAGAAAGGAAGATGAACAACGGTTTTTTCGATAGAAGCGGCATGTTGTAAGAGAATTCACTTGCTACATGGACTTCTACAGGTACTTTCGCCCAGTCTTCAATGTATTGTTTACCGACAAGTCCAGCATGGTAGCTTGTTCCGCAAGCCACAATGTAGATGCGGTCTGCTTCTGCTACTGCGCTTGCGATATCGCCAGCGACTGACAGCTTGCCGTTTTCGTCTTGATATTCTTGGATGATTTTGCGCATAACAAGCGGCTGTTCATCCGTTTCTTTTAACATGTAGTGAGGATATGTGCCTTTCTCAATGTCGCTTGCATCAAGCTCAGCGATATAAGAAGGACGTGTCATGATATCACCGTCAAGGTTTTTAATAATAACCTCGTCTTTAGTAACAATGACCATTTCTTTATCCATTAATTCCGCATATTCGTTTGTTACTTGAAGCATCGCCATTGCGTCAGAAGCCACAACGTTGAAATCTTCGCCGAAACCAACCAATAATGGGCTTTTGTTTTTCGCCACATAGATTGTTTCTTTGTTTTCGTTATCGAAAAGGGCAATTGCGTAAGAGCCTTTTAGTTGAAGAAGCGTTTGACGGAAAGCTTCCTCTGTATCAAGACCTCTGCTGACAAATTGTTCGATGACTTGAACAACAACCTCTGTATCTGTGTCGCTTTTTAGTGTGACGTCTTGTAAATATTCGCGTGTCAATTGTACATAGTTCTCGATGACACCGTTATGAACAAGCGTAAAACGGCCAGAAGCACTTTGATGCGGATGCGCATTTAGATGGCTTGGTACACCGTGAGTTGCCCAGCGTGTATGTCCAATTCCTGCTGAAGATGCCACGTTTGCATCAACAACTTCACGAAGCTCAGCGATACGTCCTTTTTCTTTGAACACATGTACGCCTTCTTCGTTTGCCACAGCGATACCTGCTGAGTCATACCCGCGGTACTCAAGCTTCTCTAAACCTTTTAATAAGATTTCCTTCGCATCATTCTGACCAATATAACCTACGATTCCACACATAAATATTCTTCCTCCCGATCATGTGAAAGGGACAAAGAAAGCCTACTAAAATAGAAGGGACATTTCTTCGTCCCTCTCTACATGTTTATTTTGGGAGATCATGTGTATTCCCTTTGTACAAAGAGTCACCTCTTTGGTTTAAAGAAACACTTACGGCTGTGATCTCTTTTTTTGATCAGCCGGGAGGCATCCGCCGAAAATTCGATAACCTCCATCCTCGTCAACTAAGCATCTTTCGTCCGATCGCTTAGTTCGGGCGCTATAATTATAAGAGAGTTCCTGAACATCTACCCTGCCTTTCCTGATAGAATAAAAATCCAGTAACACAAGGATGATTGTACTATAAGGTCTGACCTCCGTCAATCACAAATTAGCAGGTGATTACCTTCATTTGAGAAAGTGAGACCTCCCTACACTATATGCGATGAGGCTTGTCACGTTCTACCTTTGATGTGCTCTCCTATGTATGAAGGCAGCTTCAAGTTGCCCTCACTTATATGATTCGTACAGATCCATCCAATTATGTCGTTTATTCGAAAAAAAAAGCAAACCGCTGCTAGCGATTTGCTTTCATCTATTACTCAATACCCATTTCTTCTTTCACAACAGCCGTAATTCGAGCCACATATTCATTACACAGCTCTTTTGTTTTCGCCTCTGCCATGACACGTACAAGCGGTTCTGTCCCCGATGGACGAACTAGGATACGGCCGTCACCATTCATCTCTTTTTCGACCTCTTGGATCACCGCTTTTACTTTTTCATTTTCTTCTACTTTATATTTATCAGACACTTTCACATTCACCAAAAGCTGCGGGAACTTTTCCATTTCCGCTGCAAGCTCTGATAATGTTTTTCCTGTCGCTTTGAGCGTATTCACAAGCATGATCGCAGAAAGCATGCCATCACCAGTCGTATTGTAATCAAGGAAAATCAAATGGCCTGACTGCTCGCCGCCGACATTATAGCCATCCTTTTTCATCGCTTCGACCACATAGCGGTCACCAACAGCAGTTTGAACGCTCTTAATGCCTTGCTTCTCAAGCGCTTTATAAAAACCAAGGTTGCTCATGACCGTTGACACGACGGTGTCATCCTTTAATCGGCCTTCATCCTTCAAATAACGTGCACATATGTACATAATTTGATCGCCGTCTACGATATCACCTTTTTCATCGACTGCTATTAAACGGTCACCGTCACCATCAAACGCAAGACCAATGTCTGCACCCTTCTCCTTCACAAAAGCAGAAAGTGCCTCTGGATGAGTGGAGCCTACACCATCATTGATATTCAGTCCATTTGGTGATGTTCCCATTGTAGACACATCAGCATCTAAATCTGCAAATAAATGTGTCGCTAGAGAAGATGTTGCACCGTGTGCACAGTCAAGCGCCACGTGAATACCTGTGAAATCCTCATCCGCTGTCTGCTTCAAGAATTGCAAGTATTTCTGACCGCCTTCAAAATAGTCATTGACCGTTCCAAGATCTGCTCCAACCGGGCGTGGCAATTGATCGACTGGCTGATCCATCAGCTGTTCAATTTCGTTTTCCTGTTCATCTGACAGCTTAAAGCCGTCACCGCCGAAGAATTTAATGCCGTTGTCTTGAACTGGATTGTGTGAAGCAGAAATCATGACACCCGCTTCAGCATCCATTGCCTTCGTTAAATAAGACACACCAGGTGTTGAGATCACACCTAGACGCATCACTTCAGCTCCAATTGAAAGTAAGCCGGCAACGAGTGCTCCTTCCAGCATATGACCGGATACACGTGTGTCTCGTCCAACGAGTACCTTTGGACGTTCTTTATCCTTTGTGAGCACATAGCCGCCAAATCTCCCAACTTTAAATGCGAGCTCTGGTGTTAATTCGCTATTTGCTACACCCCTTACACCATCAGTTCCAAAGTACTTGCCCATGTTTCAATCGCTCCTTTTTCCATTCAAGAGGACGCTTCGTCCTCTTTTTTATCTTCTTTGACCGGCTGTCTTTGACTTGATTCTTTCTTTGCTTTATCTTGTGTGGATTCTTCTTTACTCTTCTCACTCTGATCATCATCATCAGTTGATTGATCTTTTTGATCTTTTTGATCCTTTCGATCATTCGTCGACGCCGGCTGATCCTCTGTATCAGTAGAAGAGAGTTTCACTTTGACCTTTGATCTTGATAATGTCCATGTCACATTTTGAGGACCGTTCACTTGAACTTTGACCTCATGGGTTCCTTCGTTCAAGTCCCCTGCATTGATATAGGCTTCAACATCTGAAGCCTTTAGTTTATCAATCGCACTCTTCGATCCCTTTGCTGTTAACGTGATCCGTCCAGAAGATGGGCTCACAAAATCAGATGTGAGATCCTTGCTCAAACCCACGACAGAAATCGGTACATTATCGATCTTTTTTTCTTCAGCTGTTGCAACCTTCACTTTGATCTTAACAGTTTCGGGCGATACCTTTTTCACACCATCTGGCAGCGGAATATCAGCATCAATCTCCGTATCATCTTTGATCTTGCTTAGGTCCAGCTTGACGCCATCAATAAAATCAAGTGCATCCAGTGCCTTTTGAGAGCCGTACACTGTGACCTCACTCGGGCTTGTCTCAATGCTTGAGATGCTGATCCCTTCTGGTAAGCTGCCCGTCCGCTCAATTTTAAACGGAACCTTTTTGCTCGGACTCGAGATTGGGACCGTAATATCCACCACGGACGGACTTACTTCGACTGGCAGCTCATTCCCGCTGCTATCATACACAGTGAGCTTCGCTTCTTTTTCAATTTGCTGATCGACATCCTCTAAATTCACAAAAGCTTTAATGACAGAAATTTTGTCGATGACGTCCTTTGATCCAGTAACTGTGACCTTTTTCGGATTCACAATGGGCTGTTCAGGTGAATAGCCGTCTTTGATTTTATTTTGATTATAAAATTCGGTTTCAACAGGAAATTCAGCTGTCGTTTTTTCTTGTATCGTCACAGTCGTCACAGATGGATTAATCGATAGTGTGAGTCCCTTCGATACATCTCTTGCCTTCAGCTCCACTTTATGTGTACCTGTCGATAAGTTCTGCATGTCTGCGTAAATTTCAAAATTCTTTGTTTGCCTTGCTGTTTTCACAGCACTTGTTGACCCTTTAATCGTGACATTGACTGTCTGCGGCACACCAGTGACAACGTATTTCTCGTCATCATAATACGCTTTAACAGGAATGTCAGTTAAAGTTGCTTCATCTGTCGTCGATGTTGGGAAAAAGGATTCACCGATTTTTTTCGGCGTGGGCGCTTGCGCTGAATTGACTGCACCATACAGCAATAAAGCGAAGACCAATGCAAGAAGCTTAACGGCCCAGCGATTATTCAAAATCTTATCCATTTTTCTTGCCCCTCCAATACCATTTGGTCGAGGAAGCATCTTTGCTGTTCTTACTAAATTCAGCAATCAGCATTTCTTCAAGCGCTTCTTCTGTCAATTCTCGGTGGAGATCACCATTCCTTGCGACAGAAATACCGCCAGTTTCCTCAGAAACGATGACAGTTAAGCTGTCTGTCACTTCACTTATTCCAACTGCCGCCCTATGACGCGTCCCAAGCTCCTTAGAGATAAAAGGGCTTTCTGACAGCGGTAAATAGCAAGCTGCAGCTGCAATCTCATCCCGCTTCATAATGACAGCACCGTCATGAAGCGGTGTATTCGGAATGAAAATATTAATGAGCAGCTCTGAACTCACCTTTGCATTCAAAGGAATTCCTGTCTCTATGTAATCATTCATCCCGGTATCGCGCTCAATTGTCAGCAGCGCGCCGATTCTGCGTTTCGCCATATAGTTAATTGCTTTTGTAATTGCCTCGATCGTTTTCTGCTGCTGTTCCTCTACAGGTGTCCCGCTTCTTGAGAAGAAACGGCCGCGCCCAAGCTGCTCAAGCGCTCTCCTTAGCTCTGGCTGAAAAATAATAATGATCGCAAGGAATCCCCACGTAATCGCTTGATCCATCAGCCATTGAAGTGTGTTAAGACCGAGATACGCACTTCCCATCCTGACGAGAACAATGACCACAATTCCCTTTAAAAGCTGAACCGCTTTTGTTCCGCGGATGACCATCATTAATTTATATATCACATACCAAACAACGAGAATATCAACAGCATTACCGAGGTACTGCAAAAAAGGAATATCCCCTAAAGCCATTTCCTCGTCCTCCAGAATTTTCAGTTATTCTTCGTTTGATGCATTTTTTAATATAAAAAGAGCCTATGTATCAATACATAGCGTGGCTATTATACCACATTTTGTTTCAGCAAGGAAAATAGTTGCCATATCTGGCTGACTTACTAGTTTGCGTGAATCTCACAAATGTATAGAAAAAGAGCAGTCCCCTTAGAGACTGCTCTTAAGCCAATTGAGTTACTTTTGCTCCTCTGGCCCAATGACCCGCATCACGTTTTGTGCTGTTGATTTCATTTTGTACCAAATCCAATCAAACACTTCATTAATTTCGTTAATTTGACCAGTGACTTGTCCGGCAGAAGCAGTCAACTGTTCCCCATTGACGACGGTGACATTTCCATCAACCTTGCCTTCTACAATCAGCTTGCCATTTTTGACAGTGACATCACCCTTTACGGTTTCCCCTTTAGGGACGGTCACTGTATCATTTTCAACGACGAGGTTCGGCTGCTTTGACACACTGAAATTATGATCGGTATTCCAGCTCGTGAACAGACTGCCTCCCATTAAAATGAGAAAGAGGGCAGCGGCTACCATCAGCGGGTGAGCTTTGATCCATCTTTGAACCGACACACGCTTTTTCTCCTTTGGAAGACCTGCCATCACCTTTGCAGTGAAATCAGATGGTGCTTCTATATGAGATGTACTCTGCACTAGCGCGATGGATTTCTCAATTTGTTGAAAATGAGTACGGCACTCCTCACACGATTGCAGATGGCTTTTTAATTCTTTTTCGTCTTGGGGCTCAATGTCCCCGTCTAAATACTGATGCATAAGCTGGACGATTCTATCCTGACAGCTCATCAAAATCACCTCACTCAAAGGTCTCTCAACTGTTTCCGGAGAGCCTCTCTACCCCTGTGTATTCTCGTTTTCACCGTACCAACTGGTATATTCAGAATCTCACTAATCTCTTTTAACGAGAGTTCATCAATATACTTTAATACGATGACCGAACGATATTTGTCGGGTAATCTTAGAATTTTTTGCTGAATGGTGCTCGATAATTCAAGAGACACCACCTCATCCTCTGGCAAAATGCCATCAGCAGCAATTTGAGAATACATATTTAATCCTTCTGTTCCTGCCACCTCTGCATCTAAATAGTAATCCGGCTTTTTTTTGCGAATACGGTCGATGGTCAGGTTGGTTGCAATGCGGTACAGCCACGTGGAAAACTTACGATTCACATCAAAGCTTTCGATATTCACATAAGCACGAATAAACGCCTCCTGCGCAATATCCTCCGCTTCATGTGCATTCCCAAGCATACGGTAGCACAGCTGATAAATTTTGTCTTTATACAGGTCTACGATGTCTGCAAATGCGTTCTGGTCGCCTTTTTTCACTTGCTTAATTCTCTTTTTAATCATTGTGTCCATAGTATATTCAACCTCTGCCTTCACCGGTCTTTATGTATACGAACCTCTTTCCAAAAGGTTTCATTCTCCTCTAAAAAATAGTGTAACAAATTTTTGACAGTGTGTTACGCTTATCAACCGGTAAAAACCTTAACATATCCTTAAATTTTCCCAAAACAAAAAAGAACGGGAACAAGTCCCGCTCTACAATAGCTTTTCACCCATTAACGAACCAATTAACGCAACAGCAGCTTCTGCTGTTTTGTTTTTCTCATCTAAAACCGGATTTACTTCAACAAATTCAGCAGACGTTAAAATACCCGCCTCCTCTAAAAGCTCCATTGCAAGATGACTCTCCCGGTAACTAATTCCGCCTGCTACCGGAGTGCCTACACCAGGGCATTCCGCTGGGTCTAGCCCGTCTAAATCAAGCGAGAGATGGACACCATCTGTTCTTTCCTTTAGATAAGCAATAGCTTCCTCCATCACCCTTGTCATCCCTAAACGATCAATTTCATGCATCGTATAGACTTTAATGCCTTTCTCTCGAATCAATGCCCGCTCTCCTTCATCTAAAGATCGAGCACCAATTATAACGACATTTTCAGGCTTCAATTTAGGCGAATAACCGCCAATGTTCGTTAAATCTGCATGCCCAAAACCGAGACTGACAGCAAGCGGCATGCCATGAATATTTCCAGAAGGAGAGGTTTCCTCCGTATTCAAATCCCCGTGTGCATCATACCAAATGACTCCTAAGTTTTCATAATGCTTAGCTACCCCAGCAAGTGTGCCAATCGCAATGCTGTGATCACCACCTAAAATGAGTGGAAACGAACCTGATTGCACAATACTGTCAACCTTCTCAGCAAGCAGCTGATTCGCCCCAGCATTCTCGGTCAAATTTTTTAGCTTTTCACTTGTATATAAACCTTTCTCATCATCTCTTTGTTCAACTGGAATATCTCCGAGATCCTCCACATCAAATGAGAGCGTTTCCAATTTTTCTTTTACGCCTGCACAACGAATCGCACTCGGCCCCATATCGACGCCCCTTCTCGTTTGACCCAAGTCCATCGGAACTCCAACAATCGTGACCTTCTTTTGCTCTCCCATATGTACATCCCCTTTCCGTTCATGCTTATATTTTACTTTCTTGATGCCTTCTGACTCAACTCAACAACATTTTGAATAGTTATACATTCTCTCTGCCAACATAAAAAAAGACACCTTTTTGAAAAAGGTGTCTTAACTGGGCTAGCTGGATTCGAACCAACGCATGACGGAGTCAAAGTCCGTTGCCTTACCGCTTGGCTATAGCCCAAAAATGGTGGAGGGGGGCGGATTCGAACCGCCGAACCCGGAGGGAGCGGATTTACAGTCCGCCGCGTTTAGCCACTTCGCTACCCCTCCACATATGGAATTGATAAAGAAAAAACAGTGCCGGCAAGAGGACTTGAACCCCCAACCTACTGATTACAAGTCAGTTGCTCTACCAGTTGAGCTACACCGGCATATGGTGGAGGATGACGGGCTCGAACCGCCGACCCTCTGCTTGTAAGGCAGATGCTCTCCCAGCTGAGCTAATCCTCCACATCATGGTGACCCGTACGGGATTCGAACCCGTGTTACCGCCGTGAAAGGGCGGTGTCTTAACCGCTTGACCAACGGGCCAGTTTGTCAAGTTTGTTGTTTCCGTGAAGCTGACAAAAGTTATTATATACAGGTTGTCCCCCTTTTGTAAAGGGGATTTTTATTTTTTTTATTTTCTAACTATTCACTCCCTATTTAATCAACATTTCAACTGAAATATAATTTCAATATTCAAATATAATATTGAAATTTCATATCATACTCAATATACTGAAAATGAAGAAATAAGGAGGTATGTCACATGCAGCCATCTCAACTGCGTTCTTTGACAACAGAATCAAGAAACCCCAACACAATGGGAATTTCTCAAGCAGATCCGCTTGAAATACTCCAGATGATTAATGAAGAAGATAGGAAGGTCGCTCAAGCAGTCAACCTTGTACTTCCCCATGTCAAAACAGCAAGTGACTTTGCCTATGAATCCATCTCAAATGGAGGCAGACTCGTTTATTTAGGCGCCGGAACAAGCGGCCGAATTGGCGTAATGGATGCTGTCGAATGTCCCCCAACCTATAGCGTCTCACCTGATGTCATTGTAGGCATCATGGCAGGCGGAGACTCAGCTTTTTCTCAAGCTGCCGAAGATGTGGAAGATAGTGAAGAAGCCGGCAAACAGGATTTAGTACACATCCACCTGACATCAAAAGATACAGTCGTCGGAATTGCCGCAAGCGGTAGGACCCCTTATATCATCGGCGCTTTAAACTATGCAAAGTCAATTGGAGCTAAAACAGTCGCACTCAGCTGCAATGAACAAGCAGAAATTAGCGAGCTTGCAGATTGCGCCATTGAGGTCATTGTAGGACCAGAAGCCATCACTGGGTCAACAAGAATGAAAGCCGCATCGGCTCATAAAATGATTTTAAATATGCTTTCCACCTCAGTCATGGTCAGACAAGGCAAAGTATATGAAAACTTGATGGTTGATGTAAAAGTCAGCAATCATAAATTAAAAGAACGCGCCATCACCATCATTCAACATGTGACAAATGCTTCCTACGAACAAGCCGCAAAGACTCTTGAAGCAGCCGACTTAGAAGTCAAAACTGCCATCGTCATGCTCCAAACAAACACAGACAAGAAAACAGCCAAAGATTTACTGAGCAAAACGAATGGTCATATCGACAAAGCGATCTCACGTTATCAACCCTAAAGGAGGCAGAGCTCATGTCAGCAGGTGGACTTACCCTACTACACACAATCAAATCAAAGCTCCCCCAATCTGAAAAAATCATTGCAGACTATATGCTTGCCCATCCTGACAAAGTCATTAAAAGCACAGTACACGAAATCAGTCAGGCAGCCGGCGCAAGCAGCTCCGCAGTCATCCGACTTTGTAAATCTCTCGGGCTGGATGGCTATCAAGATTTAAAAATGCGGATAGCTGGAGACTTGATGCATGACGATAAACAAGGCTACAGAGATATCGAACAAGATGAACCGCTTCAATCCATTATTCAAAAAACAGCAGGAAACTCGATTCAATCGATTAAGGACACCGCTTCTATTTTAAATGCAGATGCTTTAGAAAAGGCTGTTCAATTACTGTTGAATGCAAACCAAATTCATTTTATCGGTGTTGGTGCATCTGGTATCGTCGCAGCTGATGCCCAGCAGAAATTTCTCAGAATTAACTATGCAGCGACAGCCTTCACTGACATGCACATTGCATCTACGGTCATCGCAAATGCAGGAGAGAATGACATTGTGTTTGGTATCTCCTTTTCAGGAGAAACGTTAGACATCATTCAAGCCCTTCAGCTCGCAAAAGACAATCAAGTGAAAACCATTGCTTTAACACATCCAGGTCATACAAGCGTTTCTGCTTTATGTGATGTTCACCTATCGACGTCCGGTTCCAATGAAGCACCTTTTCGCAGTGCTGCCACTTCCTCTAGAATGGCACAGCTCTACTTAATTGATGTCTTGTTCCTCAGTTTAGCTTCTCGTCAATATGAAGAGACAGCCCAATATATTGACAAGACAAGGCATGCCATCCGCTCCATGAAACGAAAAACAAAGGGGGATTCAACATGAGTCATCAAAAGAAATATCAGCAGTTGGCGAAAGACATTCTTTCACTCTGTGGTGGTTCTGAAAATATCTCTTCCCATACACATTGTATGACACGTCTTCGAATTACACCGATCGATAATGAAAAAGTTCACATCACAGCAATCAAAGAACTCGATGGCGTCATTGGCGTCGTCGAAGCAGAAACGCTTCAAATCATTTTAGGCACTGGTGTTGTCAACCAAGTATCAAGTGCGTTTGAACAGCTTCTAAATGCCTCTGGCTCTTATGATTTAAACAACGAAGCACAAAAAAACAAGCAAGCCATTTCACAAAAAAACCGCACACCGTTCAAGCTGTTCTTACGGCGGATTGCCAGCATTTTCATTCCAATCATTCCGGCACTTGTTGCTTCAGGGCTTATTACTGGGATTACAAAAGCGATCGTGCAAGCAGGCTGGCTTGACGAAAAATCTCAAGCCGCAGTTATTTTAACAGTTATAGGTTCTGGCCTTTTCGCATACCTAGGGATATTAGTCGGAACAAACGCCGCAAAGGAATTTGGAGGCTCTCCTGCATTAGGCGCATTAGCTGGTATTCTCATTATTAACCCAGCCTCCGCAGACATTATGTTATTTGGCACAAATATTCTACCAGGCAGAGGCGGACTCATCGGTGTTCTTCTAGCCGCCATCTTTATGGCACTTGTGGAAACCCGAATTAGACGCTTCGTCCCGCAATCTCTTGATATCATCGTCACACCAACCATCACACTACTCATTACAGGCATTTTCACATATGTTGTCTTCATGCCAGTCGGCGGATTTATATCTGATGCCATCACCTCAGGACTGACTTACCTATTAAATATGGGCGGAATCTTCGCAGGATTTGTTCTTGGTGCGACCTTCCTTCCACTTGTTGTAACAGGACTTCATCAAGGGCTGACACCGATTCATATGGAACTCATCAATTCAATTGGAGATGACCCGCTTCTGCCAATTCTCGCTATGGGCGGTGCAGGACAGGTAGGCGCTGCATTCGCCATTTATATGAAAACAAAAAAGAAAAAGCTCAAAAGAGCCATTGCTGGTGGACTTCCTTCTGGGATGCTGGGCATTGGTGAACCACTCATTTTCGGTGTCACACTCCCACTGGGACGACCATTTCTCACCGCTTGTCTTGGTGCAGGAATCGGCGGCGCATTTCAAGCCTACTTCCAAATCGCGACGAAAGCCATCGGTGTATCCGGTCTTCCATTAACCTTTATTGTTCACACACATCAAATGCTTCTTTACTTAATTGGACTATTTATCGCATATGTTGCTGGATTTTTCTTCACATACTTATTTGGATTTCATGATGATATGGCTGTTGAATTCGAGGATCACAATCAATAAGGAGGTCTAGACCTTGAAGAAATGTTTTCTTTTGATCACATGTCTGCTCATGCTCCTTGGGTTTCCAGTACAAACATTTGCAACTAGCTCCCATCCTGTATCGTCTTTGTCTAAAACAGCATCTGAAGAATATCCCGTCTTAAAAAAAGCCAAACGACCGGAACAAGTAGGTTTTTCTTCCAGGCAGCTGAGGAAGGTTGATCAAATGATTCAAAATGACATCAAAGCAGGATTTCCAGGAGCCGCTCTCATCATTATCAAGGACGGAAAGATCGTCCATCAAAAAGCCTATGGCTACCGGCAAAAATACGATGGTACAACAGAGCTCAAATCATATAAAAAAATGAAAAAGGATACACTATTCGATTTGGCATCCAATACAAAAATGTATGCGACCAACTATGCCCTGCAAAAGCTTGTCTACGAGAAAAAACTTGATGTCAACGAAAAAATACAGACCATCCTTCCAGATTTTCAGGATGAACCTGATGCAAAGGTAACCGGTAAAGACCAGCTCCGGGTAAAGGATCTTCTCACCCATTCTGCCGGTCTCCCTTCCAGTGTCTTATTTTATAGCAAAGAATCAGCTGGCTCTTTTTATTCTCAAGATAGAAAAACAACGATGAAATGGCTGCCAAAAGTACCGCTGCAATACAAGCCAGGTACCCAGCACATTTATAGTGACATTGATTACATGCTGCTAGGCATGATCATCGAGAAGAAAACAGGCATGCCTCTTGATCAATATGTCGAGTCAACAATTTATCGGCCGTTAGGTCTCAAACACACAATGTTCAATCCGCTGCAAAAAGGCTTCAAGCCGAAGCATTTTGCAGCAACAGAACGTTTAGGCAATTCACGAGACGGTGTGATCGATTTTGAAAACATCCGACGATACACCCTGCTAGGTGAAGTACACGACGAGAAAGCATATTACTCAATGGCAGGTATCTCCGGCCACGCTGGACTTTTCTCGAATACCTCAGATATGGCCGTGCTACTTCAGCTCATGCTTAACAAAGGAGGCTATGGAAAAACAACCATCTTTGATCAAGCTTCCATCGATCTCTTTACAGCCTCCTCTGATACGAACCCAACCTACGGGCTAGGCTGGCGAAAAAACGGTCATACTGACATGGAATGGATGTTTGGAAAATATGCAAGTAACGAAGCCTATGGACATACTGGCTGGACCGGCACAATGACATTGATTGATCCTAAACACAATTTAGGTGTCGTCTTGCTGACGAATAAGAAACATTCACCCGTTGTTTCACCAGAATCCAATCCTAATCAATTTGAAGGTGACCTGTTCCCAACTGGTACTTATGGAAGCATCATGACCGCAATCTACGAATCTTTTAAGTAAAAGGAGGAATTCGATGTTGAAAGCTCTCTTCCCCGCTGCACTGGTTTTAGCCCTGCTAACCTCTTCCATTCCAACGGAAAAGGTTAGCTCTGCCTCTCTGCCCACCGCTAAACAAATGGTTCAAGACATGTCACTGGATGAAAAGATAGGTCAAATGCTCATGCCGGACTTTCGCAATTGGCAAACAAAAGATGAATCCGCACCTACAGGCTTCACAAAGATGAATAACGAAGTATCTCACCTTGTAGAAAAATATCATCTAGGTGGTGTCATCTTATTTGCGGAGAATGTCGTTGATACGGAACAAACCGTGAAACTCACCCACGAATTTCAAAAAGCATCACCAAACATTCCTTTACTCATTTCTATTGATCAAGAAGGCGGAATCGTCACAAGGTTACAAAAGGGAACACATTTCCCAGGAAATATGTCGATTGGTGCCTCTAGAAGCAAAAAAAATGCATATGACACAGGAAAAATCATCGGAAAAGAATTAAACGCCTTGGGGATTAATACAAACTTCTCTCCTGTGCTTGATGTGAATAACAACCCAAACAACCCCGTCATTGGTGTCCGTTCCTTTAGCTCTGATCCTGCTCTTGTCTCTAGACTTGGCCTTCAAACCATGAAAGGACTTCAAAAGGAAAAGACCATTTCCACACTAAAACATTTCCCGGGACATGGTGATACAGCCGTCGACAGTCACTATGGCTTGCCGCTCGTAGAGCATGACCTAGATCGTTTAAAAAAGGTTGAGCTGTATCCGTTCCAACAAGCGATCAATGCTGGTGCAGATATGGTCATGACCGCTCATGTGCAATTTCCTGCCATTGATGACACAACGTATCGAAGCAAGAAAGATGGCGAGGACATCATGGTTCCAGCAACCTTATCAAAAAAAGTCATCACACACTTATTAAAAGAAGAGATGGGCTTTCAAGGTGTTGTTGTGACAGACGCCCTAAACATGAAAGCGATTGCAGATAATTTTGGACAGGAAGAAGCCGTAGTGATGGCCATTAAAGCAGGCGTCGACATCGCTCTCATGCCAGCACCAGTTACCTCATTAAAAACAGAGGAAAACCTGGAGAATGTATTTAATGCGGTCAAACAAGCGATTTTAAAGAAAGAAATTCCGATGTCGCAGATTAACGAATCCGTCGAAAAAATTCTTCAATTGAAAATCAAACGCGGCATTATTTCCTCCAAAAAACCAATCAGTCTTGAGAAAAAAATCAAAAAAGCCACTCAAGTCGTCGGGAAAAAATCGCACCGTCAAGCAGAACAAAAAATGGCACGTGAAGGAATCACCCTGCTTAAAAACAACAAAAAGACCTTACCTTTCAAGCCTAAAAAGAATGACAAAATCGTGGTCATGGCACCTTACGAAGATCAGACAAAAGCAATGTCTGTCACAGTCGAATCTCTCATAAAACAAAAAAAGATCAAGCCTGTACGCATCCAGTCATATGCTTTTGCGGATAAAACGTTCACCAAAGACTCTGCCAAACTAATTCAAGAAGCTGACTATGTCATCACTGGCTCTTACGTTGTCCAAAATGACCCAGCTGTAAATGATGGCGTAATTGATGACAATGTCCAGGACCCAAAAAAATGGGCAACTGCCTTCCCTCGTGCTGTCATGAAAGAAGTAGCAGCACAAAATAAAAAAATGGTCATCATGAGTCTTAGAAACCCTTATGATGCGGCAAATTTTGAAGAAGCTGATGCCTTACTAGCTGTGTACGGTTTTAAAGGCTACTCAAACGGACAATTCAATCAGCCAAATATTCCTGCTGGACTAGAAGTGATATTTGGAGCTGCATCACCTAAAGGGAAACTGCCAGTTGATATCCCATCTGTCACTCATCCAAATCAAACCCTTTACCCATTCGGCTATGGACTCAATTTGAAAGGGAAACAGATCAAATAGGAGGGATTCTCTTGAAGAAAACAGCAAGTTTCATACTCGCAAGCATTCTCATGATGAGCACATTGACCGCCGCCTCTCCCGCAGATCAAGAACGAACAGACACAAAAGGAAAAAAAGCAGCAGTCAAAACAGGGATCGAAACACTACTCTCAAGCAATCTTTCATGGCTAAAAGGGAAAAGGGTCGGTCTCATTACCAACCCGACTGGCATTGATGCAAATATGAAAAGCAGTGTCGACCTCCTATTTGAACATCCAAATATCAAGCTCACCGCTTTATATGGGCCTGAACACGGCGTGCGCGGCGATGCACAAGCAGGAGAAGGCGTCGAATCCTATACCGATGAAAAAACAGGTCTTCCTGTTTACTCTCTTTATGGAAAAACAAGAAAACCAACTCCTGAAATGCTAAAAAATGTAGATGTCCTGCTGTTTGATATTCAAGACGTTGGTACTCGTTATTACACCTATATTTACACAATGGCCTATGCGATGGAAGCCGCTAAAGAAAACAACATTCCCTTTGTTGTCCTAGACCGCCCAAATCCCATTGGCGGACTAAAAGTAGAAGGACCTGTTTTAGAGCCTGAACACGCCTCATTTGTAGGGCTCTATCCAATCCCGCTAAGACATGGAATGACTACTGGTGAGCTTGCAAAACTGTTTAACAAAGAGTTTCATATCAATGCTGATGTAACAGTCATCAAAATGAAAAATTGGAAGCGGTCCATGACATTTGATGACACGAAGCTGCCATTCGTCCTTCCTTCCCCTAACATGCCAACAGTGGATAGTACCTTTGTATATCCTGCCACAGGATTAATTGAAGGCACAAATGTCTCTGAAGGCAGAGGAACGACAAAACCATTCGAGCTCATTGGTGCACCATATATCAATAGCAGCGAGCTGGCAGATCATTTAAATCAGCTAAAACTAAAAGGCGTTCAATTTAGACCTGTGTCATTCACCCCCACATTTTCTAAACATGCCGGTACACTATCTCACGGTGTGCAGTTATACGTCACAGACCGCTCATCCTTCGAAGCGGTGAAAACGGGGTTATCCATCATCACAGCAATACATGATTTATATCCGAACGACTTTCAGTTCCTTCAAACAGGCAGCTTTGACAAACTCATCGGGAATGGCTGGATGAAAGAAGAAATCAAAAAAGGAACTTCCGTCAAACACATCATGAAACGTTATCATCATGACCTCAAAACATTCGAAAAGAAGCGAAAAAAATATCTCATCTATTAAATCACAAAAAACCCTCCATCCTTTGATAGATGGAGGGTTTTTCATGAGAAAGATTTGGTCACAGCAGGTGCTTTCAACTCAAAACGATTGAGTAAGAAGCCAAATAAGGCAGCAAGCACTTGCTGAAACAGCATGCCAATCACTACAGGAACAGCGACAGCAGGCGGGAAAAAGCTAATGGCAAGCACAGCCCCCGCACTAATGTTTCTCATACCGCCCGTATACACGATGGCCACAATCTCTTCTTGAGTACATTTCATCGCCTTCCCAATCAACCATGCAAACGCATATCCGCTCATCGCAATGAGAAACACCGTTGCTGCTTTGCTAAAAAATGCGGCATCCAGTTCACGTAAGTAAGGCGCAACAACAGAACTGTTAATCGACACCACTACAAACAAGCCTATTTTTGAAAAAGGTGACAGTGTCTGACTGATCTTTTTCGTCACATCAGGCTTTGCATAGTGACGAACAAGCATACCTAAAATAGATGGAAGCACCACCATCCCAAACAGCCCTTTCATGATCGCCACCATGTCCATATGAACTTGTGTACCGGCCAAAAGTGACAAACTGGCTGGCACAATTAATGGCGAAAGCATTGTATCAATTAAAATAATGGATAACGTTAATCCAACATTCCCTTTATACATTGCCGCCCATATTAAACTAGAGACTCCTGTGGGAATCACCATTGCAAGTGTCAAACCAGTGATCGTCATGGCATCTCCCGAAAATATGAGATGTCCCGCTGACCAAGCATAAAGAGGCATCAACACATGCAAAATCATAAACGATAAAATCAAAGGCAATGGGTGCATCACCGTATGCTTTAAAGCCGAAAAAGTAGAAGACAAACTCCCTGCAAAGGTCATCACAGCAAATACCCATGGCACTAAAAACGTATAATCCTTTAAGTAAGCCGCCAATAAAACACCGAGTAACACACTAAAAGGTGTAATGAGCGGCATCATCCGGCCGAGCACTTGATTCAAACGCAAAAGCATGCCGGCCACCTCCATCCTTCACTTTCTTACCTTTTCTATTGTAACAGACAGAAAGGCCTTTTTAAGAACCATTCACTTGTTTCACAAGCTTTTGACTTGATGTATCCATTCCAACTACGTCCACCTGGACGCCATTTGCTTGATACCTTTCCTTTATACGTTCTATCGCTGCTACGCCTGATTCATCCCATATACGTGCTTCAGACAAATCAATCACAACAGATTGGAGTTCTTTCCCCTGATGGAAAGCTTGGATCAAGTCAGTGACAGAAGCAAAGAAAATTTGCCCTTTAACTCGATATACCCATGTACCTGCCTGGCTTTCTTTAGACGTAATATGGAGCTTCGATATCTTTGCGACAAAGAATATCGCACTAAGCAGTACACCTGCAAAAACACCTTTTGATAAATCATGAGTCAACACCACCGTCATGACCGTGACAACCATCACAATAGAATCTGTTTTCGGATTCTTTTTTAGCTGCTGAAAGGAACTCCAATCAAATGTGCCAATGGAAACCATGAACATCACAGCCACTAGAGCAGCCATCGGAATTTGAACCACGACATCGCCTAGTACAAAAATCAGCACCATTAAAAAAGCACCCGCTACAAAGGTAGAAAGCCGGCCTCGTCCTCCTGCCTTCGTATTAATCACAGATTGGCCAATCATCGCACAGCCAGCCATACCACCAAAGAATCCCGCAACCACATTGGCAATCCCTTGACCTCTCGCTTCCTTGTTCTTATTACTAGACGTCTCTGTCATATCATCGACAATCTGTGCAGTTAAAAGAGACTCAAGTAAACCAACCATCGCAAGTGCTAAAGAATAAGGAAAAATAATAGCAAGTGTTTCCCAGCTAAACGGAACTTGAGGAATCAGAAAAACAGGCAAAGAACTTGGAAGCTCTCCCATATCTCCAACAGTTCTAACATCAATATGTCCAAATACAGCAATTATCGTCATTACAATAATGGCTATGAGTGGGGAAGGTATCACCTTTATCACCATAGGCAATAAATAAATGATCAGCAAGGCACCACCTGTCATCATATACATGGCCATTGATTCCCCAACGAAATGTGGAAGCTGAGCCATGAAAATCATAATAGCCAACGCATTGACAAAACCAACCATTACGGACCTCGGAATAAATTTCATCAAACGAGACACTCGACACAATCCAAACACAATTTGAATCAAGCCTGTCAATATCGTAGCTGCAAACAAATATTGCAACCCATGATCAGCGACCAAGTTAACCATGACGAGAGCCATAGCCCCTGTTGCAGCCGAAATCATGCCTGGGCGTCCACCAACAAACGAAATCACAATCGCGATACAAAATGATGCATACAAGCCGACCTTCGGATCAACGCCCGCAATAATCGAAAACGCAATTGCCTCAGGAATTAAAGCCAGTGCGACTAATATACCCGCAAGCACGTCCTGACGTACATGTCCAAACCATTCTTGCTTTACAAATAAATCTTTCAAACCATCTACTCCTTTTTATATACATACCGTACATGGAAAAAGAAGATCAACTATACCTGGAGATAAAGAAAGGGAAAACAAACGATACTTCACTTTCGGGGGAAAAGAGGAACGTACAGAGTCTTTTGATATAGAGGATATCACTTTAGTAAGAATAAAAGAAAGAGACTGAAAGAATCAAGAACAAAAAGAAGGAAAAAGCGATGCAACAATACTGTGCAAGCCGTTTTATTCGCTTTCCTAATGTCATCAGTCTACTGATCATTGAGCAATTCAGTATATATGTAAACAAACAAAAAAAGCCTTCTCATCATCGAGAAACCTTGTCATATCAACATATAGAGGAAAGCTTCCAAGCGGGCTCGAACCGCTGACCTCTTCCTTACCATGGAAGTGCTCTACCTACTGAGCTATGGAAGCATGGCTCCGCAGGTAGGACTCGAACCTACGACCGATCGGTTAACAGCCGATAGCTCTACCACTGAGCTACTGCGGAATGATAAAGTAACTTCTTCCATTGGAAGGATATAAATAAAAAGCTTGGCGGCGTCCTACTCTCACAGGGGGAAACCCCCAACTACCATCGGCGCTGAAGAGCTTAACTTCCGTGTTCGGTATGGGAACGGGTGTGACCTCTTCGCTATCGCCACCAAACCTGATGGAGAGAATGTTCTCTCAAAACTAGATAACAATGTTCATGCTTCACAATAGAATATAGGTTAAGTCCTCGATCTATTAGTATCTGTCAGCTCCACGTGTCACCACGCTTCCACCTCAGACCTATCAACCTGATCATCTTTCAGGGATCTTACTTCCTTGCGGAATGGGAAATCTCATCTTGAGGGGGGCTTCATGCTTAGATGCTTTCAGCACTTATCCCGTCCGCACATAGCTACCCAGCGATGCCCTTGGCAGAACAACTGGTACACCAGCGGTGCGTCCATCCCGGTCCTCTCGTACTAAGGACAGCTCCTCTCAAATTTCCTGCGCCCGCGACGGATAGGGACCGAACTGTCTCACGACGTTCTGAACCCAGCTCGCGTACCGCTTTAATGGGCGAACAGCCCAACCCTTGGGACCGACTACAGCCCCAGGATGCGATGAGCCGACATCGAGGTGCCAAACCTCCCCGTCGATGTGGACTCTTGGGGGAGATAAGCCTGTTATCCCCGGGGTAGCTTTTATCCGTTGAGCGATGGCCCTTCCATGCGGAACCACCGGATCACTAAGCCCGACTTTCGTCCCTGCTCGACTTGTAGGTCTCGCAGTCAAGCTCCCTTGTGCCTTTACACTCTGCGAATGATTTCCAACCATTCTGAGGGAACCTTTGGGCGCCTCCGTTACATTTTAGGAGGCGACCGCCCCAGTCAAACTGCCCACCTGACACTGTCTCCCTGCCCGATAAGGGCAGCGGGTTAGAAGGTCAATACAGCCAGGGTAGTATCCCACCGATGCCTCCACCGAAGCTAGCGCTCCGGTTTCCAAGGCTCCTACCTATCCTGTACAAGCTGTACCAACATTCAATATCAGGCTGCAGTAAAGCTCCACGGGGTCTTTCCGTCCTGTCGCGGGTAACCTGCATCTTCACAGGTACTATAATTTCACCGAGTCTCTCGTTGAGACAGTGCCCAGATCGTTGCGCCTTTCGTGCGGGTCGGAACTTACCCGACAAGGAATTTCGCTACCTTAGGACCGTTATAGTTACGGCCGCCGTTTACTGGGGCTTCAATTCGCACCTTCGCTTACGCTAAGCGCTCCTCTTAACCTTCCAGCACCGGGCAGGCGTCAGCCCCTATACTTCGCCTTACGGCTTCGCAGAGACCTGTGTTTTTGCTAAACAGTCGCCTGGGCCTATTCACTGCGGCTTCTCGGGGCTTTAACACCCTAAGAAGCACCCCTTCTCCCGAAGTTACGGGGTCATTTTGCCGAGTTCCTTAACGAGAGTTCTCTCGATCACCTTAGGATTCTCTCCTCGCCTACCTGTGTCGGTTTGCGGTACGGGCACCTCTCACCTCGCTAGAGGCTTTTCTTGGCAGTGTGGAATCAGGAACTTCGCTACTAAATTTCGCTCGCCATCACAGCTCAGCCTTTACGGGAAACGGATTTGCCTATTTCCCAGCCTAACTGCTTGGACGCGGATATCCAATACCGCGCTTACCCTATCCTCCTGCGTCCCCCCATTGCTCAAATGGTGAGGAGGTGGTACAGGAATATCAACCTGTTGTCCATCGCCTACGCCTTTCGGCCTCGGCTTAGGTCCCGACTAACCCTGAGCGGACGAGCCTTCCTCAGGAAACCTTAGGCATTCGGTGGACGGGATTCTCACCCGTCTTTCGCTACTCATACCGGCATTCTCACTTCTAAGCGCTCCACCAGTCCTTCCGGTCTGGCTTCACAGCCCTTAGAACGCTCTCCTACCACTGTTCGTAAGAACAGTCCGCAGCTTCGGTGATACGTTTAGCCCCGGTACATTTTCGGCGCAGAGTCACTCGACCAGTGAGCTATTACGCACTCTTTAAATGGTGGCTGCTTCTAAGCCAACATCCTGGTTGTCTAAGCAACTCCACATCCTTTTCCACTTAACGTATACTTTGGGACCTTAGCTGGCGGTCTGGGCTGTTTCCCTTTCGACTACGGATCTTATCACTCGCAGTCTGACTCCCAAGGATAAGTCATCGGCATTCGGAGTTTGACTGAATTCGGTAACCCGGTAGGGGCCCCTAGTCCAATCAGTGCTCTACCTCCGAGACTCTTACCTTGAGGCTAGCCCTAAAGCTATTTCGGAGAGAACCAGCTATCTCCAGGTTCGATTGGCATTTCACCCCTACCCACACCTCATCCCCGCACTTTTCAACGTGCGTGGGTTCGGGCCTCCATTCAGTGTTACCTGAACTTCACCCTGGACATGGGTAGATCACCTGGTTTCGGGTCTACGACCACGTACTCATGCGCCCTATTCAGACTCGCTTTCGCTGCGGCTCCGCATCTTCTGCTTAACCTTGCACGGGATCGTAACTCGCCGGTTCATTCTACAAAAGGCACGCCATCACCCGTTAACGGGCTCTGACTACTTGTAGGCACACGGTTTCAGGATCTATTTCACTCCCCTTCCGGGGTGCTTTTCACCTTTCCCTCACGGTACTGGTTCACTATCGGTCACTAGGGAGTATTTAGCCTTGGGAGATGGTCCTCCCGGATTCCGACGGAATTTCACGTGTTCCGCCGTACTCAGGATCCACTCTGGAGAGAACAACATTTCAGTTACAGGGCTGTTACCTTCTTTGGCGGGCCTTTCCAGACCTCTTCGCTTATATCGTTCCTTTGTAACTCCGTATAGAGTGTCCTACAACCCCAAGAGGCAAGCCTCTTGGTTTGGGCTGTTCCCGTTTCGCTCGCCGCTACTCAGGGAATCGCATTTGCTTTCTCTTCCTCCGGGTACTTAGATGTTTCAGTTCCCCGGGTATGCCTTCTCATACTCTATGTATTCAAGTATGGATACTACTCCATTACGAGCAGTGGGTTTCCCCATTCGGAAATCTCCGGATCAAAGCTTGCTTACAGCTCCCCGAAGCATATCGGTGTTCGTCCCGTCCTTCATCGGCTCCTAGTGCCAAGGCATCCACCGTGCGCCCTTTCTAACTTAACCATTTCTTACTTTAGAAAGAATCACTATGTGTGATGAACTTTGCATTGCATTCAATGTGAATGTATTACTTATTGTTATCTAGTTTTCAAAGAACAATCCTGTCTCGCTAGAGACATGTTTTGAAGGAATGATCCTTCAAAACTAAACAAGACGAAAACGCACGCTGCTCCATATATCCTTAGAAAGGAGGTGATCCAGCCGCACCTTCCGATACGGCTACCTTGTTACGACTTCACCCCAATCATCTGCCCCACCTTCGGCGGCTGGCTCCATAAAGGTTACCTCACCGACTTCGGGTGTTGCAAACTCTCGTGGTGTGACGGGCGGTGTGTACAAGGCCCGGGAACGTATTCACCGCGGCATGCTGATCCGCGATTACTAGCGATTCCAGCTTCACGCAGTCGAGTTGCAGACTGCGATCCGAACTGAGAACAGATTTATGGGATTGGCTAAACCTTGCGGTCTTGCAGCCCTTTGTTCTGTCCATTGTAGCACGTGTGTAGCCCAGGTCATAAGGGGCATGATGATTTGACGTCATCCCCACCTTCCTCCGGTTTGTCACCGGCAGTCACCTTAGAGTGCCCAACTGAATGCTGGCAACTAAGATCAAGGGTTGCGCTCGTTGCGGGACTTAACCCAACATCTCACGACACGAGCTGACGACAACCATGCACCACCTGTCACTCTGTCCCCGAAGGGAAAGCCCTATCTCTAGGGTTGTCAGAGGATGTCAAGACCTGGTAAGGTTCTTCGCGTTGCTTCGAATTAAACCACATGCTCCACCGCTTGTGCGGGCCCCCGTCAATTCCTTTGAGTTTCAGTCTTGCGACCGTACTCCCCAGGCGGAGTGCTTAATGCGTTAGCTGCAGCACTAAGGGGCGGAAACCCCCTAACACTTAGCACTCATCGTTTACGGCGTGGACTACCAGGGTATCTAATCCTGTTCGCTCCCCACGCTTTCGCTCCTCAGCGTCAGTTACAGACCAGAGAGTCGCCTTCGCCACTGGTGTTCCTCCACATCTCTACGCATTTCACCGCTACACGTGGAATTCCACTCTCCTCTTCTGCACTCAAGTTTCCCAGTTTCCAATGACCCTCCCCGGTTGAGCCGGGGGCTTTCACATCAGACTTAAGAAACCGCCTGCGAGCCCTTTACGCCCAATAATTCCGGACAACGCTTGCCACCTACGTATTACCGCGGCTGCTGGCACGTAGTTAGCCGTGGCTTTCTGGTTAGGTACCGTCAAGGTGCGAGCAGTTACTCTCGCACTTGTTCTTCCCTAACAACAGAGCTTTACGATCCGAAAACCTTCATCACTCACGCGGCGTTGCTCCGTCAGACTTTCGTCCATTGCGGAAGATTCCCTACTGCTGCCTCCCGTAGGAGTCTGGGCCGTGTCTCAGTCCCAGTGTGGCCGATCACCCTCTCAGGTCGGCTACGCATCGTCGCCTTGGTGAGCCATTACCCCACCAACTAGCTAATGCGCCGCGGGTCCATCTGTAAGTGACAGCCGAAACCGTCTTTCATCCTTGAACCATGCGGTTCAAGGAACTATCCGGTATTAGCTCCGGTTTCCCGGAGTTATCCCAGTCTTACAGGCAGGTTACCCACGTGTTACTCACCCGTCCGCCGCTAACATCCGGGAGCAAGCTCCCTTCTGTCCGCTCGACTTGCATGTATTAGGCACGCCGCCAGCGTTCGTCCTGAGCCAGGATCAAACTCTCCGAAAAAGTACAAAACCGAAGTTTTGTTTTTCGTCAGCGTTTGACTGACTACCTATGAAGTATCATAGGATTTTTTTATAAAAACTCGAATTAACAGGTACGTTTTGTCTTGTTTAGTTTTCAAAGATCATCTTCGCCGTTCTTAGCGGCTTTAATAATATAACATTTCGCTTCATCTTATGTCAACAACTTTTTTCAAGTTTATTTCCCGAAGCGTTTTGTGTTTGTCACTGTGTGTCAGCGACGATTAATAATATATCACGAAAACATTCTATCGGTCAACGCCTTTTCAAAACTTTTTTTGAAATAGTTTTATTAAGCATCTTAAACCCTTGTCCTGCATACAATCAAGTAACAATCTTGGACAAGGCAGGAGTGTTTGAATTGAGTCGATTATATGTGTTGCCTATTAAACGGCTGAAGCAAGTTGTCATTATTCTTGTAGCAGCCCTTGCAGCTGCAACCTTTTTTTATGTACAAAAGGCACCGCCGCTGTCGGTATTTAAAACTGAACATGGACCCCGAGCCATTTATAAAGGCGAGACTTCATCAAAGCATGTCTCTCTCACTTTTAATATTGGCTGGGGAGATGAGAAGGCTGTTCCTATTTTAAATGTCCTTCGAGAGTACGGTATAAAGAACGCCACTTTCTTTCTGTCTGCTTCTTGGGCTGAGCGTCATCCTGATATCGTGAAACAAATTAGGGAGGACGGCCATCAAATTGGAAGCCTCGGCTATGCTTATAAAAATTATAGCCAGCTTGAAGATAGTGAAATCAAGCAAGATCTTGTCCGTGCACAAAATACATTTCAAAAGCTTGGACTAGATGACATTCAACTATTAAGACCACCAACTGGACAGTTTAACGAAACAGCACTGAAAATTGCCACACAGTACGGTTATACCGTTGTTCATTACAGTATCAATTCACAGGATTGGCTGAATCCGGGTGTCGACCAAATTGTTCGAAATGTAAATGATCGAATGAAAAGCGGAGACATTGTACTCCTTCACGCCTCAGATTCAGCAACCCAAACCGCTCAAGCCTTACCCGCTATTTTGAAACAAATAAAAGAAAAGAATTTAAAAAATGTGACAGTTGGCGAACTGATCTCCAATACGAAAACAAAGTCATCGGAAGTTAAGTAGCTTTCGCTTTTGAAAACCGCGGCATCGCTAACAGCTGAAACGCATTACAGCCTAATAGCGGGAATAGCATTAAATACAGCCAGTCCTCTTCATTGACTCTGAGCGCCGGGAACCATTCTAACGACGTGATGACGACCATGAGAAACATTGCAGAAATAAATGTTTTCTTAGAGGACTGCTGCTGTTTAAAGTAAGCCACGATCAAAGCAAACACACCGATAAATAAAGGCAGCCACAAGTATGGAAGAAATGATTCATTCTCCCCGAAAAACAAGAATCGCAAGTAAGCTAAATCAAACAGCACAAAAATCACAAGAAACAGCTGAATGGTATTCCATAAAGAATGTGACCGGAAAATCTCTAACGCAAACCGGTGCACCGTCAAGAAGACAACAAACCCCATCTGGCTAATGACACTAAAGATCATCCCTACACCAATGAACCAAAACAACACAGATGCGATCTCTAGAATTTCAAACGATATAAAAAGCTTCTGATATTTTCCCCACTCCAGCGCAAAGCCTACCACGCTTGTAATGACCGCTCCAACAGCTAGCACAGAGAAGAAAAAACGAACTAAATCCCGACTTTTCATTGAATTGATCCAACCCCTATTTTTGTTATGTATAAATTTACGTGAAACATTCATATTAAAAGTAAGACATGTAACGAAAGGAGCCACAGTATGTCAAAAGGCATCTTGCGTATAGTGAGCTGTTTTCTTCTTTTATCTCTAACAGCTTGTGCTCCCAAAACCCAATCCTCATCTAATATGGACTATGACGAAACAAAAAAAATGGTCGTCGATATATTAAAGACAGATGACGGTAAAAAGGCCATTCAACAGTTATTAAATGACGAGGCAATGAATGAAGCTTTGGTAATGGATGAACAAACTGTGAAAAAAACGATAGAGAAAACACTGACTTCTGATAAAGGCAAAGAGTTCTGGAAGAAGGTCTTTGAGGATTCTAAATTTGCCGAGACTTTCGCAAAATCCATGCAGCAACAGCATGAAAGGATGTTAAAACAGTTAATGAAGGATCCTGACTATCAACAACTGATGATGGATATTCTCAAGGATCCTGAGATGGAAAAGAAATACGGTGAACTGGTAAAAAGCAAAGAGTTTAGAAAGCACTTAGAAAAAGTCATTACGGAAACATTAAGCAGCCCTCTTTATAAGAAGAAATTCGAAGATGAGCTCAAAAAGGCAGCATCTGAAAGCAGCAGTGATTCCGGATCGCAAGGCAGCGAAGGAAGCGACAGTTAAACATCACCCGAGTGGCATTGATCCACTCGGGCTTTTATTATGCTTTCACTGCTAATTGTTCAATGACTTTATTCGCAATGTGTTGATACACTTCTCCTGTTGGATGACTTGCATCATAGACAGAAGGCGCGAAATCATCCTCATTCCAATCAGGCTGTCTTAAAGGAATTTGGCCAAGGACTGATACACGCAGCTCTTCAGCCAGCTTGTCCCCGCCGCCTTTTCCAAAGACGTATTCCTTCTCACCTGTTTTTTTGCTTTCATAATAGCTCATATTCTCAACGACACCGAGCACTTCATGATCTGTTTGCAGTGCCATTGCGCCTGCTCTTGCTGCAACGAAGGCAGCCGTAGGATGCGGTGTAGTAACAATGATTTCTTTACAGCTAGGCAGCATTGTATGAATATCAAGCGCCACATCTCCCGTTCCAGGCGGAAGGTCTAATAGTAAGTAGTCTAATTCTCCCCACTCAACTTCGTGGAAGAAGTTATTTAACATTTTTCCAAGCATCGGCCCTCTCCAAATAACCGGTGCATTTTCTTCAACAAAAAAGCCCATTGAAATCACTTTGACTCCAAAGCGCTCCACAGGAATAATTTTTTCCCCTTTAACTGTTGGTCTGACAGTGATTCCCATCATATCCGGTACACTAAAGCCATAAATATCAGCATCAATCAGCCCGACTTTTTTCCCTAGACGAGCCAGTGCTACAGCAAGGTTAACTGAAACAGTCGATTTACCAACGCCGCCCTTTCCACTCGCAATCGCTAAGAACTCAGGCGGGTTTTTAGAGTTAAGCAGGGTTTCTTCCTCTTCTTGTGATGGCATAAACTTTTCAAGTGTTTCCTGAGGCAGTTCCTCAAAACGAAGTCCTACTGTGTTAGCGCCTGCTGCTTTCAAGGTTTGTACGATGTCTTGCTGCAGCTTCATCTGCTCAGCAGTGCCTGTTTTTGCAATAGCCACCTTCAGGCTCACATGCTCTTTCTCAGGCTTTAGGCTGATTTCCTTGATGGCATCCAGCTCACCAAGCGGTATATGAAGGAAAGGTTCGTCCATCTTCCCAACTAGTTTTCTCACATCATCTTGTCCGATCATAGCAGAACCTCACCCTTTATTGAATTCGTTTACAATCCAAGTATATCATACATATCCTTACAATGTCTGTCCTGTTTGCCTGCGATCAAAAGGAAAAAGCCCCTTATTCAGGCGGCTCTTTTTGCTCTGTTAAATATCTTAAAATCCCTTTATAAATAGAGGCGGCAATTTGATCCTGATATTTAGGTGTTGCCAGCTGGCCAGCCTCTTTTGGATTGGAGAGAAATCCAATTTCCACAAGAGCTCCTGGCTTTGTGACATTTTGCATTAAATAAATGCCGTTGATCCGCTTCGCCTTTCGATCTGTGTTTTCAAGGTTTCTGCGCAATTCATCTTGAATGAACTTCGCTGCCTTTTCATTTTCTTCATACTTTCCGTAAAAAAACGTCTGAGCCCCGCTCCATTTGTTAGATGGTATCGCATTTAAATGAATGCTTAAATAGAGATCCGCTTCAGATTCATTGATGACTTTGACGCGGTTCCTTAAATCCTCCGCTTTCTTCCGGGCATATCCCCTTGTATTCTTTGATGATAAATCAGAATCATCCTCTCGGGTCATGAGAACAAGCGCTCCCTGCTCCTGCAAATAGTCACGTATCTTCATGGATACATCTAGCGCAATCTCTTTCTCAAGCAGCTCTCCTCCTACAGCCCCGCCATCTGGACCACCGTGACCCGGATCTAAATAAATGATCTTCCCGCTTAGAGGCAAATTCCACGATTTCCATGAATCATCATTTAGAAATTGAAACCTGAATAAGAATAAGAGGACAATAAACCCAATTAAAAACCCTGTCCACTTCAGCTTTCTTTTCATCCCTGTCCCTCCCATACACCATTATTTTATAGATATGGGACAAGGGCTGGAAATATGCTTAGTGCAACCGAAGCTTGTGTCTTTTTTCTGATTCACGAAAGCCTTCCTGCCACCACATGCTTAAAAATTCTTTCGCAGATGGATAAAAACACGACATCTTCCGCTCCATACGGAACATATTCCCCCACGATTGCAAGCATCCTGCCAGCTCTTCAATCAGCTCAGTTTCCTCCTGAGAGGACCGCTTCTTGATATCGTCGAACGATTCGCCATATTTACTCGACTCACCATATCTCCCGCCAGCTAAAAAAGCTTCAATGGCGAAATCGATGCAGCCATCACTCATAATACCGGCTGGATCATCTGCAAATGGAAATAGCTTCTTCGTGAATTTCTCGGAAGCAGCCGTTACTTGTTGAAGAGACAATGTACGCAAAAGCTTCTTTTCAAGCGTGACATCTCGTTTTGTTTTCAATTGATAAAATGAAAGTACTTCTGCCATGGACTGAACTCCTTTTTTCTTTGTATTGTTCGTTGGTTTGAACAAAACATGCAGTTCAGTAAATGGAAATGACGGTCAGTGAACGATCGGAATGGAAAATTGTGATAAAATAGACATTTACATATAGAAAGAATGATAAAGGGGCAAAATCAATGAAGAAATGGATATATATCCTGCTGCTATTAACAGTCGTCCTATCTGCATGCAGCAGTCAAGCCACAGAGAAAAAGAGCGATATAAAAGGAATAGAAGACATATCCTTAAAACAACTTTCAAAACACAAAAACACGTATCTCGGTGACAATTCAGCCATTCGTGAAATCTTATCAGATCTTCCTGGAGGCGTAATTCGTGAATTTGAAATCATCGATGGAAAAGCATTAAACGTCACGTATGGGGTAAAAGAAAATGACGGCTATACAGAAGAACAGTTTGACGCCTTCTGGTTTGATCAAAAGGACACGATCGAAAAAACGTATTTATACAACGCCATCGCACTTTTTATTCTTGTTGATAACGTAGAGCAAGTGACACTGAACATGAGCTCTAAAGACGAGCCGTCCGTCACGTTTAAAAGAAAACAACTAGAAAAAAAGCTCCCTCACCCTTTTAAAAAGTACAAAGATGATACAGCGGTTTGGCAAAAGGAACTGGTTGATGGAGTTGTGAAGTCAAAAGAGAAACGCCAAGATGTATATAAAGCGTTTCCAATGCAGAAATAATAAAACAGAGGGATTTGCCCCTCTGTTTTTTGATGTTTATGTAGTGAAAGCCTGAATCAATCGTTGTCGAAAGTTTTGATCCACTGCTGCAGTAAGCATAAATTCGTTGAATACTTCCCCAATCCAATGAGAATTGTTCGCTTTCGGATCATTGATAAAAAGAGAGATGGAGATAAGGATGTATCTGTTCTTCGATATAAAGCACCTGTGAAAACAAACAATGTTGCTCCGCCTTTATACCAAAAATATTGATCTGTTTCCTTTTTCAATGTTTCTCCCAGTACGATTTGGCTAAAAAGACTCTTTTCTTCTGGTGTTAACAGCTCGTCATGAAGACGTTTCATAAAATATGTATATTCATTGGTTGTAGACTTTGTCATTTTTTGCGTCAGTAATGATTGTATACGCCACCCTAATAAGTTCTTTTTTTTCATTTTTTCTTCTAACGCCTTTTTATGCTCTGGGTCATTTTTCATGATATTAAAAATCTCATTCATTAGAGATTTGTATTGTTCTTCGGATACACCGCTCATTTTCTTGAATGCATCCCGCCGACGATTAGATACATAAGCTGACCACAAAATCATCGGCGTCAACGGCATGAGTTCACCATGTTCTGTAAGACCTACTTGTTTCATCTGATCATTGATCTTTTCTAAGCCCAGCCGGTCAATCAAATAATCCGTACAAGCATTCGAACTGAATTGCATCATCCCTTTGGCAACATCTAATAAAGCCGCATGCTCAGAAAAATCATTGACCTCCAGCCAGTACGCGTGCGCACCACCGTCTGTTCTATCAATATAAAAACGCTCTATATCAGACAATGCCACTTTTTCCTCTAGCTTAATGGCGCCGCTCGATACAGCTTTAACAAAATGAAATAAAACAACTAATTTCACCGTACTTGCAAGCGGTGTTTTTTGATCAGCATTCCATTCTAACACCACATCATCATTTTCAATGATTGTCACTGAAACGTCCTTTTTGTTTTTTGCGACAAATGTCAAAAGATCTTCCTTCGTTTTCTTCATATCTCTTTTATACAACAAGACTTGAACCACCACGTAAAGTATGACCACACCTATGACAACTAGACCGACTTTGAGTAACATGTTTCTCCTTTCCAAATAACAGAGGATTTATATATTAAATATAACAAATATTTCAAATAAAGGCGTAAAAAAGGCAGAGGCTCTTGAATCCTCCGCTTCTTGATATCCTTATTCATGGGGCAAATGCAGCTTCATTCCTTCATGAGTGGCTTCAAACCCTAATTTCTCATAAAAATGGCGTGCTTCTGGCCTCTGTTTATCTGTTGTCAGCTGAATCATATGACAGCCGCGGTCGCTTGCGCGTTGAATGGCCCACTTGATAAGCAGCGAACCGACTCCTTTTCCTCTATGACTCGAAGCCGTACGAACTCCTTCAATGGATGCTCTCCATCCCCCTTGATGTGTAAGAAATGGCGTCATGGTTAACTGAAGAACACCAACTGCTTCTTCCTGGTCACACGCAACAATGAGTTCAATATTTGGATCAGCATCGATTGAATGAAAGGCTTTGATATAGCTTTCTAATAATGGGCGAGTGTAACGCTCTCTCTTTTGACCTAACTTATCATCTGAAAGCATGAAGACGATTTTGTCGAGGTCTTCTTGCACGGCTTCTCTCAATGTCAATTGATTTAAATTCAATGAAAGCACCTCCTATGATGGATGGAAGACTGTTTTCACTTACCAAAATACCATTCTCATATAAGATTTGTTCAGCTGCTTTTTCATCAAAATACTTCATATCATGAAAACTGATCAAGCCCTCTTCACGAACCATTCCTCTTGTAAGATGGCATAGTAAAACTCATCCCACCACTCATTTCCTTGTGGTATACATTTTTTAAAATCCCCCTCTCTCCTCATCCCCATTTTCTCCATCACTCTCCAAGATGGCACATTTTCAGGCTGACAAGTGGCAATGATTCGATGTAAATTCATTGTGTGAAAACCATGATGCAGAACGGCATAAGCCGCTTCTGATGCATAGCCTTTGTTTTGATAGGCAGAAATGAAGACCCAGCCAATTTCATATGTGTGCTCACCAAAGGTTGGATGGAACACGATATGCCCGATGCATATCTGATCTACTTTTAATAGAACAGCAAAATTCTTAGCTGTTTTAAGACGATTATTTTTAACAAATTCCTGCGCATTTTCTTTAGAAAAAACACCTTCCGGAATATACTTCATTACCGCCGGATCAGATGTATATGCATAGACATCCTGCCAATCATCCTCAGCAAATGATCGAATGATACACCTTTCTGTTGTTAGATTCATATGACACCCTCCATAGACTTCGTTTTTTAAACAGAAACCTCGCTATGATCCTATTTTATATGTTTCCAAACAGAAAAAAACACAAATAAAAAAGCACTAGCAGGATGCTGATGCTTTTTTTATTTGGTTTGTCTGTAACAAACCTTTGTAAGACGTCCATACAATATAAAATTGATTAACGAAGTGCGAGACGCGCTAATTTAACGGGCTATTTTTTCATCAGCAAAAAAAAAGAATGTCGTACTGTATATTTGGCGTCAAAATGTGATCAAAATTAACCTGTGCCAATTGGTTCAAATTTTGATTTTTTCCACTTCTACGCACTTTAACACTTTCTCTTGAAGTTTTCTTACGTCCTCTTCCAAATCTAAAATATGCATTTTATCATGGCAATTAGGACAAAGAGCAATAGTGTTGTATATTGAATCATCTCCACCACGTGATAGCCATTTAATATGATGGGTATGTAAATGAGGCTCCCCATTCATATTTAAATATGGGGCCGGTTGATCACATAACTGACAAACTCCCTTTGCCCAGCGTTTTGCAAACTCTGTAACATATGGGTCACGTTCATATGTAGTTGAGATAGTCTTACGTTTACTACTTTTTCTTCTGGCGGTTCTAGCTCTGTTTTCTAAAACGCTCTCACCCAGTTTTCTTACCTTCTTTTCCCTCAACACTTGTTTCATTTTTATCAACTTATCTGGAATGATTATCTTTTGATCGTCTGCCAACACAAGAGGGAAGACCCATACTTGTCGCAGTTGGTCATTATCATCTAGCTGCTCTTCTTGATATGGTTCATCAGCTAGTTTCACTACCCCACGATACACATATTTCTTCGCTTCAAACACTTCAAACAAATGCATCTCCACTTTATTACTTAATGATTCAGCCACAGTTTTATTTTGAGATGTCAAGGTCTGATCTCCCGTTCTTCCCATACCAGTATAATGAAAAACATTTCCATCCCATCGGTCTTCATACAATGCTTTGGTATGATCCGATACTAAAACTAAGGTATTCGTTTTAAGCGAGCGCCTCATACCTCCTTGAGGAGCACATTTAAAAATTTCAGTTATCTGACTATTATTAAGTGTACTTATGGGTTCTATTTTCACTAAACTCACTATTGCACCTACCTATAATTTAATAACGTCACGTAATACGTAATAATAAATATTCCTAGACCGTATCTACAGTTCAACATAGTGGTCAATAAAAGTGATTAAAGACCTTTAGGCAAAGTATATAGCAAAAATACTTTATTTTCCCTATTTTCCTCTTACCATACATCATAAATTGACTAACAAAAATTGGCGAGTTTTGCTACACGAGAACTCATCAAACCATGGAATAAATGCTTTCTCAATAGTGAGGAGTTTGTCTCTGCTGATTACGGAAAATACAACCGCTCTGAGGCAATAGTAGTAATGACCTATTTTCATATTATAAGTTTATTTGAAGCGGGATCAGGCATTAAAGATGTACAGGCTCGATTAGGCATCCAATGACTATGAACATTTATAAACACGTAACAGAAACTCTAAAAGATCAAACCGCTCAAAAGTTTCAAAGGTATAGAGTTATAACCAGCAATAAATTTCTCGTGGTCCTATTATTTTAGAGCCTAAAAAAAGACCCCCAAGCATAAGCTTGAGAGCCTTTGAGAAACGTAATAGAATTAACGTTTTGAGAACTGAGGTGCGCGACGTGCGCCTTTAAGACCGTATTTCTTACGCTCTTTCATACGTGGGTCACGAGTAAGAAGTCCAGCACGTTTAAGTGATGTACGGTACTCAGGATCTACTTCTAGAAGAGCACGAGAGATACCGTGACGAATTGCTCCAGCTTGACCAGAGAATCCACCACCGTGAACATTTACAAGAACATCGTAGCTGTTAGCTGTTTCTGTGATGTTCAAAGGCTGTTTCACGTCTTCGATTAAAGCAGCGAATGGAATGTATTCAGTAATTTCACGATTATTAACGACGATACGGCCTTCACCTGGAACTAAGCGAACGCGCGCTACAGAACTTTTACGACGACCTGTACCGTAATATTGAACCTGTGCCAAATTGTTAACCTCCCTTATAATTAACCGCGAAGTTCGTAAACTTCAGGTTGTTGTGCTTGATGTGGATGCTCAGAACCACGGTACACATTTAATTTTTTGAACATTTGACGACCTAGTGGACCCTTTGGAAGCATACCTTTGATAGCAAGCTCCAACATTTTTTCAGGGTAGTTTGTACGCATCTCAAGAGCAGTTCTTTGTTTCAAACCACCTGGGTGCATCGTGTGACGGTAGTAAATTTTGTCCGTCAATTTCTTACCAGTTAATTCGATTTTCTCAGCATTGATGATGATGACATGATCACCTGTATCAACGTGTGGTGTATAAGTTGGTTTGTGCTTACCGCGCAAAAGTGATGCTACTTCAGTAGAAAGACGACCTAGAGTCTTGCCTGCCGCATCAACAACTAGCCATTTGCGCTCAATTGTGCTTGCGTTCGCCATTGGTGTTGTACGCATGAGTTTCCCTCCTAAATAAATCAATGAATTTTCCTTGAATCAAATGCTACGTTCTATTTCAAAACACAGATAAGTCTTCCGGGGCTTATTTGTGGGGTTGAAATACATACCATATGATATCTTATAACTTTCTGCTTCCTGTGTCAAGAACATGTTACACCTGGTTTAGTTGTCATAGAAAACTTCCCATAAATACAGTCCGTGACTAGGCGCAGTCTTGCCTGCCGCTTCGCGATTTCGGGCGGCAAGCATGGCTTTTATCTCCTCAGGGTGAAATTTACCAGAACCGATTTCAAGCAACGTTCCAGCGATAATCCTTACCATGTTGTATAAAAAACCATTCCCTCTCACACGCATTTCAAGCCCGTCTGAGACGTTTTTCCACTCAAGGGCATAAATATCCCTCACCTTGTCCTGAACCTCTGTATTGGCCGCACAAAAGCTTGTAAAATCATGTGTCCCAATTAAGTGCTCAGCGGCTTCTCTCATTTTATCGATATCCAGCCGGTAAGGATAGTGGCAGGCATACTGTCTCGTGAACACATTTTGGTGTGTTTCTGTTGAGACCTTATAACGGTACTCCTTCGAAACAACACCAAATCTGGCATGAAACGAGTCATCGACCTCCTCAGCCTTTAAAACACGGATATCATCCGGCAGCAGGCTGTTGAGAGCAAAAGGCCATCTCTCCATCGGAATCGAGAGCGGGGTGTCAAAATGGATGACCTGTCCCTTTGCATGAACACCGCTGTCTGTCCGGCCGGAAGCCACAATCGGAATCAGTTCATCCTGTTTGTGCATTCTTGCAAGGGCAGACTCGATCTCCGTCTGTACGGTTCGCTGCCCTGGCTGCACCTGATAGCCTTTAAAATGTGTCCCATCGTAGGATACAGTACATTTGACCTTCATCTAGGAATCACCTAATTTCTAAGCAGCACAAGGAGCGCTGTTAACAGGATGAATAGAAGCAGCGTGAACGTGTCCTTCATACCCCAGACAAGCTGACGGTATTTCGTCCGTCCTTCTCCCCCGCGGTAGCCTCTCGCTTCCATCGCTGTCGCCAGTTCCTCTGCACGCTTAAACGCACTGACGAAAAGGGGAACAAGCAAAGGAACGATGGCTTTCATGCGATCCTTTAAAGGTCCGCTTGTAAAATCAACGCCTCGAGCCATTTGTGCCTTCATGATTTTGTCCGTCTCTTCTAGTAAAGTCGGAATAAACCGAAGTGAGATGGACATCATGAGAGCAAGCTCATGAACAGGCAGTTTGATTTTACGGAATGGGTGCAGCAGTTTCTCCATTCCGTCTGTCACTTCTATAGGCGTTGTGGTTAACGTAAGAAGTGTCGTCATCATAATGAGATAGACAAAACGGAGTGAAATGAAGATCCCCTGCTTTAAACCTTCTTCATAAATCTTCAGAAAACCAAAGTGGAATAGCAAGGCGCCATCCTTTGTCATGAAAATATGCAGAATAAAGGTAAACAGGACAATCCATAGGATCGGCTTCATTCCCTTGAGAATAAAGTATAGCGGCACCTGAGAAACCATCACCACAAGAATGGTAAAGACACCTAAAAGCCCGTAAGTGATGTAATTATTAGCAAAAAAGACAATAAAGACAAAAAAGAAAATTGATAACAGCTTTGTCCTTGGATCAAGACGATGGACAAAGGATGAACCTGGCACATATTTGCCGATAATCATACTATCCATCATGATGTCGTGTCCTCCTGATAAAGAGCTGTTAAGGCTTCTGCCATTTCATCCATGGTCAGAAGCGGCCTAGGAAACGTAATACCTAGCTTTTCTTCTACAGTCTGCTGGAATTTAATCGTTTCCGGGAGGTCGAGACCAAACGAAGACATGTCTGTACGATTGGCAAACAACTCTCTCGGTGTGCCTGTCGCCTTCACTGTCCCTTTATGCATCACAATCATTTGATCCGCATAATGAGCGGCGTCCTCCATACTGTGTGTGACTAGGATCGTGGTGAGGTTTGCCTTTTGATGAAGGTCATAGAACATGTCCATAATTTCCTTCCGCCCGCGTGGATCCAGTCCAGCAGTCGGCTCATCAAGCACAAGCACTTCTGGCTCCATCGCTAAAACGCCAGCAATCGCCACACGTCTCATTTGACCACCGCTTAGTTCAAAGGGAGATCGAGATAATAGGGATTCAGGAAGACCCACCAGTTTCAGCATCTCCTTCGCCTTCGCTTCTGCTTTCTCTTGAGGAACACCGAAGTTCATCGGGCCGAAGCAGATATCCTTGAGGATGGTTTCCTCAAAGAGCTGATGCTCAGGAAACTGAAACACGATGCCTACCTTTTTCCGGAGGGGTTTCATATCCTTCTGCTTTTTATTGGCTTGTAAAACTGTCTCTCCAAGCGCAATGCTCCCCTTCGTTGGTTTGAGCAATCCATTTAAATGTTGCAGCAATGTAGACTTGCCAGAGCCCGTATGACCAATGACAGCGACATAGCTGCCCTCTTTGATGGAAGCATTGACATCATACAAAGCGAGACGCTCAAACGGCGTTTTCATTTGATAACGATGCTCTAATTCTTTGATCGTAATGTCCATAGCTCTTTCACCAATCCTTCTTGTGTCAAATGGGCATTTGCAAGCGGCACACCTTGCTGCTTCAATTGCTTGCTCAATCGATAGGAGAATGGCAGATCAAGTCCAATCTGAACCAGCTGTTCATCTAGTTCAAATACTTCCTCTGGCGTTCCCTCGGCAAATTTCTTCCCGCCATTCATCACAATGACTCGGTCTGCCTTGGCAGCCTCGTCTAAATCATGTGTGATGGAAATGACTGTGACTGTTCCTTGTTCCTTCAGTAGTCTAACAGTCTCTAACACTTCTTCACGGCCAATCGGATCAAGCATTGATGTTGCTTCATCCAAGATCATGATGTCAGGGCTTGCGGCAAGCACACCTGCAATAGCGACTCTCTGCTTCTGCCCGCCTGATAGATGGTGCGGCTCTTGATCAAGAAACTCCTGCATATTGACCTGTTTGACAGCCCAATCTACACGTTCTATCATCAATTCCCGCTCAACCCCGTTATTTTCTAAACCAAAAGCCACATCATCACGAACCGTTGAGCCCACAAATTGGTTATCTGGGTTTTGAAAGACCATTCCGACCTTTTTGCGAATATCCCAGACACTTTCTTCTTTGAGCTCAATCTCTCCAACCTTGACCGTACCAGCATCCGGTAAAATGAGCCCATTCAGCACACGGGCAAGTGTGGATTTACCTGAACCGTTATGACCAACAATGGCGAGCCATTCATTTTGATTCACATGCAGTGACACTTGATCTAAAGCGGGCTTGTCCGCATCCTTGTGATAACGAAATACAATGTCCTTTACGTCAATTAATGTCTTCCCCATCTCTACCGGACCTCCTCTCAGCTCAACCTCTTCTTTGCTTATTCCTAAAAAAAGCCGTAGTACCTAAAAAAGGGCATAGATCCAGTTATGAACTGTCCCGCCCTTTCTTAGATACACGATATGTGATTAAACTAATTCAATGACAGCCATTGGTGCGCCATCGCCGCGACGAGGTCCAAGCTTCATGATACGAGTGTATCCACCTTGGCGATCTTCGTAGCGAGTTGCAACGTCAGCGAATAATTTTTGAAGTGCATCTTGGTTTGTTTCAGCGTTAGCTACTTCATTACGAATGTAAGCTGCAGCTTGACGGCGAGCATGAAGATCTCCGCGTTTGCCAAGAGTGATCATTTTTTCAACTACAGAGCGAAGTTCTTTCGCACGTGTTTCAGTTGTTTCGATGCGTTCGTTGATGATCAAATCAGTCGTTAGGTCACGAAGCATTGCTTTACGTTGTGCACTAGTGCGTCCTAGCTTTCTGTATGCCATGTGATGTCCCCTCCTTAATTAGAGATGCTGTATGAATAAAAAACACACGAAAATCCTAGTTCACAATGAAACTAGTCAATCGTCTTTACGAAGACCCAGTCCAAGTTCTTCTAGTTTCGCTTTCACTTCTTCAAGAGATTTACGTCCAAGGTTACGAACTTTCATCATATCCTCTTCTGTCTTGTTAGCAAGCTCTTGAACAGTGTTAATACCCGCACGCTTCAAACAGTTGTAAGAACGAACAGAAAGATCAAGCTCTTCAATTGTCATTTCAAGCACTTTTTCTTTTTGGTCTTCTTCTTTCTCAACCATGATTTCAGCATGCTGAGCTTCGTCAGTTAACCCAACGAAAATATTCAGGTGTTCAGTTAAAATCTTAGAACCTAGAGCGATCGCTTCTTTCGGTCCTGTGCTTCCATCAGTCCATACATCTAGTGTTAATTTATCATAGTTTGTGATTTGCCCAACACGGGTGTTCTCCACTTGATAAGTCACACGAGATACAGGTGTATAGATTGAGTCGATCGGAATCACACCGATTGGCTGATCGTCTCTTTTGTTTGCATCAGCAGGATTATACCCGCGACCTCTTTGTGCAGTTAAGCGAACACGGAAGCTCGCATTCTTGCCAAGAGTTGCGATGTGAAGATCTGGATTTAAGATTTCAATATCGCTGTCGTGTGTAATATCAGCAGCTGTTACAGTACCTTCATCTTGTACATCAATTTCAAGCGTCTTCTCTTCTTCAGAGTAGATTTTGAGTGCAAGCTTTTTAATGTTTAAGATAATCGTTGTAACATCTTCAACCACGCCTTCGATCGTTGAGAATTCGTGTAAGACACCATCTATCTGGATCGATGTTACAGCTGCACCAGGAAGTGAGGATAAAAGGATACGACGAAGGGAGTTCCCTAAAGTGGTACCATATCCACGCTCAAGTGGCTCTACGACAAACTTGCCATACTTGGCATCGTCGCTGATTTCAACCGTTTCGATTTTTGGTTTTTCAATTTCGATCATCTAATAAAACCCTCCTTCAAAACGTCGAAACCTCGAATAGAATCATATGAGATTCCATCCGAAATTCCTCATTGTTTAGTCCCGTATGTGCTCAGGCAACGAGTCGTGTATTCGTCTCATAAATAACTGTATCATAACCCATTATTGACAGGGACACAAAATCTATACAAACAAATTACACGCGGCGACGTTTTGGTGGACGGCATCCGTTATGAGGAACTGGAGTTACGTCTCTAATTGCAGTAACTTCAAGACCAGCAGCTTGAAGCGCACGAATTGCAGCTTCACGACCAGAACCAGGACCTTTAACAGTTACTTCAAGTGTTTTAAGACCATGTTCGATAGAACCTTTAGCAGCAGTTTCAGCAGCCATTTGTGCAGCGAAAGGAGTAGATTTACGAGAACCTCTGAATCCTAATGCACCAGCACTTGACCAAGAAATTGCGTTTCCATGAACATCAGTAATCGTTACAATCGTGTTGTTGAAAGTGGAACGAATATGAGCGATTCCAGCTTCAATATTCTTTTTCACGCGACGTTTACGCGTATTTTGTTTACGAGCAGCAGCCATTCTTTAACTACCTCCTTTACTTATTTTTTCTTGTTAGCTACAGTACGACGCGGACCTTTACGAGTACGCGCGTTGTTTTTTGTGTTTTGTCCACGAACAGGAAGTCCTCTACGATGACGGATTCCGCGGTAGCTTCCGATTTCAATTAGACGCTTAATGTTAAGTGAAACTTCACGACGAAGGTCACCTTCTACTTTAAGTTTGTCAATGATATCACGGATTTTACCAAGTTCGTCTTCAGTTAGATCGCGAACGCGAGTGTCTTCAGAAACACCTGCTTCTTTAAGGACTTGTTGCGCAGTCGTACGACCAATTCCAAAAACATATGTTAAAGAAATGACAACACGCTTATCACGTGGAATATCTACACCAGCAATACGAGCCATGATTTGGGCACCTCCTTGTTATTAGCCTTGTTTTTGTTTATGTTTTGGGTTTTCACAGATCACCATTACTTTTCCTTTTCTGCGAATCACTTTACATTTTTCACAGATAGGTTTAACAGATGGTCTCACTTTCATGTGTTTCCAACCTCCTTCTTCCGGAGTTGCTTTATTTGTAACGGTACGTAATTCTACCACGAGTTAAGTCATATGGAGATAATTCTACCGTAACTTTGTCTCCAGGTAAAATGCGAATGAAGTGCATACGGATTTTTCCTGATACATGAGCCAAAACTGTATGACCATTCTCTAGTTCAACTTTGAACATTGCGTTTGGCAAAGTTTCTGCTACAGTACCTTCCACTTCAATTACATCGTCTTTCGCCATTCAAGTGTTCTCCCTTCTTCAAATCAGTAACTTGCTCTCTGACAAATGTACAAATGAGAATCTCTCAATTGTTCATCTATCACCCGACCTGTTTTGAATATACTGTTCTGAACTTCCGGAGATACGCAATCATAAAAGGTTATATGATTGATATTTTTTCTTAGGAGAATGAAATTTACGCTTTTCTCCGTCTGCGATTAGTACATGGCAGCCAACGAACATGCCGATGACACCTGTATACTGATCTTGTTCTTTCTTTGGACTATACAGACAACCTGCCCGATTTGGGCCTGAAAGGCTTCAGTGAAGACCTAAATCTTAGTCAGTATATCAAAACCTGTATCTGTAATCGCAATCGTATGCTCAAAATGAGCACACTTTTTCCCATCAACCGTTACAACCGTCCAGTTATCAGCCAATGTTTTCACATATCGACTGCCTGCGTTCACCATCGGTTCGATGGCCAACACCATCCCAGGTTTTAGCCGTGGGCCTTTGTTGGGCGGACCATAATGAGGAATTTGAGGGTCCTCATGAAGATCCTGTCCGACCCCATGTCCAACATATTCTCTAACAACTGAAAAATTCTCATTTTCAACATACGTTTGTATGGCATGGGAAATGTTCGACAGACGTTCGCCTGGCTTTGCTTCCTGTAAGCCTTTATATAGAGATTCCTCTGTGACTTCCAGTAGTTTGCGGTCTTCATCACTGATTACCCCAACTGGATAAGTCCAAGCAGAGTCACCATGATAGCCATTTAACTTTGCGCCAATATCGATACTAATGATGTCACCATCACGTAAAACCCGTTTACCAGGAATACCGTGAACGAGTTCTTCATTCACCGAAACGCAAATGCTCCCGCGAAAACCATTATACCCTTTAAAAGATGGGATTGCACCCTGCTTTGTAATAAAACGTTCGGCAATTTGATCCAATTCTTTTGTCGAAATACCTGGTTTTATGTGTTTCTTCAGCTCTTCATGAGTCAGTGCGACAATACGTCCAGCTTCTCTCATAATCTCAAGCTCGCGAGGAGTTTTACAGATAATCATTTATTTAATCCTCCAAGCAGGTCCTTGATATCTGCATATACATCGTTAATGTGCTTCGCACCATCAATGTTTGCAAGATATCCTTTTTCTGAATAGAAGTTCAGTAAAGGTTCAGTCTGCTTTAAGTTCACTTCAAGTCTAGTCGAAACGGTTTCTGCATTATCATCTGCACGTTGATAAAGCTCGCCTCCACACTTGTCACAAACATTTTCTTTCGCAGGTGGATTAAATACTAAATGATATGTTGCTCCGCAATTTTTGCAAATTCTTCGGCCAGTCAGACGCTCCATCAAAGCATCTTTATCGACTTTAATATTAATGACATAATCAATCGTTCTGCCAAGGTCCTTTAGAATTTCTTCTAAAGCTTCAGCCTGAGCGACTGTTCGCGGAAATCCGTCCAGAAGAAAACCTTGTTCACAATCATTTTTGCCAAGTCTTTCTCTAACAATACCGATTGTGACCTCATCAGGAACAAGCTCTCCTTTATCGATAAAGGATTTTGCTTCGAGCCCAAGTTGTGTCTCCTCTTTCATAGCAGCGCGGAACATATCTCCTGTTGAGATATGAGGGATCCCATAATCATCAACAATTCGTTCTGCCTGAGTGCCTTTACCAGCACCCGGAAGCCCCATTAAGACTAAGTTCATTTCGGATTTCCCCTTCCTTACTTAGAGAGGTTGGGCAGCTGCCCAGCCCTCTGGTTTATTTCATAAATCCACGGTAATTTCGTTTCACTAATTGGCTTTCAAGCTGTTTCATTGTTTCAAGTGCAACACCTACAACAATGAGAAGACTTGTGCCGCCAATTTGTGCAGCGGAAGGTAATCCAGCGAATTGAATGAAAAAGATAGGAAGTATTGAAATCACGGCTAAGAAAATGGCGCCCACAAACGTGAGTCGGTACAAAATGCTCGTAATTCTATCTTGAGTCATTTTCCCTGGACGAACTCCCGGGATATAGCCACCCTGCTTTTGCAGATTTTCAGCCATTTGTTCAGGATTGACTTGGACAAAGGCATAAAAATATGTGAAAGCAACAATCAGTGCTACATAAATCGTCATACCGATTGGCTTAGTATAGTCAAAGTTGTTGGTTATCCAAGTTGTCACATTATTGGTTCCGAAGAACGATGCGATCGTCTGCGGAGTAATAATGAAAGAAACGGCAAAGATGACTGGAATCACCCCTGCTGGATTCACTTTCAATGGAAGGTGCGTTGCTTGACTAGCAGACATTTGTGCACGACCAGTACCTTTTGAATATTGAATTGCAATCTTTCTCACTGCCATTTGAATGTAAATAACACCGATAACAATGACAAGAATGGCAATTACAATAAGGGCAATTTTAAGGATTTGCATGAACAGCTGTCCATCTCCACCTACAAATTGTTGAGCGTACACTTGTTTTAATGTTTGAGGGATACCAGCGATGATACCGGCAAAGATAATAATCGAAATACCGTTACCAACACCATGAGCAGTAATCTGCTCGCCCAGCCACATTAAAAATGCTGTTCCCGCAGTGAGTACGACCGCAATTAAGAGATACGTTGATACACCTGGGTTTTCAATCAGCATGCCTCCTGCCATATTGTTGAATCCATATGACATTCCTAACGCCTGGATAAATCCTAGAACAATTGTAAAATACCTTGTGAATTGTGCTAATTTTCGGCGGCCAACCTCTCCTTGCTTTGACCACTCAGTAAACTTCGGAACAACATCCATCTGCAAGAGCTGAATGATGATCGAAGCAGTGATATACGGCATAATCCCCATTGCAAGAATGGAGAATTGGAAAAGTGCCCCGCCCCCAAACGTGTTGAGGATTCCGAAAACACTCATTTGATCCTGTGCCTGGAGAACTTCGGCGTTCACATTAGGCACAGGGATGAAAGCACCTATACGAAAGACGACTAACATTAAAAGTGTGAATATAATCTTATTCCGTATATCTTTCACGCGCATAAAATTGGAGATTGTCTTAAACAAGTTAGATCACCTCGGCTGTACCGCCAGCAGCTTCAATCGCTTCTTTCGCAGAAGCAGAGAATTTATTGGCTTTTACAGTTAATTTTTTTTCTAATTTACCGTTGCCAAGAATTTTTACTCCTGCTTTTAACTTGCTTATTGCACCAGTCTCTAGAAGAAGTTCAGGAGTTACTTCCGTTCCTTCGTCAAAACTGTTTAATCTGTCTAAGTTGATTACCGCGTAATCTTTACGGTTGATGTTTGTAAAACCACGTTTTGGAAGGCGTTGGAATAAAGGCATCTGACCACCTTCGAAACCAGGGCGTACACCGCCGCCAGAACGAGCGTTTTGACCTTTATGACCTTTACCAGAAGTTTTACCGTTACCTGATCCAATACCACGACCAACACGGTTGCGTACTTTACGTGAACCTTCTGAAGGCTTCAATTCATGAAGTTTCATTTGGGCACCTCCTTATCGATTAAAAATGTTTTATTGTTCTTTAACAGAAACTAAATGAGACACCTTGTTAATCATGCCGCGGATCGCTGCATTGTCTTCATGTACGACTGTTTGGTTTGTTTTCTTAAGACCAAGAGTACGAACAGTGACACGCTGATCTTCAGGGCGACCGATTACACTGCGTTTGAGGGTAATTTCTAATTTATTTGCCATTATTGTTCCCTCCTTATCCTAACAGGTCTTCTACAGATTTTCCACGAAGCTTCGCTACATCTTCAGCACGTTTAAGCTCACTTAAACCTTGAAGTGTTGCGCGGATCATGTTGATCGGTGTATTAGAACCTAGAGATTTAGAAAGGATATCAGCTAGACCAGCAAGCTCAAGTACCGCACGCACTGGGCCTCCAGCGATAACTCCTGTACCTTCTGAAGCAGGCTTCAATAGAACGTTTCCTGCACCGAATCGACCGATGATTTCATGTGGAATTGTAGTTCCAACCATTGGTACTTCAATTAAATTCTTTTTCGCATCTTCAACAGCTTTGCGGATCGCTTCTGGTACTTCTTGTGCTTTACCAGTACCGAAACCTACATGACCGTTTTTGTCACCGACAACAACTAAAGCTGCAAAACGGAAACGACGTCCACCTTTAACAACTTTCGCTACGCGGTTAACCGTAACTAAGCGTTCTTCTAACTCTAATTTGCTTGGGTCAATACGACTCATTCGGATGTGTCCCTCCTTCTTTTATTAAAATTTAAGTCCAGCCTCACGAGCAGCTTCAGCTAGAGCTTTTACACGTCCATGATATAGGTATCCTCCGCGGTCAAATACCACGTTAGAGATTCCTTTTTCAACAGCACGTTTTGCAACAAGTTCGCCAACTTTCGTAGCAGCTGCAGTGTCAGAACTATTCTCGATCTTTAACTCTTTATCAAGAGTAGAAGCACTTACAAGTGTTACACCGTTAACATCATCAATTACTTGAGCGTAGATATTCTTGTTAGAACGGAAAACGTTAAGGCGAGGTCTTTCAGCAGTACCTGAAAGTTTCGCACGAACACGAGCATGTCTTTTAAGACGAGTAGCGTTTTTGCTAGTTTTCGTAATCATCCGAGTCACTCCTTTCTTCACTTTAAGCGATCTTACTTACCAGTTTTTCCTTCTTTACGGCGAACGAATTCACCTTCGTAACGAATTCCTTTACCTTTGTAAGGCTCTGGAGCACGGACAGCGCGGATGTTAGAAGCTAGAGCTCCTACACGCTCTTTATCGATACCTTTAACGATTACTTTCGTTTGAGATGGAACTTCTACTTCAACTCCAGCCTCAGGAACGATTTCAACTGGGTGAGAGTATCCAACGTTAAGAACAAGTTTGTTTCCAGATTTAGCTGCACGGTAACCGACACCGATAAGTTCTAAACCTCTTTCGAAACCTTTAGATACACCTTCAACCATGTTAGCAATCAAGCTACGTGTTGTACCATGTAATGCACGGTGTTCTTTATTTTCAGACGGACGGCTTACAGTTAAGACGTTGTCCTCAATTTTAATTTCCATATCAGGGTGAAATGCACGAGTTAGTTCACCTTTTGGTCCCTTTACTGTCACTGTGTTATCGTTGTTTGTCACAGTTACTCCTGAAGGGATCTCGATTAGTTTTTTACCTATACGAGACATACCAAGCACCTCCATTCATCTTAAACTTTTTTTACCATACGTAAGCAAGTACTTCTCCACCAGCTTGTTTAGCACGGGCTTCTTTGTCCGATAAAACACCTTGTGATGTAGAAATAATTGCGATTCCAAGTCCGTTAAGTACACGTGGTACTTCATTTGATTTCGCATATACGCGTAAACCAGGTTTACTGATTCTTTTAAGACCAGTGATAACACGTTCGTTGTTTTGGCCGTATTTAAGGAACAAACGGATAATTCCTTGTTTGCTGTCTTCGACGTACTCAACGTCACGGATAAAACCTTCACGCTTTAAGATTTCAGCAATTTCTCTTTTGATTTTTGAAGCCGGTACTTCTAGCTTCTCATGACGTACCATGTTCGCATTGCGAATACGAGTCAGCAAATCTGCAATCGGATCTGTCATAACCATTATTTAATAACCTCCTTCCCATTTATGGGGATTACCAGCTGGCTTTTTTAACGCCAGGAATTTGTCCTTTATATGCAAGTTCGCGGAAACAAATACGGCAAAGTTTAAACTTACGAATAACTGAATGTGGACGTCCACAACGTTCGCAGCGCGTATACTCTTGAACTTTAAACTTTTGTTTGCGTTGTTGTTTCGCAATCATAGACTTTTTAGCCACGATTTCGCCTCCCTTTCATTGATTATTTCTGGAACGGCATACCTACTTGAGTTAATAACTCACGTGCTTCTTCGTCCGTATTGGCAGTAGTAACGATAACGATATCCATACCGCGGACCTTTGTTACTTTATCGTAATCAATTTCTGGGAAGATTAACTGTTCTTTAATACCAAGCGTGTAGTTTCCACGACCGTCGAAAGATTTCTTAGAAATCCCGCGGAAGTCACGTACACGTGGTAAAGACACAGAAATAAGTTTATCAAGGAAATCATACATGCGCTCTCCGCGAAGTGTTACTTTCGCACCGATTGGCATTCCTTCACGTAGACGGAATCCAGCAATAGACTTCTTCGCACGAGTAACGACAGGTTTTTGACCAGCGATAAACGTTAATTCTTCAACAGCAGTATCGATTGCTTTAGCGTTTTGAACGGCGTCACCAACACCCATGTTGATCACGATTTTTTCGATTTTTGGCACTTGCATTACTGAAGTGTATTCAAACTTAGAAACTAATGCAGGTGTAATTTCTTTTACATACTTTTCTTTAAGGCGGTTCATGAGAAAGACCTCCCTTCCTTATTTACTATTTATCTAGAACTTGCCCAGATTTTTTCGCTACACGGACTTTCTTTCCGTCCTCAACTTTATACCCAACACGTGTCACTTCACCCGTTTTAGGATCAAGCGGCATTACGTTTGATACGTGGATCGGCGCTTCTTGTTCAGAAATCCCGCCTTGAGGGTTAGCTTGGGTTGGTTTAGAGTGTTTTTTCACAAGGTTAATACCTTCTACTAAAACACGTTCCTTTTTAGGGAAAGCAGCAAGGATGACACCTTGTTTACCTTTATCTTTACCAGAGATAACCACTACTTTATCGCCCTTTTTAACATGCATTTAATCGCACCTCCTTGAGTCGCGGATTGTATTCATTAAAGTACTTCTGGTGCTAGAGAAACAATTTTCATATAGTTGTTTTCACGAAGTTCACGTGCTACTGGTCCGAAGATACGAGTTCCACGTGGGCTCTTGTCGTCACGGATGATGACACAAGCATTTTCGTCGAAACTGATGTAAGATCCATCGTTTCTGCGAGCTCCGCTCTTAGTACGAACGATAACTGCTTTCACAACTTCACCTTTTTTGACAACGCCTCCAGGTGTTGCTTGTTTAACCGTACAAACAATGACATCACCGATGTTAGCCGTTTTACGTCCAGAGCCACCAAGAACTTTAATCGTTAGTACTTCGCGTGCGCCAGAGTTGTCAGCTACTTTTAAACGAGTCTCCTGTTGAATCATTAATGTTACCTCCTTTCGGAAAAAGAAATCCGAACTTTATTAGATAATAACGGCTTCTTCGACAACTTCAACTAGACGAAAGCGTTTAGTCGCAGATAAAGGACGAGTTTCCATGACCTTTACGATGTCTCCGATTTTTGCTTGGTTGTTTTCATCATGTGCTTTGAACTTTTTAGAGTATCTTACACGTTTGCCATAAAGTGAATGCTTTTTGTATGTTTCAACTACAACAGTGATGGTTTTATCCATTTTGTCAGAAACAACACGACCTTGATACACTTTACGTTGGTTACGTTCGCTCATGTTTGCGGGGCCTCCCCTCTAATTATTATTTATTAGCAGCGATTTCTCTTTGACGAATCACAGTTTTCATGCGTGCGATTGATTTACGCACTTCACGAATGCGAGCAGTATTTTCAAGCTGCCCAGTCGCTAATTGGAAACGAAGATTGAAAAGTTCTTCTTTAAGAGACTTTACTTTTTGTTCAATTTCAGCAGTGGTAAGGTCACGAATTTCATTAGCTTTCATTTGATTCACCACCAATTTCTTCACGTTTTACGAACTTCGTTTTAATTGGCAATTTGTGAGATGCAAGACGAAGAGCTTCACGAGCCACTTCTTCAGACACACCAGAAATTTCAAATAAAACTTTGCCCGGTTTTACTACAGCTACCCATCCTTCTGGAGCACCTTTACCGGAACCCATGCGGACCTCTAGAGGTTTAGCTGTGTATGGCTTAGAAGGGAAAATTTTAATCCAAACTTTACCGCCACGTTTCATGTAACGAGTCATAGCAATACGAGCAGCTTCGATTTGACGGTTTGTGATCCAAGAAGCTTCAAGAGCTTGGATACCGTACTCACCGAAATGTACTTCAGTACCGCCTTTTGCACGACCACGCATTTTTCCACGATGTTCTCTGCGATACTTCACGCGTTTTGGCAATAACATATTATTTTCCTCCTTCCGCAGTATTCTTCTTAGTTGGAAGGACTTCTCCACGATAGATCCATACTTTTACGCCAAGCTTACCATAAGTAGTATCAGCTTCAGCAGTAGCATAGTCGATGTCAGCACGAAGTGTGTGCAATGGAACAGTACCTTCACTGTAATATTCAGAACGAGCAATATCTGCACCGCCAAGACGACCAGAAACCATTGTTTTGATTCCTTGTGCTCCAGCACGCATTGTGCGTTGGATTGTTTGTTTTTGTGCACGACGGAATGAAATACGGTTTTCAAGTTGACGAGCGATGTTTTCAGCAACTAGCTGAGCATCAAGATCTGCTCTCTTGATTTCAAGAATGTTGATGTGTACACGTTTGCCAGTTAGGCTGTTAAGAGCTTTACGAAGTGCTTCAACTTCAGATCCGCCTTTACCAATTACCATACCTGGTTTAGCCGTGTGGATTGTGATATTTACGCGGTTTGCAGCACGTTCGATTTCTACTTTAGAAACAGACGCGTCAGACAAACGCTTGCTGATGAATTCACGGATTTTCAAGTCTTCATGTAAGAAGTCAGCGTAATCTTTTCCTGCGAACCATTTAGATTCCCAATCACGAATGACGCCAATACGAAGACCTACTGGATTTACCTTTTGACCCACGGATTATCCCTCCTTCTTTTCTGATACAACGATTGTAATGTGGCTAGTACGTTTGTTAATTGCGCTCGCACGACCCATAGCACGTGGACGGAATCTCTTAAGTGTTGGACCTTCGTCAACGAATGCTTGAGTAATCACTAGGCTGTTAGCGTCCAACTCGTAGTTGTGCTCAGCGTTTGCGATAGCAGATTTTAATACTTTTTCAATAATTGGTGAAGCAGCCTTAGGTGTAAGGTTTAAGATAGAAACTGCTTCTCCTACTTGCTTACCTCGGATCAGGTCCATTACTAGACGTGCTTTACGAGGAGCAATACGGACTGTTCTTGCGACAGCTTTAGCTTGCATTTAAAAGCCTCCTCTCATTAGCGTCTTGTTTTTTTATCGTCACTAGCATGACCTTTGTAAGTACGGCTTGGTGCGAATTCGCCCAATTTGTGACCTACCATATCTTCAGAAATGAAAACAGGTACATGTTTGCGTCCGTCATAGACAGCGATTGTGTGACCGATGAATTGTGGGAAAATTGTAGAACGACGAGACCAAGTTTTTACGACTTGCTTTTTGTCAGTTTCATTCAATTTCTCGACTTTAGCCATCAAATGATCATCAACAAATGGTCCTTTTTTTAAGCTGCGAGCCATTGTGGAACCTCCCTTCGTGATTGAACTACGGTCCTAAATGAACCGTAGACAACCCCGTTACTTGTTTTTACGACGACGTACAATGAATTTATCAGACTTGTTGGTTTTCTTACGAGTCTTGAATCCAAGAGTCGGTTTGCCCCATGGAGACATTGGTGATTTACGTCCGATTGGAGCGCGTCCTTCTCCACCACCGTGTGGGTGATCGTTAGGGTTCATTACAGAACCACGAACTGTTGGGCGTACGCCTTTCCAGCGAGAACGTCCAGCTTTACCGATGTTAATTAATTCGTGTTGCTCGTTTCCAACTTGACCGATAGTCGCACGGCAAGCAGAAAGAATCATGCGAACTTCTCCTGAGTTCAAACGTACAAGAACGTATTTACCTTCTTTACCTAGAACTTGAGCAGAAGTACCAGCAGAACGAACTAATTGTCCACCTTTACCTGGTTTTAATTCAATGTTATGCACAACTGTACCAACTGGGATGTTGATAAGTGGAAGAGCATTACCTGGTTTGATGTCAGCTTCTGGTCCAGAAGTAACTTCAGTACCAACTTGGATTCCTTTCGGAGCAAGAATGTAACGTTTCTCACCATCTGCATAGTTTACAAGAGCGATGTTCGCTGAACGGTTTGGATCATACTCGATTGTAGCAACGCGTCCAGGTATACCGTCTTTATCACGCTTGAAGTCGATGATACGGTATTGACGTTTGTGACCGCCACCTTGATGACGAACAGTCAATCTACCTTGGTTGTTACGTCCGCCTTTTTTGTGTAGCGGTGCAAGCAACGATTTTTCTGGTTTGTCAGTCGTGATTTCAGCAAAATCTGAAGTAGTCATGCCACGACGACCATTACTGGTTGGTTTATACTTTTTAATCGCCATTTTGAATTTCCCTCCTTCTTTTTAAGATTTACGCTTCAAAAATTTCGATTTCTTTGCTGTCAGCAGTTAATTTCACGATCGCTTTTCTGCGACGGCTAGTCATACCAGTGTAGCGTCCAACGCGTTTTGATTTTCCTTTGTAGTTTTGAACGTTGACTTTCTCAACTTTCACTCCAAAGATTTCTTCAACAGCGTCTTTCACTTCTGTTTTGTTAGCTCTGACATCAACTTCGAACGTGTACTTCTTCTCTGTCATTAGATCAGCAGAACGTTCAGTAATGATAGGGCGCTTTAGAACATCACGAGGATCTTTCATTATGCAAGTCCCTCCTCTACTTTTTCAACCGCTGCTTTAGTGATCAGAAGTTTGTCGTGGTTGACAACGTCAAGAACGTTGATACCGTTAGCTTCAACAACTGTTACTCCAGGGATGTTACGAGCAGATAAAGCAACTGTTTCGTTTGCATCCGCAGTGACGATCAACGCTTTCTTCTCAACAGATAATCCTTTAAGGATGCCTGCGAATTCTTTCGTTTTCACTGCATCAAGAGTCAGATCTTCAAGAACGATGATGTTGTTGTCGATTACTTTAGAAGACAATACTGACTTGATAGCCAAGCGGCGAACTTTTTTAGGTAATTTATAAGAATAGCTGCGTGGTGTTGGACCGAATACGATACCGCCTCCGCGCCATTGTGGTGAACGGATAGAACCTTGACGAGCACGACCTGTACCCTTCTGTCTCCAAGGCTTACGACCTCCGCCACGTACTTCAGAACGAGTTTTTACTTTGTGAGTTCCTTGACGTAAGGAAGCTCTTTGCATAAGAATAGCATCGAATACTACGCTTTCGTTTGGCTCAATTCCAAACACAGAAGCGTTTAATTCGATTTCACCGTTAGTAGAACCGTTTTGGTTAAATAATGCTACTTTTGGCATGACTTGTTTCCTCCTTTCCTAAGAGAGTTATTTAGATTTAACTGCACTCTTTACAGTTACTAGAGATTTTTTAGCTCCTGGTACGTTTCCTTTGATCAATAGAAGATTGCGTTCTGCATCAACTTTAACGATCTCAAGGTTTTGGACAGTGATTTGCTCTCCGCCCATACGACCTGGAAGAAGTTTACCTTTGAATACACGGTTTGGATCAACAGGTCCCATTGAACCAGGACGACGGTGGTAACGTGAACCGTGAGTCATTGGTCCGCGTGATTGTCCGTGGCGTTTGATAGCCCCTTGGAATCCTTTACCTTTTGATGTTCCTGTTACATCTACGATATCTCCATTTGCGAAAATATCAACTTTGACTTCCTGACCAACTTCATACGCATCTAACTCCGCACCGCGTAATTCTTTTACAAAGCGCTTAGGAGCAGTTTCCGCTTTAGCAACGTGGCCTTTCTCTGGTTTGTTAGAAAGCTTTTCACGTTTGTCATCAAAACCGATTTGGATTGCTTCATAGCCATCCGTGTCAACAGTCTTCTTTTGAAGAACAACGTTAGCAGCAGCCTCAACAACAGTTACAGGGATAAGATCACCGTTTTCTGCGAATACTTGCGTCATACCAATTTTTCTACCTAAGATTCCTTTGGTCATTAGTCACACCTCCTATAATATGTGTTTTCTATTTGAATTAAAGTTTGATTTCGATATCTACACCAGATGGTAAATCTAAACGCATAAGTGCATCAACTGTTTGTGGAGTTGGATTCACGATGTCGATTAGACGTTTGTGAGTACGCATCTCGAATTGCTCACGAGAATCTTTGTACTTATGCACCGCACGAAGGATTGTGTAAACTGATTTTTCAGTTGGAAGCGGGATTGGACCAGATACACTAGCACCAGAACGCTTAGCCGTTTCAACAATCTTCTCAGCAGATTGATCAAGAATTCTATGATCATATGCTTTTAAACGAATACGAATTTTTTGTTTTGCCATTATTTTCCCTCCTTTTCGCCTACTTACGTTAGACAGTTCTCCGTGAGAAAAACCTGATCACCTCGCCATGGCAAAGCGGCCGGGTGTGTCAGCAACCTCTCACTTCATCGCAGTCAAAGACCAACATGCACTATTGTACCAAATTGGCCTGCGTGTTGCAATAATAAATCGGATAAATTTATGATTTGCACACTTTTCATATTATACAGGGATTCAGCCTATAAATCAAGCTTTCCCTGAAGATGATGTATAGCAGTCTTTCTGATGATACGTATAAATTCATCTGGCTCCTCGATGTGCGGGGAATGGGCAGAGTCTTTAAAGGTAAACCATTCTTTGATGGGTGCTTTTAATTGATCAACATATGGTTTTGATACAGCAGCTGGGGTAATCATGTCGTGATCGCCAATGAGAAAGTAGCACGGTATTAATATAGTAGAAACTCGGTATTGAATACTCTCATTCATGAGCTGATTCCATAGCTTGTCTTGACTAAACTTCTGCCCTTTCATGAACTTCCATTTATCTTTCAGCTGATATTGCTTACTAAAAAGAAACCCTTTTAGCATTTGAAAAACCGGCTTCCATCTATGCGTGAGACCTACGCTTGCAAACTCTTTATATAGAGAGAACAAGGCATGAGCTGATGTCCGTTTCCAAGGAGGCGGCGTCAGTAATCGCAGACACCCAGTAAACAGCCGATTGTTATGATATTTCTTCATAAGAAGCTCGTACGATACGATATCTTCCTTTAACACATCTACTACCTGACTAATCCCGTAATAAGCATGATAAAGATCTGGACGCTTATGTACTGCTTGTATGGCAATTAATGATCCCCACGAGTATCCTGCGATATACAATTTTGAGTGACCTAGATGTGATAGGAGCTTCTCAGTCAGTTCAATCGTGTCTTCTATAAATTGCTGAATGGTCATCGATTCATCAGGAAGATTCTCTTGATAGGAAAGTCCTGCGCCACGCTGATCCCAATGGACAACTGTAAAGTCCTGATCAAGTTCCTCGTGAAAGGAATCAATATAACTGATTTGAGCTGAGCCGGGCCCGCCGTGTAAAAATAAAAGTACAGGCTTTGTTTCACTCGTCTCATCTTCTTTCATCATAATCCATTGGTCAATCCCGCCGATCAACCATTTTTTCAAATATGTCTTTGCCATTCCAGCGATCCTCTCGGTTCCATTTAGATTCTATAGCTTATAGTAGCCGTTCTGATCTGGAAAAGCAAAAAAAGAGACCCTTTTGCAAGGAGTCTCTTCTGTATGTTTAATTACTTAATGATAGTTGAAACGACGCCAGAACCTACAGTACGTCCACCCTCACGGATAGAGAAACGAGTTCCTTCTTCGATAGCGATAGTAGAGATAAGTTCAACTTCCATCTCAGTGTTATCGCCAGGCATTACCATTTCAGTACCTTCTGGAAGATGTACGATACCAGTTACGTCAGTTGTACGGAAGTAGAACTGCGGACGGTAGTTAGCGAAGAATGGAGTATGACGTCCACCCTCTTCTTTAGAAAGTACATAAACTTCAGCTTTGAAACGGCTATGTGGAGTGATTGTACCTGGTTTAGCAAGTACTTGACCACGTTGGATATCTTCACGAGATACACCACGAAGTAGTGCACCGATGTTGTCACCAGCTTCAGCATAGTCAAGAAGTTTACGGAACATTTCAACACCTGTAACAGTTGTTTTACCGTTTTCTTCTTGAAGACCGATGATTTCAACTTCGTCACCGACTTTAACTTGTCCACGCTCAACACGACCAGTAGCAACTGTTCCACGACCAGTGATTGAGAATACGTCCTCAACTGGCATCATGAATGGCTTCTCAGTGTCACGCTCTGGAGTTGGGATGTACTCATCAACCGCATCCATAAGTTCAAAGATTTTTGCTTCGTAATCAGCATCTCCTTCAAGAGCTTTAAGAGCAGAACCTTTGATAACTGGTACATCATCACCAGGGAAGTCATAGTCAGAAAGAAGGTCACGAACTTCCATTTCAACAAGTTCAAGTAACTCTTCATCGTCAACCATGTCACATTTGTTAAGGAATACTACGATGTATGGTACACCTACGTTACGAGAAAGTAGGATGTGCTCACGTGTTTGTGGCATTGGACCGTCAGCAGCAGATACTACTAAGATCGCGCCGTCCATTTGAGCAGCACCAGTGATCATGTTTTTAACATAGTCAGCGTGTCCTGGGCAGTCTACGTGTGCATAGTGACGAGTTTCAGTTTCATACTCAACGTGTGCAGTTGAGATTGTGATTCCACGCTCGCGCTCTTCTGGAGCACCATCGATTTGGTCATAAGCCATAGCTGTACCTTTACCAGATTTCTTATGAAGAACTGTTGAGATAGCAGCAGTTAGAGTTGTTTTACCATGGTCAACGTGTCCAATTGTACCAATGTTAGCATGCGATTTGGAACGGTCGAATTTTTCTTTAGCCATTCTAAAAATCCTCCTTAAAGGTTCATTGTATTTGGTATAGAGTGATAGAAAGTGAAGAGTTACCTCTCACTTTCTGATCTTCAATAGTAGTTATACTTTAGTTTAAAGGCAAAATCAATTATTCACCTTTATTTTTTTTGATGATTTCTTCACTGATGCTCTTAGGCACTTCTTCGTAGTGATCCATGTGCATAGTGAAAGTACCGCGTCCTTGTGTGTTAGAACGGAGTGCAGTTGCATATCCGAACATTTCAGAAAGTGGAACCATAGCGCGAACAACTTGAGCGTTACCGCGAGCTTCCATACCTTCTACACGTCCACGACGAGATGTGATATCACCCATGATGTCTCCCATGTATTCTTCAGGGATAACAACTTCCACTTTCATCATTGGCTCAAGTAGAACTGGGTTACATTTGCTGACAGCATTTTTCAATGCCATAGATGCAGCAATTTTGAACGCCATTTCGTTCGAGTCAACATCGTGGTAAGATCCATCAAATAATTTTGCTTTGATGTCGATTAATGGGAATCCAGCTAATACACCATTTTCAAGTGAATCTTCAAGACCTGCTTGAATTGCTGGGATGTATTCACGTGGAACAACCCCACCGACGATTGCATTTTCAAATTCAAAGCCTGCGCCTTCTTCGTTTGGTTCGAATTCGATCCAAACGTGTCCGAACTGACCGCGTCCACCAGACTGACGTACGAATTTACCTTCAACTTTTGCACCAGAACGGAATGTTTCACGGTACGCAACTTGAGGAGCACCTACGTTAGCTTCAACCTTGAACTCACGCTTCATACGGTCAACAATGATATCAAGGTGAAGCTCACCCATACCAGAGATGATCGTTTGACCAGTTTCAGGGTTTGTTTGTGTACGGAATGTTGGATCCTCTTCAGCTAGTTTAGCTAAAGCGATACCCATTTTATCTTGGTCAGCCTTTGATTTAGGCTCGATAGCTACATCGATAACTGGCTCTGGGAATTCCATAGACTCAAGGATAACAAGATCTTTCTCGTCACAAAGAGTGTCACCAGTAGATGTATCTTTAAGACCTACAGCTGCTGCGATATCCCCTGCGTATACAGTAGAGATTTCTTCACGGCTGTTTGCGTGCATTTGAAGGATACGTCCAACACGTTCACGCTTGTTCTTAGAAGAGTTCTTCACGTATGAACCAGAATCAAGTGTTCCAGAGTATACGCGGAAGAAAGTTAGTTTCCCAACATAAGGGTCAGTCATAACTTTAAATGCAAGAGCTGCGAATGGTGCGTCATCAGTAGACTCACGAACAACCTCTTCATTTGAATCTGGCAGGATACCTTTGATTGCAGCAACATCAGTTGGTGCAGGAAGGTAGTCAAGCACAGCGTCGAGTACAAGCTGAACACCTTTGTTTTTGAAAGCAGATCCAACAAGAACTGGGTAGAATTCAACATTCAATGTTCCTTTACGGATTGCAGCTTTCAATTCAGGAATTGTGATTTCTTCACCCTCAAGGTATTTTTCCATAAGCTCTTCATCAAGCTCAGCGACAGCTTCAATTAGGCTGCTGCGAAGCTCTTCAGCTTTGTCTTTATACTCTGCAGGGATTTCTTGTGCATCAGAGCGAGTTCCAAGGTCATCTTCGTAGAAGTATGCTACGTTTTCTACAAGGTCGATGATTCCTTCGAATTGATCTTCAGCGCCGATCGGCAATTGAATTGCATGAGCGTTCGCTTGAAGACGATCTCTTAATGTGCTTACAGAGTAAAGGAAGTCCGCACCGGTTTTATCCATTTTGTTAACGAATACGATACGAGGTACTCCGTAAGTTGTTGCTTGGCGCCAAACTGTTTCAGTTTGTGGCTCTACACCTGATTGTGCATCAAGGACAGCAACCGCACCATCAAGTACACGTAAAGAACGTTCAACTTCAACAGTGAAGTCTACGTGTCCTGGTGTATCGATGATGTTTACACGGTAACCTTTCCATTGTGCTGTAGTAGCAGCAGAAGTGATTGTAATACCACGTTCTTGCTCCTGCTCCATCCAGTCCATTTGTGAAGCTCCTTCGTGAGTTTCACCAATTTTATGGATACGACCAGTGTAGTACAAGATACGCTCAGTCGTTGTCGTTTTACCGGCATCGATGTGAGCCATGATACCAATATTACGAGTTTTGTCTAAGGAGAACTCTCTTGCCATTGGGTAATTTCTCCTTCCTCATTAGGGAATAGTTTTTTTAGTTTGGTATAAATCCTACCAGCGGTAGTGAGCGAATGCTTTGTTCGCTTCTGCCATTTTGTGTGTGTCTTCACGTTTCTTAACAGCAGCACCAGTGTTGTTAGCTGCGTCAAGGATTTCGTTAGCAAGACGCTCTTCCATCGTTTTTTCTCCACGAAGACGAGCATAGTTTACTAACCAGCGAAGACCTAAAGTAGTACGACGGTCTGGGCGAACTTCTACAGGAACTTGGTAGTTAGCTCCACCTACACGACGTGCTTTAACTTCAAGAACTGGCATGATGTTTTTCAAGGCTTGTTCGAAAACCTCCATCGCTTCATTACCAGTACGTTCTTTGATGATATCAAATGACTTGTAGAGAATAGTTTGTGACTTTCCTCTTTTACCGTCGATCATCATTTTGTTGATCAAACGAGATACAAGTTTAGAATTGTAAATTGGATCTGGCAATACGTCTCTTTTTGCTACAGGACCTTTACGTGGCATCTGAATAGCCTCCCTTCTCTTTTAAAAGGATTTCTATCTGTTTCTCTTCTCAATATCATTGTCAGCTTCCTGACTCCACTGATCTGTTATCAACTTCTAAAAACCCTTATGTTTGTTTGTATTATTTGCTTTGTTTAGGGCGTTTTGTTCCGTATTTAGAACGTCCTTGCATACGACCGTCAACTCCGGCAGTATCAAGCGCACCACGAACGATGTGGTAACGTACACCCGGTAAGTCTTTTACACGTCCGCCACGGATAAGTACTACACTGTGCTCTTGTAGGTTATGTCCGATACCAGGAATGTAAGCTGTTACCTCAATCAGGTTAGACAAACGTACACGAGCATATTTACGTAGTGCTGAGTTTGGTTTTTTCGGTGTCATTGTACCGACACGAGTACAAACCCCGCGCTTCTGTGGAGATGTTACGTTAGTGTGCTCTTTTTTGAAACTGTTGTATCCTTTGTTAAGTGCAGGTGACTTTGAGTTTTCAACTTTACTCACGCGTCCTTTGCGTATTAGCTGATTAATTGTAGGCATGTTGTTATTCCTCCCTTCATTACTTTTTTTATAACCCACATACCCAGGTGGTTCATCAAAAGGCAAAAAACAATGCTTTTGCATTTTATACATGCAAAAACAAAACAAGTACGCTATAACATAATGGCAACAGCTGCTGCCCCAACTTCAATTCCGCAGGCCTTGCCGAGCTTTTTCATGGAATCTACCACTAAAATGTCTACACCCTTCTCTTGCGCTAGTTTCAATACACTAGCAGTTAAAGCAGGATCAGCATCTTTCGCTACGACGACTTCCTTTACTGAATCTCGTTTCAGAGCTTTTACTGTTTGCTTCGTACCAATAATAATGGATTGAGCCTGTGATACTTTATCATAAGACATCGAATATCCTCCAAAGTAACAGGTTTTATTTTGAGCACCTTGGTTATATTATCATCATGGCAGAAGGATGTCAATATCGTATAACAGATTATCTTGACATCCTTCACCATTTTTTGATGATTTTATAGGAATCTCACGAGAAAGATTACTCTACAGGAACCATGTCGTCAGACGGCTGCACTTGCGAAACCGGCTTAACTTTACGGTAGTTTGGCATTCCCGTTCCAGCAGGAACAAGTTTACCAATGATAACATTCTCTTTCAAGCCAAGCAGTTCATCACGTTTTCCTTTGATCGCCGCATCTGTTAGGACACGAGTCGTTTCTTGGAAGGATGCCGCAGACAAGAATGAGTCTGTTTCAAGCGAAGCTTTTGTAATACCAAGAAGAACTGGACGGCCTGTTGCAGGACGTTTGCCTTCGAATAGTACTTTTTTATTTGCTTCAGTGAATTGATGTACATCAAGAAGTGTGCCTGGTAATACGTCTGTATCCCCTGCATCAGCGACACGCACTTTGCGAAGCATTTGGCGAACCATTACCTCTACGTGCTTATCTCCGATTTCTACCCCTTGCATACGGTATACTTTTTGTACTTCATGAAGCAGATATTCTTGAACAGCTGTCATGTCAGTCACTTTAAGAAGTTCTTTCGGATCGATCGAACCTTCTGTAAGCACTTGACCACGAGTGACTTTGTCACCTTCAACAACTTTTAGACGTGCATTGTAAGGAGCTGTGTAAGAGCGAGTTTCAACTTCGCCTTGAACCACAATTTCCTGCTGCTTGTCACGAACATCGTTAATTTCCGCAACGACACCGTCAATTTCAGAAATTGTCGCTTGCCCTTTCGGATTACGCGCTTCAAACAGCTCTTGGATACGAGGTAAACCTTGAGTGATATCGTCTCCTGCTACCCCACCGGTGTGGAACGTACGCATTGTAAGCTGAGTTCCTGGCTCACCGATTGATTGTGCAGCGATGATTCCAACTGCTTCACCGACTTCAACGTCAGTACCAGTTGCAAGGTTACGGCCGTAGCATCGTTTACATACACCATGAGGCGTGTTACATGTAAATGCAGAACGGATCCATACTTCCTCAATTCCTGCTTCAACTACTTCAAGTGCTTTATCTTCATCAATTAGTTCGTTTTCGGCTACAATGACTTCGCCTGTTTCAGGATGAACAATTGGTTTTCTTGCAAAACGTCCGATCAGACGTTCTTCAAGCTTCTCAATAATTTCATTTCCTTCTTTAATGGACTTCGCCAAGATTCCACGGTCTGTTCCGCAATCTGTTTCACGGATGATGACATCCTGTGCAACGTCAACGAGACGACGCGTGAGGTAACCTGAGTCAGCTGTTTTAAGGGCTGTATCGGCAAGACCTTTACGCGCACCGTGAGTGGAAATAAAGTATTCCAATACAGTTAAACCTTCACGGAAACTAGATTTAATCGGAAGTTCAATGATACGTCCAGCCGGGTTGGCCATCAGACCACGCATACCAGCCAGCTGAGTGAAGTTAGATGCGTTACCACGCGCCCCAGAGTCACTCATCATGTAGATTGGGTTGACTTCATCAAGGGACTTCATCAGTTTACCTTGGATGACATCTTTAGAAGAACTCCAGATTGAAATCACTCTCTCATAACGTTCTTCTTCAGTAATCAAACCACGTCTGAATTGCTTCATGACGTTATCTACTTTTGCTTGTGCTTCTTCAAGAATTTGCTGCTTATCATCTAATACGACGATATCAGACACACCAACCGTAATACCGGCTTTAGTAGAGTATCTGAAACCAAGATTTTTCATGCGGTCAAGCATTTTAGATGTCTCAGTGATATGGAATCTCTTAAAGATTTCTGCAATGATTTTACCTAAAATACCTTTTTTGAACGGTGCATTGATTTCTTGTTTCTCGATCGCAGCTTTTACATCCTCACCTTTTTCAAGGAAGAAACGATCAGGCGTTTTTTCTTCAATATTGCTCTTTGTCGGCTCATTCATGTATGGGAATGATTCCGGTAAGATTTCGTTAAAGATCAGTTTTCCAACTGTTGTAATCAACAATTTAGAACGCTGTTCATCAGTGAATGTCACATTCTTCAACGAGCTAGCTGCAACAGCTACACGTGTATGAAGATGCACATAACCATTTTGATAAGCAAGAAGGGCTTCGTCAGTATCTTTGAAGACCATACCTTCTCCGATAGCACCTTTGCGCTCAAGTGTAAGGTAGTAGTTACCAAGCACCATATCCTGAGATGGCGTAACAACTGGTTTTCCATCTTTCGGGTTCAAAATGTTTTGAGCAGCAAGCATTAAGATACGAGCTTCAGCTTGAGCTTCAGCAGATAATGGTACGTGAACCGCCATTTGGTCACCGTCAAAGTCAGCGTTGTAGGCTGTACATACAAGTGGATGCAGACGAATTGCGCGTCCTTCCACAAGTGTAGGTTCAAACGCTTGAATACCAAGTCTGTGAAGAGTCGGTGCGCGGTTTAGTAAGACTGGATGCTCACGAATAACTGATTCTAAAACATCCCATACTTCTGGCTGCACGCGCTCAATTTTACGCTTCGCACTCTTGATGTTGTGAGCTAATCCTTTTTCAACAAGCTCCTTCATCACGAATGGTTTGAATAATTCAAGAGCCATTTCTTTCGGAAGTCCACACTGATACATTTTCAAATGTGGTCCTACGACGATAACGGAACGTCCAGAATAGTCAACACGTTTACCAAGCAAGTTTTGACGGAAACGTCCTTGTTTCCCTTTCAGCATGTGAGAAAGAGATTTCAATGGTCTATTTCCTGGTCCTGTTACTGGTCGGCCTCTACGTCCATTATCAATCAAGGCATCGACAGCTTCTTGAAGCATACGCTTCTCGTTCTGAACGATGATGCTTGGCGCGCCAAGATCTAATAAACGCTTCAGACGATTGTTACGGTTGATGACACGACGATAAAGGTCGTTCAAGTCAGAAGTAGCAAAACGTCCACCATCAAGCTGAACCATTGGACGTAATTCTGGCGGAATCACCGGAAGTACATCAAGAATCATCCAAGATGGTTTGTTTCCTGAGTTACGGAAGGCTTCTAATACTTCAAGGCGTTTGATCGCACGTGTACGACGCTGTCCTTGAGCAGTTTTCAGCTCTTCTTTCAGTGTATCTACTTCTTTTACAAGATCGATATCTTGAAGAAGTTTGTTGATTGCTTCTGCACCCATAGCTGCTTGGAATGTATTACCGTATTTATCTAAATAAGCACGGAATTCTTTCTCAGAAAGAAGTTGTTTCTTCTCCAGCGGTGTGTTGCCCGGATCTGTCACGACGTAAGAAGCGAAGTAGATCACTTCTTCTAACGCACGTGGTGACATATCAAGAACAAGACCCATACGGCTTGGGATACCTTTGAAATACCAAATGTGGGAAACTGGGGCAGCCAGTTCGATATGCCCCATTCTCTCACGACGGACTTTTGCCCGTGTTACTTCTACACCACAACGGTCACATACAACACCCTTATACCGAACGCGTTTATACTTCCCACAATGACATTCCCAGTCTTTTTGTGGTCCGAAGATACGTTCACAAAAGAGACCATCTTTTTCAGGTTTCAGTGTACGATAGTTAATCGTTTCAGGCTTTTTCACTTCACCAAAAGACCAAGAACGGATTTTATCAGGTGATGCGAGACCGATGTTCATATACTCAAAATTGTTCACATCTAGCAAGGGGCCTACCTCCCTTTTAATCTTCGGGTTATACCCTAGTCACTTGCTCTAATCGTTTCTGCTATTCTTTTGTGACTGCGTCACGTTCAAGATCGACAGGTGCGAGGTCTGCAGCATCTTCGTCATTAGATAACGCTAATCCGTCTGCTTTCTTCGTTTCCTCATCGTCTTCTAAATCTCTCATTTCTATCTCTTCTTCATCGCCAGATAGGATTTTCACATCCATACCTAAACTTTGAAGTTCTTTGATTAACACTTTGAATGATTCAGGGACACCTGGTTCAGGTACGTTATCCCCTTTGACGATGGCTTCGTATGTTTTCACACGACCCACAACGTCATCCGATTTAACTGTTAAGATCTCTTGAAGTGTATATGCTGCACCGTAAGCTTCAAGTGCCCATACTTCCATCTCTCCGAAACGCTGACCACCAAACTGTGCTTTACCGCCAAGTGGCTGCTGCGTAACAAGTGAGTATGGTCCAGTTGAACGAGCGTGAAGTTTATCGTCAACCATGTGAGCCAGTTTGATCATGTACATGATTCCGACAGATACACGGTTGTCGAATGGTTCACCAGTTCGACCGTCATAAAGGACTGTTTTCGCATCACGAGACATACCTGCTTCTTCAAGCGTTTCCCAAACATCTTCCTCGCGCGCACCATCAAATACTGGTGACGCAATGTGGATGCCAAGGTAACGTGCAGCCATACCCATATGAAGCTCAAGTACCTGACCGATGTTCATACGAGATGGTACCCCTAGAGGGTTCAACATGATATCGATCGGTGTTCCGTCTGGAAGATACGGCATATCTTCTTCTGGAAGGATTTTAGAGATAACCCCTTTGTTACCATGTCGTCCGGCCATTTTGTCACCTTCAGAAATCTTACGCTTCTGAACGATGTATACGCGGACTAACTGGTTTACACCTGGAGGTAATTCATCTCCATCTTCACGGTTAAAGACTTTTACATCGTGGATAATTCCGCCGCCGCCGTGTGGAACACGTAGAGACGTATCACGCACTTCACGAGCCTTTTCACCGAAAATTGCATGTAATAGACGTTCTTCAGCTGTTAGTTCAGTTACACCTTTAGGCGTTACTTTTCCTACAAGAAGGTCTCCGTCTTTTACTTCTGCACCAATACGGATGATTCCGCGCTCGTCAAGGTTGCGTAAAGCATCTTCCCCAACGTTTGGAATATCACGAGTGATTTCTTCTGGTCCAAGCTTTGTATCACGAGCTTCTGATTCATATTCTTCAATATGAATAGACGTGTAGACGTCATCTTTTACAAGGCGCTCACTCATGATGATCGCATCCTCGTAGTTGTAACCGTCCCAAGTCATGAAGCCGACCATGACGTTACGTCCTAGAGCCAATTCACCTTTTTCCATAGAAGGTCCGTCTGCAAGGATTTCTCCTTTAACGACTTCATCTCCAACACTTACGATAGGACGCTGGTTGTAGCAAGTCCCTTGGTTAGAGCGGACAAATTTCAGCAAGCTGTATTTGTCTAGGTTTCCTTTGACTTGTTGTCCGTCAACGTCTTCATAACGGCGAACCCAAATATTTTTTGCTTCTACGCGTTCTACAACACCTGGGTAACGGCAGATGACAGCAGCACCAGAGTCTTTACCTGATACGTACTCCATACCTGTACCAACAATCGGTGATTCTGGCTGCATCAAAGGCACAGCCTGACGCTGCATGTTCGCTCCCATTAGAGCACGGTTAGAGTCATCGTTTTCTAAGAATGGGATACATGCTGTCGCTGCAGAAACAACCTGCTTTGGCGAAACGTCCATGTAGTCAACGCGGTTTCGAGGAACAACGGTGTTTTCCCCTCTGAAACGAGCAATGATATTATCATCAATAAACGAACCATCTTCACCTAATATAGCGTTCGCTTGTGCTACTACGTAGTTATCCTCTTCATCAGCAGTTAAGTAATCGATTCTCGGTGTCACTTTACCAGTTTCAGGATCAACCCGGCGGTAAGGTGTTTCGATAAATCCGAAGCGATTCACTTTTGCGAATGAAGATAGAGAGTTGATCAAACCAATGTTTGGACCCTCTGGTGTTTCAATCGGACACATACGTCCATAGTGAGAGTAGTGAACGTCACGAACTTCCATTCCTGCACGCTCACGTGTCAAACCACCCGGTCCAAGCGCTGACAGACGACGTTTGTGCGTCAATTCAGCAAGCGGGTTTGTTTGATCCATGAACTGAGATAGCTGAGAACTACCAAAGAACTCTTTGATAGAAGCGATCACAGGACGAATGTTGATCAGCTGCTGAGGTGTGATTGTGTTTGTGTCTTGAATTGACATTCTTTCACGAACAACACGCTCCATTCTGCTTAAACCAATACGGAATTGGTTTTGCAGAAGTTCACCTACGGAACGCAGACGACGGTTACCAAGGTGGTCGATATCATCTGTGTCACCTACACCATGAAGAAGGTTGAAGAAGTAACTGATTGATGCAATGATGTCAGAAGGCGTGATGTTTTTCACAGCTTCCTCTACATATGCATTTCCAATCACGTTAATCACTTGCTCGCCTTCTTGATCAGACGGTGCATAAATCTTAATAGATTGAAGTTCTACTTCATCTTCTACTACGCCACCATTAGGATAAAGCTTTCTAAATCCGATGCCGTTTTCTAAGTATGGAAGAACTTTATCAAGAACTCTTCTGTCTAAAATTTGACCTTTTTCTGCTAGAATTTCACCTGTTTCAGGGTCAACTAACGTTTCAGCCAATTTTTGATTGAACAGTCTATTTTTAATATGAAGCTTCTTATTAATCTTGTAGCGTCCAACATTTGCTAGGTCATATCTCTTCGGATCGAAGAAGCGAGAGTCTAGCAAGCTTTTCGCATTTTCAACAGTTGGCGGCTCTCCAGGGCGGAGGCGCTCGTAGATTTCGAGAAGTGCTTTATCCGCATTCTCTGTATTGTCTTTTTCCAGCGTGTTGCGTAAGTATTCATTCTCGCCAATGAGGTCAAGAATCTCTTGATCAGAGCTGAAGCCGAGAGCACGCAAAAGAACCGTAACCGGCAACTTACGTGTGCGATCGATGCGTACATAGACTACATCCTTCGCATCAGTTTCGTATTCTAACCATGCGCCACGGTTTGGAATGACAGTCGCAGTAAAACCTTTTTTACCGTTTTTGTCTACTTTACCACTGAAATATACACTTGGAGAACGCACTAACTGAGAAACGATTACACGTTCCGCACCATTAATGATAAAAGTACCTGTGTCTGTCATGATTGGGAAATCACCCATGAACACGTCTTGGTCTTTTACTTCTCCAGTTTCTTTGTTAATTAAACGAACTTTTACTCTTAGTGGAGCAGAGTAAGTTACATCACGTTCTTTTGATTCTGCTACAGGATACTTAGGATCCCCTAGGCTGTAATCAATGAATTCAAGAGAAAGGTTACCAGTAAAATCCTCAATTGGGGATATATCTTGAAACATCTCTCTAAGACCCTCATCAAGAAACCACTGATAAGAAGAGGTTTGAATTTCAATGAGATTTGGTAATTCTAACACTTCGCTTATGCGTGCGTAGCTTCTGCGCTGGCGGTGTCGTCCATACTGAACTAGTTGACCTGTCAACTGATTCACCCCTCAAATCATGCGTATTATATGTGTAAAAAGTATTTCTGTCTTTCAAATGTCAGTAAAGAAATACTTTTACAAGACAAAAGAAAAAAGGGTTTCTAAAATAAGAAAACCACATCCAAAAACAAATACCGATTTTATTAGTTTTCCCAAGTATGCATAATTTATACAAAATAGTTGTTTTTTAAGCCTATCAAGCAAAATATACACATTGGCATTTTATAATGTTAACACAGCTAGGAAACTGCGTCAAACTTTTTTAGCTTTGATTATATAGTAGCCCTTTTTTTTCAATACAACCTCGACTTCTCCAAAGAGCTGCTCTAATTTTTCAATCGCAGATGGTCCACCTTGCTTTTTCTGAATAACCACCCACAACTCACCTTCCGGCAATAAATGATCAGCACTTTTTTCAAAGATCGCATGTACAACTTTCTTCCCTGCCCGTATTGGGGGATTGGTCAGTATAGAGGCAAAAGCAGCTGAGGAATGAACATTCGAGAACAAATCACTTTGATAGATGCGAACATTATCAATGCGATTATGTTTAGCGTTTTCCTTTGAAAGTTCGACTGCTCTTTCGTTCACATCAATCATATGAATGGTACGGCTAGTCATTTCGTTTGCTAACGATAAGCCGATCGGTCCATAACCGCAACCGACATCTAAGACATCGCCATCCAAGTCAGGTTCTTCGAAAGCTTCAATTAAAAGCCTTGAACCAAAGTCGACTTCTTTCTTAGAAAACACTCCACTGTCACTTGTAAAAGTAAAGGTACGGTTTCTCAAGGTGAAGTCCCATGTCTGTTTATTGCTTTTCACTGATGGCTTTTCCGTATAATAGTGGTCACTCATGGTGAATGGACCTCCTCTGGATTCAATCGTTTCAGGAGATTAGAAAAGAAAAAGCCCGCCAGTAAAAGCGAGCTTTCCCAAAAGATTAGGCGAAGATTACTTAACTTCTACAGAAGCGCCAACTTCTTCAAGCTTAGCTTTAAGTTCTTCAGCTTCTTCTTTAGCAATACCTTCTTTAAGTGGTTTTGGAGTGTTGTCAACAAGTTCTTTAGCTTCTTTCAAGCCAAGACCAGTGATTTCACGAACCACTTTGATAACTTTGATTTTTTGGTCTCCAGCACCAGCAAGTACTAGATCAAAATCAGTTTTTTCTTCAGCAGCAGCACCGCCACCAGCAGCTACAGCTACAGGAGCAGCAGCAGTTACGCCAAATTCTTCTTCGATTGCTTTTACTAAGTCGTTTAACTCAAGTACAGTTGCTTCTTTAACTGAAGCAATGATTTCTTCGATATTTAAAGCCATTTGTAATTCCTCCATTTTAAGTTTTTTTACGTAAACGTAAAGTACGCATTAAGCGCCTTGTTCTTCTTTTTGATCTGCAACTGCTTTAGTAGCAAGAGCAAGATTACGAACTGGAGCTTGAAGAACGCTAAGCAACATAGAAAGTAAGCCTTCGCGAGACGGAAGTTCCGCAAGAGCCTTCACTTCTTCTACAGTCGCTACGTTTCCTTCGATGACACCAGCTTTGATTTCTAAAGCTTCGTGGCTTTTCGCAAATTCGTTGATGATTTTCGCAGGTGCGATAACATCTTCGTTACTGAATGCGATAGCGTTTGGACCTGTTAAGAAATCGTTTAAACCCGTTAGTTCAACTTGTTCAACTGCACGGCGAGTCAAAGTGTTTTTGTAAACTTTGAATTCTACGCCAGCTTCACGAAGCTGTTTACGAAGTTCAGTCACTTCAGAAACTGAAAGACCGCGGTAATCTACAATGACAGTAGACATACTATCTTTAAATTTAGAAGTAATTTCATCAACGACAACTTTTTTAGTATCGATTGCATTGCTCATGGTTACACCTCCTGTACATTCTTTGTGTAACACTTATACCGATCAGGCCATCACGTTCCTAACGAACGGTTCTCCATATAAAAAGCCTCCATTAAGACATGGAGGCTGTATATACAAGCATACGTTAACGTAAGACTGTGACATATACACCTCGGCGGGTTAATTAAGCCATAAGGCCCCTGCTGTCTACGGTATAAATGGACATTATTCTATTTTACAACATTTTGATATTATCAAAATGGTTGTCATAAGTCAAGAATTATTTTGCAGAGAAAGAAGATGGATCCACTTTCACGCCAGGGCCCATAGTAGATGTAACAGAAACGTTTTTCACGTATACACCTTTAGCCGCTGCAGGTTTTGCTTTAAGGATTGTGTCATAGATTGTTGCAAAGTTCTCAACAAGCTTTTCGTCCTCGAAAGAAACCTTTCCGATTGGCGCGTGGATGTTACCAGCTTTATCAACGCGGTATTCTACTTTACCAGCTTTGATTTCATTGATTGCTTTTTCAACTTCGAACGTTACAGTTCCTGTTTTAGGGTTTGGCATAAGACCTTTTGGTCCAAGTACACGACCGATCTTACCAACTTCACCCATCATGTCAGGTGTCGCAACGATTACATCGAATTCGAACCAACCTTGTTGGATTTTAGTGATGTAATCAGAATCTCCAACGTAGTCTGCTCCAGCAGCTTCTGCTTCTTTTGCTTTTTCGCCTTTAGCGAACACAAGAACGCGTTGAGTTTTACCAGTTCCGTTAGGAAGTACAACTGCACCGCGGATTTGTTGATCGTTTTTACGAGGGTCTACGCCCAAACGAAAAGCAACTTCTACAGTCGCATCAAATTTCGCTGTATTTGCTTTTTTTGTAAGAGAAACAGCTTCAGCTACATCATACGCTTTAGTACGTTCGATCAGCTTAGCAGCTTCTACATACTTTTTACCTTTTTTAGCCATTATAAAAATCCTCCTTATGTGGTTTTAGCGGAATAACCTCCCACGAATAAGGGTTGCGAACTTGTCAAAACCAAACTCGCAACCCAACAAGACAAAAAATTAATCTTCGATGACAATACCCATACTGCGTGCAGTACCTTCAACCATGCGCATAGCTGATTCAACGCTAGCAGCGTTTAAGTCAGGCATTTTTGTTTCCGCGATTTCGCGTACTTTATCACGCTTAACAGTTGCCACTTTATTACGGTTAGGTTCACCAGAACCAGACTCAATACCAGCTGCTTTTTTAAGTAAAACTGCAGCAGGTGGAGTTTTAGTAATAAATGTAAATGAACGGTCTTCAAAAACCGAAATTTCAACAGGAATGATAAGACCAGCTTGGTCAGCTGTACGAGCGTTAAACTCCTTACAGAATCCCATGATATTAACACCGGCTTGACCTAGTGCAGGTCCAACTGGTGGAGCTGGGTTAGCTTTTCCAGCAGGAATTTGCAATTTAACAACTTTAACTACTTTTTTAGCCACGAGACACACCTCCTTAAAGTCCGTGATGTGGTAATAGGGGAATCCCCCTCCCACTCAACAACTTCATTCTTTATATGAATGACGAAATAACTAGCTAGCGATCTTGAGTGAACTCAAGACGTACCTTTGCTATATTACCACTTCTATACACTCATTTCAAGCTCTTTTGAATTACAATTTATCGATCTGCGTGAACTCAAGTTCAACAGGTGTTTCTCTACCAAACATATTAACGAATACTTTGACTTTGCTTTTATCGTAATCAATTTCTTCAATAGAGCCAGTGAAGTTAGCAAACGGTCCATCGATAACCTTAACTGTTTCTTTGAGCTCAAAGTCGATTTCTGTTTTGCGTTCTTCAAGACCCATTCTCTTCAGAATGGTTTCAGCTTCGCCTGGGAGCAGCGCAGTTGGCTTTGAGCCTGATCCTGCTGATCCAACGAATCCAGTGACACCCGGTGTATTACGAACAACATACCAAGAGTCGTCAGTCATCACGATTTCCACTAGGACATAGCCAGGGAATACTTTCTTTTTGACGACTTTTTTCTTACCATTTTTAATATCTGTTTCTTCTTCTTCTGGTACGACGACGCGGAAGATTTTATCCTGCATGCCCATTGATTCAACACGCTTTTCCAAGTTCGCTTTTACTTTATTTTCATAGCCAGAGTACGTATGCACAACATACCAATTCTTTTCCATTTTCGTTCAGGACTATTTAGTCCTTCCCTCCCCACATTTCATAATGTCTATTTGACGAATCTCGAGTACCGGTAAATATTTTCAAGCAATTGAAAAAACCCGTAAAACGGGTTTTTTGGCAAGTCATATTATGATCTATTATAGCACGTTCAGCAGACCATTATTCAAGTATTAATGAATTAATTCGATTAATTGTGAGATTCCTATATCAAGAAAAGAGAAAAAGATGGCAAAGAATACGACTGTTAAAATAACAGTGATTGTGTAGCGGACCATTTCGTTCTTCTTTGGCCAGCTGACCTTTTTCATTTCTTTTCCGACACTTTTTAAGAAACTGATAATACGCATGTAAAAGACCTCCACAGAATAAAGAACGCAAATCTTACTTCGTTTCTAAATGTGTTTTATGTGAATTACAAGTCTTGCAATATTTCTTAACTTCTAATCTTTCAGCTGCTGAAGCAACACTTTTCATTGTCGTATAATTGCGGCTTCCGCAGTCTTTACAGGCTAGAGTAATCTTTTTCCTCATATTTACACCTATTTTCTCGACATCATTTCATTAGTACCTTATCACAGTGTCGAAAAAGCTGTCAATATAGGTTTGATTAGAGACTAATCTCGCGAAGCTCTAAATATTTCTCTAATTTTCTCTTTACTCTTTGGAGTGCGTTATCAATTGATTTCACATGACGGTTTAAATCTTCAGAAATCTCTTGATAGGATCTGCCATCAAGATAAAGCACAAGTACCTTTCTTTCCAGCTCGCTAAGCAGTTCACCCATCTTCATTTCGATATCATCAAATTCTTCTTTGCTAATGATTAAGTCTTCTGGGTTAAGCGCTTTAGCACCGGAAATGACATCCAATAATGTTCTGTCCGATTCTTCATCGTAGATCGGCTTGTCTAATGATACATAGGAATTTAACGGGATATGTTTTTGGCGAGTAGCTGTTTTAATTGCGGTGATAATTTGGCGGGTAATACATAATTCTGCAAAAGCCTTAAATGAAGTAAGCTTGTCCTCTCTGAAATCGCGGATAGACTTATAAAGTCCGATCATTCCCTCTTGGACAATGTCCTCTCGATCCGCTCCTATCAAGAAATAAGATCTTGCTTTCGCACGTACAAAATTGCGGTATTTCGTTATTAAATAATCTAGCGCATCACTATCTCCGACATGAACCCTTTCAATGACTTGTTCATCTTCCAACTGGCAAAATTGCTCTCTGATGGACTTACCCTTGCTGTTGTTTAGATTCACTTCGATCCCCCCGACCGCACCTAGATAGAAATATTATACATTAATGGTTGAAATATCGTCAAGCTATTCCAGATTCCCGCGCCGCCATTTTTCAAACGTTTTCAATACATCTTCTGACAATTCAATCTTAGATGCTGGTTTATCAGAAGTAATCTTTTTGACTCTCGTTTCAATCTTTCGTTCTATCACTTCAATCTCTCTTAAAAGCTCACGAGCCGACTTCCGAAGAGCTCCTTGTCCAAAAATAGCCCATTGTTCCGTAAAATCTGAGGTTGCCACATGAATTTGCGTCCGAATATTATTCAAATCCTGCGCCAGCTTTTCAATCCGCTCATCCGCCGTTTCATTCTCTCTCGTAAAGATGACCTCTACTCGGTGATTGGTCCGCTTCTTTTCAATTCCTTTGACCATATGGGCATCGAATACGACAATGACTCGATACCCTGTGTATGCTTGATATTCTGCTAAATGTTGAATCAGCACGTCTCTGGCTTCTTCAAAGCTGTTTTCCTTTAAGTGCTGCAGCTGAGGCCATGCACCTATCATGTTGTATCCATCGACTAAGAGGATATCCATCTCTATTCTCCTAACGGATAACGTTTTCGATACACTTCATACATCAATAGACCAGCGGCAACTGATGCATTTAAAGAAGTAACCTTCCCGGCCATAGGCAGTTTAATCAGAAAATCACACTTTTCCTTAATCAATCGGCCAATTCCTTTTCCTTCACTGCCAATCACAAGAGCCAGCGGCATTGTACCATCAAATTGTCTGTAATCCTGTTTAGCAGACGCATCTGTTCCCGCAACCCAGATTCCTCTTTCTTTCATTTCATCAAGGGCTCTTGAAAGATTGGTCACTTTTGCAACAGGAATATGCTCAATTGCTCCAGTGGATGCCTTAGCAACTGTTGTTGTTAGACCGACCGCTCTCCTTTTTGGAATGACAATCCCGTGTGCCCCTACAGCATCTGCCGTACGCATAATCGATCCTAAATTATGCGGATCTTCAATTTCATCTAAGATCAGAAAGAATGGCTGCTCATTCCGCTTTTCAGCGATTTGATACAGATCGTCCAATTCTGCATATTCATATGCTGCTACTTGTGCAACGATTCCCTGGTGCTGACCTGTCACCATTTGATCAAGCTTTTTCCTCGGAACATACTGAATGGTGATATTTTGCTTTTTAGCGAGTTCAATGACCTGCTGGGCTTGTCCTTTTACAGTGTTTTCTGCCATCCAGAGCTTGTATAACTCCCGATCTGACTTCAGTGTCTCAATCACTGCATTTTTCCCAATGACATAATCATGTTGCTGACTCATTTGTCTTCCTCCCTGACGTTCCGATTTCAATCGCCTGACCAATCAGCTCTTCTAAGCGTTCGTCCTGCTTTTCGATAAATAAATAACCCATGAGCGCTTCAAACGCTGTACTATAACGATACGTTTGAACGTCTGTGTTTTTAGGCACTGTGCCTGATTTTGCGTTTCTTCCTCTTTTCAGCACCGCTTCTTCTGCTTCAGTGAAAAAGCCTTGCTGCTGAAGCGTAAATAAAATAGCAGCCTGTGATTTAGCTGAAACAATTTTGCTTGCTCGTTTGTGCAGCTCATTTGGTTTTGTCGCCCCCGTTTGGAGGAGGTGATGCCTCACATATACTTCAAAAATGGCATCACCCATATAAGCTAGCGCAAGTCCGTTCAGCTGTTTACCGTCTTTCAGCTTTTCAAAATTCAACATTGCCTATTCTCCTCTTTTCCAGCGAGTACCTTGAGGAGTGTCCTCCAACACAATATTCATGTTCTTTAATTGGTCACGAATTTGATCAGATAGGGCAAAATCACGATTTCTTCTAGCTTCATTACGTTTTTCAATTAACGCTTCTACCTCTTCGTCAAGCGTGTGCTTTTCTTCTAATGAGAAGCCAAGAACAGACGTAATTTCTTGGAACAAGCCGATAAATGCCTTGATCACTTCCTCCGAAGTATGATCATTTTCCATATAATAATTCGCCTGTTTCGCTAATTCGAATAAAACAGAGATCGCATTTGCTGTATTGAAGTCATCATTCATTTCAGAAATAAATGTCGCACGCTGTTCTTCAATTTTTGCCAGCCATTCAGCATTGTCTTCCGTGATATTCGTGCTGCTCTCAAGGCGATGGTGTAAATTCGCATACGATGTTTTGAGTCGGTTAAATGCACTCTTTGTACTTTCTAATAAATCCATTGAGTAGTTAATTGGGTGACGATAGTGAACCGACAACATAAAGAAGCGGAGCACATCAGGATCTTGTTCTTTCACAATGTCATGCACCAGCACAAAGTTGCCAAGTGATTTTGACATTTTTTCATTATCAATATTAATATACCCGTTATGCATCCAATACTTCGCAAAAGGCTTCCCTGTCAAAGCCTCAGATTGGGCAATTTCATTCTCATGGTGTGGGAATGTTAGATCCTGTCCGCCAGCATGAATGTCGATCGTATCACCTAAATATTTTTTGACCATTGCCGAGCATTCGATGTGCCAGCCTGGGCGTCCTTCGCCCCATGGGCTATCCCAAGAGATTTCCTGATCCTTTGCAGCCTTCCACAGGGCAAAGTCCAGTGCATCTCGTTTCTTTTCACCTACACGAATACGGGCACCTGTCTTCAGCTCATCAATCGATTGATGAGAAAGCTTTCCATAGCCTTCAAATGAGCGTGTGCTGTAATACACGTCGCCATCTGCTTCATAGGCGTAGCCTTTTTCAATCAATGTCGCAATAAACGCAATGATATCATCCATGTTTTCCGTTACTCGCGGGTGAAGGTCTGCTTTTTTGCAGCCTAGTGCACTGACGTCTTTAAAGTAGGCTTGGATAAACCGGTCAGCAATTGTCGGCACATCTTCTCCGAGTTCATTGGCTGCCTTGATGAGTTTATCATCTACATCTGTAAAGTTTGATACAAAGTTCACATCGTAACCGCTGTATTCTAAATACTTACGTACAGTGTCATAAACAATAGCAGGTCTAGCATTCCCGATATGAATGTAGTTATAAACGGTTGGTCCGCACACATACATCTTGACCTTTCCTGGCTCAAGCGGGACAAATTCTTCCTTCTTGCGTGTCAATGTATTATAAATATTGATTGTCATGATTGTTCTTCCTTTCTGCTCAATGAAGCCAGCTCACCTTTTAGCTTTTCCATTTCTCGTTCCAATTCTTTAAAACGATCGGAAATTGGATCTGGCAAATCTTGATGATTGAGATCACGATTGATTTTCTTTCCATTTTGAACGACGACTCGCCCAGGTATACCAACAACGGTGGAATGGTCGGGTACGTCCTTTAACACGACCGACCCCGCTCCAATCTTGGCTCCTTTTCCAACTGTAATGGAACCAAGCACCTTGGCACCTGTCGCAATAAGGGCATCGTCTAAAATGGTCGGATGCCGCTTTCCCTTTTCTTTCCCTGTTCCCCCTAATGTCACGCCTTGGAAAACAGTGACGTTGTCTCCAATTTCACATGTTTCCCCGATCACAACGCCCATGCCGTGATCAATGAAGAACCGCCTGCCAATGGTTGCCGCCGGGTGAATTTCTACCCCTGTGAAAAAACGGCTGACCTGAGAAATGATTCGCGCAATAAAATACAGCTTCCGCTTATAAAATGCGTGCGCAATACGGTGAGCCCAAATCGCATGAAGCCCTGAATAGGTTAGCACTACTTCAATATAGCTTCTAGCAGCAGGATCTTGATCAAACACAGTATCAATATCTTCTTTCAGCATTTTGAAAAACACATGCTCCCCCCGTTCTTCCCCATCAATCTCTCTTAGGACTTGCTCTCTTTTTTTGGACAAATAAAAAACGCCTCTGCCAAATGACAGAGACGTTTTGAAAACGCGGTTCCACTCTGTTTAGAAAGCCACTTATCTTTCAGCCTTCTCAACTTAATCCCATAACGGAGGGTACCGCCCTTGCATACTAACGTACGTGTTCCTCAAGGGTCTTGAGGGTGCATTTCCAACGTCTGCCCATAAGTCTCTTTCAGCCGGTGGAGACTCTTTCTGTGATGGACGAGTACATTGTACTTCTCCCTCGCAACGATTTCCTTATATTTGTTTAATGCGGTTTAATACCGTTTCTTTACCTAGTAATTCAATACTTTGCGGAAGTTCTGGGCCATGCGTTTGTCCTGTGACAGCCACACGAATCGGCATGAATAGTTTCTTGCCTTTATGCCCTGTTTCTTTTTGTACCGCTTTAATGGCAGCCTTGATTTCATCAGGTGTGAAAGACTCAAGCTCTTCAAGCTGACCTGCAAAAGATGCCATGACTTCTGGTACTTGCTCCTCTGCTAGAACTTCCTTTGCCTCTTGATTATACTCAATTTGCTCCTTAAAGAACAACTCTGTTAACTCAACAATTTCTGCTCCGTAGCTTAATTGTTCGTGATACAGAGAAATAAGCTTGCGTACCCACGTGTTTTCTTCTTCTGTCAGCTGCTCACTTACCTTGCCTGCTTTTTGAAGATGCGGAAGTGTTAGTGCCACAACCTGATCAAGATCAAGTGCTTTCACGTATTGGTTGTTCACCCATTTTAGTTTATGCATATCAAATAGAGCTGGTGACTTAGAAAGTCGATTCACATCGAAAATGTCGATGAATTGCTCTTTTGTAAACAGTTCTTCTTCGCCTACTGGAGACCATCCAAGTAATGCAATGAAGTTAAACAGGGCTTCAGGTAAATAGCCTAAATTCTTATATTGCTCGATGAATTGAATAATTGATTCATCACGTTTACTTAATTTCTTGCGGTTTTCGTTCACAATCAACGTCATATGTCCGAATAGCGGAACATCCCAGCCAAATGCATTAAAAACCATAATTTGTTTAGGCGTATTTGAAATATGATCCTCTCCGCGAAGAACGTGAGTCATTTTCATCAAATGATCATCCACAGCTACGGCAAAGTTATAAGTTGGCGTGCCATCTTTCTTCACAATAACAAAGTCACCGATGCCGTCTGTTTCAAACGAAATATCGCCTTTAACCATGTCGTCAAATTTGATGATTTCTCCTTTTGGCACTCGGAAGCGGATGCTTGGCTCTCTTCCTTCAGCAATTAGCTTGTCCTCTTCTTCTTTTGATAAATGACTGCATTTACCAGAATATCGAGGCATTTCACTGCGGGCGATTTGTGCTTCACGCTCTGCCTCTAGCTCTTCAGCCGTACAATAGCACTTATACGCCAAGTCCTTCTCTAACAGCTCGTCATAATATTTTTTGTAAATATCATTTCGCTCTGATTGTCTGTAAGGACCGTAACCGCCATCTTTATCAATGCTCTCATCCCAATCAATACCGAGCCATTGCAAGTGGCGAAGCTGGCTTTCCTCCCCGCCTTCTACATTACGCTTTTGATCCGTATCCTCGATTCGAATAATAAATTTGCCGCCTTGGCTGCGTGCGAACAAATAGTTGAAAAGAGCCGTTCTAGCATTCCCAATATGTAAATGACCAGTTGGACTCGGTGCATAACGAACACGCACTTCATTTCCCATGAGTTTAACTTCCTTTCATCTGCATCATGTTGTCTGACACCAATTTTTTATAAACGTATTTTATCATCAAAACCCATTCTCATCAAAATGGATTTTACTTTTTCTGAAGAAGCACTGTTGCCTGAGAGGCAATTCCTTCGCCTCTTCCTGTAAATCCGAGTTTCTCTGTCGTTGTTGCTTTGACGTTCACCTGTGTGACATCTGCCTCAAGTGCTTCTGCAATTTTCTCACACATTGGTTGAATGTAAGGTGCCATTTTTGGTTTTTGCGCCATAATGGTGCAATCAATATTCACAAGTGTGTAGCCTTTTTCTTTCACAAGTGCCCACACATGCTGCAATAATTTAAAAGAATCTGCATCCTTAAACTCAGGGTCAGTGTCCGGGAAATGTCTGCCGATATCTCCCTCAGCAATCGCACCTAGACATGCATCTGCCACTGTGTGAAGCAGTACGTCAGCGTCTGAATGCCCTAGCAGTCCCTTTTCATAAGGGATGGTGACCCCGCCGATAATTAGAGGTCTTCCCTCTGTTAATTGATGTACATCAAAGCCTTGTCCTATTCTCAACATGATCTAGTACCCTCTTTCCGCATCCATAATTGCCTTGGCAACCAATAAATCATCCGGTGTTGTCAGCTTAATATTGGTATAGTCGCCTTGGACAATATACACATTCTCGCCATGTAATTGTTCAACAAGGCTGGCGTCGTCTGTTCCAAGGAAGCCTGTCCGCTCCGCATATTCATGCGCCTCTTTTAAAATAGAATGACGAAAAGCTTGTGGGGTCTGGACCGCCCACAAGCTCTGACGTTCAATGGTTTGTTCCACTTTGCCTTCTTGAACGCGTTTGATTGTGTCTTTCACTGGTACCGCTACAACTGCGGAGCCTTTTTCAATCGCTGCTTTAACGAGCAAGTCAATCTGTGTATGCTTAATAAAAGGCCTTGCCCCATCATGAACAAGCACGATGTCTGCATCTTTCACAGCCTTTAATCCTTCGTATACACTTTGCTGACGTTCTTCACCGCCAGTGACAAGTGAAACAGGCGTTTGAAAAGCGTGTACCTTGAGTAGCCTTTCAAAGTCTTGACGCTCCTCCTCATTGATCGCTAGGATCATGCGTTTGCATTGTGAATGAGCGTCAAACACCTTTAATGTATGAATGATGACCGGCATTCTTTTCAGCTCGATAAAAAGCTTATTGCGGCCGGCCTTCATTCGTTTCCCCTGCCCCGCAGCCGGAATAACTACTTCATAATACATGTTCGTTCTCCCTTTAGAGCGCCTTCTCCAGAAGTTTTGGCTTCGCAAAAATCATTCTTCCAGCAGCAGTCTGCAGCACACTAGTGACGAGTACATCGATGTCTTTTCCAATGTAATTGCGTCCTTCTTCGACCACAATCATCGTACCGTCATCTAAGTAAGCAACACCTTGGTTATGCTCTTTCCCATCTTTGATGACCTGTACCTTCATTTCTTCCCCAGGCAGTACAACCGGTTTAACTGCATTGGCTAGATCATTGATGTTTAACACTGCTACTTTTTGAAGTTCGCATACTTTATTTAAATTAAAATCATTGGTCACAACAACACCTGAAGTTAATTTCGCGAGCTTCACAAGCTTGCTATCAACCTCTTGAATGTCTTCGAAGTCACCTTCGTAAATTTCAACTTTAATATCCAACTCTTTTTGAATACGATTTAAAATATCAAGACCTCTTCGGCCTCTATTTCTCTTTAATACATCTGAGGAGTCTGCAATATGCTGTAATTCCTCGAGTACAAATTGAGGAATAACCATGACGCCTTCTAAGAATCCAGTTTGGCAAATATCTGCGATTCTTCCATCAATGATAACACTTGTGTCTAAAATTTTCAGCTTTTTATCTTCTATTTCAGGTTCGTCATCAGCTGCTCCTTTTTTCTTGCTGACCTTTGCAGACCGGGAGAACAGCCCCATCATTTCATCCTTCTTCTTAAAGCCTACCTGAAACCCAAGGTATCCTAAAAAGAAAGCCAGGAAAATCGGAATAATGGTACCAAAAATATGATATGGGATATTGTTTAGCGGGATCACGTTTACAATAAGATATGCTAGAATAAGTCCAAATACTAATCCGAAACTTCCAGATATAAGATCAGGAAGAGGCGCCTTCAATAGAGAATCCTCGATCCATTTCACCCAATTTACCACATAACCTGTGCACCATTTGCCGATGATCAAGAATACAGCGGCTCCTATTAGTGCTGAAGAGTAAGCATTTGTTATGAAAGGTATGTCCTTTACATTTAAAAGCAGAAATAACTCTGGAATGATAAAAATCCCCACAACTGCACCAAAAATGATAAAAAACGCCTGAACGATTCTTTTTAACATACCTTCACCTCCTTTATTTTTCATCTGTCAATCCACCTTCATCTGACATTGATATATGTTTAAGTTTCCTATCATGAGCAACAGAAAACAAAACCATCATTAATATACCCATATTCATCCATTTTTAACCGTAATAGAGAAAAATTTCTCTTCTTAAAGCTGACGGTCGATATAATGTTTTTCTTGTAACCTTTTTAATCCTTTTTTTATCTTTTTCGCTCTTACTTCTCCAATTCCTTCTACTTCATCCAATTCTTGTACATCGGCTTCCATAATTCGATCTAGCACACCGAATGCTTCAACCACATTTTCAACGATCGGCATTGGCAATCTAGGGATTTTATGGAGCAACCTGTATCCTCTTGTGTACACATATTCGTCAATATTTGTAGAAGCTGGATATCCAAGTAACTTGTACAGAATGGAATCATCTAAAAGCTCAAAGCTCGACATATCTTGAAGTTGTTTAAGCAGCACATACGGATCTTTGATCTTTTCTTTCACGTAATCTTTAATAAATAAAGCCGCTTCCTGCTCCATATCTGTAATCAGCTCATTGACCTGCAGACGGATCAAGTGTCCCTCTGTTCCAAGCTCTTTGATATACATATTGATTTCATTTTTGATTCTAAGAACCATTTCGTAGCGGTGCAGCACGGATAATACATCACCAAAGGTCACAAGCTCTTCAAATTCTAGGGCGCTTAACGCAGAAATGGCGTGATCTAAAATGGTTTTATATTTCTCAAGTGTTTGAATGGCTTGATTCGCCTTTGTTAAAATAAAACCAATATCTTTCAGCGTATAACGACGATTCCCTTGGTATAAGGTAATGACGTTCCTCCGTTCAGAAATGGCAATGATTAAGCAGCCTGTCTGCTTCGCTACACGTTCAGCCGTCCGGTGCCTCATGCCTGTTTCCGATGAATGGATGGTGGCATCTGGCATCAGCTGTGTATTCGCATACAAGATTTTTTGACCAGAATCGCTAAGAATAATCGCCCCGTCCATCTTCGCCAATTCATATAAATGTGCTGGAGAGAAGGCAGAATTAATGTGAAATCCTCCATCTACCACACTCTTTACTTTGTCATTATAACCAACAACAATGAGCCCGCCAGTATTGGCTCGCAAGACGTTTTCAATCCCTGCCCGCAGAGGTGTTCCTGGTGCCACAAACTGTACAATATCTAAGAGATCGAGTTCTCTCGCTCCTTTTTTCTCTTTTTCCATTTCTATGATCCCCCTAGTGAAATTCGAAGTGCCTCCGCTACATTTTCTACACCAACTAACTCAATCCCTCTCGGCTTTTTCCATCCGTCTATATTCGCCTGAGGAATAAACATTCGCTTAAATCCTAGTTTCGCAGCTTCCTGCACTCGCTGTTCAATTCTTGATACTCTTCTGACTTCTCCCGTCAGACCGACCTCTCCTATAAAGCAATCCGCTTGATGCGGCGCTGCGTCTTTAAAGCTTGATGCAATACTGACGGCAATAGCTAAGTCAATCGCCGGTTCGTCAAGCTTCACACCGCCTGCGACCTTTAAATACGCATCTTGGTTTTGCAAGAGCAGCCCCACGCGTTTTTCTAAAACTGCCATGAGCAGCGATACTCGATTATGATCAAGGCCAGTGGCCATTCTTCGCGGATTCCCAAAGCTTGTCGGGGAAATTAATGCCTGTATCTCGACAAGTACGGGTCTTGTTCCTTCCATTGAGGCAACAACACACGAACCAGATACACCTGCCGACCGCTCTTCTAAAAAGATTTCTGATGGGTTTAATACTTCCGTGAGTCCTTCCTCTCTCATTTCAAAAATCCCCAATTCATTCGTTGAACCAAATCGGTTTTTGACCGCCCGTAAGATACGAAATGTATGATGACGTTCACCTTCAAAATAAAGAACCGTGTCCACCATATGCTCTAAAAGGCGTGGACCTGCGATCGAGCCTTCTTTGGTCACGTGACCAACGATAAAAATAGGAATCCCATTTGTCTTGGCAATTTTCATCAGCTGTGCTGTACATTCTCTTACTTGAGATACAGAGCCGGGAGCTGAAGTGATATCGCTTTGATAAACGGTTTGAATCGAATCCACCACAACAAAAGCCGGTTTCATCTCCTGTATAGCAGACGTTATATACTCCATATCGGTTTCAGCCAAAACATGTAAAGAGGCGCTTTCAATGCCAAGGCGGTCCGCTCTTAGCTTCGTTTGTTTAATGGACTCCTCACCAGATATGTACAACACATTCTGATTTTTATCTGAAAGCTGTGCTGATACTTGTAATAATAATGTGGACTTCCCAATCCCAGGGTCTCCGCCAATAAGAACAAGAGAGCCTTTGACAATTCCACTTCCTAATACTCGGTTAAATTCTTCTAAATTCGTTTTAATTCGGGGTTCTTCGGATGTTTCAATTGCAGATATAGGTGAAGGTTTTTGAATGGTTTGAACAGAATGATTAAAAGCACTACGACGGTTTGCCGGCTCTTTGCGAACGACCTCTTCTGTCATACTGTTCCACGTGCCGCAGCCTGGACATTTCCCCATCCATTTGGCTGACTCATAACCGCACGATTGGCATATAAATTTTGATTTTGTCTTAGCCATAGATTGAAGAATACAACTCCTTATACTGGTCAGAAAATAAGTAAAGGGAGGCATACACCTTGCTGGTATGCCTCACACTTTTTTCTTACTATATTAGTTCGTAGCAGCCGTCGCTTTTACGACAATTTCTCCATCTTCCACATCTAATACGATATGTTGACCTTTTTCAATATTGCCCTTCAGAAGCTCCTCAGAAAGTCGATCTTCTACATGCTTTTGAATCGCTCTTCTTAACGGACGCGCACCGTACTCAAGATCTACTCCTTCGTCGGCAATCTTCGCTTTTGCTGCTTCCGTCAATTCAATTGAAAGGTCTTGTTCTTTTAATCGTTTTGTCAATTGATCAGACATGAGAGACACGATCTCTTTGAGATGTTTCTTCTCAAGCGAGTGGAAGACAATGATTTCATCAATACGGTTGATAAACTCAGGTCTAAACGCACGTTTCAACTCGCCCATCACTTTGCCTTTCATATCCTTGTAATTTTGACTTTCATCCTGCACGTTAAAGCCAACGTATTTATTGCGCTTCAGCTCACTAGCTCCAACGTTTGATGTCATAATCAAAATCGTATTTCTAAAGTCAACGGTACGCCCTTTAGAATCCGTCAGACGACCATCTTCTAATACTTGCAGTAAGATATTAAATACATCTGGATGAGCCTTTTCAATCTCGTCTAATAGAACGACAGAATAAGGTTTTCTTCTCACTTTTTCAGTCAGCTGTCCACCTTCATCATAACCGACATATCCTGGAGGTGACCCAACAAGTCTGGATGTAGAGTGTTTCTCCATGTATTCAGACATATCAATACGGATCATTGCTTCTTCATCACCGAAAATAGACTCGGCGAGTGCTCTTGCAAGCTCTGTTTTACCAACCCCTGTTGGTCCTAAGAAGATAAAGGAACCGATTGGACGTTTTGGATCTTTTAGGCCTGCACGCGCACGTCTCACAGCTTTCGCTACAGCAACAACTGCTTCATCCTGCCCGATCACACGAGAGTGGAGTAATTGTTCCATATTCAGAAGCTTATCTGTCTCCGTTTGAGCAATTTTTGAAACAGGCACTCCCGTCCAGCTGGAAACGACCATTGCGATATCATCTACAGATACCTCTGAATTCTCTTGTCCCTGCTTTTCTTTCCATGATTTCTTTGTCACTTCTACTTTTTCACGCAAACGCTGCTCTGTATCGCGAAGAGAAGCTGCTTTTTCAAATTCTTGACTTTGAACTGCCGCATCCTTTTCCTTGCGTACTTCATCCAGCTTTTGCTCTAGTTCTTTTAGGTTAGGCGGTGTTGTGAACGAACGCAAACGGACTTTCGAACCTGCCTCATCAATTAAATCAATCGCCTTATCTGGAAGGAATCTGTCAGAGATATAACGGTCAGACAGCTTCACTGCCGCCTCAATCGCTTCATCTGTAATAGACACACGGTGATGTGCTTCATACCGGTCTCTAAGTCCTCTTAAGATTTGAATACTCTCATCAACAGAAGGCTGATCTACTTGAATTGGCTGGAAACGTCGTTCAAGCGCAGCATCCTTTTCAATGTATTTACGGTACTCATCTAATGTTGTCGCTCCAATACATTGAAGCTCACCACGTGCTAAAGATGGTTTTAGAATATTAGACGCATCAATTGCACCCTCTGCTCCACCAGCACCAATGAGTGTATGAAGCTCATCGATAAAGAGAATGATATTTCCTGCCTGACGAATTTCGTCCATGACTTTTTTCAAACGATCCTCGAATTCACCACGATATTTCGTTCCAGCTACAACGGTTCCCATATCCAGTGTCATCACTCGTTTATCACGCAGGATTTCAGGCACTTCGTTATGAATAATTTGCTGTGCAAGACCTTCTGCGATGGCTGTTTTACCAACACCAGGCTCACCAATCAGCACAGGGTTATTTTTTGTTCTTCTACTTAGAACCTCAATGACACGTTGAATTTCTTTGCTTCGGCCAATGACTGGGTCCAAGCTGTCCTCTTTTGCAATAGCAGTCAAATCTCTTGCCAAGCTATCAAGTGTTGGTGTATTTGCATTGCTATTAGAGCCTGCCGCAGATGCACCTGTTTCATTGCTTCCAAGCAGCTGCAGGACTTGCTGACGTGCTTTATTTAAGCTCACTCCGAGGTTATTTAAGACACGGGCAGCGACACCCTCTCCCTCACGAATAAGACCTAATAGAATATGTTCTGTCCCTACATAGGAATGACCTAGCTTTCTTGCTTCATCCATTGAAAGCTCAGTGACTTTCTTCGCTCTAGGCGTATAATGAGGAATAGCTTGAGACACCTCTTGCCCTCTTCCAATCAAGCTTTCGACTTCTTTTTGGATTTTATCTGAAACAAGGCCCAGTGCTTCTAACGCTTTGGCAGCGATGCCCTCCCCTTCACGTACAAGGCCAAGTAAAATGTGCTCAGTACCAATATTCTTATGGCCTAGGCGAATGGCTTCTTCTTGTGCAAGTGCTAATACCTTTTGAGCTCTTTCAGTGAATCTTCCAAACATCATATCGTTTCATCCTCCTGTCCATTCCTATGCATTTCTAAGCGCAGCCTTTCTCTAATAATCGCTGCTCGTTTTATATCTCGTTCATTTGGCTCCAAGGCTCCTCCTGAATATTGTTGAAGGAAACCAGGCTGGGTCAAAATCATGAGTTCATTCAGTATATTACTTGAAAGCCCCTTAATGATACCTAAATCAATTCCAAGCCGCACATCTGACAAACACTTTGCTGTTTCTTTTGATTCAATCATACGACAATTAGCCAAAATCCCTAAGGACCGGTACACTCTGTCCTCAAGTTCAATTTTAGATGTTTGATATAATGCTTTTCGTGCAGATCGCTCTTGTTCAATGAGCTGAGCGGTCACACTATTCAAGTCATCTACAATGTCTTCTTCTGATTGACCAAGTGTCATTTGATTTGAAATTTGAAAGATGTTCCCTATTGCTTCGCTGCCCTCACCATAAATTCCTCTGACCACAAGTCCTAATTGATTAATGGCGGGAATAATACGATTCATTTGTCTCGTGAGCGCTAATGCCGGTAAATGCATCATGACCGAAGCCCTAATACCTGTACCTACATTAGTCGGACAGCTTGTTAAGTATCCTCGCTTTTCAGAAAATGCATAATCCACTTGCTCTTCAATCCAGTCATCTACCTGATTAGCCGCTTTTAGTGCATTGGCTAGCTGAAAACCTGGGAATAAGCATTGGATTCGAATATGGTCTTCTTCATTCAACATCACACTAATTTCTTCATTCTCAGAAAGCAAACAGCCGCCAAATCTTGATTCAGCTAAATTTGGGCTAATCAAGTGCTTTTCAACAAGTACCCTCTTTGCTAAAGGCTGCGTTTCATTCATTCGAATCAGAACAAAGTTTCCAATGTCCTTCACTTCCTGGCTAGCAAACTTTTGCTCGAATTGCTGGAGAACAGCTTCAGCTTCTTCTTGAGAAAACTGAGTTGGGAAACGAACATGCTCTAGATTGCGCGCTAGCCGGATTCGACTGCTTAGAACAATGTCACTTTCTGGTCCTTTTTGTTTCATCCACTGACTTAGAGCGTCTTGAATAAAATGCTGGAGCATGTCGTTAATCTCCCTCCCTCTGCTGAGATTGCTCATGCTCTAATGCACGAATTTGATCTCGAACTTCTGCTGCTTTTTCGAACTCTTCCTGTTCAATCAGCTGCTTCAGCTCTTGCTGCATTAACTCAAGTTTCCGGCGGACATGCAGGCTGCCGGCAATTCGTTTTGGGACTTTCCCATTATGGACTGTATTTCCACTATGGACTTTCCGTAAAACAGGGTTCAGATACTGATCAAATGTACGATAGCATTCTGCACAGCCAAATCGGCCTGTTTTTCTGAACTGCTGAAAGGTTAAGCCACACTTAGGACATTGATCCACTTCTTTTGCTTCTTGAAAAATAGACGAGCTCTTGTTAGCACTTGTGGTGAAGCTAGGATCAATATTTAATAAGCCTGATAATAAGTTGTGAATCGAGAAACCTTGGTTTCCACTCATAGCATATGAATCACTGTTTTCTTTTGCACATTGTTCACATATGTGCATTTCTTGTTTTTCTCCATTTATAACTTTCGTAAAGTGAAAAGTGGCTGGTCTCTCATTACATTCTTGACAAATCAATCTTTTCACCCGCTTTACTTTAATTTCAAAGCATTTAACATCGCTTTCATCATCCGAGCCCGGAGTTCATCACGTTCAGGTAAATCAATATGCAATACAGAACGGTCCATGACACTAATCATCATCTTAGCTTCTCTTTCAGATAAAATGTTATTTTCAACAAGACGCATGATGATGTGATCAGATGCAGCCTGTGATAAACGATGATATATTTGGGAAATAATGTTGTTCAATAAGTCCACTTCATCATTCATTTTGACTTTAATGATGCGGATATAGCCACCGCCGCCACGCTTACTTTCAACGATATAGCCTCTCTCGCTCGTAAAGCGTGTATTGATAACATAGTTAATTTGTGAAGGTACGCATTGAAACTTATCTGCAATTTCATTGCGTTTAATTTCTAATATTTCTCGACCGTTCTGATCCAAGACTTCCTTCAAATACTGCTCGATGATATCAGAAATATTTTGTGCCACTCCGCCTCCTCCTCCATTGACTTTGACTATATTTGACTTTAATCTTACTATAAATTTTTTCGGTCGATTTTTCAAGATAATCGCTCAACTAACAATATTATTTCCACATTTATATGGTGCCAAACCTCCAAAAAACACAAAAAAGACCAGTTCCAAATGGAACTGATCCTGATAGAAGCTTGGCGGCGTCCTACTCTCACAGGGGGAAACCCCCAACTACCATCGGCGCTGAAGAGCTTAACTTCCGTGTTCGGTATGGGAACGGGTGTGACCTCTTCGCTATCGCCACCAAACCTGATGGAGAGAATGTTCTCTCAAAACTAGATAACAATGTTCATGTTTCACATTAGAATATAGGTTAAGTCCTCGATCTATTAGTATCTGTCAGCTCCACGTGTCACCACGCTTCCACCTCAGACCTATCAACCTGATCATCTTTCAGGGATCTTACTTCCTTGCGGAATGGGAAATCTCATCTTGAGGGGGGCTTCATGCTTAGATGCTTTCAGCACTTATCCCGTCCGCACATAGCTACCCAGCGATGCCCTTGGCAGAACAACTGGTACACCAGCGGTGCGTCCATCCCGGTCCTCTCGTACTAAGGACAGCTCCTCTCAAATTTCCTGCGCCCGCGACGGATAGGGACCGAACTGTCTCACGACGTTCTGAACCCAGCTCGCGTACCGCTTTAATGGGCGAACAGCCCAACCCTTGGGACCGACTACAGCCCCAGGATGCGATGAGCCGACATCGAGGTGCCAAACCTCCCCGTCGATGTGGACTCTTGGGGGAGATAAGCCTGTTATCCCCGGGGTAGCTTTTATCCGTTGAGCGATGGCCCTTCCATGCGGAACCACCGGATCACTAAGCCCGACTTTCGTCCCTGCTCGACTTGTAGGTCTCGCAGTCAAGCTCCCTTGTGCCTTTACACTCTGCGAATGATTTCCAACCATTCTGAGGGAACCTTTGGGCGCCTCCGTTACATTTTAGGAGGCGACCGCCCCAGTCAAACTGCCCACCTGACACTGTCTCCCTGCCCGATAAGGGCAGCGGGTTAGAAGGTCAATACAGCCAGGGTAGTATCCCACCGATGCCTCCACCGAAGCTAGCGCTCCGGTTTCCAAGGCTCCTACCTATCCTGTACAAGCTGTACCAACATTCAATATCAGGCTGCAGTAAAGCTCCACGGGGTCTTTCCGTCCTGTCGCGGGTAACCTGCATCTTCACAGGTACTATAATTTCACCGAGTCTCTCGTTGAGACAGTGCCCAGATCGTTGCGCCTTTCGTGCGGGTCGGAACTTACCCGACAAGGAATTTCGCTACCTTAGGACCGTTATAGTTACGGCCGCCGTTTACTGGGGCTTCAATTCGCACCTTCGCTTACGCTAAGCGCTCCTCTTAACCTTCCAGCACCGGGCAGGCGTCAGCCCCTATACTTCGCCTTACGGCTTCGCAGAGACCTGTGTTTTTGCTAAACAGTCGCCTGGGCCTATTCACTGCGGCTTCTCGGGGCTTTAACACCCTAAGAAGCACCCCTTCTCCCGAAGTTACGGGGTCATTTTGCCGAGTTCCTTAACGAGAGTTCTCTCGATCACCTTAGGATTCTCTCCTCGCCTACCTGTGTCGGTTTGCGGTACGGGCACCTCTCACCTCGCTAGAGGCTTTTCTTGGCAGTGTGGAATCAGGAACTTCGCTACTAAATTTCGCTCGCCATCACAGCTCAGCCTTTATGGGAAACGGATTTGCCTATTTCCCAGCCTAACTGCTTGGACGCGGATATCCAATACCGCGCTTACCCTATCCTCCTGCGTCCCCCCATTGCTCAAATGGTGAGGAGGTGGTACAGGAATATCAACCTGTTGTCCATCGCCTACGCCTTTCGGCCTCGGCTTAGGTCCCGACTAACCCTGAGCGGACGAGCCTTCCTCAGGAAACCTTAGGCATTCGGTGGACGGGATTCTCACCCGTCTTTCGCTACTCATACCGGCATTCTCACTTCTAAGCGCTCCACCAGTCCTTCCGGTCTGGCTTCACAGCCCTTAGAACGCTCTCCTACCACTGTTCGTAAGAACAGTCCGCAGCTTCGGTGATACGTTTAGCCCCGGTACATTTTCGGCGCAGAGTCACTCGACCAGTGAGCTATTACGCACTCTTTAAATGGTGGCTGCTTCTAAGCCAACATCCTGGTTGTCTAAGCAACTCCACATCCTTTTCCACTTAACGTATACTTTGGGACCTTAGCTGGCGGTCTGGGCTGTTTCCCTTTCGACTACGGATCTTATCACTCGCAGTCTGACTCCCAAGGATAAGTCATCGGCATTCGGAGTTTGACTGAATTCGGTAACCCGGTAGGGGCCCCTAGTCCAATCAGTGCTCTACCTCCGAGACTCTTACCTTGAGGCTAGCCCTAAAGCTATTTCGGAGAGAACCAGCTATCTCCAGGTTCGATTGGCATTTCACCCCTACCCACACCTCATCCCCGCACTTTTCAACGTGCGTGGGTTCGGGCCTCCATTCAGTGTTACCTGAACTTCACCCTGGACATGGGTAGATCACCTGGTTTCGGGTCTACGACCACGTACTCATGCGCCCTATTCAGACTCGCTTTCGCTGCGGCTCCGCATCTTCTGCTTAACCTTGCACGGGATCGTAACTCGCCGGTTCATTCTACAAAAGGCACGCCATCACCCGTTAACGGGCTCTGACTACTTGTAGGCACACGGTTTCAGGATCTATTTCACTCCCCTTCCGGGGTGCTTTTCACCTTTCCCTCACGGTACTGGTTCACTATCGGTCACTAGGGAGTATTTAGCCTTGGGAGATGGTCCTCCCGGATTCCGACGGAATTTCACGTGTTCCGCCGTACTCAGGATCCACTCTGGAGAGAACAACATTTCAGTTACAGGGCTGTTACCTTCTTTGGCGGGCCTTTCCAGACCTCTTCGCTTATATCGTTCCTTTGTAACTCCGTATAGAGTGTCCTACAACCCCAAGAGGCAAGCCTCTTGGTTTGGGCTGTTCCCGTTTCGCTCGCCGCTACTCAGGGAATCGCATTTGCTTTCTCTTCCTCCGGGTACTTAGATGTTTCAGTTCCCCGGGTATGCCTTCTCATACTCTATGTATTCAAGTATGGATACTACTCCATTACGAGCAGTGGGTTTCCCCATTCGGAAATCTCCGGATCAAAGCTTGCTTACAGCTCCCCGAAGCATATCGGTGTTCGTCCCGTCCTTCATCGGCTCCTAGTGCCAAGGCATCCACCGTGCGCCCTTTCTAACTTAACCATTTCTTACTTTAGAAAGAATCACTATGTGTGATGAACTTTGCATTGCATTCAATGTGAATGTATTACTTATTGTTATCTAGTTTTCAAAGAACAATCCTGTCTCGCTAGAGACATGTTTTGAAGGAATGATCCTTCAAAACTAAACAAGACGAAAACATACGCTGCTCCATATATCCTTAGAAAGGAGGTGATCCAGCCGCACCTTCCGATACGGCTACCTTGTTACGACTTCACCCCAATCATCTGCCCCACCTTCGGCGGCTGGCTCCATAAAGGTTACCTCACCGACTTCGGGTGTTGCAAACTCTCGTGGTGTGACGGGCGGTGTGTACAAGGCCCGGGAACGTATTCACCGCGGCATGCTGATCCGCGATTACTAGCGATTCCAGCTTCACGCAGTCGAGTTGCAGACTGCGATCCGAACTGAGAACAGATTTATGGGATTGGCTAAACCTTGCGGTCTTGCAGCCCTTTGTTCTGTCCATTGTAGCACGTGTGTAGCCCAGGTCATAAGGGGCATGATGATTTGACGTCATCCCCACCTTCCTCCGGTTTGTCACCGGCAGTCACCTTAGAGTGCCCAACTAAATGCTGGCAACTAAGATCAAGGGTTGCGCTCGTTGCGGGACTTAACCCAACATCTCACGACACGAGCTGACGACAACCATGCACCACCTGTCACTCTGTCCCCGAAGGGAAAGCCCTATCTCTAGGGTTGTCAGAGGATGTCAAGACCTGGTAAGGTTCTTCGCGTTGCTTCGAATTAAACCACATGCTCCACCGCTTGTGCGGGCCCCCGTCAATTCCTTTGAGTTTCAGTCTTGCGACCGTACTCCCCAGGCGGAGTGCTTAATGCGTTAGCTGCAGCACTAAGGGGCGGAAACCCCCTAACACTTAGCACTCATCGTTTACGGCGTGGACTACCAGGGTATCTAATCCTGTTCGCTCCCCACGCTTTCGCTCCTCAGCGTCAGTTACAGACCAGAGAGTCGCCTTCGCCACTGGTGTTCCTCCACATCTCTACGCATTTCACCGCTACACGTGGAATTCCACTCTCCTCTTCTGCACTCAAGTTTCCCAGTTTCCAATGACCCTCCCCGGTTGAGCCGGGGGCTTTCACATCAGACTTAAGAAACCGCCTGCGAGCCCTTTACGCCCAATAATTCCGGACAACGCTTGCCACCTACGTATTACCGCGGCTGCTGGCACGTAGTTAGCCGTGGCTTTCTGGTTAGGTACCGTCAAGGTGCGAGCAGTTACTCTCGCACTTGTTCTTCCCTAACAACAGAGCTTTACGATCCGAAAACCTTCATCACTCACGCGGCGTTGCTCCGTCAGACTTTCGTCCATTGCGGAAGATTCCCTACTGCTGCCTCCCGTAGGAGTCTGGGCCGTGTCTCAGTCCCAGTGTGGCCGATCACCCTCTCAGGTCGGCTACGCATCGTCGCCTTGGTGAGCCATTACCCCACCAACTAGCTAATGCGCCGCGGGTCCATCTGTAAGTGACAGCCGAAACCGTCTTTCATCCTTGAACCATGCGGTTCAAGGAACTATCCGGTATTAGCTCCGGTTTCCCGGAGTTATCCCAGTCTTACAGGCAGGTTACCCACGTGTTACTCACCCGTCCGCCGCTAACATCCGGGAGCAAGCTCCCTTCTGTCCGCTCGACTTGCATGTATTAGGCACGCCGCCAGCGTTCGTCCTGAGCCAGGATCAAACTCTCCGAAAAAGTACAAAACCGAAGTTTTGTTTTTCGTCAGCGTTTGACTGACTACCTATGAAGTATCATAGGATTTTTTTATAAAAACTCGAATTAACAGGTACGTTTTGTCTTGTTTAGTTTTCAAAGATCATATTGGTGGAGCCTAGCGGGATCGAACCGCTGACCTCCTGCGTGCAAGGCAGGCGCTCTCCCAGCTGAGCTAAGGCCCCATAAAAGATGGTCGGGAAGACAGGATTCGAACCTGCGACCCCTTGGTCCCAAACCAAGTGCTCTACCAAGCTGAGCTACTTCCCGATCTTAATGGCGCGCCCGAGAGGAGTCGAACCCCTAACCTTTTGATCCGTAGTCAAACGCTCTATCCAATTGAGCTACGGGCGCTTATTTATAATGCCGAGGGCCGGACTTGAACCGGCACGGTAGTCACCTACCGCAGGATTTTAAGTCCTGTGTGTCTGCCAATTCCACCACCCCGGCGTGGATGGTATAAGCGGAAGACGGGATTCGAACCCGCGACCCCCACCTTGGCAAGGTGGTGTTCTACCACTGAACTACTTCCGCATTACAGGATTTCTTTATTTTATTTGGCAATGCGGGTGAAGGGACTTGAACCCCCACGTCATAAAGACACTAGATCCTAAGTCTAGCGCGTCTGCCAATTCCGCCACACCCGCATGAAACATGGTGAGCCATGAAGGACTCGAACCTTCGACCCTCTGATTAAAAGTCAGATGCTCTACCAACTGAGCTAATGGCTCGCTTTAAAAGCGACTTGTCTATCTTACCATATGAAAGTGGTGCCGGCAAGAGGACTTGAACCCCCAACCTACTGATTACAAGTCAGTTGCTCTACCAGTTGAGCTACACCGGCTTTATCTATCCTAACATTATGTAAGAATAAATATGGTGGAGGATGACGGGCTCGAACCGCCGACCCTCTGCTTGTAAGGCAGATGCTCTCCCAGCTGAGCTAATCCTCCATATTGTGTCGTTTCGAAATGTCTCTCGATCTGACAAATAGTATTATATAACGATAAGATATTGTTTGTAAAGACTTTTTTAAAATAATTTTTGAATTTATTTTAAAGCTGTTTTTTTCATCTTTTCGTTAAGGCACCTAAAGAAGTTTACCACTTGTCTCATCATTTTAAAAGCCTTTTTTTCATTTTTTTATGTTTTTTTGTTAAAAAGAGTACTAATAAGGCTTTATCACTGTGGAAACAGCAATTTTGAAGCTTCTATACCCTTGTTTTATTTCATATATCTCTGAATAAAAAAATTCAAATAAGAAGTTTTGTTATTATTTTATTTTTCTGATAAATCTTTTTTCCATAAAAAAGCGTGAAATTGTTGCTGGTCTTTACTATTTTTCAACAAATCGTTTCACATCATTTTTTCTGCTGCTTCAAATATTCAACAGCTTTATCATCGATATAAAATTTTAGCAGGAGAAGTAAAATGAGTATTGTTTCTTTCATTTCTTCTATCTTTTTAAATTGAAAATTCAACAATGGCTGACCAACCCCTTCGGGATGAGGTCTTTCTATTTAGTGGCTCTATACATCGCTTTTCTATATCTATTTAGCCCAAGTTGAGGTTTTCTATGCTTTTAGTGATGCCCTTGATGATTTGAGCTACCGGTTCATATGATGACCGACATGTTAAATTGAAGGAGCATAAAGTTTGATTTATGTAGCAATCAAACGAGGGAATAACGTATTTTTACTTTAACAACCTATTATATAGAAGCAAGTCATTCAAAAACACAAAAAAGACCAGTTCCAAATGGAACTGATCCTGATAGAAGCTTGGCGGCGTCCTACTCTCACAGGGGGAAACCCCCAACTACCATCGGCGCTGAAGAGCTTAACTTCCGTGTTCGGTATGGGAACGGGTGTGACCTCTTCGCTATCGCCACCAAACCTGATGGAGAGAATGTTCTCTCAAAACTAGATAACAATGTTCATGTTTCACATTAGAATATAGGTTAAGTCCTCGATCTATTAGTATCTGTCAGCTCCACGTGTCACCACGCTTCCACCTCAGACCTATCAACCTGATCATCTTTCAGGGATCTTACTTCCTTGCGGAATGGGAAATCTCATCTTGAGGGGGGCTTCATGCTTAGATGCTTTCAGCACTTATCCCGTCCGCACATAGCTACCCAGCGATGCCCTTGGCAGAACAACTGGTACACCAGCGGTGCGTCCATCCCGGTCCTCTCGTACTAAGGACAGCTCCTCTCAAATTTCCTGCGCCCGCGACGGATAGGGACCGAACTGTCTCACGACGTTCTGAACCCAGCTCGCGTACCGCTTTAATGGGCGAACAGCCCAACCCTTGGGACCGACTACAGCCCCAGGATGCGATGAGCCGACATCGAGGTGCCAAACCTCCCCGTCGATGTGGACTCTTGGGGGAGATAAGCCTGTTATCCCCGGGGTAGCTTTTATCCGTTGAGCGATGGCCCTTCCATGCGGAACCACCGGATCACTAAGCCCGACTTTCGTCCCTGCTCGACTTGTAGGTCTCGCAGTCAAGCTCCCTTGTGCCTTTACACTCTGCGAATGATTTCCAACCATTCTGAGGGAACCTTTGGGCGCCTCCGTTACATTTTAGGAGGCGACCGCCCCAGTCAAACTGCCCACCTGACACTGTCTCCCTGCCCGATAAGGGCAGCGGGTTAGAAGGTCAATACAGCCAGGGTAGTATCCCACCGATGCCTCCACCGAAGCTAGCGCTCCGGTTTCCAAGGCTCCTACCTATCCTGTACAAGCTGTACCAACATTCAATATCAGGCTGCAGTAAAGCTCCACGGGGTCTTTCCGTCCTGTCGCGGGTAACCTGCATCTTCACAGGTACTATAATTTCACCGAGTCTCTCGTTGAGACAGTGCCCAGATCGTTGCGCCTTTCGTGCGGGTCGGAACTTACCCGACAAGGAATTTCGCTACCTTAGGACCGTTATAGTTACGGCCGCCGTTTACTGGGGCTTCAATTCGCACCTTCGCTTACGCTAAGCGCTCCTCTTAACCTTCCAGCACCGGGCAGGCGTCAGCCCCTATACTTCGCCTTACGGCTTCGCAGAGACCTGTGTTTTTGCTAAACAGTCGCCTGGGCCTATTCACTGCGGCTTCTCGGGGCTTTAACACCCTAAGAAGCACCCCTTCTCCCGAAGTTACGGGGTCATTTTGCCGAGTTCCTTAACGAGAGTTCTCTCGATCACCTTAGGATTCTCTCCTCGCCTACCTGTGTCGGTTTGCGGTACGGGCACCTCTCACCTCGCTAGAGGCTTTTCTTGGCAGTGTGGAATCAGGAACTTCGCTACTAAATTTCGCTCGCCATCACAGCTCAGCCTTTACGGGAAACGGATTTGCCTATTTCCCAGCCTAACTGCTTGGACGCGGATATCCAATACCGCGCTTACCCTATCCTCCTGCGTCCCCCCATTGCTCAAATGGTGAGGAGGTGGTACAGGAATATCAACCTGTTGTCCATCGCCTACGCCTTTCGGCCTCGGCTTAGGTCCCGACTAACCCTGAGCGGACGAGCCTTCCTCAGGAAACCTTAGGCATTCGGTGGACGGGATTCTCACCCGTCTTTCGCTACTCATACCGGCATTCTCACTTCTAAGCGCTCCACCAGTCCTTCCGGTCTGGCTTCACAGCCCTTAGAACGCTCTCCTACCACTGTTCGTAAGAACAGTCCGCAGCTTCGGTGATACGTTTAGCCCCGGTACATTTTCGGCGCAGAGTCACTCGACCAGTGAGCTATTACGCACTCTTTAAATGGTGGCTGCTTCTAAGCCAACATCCTGGTTGTCTAAGCAACTCCACATCCTTTTCCACTTAACGTATACTTTGGGACCTTAGCTGGCGGTCTGGGCTGTTTCCCTTTCGACTACGGATCTTATCACTCGCAGTCTGACTCCCAAGGATAAGTCATCGGCATTCGGAGTTTGACTGAATTCGGTAACCCGGTAGGGGCCCCTAGTCCAATCAGTGCTCTACCTCCGAGACTCTTACCTTGAGGCTAGCCCTAAAGCTATTTCGGAGAGAACCAGCTATCTCCAGGTTCGATTGGCATTTCACCCCTACCCACACCTCATCCCCGCACTTTTCAACGTGCGTGGGTTCGGGCCTCCATTCAGTGTTACCTGAACTTCACCCTGGACATGGGTAGATCACCTGGTTTCGGGTCTACGACCACGTACTCATGCGCCCTATTCAGACTCGCTTTCGCTGCGGCTCCGCATCTTCTGCTTAACCTTGCACGGGATCGTAACTCGCCGGTTCATTCTACAAAAGGCACGCCATCACCCGTTAACGGGCTCTGACTACTTGTAGGCACACGGTTTCAGGATCTATTTCACTCCCCTTCCGGGGTGCTTTTCACCTTTCCCTCACGGTACTGGTTCACTATCGGTCACTAGGGAGTATTTAGCCTTGGGAGATGGTCCTCCCGGATTCCGACGGAATTTCACGTGTTCCGCCGTACTCAGGATCCACTCTGGAGAGAACAACATTTCAGTTACAGGGCTGTTACCTTCTTTGGCGGGCCTTTCCAGACCTCTTCGCTTATATCGTTCCTTTGTAACTCCGTATAGAGTGTCCTACAACCCCAAGAGGCAAGCCTCTTGGTTTGGGCTGTTCCCGTTTCGCTCGCCGCTACTCAGGGAATCGCATTTGCTTTCTCTTCCTCCGGGTACTTAGATGTTTCAGTTCCCCGGGTATGCCTTCTCATACTCTATGTATTCAAGTATGGATACTACTCCATTACGAGCAGTGGGTTTCCCCATTCGGAAATCTCCGGATCAAAGCTTGCTTACAGCTCCCCGAAGCATATCGGTGTTCGTCCCGTCCTTCATCGGCTCCTAGTGCCAAGGCATCCACCGTGCGCCCTTTCTAACTTAACCATTTCTTACTTTAGAAAGAATCACTATGTGTGATGAACTTTGCATTGCATTCAATGTGAATGTATTACTTATTGTTATCTAGTTTTCAAAGAACAATCCTGTCTCGCTAGAGACATGTTTTGAAGGAATGATCCTTCAAAACTAAACAAGACGAAAACATACGCTGCTCCATATATCCTTAGAAAGGAGGTGATCCAGCCGCACCTTCCGATACGGCTACCTTGTTACGACTTCACCCCAATCATCTGCCCCACCTTCGGCGGCTGGCTCCATAAAGGTTACCTCACCGACTTCGGGTGTTGCAAACTCTCGTGGTGTGACGGGCGGTGTGTACAAGGCCCGGGAACGTATTCACCGCGGCATGCTGATCCGCGATTACTAGCGATTCCAGCTTCACGCAGTCGAGTTGCAGACTGCGATCCGAACTGAGAACAGATTTATGGGATTGGCTAAACCTTGCGGTCTTGCAGCCCTTTGTTCTGTCCATTGTAGCACGTGTGTAGCCCAGGTCATAAGGGGCATGATGATTTGACGTCATCCCCACCTTCCTCCGGTTTGTCACCGGCAGTCACCTTAGAGTGCCCAACTAAATGCTGGCAACTAAGATCAAGGGTTGCGCTCGTTGCGGGACTTAACCCAACATCTCACGACACGAGCTGACGACAACCATGCACCACCTGTCACTCTGTCCCCGAAGGGAAAGCCCTATCTCTAGGGTTGTCAGAGGATGTCAAGACCTGGTAAGGTTCTTCGCGTTGCTTCGAATTAAACCACATGCTCCACCGCTTGTGCGGGCCCCCGTCAATTCCTTTGAGTTTCAGTCTTGCGACCGTACTCCCCAGGCGGAGTGCTTAATGCGTTAGCTGCAGCACTAAGGGGCGGAAACCCCCTAACACTTAGCACTCATCGTTTACGGCGTGGACTACCAGGGTATCTAATCCTGTTCGCTCCCCACGCTTTCGCTCCTCAGCGTCAGTTACAGACCAGAGAGTCGCCTTCGCCACTGGTGTTCCTCCACATCTCTACGCATTTCACCGCTACACGTGGAATTCCACTCTCCTCTTCTGCACTCAAGTTTCCCAGTTTCCAATGACCCTCCCCGGTTGAGCCGGGGGCTTTCACATCAGACTTAAGAAACCGCCTGCGAGCCCTTTACGCCCAATAATTCCGGACAACGCTTGCCACCTACGTATTACCGCGGCTGCTGGCACGTAGTTAGCCGTGGCTTTCTGGTTAGGTACCGTCAAGGTGCGAGCAGTTACTCTCGCACTTGTTCTTCCCTAACAACAGAGCTTTACGATCCGAAAACCTTCATCACTCACGCGGCGTTGCTCCGTCAGACTTTCGTCCATTGCGGAAGATTCCCTACTGCTGCCTCCCGTAGGAGTCTGGGCCGTGTCTCAGTCCCAGTGTGGCCGATCACCCTCTCAGGTCGGCTACGCATCGTCGCCTTGGTGAGCCATTACCCCACCAACTAGCTAATGCGCCGCGGGTCCATCTGTAAGTGACAGCCGAAACCGTCTTTCATCCTTGAACCATGCGGTTCAAGGAACTATCCGGTATTAGCTCCGGTTTCCCGGAGTTATCCCAGTCTTACAGGCAGGTTACCCACGTGTTACTCACCCGTCCGCCGCTAACATCCGGGAGCAAGCTCCCTTCTGTCCGCTCGACTTGCATGTATTAGGCACGCCGCCAGCGTTCGTCCTGAGCCAGGATCAAACTCTCCGAAAAAGTACAAAACCGAAGTTTTGTTTTTCGTCAGCGTTTGACTGACTACCTATGAAGTATCATAGGATTTTTTTATAAAAACTCGAATTAACAGGTACGTTTTGTCTTGTTTAGTTTTCAAAGATCATTTTCGTTATCGCTCGTAAGCGACTTTAATATCTTACCATTTTGCATCGGTTAAAGTCAAGAACTTTTTTCAATTTCTTTTTTTAACCTCGTTGCTGTTTTGCGGCAACGAATAATAATATACCATCTGGATTCTTTCCTTGCAATAGTTTTTTTAAAAAAAGTTTCATTTTATGAAAAATAAAAAGCGCCATAGATAAAATGGCGCTTTGGTTGATGTATTAGCGGTTTCTCATTTGTGGGAAAAGCAGTACATCTCTGATTGATGGAGAATTTGTTAAAAGCATGATTAATCGGTCGATTCCGATTCCTAGACCACCTGTTGGAGGCATACCGTATTCTAATGCTTCAACAAAATCGTCATCCATTAGATGTGCTTCTTCGTTTCCTTCTTCACGTTCTTTTAATTGAGCTTCAAAGCGTTCTCTTTGATCGATTGGATCGTTTAGCTCTGTGAATGCATTTGCATGCTCGCGGCGTACGATAAACAGCTCAAAGCGATCAGTAAAGCGAGGGTCTTCAGGATTTTTCTTAGCTAATGGAGAAATCTCCACTGGATGTCCGTAAATGAATGTAGGCTGAACCAATGTTTCTTCTACTTTTTGCTCGAAGAACTCATTGATAATATGACCTACTGTCATATTTTTCGTGATTTCAACACCATGATCAGCAGCATGCTGTTTTGCTTCTTCTACAGACATCTCCTGCCAGAAGTCTACACCTGTTGCTTCTTTGACCGCTTCAACCATATGAAGTCTCTTCCATTCAGGTTTGAGATCAATTTCATCTTCTCCATATTGAATGGTTGTTGTTCCTAGCACCTCTTGGGCAATATGAGCAATCAGGTTTTCAGTCAGATTCATGATGTCTTTGTAGTCTGCGTATGCTTCATACAGCTCGATCATAGTGAATTCTGGGTTGTGACGAGTCGATACACCTTCGTTACGGAATACGCGGCCAATCTCGTATACTTTCTCTAGACCACCGACAATTAGGCGTTTTAAGTGCAGCTCGATCGCAATACGCATATAAAGCGGCATATCAAGTGCATTGTGATGAGTAATGAAAGGACGCGCTGATGCACCACCAGGGATGCTGTGCATTGTTGGTGTTTCAACTTCTAAGTATCCTTTAGAATCTAAGTATCTTCTCATGGATTGAATGATTTTGCTTCGCATGATGAACGTCTGCTTACTTTCTGGATTTACAATGAGGTCAAGGTAGCGCTGACGATAGCGTTGTTCAACATCTTTTAATCCATGATACTTATCAGGAAGCGGGCGAAGTGCTTTCGTAAGAACCTCAAAGCTGGTCGCTTTAATAGAAAGTTCTCCTACGTTTGTTTTAAAAACAGTCCCTGTTACACCGATGATATCGCCTAGGTCTGAGCTTTTGAATAATTCGTAAGCTTCTTCCCCTACACTATCTTTACGAACATAGATTTGGATTTGTCCTTCAAGGTCTTGAATATGTGCAAAGCCAGCTTTTCCTTTTCCGCGCTTTGTCATCATACGTCCAGCGATTGTTACTTGAGCCGCTTTTCCTTCTAAGTCTTCTTTAGAAAACTCGTCATATTCAGCGATAATTTGCGCAGATTGATGAGAACGGTCATATCGTTCACCGAATGGATCGATACCTTCTTCTCTCATTTTATTCATTTTGTCACGTCTGACCTGGAATTGGTCATTTAATTCTTCGTTATTAAGCCCTTCATTACTCATTTATATCACTCCAATAATGTATTTTGCAGAGAAAAGCAGAAAAACTGCCAGTACATGCACTAGCAGTGAGCTACAAAAAGAAAGATAGTCTTATCCTACTTTTATACTTTGAAGCTCTTTTGCCTCGGCTTCGATCGTAAAGTCATCAAGAACTTGTACAAGCTCCGCTCTCGTTTCACTTTGATTGATTTGATTTCTTACGTCCGCATTGCCTCGGACACCTTTTAAGTACCATGCTGCGTGCTTTCTCATTTCTCTGACAGCCACATGCTCGCCTTTCAGGTCAATGAGTCTGTCTAAGTGAAGTTTGCACACTGACATTTTCTCACGCACGTTTGGCTCTTCTTTCAGTTCACCCGTTTCTAAATAATGAACCGTTCGATAGATCATCCACGGGTTTCCTAGTGCGGCTCTTCCGATCATGACAGCGTCCACACCCGTTTCATCAAGCATACGTTTTGCATCTTGAGGGGTTTTGACATCGCCATTGCCGATGACAGGAATGGATACAGATTGTTTAACCTCTTTCATGATATCCCAATTCGCTGTTCCTTCGTACATTTGCACGCGTGTCCGTCCGTGAAGCGCAACCGCTTGTCCACCTGCTCGTTCAACAGCACGGGCATTATCAATAGCAAAGATATGGTCTTCGTCCCAGCCCATTCTCATTTTCACTGTAACTGGTTTGTCTACAGCATCTACAACAGCAGAGACCATTTCATAAATTTTGTTTGGATCAAGCAGCCATTTCGCTCCTGCATCACATTTCGTAATCTTCGGCACAGGACAGCCCATGTTGATATCAATAATATCCGCTGTGGTATTCTTGTCTACAAACTTTGCCGCTTCGACGAGTGTGTCTTTTTCCCCTCCAAATATCTGAAGGCTCAAAGGCTTTTCCCGTTCATCAATGTATAGCATACCCATTGTTCTTGCATTGTTGATCAGGATCGCTTTGTCACTGACCATTTCAGCGCAGACTAAGCCCGCTCCAAACTCTTTCACCGTCAGTCTGAAGGCAGAGTTGCACACACCAGCCATTGGTGCGAGCACTACTTTGTTTTTAATCTCGATATCTCCGATTTTAAACATTTTTCCCCCTCCTTTCTTCTTCAAGAATTGGCGAAAGTTCTTCCACCGTTATATTTAAAGCATCTGCTATTTGACCAACCAATTGGTTTGTTGGTAATCGATTGCCTCGCTCAATTTCTCCTAAGACAGAGACAGAGATGCCCAGTCTTTTCGCGAACCCTTCCTGAGTATACCCTTTTAGCTTTCGGTATGCACGAATTCTTCTACCCCACATGTCTTTTTCCATATGCTTACACCTTCTTGGTCTGTTACGGCATTTATTTGTACTTCGCCGATTTCTGGGCAAATCTCACTCATCGGAACAAGAACGAATAAACGTTCGTACATTCTAGGATGCGGCACTACAAGTTGTTCTGTTTCAATATTTTCACGATTATAAAGTAAAATGTCAAGGTCAGCCGTTCGCGGACCCCACCTCACTTCTCTTGTTCTGCCTAACTCTTGCTCGATTGTCTGAGTAAGAGACAGTAGTTCCTCTGGACGAAGTGAAGTGGTAATTTTCACGGCCATATTTAAAAAATCATCTTGGTTTTCATAGCCTACAGGTGTTGTTTCATATATTGATGAGATTAATTCCACTTGTATCTCTGGATGTTCATGCAGTTTTTTGACGGCTTCTTTTAAATAGGTTTCTTTTTTACCTATGTTTGAGCCTAGTGCGATGTATGCCGTGTTATTCATGTGCGTGATCTCGTCATTTCAATTGCAACGGACTGATAATGACCTGGAATTGGCGGATCTGGCTTGATCACCTTCACTGTACATTCCTGGACTGTCGGAAAGTCCTTTAACACTTGGTTTGCAATTCTTTCTGTCAGTGTTTCAACGAGATTGACCGGCTCACCTTCTACGATGCTTTTGCAGATTTGGTAGAGCTCTGCATAGTTGATCGTCTCATTGAGGTCATCAGTTTGTCCGGCTTTACTTAAATCAAGTGAAGCTGTTAAGTCCACGCGGAATCGCTGCCCTAGTTTGTTTTCTTCTGCAAATACGCCGTGGTACCCGTAAAATTCCATTCCGTTTACATATACTTTATCGATGATAAGCGCCTCCCTTATTCAGCATGGCATCCATCATTTTTGCCATTCTTGCAATTTCTTTTACATCATGTACACGGACCATTGCACTGCCCTTTTGAATCCCAAGACAGACCGTCGCACCTGTTCCTTCAGTACGTTCTTCAGGCGGCAGGTCTAAGACAGCACCAATGAATCGTTTTCGAGATGTAGCCAGCAGCAGTGGATACCCAAGGTGACAAAAATGTTCGAGCTCATTCATGACCTTCAGGTTGTCCTCTTTATTTTTCGCAAATCCTACACCTGGATCTAATATGATCATGTCATCGCGGACACCCGCTTGCTGGGCAATTTGGACACTTTCTTTCAAATCGGCGATCATATCTGAAATCAGATGTGTGTAGTTTCGTTCTGGCCGATTGTGCATTAAAATGATTGGAACATTGTGCTTCGCTGCCACATGTGCCATTTGGGGATCTGCCTTTGCTCCCCATACATCATTAATGATGGAGGCTCCAGCTTTCACCGCTTCATCTGCAACACGGGCTTTATACGTATCAATAGAGATAGGTACATCTAATTCTTTTGTGATCTTCTCAATGACCGGGATGACTCTTGAAAGCTCCTCTTCTTCCGAGACAAGTGCCGCTCCCGGACGAGTCGATTCTCCGCCAATATCAATAATATGAGCCCCGTCTTCTATCAGCTGCGCTGCATGAGCCAGCGCTTTATCTACTTGATTAAACTTTCCTCCATCTGAAAAAGAGTCAGGTGTGACATTTAAAATGCCCATGACTAATGTCTTTTCTTCATAACTAAGGGTATGGTGCTTGGCCTGTATGATTTTAGGCTGTTTTATCAATTGTTGTGTCATTGTGTCCACCTACTCTTTATGGTCTTGACGTTCTTTAGTGTATTGCATTCTTAACTTTGTTGAAATTGTCCGGCTGTTTTTGGGAAAGTGGATTTCTCCTATTCCTCTGAACGGTACAACTCCCTGAACAGAATTGGTCATCCATGCCTCATCAGCAGAAAGCAAATGTGAGACTAGGTATCGCCCTTCCTTTAGCGAAGCCCCCATAGCGCGGAGCGTTTCCATACAGTATCGACGAGTGACCCCATTTAAAATGCCTGTATCAAGTGACGGTGTATAGATCACATCATCTTTTCGCCAAAATATATTCGAGGTAATGCCTTCTGCCACATCATCTTCTTTTGTTAAAAAGATGCCTTCTAACGACGGGTCATTCCCCACTTCCCTTTTAGCGAGCAAGTTGTTCATATAATGATGAGACTTGAGGCGTCTTGGGCCTTCCGGTGTATTTCTTCTCGTTTGAAGAATGACTCCCTTTTTCTCATCCAAAATAGATTCTGGACGGAAAGGAGAAATCATGACAAAAACGACAGGCTCTTCATAAGGATCTGCAGAAAATCCGTTTCCTCTGCCCGCAGAAACATTCAAGCGAATTCTCGCATGGCCGCCAGCTATTTGGTTTTTATTCAGTAAGGTATGAATGATGTCGAGTACAAATGGTTTCTCTATTGTGGATTCGATGCAAAGGTCACGTAATGATTGATTGAGCCTTTCAAGATGCCAATCCAACAGGAAGACTTGTCCTGCCAGGCTGGTAAATGTTTCGAATACACCGATGCCATATAGAAAACCATGATCAAAAGGAGAAAGAGTCGCGTCTTTCTCCTCTATATACTGACCGTTCAGATAAATGATCATGCGTTTACTTCATGCCCCTTTTTACGATAGGTTTCAATGAAATTTTTCAGCATTTCTTTTCCGAAGGACGTCATAATTGATTCAGGATGGAATTGCACACTTTCAATCGGCAATTCTTTATGGCGAATCGCCATGAGCTCGCCTTCCTTTGTGCTGGCTGTTGCGTCAAAGCACTCTGGCAGCGTCTCGTTTTTGACAATTAATGAATGATATCTCGTTGCAACGAGCGGATTTTGAAGTCCTGTGAAGACACCTTTTCCGTCATGTTTAATCTCTGACGTTTTACCGTGCATTAAGCGCTCTGCTCGAACAACATCCCCGCCAAAGACTTGTGCGATGGATTGGTGGCCTAAACACACACCGAAGATCGGAATACTTCCTGCAAAGTGCTTGATCGCCTCCATACTAATTCCCGCTTCATCAGGACTGCATGGCCCTGGAGAAATCATGAGAAAATCCGGCTTGAGCTCTTCAATTTCCTGAATGGTCACTTGATCATTCCGTTTCACGATCAATTCTTCTCCAAGCTCACCTAAATACTGGACCAGGTTGTACGTAAATGAATCATAATTATCAATCATTAAAATCATACTCTGCTCACCTCTAACTCAAAATAGTCTCTTCTTTGCTCAACTGTATTGCTTTTTTCACTGCATAGGCTTTTTTAATGGATTCTTTGTATTCGTGCTTTGGGACAGAATCTATGACGATTCCCGCACCTGACTGCATAAAGGCTTTTCCTTCTGTACAATACGCAGTACGAATAACGATATTAAAGTGCATATCTTGATTGAATCCAAACCAGCCTATAGATCCAGTATAAAGCCCACGTCTTGTTGGCTCAAGTTCTTCTATAATTTCCATTGTTCTCACTTTTGGAGCACCTGTAATCGTTCCTCCTGGGAATACAGCTCTCATGACATCTACCGCGTCACATTCATCACGCAGCTCTCCTTGTACATTGGATACAATATGCATCACGTGTGAATATTTCTCAATCGCCATAAATTCGTTCACTTTTACGGATCCATAAGTAGATACTCGTCCAAGGTCATTCCGCTCAAGATCAACGAGCATGACATGCTCTGCGCGTTCTTTTTCATTTTCAATGAGTTCTTTTGCCAGTGCTTGATCCTCAGCGTCGTCTTTGCCTCGTGATCTTGTTCCGGCAATTGGTCTTGTTTCTAGCTGAGTTCCTTTTTTCTTAATAAGCAGCTCTGGAGATCCACAAACAATCTGGAAGTCAGGCGTATGCAGGTAAGACATATAAGGAGATGGATTCACTTGACGTAACGTTTTGTATAAATCATACGGATGAGTGTGAAGCTGTTCATCTTGTCTGATAGATAAGTTCACTTGGAACACGTCACCGTTTGCGATATATTGCTTAATTTTCTCTACTGCTTCTCCAAAGGTTTCTTCAGTAAAAGGTGCTGCTGGTACAAATTCTGTGGAAGATTCATTGACAGGTGATTGTGCTGATTCTTCAAAAGAGCTTGTCCACTTTCGCTTCCATTCTTCCAGCCTTTGATTCGCTTCACTCATTGGTTCTGCTTCCTCTGTGTGAGTAATCAGCCACAGTGCGTTCTCTTCATGATCAAAAACTGCAACATCGTTAAACACGAGGAAATAAAGGTCTGGTGTTTTAAGATCATCAATTGCCAGCATCTTAAAATGCTCGATGTATCTAGCATAATCGTAGCTTAAAAACCCAATCGCTCCACCTTGGAAGTCGGGGTATTCGTTGTTTGTTTCGGTTTGAAGGGTTTGAAACCAATCCGTAAACGCTCTGAATGGATCACCTTCTTTGAACAATACCTCACCTTGATAATGGATGGTCGTCATCCCATCTTTCCCCTTCGCTTTAGCGATCGGGTGAATACCAGCAATGCTATATGAACCGCCGCGTGCACTTTCTAGAAGCACATGATGTGTTTCACGAGCAGTTAATTGTTCGTATCTTTTCAAGAATGCATCTTTCGTAAAAGGAATTTTGATGCCCATCGGCCTGCGTTGTGTCATGTTATCATCCTTTTTTATTTTCATTAATCTTATTGTAATGCAATCCAATTTATTTAGAAAATAGTATTTGCTTTCCATCTTCAGAATTCATGAAAAAACCCCAGCAAACGCTGGGGTGATTGGTTTAATCGAATTGATAAAGAGGTGTACTGAGGTAACGCTCACCGTTACTTGGGATGATTGCGAGAACCTTTTTCCCTTTACCAAGCTTCTTCGCTGTTTGAAGTGCTGCGTAAATAGCTGCTCCGGAAGAAATACCACCAAGGATTCCTTCTTCTTTCGCTGCTTTTCTTGCAAGCTCAAATGCATCTTCGTTTTTCACTTGGATGATGCCGTCATATATTTCTGTGTTCAGGATTGAAGGAACAAAACCTGCTCCAATTCCTTGAATTTTATGTGGACCCGGCTTTCCGCCTGACAATACAGGGGAATCTGTCGGTTCTACCGCATAAAGCTGGATGGATGGGATGGCTTCTTTTAGGACTTCACCAGCACCTGTAATCGTACCGCCCGTACCAACACCTGCAATAAATGCATCAAGCTCGCCGTCAAACTGTTCAAGAATTTCTTTCCCAGTTGTACGACGGTGAATCTCCGCATTGGCTTCGTTGCTAAATTGCTGAGGCATGAAGTAACCATGCTCCTCTGCCAATTCTTCTGCTTTTTTGATGGCACCTTTCATTCCTTCTGCACCTGGTGTTAAGACAAGCTCCGCACCATAAGCGCGTAAAAGGTTGCGGCGCTCCTGACTCATTGTGTCTGGCATAACCAAAATCGCGTTGATTCCTTTAGCAGCCGCTACCATCGCAAGGCCGATTCCTGTGTTTCCACTTGTTGGTTCAATAAGGGTATCGCCGGCTTTTAGTGTACCTTTCGCTTCAGCATCTTCGATCATCGCTAAAGCAATACGATCTTTGACACTGCTGCCTGGGTTCATATATTCAAGTTTCAAGTAGACATCCGCACTGTCTTCATCTACTAAACGGTTTAATTTAACGACTGGTGTATTTCCTATTAGTTCAAAAACTGAATTTGCAATACGAGCCATCACTAACACCTCTATCTCCGAGTAATTTTATTGTATTAATATTAAATTATCAATTTCAAAAAATTTTGTCAATGCTTTTAGTCCTGCTCGCCATCGTAAAACCATGTGACTTTTGCTTCCTTCCACAGGGTTTTGACATTCGCCTTTTCACCTAGATCTTCCATCGCGATCTGCCTTTTAATCTGATCTTTGACTTCGTCATAGGAGAAAGAGCGGCCATTTAATTTTTCTTTTAACTGAATAATGGCATACCCGTTTTTGGTCTGAATTGGCTCTTTCGTCCATTCATCTGGCTGAAGCTTTTGAGCTTCTTGTATGTATAGGGCTGGGATGCTTTCCTGCTCTTCTGTCACAAATCCAAGATCTCCGCCGTATGGTGAGGTGTAACGGTCGATTGAACGTTCAGCTGCCACGGCTTCGAAGCTGGATCCACCTTTTAAATCTTTCAATACATTTTCAGCCTCGTCCTTTGTCTTCACGACGATATGGCGAATGCGGTATGAATCATCATATTGATATAAGTCCTTGTTTTTTTCATAAAACGATTTCGCTTCTTTTTCAGAAACGACGGCATCTCTTGTTAAAAGCTGCTCTAATAAAATTTGATAACGAATCTGTTCTTTCCATTCCTTCTCACTTGTATGTCCATCTTCGTAGAAATTATTAGATACTGCTTTGAGCATAAGCAATTCACGATTGATCTCTTTCGAAGACACGTCCAGCTTGTTTTGCTTGGCAAGCTGATTGACCACCTTCTGATTGATCATTTGTTCAAGTGTTGCCTTTCCGTAGCGGTCTTCCATCTTCTTTAACCATTCTTGACGCGTTACCTTCTCTTTTCCAATCGATGCAATTTCTTCACCGCTCTTCCCGTTAGAAGAAGCCTGTGACATTTGTGACTTTGTTAATACATATGCAATGACAACGGCATTAATCATGAGCAACACGAGGATAAATGTCCATACCACTCTTGCTTTTAATCTCATCTTTCGTCTCCTTTCCATTCTAAAAAGAAAACCCGCTGCTTAGAGCTTAGCGGGTTAATTCTTCACGTAGCTCTTCTAGCTCTTCTTTTGTAAATACATACGTTTCGTTACAAAAATGGCATTGAGCTTCTGCTTGTCCGTCTTGTTCAATCATATCATCAATTTCGGCTTTCCCTAGGCTGATAATGCCATTTGCAAACCGTTCTTTTGAGCAGTTACAAGAAAATTCGACAGGTACAGTTTCTAAAATTTGAGGTTTTTCACCGAGTACTTCTTCTAATATTTCTTCTGGTGTCATCCCTTTTTCAATGAGTTTAGAGATTGGTTCAATCATTGACAGGCGCTTTTCTAGTCTTTCAATAACAGCATCTTCTGTACCAGGCAGCAATTGAATGATGAAACCGCCTGCTGCGAGGATCGAATTATCTGGATTGACAAGGACGCCTACGCCTACAGAGGAAGGCACTTGCTCAGAAGAAACAAGATAATATGTGAAGTCATCTCCAATTTCACCTGAAACAATTTCCGTTTGTCCTGTAAAGTGGTCCTTCAGCCCGATATCTTTGACAACACTTAAGGTTCCAGATGTTCCGACTGCACGTCTAACATCCAGCTTGCCATGTTCATTTAAATCAAAGTGAACTTGTGGGTTTGAGACATATCCTCGCACCTGACCTTTTGCATTTCCATCAGCAATAATGGCGCCGATTGGTCCACCGCCTTCTATTTTGACAGTTAGCTTATTCTCACCTTTCAGCATAGCACCCATCATGACGGTTGCTGTCATCGTTCTGCCGATGGCAGCTGATGCAGTCGGCCACGTATGATGTCTTCTTTGTGCTTCGTTGATTGTATCTGTTGTGTTTGCAGCATATGCGCGGACTTTTCCGTCATATGCTAATGCTTTAACTAAGTAATCCATTTGATTTAAACCTCCTATAATACACCGACACGATTACGTTCATAAATGAGCTGCAGTCCTTTTAATGTGAGGAACGGATCGACAATATCAATGCAGTCTGATTCATTTCCAATCAATGTAGACAAACCGCCTGTTGCAATGACTTTCGGTGTTTGTTTGGCTTGCTGCTTCATCCGTTTCACTATTCCCTCGACTTGACCAACATATCCATAAAGGATGCCGGATTGCATCGCACTGATGGTATTTTTTCCAACAATGTGATCAGGACGGACAATTTCAATTCTCGGCAGCTTCGCCGCTCTTGTATATAAAGCCTCAGTTGAGATGGTAATACCAGGTGCAATCGCTCCACCCATGTATTGTTTTTGTTCATTGATATAACAGTAGGTTGTTGCTGTTCCAAAGTCTACCACAATAAGAGGCGCCCCATATAGGTGAATTGCTGCTACTGCATTGACAATTCGATCTGCCCCGACTTCCTTTGGATTGTCACACATAATGTTTAATCCAGTCTTCATTCCAGGCCCTACAATTTGGGGTGTTAGGTGAAAATACTTTTCGCACATTCTTTCAAGTGCGAACATCATTGGCGGGACCACAGACGAGATGATAATCCCTTCTATTTGATCAAACATCAGCCCCACATAATCGAATAAGGCCCTAATGGACATACCAAATTCGTCTTCTGTTTTATGACGGCTTGTTTCAATTCGCCAATGGTAGTTTAGATCGCCATTATGATAAACACCTAAAACGGTATTTGTGTTTCCTACATCTATCACGAGTAACAACTTCATCACCACTTTGAATAGTTTCTCAAAAAGAGCATTTTTCGACTTTCTATCATACCATACACGAATTGAGTTCCATTTGTAAACAATTCGAAACCGATCCATTCATGAATCGAAATAAAAAAGCTGCCGGTGATCCCGGCAGCTTTCACAGAAGGAGATTAGATCTCCTCATCTTCTTTTTTCTTGATGTTTACTTTCACATCATCGTTTTTCTCTTCGTCATCTGCGTATACACGCTCTGGAAGCTTTCCAGTTTCGTAAAGAGATTTAATTTGTTCAGCATCTAATGTTTCAACTTCTAGAAGGGCTTGTGCGATGATTTCTAGCTTATCTTTATTCTCAGTGAGAATTTGTTTCGCGCGTTCGTAGCTCTCCTTAATGAAACGCTGAACTTCTTGGTCAATTTCGTAAGCGATCGCTTCACTATAATTCGGCTCATTGTTGAAATCACGGCCAAGGAATACTTGACCTCCTTGTGATTGACCGAATTGAAGCGGACCAAGTTTATCAGACATACCGAACTCTGTGACCATTCTTCTTGCAATGCCTGTTGCACGCTGGAAGTCGTTGTGAGCGCCTGTACTTACTTCACCAAACGTAATTTCCTCTGCAACACGACCGCCGAGCAAGCCGACAATCTTATCAAGAAGCTCTGGCTTCGTTTGGAAATAACGGTCTTCTCTTGGAAGCATGACCGCATATCCACCTGCCTGACCACGAGGAACGATCGTTACTTTATGCACCATGTCCGCTTCGTCTAAGATAAGACCAATGACGGTATGACCTGCTTCATGGTAAGCCACGATATTACGTTCTTTCTTCGAAATGACGCGGCTTTTCTTCGCCGGCCCAGCGATGACACGGTCAGTCGCTTCGTCGATATCACGCATATCGATTTTCTTTTTGTTTTGACGGGCAGCAACAAGTGCTGCTTCGTTTAGTAAGTTCTCAAGATCTGCTCCAGAGAACCCTGGTGTTCTGCTTGCAATGGCTTTTAAGTTGACTGACTCGTCAAGCGGTTTGTTTTTCGCATGAACTTTCAGTACTTCTTCACGGCCAATAACATCTGGGCGGTCAACCGTAATTTGACGGTCAAAACGTCCCGGACGCAGCAATGCAGGGTCTAGAATATCTGCACGGTTCGTCGCAGCGATGATAATAATACCTTCGTTGGCACTAAAACCATCCATTTCGACAAGAAGCTGGTTAAGCGTTTGTTCACGCTCGTCATGACCACCGCCAAGACCGGCTCCACGCTGACGACCCACTGCATCAATCTCATCAATAAAGATTAAGCAAGGTGCATTCTTTTTCGCATTTTCGAATAAATCACGTACACGTGATGCACCGACACCGACGAACATCTCGACGAAGTCAGAACCACTGATGCTGAAGAAAGGAACGCCTGCTTCTCCTGCAGATGCTCTCGCAAGCAATGTTTTACCTGTACCTGGAGGTCCTACTAGTAAAACCCCTTTAGGGATTCTTGCGCCAAGCTCCGCAAATTTACGTGGATCCTTCAGGAATTCCACCACTTCTACAAGCTCTTGCTTTTCTTCATCTGCACCAGCAACATCTTTAAATTTCACACGTTTCTTCTCTTCCGTGTAAAGCTTCGCCTTACTCTTACCAAAGTTCATGACTCGGCTTCCGCCGCCTTGAGCTTGGTTCAATAAGAAGAAGAACAGGATAAAGATGATGATAAACGGAATGATGGTTGTCAGAACTTGCAGCCATCCATTTGTTTCAGGTGCTGGTTCTACTTTTACATCTGTATTCTTCAGTGCACTGTAAATTTGGTCAACACCTTGACCATCTGGAACATGGGTAATGAAGTATTGATCTTTCTTCGCGCCATCTAGTTGACCACGAATTTCATAAACCCCTCTTACAGGCTGAATGGAGATACTCTCCACTTTTCCCGCACTTAGATTTTGCGAAAATTTGCTGTAAGACATGTTCTCAGGCTTTTGATTTGGGGATCCTAACCAACTAACGACCCCTATCACAAGTAATAAAATAAGTATATAAAAAATCGTATTACGAAAAACCCGATTCATTCCTTACCTCCTCCCACAGTAAGCACAACTATGTTCAATAGTATCATAGAAAATCATTCCAACACAACCAATAACCTCATGTATACGTATGCTGATCAGCCTTCGTAAACAGATGGTTTTAACACTCCAATATACGGGAGGTTTCGGTAACGTTCAGCGAAATCCAATCCATAGCCGACAACAAATGCATCTGGCACTTCAAATCCAACATAATCTGCTTTGATGTCTGCTTTGCGGCCGCTTGGTTTATCAAGCAATGTCACAATTTTAATGGAATTTGCTTTACGGTATCGGAAAAGCTCTACCAGATAGCTCAAAGTTAACCCACTGTCGATGATATCTTCCATAATCAAAATATCTCTTCCTTCAACAGAAGTATCTAGATCCTTAATGATCTTTACTTCTCCAGAAGATACGGTAGACTTTCCGTAGCTAGATACATCCATAAAATCAAGCTCTAAATATGTATCAATGTGTTTGATCAGGTCTGCCATGAATGGAAGAGCCCCTTTCAAAACACCAATAGCCAGGGGAAATTTACCATCATAATCGCTGGTTAATGTTGCACCCAGTTCCTTCACTTTTTGCTGGATCTCTTCTTCTGAGATCAAAATCTTTTCAATATCTTGTTTCATGCTTTTGCTTGCCCCCTACAAATTTTCGTGCTGTCTATATTGTAATACAATGAGATCGCTGTTTGTCATATCAATTTCTTCAAAAACAGATTTTTTCAGACCTGGGATCCAGATGATTTGATGATCCGAGTCAGTGACGATCGGCCAGCTGTCTCTTTCTGCAAGAGGCACTTTTTTATCAATAAATATATCCTTCACCTTTTTTGATCCATTCATCCCTTTAAGTTTGATTCGATCACCATTTTTTCGTGAGCGAATGATCAAAGGGAGACGAACATGATCTTTTTGAAGCAAGAAAAAATGGTTTCCGTTCCGTGCATCCTTCGGAACATGATTTGATACGACGATAGACTGTCCATTTGGGAGAAAAAGCTCTTCTCCGAGCTCAACCTTTAAGTGAAGAGCATAAGACTGGTCTACTACATGCGATCGTTCAAAGGTAAACATACAGTGATCATAAGACTTGACAGCTTGTAAACCTTTTGGCAAATCTAATGATCCAGACGGTTGATCAGTATGAGATAACCAGTCTAAAGTCCCTAGAATATGCTGGTTTGAAAACGCTGATTGAGTGTTTTCATAAAGATAGTTTAATATTAGTTGAATGCCTCTTCTTTGTAAAGGCAAAGGCAGGTCAAGCAAAGGCTTCGTTTTGATCTCAATTTGCTTAGGCGATTGACTCGTTATCACTTGGTTCATTTGTTCCTTTGTTAAAGCCTGCAAGTATTGCTCATCCTCAGTCAGCATGTCACTTACAAACTGAAAGCTTTCATGTACATGAGGTGCTTCTTCTTTTAACACAGGAAGAATGTGTCTTCTTACCCGGTTTCTCAAGTAGTCATCTGTATGATTGCTTTGATCAATGACATAGGGAACATGTTCTTTTTCACAAGCTTTTAGCACGTCGTCCTTAGAGTATCCAATGAGCGGACGAATCAGCCATCCATTTTGAAAAGGACGTTTTGCTTGGATACCCGCGAGTCCTATACCAACAGTTCCTCTCGCAAGTCTCATCAACATTGTTTCTACTTGGTCGTCTCCATGATGTGCAAGCGCTATAAATTGAGCCTTGTATTGCTCCATCAATTGACGAAAGAAAGCATATCTGCACTCCCTTGCAGCTGCCTGTTTGTTTAAGCGGTTTTCTTTTGCATATTGGGTGACCTGTATGCGGGACGATTCAAAAGGGATCTCGTGCTCCTTACAGTAAGCCTCAACAAATGCCAAATCAGCAAAGGACTCTTCTCCTCTGAACATGTGATCTACATGGGCTGCAATCAGCTGATAGGAACCTTTGCGACGCTTGTTAAGTTCATGCAGTAAGAGCATGGAATCCGGTCCGCCGGAAACCCCGACAATGACTGTCGTATTTTCAAGGTAAACATCATGTTTTTTCAAAAAAGATTCAATTCTATTCACAACTTCCTCCTCACAAAGAGCAGGTAATTTAAAGATATACATATCCTATCACTTTCAGTAGCTCCAAGCAAAGAAGAAGCCTGCTTTTTTACAGCTCTACAACAGGAACAAAACCACATATGCACAGTAAAGGGCGAGTACACTGCACACGATAAGAATGGTTTCAAAAAGTCCGCCTGATTTTTTACGTACTGACGTTCTTTTTGCTGCTGCAGCCCGCGATCGTGAAGTCACTTGTTGATTTTGATTAACAGCGGGTTTTGGCGCGTTTTTTTGCTGTTGCTTCTTTTGGCGTGATTTTCTTGATTCAATCAGCTGTCCTTCTTTCAGCATCGCACTTTTCATGTCTGCTGCTGATTGATATTTACCTTGTAAAGCAGCCTTTAACACCCTTTCATATCGCTTCAATAAAGGATGTCCTTCAATGGCTCGATAAAGCTGCTTTTCTGGTTCTGCTCCTTTTTTGAATTCTTTCTTATACGCACAGTTAACCATCACCATGGTCAGGGCAAATAAATCATAAGTTGGTTCAGCTTTTCGTGTGCCGAATCCCCAATATCCTCGATCAAAAAACTCGGTATACTCCTTAATTGCCCTGCCCACTTTTGTCGTTCCTCCCACATCAATGCACCGGATCGTGGCAGGGGGACCAGAAACAATGAGATTATCAGGCTTTAAGTCACCAAAAATCCATCCTTCCTGATGTAAATGAGCCAGGCTAGATAAAAGCTGAATCATCAAAACAACGATCCACTCATCACCCTTTTGTTTCACAAATTCAAGCAGTAATGGGCCTCTGACATATTCCATCACGTAAAAGGAGCGTTTTTGAGGCATACCGGGATAAATTGCATCATCCATATCATAAAAAGAAGGCCCCATGGTTTTCACAGGAGCCTTTGAAAAGGATTTTAATACATTGACTTCAGATGCAATGAGCATACTGTCATCACTCACTTTAAGGGCCGCTTGCCCATGTGGTGATTCGGCGAGATAGACAACACCGTTCGCCCCTTTTCCAAGCTCTTTTACAATACGGTAATGATGGTGGTGCCATTTCCCTTGAATCACCGTGCCTAACGGGATGTTAGAAACCGAATTCATCATCATGCTCTTCCTTTGCTTCAAGCAGCCCTTTACGTGAGCGAACTGATTTGAAATGCTGAAGTGCTTCCCGAAGTGCTGGTCCCGTTGGGGTGATTCCTCCAGTGGTCAGTTTTGGGAAAATAGATGATAATGAATCGAATCGAGGCGTCCAATTCAACACAATTTCTGCATCTGAGTTTTTCCCGGGAAATACACACATCCCAAACTGATTTTCTCCAATTCTTGAATTTAAACTGATGGAAAGGTCGATAAGTGCTTCTTTGACAGTCGGCAGCTTCGGTTTCATACTTGCACTTGTATCAACAAGCACGAGTACTTGAAGGTGAACCGTCTCTCCTAACTCATCAACAACCTCCATTACTTCCCCGCGCTTATCAGGTGGAAGCTCTTCAATTTCAGTGTCTTTGCCGAGTATTTGCTGCAATTCTTTATTCACAACACCTTGTAAGGTTTGTGTCATCGCTTTTTTCGTGACCATTTGTACTGTTTGAGATAATTGCTGGACGTAGACAACTTGATGGATGCCTCCGCCTGCGAGAGCAATCCCCTCTACTTCTTTCATCGCTTCATGATCGTGTCTGTTTTCTTCCATAATGCCAATGACATTGACTGTAATCCCTTGTTCCTTTGCCAATGAGGCAATCGCAAGCGGATCTTCCCCGTGATTTGAGCAGCCATCTGTAATCAATAAGATTTGGTTGACGTGACCTTTTCGCATCTTCATTCCTCCTGGGATTGTAACTGAATGCTTATATCCCCATCATCGCCAGAAGAAATTCATATTATACGATATTTTAAGAAATCTCTTGTTTCTCAAGATAGAATGTACCTGTCGGAATGGAAGCCCATTTTGGTGTGTTGTGGTCGAGCCTGATGACAACAACCGTCATATCGTCATCAATTTGGCCTGCTCTTGTTCGAATGACCTCTTCCATTAATAAATCAGCAATTTCTTGTGGATCTTCTGTTTTAAAGCTTTTCATTTTCCGTTTCACCCACAGATCATGATTTTCAATATGCTTTGGCCCTTCAAAAATGCCGTCACTCATCATAATTAATAGATCTCCTGCTTTCATCTGTTCGCTCACAACCTCGACTTCGAATTCATCAATAATGCCAATAGGCAAGTTGCTTGCTTGTACCTTCATCACCTGATCACCCCGTTTAATAAAGCTGGGTGTTGAACCAATCTTGAGGAACTTACAGCTTGCATCCTGTAAATCAATAATGGATAAATCCAATGTTGAATAGATCTCGTCCGTCGTTCGTAAAGATAAAATACTATTAATGGTTTTAATCGCCACTTTTTCATTGATACCTGACGCCAATATTTTTTCTAACAGCTTAATCGTCTCATTGCTTTCAAAATGAGCACGTGCTCCGTTGCCCATTCCATCACTAATAGCTGCGGCATACTTGCCTGCACCAAGCTCCATCATGCTGTAGCTGTCTCCAGATACCAGTCCTCCGCCTTTTGCTGCATGTGCCACGCCTGTAGCCACTCGATATGATTTAGCAGAACCAAACACAACATGACAATAGCCTGTTGGATGCTCTGCACACTGCTCTGCTTTGACTAAAATCTGTTCTTCTAAAATATCTGAAAGCATTGGAGCAATGATTTTTTCACATTCCCCATGCCCTTGGCAATATGGGATTCTCATTTCAATATCGACATTTCCCTGTTCCAAGCTATAGATTTCTACTTGCTGAATTTCAATACCAAAGTGCTGAAGCGCTTCTATCATCTGCTCTTCTTGAATAAAATGCTGTTCTCTTTCTCGTTTTATTTCCCGGGAAAAATCCTCCATCACTTGCGAGACCCCCATCAGCTGTTCAGCCACAAGACGTCTGCTGTCTTGGACTTTTTTCTTCAGTGTCTGGTTGGCTTTATAGTAAGCGATCTCCTCTTCAATCAATTCCTCGACATGTTTTGATTTCGAGCAGTGCTGACTAAATTTCTTTTTCAATTTTCGGTTATGCTCATACGTTTTTTCATCAGATTCATGCATAACTTGTTTCATTAGTTCATAGGTTGTATCAAAGTTCTGCACCCAGCATTTATTTTTCTTATAGCACGTTTGACAGGATCGTTCTGTGATCGTACTTAAAAAAAGATCTACATCCTCTTCCTGCTTCTTCTCTTCAGGAATAGATTCGTAAAATGTCGCAAAACTCTCAGACAGCGCATGAAATACATTAGAGAATTGGTCTACCTTTTTTGCTGTCACGTCTCGTACTTTCCGAGCATATTGCTGCTGCTCTTGTACATGCTCTACCGTACCAGGAATGTATTTCGCTACCTTGGAGGTGACTGATTGCGGCGTGAGCAAAAAGAGTGCAACCGCTATAAGTGATTCATACAATGTGGTCATGAGACCTGTTGACCCTTCCCCATACAGTGAAATGAGTAAGGAACCCACAATTAAGCCGATGGCCGCCCCTGCTTTCTTCCCTTCTTTCAGCAATCCGCCTAATAAACCTGAAAAGGCAAGAAGACTCATCTGATAAAGGTTTCCAATGTTGGCGAGACCGAGAATTAATCCTGTCACAACACCGACCGTACAACCAATACTGGCTCCGCCAATAAAAGCAAAGGTCAGCACTACATAACGTGACAAAATATGCTCTGCCTGCATCCCTTGAAATGAGATCCCAGCAAGTCCAGTTAAAACTGAGGCAATTAAAATCATAAAACAAATAATTTCTTCGACCTTTAAAGAGTGTTTAATTTTCCTAACTGTAAAAATCGGCAGGCTTTGAAGAAAAATCAGTGTCAAAATGAAGGCAAGTCCTGCTTCGACACCCGCCATGACGTAATCATAGCTTTGCACAGCACCTTGCTCTAGGTAAACAAACGCTCCTCGGGTAATCAGCATCGAAAGAACAATGACAACCGGTAATGTTTTCACTGGGTCTTTGATGATGAAAGAAACCACCTTTGACACAAGGAGAAACATAAGCAGCGATGCAAACACAAACAATGCATTTTGAGGTGATATCGTCATCGCCCCAGCGAGTAAAGCGAGACAAGCAAGCATTGCCTTATCTCTTTTAATAAACAGCATGGAACCAAAGAAAGGCAGAGCAAACGGCATAATTTCAGATAATATAAAGGCTCGTCCTAATAAAAAGCCTAGAACAACATAAATAAACCCTTTATAGAAAAAAAGAGAATGCGTGTGATGAAGAAACAGGTTTTTCATCTTTTTTAACCCCGCACTGATTCTTTCAAACCCCGCTCCTGTTAAATCAGTTCTTCTTTCTAGTTTTTCCATCTTCTCATCCCCCACCTGATATTCGTTGCTTGTCATTATAGCGAAGGTGAAAAAGAAATTTTGTCAAAAGAAGTTGTCGTTTCCATAAAACGTTCGACGCTTTATTCGTCAAAGAGGCATACTTTCTTGAAAGTCGATGTCTTTCATCAGAATTTTACGAAAGCACAAAAAAACAGCTTTCCTATAGAAAGCTGTTTCGAAGATGACCCGTACGGGATTCGAACCCGTGTTACCGCCGTGAAAGGGCGGTGTCTTAACCGCTTGACCAACGGGCCTTGCTTTATGTTCTAGTTAAAAGGATAGCGGCGGAGGGGATCGAACCCCCGACCTCACGGGTATGAACCGTACGCTCTAGCCAGCTGAGCTACACCGCCATAATAATAATGCGCTAAGAAGCACAAGAACTATAATACAAAGGATTCGCTTGTCCGTCAATAGAAAGTTTTAAATTAAATGACGAAATCTCAAAAAATGTAGGATAGGTCATGAAAATAAGCACCTGCTGAACAGCAGATGCTTTGTTGTGAAAATATATAGAAAGCAGCAACAAGTTAACCTCTTCTTGCTCCGCGCCCCCCACGTTTTGATTCCGTGTTACGTTTTAAAGATGTTAAGCGATCTTCGCTATCTTTTAAGAATTTGTTCATTTTTTGTTCAAACGATTCCTTCGGACGGAAATCATTTCTGCTTGGTCTTGATTGTTGTTGAGGACGATCTTTTGCTTTTTTAATGGACAAGCCGATTTTACCGTCTTTTTCAACGTTAATCACTTTCACTTCAACTTGTTCACCGACTTTTAAATGCTCATTAATATCTTTTACATAGTTATCGGCTACCTCACTGATATGAACGAGACCAGTTGAACCGCCTGGCAACTCCACAAAAGCTCCAAAATTTGTAATGCCCGTAACTTTCCCTTGTAACTTGCTGCCAACTTCAATCGACATAAAAAAAGTGCTCCTCCTTAGACTTATAAAAAAATCTCATTTGTTCAATTATACATAAACTGAATTTTAAGTGTCAACAAGGCTAATCGCTCTTATTGCCCACATCAAAGATTTTTTCGCCTTTTTTGGACATATAATAGTCCCGTCGTGCCAGTTCGAGTACGTATTCCTTGCTTTTCAGCTTCTTAATTTCATCAGAAATATCTTCCTGCTTTGTTTGTAATTGCTTCAACTCTTTTTCGAGCGCAACCTTCTTCTCTTCTTTTTCCTTTAGGGAAGACGATTGCGACCAGAGGGCACTTGTCACCAAGACAGCAAACATGAGCACGATCACACCAAACACGGTAAGCCTTCTAAGGAGTCCGCGACGTTTGCGTTTTAAGCGCTGTGCTTGCTGTTCCATTTGTTTTTGGTAATCATTTTGAATTTGTGCGATATTTCTTTTTCTCTTGTTCAAGGTTGAAGGCCTCCTCTCTTACTTTGTCCAGAATTGTTTCCATTTCGTTTTGATGGTACCAGATAATTTCTTGGCCCCTTGTAAAATTCCTGCTCCTTTTGAGAAAAACAATCTCATTGATGTTCGCCATTTTTCGGGAATCCGATGAATAATGGTCACATTGAGTAACCAGATGAGCGGATAACAAACAATCGACAGCACCTTCCACACGAGCTGAAACGTAAAACGAACTAGACGTAAGAGCGAGTGGAGCAAGAACAGAATAGCACTTATGACCAATGTGATCATCCAGCGGATCGGCTGGAAGACAATCGACATGACCAGCCTTTTCAGGAAGAGAACGGTCTGATATACACACATCATGATAAACTTGAGAATCTTGAGATACAGATGTTTCATCAATGCCTGATACATCGAGAAACCTAGTGCAACGGCTAGAAAAATATAAAGCCTGAATTCTCCCTCATTTGTCAGCAGCAGGACGTAAAAGAATAAGAGACCCTGCACCATCCAAAAAAGGAGATCGTGTATAGCCAAAAGCCATTTTGCTGTTTTATCCCGGTTCACAAACAGCTTGTACGTATCAAGCGATGCGCCCAGCCAGATGCCCATCGCCGCCATGGAAAGCATCGTATAAAACTGGACTGTCAGCGTCATTTAAACAGCTTGCTAAAAAATCCTTTAGCTTTCTCCCCGTGCTGCTCATCAACATAGATTAAATCAAAGACACGCCCTTTGATCGACACAACGCCCTTTTCGACGTCTAGGTTCTTCATTTGCAGATTTTCTCCGCGGATGGCGAGAATCCCCATGACCGTCTCCAGCAGAAATTCCTCACTATCAAAGCTTTCCACTTGTTTGACACCAGTGATATCTAAATGCTTTCTGTTTCGCATTGTGACATTGTGCTCCGCGTCTGATGACAGCTTCGTGCCTTGAGGTTGATTATAATATTGATTCATTTATACATCCCCCATATCTCATACTTGCATGTTACTGCATTGTATGTGATAAGAGGGTCATTTAGAACAAGCCCTATTCTGCTGTTTTTTCTTCTTTTAGCACAGTATACATGCCAGCCGCTTCTTCTTTTTTCGTCGTGTCCTTTAACTCGTTGACTTGAACAGTCACTAGCTTTTGACCAAAGCGGATTTGCAGCTCATCTCCTTCTTTCACGTCAGAGCTTGCTTTCGCCTGTGTTCCGTTAATAGAAATTCTGCCTTGATCAGCTACTTCCTTTGCCAATGTTCTTCTTTTAATTAAACGGGACACTTTTAAAAACTTATCTAGTCTCATGTATGTTCACCTCTTTCTATACGTTTCGCATCGTTCCAGAGATCGTCCATTTCCTCTAGCGTTAAGTCATCTAATGAACGGCCCATGTCCTTTGCTTTTTGTTCGATATGCTGAAAGCGCCGCATGAATTTTGTGTTGGCAGAAGCGAGCGCCGTTTCAGGCTCTAGGTGATAGAACCGTCCAATATTGACGAGAACAAACAAAAGATCTCCAAATTCATCTTTCATCTGCTTCGTTGCACCTTCGTCCGTCTTCTCTGCCACTTCAACGAGAAATTCCTGCTTTTCTTCTTCGTATTTGTTCCAAATATCTTGAACATCTGTCCAATCAAAGCCTACCTTGGCGGCTTTCTTTTGGAGCTTATATGCCTTTGTTAGTGCTGGAAGTGTCGCCGGAATCGATTGCAAAATAGAACCGGTCCGCTCTGGCTTCTCCTGCTGCTTGATTTTTTCCCAGTTGGCCACCACATCTGCTGCCTCAGAAACATTTGTGTCACCAAACACATGCGGGTGTCGCCGAATCATTTTTTCTGTGACATGCTGAATGACGTCATCGATTGAGAAATAACCGTCATCTTCGCCAATTTGAGCGTGGAGTAACACCTGCAGCAGCACATCGCCGAGCTCTTCCACCATATGATCTGGGTCATCTTCATCTATCGCTTCAAGCAGCTCATAGCATTCTTCAATTAAATATGGTTTGAGTGACTCATTGGTTTGTTTTTGATCCCATGGACAGCCGCCCGGACCTCTTAATGTACGTATGACGTCACGGAAAGTGTCAAATTGTTGATAAAGCAGCTGTTCATCTTGAATCGGAGGAACATAAACACTTGTTAAGTTATTTATCGACACATCTCGATCAAGTTCAAATAAAGGAACGGCAGTAATCTGTTCCTGACTGCTTCCGGCTGCAGTCACAATATAAACTTCATAATCGTCAGGGAGCTTTTCCATCAGCGTGAGCTTCACATTCGATGCTGTCATCTGATCATATACCTGACAAATTAAGACGTGCTGGGTTAATTTCAGATCATCCGCTCTCATATCCCCTGCATCAACGAATTGTAATCCTTCGATGGGGTCAATCTGCAAGGAGTTGAATGTCGCATCTAAAAAGCTTTGTCCACCAGCGACAGACACCTCGATCCCGCGCTCTTTCTGCCCGGCGACGAGCAGCTGTACGGTCTTTTCTGCCACAAATGGATGACCAGGTACTGCGTACACAATGTCTTTTTCCGCTGCCTCTGCAAATAATATTTCGGTAATTTCCTGATACACCTGATCAAACTGATCGTGCTTTTCATAAATTTCATCAAAAAAGGTGAGAGATGGGACCTCCTGCATTAACTCTGCGGTAAGCGGATGGTCCTGCGTTCTCATATATACTTCTTTCGCCTGCTTCAGTTGCTTATATACACCTAGCGTCAGCTGATCCATGTCGCCTGCCCCGAGACCGACGACGGTAATCTTACCTGCCATTTTGATTCCCTCTCATCTGTTTAAAATATAAAATCTTTTCTCCTAATGGAATGAGTCTCCATTCCTCGTCCGTAAATACTTCTAGCTTAAGAATACTATATAAAAAGGCGAAACCACCAATAAAAACTGATGTCAGGCTCTCTAAAACGGAAAACGGACGTTTTTCAAAGGGGATAACCCAGGAAAACAGAGCCTGATATCCCATTAAGACCACAGCCATGAAGGCGGCTGATAAAAGAATTTTCACTGGAAACAGCTCTCTCCATGAAATCCATCCTTTATGCTTCAAATAAACGGCATTGAGCAAGGCTGCTGTGAGAAAAGCACATACAGTTGACCATGCGGCACCGTGGATGCCAAATAACGGAACAAGCGTAATCGTTAGAATCCACTTCACCAGCACGCTGATGATCACCACAACAGCGGGATACACAGTATGTCCGAGCCCTTGCAGTAAAGCCGCCTGCGTAATGGCAATCGACGTAAATGCAATCGATATACAGAATATTTGCAGGGCATCTGTGCCTAAATCATTACGAAAAAGCATTGTATTTACTGGTGATAAAATACAAATCAGCCCAACAGCTGACCCAATCCCTAATACCGACGTGGTCTTAACCGATGACCGCACTTTTTGCCGTATCGTTTCATGCTCCCCATTTCTCATGGCTGCCGATAAAAATGGCACAAGAGAGGTTCCGATGCTGATGGCAAACACCGTCCCTAGCTGCAAGAACGGCTGACCTCGGTCATACACACCTTTTGCCGCCTTTGCCGCCGCTTCACTGAGACCCTCACTGCGCAGCAACGCATACAGATGAAAAGCATCAATCATTTGCATCCATAAAATGAGCAAACCGCTGACACAAATCGTCAATGTATACAGCACCAAACTCTTCAAAATATCTTTTTTTCGAAGTGTCGCCTGTTTGCCTGACATACTTGCAGCAGACTGTTTTCGATAGGTCAACCAAAGGAAAAGAAGTAAAATGAGCGACGCCGCACTTCCTGCGATAGAAGAGAACACCGCGCCCGCCCCTGTTTCATAAAGCGAATAGCCGTGCCTCACGAAATAGAAGGATAAAACAAGCAGGACGCCTACCCTGATGAGCTGCTCAATCAACTGAGAAACAGCCGTAGGAAGCATTAGCCCGTCACTCTGAAAAACTCCTCTCAGCATCACAGTGAGCGGCAGAAATAGAAACACAAAAGCACTCATCTGGATGAGCAGAATTAATTGACTATCTGCCATAAGGCTCGCCATTGTGCCTGCTCCTATGTAAAGACAAAGAAATAAGACCAAGCTTAGTAAAGTGATATATACCAAGGATACCCTTGTAATGATCCGTCGATTCTCTTCCCCATGCTCACTCAGAAGCTTGGACACCATGACAGGAAAACCTGTTGTACCGAGCATGATGGCAATACCAAGGAAAGGATATACCTGCTGATAAATATAAAACCCTGTGTCCCCTACGATGTTTTGAAACGGGACACGGTAAACGGCACTGAGTACCTTTGATAACAAGCCTGCGATGGTCAAAATCACCGCACCCTGGAAAAGCCAATGCGGCTGATTCACAGCATTTTTCATGGATGACTCCTTTAAAATAGATCTACAGTTAAACGAACTCATTATATCATACGTGAATGAAAAGCCGTTTCTTTCTAAGGAGTAGACGGCACATGTCCCGATTTGTTTCATCCCATATAAAAAACCGACAAAATCAATTGATTTCATCGGCATTTTTTCGTTTTATCAAAATGATATAGAGTTATTAGACCTAATGTTCCATTTGACGGGCTAAGAAGCCAGCTGCCGTTTCTGCCGCTTTATGCTCCACTTCTCCCATTGAACGCTCTTTAGAAAATAAGACGACGGCGCCAATCGGATCTCCGTTTGCAACAATAGGTGCAATGGTATAAGCAGATACGTCATCATCAATACCATCGACAAGTTGAATTTCTTTTTTGCTTTCTTCTAACACAGAATTACGCTGATCCATTGTTCGTTCAAGTAAATCACTGATGGATTTGTTTAAGTACTCTTTTTTCGAACTGCCGGATACAGCAATATACGTATCTCGATCACAGATCAGGATGGAATGACCCAAACTGTCGAATAATGCATCAGCATATTCCTTCGCAAAGTCTCCTAGCTCACTAATCGGCGAATACTTCTTCAAAATCACTTCTCCATCGCGGTCGACGAAAATCTCAAGCGGATCTCCTTCCCGGATGCGCAATGTTCTGCGAATCTCCTTTGGAATAACCACTCTACCTAGATCATCGATACGGCGTACAATTCCAGTTGCTTTCATTCACTGCTGCCTCTCTTTCGTTTGATGATGTGTTGGGTGAATGGAACAAAAGCGTCCACTTTATGCAACATTCACCACTTGACCCTGAGTTTAGTATCCGTCACATCAAACGTAATATACACGAGAGACAAACAAAATTTTATGAAGATGGAATGGTTTCTTTTTTCACATCTTGAAGCCCTCGAAGCATATTAAGAACAACCTCAAGCCATTCCTCCGTTTTCTTGCCTTTCGTTTGGACAGAAATAATCAGCTTGCTGCCTTCCATTCCCAACCCAATTTCACGTCCATATTTACTGCCAAGCTCAAATAATTTTTGACCGTCGATTTCACTGCTTGCTTGCTCATCAAGTGTCATTCTGACAATGCCTTTCTCCATCTTGATCAGCTCGACACGTTCCTGGACAGCGTACACCTTCATTGTCGCAATCGTAAACAAGTCTGCCACTTCTTGCGGATATTCACCAAATCGGTCGATCATTTCATCCTGAAGCTCTTTTCGCTCTTCAATCGATCCAATTGCTCTGAACTGTTTATACATCTCAATCTTCTGCTTGCCATCCGAAATATAAGTGTCTGGGATGTACGCATCAATTTGCAGATCAATTTCTGGCTCGAATTTAACTTGAGCCGTTGTATCGCCTCTTCTTTCCTCAATGGCTTCTTTCAGCATTTGAGAATAGAGGTCGAATCCAACCGAATCAATGAAGCCATGCTGCTGCGCCCCAAGTAAGTTCCCTGCTCCTCGAATCGTTAAATCACGCATCGCAATTTTAAACCCGGATCCAAGCTCTGTGAATTCTTTAATGGCTTGAAGTCTTTTCTCCGCAACTTCAGAAAGAACTTTATCTTTTCGATACGTGAAATAAGCATATGCGACACGATTCGAGCGTCCTACTCGTCCTCTTAGCTGGTACAGCTGAGAAAGCCCCATTTTATCTGCATCGTGGACGATGAGCGTGTTCACATTTGGAATATCGACTCCCGTTTCAATGATGGTGGTACTGACCAATACATCTGATTCACCTTCAAGGAAATTGATCATCACTGATTCCAGCTCGTTCTCACTCATTTTCCCGTGCGCATAACTAACTTTTGCGTCTGGGACTAACATGGAGATTTCGTCTGCTTTTCGTTCAATATCCTCAACACGGTTGTAAAGGAAGTACACTTGACCGCCGCGTGCTAATTCTCGCTCAATTGCTTCTCTGACTAAAGCGCCGTTGTACTCAACCACATAGGTTTGAACAGGGAATCGGTTTTCAGGCGGTGTTTCAATAACAGATAAATCCCGCACGCCAAGCATGGACATATGAAGCGTACGCGGAATTGGCGTAGCCGTTAATGTCAGTACATCGATATTGGCTTTCATCTGCTTAATTTTCTCTTTATGCGTCACACCAAAACGCTGTTCCTCATCAATGATCAACAGCCCTAAATCCTTGTAGACGATGTCTTTTGAAAGAAGACGGTGTGTGCCGATAACCATATCAATCGTCCCGTTTTTCAGCCCTTTTAACGTTTCAGTTGTTTCTTTTCTTGTACGGAAACGGCTCAGCTGCGCGATTTTGACAGGGTAGTCTTGGAATCGGTCCATGATTGTATCAAAATGCTGCTGCGCTAAGATAGTTGTCGGAACTAGCAGGGCTACCTGCTTCCCGTCAGCAATCGCTTTGAAGGCCGCACGAATAGCCACCTCTGTTTTTCCGTAGCCCACATCTCCACAAAGCAGACGGTCCATTGGGCGTTCCCGCTCCATATCCTGCTTAATTTCGTGAATCGAACGGATTTGATCATCTGTTTCCTGGTAAGGGAATGCAGATTCAAACTGGCGCTGCATCTCATGGTCAGGCGAAAAGGCATATCCTTTGCTAGCCTCGCGTTCTGCGTACAGCTTAATCAGATCATCTGCGATGTCCTGTACAGATGTTTCAACTTTTTTCTTCACGCGTTTCCAATCGCTGCCGCCAAGTTTGTACAGCTTTGGTTCTTTACCTTCTGATCCTACATATTTCTGCACCTGATCAATTTGTTCAACCGGTACATAAAGCTTGTCGCTTCCTTGATAATGAATATTTAAATAATCTTTATGAATGCCGCCGATTTCAAGCGTTTCAATTCCTAAATATTTACCGATCCCGTGGTTAATGTGCACCACATAATCGCCGACTTGAAGCTCTGAATAGCTCTTGATTCGCTCTGCATTGGTCAGCTTTTGCTTACGTGCCTGCTTTTTCACACGTTTCTTGAAGAGTTCACCTTCTGTGATCACAGCAATTTTTGATAACGGAAGTTCAAAGCCTGTTTGCAGCTCACCTTGTAAAATATACACCTGTCCGCTCACAAGTTCAGCGTCCGGTTTAGCAAGAGCAGCTTCAATGTCATAATCATGCAGAACAGACGATAGCTTTTCTGTCCGCTCTTCATCCGCACCTAAGAAGACAACTGTGTACTGCTGTTTTTTATAGCGTTCAATTTCACTCGCCAGCACATTCATCTGCCCGTGGAAATTCTGCATTTGCTTACTAGATACATTGACGATATTTTGCGGATTTGTCTGCTGGACATGTCTCAGGAACAAGGAGTAGTACAGAATGGACCTTGATTGCTGATTGATCAGTTCTTGGAACGGGAAAGAAAGAGATAAATCATGAAGAATGTTCCCTTCTTCAAGCAGACTAATTGTCCAATCGGCTTCTTCCTGTTCAAGCTGTTCTTCCATCTCCTGAATTCTGCTGATTTCATCTAAAATAATAATCGTATCCTGCGATGTGTAATCTAGCAAACTAGCAGGCTTTTCATAGAAATAGGCTAGGTACTTCGTCATTTCCTGTGTCACGATGCCTTCTAGCAGCTTCTCGCGGTCAGCAGAAATATTTTGATGAAGCAGCTCTTTTTGCTGATCTGAGTTGAATTTCTTTAAGCTCTTTGCCAGCCCTTGATCAAGCTGTTCAATGGCTCTCACTCGTTCAGGACCTCTCACAATCAGCTCTTTTGCAGGACCTATTTTGATTTCTTGAAGGGTTTCTAATGAACGCTGTGTATCTGAATGAAACGTTCGAATCGAGTCTACTTCTGTATCAAACAGTTCAATACGGATTGGATGATCTTCCGTTAACGCATAGATGTCGATGATTCCTCCGCGCACACTAAAATCTCCGGGCGCTGCAACCATTGACGTCCGGTCATAACCAATTTGTACGAGCTGTTTTGAAAACGCCTCCAAATCAATTTCTTCACCGATCTTTAAATGGATCTGACTCTCCTTCCAGAGCTCAACTGGCGGAAGCATCCTGCGCACCGCAGCAGCGGGAGTGACGATAATGGGATTTTCTCCATTCGCAAGCCGGTTCAGGACATCTAAACGCTGTGCTCTCAGCTCAGGGCTTGCCACTGCAATTTCTGAAGCGATAAGTTCATTGACAGGATAAAGAAGAACCGAGCGATCCGGCATCACACTTGCTAAATCATCTGTTACCTTCTGTGCCTGATATAAATTGTGAGTCACAATAAACATTGGCCGCTTCAGTTCGTCTGATATCGCGGCTGTAAATAAAGATCTGACGGAGCCTGATAGTCCGGCAAGCAGCTGTTCTTTTAACCCTTCCTTTAGTCCATTAAAAATGGACTGAAAATCATCACTTTGTTTGATAAATGATTGTATGTTTTTCATTTGGCTCCTCCTCCCTGTTTGTTTAAAACAGAAAAACGCTTTGGTCTAATATCTACACCAAAGCTTTTTTATTGAATAAAAGTATGATACTGATGGTAATCAGGATTTCTTTCGAGCGCCTCTTGGCAATCCTCACAAATGGTTTGTACATGTAAATCACCATTTTCCCTATAAGAAATCATATCGTTTCTTTCCTCATTTGTTAAGTGATGAAATCCAAGTGCTTCACTTTGGACAGCGGATTCATCTAGACTGCCAACCTTTACACCACAGTGGCGGCAGTAATAATGCAAAGCCATACGTGATCCTCCCATGCTGAGATTTTATGATCAGTATGTGCTTTGCTTATCATTCTTATACCTTCTTGTTAAAATCATTCATCACTTCTAAAAATGGCTTTTTTAAAGCCGCTTCACAGGCCTCGACAGACGATTGAATGGCTGATGCGATGTCAGGCTGTTCCTCTTCTGAGAAACGTCCTAGTACGTAATCAACGACCTTCATACCGTTTTGAGGACGTCCAATGCCGATACGGAATCGGTCAAATTCTGGTGAACCTAAATGTTGAATCAATGATTTGATTCCATTATGCCCGCCTGCACTTCCTTTTGTACGTAAGCGAATTCGGCCAGTTGGCAAATCAAGATCATCATAGATCACTTTCAAATGTTCAAGGGGAATATCGTAATAGTCCATCAGCGGACGCACACATTCTCCTGATAAGTTCATATATGTAAGCGGCTTTACAAGTAGAACCTTTTGCCCCGAAACAAACCCAGTTCCAAATTGTCCATGGAATTTTGATTGATTTAAAGGAATGTCCCATTTTTTCGATAGTTCATCTATTGTCATAAACCCGACATTATGTCTTGTTTTTTCATATTCTTTTCCTGGATTACCTAATCCAACGAATGCAATCATGAAACCAATAACCTCCTTTGTCACACAGCACACGCCTAAAAAATGAGCCAATCAGATTGCCTCATGTAAAACGTATGAATTCTTTTCATTCTAGCACAAAAGACGCAACCGCGGGAGGGTTACGTCTCTAAATGACCAGTTATTCTCCATCGTCATCCTTTTCTTTAATAGCCTCAGGCTCTTGCGGCTCCTCTTCGCTATCTGGCTCAGGAACCTCTGATTGCTGAGGCGGCAGAATGGATGCAACGACTTCTTCTGGATCGTTATTGATTTGATAAGATGACTGAACAGGCAGATCAGCAACTGTTAAGACATCATTGACTTCTAAGTTTGTAATATCAGCTTCAATATTCTGCGGGATATCTTTTGGTTTCGCTGTAACAGATAGTTCAAATAGTGGTTGCTGAATCACACCGCCATCTTTTACCCCTTTAGACTCGCCAATCAGCTGCACTGGTACATCCGCGTCAATTTCACGCTGTAAGTCAACGACTTGGAAATCAGCATGGACAAGTTCGTTTTTCAGCGGGTCTGTTTGTAACTCTGTCACCATCACAGATTTTGTTTCACCACCCACGTCTAAGGTAATGATTGTATTCTTCCCTTCATCACGTAAGGTTTTTAATAAATCGATGCTGTCTAATGAAACAGCCAGGCTGTCTGTATTTTTTCCGTATATGACACCAGGAACGTGTCCTGAATGACGGATTTTTTGCAGTGTGGAACGTTTGAAATCAGTTCTTTTATTTGCTTTTAAAGTTGCCATATTCAGCACCATCCTATTTCTTTTTTGTCACTACTCTCATAATTACCCATAACCAAATCATTTTAAACATGTTTGCCTGTGATTGATGAAAGCAAAAAGACCCTAAGCTGATGCCTAGGGCCTTTTTCAATAATAAAATTAGCTGAAAAGGTAGCTCACAGATTCTTCTTCATGTACACGGATGATGGCTTCTGCAAGCAAAGGCCCAACTGAAAGCGGAATGAATTTTCCAACTTTCTTGTCATCAGTTAATTGAATACTGTTTGTCACAACCAATTCTTTGATTTTAGAGTTTGTGATGCGTTCTACTGCTGGTCCAGACAATACTGGGTGCGTACAGCAAGCATAGACTTCAGCCGCTCCATTTTCCACAAGTGCATTTGCTGCAAGTGTAATGGTACCAGCTGTATCAATGATATCATCGATCAGAATAGCCGTTTTGCCTTCAATGTTACCAATAATGTTCATGACTTCAGCAACGTTTGGCTTTGGACGGCGTTTGTCGATAATTGCGATTGGCGCTTTCAGGCGGTCTGCCATTTTACGCGCACGTGTCACACCACCGTGGTCAGGAGACACAACAACGATATCGTTCAAGTTCTTCTGTTCGAAATAGTTTGTTAAGATTGGCACAGCCATTAAGTTATCGATTGGAATATCAAAGAAACCTTGAATTTGCGGCGCATGAAGATCAAGTGCAATAACACGTGTAGCACCTGCTGTTTCAAGCAAGTTTGCAAAAAGCTTCGCAGTGATTGGCTCACGAGGTTTTGCCTTACGGTCTTGACGTGCATATCCGTAATAAGGGATCACAATATTGACAGTTTTCGCAGAAGCGCGTTTGAGCGCATCTACCATAATGAGCAGTTCCATAATATGCTCATTGACTGGCGCACTTGTTGATTGAATGACATAACAATCACAGCCACGGATACTTTCTTCAATATTGATTTGGACTTCACCGTCACTAAAGCGTTTAACAGAGCTCTTTCCTACATCAACTCCGATACGATCGGCAATTTCTTTGGCAAGTTCAGGGTTTGAATTCAAAGAGAATATCTTTAAATTCGCATCAGCATAACGATTAGACATGGTAAACCTCCGGGTATTTGGATTATTTTTTATGAATATTTTTCACATAATCTTCTTTATTGACTTGTCTTGCTCTAGCAATAGACAATGCATCCTGCGGTACATCTTCTGTAACTGTTGAACCGGCTGCAACATATGCCCCTTTTCCGACAGTGACTGGTGCAACGAGATTTGAATTACAGCCAATAAAGGCGCCGTCTTCAATCTTCGTTAAGAATTTGTTTTTCCCATCATAGTTGACTGTAATGGAACCACAGCCAAGATTTACATCAGTTCCGACCTCTGCGTCTCCAATGTAGCTTAAATGAGATGCTTTGCTGCGGTCTCCGAAAACTGTTTTCTTGATTTCGACAAAATTCCCGATTTTCACTTCATCGCCAATTTTCGACAACGGGCGAATATGAGCAAACGGTCCAATTGTCACATCAACTCCAACCTCACTATCGCAGACGACAGATTGCTTAATGACTGTTCGATCTCCGATGATGCTGTCAACAATTTCAGTGTTTGGCCCGATAGTGGCGTCTGCACCGATTTTTACATTCCCTTTGATGACCGTCCCAGGATAAATAACTGTATCTTCACCGATGACAGCATCTGGCGAAATATACGTGTTCTCAGGATCAATCAAGGTCACACCATTCTTCATATGCTGATGATTAATACGTCGCTTCATGAATTGCTCTGCTTGTGATAGAGCGATACGGTCATTAACTCCAAGTGTTTCTTCAAAATGCGGTGTTTGATAAGCTGCAACTGTTTGCCCTTCATTTTTTAAAATTTCAATGACGTCTGGCAAGTAGTATTCACCCTGTGCATTTTCATTCGACACTTGCTCAATCACACGGAAGAGATCTTCATTTGAAAAGCAATAAGTCCCTGTATTAATTTCATTCACTTGACGCTCTGCATCGTTCGCATCTTTATGCTCCACAATTTTTACGACAGCTCCTGTTTCGTCACGAATAATACGGCCATAGCCTGTCGGATCATCCGCATGTGCTGTTAAAATAGTGACTTTCGCTTGATGTTTTTGATGCTCGCTTAACATGGCTTCCATTGTTTCCGCTGTCAATAATGGCGTATCACCACAAATGACAATGGTTGTTCCCTTTTCCTGCGCGAGGAACGACTTTGCTTGTTTGACGGCATGGGCTGTTCCCAGCTGTTCTTCTTGAAGTGCATACTCACTTCTGTCTCCAAGCTGCTCTTTGACGTCCTCTGCTCCATGACCGACAATCGTCACTAGCTTGGCTAAAGAAAGCTTTAACGCTTCATCTGCCACATGCTCGACCATTGGCTTTCCGCAAACTGGATGAAGTACTTTATATAGCTTCGACTTCATTCTCGTTCCTTTTCCCGCTGCTAAAATCACTGCGAACCGCTTATCCATTGATTGGCCTCCAATATCCCTATTATCCATAGAAAAATATATCCTAAATAAAGACTGATTTCAAGGATACATAAGGAAGTACAATAATTTTCTAACAAATGAAAGACTTAAGAAACAAGAGAAAGAACGCAAAAAAGACAGCATTTAAAAGAAAACATTCATTTTCTCTTAAAGCCGTCTTTTTAGGTTTAGGTATGATTAAGAAGCTCCAGCTTCTTCATATTCAATTGTTTCTTCCTCTTCGCCTAAGCGATGATATTCATTTAATACAGCATCTTGGATTTTACCCCGAGTGCTTGAATTAATTGGATGTGCAATATCGCGAAACTCTCCATCAGGCGTGCGTTTGCTAGGCATTGCAACAAACAACCCATTGTTTCCATCAATCACACGAATATCATGAACAACAAATTCGTGGTCCAGCGTGATGGATGCAATCGCCCTCATGCGACCATCGGTATTCACGCGGCGTAATCTTACGTCAGTAACTTCCACAGTAGTTCACCACCTTTTCCCAATATAAAAGCATTACTTAGGTATTCAACGATCGTGGTGATTCTCCTGCTCTTTTTTTAAACTTTTTTTGAAATATCGGGATATTTATACATTATTTGTCATATTCGTGACGGCGCTTACATCCTCAGCATGAAAAAAGACATCATGATGATGTCTTTCACTGCATATGATGAAACCAAACGGCTTTCATCGAGAGTGCCTGTTTATTTTACTAGTGCAACTACTTCTATTTCTACAAGCGCATCTTTTGGAAGTCTTGCCACTTCCACGCATGAACGAGCTGGCTTATGTGTATGGAAATACTCACCGTACACTTCATTCACTTCAGCGAATTGTTCCATATCTTTGATGAAAACAGTAGCTTTCACGACTGTTTCAAAGGAAGCACCTGCTGCTTCAAGAACAGCCTCAAGATTACGGAATACTTGATGTGTTTGTTCTTTAATATCTCCATTAACAAAATCTCCAGCTGGGGTTAATGGAATCTGCCCTGAGCTATAAAACATGTTATTGACAATAATTCCTTGAGAGTAAGGTCCAATGGCTGCTGGTGCATGTTTGGTTTGAACAACTTTTGTCATATCAATCTCTCCCATTCAAATACATGTTTGATCAAAGCTTACGCTTTCGAATGAAAAAACTCGTGGAAGTTGCCTTCATTGATCTCAATGATTTTTTGTTTCATATCAATAGTTGAAAGCTTTAACAACGAGACATATTCATCGACAAGACGTTCATCTACGCCTTCATCTTCTAAAAGAACACCGATCCCTGCAACATTTGCATTAAATTCCTCAAGCAAATTCATCATGCCGTTAATGGTTCCGCCCGCTTTCATAAAATCATCAATGATCAACACATTGGAGCCTTTATCTAAGCTGCGCTTTGCAAGGGACATGGTTTGAATTCGGTTAGAAGAACCTGACGCATAATTAATACTGACAGTTGATCCTTCGGTTACCTTATTATCTTTTCTAACGATCACAACAGGCACATTTAAATAACCCGCAACAGAATAGGCAATTGGAATACCCTTTGTCGCAACGGTCATGACGACATCAATCGCACGGTCCGCAAAGATGGTCGCAAACAGCTTACCGATTTTCGCAAGAATCGATGGATTGCCTAAAACATCGGTTAAATATAAATAACCGCCAGGAAGTACACGTTCAGGAGTTGATAATGCCTCTCCGATATCGTTTACTACGTCATCTGCTTCTTTTAGGTGAATTTTTGGAATATATTTCACTCCGCCAGCAGCGCCAGGTACAGTAAGCAATGTGCCGATTCCCTGCTGTTCGAAGGTCTGTTTGATAATCGTTAAGTCTTCACTAATGGAGGACTTTGCAGATTGATAACGTTCTGCAAAAAAAGTTAAAGGTACTAGTACGTGCGGGTGGGCTAACAAATAATTTGTTAAGTCCACCAATCTGCCGCTTCGACGAAACTTCATGAACTTACCCCCAGAACCCGAATAATTTATGAATAATATAACTTAATATACGGATTTAATCAAGGGCATTTTGTTCGCCGATCATGCGGACAGCGTATACTTGATCACAAAATCCTCTCAGTCCGTTATATATTCTTTGTACCTTCGATTCATATTGAATCAGGCCAAATACAGTTGGGCCGCTTCCACTCATTAATACAGCATCAGCACCGAAACGCTTCATCTGTCTTTTGATCATATCTACTTCCGGATACATCTTTAATGTCACAGACTCCAGAACGTTACCGAGTGAGCCGCACATCTCTTTATAATCTTTCGCTTCAATGGCTTCAATCATACGCTGTACATTTGGGTGTTCTACTTTGCTTGCGTCATATTGTCTATAAACTTCAGCTGTAGATACCCCAATCACCGGCTTCGCTAAAATCACCCAGCAATGCGGCGGTGTCGCGATATGCTTCAGTTTTTCTCCACGTCCTGTCGCTAGTGCTGTGCCTCCGTGTACACAAAAAGACACATCTGAGCCGATCTCCGCTCCAAGCTCAGCTAGTTCATCTAACGTGAGATTTAACTTCCACAAACGGTTTAAACCGCGAAGCGCTGCTGCAGCATCACTGCTGCCTCCAGCTAAACCTGCTGCCACAGGAATTGCTTTTGTGATGACAATCGATACTCCTTTTTGAATACCGAACCTTGTTTTGAGTAATTTAGCCGCCTGATAAGCCAAGTTACGCTGATCATCTGGCACAAATCGATTATGAGATGATACACGGATTTCATCTTTGTCCAGCTCCGTCAGCTCAAGTCGATCTGCAAGGTCTATTGTTGTCATCACCATCTCCACTTCGTGATATCCATCCGGTCTTTTTCCATGAACATCAAGTGAGAGATTAATTTTTGCCGGTGCTTTTTCTAAAATACGCAAACATTTCACCTACTTCTCCATCTAAACATAAGTATCAATATTGTATCACATTTGATGGATCTGATGAATATTGGCTTTTACGCCCAGCACACTGACTTTTTCAACAAAAAAAGCCAGAGACACCCGAGGTATCCCTGACCATTTTTCTATCGTTGATTCTCATCCTGAGCCATGTGCTGCTGAGCTAATTCGATGGCACGTTTAACCATATTACCTGCGTCACGTGCACGAATTTCTCCCCAGCCTCCATTTTTGACGGTATCATAAAATCCAAGATCCTTCGCCAGCTCGTATTTGAACTCATCTGACATAATGCCTCGGCGTCTACCCAAACGAAACAGCCCCTTTAGTCGAGAATTCGAATCAGTGCCACTGCTTTTGTGGCTTTCTTATTTTGTATCGAATCCTTTCTTTTACCCCTTTCAAAAAATGGACAGACTCCCATTCAGAAAAAAAGGCAAAACAAAAAGCAGTAAACAAAAAGTTCACTGCCCATTAATAGGCGACTGAGCTAGCGGCATCATCGAACGTTAATTCGACCGTCTCAGTCAGTATATCTGCATAACTGTAAGAAACTCTTTCAAACGAATTCTCATCTTGATCTAATTGAATCACAAATACAGAAGGGTACGTTTCAGCTAAAATGCCCGAACGCTCAATTGTTTTACGGCGGCCTCCGTTAGCCTTTAACGTCAAACGTTTACCTAAGTTACCATCAAGCGATCTTTTGATGTCGGACAAAGTCTTCGCCATTGCATCCACCTCACTGAGATAATTATACAACAACGGCCCATTTTTGTCAAATAAAAATTAAATTATATCAACCAACACGAGCCATTGTCAACAAAATAATTTTGACAAACTTCTACCTTTTCTCCTCCCTATTTTTCTCAAATTCCGGTGAATTATGTATCCATTTGAAATTTCTTTTTACACATAAAAAAAACCAGACTGAAATCAGTCGGGTTATGTCGATTCATGGTCTTTTTTATATGGCATACCTACCCTTAAAACACCCTTCGTCTCGATGCCTCCGAGACCTTTTTCTCTTGTTAATGTATTACGAAGTACATCCCACACATTGATTCGATCTACAAATGGAGTGAAGCTGATCTTCGCAACGATATAGACGGGGTCGAGCGCATGGATGTTCACACGTGAAGGTGAGCTTGCAAAATTGGCACCTGCTTGGATCAATGATTCGAAATGAGATTGACAGGCACCCGCAAAGATCACAAGCTGATCTAAATGAGGAGTTTTCTTTCTTGCTTTTTGAACCGTCTCAACGAAATGACGAGAATGGCGATAAGCACCGATATCATTTACGCCGCCCTTTTGCTTGGAATACGCGTCATGCCCTGTAATGACCAAAATATCAGGCCGATATTGATCAAGTAACGAGTCAATCACGCTTGGCATTTTCTTCTCATGACAATGCACTCCGTACACAGGCACACCAATTCGTTCATATACATCTAAGCATTTCTTTAAGTATGAAGCATCTCCATCTAAATGAAGGACCTTTCCAGGCATGTGAAAATACTGCTCCTGATGCTGATATTGTCCAGAAGTATAATACTCTTGTTTTTCACGCAGCAGCTGATAATCCTGTCTTAGTAAGTCGAGCGATTCATTAATCTTCCGTTCGTCGTCCTTCTCCCTTGTCAGCTGCTCCTCTTTTTGAATCAAGACGAGATCCGACATCTTAGCATCAGCAATCAGCCTCACTTCATTCCCATGCAATATGGCAGTGGCTTCGTGCTGATCTGTCTCATCAATTCGAATGATTCGAAACATAATATCCATTTGATAGGATGCCCTCGTCACCATATCTCCTATTTGAAATTGCATGCTTTTCACTCCACAATCAGGCTCATATCCTGTTGGTATCGTCTTGCCCTAAACATATTCATCTTTCATATGTGCTGTTCTTTCTAGCCTATGCCTGAACAGTTGAAGTGGTGAAGAACAAAAGAAAAAAGCCCTCACGATAGGGCTTTTTGTAAAACATTCGACAATCTGGCAAATTCCTCAATGGATAATGATTCTCCGCGGCGCTTTCCATCAATATCTGCTGTTTGAAGAGCTTCCTCGATGATCGCTTTATGTTTTTTTCCATCAGGAAAATTATTCATCAAATTATTCATCAATGTTTTCCGGCGCTGGCCAAAGCTCGCTCGGATCAATTGAAAGAAAAACGCATCATTTTCTACTGAGACAGCAGGCGTTTCACGAACAGTCAGCTTAATCACAGCCGAATCAACATTTGGCTGAGGAACAAAAACCGTTTTAGGCACAACCATCACCGTTTTTGCTTCCGTATAAAATTGAACTGCGATAGACAATGAATTGTATTCCTTTGATGAAGGGATAGCTGCCATACGATCTGCTACTTCTTTTTGCAGCATGACCACGATCCCTTTCAATGGAAGGTTTTCTTCAAGCAATTTCATAATAATCGGTGTTGTCACGTAATACGGAAGGTTGGCTACGACCATCACTTCTTTACAGTCAGCAAAATTTTCTTCGATGACCTTTCTCACATCCGCCTTTAATACATCTTGATGAATGATCGTGACATTATCATATGGAGAAAGCGTATCGTTTAAAATAGGCAATAAACGCTGATCGATTTCAAAAGCGGTGACTTTCTTTGCACGTTTAGCGAGCTGCTCTGTCAATGCGCCGATACCAGGCCCAATTTCAATGACGCCGGTCTCATCTGTAACCTCTGCGTGATCGACAATACGATCTAAAATATTTGTATCAATTAAGAAGTTCTGCCCTAAGCTCTTTTTAAAAGAGAAACCGTACTTCTTCAGTATTTCCTTCGTTCTGACGGGTGTCGCAATATCTTTATTCATCGGCTTCCTCCTGCATGACGGTCTTTAAGGCCGCAATAAAATCATGTTTGGTTATTTGGAACATGTGAAGGCGCTTTTGCAGCTGCTTCGCATTGGTATATCCTATATTTAAAAGCACTCCTAGTCGTTCGCGGCGGCGTTTCGATGCTTCGCCTCCGATAAGGCCTGCGTCAAATAAGTCATCTAATGTAATGTCACTTTCCGATTCTTCCATTTCTTCATGGACATGGGCAAGACATTCCCGAATACTGTCCAAGGAAGCATGCTCGACCCCAATTCCTTTATCCCGCTTCGCCTTCGCAAGATGCTTTGGCAAAAAAGCGTGCTTACAGCCAGGAACCGCCTCTGCGATGGTTTTACGGATCTTCTCACCAGGAAAATCAGGATCTGTTAAAATAATGACCCCTCTCGTCTCCTGAGCAAGACGCACTTGTTGTATGACTGTATCGCCAATGGCAGATCCGTTTGTTTCGATTGTATCTGCATCAACCGCCATCTTCACTCTGGCAGTGTCATCACGACCCTCCACCACAATGATTTCTTTGATTTTCATGTATTCCTCCGCTTGCAAAAACAATCTACATTTTTTGGTTAAAAAAACGAAACCTTTCATGCTGTTTTTGCGTCTAATTAATTAGAAAACAGTGCTTCTATTATAACCAAAAAAACAGAGGGTGCGCAAAGCCCTCTGTTCATATAAATGATTTGATGTGTTTATTTGAGCACTCTAATTTTCACTCGTTTATTTCCCCATTGATAAGCTGCCGACTTACTTGGGACGAACACATCAATTTTATTCCCTTTTATAGCAGATCCAGTGTCTGATGCAACGGCATAACCATAGCCTTCCACATACACTTTTGAGCCCAGCGGAATGACACTCGGATCAACTGCTATGACCTTTGCACCCGGATTCGCTTTTAAATCAAAACCTGTAGACGTTCTGCCCGTACATCCAGCACAGCTCGCTGTATAGGCTGTTGACGCCACATAAAATTCTTTTCCTGAAGACTCATTGCTTCGTGAAACCACAGGGGACGCTGTAGGCTCCTTTTTGGTCACTTGTGTACCAATAGCCACTAATCGGTCCTTACTATCTTTTTCGGTCACTTCTTTAATCAATTCTTTAGACACCACTTTGCCGTTTTCTTTCACAATGGCATAGTGCTTCTTCAATTTACCTTCTTCACCTTTTTTAAGTACCTTCTCTTTCCCTTTTTCAAGAGAATGGTCCTTTTTATGTTTGGTATCAAAAGCAATTTTCTCTTCCACTACATCGGTGACTTTTTCCACCCGAGTGATCTTTATATCTGCGCTCTTTTTAGAAAGGTTACTATGTAACGCAGGCTTGATCTTATCGTGCTTCTTGAGCTTCAGCTCTTGTTGCTTTAAAAAGTCAGCGACCGTAGTCGAAGTGGTCCACACTTTTTTATCTTTTCCTCCATCATTTAAGCTGACCTGGAAGGCCTGCTGAACCACAAGCTTCATATCCTTTGTTAACTTGTCATTCTTTCCTGGAGTGACTTGATCGTGCTTCCCGATATCTATCTTCTCATTCTTCAATAATGCTCCAACCGTCTGATCTGTTGTCCATATCGTTTTCTCTTTCCCATCTAGGGTCAGATGAACCGGTATAGCCGCATCATACACAATGTTCATGTTATCTTGAATTTTTGTATTTAGACTTGGAGAGATATGATCCCCCGCCTTGGTCCTTATGCCAAGGTCTGAAAGCAGCTGTGCTACTGTCTCTTCATGTGTACGAATTGTCTTCTCTTTACCATTGATTGAAATGGTAATAGACTGCTTAGTGAGCTCATGCGCACCGTAAGCCGTTCCAGTTCCAGCTAAAAGCAAGCAAACAACTAGTAATAAAACCTTGCCTTTTCCTAGCTTAACAGAAAACAGATTTTTCATTTTTTGTACGATGAAAAACGCCTCCTTCTCCTCGGAGAGATTATATAGAGTATCTCAAAACCTGTCAACCCTTCCACCCACTGTACAAAAATGCTCGATTGTAAACCTATTATGGGAGATTTATGGAAAGAAGGGAAGAAAGACTTATCGACAACTTATCCTATGAGGAGGCGCAAACGTGTAGAACTTTTTCGTTATGTTTCACAATTGGACAAGCTTAAACAAGGATTGACATCATATACTGTCAGTTTATACGGAAAACTTTTTTTGCATTTTTTGTTGTCAATTCGGCAAGCTCTTCAAAGCTGATTTCTCTCAGCTCCGCAATCTGTTCTGCGATATATTTGACATAACTTGGCTCGTTACGTTTCCCCCTAAATGGCACTGGCGTTAAGTATGGGCAGTCTGTTTCAATCAAAAGCCGGTCACTTGGTATCTCTTTTACAACTTCTTTTGGCTTCTTGGCATTTTTAAATGTCACGGGTCCACCGAATGAGATGTAAAAATTCATATCCATACACGCTTTTGCAGTTTCTAAGCTGCCCGTAAAGCAGTGCATAATACCTCCAACCTCAGCTGCTCCCTCTTCCTTTAAAATCGTCACGACATCTTCCGTTGCGTCACGGTTATGAATAACGATTGGAAGATTCACTTCCTTCGCAAGAGCAATTTGGCGTCTAAAGACTTCCTTTTGTACATCTTTTGGTGACTTGTCCCAATAGTAATCCAGACCCATTTCTCCAATCGCAACCACTTTTTCGTGTTGAGATAAATCTTTAATCCAAGCCAAATCCTCATCTGTCATATCAATAGCATCGACTGGATGCCAGCCAATAGCTGCATATATGAAATCATACTCTTCAATTAATTCCATCGCTCTCGTAATTGTCGGACGGTCAAACCCCACCACCACGATTTTTTCAACTTTTTCACTTTTCGCTCTTTCGATCACCTGCTCTAAGTCTTCATTGTATTGTTCTGCATTTAAGTGGGCATGTGTATCAAATAACATTGTTGATTGCTCCTTTCGACAATTCTTCTAAAAAACAAAAGGTGTTCGACGAAATGTTACACGTGGAACACCTTTGTTGATTTATAAAATTTTTGTTCCATTTGCTAGAGATTGATCTACTTCAAGAACCTGCAATTTCCCGCCTGTTTCCCCAGTTAAAATCATTCCCTGGGAAATTTCCCCTCTGAGTTTAACTGGTGTAAGATTCGCTACGCAAACGAGCTTTTTCCCTACTAATTCCTCTGGTTGATAGTGCTTGGCAATCCCTGAGACTATTTGTCTTTTTTCAAATCCAAAATCAAGCTGAAGCTTTAAGAGACGATCCGCTTTCTTCACTGGGGCTACTTCCAATACCTGTGCAACTCGAAGATCGACTTTTGAGAAATCATCAAATGCAATTTCTGCTCCCAGCTCAGGTAATTCCGTTTCTTCGATTTCCACTTTCTCTTCTTCTACCTTAGGTGCACTTCCCTGCATTTTTTCTTTAATGTAGGCTACTTCTTCTTCAACCTCTAAACGCGGGAACAAAGGCTCGCCTTTTTGTACCGTCGCATGTTGAATTGCACCAAATGATAGGATACTATCCCAGCTTTTGAGCTTCTCTTCTTCAATTCCAAGCTGGAAGAAGATTTTCTCAGGTGTTTTCGTTAGGAATGGCGTTAAGAGGACTGCTGTGATTCGAAGTGATTCTGCTAAATGATACATAACAGAATGCAATTCTTTTCGTTTTGTTTCATCCTTTGCCAGCACCCATGGAGCTGTTTGATCAATATATTTATTGGTTCTGCTGATTAATGTCCAAACATTTGAAAGAGCCACAGAGAATTCAAGGTTTTCCATCGCCTCTTCATAGGCTTTGACGGTTTGCTCAGCGACTGCTTTCAGCTCTTCATCAAACTCATTAACAGGGCCCTTATAGCTGCTTAAAGTGCCGTCAAAATATTTTTGGACCATCGCAACTGTACGATTAAGCAAGTTACCTAAATCATTGGCAAGGTCATAGTTTACACGTTCCACGAATCCTTCTGGTGTAAACACACCATCCGCACCAAATGGTACTTCGCGAAGCAGATAATAACGGAGGGCATCGAGGCCATAGCGATCAATTAATGTGACCGGATCTACCACATTCCCTTTTGATTTAGACATTTTGCCATCTTTCATGAGCAGCCAGCCGTGTGCGAAAATTTGCTTCGGTAGAGGCAGATCTAATGCCATCAACATAATCGGCCAATAAATCGTATGGAAGCGTACAATTTCTTTTCCTACGAGATGTACGTTGGCAGGCCAATATTTTTTATATTTCTCATCTTGATCTGTTCCATAGCCAATCGCAGTTAAATAGTTGAATAACGCATCAATCCATACATAAATGACGTGTTTTGGATTGTTAGGAACTTTAATTCCCCAATCAAAGGTTGTTCTTGATACGGCTAAATCCTCTAAACCTGGTTTAATGAAGTTATTAATCATTTCATTCTTTCTTGATTCAGGCTGAATAAACGATGGATTCTTTTCGTAATAATCGAGCAAACGATCCGCATACTTACTCATACGGAAGAAATATGATTCCTCTTTAATTAATTCAACAGGGTGTCCGCTGTCAGGACTTTTCCCGCCAATGACTTCCCCTTTCTCATTACGCTCAACATCAACAAGCTGTGTTTCCGTATAGAATGTCTCATCAGGAATACTGTACCAGCCCTCATATTGATCTAAATAAATATCGCCTTGATCAAGAAGTTTTTGGAAGACCTGCTCGATGATTTTCGTATGTCTTTTTTCTGTTGTACGGATGAAGTCATCATTCGAAATGTCGAGTTTCTTCCATAATGATTTAATGTCTTCAACGACTGGATCTAAATACTCGATTGGTGTGATATTTTGTTCTTCAGCTTTTTGCTGAATTTTTTGTCCGTGCTCATCTGTACCCGTTAAATACATCACATCATAGCCTTGAAGACGTTTATAACGAGCCATAGCATCTCCTGCTACTGTCGTATAAGCATGTCCAATATGTAATTTTCCGCTCGGATAGTAAATAGGTGTTGTCAGATAAAACGTTTTTTTCTTTTCTGGCATGTCGGAACCTCCTGCGTGTGTGTAAATGTCAAAAACTCCCGCCCAATGGACGAGAGCGGTTATCATCATTACATGAAAATGTGTCAGATCAATTCATTTAATTTTGCACTTGTGCTTTCTCTATGATACCATCTTAGCCTTTAAGATCAAGCATATATACATAGAACAAGATGAAATGATCGAAAAAGATGAGTTTTTCGAAAAAAACGACAAACCCGTCGACATTTTGTCGAATATTGTCGTATTAAATCTATTTCCAGATTTACAATTGGCTAAATTAGGGCAAAAGTCTTGTTAATCTGAACTCGTCATTTCTTATATTTTCATAGAAAAAGCCTACAAAATCCTTATACATCAGTAGTTTCAAGGTCTTTTGACTTTAAGAGTCATATTTTACAAACAATAGTAAACAAAATGATTGACGATTTATGGAAACCTTGTTATGCTAGGAATGTAAGGAATTTGTCGAATAATGACGAAGATAATATTATTTTAGTAATAAGAACTTTTTGGGAGGAGAATGAAGATGAAATCTACAGGTATTGTACGTAAAGTTGACGAATTAGGACGCGTGGTGATTCCAATCGAACTTCGCCGTACGCTAGGAATTGCTGAAAAAGACGCTTTGGAAATTTATGTTGATGATGAAAAAATTATCCTAAAAAAATATAAACCAAACATGACTTGCCAAGTAACAGGTGAAGTATCAGACGATAACCTTAAACTTGCTAATGGTAAATTAGTTCTTAGCCGTGAAGGTGCAGAGCAAATCATTAACGAAATCCAAAACCAACTTCAATCACAAAAATAAGTTTCATATAAAAAAGGTTCTTGCACCGTTTGCAAGAACCTTTCTTTATTGTTCAATATGATAGGCATCGTATATCGTGCGCTTTGGTACACCACGCTCGACAGCTGTACGTTTAATGGCTTCCTTCGACGTTAATCCTTCTTCTATGTAATGGATCACATGTTCTTTTTCAGATAAGGACGTCCACCATGCTTCTTCATTCATCTCTTCTTCAGCTTGATCATTTCCTTGCACTACAAGACAGAACTCACCCCGAATTTGATTCTCCGCTGCCCATGTCAGCACGGATTCTAAATCCCCACGAATAAACTCTTCGAATTTTTTCGTTAGTTCTCTCGTAATGGCGATGTTCCGATTTCCCCACACTTCCTTCATCAAAGTCAGCGTTTCTTTTAACCGATGAGGTGCTTCATAGAAAATGATCGTTTCTTGGCGTTTCTTCAAGGCTTCAAGCTGCTTTTTCTTTTCTTTTTTTTGACGGTCGAGAAAACCATAAAAGAAAAATGGCTGAGGCGCGATTCCTGATGCAATGAGTGCCGTTAGTGCAGCATTTGCGCCAGGTAACGGAATGACATAGCCTCCGATGCTAGTAAAATCTCGTACCACTTCAGCCCCTGGATCTGAAATCGTCGGTAAACCAGCATCACTCACGAGCGCGATACTTTTCCCTTCTTTTAGCCATTCGATTAACTTGTGGCCGCTGCTGTCTTTGTTATGCTCATGATAACTCGTTAAGGGTGTATCAATTTCGTATACATGACAAAGCTTTTTCGTTTGCCTTGTATCTTCTGCGGCAATATAGTCTACATCTTTTAACGTTTGTATCGCTCGGAACGTCATATCTTCTAGATTTCCAATCGGGGTTGGGACGAGATAAAGAATGCCCATGTCAGATTGACCATCAAAGCTTTTCTGTGTCTTTTTCATGTGCCGCCTCCTTTTCCATTCGCATTTCTTCTATATACATGTCTTTCTTTTTCCGTGTCCACGTTTTGAAACGATATTCTTGCTGCATGGCTTCTCTTTTGGTTGCAAAACATTCATGATAAAAAAGCTCAACCGGCCGTCTCGCTCTTGTATACTTTGCTCCTTTTCCACTATTGTGGGTCATCAATCTTTTTTGTAAATCATTTGTATAACCCGCATACAGGCTGCCATCTGCACATTTTAATACATAGAAGTAATGATTATGCTTCTCCATACAGTATCGTCCTGATTTCATCTGTATACTCCTGGTCTTCTCCATAAACAAAAAGAGGCGGGAGAATTTTCAGATCTGGTTTTCCATCTTTTATGCCCTCTACCAAGATGGTATTGGCTTCTTTCCCTTGTTTGGGATAAACAAATTGAATACGTTTTGGCTCAATTCGGTATTTCTTCATTAATTCCACAATCTCAAGCAGCCGTCCTGGTCGATGAACCATCGCCAGTTTTCCCCCTTGCTTTAGCAGCGTGGAAGAAACACGAATGACATCTTCTAATGTACAATGAATTTCATGCCGGGCAATTGCCAAATATTCATTTTCATTGATTTCATCCTTAGAAGGTGTTTTAAAATATGGCGGGTTACATGTAATCACATCAACTTTATGATTGCCGTAGCGTTCCGGTATATCATTCAAGTCACCATGAATCAATTCGATCTGGTGCGCAAGTTGATTATACTCCACACTTCTTTTGGCCATATCAAACAGCCGTTCTTGAATTTCAACACCCGTAATCGAGGCCTTAGATCGAGTCGAAAGCAGCAATGGCACAATGCCATTTCCGGTACAAAGGTCAATGATTTCCCCTTTTTGGATTGGCACATAAGCAAATTTAGCTAATAACACTGCGTCCAATGAAAAGGCAAACACAGTTTTACTTTGAATAATCTTCATATCTTCGGCGAGCAGGTAATCTAAACGTTCATCTTCTCTTAACGAAACCATGATGTATCCTTTCTTTTCCTGTGAAAAAGGCTTCCGATTCAGCGGAAGCCTTTTCTCATTTTTTATTTAAAAATGACAGACAGAACAAACAGTCTCCCTCTTTACGAATGCTCCCATAATGTACATTACAAATATGGAAGCCCTCCTGATATAATCGGGCCAGGTTATCATGACCTTCTCCTATATCAGAATGACTTGCCTTCTGGGCAGAATCATTCTCTGCCTCAGACGATTTGTCTCGATCGGACTGATCCAGACGTTCACGCAAGTGCTGATTCTCCATCTGCAGCTGATGATTTTCTTCAATCACTTCACCGATATGATTTTTCAAATCACCTAACTGGCGATAAAGAGAACCGATTTGTTCTTCTAAATTAATTACCGTATCAAATAGTTCCTTTTTATCCAAGGTGGCACACCTCGTTACTCAGTTGTTTGTGCAGATACAACGCCTTCTTGTAATAATTCTTCCCATGTATATTCTATCACTTTTTCTTGCCCGGTTAATTCAACTTGCAAAATTCGTTCTAAAATATTGAGCCCTACTACCTTTGCAGAGCCATTAGACGTCTGAATCGTTTCGCCGATATCCGGTAATTGTTCCTTCGCTGTTTCATACTCATCATTCTCATATTTCAAGCAGCACATCAAACGGCCGCATAGTCCTGAAATTTTTGTAGGATTTAACGATAGATTTTGATCCTTTGCCATCTTAATCGACACTGGTTCAAAATCTCCTAAGAATGTCGAACAGCAGAGCATTCGCCCGCAAGGACCAATGCCTCCAAGCATTTTTGCCTCGTCTCTTACACCAATCTGGCGAAGTTCAATTCTCGTTTTGAAGATTGATGCAAGATCCTTCACTAGCTCACGGAAATCAACTCTGCCATCTGCTGTGAAGTAGAAGATGACCTTGTTGCGGTCAAATGTAAACTCAACATCGACCAGTTTCATTTCCAGCCCATGTTCACTTACCTTCTGAAGACATGTATCAAAGGCTGTCATCGCTGCTTCTTTGTTTTCCTCAACGATGAGCCGGTCTCGTTCGTCTGCTACACGAATGACTTTACGCAGAGGGAGAACCACATCGTGTTCATCTACTTTTTTGTTGGCGATGACCACTTGTCCGTACTCAACCCCTCTGACTGTTTCTACAATGACACAACTATCATTTTCTATATGAAATCCATTAGGATCGAAATAATAGATTTTGCCCGCTTTTTTAAAGCGAACACCAATTACGTTGTACAAGCTTATCCCTCCTGCAACATCAACACCAATTGCTCCATCAGCCCTTGGGCATTCACGTTGGATTGAAGTCTCTTTTTCGCTTCTAATACAGCAAGGATCTGGCTGGTCACCATCTGCTGTGTGGAATGCAGCGCATGCTGCTTCATTGTCTGGAATAAGTCTTGATAAATGACTTTATCTTCATTTCCTATTTGAATCGACAATACATCACGATATATAAATAAAAGCATATCCAGACCTGTTTCTTGAAGGTCTTTCTCTTTGAAAAAAGGCATCCATTGATCCTGTATATAAAAAAATGCATGTTCTTTTCGCTGGTGTAAGACTTCATACAATTTTATCACTTTCGCTCTAGACTCTGCAAACTGATCATTTCGACTTAATTCGAGTGCTTCTGCTAAATTATTGGTTAAATTCGACAAAAGCCTTGCGAGATGCTGAGATACGCCTTCTTGTAAAAGCTGCTGCTCCAAGGATTGTGGCTGCAGCGGCTGAAAGCTGAGCATCTGACATCTTGAAATAATCGTATCCAGCATTTTATGCGATTGCTCAGTGATTAAAACCGCCATCGTTTCCCGATTGGGCTCCTCTAGGAACTTCAATAAACTGTTCGCGGCATTGACCGTCATTTTGTCCGCATGAAGAATAATATACATTTTCCGGTGAGATTCTACACCCGCTTTTGTAAATTCCTCCTGCAGTGCCTGCACTTGCGCCTTCTTAATTGATTGGCCATCGGGCTGCACAAGATGTAAATCGGGATGGTTTCCTGATGCAATCCTTTTGCAGTTTTGACAGGATTCACATGGTTTCACTCCTGATTCCAAACAAAAAAAGCTCTTAGCCAACAGCATCGCTGCATCCAGCTTACCGGTTCCTTTTTTCCCTTCAAATAAGTAGGCATGCGCAAGTCGGTCTTTTTCAATACTATTAAAAATCAGCCGCATGACGCGCGGCTGCAAATCATTCATGTCATCCCAGCTAATTGCCATGTTATCACTCTCTATGTGTAAAGGTTAATCAATAAACCTTTTATTTCTCCAATACGTTCAAGCAAATCAATAGATGGTTTCTCTTGGTCCATCATTTCCTCGGTTAATTCAATCAGCTTCTCATCTAAGGCTTTGACTAAAGCAAGTGTACGTGTGTTGCCATAAATGTCAAAGCTCCTTGATGTTTCTATATTTAATCCATTATCGACTGTCTCTTTCACAAAGCGCTTCACCAGTCCTTTAAACCTAGCCAAATCCTTTAGGTTTCGTGACTTCGCTAGCTTTTTACCGAACACTTCGATATCACTGAGCATGACCGTCAGCTGTTCTAAGCGCAGTTTGCCGCTTTGCGTCTCCATCGAAGCTTTAAAGGAAGCAGATGTTTGGTTTCCTTTCAATGCTTGAAGTTCACGCTTTTCTAGACGCAGTCGCATATCTTGATTAATTTTCACAGCAACCCATCCTTAAAATTGATGAAATTGTTCAACTGGCAGAATAAAAACAGTAGCTCCGCCAACTTCAACCTCAACAGGGTATGGTACGTATGAATCTGCATTTCCACCCATTGGGGATACAGGCGCGATCATTTGATCACGTTTACGGCAATTTTCTTTTATAAGCTGTAATGCTTTATCCACTCGGACATCATCACAACCAATAATAAAAGTCGTATTCCCAGACTTTAAAAACCCACCAGTTGAAGCTAATTTTGTCACGCCGAAATGATGTTCAGTCAATATTTTCAACAACTTGCTGCTATCTTGGTCCTGTACAACGGCAACAATTAATTTCATTTGATTGGCCTCCTTTATTTTAGGCACAGATGACATGTCGATGTCTTCCTCTATATTATAACAACGATTGGGAATTAGGTCATATTTGATTTTGCTTTAATGTGTCCTGAATTAATTGGAGGACTTCTTCATAGACAGCCTGCATCGGCTGAGACGCATCCACTACACGGAATCGTTCTGGTGATTGTGCAATAAGCAGTTCATAGCCTTCTCTGACCAGCTGGTGGAAATTCAGCGTCTCCATGTCTAATCTATTCTTTTCTCTTCCCTGGTTGGCATCAATTCGCTTTAGCCCTTCCTCAGGTGTAATAGAAAAATAAATGGTCATTTGCGGCATCGTGCCATTAATAGCAAAATCGTTAATTGATTTTACTGCTTCAATCCCAAGCCCTCTCGCATAGCCTTGATAAGCAAGGGAGCTATCAACAAAACGATCACATAAAACTGTCTGCCCGCGCTTTAATGCCGGTTCTACCTTCTCAGCCAAATGCTGCCTTCTTGCGGCTGCATATAGCAAAGCTTCTGTTTTCGCGTCCATTTTTGTGTTTTTTTCATTTAAAATGACTTCACGAATCTGTTCTGCAATGTCAATGCCGCCAGGCTCACGTGTCGCCATCACTTCATATCCTTGGCGTTCCATTTCTTCATACACTTTTCGAATCACTGTCGTTTTTCCGGCACCCTCTGGCCCTTCAAACGTAATAAACATACCGCTCATAGTGTCTCCTCTTCTATATAAACATATAATTTTCTCTGATGAATCACCTGACTCGCTTGAACATGAACCTGATGTCCAAGCAAACGGCTTAAAGCCGCGATTTGATCGCTTTCAATACATTCTCCCTTAACGATCAAAGGAATACCCGGTGGATAAGGAATAACCGATTCTGCACTAATCCGGCCTGCTGCATGTTCAAATGGGACGGCTTCTATATCCTCTCTATGCTCATTGTTTTCAATAGCCAGTGCCTCTCTTTGGATATGATCTTTTCCTTTGAGAAATGAATTGCTTTGATTAAGGGCCTGCTCTATTCGGTTAAAAGGAATATCCTTCTTCTGTTCTAAACCAAAGACAAGTAAAACCTGATGTTCGTCCGCAAGCTCTGGGTGAACCTCCACTGATTCAAGCACTCGTTTTAGTTCATAACCCGTCAGCCCTTTTGTTGATCGAATCACACATTTTAATGGATCGTTAAAAAGCAATTCAGACTGGACTACTTCAAGCTGAGGTATACGGTTGAACTCATTTTTCAGCTCTGCCAGCCCTTTCATCATTCCATCCAGGATCTCTTTTTTCTTGATCTCCTCGACATAGGCCCTTGCCACATCTAATGAGGCCATAATTGGATAGGATGGAGAACTGCTTTGAAGCATCGTGAGGAATGTTTTCAAACGTTTTGCATCCATTCGTCCCCCCTGAAGATGAAGGTAGGAACCCATCGTCATGGCTGGAAGGGTTTTATGTGCTGATTGTACCACCACGTCAGCTCCATAGGAAAGAGCAGATGGAGGAAAAGCGCCGCCTAATACAAAATGTGCACCATGTGCCTCATCAACCAAAACGATCATGCCTGCTTCGTGGCACATGTGAATCAGTTTTGATAAATCAGCTGCATGACCATAGTAGTTCGGATAAGTCAAAACGATCGCCCGGCAATTAGGATGTTTGGCTATGGCTTTTTTGACTGTTTCATCTGTCACATGTGTTGGAACATGTAGATGTTGATCTATCTCAGCTTCTACCATAATAGGCGTTGCTCCTGCAAGCTCAATCGCATGGTAAACAGACTTATGACAATTTCGCTGGACGAAAATCTCATCTCCCGCACGACAGGCCGCCATCACCATCGCTAAATTTCCGACAGTTGTCCCATTCACAAGGAAAAAGCTTTGATCTGAACCATATAGCTTTGCCAATAAATGTTCAGCCTCTTGAATCACACCAGTTGGATGATGAAGATCATCTAATCCTTCAAGCTCTGTTACATCCAGCTGAAGAATTGAGTCATAATAAGTCCGTGCCTCATCAAAAAAGACATCTCCATTGTGATGTCCTGGAACGTGGAAAGAATAAGGTTTCTTTTCCGCATGTTGTACTAATGCTGTATATAAAGGTGTTTTCAAACAAATCGATCCTTTTCACTTTCGATATCTTAAGTCTATTATAACGTTCATACAAGGGAACCGAAAGATGGATTCTCATTCCTTTATTGGCTGGTGATTTGTCAGCTGCTGTTCTGCCTCATACATGCTGTTTTTCAATTGAGCTCGTTCTTGGCTTCCATGCTCTTTCACCTGTAACGTTTCCTGTAAGGTTTCTGCTAATTGGCGTTGAACCTTTTTCAACGTATCTATAGGTGCAAACGCTGCTTCTTCAAGAAGTTCTCCCTGCTGCTTTGATACCTTTTCGTATGTTTTTTGGATACGATTCTGAAGAGCTGAATTGGCACGCTGCTGAATATGCGTTAACGCAATCGACATTTGGTTGATCCATAGAGGAATGGATGCAGAAACAGTTGATTGAATGTGATTGGCCAATGTATGATTCGTATGCTGGATCATTCGAATTTGGGCATTACATTGCAACGCAATTTGCCGGCTTAACAGCAAATCATATTTCCGTTCCTTCAACCTCTCCATATACTCTTCTGCATTGAATTTCTGACTCATCAATTGCTCCTCTATAGTCCGATTACCAATATGCTGTGTATCTGATATGATCTGCTTTTCTAAAGTTGTCATTTTCGCTTCAACTGCTGCAACCTGCATCGTCATCTCTTGGAAATAAGTTTGATTTTCTTCAAATAAACGCTCTAATAACATATGATCCGAGATTAATCCGCCTTTTGCGTAACGAAGTCTTGCTGATAATCTCTCGATCTGTGATTTTGCATGTTGAAAACGTGATATGATTTCCTGAGTAGAACGCTTCTCCCGCTGAAACAATTTCAAAAAAAAGCCCTGCTTCTTTGGCAGTAAATCCTCAGGTTCTACTATATGCAGCTGGTGCAAAAAGGCCTCAAGCACATCTCCTATTTGATCGATATCTTTTTTCTCAACATATTTCATCATTTGTTGTGATTGTTCCAATAATCGTTCCTGAACACGTGTACCATAGAAAAGAAGCTTTTGCGGATTGTCAGGGATCTGCTCGGCACGCTGTATGGCTTCTTGTTTCTCCTCATCAGATAAGGTATCAAACACCCGAAACTGAAGATCTGTAGTGGAAGCAGTTGATGATCGGATGTGATCTTCTGGTTTCATTGCGTTTGACTCCTTTCATTATTTCTTTATCATTTTATCTGCCACTTCAAGCTCAATATGAAGAGCTTCTATGTCTCTTCCTAATACTTGCTGCAAATCATTCGTCAATTGCTTTTGCAGCTCTGTCAGCGTCACTCGAGTTTGGCTAAGTGTCATTTCCAGCTCATGACTGCGATCAGGCTGATTATACAATAGTGCATATTTTTCAGTTAGTTCAACAACAGAATCCAAGCTTTCGAAATAAAAACGCTGTGCATCATAAAACCGGGTCGGCTCTTTTTTTGTAATCGTATAGATTCGTCGTGCAAGTCTGAGAATTTCATAATTATGTTTGATCGTTTGTACGTTTTTCACAGCAAATAAAGCTTTCTTTAAACGTACAAGCTTTTGTCCTGCTTCTTTTAAATGCTGTTTGATATATACATAATCACTACGAGACAGTCCGTGTTTCTTTAAAAACAACTGGAAAGCAACCCACCTACTCCCAGCAAACATCACGCCCCACCCTATCATCGCATACAGTATCGATAATCCAACATGATGATGGAAAACCCCAATACTGACGGTTAAAATCACAAGCGAAAAAAAAGTAGAGAGGATGGCCCATATAAATGTATAAAAAATTGATTTCATGTTCATCGACTCCTATGAATAATCAGGCTCTCTGTTTATCTTATTATTAATTACGGATGATGTCCAAACTAAGTTCCAAAAAACAGGCCCAATCCTTCATGGCTCATAAAAAAAGACCATCTAATGGTCTATGAATACAAAGGCGGCGTATGAAGATTTTTAAGCTTTCTAACATAATCGGCATAGCTGGGATCCGAGGTCGATGTAGAAATTAACTTTCGCTCACATTCTCGGCACAAAAACTGATGATATAAATAAATTCCCTTTGTTTTTTTCTCTTCACAAATCAAACAAATCGCTTCTCGCTCTTTTTTGCTCATTGTGACACCTCCACTTATAGCTTCAGTATGCCCTAGCGCTTTCAATTGTATACAAAATTAAGAATGTTTTAGATGGTAGTTTAGTATATGTATCCATGTCAGATCGAGTGTTTGTTCCTTTTCTTAAAAAACAAAAAAGACCAGTTCCAAATGGAACTGATCCTGATAGAAGCTTGGCGGCGTCCTACTCTCACAGGGGGAAACCCCCAACTACCATCGGCGCTGAAGAGCTTAACTTCCGTGTTCGGTATGGGAACGGGTGTGACCTCTTCGCTATCGCCACCAAACCTGATGGAGAGAATGTTCTCTCAAAACTAGATAACAATGTTCATGCTTCACAATAGAATATAGGTTAAGTCCTCGATCTATTAGTATCTGTCAGCTCCACGTGTCACCACGCTTCCACCTCAGACCTATCAACCTGATCATCTTTCAGGGATCTTACTTCCTTGCGGAATGGGAAATCTCATCTTGAGGGGGGCTTCATGCTTAGATGCTTTCAGCACTTATCCCGTCCGCACATAGCTACCCAGCGATGCCCTTGGCAGAACAACTGGTACACCAGCGGTGCGTCCATCCCGGTCCTCTCGTACTAAGGACAGCTCCTCTCAAATTTCCTGCGCCCGCGACGGATAGGGACCGAACTGTCTCACGACGTTCTGAACCCAGCTCGCGTACCGCTTTAATGGGCGAACAGCCCAACCCTTGGGACCGACTACAGCCCCAGGATGCGATGAGCCGACATCGAGGTGCCAAACCTCCCCGTCGATGTGGACTCTTGGGGGAGATAAGCCTGTTATCCCCGGGGTAGCTTTTATCCGTTGAGCGATGGCCCTTCCATGCGGAACCACCGGATCACTAAGCCCGACTTTCGTCCCTGCTCGACTTGTAGGTCTCGCAGTCAAGCTCCCTTGTGCCTTTACACTCTGCGAATGATTTCCAACCATTCTGAGGGAACCTTTGGGCGCCTCCGTTACATTTTAGGAGGCGACCGCCCCAGTCAAACTGCCCACCTGACACTGTCTCCCTGCCCGATAAGGGCAGCGGGTTAGAAGGTCAATACAGCCAGGGTAGTATCCCACCGATGCCTCCACCGAAGCTAGCGCTCCGGTTTCCAAGGCTCCTACCTATCCTGTACAAGCTGTACCAACATTCAATATCAGGCTGCAGTAAAGCTCCACGGGGTCTTTCCGTCCTGTCGCGGGTAACCTGCATCTTCACAGGTACTATAATTTCACCGAGTCTCTCGTTGAGACAGTGCCCAGATCGTTGCGCCTTTCGTGCGGGTCGGAACTTACCCGACAAGGAATTTCGCTACCTTAGGACCGTTATAGTTACGGCCGCCGTTTACTGGGGCTTCAATTCGCACCTTCGCTTACGCTAAGCGCTCCTCTTAACCTTCCAGCACCGGGCAGGCGTCAGCCCCTATACTTCGCCTTACGGCTTCGCAGAGACCTGTGTTTTTGCTAAACAGTCGCCTGGGCCTATTCACTGCGGCTTCTCGGGGCTTTAACACCCTAAGAAGCACCCCTTCTCCCGAAGTTACGGGGTCATTTTGCCGAGTTCCTTAACGAGAGTTCTCTCGATCACCTTAGGATTCTCTCCTCGCCTACCTGTGTCGGTTTGCGGTACGGGCACCTCTCACCTCGCTAGAGGCTTTTCTTGGCAGTGTGGAATCAGGAACTTCGCTACTAAATTTCGCTCGCCATCACAGCTCAGCCTTTATGGGAAACGGATTTGCCTATTTCCCAGCCTAACTGCTTGGACGCGGATATCCAATACCGCGCTTACCCTATCCTCCTGCGTCCCCCCATTGCTCAAATGGTGAGGAGGTGGTACAGGAATATCAACCTGTTGTCCATCGCCTACGCCTTTCGGCCTCGGCTTAGGTCCCGACTAACCCTGAGCGGACGAGCCTTCCTCAGGAAACCTTAGGCATTCGGTGGACGGGATTCTCACCCGTCTTTCGCTACTCATACCGGCATTCTCACTTCTAAGCGCTCCACCAGTCCTTCCGGTCTGGCTTCACAGCCCTTAGAACGCTCTCCTACCACTGTTCGTAAGAACAGTCCGCAGCTTCGGTGATACGTTTAGCCCCGGTACATTTTCGGCGCAGAGTCACTCGACCAGTGAGCTATTACGCACTCTTTAAATGGTGGCTGCTTCTAAGCCAACATCCTGGTTGTCTAAGCAACTCCACATCCTTTTCCACTTAACGTATACTTTGGGACCTTAGCTGGCGGTCTGGGCTGTTTCCCTTTCGACTACGGATCTTATCACTCGCAGTCTGACTCCCAAGGATAAGTCATCGGCATTCGGAGTTTGACTGAATTCGGTAACCCGGTAGGGGCCCCTAGTCCAATCAGTGCTCTACCTCCGAGACTCTTACCTTGAGGCTAGCCCTAAAGCTATTTCGGAGAGAACCAGCTATCTCCAGGTTCGATTGGCATTTCACCCCTACCCACACCTCATCCCCGCACTTTTCAACGTGCGTGGGTTCGGGCCTCCATTCAGTGTTACCTGAACTTCACCCTGGACATGGGTAGATCACCTGGTTTCGGGTCTACGACCACGTACTCATGCGCCCTATTCAGACTCGCTTTCGCTGCGGCTCCGCATCTTCTGCTTAACCTTGCACGGGATCGTAACTCGCCGGTTCATTCTACAAAAGGCACGCCATCACCCGTTAACGGGCTCTGACTACTTGTAGGCACACGGTTTCAGGATCTATTTCACTCCCCTTCCGGGGTGCTTTTCACCTTTCCCTCACGGTACTGGTTCACTATCGGTCACTAGGGAGTATTTAGCCTTGGGAGATGGTCCTCCCGGATTCCGACGGAATTTCACGTGTTCCGCCGTACTCAGGATCCACTCTGGAGAGAACAACATTTCAGTTACAGGGCTGTTACCTTCTTTGGCGGGCCTTTCCAGACCTCTTCGCTTATATCGTTCCTTTGTAACTCCGTATAGAGTGTCCTACAACCCCAAGAGGCAAGCCTCTTGGTTTGGGCTGTTCCCGTTTCGCTCGCCGCTACTCAGGGAATCGCATTTGCTTTCTCTTCCTCCGGGTACTTAGATGTTTCAGTTCCCCGGGTATGCCTTCTCATACTCTATGTATTCAAGTATGGATACTACTCCATTACGAGCAGTGGGTTTCCCCATTCGGAAATCTCCGGATCAAAGCTTGCTTACAGCTCCCCGAAGCATATCGGTGTTCGTCCCGTCCTTCATCGGCTCCTAGTGCCAAGGCATCCACCGTGCGCCCTTTCTAACTTAACCATTTCTTACTTTAGAAAGAATCACTATGTGTGATGAACTTTGCATTGCATTCAATGTGAATGTATTACTTATTGTTATCTAGTTTTCAAAGAACACGTTGGTGGAGCCTAGCGGGATCGAACCGCTGACCTCCTGCGTGCAAGGCAGGCGCTCTCCCAGCTGAGCTAAGGCCCCGATTTAATAGAAGATGGTGGGCCTGAGTGGACTCGAACCACCGACCTCACGCTTATCAGGCGTGCGCTCTAACCAGCTGAGCTACAGGCCCATCTTTCATATCGAAGATATGATGTTGTAGGATCTTTTGCAAGTTCCTTCAAAACTAAACAAGACGAAAACGCACGCTGCTCCATATATCCTTAGAAAGGAGGTGATCCAGCCGCACCTTCCGATACGGCTACCTTGTTACGACTTCACCCCAATCATCTGCCCCACCTTCGGCGGCTGGCTCCATAAAGGTTACCTCACCGACTTCGGGTGTTGCAAACTCTCGTGGTGTGACGGGCGGTGTGTACAAGGCCCGGGAACGTATTCACCGCGGCATGCTGATCCGCGATTACTAGCGATTCCAGCTTCACGCAGTCGAGTTGCAGACTGCGATCCGAACTGAGAACAGATTTATGGGATTGGCTAAACCTTGCGGTCTTGCAGCCCTTTGTTCTGTCCATTGTAGCACGTGTGTAGCCCAGGTCATAAGGGGCATGATGATTTGACGTCATCCCCACCTTCCTCCGGTTTGTCACCGGCAGTCACCTTAGAGTGCCCAACTAAATGCTGGCAACTAAGATCAAGGGTTGCGCTCGTTGCGGGACTTAACCCAACATCTCACGACACGAGCTGACGACAACCATGCACCACCTGTCACTCTGTCCCCGAAGGGAAAGCCCTATCTCTAGGGTTGTCAGAGGATGTCAAGACCTGGTAAGGTTCTTCGCGTTGCTTCGAATTAAACCACATGCTCCACCGCTTGTGCGGGCCCCCGTCAATTCCTTTGAGTTTCAGTCTTGCGACCGTACTCCCCAGGCGGAGTGCTTAATGCGTTAGCTGCAGCACTAAGGGGCGGAAACCCCCTAACACTTAGCACTCATCGTTTACGGCGTGGACTACCAGGGTATCTAATCCTGTTCGCTCCCCACGCTTTCGCTCCTCAGCGTCAGTTACAGACCAGAGAGTCGCCTTCGCCACTGGTGTTCCTCCACATCTCTACGCATTTCACCGCTACACGTGGAATTCCACTCTCCTCTTCTGCACTCAAGTTTCCCAGTTTCCAATGACCCTCCCCGGTTGAGCCGGGGGCTTTCACATCAGACTTAAGAAACCGCCTGCGAGCCCTTTACGCCCAATAATTCCGGACAACGCTTGCCACCTACGTATTACCGCGGCTGCTGGCACGTAGTTAGCCGTGGCTTTCTGGTTAGGTACCGTCAAGGTGCGAGCAGTTACTCTCGCACTTGTTCTTCCCTAACAACAGAGCTTTACGATCCGAAAACCTTCATCACTCACGCGGCGTTGCTCCGTCAGACTTTCGTCCATTGCGGAAGATTCCCTACTGCTGCCTCCCGTAGGAGTCTGGGCCGTGTCTCAGTCCCAGTGTGGCCGATCACCCTCTCAGGTCGGCTACGCATCGTCGCCTTGGTGAGCCATTACCCCACCAACTAGCTAATGCGCCGCGGGTCCATCTGTAAGTGACAGCCGAAACCGTCTTTCATCCTTGAACCATGCGGTTCAAGGAACTATCCGGTATTAGCTCCGGTTTCCCGGAGTTATCCCAGTCTTACAGGCAGGTTACCCACGTGTTACTCACCCGTCCGCCGCTAACATCCGGGAGCAAGCTCCCTTCTGTCCGCTCGACTTGCATGTATTAGGCACGCCGCCAGCGTTCGTCCTGAGCCAGGATCAAACTCTCCGAAAAAGTACAAAACCGAAGTTTTGTTTTTCGTCAGCGTTTGACTGACTACCTATGAAGTATCATAGGATTTTTTTATAAAAACTCGAATTAACAGGTACGTTTTGTCTTGTTTAGTTTTCAAAGAACTTGTTTACCGCTTCAGAAGCGACTAGAACATCTTATCACATCAAAGTTGTTAGTGTCAACAACTTTTTCGTTATTATGTTTTTTCGTTTCTTCGTCATCAGCGACGTATACTAATTTACCATCCTGCCGAATCAAAGTCAACAATATTTTTCATTAAATAATAAACTTTTCAATTACAATTAAAGCTGCTACGCCTGGAATACCCAATAAACCACTAATTCCACTCGTTACAGGATTAATAGAGACATGTAATCCTAGACTCTCGCCAAATAGGTTGAGGCAAAATAAAAAAAGAGCGCCTGCCACAAATTTCACTCCGATAAGCCCTAACCATTTGAATGGATTCGCCTGCACACCTGACATAAACAACAATAGCACAGCCAGCAAAATTGACCCAATCACAATAACAGGTTCCATAATCCTCTCATCCCCTTTTCATATGAATAGTACAAGCATATGAGAAGATTATGTACAATAGACCTGCTATTTCCAGTTGTTTAGACGTAAATTCCTCTTTTTCGCTTCTCTCAGATAGAAAAAGTACTTCGCTTGAGCAAGCTTTAATTCGAATAGAATGTCCGGTGAAGGCTCAACGCTATTTGCGACAAGCTTTTTTTGTCTGTTCCATTCTTCTTTTTGCTTAAAAAGCTGTTGAATTAATTTCTCATCGAATTCTTTTCGAATTGATTTTCTGCGAAGAAAACCCATGTACCGTACTTCTCCTTCCTACATCTCACGTCTGCCTTCTAGAGCCTTAGACAGTGTGACTTCATCCGCATACTCTAAATCTCCGCCTACTGGAAGTCCGTGAGCAATGCGAGAGAGTTTAATTCCTGATGGTTTTAACAATCTGGAGATATACATGGCTGTTGCTTCTCCTTCTATGTTTGGATTGGTTGCAAGAATCACCTCTGTCACTTGATCGTCTTGCAGTCTTTTTAATAGGTCAGGAATTTTAATATCCTCTGGACCAATTCCGTCCATTGGCGAAATGGCACCATGAAGCACATGATATAAGCCGTTGTATTCTTTCATTTTTTCCATTGCGATTACATCTTTTGGATCCTGCACTACACAGATAACAGATTGATCTCTTCTTGTATCTTCACAAATATAGCAAGGATCTTGGTCTGTAATATGACCGCATACCGAACAATAAGTTAAATTACGCTTTGCATTTACAAGCGCCTTCGCAAAATCTAGTACGACATCTTCCTGCATACTAAGAACAAAAAAAGCCAGACGGACCGCAGTTTTCGGTCCGATTCCTGGCAATTTCATAAAGCTGTCAATCAGCTTTGATATTGGTTCAGGATATTGCATCTTCAGTTATTCCTCCTAGAATAAACCTGGCATGTTCATTCCTTTTGTGAATTGACCCATCGTTTCATTCGTTAGCTCATCGACTTTTTTCAATGCATCGTTTGTCGCAGCAAGAACAAGGTCTTGAAGCATATCGATATCTTCTGGATCAACAACTTCTTCATTAATTGCTACATCAACGACTTCTTTTTGTCCATTTACTTTTACAGTGACCATACCGCCACCAGCTGTACCTTCAAGAACTTTTTCTGCAAGCTCTTCTTGAGCCTTTGCCATATCCTTTTGCATTTTTTGCATTTGTTTCATCATTTTTTGCATATTTCCCATTCCACCGCGCATATGAACACCACTCTCTTTCATTTTTATTAATCTTTAATTTCAATTAAATCGGTTCCTACTAATTTCTTTGCTTCCGCAATCAATGGATCCTCTTCAGTAGAAGTTCCCTGACCATCTGCTTGTTCATCTGGCTGATGATCTCTTAAAAATTCTTCTCTTATTTTACCCCATTGAGCGTCAGGAACGCCAACTAATTCCACTCTTTTTCCTAACATAGACTCTAGCAGTTGTTCAAGATTGGTTCGAACACCGCTTTTATCTTCAGCAACCATTTTACAATGTATTTCAAACTTGAATTTTAAAACAAAGGCATGCGAAGCAGCCGCAACTGGCTCACTGTCCGTTAATAACGCAGCGTGAGACACTTTATTCTGCTGTTTCAACTGGGCAAGGAGCTCTCCCCATTTGCCTTTAATTTTTTCTAACTCAGGCCGTTTCGCTTCTTTTAGAATCTCATGAATTCGGCCGACAGGAGTACGATAGCCATTTTTGTTACTCGTTTGTGGTCGAGGTGCTTCCTTTTTTTCTTGAGGGCTATGAGATGGAGACATTGGTACCCCTTCGGCTCTTAGCCTTGAGAGTTCCTGTTCCAGCCTGTTTATTTTATCTGTTAGTGCCGTTAAATCAGCGTCAGCATGACCTTGTGTCAATCCTGCTGTTGACTGACACAGCTTTACAACCGCTACCTCAAAGAAAATCCTAGGATGATTTGTCCATTTCATTTCTTGGTGGCTTTTATTCAGGACTTCAATTGTTTCATACAGAAACTGAGGTGTCACACGATCTGACAGTGCCACGAAACTTTCGTCGACCTTTACCTTTTCAAGGACACCCTCGAGATCTGGTGCCGTTTTATAAAGCAGCATATCTCTAAAGTAAAAAATCATATCCTCTATTAATTTAGCAGCATCTTTCCCCTGCTGAAGCAATTCATTTAATGTATCTAACGCTGTGGCAATATTTTGATCAAAAATTGCTTCAGCAAGCTGACTAATGAAATGCTGAGATACAGCACCTGTAATGAGCAGCGCATCATCAATTGTCAATTGTTCACCACTAAATGAGATCGCTTGATCTAAGAGACTTAGTGCATCACGCATACCGCCATCAGCTGCACTAGCAATAATCTCGAGCGAGCCCTCCTGTACGTTTAGGCCTTCTGCATCTACAATTTTCTCCATTCTTCCAACAATATCTTTGGTCGTGATTCGTTTAAAATCAAATCGCTGACAACGAGATATGATGGTAAGAGGAATCTTATGAGGCTCTGTGGTAGCCAAAATAAAGATACAATGAGCAGGCGGTTCTTCCAGCGTTTTAAGGAGGGCATTAAATGCACCGATAGAGAGCATATGTACTTCGTCTATAATATAAACCTTATATGTAACCGCCGAAGGAGCAAATTTCACTTTATCACGTATATCTCGGATTTCATCTACCCCGTTATTCGAGGCAGCATCTATTTCAATCACGTCTGAAATTGAACCATTTGTAATTCCTTTACAGGCATCACATTCATTACACGGCTCACTAACAGGTGACTTTTCACAGTTCACTGCCTTTGCAAAGATTTTGGCAGCACTTGTTTTACCTGTTCCTCTAGGACCTGAAAATAAGTAAGCATGAGAAAACTTTTTCTGCAAAAGGGCATTTTGCAACGTTTTTGTGATGTGTTCTTGTCCAACAACATCCTCAAAAACTTGAGGTCTGAACACTCGATATAAAGCTTGATAACTCACAAATACGCCCTCCTCCATTTATCATCCTTTTCATTATACATGATGCACCGATCAATTCAAAAGCACACCTTTATTTTCTAATATGCCAAAAAGATGATTTCAATTATAGAGTTTCTACTTTTCATGCATTAAAAACGTATTTTCTAGCTTTGTGAAAAGACCTGAAACCCCAAAAAGAACACCAGTTCCTGTTACAATTAGTGAAAAAAACAAATGGCGCCAAAAAGACTTTTTATCTATTTGTATAACTAAAGCAGTTGAGCTATCCTTTGAACAGCAACAAAAAACTCACCTAGATAAACTAGATGAGTTACATTTAATATTGATTTACCGTGCACCTTCTGTCGATTCGCTACCCCAAGCGTTACTTAAACAGTTAGCTCGGCCCAGGCAACCCTGCGGCACATGAGAGGTTTCACTTAATGCTGCTTCCTTCCGGACCTGACATGGTTCATGAATTCCCATTGCGCAGGACCCAGACGTCAACACCACTTATTTAAGGCAGACCTTGAAGTAAACGAACCTCGAGAAGGGATTCGGCCTCGCTAGAGCGGATTGCGAGTACAGGGCACCGCTACCTCCCCGCTTAGCACGGCAAAATGAATATTAAATTGTTAGTGACGCAGACATAAGTATACCTTCTTATAGCTCAAATTGCAAACGACATCCATTCATTTACTTTTGGCTTGTTTCTTTCGCTGACGGAGGTTTCGGAAGAACTGACTTAACAGCTCACCACACTCATTTTCAAGTACACCACCGATGACCTCAGACTGATGATTAAACCGTTCATCATCCAATAAATTCATTAAAGTACCTGCACATCCACCTTTTGGATCGTATGCACCAAAAACAACCTTTTTCACTCTAGAAAGAACAATAGCACCTGCACACATTGGGCATGGTTCAAGCGTAACGTAAAGAACAGCATCTTCTAAACGCCAGCTCCCTGTCGCTTTACATGCTTCATCAATAGCAAGTAATTCTGCATGTGCAATTGAACGCTGCTCACTTTCCCTTAAATTATGAGCCCGGCTCACGATTTGGTCATCAACAACTATGATGGCACCAATCGGCACTTCTCCTATTTGTTCTGCTTTTAAGGCTTCGGAAATGGCTTCTTGCATAAACTGTTCATCTTTCGTCATGGCACGGCTCTCTTTTCATGTTTTTTAAAAGGAAATTGAGGTTAACATATTATCACAATCTTTTAAAGGGGGTCTTAATTTGTCAAAGCACCAAAAGGCGCTGCTTATTATCGATATGATTAATAATTTTGATTTTGAAATGGGACATGTGCTTGCAGAAAAAACAGAGCAAATGACCAATAAAATTTTAGCTCTTAAAGAACATGCTTTCAAGGAAAATTGGCCAATCATTTATATCAACGATCACTACGGACTTTGGAAGGCTGATATCCAAGCTGTTCTGGAAACATGCAAAAACGAAAGAAGCGCTCCTATTTTAGAGAAAATGACACCATCTAAAGATAATTACTTCTTAATTAAACCTAAGCATTCTGCCTTCTACGGTACTGCACTAGAGACACTCTTAAATGAATTAGGTGTTGAGGACATTATTCTAACTGGAATTGCCGGGAACATATGCGTTTTGTTCACTGCAAATGACGCGTACATGCGAGAATACAATCTAATTGTACCTAAAGATTGTATCGCTTCAAACGACGACAGGGATAACGACTACGCTTTAACGATGATGGAGAACGTCCTTCTAGCAAAAATCACCACCGCTAAGGAAATCACGAATGAAAATCAAACATGATTTAGCCATAACCCTCATAAATTGTTAGCAATAACAAAGGGGGCGTTGACTATTCAAATTTATGTTGTCAAAAGAGGAGATACTTTAAACGATATTGCCATGCGTTTTAAAACGACAGTCAATGAAATCATCCGTACTAACGAAATCGAAACACCAAATCAACTCGTCATTGGACAAACAATTGTCATTCCAATTAGAGGTCAATTTTATGAGGTCAAACAAAATGACACACTATATCAAATTGGTAGACGGTTTCAAATCTCAGTGGAAGAGTTGGCACGTGTGAACAGAATTCGACCTGAAGCGATACTACCTATTCGCTTCTTGCTCTATATTCCACAAAGACCGAAAAGGAACATTAATTCCAATGCTTATATTGAACCACGTGGAAATCAAGTCAGTGAAAACTTAAAGCAGGCAGCCAGAGAGGCCTCCCCATACTTAACCCATTTAGACGTCTTTAGTTTTCAAGCACAAAGAGATGGGACGCTACGAGAATCACCTTTAGACCAACTACCCCAGATTGCCGCTCAGAACAGAACTGTATTAACCATGGTGGTGACGAATCTAGAGAATGAAAAATTCAGTGATGAACTTGGCCGTATTCTTTTAACTAATCAATCTGTCAAAACGGCATTTTTAAATGAAATTGTTCGTGTTGCCAAGAAGTATCAATTCAAGGAAATCCATTTTGATTTTGAATATTTACGCCCTGTTGATAAAGATGCTTATATTCAATTTTTAAGAGAGGCAACAGCTCGTTTCCATCAAGAAGGATGGACAATATCTGTTGCACTTGCACCAAAAACAAGTAGTCAGCAAAAGGGCAAATGGTATGAAGCCCATGACTATGAAGCGATCGGTAAGATCGTCGATCATGTTGTGTTGATGACCTATGAATGGGGATACAGCGGCGGCCCTGCACAAGCTGTCTCTCCAATTGGACCTGTCCGCCAAGTCATTGAATATGCACTAACTGTCATACCAGCCAATAAAATTGTAATGGGACAGAATTTATATGGCTATGATTGGACACTTCCTTTCGTCCAGGGCGGCCCGATCGCCAAAGCCGTCAGTCCTCAACAAGCAATTGCACTTGCTAGACAGCACAATGTCTCTATCCTATACGACGAAACAGCACAAGCACCTCATTTTCGTTATACAGATGCCAATAACAAAGAGCATGAAGTCTGGTTCGAAGACGCTAGGTCGATTCAAGCAAAATTCAACCTCATCAAAGAGCTAAAATTAAACGGAATTGCTTATTGGAAATTAGGTCTATCTTTCCCACAAAATTGGCTCTTATTATCAGATCAATTTAATATTGAAAAAAGAACGACATCGTAATTCATTCGCTCTATCTATTAGAAGGGGTATGGTACAATATACATTGGTTTGACAACTTTAACTTTATAGATAGAGGAGAACGCCTATGTATCCTGCCCCTTTTATTGCAGTGGAAGGCCCAATTGGAGCCGGAAAAACAACTTTGGCTACAATGCTTGCAAAGGAATTTCAATTTCCTTTAGTAAAAGAGATTGTAGAAGAAAATCCATTCTTAGATAAATTTTATGAAGATATGGAACAATGGAGCTTTCAGCTTGAGATGTTCTTTTTATGCAATCGGTTCAAACAGTTAGAATTAATTGAAGAAAACTATGTAAATAAACAGCAGCCGGTTGTCACTGATTATCATGTTTATAAAAATATGATATTTGCAGAAAGAACATTATCAAAAAAGCACATGGATAAATACAGAAAGATCTATCACCTGCTAACAGATGATCTTCCTAAACCAAATGCCATGATCTATATAAAAGCCAGCCTTCCCACCTTACTTGAAAGAATACAGATGAGAGGACGCTCTTTTGAAGAAGACATAGACCCAGCTTATTTAAAAACACTCATTGAAGATTATGAGCTGGCGATTGAACATTTAAAACAGACTGAGCCGGGGCTTCCTATCATTACAATTGAAGGAGATCATACAGACTTCGTTTCCTCACAGCAAGATTACCAGCAAATTGTACAGAACATAAAGGAGCAAGTGCTATGAACAAGATCGAAATACCAAAGGACGCAGTCATCACAATTGCCGGGACTGTTGGTGTCGGCAAATCCACTATGACCAAAACAATAGCAGACAAGCTAGGGTTTCAAACGTCTCTTGAAAAAGTAGATGATAACCCATATTTAGAGCCTTTTTATTCAGATTTCCAAAGATGGAGCTTCCACTTACAGGTCTATTTCCTGGCTGAGCGTTTTAAGGAGCAAAAGCGGATTTTTGAATCTGGCGGAGGATATGTACAAGATCGTTCCATTTATGAGGACACTGGCATTTTTGCAAAAATGCATGCGGACAAAGGTACGATGTCTGAGGTCGATTATGAAACATATACAAGCCTATTTGAGGCGATGGTGATGACACCTTACTTCCCTCACCCTGATGTCCTCATCTATCTGCACGGGGATTTAGATCATATTTTACATCGTATTGAAGAACGCGGCAGAGAAATGGAAACTCAAACTGACCGGGCTTATTGGGAAGAAATGTACACTCGATACACAGAGTGGATCGAACAATTTGATTTATGCCCAGTGATTAAAATTAATATTGAAGATTACGACTTACTTCATGATGAAAGTTCACTTGATCCCATTCTTCATGAAATAGCTTCTGTTATTCAAAAAAATCGCTCTAAAACAAAATAAAAAAAACCGCTGCATTCGCGAAATGCAGCGGTTTGACAATTTCCAATTTTTATGCTTGCGTTCAATTCAACTAAGGTAAAAAAATCAATATGGCGGAGGAAGAGGGATTCGAACCCCCGCGGGCTTTGACACCCCTGTCGGTTTTCAAGACCGATCCCTTCAGCCGGACTTGGGTATTCCTCCGTATCGACAAGAATTAATATACCATATCATTTTATTTGAAGTCAACATCTTTTCGAAAAAAAATTTCAATTTGTGATTTCGGCATGATATTTGCCTATAAAAAAGCAGCCATTGATGGCTGCTCCAGATTGTTGACAAAGGGCTAAAATGATTTTGATTTTAGCCCTTTGTCTTCTTTTCAGCGTGATAGAAAACCTTTGCAGTCTAGGAAGGGCGAGCACCGGAGCGGAGCGAATTTGACATTCGTGAGCACCGAAGCGCAGACCTGACACCGAATGCGAGGGTTTGTCTACACGCTGAAGCAGCCATTGATGGCTGCTCTTGATCTATTTCGTATCCTGTCTCATTTCTTCAATAAACTGATTCATTTCTACTTTAAACTCATTTAATGATTCGATAATCTTCGTAAAGTCTGTCACTTGTTCGGCTTGTTCATTTGTTGAGCTGCTGATTTGTGAGATGTTTTCAGACAAAGTGCCAATGCTGTCTTGGATTTCTTTTAAAAATGTATTAATGGTTTCAGCCGCTTCCTTCGAGCCATCTGATAATTTACGCACTTCATCAGCCACGACAGCGAACCCTTTTCCATTCTCACCTGCTCTTGCGGCTTCAATTGCAGCATTTAAACCTAGCAGATTTGTTTGTCTAGCGATTCCGCCAATGGTTTTGACGACTTCTTCAATATTCGCAGATTTCTCTTCCGCTCTTCCTGCCTGTTCGCTTATTTCTAAACTTGTGGCAGCCAGCTCTTGTGAATGTGCAGCAATTTGCTCAATTCCACCTTGGAGTTCTTTCGCTACTTTATTGATTTGCTCCATATAACCGCTTAATTTTTTTTCACGATGATATGTAAATGCCACTAAAAAAGAGCCAATTACTTTTCTATCTTCATCAAAAATCGGGTAACCTTTTACAGCAACTTCATAACCATATAGTGATTCTGGTAAGTAACCGTCATATTCTTGTCCTCTTAATGTCGTCGCCACATTTTGGTCTTCTGGGTTCAATGGGTCCCCAACTTTCATACCAAAATCTATTGTGTTAGACGGGTAATAACAAAGTACCTTCTCTGTATCCGTGATACCGAAAAGAATACTTTCATCTAGTACCTTTCTAAGTAATTGAGCCATTTCAACATAATAGTCAAGCCTATTCAAGATTATTCCTTCTTTCCTAGAAGCTTTTACTCTTTTTATCGGCTAAATTCAGGAAAACTGTAGGACTTTTGGTAAAAAGAATAAGATGCCTTGACGGCATCTTATTTCATCACTTCTTTATTTCCCATGTAAGGACGCAGTACTTCAGGAATGATCACTGTGCCGTCCTCTTGTTGATAGTTTTCTAAAATAGCCGCTACGGTTCTTCCTACCGCTAATCCAGATCCATTTAATGTGTGGACATGTTCTGGCTTCGCTTTAGGCTCCGGACGGAAACGAATGTTTGCACGTCTTGCCTGGAATGCTTCGAAGTTACTGCAAGAAGAAATTTCACGGTACGTATTCTGGCTCGGGATCCATACTTCGATATCGTATTTCTTCGCAGCTGTGAAGCCTAAATCTCCCGTACACATGCTCATGACGCGGTATGGCAGGTTCAATAGCTGAAGAACTTTTTCTGCTTGATTTGTTAATTTCTCTAATTCTTCATAAGAATCTTCTGGTCTGACAAATTTCACGAGCTCTACCTTGTTAAATTGATGCTGACGGATGAGTCCACGTGTATCTCTGCCGGCAGATCCAGCTTCTGATCTAAAGCAAGCACTGAATGCTGCATAGTTGATTGGCAGTTGTTCACCATCGAGGATTTCATCACGATGCATGTTGGTAATCGGCACTTCAGCTGTTGGAATGAGGAAGTAATCTTCTTCGCGAATTTTAAAGGCATCCTCTTCGAATTTTGGAAGCTGACCAGTTCCTGTCATGCTCGCTCTGTTGACCATATAAGGTGGAAGCACTTCAGTAAAACCAAACTCATCCACATGTAAATCAAGCATAAAATTATACAATGCGCGCTCTAAGCGTGCGCCAAGCCCTTTATAAAAAACGAAACGGCTTCCTGTCACTTTTCCTGCACGTTCAAAATCAAGGATGTTGAGCTCATCAGCTACGTCCCAATGTGGTTTTGGTTCAAATGAGAAGGCTGGCTGTTCGCCCCATTTTCTCACTTCCACGTTGTCGTCTTCTGTTTCACCAACTGGTACAGAGTCATGAGGGATATTTGGAATTGAGAACAATATGTGCTGCAGGCTTTCTTCTACTGTTCTTAGCTCGTCATCCAGCTTCTTGATCTCATCTCCTACCTCTCGCATTTCTTGAATAATGTGATCGGCGTCTTTCTTTTCTCTTTTTAGAACGGCTACTTGTTGTGATACTTCATTTCTTCGGCTCTTTAATTCTTCTGTTTTCCCGATTAATTCTCTTCTTTTTTGATCTAGCTCACCAAACTTATCAAAATCCGCTAAATCTTCGCCTCGGTGTGCTAATTTTTCTTTGATTTGATCAAAGTCCGTGCGCAGTTGTTTAATATCCAGCATGTATAACACTCCTTTTTTTATCGAAAAATAAAAAGAGCCCTCATCCCATGAAAGGGACGAGAGCTCTCGCGTTGCCACCCTGATTGAAAACATGCAGAAGCATGCTTCCCTCTTTCCTCTGTAACGGTATCACCGTAAATGCTTACTTCTCTTGTTTCAGCATTTCGCTCAAGGATGGATTCAGAATGCATCTTTCACCGATTCTCACCAACCATCGGCTCTCTGAGAAAGAGGGGCTTCTTACTATTTCCCGTCAACGCTTTTTCGATCTTTGATTGTGTTTTTAATGTACTATAAGTTTTATCTCTTTTCAACCGTTTTATACAGCAAGCTTCGTTTTGTAGGACTTCACCATATCAACAAACAACTGCGTTAACCGGTGATCGTCTGTCAGCTCTGGATGAAAAGAGCAGCCCAGGATATTGTTTTCTTTCGCCATCACAATCCTGCCATCATATTCGGCCATGATTTCTACGCGATCATCTGCGCTGATGATATGAGGCGCACGGATGAACACCCCTGTAAACGGCGCATCCAGTCCTTTTACTTCTAAATCTGCTTCAAAGCTGTCTACCTGTCTGCCAAAAGAGTTCCGTGCGACAGATACATTTAACAATCCAAGATGAGCATCTTCTCGATCTTCGACATGCTTTGCCAGCATAATCAACCCGGCACATGTACCGAAAATCGGTTTCCCTTGAGCAGCGAACGCTTTGATCGGATCAATGAATTGGTACGTATCCATGAGTCTTCTCATCGTCGTACTTTCTCCACCAGGGATAATCAAACCGTCAACGGATTCTAGCTCTTCTACTCGTTTGATGATCTTTCCTTCTGCTCCGCAGGCTTCAATTGATTGAATATGCTCTCTCACCGCTCCTTGAAGCCCTAGTACACCAATTGTCAGCATGTTCGTTTGCGCTCCCTTAATTACCAGCCACGCTCTTGCATACGTTCTTCTGGCAGTAGATTTGAAATTTCAATTCCTTTCATAGCTGTTCCAAGCTCTTTTGAAAGTTCTGCAATGAGACGGTAATCAGTGTAATGAGTTGTTGCTTCAACAATCGCTTTGGCGAATTTAGCCGGATTGTCTGATTTGAAGATACCAGATCCGACAAATACACCATCTGCTCCAAGCTGCATCATTAACGCTGCATCTGCTGGTGTTGCAACGCCTCCAGCTGCAAAGTTCACAACTGGCAGCTTGCCATCTCTTTTGATTTGCAGCAATAATTCATAAGGCGCGCCAAGGTTCTTGGCTTCTGTCATCAGTTCATCTTCACTCATGGCTGATACTTTACGAATCTGAGCATTGACCTTTCTCATATGACGAACAGCTTCTACAATGTTGCCTGTCCCTGGCTCTCCTTTTGTACGAAGCATAGAAGCGCCTTCTGCGATACGGCGGGTTGCCTCACCTAAGTCGCGGCATCCACAGACAAAAGGTACTGTGTATTCATTTTTATTTAAATGGAATTCTTCATCTGCGGGGGTCAGCACTTCACTCTCATCGATATAATCAACACCAAGTGCTTCAAGAACACGAGCCTCGACGATGTGGCCGATACGTGCTTTTGCCATGACTGGAATCGTTACGGCATTTTGTACTTCCTCTACGATTCTTGGGTCTGCCATACGGGCAACACCGCCTGCTGCACGGATATCAGCTGGTACTCGTTCTAGTGCCATGACTGCCACCGCACCTGCTTCTTCTGCAATTTTTGCCTGCTCCGCATTGACGACATCCATAATGACGCCACCCTTTTGCATTTCTGCCATTCCACGTTTCACTCGTTCAGTTCCCTTATTGCTCACAATAGTTTCCTCCCATTTGTCTATTCGATTCATTCAACATCTTTATCATACAAGCGAGAAAGTATAACAATAAAGAGAATAGTATAACAATTCAAACAGCCGATAAAAAAGAATAAACCCTTGTATATAAAGGGTTTCCAGCTAAAAACATGTCATTTTCTCTTTCAAGTGTGATTTACATGCTATAATGCAACTATAACAATTAAAATTCATGTATAACAATGTTGCATTATATGGAGGGGTTTCATGCATATTGATATCCATCGACACTCTGATACATCTCTTTCAAATCAAATTTACTTTTCAATCATTGACCACATTCAATCAGGTTTGCTTCAGCAAGGAGAAAAGCTGCCAACTGTACGTGATTTAGCTAAGCAGCTCAATGTGAGTCTTGTCACGGCAGCAAAGGCATACACCCGATTAAAGGACGACGGATATTTAAAGACGGTGCAAGGTAAAGGAACTTTTGTGGATGAGCAGCAAGAGCAGGCAGAGATTCCGGTTCCATCATCTACCTCTTTCGATTGGCAGTTGTCGATTCCAGATTATTTACCACGGTCTCAATTCGCTCAGTATCACTATGTCGAAGAAGCCATTAACCTTTCTTCCTCTATGATCGATCCAGGGCTTTTGCCCAACCGGTATTTAGAAAAAGAAATGCAGCATGTACTAGCCAGACATCCTCAAATCATGTCGAAGTATGGTGAGATACAAGGTGACCTTCAGCTGCGACAAGTCATTCAGTCTTTTTTAGAAAAGTTGGATGTGCCGTCTACACCTGAAAATATCCTAGTAACAAGTGGTTCTCAGCAAGGGCTTGATTTGGTGGCACGTACGTTTATTGGGCCGGATGATGTGGTGGTCATGGAAGCACCGACATACCCTGGGGCCATTGATGTCTTTATGGGCAGAGGAGCAAGAATCATTACCGTCCCTGTCGATCATGAAGGGATGAACATGAAACAGCTTCAAAGCATTTGTGATAAATATAAACCGAAACTCATCTATACGATTCCTACTTTCCACAGTCCAACAGGGGCCAGTATGTCGATGAAGCGTAGAAAACAGCTTCTCTTACTGGCTCAAAGCATTGATTGTCTCATTGTAGAAGATGACCCTTATCGCGAGCTTTATTTTGAAAAGAAGCCGCCAGCACCTATAAAAAGCTTGGATCATGATGGACACGTCATTTATTTACGAGGATTAAGTAAAACACTGGCTCCAGGATGCAGAATCGGGATTATCACAGCCTCCGGCTCGATATTTAACCGTTTATTAGCTGCAAAGGCCAATAATGACTTAGGCAGCCCTCTCCTCACACAAAAGGCCATATTGCCGTTTCTGACATCGAAGAAAATGATTGATCATACGAAGAAGCTAAGAACCGCCTTGAAAGTGAGACGCGATTTGATGATGGATGTGTTAACGAAGCACGCACCGAAAGATGTAACGTGGCAAATTCCACAGGGCGGGCTCAATTTATGGCTTAGCTTTCCTTCCTGGGTCGATACACGAGCACTGTTGCATGAAGCACGCAAGCAGCAAATCACCTTTCTGCCTGGTTCTGTCTGTTATCCTGGAGAGCCGAAGCAGAATTATATCCGCCTCAGCTTTTCCTATGTGAATGAAAAAGCACTGACCGAAGGCGTGGAAAAGTTATGTGATATTTTTCAGCAAGCTTTATCGACTCCTCAAAATCAGAAGCAATCGCTCTTCTTTTAACGATAAAAAAACTGCTCTCATGAATAGAGAGCAGTTTTTTTATTAGAACCAACCTTTTACTGTGTCAACGATTCCGCCCCAAATGCCAGCGAAAAATCCACCTACACCGCGCATTGCTAGGATGAACCAGTTTGCTTTTTCATCGCCTGTTTTCGTCACAAGCTCAACACCTGATTGGTCTTTATTTAAATAGCCGTAGTCCTTCTCATCACCAGAATAAGAAGTCGTCAGCATGCCAACCTTCGTTCCTTTTTTAATAGGAGCTTCTAAGTTCTTTTTCTCGATATTTACTTTTGCTTTATAGCTCTTTTCGTCACCATTTTTTACTGGCACAGAAAATGCTTCTTTCGTCACAACAGGTACTTCTTTATCTTTGCCTTTATCAACTGCGATGTTTTCATGTCCTTTGATTTGTTGACCTTTTTTGTACATTTCTTTCATCGTGAAGTTTTTAAATGCATAGTCGAACAGTTTTTTTGCCACGTCGAAACGTGCTGTATGAAGATTACCTTTTGCATTTAGGATGACGGCAATGACGCGCATGTCACCTTGTTTTGCCGTACCTGTGAAGCTAGAACCGGCTGAATCTGTAGAACCTGTTTTCAGACCGTCTACACCTTTATATTCCTTCACAAGTCCTTTAAGCATGAAGTTCCAGTTAGGCATGTCCATTTCATCGTCAGTGCCTTCTCTGAACTTTGTTTTTGCAATACTTGCTGTTTCAAGAATTTCTGGATGGTCTTTGATGAGATGCTGTGCAAGCAATGCCATATCTTTTGCCGATACTTCACTTTCTTCATCAGGACCAGTACCTTTTGGCTGTTGGCCATGTAAGTCTTTATTTTCCAGACCGGTTGCATTCACGAATTTGTAGTTTGTTAAACCAAGTTCTTTTGCTTTTGCGTTCATTTTTTCAACAAACTTCGATTCTGATCCAGCAATCACTTCTGCTAAACCAATCGCTGCTGCATTTGCCGAATAAATAGCCGTTGCTTGATAAAGTTCTTTTACTGTATACGAACCATCTTTTCTCAAAGGAACGTTAGATAAACTGCGGTCCTGAGAAATTTCGTATACATAATCATCTGGCGTATACTTTTGATCCCATTTCACTTTACCTTCAGCAATCGCCTCTAGTAATAGATACTCGGTCATCATTTTTGCCATACTTGCAATAGGCAGTCTTTGATCTGCGTTTTTACTATAAAGAATTTTACCTGTAGAAGCTTCAATAAGGATCGCTGCTTTCGCATTCACACTGAATGGATCTTCAGCAGCCTTTGCTTTGGACATTGGTGTAAATGCTGTAACAATCAATGCCAATGCAAGGATAGAGACCATAAGCTGTTTCAACATCTTGCTGTTCAATCGTCATACCTCCGTATTCATCTTTTTTCGACGTTTTTCATATATATGTAATCCACAAGGGCTTATTTCAACACAACAGTATAAATTTTATCACAATAAAGACAAAAAAAATAGACAGAGTCATAGACCCTGTCAAATGTAATTTGATTGTCACAATTTATCAAGAAATTGTGTAGTTTGGTGATTCTTTTGTAATTTGTACATCATGTGGATGACTCTCACGAAGTCCTGCACCCGTCATACGAATGAACTGTGCTTCTTCTCTAAGAGTGCGTAAATCCTGTGTTCCACAATAGCCCATACCAGAACGAATACCGCCAACTAGTTGATACACTGTATCAACGACTGGCCCTTTGTATGGTGTACGGCCTTCGATTCCTTCAGGAACGAACTTTTTATTATCTTCTTGGAAGTAACGATCTTTACTTCCTTTTTCCATTGCAGCAACAGAACCCATACCACGATAAACTTTGAAGCGTCTACCTTGGAAAATTTCTGTTTCTCCTGGGCTTTCAGATGTACCAGCTAGAAGGCTTCCCAGCATAACAGCATGTCCGCCAGATGCTAGTGCTTTCACGATATCACCTGAATATTTAATTCCACCATCTGCAATAATAGCTTTACCATGTTTTCTTGCTTCTGTTGCACAGTCATAGATCGCTGTGATTTGTGGTACACCAACACCTGCAACAACACGTGTTGTACAAATAGATCCTGGTCCGATACCGACTTTCACAATATCTGCTCCTGCTTCAAACAATGCTTTTGTTGCTTCAGCTGTTGCAACATTACCAGCAATGATGTTAAGAGAAGGATACGTTTCACGGATTTTCGATACAGTGTTTAGAACACCTTGAGAATGACCGTGTGCTGTATCAATGACAATAACATCCACATTGGCTTCGACTAATTTTTTCACACGTGTCATTGTATCGCCAGTGACACCAACAGCGGCACCAACAATTAAACGGCCATGTGCATCTTTAGAGGAGTTAGGGAATTCAATCACTTTTTCAATATCTTTGATTGTGATAAGACCTTTTAACGTTCCTTCGTCATCTAAGAGAGGTAATTTTTCAATCTTGTATTGCTGTAAGATTTTTTCAGCTTCTTCTAACGTTGTACCAACAGAAGCTGTCACAAGTTCCTCTTTTGTCATCACGTCGCTAATCTTCATTGAATAATCCGAAATAAAACGAAGGTCACGGTTCGTAATAATACCAACAAGCTTTTGGTCTTGTTCGTTGTTGACAATCGGCACACCTGAAATACGGTATTTACCCATTAAATGCTCTGCATCAAATACTTGATGCTCTGGTGTTAAGAAGAATGGATTTGTAATAACGCCGCGCTCTGAACGTTTTACTTTATCCACCTGTTCTGCTTGCTGTTCAATGGACATGTTCTTATGAATAATACCAAGACCACCTTGACGTGCCATTGCAATCGCCATTTGTGATTCCGTCACTGTATCCATTCCAGCACTGATAATTGGAATGTTTAGCTTTAATGTACTTGTTAGCTCCACTGATAAATCGACATCACGCGGAAGTACTTCAGACTTTGCTGGAACAAGCAAAACATCGTCAAACGTCAAACCTTCTTTTGAAAATTTACTTTCCCACATTAGTAAATCCCCCTCTTTTCGGCAAAATATTATATGTAGATTATCAACTAGCAAACAGCATGTCAAGGAAGCAACAAACAGTTGCAATTTTTAGAAAATATAAAGAGAGTTGAGGAAGAAGATGAAAAGTTCAGGATGGAAGGATTTAAAACGTTTTTACTCGCTAGAAACTTCCCAAAAGTTTCTATTTCAACAATATGAGAAACGGAACATTCCAGATGCAAATCAGCAAGCCTATAAAAACTGTGAACGATTTATTTACTTTCTAAAACATGGCCATACGTTTTATGAACAGGCTGCGAATGCACCTTTAGAACTTAAACCCATTTTATTGTTTTATGGAATGGCACAGCTATTAAAAGCATGTTTGCTGACAGTTGATCCCCATTATCCTTCTCAAACCTCTGTTTTAGCCCATGGCGTAACATCGAGAAAGAGAAAGAAACAGCATTACCGCTTTAGCGAAGATGAAGTGAAAATCCAAAGAAACGGGCTATGTATGCATGTGTTAAAGCATCTATTTCATTTAAAGGGTCTTGAAGATGAGCGATTTACAATGATCCATCTCCTGTCCAAAATACCTGAAATGAGTCATATTCTTGAGTTTCAAAAGCAGCCCGCGACATTAGTTAAAGTGGAAAAGGCGAATGGAATGATGATTCAAGATCATATTCCATTACTTTATAACATGTCTGCTGAACGCTTTATTGAATACTTTGAGTTCCATACAAGCTGGAAACTCAAACAGAGAGAGGCTAAGAAATTGACGTTTGATGTATTTCTTGAAGAAAACCCAGCACTCGCTACTCATCTTCATTATGATTTAGAAATGGATCAATGGTTTATACCGTCAACACGAGATGCTTTTCTAGGGATTCCTGAGATCATCAGCCATTACTTATTGATGTATAACCTTAGTATGATTGCCCGCTACGAAACAGAATGGTGGTACGAGCTGCTGTCTCAATACATTAGCGACGATTACGTCATGATTGAACGCTACATGGAGATTGCAGAAGAGAAGTTCCCAGCTTACATCATGATGCTGTTAGAAGAAAAAACAAAAAAGACCAGTTCCAAATGGAACTGATCCTGATAGAAGCTTGGCGGCGTCCTACTCTCACAGGGGGAAACCCCCAACTACCATCGGCGCTGAAGAGCTTAACTTCCGTGTTCGGTATGGGAACGGGTGTGACCTCTTCGCTATCGCCACCAAACCTGATGGAGAGAATGTTCTCTCAAAACTAGATAACAATGTTCATGCTTCACAATAGAATATAGGTTAAGTCCTCGATCTATTAGTATCTGTCAGCTCCACGTGTCACCACGCTTCCACCTCAGACCTATCAACCTGATCATCTTTCAGGGATCTTACTTCCTTGCGGAATGGGAAATCTCATCTTGAGGGGGGCTTCATGCTTAGATGCTTTCAGCACTTATCCCGTCCGCACATAGCTACCCAGCGATGCCCTTGGCAGAACAACTGGTACACCAGCGGTGCGTCCATCCCGGTCCTCTCGTACTAAGGACAGCTCCTCTCAAATTTCCTGCGCCCGCGACGGATAGGGACCGAACTGTCTCACGACGTTCTGAACCCAGCTCGCGTACCGCTTTAATGGGCGAACAGCCCAACCCTTGGGACCGACTACAGCCCCAGGATGCGATGAGCCGACATCGAGGTGCCAAACCTCCCCGTCGATGTGGACTCTTGGGGGAGATAAGCCTGTTATCCCCGGGGTAGCTTTTATCCGTTGAGCGATGGCCCTTCCATGCGGAACCACCGGATCACTAAGCCCGACTTTCGTCCCTGCTCGACTTGTAGGTCTCGCAGTCAAGCTCCCTTGTGCCTTTACACTCTGCGAATGATTTCCAACCATTCTGAGGGAACCTTTGGGCGCCTCCGTTACATTTTAGGAGGCGACCGCCCCAGTCAAACTGCCCACCTGACACTGTCTCCCTGCCCGATAAGGGCAGCGGGTTAGAAGGTCAATACAGCCAGGGTAGTATCCCACCGATGCCTCCACCGAAGCTAGCGCTCCGGTTTCCAAGGCTCCTACCTATCCTGTACAAGCTGTACCAACATTCAATATCAGGCTGCAGTAAAGCTCCACGGGGTCTTTCCGTCCTGTCGCGGGTAACCTGCATCTTCACAGGTACTATAATTTCACCGAGTCTCTCGTTGAGACAGTGCCCAGATCGTTGCGCCTTTCGTGCGGGTCGGAACTTACCCGACAAGGAATTTCGCTACCTTAGGACCGTTATAGTTACGGCCGCCGTTTACTGGGGCTTCAATTCGCACCTTCGCTTACGCTAAGCGCTCCTCTTAACCTTCCAGCACCGGGCAGGCGTCAGCCCCTATACTTCGCCTTACGGCTTCGCAGAGACCTGTGTTTTTGCTAAACAGTCGCCTGGGCCTATTCACTGCGGCTTCTCGGGGCTTTAACACCCTAAGAAGCACCCCTTCTCCCGAAGTTACGGGGTCATTTTGCCGAGTTCCTTAACGAGAGTTCTCTCGATCACCTTAGGATTCTCTCCTCGCCTACCTGTGTCGGTTTGCGGTACGGGCACCTCTCACCTCGCTAGAGGCTTTTCTTGGCAGTGTGGAATCAGGAACTTCGCTACTAAATTTCGCTCGCCATCACAGCTCAGCCTTTATGGGAAACGGATTTGCCTATTTCCCAGCCTAACTGCTTGGACGCGGATATCCAATACCGCGCTTACCCTATCCTCCTGCGTCCCCCCATTGCTCAAATGGTGAGGAGGTGGTACAGGAATATCAACCTGTTGTCCATCGCCTACGCCTTTCGGCCTCGGCTTAGGTCCCGACTAACCCTGAGCGGACGAGCCTTCCTCAGGAAACCTTAGGCATTCGGTGGACGGGATTCTCACCCGTCTTTCGCTACTCATACCGGCATTCTCACTTCTAAGCGCTCCACCAGTCCTTCCGGTCTGGCTTCACAGCCCTTAGAACGCTCTCCTACCACTGTTCGTAAGAACAGTCCGCAGCTTCGGTGATACGTTTAGCCCCGGTACATTTTCGGCGCAGAGTCACTCGACCAGTGAGCTATTACGCACTCTTTAAATGGTGGCTGCTTCTAAGCCAACATCCTGGTTGTCTAAGCAACTCCACATCCTTTTCCACTTAACGTATACTTTGGGACCTTAGCTGGCGGTCTGGGCTGTTTCCCTTTCGACTACGGATCTTATCACTCGCAGTCTGACTCCCAAGGATAAGTCATCGGCATTCGGAGTTTGACTGAATTCGGTAACCCGGTAGGGGCCCCTAGTCCAATCAGTGCTCTACCTCCGAGACTCTTACCTTGAGGCTAGCCCTAAAGCTATTTCGGAGAGAACCAGCTATCTCCAGGTTCGATTGGCATTTCACCCCTACCCACACCTCATCCCCGCACTTTTCAACGTGCGTGGGTTCGGGCCTCCATTCAGTGTTACCTGAACTTCACCCTGGACATGGGTAGATCACCTGGTTTCGGGTCTACGACCACGTACTCATGCGCCCTATTCAGACTCGCTTTCGCTGCGGCTCCGCATCTTCTGCTTAACCTTGCACGGGATCGTAACTCGCCGGTTCATTCTACAAAAGGCACGCCATCACCCGTTAACGGGCTCTGACTACTTGTAGGCACACGGTTTCAGGATCTATTTCACTCCCCTTCCGGGGTGCTTTTCACCTTTCCCTCACGGTACTGGTTCACTATCGGTCACTAGGGAGTATTTAGCCTTGGGAGATGGTCCTCCCGGATTCCGACGGAATTTCACGTGTTCCGCCGTACTCAGGATCCACTCTGGAGAGAACAACATTTCAGTTACAGGGCTGTTACCTTCTTTGGCGGGCCTTTCCAGACCTCTTCGCTTATATCGTTCCTTTGTAACTCCGTATAGAGTGTCCTACAACCCCAAGAGGCAAGCCTCTTGGTTTGGGCTGTTCCCGTTTCGCTCGCCGCTACTCAGGGAATCGCATTTGCTTTCTCTTCCTCCGGGTACTTAGATGTTTCAGTTCCCCGGGTATGCCTTCTCATACTCTATGTATTCAAGTATGGATACTACTCCATTACGAGCAGTGGGTTTCCCCATTCGGAAATCTCCGGATCAAAGCTTGCTTACAGCTCCCCGAAGCATATCGGTGTTCGTCCCGTCCTTCATCGGCTCCTAGTGCCAAGGCATCCACCGTGCGCCCTTTCTAACTTAACCATTTCTTACTTTAGAAAGAATCACTATGTGTGATGAACTTTGCATTGCATTCAATGTGAATGTATTACTTATTGTTATCTAGTTTTCAAAGAACACGTTGGTGGAGCCTAGCGGGATCGAACCGCTGACCTCCTGCGTGCAAGGCAGGCGCTCTCCCAGCTGAGCTAAGGCCCCGATTTAATAGAAGATGGTGGGCCTGAGTGGACTCGAACCACCGACCTCACGCTTATCAGGCGTGCGCTCTAACCAGCTGAGCTACAGGCCCATCTTTCATATCGAAGATATGATGTTGTAGGATCTTTTGCAAGTTCCTTCAAAACTAAACAAGACGAAAACGCACGCTGCTCCATATATCCTTAGAAAGGAGGTGATCCAGCCGCACCTTCCGATACGGCTACCTTGTTACGACTTCACCCCAATCATCTGCCCCACCTTCGGCGGCTGGCTCCATAAAGGTTACCTCACCGACTTCGGGTGTTGCAAACTCTCGTGGTGTGACGGGCGGTGTGTACAAGGCCCGGGAACGTATTCACCGCGGCATGCTGATCCGCGATTACTAGCGATTCCAGCTTCACGCAGTCGAGTTGCAGACTGCGATCCGAACTGAGAACAGATTTATGGGATTGGCTAAACCTTGCGGTCTTGCAGCCCTTTGTTCTGTCCATTGTAGCACGTGTGTAGCCCAGGTCATAAGGGGCATGATGATTTGACGTCATCCCCACCTTCCTCCGGTTTGTCACCGGCAGTCACCTTAGAGTGCCCAACTAAATGCTGGCAACTAAGATCAAGGGTTGCGCTCGTTGCGGGACTTAACCCAACATCTCACGACACGAGCTGACGACAACCATGCACCACCTGTCACTCTGTCCCCGAAGGGAAAGCCCTATCTCTAGGGTTGTCAGAGGATGTCAAGACCTGGTAAGGTTCTTCGCGTTGCTTCGAATTAAACCACATGCTCCACCGCTTGTGCGGGCCCCCGTCAATTCCTTTGAGTTTCAGTCTTGCGACCGTACTCCCCAGGCGGAGTGCTTAATGCGTTAGCTGCAGCACTAAGGGGCGGAAACCCCCTAACACTTAGCACTCATCGTTTACGGCGTGGACTACCAGGGTATCTAATCCTGTTCGCTCCCCACGCTTTCGCTCCTCAGCGTCAGTTACAGACCAGAGAGTCGCCTTCGCCACTGGTGTTCCTCCACATCTCTACGCATTTCACCGCTACACGTGGAATTCCACTCTCCTCTTCTGCACTCAAGTTTCCCAGTTTCCAATGACCCTCCCCGGTTGAGCCGGGGGCTTTCACATCAGACTTAAGAAACCGCCTGCGAGCCCTTTACGCCCAATAATTCCGGACAACGCTTGCCACCTACGTATTACCGCGGCTGCTGGCACGTAGTTAGCCGTGGCTTTCTGGTTAGGTACCGTCAAGGTGCGAGCAGTTACTCTCGCACTTGTTCTTCCCTAACAACAGAGCTTTACGATCCGAAAACCTTCATCACTCACGCGGCGTTGCTCCGTCAGACTTTCGTCCATTGCGGAAGATTCCCTACTGCTGCCTCCCGTAGGAGTCTGGGCCGTGTCTCAGTCCCAGTGTGGCCGATCACCCTCTCAGGTCGGCTACGCATCGTCGCCTTGGTGAGCCATTACCCCACCAACTAGCTAATGCGCCGCGGGTCCATCTGTAAGTGACAGCCGAAACCGTCTTTCATCCTTGAACCATGCGGTTCAAGGAACTATCCGGTATTAGCTCCGGTTTCCCGGAGTTATCCCAGTCTTACAGGCAGGTTACCCACGTGTTACTCACCCGTCCGCCGCTAACATCCGGGAGCAAGCTCCCTTCTGTCCGCTCGACTTGCATGTATTAGGCACGCCGCCAGCGTTCGTCCTGAGCCAGGATCAAACTCTCCGAAAAAGTACAAAACCGAAGTTTTGTTTTTCGTCAGCGTTTGACTGACTACCTATGAAGTATCATAGGATTTTTTATAAAAACTCGAATTAACAGGTACGTTTTGTCTTGTTTAGTTTTCAAAGAACTTGTGTGTCACTCTCTCAAAGCGACCACTTAAATATATCATATATCTCTATCAACAGTCAACATTTTTCTTAAAAAACATTTTATTTTTTTAAGAAGTTTCCACTGTAGAAGAGATAAAAAATAGAGCCTCTTTTTGCTCCTTTGAAAGATTAACACATATCTATGAAAAAAGCATTATAAATTTCAAAAAAACTCATGTTTTTTTAGAAAAAAATAAAGCCGGTGAAGAACCGGCTTTATTTTTACTCAGATTGCTCTTGATCTGACTCTATAGTTTCTACGTTTTCTTCACTATTCTCTTCATCATCTTCTTGTGATTGTTCAACTAATGCCACTGTAGCGACATGTTCATCATCACCAAGACGAATCAGGCGGACACCTTGAGTGACTCGACCTGTTGTTGAAATGTCTGAAACGGCCATACGAATGATCACGCCGCTTCCTGTAATAATCATCAAGTCCTCTTCAGCTTCAGCATTTGTTGCCTTCACTGCGACAAGCGGACCATTGTTATCAGTGATTTTACATGTTTTAAGACCTTTACCGCCCCGGCTTTGAACACGGTATTCTTTTTCAGGTGTTAACTTACCATATCCTTTTTCGGTTACGATCAATACGTTTGCATCTGGCTCAAGGATTTCCATCCCAACGACGATGTCATCCTCTGAAAGCGTAATTCCTTTCACGCCAGCCGCCGTACGTCCCATTTCACGAACGTCTGTCTCGTCAAAACGAATCAGCATACCTTTTTTCGTACCAATGATGATTTGTTTTTCTCCATTGGTTAAACGGACAGCCATCAGTTCATCTTCGTCACGAAGACTTAATGCGATAAGTCCATTGTTTCGAATGTTGGCAAACTGAGATAATGATGTTCGTTTTGATACGCCGTGTCTTGTTGTAAAGAAGAGATACGAATCTTCATCAAATTCGCTTACTGGAATAATGGCATTAATCCACTCTCCCTTTTCTACTTCAAGCAGGTTAATAATCGGAATCCCTTTCGCCGTTCGTCCGAATTCAGGAATTTCATATCCCTTCGCACGATAGACCTTCCCTTTATTAGAGAAGAAGAGGATCGTATCATGGGTAGATGTTGAAATCAGCTGTTCTACGAAATCATCCTCATTGGTTCCCATGCCCTGAACACCTTTACCGCCTCTTTTTTGGCTGCGGTATGTTGATGCAGGCAGACGCTTGATATAACCATTATGAGTCAGCGTAATCACAATATTCTCAACAGGGATCAAATCTTCGTCTTCAATTGTTTCAATACCTGCCGTCACAATTTCAGTACGGCGCGTATCATTGAAACGTTCTTTGATTTCTGTTAATTCTTCTCTAATGATTTCAAGAACTTTCTCATTGTCTGCTAAAATGGCTTTCAACTCAGCAATCAAATCAACAAGTCCTTTGTATTCTTCTTCTATCTTTTCTCTTTCCAAACCAGTTAAGCGCTGAAGACGCATATCAAGAATGGCCTGTGCTTGTTTTTCGGACAAGCTATAGTTCTCCATTAAGCCATTTCTCGCAATTTCAGCAGTTTGAGAGCTTCTAATTAATGCAATGACTTCATCTAAATGGTCAAGAGCGATTCTTAAACCTTCTAGAATATGAGCTCTTGCTTCAGCTTTACGAAGTTCATATGCTGTTCTTCTGCGAATGATCACTTTTTGATGCTCTAGATAATATTCAAGACATTGTTTGAGGGACAAGACTTTCGGCTGTCCATCAACTAGTGCCAATAAGTTGATCCCAAATGACGTTTGGAGTGTCGTTTGTTTATAAAGATTGTTTAATAGAACGTGGGCGTTCGCGTCTCTTCGCAGTTCAATTACAATCCGCATTCCATTACGATCAGACTCGTCACGCAGATCTGTAATGCCATCAATCTTTTTATCGCGCACAAGATCAGCGATTTTTTCGATCAAACGGGCTTTGTTGACCTGATATGGAATTTCATTGATGACAATCCGCTGCTTACCGCTGGATGTTTCTTCGATAATAGAATTTGCACGTAATGTAATAGAGCCCCGGCCTGTTTCATATGCTTTGCGAATTCCGCTTCGGCCTATGATTTGTCCCGCAGTTGGGAAATCTGGTCCTGGAATGATCTCCATTAGTTCCTGTGTTGTCATTTCTGGGTTTTGACTAATCGCAAGTACCCCATCAATCACTTCACCTAGCTGGTGAGGGGGAATGTTGGTGGCCATCCCTACAGCGATACCTGTTGCCCCGTTGACTAATAAGTTCGGGAATCGAGCTGGCATAACGATTGGTTCTCTTTCACTGCCATCGTAGTTATCTTGATAATCAATCGTATCCTTGGTGATATCACGCAGGATTTCCATTGAAATTTTAGATAGACGCGCCTCAGTATAACGCATTGCCGCTGCACCGTCTCCATCGACAGAACCAAAGTTTCCATGACCTTCAACCAGCATATTACGATAGTTGAAATCTTGCGCCATCCGAACCATCGCTTCGTATACAGCGCTGTCACCGTGAGGGTGGTACTTACCGATAACTTCCCCAACGATACGTGCAGATTTCTTAAATGGTTTATCACTTGTCATACCTAGGTCATTCATCGCATACAAAATTCTTCGATGCACGGGCTTCAATCCATCTCGCACATCTGGTAATGCACGCGAAACAATAACACTCATTGCATAATCTAAAAAGGACGTACGCATTTCTTGACTAATATTTACTTCGCGTACATTTGGTGTATGTTGTTCACTCACTATAAGAACCTCCCTTTACGTATCACATGAAATAAATTATGTGGGAGTAAAATATGTATTTATCTTCACAAGACTATTCTCCATTATATCAATAATCTCGGCTTTATACACATTTATTTACTAGAAAATCAACGAAAACACGGAAAACCAGGACATTCGTTACACGCCCCTATTTCTTGAAAAACAACCTTATTCCAAACAAGAAATAAGGTTGTTCTCAGGAGGGATCTATCTAAATATCAAGGTTTTTCACGTATTGTGCATTTTCTTCGATAAAGTTTCGTCTCGGCTCTACTTTATCTCCCATCAGCATTTCAAATGTCTCATCAGCATCGATCGCATCCTCAAGTGTGACTTGAAGAAGTGTTCTCGCATCAGGGTCCATTGTTGTTTCCCAAAGCTGAGCAGCATTCATTTCTCCAAGACCTTTATAACGCTGAAGTCCAGGCTTTGGTGTTTGAGGAAGTGATTTTAACAGCTCATCCAGCTGTTTATCGTTATACACGTACTCCACACGTTTTCCTTGCTGCACTTTATATAAAGGCGGCTGCGCAATATACACATAACCGTTTTCAATAATTTCACGCATGTAGCGATAGAAGAATGTTAAGAGCAGCGTTCGAATATGTGCACCATCCACATCGGCATCTGTCATGATCACAATTTTGTGATAGCGTGCTTTCTCTAAAGTAAAGTCTTCTCCGATTCCAGTTCCTAACGCTGTAATCATTGAACGAACCTCGTTGTTCGATAAAATTTTATCTAGACGAGCTTTTTCTACGTTTAGGATTTTCCCTCTTAACGGTAAAATCGCTTGGAAGTGACGATCACGTCCTTGTTTAGCAGACCCGCCCGCAGAATCTCCCTCTACAATATAGAGTTCAGAGATGGAAGGATCTTTAGAAGAACAGTCTGCCAGTTTCCCAGGTAAGCTGGAGACTTCCAGCGCACTTTTACGTCTTGTCAGCTCACGAGCCTTTTTGGCCGCCATTCTTGCACGAGCCGCCATCAGTCCCTTTTCCACAATTTTTTTCGCAGAATCAGGATTTTCAAGCAAGAATTTCTCAAGTGCTTCAGAGAAGAGGGAGTCAGTGATGGTTCTCGCTTCTGAGTTCCCAAGCTTCGTCTTCGTTTGTCCTTCGAATTGAGGGTCTGGATGTTTGATGGAGATAATGGCTGTTAAGCCTTCTCGCACATCTTCACCGCTCAAATTCGCATCCCCATCTTTGAATACGCCATTTTTACGAGCATAATCATTGATGACACGCGTTAGACCGGTTTTAAAGCCAGCTTCGTGTGTTCCGCCTTCATACGTATTGATATTGTTGGCGAAGGAATAGATATTGCTTGTATAGGAATCGTTGTATTGTAATGCCACTTCAACCGTGATTCCGTCTTTCTCACCTTCGATATAAACAGGTTCTTCGTGAACAACTTCTTTTGAGCGGTTTAAATGTTCTACATAACTCTTAATACCGCCTTCGTAGCAGTATTCATTTCTCCGCTCTTTGCCTTCACGCAAGTCTTCAATGATGATATTTACACCTTTTGTTAAGAAAGCCAACTCACGAACACGGTTGGCAAGTGTATCGTAATCAAATTCAATGGTTTCATTGAAAATTTCTGGATCTGGCACAAAGTGAGTGGTTGTCCCGGTTACATCTGTTTCACCAATAACCTCTAAATCTCCCACTGGAACGCCGCGTTTGAACTGCTGATAATGAATTTTTCCGTCACGGTATACAGTCACGTCTAAGGTAGTAGATAATGCATTTACAACAGATGCCCCTACACCATGCAGACCGCCTGATACTTTATAACCGCTGCCGTCGAATTTACCACCAGCGTGAAGAACAGTCATAATGACCTCTACGGCAGGACGCCCCATTTTCTCATGAATCCCAACAGGAATCCCGCGGCCATTATCTTTTACTGTAATGCTGTTATCTTTTTCAATTTGCACTGTAATGTCTGTACAATAACCAGCTAATGCCTCATCAATACTGTTGTCGACAATTTCCCATACAAGATGGTGAAGTCCTTTTGCATTGGTTGACCCAATGTACATTCCTGGACGTTTTCTAACAGCTTCTAGTCCTTCAAGCACCTGTATCTGATTTTCATCATAACTATTATGTTGCTGTTCCATTGCCACGTACATTCACCTACACTTTTCTTAAACGATATATTTATATGAATTGAGCTTTTAGACTTCAATTTCAATCACAAACGAAGCACGTTTTTTGAGCGTGCTTGAGGAAAGAGGAGAGTAATAAACAGATTCAGTTGTGACGACAATGGATTTGGGTGTCCCTTGGGATAACGAAATGATCTGTTTCTCTTGTTTTTGTAGAAATTCTTCTACAACAGAAGACGACCTCATTTTGTAATCAACAATTGCGACAATCTCTCGTGTAGAAACAACACAATCATCACCTAAATGAATATACAAGACTCACACCTCATTTATCAGTCAATTACTTTTCCACTGGCTACTCTGAAAATTTCCGCTTCTTTCAAGGTGGCGTGATCGATACCTTCAACACTTGTTGTGGTGACGAAGGTCTGGACACGTCCCTGAATGGTATGGAGCAAATGAGACTGTCTGTAATCATCAAGTTCAGATAACACATCATCAAGTAGAAGAATAGGATATTCTCCGATTTCTTCATGTATCAGATCAATTTCTGCCAGCTTTAGTGAAAGAGCTGTTGTTCTTTGCTGCCCTTGAGAGCCATATGTCTGAACATCCCGACCATTTACAAAGAAAAGCAGGTCATCTCTGTGAGGTCCCCACAGTGTCACCCCTCGGTCTATTTCTCTCTCTCTTAGTTTCTGAAACGATTCTTCATAGCTATTCTTTATTTTCGACAAGTCTGACGCTTCTGATACCTCTATTGCCGTCTGGTATTGGAGCGTGAGTGTTTCTAGCTCTCTAGAAATCCCAAAATGCAGCGGCTGCGCCCATTTTTCGAGCTGTTTCGTAAAAGTCAGTCGTCTTTTGACAACTTTCGCTGCCGCATCAATCAACTGCTCTGTTAAAATCTCCAGCATCGCTTGATCCGTTTGCTTTCTTGTCTGCAATTGTTTCAAGTAATGATTACGCTGAGAGAGGATTTTTTGATAGAGCGATAAATCATGCAAGTAGACAGCAGAAACTTGTCCAATCTCCATGTCGAGGAATCTTCTGCGGATTTGCGGGCTACCCTTCACAAGACTTAAGTCCTCTGGCGCAAACATGATGGTGTTTAACGCACCAACATAATGACTGAGCTTCTGTTGTTCAATGTGATTGACCTTACCCTTTTTCCCTTTTTTTGAGATCACGAGCTGCATTGGGAGTGGACCATTTTTTTTAATGACTCTACCTTCTATTTTAGCATAGTCTTGGTCCCATCGGATAAGTTCTTTATCATTTGACGTACGATGAGACTTTGCCATCGACAATACATAGATCGCTTCCATCAAGTTCGTTTTACCTTGGGCATTCTCACCGATCATGACATTCACCTTATTGTCGAATTGAAGCTCGGTGTGTTCATAGTTTCGGTATGAAGTTAACGCCAGACTTTGAATGTACATGTATTGTCACCCGTTTCTAATTCACAACTTGAAATGTGCCATAACCTTCAATCTCGACAACATCTCCTGGGTATAGTTTGCGTCCCCGTCTATTATCTGGCTCTTGATTAATGAACACCTCATGTTCACTTAAAAACCATTTCGCCATTCCGCCAGATTGGATGACTTCGGCTAATTTCAAAAACTGCCCTAATGTAATCATTTCTGTTTCAATGGTTATAAGATTAGGCATTGTATCGACCTCTTTCAATATCACTAATATCTAATTGTACTAAAAAACAAGACAAGAAGGAAAGGGGGAAAGCGAACTGGGATGAAAGAAAGCATGGAAAACGAGAAGAAAAGCTGCTGTGCACTCACACAGCAGCCATTTTAGATTGAATTAATACGTTCTTACCGGAAGAATCAATTGCAGGATAGAATCATCATTCGGCGTACGTAGGAGGAACGGTCTCATTGCACCAGTGAAGCTTACATGAATATCGGTTCCCTCTAATACTTTTAACGCATCCAGCATATATTTTGGACTGAAGGAGATTTTAAGATCTTCCCCTTTAATATCATCTGCTTGAACCGTCTCCACCACTTTACCGATCTCAGGCGAATTAGAAGAGATTTCAAGGCTTTGTTCAGGATCAGCTGACAGTTTCACGACATTATTACGTCCTTCTCTTGCCAAAAGTGATGCACGATCAATGGCTTGAAGGAACTCTTTCGTGTTGACCACGACATCCGTTTTACTTTCTTGCGGGATCAGACGAGCTGTATCTGGATAATTACCATCCAGCAATCTTGAGAAGAACAGGACGTTTTGTGCTTTAAAAAGAACTTGTGTTTCTGTAATGACGATGCTCACAAGATCTTGTCCATCATCAAGAATTTTACTTAGCTCTGTTAAACTCTTCCCTGGAATGACGACATTATACGAACTTTCCTCGTTAATATCTAACTTCGCTTTTCTTAAAGCAAGACGGTGGCTATCCGTCGCCGTGCATATTAATTCACCTTTTTCAACTTTCCAGTTTACACCCGTCAAGATAGGTCGTGTTTCTGAGGTGGACACTGCAAAAACAGTTTGACGAATCAAGTTTTTAAGCAGATCTGTCGGAATTTGAAATGCATGATGCTCTTCAATTTGTGGAAGATGCGGATATTCTTCAGCATCTAAGCCGTTTAAGTTAAATTCTGCTGAACCAGAGCGGATGATGGTCAGGTGATTTTGTTCTACTTCAATTTCGACAGTAGCCATAGGCAGTTTCTTTACAATTTCACTAAAGAAACGGGCTTGAAGCACAATACTTCCCGGACGATCGATGGTGATAACCTCTAAATCTCCATCTCTTTGAGGAATGAAAGATTCAATTGAGATATCAGAATCGCTTCCTGTTAGAGAAACCCCTTCATCAGACGCAACAATTTTAATCCCTGTCAAAATAGGAATCGTTGTTCTAGAGGATACGGCCTTTAATACATCTTGGACACTTTGGACAAGACGATCTTTTTGAATCGTGAATTTCATAGTGGTCCTCCTAAATTTTCTTAATGACATGTATATATATTTTATTAATAAAAATCGTAGAAGTAATAGTAGGGCTTGTGAATATGTGGATAAGTCGAGAAAAAGAAAGGAAAGACAGCCTATCCACATGTGGACAGACTGTGTATGACTATGCTCTAGTTATTCACATTTTCCCGTACTCATTATATCAGCTTGGTTATTTTAATTGTTCTTTGATCTCTTTGACATGCTGCTGAAGCTGTTCATCTTCAACGATTAATTTCGAAATCTTCTCATGAGCATGAATGACAGTCGTATGATCACGACCGCCAAATTCTTCTCCGATTTTAGGCAGAGAGGAATCGGTCATTTCTCTAGAGAGGTACATGGCAATTTGTCTTGGATAAGCAACTGACTTCGTACGTTTCTTCGCTTTGAAATCCTCTAATCGAATATTAAATTGCTGCCCTACGATTCTTTGAATATCTTTAATTGTAATGACCTTTGGCTTCGATGAAGGAATGATGTCCTTTAGTGCCTCAGCTGCTAAATCTGCATTAATGTCTTTATTAATTAAAGATGAGTAAGCAACGACACGAATCAAAGCACCCTCCAGCTCACGAATATTGCTGTCGATTTGATTGGCAATGTAAAGCATGACTTCATTTGGAATATCTAAGCCTTCTGCTTTTGCTTTTTTGCGCAGAATTGCGATACGTGTTTCTAGATCTGGCGGGGTAATGTCTGTAATTAGGCCCCATTCAAATCGAGAGCGCAATCTGTCTTCAAGTGTCGGAATTTCTTTCGGAGGCCGATCACTAGAAATGACGATTTGCTTACTTTCTTCGTGAAGTGTGTTGAATGTATGGAAAAACTCTTCTTGAGTTTGTTCTTTTCCTGCTAAAAATTGAATATCATCTATCAAAAGCACGTCTACATTCCGATAACGGTTACGGAAGTCGACAGCTTTGTTATCTCGGATTGAGTTGATAAATTCATTAGTAAATTTTTCAGATGATAGATAGACCACTTTGGCTGATGGATTATGGTCGATCACATAGTGACCAATCGCATGCATCAAGTGAGTCTTTCCTAAACCAACGCCCCCATAAATAAAAAGCGGGTTATATGCTTTTGCTGGTGCTTCCGCGACTGCAAGTGAAGCGGCATGAGCAAAACGGTTGCCTGAACCAATAACAAAAGTATCAAATGTATATTTTGGATTCAGCATATTTTGTGGAATGTCAACAGGCTCTTCTTTAGACATTTTTTTGATTGGAGACTTTGGCATGGCTTCCTCTTCGTCCTGATTTTGAGGAATAATAAATTTAATGCTGAGCTCTTCACCTGTTAGTTCATAGATGGTATCAGCAATTAAGTGAAGATATCTTGACTCGAGCCAATCTCTAGCAAATTCATTTGGTGCCGTAATTGTAAGCGTATCTCCCTGAAGAGAATGGGCTTTTGTCGATTTCATCCATGTCTCAAAACTGGGTTTGCTCAATTTTGTCTCTATTTTCTGAAGTGCTTTATTCCACAGATCCAAAATATTTTCCAT